>JANWWC010000009.1 GCA_025056215.1 Cytophagales bacterium | reverse complement strand
GATTTTTGTCTTCATTTTAATCGTTCAAGTTTTCCTTTGCGTTTTACAATGTTCTTGTAGTCCCATTGGATTTCTCTTGATTTTTTTAGCCAACGTTTAAGGTCTGTAAGATTGACCTGGTCTTTTGAGGTGAAACAAACAGATGCGTCTTTAAATTTTCCTGTACCTGCTTTTAGTTTATCTTCCTCAAAGTCGGCACCGCTCCAAAACATCAGTCGTATTCCTTTTTTCTGTTTGCTATAACCAACAATCGGATTACCTTCTATAAACCAAACAGGATGAGCGTGCCATATTTTTGATTCGGCTTCTTTTAGTTCGGTGTCAATTGTCTCTGCAAGTAAATCGCAAATTTTTTTGTCAACCGTTGTTTGATTGTTGTTATATTGTTCTATTTCCTTATTCATTTTTCTCTTTCAGAATTTTCTTTAGTCGTGTTTAACAGCTATCCGATATTAACCATATAGGATTCGAGCTTTGCGTTCAGGTGCGACTTCAGGGTCCCATACTGTGAACCAGCACTGCACTTGAAAAAAAGCATAAAACTCCAAGCTTTCACATGATATGCTGAGCTGGTCGAAGCATCACCCCGTTTGATGCAAAACCCGTGTTCAACCGACACCTTCGGTGAAAACCCCTCATGATATTAAAAATGGCAAGAATTATAGCCATCTTACGTGATTTATTCACTTAAAAATAGTAACTATCATTAAATGCGGAAACGAATTTTGCAAAAAAATATGCTTCGTGCCGATGCGCAAGAGCGGATCAATCAATGGCATAAAATCCTGCCAATTAAGTAGTGTGTAATTTGCCCATTTGAGTGGCAAGGCTCTTCTCTATACAGCCTTATGTTAGCGGTTGTGCTTCTGTAGTTCGTACTCAATACTATTTTTTACTCTGCAAGAGCATTCGTGATGTTCGCTAATATATTTTATTGATTCAATACAAATTTCTTTTAGAATGTCGGTATTTATGTCGGCAAGTTTTTTTATGTAAATACAGGATTTGCTCTTTTTAAATTTTCCCAGGTAAGGCAATAGTTTTCTGCTTTTCTCAGTGTCAGAATAGACATAAAGTGTCAAGGCAGCTTTGCGTGGTGAAAACGCAAGAACTGGTGCATCACCTTCATGTCCGCTTGCATATTTGTAATGATACTTGCCAAAGCCGATAATACTCGGCCCCCACATTTTAGGTTCAGAGTCTGTCCATTTTTGTAATAAGTCAATCAGTTGATAACTGTAGGCTTTCATCTGCTCATTGCCAACAAATGAATTTAAAAAATCAGTTATGTCTTGACCAGTATAAGTCGTCTTCGTTTTTGCCATTATTATTACAAGATTAAATATTTTGTTCTAACGTCATTTGCAAATCGTTTTCAGTTCCGTTAGATGATTGTTTGCCCATGAAAATTTTTTCTAAAAGTCAGCGAAGGACTGTCCACCGTTAAAAGGTTGAAATAAGCACAGCACTTGATTTAACCCCATCAGCCCCCATAGAGGCAAGCGGCTGTTTGCACCAGTTTTTCTTCTTCCGTTCATCCGTTCGTCTCTGTGTATTTTTTAAAGTTATCCAAAATCGCCTGCCAGCCCTGACGTTGTAATTCAATGGGGTTTTCAGTATCAGGGTCAAATGTTATTGTTACTTCTGTTGTTCCGTTTATTTCTTTAAACTCGACTGTTGCTAGTCGTCCGCCAAACTCATAAGTAAAACTTTCTCCTTGCCTGATTTCTTTGTACACCGCATCAAAATCGAATCCCAAACTTCCATCTTTGGCTTCCATTCTAGCTACATAACGTCCGCCAACTTTTAAATCGTTTGTGGCTGTGGGGCAATGCCAACTTGGGTCGGCAAAATTCCATTGGGTAATGTGTTCGGGTTTTGTGTAGTAGTCCCAAACTTTTTTCTTGTCAGCCGAAACGGTCGCTTTTATTGTTATTTTTTCCATAAACAAAACTTTATTGTGGTATTTGAGTATCGTCTGTAAACATCACTTCCCATTGGTGTCCGTCAAGGTCTGCGAATGTGTCGTAATACATCCAGCCGTGGTCGGAACTTTCTCTATAACGAGTTCCACCGTTTTCAAGGGCGAGTTTTACAATTCTGTCAACATCTTCTCGGCTGTCAACTTGTATTGCAGTCAAAACTTGTGTTGTTGAGCCGTCCGAAATGGGTCTGTTCGTAAAAGTGCTGAACATTTTGTATGTGATAAGCATAGCGTAAATTAGTCCGCCATGCAGCACTAAACATAATGCTTTATCGTCTGAAATTTGTTC
>JANWWC010000008.1 GCA_025056215.1 Cytophagales bacterium | reverse complement strand
TGCAAATATCACAAAACTTTCTTTTGAAAGCAAACCACAACCCGGTTTGGGTTCGGAAGGAAATTTTGTTGTGCAAATATCACAAAACTTTCTTTTGAAAGCAAACCACAACTTAGGTTTAACAAAAACGAACGAGCTAACCGTTGTGCAAATATCACAAAACTTTCTTTTGAAAGCAAACCACAACCCCGAACCCAAACACGGAAAAGAATGCTTTGTTGTGCAAATATCACAAAACTTTCTTTTGAAAGCAAACCACAACTACGGCGCCACTAATTTTTATGACTCAATTAGTTGTGCAAATATCACAAAACTTTCTTTTGAAAGCAAACCACAAACAAAATCGCTCCTAAAATCATACTGGAATGTTGGATTTATCAGAGTAGCGTCTCTCTAATTCTTGTCTTAAATGTGCAATTTGTTGTAAATATTCTTGTTCCTTATTCTTTATCTCCTCATAAGCAGCCCTTAAATCTTCCATTTTTTGAAGCATTTCCTCTTTCTGTACTCGAATCTCTTCAGCTTGTGTTTGCGTAATATTCAAAAGAACCTTTGTTCGCTCATTAACTTTTAAGTTCGATATAGTTGATGCAATATTTTCAGCCAACTTCTCAACAAACGCTATCTCATGTTCTTTTAATTTATTATACGATGCTAATTCCATAACCCCTTCCACTTTATCGTTAAACTTCAAAGGTACTATCAATACACAGCTCGGAGAACAATCTCCTAACCCCGACTTAATTTTAGCATAGTCATCAGGTATTTTTGTCAAATAAATAGTGGACTTTTCCAAGTAACACTGACCTGCTAAACCTTCCCCTATCTCAACACGCTTTTTTAAAAACTTTTTGCGATCGTATGCATAGCATGCTACTAACTCCAAATACTCATCATTTGCATCAGAATCGTTCAATAAAAACATCCAACCTTGATTTAATTCCAAATCCTTTACTAAGTTCGATAATATATCTTCCGAAAGCTTTTTTATATCCCTGCCAGCTCGCAGTATGTTTCCAAATTTAGCTAAACCTTCTGTCACCCAACTCCGTATCTTGTCTTCTTCTGCCGCTTTTTTCAAATTTTCTATCATTTGATTAACAGATTTGCCCAATTCGTCTTTTTCACTCCTTATGCATACTCTTTGGGTAAAATCACCATTAGCAACTGCAGTGCATACCTTCGTAATATCTTTTAAGAAAGCAACAAGTTTACTAAACACTTCATCTAATTGTTTTATTTCAGCCGAGTCGATGTTCATGCTTTTATAATTTAAATTCCCTAACAAAACTTTATCGGCTGAAATTGTTATTGCTTTGATTGGTTTAACTAATTTTTTCAGAAAGTAATTAACAATGTAGACGAAAGCAATAAGTAAAATTATCCCACCGATTAAGAGTTTAGCCATTTCTTCATCTGCCTCTGCCGTTAATACTTCAATTGGCACGGCAATGTTTAGCAGCCATTGTTGATCCGTTTGACCAATATAAAAGGGTACGTAGGTAAACAGTGTGTCATTAACAATAAAAACTCCAGTTTTTTCCGATTTTCTCCACTTATCAATGTGTGCTAAATGTAAAACTTCGACTTTTTTACCTACTAATTCCTTTCTCCCTTGTGCTGCAACAATGGTTCCATCAGCAGCAATTATGTTTATGATACCTTTACCATTGTAAAATTTTACACTGTCAACCCAGTTTTGAATCCAGCCTATACTTACGTCACAGCCCACTACACCATAAAACTTATCATCCTTAAGAATAGGCGTGACAATGGATACCATAAATATTCCGTTGTAATAAAAAGGACCTACGATCATTTCTTTTTTTCCTTTTTTGGGCAACTGATAAAAATCACCATCGCCGTCTTGATCCTCATAATAAGCTACCGCCTCACAATGAATTTTCCCATCTTCACCACGAACCCAATAAGGAATAAAACGCCCCGTACTATCGTGACAATCCGTGCTGGCAAACAAAGAATCATTACCATCAAAAGCATTTGGTTCCCAAATTGTCCATGTGCCAAGCAACCATTTATTCTGAATCAATACTTGTATTAGAACTTCGTTGGCTATTTCTCTGCTTACTTTTAATGTCGATGTTTCACTAGTATTCCCCAATAACTGCTTTGATAAAGTATTTGTGATTATCAAAGCATCCTCCATAGTAGACTTGAATAAGTTGGCATAATCACGCGCTGCTAGAATCGTGTTGTTTTCAGCAAACCTGATATTGCTTTTTTTAAAAGTATATATTGAATGACCCACCAAAAAAATTACCAATATCGAGCAAGCGGTCAATACTACAAGCGATAGCGATATTTTAAAACTAATGCTATTATTTTTTTTAAGGAAGGATGCCATAAATCTGGAATGTTTTAATTAAACCCATTTTATACATTAAAAAAATTTTGAACTCGGGAAATCAAGATAAGTTTTTACAAATAAAATCGCAAGCAATTGTATTATCTCTATATGCATTGGAGCAATTCCTTGATATTTTGGATACAAAGTCTACAATGCATGAAACGGATTAAATCTACAACAATAAATTTTTCATGCAAATAAAAATTAATTTAGATCACATCTAGTTGTGTTTTCTATTGCAAAGAATGAACAATTTATGTTGAAACTTTGAAGGCAATCTCTTTAACTCATTTTATGCACTAGAAAAATGTTGGGTCAAAAGCCTTCTTTTGAAAGCAAACCACAACCACCCTAATGTATTTGGCTGCAGATTACTTCGAAATAAACAGCGAACTGAGCCTCTCTCAAATTGAATACTGAAGCAGAGACATTCACTTTTTCGCAGTTGAAAAATATAAAAAAATCTCCTAATGAGTAGATGTAAGTAAACATACATTATAACACGTTCGTTTTTCAAATGCATTTTCATTAGGGAATTGCACTAACTTTCCGACAAAACAGACAAGGTCCGCTATTTGCAAACAATTTCTAGTGTGCTAATAAGTATAACAAAAAGAACTCTTTTCCGATCTTCTTTTCTGCCCATTAGTAACAAAATACAGGAAACTGGGAGTAGCTGAAATTGGGTCACAATCGCCTACTACAAGAACTTTTGCGTTCTGTCAGAGCAAAAAATATCTAAAGAAATTCTCCCGCGCTTTAATTGAGATCAAATTCTAAAAGGTAAAGCGCACAATCAGAATCGTAGAAGGAGAATGCAACCCAGCAGAACGACCTTTCTCTTCTTAGAAAAGTTTTTTACTTCTCTGTTCACTTTTGCTATGCGAATGCTTAATTTTCCGCCTAGCAAATCGAAAAAGATGAAAGAGAGTTTCATTAAATATTTATGGCAATATCAACAATTTAATAAAGCTAACCTTACCACAGAAAGCGGAGAAAAACTTGAAATTTTTTCAGTAGGCATCCCTAACCAGTACTCAGGTGCTGATTTTTTAGATGCCAAAATCAAAATCAACGATGTAGAATGGTTTGGAAATATAGAAATTCATGTAAAAAGTTCTGACTGGGAGAAACATTCTCATCAACAGGATAAAACTTATAATAACGTCGTTCTGCACGTCGTATGGGAACACGATAAAACGATTTTTCGAGAAAATGGAATGCTCCTTCCTACTTTAGCTCTCTGCAAAAGAACCTCCCCTTTAGTTGTGGAGCAATATTTCAACTTAATAGAAACGGCTGCTGAAATTCCTTGTCAGGCACAACTTTCGAAAGTAAAACAAACGATTAAGGTTTCGATGTTGCAGACAGCTTTGAAAAATCGCTTAGAAAGAAAAAAATCAACTATCAAAGAGCTATTTGAAAAAAGCGAAAAAAATTGGGAAGAAACTACTTACCAACTTTTAGCACAAAATTTAGGATTCAAAATCAACAGCGAGCCTATGCTCCTTTTAGCTAAAGCTATACCTTTAAAAGTTTTGCAGAAGCATCGCGACAACCTTCTTTCAATAGAAGCGCTCCTTTTTGGAACAAGCGGACTATTACACGAAACAGAAACAGACACTTATGCAAAAAATCTATGGAAAGAATATAAGTTTTTATCGAAGAAATACCAGATTTCTATTACTCATTTGGCAGCGATGTGGAAATTTTCACCCACGCGGCCAGCAAATTTCCCTACCATTCGAATTGCACAATTAGCAATGCTTATTTTTAGGGAAGAA
This sequence comes from Cytophagales bacterium, assembly GCA_025056215.1. Taxonomy (GTDB): domain Bacteria; phylum Bacteroidota; class Bacteroidia; order Cytophagales; family Flammeovirgaceae; genus JANWWC01. The sequence continues at coordinate 43,757 of JANWWC010000008.1, read as the reverse complement.
AGCTTTTTTTCTCGCTTTTTGTTTGCTGAGACAGTTGAAGAAGTGATTTCTATGTTGCAAGTAAAACAATCTGCATATTGGCAAACTCATTATAAATTTGGACAGGAATCTTCGGAAAAAATCGCGGGATTAGGTCGAGAAAGCGTCGAAAATATTCTCATCAACACAGTTGTTCCGCTTTTAGTAAGTTATTCGGAATATCGTTCAGAAGAACAATTTTATAAAAAAGCACTCGAATGGCTCACCTTATTAAAACCTGAAAAAAACTCGATTACGGATAAATGGAAAGTCAGCCAAATGCCTTTGCGAACTGCTTTCGAAAGCCAAGGCGCTATAGAGTTGTATCATCAATTCTGCCAACAAAAAAAATGCCTTCATTGTGAAATTGGAATCTCTCTTTTACAAGCTAACTAAAGTAATGCTATGAACTTATATAAAACTCTTCAAGAAGTTCCTTTTGTAATTGCGGGACCTTGCGTGATTGAATCTGCAGAAATGGCATACGATTTGGCAGAAAACATATCCCAAATTTGCCGCAAAGTAGGATTCGCATACGTATTTAAAGCTTCTTTCGATAAAGCTAATCGCACTTCTTTAGAATCGTTTCGAGGATATGGTCTCGAAAAAGGCTTGCAAATCCTTAGTGAGATTAAACAACGCTATCAAATTCCTGTTACTACTGATGTTCATGAATCTGTTCAAGTGCCAGCTGTTGCATCCGTAGTAGATATCGTACAAATTCCTGCCTTTCTTTGTAGGCAAACAGATTTGTTATTAGCAGCAGGCAAAAGCGGAAAGATTGTAAACGTAAAAAAAGCACAGTTTCTTTCTGCTGCAGATATGAAAAACGTGATCAAAAAACTTGAATCTACTCAAAACCAGCAAATTATACTTACCGAACGCGGCACTATGTTCGGATATAACAACCTAATTGTAGATTTTACGGGAGTAGTAGAAATGCAAACATACGGTTACCCCGTAGTAATGGATGCTACTCACTCTGTCCAAAAGCCCGGCGGATTAGAAGGGAAAAGCGGCGGAAATCGGAAATATGCTCCCCACTTGGCTAATGCAGCAGCAGCCGTAGGCGTGCGAGGTTTCTTTTTTGAAGTACATCGCAATCCTGAGCAGGCGCTTTCGGACGGTCCTAACATGATTTTTTTAGACGATTTCGAAAATGTTTTGACGCGTCTTAAGAAGTTTGTTGATGTGTTTACTTCATGAACCTATCTTTGCAAGGAAGTGAACAATTTTTATGGCGAGAAGGAAACTTCAACGATTTGCAGCGAATGAATTAGCTCCTAATATCATCCAGCCTGGCAAAGAGTTATTTCACGTCATCAAAGGCAACTGGCGTGAAAAGTATTTTCAAAATCAAAATCCAATTAGCCTTGAACTCGCCTGTGGTCGAGGAGAATACACTGTGGGGCTAGCGAAGCTCTTTCCCGAACGCAACTTCATTGGAATTGATATTAAAGGAGATAGATTGTGGAAAGGATCTACATTAGCTCTTGAAAATCAATTAAAAAATGTCGCCTTTTTGCGAATTCAAATTCAGTTATTAGAAAACTTTTTTGATGTAGGAGAAGTAAATGAAATTTGGCTCATCCATCCAGACCCAAGGCCTAAAAATGCAGATGCGCGCCGCCGTCTTACTCACCCTCGATTTTTGGATATGTATCGCCGCATTTTAGAACCTAATGGGTGGGTTCGATTAAAAACCGATAACGACTTACTGTTCGATTATACTTTAGAAGTCTTGCAACAGTTTCCTATTCGCAATTTAGAATGGACGAGAAATCTTTATGAATCTTCTTTATTATCCGAACATTACCAAATTACTACCAAATACGAAACGATGTTTGTAGCTGAAGGACACACTATTAAATATTTAAAATTTCAATTCGATCATCATGAATCTCCGCAAATATGAAAATATTCTCACCTTGAGCGCTGTGGTTTTAGCATTAATTTTGCTCAACATGGTATTATCGTTCGTTCACTTGCGTTGGGACCTGACAGAAGAAAAACGATATACCATTTCAGAAGCTACTATTCACCTGCTCCAAAAATTACAATCTCCCGTACAAATAGACGTTTATTTAGCTGGTAACATTAATGCATCTTTTAAAAGATTGCAAAACGCTATTCAAGAAACACTCGACGAATTTGTAGTATTTGGCAAAAAAAATATTCGCTACCGATTTATTAACTTAGATGAACTCCCTTCTGCAGAGCGAAAACGTTTACAACAGTATCTTGTACAAAAAGGAATTCAACCTACTCATCTTTTCGACCAACAAGACGGAAAAAAAATTCAAAAGCTCATTTTTCCAGGCGCTATTGTGTCGTATCGAAATCGGGAAGAAGGAGTCTTATTGCTCAAAGGGAATAAAGCTGCATCAGCTCAAGAACAACTAAATCAATCTATCGAAGGTATCGAGTACGAATTAGCGCAAGCCATTCATAAGCTCACCCTTACTCAACGACCTAAAATCGCTTTTACAGAAGGACACGATGAACTCACTGCCGAACAAACTGTAGAGATGCGCCATGCTCTTGCTGATTTTTACGAAATTCATCAAGTTTCTTTACAAACTCCAGTAGATACTTCTATAAAAGTAGTGATTGTAGCCCAACCTAAAAAGCCTTTTTCAGAAACTCATCGTTTTTGGCTCGACCAATACCTTATGCAAGGTGGAAACATAATTTTTTTGTTGGATAATGTTCAAATGAATTTGGACAGCATCGCCCTTAACGGCACTTACGCATTCGGATATGAACTCAATCTAACAGACATGATTTTTAAGTATGGAGTACGCGTCAACTTAGATCTTTTACAAGACCAACAAGCTGGCATGCTCGACGTGGTAGTAGGAAATTTCGGAGACCGTCCTAATATTCAGAAAATTCCGTTTCCTTACTACATTTTAGCTAACCAATGGAGTAAGCATCCGATTACTAAAAACTTAGATGTGGTATACTTGCGCTTTCCTACCTCACTCGATACAGTAAAAGCGGCGGATATTCGCAAAACACCCTTATTGTTTACTTCGCGTTACTCTCGCCGTAAAAATACGCCCTGCTTAGTAAGCCTCAATGAGTTGCGCATGGATATGAAGCCAGAATTATACAAAGAATCTTACATCCCTGTCGCTTACTTGTTAGAAGGTTGTTTTAAATCTGCCTTTGCTATGCAGTTTGCTCCTATAGAAACAGGAATGGGAGATAAATTTGTAAAAAAAGGAAAACATGCGAAAATCTTAGTTTGCACTGATGGCGACCTGATTCGCCAAGAAATTGATAAGCGCAGCGGAAAACTCCTTTCTTTAGAGTACGAAACTTCAAGCCGCCGTCGTCTTTCTAATAAAGAATTTATTCTCAACACTTTAGCATACATGACAAACGAAAGAGGAATTATAGTTTCTCGTAACAAAGAAATTTCACTGCGTCCGTTAGATATTTTTAAAATTCAAAATCATAAGCGCTATATCCAAACACTTGCAATGCTGTTGCCTCTTTCTATAGTAGGAGTAGTTGCCGGAATGATGTTTTTTATAAGACAATATTACCGCTAACGTAATATTTCGCGTTCGAACCTTTTTGTACATTCTCACAAAGTTTCTTAATTGCTTAGTAATATTACGTTAGGAAGGTCAAAAATACATTGCAATTACATACACACAAATTTGGAAATTCAGTGCTTGTTAACTATGTTTTCAGCGAGCAAAAAATAAACTTTTGTTTTCCGTATTTTTTTCCTTAATTAAACAATAATTTAGCCAATGAATATTTTAGTAACAGGCGCAAGCGGACAACTAGGCAATGAAATTCGCCTTTTATCCATAAATAGCTCTCATCGCTTTGTATTTACTGATAAAGATTCGTTGGATATCACTCAAGAAAAAGAGATCATTTCTTTTTTTGAGGATATGCAACCAGATGTTTGCATCAACACAGCGGCTTATACTGCTGTAGATAAAGCAGAATCTCATTTAGAATCTTGCTTTTTGACAAATACTAAAGCTCCTGAACTTTTAGCAAAAGCGTGTAAAAAATATAAAACAAAATTTATCCATATTTCTACCGATTTCGTTTTTGACGGAGAGTCAAATGTGCCCTATACAGAATCGTCAGCAGTGAACCCTATTAATGTATACGGTAAAACCAAGCAAGAAGGAGAACAACGCGTATTAACCGAAAACGCAGAGAGTATCATTGTGCGCACTTCTTGGTTGTACTCTTCTTTCGGAAACAACTTCGTAAAAACCATGATAAGGTATGCCAAAGAAAGGCGAGAAGTTAACGTAGTATTTGATCAAATCGGAACACCTACTTATGCCAAAGATTTAGCTGAAGTGTTATTAAAGATAATAGAAAAAAAAGATTCTCTAAAAGGCATCTACCACTTTAGCAATGAAGGAGTTTGTTCGTGGTACGACTTTGCTCACGCAATATTTGAAATTCATAAACTCAAAGTAAGCCTTTCTCCTATTCGAACTGCTCAGTACCCTACTGAAGCTAAACGCCCTCCTTATAGCGTTTTAGACAAAACAAAAATAAAAAATGCTCTTCAAATATCTATTCGACACTGGCGAGATGCTCTCAACGAGTGCATAAAAATATTAGTAGGAGAGTGATATGGAAAAGCCTATTATTATTGTAGGAGCCAAAACGATTGCCAGAATTGCAGTGGATATTTTCCATAGTAATGATGTTTTAATATACTGTTTGTTAGACGATGATGAAACATTGCATAAAACAGAAATTCAAGGAATCAGCGTTCTTGGAAGTCTCACAAATGATGAATTTCTCAAATACATCGGAAAAAAATGCGATGTTTTCGTCGCTATAGAAAATATTGAAGAAAGGATTGAGACCGTAGAAATGATTATCGAAAAACGCAAAACTGTACCTGTGAATGCAATTCATGCGAAAGCTCACATTTCGCCTTTTGCTCATATAGAGCACGGAAACTTGTTTAGCGCTGGTGTAATTATCAATCCTGATGCAAAAATTGGAAATTTCAATATATTCGGCACTTCTTCTATAGTAGACTTTAGCGCACGAGTGGGAAATTATTGCAATATTGGCACAAACGTAGTCGTGAACCATGGAGCAGTTATAGAAGATGAAGTACTTATCGGGAGCGGTGCAATTATTTCTCCTGGAGTCAAAATAGGCAAAAAGGCACAAATAGGGCCTGCTTCTTTAGTTGTGCAAGATGTTCCGAATGGAAAAACAGTTTTTGGAGTTCCTGCTAAACAAGTTTAAGCTCGTACCCAAAACATCATTTTTTTAACGAAGAAGTTGTTTTGATTAAACTCCTGTTTTGCAATGTTTCAAGCTATTTCGTAGGTGATTGTTTCACATAATAGCGCCATGATAAAAATGAAACAATCTGGTGATTTCTCACCAGATTGCTTTGTTGAGTTCTTGTTCAATAGCCTAGCGTTGTACTTTCTTAGTAATAGTAGCTCCGTCAAGAGTGACGACAACGGTATAAAGTCCAGTTGGGAGAGCTTCTAAAGAAAGAACTGTTTCAAAGACAGCGCTATTCTTTTGCATAGTTACATTTTGCAACAAGCGTCCTGTGTTATCAAACAGCTGAATCAAGCCTGAGCCAACGTATTGATTCGCAATTGTAATATTCACCTTTTCAGCACCTACTGTAGGATAAACTGATACAGAAGAAGCCAGTTCTTCGTTAGTGAGACCTGCAGCAGGATTTGTAATAGGCATCAAGTCAGACTTAGCGACACAACCATTCAAAGCATTTACAGTAACAATCACATAGTAATAGCCAAAGCGACTAGCACTGATGGTCTGCGTTGTAAACGGCAATAACAATGAGTCTCTAGAAGGTCTCAGTGTCGTTACTGTCGTATCAAAAGGCACGAAGAACCATCTTATTACATCGTTACTTGCAAATGCTGTGGTCGTAATAAGATTGCCTGCTGCAAATAAGCGAGGCTTAAATGCTAAACATACCCCCGTAGGAGCAATTATTTTTACTTGTACGCTATCCGAACCCGTACAACCGTCGAGTGCAGTATTGAGCCTTACAGTATAGGTTCCTGCAGAGGTGTAAGTAAAGCTCGTCGTTGAGCCCGTAGCGGTAGAATTAGAGGCGTCACCAAATGACCAGTTGTTTGTAGCAATAGCAGCATTAGGCGCTGTATTAGAGAAAGATACAGGTATGCCTACAATGCTATCAGCAGACTTAGCAATAGAAGCGACCACAGGCGGACAACTTACTACTATCTGAGCACTATCTCGCTTAGAACAGCCCAACACATTTACATCTAAATATACTTTATAAGTACCATCAGCGTTAGAACTAAACACTCCTGAAGGAGTAATCGTTGCTGGGCTTGTTGTACTAAATATTTTCGTACCAGAGTATCCCAACGGAATAGTTGAATTATCTGTAAAAGTGATTGACTGTCCTCTGCGAGCAGTAGGAGCTCCGCCTGTGACATCTGCTATTACTCCACTACAAGAGGCAGTTACGCGCAAGAACATCGTATCTAAACAACCATACGTTTGGATAGCCAAAAATACAGTATCGCTTCTTTCTGAGTTAATTGCGTCTTGGAAACTTGATGTGAGCGGAAGACTTGTAGAAGAGCCATTGAAGCCTATCCACGTATAAGTAGTAGCACTTGCATAGGATGGACTCAATTTAAAGGTAGGTGTATAAGTAGCATTTTCTCCAGGAAGAACATTTGCAGGTCCCGAGAAAGTAGCTAATGTGTCAGGACAAGGCTGCACCGTAATTGTGGCACTATCGCGCACGTGGCATCCAAATGTGGTAGCTAAGACCTTGACAAAATAAGTACCCGGCGTAGATATTACTTCAGTAGTAGTGTCAAATTGGTTGCTATTCCCAAACGATACTGAAACACCTTGAGAATTAATTAATTGCCCCGAGTTGAGAGGATTTGAGAAAGGAAACTGAATTGAGAAGCGAATGTCTACAGGCTCATTTGGTAAAATTGTAAACGATTTTGTACCTATAATTCTCGCAATCGTATCCGGACAATCCACCGTGATTCCCGTCATGAGAGTATCTCTCAAACACGCACCAGAATTTCGAATAGCTGTCATACGAATAGCATAACTTCCATTCTGAGAAAAAGTAATTGGGAAATTAATAAAGTTCGCATCTCCATTATTGACAAGGGTCGTAGAAGAGTCTGTACCGTTGCGAATAACTGTCCATCGAACCGCTTCCAAACCCGCCATCGGATAACCTTGATTAGTGAACGTGATTGTTTCACCTCGAATAAAAGCATTTCGACTATCGCCTTTTGTAAAGAAGGCACCTACCTGTTGAGACGACACACTAAAGTTCACATTCACCGTATTTCCAACAGGCTGATTAGCAGCATTCAAAATTGTAAGTCGAATAGTTCCAGTACCTGCAACTTCGTAAGAAGGACTTCCTGCAGTAGTTAAAAAGGTATCGCGCTGCGTAGGACTTCCTACCACTTCAAACATATATTTGAAACTCGCATGGTGGTTTTGACTTGTATTGGTGATATTAAAGGCGACGCCGCAGCCTGTATTAACACGCGTGGTGTCAAAACTCGGAATAAGGGCGTTTACAATCACTCCCAATGAATCAGAGCAGCCGTGTGTTTGCACTTTCAAAGACACTGTATCTACTGCTACGGTAGCCGTTTCTAATAATGTATCCGTGAGAGATTTAGAAATTGTCGAGCCATTAAAGCGCGTCCAAGTAAACGTAGTTGCGCTTTCATAGCCACTCGCCAAAAACGTAGGTGTAAACGAAACTGTATCGCCTTTTACTGTAAACGATTTGCTTGCACTAACAGTAGCCAACGAAGGACAACTTTGTACAGTGACCTTAGCACTATCGCGCACTACACAACTATGAGCATTTGCTCGAACTTTTACGAAATACGTTCCCGGAGTAATTGGAGCGCTTGCATTTACTGCAAAATTTCCATTATTCAACGAAGAAGAATTTCCAGCCAAATTAGTAGTATCAGCCGACTTTATGGTAGCAATAGAAGGAATTCTCACTGCACCTGTTACGCTAATAGGTTGCCCTGGCAAAACAGTAATATTTTTAGCAGAAGTAATAGCAGCAATAGAGTCAGGGCACGTTGTAGTAACGCGCATTCGCTTAACTACCGTACACCCGAAAGTAACGGCTTGCACCGAAATAGTATCCACCTTCACAACGAGCAAACTATCTTGCAAATTTGATGGATTTATGGTAGAAGCAGCTTGGGTAGAACCATCAAAACGGGTCCAAGTCACACTTCGGTTTGCCATAGGAATAAACGACGGGAAGGCAGGTTTTGCAAAGCCCGTTACAGGTGCTCCCAACAACACAGTTGTATCTGGTCCATTAAATAGCGTTATAAGTGAATCCGGACAGCCGAATACAACTGTAATAGAGGTATCTTGTTGGCAACTTCCTCCAAATCTGTACGCTGTAAGCTTGATGTTGAAAGTGCCCGCATTAGCGCTTGTAAAGCTATAAGTTCCATAATTCATATCCGATGGAATTCGCTTATCCTTAAACAAGGTAGTACTTCCTTGGGTAACTGTCCAAATTACTGAGTCTATGGTAGCTGTCGGATAAGCTGCATTCGTAAAGTCAATAGTTTCGCCATTCATAAACTGAAGGCGGTTAGGGCTGTATGTAAAGAAAGAGCCACTTGCCCCTGCCGTCGGTACGTTATAAGAGCGATCGAAAGGACTTCCTAAAACATTATTAGAAGCATCTAAACGCGTTAAACGAAAAGTACCGCTGCCCGATACATTGTATTCCACTGTTTGAGTAAACGGAGCATATATCGTGTCCGATTGGACGGGAGTCACTCCTACAATATTTTGAAACACGAGCTTGTTCGAAGAAGGAATATTTGTACTCGTATTAGTCAGACGGAAAAGGGCTCCTCCACAACCTCCCGATAAACGAAGTGTATCAAAAGAAAGAACGGGAGCAGGAAGCACTTTCAGTTTTATTTTAGCAGAGTCAATACACAAATTTCCAGAAGTAATGTCCGTGATATACAAAGATACGTCATAAGTACCTGCTACATTTACTACTACACTATTTACTGCAGGAGCGCGACCGGAGCCTTGAACAATAAATGTATCAACCCCTGTCGGACGAGGATATACCCATTTATACGTAAGATTGGCTGCAGGCTGCGTTGCTATAGGATTGTTGTACAAACTTGCACTCGTCAAATTGAAGGGAACTCCTACTGTTTGTTCTTCTGGAGTGCTAATTTGAGCTTTTAAGCGAAGAGGCGCTTTAAAAGTTATCTCTACAGTATCTTTACAGCCATTAGAAGCATCTGTTACAATATGACGTACTTTGTAATCTCCGAACATCTGAGTTACCACGAACTCTTTGTTAGTACCATCTGGAGTGGCGTTATAAGAGCCCGCAAGTGGAGCTATATACCACTCGTAAGAGGCATTTCCAGAAAGCGTAGTAGAAGTACTTGTTAGAGTATATAATCCTGAACCTGGATGCGTTAAACTCGCGCAAGCTGTTTTCTTATATGTAATAGAAGCTTTTGCATAGCACGTTGGTTGTAAATGAGCCAAGAAAGCGTCGTTTCCACTCGCGGCACCCGCTTTGCCCCACGAAGGAACGTTAGCTGTTAACAAAGTACTTCCTGCACTTACTGCTCCCACTATTACTACTCCTTTAGAGGTGCGCAACGCATTCATAGCCGAAATATTAGAGGGAACGGGAGCAGTAGCTGTGCCGGCTCCAATAACAGAACTATAAAGAGGACGGCTTAAATCAGGAGCGTATATACGCACAAATTCGATAGTAGTGGCTCCACTCGTTAATGGATAGCGCTGATAACCGTTGGTAGTTGTTAAGGGAATACCGCCTAAAGTTTTGCCCAAAATCATGACAGAGCCATCTTTACCCACTTGAACTGACTGGTTAGCAATTCGGGTAGTAGCCAAATCAGGATTTCCTTGATTGAGCGTAGGATAACCCGTTAAGACTCCAGAGCCTAGTACGTTACTTGTAGAAGTAGTGTTTGCAATTTCAGCTACGTAAGTAGAATGCTTAAGCTTTCCATTTCGGTCAAGCTTGCCAATCCAGCTAAAGCGTCGGTCGTTGCCTGTCTGGCTGCCTGTAATTTTATTTTGCCAACCTTGAGCTTTATTATTGCCGTTCATACGCACCAACATACTATCTGTACAGACGCCGAGTTCCAAGTCTTTCACTTGGTCGCCTTCCCACAGATTAGTGAGAACGTCTTTTCCCTCCGAATAAGCCGTCACGACCACTTGCCCGTTGGTGTAATCCATTGCCAAACCATTGACATGGAAATCGGTAGTAGCTAACAAAGGATTCTGATTTGCATCTGTTTCAGAGTATAAACGACTAAACCATTTGAGCTTTCCTAAAGAATCCATGCACATTATATACGGAACAAATGTTCCTACATCACCATTATTGTATGAGTGGCTTCCTGCAATATAAAAGTCTCCCGTTTGTTTGTCGAACAGCACTGCAGATGGAGAATATACACGCCCATTATTATTAGTTGAAAAAGCAACTCCCAAATATCCAATATCATTATGAGTTTGATTTTGAGTCACATAAGTGAAGTAGGTTTTACCATCATTTGCATCAAATTCGGGCTGAATAGCAGTATCAGAGCCTATGTCGAAGTAGGCATCGAGTGGATATTTTCCTTTGCGAATTCTTCCGTTTCCATCGTCAAAAACAGCATTCACATCTTGGTCAGAGAAAGAGCGAAGAACATGCCGACGATTAAAAGGACGAACATTTTCCCACTTGAAATAATACTCTGACCAACGAATTTGGCTCGTATCGCCATAGTCAGCTATAGAATTAGGAAAATGAAAACCATCGCCGTAGTAGACTTCGTATTCTAATCGCTGGCGATTATTTCCGCCTCTATTTCCGTTGTAATACAAATATCTTTGTACAGGCCATCCTGGCATATATCCAAAGTAGCCATTAGGTTCTAACACATGCACTGCTCCAAAATCTTCCGCAAAAGACACGGACGTATTATTATCCGGGTGCTTTCTATACTGACCTGCTACCAATATTACTTTTCCTTGTTTATTGACATCCCAAGGATGATTAAAATACACATGTTGGGTATTGAATTGATTCAAAGAAGAGATGATGGGTTGAGGGCTTTGATCATTTCTATTGCCGTACACAGAACGAACCCAATGGAACCCCGTAGGAACATTATTTACAAAATTGCCGTTCAATTTTCCTATAAAGTAGGAGGATTCTCTTCTTACTACATTTCTCTTTATATCCCCAGAAATATAAATATCGCCTGTAGGCTCTCCTGGCATGTTGGTCATGCGAATAAATTTAATATTAGTAGCCGCACCTACGGGCAGATACACTCCTCGAATGACGCTGGTCATAGTAGCATTTAGCTGTAAAAGGAAGCCATAATTAGTAGTAACAGCTCCAGAGCCTGTGTTGTCAAATCCGCGCCTGAGCGTTCTTTGGTCAGTTAGATTGTTGGCGGCGCCTGAGCCTGATACAAAAAAATTGCCTGAAGCGGGTGAGATAGCATAGGCATTGTCGGCAGGAGTCGCTGTGTCTAATTGTGTCATACTAGGAGAAAGTCCTTGTAGCCACGTTAAATCTGACGTAGAACCCGCTACTAAGTAAGTACCATCGGAGAGTTCTTTAATGTCATAAAATACTTCTGTGCCGCTACCTCCCGCAAGCGCTACGATGCTGTTTTGTGCATTTACTTTCCAAAAGCAACAAAACAACACACTTCCTAAAATCGTAAAGATACTTTGTTTCATTTTCGTATTTAAAATTAAGATGAGTGAATCAAATTTTTTTATTTAGCAATAATAAAATTCGTATGCTTGATTAAAAAGAAATTTCACATTTTTTTCGAGAATACTACAATTTACCTTTTCAAAGGTAAGCTCTTTATCGACAAATAATTTGATTTTTGTATTGCACGTTTACAAAGTTGTATTTATTCCATCCTACCTTTGGCAACACTTCTTCATAAAATCGCTTTATCTTCCAAAGTTTTGTTTGATAATTTTCTGCTCTCCCGAATTCAATACAAGGGGATGCTACTAATGTAAAAAGTGTCATGTTCATTTTAGCATCTATATCGATTTGGGCAATTTGTTTTTGCCAAAAAGCATCTCGATTGATAAACTCTAAAAATTCTCGAAAAGTTTTGGACTGTTGACTTTGTAAAAAGCTCTCAGAAAAAAGACTATCAACACCATTGCCAGTTAGTACGACTACGCGCGGCGTGTAATACTCAGAGAGTGGCAGAATAGTATATCGAGCACTGAGATAACCTTGCTGCCCTCTTGGAGAAATTAGTCGAGCAATTGGCTGGTCTTGCTCTATGCTGATAATAAGAGTGCCATTCAAGTTAAGAGCCACTTGCACATCTCGCACAAACTTATGACGACGAAGCGCTTTTTCAATTTTATCAATATTTAGTTCGTTCATGCTATCGCGTTCGGCTTTACAAATGCGCAAAACAAGGGACTTTACATCTTTTTCAGTAATAAAAAAATTGCCTTCTTGCCCTTTGATGTGAACAATCATTTGTTGTTCGTTAAGCGTTTTTTTGCGAAAAGCCAAGAAGCCTACTGCTGTAAACAAAATCGTGAAGACCCACAGGATTTTTTGCCTTAACGAGAGAACTGAAAATTCTTTTTTAATTTCTTTCCACATTTGCAAAGCCACTTCAGAACAACAGCAAAGTACGCAATATTCTATTAAAATGGCTAATCAGAACCTAATTTTTGGATCATGCTGCGAAAAGAGGGCAATTGCTCAATCCAACAAAATCGGTTGTTGATCACTGTTTTGAGAACTCCTTCTCCGTAAAAGCGAATTCCATTACCGGAATCTCGAAAAAGAGACCACTCTTGTTGTGTAGCATATCCCGTAATTACCAAAGTAGGTTGATGGCTTATTTCAATTTGAAAAGTAGAAAACTCATTCCAAAACTCTTTTTCCTTAAAAGGTGGCAAAAGCTGTGCTTTCCCTTGGTATTGACGATAAAAGTGGTGGAGTATTTTAAGTTGCCGAGAACTCACGAATATCTCCATAAAATTTTCACCATAGCGATTTCCGTTTTTTAAGAAAGTAAATAAAAAGGCTACTGGTAGCTGAAAATAACTCGTCAGGCGCTTTTGCCATTGATCATTTTCGTGTTGATTCGGAATGAGTGCAGGCAATTTTAAGTAAGATTCTGGGTTCAAAAATTCTTTGGAGTAATATAAGAAATTGTTTTTGATATCCCATTCTTTTCCGTTCCAAAGAAAATCGCGCCTATCGGGCTGATAGAAAGGAGTTTGGCAGCTCTCAAAATCTACTTGTATATCCGATTGAAAACAAAAATAGCGAAACATATATTCCGCTACTTTGCCTTTAGCAATGTTTAAGATTTTTTTAGAAATGCTCTCAATTCCCATTCGATTAAAAGTAAATGGAATTGAGAGGATGGCATATTCGGCTGCCTGTCGCACCATTTTTTGAAAATGAGACGGCGGAACCTGGTGAAAGAAAATGAGTTCTGAAGGAAGCATCTTATTCTTCTTCCATAAACGGATAACGATAATCTGTAGGAGGTACGAAGGTCTCTTTAATAGCACGCGGCGATACCCATCGCAACAGATTTTGTAGGGCTCCTGCTTTGTCGTTGGTTCCAGAAGCGCGTGCTCCTCCAAAAGGTTGTTGTCCTACGATAGCGCCTGTAGGCTTATCGTTAATATAGAAATTGCCTGCAGCATTTCTTAGCTTGTGCGACGCTAATTCAATGGCATATCGATCTTTGGCAAAAATAGAACCTGTCAAACCATAAGGGGAAGTCATATCTACCAGTTCGAGCGCTTCTTCAAAAAGTTCGGTTTGGTAAACATATACGCTTAAAACAGGTCCGAAGATTTCTTCGGTCATCGTTCTGTATTGATTATCGCGGCACAGAAGGATTGTGGGCTCTATAAAATAACCTTTTGATTTATCGTAATTCCCTCCAGCGATGATTTCTACCCAATCTTTATCTTTTTTGGCTTGTTCGATATAAGCAGTAATTTTATTAAAGGCGCGCTCATCAATAACAGCCGTGATAAAATTTCTAAAATCCTCTGGCGAGCCCATTTTCATTTCTTTGAGGTCAGCCAGCATATACTTCTTGACATCTTCCCACAAATTAGCAGGAATATATGCGCGCGAAGCAGCAGAACATTTCTGACCTTGATATTCAAAGGCTCCTCGCACTAAAGCAGTAGCCACAGCTTTCGGATCAGCTGATTTGTGCGCAATAACGAAATCTTTACCGCCAGTTTCTCCTACAATGCGCGGAAAAGATTTATAAAGATGAATATTTTCTCCAATTGTTTTCCAGATGTGGCGAAATACTTGTGTACTTCCTGTAAAGTGTAGCCCTGCAAAATCAGGGTGTTTAAAAGCAACTTCTCCCATTTTAGGTCCGTCCACATAAATAAGATTGATAACACCATCGGGCAAACCCGCTTCTTGGAACACTTGCATCAACAGGTTGGCAGCTAAGATTTGCGTTTCAGCAGGTTTCCACACAACAGTGTTGCCCATCATAGCCGCGGAAGTAGGCAAATTCCCGGCGATTGCTGTAAAGTTGAAAGGCGTAATTGCTAATATAAATCCTTCTAAGGGGCGATATTCGATTCTATTCCATACACCTGGAGAAGAAATAGGTTGGTCTTGATAAATTTTTGACATGAAATAAACATTAAATCGAAGGAAATCGATGATTTCACACGCAGAGTCGATTTCTGCCTGAAAAATAGTTTTCGATTGCCCAAGCATCGTAGCAGCATTAAGCTTGGCGCGATAAGGACCCGCAATAAGGTCAGCTGCTTTTAAAAAAATAGAGGCGCGGTGTTCCCATGAAAGATTTTCCCACGCGTACTTCGCTCCCAGCGCTGCCTGAATAGCTTGCTTAACGTGAGATTCATCTCCTTCGTGATAATAGGCTAAAATATGTTGATGATCATGAGGGGCGCGAACAGGCTTTTTATTTCCAGTTCTCACTTGTTCACTCCCGATATACATAGGAATATCAGCCACTGACGACTTGAGAGCCTGAATAGCAGATTTTACTTCTTTTTTTTCTTTAGAACCGGGGGCGTAACTCAAAACAGGTTCATTCTTAGGCTCAGGAACGTGAAAAAATCCTTTTAGCATAAAAAAAAGCGGTTAAGGTTGAAAGACCACCGCAAAAATAGCAAAACTCTTTTGGATTACTCAAAATCTTGGTATAAAAGATACTTTTTGCGCATTTGTTTGTATAATATTAACTCTTGTTGCCATGTTTGGCGAATGGCTTCTGCTGTCATACCTTCTTGAATTTGTTTTCGTAGCTTATCTGTACCAGCTAATTTGTCGAAAAAAGAATTAAAAAAATTCTCACGATGGGGCGCTTTTTGGTAAAAGTCAATTAAAATTGTTAGGTCAAGTTTGTAAATAGGCAAAGAAGTATTTCGCAAATCTATACCGTAGCATATTTTTCCGTTGTGAAGTGGATTCTTAGAACCTTCAGAAGGTTGTGGAACAAACGCAAACGTATAAATTCCTCGATATTCTGGAGCTCCTACTACCTGGAAAGGAAAAGGTGTACCACGACCTACACTAATATCAGTTCCTTCGAAAAAGCATAGAGACGGATAAAGCGCTATTGCAACATCGTTTACCAAGTTTGGAGAAGGTTTAACAGGCAACGAGTAAGGCGTTAGGTGCGTATAATGGCGAACAGGAACTACTCGCAAAGCAACTTCTCTTCCACCTTCTAGCCACTTTTCGCCATTTATCATGAGAGCTAATTCTCCAATTGTCAAACCATGCACAACAGGAATAGGGTGAATGCCTACAAAAGAAGAAAATTTTTTCTCTAAAATAGGTCCGTCTATATAATGTCCGTTAGGGTTAGGTCTGTCTAAAACAATCAGAGGCTTCTGATGTTCTGCACAAGCTTCCATGACATAATGTAGCGTGCTGATATAAGTATAAAAGCGAACTCCTACGTCTTGAATATCAAATACTAAAATATCTACGTTTTGTAAGGAGTGAGCAGAGGGCTTTTTTTCTTTGCCATATAAAGAAATCAACGGAATATTAGTTTGGCTATCTACAGAAGAATCTACTTTTTCGCCTGCATCCGCCGTTCCTCGAAAGCCATGTTCAGGAACAAAAATTTTGGAAATATTTATTCCTTGCTCTTTTAAAAAATCTACTAAATGTTTCTCGCCTACCCTAGCAGTATGGTTCACCACCAACGCCACGTGCTTATTCCGAAGTAAATCGAGATATTTTTCAGGCTGTTCTGCTCCAACGAGTAACTTACTTTGAGTTATCCTCCAAAAGTTTGCAGAAGTTGACTCTTTTTTGTAGTCGATGCAAACTAAAAGAATAAAAGCCACCCACAAAAAAGCCCTCATAACGAAAGGCAATTCGAAGAATTAGAACTTTCTAAGTACTTTTTAACAATGAATCTCAGATACATAAGTAATTTTTAATCATTATCATTTTTATCAAAAAAGTAAAATTTTATTATTCAAAAAAACAAAAATAGTGAAAATTATCTACTTAACAGAGTAAATTACTTATAAAAAAAAACAATATCTTATATCAAATAATTGTAATATTATTTCAAAATTGTTATTTTATAAACATTTTTTAACTTTTTACGTTCCATTAAATTAGACAAAATTTTTGAAATATGAAAGAGTTATTCGGCTACAGCATCGTCAAAACAGAGATCCTGAAAAATTGTCAAAAAAAGAATGCCCAACTAAAAAAAGAAATTTTAGAGGGCATTCGATTTATCAAAGAGATTGAAAGCGGAAATTTAGACGCAACCCTCGAAGAATCAAAGGGCGAGTTACTAGAATCGCTAGTGAGCATGCGCGATAAGATGAAATCTTTATCGCAAGCGGAAGCCCAGCGCAATTGGACTACGGAGGGATTAGCTAAGTTTGCTGAAATTCTTCGAAATCATACAGATAATCTCGAAAAGTTTGGAGACCAAGTGATTGCAGGCGTAGTAAAATATCTGAATGCTAATCAAGGAAAGCTTTTTATCCTAAACAACGACAATCCTTCAGATCCATATCTCGAGCTAATAGCGTGTTACGCGTTTAACAGAAAAAAACATCTCCGCCAGCGCATTGAACCCGGAGAGGGACTTGCAGGTCAAGCCTTCTTAGAAAAAGAGACCATCAACCTCAAGAAAGTTCCTGAAGATTACATTCGCATCACTTCAGGACTGGGAGATGCTCCTCCAAGGCATGTATTGATTGTACCTCTTAAAATAAACGACGATGTTTTTGGAGTTTTAGAAATCGCGTCTTTCGAAACATTCGAAAACTACCATATTGACTTTTTAGAAAAATTAGGCGAAAATATCGCATCGACGATTTATAATGTAAGAAACAATGCGCGCATGAAGCAATTGTTAGAAATCTCTCAACAAAAAACAGAAGAATTGCGCGCTCAAGAAGAAGAAATGCGTCAAAACTTAGAAGAATTGCAAGCTACGCAGGAGGAACTCCAACGCCAAAAAGAAGCCATTCTCAAAGCTCAAACACTTACTCAGGGGCTAATTGAAGGTACTCAAGATGCCATTCTTATTTTAGATAGCGAGCTAAAAATCCAAATTTTTAATAAGGCTGCTTCTCAACTATTTGGCCGTATGGGAGTGCTTCTTGCTACTAATATACCTTTCTTACCGCTGTTTCAATCTCCAGAGCGCGAGCAAAATGAAACTTTATTGCAGCAAGTTTTAAAAGGGAACACCAGCGAAAGAGAAGTCGTCTACGAATTTCAAGGTAAGAAAGTTTACAATTGGGTTTCTTATTTCCCCATCTTTTCGCAAGATAAAAGTGTATATGCGATTGGTATCATTGCTCATGATATCACTGTTCGCAAAGAGCAAGAGGAACGACTTCTCCAACAGAGCCTCGAAATTGCGATGAGCGAAAAGCTCAAGCAACATGTCGAGGAACTTGAAGCTACTCAAAGGCTTCTACAAGCTCAGAAAAATGCTGCCCTTCGCCAAAAAAATCTCATCGAAGGAATTATCAACGGAATTCCAGAAGGTATTTTAGTACTCGATATAGATTACAACATCATTATGCTCAATAAAACTGCAAAAGAAAGATATGCAGGTTTAAAAGTGCAAGAAAACATTCATCTTCTAGATATTATACCTGACGAGAGCCGTAGACAAGCAATGCTATCTTTATTAGAAAAAGCTAAAAGTGGAGAGGTTGCTGAAGTAGAATCTTATTACACACTAGAGAGCGAAAAATTCTACTATAAAGCTACCTATTTCCCTATTTTTGGAGATGAAAAAAATGTAATCGCCATTGGTCTTTTAAGTATTGACATTACTCAGCGCAAAAAGCATGAAGAAATGATTCAGATGCAGAATGAGCAACTCCAATCTGTTCAAAATGAGTTAAATACAAGTATAATAGAACTAGAAACTATTAAGAGAGATTTAGAGCAAAAAACTCTCGAAGTCGAAAAAGTTCGCAAAGAAGAACAGATGCACTTAGAATCTCGAATTAACGATATGGAAACCCAAATCAAATCTTACAAAAAGAACGAAAAAGATCTGAGAGCCTACATCGCTAAACTTGAAGAAGAAATTAAGCACCTTAAACAAGAGATTTAAACAACAATCCGAGGTGTTTTCATTCAATCAATCAGAATGGAAACACCAGGAGACCAAGTTTTATGTTCAGTAGTATAGTACAAATAAGCAGTAGAAGCGGCAGCGGTGTAATTTCCTGGAACTTCTGCCTTCAAATCTAAATGAACAGTTCGCTTCTCTTCTGGAAAAAATTGTCTAAAGTAAAGTATTACATTATTCCCTACAATTTCATAAAAATCAATTGTTTTCTGGTGTTGTAATTCTTTAAGCTGCCAAGGCTGCACAGATGTACCTGCTGGAAAGCCTACGATTGCCACCGTCATTGGCAGGCCTTCTTTTAACTTGTTTTGTAAAAATACAGATAACCGCACAGATTCTCCTACTTTCACAGCTTTTTGAGATAAAACTGTTTGTAAACTCACTTTGCATTCGCTAGAAGAAACAGGCAACTCAGAATGATAAGTAAGTGCAAAAGTATAAGGCAACGGGTTTTTACAGTTTGCAAATCGGATCTCAGCTTTGTATTTTCCTTTTAGAAGATGCTTTTCAATTCCTTCTAATACGATCGCTTCTTTTTCATTTGCTTCAAAGTGACGCTTTTGAACAAGTTTCTCATCTAAATAAAATTCTATATCGCCGCTTTCGGTAGTCCTTCTGGCATACTTAGCAAAGACAGTAAGCGCTTTTAAAGCCATAATCGTAGTTTGCGTATTTCCAAATCCACCATTAGGTGTACGCGCAGAAACAATAAACCTAATCGCTTGCTCGACGCGGCTATGCTGAATTTCAGTTGATTTAAGCATGGCTAATACTGCCAAAGAGGTAGTCTCCACTGCAAGCGCCTTACCTGTAGTACGAGTAATAGAATGCTTAGCGCGAGAAAAACTACCATCTTTCTGTTGAGCTTGAACCCATTTTTTTAGAAAACTTTCAGCGCGCGCATCTTTCACATTAAAAAGTGCGTTTGCTATTAGTCCACATATGTAATCGTCGTTGGTTTGGATAGCTATGCGATAAGAGTTCTCCAGTTCTTGCGCAATTTCTTGTAGGTAGCCCGCCTCAGAAAGCGCCCACACGATATAAGCATTGGTTACATCGCTATCAGCACGCCCGAAGTTGTCGAGTGCTTTAGAGTCTCGTAAAAATCCGCCTTTCCCATCTTTTCGACTCAAAAGCCACTCAATAGTCCTTTTTATCATGTTTTCATCTACGCCGCTGTACACTTGTTTCATATCTGTAAATTCAAGGATGCCGTAAGCCGTAAGCGCTTCATGAGCAGGCACTCCTCCAAACCATTCATACCCTTTTTCAGGTGTTTCAAAAGCAATCAGTTTTTTATATCCAGTTTCAATTTTAGCAAGTGCATCTGCTCGCGCACGCGGGTTTTGAATATCGGATTCTTGCAAATAACGCAAAACCATAATATTAGGATAAGTAGCAGAAGAAACTTGCTCAAAACAGCCGTAAGGTTCGCTAAGAATACTTTCAATGCCCGCTAACAAATCCGCTAACGAAGTAGGATAGACAGTAACTTTAGCTCTGATGCTTCCGCTTAGAGGATTGACAATATCGAAACTAAATTTTTGAGAAATTTCCTTTCCAGAGACCGATAGCGATGCAGGGAAACCGCGCGGAACAACTTTTATAGGCTGTACTAAAGCATCTTCTACTTGATTGCCTAAAAATTTTATAATCAAGGTGTCTTCTCCTACAACATTTCCCATTTTACAAGGTATCTTTACTGTAATAGCATTGTTAGCTGGAACATTCACTGGCTTTGTATAAAATTTATTTTTGTTTTCCAAACTACCTTCGAGCAAAAAAGAAGCAGGCACCCACACTTGCAGTTCCCCTTCGATATTTTTAGTGGTGTTGTTAAGCAGTACCACTGGAATTTCTAACTTATCGCCAAATAAAAGTTCTGTCGGCATTTTGGCGCTTATGCTAAAAGGTAACGAGGTTGCGTATGTAATTTCAGCACGCCCCACACTTCCTTCGATTCCAATTCCTTCAGCAATAACGCGAAAGGTAGTCACTTCATCAGAGTTATAAAATACGATTTCAGCTTTTCCTTTTCTGTCGAACGTCAGATTTCCATTCCAATAGATGGTTTGTCGAAAATCAGTTCGCTTATCCACTTTTTTGTTTTCATAGATAGGTGCAGCAAATTGACGAGCGCGGTAATACATCACTTCTTCCTGCTGCTCTTCTTCTTGGAATAGTTCTGGAATAGCTTCACGGCGAAATCCTTGATTTTCAAGCTTATCTTTAATACGATTATCGAAAATCTGATGAGGAATTTCTTTTATATTTTCGTTGGGTTCTGATTGTGTTTCTGATATAAATTTCTCAGAATCAATGGCAATATCTTCTTCAGGTCGTTTGTGAAATTTCTTAGCCTTCAGGGGCGCTGCCATTTCAAAGTTTTCTCTTTGGTTCATTTTGTACATATAAGCGGGCATCAAACGATAAAATTCTCTAAGAACCATATTGCTCTGAACTCCATAACTGTATACAATGAGTTCCCCCGACAAATCTTTATGGTTCGCTTTCAAATACAAAGGCTTATAAAGCAGAATTCCAGAAAAGCTATAGTTTCCATCTTTGTCGGTAATAGTACTTATCTTCGGAGAGTCGGACTCTACTTTTACACCAGCAATTCCTTTTCCGTGGATATCTACTACTTTTCCAGTAATCAATTGCTTTTCGGGTTGATAGGTAATCTGAATAGGTTTTTGTTGGATAATTTTTTCCCACGTAAATCTTCTCCAGCCCTGAGTAAGCATTAAATAATCAAGAGCTTTGAGTGATTTAGGTTCTTTTTTATCAAAATAAAAATTGGGCTCAAAAACTTCTCCACTAATATCAGGTTCGAGAAGCAACTTGGCTAAGATATTTCCTTGTTTGTCGTCTGCAAAAGAAAGAATTTTATCGTTTACAACACTCAAAGAAAGATTAGCAGGGACAGGCAATCCTCTTTCATCTGCAACAGAAACCGTCATCGTAACTTTTTCGCGAGGTCTGTAAGAAGTTTTATCTGTTTGAATTTGAATATTAAGTTGCTTGTCCCGATTGACAAACACAAGACGTTCGGCACGCGGAATGTTTTTAGCATCGAACAACGTAATTTGCATTACACCACAAGGTAAATCTTGCGTTGGAATAGTAAATACAGAAGGCTTTCCATTGAGTTTGATAGCATTTGTATAATAAATTTTACCTCGCATCTGCCCAATAATTCCTACTTCTTCCCTTTCTGTACTATTGATGCGAACAGTAATGAGAGCAGTATCTTGGCTGACTTGGATAGAAAAGCCTCTTTCTAAAACTTCTGGTAGCTCAAACACCTGATTAACAGCAGGTTTTATAAGCTTTGCTTTGTATTTGCGCCCTGGCTGTGGAATAAATTCAAACGCTCCCATTCCTTGATGATAACTTGCAAAATGTAAGATTTCTCTTCCTATGTCATCAAAAAGAATTCCTTCACCATCAGCAGGTTTTTTCCACTCGTTGAGCAATCGAAAGGCTACTTTCTGCATAAATCCAGCTACTAAATCTCCTCCTTCAGGAAAAAATTCTACCGTCATTCGATTGAGCACAACAGGCACCGAGCGAGCAATGCTTTCTTTGTTTCCTTGATAAGAAATAATAGCGTTCAACAAAACATCAGCAGTAGCGAGATTTTCAGGAAGTTGAAAAGAAACTACCGCTTTCCCATTTTCATCGGTAGTAAGAGCAAGCTCCCGCCATAAATTTCCTTCTATAAATACATAACAAGAAAGATTTGCCTTTGTTAAGGGTTTATCTTCCAAAGTTCGAAAAGAAAGAAATGCTTTTACGTTATCAGCACTCGTATAAGATTCTTTCTCGAAATCGAGTTTCATAAGAAGATTAGGCAAAATAAGCCTTTGAACCTGAACTTCTTTTTGAAAAACATAAGGCTTTTCTACATTTTTTGGGTCGTTTTGTTGCCAATTAGTGTATACTTTTAAAGTATAAATTCCACCAGGAGCATCTTGATCTAAAAAAATATCGCCCTGTGCTACTCCGTCGGTTGTTAGCAAAGCTAACTTTTTTTCAATAGTTCCTTTAGGACTAATCCATTCTGCATAAACTATCTCAGAAAGACAAGAAGCCTTCAAATCTTCTCCATTGCGCACATAAACCGCAAACCATATCGTTTCGCCAGGGTAATAAAAAGATTTGTCTGTATGAACATAAATTCTTTCCTCTGGCAAGCTGCTAACATAGTTTTCAAAAAGTTTTTTTAGCTTTTGGATCATTTCGTTCTGATGAATTTCTTGTACAAAATCGACCATCTGCTCGCTGTGCAATCCGACTGTGAGCCCTGCTATGAGAAGAGTAGTAATGCCAAAATTCTTACGATATTTTTTCATACAATAAGGTATACCATAGTTCTACTAATGTGATGCATAAAACAAGAAATTCCACACGATTTTTCTAAAAATTTTTTTCATGAAGACTTTAGACCACCTTAAGATAGAAGATTAGTCTCATACTGGCTTCATAAAATCCAAAGTGCCAGAATATTTAATCCGACGGAATATCCTACCAATAGCCTCACCCATTTGATTTCGGTATTTTGCATTCCCCACGCTATCAAACAAAACAAAGTAGGAAGAAAGTCTAACGAAAAACGCTGAGTGTTGATTTGCATCCAGCCATTATTTGCAAAACAAAGCAAAGGAATCAGAACAGCTACTATGCTCAACCAAGCGGCCATTATTAGCTTGACGTTCTGATTTGCCCAAAGAGCAATTACTACAAAAGGAGAAGCTGCCAACAACGAAGTTCCGTTCCAATCTAATTGATAAGAGTGCCAATATTCTTCAGTATGAAAAAAAATTTGAAACCCGTGAAAAAACATGTAATAAAAATTGTATCCAAAATATATCCAATCAAAATTGCCTTTCTCCAAAGCCATTTTATGAAAGAAACTCGTAGAAGGAGGCACAAAACGATAACCTGTTTCCCATATGCTTTCAAATCTCAAATAATTAAAAATCAGATAAACAATCACTCCTACCGCAATAATTAGGTGGAAGAAAAATAAACTGCGCCCTCTTCGATTGGGAAGATTTTCCCAAAGTAAGATTCCTATAAAAAAGTAGTTGAAAATTGTCATTTGCCTGCAAAGGAATGAACAAGCAAGTCCCGTAGCTGCTCCTATCGCACTTCCCTTAGAAGCAGCATAAATACTTAGCCACAAAAAAAATACAGAAAACACATGAGCGGTTGTCCACACCCCTGTGCTGTATTTAAAAGCAAAAAAGTAACCTGTCCCTAAAAAAAATGCTGTCAGCCACCATAAGAATTGTTCTAAAGAAAGGAAAAACCTTTTTGCTAAACAGCCTACCAAATACATCGAAGCAATTGTAAGAAGAATCCCCACAGTCATCGGATTAATGCGGTTGATTTCTCCGTTTACAATCCAAACTAAAGGCACATAAAAAAGCGCAGGTAATGGCGGATAAGGCGAGAAACACTTCCCTCGAAAATAGGCGTTATCGCTTAAAGTACAAACAAAGTCCAAACGACCTTCTAAAAAAGCTTTTGCTTGTACGACGTGCAAATTCAAACCTCCTATAGAGTCTTTCCAATGCGCGTAGCTGCTTCTCAAAAGTATCGTTAAAATCCATGCGCTCACCAAAAAAGTAATTAGATAATTCTTGAAGGAGATAAGACTCTTTTTCATGCCTATTCTACAGCTACCAATTTGTTGTTCATCACCTTATAGACAGTCTTTCCGACTCCAATCGTGTCGCCTTCTTGCAAAGAAGCTAAATGAATAATATCTCTGTCTATCGTATGAATGGAACCTCCTGTAGCGCGCGCAATTTGTAAATAATCAGGATGAATGTCAGAATTTTTCACTCCGCAAAGTACAATTCTTAAAGGCACATCAATCAGCGGGAGTAATTCGATATCTCGAACGCTACTATTATTATCTGCAATTAAAACTAATGTTTGAAAATCGCCTTTAAAACGGCGAATAGCGTATAAAACTGCCTCTAAATCGTTTTCAGGAACATCTCCGCCGTGTCCACTTAGCATTACTTCTCTCATTGTTTTGATAATGAGATTAGTTTGATCAGCGGGCGCGTAAAAAATTCCACCTGTGTTTCCAATTTGTTTTTCACTATCAGGTTTTGTATTTCCGTCATTAAAAAATACTAAGTGTTTGATGCGTTTTTGTTTAAAATGAAGTCGATGCCACAACACTACTTGTGCGCCATAAATATACATGCTTCCAGTCCAATCATTTACAACGAGCATTTCTTTCCAATCCTGATTTCGCTGAAGCACTTTAAAAGCAGTAGAATCTGCAAAAGGCGATTTGCCTAATATGATATTCCGAATGTACTCAATATTAGACTGAATAGCAGGAGTAAGCTCAATATCATACATGATAACTGCTCCATGAAATAACTTTTGAGCTTGCTCTTCCGTTTTACAATCTGTTTGCAAAACAATTCTCCATTTTACTGAATCACTTATTTGAGGAATCAAACGTCGAATTTCGCGAACTCTTCGATTGAGCAAATTATCATATGGAGTTATCCATTTAGAAGTATCTTGCGGATATTTCGTAAAAACCAGGTCAACTCTTTTTACAATTCGCGGACGAGTATCTTGCAACCAATCTTGCGGATTCTGAATCGTATGTTTCGCATAAGCCATTTCAAGCTTTGTGTAAAAAAGTTCTGTTTTTATCTCATAAACTGGAACTTCTACCACCACAAACGAAATCGGCTGGGCTTTTAAAGCAAAAGATAACACTCCTAAAAGTAAATACTTGTTCATTGTCTGAATAAGATAATTTCTACTCAAAAACAACTTAAAAAACTACGGCGGTTCACCGATGCCTTGTGTAATTTCAACACTTAATTAATCTGCGCAAAGTTCTTTTAGAGTTTTAACATCAACTTTTATCGAAGTTTGTTGTATCAAAAATCTATAAGTTAGTAAATAATTTCAAAGACTACTACCGTCTGAATTTCTCTTGGAGCAATCTAAGTTTTTCATCTATCGACAAGTTTTCTTTCTTCTTGTCTTTGTTGCGCGCTTGAAGTTGTTTAGCTTCCTGTGTTTTTTCTCCTTTGAGCGATAAAGAAATGCGATTGCGCTTCAAATCTACATCAATAACAGTGACTTCTACCTTTTGTTGTACTTTCAAGACTTCTGAAGGATGATTAATTTTTTTATCAGAAATTTGGCTAATATGCAACAATCCAGCTTGATGCACACCAATATCTACGAAAGCGCCAAAATCTGTGATATTCATCACAATTCCAGGGAGCTTCATGCCTACCTTTAAGTCAGAAATTTTTTCAATTCCTTCAGCAAAACGAAATACTTCAAATTGCTTTCTTGGGTCTCGCCCAGGTTTAGCAAGTTCTTTTAAAATATCTTGAAGAGTAGGCAAGCCTACTGTTTCAGTAATATAATTTTCTAGCTTGATAAGCTCTCGAAGCTCTTCCTTGGTCATTAAATCTTTCACGGTGCACTGCAAATCTTTTGCCATTTTCTCCACAATGTGGTAAGACTCTGGATGAACAGCACTCATATCTAATGGATTTTCGGCATTTCGAATGCGCAAGAATCCCGCAGCCTGTTCAAAAGCTTTTTCTCCCAAACGAGGCACCTTTTTAAGCTCCTCTCGCGAACGAAAAGGACCGTGTTTATCGCGGTATTTCACAATATTTTGTGCTAAAGTTTCTCCAATTCCTGAAACATAAGTAAGCAATTGCTTGCTGGCTGTATTTACTTCTACACCTACGGCGTTCACACAACTTACCACTACATCGTCCAAGCTTTGTTTAAGCGCTATTGGATCTACATCGTGTTGATACTGCCCTACTCCAATAGCTCGAGGATCAATTTTAACAAGTTCCGCTAAAGGATCCATGAGCCTTCTTCCAATCGAAACAGCGCCTCGCACCGTCACGTCTTCATTAGGAAACTCCTCACGTGCTACCTCAGAAGCAGAATAAACAGACGCTCCACTTTCATTTACTACTACAATCTGAATATGTTTAGGCAAATCGATATGTCGAACAAATGCTTCTGTTTCGCGACTGGCTGTTCCGTTCCCGATAGCAATAGCTTCAATCTGATACGTCTCACACAACGACTTAATTATTTTAGCAGATTCTACTACTTTTCTCTGAGGCTCATTCGGATAGATAACATCGTGATGTAATAATTTTCCTTGTGCATTCAAACACACCACTTTACAACCTGTTCGATAACCAGGATCGATTGCCAATACATTTCGCTCTCCTAAAGGAGGCGCTAATAAGAGTTGTCGCAAGTTATCCGCAAACACGCGAATAGCGTCAGCATCTGCTTTTTGTTTTGTTAAAATACGAATTTCTGTTTCGATAGAAGGTTTGAGAAAACGCCTGTAAGCATCTCGAATCGCTTTTTTCATTTGTTCTCCAATAGCGTCGCGCCTCTTTAGAAACAAATTTTCTAATACTTCGAAGGCACGCTCTTGGTCTGGTGCACATTCTAAAGAAATAATTCCTTCTTTTTCAGCGCGTCTCATTGCTAAAACTCGATGAGAAGGAGCGCTGCGAATAGGTTCAGACCAATCGAAATAATCTCGGTACTTCTGACCTTCTTCTTCTTTTCCTTCAATCAATTTCGCAATGAAGAAGCCTTCTTTCTCAAACAGATGCCTTATTCTTCGACGCGCTTCAGCATTTTCGCTAATGAGCTCTGCTACAATATCGCGCGCACCTTCTAATGCGTCTTCAATCGTTTTTACGCCTTTCTCTTCACTAATATAAGCCAAACACGCCTCTAATAAATCGAAATCTTCTTGAGAAAATATTTTGGTTGCTAAAGGCTCTAATCCTTTTTCGCGCGCAATAGTAGCACGTGTGCGTCTTTTGGGTTTATAAGGAAGATAAATATCCTCCAATTCAGAAATTGTTTCAGCACCTTCAATTTTAGCTCGAAGCTCCTCTGTGAGTTTTCCTTGCTCTTGTATGCTTTTGAGAACGGTTTCTTTGCGTTTTTCCAACTCTCTAAGTTGGGCAATCCTATCGCGCACTTGTGTGATCAGCACTTCATCGGCACTTCCTGTAAGTTCCTTCCGATAGCGCGCAATGAATGGAATTGTAGCGCCTTCATCTAAAAGTTTGACAATCGCTTGCGCATGTTTTACAAACAAACAGAACTCTTGTGCTAATTTCACGATATTTTGCTCCATTTTTTTATTTTTGCGTAAGGTTAGTTGCGAAGAAAGTAAAAATATATCTAAATCTTTAAAGTCCATGAAATATTTGGATATTGTAGCAGGACCTTTGTATGCTATCGTTGTGTACATGATAGCTTATATCCTTAAGAACCGGCTTACTAATCCTGTTATAGAACCATATTACTACAAGTGTCTCCATATCAAAATGTTGGGAGGATTAGCATTTGCTCTTATATATCAATTCTATTACGGTAGCGGAGATACTTTTGGCTATTTTCTAGATGCTACCAATATCAACAAAATGATGTTCGATTATCCAGCATTAGCTTTTCAACTTTATCTCCCTGGCTCTACTTCTGACCCTATTTTTATCTCAAAACTGCTCAACTTAGGATATCATTTTCGGTATTACAACTTTAACGGAGAAGAATGGGTAATGAATCGCATCTTAGCTATTTTTAGGCTCTTAGGAATGGGAAGCTATTTAGGCACTACTTTTTTACTTTCTTTTACGAGTTTTTTAGGATTGTGGAAGTTATATCAAGCATTTACAGGAATTTACCCAAAATTGTACAAAATATTTGCTTATGCGTGCTTTTACATGCCTTCAGCAGTTTTTTGGGGCTCCGGTATTCTAAAAGACACAGTAACGCTTACTTGCATTGCACTATTTTGTTATGCAAGTCTGAATGTTCTTTATTATAAAAGAAAAGTAAATACTTCAGTCTGGATAATGATTATAAGTGCTTATTTGATTATTCATTTAAAGGGATATGTTATCATTACTTTCATACCAGCACTCGCTTTTTGGTATTATTCATCAACGAAAGATAATATTACTAATCCTCTCATTAAAATTTTGGCTGTGCCAGTCATTGTGATTGTTTCCTTGGTAGGAGGCACCTATTTAGTCACCACTCTTGCAGCAAGTACTTCAAAGTATAGTTCGATCGATAAAATTGAACATAAAATACAAGCGTTTCAAGGAGATCACGGACGCGAAAAGATTTTAGGAAATAACTCTCGTTATTCTCTTGGAGAAATTGAATTTACACCCTTAGGAATGCTCAAAGCTATTCCTGCTGCCATTAATGTTACATTATTTCGTCCTTATTTGTGGGAGGCTAAAAATTGGGTAATGCTCATGAGTGCATTAGAAGGATTATTCTTTCAAATCTTAGTAATTTATTTGTTTTTAAAAATCGGCATTAAAACTACTTTACAAACCATTTGGGATAATCCTGAAATGCAGCTTTGTTTGATTTATGTTCTCATTTTAGGATTCGCTGTAGGTATTAGTGCTTATAACTTCGGAGCACTCACAAGATTTAAAATTCCAATCTTGCCATTTTTTGGAATGGGTTTAGCAATTTTGTGGCACATAAAGTTACAAAAACAATCTTCTGCATTCTAATACAAACAATCTATGAGAAAGCAATTACTTGAAGTAAGCTTATATTCAGCAATAGGGCTTTTTTTTGTTTCTTGCGTAAGTCAGAAGCAATACGCCGAACTTCAAAAAAAATACGAAGAAAGCCAGAAACGCAATAACGAATTATCTGCTCAGCTTCTGACAGCTGAAAAAGAAGCTGAAAAACTGCGCGGAGACATTAAAGTAACCACAAGTACTGAACAGGTTCGTCAAGAGCAGATTGCTGATTTGCGAAAGCAATTGGCTGATTGTCAAGCTCAACGCGATAAGCAAGTTGCTCAAGTAGATAACCTAACGGTTCTCTCCAAATCAGCTAATGAAAACATTCGCGAAACGTTAGCTCAACTCGAAAAGAAAGATAACTATATCAAGTACTTACAAGCAGCTAAAAGCAAAGCCGATTCTATCAATTTGGCACTTGCTATCAACCTTACAAGTGTTTTAAAAGATGGTATTGAAGATAAAGATGTAGATGTAAAAGTAGATAAAACAGTCGTGTACATTAATCTATCCGATAAAATGTTATATCAAACAGGAAGTGCAACTCTCACACCTCGTGCCAAAGAAGTATTAGGCAAAATTGCTAAAATCATAGAATCAAGGCCCGACATTGAAGTGATGGTAGAAGGTCATACAGATAACACTCCGATTCGCTCTACAACAGAAGATAATTGGGATTTAAGCGTAAAGCGCTCTGTTGCTGTAGTAAAAGTTTTACAAAATGACTATAAAGTAACTCCTTCTCGTTTGATTGCCGCGGGTAGAGGAGAATATTTACCTATTGCTCCAAATACAACTGAAGAAGGGAAAGCTCTCAACAGACGCACAAGAATCATCTTGCTTCCACAACTCAACCAATTTTATGAACTGTTAAACCCTAATAACGTCCCACAAGATTAAGAGTTATTATGATATTCACAGCTTTGAAGTAATTCTTGAGCTACTCTGCGATAGTCTTGCGCACTAATTGAGGAAGGTGCATAAGATAAGATGCTCTTTCCGAAGGAAGGAGCTTCAATTGCTTTTACATCAGTGTGAATAGGTGAAAAAAGAGGAAGTCCGATGTTAGTTTTGAGGTATTCTAAAATTTCAGAGGTCACTTTTTTGCGCTTGTCGAGCATAACAGGAAGAATACCTAAAATTTGTAAGTTAGGATTTAACTGCTCTTTGATACCAAAAACAGTGTCAAGAATGAGAGAAAGGCCCTGCAAGCTCAATACTTCCAACTGCATCGGAATAATTACTTTTTTTACTGCTGTCAGAGCGTTGACCGTAAGAAGAGAAAGTGACGGAGAACAATCTACTAATAAAAAATCGTATCCAATGATTCGCTCAAAAAGTTGCTTTATCAAGTATTCTCGTTGTGGAATGTTTACCATTGCCAATTCAATATCTGCTAATCTTTGATTAGCGGGTAAAATATCTACTCCTTCCCTATTTACTACAATTTTTGTTAAAGGAACTTCTCCTGTGAGGGCTTCAGAAATCGTATAAGGCTGAACAGCTTGAAGATAATACGATAAACTCCCTTGCGGGTCTAAATCAATCGCAATAACACTTAGATTATTCTGCGCCAGAGCTACTGCTAAATTCACTGTAGTAGTAGTTTTACCAGTACCTCCTTTATGATTCACAATAGCAATCGTTTGCATAAAAGACATCAAACTTGATAAAACTTTACAAAAACATCATAAAAAAGTAACGATATCGATTATTTTATCAAATAAATGTTAATAAAATTATAAAATTTCGAAGTACTACAACTTTCACGATTTTTTTTCGTATTATGCAACCAAAAGAATATGAAATTTTGGCAAATAAACCTCTCAGCGTATGAATACTATCTCTTCTAACAATACTACTAAACAACTCCGTTACTCTCGCGAAGAATTAAACGAGTTTGAAGCTATTATAAAAGATAAATTAGCAAAAGCAAAAGCAGAACTCGCCCAACTTAAAGATGCCATTATAAAAACTTCTATGGAAACAGGAAACCATGATGGTAACTTTTCAACCATGGAAGACGGAGCTTCTTCGTTCGAAAAAGAGTACCTCAACCAAATGGCAGCACGCACTCAAAAGTACGTTACTCAATTAGAGCATGCTCTTATTAGAATAAAAAACGGAACATACGGAATTTGCGTAGACACTGGAAAATTGATTAGCAAAGAACGTTTGCGCGTAGTTCCTCATACTATGCATTCTATAGAAGCCAAACGAGAAAGAATGGCCTAAGTATTTTTGATCTTTTTTACTTTCCATTTATTATTGGGAAGTTTTTATGCAGAAAAATCCTTTCCAGCAATGATGAAGTATTTCACGTTGTTAATTATTGCTTGTTACATAAAGCAATTTGTTTGGGCGCAAACCCTTAATATGGATAAGTCGGATGTACTAAAAAAGCCAGAAATGTGGGCAAAAATCCGACAAGACTATCATAATGATAAACTGTGGGCTCAATACTTTGCAACAGATGTTTTCAACCTTACAAAGGAACAATTGGCTTATATCGAGCGTTGGAAAGGAATTTTTCATCAAGAAGAAATTTTAGAGGCAGAAGAAGCGCAACTCAAACTCCAACAGCTGCGACAAGGAAGCGCTACCTCTCAAAATTCTGCTTCAGAGCGTTATTTTCAATCGTTGGTCAATAATATTGCGCAAAACTTTGTAATGATTGAAGATTATTTTAATGAAGAATTTAAAAAATATGGCGGAATTTATCATTACTATCAAGAAAAATATCCTAATGGCAACTATGATAAGCATCGATGGGTGCAAGAGCATGAAAAGAAACTTCGCGAACTGAAAGAAAAACATTAAAATCCACCCATGAAAAGCCAACATGGCAAAGAAGAATAAAAAAGCAACAGTTTCTGAAGTTCAAGATAAGCCCTATTTGTTGTTTTGGTTTTTATTAGTAGTAATAGGCATGTGGCTTCTTTCATGGGCTTTTCTAATGACTTATTATAACCTTCCTGACAATGCAGGCGAATTCGGAGATATGTTCGGAACTGTCAATTCTCTATTTTCGGGCCTTACGTTTGCAGGAATTGGATATTCGATTGTATTGCAACGGCGTGAAATTCGCATGCAAAGAGACCAAATTGCTCTTAATCACAAAGAATTTAAAAAACAAAATAAAAATCTTAAAAGGCAACGATTTGAAAATACTTTCTTCCAGTTGGTAAGCTTGCATCATCAGATTGTCAATAACTTAAAATATGAAGAAGAATTAACAAACAACCCCAAAATTATTCACGAAGGAAGAGACGTGTTTTTCAAATTTAAACAAGATTGCAAACAATTTTACTTGCAACTCAAAGATGAAGTAAATGCTAACTCTATTGATAATAATGATGATTTAGAAATGCTCATTAAAGCTATCCGAAAAATCTACCAAGAAAATTACCAAGATTCTCTTAGTCATTACTATCGAAATTTGTACCACATCTATAGATTTATTTACACATCTGATTTAATCGTAGCAGAAGACAAACAAATGTACGCTAATATTTTATCTTCCCAACTTACGACCAATGAATTAGCAATGTTGTTATACCATGTCATTTTGCCAGGCATAGGTTATCCGAAATTTTACTATTTATTCAGACGATTTAACCTAATGAAATACATTGAACTCGGCGCTCTTTTTGATATCAAGCACTTAGAACTAGCCCTCCAACTCAACGATGAAAATCCGTTTATGAGACATTCATAAGTTTTTACGTATGAAATTGATGCAAAACGGTAATTTTTAGTTACTTCACGAAAATTTTCATGAAATGGAGAAATTTGTAGTGTCAGCTCGCAAATACCGCCCTTCTAATTTCGGACTAGTAATAGGTCAGTCGCACGTTACTAGCACCCTCAAAAATGCAATTGCAAGCGGACAAGTAGCCCAAGCTTTTCTTTTTTGTGGACCCCGCGGCGTAGGCAAAACCACTTGTGCACGCATTCTAGCCAAAGCACTCAACTGCCAAAACCTTACGCCTGATTATGAACCTTGCAATGAATGCGACTCTTGCGTGAGCTTTAACAACAATACTTCTTATAATATCATTGAAATTGATGCTGCTTCTAATAACTCTGTCGATGATATTCGCAACTTAGTAGAACAAGTTCGCTACCCTCCTCAATCTGGCAAAAAAAAAGTTTATATTATCGACGAAGTGCACATGCTTTCAAGTGCAGCTTTCAATGCTTTTTTAAAAACGTTAGAGGAACCTCCCTCCTACGTAGTTTTCATTTTGGCTACTACAGAAAAGCACAAAATTTTGCCCACTATTTTATCCCGCTGTCAGATTTTTGATTTTAAGCGCATAAAAGTCGATGAAATAGCTCAACAACTTCGAATTATTGCTCAAAAAGAAAACATCCAAGCCGAATATGAAGCGCTTCGTTTAATTGCTCAAAAAGCAGATGGTGGAATGCGCGACGCCCTTTCAATGTTCGACATGATTGCGAATTTCTCTCCAGAAAGAAAAATCACCTACCAGGCTACTCTTGAAAACCTTCATATTTTAGACTACGACTACTATTTTCAAGTAACAGATGCGTTGTTAAAAGAAGATGTTGCCACAGCTTGGCTCATTTTTAATGAAATTTTAGAAAAAGGATTTGACGGACATTTGTTCGTAGTAGGATTATGCGAACATTTAAGGAATTTACTTGTTTGTCAAGATGAGCAAACAGTCAAACTCTTGGAAGTCTCTCAAGAAACCACTCAAAAATATTTAGAGCAAGCTAAAGAAGCATCAGTTGCTTTTTTAGCCACTGCTCTTCAGATAGGAAATCAAGCTGATTTATTTTATAAAAACAGCAAACAACCTAAGTTGCATGTAGAACTAATGCTCCTTAAAATGGCTTATATTAAAAAAGCTATTTTATTAGCCGCAGAGCTTGAAAAAAAAAAGTAAATTCAAAATTATCTATCAGTTCAGAAAAAACACAATCGGAAACCATCAGCTCTATTTTAAAATCCACTCCTGAAATCATACTAGAACCTACTCAAGCACAAGCCCTTTTGAAACAAAAACAACAACAAACTCCTGGAGCTTGTTCTGGTATTAATACAAAAACTACTAAAAATCAATCATTTACAGAAAATGATGTGGTTCAAGCATGGGAAAGTTTTAAACGCACTTACTCAACAACTGAAGAAACTACTTCTTTAGAAGCACTCTACTCTCTCATAAATTTGCGAGTAGAAACTCCTAACATTATCTTACAGTTTTCTAATAGAGCCTTTGAAAGTTTACTCAATAAAATAAAGCCTGATATTCTGCTTTTTTTAAGAGAAAAACTTCAAAACGATAGTATTCAACTTCAAACCGTTTTAGTTGAAATAAAAGATTTTGCTTCTAAAACCCCTATTCTCCTTACCGATAGCCAACGCTTTGAGTTGTTAGCTTCTCGATATCCACTACTATACGAATTCAAAGAAAAATTAGGATTAGATTTTGATATAGATCATTGAAGTTATGGGCGAAAAATTTTTTCTTTGATGCAAACGATTTCGAAATTTTGTAATATAGCAAAGCAATTGTTTCACTTTTAATTGATTACATAAATGAAAAAGATACTTGTTCCCGTTGATTTTAGCAAAACTTCTCAAAATGCCCTAGCATACGCTGTCGAATACGCTTTAGAAACAAAAGCAAAAATCCATGTATTTCACGTAATCCAGCCCCTAGGAGGGGAAGTGGGTTACTCCTTTTATGGAATCGGCGACCGCATCATTTCAGAATTAGAATCAGAAGCTCAGAAATACCTGCAAGACATCACTTCTCCGCACAGCAAGAAAAAGTACAAAGGGACGAAAAAATCTTTGGAAATTAGTTGGGCAGTTCATACTGGTGCAGTAGTAGAGGAAGCAAACCGCTACATCACTACGGAAAATTATAATGGGGTTTTTGTAGGTACTAAATCACAAGCAGGAAGTTCTTTTTGGCTTTGGGGAAGTGTAACTTATCAAATCATTTCATCAGCAAAAGCTCCTGTGGTAACCATTCCTTCTAATGCAAAATATGAATCTATTAAAGAAATCTTGTATGCTTCTAACTTTACTCCCGACGAAGTAGATTACATCGATTATCTAAGAGAAATTGCCTCTTATTTCAATGCACGCATCACTTGCTTGCATATTGATAGCCTAGAACCTAATACTATTGCTAATCAATCTTGGCAACAAATGGAAGAAATGCGCGACCTTTACTCGTTCTTGCCCGTTTCTGAATTGGACTTTAAAATTCAGTTCAACGAAAAAGTAGAAAGTGGTATTTTTGATTACTTAAAAAAGAACAAAGTAGATGTAATTGCTGTACTTCAGAAAGAAAGAAGTTTTATAGAGCAATTATTTCACCATAGCGTAAGTCGTACACTTCCTTTTCATAGCGAAATTCCAGTACTGATTCTTAAAGAGAAGTACGTGTAGAATTGTGTTATACAAATAAAATTTTCTACCTTTGTTCAAAATATGTTAATTTCTGCGCCAAACAAAGAATAAAAATATGGCACACTCTAAAAATGGAGAAATCACTTTTGATGCTCTCATAGAAATTCCGAAGGGAAGTCGAAACAAATACGAATGGGACCCTGAAAAGCGTCTCATTCGATACGATAGAATGATTTTCTCTTCTATGCATTATCCATCGGATTATGGTTTTATTCCCGAAACACTTGCTCCCGATGGAGATCCGCTCGATGTGCTCGTATTAGTGACTGAACCGACTTTCCCAGGATGCATTATTGAAGTTCGACCCGTCGGCGTATTCAATATGACAGACGAAAAAGGACCCGACGCCAAACTATTATGTGTGCCTGTGAGTGACCCTATATGGAATAGTATTTATAAGTTCGAGCAAGTTAATCCACACCTCAAAAAAGAAATAGAACACTTTTTTCAAGTATACAAAGAACTAGAAAAGAAAAAAGTAGCCGTACAAGGCTGGGAGGATGAAGTTCGCGCTTTAGAGGTGTACAAACAATGCAGAGAAGCGTTTTTATTGCATTCCAAAAACAAACTCGTCAAGATATGATAAAGTTTCTTATTATTGCGTTCATTGTTATTTTTATAATAGCACGATTTGCAGGTTATTTTCTTCGATTTGCCCTTGTGTTTTTAGGAAAGCAAATAGCAAAAGAACTTCACAAGCAACACCAATCCTACCACAATACTCCAGATGGAAAAATCACTATCCAATATACTCATAAAAAGAGACCTCTTCACAATCGAAATGAAGAGGAATATATTGATTTCCAAGAAGTGAAATAATTAACTTTCCACCAAATTTATACTACAACTCTCAATACACCATGATACGCTCGGTTATATTAGTCTTGATAGGAGGAATGAGCTTGCTTGTGGCACAAGCGCAAACTAAAAGAAAAATTATCGAAGAAAATGAACAACTTAAACAAGAAAAAGTAGAGCTTCAAAAAGCAAATGTACAGCTAGAACGCGAAAAACAAGCTCTTCAAAAAGAAAATGCAGCACTCAAACAAGAAAATCAAATGCTGAGCTCCGAAGTACGGCGTTTGCAGGACAATCTAAGCGAACTCAAAGAAGCTAACCGCGCTCTTACTATTCGCTTATCTGAAAACACTTCAGCTGCAAAGTCTAAAAGTACTCCAAACGAAACACCCTCCATCGACCCCAACGACAAACGCCCTTGTGCTATTCAACAAAACAAACTGGCGCCTAATCAAAGTTATTTTCTTACGCTTAATAAGCTCAATACAAAAGGGTGGGGAATTCAGGTTTATTCTTACTCAACACTCTGCATGGCATTAGAAAAAGCACAAGAGTTCAGCAAGCAATACAAAATGTACAATACTTATATCAGAGTCAAAGAAGTAGATGGCAAAAGAGTTTTCTCAGTAGTATACGGTTCTTTGAAAGATGAAGCTTCTGCGCGTTCGTACTGCGAAAATTTTCGCAAAATCGCTAAAGACCGCGAAGGACAAAATGCCTTCGTAATACAACACTAAACATAAGAGGGCTATGAACTTTTTCAAAAAGTTTTTTACAAAAGAAAAGCAAGAATCCCTTGAAAAAAGCTTAGAAAAAACCAAAGAAAACTTTTTCTCGAAACTGAGTCGTGCCCTTATCGGAAAATCGCGTGTAGATGATGAAGTACTAAATCAATTAGAAGAAATTCTTATTACTTCGGATGTAGGAGTCTCTACTACGCTCAAGATTATCAGAAGAATCGAAGAGCGCGTAGCAAGAGATAAATTTATGAATACAGAAGAACTCGACCGCATCTTGCGTGAAGAAATCGCTGCATTATTAACTGAAAATCAGTCAGAAAATTTAGAAGGATATGAACTTCCTTCTCACCAAAAGCCTTATGTAATTATGGTAGTGGGAGTAAATGGCGTAGGGAAAACCACTACTATCGGAAAATTAGCTTACCAATTCAAACAATTAGGATACAAGGTGCTATTAGGGGCAGCGGATACATTTCGTGCCGCCGCAGTGGACCAACTTTCATTATGGGCAACGCGTGCAGGAGTAGAAATCGTTTCGCAAGGAATGAATACAGACCCTGCTTCAGTAGCTTTCGATACTATTAAAAAAGGAAAAGAAATTAATGCAGATGTAATTATTATAGATACAGCAGGAAGGCTTCATACTAAAGTCAACCTGATGGCAGAACTTTCTAAAATTAAGCGCGTGATGCAAAAAGTAATTCCGGATGCACCTCACGAAGTACTCTTGGTGTTAGATGGAAGCACAGGACAAAACGCTGTCGTACAGGCCAGAGAATTTACAAAAGCTACCGAAGTAACCGCTTTGGCTATTACTAAATTAGACGGAACAGCCAAAGGAGGAGTTGTAATCGGAATCTCTGACGAATTCAAAATTCCAGTAAAGTACATAGGAGTAGGCGAAAAAATAGAGGATTTGCAACCCTTTAACAAGATTGCTTTTGTAGAATCTCTATTCAAAAAATAAAACTCTATGGCGCGCATTTTGACGGGCATTCAAAGTTCGGGAAGACCTCATTTAGGCAATATCTTAGGAGCGATTTTACCAGCCATACAACTTTCACAAAATCCTGAAAACGAGTCATTTTTTTTCATTGCTGATTTACACTCTCTTACAACTATTAAAAATGCTCAAGAAAGAATTGAAAACGTAAAAGCTATTGCAGCAGCTTGGTTGGCATTCGGCCTCGATACAACCAAACATGTATTTTACAGGCAATCTCAAATTACAGAGGTTTGCGAATTAGCTTGGTACTTAGGCTGTTTTACACCTTACCCGATGTTAGCGAATGCGCATTCATTTAAAGATAAATCCCATCGACTCTCCGATGTAAATGCAGGTCTTTTTACTTATCCAGTTCTGATGGCAGCCGATATCTTGCTTTACGACGCTGAAATTGTGCCTGTAGGAAAAGACCAAAAACAACACATCGAAATCACACGAGATATCGCCGCCGCCTTTAACAAGCACTACGGAGAAATTTTTGTTCTTCCACAACCCGAAATCAAAACAAATATCATGACTATTCCTGGCACAGATGGACAAAAAATGAGTAAATCCTATAAAAACACTATCGACATCTTTTTACCTGAAAAAGAACTCAAAAAGCAAATTATGAGTATTCAAACTAACAGCACTCCGTTGGAAGAGCCCAAAAATCCTGATACTTGTACAGTTTTCAAGCTATATGCGTTGCTTGCTGAACCTACTCAAACTGAAGAACTCCGCCAAAAATACTTAGGTGGCAACTACGGATACGGGAATGCTAAAAAAGAACTTTTTGAACTCATCCTTTCCAAATTTTCAAAGGAAAGAGAAATTTTCAATTATTATCTCTCTGACGATAAAATTTTGTTTCAAAAGCTTACAGAAGGAGAAACCAAAGCAAAACAAATTGCTGCTCAAAAAATCGAAACAATTCGAAAAGTAATAGGCTTTTAAACAAGCAAGCAGGTTTTAATGTTTATTCAATAAAATTCAGAAAATGCTTGGCGTCGGCATCGGTTTAGGCATCATTGCTTTATGGATAATTTCTACTAGCGCGTGCTTGCTGTTTCCATTTAACTTTGCTTGTTGGTATCATTATCTTCTTATTTTTTTACAGACTCATCTTTATACAGGTCTATTTATTACAGCTCACGATGCTATGCATGGGATAGTAGCCCCAGCCTCTCCTCAACTCAACCGTTGGATTGGAAAAATAGCGGCTTGTTTATTTGCTTTTAACTCTTATGAAAAAATGCTTCCTAAACATCACGCGCATCATAAATTCGTAGGTACGACTCAAGACCCTGATTTCCATGAGAGCCAACATTTTGGAAAATGGTATATCAGTTTCTTATTGGAATACGTAAGTTGGAAGCAAGTATTCCTCATGGCAATTACTTATAACATATTAACTTACTTCTTTTCAGAATGGAACGTTTTTTTATTTTGGATGCTACCTTCTCTTCTTTCTACCCTTCAGTTATTTTATTTTGGTACTTATCTTCCTCATCGAGGCGAACATGAGCCTAACAATATTCATAAAGCCAGAAGCCAAAAACTCCACCACTTTTGGGCATTTGTAAGTTGTTATTTTTTTGGCTATCATTACGAACACCACGCTTTTCCACACGTACCGTGGTGGCAACTTTATCGCATCAAAGAAATGAATGGAAAAAATTAATTATGGATACAATCGTAAATCGCGTTGCGCAAAGCTCTCTTATTACTTTGGACCTTTCTGAATATTATCACCACGGAGAGCGCATTGTGTACGATATTGCTCAACACCTTTATGAAGGATTAATCCTTCGAGAAAAAGAATTCAGGCGATTTTTGTCAGAACATGATTGGGAAACTTACAGAGGGAAAAATGTCGCTATTACTTGTAGCACAGATGCTATTATACCGATATGGGCGTATATGCTTTTAGCAACTAAGTTACAACCTTATGCTCACAAAGTCATTTTTGGGACACTTGCCGAACTCGAAAACGCCCTTTTTCAAGATGCTCTCTCTAAAATTGATCTTACAAAATTTCAAGACGCCAAAGTCGTAATCAAAGGATGCGGAAAGGTTCCAGTCCCTCCCTTTGCTTATGTAGAAATTACAAGGCTTTTGCTTCCATACGCTCATTCCATCATGTATGGAGAACCCTGTAGCACTGTTCCTATTTTTAAACGCACAACAGAAAAAAATTCTACCTAATTTTTGTTTCTCTCAACAAGATAATACAAAGCAGGAAGCGCATAAAGAGTAATAGCAGTAGAAAAAAGTAACCCATAAACGATTACAGTGGCTAGCGGGCGCTGTACATCGCTTCCAATTCCTGTAGCTAAAGAAGCAGGCAATAAACCTAAAACTGCTACGGTCGCTGTCATCAAAACAGGACGAAAACGATCTTTAGCTCCTACTATAACTGCTTCCAACAATTCCATCCCTTGTTCTCTTAAATGATTGATATGTGCAATCATAATAACCCCATTCTGAATAGCTACTCCAAAAAGCGCAATAAAACCGACGGCAGAAGATACATTGAGCGTCATTCCTCTTATATTGAGAGCTAACATTCCGCCAAAAAGTGCCAAAGGAACTACGCTCATCAGCAAGCCTGCCTGCCGAAACACTCCAAAAGCACCATACAACAAAACAAACATAATACCCAACGCTAAAGGCACAATCACCGAAAGTCGCCTATAAGCTCGGTTTTGATTTTCGAACTGTCCTCCCCATTTAACATGATATTTTTCATGGTCGTATTTTACTTCTTCTTCGATACGTTCTTGCGCTTCTTTGAGCAAAGAAGCCAAATCCCGATTGCGTACGTTGAGTTTGACAGTAAGATGTCTTTTATTCATTTCGCGCGTGATAGTGCTCTCTCCTGTACTAAGTTTTACCTGCGATACTTGCGAAAGAGGAATTTTCGCTCCTGTTCCTGAGGTAAGCATCAGATTGGCAATTTTTTCAGGCGTGTTTCGACTTTCTTCGCTATACCGGCAAATAATATCATACACTTTATTTCCGATAAAGATTTGCGAAATGGGTTTTCCACCGATAGCCACCTCAATGAGCTCTGCTACATCAGAAACATTTAAACCATATTGAGCAATCCGTTCGCGATCGGCATGAATTTGCAACTGTGGCAAAGGCGGTTCTTGGTCAATAGCCAAATCTACAGCTCCAGGAACTGTTTTCAGTACTTTTAAAATTTGTTCTGCAATGCGCCTTGTTTCTTGAAAGTCATCTCCATACACTTTTACAACTAATTCGCTATGCGCTCCAGAAATTTTATCCATTACGCCGTCAATCATAGGTTGTGAAAAGCCCACTGTAAAACCGGGCAACGTCGAGTATTCTTGAGCTAATTCTTCTATAAGGTCGTATTTTGTTTTACCATTTTTCCATTCTTTATAAGGTTTTAGGCCTATAGATACTTCGAAGTGAGAGGGAGTCCATGGGTCTGTGCCATCGTCATTGCGCCCAGCTTGTACCATCACATAAGTAACTTCAGGGTATTTCATAGTGCGTGCGCGCAAACTATCACTAAGTTCTTTGGATTTCGCTAGAGAAATGCCAGGAGGAAGTTGCACTTGCAACCAAATCGAACCTTCATCTAAAGGAGGTAAAAAGTCTTTTCCTATTGCTATAGTAAGTGCAATTGCACCTATCAGGATAAGCACAAGAGGCAAAAATACTTGATGAGGCCTTTGCATAATCTTTTGAATGTGAGAGCCATAAATAATACTTAACCTTTCTAACCAGCGATTGTGATAAATCTTTTGAGGTTTTCTATATATTACATAAGCCAAACCTGGAATTAGCAACAAAGCTACCATCAAAGCACCAAATAAAGCGTATCCTACCGTAAAAGCCATTGGCGTAAAAAGTTTCTTCTCAACTCGCTCAAAAGCAAAAAGTGGAAGATAAGCTGTAATAATAATGATTGTAGCAAAAAAAATAGGTTTTGCTACCTCCAGTGCCTGATCAAGTACAGTTTGTTCTGAGAGCTCTTTTTCTGGATTTTCCTCTCTCTTTTTGAGAATCGTTTCTAGCATCACGATAGCGCCATCTACAATAATTCCGAAATCAATAGCGCCCAAAGAAAGTAGGTTAGCAGGAATATTTGTAAAATGCATTAAAATGAAAGCTATTAATAAAGAAAGTGGAATTGTAATAGCAACGATGAGTGCGCTGCGCCAACTTCCCAAAAAAACAATCAATACAACAATGACAAGCGCCATTCCCTCCAAGAGCGTATGAGAAACAGTATTAAGTGTTGTATGAACGAGTTCTGTTCTGTCCAAAAAAGCGTGAATCCTAACACCATCGGGCAAAATCTCGTTATTAAGCTCTTCCACAGCCTGATGAATTCCTTCCAAAACTATCGATGGATTTTGTCCTTTCAACAACAAAACAATTCCTTCAATACTTTCAGAATAATTGCGGTGCCTATCAGTGTATCCTAAAATTCCCTTTCTTTCTACATTTCCGTATTTGAGTTTCCCAATATCATTAAGAAATATAGGTACACCTTTCTCTGTTTTGACAACAATGTGTCCTAAATCTTCCAAATCTTTAATAAGTCCAATACCTCGAATGACATATCCTAAATCTCCTCTTGGGAGAACGCTTCCTCCTGCATTCGCATTATTTTTTTCTATAGT
Organism: Cytophagales bacterium; assembly: GCA_025056215.1. GTDB lineage: Bacteria > Bacteroidota > Bacteroidia > Cytophagales > Flammeovirgaceae > JANWWC01. The sequence continues at coordinate 751 of JANWWC010000008.1, read as the reverse complement.
TTCAATTACGTCGCTTAAAGAAAGATTGTATTGTTCTAATTTTCGAGGATTAAGCTCAATTTGAAATTGAGTAGTAATTCCTCCAAAGTTTGTCACATCTGCTACGCCAGGCACTTGTTTAATGCGGGGAATAATTGTAAAATTTTGTAAATCAGTAAGTTCTCTTAAATCATAATTATCACTTTCAATAATATACCGATAGATTTCACCTATTGGAGAAGTGAGAGGGTCTAAAGAAGGAACTGCGCCGTAAGGAAGTTCTACATCGTTAAGACGCTCTTGAATACGCATACGCGCCCAATAGTCATCTACTCCATCTTTGAACACAATGGTAATCATGGAGAGCCCAAAAGTACTTTTGCTGCGCATCACATGCATTCCTGGGAGTCCGTTGAGTGCTCGCTCTATTGGAATGGTGATTTGTTGTTCTATTTCCTCTGCAGCAAGACCTGGCACCTGTGTAACCACTTGTGAGGTTACATCAGCAATGTCAGGATATGCTTCTATAGAAAGCTGAGTCCAAGAATAGTAGCCAAAAAGACTTATCAAAATAAACAAGGCTACCATCACCCATTTTTTCTGAATAGCAATACGCACAAGTTGATTCATACTACATGAATTAGTTACGACTTATCTTAACTCTGGTAGTTTAAGTTATTTTAGGTCATCTGAAAATTTTTCGCCTAAAATTTATCTCTTGCCAAAGATAAAGAAAGCTTTGCATAGAAAGTTTTGCCATCGCAATATTTCC
>JANWWC010000007.1 GCA_025056215.1 Cytophagales bacterium | reverse complement strand
TGGGAAACGTTCTAGTTTTAGCAGTTCCACTTCTTGTTTTGATGAGCTCAGTTTTCGGTATTCAACTTCAGATAGCTTAAAGGGTTATTGAAATAAGCACAGAAACTAAGCAATTTTTATCTGTTTTTTGTTCGTAATTTTTTTCAATCTATGTTTTTATTGCACATAAGTAAAAAAGTAAATAGTTTTAGAATTGATTATAAAGTAAGCTATCTTTTTATGATAGAAAGTGAAAAGCAACTTATCGAATATTGCAAGAAACTCATTGAACAAAAGCTTAACTGGGGAAAAAGTGAAGAATGGCGAAATAAAGAGTTTATAGACCTTAGTGACACTCTATATAATGAAACTGAACTTCGCATCAGTACTTCTACTCTTAAACGCCTTTGGGGACGTATTAAGTACGATGGTTCTCCTAATCATTATACTTTGGATGCTCTAGCTGCATTTTTGGGTTACAACGACTGGAAAGATTTTAAAACATCAAATTATCATAAAATAGCACCACCCATCGCCCAAGATGAAATTCATCTTCCAACTAACGGTTTTCAGCACCCGGCTTCTCAGGAAGAATCAGCCGAACAAATCTCTTTTCAACCCACAACAGCCCCACAAGCTGAAACTAATTCTAACCATGATTCTTTTAAGCTATCAAAGCCATACTTATTTCTCATAGGTTTTTTAATATTGATAATCGGAATTGGATTAGGAATGTTGATATTAAAATTTATCATGCCTCAAAAAGAAAGTGTAAATTTCTTGGTCAATCCTCCTAAAACAGTATTGTTTGCGTATCCTACAATAGCGAAAGAGTACCCTGCTAAAGTAAAATTTATGTACGATATTTCTGCCGTACAAGAAGCCACTCCAAAAGGCTGGCACCTGACCAACATTCTTTCGTTTGGGCACGATACACGAGCAAAGCTTATCTATTCAGGAGATGAAAAAGGAGAAACAGAGTATATTTATCCCGTTCCAGGAATTTACCAACCTAAAATTTTTACTAACATCAAACAAACAAGCGAAACGTTGGTATTAGTAAAATCAAAAGGGTGGCTTCTTAATCTAGATATGCAAGATACATCTATCATGTTAGACAAGCTTGATACTATCTTTCAGAAATACAACATGATGCTTCTGAAGGAACAAGATATAAAACAAATTTTTCCTAAATACAATTCTCCTCATACAAAAATAAGGTGGTGCTCTTACAGTAAGTTCGATAATTTCAATATCAATGGTGATAATTTAACGTTTAAAGCAGACATCCAAAGACCCTACAACGAACCTGATGGACTCAACACCGTAGATATCCGCATTAGAGGTAGAAAAAATACAATTCACATTCAATTCATAGGGAAAGGCCATAGCGATAAAATTTACTTAGGTTTCAGTGAGAAAAAGGGTATCCACCACGAAAATCCTGATGTTTACAAAGCGTTTGAACAAGATTTTTCGGAATTTAGAAGTCTTAAAATTGAAACTAAGGTAAAAAGCTATTTTAGCGAACGAAAAAAAACAGTTACTGTTTATTTGGACAATACATCGCTTTATCAAACCACCTATGAAGAACCCATCGGAGAAATCTTAGGCATTTCTTTTCATTTTAGAAATACGTTGGGGATTATTAAAAATATTGAGTTGAGCGACGATGTCGTCTATTACAATTATTATTCTTCTTTATGAAAGTCACCCTCTTGGGAACTGGAACCTCGCAAGGAATTCCTGTTATTACCTGCGAATGCCCCGTGTGCCAATCTGATGACAAAAGGGATAAAAGGCTCCGAACCTCTGCCGCTGTATTTATCAAAAACGTTCAAATTGTGATTGACACGGGAACCGATTTTCGCATGCAAATGCTTCAAAACAATATTAAACAATTAGATGCCATTCTCTATACGCATGCCCATAAAGACCACACTGGCGGAATGGACGACATTAGACCTTTTTATTTCAAAAACAAACAACAAGATATTCCTGTGTTTGCGTCAGCAGATGTTTTCAAACAACTTCGCAACGATTTCTCATATATGTTCGCTGAAGCAGAAAATCGATATCCTGGAGTTGCCTCTATCCAAGAAAACATCATTCAAAAAAACGTTCCTTTTCATTTTAGAGGCATTGAAATTTTACCTATCGAGGTTTGGCACGGAAAACTTCCTATTTTGGGATTCCGAATCGGAAAATTTGCCTACATCACAGATGCAAGCTATATCGAACCTAATCAAATTGAATTGCTAAAAGATTTAGAAGTACTCGTTCTCAATGCTTTGCAACATGCTCCTCATTACTCGCATTTTACACTTCAAGAAGCTATCGCAACAGCTCAAGAAATTGGCGCTAAAATGACCTATTTTACTCACATTAGCCACACCATGGGAAAACATGCTTGCACTGAAAAGCTACTCCCCCCCAACATACGTTTAGGATATGATGGTCTTACGTTTAACGTAGAAGATTGAAACATGAACATTTTACACGTACTCTCCCAAACTACTCTAACAGGTGCGGAAACTTACGTAGCCACTTTAGCCGATTTTCAAATCCAACAAGGCAATCGTGTATTTATTGTTTCAGATACTTTTATTACTCCTACAAAAGCCTCTATTGTTCACCAGCCTATTGCTCGACGCACTTACTTGCAGAGAGTTCGAAATATCTTGTTTTTGCGAAAATTTATAAAATCGAATAACATCGATGTTGTCCATGCGCATTCACGCGCTTCGAGTTGGGTGAGCCATTTTGCTGTGCTTAAAACAAGAGTTCCACTCATTTCTACTATTCATGGAAGGCAACATCTTCATACTTCCACGTGGTTATACAATGTTTATGGAGATAGACAAATCGCTATCTGCGAAAATATCAAACAACATTTGATCTATGAAGTAAAGCTTAATCCTACACATATAAGCGTGATTCCTAACGGTTTTATGTTTTCGGAGCCTCTTATTTCTTCTTTTGTGAAAAGTCACTCTCCTACCCTTTCTATTATTGGAAGAACTAATGGCGGGAAAGGCGAGAAACTCGCTCAACTATTTATTCACGTTTTACCTGTTTTGCTAAAAGAAATTTCTTCTTTGCACATCAATATCATTGGAGGACCTTTGCAAACAATGCCAACGGAGGGCCAAATAGCGTGGGAAAAATTACGACAACAATTTTCAGAACGCATTCATTGGATAGGATTCGTCAGAAACTTATCGGATTACGTTCTTCAATCGGATTTGGTAATCAGTTCTGGGAGAGTAGCAATAGAATCTTTAGCGCTTCAAGTACCTGTTTTTGCGTTTGGAGAAGCAGAAGCATTCGGAATAGTCACTCTCGAAAATTATGCAAATGCCAAAGCGTCTAATTTTGGCGATATTCTTCCAAGAAAAGAAGAAAAATTTGATTTTCAAAAAGTTGTAAAAAATATTATTCGTTTTTTCCAACAAAAACAAGGTATTCCTACGTTAGAACTCGCCAAACAAATTCGCAATGACTATCGCATTGAAAATGTAGCGCAACAAATTCAAACTATGTATGAATCAGCGCGCATGCAGCGCTTTTATCCTAAGCACATTCCTGTTCTGATGTATCATCGCATTCCTGATGTGCCTTCTTCTTCTAAAAATAGAATTTTTGTTACAAAAGAAAATTTTGAAAAACATTTGAAATTCTTTCAGAAACGAGGTTTTACGAGTATTACATTTTCCGATTATCAAGACTTTGCAATAGGGAAACGTCCTTTGCATGAATTTCCTAAACGGCCTATTATCCTCACTTTTGACGATGGATATGAAGATAATTTTCAGAATGCTTTGCCTTTGATGCAAAAGTACGGTTTTAGAGGCGTAATTTTTTTACTTGGGAATCTCTTTCCCGACTACAATTTTTGGGATGTCGCTCTAGGAGATGAGCGCTTCAGTTTGATGAATCAATCTCAGCGAGAAGCTTTTGTGAGAGCAGGTTGGGAAATTGGCGCTCATTCCCTTTCACACAAGCGTTTGACACAGATTTCAACAAAAGAAGCTTACGACGAAATAAAAAAAAGCAAATCACTGTTAGAAACTTCCTTGTCAATATCTGTCATTTCATTTGCTTATCCTTATGGAGATTACAATTCTGAAATTAGAGATATCACAAAAAAAGTAGGTTTTTCTTTTGCTGTAGCCACCGACAGTGGTGGACTTCATTTAGAAGACGACCGATTCGCTATTTTTCGCGTCAATATTTTTCCAGATGAAACGATTATTTCTTTGCTCAAAAAAACTGCTTCTTGGTATCGAAAATATTATTATTGGAAGCGAAAAAAGTAACCGATGCTCAGGCTCTTTTTTAGCATTTTGTTAGTAATAGTGGGATTTGGGCTGCTCACCTGGGGCGCATACTGGCTGATAAAAGGAGCGTCTTCGATTGCTAAACATTTTCATCTGTCAGATATAGCGATTGGAATGACTGTCGTTGCTATCGGAACATCAGCTCCCGAATTATTTGTAAATCTAGTCGCAGGAATCATTCGACACGACGAAATGGTGTTTGCAAACGTCATCGGTTCTAACATTTTTAATATTTTTATGATATTAGGATTTATCGGTATTTTCCGAAAGGTTGCTATTCGCAAAAAAAACGTTTTGAGAGAACTTCCTTACTCTATTATAAGTTTTTCCATAGTTTTTGTTCTTATCAACGATAGACTTTTTTTCAATAAAGATATCGATACGCTTAGCCAACAAGAAGCGCTTATTGTTTTAACTCTTTATTTTTTATTTTTAATTTATGTGCTAATAGCCTTGCGCAAAAATCCTGAAGAAATCACAGAAAACCCTATCTTAGAACTTTCGTTAAAAATTTCGTGGCTTTATACCATTGGAGGAATTATTTTTTTAGGAATCGGAGGGTTCATCGTCGTAGAACAGACAAAATTTATAACATCTTATCTACAACTCACTACTAAGCTACTCTCCCTAACGTTAGTTGCCATCGGGACATCTTTGCCAGAACTCACTAGTTCTATTTCAGCAGCCAAGCACTATAAAATTGATATCGCAATAGGAAATATATTAGGTTCTAACATCTTAAATATTATGTTCATTTTGCCTTTAAGTGCAATTTTTGACGATTTAAATTACAATAACCAACTCAATTTTGACTACAATATTATGATTATCGGAACTGCTTTGCTTCTTAGTTCTATCCTTACAAGTCGCTCCAAACGATTAGCAAAATGGGAAGCTATTTTTTTTATCATTTTTTACATGGCTTACATGTATTTTTTAACAATTCGAGGCTAACCTTATTGAAAAAATAGTAAAGTTCTTAATATTGAAGTAGTTTTTAAAAACGACAAGTATGGATTTAAATCTCACCGACAAAGTAGCTCTCGTAACTGGTGGAGCCAGTGGTATTGGAGAGGCAATCGTACGAGGCTTTGCTCGAGAAGGAGCAAAAGTCATGATAGTAGGACGTGGCAAAGAAAGAGCCGCCATTATCATCAATTCAATTGGGAAACCTTCTTACGTACAATACGTAGAAGCAGAACTCACGCGCGATGAAGATTGCCAAAAGGCGGTCAGCGAAACCCTCCGCACATTCGGAAAAATTGATATTGTAGTAAACAATGCAGGAGTAAACGACAAAAAAGGGATTGGAGAAGCTTCTCCTTCCGAATTTATGGAATCTATCTACAAAAATCTGTTTCATTATTATGCTATTGCCCACTATGCTTTAGAGGCTTTAAAAGCCACCAAAGGCACTATCATTAATATCGGTTCGAAAGTAGCGGATAGAGGACAAGGAGGTACTTCAGGCTATGCTGCTTCTAAAGGAGGAATTCATGCTCTTACACGTGAGTGGGCTGCTGATTTATGTAAGTTTGGTATTCGTGTAAACGAAGTAGTGCCCGCAGAAACGTGGACTCCTCTTTATGAAACATGGATTCGTACATTTCCTAATCCAGAAGAAAAGTTGGCTTCTATTACTAAAAACATCCCTTTAGGCAAAAGAATGACAACTTCTGAAGAAATTGCAAACATGGTACTTTTTTTAGCTTCTGATAAATCTTCCCATACAACAGGTCAAATCATTTTCGTAGATGGTGGTTATACTCATCTGGACCGCGCTTTAACGGTGTAATAACAAAAATTCTAAAAGCTACCTAAAAAGATAGCTTTTGGCAGTTCTATAAGACGTTAGTAGCCTGAAGTTCTCCGATAGGACCTACCAAAATTCTAAACTCTGCCAATCTATCGACAAGTTCTTGCAGTTCTGCCACTGTGATATGCTGGTGTGTATCGCATTTGGCGGTTCCTACTTCAATAAGAATGCCGTCGTATAAGAAAGTAGTATCATCGATTTTCATTTTCATGGCTTCCACTGTCATATCTACTATTTTGTGGCGCATCTTAGGTCCGAGAGAATGAGAAGGATCAAAAAATAAAGGAATTCCTTTGGAAGCATGGCGCAATTTCGTGCGGAGCGCCGTTTTATGAATCGGGAGGTTTCGATATTCTCCCTTTTCAGGCAAATCGCAACCTCTTTGTATGAGTACTATTTCAGGAGCTTTCTCGACCGCAAGAGCATAATCTACAAGACCATCCCACGTAACCTCTATACTAGTTTTTCCTTGATAATCTATACTTTCTGCTTTTTCATAGCTTTCACCAAGCCATTTTCCATTTTTTAAACCCACTGTCCAACCGTGTTCATAGGCAAAACCTGCCATTTGGCGAACGTGCCAGCCGAGTTGATCCACTGCAGGGTTCCACACCATAAATGGCGCATTTGCAAACGACTTCTTGATACACGCCAACTGAATAGCAGGCAACATAATTTCAGTAGCGCACAACAAACCTGTGTCTTTATAGAGTTTTTCGGCCATCTCTACAGTAGGAAGAGGAATTAAATCATCGGCATTGCCTCCTCTTCCAAAAATGTTGAAGTTTTTCATGATGACTTCAAAGTCGTAGCCCATGAAGCCTTTATCAGAATTTTCTTTATCAAAAGTAGTGCGCGACTTCAAACCTACGGTTCGAGCTCCATGTATTGCCCGCTTGCCGTTGACTTTAATTTCTGCTATCTGATATACTTCCTGGATATTATAATCATCGAGAGAATCAGGGCCAGCTATAATGCGTAATTCGTTATTTTTAATGCGTGTATCAATTGTCATTGTTGGAAAGAAATTTTTTTAAAATTAGTCTGCAAGTTTATCAAAAAATCGATAAAATTCAAGTTCATTACTATAACTTCTTCTTAAAAGGAAACAGTTTACTTATGAAAATCTTTTTGGAGAAAAAACTTCAAAAAAGTTTGAAAAGAACGTAGTTTTGAAATGTATTGCATTAAATCCAAATAACATGGCAAATTTAGTAATCGTGCGACACGGTCAATCACAATGGAATTTAGAAGATCGCTTCACAGGCTGGGTAGACGTAGATTTATCTCCTCAAGGTGAACAAGAAGCTATTCAAGCAGGAAAAATTATCAAACAAGCAGGTTTTCAGTTTGCAGCTGCTTTTTCATCCGTCTTAAAGAGGGCGAACCGAACTTTAGATTTTATCTTGCAAGAAATCGGACAAACTGATATCCCTGTTTACAAAGACATAGCGCTCAACGAACGCCACTATGGCGCCCTTCAAGGTTTGAACAAAAAAGAAATGATTGCCAAACACGGAGAAGAACAAGTAAAAATTTGGCGAAGAAGCTACGACGTTCCTCCTCCCAAAGACGTGACAGAATTAAACCCCGATGGAATTAGCGAAAGTCTTAAAGACACCGCTGCACGTTCTATTCCTTACTATCAAAAACACATCGAACCTCTTTTAAAAGAAGGAAAAGATGTTTTAATAGTAGCCCATGGCAATAGCTTGCGTTCTCTTATGATGCATATCGAAAAGATGACAAAAGAAGAAATTTTAGAAACAAATTTGGATACCGCCAAACCGCGCCTGTATGTATTTGATTCTCAGATGAACGTAATAGAAAAAAGATACCTATAAGAATATTTTTTTATAGGTATTTTGCTGTCTAGTCTAATGTGATTTCAGTACTTTTTCCGTCAGTAGTTCGTAAAGATATTTTGCGATCACAATCTCCATTTCCGAACTCAAAAGTTCGAGAATTTTCGTATCTCTCCCCAAACGAAACTATGCGCGTGCCACTAGTAGGAAAACGCTTCAAACTCACTGGGCAAGTCAAGTCTATTATAATGTCGCGAAGGGTAGTTCTAAATTTAATATTGTCTTTTGTAATTCCTTCTGTATTTCCGTTGAGGAGAAATCTATCATCAGACCATCGGCGTGTAGCCATTCCTGCGATTTGTTTTCGCGTACGCAAAGAGTTCCACGTAATTTTCTTTCCGTCTGGATAAGCTATAATTCCACCTTCTACCTTTACTTCTACGGTATTATCTCCCTTATAGGTAGAAGTTCTCGTAGCAGTAATATTGATTCCATCTACTTCAAATTTGTCGTAAGTAGTGATGATTTTATTCCCAACAGCAGCATACAGACTTACAAAATCTCTTCCATTTGCTGGAATATATTCTATCGAAATTTTTCCTTTTCTAAAACGGCCATCTTTCCCTAAGCAACCAGAACCGAAATCAATAAGGATTTTTCTTTCTGTTTGATTGTGCAAAATATTTGCGCACCAAATTGCTTGTGCTGAGTCTAACCCTCTGATTGTATCGCGATGCCATGCTAAAAATTCGCTTTCTGCTCTTGAATTACTACTTGTAGCATTCATAGCTTCATTATCAATACTCGAAAGTTCATCAAATTCACCTTCTCCACTGTTTTCATCTTGAAACACGGAACGCTCCGAAGAAGTCAAAGGAAAGGGGGTTCTTAATATTTCATTTTTTCCGCCGCAAGCTACCAAGCCTATAATGCAGAACAAACCTATTCTAATTTTCTTTTTCATACCTCAAAATTTATAAACTCATAAGTATGACAATTTTTGTTTTTATTATGCTAAGTTTCAAAAAAAATTTTTTCTTAAAGGTCAGCTCAGTCTTTCGAATATTCCTGCCACGCCTTGCCCACCACCGACACAAGCTGTTACCATTCCATACTTTTGATTTCTCCGTTCCATTTCATTGAGAAGTTGAACAGTAAGTTTGGCTCCTGTACATCCAAGTGGATGCCCAAGAGCAATGGCTCCGCCGTTCACATTTACAATTTCAGGGTTCAATCCTGCAGCTTTAATAACAGCTAATGCTTGAGCTGCAAATGCTTCATTTAGCTCAATTTGTTCGATTTGGTGAAGTGCTAATCCTGCTTTTTTGAGAGCTTTAGGAATAGCTTCTACAGGTCCGATTCCCATAATTCGCGGATTAACTCCCGCTACTTGATACGCCATAAGCCTAGCAATAGGCTTAATGTTTAGCTTTTTAAGCATATTTTCAGATACCAACAGCAAAAAAGCCGCTCCGTCGGAGGTTTGGGATGAGTTTCCGGCAGTGACTTGCCCACCCTGTGCAAAAACAGGCTTTAATGCTGCGAGTGCTTCTAAAGAAGTATCTACACGCGGACCTTCATCTGTATCTACTACCCAACTGCGCGTCTTTCTTTTTTGGTTTTCATCTAAATAAACTTCTTGTACTTTAATAGGGACAATCTCTTGCTTAAACTTTCCTTCTGCAATCGCTTTAAGAGCTTTTTGATGAGAATAATAAGAAAATTCATCTGCTTGCTGGCGCGTAATTTGATAATCTTTTGCTACTTGCTCAGCAGTAAGTCCCATACTTAAATAATATTCAGGATGAGATTGTGCCATTTGATAATTAAGCGCTGTTCTGTAACCTAACATTGGCACGAGCGACATCGATTCAGTTCCTCCTGCAATGATGCAATCTGCCATACGAGAATGAATTCGTTGAGCTGCAATAGCTATAGCTTCTAATCCAGAACCACAATAGCGGTTAATCACCATGCCAGGAACTTCTACAGAGAGCGCCAAAAGAGAAATCCAACGCCCCATCTGCATACCTTGCTCTGCCTCTGGAACAGCGTTGCCTACAATCAAATCATCAATTTGTTTGACATCGAGTTGTGGAATTGTGGAAACCATGTATCGAATTACTTCAGCTGCCAAATCATCGGGGCGCATAAAGCGAAATCCTCCCTTTTTAGCTTTTGCAACTGCGGTGCGATAGCCCGCAACAATATAAGCATCCATAAGTTTTACTAATGTTTTTGAAAAGTTCTTGTAATAGCAAACGAATTAAAGAAGATAAAGTTAAGAAGAAACCATTCCATACGTTCTACAAAAAAGGATTTTTATACCAAACCTTTAAAACATTTTCATTTTTTTTGTCACAACTTTTTGAAAAAAAAATTTTAACACATAAATTTTCGCTATATTTGCATTGTTTTATTAAACCTAAACTGTTTTGAATGAAGAATTATTTTAACAAAAACAATTCTCCTTCTCACGAAGACGACGAATTCGAAAGCACGAATTTTCCTATTAAGAATTCCGTAAATTCTCATCAAAGTCGCCATTCTCGTAAAGAAGAAAACGAACCCTACCGCATCAACCATCGAATTAACACTCCTGAAGTGCGCTTAGTAGGTGAAAACGTAAAAAACGGAATTTATCCTCTTGAAGAAGCATTGCGAATTGCAGAAGAGCAGGGACTTGATTTGGTAGAAATTTCTCCCAACGCGAACCCACCCGTCTGCAAAGTGATTGATTACTCTAAGTTTAAGTATGAACAAAAGAAAAAACAAAAAGAACTAAAAGCCAAAACTCATAAAACCGTTGTCAAAGAGTTGCGATTCGGACCTAATACCGATGACCATGACTTAGATTTTAAAATCAGGCACGCTATCAATTTTTTGAAGGAAGGAAATAAGGTTCGCGCCTATGTTCAGTTTGTAGGGCGCAGCATCTCTTACATGGAACAAGGAGAAGAAATTCTAAATCGATTTGTAGCAGGTATCTCTGAAGTAGGAAAAATAGAACAAGGAATCACTAAAGAAGGGAGAAAAATGTCTATTTTAGTAACTCCCAAAACCGCTGCCGATTTAAAAGCAGAAAGCAAAAAATAATCTCATTTTTTAATTTTTTACTTTATACTTGCAATGAAAACATTGCAAGTTCTTTGTTTTTGTCATTTTTCTAATTAGCTTTCCATTGTAGTACACTGTTCTTAGTATCAAGTCAAATCATATGAAAGCAGCTTATTTTTTTTTAGCTTTTACATGGATTACAAACTCTTTTTCCCAAGATATTTCGGTTGCTATTCCAAAATCTGTAGGAACTATTGTTGCACTTAATACACAACGACTTTCTACAAAAGTATCTGTGGATGAGATCTTTCAACTTCCCACCTTTAAATTCATTGATGAAGAAATTAAATCGCTATTGCCAGGTCAGTACCATCTGCTTTCTGCTTTTTACAAGAATCCATCGGCAGTAGGTTTAAACGTTAAACCTCAGTTTTATTTGACTTTCGAACCTATCAACGACACGTTGAACGCCTATGCATGGCTTATTAATATGAGTGATGTAAAAAAGTTTGAAAATGCTATTCAAAAAACCCTTATGATTTTTTCTTCTACCGGCAAAATAGAACAAGGAAGAAATTACAAATACATTTATAAAGATTATACGGGATTAGGGTGGAACAAAAAAGGAATGATTTTAGTAAACGTCGTTCCTGTCAATGAAAATATGATTTATGAAGGACTCGACAAAGAAGCTGATGATTACTATGACATTATAGGAGAACGCAAAGACAAACTACGCCGACGCCAGCAACAACTTATGAAAGAAAAATTAGAAGAAATGTTTCGAAAAACAGAAATAGAAAGCATCTTAAGTAACACAAACTACCAGCTTTTTAAAATAGAAGAAGCAGATATGAGCACTTGGATATCCTCTGACAGACTCAACCAAGCTACAGTTTCTGCTGCAAAAGCTAATCCATATCTATCCTCACAGCCTTCAGCTTCTTTTCAAAAACAAAATGAAAAATATCTTTCAGGAAGTTATTTTCATATTTTTACTAATTTCAACAAGGGAGAAATTAAATCTATCCAAAGACAATATGTAAACGGAGAACTTAATCAAGTAATTGCTCGAACTTATACCAAAAAAGTTAATCCCATATTTTTTGAGTATATCAATGGGCAGAATCTACTAGGATTCATCAGCCTTGCAGTTGACTATCAACAACTTTATTACGCTTCTACCCAAGCATATCAGCCTTTATTTGGAGAAAACGGACTCTTTCATTCGTTCAATCAAACTATTTTTCAGTTTTTAGAAAAGACTTTTCAAACCCAAAACTTATCAGACGTTTTTGCAGGTGATATTAACATCGCAATCACGGGAGCTAAAACCAATGAAATTACTTACACTGATTTCGTATTTGATGAAGAATTTAATTCTAAGCCTGTTGTAAAAACCAAGATAGAGGTTTCTCCGCTTTTTTTAGTAATGATTACTACTACAAGCGCAGAGAACGCTCAAAAACTTATTCAAACTTTACTTGAAAATCAAATCATTACTAAGCATCCTACTAAAAAAATATTTCCTATTCAAAACCAAGATTATATCAAGGATGCTTACCTTTTTGTTGAAAACAATTTGATTTTTATAACAAATGAAACCTCTTATCAGAAAACTCATCAAAATGTTGCTCAGCTACACCCTGAATGGAAACAAAATGCCACCCAAAAACAATTTATGATGATCGCTGACCTCAAAAACATTCTTCTACTTGTTTCCCAAAAATACTCACAGGAAGACCCCTCTTATTCTAAGTCGATGGGAATCCTTGCGAATGAACTAAAAGATATTCAATTACAGGGCATTGAGATTGTGGGAGACACATATACCATCAAAGCCAATATTTTTCTTACTGACACAAATAAAAATAGTCTTTTTAAACTATTTGAACTCATTGATAAAGTTATGGGAAGTCAAACGAAATAAAATCATTGTTTTTTAGTAACTAAATATGAAGTTTTGCGTAAAAAGGTGAAACCCTACAGAAGAATATGCAATAAACAATGACATTTCTAGGGCACGCAATTTTTTTGAACCTAATAATTGTTTGTTTTATTTTTCTGAAGAGCAAACAAATATATGCTGAAAGCTTCTTAGGCACCAAAAAAGAACAATTCGACGCATTGTTTGAAGAAGGAAAAAAACATGTAGAAGATGCTCCTTACAAAGCGATAGAACTCTTAGAACAAGCCCTTCGAATTGCAGATTTTTCTAACGATAGCCTTCTTATCCAACTTTACAAAAACTTGAGCAACGCTTATTGCAATACCAGTAATTATGAAAAGGCATTTTTATATTTATCTATCGCCAAAGATACAGCTCTCAATAAGAGAGATTCTTTGCAATTTGGTTGGCTTTCGTACGAAACAGGTTTGCTATATTACTCTATTCAAGACTATCAAGAAGCTATTAAACAATTTGAACAAACCTACCGCATTGCAAAGCAACAAAAAAACAAAGTTTTAGAGGGCGCATCGCTTACACAAATAGGTGTGCAATATCGCTATTTAAAAGACTACTGGCGTAGCTTGCGCTATTTGAACTTAGCAGAAGCTATTCATTTACAAAACCGAGATACTCTTTCAATTATCGGAAACTATCACAACAAAGCTCTGCTCTTTACCTATTTTTATAAACTGGATTCAGCTTTGTATTACTTTCGCCAAAACATCTGTCTCTCGCAACAAATAAAAAACCACAATTTACTACTTGCTTCTATCACTCGTTTAGGAACAGCGTTCGAACACGCTCAACAGTACGATTCTGCTATGTATTACTACCAAAAAGCTATCGAAATGTACAATCAAAAAGAAAGCACTTTGCGCTGGATTACAGATAGTTATCAAAGTATGGCGAGAATTCATTTAAAAAAAAGACAAACTTCTTCGGCCCGTTACTATGCACAAGAAGCTGAAAAATTCTCACACATAATATCTGATAAGACTTACTTGACTAATACTTATTATTTGTTATCAGAATGTTATGATTCCGCAAGAGACTTTAAAAAGTCGCTCTTTTACCTCAAACTTGCCGACTCAATGCGAAATAAACTTCTTGATTACAAGCGCCTTCAATACATCAGCAGCCTTAATTACAAATATGAAACCGTAAAAAAACAAAATGAAATCATAAAAGAACGCTTAGCGTTGGAAGAAGCCCAACATAAAACACAAAAGCAAAAAAACGATGTCCTTTTATTAGTTACTTTGACGTTAATATTTACAGTGGCTTCAGTTTGGATTCTTGTCATGCGAAAGAATAGAATAACTG
This sequence comes from Cytophagales bacterium, assembly GCA_025056215.1. GTDB lineage: Bacteria > Bacteroidota > Bacteroidia > Cytophagales > Flammeovirgaceae > JANWWC01. The sequence continues at coordinate 100,865 of JANWWC010000007.1, read as the reverse complement.
CTCAACTGAATTTGCGCAACAAACAAATTTCTGAAATGAACAAAAAACTTCAGGAAATGAACTTAGAAAAAAATAATCTCATCAGTGTGGTAGCTCACGACATAAGGGCTCCCTTTCAGCGCATCAAAGGGCTATTGAACATCATTCACATGACAGGGCAAAACCTCAACAACGAACAAATAGAACTACTAAAACAAGCCATCAAAATAGCTGAGCAAAGCACCGAAATGGTAACAGAACTTCTTGATATTAGTTCTTTAGAAGCTAAAACCGAAGATATTGACTTTCAAGTCGTCGATTTAACTGCTATTCTATTTGAACTCATAGAAATTTATAAAGAACAAGCGCAATCCAAAGGTATCACTCTCCTCCATGATTTACCCCAGAAGAAAATCGAAATTATGGGAAATGCTAACTATGTAAAACGCATCTTCGATAACCTGATCTCCAATGCAATCAAATTTTCTTTTCCAAATGGGAAAGTAACCATTTCTTTAGTAAAAGATACAGAATGGATTACTGTCCATGTGATAGACGAAGGGCAAGGCATTGCGCCTGAAGAAAAAGAATTATTATTTCAGAAATTCAAACGCCTCAGTGCCAAACCTACTGCAGGTGAAAATTCTACTGGTTTGGGCTTGGCTATCGTTAAGCAATTAGCTGACAAACTCCATGCTAAAATAGAAGTAGAAAGCCAAGTAGGCAAAGGCAGCGATTTTGCCGTTATCTTTTCAACACAAAGAGCATGAACATATCTCCAAAAACAGAAGATTTCATACAATATCACCTCCAACAAAACACACCAATTTGCGAATTACTTTTGCGCAAATCTTGCTTCCCTGAAATAGATGTTCCATTTGCTGTTCAACAGATTGAGGGACGCAAAAGAGCGAAAGAAAAACTTCCTACTTTTTTTCAGACTTCTCAGATTGTATATCCTCCTAAACTCGCTTTGGAACAATGCTCATCTGAAAAAACAGCTTTCCTAAAAGCAAATCTTTTAGAAAAAGGGAATATATTAATAGACCTCACAGGCGGTTTCGGAGTTGATAGTTATGCTTTTGCTCATCGTTTTAAAAAGGTTATCTATCTCGAAAAAAAAGCAGAGTTAGCCCACATCGCCGAAAATAATTTCCAAAAATTGGGAGCGCACAATGTTTGTGTTATTAATCAAGATTGTGAAAAATGGCTTTCTAATACGCCTAATTTGGAAGTAGATGTCGTTTACATAGACCCTTCTAGGCGAAATGCGCTCTTTCAAAAAATTATCTCTCTGCAAGATTGCGAGCCTAATGTGATTCGACTATTGCCTCAACTTCAAAAAATATCTAAAAGAATTCTCCTCAAAGCTTCCCCTATGTTCGATATCCAAAAAGGATTACAAGAACTTCCAAATGTAGAACAAGTAAGCGTCGTTTCTGTAGAAAATGAATGTAAAGAACTTTTATTTTTGACAAATAACAGAAAAGACAGCCACTCTGTGGTTGTCAATGTGTTTGTCTATCAAAACCAACAATGGGATTCCTTTTCTGCTTGCTGGGACCATATTCACCAAGCATTTTCTCAAATGAATCTTTCAATGCCTCAACGCTATTTATATGAACCCGATGCAGCCTACATCAAAACGCGCACATATGCTCTTCGCTACCAAGCGACTCATGCGTTGTTACATTTGAATTCTGTTTTGCTTACAAATTCTGTTTTAGATACCACCTTTATTGGAAGAAAGTTTGAAATCCAAAAAATCATGACTCTCCGTCAACTCCAACAAGAAAAAATTCCTAAAGCCAACATCACCACAAGAAATTTTCCTATGAACGTAGCTCAAATTCGGGCCAAAACCCAAATTGCGGAGGGAGGTGATATATATTTATTCGCTACTACACTTTTAGACGAACAAAAAGTTTTTTTGATGTGTCAAAAAGTATAAAATCTTCATTCAAGAAGTTATATTTTTATTCTTTGCATCGCGAGCATAGAAAATGATTTTGCTAAATTTCAGATTGAACGTTTGTTTTTTCTGAAAAATCTTTGATTTGGAATCCCCGCAAAATTGCTTCAAATTTGCAGCCCATTGCAATTAAGCTATGCTCAACCGTCATCTGCTTCGCATCAAAGCTATGCAAACCATTTATGCCTATCGTCAGGCTAGAGTTGCTAACTATCATTTGGCTCTCGAACAAATCGCTCAACACTATGCCAATATACTGATGATAATAGGCAAACAGTCATTCTCACGCTTGCATCAAGAAGAAATAGAAGCTAAAACGTTTTTTGAGCAATTTTATAAACAACCTTCTTACAATGCTCCTCTCCAACTCTCTATGAATTTGACTCCTCAAGAAGTAGGAAGCGCTGTTGTTTTAGCTTATCATCAAAAGAATCAAAAAGACCTACAGACTTTTCGAACACGAATGCTCAAAGATACAGAAATGATCTTTGAGCGCTACATTCGTCTGCTTAAACTTATTCTGATGTTGGCAGACTTCGTAGCACAAGAACATCAAGAGCGCACTGAACGATTACAGCGAGATGTTAAAATACCAGAAGAGCTTATACGCTTGATGCAAAATCCATTGTTAGAAACATTAAGAAATCTTCAAGAGTTTGAAATCGAATGGTCAAAGAAAAAATTTATATGGGACATCAACTCCATTCGAACATGGTACAAAATTCTTATTAAAGAAGAAGAATTCCGAAAATTACTCCGAGATGCTCAAACTCCTCCCTATGAAATTGTGCGTTATATTATTAATCAATTCATTTTCAAAAATGAAGCTATTGAAACTTATTTAGAAGAACAAGACATCAATTGGAGTGAAAATCGCCACATCCTCAAGAGTATGCTTCTAAAAACTTTTAAAGAAAAAGTAGAAAACCCAGACCGAGAAATGCGCTTATACACGCTCTCAAAAAATTGGGAAGACGATGGAGCATTTTTTTTACAACTTTTCGATGCAGTTCTCGCCAACGAAGAAGAATTTGAAAAACGCATAGCAGAAAAATCTAAAAAGTGGGCCTACGAACGTATTGCAGAAATAGATAAAATTTTGATGCACATGGCTCTTAGTGAAATTATTACCTTCCCTAGCATTCCTGTAAAAGTAACTATCAACGAATATATCGATATTTCAAAAGAATATAGTACTCCTAAGAGTTGGCAATTTATTAACGGAATCTTAGATGTCATCGTAGACGAATTAGAAAAAGAAGGAAGGATTCGCAAAAGCGGAAGAGGATTGATTGATAACAAATCGTAACTTTTGTTCATGTCCACAAAAAATTTCTTAAAATCAGATTCAAACACTCCTTAAGCCTTATGCATCATTCTGCAATAGTACCAGTATTTGAAAATCACCCTTTAGAGCCTTATAATACTTTCAAAATCAAGGCAAAATCGCGTTTTTTTGCTGAAATTTCTCATGAAACAGACTATTTAAACCTGCTGAATAATTATAAAGAGCTATCGCATGCTTCAAAACTCGTGTTAGGAGGAGGCAGCAATATATTGTTTGTGAACGATTTCAACGGATGGATACTCAAGAACAATATCAAAGGATACGAAATCTTGGAGGAAACTAATACCTCTATCACTTTACGCATAGGAGCAGGCGAAAATTGGCACCAGTTCGTACTTTGGAGCATTGAAAAAAACTGGGGAGGTATCGAAAATTTAGTGCTTATTCCTGGTACTGTAGGAGCAGCTCCTATTCAAAATATAGGAGCATATGGAGCAGAAGTAAAAAACACTATTCTACATGTAGAAGCGCTTTCCTTAGAAGATGGGAAAATGCATGTTATAGATAATTCCGCTTGCCAATTCGGGTATCGAAACAGCATTTTTAAACATAAGTGGCGTGGGAAACTGCTTATCACACGCGTTGTATTTCGATTAAATAAAAATTTTGAACTCAACCTCAGCTACGGCACTGTTCAACAAACTTTAGCAGAAATGAACATCGTTCGCCCTACCTTGCGCGATATAAGCCAAGCCATCATCAGCATTCGAAAAAGCAAATTGCCTGACCCTGAAATAATCGGGAACTGTGGCAGTTTCTTTAAAAATCCAGAAATTTCTATCAACCAATTTGAGCAACTTAAACAAAAATTTCCTAATATCGTAAGTTTTCCTACCCAAGAAAAAACAGTAAAAATTTCCGCTGGTTGGCTTATCGAACAATGCGGCTGGAAAGGAAAATCGTATGGGAACGCAGCTGTATACGATAAACAAGCACTCGTGATTATCAACAAAGGAAATGCTACAGGAAAAGAAATTCTTACTTTAGCTCAACAAATTATTGATTCTGTTCGAAATACTTTCGATATTGTATTAGAGCCAGAAGTCAATATTATTCTGTAAATGCCAAACTACGAAAATAAAAAATTGTCCTTAAAGCAAGGAATAGAAATTATGAGGTGGCTTATTGCGTTAGGAGGAATATGGAGCGGAATCATTAGCACAACAGCCGCTCAAAGCTTTCTCCCTTTTTTTACCATCGATCGCTCGAAAGGTTGCCCGGGCATGGCTGTTAATATGACGTATGCCTTTGAGGATTCTGCTTTTCATCCCGATTTTAAGCCTACTTGGTTTTGGAGAAATCCCTTCATTAATTTTTTTCAGAACATCTCTGTAAGCGGAATCGCTGAAATTACGGGAAATCGCATCATATTTGAGCGCTCCTCTCCCACTTTAAATGGTAAGCTTGAGCACTACGCTATCGACGTTTCAGCTAATAAACTTATTGGAAGAACTACTTTCGAGTATCAAAACAAAACTTACCGACGTCACCCTTATGAAATACGAGTTTTTGAACCTAAAACTCCTCTCTATCGAGTGGTTTTGGGAGATTCCTACCGCGTAAAACTTCTCTTCCCAAACGATAGCACTCGCTATTATGACGAGTTTGAAATTCATATCGGCAGTGATACGTTTTGGGTAAGCAGCTCTCAAACAGAATTCACTTATAGCCGTCCAGGAACTCATACAGTGAAAATCACGGGACATTTTGCAGGAAATAACTCTACAGGAGGCGTATGTGGAAGTTCTTCGATTACTCTAACTCCGTATGAAACACTCCCCAGACCTTCTCCACCCTCCTTTGAATGGAAAAATCATCAACTTATACTTGACCTAAACGATACCGAACTTAAAAAATGGATTGAATACGAACTTCAAATTAGAGACCTATCGGGAAATTTGCTTGCTAATCATCATATTTTTGAAAATCCGATTTTCCCCGACAAAATCACGGTGAATTTACCTTCCTTTACTCCTCTTCAAATCAGTATTCAACCTATAGACTGTTGCGGAAGCAACACCGACGACAGACGCAGCGAAAGCGTATACTATCTTCCCATTTCTGTTAAAAATGATTTCTCTACAGGTAATCTTCAAATAGATTGGCAAGCTTACCCTACTCCTACTCTTAAAAATTTTGAACTGTTTAAAAATCAGTCTATTCTTAAAAGTGGTATTTTTCAACAATGGATAGATTCTTCCGTACTTTGCAACCAAGAGTATTGTTATCAGTTGCGCGCTAAAGTGACGCTTTCTAACGGAAAAAACCGCACGCTTATTATGAACCAAGCTTGTGCGTATGCCATTTACAAAGATTCCTTAGACTTTCCTTCATATTTTTTTGCTTCTGTCGATGCTTCTAATACTGTTCAAATCAAATGGGATTTGCCTCGCAAACAGATTGCCAAAGCTACTCTCCTGCGAACAACCTCTGAAGAACTTATTTCTCAAAAAATTTCTCCGCAAACTCTTCAACAACACATTGATACAGAAACGGAACCTTCAAATTACGCTTATTGTTATGAACTCCATTTAGAAGATAGCTGTGGTAATTTTCTCAAAAAGGGTACTAAAACTTGTACTATCCTACTAACAGTTCAAAAAAACAAAGAGGGTTTAAATGTTCTTTCTTGGACTCCTTTCATAGGCTTCGGAGACACTGTTAAGTATATTTTAGAAGTTTTAGATAAAGATTCGAAAATCATTAGAAGAACTATCTTAGACACCCTTCTTTCTTACACTGAACCTGATAGGTCCCTGGCCCCTTTAAGTGAATACTTTTACAGGATATGTGTTCTACCTTCTCTTTCAAGGAATTCTTTGGTAGCCTATTCGAATATTGTCAGAATTTCAGAACTTTTAGACATAAAAATTCCAACAGCTTTTTCTCCTAATAGCGACAGACTTAACGATACTTTTAAACCAATGATCAAAAATTATCGATCGTACGAAATGCAGATTTTTAATCGATGGGGAACTCTTATCTACCAAGCTAATGAACAAGACGACGGTTGGGACGGAACTATTGGAAACGAACCCGCTCCCGTCGGTGCCTATATTTACCAAATTATTATCATCGATTTGAATGGAAATAAAATACAAAAAAACGGAATGTTCGCGTTAATTCGATAATTTTCTTAAAATTGTGCGCGGCTCAAATACTTTTGCATTCTTATTGCTGTTATTATAATGTATTTAAATAGCACTAAAATTATGAAGCCATTTGCTCTCTGTTCTGTTTTTATTTGTTACGCTTTAGGCTTGATAGCACAGCCTGCTAATCTTTCTGGGTCTCGCATAGCGATTGCCGGCGGGAATCGTTATACCAATACTAATTTAGTTACTGTAGAACTCTTCTCGTTAAACGCTACTCATATGATGATAAGTAGCTCGCCAACTTTAGCGGGTGCTACTTGGCAACGATTTGATAAAAATATCACTTGGCAACTTCCCAAACAAGATGGAGTACACACCCTTTATGCCAAATTTAAAGATGCTGAAGGCAAAGAATCGGCTATCGTCAAAGATGATATCATTCTTGATATGACTCCACCTGAAAAAGGCTCTATCAAAATCAAAACAGAAACAGGCTACATCAATAAAAAAATGGCATCAGAAAGAAAACTCAAAGTAGATTTAAGCATTTCTGCTGTAGATGCAGAATTTATGATGTTGAGCAACTCAAACTCTTTTTATGCAGCCAAATGGCAGATTTATCAGCCCGAACTGTTAGATTGGCAACTTGAAGAAGGCGAAGATGGACCAAGGCAGGTGTTCATAAAATTTAAAGACAAAGCACAAAATGAATCGCAAGTAACCTCTGATAAAATCATTATCGACCGTATTCCACCAGTAGATTGTGGCGTTATCATCAACAATGCACAAGATATTTATGCGACATCTCCCGATAGAGTAGTTACCCTCAACCTGAAAGCCAGGGAAGCAGCTGAATATACTGTAAACGAAACTGCTGATACCTCCTCAGAACTTAAATGGTTTATGTACGCTCCACAAGTAAAATACACCCTTAGCGAAGGCGACGGGAAAAAAACTGTATATGTTAAATTTAGGGATTTAGCTCGAAATGAATCTGAATACGTGAAGGACGATATACTTTTAGATATCACTCCTCCCCAAAATTGTTCTATTGTTATTGATAAAGGCGCCGAAACTACCAAGCACGACAATAAATTAGTAACTCTCACGATTACATGCAGTGACCCCGATGTAGAACTGATGCAAGTAAGTAACAATCCTCAGTTCGCTGCTGCTAAGTGGCAATCATATGCTCCTACTATTCCTTGGACATTAGACGGAGAAGACGACGGCATAAGAACTGTATACGTGCGCTTCAAAGACAAGGCTGGTAACATTTCGAAAACTTTTCAGGACGATATTATGTTACAAAGAGGCATAGGACCTAAGAAACAATAGTTTCACTCTCTGACTTTTTTCAATTACCTATAAGGCAGCAATCCTTATAGGTTTTTTGTTTAAATTTGAGGGCTCTTCAAACAACAGTCAAAATATGAAAAATATTATCCGATTTGGTATATTGGTTCTTATCACTTGTTTTATTTCGATAGGATACACACAAAAACCTCCCTCTAAAAAGAAGAAAAACAAAGTTCAAACTCAACAACTAAGCTCTTCCGATACAACTACAAAATCCAACGAAAAAAAAGACGTAAAAAAAGAAACAAATACCTCCAAAATCAAACCATATCACGAAGTAATTGGTGATAAAGCTATTACCGATACTGGAATGTTTTTAGTACATAAAGTAAACAATAGTTGGTTTTGGGAGATTCCGAACCACTACTTAGAAAAAGAAATTTTAGTAGTTTCAAGGCTTTCGGGCACTGTAGAAAATCTCGATGCATTTGGAGGAGCGGGTATCGCAACGCGTCCTGAGCAAGTAGTGCGCTTTCAGCGCTTGGGAGAACAAATTTTGCTGCGCTCAGTATCTTACAATTCTGTAGCAGATTCATCTTTGTCTATCTACAGAGCTGTGCGCGCTAATAATTTTGAACCTATTATTATGACCTTCGACATTAAAGCAATCAATAAAGATTCATCAGGAATTGTCATAGAAATGAATCCTTTATTTTTAAGCGATGTCGAAATGATTGGTCCACTCTCAGCAGAACAACGAAAGAATTTTCAGGTGCGACGCTTAGACGAAAAACGCAGTTTCGTAATTTCCATGAAAAGCTTTCCCAAAAATATAGAGGTCCGACACATTCTTACCTATGACGCCGGGCAACTGCCCAGTAACGCTCTTACTAATACGCTTTCGGTAGAAATGAACCAGTCTTTTGTATTGCTTCCCGAAAAACCGATGCGCCCACGCTTGTACGACCGCCGAGTCGGTTATTTTGCGATTTCTCAATACGACTACGGCTCAGACGAACATAAAGCAGCACAACGCACCTATATTACGCGCTGGCGCTTAGAACCTAAAGACACTGCTGCCTTTTTGCGCGGCGAACTTACTGAACCTCTCAAACCTATTGTATTTTATATCGACCCCGCTACTCCTGAAAAGTGGAGACCTTATCTTAAAAAAGGAGTAGAAGATTGGAATATTGCCTTTGAAGCAGCTGGTTTTAAAAATGCTATTATCTGTAAAGACCCTCCTACTCCCGAAGAAGACCCAGAATTTTCCCCCGAAGATATCCGATACTCCGTTATAAGATACGTGACAAATCCCGTTATGAATGCAATAGGACCTCATGTCCACGACCCGCGAACGGGCGAAATTCTTGAAAGCGACATTATTTGGTACCACAACGTAATGAATCTTCTCCGAAATTGGTACTTTGTACAAACTGCTGCTGCCAACCCTAAAGCCAGAAAAGTAAAACTCGATGACGAAGTCATGGGAGAATGTATTCGGTTTGTGGCTGCTCATGAGGTAGGGCATGCTCTTGGACTACCTCATAATATGGCAGCGAGTCATGCTTATCCTGTAGATTCTTTGCGCTCTGCTCATTTTACACAAAGGATGGGCACATCTCCTTCTATCATGGATTATGCGCGCTTCAATTATGTTGCTCAGCCTCAAGATTCTGGAGTAGCCTTTCATCCTAAAATCGGACTTTATGACATTTATTCCATTATGTGGGGTTATAAGCCCATTCTAGAAGCTAATACACCTGAAGAAGAACGACCTATTCTCCACTCATGGATTCGACAAAAAGAAAACGATCCTATATATCGCTTCGGAAGACAGCTATACTCTCCTTTTGACCCCTCTTCCCAAACAGAAGATTTAGGCGATGACCCTATCAAAGCTTCTACATATGGTATCGAAAACCTTAAACGCATTTTGCCCAACCTTATAGAATGGACAAAAGAAGATGGAAAAGATTTTAAAGAGTTAGAAGAACTGTATCAAAATATCTTGGCTCAATGGAGTCGTTATTTAAATCATGTAGCTACTAATGTCGGAGGGGTATACGAAACCTTTAAAACCTTTGACCAACACGGAGCTGTTTATCAACATGTCCCTAAACAGAAACAAGCTGACGCCGTCAAATTTTTATTAGAACAAGCCTACCAAACACCTACTTGGCTGTTAGATACGGCCATTACTGCTCGCATCGAACCTGCAGGGCTTGTTAATCGCATTCGCGAAGCTCAAGCAAATTCTCTTCGTTACTTGCTCGATTTTAGCCGTTTAGCGCGCGTCCTTGAAAACGAGGCTATCAACGGGAAAAAAGCTTATTCCATTTTAACGCTTCTTGAAGAGCTTCGAAATGGAATCTTTGCAGAAACCAAAAGTGCCAAACCTGTAGACGCTTGGCGACGAAATGTGCAAAGAATCTACATCGAACAATTAGAACAGCTTTATACGAAAGAACAGACTATTACCACCTCTCCTGCTCTACTTCGCTACGTTGGATTTACTCCCATCAGTGTCAAACAATCAGACATCAAAGCTGTGGCTTATGGAGAACTAATTGCTATTCAAAACCTTTTGAAAAGAAGCGTTGCACCCGATAAATTTACGCGTTACCATTACGATGAACTTGTTACGCGTATTGATAATATTATCAACCCCAAAAAATAATTTTTATATGAAACTCTCAATTGTTATCCCTTGCTATAACGAATCAGGAAATATTCCTTTGATCATCAGCAGATTTCAAGAAGTTCTAGGAACTCGGCAAGATGTTGAGGTTCTGTTAGTGAACAATGGTTCTAAAGATAATTCACAAGAAGTATTCGAACGCGAACTGAAGCGCGTTCAAGATAATCGATTGCGCCTTGTAAAAGTAGAAGTCAATCAGGGTTACGGCTTTGGAATTCTTTCAGGGTTGAAGGAAGCTACTGGCGATATTTTAGCGTGGACTCACGCAGATATGCAAACAGACCCTAAAGACGTATTAACAGGATTCGACTTGCTTCAACAACAACCTAACCCTTTTCGAGTATTTGTAAAGGGTAAAAGAAAAAATAGACGCTGGATAGAAGCGTTCTTTACATGGGGAATGCAAGTACTTTCTTCTATTGTGTTAAAAACTTCTCTCGACGATATTAATGCTCAGCCCAAAATTTTTAGCCGAGACTTTTACAACAAATTTTTAACGCAAGAAGCTCCTTATGACTTCTCACTCGACTTATACGTACTTTATCAAGCTAAAAAGAACGGTTACACTATTTTGGAGATTCCAGTATTTTTCAACAAGCGAATTTATGGAGAAGCTAAAGGAGGAGGTAGTTTTAAAACGCGCATCAAGCTCATTAAACGCACATGGAAATACATCTTTGAACTAGCAAAAAAATTAAAGAAAACAGACTCTTAATTCAGGAGTAAAAAACTTCTGAATTTTTATTTGTTTTCTCTGGTAGCAGCCACTTGGAGTTCCGAAAGTAAGTTGTTAAACAATTCTTTATTATTAAGCACTTCTGTTTCAGGTTCTTCTTCGTCTTCTTCAGAGCTGGCAGTTACTACATTCTCCCAAGCAGTTTTTTGAGCTTGTAAGTAGTTATAAATCGACCAAGTTCCTTCATTGTATTCCAAAGAAGTAAGATTTTCTATCCAGTCACCAGAATTCAAATAAACAACCGATTTCCCATTGATGGTGACCGTGCGATGTTCAGGCTGGTGAATATGTCCGCAAATCACGTAGTCATAACCTTTTTCGATAGCAATTTCAGCAGCAGTCATTTCGAACTGATTGATAAATTTGACTGCACTTTTTACACCGTTTTTCACGCGTTTAGAGAATGACATTTTTTCTTTTCCCAGCCGCTCTAAACACCAATTTACAAAAACATTAAGAAGAATCAGCAAATCGTACCCTATAGCTCCTAACTTAGCGAGCCATTTAGAGTATTGCATCGTAACATCAAAAGCATCTCCGTGAAATATCCATGCTTTCTTGCCATCAAATTCTAATACAATTTTATTGACAAGCTCAAAGGTGCCTAAACGAAACCCTGCAAATTTTCGCAACATTTCATCGTGATTGCCCGTCACATAGTACACTTTCGTACCTTTAGAAATGAGTGTAAGAAGATATTTCAAAACTTTAGTATGAGACTTTGGAAAATAGTTTTTACTAAATTGCCACATATCAATGATATCGCCATTCAATACCAACGTTTGGGGTTGAATGCTCTTTAAGTATCGCAGCAATTCCTTAGCCTGGCAACCGTAGGTGCCCAAATGAACGTCTGAAATAATGACTAACTCTACTTTACGTTTAGATTTCATCCGATTACCTATCTCATAACTACAAATCTCACTAATTAGTGTAAATTCCTTATTATCATAATATGAAATAGCTTTTAAGTTTTGGTGTTTATAGCAAACAATAGAAAGGAATTTGTTCACAATCCTTGAAAAAAAACAAAAAATTATGATTTTTAGGACGCTAAATCCTAAACCATGAAAGCCCCAAAGAAGCATTTTAAAACTTCGCTAACGACTTCTCATAACCTTTCTTATACCACGGAACCCCCTGAAAAATATCAATTTTACTGGATAGGAATCCTGATAATAACTTTTACTGTAGTTTACAGTTATATTTTCGATAAAAAACACGACCTTAACGGAGATAACGCTGTATATTACACATTAGCACAAGCCCTTGCCCAGGGAAAAGGATACGTCGATATTACTACTAAAGGAAACCCACCTACAAATGCTTTTCCCCCCGGCTATCCGCTAATCGCTTCCCTGGTAATGTTTTTTACTGATAGCCTAACGTTTCAGCATCTTTTAAATGGGCTTTTTCTCATAGGAAGTATTCTTCTCCTGTTTTTAATACTCAAAAAATTAACACAAAAACCTTCGCTCTCTTTTGTGCTTGCGTTTATTACGATTTTCAATAGCTACGTTTTGCGATTCAGCACAATGATGATGACTGAAATGAGTTATTTGTTTTTTTCTTGCTTAGCTATTTGGCTAGTGCTGAAAGTAATAAACCTTCATACTGCGTTTTATCGAAATCCTTATTTTTACTTGCTTATTATTGTTTTGGCATATGCTTTTTATATCCGTACACAAGGTATTACAATTGTAATAGCCGTAATGGGTTTCTTTTTTATCACCAAACGATGGAAAGAATTTACAGCTAGTGCAATAGGTTTTTTAGCATTGCATATTCCTTGGGCTCTTCGAAACAAAATGTTAGGCATAGGTGGAAATCGTTATCTATCAGCAATTTTATCTGAAAATGTCTGGCGACCTGAGGAAGGAACTATTTCAATCAGCAGATTAATTGAAAGATTCTTCGAAACGCAAGCAATGCTCCTTACAAAAGCAATTCCTGATTCTCTGTTTCCTTTTTTAAATTATGACTATCAAACTTCTTCTGGCGCAGGAGAATGGCTAATAGGCATAAGCATTTTTGCAATTATCCTTTGGGGAATGTGGAAACTCTCTAACCTCCTGAAACTTCTTTTTATCTTATATTTCTTAGCTGTTTTAGGAATTATCGGAATTTGGAGCGCTCCAAGTGGAAATCGATATCTTACCACCATTATTCCTCTTTTGCAAATAGCTTTCTTTTATGGAGTCTGGTACTTTTTACAAGAGTGGTGCTCTCGAACTCTAAAACTCCATTTCTCTCCTTATTTTTTGTTATTTTTTGTTTTGCTTTATTTGCCTACTTTAAAACCTCTCAACGCCATAGCAAAACAAGGTTATCCCGCCCCTTATGCGAACTACTTCGCTATAGGAGAATATATTCGAAATCATTTTCCTGATACAGTAGTTACTTGTTGTCGAAAACCGAATTTGTTATATTTATTTTCGAGAGCTCCTGTTTGTAATTATACCTATACTAATAACGATACTTTGTTAATACAAAATTTGATAGCACAACAAGTAGACCTTGTGGTTTTAGAACAATTAGGATACAGTTCTACTGGATTGTACTTGTATCCTGCGATTCAAAAAAATCCGGATTTGTTTACAGTAGTGATAAAGGCGCCCAATCCTGATACTTATTTATTGCAGTTCAACAGACAAAGAGCTATGCAGAAATTTGGAGTAAAACCCTAAAATTTCAAAGTAAGCCTCTTATCCCATGAAGGCTTTCCATATTTCTGAATTACGAAATAACTCAAATAACCGCCTACTACTCCGCAAATACTGCCTGCATACACATCTTCAAAAAAATGTTGAGCTAAAAACACCCGAGAAATTCCTACGCATAAAGCCAAAAAAAAGCAAGTAATTTGCAAATTCACTTTGTGAGAATAAAGCGATAACACCAAAAAAAACGCAAAGGCTGTAGCAGTATGTCCCGAAGGAAAGCTATTATATAAATGAATTTCTACTCCTTCTACTCCCAAAAGTCTTTCATCCATATTATAAAAAAGTTTAGGACGCGGCCACCCTGCCATTAACCAGTCTTTGAAAATTCTGACAGGAATTCCCGAAAGTAAGTAAGAATTTGCACAAGCTATTGCAATACGATACTGTACAAATACCAATAAAAGCGATAAAGCACAAATTACGCCTCCATCGCCTAAATACGTCACAAATAAGAAAAAACTATCTGTAAAGGGTGTATGCCAGTCATTAAGCATCCACACCATGTGCCCTTTCTCAAACCAAGCGAGATAAACACCGCCCATGCACATAAAACAAAGGTAAAGCCAAATGAATGCGTTTTTTTTCTCGAGTCCTTGCATATTAAAAGCCTATCTTATATTGTTCAAATTGAAATGACAAATTTTGTCATACAAATCTGATTTATATAAATTGCAGCGTTAAACAAAAGTGTGATGAAAATAAAACAAATGTTTTACCATTGGAAAATTTTGTCGTGTTTGTTAAGAAAAGAAATTTTTTCCCAATTATATGTAGCGAATATTTCAAAAAGGTCTTTGTGCTTTACAATTTTATTACACAATTTGCACCACGAGAGTAAAAATTAACAAATTCAAACTTACATGGAACTTTTTTCCACCATATTAGTTTACATTTTGTTTGCTCTTGGTTTTATTTTCCTGATTAAGGGAGCGAACTTTTTGGTAAGCGGCGCTTCTTCTATAGCCAAGAAGTATGGAATATCAGACATCGTGGTAGGGCTCACGATTGTATCCTTCGGAACTTCGGCGCCTGAATTAGTTGTGAATGTTTTAGCGAGTTTTCGCGGAAATACAGATATCGCTATTGGGAACGTATTTGGTAGCAACATCGCCAATATTTTATTAATTTTAGGAGTATCAGCGGCTATTTACCCTCTTACGGTGCAACGAAATACGCTCGTTGCAGAAATTCCCTACTCTATTGTAGCCATTACATTAGTAGGCTTCTTAGCAAATTCACGTTTTTTCTTTTTTGAAAGAGAAAATCCAGAATTAAGCCGCATCGATGGAATAATACTACTCGTATTCTTTGTTTTATTTATGACTTATATTTTTTGGCTTACCAAACAAGGAAAGAAACTTACTGAAGAAGAAAAAATTCAAACCATGCCAATTGGGAAAGCTGTCTTTTTTGTCATTATTGGAATTTTCGGACTTTTTTTAGGAGGAAATTGGGTTGTCGACGGCGCTGTCAAAATTGCCCAAATGTTAGGTATGAGTGAATCATTAATTGGACTTACGGTTGTTGCAGTAGGCACCTCCTTACCCGAATTGGTGACATCAGCTGTAGCTGCCTATCGAAAAAATAGCGATATTGCAGTAGGCAATGTGGTAGGTTCAAATATTTTTAATGTATTCTGGATTTTAGGAGTAAGCGCCGTTATCAATCCACTTCCTTTTAATATTGGCAATAATTTTGATGCGTTCGTTATTATTTTAAGTTCTTTGCTTCTTTTGGTAGTGGTGCTCTTTAATAAAAAAATGCTTGTGAATCGTTTGGGAGGAGTTGTTTTTTTAATCGCATATTTTTCCTACACGTATTATTTAGTAATGCGAGGTTAACATGTTCGAAAAAATTTTAGTACCTACCGATTTTTCAGAAAAATCGAAGTATGCTTTTGAAGTAGCGTGTTCTATAGCCTCCAAAACACAAAGCGAAGTTTTGCTGTTGCACATCATAGAAATCCCTTTACAAGCCACTAAAAACGAGTTCAATGAATATGTGAGCCTTCGAAAAGAAGGAGAAATGTTTTTTAATAGAGTTTTGCGCCATACAGCTGAAAATCTCAATCGATTTATCCAAGAAACTCCATTAGCTCGGAATATCAAAGTAAAACCTATCTATCAAATTGGAGACATCGCTTTAGATATTCCAGAGCTTATTGTCCAACACGACGTAGATATGCTCGTAGTGGGTGGGCGCACTATTCACCGACTCGACGAAATGTTAGAAGAAACAAACCGAGAAAAACTTATTCGTTTGGCGCGATGTCCCGTATTAGCAGTCAATCAACGCATCGAAAATTTCGATTTGAAACATGTTGTTTTTGCCGTAGACCTAAAAGACGAAGAAGTTAAAACGTCTGGAAAAATCAAAGGCTTACAAAAATTCTACGGATTTAAAATTACGATGCTTCACATCAAAACACCTTTCGATATTACATCGGAAAAAGAAATCCTAAGAAAAGGAAATCGGCTTTTAGAAATCTATGGATACACTAATGCAGAGTTCCGCATTCATAAGTCTTCAAGCGTAAAAAGAGGCATTTTAGAATTTGCTGAAACTCATAACGCCGATATGATTGCAATTGTAATCGAAAACCATAATTGGATTTATCGCTTTTTTCAGCTACAAGGCAATCTAGCTGGCAATATGGTTAACACATTTCCCAAGCCAGTTCTTACTTTTAATGTTTCTCGCTTAAAGTTTTAGGGAAACATGGCGCTACAAGTAGCAGTCATTGGAGGAGGAGCAGCGGGTTTCTTTGGCGCTATTAATATTGCAAGAATGCGACCTCAGGCAGTGGTAACCATCTATGAAAAAAGTTCTAAGTTGCTCTCAAAAGTCAAAATCTCAGGTGGAGGACGCTGCAATGTAACACATCACTGTTTTGAAATAGATGAATTAATACAACACTATCCGCGAGGCGCAAAATGGCTGCGAACTCCTTTCCAACAATTTTCGGTACCAGATACCATTCAATGGTTTCAAACAAGAAACGTCATTTTAAAAACTGAAAAGGATGGAAGAATATTTCCAATTTCTGATGATTCTCAAACTATTATTGACTGCTTTCTAAAGGAAGCCCAAAAATACTGCGTGAATATTCAAAAAAATCATGAACTCACCGCACTCAAAGCCTTAGATGACGGAAGTGGATTCGAGCTCACTTTTAATCATCAAAAAAAACTCACAGCTCATGTTGTAATTGTTACGATTGGAGGACATTCTAAGACCCATGCTTACGATTTTTTAAAAGAAATAGGCCATACTATTGTACCACCTGTTCCTTCTCTTTTTACGTTTAATATTCCTAATAACCCAATTACCAATTTAAGAGGGATTTCTTTGCCAGAAGTTACGGTAAGAATTCAAAATACAAAATGGGAAGAATCAGGTCCTTTTTTGATTACTCATTGGGGATTTAGCGGACCTGCCGTCTTGAAACTCTCTGCTTGGGCTGCTCGTCAGTTAGCTGATATAAAGTACGAATTTCAAATTGCTTTGCGATGGATTTCTCAAAAAGAACATCTTTTAAGACAAGAAATAGAACTTTGGAAACAAAAAGGTAAACAAAAAACCATTTTAAACCGGAATCCGCTTTTTTTACCTATGCGGCTTTGGGAATTTTTGCTATACAAATCCCAAATTTCACCTAACAAACTATGGGGAGAAATCTCTATAAAAGATATCAACCGTCTTGTTCACTGCCTAACCAACGATGTTTATCAAGTGAAAGGTAAAACGACTTTTAAAGAAGAATTTGTAACCTGTGGAGGAGTTATGCTTCAAGAAGTAGACCCTTTTAGTATGCAAAGTAAACTACACAAAAATTTATACTTTGCAGGAGAAGTATTAGATATCGATGGCATTACAGGAGGCTTCAATTTTCAAGCTGCTTGGACTACAGCTTATGTAGCATCTCTACATATTGCTCAGCTTGTTTAACAATGGATTTTTTTTTACAACTTTGTTGACAAATTAAAACAAAGATTCTATTATTGCAAGCTATTTCATTGAAAAACAAATATTTACAAAAAACCACATATTTCTTTAAGGTTCTTGTAAATGAAAAGGAATTTAAAATAATTTTGGTAATTTTTTTACAAATTAGTGAAAGGGCTTTAAAACTGATACTATCGTGACAAAGGCTGAAGTAATTGCAGAAATTGCTAATCGCACCGAGATTGATAAGCAAAAAGTAGGAATTATAATTGAAACCTTCTTCCAGGTGGTCAAAGATAAAATGGCAGAAGGAGAAAATATTTACGTTCGTGGATTTGGAAGTTTTATTAACAAAAAACGAGCGCAAAAAATCGGGCGGAATATCTCAAAAAAAGTTTCGATTGTTATTCCAGCTCACTTTGTGCCTAATTTCAAACCTGCAAAAGAATTTGAGGAACGTATCAAAAACAGCGAAGTGTTGAATAGTATGCTTACTCAAAATCAATAAAATATGCGTAGGCAGCAGTGGGTAGTGTTAGGAGTTGCTTTAGGAGCAAGCATTGTTTTATGGAATTTCCCGAGAGTAGTGGTTGAAAATGATGCTGTTGCGATGCGCTCCCAAATCGATTCTGTCACAACAGAGCATGTAAAAATGTCTTCTGAACAAAAAAATAGAATCGACTCCCTTAAGCATTACCTTTCAACTTCTGCCTACAAAGCGAGTTTAGATAGTCTGATTGCTATCTTTCAACGGTTTCAAATGTACGATAGTGCGGGATTTTATGCTGAGTACGTAGCGAAGCGGTTTCCGAGTAAGGAGCTTTTTAAGCAAGCAGGAGACTTGTATTATGAAGCTTACACTTATGCACTAAACAGCCAAAAAGAAATGCATTTGAGTGAAAAGGTTCGCGAAATGTTCCAAAAGGCTCAACAACTCGGCGAAAATAACCCTGATATGCAAGTAAAGATCGGAATGACGTATGTCAATAGCGCAACGCCTATGCAAGGAATTCAAATGATACGCGACGTACTGGCACAGCATCCTCGCCATCGGCTAGCTCTGCTCAATTTAGGAATTTTATCAATGCAGTCGGGTCAGTATGAGAAAGCTATCGAACGATTTGAAACTCTAAAAACAATAGATAGTACAGACGTGCAAACGAGGATTTACTTGGGAGTTTGTTGGTATAAGCTAAAGAAATACCAGCAAGCTAAGCAAGAATTAGAAATTGCTCAAACTCTTACCCAAGACCCGCAAGCACTAGCCACTATCGATGCTTATTTGCAACCAATTCTTACTACTTCGAAATAAATGTATTGATGGTTTCACTTTAAACTTTCTGAAATATGCCTTGCGGAAAAAAAAGGAAACGCCATAAAATGGCGACACACAAACGTAAAAAGCGTCTTAGAAAAAATAGACACAAAAAGAAATGATGTCTTGTATGCCTTGACAGAACTTCACTTCTGAAGAGGCTTTTTTGTATTTTTTTAAAGGTATGTGTATTAAAAACTTAAACATTTTACTACATTGAGTAATGAATTAATTATCAATTCAACTCAAAGCGGTAGTCGTATAGCGCTTTTGCGAGACAAAAGTCTCCTCGAAATACATCACGATAACAACGACACCAAGTTTACAGTAGGCGATATCTATTTAGGAACTGTAAAAAAACTAGTTCCTGGCCTTAATGCGGCTTTTATCGATATTGGCTACGAGAAAGACGCCTTTTTGCACTATCTGGATTTGGGACCTAACGTACTATCGCTCATTAAATACATCAACCTTACTAATGGCAAAGAACATGCTCCTAAAATGAATAACTTCGTAATGGAGCCAGAAATTAATAAGTTAGGAAAAATCACAGAAGTCTTTAAGGTCAATCAAAAAATATTAGTACAAATAGTCAAAGAACCCATTTCTACAAAAGGTCCGCGTCTTTCGTGTGAGCTATCGCTAGCAGGAAGATATGTAGTATTAGTACCTTTTGCAAATGCAGTCAATATCTCTAAAAAAATTACAGACCACGCAGAACGAAAGCGATTGCTAAAAATTGTGAGTAGCATCAAGCCTGAAAATTTTGGAGTAATTATCCGGACGGTAGCAGAAGGAATTAGTGTAGAAGAAATCGACCGCGATATGCGAGACCTACTCGAAAAATGGCGTCAAGGAACAGAACTGCTTCGGATCGCTAAACCTCGCCAAAAGATTATCGGCGAAATGAATCGCACTAATTCTATTTTGCGCGACCTACTCAACGAATCGTTCGACAGTATTGTAGTAGACGACAAAGATGTATTTGAAGATATCAAAACTTACATTCAGACCATTGCACCTGAAAAAGAAAAAATCGTAAAACTTTATACTGGCAAAGCAAAAATTTTTGAAGCTTATGGTATTGAAAAACAGCTTAAAACACTGTTCGGGAAAACAGTAAGTCTTCCTAATGGAGGTTATATCATTATTGAGCACACGGAAGCCTTACATGTAATTGACGTAAACAGTGGTAACAAATCAAACGCCGAAGAAGACCAAGAAAGTACCGCTCTAAAAGTAAATCTTGCTGCTGCTGAAGAAATCGCACGTCAGTTGCGCCTCCGCGACATGGGTGGCATTATTGTGATTGATTTTATTGATATGCGAAAACCAGAACATAGAAAAGCAGTTTACGACCATATCAAGCTCATCATGAAAACAGATAGAGCTAAACATACCATTTTACCATTGTCTAAATTTGGCTTAATGCAAATTACACGCCAGCGCGTTCGCCCTGAGGTCAATATTGTTACCCAAGAGACATGCCCTACTTGTAACGGAACAGGAAAAGTAGGTCCTACTCTAGCTATTGCCGATATGATAGAACAAAATATCGAATATTTACTCTCTAAACAGAACGAAAAAAATATACGCGTACTTCTGCATCCTTATTTATATGCTTACTTTACTGCAGGATTTCCCTCCTTGCAATGGAAATGGTTTTTTAAATATTTTAGATGGGTCAAACTTATCAAAGATTCTTCATTAGCACTTACTGATTATAAGTTTGCAACGGGAGACGGTGATTTTATCGAAACCAGAACTGAAAAAGAAATTCATCTCGAAGAAAATGAAAATGAACAAGACGAAGAAGAATAACTTATCCCTCGAAAGAGAGTTTTATTCTATTTTATAGACTTTTTTGACAACGATCTGAGTCGCTGTATAAAGTTTTATAATATATAAACCTGAAGAAAAAGCATCGAGATTGATTTGGCTAATGCCTTCTTCCTTATATTCTGATAGTTTTTCACCTAAGCTATTCAAAACTTCTACGCGTAATATTTTTTCGAAAGACTCTACATAAAGGACACGATAAGCGGGATTAGGATAAACCGTTATCGATTCTCTATTATTTTCGACTCCTGTGTGAACTCTCAGAGTTGTTCTACCAAATACGGGGCGAAGCATCAAACTCCCTGGAAATGTTACAGGCAACCATTTTCCAGTTACGTTATAAAAAGCTCGATTCCCAACATTTGTATGAATATCATAACCTATTAACAGCTGATTATAATTTCCAAAACTGGGCTCCTCAAAACCTATATAAAAAGTATCTGCCAAAACAATTGTGTCGCGAAGAGGAATTCGCACAAATTCATTAAGATGTTTAGAATAATTCACGGCAGTAAATGGACGTCGCACAATGCGACTATCCAAACGAGCATCTTGAAAATTGATGTTTTTCCACACACAGACAAAAAAACTCTTACGAGCGCTTTCTAAATCAAATTCCATTTGCGGAAAGTACACATCAATTGCTGTAAGTGTATCTGCTTTCGGAATCACAAACTGATACGCCAATTTGCCTGCTGGCGCATTAATACCAAACCCATACTCTGCTGTCCCATCGTCATAAGCATAATAATCAGTAAGAGATAGAAACTGTTTAAGAGTGTCATTTACACGAAAAGCCGATACAGAGTCGCGCCGAAACAAAGTTGCAGATTCATCAAAGTCGAACGACATTCGAAGTTCTAAAATCATCGAATCAGTCAAAAAAATACCCTTCCACAAATCTTTATTAGAAGCAACTAATCGAATTGTATCGAAAGGAGAAACTGTAAAAGGTTGATTCTCAAGACTTATTATTCCATTATTGCTAATAGTTCTAACCCCTTGCATTTTAAGAATTTGCTTAGTTTGAAAATCGATTAACTCTATTTTCTGATGATGAAGCGCACGAAGCGTAATAGCAGAAAAGGCTTGCCCAACAGAGACGGCGTAATTTTTATCAGAATTATTGTTCAAAAAAGCGCTTACAGAGTCTGTTAACCACGGGTGAGAATCTAAAGTCCCATTGGTTTGAAAACGAGCTAAGTGCTTAAAATGCTCCATAGGAACAGCTCGAAACGTTCTAAGCGCAGGAGACATGCGTTTGCTAAACGACAAATCCAGTGTATTCTGAAAAAATTGCACTGGACTTCGCAACGAATCTCGCCTATCATACAACATCACGCGATCGATATGCCAAAAGTCATAAATTCCTGAAAGGCGCGCTTTATTCTGAAACTTAATTTGAAAATTTGTATGAAAAAACACTGTGTCCTTTAAGAGAATGTACACCTTTGTAAAGGGTTGTAAGTTAGAGCCGTTAGCTTGCCAAAGTAACTGCCAACCCCGCGTCGTTCGAACATATAGAGAAAGACTATCTCCCGACTCAGTAGCTGTACCAGCATCGGGCGCATCGTGGGCATAGCCTTGTGGCTGAAACCAAAATACAAGTGCTGCTCCTGTATCTTTATCAATGCGCGAAAGGTTTATTTTGACCGATACCAAGCTATCAGCTTTCCCTTTAGAAGATGCCGAAGAGAATTGATAAGGTCTTCCAAAGAGGTCTGTTCCATCAAAAGAAGCTACAAAAATAGAAGGCGCATCAAACCCTAAATGATTATTCAGATATACACCGCTATTGCGAAGCCAAAGGTTCGTATCTGGTATCATTAAACCGCCATCCTGAGCCCAATATTGAAAAGGTTTGAGAAAAGAGCCATGCGTAAAATCATCAAAAAAAGGAGGTTCTACCACCTTGATAAGAGAATCTTGTGCGCGCGCGATGCTATCCATCTGCTGATTAAGAGAATCAGAACTAACCTTTGATAAAGCAAGACTAAAAGTTCTCCCTCCCAGCGGTGTTAAGTAAGGTTGAGCTATAACCCCCAAAGACAACCCTCCATAGCAGATAAGAAAAACTTTTAAATTAATTATCATTTCATTAATCGAGCTTAATAGTTTTCATTTTATCAATACAACTTATTGCACAAGCCTTCAAGTTAAACAAACAACTTTTGATAATAAATCCGATTAAAATAAAGTTACATCAGTAAAATTAGACGCATTTTTCCAATTTTTCTATAAAGGGAATGTTATAAAAATTTTGGTGATTTTTAAACATAACTCTCAACAATTCAGTTATTAGCTTTGGATTAACTCTATAAAAGCTTGTCTATTGTCATTTGAATCGCAAAACATGGCTTTAAATAAAAAATTATACAAACAAAACAGTCTCAAAAAATTATTTTTGTTTTTGTTGTAATGATCCATTTATTTTGCTGATTATCAATGATCCACAAAAGATATGCTGAATTTCATTAAAAACTTATTCTTGCGTCTTCGCAAAAATCAAGCAATTAAACAAAATCAGGTGGTTCGGCAAAACATTAGTTTTAAAAGTGCTAAAAACATTGGAGTGATTTTCTCACTCGACGATATCCAAAATCCAGACACATTCAGCAAATTTATTAAATCTCTCAAAACTAACGGCAGAAACCTACAAATTATTGGTTATTCCAAACAACCTACCATCTCGGGCTTGCAATTCCAACCCAAAGTATTTGGCTATAAAGATGTTTCTTTATGGGGAGAAATTCGCAATGAGGAACTTAACAATTTTATTCGCACTCCATTCGATTATTTATTTTGTTTGAGCAAAAAACCTTTGCCATTTTTTGATTACATTCTAGCAAATAGTCCCGCAAAATGCCGCATCTGTCAATATGCAGACGGCCGCCACTTGGTAGCAGAGATGATTATCAAACCCAAACCCAATGCTCCTGAAGAAAAGCTCTATGAGCGTTTTCTATATTATACGCAACTTTTATAAAGGCTTGTCGTTATGAATATAAACCTATTAAACAACAACTCTTATGATTAACTACAATATTTCTTATGTATCTGAGAATCAGTACGAAGTTCCTGTATCAGAAGCCTTTTTTGAGTTTTTAGTTCTTCCATGCAACGATAGTACACAAAAATCTACTCTTTCAAGTCTACGAGATTCTTTAGGAGATGATTTTCATGTAAGCAAAAACGCGTTTGGTTTTGATGTAATTCGCGTTCGCGCTCATAAAAATTTTCAGAAATATGAGTTTTCAATCTCCTCTAAAGTAGAAAAAAACGATGATGTGCCTCTCGTTCGTGGAAGTGTTCTTCCCAAAAAGCAAGAATTTGAAATGCTAAAAAGTTTGCCTTTTATTATAGATAATGCAATTTTCTTAAGGAATACCCCTTTAACCACACTTTCGGAGGAATCTTTATCAAAAACCCCTCAATACGATGGCAAAAAATCGGTGTATAGCTATCTATTAGAACTAAACGACTACGTATTTATGAAATTAGTGTACACGCCTTTTGTAACCAACACCGATACGACCGCAGAGGAAGCCTTCCAATTAGAAATGGGAGTCGGGCAAGATTTCGCACATCTTTTTATCGCTATTGCACGTGCTAACGGTATTCCTGCAAGGTATGTTTCCGGATATACCAATCGGGTTAATACTTATAAAGTTATTCCTGCTATGGATGCATGGGTAGAGGCACTTATTCCAGGCGCGGGCTGGGCCGGATTTGACCCTACTAACAACCGATTAGTAGATGAAAATTACATCAAAGTAGCCCATGGAACAGATTATTCAGATTGCACTCCTCTAAAAGGCTTGCTCCGTACTCAAGGAAAAGGATTCCATCATACTTTCTGCAGTGTAGATGTTAAACAAATAAAGTAATTCTTAGTCTTCATCAATTCCTAAACTTCGGGTAGGAGTGGTGTGCATACGCAATATTCTTTCACTCTCTCGAAGAGCCTCTTTCGTTTTTTGTATAGCGAATAACGTATCGCGAGCGCGCTTAGCTGTTGTTTCTATATTTACAACAGGCGCCGGATAATCTATTCCGATTCTGCATTTGTACAACTCTTGTTCTAAGGGAGTAAGTTGATATGGTTCGTGTATCAAATGCGAAGGAAGATGAGATAATTCAGGCACCCATTTGCGAATAAATACTCCCTCTGGGTCGTGCTCTTTGGATTGCTTAATAGGATTGTAAACGCGCACGGTATGAATGCCAGTTACGCCAGCTTGCATCTGAAACTGCGGATAGTGAATGCCAGGTTCAAAGTCTAAGAATAATTGCGCTAAATGGATAGCTCCTTTTCGCCAGTCCAACCACAAATGATGTGTAAGAAAAGAAACTAACATCGAACGAGAGCGAAAATTCAAATAGCCTGTTGCTTTTACACACCGCATAGCTGCATCTATTAATGGAAAGCCAGTTTTACCTTGCGCCCACGCCTGATAAAGATTTTCATTCCACTCAGTACGAATTTGATTGTAAGCACAATTGATATTTTCGAACTCCATGCGGTCTTCCATCTCAAACTTTTGAATAAAATGACAATGCCATTTCAAGCGTGCAACAAAGTTTTGGGCAGCTCTCTTACAAGGAATCTTGTCTTTATAATACAAATATGATTGGTACACCTGTCTGACAGACAAGCAACCCCACGCTAAATAGGGCGACAATCGACTGCATCCTCGACGACTTAGCTCAGGCTTGGAAATATGCTTACTATAATTACAAACTCTTTCTTGCCAAAAACTTTCTAAATAAGCATATGCTTTCCGAAATCCACCAGGTTGAAAAACTCTGTTAGACACACTGATTTCTTTGGGTAAAGGCTTTCCCTGCAACTGAATATAAAGCGCATCTTCTAAACGTAGAGAAATTAGCTTTTCTAAAGAAGGATTGTATAAGGATTGCTGCATATAAGCGCGCCATTTTTCATTCCAGCAATCCCGATTTTTAATGCCTCTAATTACTCCGTTACATTGAGATTCTTTCCAAAGAATGCCTTTTTCTTTGCAAAATCGACGCACTTGTTTGTCGCGTTCATAAGTAATGCGAATGTTCGTTTCTTGATGTGAAAAAATATGTTTGATAAGAAAATGAGAAGATAGTTGTTCTAACAACGGAATCACTTCCGTATGAAACACATAAATCTTTGCATTATACCGACCCAAAAATTCATTGAGTTCTTCAATAGACTCTTTCACAAAACGCCAGTGTCTTATCTCGTATTGAGGTGAACTCATAAGAGAAGGCTCAAAAACATACAAAAGCAAGGTAGGAAGTTGTGTTTCAACTGCTTTAGCGAGAGGCTCGTGGTCTATATAGCGCAAATCGCGCTTAAACCAAACAAGATTAATAGGAGAACATGCTTCCATCAAACCTTTTTCATTTTTTGAGATTTCGCACTCTAAATTTAATCAGAACATTTATACTTCTACAGGAGGCATCGGACGATGATATGTTCTAAACAAACTCTCAATTTTCATTTGCAAAACCCCAAAAAACGCTTCTTTGAATATTCTTTTAGACATTTTAGAGGTGCCTCTAGTTCGATCTGTAAAAATAATAGGGATCTCTTTGATTTTGAAACCATATTTCCACGCAGTAAATTTCATTTCTATTTGGAAAGCATACCCTACAAACTTGATTTTATCTAACTCGATAGTTTCTAATACTGTGCGATGATAGCACTTAAAACCAGCGGTAGTATCAGTAATAGGCATTCCTGTTACGAGCTGTACATATTTACTTGCAAAATATGACATCAAAACACGACTCATAGGCCAATTCACTACATTTACTCCTACTACGTACCTCGAACCGATGGCTACATCGTTCCCTTCGATGGCGCATGCTTGATAGAGTCTAATTAAATCATCAGGATTATGCGAAAAATCGCAATCCATTTCGAAAATATAATCATATCCTTTGGCTAACGCAATTTTAAATCCGTGAATATAGGCTGTTCCCAGCCCCAATTTTCCTTGTCTTTCTTCTAGATATATTCTTTCAGGGAACTCTTGCTGCAATTGTTTAACTTTTTGAGCTGTTCCATCAGGAGAACCATCATCTACAATCATCACATCAAAAAAAGGTTCCAAGCTCATCACTTTGCGAATCATAAGTTCTACGTTCTCAATTTCGTTGTAGGTAGGAATGATGACAATTCTACGATGATGCAGCATAAAAATTTCAGTTCAGATACATTCTGCAAAAAAATAAAATATTCTCAAAATTGCGATAAGCGTAATCATCCATGAAAAAGCAACTAAATTTGCATCAAATTTCTTGAGAATATGATCGACACTCACGCCCACTTATACGATAAGCAATTTGATTCTGATCGCGTTGAAGTAATTGAGCGCGCTATCGAAAAAGGAATTTCAAAAATTGTGATGCCTAATGTAGATAGCAAATCTGTAGAGCCTATGCTCGAAATAGCAACCCAATTTTCGAGATGGTGTTACCCTGCCGTCGGCCTTCATCCTTGTTATGTGCAAAAAGACTTTGAAAAAGAACTTTATAGAATAGAAGAGTATCTCTCAAAAGAATCTTTTATTGCTATAGGAGAAATCGGCCTTGACCTATATTGGGATAAATCATTTTTTGAGTATCAACAAGAAGCACTTCGCATTCAGATTCAGTGGGCAAAGCGTTTAAATTTACCTATTATTGTGCACTGCCGCGCTTGTATAGAGGAAATTATAAAGTTTCTCGAAAAAGAACAAGATGGAACTTTAAGAGGCGTTTTGCATTGCTTTAGCGGAACATTACAACAAGCTCAAAAAATTATCTCTACAGGATTTTATATTGGAATCGGAGGCATTGTAACCTTCCCCAAAGGAGGATTAGAGCAAGTATTGCCTTTCATAGAAACCGATAATATTTTATTGGAAACAGATGCCCCTTATTTAGCTCCTATTCCTCACCGAGGCAAACGCAACGAGCCCTCTTATTTATCTTTTATTATTGAAAAAATAGCGCGCCTTCAGAACAAAACAGTTGAAGAGATAGAAATTTCTACAGATAAAAATGCTCAAGATCTGTTTGGGCCTACCTCTTCTACTCAATCGCAAAATAATTCTACAAGTACGTTATCATTCCCGCAATAGTAGCTGTCATCATGCAAGCCAAAGTAGCCGCTATCAAAGCCTTGAGACCTAACTGAGAAAGAAGTCCTTGCTTTTCGGGAGCCATACTTCCTATTCCTCCTACTTGAATAGCAATAGAGCTAAAATTAGAAAAGCCACAAAGCGCGTACGTACAAACGAGAACCGATTTTTCAGAAAGCACATTCATAGGGCGATATTTTGCCAATTCCATATAGGCGACAAATTCGTTAATCACCGTTTTTTGCCCAAGCATACTTCCTACTAAAAGCGTATCTTGCCAATCTACACCCATAAGCCAAGCAAAAATCCTAAAAAATTGCCCCAACACGTACTGAAGCGTAAATCCGCTAAAAACTTGATTTGTATGCTGGCGAATGTACTCGTTGAGAGTGGTATTGTTCCAAATAAGCCAATTTCCTAAAAGGTCTTGAAACACGTAGTTGCAAAATGCAATCAAAGCAATAAAAGCAAGTAACATTCCGCCAACGTTAAGAGCGAGTTTGAGTCCTTCAGAAGCGCCTGTCGAAAGAGCATCGATAAGATTAACTCCTAAGTTTTCTTTGTTGACTTTAAGAGCTCTATCAATTTTTTCAAATTCTGTTTCTGGAATTATGATTTTAGAAAGTATAATTCCTGCAGGTGCGTTCATAAAGGAAGCGCTCAAAAGATGAGACGCAAAAATGACTTCTTGTTGCGGATCTCCGTTAGCTAAAAACTTAACAAAAGAAGCTAATACAGAGCCCGCAATGGTTGCCATTCCACCTGTCATTAAGCACATAAGTTCAGATTTAGTCATGCGTGGAATAAAAGGCTTGACTAACAAGGGGGCTTCTGTCTGTCCTAAAAAGATGTTTCCCGCAGCAGCCAAGCTTTCTGCCCCAGAAAGTTTCATAGTTTTCGACATTACCCAAGCAATCGCATAAACGATTTTTTGAAGAATTCCTAAATAATACAATCCTGCTGAAAACGTAGAAAAAAACACAATCGCTGGCAAAACCTGAAAAGCAAATATAACGCCGAGCTCATGATGTGCGTTAGGGTCTTCGAAACTGTTGCGCGCCAATCCTGCAAATAAAAAAATAGCACCATCTTTCGAAAAGTTGATAAGTGTTACAAACGCTTTGCTTATGCGCTGAAATGCAAAAGAAATAGCATCTATTTGAGTAATAAGAACTCCAAAGAGAACTTGTAAAGTAAGTCCTACAATTACCAAATTCCAATTAATTTTTTGTCTATTTTCAGATAACAAATAAGCAATACCTATAAAAATGCTTATTCCTACAATTCCCCTTACGATTCCCATAAAAAAGATAAGTTAGCTGTCAGAAAGCTGTTAAATCTTCTCTAAAAAAGAAAAATTTATGTAAACTAATCGTGAAGAAAGAGGTTTTTATTTGAACTGACTTCTAAATTAGCTATCTTTGGAAACATATTAAACCTAATATTCTGCAACAATGAGAGTAAAACTATACTATAGTGCAGGACTTCTGGTAGTATTACACGCTTGTGGTCCTTCTTTAAAAAAAGCACAAGAAAATTATAAGCTGGGCTATTATCAAAAAGCAATTCCTATTTATGAAAAATTGCTCAATAAGCCCGATATGGCATCACAACGCGGAAAAATTAGCTTTATGATCGCTGAAAGTTACCGTCTATCGGGAGACATGCAAAAAGCACTTTTATACTACGAAAAAGCAGATAAAGCAAAATATCTTTCAAATCATTTAGGATTTTATTATGGTCATGCATTAAAAAGCATCGGTAATTATGCACAAGCCAAAGAACTTTATGAACGCTACATCAAAATTGCAACGGACAAAGGATTTATTAACTATTTCAGAGATGAAATCGAGTTTCTCAATAATTTTGATAAAAAAGCTCAAGATCCTACTTATATTTCAGTAAAAATAGCGGATTCCGTTAATACAACACAACACGAATTAAGCGCTGTTCCGTATCATGACGGTATCGTATTTACAAGCAATCGCAGAAAAGAAAAAATTTCTCTTTCTACAGGCAAAGGATTTTACGATCTATATTTTGCTAAAATTGGAGACTCCGAAAAGCCTGTACTATTCGGAGAAAGTTTTAATTTAGACGGAGTAAACGATGAACACGCCACTTTTACTGCCGACGGCAATACAATTGTGTTTGTTAGAAGTTCTCTGAACAAAGAAAAAAGTCCTTTTAAGGAATCACATTTGTATATTTCTACTTTCCAAAATGGTCATTGGTCAGTGCCCCAACTGCTCAAAGCTACTAGTGGAACGAATTGTTTGAATATAACTCCTTTCTTAACACCAGATGGAAGTATGCTTTACTTTGCTTCTAATCGAGCAGGCGGATATGGAGGATTCGACTTGTATCGAGCTAAAAGAGATGAAAAAGGACAATATGGCTCAGCCGAAAATTTAGGAAAAGAGATCAATACCATTGGAGATGAAATTTCTCCTTTTGTAGTCAAAAACCAACTTTTTTTTGCCTCTGATGGGCACGTAGGCTGGGGCGGATTCGATATCTTTTTGGCAGAAAAATCTACTGATGGCAAAATCTCTATCAAAAACCTAGGTTTACCTCTCAACACGCGCTACGATGAATTTTCTTTGTATTTTAAAGACGAAAAAAATGGCTACTTCACTTCTAATCGTCTCGTAGAAGAATCAAAAGGCGGATTCGATATCTACGAATTCACTATTGGAGAGCCTCCCAAAGTAATAAATTATTTTCTTGCGGGACATATTCGAGCCGACTTGGATTCAACATCAGCAGCACTCGACGGAGCAGAAATTCAACTCATAGAAGAAAATCAAGTAGTCGATGTGACAACATCTGATGTAAAAGGAAATTTTCGGTTTTCTATTAAAGTATATCCCGACAGAACTTATACGGTTCGCGCTACTCGTAAAGGTTACTTGCCTGCTTCTGTTGAATTTAATGGTAGCGATAAACGACTCGACGAAAAACAACTTGTGCAACCTATTACGAATCATACTTGGCAAGTATCTCTTTCTTTGAAACCTAATTTGTTTGTCAATCCCGATACAGCAGGACTCTTTAGCTTAGAAGCTCTTTATTTTGCTCCTGAAGATACTACTCTGAATGAAAATGCCCAAAAAGCGCTTGTTTCTGTAATTGACTATTTAAGAGCATTCCCAGACCAAAAAGTTTCATTCCAGTGTTATTCTGATGAAATCAAAGATAAAAATAAAAACTTAGAGCTCACACAAAAACGCGCCCAAACGATTGTAAGCTATCTTTTAAGCGCAGGAATAAGTGCAGAGCGCATTTTTGCAGAGGGAAAAGGAGATGCACAACTCAAAATTAAAAAGCCTAAAACGGAGGCAGAAAAACGCATCAACCGACGTATTGTCTTCAAATTTGAACCTAAACAAAACTCATGAGCAGTGGGCTATGACTTTTTTGCACCAACAAGTACTATTCGTTTCGGAACTGAAATCCGAAACTTTTTCTTTTTCTCAAAACTACTCCCAACGCGCTATACTCGTAGATGAAAACACACTACAATACTGTTACCCAATCATAAAACCTTTTTTTGAAGAGGCATGTATAATTCAGATTCAGGCAGGAGAAGAATATAAGCACATCGATACTTGCCGATATATTTGGCAAAAGCTTACAGAATTCGGTTTTGATAGAAAATCGTTATTAATTAATTTGGGAGGAGGTGTCATCGGGGATATGGGTGGCTTTTGCGCCGCTACCTACAAACGAGGTATTGATTTTGTGCAAATTCCTACTACTTTGCTCTCCCAAGTAGATGCAAGCGTGGGCGGAAAATTAGGTATCGACTTTATGGGCTATAAAAACCACATTGGCGTTTTCCAGATTCCACACTTGGTGCTGATTTGTCCTATATTCTTAAAAACTCTTCCCAAACGTGAACTACGCTCTGGCTATGCAGAAGTAATAAAACACGCCTTAATTGCAGACCAAAAACACTGGGAATATTTGTTGCAACATACTCCCGAAACTTTGTGTTGGGAAGAAGTAATTCCTCATTCGATTCGTATAAAAGCAAACATAGTAGAACAAGACCCTACCGAAAAAGGATTGCGTAAGGTTCTTAATTTTGGTCACACGATTGGACACGCTATCGAAAGTCATTTTTTGCCGACATCTCGCAAACTTCTTCACGGAGAAGCTATTGCAATTGGCATGATTGCAGAAACATGGCTCACCTACCAACGCAATCGAATTTCTCAGCTACAACTTCAAGAAATTAGCCAATACATTTTAAAAATTTTTGGCAAAGTAGAAATTTACGAATCTGATTTCGAAGGAATTCAAAATAATATTATGCATGATAAAAAAAATGAAGGCTTTAAAATTCTTTGTTCACTTTTGCAAAAAATAGGAAAATGCTCTTACAATGATGAAGTGAGTTGGGAAGAAATCCAAGAAAGTCTCCAATACTATCGGGCTCTATAAAAATCAATCAAAAAGAAAGGCGCTCTACTTCGGCAAACAATTGTTCCCAATTGTGAGTAAGCTCTTGGAGGCGATTTTTAGCCACTTCATACGCTTGCATTTTTTGAGAAAGCAAGTCTAAATTAGCATACACAGAAGGAGCAGAAAGTTCTTCTTCTAATATCTTAAGAAGATTTTCTTGATTTTCAATTTCTGTTTCTATTTGAGAAATCTGTTGTTGAATTTTTCTTATCTCCGTAGCCTGACTTTTTGATATCGATTTACGAGGATGGGTAGGCGTTTTCGCAGCAGTATTCTTTTTTTCAGAATCTACTGAGATATCTGTTTGCTGTGCTCTCCAATACTGATACTCTTCAAAAGTACCAGGATATTCTTTTAAGACCTGGTTTTCGATATACCATATTTTATTTGCAATTTGTGAGATAAAGTGTCTATCGTGGGAAACCACTACGAAAGTTCCTTCGTATTGCTGAAGAGCTTTCGTAAGGATATTGACCGACATAATATCCAAGTGATTAGTAGGCTCGTCGAGTAGCAAAAAATTGGCTTCAGAAATGAGAGTTTTCGCCAGTGCTACACGCGCCTTTTCTCCTCCTGAAAGCACTTTAATTTTTTTAAAAACATCATCCCCTTCAAACATGAAGCATCCTAAAATCTGACGAAGCTCTACTTCTAATTTATTACTTCCCGCTTCCTTAAGCTCTTGCAAGATTTCATTCTCGATGTTGAGCGCCTCGAGTTGGTGCTGAGCATAAAACGAAGGAATTACGTTATAACCCCAAATTCGTTCTCCCTCGAAGGGCTCCTTGCCAAAAATCATGCGCAACAAAGTAGACTTGCCTTTGCCATTAGCACCAATAAGAGCGATTTTATCTCCTCGATTAATTTCCAAGTGAGTATCTTTCAGCAAAATAGTATTCCCAAATCTTTTCGTAGCATTCTTTAAAGTGACAATTACTTTTCCAGGCTGCTGTTGAAATTTAAATTGAAAATGTAAGTCGGTAGTGTCTTCTTCTACTTCTTCAATGAGTTCCATTTTGTGGAGCATTTTTTCTTTCGATTTTACTTGCCTTGCTTTAGAAGCTTTTGCTCTAAATCGCTCAATAAAACGCTCTGTTTGTTTGATTTGCTGTTGTTGATTTTTGTAGGCATTGTTTTGAATTTCGGCACGAAGTGCTTTTTCTTGTAAATAATCATCGTAGTTGCCTAAGTATTCAATGAGTTTGCAGCCTCGCACTTCTACAATCTTATTAACAGTCTGGTTCAAAAATTGACGGTCGTGGCTCACGATAATTACGGCGCCATTGTAGTTTTGAAGGTACTGCTCCAACCATTCGATAGAAGGTAAATCCAAATGGTTAGTAGGTTCATCAAGCATCAAAAGCGAGGGATTTTGAATGAGTAATTTGGCTAACATCACGCGCATGCGCCAACCTCCAGAAAATTCTCGAAGAGGACGCATTAAATCAGAAGTCGAAAAGCCGAGTCCTTCCAACACTTCTTCAGCAGTAGATTGTGCTTTGTATCCACCCAAATGCTCAAATTGCTCTTGAAGTGCCGCAAGTTGCGTTACTAAATTTTCATCGTATTGTTGTTCCATCTGAAGAAGGAGCTTTTCAATTTGAGCCTGAAGCAATAACACTTCTCCCAATCCTTGCATAGCGATATGCAAAATAGGTTCATCAGATTCATACGACAATAAATCCTGGTTTAAAAAACCTATTGTGCAATCGTTCGACATGCTAATAGTTCCTTCTTCCGGTTTATATTCCCC
The DNA here is from genome assembly GCA_025056215.1 of Cytophagales bacterium. Classification (GTDB taxonomy): domain Bacteria; phylum Bacteroidota; class Bacteroidia; order Cytophagales; family Flammeovirgaceae; genus JANWWC01. Next base: position 66,569 of record JANWWC010000007.1, on the reverse strand, counting down.
CGTAATAATTTTAAGCAAAGTAGTTTTGCCTGTTCCGTTAGCACCTATTAATCCGATGCGGTCTTTAGGTCTGATATGCAAGTTTGCATCTTTATAAATAGGACGAGCTCCGAAATAAAAACTCAAGTGACTGATAGAAATCATTTGCAATCAAATATTTATAAACCTAACCTTTAATGGTTAGGCCTTGCGATTTTTAGAGCTTCCTTTATCCACATTTATAGTTTTAAGAAGGTTGCGCAAGAATTGCTGTTGTATTTTCAGTTCGCTCACTTTCTTTTGAGCATTTTCAATTTTTGCTTTGAACTCTTCCCGCAATTTATCGGCAGTTTTTGATTTAGAAAAGAAAGCAATATTGTTTTCCCAAAGAGCAATATCGCTTTCGAGTGCTTCAATTTTGCGGCGAAGTTGTGCTTCTTTCTTGTGAAGTTTTTCACCTATAAACGGATAGCGCTCATAAAGGAGCGAAGTTAGTTCTATGCGGCACTTTTCTTTTTCTTGCTCATCAGCAGATTTTACTTTGTCGAAGTAATGATCTAATGCTTGCGCAAATTTTTCTACGATGCTATACTTGTGTTTGCTAGAAACAAATCCTATCGCAAAATATTCATTTACCAAAGAAGTAATTTCCTCCTTATCAAAAACACCTTTTTGTGCTAAAGAATTAATCTTCTGGCAAATTTCAGTTTTTTTGTTTAAATTATTTTCATATTCTTGCTCTTGCAAATCTTTACAATTGCGTTTGCGCTCAAAAAAAGTATCGCACGCCTTTTTGAACCGCTCAAAGATACTTTCTCTGTATTTATCGGGAACAGGTCCTATATTTTTCCATTCTTGTTGTAATTTCATAAACTTTTCAGTAGTCTCCTTCCAATCAGTGCTATTCTGCATTGCTTCTGCTTGTTCACATAGAGCAATCTTTTTGGCCAAGTTTTCATTGCGCTCCTTCTCGATTGACTCCATGAATTGGTTCTTTCTCTGAAAGAACAACTTGTAATTACTCCAAAACTGTCGATTGATATCGCGAACTTCGTGCGGAATAGGACCTATTTTTTGCCATTCTTCTTGCAGAGCTACAACTTCTTTTGTTTTTTCTATCCAATCTTTAATCTTGTCAGACTCAAAATTGATATATTCCTCAATCTTTAAACACAACTCTTGCTTGAGTTTCATGTTCAGATTGAGCTTGTTTCTATATTCTTCAGCGCGTCGGCGTTTTTCTTCATAAATTTTGTCGGAAGCGGCTTTAAATCGCAACCATATTGCCTCGCGCTCTTCGGGCATCACAGGACCGATAGACTTAAACTCCTCGTGCAACTTATCGAGTTGCCTGACAGCCTCAGAAAGCGAATCTAATTGTAAAAGTTTTTCTGCTTTCTCTACAATTTCGAGCTTGGCTTTGTAGTTTTTTTGTCGGTCTAATTCTTTTAAGTCCGACTCAATACTTTTTTTATCATAAAAACGATTAAGGAGTGCCTGATAAGTTTGGTAGATATTTTCAGCATCGGCCTTAGGTACTTGGCCTATCTCACGCCACTCTTTTGTAATTTCTCTTACGCGATTGACCACCCCTCTTTCCTCATTATGTTCAATGAGATTGCGCAGTTCTTCAATGAGCGCCTTTTTTCTTTTGAGATTATTTTCTCTTTCCTTCTTAACATTCTCAAAATGAGTGGCTCTTCGGTTTTTAAACTCTTCGTAGTATTCGTAAAATTTGTCGTAAAGTTCGGGTCTTTTATACCGAAAATCTTCTTCTGCTCCGCCCTCTTTCAAGAATTGAGCCTTAGCTGCCTCTGTTTCTTCTTTCAACAGTCGCTCTACTTCGTGGCGCAGTGCCTGAAAAACCAAATTCGTTTTACGCCAATCTTCTGACTTAGCTAATTCGCGCGCCGATTTGACTAAGTCTTCCAAAGAGCGATTAGCAAAATCTTCGGCTTCAGCCTCTTCATCGTCTTCATCTTCTTCGCTATCAGAAAAAGATGAAGCATATGAGCTCGCTTTTTCAACTGTAGAGGTAGATGAGTCGACATTCTGTAATGACACACCTGTTGTAGAGAGCTCTTCTGCAGAAACAAGTTCTTCTCTCTTTGCAGCATTTTCAGAAGAAGTAGTTTCATTATAGCTTTCCTGATGCGAGGGCTCCGATACATTTACATTTTGGAGAGTATCGGCTTGTAAAGCGTTTTCTAAATTCGTATTTTCCATACAAAAAACATTAACTCAATCTCAGCCAGCAAAATTAGTAATCTTTCAGAAAGTGAACAACAAACTTTTGAATTTCCTTCCAAAACATTAAAAATTCTTGTTCGTATTCGACTTGATAAGAAATTAAAATATCTGTCGCACTTTCAAAAGGCAATGACACGCGAAGACGTTCTGCCATTCCGCGAAGAGAGCGTTGAGTTCCTTCTATGCTGCGATAGCGCATAAGCCAATCTTCTGAAATCATATAATCTGCTGTAAACTTCGCTTTGGGAGGAAAAAAAACAAGCCACTCTCGTAAAATAGCATAAACAGAAGCTACAAAATCAGAATAGGGAATAGCACTCATCACGTTCTCCCATAAAGAAGCTAACAAATAATCTCCCAAAATATCCATTAAAATAGGCGAGTACCTTCCAAAAAACGGACGCAATCGCGATGCGCTTTGTAGCCAAACAGGATGTTTGTCCGTAAAATTATCGATGGCGCGATGCAATAAAATACCTTTCGCTATTTCGGAAGGATAGTTCTGATATTGTTTTCCTTTTACGAAATCACCTAGAAAGTTGCCTACTAGGAGCAAAGGCTGATTACAAGACAAAACAAAATGTGCTAAAAAGTTCATTCATCAAAATTTACGAGGTTTTGCGCTTAAATGAGCGCATGTTAAAATGCAAAATATCTTGTCCTATATCAGTTCGATAGTATTTCCCTTGATATTTGACCATTTCAGCAGCACGGTATGATTTTTCGAGTGCCTCTGCAAGCGTGTTACCTAATGCTGTAAGCGCAATCACACGCCCTCCGTTGGTCACTACATTAGGAGCAATCATTTTGGTGCCTGCATGAAAAGGAATGACATTAGCTTCAGAAAGTTTATTCAATCCTAAAATAACCACTCCTGTGGTATATTCTTCTGGGTAGCCTGCCGAAACTAACATTACAGTAGAAGCCGCCATTGGGCGAACTTGCAAGCTTACTTTATGGAGTTTTTTATCAACAGCTTTATCTAAAAGTTCTAGCAAATCGTTTTCGATGAGCGGAATTACTACTTCTGCTTCTGGATCTCCCATGCGCACGTTGTATTCAATTACTTTGGCTGAGTTTTTGGTTACCATTAGCCCAAAGAAAATAAACCCCACATAGTGCATGTTTTCTTTTTTTATTCCTTCAATGGTAGGTCTGATGATATGCCGCTCGATATATCGCATAAGTTGCTTATCTGCAAAAGGCAAAGGAGATACAGCACCCATTCCCCCAGTATTAAGACCTGTATCACCGTTGCCTACACGTTTATAATCTTTGGCTGGAGGTAAAATCAGGTAGTCCTGCCCATCTGTTAAAACAAATACCGACATTTCAATTCCTTTTAGATGCTCCTCGATAAGTACTTTCTCACTTGCTTTTCCAAACTTAGCATTCAAAATCATGTGCCTCAATGTAAGCTTGGCTTCATCTAAATCATTAAGGATTATAACACCTTTTCCTGCTGCCAATCCATCTGCTTTTAAAACGTAAGGAGAAGAAAGTCGTTCTAAAAATCGATACCCCTCTTCAATGTTCTGAGCAGAAAAAGTTCTAGCCTCTGCCGTGGGAATATTGTATTTTTTCATGAAAGTCTTAGCAAAGTCCTTACTTCCCTCGAGTTGAGCAGCGAACTTATCAGGTCCTATGATGCGTACGAATCCTAATTCTACGCGATTTCGAAAGTAATCTACGATTCCTTCACACAAAGGGGCTTCTGGTCCTACAAGTACTAATCTGATTTCTTTTTCTAAACAAAATGCAGCTACTGCCTCAAAATCTAATGGATTGATTTCAACGTTCTGAGCAATCTGAGAAGTACCAGCGTTACCGGGTGCTACATAAAGCTTTGTAAGTAAAGGACTTTGCGCAATCTTCCAAGCAAAGGCGTGTTCTCTTCCGCCAGAACCTAAAATCAAGACGTTCATTCTTTTTTCAGATTTACAAAAATGATTCAAATAACTCAAAAATAATGTTTTATTTGATGTAATCGTTAAGTTTTGCGAGAAATTTTATTTGCGAACGAAACAATACTTACCGAAAGCACCAGTGGAAACACCCACATAACGATCAATACCAACACAACCAAATCCTCTTGGTGAAAATTCAGAGCCTTTATAAATTGATTTTGCCAATAAAAAAATCTTTTAGGATAATACATAAATCTATCATTGGCATCTTCAGAAAGCAAGATAAGTCCAAACGTAAAAAGGATGGCAAATAAGTATAAAACAAATCCGATTACGTAGGCGAACGCCATAACAGTGTTCAAAAAGATTCCCACTATTAAAATGATTATCAACGCTAATTCTAAACAGGCAATTGCTTTCAGAAGAGAAGCCCATTTCCCTAAAAAAGATTTGAAAGCGCCTTGCTCTACATTCGAAAGTAGTCGTAAGGCTTTTAATTCCAAAAAAACACTGCCAACAGCCCAACTCCATAACGCCATTTTTTGCCATAGAAAATTTTCAACCAGGTCAAATGTTATTATTAAAGCTATGCAGCCATGAAAGCTGCTCACTAAAAGCAATATCCACCTTACAAGAGAAAAAATAGAAAACAACATGCTCAATCGCGTTGAAATTCTAATCGGAACCCTAATCGTTCGTCGTAGATTTTGCCATTACAAAAAGCAAGATGTCCTGAGACAAAAGTATGCGTAATCGTGCTTCCGAATGTATAACCCTCAAAAGGAGACCATTTACATTTATAAAGCAAGTTTTGTTGTGTAACTGTATATGGTTGTTGGGGATCGACTAGAACTAAGTCTGCCCAATAGCCTTCTCGAATAAATCCTCTTTGTTTGATTTGAAAAAGAATAGCTGGTGCATGAGCCATTTTTTCTACTACCTTTTGAACACTAATTTTGCCTTGAGCTACGCAATCGAGCATAGCTTGCAAAGAATGTTGAACCAACGGACCACCAGAGGGCGCCTGCAAAAGAGGCAAACGTTTTTCTTCTAAAGTATGAGGTGCGTGGTCGGTAGCAATTACATCGATTCGGTTGTCCAAGACAGCTTGCCAAATAGCAGCTCTATCGCGAGCAGTTTTAATGGAAGGATTCCATTTAATCAAGTTGCCTTTTGTAGTATAATCTTCATCAGAAAACCATAAGTGATGAATGCAAGCTTCTGCTGTAATGCGTTTTTGAGAAAGTGGAAGTTGATTGTCAAAAAGAGAAAGTTCTTTTTCAGTAGAGATATGCAATACGTGCAATCGGGTATTGTACTTTTTAGCTAGGTTCACTGCAAACGACGACGACGCATAACACGCTTCTGCATCGCGAATAACAGCGTGGTGTACAGCCGAAAGGCCTTGTTCTCCAATTTGCTTTAGCAATCGTTCTTTGTTTTGTTGAACGATTTTATCGTCTTCGCAATGCACCGCAATAAGCATATCTACCTTGCTAAACACTTCTTCTAATGTTTTAGGATTATCTACTAATAAATTGCCTGTAGAAGAACCCATAAAAATTTTGACTCCACAGACTCTATTTTTATTGGTTTTAAGAATTTCCGAAAGATTATCGTTTGAAGTACCCATGTAAAACGAATAATTAGCCAAAGATACCTTAGCGGCGCGCTGATATTTTTGTTCTAAGAGCTCTTGCGTGAAAGTAGGAGGCTGAGTATTAGGCATTTCCATATAAGAGGTAATACCTCCTGCTACAGCAGCCCTCGACTCTGTGTAAATATCAGCTTTATGAGTAAGGCCTGGTTCACGAAAGTGTACTTGGTCGTCGATGACACCAGGCAATAAATACTGTCCCTTGGCGTCAATGATTTCATCTACTTTAGTAGAAATTGAAGGGGCTATTTTTTCAATAAAACCATCGCGAATCAATAGCTCTTGTTCGCTGATACTGCCTTCATTTACAATACGAGCATTTACGATTCGATAAGATTTCATAAAAAGTCTTCAGACAAAATTTATCTTAACAATTCAAATACAAATTTTTGGAATTCGCAAAAATGAAAAACCTAAAACTAAACAAAATGACATTTGCCTATCTGACTACAGATTCATATGTTTGCGCAAAAAATGATTTTCATCTTATGAAAAAAATTTTTTGGGGATTGCTTAGCATCGTAGTAGCAAGCACTCAGTTTTTATCTACTGTGCTAAAAGTTACTGTGTTAGACGATGCAGGAAATATTCAAAAAGGTGCAGTTGTCAAGCTTTATAAAACAGAGGAAGACTACAAAGAGGATAAAAATCCTGTAGGAGGTCCACAAACAACAGACGAAAAGGGGAAAGTTCAATTCAAAGACTTAGAACCTCAAGTATATTATGTTCGCGCTCAAAAAGGAGACAAAGATAATTCTGATGGCGGTATTAAAACTCATAAGCTCGACGCTGGCAAAATCAACAAAATTAACGTCATCATTTCGGATTGAATTTTAGCCTATCAGAAGGCAAGCCCAATTTTCTAAAGTATTCACGGAGGTAATTTTTCTGTGAAGGCTCGTTAGTTTTCTTTCAATCAAAGGAATATCTGAAACATAAAATCCACTCAAGAGTAGTTTCCCCTCAGGGCGCAACAAGGTTATGTAACAAGGGAGTTCTTCTAAAATGACGTGCAAATTGATATTAGCCAAAATGATATCAAAAGTTTTTTGAAGCGAGCCCACTGCATAAATATCTCCGAGAACAACTTGCAGCTCTACTTTGTTTGCAAAGGCATTTTCAAGGGCATTTTCGACTGTCCACTCTTCAATATCGTTGGCTACTACCGAACGAGCTCCTTTTTTAAGAGCCAGAATTCCCAAGATTCCTGTTCCACAGCCTGCATCAAGAACATCCTTATGAGAACAATCCATTTGAAGAATAGCTCTCATCATCAAAACAGTAGTAGCATGATGCCCAGTGCCGAACGACATTTTAGGTTGTATAATAATTTCGTAAGGATACGACTTCTCGAGCTGGTGAAATAACGCTCTTACTACACATTCGGAACTGATTTCTACATAAGGATAGTGGCTCTCCCAAAGTTGATTCCAGTTCTGGTTTTCAACTACTGTATACTCAAATTCTTCAATTTGATATTGGTTCATGATTTCTTTGAGTTCATTTTCTTGAAAATGCTCTATTCTGACAGAGGTTTCTAAGAGGTCTTCTGTTTCTGAGAACATATCAAACCCAATTTCGCTCAACTCGGCTACTAATATTTCGCGCATCGAAGGCTCTTTCACTCGAACAGATAAGCACACATAATTCATTGCAACCACGTTAGAATACAAAACAAATCTCTACAGCACAGCTATTTCGATTAAAAGTTTGTTGTAAGATTTTTGCAAGTTATTCGCAACAAAAAAACAAAGAAAGCAGTAAAATAAGTAATTTCTAACATCTAAAACTCTTAAGCGATATGTCTTCAACCTTATCTAAACGCCCTATTAAAGGAGGTGAATTTTTAATTCGCTCTACAGAAGCACATGAAATCTTTATCAAAGAAGATTTCAGCGAAGAACAACGCATGATGGCAAGTGCCTGTAAAGACTTTATTCGCACCGAAATAGAACCCCATATCGAACGAATGGAGCGTTTGGAAGAGGGTTTTTCCAAGAAGCTACTCCAAAAAGCAGGGGAGTTAGGTTTATTAGGCATCTCAATTCCTGAAGAATATGGCGGATTAGGAATGAGTTTCAATACTTCTATGCTTATCGCCGACGTGATGGGGGCTACAGGTTCCTTCTCTACTACTTATGGCGCTCATACAGGTATTGGCATTCTGCCCATTTACTATTACGGAACAGAGGAACAAAAGAAAAAATACCTTCCTAAGCTGATTTCTGGAGAATGGGCTGCCAGCTATTGCCTTACAGAACCTGAAGCAGGCAGCGACGCTAATGCAGGAAAAACTAAAGCAACTCTTACACCCGATGGAAAATACTATTTGCTCAACGGGCAAAAGATGTGGATTACTAATGCGGGCTTTGCAGATTTGTTTATCGTATTTGCCAAAATAGACCAAGACAAAAACCTTTCTGCCTTCATAGTAGAAAAATCGTTCGGGGGAATCACTATGAACGAAGAAGAAAAAAAAATGGGCATCAAAGGCTCTTCTACGCGGCAAGTATTTTTTAATGATTGCAAAGTTCCTGTAGAAAATATGCTTTCTACGCGCGAAAATGGTTTTAAAATCGCTGTTAACATCCTGAATGTGGGTCGCATCAAATTAGGAGCAGGAGTCATCGGCGCTAATATTATGGTGATGAACTACGCCATACAATACGCTAACCAACGCAAACAATTTGGAAAGACGATCGGAAGTTTCGGAGCAATTAAGCATAAGTTAGCGCAAATGGCAGTATGCAATTATGCCATTGAATCAGCTGCCTATCGAGCAGGTCAGGATATAGAAGATAAAATTGCTGACTTAGAAAAAAATGGTTTAGACCCTATTCAAGCCAAGTTAAAAGGAACAGAACAGTTTGCAATTGAATGTGCAATCGTAAAAGTGTTAGGCTCTGAAATGCTCGACTACATAGTAGATGAAGGCGTTCAAATCTACGGAGGTATGGGCTTTTCTGCTGAAGCTCCTATGGAGCGCGCATATCGCGATGCACGCATCGCCCGAATCTATGAAGGCACTAATGAAATTAACCGCATGCTCATGGTAGATATGCTTATTAAACGCGCCATGAAAGGAGAGTTAGACCTGATGTCTCCAGCTATGGCTGTAGCACAAGAACTTACGAGCGTACCCACCTTCGAAACGTTAGACACTTCCGTGCTATTTGCAGAAGAAAAAGACTTGTTAAAGCGTCTTAAAAAAGCATTTTTAATGATTGGCGGAAAAGCAGTTCAATCGCTCATGATGCAACTTGCGGAAGAACAGGAAATTATTATGAATCTTGCCGACATCATGATTCAGATCTACGCACTCGAGTCGATGATGTTGCGCACGGAGAAACTTGTAGCAATGCGCGGTGAGCATGCTTGCCAAGCTCAAATTGGGATGGTAAAAATATGGGCAGATGGAGCTGTAAGCAAAATTGAACACGCGGGCAGAGAAGCCATTACTGCCTTTACAGCAGGTGAAGAACAAAAAGTAATGCTCATGGGATTAAAACGCTTTACTAAGTATAACCCTGTGAATACTATCAAGATTCGTCGTCAGATTGCGGATATGCTTTTAGAAAAAAACGAATATCCGTTTTAGTACTCTCTCGACCAAATTTATGAGAAAATAAAATATCTTGTTATCTTGGCAGCCAATTATCAACAACAAAATTACATAAGTATTATGGACGAGATAGCGCTATATTTAGAAGAAGCCAAAGAATCGATGGAAAAAACATTGCAACATACAAAAATAGAACTTTCTAAAATTCGCGCTGGAAAGGCAAACCCCGCTATATTAGACGGTATTAAAGTAGAGTATTACGGCTCTATGACTCCCATTTCTCAAGTGGCTTCCATTACTACTCCCGATGTTCGCACTATTGTGATCAAACCTTGGGAAAAAAACATGATTCCTATAATTGAAAAAGCTATCAAAGAGAGCGAACTTCGATTGAATCCGCAAAATGATGGAGAAGTGATTAGAATTATTCTTCCTCCTCTTACTGAAGATCGTCGGCGCGACCTTGTAAAACAAGCCAAAGGTGAGTGCGAACAAGGGAAAGTAGCTGTCCGCAATATACGCAAAGAAACGAACGAAGGGCTTCGAAAACTCATTAAAGAAGGAGTAGCTGAAGATGTTGTAAAAGCTGCAGAAGAAAAAGTGCAAAAGCTCACTGACACGTATGTAGCCAAAATAGACGAGTTACTCGCTGTAAAAGAAAAAGATATCATGACTATTTAGTTTATGCAATACGATGCAATTGTGATAGGTGGTGGCATTGTAGGGTTGGCTACTGCCTATCAGTTGTTAAAGCAAAATCCTAATTTATCAGTAATTGTACTCGAAAAAGAAAACAAAATCGCACAACACCAAACAGGGCGCAACAGTGGTGTTATTCATTCAGGCATTTATTACAAACCCAACAGCTTAAAAGCTCGAAACTGCTTGCGAGGCTATCAGTTGCTATTAGCATTTTGCCAAGAACATCAGATTTCATACGAACTATGTGGGAAAGTGATTGTAGCCACCCATGAAAAAGAGCTTCCTATGTTGAAAACCATCTATGAACGAGGCATTGCAAACGGACTCCATAAAATTGTTCAACTCACAAGTGAACAAATACGAGAAAAAGAGCCTCACGTCAGCGGAATAGCAGGTATTTTCGTGCCTTACACAGGCATTGTGGATTACAAAGAGGTGGCTGAAAAATGCGCGCATCAAATTATCGAACTAGGCGGAGAGGTAGTGACTTCTCAAAAAGTAATTCAAATCCGGCAGTCTACTAATTCTATAGAAGTAATTACAGAAGTACAAAATTCTTTTACAGGAAAACTGGTTATCAACTGCGCAGGTTTGTATTCTGATAAGATTGCCAAGCTGACAGAACAGAATTTGGATCTTCAAATCGTACCCTTCCGAGGAGAGTACTACAAACTCGTAAAAGAAAAAGAATATCTGGTGAAAGGGTTAGTTTACCCTGTTCCCGACCCTGCGTTTCCGTTTTTAGGAGTTCACCTTACGCGCATGATACGCGGAGGAGTAGAAGCAGGACCTAATGCAGTGTTCGCCTTTGCGCGCGAAGGATATACAAACACGATCGTCAATTGGAAAGAGCTATGGGAAACTTTAAGATTTGAAGGATTTCAAAAAATTGCAACAAAGTATTGGAAAACAGGACTTTATGAGCTTTATCGTTCTTTTTCGAAATCAGCTTTTACAAGAGCGCTCCAAAAACTCGTTCCCGAAATTCAAGAAAAAGATCTTATCAAAGCCGAAGCCGGTATTCGGGCACAAGCTTGTCATCGCACAGAAGGCTTGTTAGACGATTTTTATATTATAGAAAAAAAAGCTTTGATTCACGTTTGTAATGCTCCTTCTCCTGCTGCTACTTCTTCTTTAGCTATCGGTGAAACTGTAGCGCAGATGGCACTTCAACAGCTCTCTTAATTCTTTATTTAGCTATAAGTATGATAGACTTCAAACAAGTTCGAGAATATAGCAATTTAGAGTTGTTTGCCAAGCAAATGGTAGAGGGCTTCATCACAGGGCTCCACAAATCGCCTTATCATGGTTTTTCGGTAGAGTTTGCAGAACATCGTCTATACAACCCTGGTGAGACGACTCGGCACATCGATTGGAAAGTATACGCTAAAACCGATAGGCTTTACTCTAAGCGCTACGAAGAAGAAACAAATTTGAGATGCATGATACTTTTAGACCGCTCTTCTTCGATGTATTATCCTGTAGAGAACAACGGAAAATTTTTGTTTAGTTGTTTTGCAGCAGCAGCTTTAGCCTACCTGCTCCATAAACAGCGCGATGCCGTAGGACTTTGTACTTTTTCAGAACAAATTGAACATATGACGCCTGTCAAATCCACTTCTGCTCATCTCTATCAAATTTATTCCCAGCTTAATGAGTTTTTACAAACTCCTACCAAACAAAAGAAAACAGCTATAGCGCAAGTCATTCACCAGATAGCTCAAAAAATCCATAAACGCTCTCTTGTCATCTTGTTTTCTGATATGATGGATAACACTGCAGAACGGCAAGAAGAAGTTTTTTCGGCTCTACAGCATCTTAAACACGAAAAGCATGAAGTCATTCTCTTTCACGTATTCGATAAAAAAACGGAATTAGAATTTGATTTTTCTGAAAGACCTTACTTATTTATCGATATAGAAACAGGGCAACAGGAAAAAATCCAACCTAATGCAGTGCGAGAATCTTATATGGAGCAAATTCAACAACGATATAAAAATATCAAATTGCGTTGTGCTCAATATAAAATTGATTTCGTAGAGGTAGATTGTGCAAGCAATGTTGATAAGGTATTATTACCTTTTCTTATCAAACGTTCCAAGTTGTATTAATTTTTTATACTGATGCTACCGCCATATATTCAACCAGAAAAACTACGTCAGTTTATTGAAAATGCTTTTCAAGAAGATGTCGGTTCTGGGGATCATTCTACGAAAGGCGCTGTTCCTTGCGATATTAAAAGCAAAGCAAGGCTTCTTGTAAAATCGAACGGCATTATTGCAGGAATAGAGGTAGCACGCCTGATTTTTCAGTACTATGATCCTACGCTTGTATTTGAGCCTTTTAAGAAAGACGGAGACAAGGTTCAAAAAGGTGAAGTTGCTTTTATAGTATCGGGAAACGCAGGAAATATTCTTACCTGCGAACGCTTGGTGCTCAACTGCATGCAGCGCATGAGTGGAATTGCTACTAAAACTTATCGATACGTTCAAGAGCTAGAAGGTACGCGCACTCGTCTGTTAGACACGCGCAAAACAACTCCTAACTTTCGAATGCTCGAAAAATGGGCAGTTCATATCGGCGGAGGTACCAACCACCGATTCGGACTCTTCGATCTTATCATGTTAAAAGATAACCACATCGATTTTGCAGGAAGCATTACAAAAGCAGTTTTCAACACAGTAGAATACTTAAAAACTCATAATCTTAATTTGCGCATCGAGGTAGAAACCCGCTCAATTGAAGAAGTGAAAGAAGCCTTAGCCACTCAATCGGTAGATATTATCATGCTCGATAACATGCCTTTGGAGATGATGAAAGAAGCTGTCGCTATTATCGATGGGAAGGCGCTCATAGAAGCCTCGGGGGGCATTACCTTAGAACAACTCCGCCCCATTGCAGAAATTGGAGTAGACTTCATTTCGGTAGGAGCGCTCACGCATTCTTACAATAGCTTAGATTTAAGCTTAAAAGCGTATGAGCGCATCAATTAAACAAACTACTGAGCTGTGAACCTATACCTATACTTAAGCACATCTGTTTCTGAACGGTTGCCAGCCTCAAAATAAGTATTGTTGTACTCTTTGATATGCCATATTTGTTGGATGCTATTGCTATAAATAAGAGTGATTTCTCTTGTGCGCGAATTATATTGCCAGCCTGCCTTTGTAGGGAGAGCAATTTCCAAAGCGGAAGGAGCTCCTTGATGACATCTTGCAATAAAGTGAGTAAAAGGTTCTGAAAAAGAAACCGTGCCATTGGGTAAAAATTTTACTACAACGCCACTTGTATTTTTTGAGCGAACCACAGAATGCCGCGTACCCTGGCAGTTCAGTGTATCAGCAAAAAACAGATCTACGCCGCGCCATGTGTATTGCAATAAAAAATTGGCGCCCGTACCGCCCGCCTGCACGATAGTAAGAGGCTCTTCTATTACATTGCTTATTGAGTCGTGCTGGTTTATGACCGCATAGCGCAATACCAGTGGACTCGGTGAAGTTCCTGCTCCAGCAATAGGCGCGATACTAGAAGGAATTTGGATAACAATTTTAAGAGTGCTATCAACAGAATTGTAAACAGATGAAGTTGTCTGAAAACGAAATTGAGATTGAGAAGTTCCGAACCTAAAGTTTACAAGAGCGCCCTTAAAAGGAACAGAAGCAGTTCCTAAGTTTACTTTAGCGCTAATTTCCATTGTGCCACCATTGGTTACAATTCGCTGAGCGATGAGAGTGTCCAAGCGAAAAATGCGAGGATTGATAGCAATAGGTTGTCCTGCTGAAAAGCCTTGAGAAGCAGTATCTGCACTTTCTACGGAAACAGCTCTCGCAAGGCGAGTAACAGTGGTAGCAGAAGGAACTATCGTAGGAGAAGAAACATTCAGAACGGTAACAGGTTTGTACTCTTGCAACTTTTCTCTACAGCTAACTAAAGCATATGCAGAAGCCAAGGCCCAAATTATGTTTTTCAATTTCATTTTCATATCTTAAGTTAAGCGCTTAAATAATATCGCAAAGGCAAATAAAGTAAAATACACCCTAAGCAGCAAAAATTTTACGTTTGAATATGAGAAAAGCTATAATTTTGGCGTTATAGAAAAAACAATTTTACAAATTTTTGTTCTGATGAAACAAATCCATTTGCTAATTTTTGTCATACTAGGGCTAGTAAGTGGCATTTGCTTTTCTCAAAAGAAAAACAAAAAAGAATCTAACTCCAAACGTTCTGAGCTGATTTTAAAGCCTTTAGAAGCAAGACAATCTTCTACGCTGGTAGTTTCTCCACTTCAATTTAAAAATATCAATAAACTTGCTTACTATCACGATGTGTACAAATTGGCAGTCATTCAAAGATTAGAAAAAAACAAGCAATGGCAAGAGCTTTTCCAAACTCTTTTAGAATATGTCTTAAATTTCGGAATAGAAAACTTTATTAAAGATACAGACTTACTCTGGAAATTAGCGCGAGTTTCTGAATATACTGGCAACGAAGCTATTGCAAAAGAAGCGTATCGGCTTATTATCAAGCATCATCGAGGCGACTTGCAACAAGCTCTTTATTTTTATGAAAAACATAGTAAGTTCGACAAGCCCATGTATGTTGATTTAGAGTATTATTATGAAATGGTAGGCAAACGAAAATTGATTGATACTCTCAAACCTCCTCAAGATGTGCTCCTTAATATGGGAAGCGATATCAATTCGCCTCATGACGACTATGGAATGAGTATTACAGGAGAAAACGACAACATTCTTTTATTTACCTCCAAAAGAACTATTGATTCGACTGTAAGACATACGGATTTAGAAATCAATCAAAACGAAGATATTTTTATCAGCTACAAAGATGAATACGGCTACTGGACAGAACCTGCTCCATTAGTAGGGATTAATTCTGCCTACAATGAAGGTTCTCCTTGTATGAGTCCTGATGGAAAGTACATCATTTTTGCGCGCTGTGGAGATCCTCATAGTTACGGCAACTGCGATTTGTATTCTTCTTACTTGATTACAAATCCAGAAGGAAAGATGAAATGGTCTGAGCCCATCAATTTAGGCCCTTCGGTGAACAGCTACGCTTGGGATTCGCACCCTGCTTTATCTCCCAAAGGTGATACGCTCTATTTTGCATCCGACAGAAGAGGCGGATTCGGCGGAACAGATTTGTATTTTTGTGTCAAAACTCCGTCAGGGCAATGGGGAAAGGCGCAAAACTTAGGACCTATTATCAACACCAGAGCCAACGAAGTAAGTCCTTTTTTTCATCCTAAAAACAGCGTGCTTTATTTTAGTTCTGATGGACATATCAACAACTTCGGCAGTTTCGACATCTTTAAAACCTACCAAAAAGACGGTTTTTGGACAGAACCGCTCAACGTAGGTCCTTTAGTCAATGGAAAAGGAAGCGAATTTTATTTTGCTATTGATAAAAAAGCCAAATGGTTGTTTTATGCAAAATCCGAACAAGCTAGTGCTCAATATTATCAGGATGAAAATCTCGATTTGCATTCCTTTCCATTGCCTATGGAAGCACAACCTAGTGCTATTGTTCGTTTTTCAGGGAGAGTGCAAGAACCTACTACAGGCGAAGTTTTTGCAGGAACTGTTACCGTGATTGACTTAGAAGAAGGCATCGAAGTAATGCCTAAATACTTAAGAGATGACGGCACTTTTGAGTTTGACCTTATCGACAAACGGCGCTACATGCTCGTAGTAGAAGGAGATAACTTTTTTAAAATTGAAGAAATGTTTTATTTGAACGGCGACACTACTGCCGAAATTCCAGCCGTGAGCATGAACACTTCTTTAATGTTCAAATCAATAGATTTTGAGACGGGAAGCGCTAAACTCTCACCAAGCATGGAAAACAACCTTCATTTAGTCATTGAATTTTTAAAAAAGAACCCTAAATTTAATGTAAAAGTAATTGGGCATACCGATTCTGATGGCAATCCAGAATTTAACCTGAGACTTTCGCAGCGCCGTGCCGATGCTATTAGAGAGTACATTCTGAACTACGGCAGTTTTGACACAAGTCGCGTGCAGGCTATCGGCGTAGGTGATACGCAGCCCGTAATTCTTAACCCTAAAACAGAAGAGCAAAAAAAACTCAATCGAAGAGTAGAATTCAAGATTTACAAACGAGACGAATACGAGGATATTCTACGAATCCAAAAAGAAAAAGAAAGTCTCGAAGCCAATGCACCTCCTGAAGAAGAATGAAAAATCTCACTCTCCGAGCATGTGTTTGAGTTCATTAAGGCGCAAAAGCGCTTCAATAGGAGAAAGCGAGTTGATATCTATTTTTTTGAGAGCTTCGACGACTGCTTTTAAGCGAGGATCAGTAGTTTCAAACAAAGAAGTTTGAAAAGAAGGAAGAGGAGCAGAAACTTTAATTTTGCGCTTTCTTTTTAAAGAGCGCTCTTTTTCTAATTCTTCTAAAATCTGATAGGCGCGAATTACTATAGTGTTTGGAATGCCTGCCAACTGCGCTACATGAATGCCAAAGCTGTGTTCGCTGCCGCCTTCTACGAGTTTGCGAGTAAAAATGATTTTGTTTTGTAACTCTTTTACAGAAATATGAAAATTTTTTACGTTCGGAAGCGCCTCTGCTAATTGATTGAGTTCGTGGTAATGAGTGGCAAACAGCGTTTTTGCTTTTGCAGTAGGATGATTGTGGAGATGTTCTACGATTGCCCACGCAATACTAATGCCGTCGTAGGTGCTTGTTCCTCTGCCTATTTCGTCCATGAGTACCAAGCTGCGGCGAGATAAGTTGTGCAGGATGCTAGCAGTTTCGGTCATTTCAACCATAAAAGTAGACTCGCCACGGCTCAGGTTATCGCTAGCACCTACGCGCGTAAAAATTTTATCTACTATTCCGATAACGGCAGAAGTAGCTGGCACAAAACAACCCATTTGAGACATGAGCACTGTCAGAGCTGTCTGTCTCAAAAGAGCAGATTTTCCAGACATGTTCGGACCTGTAATGATGAGAATTTGTTGTTGTTCGTCTAAACGTATATCGTTAGGAATATAAGGTTCGCCAGCAGAAAGTTGCCTTTCAATTACAGGATGTCTTCCTCCCCGAATATCTATCAAATAATTTTCGTTGAGCTCAGGACGAGTATAACGATACTGATGCGAAACAATCGAAAAAGAAAGCAAACAATCTAAGGTGGCGATCAGATGTGCATTTTCTTGCAGCGGCTGCAAATACTGAAAGGCTATTTTTACTAATTCTTCAAAAAGTTGTTCTTCTAATTGAGCTATTTGCGCTTCAGCGTTCAAGATTTTTTCTTCATATGCTTTGAGTTCTTCTGTAACAAACCGTTCAGCATTGGCTAAAGTCTGTTTGCGTATCCATTCTTTAGGAACTTTTTCCAGATGAGTGTTGCGCACTTCTAAATAATATCCGAACACATTGTTATAGCCCACTTTTAAAGAAGGAATGCCAGTGCGCAACGCTTCTTTTTCCTGAATTTGAAGTAAATAATCTTTTCCTGAAAAAGCAATTTCTCTGAGTTGGTCGAGCTCTGCGCTGACGCCTGCTTTAATAAAGTTTCCCGTTCTGATATTATGAGGAGCGTTTTCATCGAGTCGTTGGTCTATTGTATGAGCTAATTCATAGCAAGGCGACAACCGACTTACTAATTGTCTCATAGGGAGGTGCTCCACTGCTGAGAGTTTTTGCTCAAGGAATGAAATTTGTTGGAGTGCTTTTTTGAGTTGAACCATCTCGCGGGGCGTGATTCTATGAACAGCAATCTTCGATACCAAACGCTCCAAATCTCCGATTTGCTGGAAGATATCTCCTAAAAAATTCCGAATTTCTTCTTGTTCTACCAAAAAAGAAACTACTGACAAACGTTCTTCGATAACAGAAAGCTTTTTTAAAGGCAGCAACACCCATTTTTTTAGCAATCGCCCTCCCATAGGAGTATGAGTTTTGTCTATAGTCTCAAGAAAGGAAACACCTCCTTCTTGTTGAGCAGAGAGAAGTTCCAAGTTCCGAATCGTAAACTTATCTAACCATACGTAAGTATCTTCTTCTATGCGAGAAATAGAAGTAATATGGGCAATATGTTTGTGCTCAGTAGATTCTAAATAATACAAAATACCGCCTGCTGCTACAATGGCTTGGCGCATATGCTCAACGCCAAAGCCTTTTAACGATTTTGTGCCAAAGTGTGTAGTAAGTTTTTCGTAGGCATAATCGAACGTATAAATCCAATCGTCAATTTTATAAGTGTTATAAAAACCTTCGAAGAGCGCCTCAAAATCGTATGTAAATTGTTTTGCGAAGATGATTTCAGCAGGTTGAAAGCTTTGCAATAACTTTTCAATATACGAAGAAACCCCTTGAGCTACCCAAAACTCGCCCGTCGAAACATCCAAAAAGGCGACGCCTACCGTCTGTTTTTCGATAAAAACAGAAGCCAAATAGTTATTCCTCTTCGATTCTAATACGCGGTCGTTCAACACAATACCTGGCGTAATAATTTCTGTGATTCCTCGTTTGACGATGCCTTTCGAAAATTTAGGATCTTCAAGTTGATCGCAAATAGCTACGCGGTAGCCTGCGCGCACCAAACGAGGCAAGTAGGTATCCAAAGCGTGATGCGGAAAACCTGCTAATTCTACGTAGGCGGCAGCGCCGTTGGCTCTCTTGGTTAGAATAATATCTAATACTTTCGAAGTAATGATGGCGTCCTGACCAAATGTTTCATAAAAATCTCCTACTCGAAACAACAAAATCGCATCAGGATATTTTGCCTTGAACGCGTTGTATTGTTTCATCAAAGGCGTTTCTTTTTCTTCTGCTCCTCTGCTTGTCATACCCAATCCACTCAACAACTTTCCTTAGAACTCTTTTTCAAATCTATAAACAAAAATTCTATACCTCATCGCTCTTAAAAATATAAGTTTTTGAGAAGCAATTGCTGCAACTTTTCTTATTTTGCAATGCTTAACATAAAGTGTATGACCGAACTACTTTGGGAAGGAAAATATAAAAACGGAAAAAAAGTAGCTCCTGTGCGCATTGCGCTGCCCTTTCAGACCATTGAAACCATCAACGAAAGTGCAGCAGACCGACAAAAACGTCTTGCAAGCCTGTTCAATCAAAAACAAGACACCGGCAACTGGTATAACCGACTCATCTGGGGCGATAAAAAATACGTGCTTCCTTCGCTTTTGCCCGAGTTTGCAGGAAAAGTAAACCTCATCTACATCGACCCGCCCTTTAACGTAGGGGCAGACTTCTCCTTTACCGCTACCATTCCCCCCGCCGAAAATGACGAAGATGACAATACCATTTCCTTTACCAAACAGCCCAGTATTATTGAGCAAAAAGCCTACCGCGATACATGGGGACGCGGACTGGACAGCTACTTGCAGTGGTTTTATGAAACCGCCATCCTACTCCGAGAACTCCTCGCCGATGACGGCAGTATCTACGTGCATTTGGATTGGCGTTTGGTACATTATGTCAAGTGTGTGATGGACGAGGTTTTTGGGTATGAAATGTTTCTAAATCGAAATCATTTGGCAATCGGCAGTTGGAGATACATCAGCAAAGAACAAGAAGTTTATCAAGTCTCACGATACAATTTTGCTTTACACAAAAGGCGAGAAATGGACTTGGAATGATGTTTTTCAAGAATACAGCGAAGCAAGTCTAAAACTCTACTCCTACCAAGATGAAAGAGGAAAGTATCAATTAGTTTCGGTAGATAACCCGGGCGGTGGTGGCTACCGATACTCACTTGGTATGGGAGAGAAAATGCCTGCAAATGGGTTCAGAATGCCCAAAGAGACAGCATTGAAGTGGTTAGAGGAAGGAGTACTTGTTGTGGAAAAGGGAAAAGTTCCAAGAAGAAAGCAATACATCGGGGAAGGTGTCCGTTGTAGAGATATTTGGACGGATATTTCAGGGTCAGTTCAGAAAAACTACCCCACCCAAAAACCTGAAGCCTTATTAGAACGCATCATCAAGGCGAGCAGTAATGAAGGGGATTTGGTGTTGGATTGTTTTTGTGGCAGTAGTACAACGGCAGCCGTAGCGGAGAAACTTAATCGTAGGTGGATAGCTTGTGATTTAGGACGTTTTGCTATTCATACCACCCGAAAAAGGCTCTTGGGCATTCCCAACGTAAAGCCGTTTGTGGTTCAGAATTTGGGCAAGTATGAGCGTCACGCTTGGCTCCAAGCCGAATTTGACAACCCCGAAAGCCGCATCGCCTTAGAAAAGAGTTACCGCAAGTTCATCTGCGACCTCTACCACGCCAACCCCTTAGAAGGCTACTTGTGGCTACACGGCGTAAAAGCAGGCAGAATGATACATGTCGGCAGCGTAGAAGCTCCCGTTACCTTAGAAGACGTGAAGCAAACCATCATAGAGTTTTGGCGAATGGTAGGCAAAGAAACGACCATCCAACACAACGGCATTGACTTTTTGGGCTGGGAATTTGCCTTTGAAATCAACGAACGGCTAAATAACTCGCCCAAGCCAACAAAGTGGATGTAAAATTCAAGAAAATTCCGCGCGAAGTGCTGGAAAAAAAAGCCGTAGAGCAGGGCGACATCAAATTTTATGAATTGGCATTCTTAGAGGTGGAAGTCAGACAAAAAGGACAAGCCGTGAGCGTAGAGCTCAAAAATTTCATTCTTCCCCCCGACGACGTTCCTCACGACGTACAGCAACACATCACTCATTGGAGTCAGTGGATAGATTATTGGAGCATCGATTGGAACTATCGCGACGATACGTTTCACAACGAGTGGCAGAGCTATCGCACGCGCCAAAACCCTAAAATAGAACTCAAAGCCAGTAATCTGTACGAATCAAAAGGAAAATATACTATCTTGGTGAAAGTGATTGACATTTTGGGCAACGATACGACGAAGATAAGAGAAGTGGAAATAAAATGAGCACTATCCTTACCAATTAGGAGGACAGATTTTAAAACCTTAAAAAAACAAAAACATGCCTAAAAAAAGCAGAACCCACCCCAAACCTACATTCAACCCAGAAGAGCAGCTACGAACTGCTGCCTGTGTGCCTGCCATTCGAGAAGCGGTAAAGGCGTGGCGTGCTTGCAACTATCAGGGCATTACTGAAACAAGCCGAGAACTTCTCAATTTTTGGTTTCACACCGATCATCTTCTCCCCAATGGGCAAATGTTTCGTTTTCACGCCGCTCAGCGAGAAGCCATTGAAACGCTGATTTACATCTACGAGGTTGCCAAAGTGAGAACTCGGAAAGAGCTTTTAGAAAAATACGCTTTCAATACCAAAAACTTGCGCCTGCCTCCTTACGATAAGTTTGCGCGCTACTGCATCAAGATGGCGACGGGAAGCGGAAAAACCTTTGTCATGAGCATGAGCATTGTCTGGCAGTTTGCCAACTATTTGCGCGGCGAGAAAGAATATGCCAATACATTTCTCATTATTGCCCCCAACGTTATTGTATTCGACCGCCTGAAAAGTGACTTTGAAGGCGGAACTATTTTTAAGAAGTTTCCTTTTATTCCCAAGCATCTGCAATGGCTCTGGGATATGGACTACTACATGCGCGGAGAACCCGAAAGAGCCTACACACAAGGTGCGTTGTATCTCACTAATATCCAACAGTTTTATGAAAGAAACACCAAAAGCGCCAACGATGAACCCGACATTATGACTGCCTTGCTAGGTCGTCGTCCGCCAGTACAACAAGTAGAAAGCAGCAATTTTGAAGACTGCATCGCCAAACGAGAGGGTTTGGTGATGGTCATCAACGACGAAGCGCACCACACGCACGAAGAAGACAACGAGTGGAATGCATGTATTCGCAGCCTGCACACCCAAAGACCCTTAGCAGCGCAGTTAGATTTTTCAGCAACGCCGCGCTATAGCAAGGGTAGTTTGTTTGCTTGGACTATATTTGATTATCCGCTCAAACAAGCCATCCTCGACCGCGTGGTCAAGCGACCTGTCAAAGGAATTGCTCAAATTGAAGAAGCCAAAAGCAACATCGCCAGTGTTCGCTACAGCGGATTTCTGACAGCTGCCGTCGAACGCCGGAAAGAATACGCCGAGCAGCTTTCTACTCTTCATAAAAAGCCCATTTTGTTTGTCATGATGAACAACACCGAAGAAGCTGACGACGTAGGCGATTGGCTCAGAATCAAATACCCTCAACACTTTGGTGGCGAAAAAACCCTTATCATCCATACCGATAAGAGCGGCGAAGTTTCTAAAAAAGATTTGGAAGTAGCGCGAAAAATAGCAAGAGAAGTAGACCACGACGAAAGTCCCGTTAATGCCATTGTTTCAGTACTCATGCTGCGCGAAGGGTGGGACGTTCAAAATGTAACGGTCGTAGTCGGTTTAAGACCTTATTCGGCAAAAGCCAACATCTTGCCAGAACAGACCATCGGGCGAGAGGGCTGCGACTAATGTTCCGCCATCAGCACAACAGTTACATCGAAAGAGTAGATATCATCGGCAACAAGGCTTTTATGGAATTTGTCGAAGACCTTGAAAGATTAGAAGACTTAGAGTTTGAAACCTTCCGACTCGGAAAAGAAAAGCTGCACATTCTCACCATTCGGCCTTTGGAAACAAAAAAAGAATTTGACATTAGCATTCCTGAAATTTCACCTTTGCTTATGCGAAAAAAATCGTTAGCCGAAGAAATTGCTGCCATTGATGTCATGAAATTCAACACCAACAAGCTGCCCTTCAAAGAAGACGAACTCGCCAACATCAAAACGTTTGTGTACGAAGGAAGAGACATCCTAACAGACGAAAAACTTTTAGAGCGCCAATATGTAGTGCCGCAAGCGCAAACAGCAGAGGAAGTGATCGGCTACTACGCAAGGCGAATTGCTCAAAACATCAAATTGCCTTCTCAGTTTGCAGTGTTGGTCCCCAAAATTCGAGAATTTTTTGAGCGAAAAGCCTTCGGTCAAACCGTAGATTTGAACGCTCCCTCTACTATCAAAGCGATGAGCAGCAACGTCGCCAGTTATGTAGTTATCAAAGAGTTTGAGAGAGCTTTGCGCGAAATTGTTATCGAACAAAAACAAGAACCCCGACTCATCTCAGCAGACCGTTTTCTTTCTACTACTCCTCCCTTCCCAACCTCCAAAAAGGTGATAGATGCCCAAAAAACAGTATTCAATTACATACCTTGCGACAACGATTACGAATGGAAATTCGCCAAATTTCTTGACAAAGCCCAAGAGATAAAAGCATTTGCCAAACTACCCGAATCGTTCGGATTTTGTATTCAATACACCGACACCTTAGCCAACATACGCCACTATTTTCCCGACTTTGTAGCAGTCACTACTGCCAACCAACATTGGATTATCGAAACCAAGGGAAGAGAAGACATAGAAGTAAAAATGAAAGAGAGCGCCGCCTACCGTTGGTGCAAAGTAGCTACTGACCTCACTCAAAAAAATTGGTTTTACCTGAAAGTACTCCAAAAAGATTTCGATGCCCTTCAACCTGAAGATTTCTCTGAATTGGTTGCAGCTACATTTCCTAAACAAAGCTCTTAGCACTCTGCTCCCAATACTTGTCGAATTTTTAATCTTCTAACCAGCTTTGCCACATCCAAATTTGTTTTTCAACCTCGAATGTAATCCGATTCATTAAATCGGAGGTCGCATTGTCGTGGCTTTCTGAAAAGAGAGTAGAAAAATTAGTTGTAAGCGTCGCAATAGTTTTTAAACCTTGAACAGTCAGCTCGACAGCTTGCTTGTCTTTTTGAACATCGTGAGCAGGTGCTACTTTGCTGTGTTTGAGAAACTCCGAAAACGTATGAATAGGCTTTCCACCTAAAGCGAGGAGGCGCTCAGCTACCTCATCAGTAAGTTGGTCGAGTTGCCGATAAAGATTCCCAAATTGTTCGTGAAGTTCGAAAAAATACTTTCCTTTCACGTTCCAATGAAACCCTTGCGCGTTTTGTTTAAAAACAGCTAACGTAGCTAAAAGTTCATTCAAAAGGGTTGAAACTGTTTGTTTGTTCATACGCGTCTGATTAAAACTAAAGTTCGTCAAATTTAGAAAGCAAAAATATTGAAATAAGTTTACAAGAATAAAGAAATCTAATACTCTGCGAAAAAAAATGTACAACAAATTACTTTTGCAACAAATCTTTTGGGTATGTCATCAACGTACGATTATATCATCGCTGGAGGAGGTGCTTCAGGGCTGAACTTAGCGCTCGCCATCATAGAAAAAAAGGAACTTCTCAACAAATCTGTTCTCATCCTAGAAAAAAGCGCTAAAAACCTCAACGACCGCACTTGGTGCTTTTGGGAAGCAAAAGAAAATTCATTAGAATCTATTCTCTACAAAAAATGGCACGAAGGCTTGTTTTACAGTAAAAATTGTTCAAAAAATCTGTATTTTTCTCCTTATTCTTACAAGATGTTGCGTGGAATTGATTTTTATGCTTATGCTCGTCAAAAGCTATCTTCTTACCCTAATATCACCTGGAAACAAGAAAGTATCTTAAAAATCGAAAATAATACTGTTCAAACCGAATGTCAAACTTATCAAGCCACTTATATTTTCAATAGCATAGCACAACTTTCTGATTTTCAGATTTGTTATCCTTACATCAAACTCTTACAACACTTCAAAGGGTGGTTCATTCAAACTCAGCAACCTTCTTTTACTCCTCAAAAAATTATCTACATGGACTTTCGCGTAAAACAGTACGACGATTGCCGATTTTGTTATGTGCTTCCCTTCAATGAATATGAGGCATTGGTAGAATATACCGCTTTTTCAGAACAAATTTTATTAGAAGAACAGTACGAAAAAGAACTTTCTGAATACGTTTCAGCGTATTTGAACATCTCTCACTATAAAATTTTACACACCGAATTTGGCACAATCCCAATGACCGACTTTCCATTTCCTAAAATGCAATCTCCGCACTGTATCGCCATAGGAACTTGTGCAGGACAAACCAAACCCAGTACTGGTTACACTTTTCTTCGAACGCAACAGCATGCCCGCGCCATTGCCCAACGACTTGCTTCTCATCAAAATCCTTATATCTCACCCTCTTGGTGGCACAAGCGATTTCTTTTTTACGACAAAATCATGCTCGATATATTGCATTACAGGCGCTGCAAACCTTACCTTTTTTTCGAAGATTTATTTCAAAAGAATTCTATTCAAAAAATTTTTCAGTTCTTAGACGAAGAAACCTTCCTTTATGACGAACTATCTCTCATGAGCAGCGTTCCTTTGCGCGCAGCAACTATTTCGTTTATACATCAACTTTTTTTATTCATCAAAACCTCTCTTAGCATTTGATTTTTAATCAAACTCTATGAGCTCGATACCAATCGCGCAAGCATATTAAACTTTCATTTAGAGGAGTAGGCTGATATCCTAAAATTTCTTGTGCTTTATTGATTTTTAAGCCTGTTTTGAAAGGTCTTGTGCCCGTTTCTTTAAACTCGTGCGCATAAGTAGGGCTTATCAAAGAGCTATCTAAGTCGAATATTTCCGCTACTCTTAGCGCAAACTGATAAGGTGTAAGGTATTCGCTGCCTGCCAAATTAAAATATCCTACCGGACGAAGGCGTGCCAACAGCTTTAACCCATTTGCTAAGTCTTCTACGTAAGTAGGAGTTCTCCACTGGTCATTTACTACGCGAATCGGCTTTCTTGCTTCTAAATTATGAATAATCCAAGTAAGAATATTCTGCCGACTCATGTTAGGCAAAATTCCATAGACCAACACCGTTCGAACCACATTAAAAGGAAGACCAGAATTTTCTACAATTTTTTCTGCTTCTGCTTTAGTAAATCCATAAAAATTAATGGGATTCGGAATATCTGTTTCGGTATACATTCCCTTCTGCCCGTCAAACACAAAATCGGTAGAAAGGTAAATAAAGTGGGTTCGATAAGGCTGCAGCATCCTTACCAAACGATGTACTGCTTCTACGTTTGTGCGCAAAGCTTGTTCTCGCTGAAGCTCGCAGACATCCACTTGCGTAATGGCAGCACTATGCACTAAAACGTGCGGCTGCACAGCACGAATAAGAGAGTCTATATCGGATTCGTTCGTTAAATCAGCAGAAAAATAATGATAATTAAAATGAGAAACACGATGCTCCCCTCGAGAAGTGGCAAAAATCTCCCATTGAGAAGTTGCTGCCATTTTTTCCAAAAGCACTCTTCCTACTAATCCATTAGCTCCTGTAATGAGTATGCGCATAAATTTGCCGAACTATTTCTATTTAAATTCAATTTTGAAATATTCTTGTTAAAAACTAAAATTACGAGAATTTTAATTTCCTTACGAATGAAAAAACTTTTGTTGAGTTTTTATGTTGTTTGTAATGTACAAATTTGCTGCGGACAACAAAATTTCAAGTTCGGCCCTGTGGGAGCTCTCAATGCGGCGTGGTTTAGAATCAACTGGAACACTGCCAATGCAGAAATTACGCCTGTTTTAGGCTTTCAGGTAGGACTTATGGCAGATTACGAAATCTCGAAGTCTATTGCTCTCCAACCTTGCATTACCTACTCAGGAGCAGGAGGAAAAGTCAAACAAAACAACCAAACATCGGTCTATTCTCTTAACTACTTCAATATTCCTATTTTAATAGCAATTAAAAAATCTCTTAATCAAGCAGGAAACATCTTCGTCAATACAGGACCTTACATCGGCATCGGAGTCGGCGGAAATCTCGATAAAAATGGAAATAAGAAAGTAGTCGCATGGGGAAATAACGCTACCTTGCACGACGCACGCCGCGGCGACTTAGGTTGGTGTTTAGGAATAGGATTCGAAAAAAATGACTTTCAATTTTCGTTGTTGTATCAAATAGGCGTATCAGATATTCACCCCAACAATAACGACACTTACAACAACCGATTAGTGGGCATCAGAGTAGGGTATTTAGTAAACTTACAATGAAAATCATGAAATGGAATCCCTTTAAGAAATCTTACACAGTGCAGGAATTGCGCATGGTGCATTTCTTGAAGCGAAACCATTTGTTTTCTACCCTTTCCGAAAGAGAAATTATAGAATTCATTCCCTACCTTTATGAAAGAAAATATGCAAAAAATGAAGTTGTTTTCTTTCGAGGAGACCCAGCTCAAGGAGTTTATTTCGTCAGAAAAGGGCGCATCACCCTCAGCATCGACCTAGAAGACTCTTTTGAACCGATTTGTAAATTGCGCCCTTATGATTCGTTTGGAGATAGCGCTCTTTTGCCAAATACCTTCAGAAGCTACAACGCAATTTGCAGTTCCGAATCTTGCCTTCTGTATATGCTACCTACTGAAAATATTCAAGAGATTTTTAATGCAAATAGTTTTCTCAGCGCCAAAATTATGACGAATTTAGCGCGACATTATTCTGAAATCGAGCGACGCCTGTTTAAATCTTATCGCGAGTCATTTGCCTTTTTTGAACTCAGAAGCGTTTATGAAGTAGAACATCAAGATGACAAAGATGAATAAAAATGGAAGTTCAAGCACTCCAACAATATCTACAAATTCCGCGCAAAGTAGTGATTATTCCGCACGTAAAGCCCGATGCTGACGCATTGGGCTCTTGCTTAGCTTGGAAAATTTATCTGCAAAAAAAAGGACACATCGCCACTGTTATTTCTCCTTCTGAGTACCCGGCTTTCTTGAAGTGGATGCCACAAGCTGATTCCGTATTAGATTTAGAATTTCACCCTCAAACTCTTATTGTAGAAACGCTTCAACAAGCTGAATTGCTATGCTTCTTAGACTTTAACGGAATCAATCGCATGGAACAACTCAGCAAATTAGTAAGTGCACTCACCTGCAAAAAAATGGTAGCCGACCATCATATCGGCAAAGAAGATAACTTCGACTTCGAATTTTGGTATGTGGAAGCCGCTGCTACTTGTGAAATCATCTACGACTTAATTATTGCTCTGAGAGATGAACACCTTATCGATACTTCTATCGGAGAGTGTCTGTATGCAGGCATCATGACCGACACAGGCTCTTTCAAATACGCCACTACCACTAGTAAAATCCATCGAATTGTAGCTAACCTAATAGAAAAAGGAGTAAATACGGAAAAAATACATCGAAATATCTTTGACAATAATTCATTAGAAAAACTCAAATTCTTGGGATACGCTCTCCACACCAAACTAGTCGTAAATGTTCCTAAGCAATATGCTTATTTTTATATTACCCGACAAGAACTCTTAGATTTCCATACGCAAGTAGGTGATACAGAAGGGCTAGTTAACTATGCGCTTTCAATTAAAGGAGTTTCTGTAGCTGCTCTCTTTAAAGAAGATAAAGATGGAAGCATCAAAATTTCGTTGCGCTCTATAGGAGATATCAACGTACGAAACCTTTCGGCTAAATATTTTAATGGAGGCGGACATAAAAACGCTGCGGGCGGAAAAGTAGAAGGAAAGACTCTTGACGAAGTGAGATTTCTCTTTGAAAACGTCGTGAGCGAATTTGTAAATCCATAAAATTCTCTCTGATGTAAAATCTACCATCTTAGTAAGTAAAGACCCAAAGCCAATCTTTTACATCGCTTTGAAATTCTCTATCAATCACAATCTCGCACGGCTTTTACATAAGCATTTCTTATGCTGGAGCTTTTTATTATCTATCAAAATGATAGAGTAATCCAAAATCTGTTGTATTTTTTTGTTAACTTTGCTAATAATTTTAAACTCCTTTTAAAGCCATGCTAAGTTTTCGCACCGAATTAGAAGACATGCTCAACCCTGTAGTAGCAAAAGATATTATCGACTTAGAGCGCCAAATTCGATTGTACCGTGAAGGGAAAATCGATGATGAAAAATTTAGAAGTCTGCGTTTGGTGCGCGGCATTTACGGACAGCGACAGCCAGGCGTACAAATGGTGCGCATTAAATTGCCTTACGGCAGAATTACACCTAAACAAATTCGAAGAATTGCAGATATCTCAGAACAATACGCAAGCGGAAACTTACATGCTACTACGCGCCAAGATATACAAATCCATTACGTAAAACTAGAACACACACCCGAATTGTGGGCAAAATTAGAACAAGATAGCATCACCACGCGCGAAGCATGCGGTAATACAGTCCGCAATATTACTGCTTCTGCAGAGGCGGGCATCGACCCCCATGAGCCTTTTGACGTTTCTCCTTATGCCCATGCTGTTTTCGAGTACTTTTTGCGAAATCCCATATGCCAAGATATGGGCAGAAAATTTAAAATCGCTTTCTCTTCCTCTGAAAAAGATACTGCTTTTACTTTCATTCACGATATCGGATTTATCCCCAAAATTAAAATAGAAAATGGGGAAGAAATCAGAGGGTTCAAAGTACTCATCGGAGGAGGATTAGGCGCAAATCCTTATTTAGCAAAAACTGCCTTCGAATTTCTCCATGAAGATTTAATCATTCCTTATATCGAATCTATTCTGCGCATCTTCGATCGATACGGAGAACGACAGCGCCGCATGAAAGCACGGTTCAAATTTTTACTCGAAGAAATCGGAATGGATGAACTAGTGCGACTAATAGAACAAGAAAGACCAGCGTTAAAACATAAAGTTTATAAAATCGATAGAACTGTTCCTGAAATAAAACTTCCTCCTGTTACATGGGAGCAAGAAGAGCCTAAAGATGCTATCAAATACGATAAATGGCTGAAAACTAACGTATTCGAACAAAAACAAAAAGGATTCTACGGAGTTTATATCAAACTCACACTTGGCGATATGAAAGTGCCCTTAGCCCGAAAATTCGCCGACATCGCCGAAAAGTTTGCTGCTGACGATATCAGAATTACTATCAATCAAGGCTATTTGCTCAAATATGTTCGACCCGATGCGCTTCCTGCGCTCTTCAATGCTCTTAACGAAGTAGGTCTTGCAGAACCTGGCTTTGATAGCGTGGCGGACATTACAGCCTGCCCAGGAACAGACTCTTGCGCTTTGGGAATTTCTAGCAGTACAGGCGTAGCAGTCGCCTTAGAAAATGTTATTCGAAACGAATACCCCGACTTGATTTACAACAACGATATTAAAATCAAAATTAGTGGTTGCCCTAATTCATGCGGACAACACGGATTAGCACAAATAGGATTCCATGGAAGTTCTATTAAACACGGAGACAGAGTACTTCCCGCTGTCCAAATTCTTTTAGGAGGAGCTCGCTTAGGAAATGGAGAAGGAAGAATTGCCGAAAAAGTAATCAAAATTCCAAGCAAACGAGCTGATACGGCTTTAAGATGGCTCCTTGACGATTACGAAGAAAACGCTTTAGAAGGAGAGTATTACTCCGACTATTATCTTCGCAAAGGTGAAATGTATTTTTATGAACTCCTCAAGCCTTTAACAGATCTCAATACTTTGCAAGAATCTGACTATCTCGACTGGGGACAAGATACCAAATTTGAACTCCTAAAAGCCGTCGGAGAATGTGCGGGAGTGGTAATTGACTTAGTAGCAACCTTGCTGTACGAAACTGAAGAAAAAGTAGCTTGGGCAGATGAAAATTTTGAAGCAGGAAGTTATGCCGATGCAATTTACCACGCTTACAACATCTTTATTCAAGGAGCTAAAGCAATGCTACTTACCAAAGATGTGCGCGTAAATACTCACATCGGCGTATTGCGAGATTTTGACACGCACTTCACAAAAGAAGGAATTTTCTCTTTTGACGGAAATACTTTCGAAGATTATGTGCTACGCATCAATAAATTTGAACCAACGCGCGAATTTGCTGAAACCTATATTAAAGACGCTAAAAACTTCCTAAAGGATTTACATGAATATCGCAAAACTCATCAAGAAAATCCTAAATCTTCGACAGAAAAAGTAAAACCAATGCGCCCTACTATGAAAGCAGTAACTACTAAGTAATTTTAGGCTTTCTAAGAAGTACGCTTTAAGCAATCCAATAATGGTGCTTCGCTCATGCGCAAACTGATTGAATTAGTAGTACCTCCTGCTATAGGATTTCAAGAAGATTTGCTGTACGCTGAAATCGCCCGCAAGGAGCGGCTTACTCAACCTTTTAATTTTCAAATTCTTCATCGCTCTATTGACGCGCGCAACCGACAAATTAAAATCAATATTCGAGGTATTTGTTATATTGATGAAATACCTGCTCCCCTCATCAGCTATTCAAAAAAATATCCAAACGTTACTCATGCTAAAAGAGTCATCATCGTAGGATGTGGACCTGCAGGAATGTTTGCAGCACTTCGCCTTATCGAATTAGGATTTAAACCTATCATCTTGGAGAGAGGGAAAGACGTGCGCAGCCGACGAAGAGATATTGCCGCCATTAACAAAGAACACATCGTAAATCCAGACTCAAACTACTGTTTCGGGGAAGGAGGTGCAGGAACTTATTCAGACGGAAAACTCTACACTCGCTCTAAAAAACGGGGAAACTTTCGGCGTATTCTCGAAATCTTTGTGGCACACGGCGCATCTCCTCTTATTTTAGCAGAGTCACACCCTCATATCGGCACAAATAAACTTCCTAAAATTATTGCAGAAATGCGAGAAAGCATTTTACAAGCTGGAGGAGAAATTCATTTTGAAACACGCGTAACAGATTTTATATTACAAAATAATCGAATTAAAGGAGTCATTGCAAACGACACTCAATGGGAAGGAGAGGCTGTTTTATTAGCTACAGGGCATTCAGCGCGCGACATATTTGAGCTTCTCCAAAAGCGTAAAATTTATATCGAAAGCAAGCCATTTGCATTGGGAGTACGAGTAGAGCATCCACAAGAAATTATTAATCAAGCACAGTATCATGGAGCAGAGGGTTATCAGTATTTGCCTGCTGCTTCCTATAGCTTAGTGAGCCAAGTTGCTTATCGAAATATTGTAAGAGGAGTATTTTCGTTTTGCATGTGTCCTGGAGGATTTATTGTGCCAGCTGCTACACAACCTGGCGAAATAGTAGTAAACGGCATGTCTCCTTCGCGACGTGACTCTCGATTTGCAAACTCTGGTATCGTTGTAGCAGTAGAAAACGATGAACTCTTAGCTTTTCAAAAATACGGAGCATTTGCTTCTTTAAGATTTCAACAGCAAATCGAACGGCTTGCCTGTCAAATTGCGGGAAATACGCAAACTGCTCCTGCTCAACGCCTTGTAGACTTTATAGAAGGTAAACTTTCTACTACTTTGCCTACTTGTTCGTACCAACCTGGATTGAAATCAGTTCAACTTACTGAATGCTTACCTCCTCAAATTTATCAACGGCTGCGCATCGGACTCAAACAATTTGGCAAAAAACTAAAAGGGTTTCTCACCAATGAAGCTATTTTAGTGGGGGTCGAAAGTAGAACCTCCTCTCCTATTAGGATCCCTCGTGACCCTCATACACTCGAACACCCTCACATCGAAAGGCTTTTCCCTTGCGGAGAAGGAGCAGGTTATGCTGGCGGAATTGCATCAGCTGCCATGGATGGCGAACGATGTGCAGAGGCTATTGCCCAAAAAATATGAAATCTACGTTTCTCTCAACTATCATTCTTTAATTAAACATTTCATTAGGAATATGTTAATTTTTTACAAATCCTCGCATTATGAGTAGAAAAATACGAGCGAATTTTTGACTTTTGTTATGGTGGAATCAAAAATTATATTTTTATGAGAAAGTTTGTTTTTAGTGCACTTTGGGCTTTATTAAGCTCTTTTACACTTGCTCAAAAGTATGAGTATGCAGTCATTACTTCGGTAGAATCTATTGTTCCGATGGGAGTAGGGCGCTCTCGAATTATTCATCACAAAGACAAAAAAGATGCAAAAGCGCTTACTACATCACGTGTAGAAGGCGTTAAAGACAAGGACGACGATGTAGAACGTTCCGACGCTAAAATGAAAACTTTCGATGAAACCATGCTTCTCAACTTTTATTCTGCTACAGGTATTAATTTTTCGAATATTGCTGCAAACGACGCCATCATTTCTTCTAAAATCAACAACATGATTGATGAAGGTTGGGAGTTGGCTTTCGTGGCTAGTGGCGTAGAAAGCGATTCTGGAAAAGATGATGGAAAAGGAATCTTTATTACAAGATATATTTTTAGAAGACCTAGGCAATAAGCCTACAAAATAGAGGAGGCTCACCTTTTGGGTAGCCTATTTTTTTACTCGTGTAAATATTTCCACATAAGCTTAGCAGCACGCTCAGAGGCGCTTTCCTTAATAGCTATCTGAGCTTTGATAAGCTTGTAATCCTCCAAAATGAAGTGTCGCTTTTCTGTTAGAATAGCTTTTAGTTCTGCACAAATATTTTTCCGATTAGCGTGCCATTGCAAAAGTTCCTTAACTACTTCCTTATTAGCAATCAGATTCACTAACGAAATATATTTTGTTTTTAATACCAACCAACCAACTATTAGTGTTAAAAAGTTCATCTTATAGCACACTACTTGTGGAACTTCAAAAAGTGCTGTCTCAAGGGTAGCTGTCCCAGAAGTTACGATTGCGGCACGCGCATGTGCAAGCAAATCGTAGGTTTGATCGAAAATTACTTTAACATTCTTGTAAGCGTACAAATCGGCAGAAATCTCTCTCACCCCTGCTACTACAAACTGATAATCAGGAAAATCTTGAGCAACCTCCACCATGACGGGAAGCATTCGCTGAACTTCTTGCACGCGACTTCCAGGCAAAAGAGCAATAATAGGACGATTGTCTAAGCCATTTTCTTGTATGAAATTAGGATTGGGACGGTATTGCCGGATGGCATCAAATAAAGGATTGCCAACATAATCCACTTTGATACCAAATTGCTCGTAAAAGGACTCTTCAAAATGCATAATTACAAACATCTTATCTACATCTTTTTTAATGCGATAAGCTCGACTCGTATTCCAAGCCCAAATTTTCGGAGAAATGTAATAAAACACGCGAAATCCTGCTTTTTTAGCAAACCGAGCAATTCGCAGATTAAAACCGGCGTAGTCTATCAATATCACTACATCAGGCTGATAACGTAAAATATCTCGTTTGCATTCTGTTAAAAATTTTTTTATCTTAAAAAAGTTTCGGAATACTTCTGCAAAACCCATAAAAGAAGTTTCTCGAAAATGATGGACTAATTCAAGACCTTGCATGCACATCTTATCACCGCCCCAGCCGCGAAAGTGAGCCTCTTTGTCCAACTTTTTAAGTTCTGACATCAAATTAGCAGCATGCAAATCTCCCGATTTTTCTCCTGCAATTAAATAATACCTCATAACTTTTTAAACATATTTGCAAAAATATGCACGTTCTCCTTTTTATCTTTGGATAGTTTCTAACAAGTTTATACAATTCATATAATTTACTTATGGTGTTCTACGTTATTTTGTAAAAAGGGTAAGGACTACATGAAACTTCTTCAGGTTTTAGCATTTTCTTTTCTATTCTGCTTTTCGTCTTTTTCTCAAAATCCTTTAACGAACGATTGGTGGAATAGTCTGGATAGAAATTGGCAAAAATGCTTTTTAGCTTCTCTCAAAGCAGAGGAAGATGCTAAAAAAGCAACGCTCTTAGCAACTCAAGAAACTCAGGCAGAAGCTCCTTTGGTATTCGATGAAGAAGCACCTACAGAAACGACAGAAGAAGAAATACGCACTTTTCAAGAAGGAGACCTCGAAAAAATTTACAAGCTCGAAAAGCTAAATTGCTCTGGTATCGATGAAAATGGCAACACACGACTCATCAAAGATTTAGAACCTATCAAAGGGCTTATCAACCTTAAAGAAATAGATTGTTCTTATACGGCTATCGACAATTTAGATGCTTTAACCGATTTACCTAAATTAGAAAAAGTAAATTGTTCTTATACTAAAATCAAAACACTGCGCGGATTAGAAAAACTAAAAAATCTAAAAGAACTAATTATCAACGGATTAAAAATAGATAATTTAGAAGAAATTCAAGGGCTCTCTAATTTAGAATCTCTCGACCTGTATGAAACTTCTCTCAAAAACTATGAAGCTCTTGCTACCTTTCCCAATTTGAAGCGATTAGCTTTAGAAAATACAAACCTCGAAGATTTAACTCCCCTCCAGAACCTTTCTAAACTTACTGAGCTAAAAATCTCAAATACAAAAGTAAAAGATCTTACTCCTTTAGCTAAAATAAAAAGTTTGCGCGTATTAGTAGCTGCCGAAACAAAAATTACAAGTATAGAGGCTCTTAGGAACTTAAAAAATTTGGAATATCTTAACATCAATAATACTCTTGTCAACTCTGTTGAACCACTCAGGCACGCTAAAAAACTCAAGATAGCCTACCTTTCTGATACCAAAATTTCAGACTTATCTCCTTTACAAAAATCTAAACTTTTAACAGAAATTACTTTTTCCAATACCCAAGTGGGAAATCTAACTCCTCTTTCAAAGCTTAGACGTTTAAAAATCATCATCTGTACGGGAACGAACGTTCATTCTATTGCTCCCATAAGCAAACTGCCTCTCCTACAAGTCATCTATTTCCGAGATACTAAAGTAGATAAGACAGAAGCTCAAAGATTTTCGCAAGAAAACCCTTCTATCGAAACTGATTTCTTCTAATTATCGAACTGCTATGCAAGAAATTTCTACCTGAGCGTCCTTAGGCAAACGGCTTACCTCTACTGTTTCACGCGCAGGAAAATGAGAAGAGAAGTAGCTACCGTATACTTGATTAATACGCGAGAAGTTTTCTAAGTTTTTCACAAAAATTGTTGTTTTTACTATGTTTTCATAGCTCATGCCTGCTCTCTGAAGAATAGCACCAATGTTTTGCATAACGCGATGCGTTTCTTCTTCAATATCTGCTTGTACCATTTCACCCGTTTGCGGGTTCAAGGCGATTTGACCTGATATAAACAACATATTTCCTACCATTGTAGCCTGACTGTAAGGACCAATAGGAAGAGGAGCTTCTGTTGTTTGAATCACTTGCTTCATAGAACACTTGATTAAAACTTTAGAAGTATAACAGAACAATCTATTAAAAAAACGTGCCTAACAAGACACGTTTTTAGGTTAAAAGTTACGGATTACGATAATTATTCTGATGTTTTTTCTTGTTGTGAACCTGAAGAAGCTGATGTTGTATCATCTTGCTGATTATCGGAAGGAGAAGCAGCATCAGCGCTACTTGTTGTTGTAGCAACAACTTGAGTATTTTCAGGTGTTGAAGTCGATTTTTTACGTCCTCCTCGGCGCGTGCGCTTTCTAGTTTGTGCTTTTTCTTCACGCGTATAAAGAGCATTAAAATCAACAAGCTCAATCATGCACATTTCTGCACCGTCTCCCAAGCGTCTTCCTGTTTTAATGATGCGCGTATAACCTCCCGGGCGGTTTGCTATTTTAGGAGCAATAATGTTGAATAGCTCTGTAACTGCCTCTTTCATGTTGAGCGCTGCAAAAGCCATTCGACGGTTGTGCATCGTATCTTCCTTAGAACGAGTAAGCAAAGGCTCTATATGGCGGCGTAAAGCCTTCGCCTTTGCCACTGTTGTAAAAATTCTTTTGTGCATGATGAGCGAAATCATCAAATTTTTCATCAATGCTTTTCGATGAGAAGCTGTTCTGCCTAAATGATTGACTTTTTTATTGTGTCTCATTTCGAGTTTAATTTAACAAATTAATAAATGCAGTTCCTCAGGTGTCTTTGCTTAGTCTTCGTCTAAACGATACTTAGAAACGTCCATGCCAAATGTCAGATTTTTCTCTGCCATTAATTGCTCCAACTCAGTAAGCGATTTTTTACCAAAGTTGCGAAACTTCATCATATCTGATACTTCAAGAGCAACCAAATCGCCGAGTGTCTTGATATCAGCTGCTTTTAAGCAGTTATAAGCACGCACCGATAAATCCAACTCTGAGAGTGGGGTTTTCAAAAGCTTACGCATATGCAAAAATTCTTCGTCTATTGGTTGTTCTTCTGGCGCTTTTTCAGTTTGGAAGGTCATTGTTTGGTCAGAGAACAACATAAAGTGCTGAATGAGAATATGCGCTGCTCCTTTCAAAGCATCCTCCGGATGAATAGAACCATCAGTTTGCACTTCGATAATAAGTTTTTCAAAGTCTGTTTTTTGTTCCACGCGTGTGTTTTCTACAGAGTACTTCACATTCTTAATAGGTGTAAAAATAGCATCGATCGCAATATAACCAAAAGGCATTTCTGTAGCAGGCTTATTTTCTTCTGCAGGTACATACCCCCTGCCTTTATCAAAATAGAGTTCTACTTGCAAAGTTACATTAGGATTTAAGTTACATATAACATGGTCAGGATTTAAAATCTTGAAGTCTGATGTAAACTCTGCAATATCTCCAGCCTTAAATACAGTTTTCCCTTTGATTTCAACAGTTACTTTTAAATTAGGTTGTTCTACTATGCGCTTTACTCGAACCATCTTCAGGTTGAGAACAATCTCAGTGACATCTTCAACAACACCTTCAATAGTTGAAAATTCGTGCAAAACACCTGGTATCCTTACACCCACGATTGCATAACCTTCCAAAGAGTTCAGAAGGACGCGACGCAAGGCATTTCCGATGGTAACGCCGTAACCTTTTTCCAAAGGCTTGAACTCAAACAGACCCACAAAGTCGTCTGCTTTTTCCATTACCACCTTGTCAGGCATTTGAAAAGCTAATATTGACATATTTGTAAAATTTAAAACCTAACCAACCGATTTAGCCAACAAAAATATCCAAAATTGTGGATAAAATCCACATTACTTAGAGTATAACTCTACAATAAGTTGCTCTTTAATGGGCTCAGGTATAGATTCACGTTCAGGAGCTTGTAAATACTTTCCTTGTAACAAGTTGTTATCCCATTCTAACCAAGTAAACCTTCCTTGCCTAGCTGCAATAGATGCCTTGATTTCGTCTGTAATTTTAGATTTATCTTTAAACGAAATAATATCTCCTGGCTTAAGAAGATAAGAAGGAATATTTACTACTTTGCCATTAACAGTAATATGCTTGTGAGAGACCATCTGACGTGCACTCTTGCGAGTAGGTGCCATACCCAAGCGATATACTGTATTATCCAACCGAGACTCTAAGAGCTGTAACAAAACTGTACCTGTGACTCCTTTCTTTCTAGAAGCCTTCTCAAACAAATTGCGAAACTGACGCTCTAAAAGTCCGTATGTGTATTTCGCTTTTTGCTTTTCGTTCAACTGAACTGCATAACCAGATTGTTTTGTGCGCTTTCCTTTACCATGTTGTCCGGGAGGATAATTTTTTTTCTTTAACTCTTTTGCCGGACCAAAAATAGGTTCTCTAAAGCGCCTTGATATTTTAGAAGTAGGACCAATATAACGAGCCATTTCAATAAAATCTTAACAGTAAAACCATTTAAAAACATTATACTCGTCTTCTTTTTGGTGGACGACAACCATTATGAGGCAACGGAGTTACATCGCGAATAGACATAATTTCCAGGCCAGCAGATTGCACTGTTCTAATAGCAGACTCTCTGCCTGCGCCCGGACCTTTTACATACACATCTACCCGACGCAACCCTAAACTATAAGCAGCTTTCGCCGCGTCTTCTGCTGCCATTTGAGCAGCATAAGGAGTATTTTTCTTAGAACCTTTGAAACCCATTTTTCCAGCAGAAGACCACGAAATCACCTGTCCTGCCATGTTAGTTACTGAAACGATTACGTTATTAAAAGATGCCTTGATATGCACAGCGCCTGTAGGTTCTACTACTACTACGCGCTTTTTTGCTTTATCTTTTCTTTTTTGTGTCGCCATTTTTTGATAAGATTAAAAACAATTAATCCCAAGAGAATAATCTTAGCCTTTAGTAGCCTTTTTCTTGTTAGGCACTGTCTTGCGTTTCCCTTTGCGCGTACGACAATTGTTTTTGGTTCTTTGTCCGCGCACAGGCAATCCTTTCCGATGACGCAAACCGCGATAGCAGCCAATATCCATGAGCCGTTTAATATTCATCTGAATTTCTGAACGAAGCTCTCCCTCTATTTTGTACTCATTAGAGATGATATCGCGAATTTTTTTCAACTCTTCATCTGTCCACTCTGTAGGTCTCTTGTCTTCGCTTACTCCAGCCTTCTTCAGAATATATTGCGCTGCTGGCTTTCCTATACCATAAATATAAGTCAGCGCAATTACACCCCTTTTGTTATTTGGAATATCTACACCTGCAATTCTTGCCATTCTATTTTAAGTTTAAGTTATTCAAACTAACCTTGTCTTTGCTTAAAGCGCGGATTTTTTTTATTAATCACATACAACTTCCCTTTTCGCCGTATTATTTTGCATTCGGCACTTCTTTTTTTTACTGACGCTTTTACTTTCATGTTACAACAAATTTAACTTATTTATATCGATAGGTAATCCGTCCCTTTGTCAAATCATAAGGAGACATCTCTAAACGTACTTTATCTCCTGGAAGAATTTTGATGTAATTCATACGCATCTTGCCAGAAATATGAGCAATGAGCTCGTGCCCGTTTTCCAACCTGACTCGAAACATCGCATTTGATAATGCTTCTGTAATAACGCCATCTAATTCTATATTCGATTGTTTAGGCATATATACTGAGTTTTTAAACTACTTCAATATTTTCTACGCGACCTTTGATTCTTCCGGATTGCATCATTCCATCATAATGCTTCATAAGAAGGTAACTCTCAATTTGTTGGAGCGTATCTAAAATCACACCTACCATAATAATAAGAGACGTACCTCCATAAAACTGTGCAAAATTCACACTCACGCCAGCAGCATTCGCAAAAGCAGGGAGAATAGCAATGACTACCAAAAATAAGGCTCCTGGCAACGTAATCCTATCCAATACAGAACTAATATAATTCGATGTCGCATCACCAGGTTGAACACCTGGAATAAAAGCATTATTTCTCTTCAAATCATCAGACATCTGCTTAGGATTGATAGTAATAGCCGTATAAAAGAAAGTGAATAGGATAATCAAAACTGCAAGCGTTAAATTATATTGCCATGACGTATAAGAAGAGAACACTTGAGCGATATAACGCGCAAAATCGCTCTTTTCAATCCAAATGTTACCAATCAACGAAGGTAAAAACATCAACGATTGCGCAAAAATAATAGGCATCACATTAGCTGAATTCACTTTTAGAGGAATGTAAGACCGTTGTCCTTGCACAGATGCTTTTGAGCTTCCTACCATCTGGCGAGCGTACTGAATCGGAATTCGCCTTGTAGCCTGAGTAATCAAAATAACTCCCATAATGATTACATATAAAGCTACTAATTCAATCACAAAAAGCAATAATCCATTAGTGCCTCTAGTTTTAAACTCTTCTACTAATGCAGTAGGAAATCCAGAAATAATTCCTACCATAATTAGCATAGAGATTCCATTACCAATGCCTCGCTCAGTAATTTTTTCTCCCAGCCACATACAAAACATAGTTCCCGTTGTGAGAATGATAATAGAAGAAACGGTAAAAAGCGTAGTATTAATCATGATAGCTTCAGCGGGAATAGTAGAAGCAATATACCCTCCCCCCTGTGCGATTGTGATTGCAATAGTCAACACGCGAGTAATTTGATTGATTCTTTTTCGTCCAGAATCTCCTTCTTTTTGAAGTCTTTGAAAATAAGGTACTGCTACCGTTAGGAGCTGTACTACAATAGAAGCAGAAATGTACGGCATAATTCCGAGCGCAAAGATTGAAGCTCTACTAAAAGCACCGCCTAAAAGAGTATTTAATAATCCTAAAACACCTCCTTCTGCTTCTCCTATCTTATCAGGATTTATTCCTGGCAATACTACAAAAGAGCCTAATCGGAAAATTGCCAAGAAAGCAAGCGTATAGAGAATCTTATTTCTAAGTTCCTCAATACTAAAAATGTTTTGGAAAGTAGTGATAAACTTTTTCATGCTATAGTATTATTCAAGTGCTCGAAAAGAACCACCTGCTGCCTGTATTTTAGCAATTGCAGACTCTGATGCTGCATGCGCAACCACATGCAAAGATGCTTTTAATTCGCCATTGCCCAAAATTTTTACTTTATCTTTTTTATTTACCAATCCGAAATTGATGAGATCTTCAACAGTAATTGAGGTAATCCCGTGGGAATCCGCCAATTTTTGCAAAGTATCTACGTTAATCACGTGATAAGTTACCTTGTTTGGATTTTTAAAACCAAACTTAGGAATTCTCTTGTAGAGTGGCATTTGTCCACCTTCAAAACCTAATTTTGAGCGGTAACCCGAACGAGACTTATCCCCCTTATGTCCGCGCGTAGAGGTACCTCCTTTACCAGAGCCAGGACCACGACCTTTCCGCACATTATCTTTTACAGCCCCTTTTGCAGGTTTTAAAGTATGCAACTTCATTTTTGTAAATTTTTTATGAATTTATTTCTTCTACTTTAATCAAATGTGAAACTTTTTCAAGAGCTCCTTTAATAGCAGGAGTAAGTTCAAACTCTTTGCTTTTGCCGATTCGCCCAAGCCCTAATGCTTTGATTGTCAGCTTTTGAGTTTTAGGAACCTTAATTATGCTTTTGACTTGCGTCACTTTTACTTTTGCCATAATTGCCAAAATTTAGCCATTAAAAACCTTTTCTAAGCTCACTCCTCTTTGTTGTGCTACCATATAAGGATCTCTCATTTTCATGAGCGCATCAAAAGTGGCTTTCACTACGTTATGCGGATTAGAAGAACCTTTAGACTTTGTCAATACATCTTTAATTCCTGCAGACTCTAAAACAGCACGCATTGCACCACCCGCAATCACCCCCGTACCGGGAGATGCTGGTTTAATAAAAACACGACCTCCACAGTATTTTCCCTCCATCTGATGAGGAACAGTTCCTTTTAGTATAGGAACCTTGATAAGATTTTTCTTTGCGTCGTCAATTCCTTTGCTAATTGCGTCTGTTACTTCATTAGCTTTCCCTAATCCGTAACCTACCACTCCTTTTCCATCGCCTACCACCACAATAGCAGAGAAACTGAACCGACGTCCTCCTTTCACAACCTTTGCCACGCGCTTAATAGCAACTAATCTTTCTTGAAGTTCTATTTCTCCTGCGCGTACTCTTTTAATTGCTGATTTCATGAATTATAAGTTTTAAAAAATTAAACCACCTTCTCTTGCACCATCGGCGACAGCTTTCACTTTCCCATGGTATAAATAGCCGTTTCTATCAAAAACTACAGTAGAAATGCCAATAGCTTTTGCCTTTTCGGCTAGCAACAAACCTGTTTTCTTAGCTATTTCTACATTAGCATTTCTTCTATCACTCACTTCCCTAGAGGAAGCAGCAACTAATGTGACTTGTTTTTCATCGTCGATAAGTTGCAAATACAAAGATGTATTGCTTCTAAAGACCGACAATCGAGGCCTTTGTGCCGTACCTGAGATTTTTTTGCGAATACTTCTTTTAATACGGAGCCTTCTTTTTATTTTTTTTAATACTGACGACATTGTAAAATCAAGATTAAAGTTTGTCCTAAAATTTTATTTTTTCGCACTTGTTTTACCTGCTTTCCTGCGAATCACTTCATCTACAAACTTAATACCTTTTCCTTTGTACGGTTCAGGTTTGCGCAACCTACGTATTTCCGCGGCCACGTGCCCAATAAGTTGCTTATCTATTCCTTCAAGAACAATTGAAGGATTTTTTCCTTTCTCCATTGCAGTAGAAACCTTGATTTCGGGCGGAACCATAAAATAGACGCTATGCGAATAGCCGAGACTTAGCTCTATCAAATTTCCTTGATTAGAAGCTTTGTAGCCTACTCCTACCAATTCCATTTCCAACTTATAACCTGTAGTTACGCCTTTCACCATATTAGCCACTAAAGCTCTATAGAGCCCGTGTAAAGCACGATGTTCTTTTGAATCGGAAGGACGGCTAAAAAATACCTTCCCATCTTTTACTTCTACCGATATGTCAGTTTTATATGGCTGCTGGAGCGTACCTTTGGGCCCTTTTACTGTAATCAAACCATCAGATACACTTACAGTAACTCCAGCCGGAATTTCAATTGGTTTTTTTCCTATGCGCGACATTTTCAAGAAGATTTAGTTTTTTAATAAACATAACACAACACTTCCCCTCCTACATTAAGTTGCCTTGCTTCTTTATCAGTAATCACGCCTTTAGGAGTAGATAAAATTGCAATGCCGAGCCCATTCAATACTCTAGGCATATTTGCCACGTTTGTATATTTTCTTAACCCTGGGCGCGAAACTCTTTCTAAATGTGTAATAGCAGGCAACTTAGTTTGAGGATTGTATTTCAAAGCAATTTTGATAACGCCTTGAGCATTTGTATTCTCAAACTTATATCCAAGAATGTAGCCTTTATCGTACAAAACCTTTGTAATTTCCTTTTTCAAATTTGAAGCAGGAATTTCTACCACTCTATGGTTTGCCTTTATTGCATTGCGCAACCTTGTTAAATAATCTGCTATTGGGTCAGTCATTTCTTTGAAATTTTAACGTCCTAAAACGGAATAAAACTAAACATAGCTACCAGCTTGCTTTTGTAATGCCTGGGATTTTTCCTTGCGAAGCAAGTTCGCGGAATGCAATACGTGAAACACCAAACTTACGCATATAACCGCGTGGCCTTCCTGTGAGCTTACAACGATTGCGCAAACGTACTTTAGAAGAGTTGCGCGGAAGTTTATCCAATGCTTCCCAATTCCCTGCTGCTTTAAGAGCTGCACGCTTTTCAGCGTATTTTTTTACCATTGCTTCACGTTTTCTTTGACGTGCTTTCACAGATTCTTTTGCCATATTCTTAGGAATTCTAATTGTTAGCTTGATTTCTAAAAGGCATTCCCATTGCTTTTAAGAGTTCATAGCACTCTTTATCGGTCTCAGCGGATGTTACAAAAGTAATATCCATTCCCATGATTTTTTTGATTTTATCGAGAGAAACTTCAGGAAATATAATTTGTTCTCGGATTCCTAAAGTATAGTTTCCTCTTCCATCAAAGCCTTTGTCACTTACCCCTTGAAAATCTCGAACGCGAGGCAATGCAATATTGACCAAACGGTCGAGAAATTCGTACATTCTGTCACCTCTTAAAGTGACTTTAACTCCAATAGGTTGTTTTTCACGCAATTTAAAGTTAGAAATTGCTTTTTTAGCCAACGTAGGAACAGCTTTTTGTCCTACAATAAGAGAAAGTTCTTCTATGCTCACATCTATCAACTTCTTATCGGAGGTTGCATCGCCTACTCCTCTATTCAAGCAAATCTTCTCTAGGCGAGGAACCTGCATAATAGATTTATATCCAAATTTTTCTTTCAACTGTGGTCGTACTTCTTCAAAGTACTTCTTCTTTAAACGCGGCTGCATAGTTAGTCAATAAACTGTTGAGTTTTTTTAGAATATCTTTTTAACTTACCATTAGCATCTCGTCTTCTTCCGATGCGAGTAGGTTTGCCTGTAGCAGGGTCGATGAGCATAAGATTACTGATATGAATACCAGCTTCTACCTTCACAATTTTTCCTTCTGGATTAGATTGTGTCGGTTTGATATGCTTTGTCACTAAATTAACGCCTTCT
This sequence comes from Cytophagales bacterium, assembly GCA_025056215.1. Taxonomy (GTDB): domain Bacteria; phylum Bacteroidota; class Bacteroidia; order Cytophagales; family Flammeovirgaceae; genus JANWWC01. Next base: position 21,960 of record JANWWC010000007.1, on the reverse strand, counting down.
ACGATAGCGCGTTCTTTTTCTCGAAGAACCTGCTTGACCACTCCTTCTTTCCCTTTGTGGTTGCCGGCAATTACCATAACACGGTCGCCGGTTTTAATATGAAATTTGTGCTTTACTAATTTCTTTTTCATCACACTCAAAAATTACAATACTTCGGGCGCTAAAGAAATAATTTTCATGAATTGTTTTTCACGCAACTCTCGGGCCACAGGTCCAAAAATACGAGTGCCCCGCGGTTCATCTTGATTGTTCAACAGCACAGCGGCATTATCTTCGAACCGAATGTAAGAACCATCTTTTCTTCTTATTTCTTTTTTTGTTCTTACGACCACTGCTTTTGAAATAGTTCCTTTTTTTATAGTAGAAGAAGAAAGCGCAGATTTGACAGTAACAACAATTTTATCTCCTACTGTGGCATACCGCTTGCCGGTTCCCCCTAACACCCTGATAACGAGCACTTCTTTGGCACCGCTGTTATCTGCTACTACAAGTCTTGATTCTTGCTGTACCATAACCTTAAATATTATTTTGCTCTTTCAATAATTTCTACTAAACGCCAACACTTTCTTTTACTCAAAGGTCTTGTTTCCATAATTCTGACCTTATCACCGATGTTACACTCGTTTTTTTCGTCGTGAGCCATAAACTTGGAAGTCTTTTTTACAAACTTCCCATATTTAGGATGCATTACTTTTCGTTCTACCGCTACAACGATAGACTTGTTCATCTTATTCGACGTAACTATGCCGATACGTTCTTTTCTAAGATTTCTTTCCATTATTTTCTAGCGATTTACTAATAGCTTTCCGTAACTTAGACTTACTTAATACCAGAGGAGCTCCTTTCTGAGAATACTCATGGAGATTTTCGTAGCTCAGTTCGCCTTCCTTTGCTTTTTCAATAGCAAAACGATAGGCTCTTGCTTGCAACTCTGTTTTTAAACGAGCAATATCGCGCTTCATGTGGCGAATTTGCATAGGATTTTGAATAGGCGAAATGCGATGCTCGTAACGCAAAGCTGCTAATTGATTTTCTAAAGTCTTAATCTGAGATTTAAGTTCAATATCAGAAAGTTTTCTAATGTCTTCGTTTTTCATGACTATAATTAATTAGCTACATAATCTCTACGTACTACAAACTTAGTGGTAACAGGAAGTTTTTGAGCTCCCAAACGCAAAGCTTCTTTTGCCAGATCCATGCTAATTCCATCACATTCGAATAGAATAGTGCCTGGTTTTACCTTTACAGCCCAAAATTCTGGAGATCCTTTTCCTTTTCCCATACGCACTTCCGCAGGCTTGCGCGTAATAGGCTTATCAGGGAAAATACGAATCCACATTTGTCCTTCTCGCTTCATAGCGCGAGAAATTGCTATTCGCGCAGCTTCAATCTGTCGTGCTGTGATTAAGCCCGGCACTAACGACTTTATTCCAAAGCTGCCGAATGCTATTTCGGCACCTCTTGTAGCCATCGAGCCTCGACTCCTACCGCGCTGCTGCTTTCTAAATTTAGTACGCTTAGGTTGTAACATGACTCATCAAATTACATTACAAAAAAACATCTCGCCTCTACGAAGCTTAGAAAAATTTACGATTACCTTAAATTAGGACTTATGCAGAAGTCTATTTTTCTACACAGTTTCCTGCGAAAGGGAGTGCAAATCTATATGCTTTTTTGTTTAATACAAAAAAAGCTACAAAAATTCTGAAGCTAAACTGCAAAAAAATCTATACCAGGAAATTTAGAAAGCATTTTCACAATATCAGAGGTAGCACTTATGCGATACTTTCTTGAAAACATATTTAATCTTACTTTCTCGATATCGTCGTAAAAACTCATACAAAGAGTAACTTTTCCAGTGCTTTGCTTAACGAAATGTTCTAACTCTTCAAGAAAAGAACTCGAAAGCATCTGAAGGGGAATGTGTAAAGTAAGCTTTTGAATATTTTCCTGTAACTCGGAAAGCAATTTAATCTCATTGGGAAAAACTTCGTAAGTACCAGGCGATTTGAGTCGTTCTTTTACTTTTCCCCGCACATACAATGCCGTATTGAGGTGAAGTAAGTGTTTGGTTTTAAGGTACGTTTCTTTAAAAACAGCCATATTGACAGTAGTAGAATAATCTTGAAGCGCAAACAAAGCAAACTCATTTCCATTTCGATCGCGCCTTATATTGATTTCTGTCACAATCCCTCCTACTTCAATTTCTTTTTCTAAAAAATCATTAATCTGAGATAATGACTTAAGCCTTCTTCCTTTAAAAAGCAATTTAAAACTATCAAGCGGATGAGCTGAAATTGGAATTCCAACAACTTCCTTTTCGTATTGCAACTGCTCATATTGGCTCCACGGTGGGCAATCAGGTAGCTTAAAAGAATATATGCTCGACTTAGTGGGGCTCTCAGAAAAAAGCGAGCCTACAGCAGACTTTTTTTCAGATTGTTTCACCACCGCATAACGAATCAGTTTTTCGATACCAGTCGTATCGGCTTCTTTAAAAAAGTATTGAGCGCGATGCACATCTCGAAAACAATCGAAACAGCCTGCATATGCCAAAGCTTCCATTACACGCTTGTTGATTACTCTCAAATTTTGTCTTTCAATAAAATCGAAAATAGATTTGTATGCGCCGTTCTTCTTTCTTTCTGCAACAATACTTTGTACTGCTTCTTCACCAGCTCCTTTGATAGCAGCAAGTCCAAATCGTATAGCTTTGTTCTGATTAACCGTAAAATTGATGTCTGACTCATTGATATCAGGTCCGAGCACCTGAATTCCTAAGTTTTTACACTCTTCCAAAAACTCAGAAATCTTCTCGATGTTACCGATAGAATTAGAAAGAAGAGCTGCCATATATTCGGCTGTATAATTAGCTTTTAGGTAAGCGGTCTGATAAGCCAATACTGAATAGGCGACGGCATGACTTCTGTTAAAACCATATCCTGCAAATTGCTCCATGATAGCAAATACCTCTAATGCTTTTTCTTCTGAGATATTATTAATTTGCTTAGCCCCTTTTACAAAGAACTCGCGCTGTTTTGCCATTTCTTCGGGTTTCTTTTTTCCCATCGCTCTTCGAAGCAAATCAGCCCCTCCTAAGGTATATCCTGCCATGATTTGGGCTGCCTGCATCACTTGCTCTTGGTAGATCATAATTCCATAAGTAGGCTTTAAAATTTCCTCTAAAAGCTGATGAGGATATTCAACAGGCTCTTTCCCGTGCTTTCGATTGATATAATTAGGAATATACTGCAAAGGACCAGGACGATAAAGTGCATTCATAGCAATAAGATCTTCAAGATTAGTAGGTTTGAGTTCTCGCAAATATTTTTGCATGCCTATCGACTCAAACTGAAACGTTCCTACTGTCAGTCCCTTCTGATATAACTCAAAAGTTTTGGGGTCGTCGAAAGGAATTTTATCGATGTCTATTTTAACCTGATAATTTTTCTCTATGAGAGCAATCGCATCTTGTATAATCGTAAGAGTTTTAAGTCCTAAGAAATCCATTTTAAGCATGCCTGCCTCTTCTACTACTTTTCCCTCAAATTGAGTGATAAGCAAATCGGTTTCCTTTGAGGTAGTTACAGGAATATACTCTAATAAATCAGAAGGGGCAATAATGATACCTGCTGCATGCACACCAATATTTCGCACGCAACCTTCTAATTTAACTGCCGTTCTAAGAACTTGCCCTCTCAAAGTAGTATCTTTTTCAAAAATTTCTTTCAGTTCAGGTACTTCATCAAAAGCTCTCTCAAAAGTAATGTCAGGAGCCTCGGGAACCATTTTGGCAAGTTCATTCGTCAGATGCAAAGGGTATTCCAAAACTCTTCCTGCATCTCTAATGGCAGATTTGGCTTTCATCACGCCATAAGTGATAATTTGAGCTACTTGATTTTTACCGTATTTATGAACTACGTACTCTATGACGCGCTGCCTTCCTCTATCATCAAAATCTATATCAATATCGGGCATTGAAACGCGCTCTGGGTTTAAGAAACGCTCAAAAAGAAGATTGTATGCAATAGGATCGATGTTAGTAATTCCTATACAATAAGCAACAGCTGAGCCCGCCGCGCTCCCTCGACCTGGACCTACAGCAACACCTAATTTTTTTGCCTGATTAATAAAATCTTGAACAATCAGAAAATAACCCGAAAATTTCATTTTTTGAATGATTTCTAACTCGAAATCTAATCGCTGTCGAATTTGAGGAGTAATTTCGGGGTAGCGCTGAACTGCTCCCTGATAAGTGAGCTTTCGCAAATATTCATCTTCTGACATTCCTTCTGGCAACTCAAACTTAGGAAGCATAATCTTGCGCTTGATAACAGGAGTCTGACATTTTTTAGCAATTTCTATCGTATTAGCGAGCGCTTCTGGAATATCAGCAAACAAGCGAGTCATTTCTTCAGGAGTTCGGACATAAAAATTTTTATTCTCAAACCCGAAGCGAAATCCTCTTCCTCTGCCAATAGGAGTACTTTTCTTTTCTCCTTCTTTCACGCATAATAAAACATCGTGTACATCTGCATCCTCAGGTTTCATGTAAAATGCTTCATTGGCCGCCACATAGGAAATATTATATTTTTTACACCAACCCAACAAAATAGGATTGATATAATCTTCTTCTTCCAATCCGTGTCGTTGGATACAGATATAAAAATCTTCTCCAAAATGATTAAGCCACCACTCTAACTCTTTTTCTGCTACATCTTCACCATGATTCAACAGAGTACTATGAAGAATGCTCTTTGTGCTCCCTGAGAGAGCAATAAGTCCTTCTTTGTATTGTAGAAGAAGTTCCTTATCGATGCGAGCACAGCCGTCGTACTGCCCTTCTATATATCCTAAGGAACTTAACTTACACAGATTGTAATACCCCTGTTGATTTTTGGCTAAAAGCAACTGAGGAAAACGAATGTCACGATCGTCTTTAGTAAATTGAGTTCTTGTGCGCTCCTTAGCCAAATAAATTTCTATACCAATAATGAGCTTAAAATCTGGGATGTCCGCTGCAACACTCGTGGCTTCGAGAGCACCATAAAGATTACTAAAATCTGTAATGGCAATTCCTTGACAACCCAATTCTTTGGCGTATTTGATTACTTTTTTTAAATGAATAGTGCTATGAAGCACAGAATACATTGTGTGAACATGTAAAGGAACGTAAGGAATGACAGCCACCTCTGTCTGTAAAACTGTAGAAGTTTTTACAGGAGTAAAAGTCGTACCTTTAAAATTAGAAATTCCGAGCGAAGGAGCTTCGTATTGAATTTGCTCTACTGAAACTCCTGCGGAAGGCGAAATAATTCCATATTTAAAAAGTTCAAAAAAACATTTGGCAGTTGCTACTACATCATAAGCTGCATCGTGAGCGTCTTCAAAGTTTACGCCAAAAAGTTTTTCATGAAGTTCGCTTAAAGAAGGATATTTAAACCCTCCTCTCGCACTGGGAATCGCTACTAAGTCCACAGTGTGGAGCATAGTATCAAACACCTTGATATTTAAGAGATTAGTAGAGATTCCGAGTCTATAGAATTCACAAGCTACTACATTATTATCAAATCCGGCGATGTTATGACCTACAATGAGTTGAGCTTTTTCTAATATTTCATTGAAACGTTGTAGAACCTCTATCAAAGGCTTACCTTCCTTTTCGGCTTTTTCATGAGAAATTCCATGAATTTGTGTAGCTGCAAAAGGAATCTTAAATCCTTCTGGTTTCACAATATAATTCTCAGCATTGAGCAACTTCCCTTTAGCATCATGCAACTGCCAAGCAATTTGTACGAGACGAGGCCAATTTTTTGTATCAGTGTAATGCGCTCTAAAATCGAACGCCATTCCCGTGGTTTCAGTATCGTAAATAAGGTACATCTTTTTAAGATTTTAAAATATGAAAAACTTTATGATACGTGAAAAATACATTTTTTCTGCATAGTGTCCTTTAAGCTAAACAAGAAAACATTTGAAAATTGGTAAGATATTCTTTTCTTTGAAAAGAAGAAAACAGCGCATTTTATGAATGATGTAGAACTTAATTTATCCAGCTTGCGAGAAATTGCTGATGGTAACCAACAGTTCATTTCTGCTATTCTTGAAAAAGTTTATAGTAACCTCCAAACCTATACTGAAGAAATTATAGCTCTTTTTCGAGCTAATCGCTTGGAAGAAATGGGAAAAATGGCACATAAGCTTAAATCAAGTACTGTGTATTTAGGTTCTCGCAAACTGGATGAAGTACTTAACTTCTTAGAAAAGACTGATAAAGCTTCGTTTTCTTCTCAAGAAATTGCTAGTAAAATAGATGAACTTTGTTGTTTGTTGCCAATTATATTAAAAAAAATTGAAAAAGAAATTGCGAAACTTAAGTAATGCTATGAAAAAACACCTTACAATCATAATATTGATAATTTTTACAGCATGTCAAGAAAATCAAGAAACTACAGAAGAGCATGGTATCAAAGGACTGTATGAGTACGACGAGCGCGTAGAAAAACTTGTCCGAAAAATGTCCTTAGAAGAAAAAATAGGACAAATGACTCAGTTAGACTTCTCTTTACTTTTAGATAGCGCTGACAAAAAAAATATGTATCAAGATCCTACCTACAAACTCAAACTCAACAAAGAGTTAGCAAAAGAACTTATCTCCAAATACTATATTGGTTCATTTTTAAATGGAATTGCTTTTTCTTCTCAAAATTGGTTTGAGTTCTGTTATCAGCTTCAAGAAATTAACCTAGAAACTCATCCCAATCAAATTCCTATTATTTATGGAATAGACCATGTTCATGGTGCTAATTATATCAAAGAAGGCACCGTTTTCCCGCACCAAATTAATCAAGCTGCTACCTTCGATACTTCATTAGCGCGCAACATCGGCGAAATTACTGCAGCAGAAGCCTGCCACTTAGGACATACATGGAACTTTGCTCCTATTCTCGACATCGGAAGAAATAAGTTCTGGAGCAGATTTTACGAAACCTACGGAGAAGACCCCTGGTTAGCTTCTCGGATGGGAGAATCGTTCATCAAAGGGATTCAAGAATACAATGGAACAAAACCTTATAAAATGGTAGCGTGCGCTAAGCACTTTTTTGGATACTCAGACCCTAAATGGAACTATGACCGCGCCCCTATAGAAATAGCTCCTCAAACCCTTTACGAAATTTTTTTACCTCCCTTCAAATCAGCTGTGCAGGCAGGCGTGCGTACTTTTATGGTGAACTCTGCTGAAATCAACGGGATTCCTGTTCATGCCAATTACGATATTCTTACAAAGTTACTTCGCTTTGAGATGGGTTTTGAAGGAGTAGTCGTATCTGACTGGGAAGATATTATTCGGCTGCATACTGTTCATAAAATTGCTTCTACTCCTAAAGAGGCTGTTTACCTGGCTATTATGGCAGGTATTGACATGAGTATGACACCCTATACTACAAGTTTTTGCGACTATCTCAAAGAGCTCGTCTTAGAAGGAAGAATCCCTTTAGACCGCATCGATCTTTCTGTCAAAAGAATTTTAAAGTTAAAGTTTGACGCAGGCCTTTTTGAGCAACCTTATCCTACTGATAAATTCTTCAATAAAATCAATCGAACAGAACATCAAGGAATTAATCTTTCAATAGCCCGACAAAGTATTGTACTGATGAAAAATGAAAAAAACATTCTTCCGTTATCGAAGAATCAAAAAATTTTGTTGGCAGGTCCAGCAGCTCATTCCAAAAGACACTTAACAGGAGGATGGTCTTATTTATGGATTGCCACTCAAGACAACTTTCACCCATCCGACATGCTTACGCTTTATGACGCTATGAAAAAAGAATTTCAGTCCGTAGAACTGGCAACTGATATAAACACCCTGCGCTCCAAAGCGAATTCTGTTTCTGCAATCGTGTTAGCAGTAGGAGAAGCCCCATATGCAGAAGGATTTGGCTCCATCAACGATTTGGATTTAGATAAAGACCAACAGCTTCTTATCGAAACAGCTCTTTCTACAGGCAAACCTGTAATAGTAGTAATGATAGCAGGACGCCCGCGTACTATCCCTACTCTTTATGATAAAATTCATGCAATGCTTTGGGCGGGACTCCCTGGTACACAAGGAGGAATTGCTATTGCTGAAATCTTATCAGGTAAAGAAAATCCGAGTGCGAAATTGCCCTTTTCTTATCCTTATAAACAAGGAAAAACTTTGCCGTATTATCACAAGTTTTCAGAATTTTCGCCTATGCATCCTTACCAACCTCATGACGAACGCCTTCGCTTCTGGATCGCTCCTTTCGGACATGGACTTTCTTACACTCAGTTCGAGTATAGTGATCTGATACTCTCTGATACAATAGTAGGCGCTCATGTAGGATTGCAAACTATTACTGCCCGAGTTACGGTTACTAACACAGGTAAAAGAGATGGAAAAGAAACAGTTTTATGGTATATTAGCGATGAGTACGGCTCTTATACGAGACCTGTAAAAATGCTCAAGCACTTTGAAAAACAAGAAATTAAAGCAGGTGAATCCGTCGTTTTCACATTTATCATAGAGCCTAATACACATCTTTCTTATTCAGCAGAAAACGGAGAAACACTCATCGAGGCTGGTAGTTTTGTCTTACAAGTAGGAGGACTTTCTAAAAGATTTGTTTATGCAGCTGAACCTGAAAAACCATGAAAAAAAATATTCCTAACCTGATTACTTGTGTTAATCTTATTTCTGGATGTGTAGGCATCTATTTTGCGCACAATAATAAGTTGATAGAGGCTTTCTATGCTATTTTAGTAGCAGCTACTTTCGATTTCTTAGATGGATTAATTGCAAGGGCTTTGCATACGCATTCTGAGATGGGGAAACAATTAGACTCTTTGTCAGACGTTATTTCGTTCGGAGTTTTGCCAGGAGCTATTATGCAACAACTACTTTCTATCAGTGGAGCCAAAGAACTATTCGAAGAATTAGCATTTGTTGCTTATCTGATTCCTGTTTTTTCTGCTTGGAGACTAGCTAAATTTAACTTAGATACTCGCCAAACCGATATGTTTATCGGATTACCTACTCCTGCCAATGCCTTGTTGATCGCCTCTTTGTATCCTTCTGTTCAAAACAATTATTGGATAAGTTCTTATCTTATGCAACTTCCTGTTTTGCTTTCTATTACAATAGGAACCTCACTGCTTTTGGTTTCAGAAATTCCGATGCTCGCTCTGAAGTTTAAAAATATCGAATGGAAAGAGAATCAATATAAATTTATCTTTCTATCACTTGCAGCGATTATGATACTTTTTTTAGGACCTTTCGGAATTATTTTTTCAATAAGTGCTTACATTTTGCTTTCGATTGTTTTTTATATACACGGATTTACAAATGTTTCTTGAGATGTTTCGTCGCGCGAGAATAATTTTTTAATAGCTTCTGTCCAGCGTTCTTGCAAAAAATTCCATTTTTCAGGACGTTGTCCTACATATACGATTCCTAAATATAGAGGATGTCGAAACAATCGATGTTGAGAAAGTCGATAAAGTTCTCGAATTTGTCTTTTGATGCGATTGCGCTGAACAGCTTTTTTAATATGCTTTTTTGAAACAGAGATCAAGATCTGTGTACAAGAAGCAGGCAAATAATAAATTTTAAACGGATATAAAAAAACAAAAGAACTCTTTTGAAAGAGTTCTTGAATCACTTTTTGCCGGCACAAACGCTGATCCTTAGAAAAAGAGTACTTTTTTTTCAAATTACTTGTGAGTTTTTTCATCTGAAACGGTCAGTCTTTTTCTGCCACGCGCGCGTCTTCTTGCGAGTATTGCTCTTCCGTGTGAGGTAGCCATTCGTGCGCGAAATCCATGCTTATTTCTTCTTTTGCGATTAGAAGGTTGAAAAGTTCTTTTCATTGCAGCGTGCGTTTTAAATCCAACTAATTAATTTGCAATCAAGCCTTTAAGAGCGTCAAAGTTAAAAAACTGATTGTTAACAAAACAATTCTTTATTTTAATTTTTTTAAGATGTCTTTTTAAAAAAAAGCGCAAAAAGAAACGTGAACACAACTCCTGCAATGCCTACTCCAAATGCTTGGTCGAAGGCTAAATCATTATCAGAAAGTTGTTGAATTTGTCGCTTTGACTGTTCAAGATTCTCTGGGCGAAATTCAAAAAGAGTTTCTTTGTGCTCTTCTAAATAAACCTTCGTGCTTTCTAACAATTGCAGAGATTGCTGAATGTGTTGTTGTTTGATAGTCTGACCACTTGAGGTACTAAATAACATCTTTAAAGCTACAAACAAACACAAACAAGTAATTCCGTTTAACAAAAAACCTACTAATATGGCTTGTTGAGCTCTCAAATGATTTTGATGCAAATAATATCGCACATAATAAAAAGTAGCAATAAAACAAAGTCCATAAATCGGAAAATATAAGTATTTGTATTGAGCAAATGGATTTTGTTCCAAAAAATGCAGCCCTAACCAATATATCATAATCAGAAATGATGATAACATTCCGCTCACGACAGCTACAAAAACATATTTCATTTTTTAGATGTTTAAAAAACAGATAATAAAAGCCTAGTAATTATATACATTACAACATTTCCTTCAAAGGATTTTGCAGAATGGCTGAAGATTGTTGCTGCGTAGGAGTATGACTAAAGTAAGTTCTTACAATTACATTAGAAGTTTGGAAGAGCAAATCGCTGATTTTAGAAAGCCTTTGGTCTAATTTCTGACGAATACCATCGTTTTCACCACAGAAAGCCAATTCCTCTGGATCTGCTAACTTTAAATGCGTAGAGGCTTCTAATACCAACTTTCCTTCTTCCGATAAGCGATGCGAAACAACCTTTCTAGGCAACTTATGAATGTTTTCTTGTAATCTGTTGAGATGATATGCCATCGAACGCGGATGCGACTCATCGAGTAACAGCAAATCTAAAACACTAGAAAGTTGCAAATAAGAGCGAAACTGATACCGATAGGTAGCTAAACTTTCTTCTGTTGCCAAAACGGCTTCCATAAGGTCGTATTCTGCTTGCTCAGAATGCTTTAACACTAGGGTAGAGCGCAACATACTAACTTGCAAAAGAATACGCTCAATTCGCTTCCCAATGTCGAGCAATATCCAACCATGTTCGCTGCTCATACTCTCTTGATTAAAACCTATGAATGCTACTAAAGACGTAATTAACTGATCAAGCAAATTTTGCACGTTTCGCAAAGAAACTTTTTTGTTATAACGGTACTCTTGGCGAAGTCTTTCAATTCCGTCGAGCACTCGCCAACTATCTAACGACCATAAATCGCGCACGACATAAGCAGCCCGATTTAAAGAAGCTAATGTATTGCTCAAACTTCCTAATCTCTCTTCGTCTAAGGTTACAGAAAGCAGTTCATTATCAGGATTTTTCATTAAACTAGTAGCATCCTTACTTGCAAAACCCGGATAGGTCATCGTAAAGTGGGTAACTGTTCGAAGCATCGTTTGATAGACTGCAAGGTCCACTTCATTGCGAGACAACTTTCCTTTTTCTGCCAAATTTCGCAATACCATCCGCAGCACACGTGCTGTGCCAAGTGAACGCTCCGAATAACGCCCTACCCAATACAAGTTTTCTGCAGTTCTACTCGGAAGTACCCCAATAGACTTAGGCAATGCTGCGCGCGTTTGCCCTGTTTTGACAAAAATGGGAGTCTCTTCTCGGTCTTCTAACAATACCCAAGTATCTTTACTTGTGCCTCCAGTCTGGTTAGAAACCAAAAAACTACCTGGCTCGGGTGCGCTCCTAGTTAATCCGCCGGGCAGCACACCATAGCCTTGTTTTTGAGCAAAAGCAAAACATCGTAATACAGAATACCGTGGTTCGAGTTGTCCCTGAATAAAAGAGGGAGAAGTAGAATAAGTAAGCATTTCCTGACCTACGTACAAATAAGGTCGTTCTTTGATTTGTTGGATGAGCAATTCTTTTTTTTCTGCACTAAGACGATTCCCGAAAATAGAACGATGTGACTCGTGAGGGGAAATGTTTTTAATAATGAGTTTATCTAAATTTTCTAACACATAGCGGCATTCTTTTTCTTGCCCACACCACCAAGATTTAACAGAAGGCAAAATAAGTTCTTCTCCTAAAAAATATTTGGCAATGCTAGGTAGAAAAGGCATAAGTCCAGGATTCTCAAGAACTCCACTTCCCAAGGGATTAACCACTGTTACATGATTTCGTCGAACACACTCTAAGAGCCCTGCTACGCCTAGCTGAGAAAGCTCATTTAGTTCAAGAGGATCGCAATAACTATCATCTACGCGGCGCAATAAAATATCTACTTGTTGCAATCCACTGAGCGATTTAAGCCATACGTATCCATCTCTTACTGTTAAATCGGCGCCTTGTACCAAAGTATAACCTAGATAAGAAGCCAAATAAGCGTGCTCAAAATAGGTTTCATTAAGCGGACCTGGCGTAAGAATAGCAGCATACGGCGACTCTTTATGATGAGGAGCCATCGAAGCAAAAGAGATTTGAGAAGCTTGAAAATAATTAGAAATCCTATGCACTTGCAATCCTTGAAAAAAGTCGGGTAATATTCGCATCATTGTACTTCTATTTTCAAGGGCATAACCTGTTCCCGAAGGAGCTTGAGTCCTATCCCCTATGACCCAAAGTTTACCATCTGCTCCTCTTGCTAAATCAACTGCATAGGTTACAAGTTGGTGCCAAGCCGGAAGCCTTATTTGATCGCATTGACGCAAAAAACCAGAATGTAAATATATTAGCTCTAACGGCAATAGCCCATTGCGCAATAATCTTCGTTCACCGTATATATCAGCCAAAATCATGTTGAGCAATTCTGCCCGCTGCATAATTCCTTGGAGAAGCGTTTGCCACTCTGTACTACTAATTAGAAAAGGAATTGCATCCATCTGCCAAGGACGATTCAGCCCTTGAGGATCACCATAAATACTATAGGTTACACCGTTTTCGCGTAAGATGCGGGCAATGTCCTGCTGCCGTCGAAGTAGTTCATTAATACCAAGTTGTGCAATAGTTTGCTGTAAAACCTGCCAATGCGGCCGCACCTCACCGCGCTCATCAATCATTTCGTCATACGCACTTCCTGAAGCTAACCGCTTGTAAGTTTCTAATAAAGTCGGTACATAAGGAGCTGACTGGCTCTCATGGGCTCGTAACATTTTCTTTATGTAGTGTAGATTTTTTCGACTTTCAACAATACATCTTGGTTGGTTTGCAAAACTGGAAAAGGATTCTCTGCTATCTTTCGCAACTCATCAACAGGAATGTTAGCTACCATAAACTGAGAGCTTTTATCGACTGTAAATCGATATTCTTTTATATTAGTTTTAGCAGCATAACGATACTCTTGAGAATTAGGCAAAAATTCCCAACCTTCAGCATTCCACCATAATACTTGTAAGCCAACACTAGCAATTCCTATTTTTCGAACTTTCTTATCAAAACAAGCCACAAAAAAATTAACTTTCCACGTATAATGTGCGTTCGATTTTTGGCTAATCTGAAAAAATGAACGATAAAACTCCTGAATAACTTCTTGTACGTTTGTAATTTTTTCTATTGCTACAACTTGCTTAAAAATCTGCTGCCCTAATACCATTAAGAAAATTTTATCTAAAGCATCTGCTTCCATAGTAGCTAAACCTATTACTGCCATTTCTTCATAAGGAGAAACTATCTGATAAAAATAGTGGGGAAATTCTTCGTCGGGCAATTGACTTATAATAGTACACTTTCCTATAAGCGATTGAAACTCCTTCAAATCAGGTAGTAATAAATTTCTGATGCGGCGCGTTTGAAGCTGATATAATTGCAAAACTTGCCTTGTTTCCGTGAGTATTTTGTTCGACTTTTCAAGTTCTTCTTGCAAACGTTGCCTCACCCTTTGTTCAGAGGCTAATTTTTGTTCTATATCTTGTAACTGCTCCTGTAGCTGAGAAATAAAATTCTGCTGAAAAATAGATTCTTCTAATGTTTCTTTTGATTCTTCCAGTCGCTGAGTAGTCTCTTGACGTTGTTCTTGTTGTTCTTTATGTTGAGAAACTTCTATTACTTTTTTCTTCTTTTTATAAATCCAAAACCCTAAGACACTCAATAAAATCACTGTTCCGATACTTATCCAAGCCGCTGTTCTCTGTTGCCGAATACGCTCAATTTCACTATTTTGCATGTCGATCACTAGTTCTTTGCTTTGAATTTGGAGCTCTAACACCTGGATTTTTTGCTCATGGCGGCGGGCTTTCTCTTGCGCATTTTCATATTCGTATTCTAGTTTTAAGAGTTGGAGTTCGTGTTCTTTAATTTTGCTCTGAAGTTGTAGTTGTTCTCTTTTGTGTTTTCTTTCCAGAAGTGCCATTTGCTTATATGCAAGATCGAGTTTTTGTTGAACATCAGAAATAGAATCTTGCAGTTGCTCAATCAACGCTTGTAGCTTAGAAAGTTCTGTTCTTTCAATTTCTAAATTTTGATTTAAACTTTCGGTATACAAAATTACTTCTGTTTGAGAAGAGTCTTGTTGCTCAGTGTTGACCTGAGAAAAGACGAAAAAAGTTTTTAAGAGAAATAAAAATATTCCAAAAAATTTATACATTTTCTTCATAACTTTAAATACTCATACAAAACAAGTTAAGGTTACAACTTTTTGAATTACTTTGCAATATTGGCAATTTCTTTGTAAGAAGTAACCATACCTTGAATCAGTGCTGAGCTCATTCCTTTATGTTCCATCTCATTCAGACCTGCTATCGTACATCCTTGTGGTGTTGTTACTTTGTCGATCTCTCGCTCAGGATGCGTATCTGGAAAGTGCAACAACAACTCTGCTGCACCTTTAACTGTTTGAGCAGCAATCACTTGGGCTAACTTTGCGCTAAACCCTATCTGAATTCCTGCTTGCATCGCAGCACGAATGTAGCGCAAAGCAAAAGCAATTCCGCAAGCTGCTAATACAGTAGCTGCCTCCATAAGCTTTTCTTCTATTATAACCGACTTTCCTAGCACATCAAAAATAGTAGTTACTTCTTTTTGTTGCTCTTCTGTATAATGAGCACCTGCAATGCACGTCATAGATTCTTGAATGGCAATGGCTGTGTTGGGCATTGCGCGAAAAATTGCTATATCATTTCCTACAATATTGCTCATTTCTTGCAATGTATAACCTGTTACTACAGAAATGAGTGTCTTTTGAGGAGTCAGCGCAGGTTTGATTTCTTGCAAAACAGAAGTAGTAATATGAGGTTTCACGGCAATAATAATAATATCTGCTTCTGCAACTGCCTCTACATTATTCGACATGATGCGCACACCTTTCGCTTTGAGGTGTTCAATTTCTTGAAGGTTACGACGCGTAACAATCACGTTTCCTTTAATTACAAGCCCTGCTCCCACAATTCCTTCAGCAATTGCAGTACCCAAATTTCCGCCCCCAATAATTGCTATTTTCTTAGATTTCATTTTAAATAATTTTTAAGTTGATTGTGAAAAAATAAAGCACAAAAATACGCATAAAAATTGTGCATTATCTCACTATTTGACTAATAAATAAATGCCGCCTTCACTTACAATAGTTTCACCTACTTTCAAACCCGATTTCACTAATATTTTCCCACTTGAAGAAGTACCTGATGTTTCAATATTCTTTCTTAAGAACTGATTCTCAGATAGCTTTGTAAACACAAATTGATTTTCATTTTTTTGGAGCACTGCTTTAGAAGGAATTAAAATAGTAGGCTCTGCATTTCCTACAAACCGAACTGTTACATACATGCCTGGCTTTAAGATTCTTTCTTTGTTATCGCATTCAATCAGTACTTGGACACTCCTGGTTTCTTCATCTACGATTTCATTTACATGGTACACCTTTCCCAAAATTACCTTCTCGGGGAAAGCAGCAACTTTAATTTCGACCGAATCTAGTTCGCTAATAAATCGAAGGTCTTTTTCTTTAACTTGCCCCACTACCCATACCTTCGAAAGCTCTGCTACAATTGCAATAGGAGGCGCATCTTCGCGCAAATATTGACCAATTACGATATTATTTCCTACAATTTCTCCTCGAATAGGAGAGTTTACCACAAGCGGATCGCCCAAAGAAATCTTCTCAGGATTTACATTAAATATCTTGAGAGCAGCAGCAGCATTTTGAAGAGCTGAATTTTTAGTAATAAAATCAGTTTCAGCAGCTTCTAATTCGCGTTGGACTCCTACTCCGTTCTTAAGCAAATCTTGTTGGCGCTTCAAATTAAGTTCTGCTTGCTTAAACTCTTGCTTAGCATCAAAATATTCTTTTTGAGCATTAAAATAATCTGGAGAACTAATTTCAAAAATCGGAGAACCAGGCTCTACGCGCTGCCCTAGGCGAACGTAAGACTTTAATACACGTCCTGGAAAGGGAGGAGCTATTTCGGCGTAATAGTTCGGGATAGCGCGAATCGTTCCTGATGTAATCAATTCGCGGCGAAACGACTCTGCTTTCACTTCTTCGAACCTCAATCTCGTATATACAGACTCTCCTATTACAGTTACTGTGTCACCTTTTGATGAAAGTGTGTTTGTCTCTTGTTCAGATGATCGCTTTTGCTGACAGCTTAAAAGTACTCCCAATAAAATCAACAGTTGTATTACTATTTTATAAATCATATTCAAATTTTTTAATTAGCAAAAAAGCAACCTCAAAATATATTCTAATAAAACAAAATACAGCAGTTTTTATGTTATGAAAATATAAAACTTTATGAAACGACATTTTTATCAAAAACCAAAATCAGAAAACCGGAGAGGCTTTAGAAGACTATCTTTTTGAGATATTTTGATATCTTTTTTAGGAATTTTCCAATCAATATTAAGGTCAGAGTCGTTATAAATGATTCCTGATTCGTGTTGAGGGCTATAAAAATTATCGCACTTATATACAAACTCTGCGCTAGGCGATAAAACAATAAAGCCGTGTGCAAAACCTCTAGGAACAAACAACTGTTTTTTATTTTCCGCAGAAAGGATAATACTGAAATATTGACCGAAAGTAGCAGAATCTTTGCGTACATCTACAATTACATCTAACACTTCGCCCGAAAGAACACGCACTAATTTGGCTTGCGCCATTTCCCCTACCTGAAGATGTAAGCCACGTAAAACTCCATAGTACGATAAAGAGTGATTGTCTTGTATAAAATGAGGGCGTAAGCCTGTAGCTTTCTCAAATTTGTTAAGTTGAAAACTTTCATAAAAATACCCTCGCTCATCGGTAAACACTTGCGGTTCGATAATCCAAGCGCCTTTCAGAGGAGTTTCTGTAAACTTCATATTTCTTAAAATTAAAGTGATAGCAAAAATATAAGGCCGATTCAGGGTTGCAAATTTTGCTTTTTGCAAAACGTGAACGATAAGAATCCTACTCCCAAAATCCAATAGTAATGAGGCAAAATTAAGACCGAATAAACTCCTGCATCATGGACAAATACTTGAAATAAAACAATCCCTAATAACATACTTAAAAAAGTATCTTTCTGAAAGACTATCTTTTTGTAATGCAATGCTATACTTACAAGTGCTAAACCTACCAACAGAACAACAGGAATTTCATGTCTAGGAACATACCAAACAGGCGTTATTAACTTAGTATAAGCTAACTTATTCTGATAATATACCCACCAATTGCCCACGTTGCCAAAGGCATATAACACCCAAAGCGTGTACATTCCAATAGGAAGTAACATCCATATTACCATGATTTGAATTCTCAGACGAACAACTCCCCATATGCAAATAGGTAACAAAATCACTGCTGCGCGTGGCGTCGTAAGTAATGAAAAACCCCATGCAAGGCTACTTATCCAAAAATAAAGAATGGCATATCGTTCCTTTCTTTGAAAGAGCATGAGCCCTAACCAACTTACCAACGCAAATACTATTGCTATAAAGTCCATTCTCCCTTCATGCAAACATCTGTTAAAAAGCGGATTTAGAGCGAATAATATTGCAAAAAGAATACTTTGATAAATATTTCGTTGCTCCAACCAATACATTCGACAGACCAAAATCCAAACTAATAGACCTGCCACTAATACAAAGAAGCGATAACCCCACAAAGAAAAAGGTATCCATTTCAACCACATTCCTACTAACACGAAATAGACCGGACCATATATTAGTTCCTGCGTAGGAGGGGAGTCGTGCAGTGCAACAGTTCTTGTAAAAGTACTATCTTTTCGCCAAGAAAGCGCTATATCTGCCATGTATGTTTCATCAAACCAAGGAAGTGGAAAATAATCTAAGGTGAATAAATGGATAACCACATACAGAGTAGTAAAAAGTATGAAAAATCTTAAGAATATTTTTTCAGACATCTTATCGCAAAATTTCCATTTGTCTGTTGCGAAGTACAAAAAAAGTGTTTCCGCCAAAATTCGGAATAATAGCTTCCCACTCTGGAAAAATAACAGCATATCCATTTAGATGATATACTCCATATTTGTCTCTTTTACGAACAATTGCAAATCCATTCCCTATATCGCGAATATCATCGAACTGGGGAAAAATCTGCCGCATGCCATCAGCTGAAATCAATCCTTTTTTGTTTTTAATTTCGCAAATCCAGTTTCCAAATTCATTCTCTGAGAGTTTGTCATATTCAATTGCTACAATAGGCTTACCATCTTCGGAAAGCAATCCCCACTTTCCTTCATCGCAAACTAAACTAACCCGATGGACTGTGTACGGAAATACTTTCTCATAAATTGGTTGTACTATAATATTCTCTTGCTCATCAAGAAATCCCCATTTTCCTGCTAACTTAAAGGCTGCTCTTCCTTGTGAAAAGTATTGCACACTATCATAACGAGTAGCGATTTTAATGCGACCTGTATGATCAGTAAATCCGTATTTGCGATGAATACGAACAGGAATAAACTTTTCTCCTAAAGGCTGTAATACTTCTATATCCAAAAAAGCACTGTCTTTAGAAACTTCTCGCTCTACATCATGTATCCAAGCAAACCCTTTTTTAAAGTTTTTATGAGTTTGATAGAGTCCTTTTTGAGATGTAGCACAAATAAAATCATATTGCGCAGGCAACAACAGTCTTCCTCGATTATCTAACAAGCCATATAGTCCACTATCATTTCGAAAGCGAATCGTGCCCTCTGGCAATATTTCATAAGAACCATAACTAAAAAAATAATCCTTCCCATTTGGCTGAAGAGTACCCCATCCTTGATTATCATGATAAATAAACAAGTGCCTATTAATAATGGCAATGCTATCTACATAAGGGCTGATAATCAATTCATTTTCAACGCTCATAATGCCATAAAGCTCATTCATTTTAAATGCTACAAAACCATCTTTTACGGAACTCATAGCCTGATAAGCAGGTAAAATTTTCCAATGCAAATTGCTATCGAGCAATCCCCACCGACTCTGATAAGATGCTGTAAGATAGCCCTCAGAAAAAGAAGTGAAGGTATCAAGATGAGCTGTAACGTTCTTGCCTTCTGATGTAAACAAAAATCTCTTATTTGAATCTATAACTTCCCACAAACCATAAGGTTGAGAAGTAATTTTTTGAAACTTACAATCCAACAAAGCTCGATTAGTAGTATCAATCAAACCAGATTTTCCATTTTTCCATACTACCAAAAAAGGCTCTCTGACTTCAGTAACTGAATCGTACATATTAAAAAACAAAAAACTGCCATCTGGTTTCATGACTCCAAATTTCCCTTCCAATTGTACACAATACAGATTTGGGCTTATTGGCTGAATGCTATCTAAAAAATACTTTTTTAAAACCTTCCCTTCTGCATCTATTAGGCGAGCCTCTGCAAATGGATACGCGTGGTATTCTGGAAACCGTCTCTCAATTTTTCGATATTCAAAAGGCAAGACTGTATTTCCTTGAACATCTATCATACCATAGCGATGATATCGATTTAAAATAGCTTTCTCTCGAACAAACTCTGTAAAATCTACAATCCCATCAGTAATAAGCCTAGTTTGTAATTTTGATGCGTTCCATTGATAAATTTTCCAAGTATCTGCGTCCTTTGGGAGCGCTGCATAAAAATGATATCCTAATTTTCGGATTTCCAAAAATTCCGTAGAAAGAATAACTCTTCCCGAAACATCAAACAAGCCATACCGAAGTAATTGAGAACTATCTTGTCTCCCTGCTAAAAGAAGACCTCCCGTGTCAAAACTATCATTCAATACACAAAAAAGAGGTTGAATTATTGCTTTGTTTTTCCTATACAAACCCCACAGACCATTAACTTGCTTTTTTCGAATTTGCCCTATAGCAGCACTCCACCCCAAAAGCAAAACAAAAACAAAAATAAAGTGGTTCTTCATATCTTAATTTTGCATCGCATATTTAGCAAATGCTAATAAAGAAGCTTCTTCAAAATATTTAGCGGTAACTTGAAGACCAATAGGTAAATTTTTTTCATCCAATCCAATAGGGATAGAAATTGCTGGAAGACCGCAAAGCGAAGGAGTAACTGTAAGAATATCAGCGTAATACAGTTCTAACACATTTTCTTCGTTATATTTGCCAATCTCGAAAGCAGTGGTAGGCGTAGTGGGAGTAATCAAAAAGTCCAAGTTATTGAGTAGTTTTAGCATTTCATCTCGTATAATTCTCCGTACTTTTTGGGCTTTAGTAAAATACGCATCATAATAACTGGCACTTAAAACGAATGTACCAAGCATAATACGACGTTTTACTTCTGGTCCAAACCCTTCTGAACGTGTTCGCTTGTACAGAGTTTCTACATCCACTGCATTTGGACTTCGATAGCCATAGCGCACCCCATCATATCGAGAAAGATTAGTACTTGCTTCTGCTGTAGTAAGAATGTAATAAGTCGGCAAGGCGTACTCGTACAAAGGAAAATCAACAGGAATCACTTCATGCCCATCTGCTCGAAATTGCTCGATCTTTCTCCACACGGCTTCTTTGATTTCTTTCTGTACTGCTTCTGTTTCCAAAACCTCCTTAATATAGCCTATTTTCAATTGGTGAGTTGGAATTTCTAATAATTGAGAATAAGGAGGAACAGGTTTTTGAGATACAGTAGCGTCGTATTCATCTTTTCCTGCCAAATATTCCATTACGAGCGCTGTATCTTCTACATTTTTAGCTAAAACTCCTATTGTATCAAAGGAGGAAGCATAAGCAATCAAACCGTATCGAGAAATGCGCGAGTAAGTAGGCTTAAATCCTACAATACCTGTAAAAGCTGCTGGCTGTCGTACAGAGCCGCCTGTATCAGAACCTAATGAAATCAAACAAGTATCTGCTGATACAGAAACGGCAGAACCTCCTGAAGAACCACCCGGAACTCGCGTAGGATCAATATTATTGCGAACGACGCCGAAAGCTGAATTTTCGTTAGAACCTCCCATGGCAAACTCATCGCAGTTTACCCTACCAATTACAATGACGTCGGCATCTAACATCCTTTGCAAAGAAGGCGCTGTAAACTGAGCAACAAAGCCATCGAGAATTTTACTAGATGCTTGTAAGCGGTGATTTTCATAACAAATCACATCTTTATGGGTAATCACCATTCCTGCTAAGTTTCCAGCCTTTCCAGCTTGTAACTTTTTATCTATTTCATCAGCTCTCGATAGAGCTTCTTCCGCATATACTTCTAAATAAGCGTTTAAATGCTTAGTTTCTTCTATTTTGCGAAGATAGTACTCAACAATTTCCTTTACTCTGACTTCTTTCTTCTGTAATGCTTTTCGAATTTCTTGATACGATGAATACACGATACTATTATTTAATTTACCTACGCAATGTTAGCAAAAATTTTAGAAGTTATTTCCCAAGAGAGTGTGGAAAATTATATAAACATTCTTCAAAATAAAAAAGCCCTGGATGTATTTCAGGGCATTAAAGTATTTAATTTTATATGTGGCATTTACCTACTCTCCCAC
>JANWWC010000006.1 GCA_025056215.1 Cytophagales bacterium | reverse complement strand
TTTTACACACTTTTTTCAAAAACCCAACACACAACCCAACTCCTACACTAACCAACATAGCGGGCGCAAAGGTAGGTTTAATTATTTATAGTTCCAAACAAAATCTATATTTTTTTTTAATTTTTTTTGAGCATAAGAGCTTGTATAAATAGCAATATAATCGAATATTTGAAAAATTTAATCCATGAATGATACTCATTAAAAGGCATATTTTCAAATTTTATGTATTGCAAATATTTCTACTCGCATCGATGTGCGCTGTCGCTTCTGCAATGATTTTTGCAGTGTATGATATTTTAATTAATAATCAATCGATCGTAGCTGCTTTTATTCTTCTCCTTCTTAGCATTGCTCTCTATGGATTTTCTTTTTATAATTTCAAAACTTTCCTAAAATTAGTTCCTTCTATTAGCATCAACTCTGACTATGGTACTATAGCCATAGGTAGAAATA
This sequence comes from Cytophagales bacterium, assembly GCA_025056215.1. Classification (GTDB taxonomy): domain Bacteria; phylum Bacteroidota; class Bacteroidia; order Cytophagales; family Flammeovirgaceae; genus JANWWC01. The sequence continues at coordinate 174,976 of JANWWC010000006.1, read as the reverse complement.
CGTTTCACGTTGATGACATTGAAGACATTGAATTAACTGGGAAATACCTTTTTAATTACATCATTAAATATCCAATGGAAGGAATGTATCTCCGTTTGAAGAATGGAACATCTTACTATTTATATGATGATTTATATGAAAATCTCTACGAGTTGAAATCGTATATTAACAAAACAAAAACAAATCAACAAAAACCACAATCGGTTTTAGTTGCAAATGCTAAAGATATTGAACTTAAAAACACAGAAACATTCAAGAATAATTTATTTAAAAGTTCTACGTTTATTTTTTATCTAATTGTCGTTATTATATTTTTAATTAAACTCTTCAATGAACAGTTATCCTATCTGACTCTCATTTTCTTTGTTTTCTTTTTGTGTCTTTGGTCTGCCATAAACATTTGGTTATTAAACTATTTTGTTATTGCCGATAATTTTTTAATAATTAAGAATCACTTTTTGTTTTGGAAAAAACACATTGAACACATAGAAAACATCAAAGAAATTGCTTTTGAACGTTCTAACTTTCAATATAGAAGCGTCAGAATTATAACAAGAGATTACAAAAGTAATTTATATCCTGTACCGACTTTGAGCAAAAAAATCTTACTCAAATTCAAAGAAGCACTCCAAAAAAAGAAAAAAGACATCCACTTCCGTGATGAGGAACTTTAAATGTGTTCAGAAATAAAAGCATTACGTAAATATTTTTTCCAATCATAGTTTTTGGCGAAGTAAAAAGTTAAGAAGTCTTAAGTTAAAATTAGTTTAAGCGAAAAAAATGTACAAACTTATTACATTTCGATAAAAACCTAAAACCCTAGAAGATCCTTCATTCCATAAATTCCTTTCTTTCCCACCATAAACTCTGCAGCTAAGACAGCACCGTAAGCAAATCCTTTACGATTGTGAGCTGTGTGTTTTATCTCAATAGCGTCTATATCTGACTCATACCAAATAGTATGTATACCAGGAATTTCATCGATGCGAAGCGCTTCAATAGGAATTTGATTTTCTTGAGCAGGACTACTGTCTTGCAATTTCCAAGAAGAATAGCGCTGAATTTGTTGGATAATATTCTCAGCTAATGTGATAGCTGTTCCACTAGGAGCATCTTTCTTTTGTATATGATGAATTTCTTGAATACGAACCTTATAAGCAGGATATTTATTCATCATTTTTGCTAATAAACTATTAATGTTAAAAAATATATTCACTCCAATACTAAAATTAGAGGCATAAAAAAAGCCTCCTTGATACTCATGGCATAAAACTTCTACTAAAGGACGATGTTCCAACCAACCTGTTGTACCACAAACTACTCGTACACCATTCTTTAAACAAACACTAATATTATGAACAGCAGACTCTGGCTGCGTGAACTCAACTGCTACATCTGTGTTTTCAGGGGATAAAAAAACAAGCTCATCTTGGTTGTGAATATCAACGATCTTGCTAATCGTGTTTCCTCTCTCTATAGCAATTTGCTCAATGGTTTTCCCCATTTTGCCATACCCTATTAGTGCTATACGTGCCATTGTAGATTTGTTTTTGCAAATGTAGTAAGGTTCTTGAAATAAAAAATAGGATAGACGCATAACATCTACCCTATCACTTTTAAATATGAAAAATGAAAGTCGTATGCTCTTTTAACGTATTTCTTTAAAAAATGTTAAACAATTCCTTAATTTTTTAAAATACGTCTTTTATTCAAGCAATAGTAAATATATGAATAGCTTATTAGATTTGCAAATATTTGATTAAAATCTTACAAAAATCAAGAACATGCCTACCAATAAAGTACAATACGTATTCAAGCCAGAAAATTTATCTGTCTCTTCGCCTACCTTCTATAAAGTAGAACAACTCCAGAAACAAGAAATGTTGCTTAACATAGGTCCTCAGCATCCATCAACTCACGGTGTCTTGCGATTAGAAGTTCTTACAGATGGCGAAATTGTATTAGATGTAGTACCTCACTTAGGTTATCTGCATCGGTGTTTCGAAAAACACTGTGAGTCGTTGGCGTACAACCAGATTATTCCTTACGTAGATAGAATGGACTATGTAGCAGCTATGAACTCTGAGCATGCTTACGCAATGGGAGTAGAGCGCATGCTCGGCATCAGTGAAAAAATTCCTAAGCGTGTAGAATATATTCGCGTATTGGTGGCAGAACTCAACCGAATTGCTTCTCATTTCATAGCAATCGGCACATACGCTATTGACATAGGTGCATTTACTCCTTTCTTATGGCTTATGCGCGATCGTGAACACATTCTTAGATTACTCGAGTGGGTTTCAGGAGCACGCATGCTTTATAACTACATATGGATAGGAGGGCTGTACTACGATCTTCCAGTGGGCTTTGAAGAAAAATGCGATGAATTTATCCAATATCTTCAACCTAAAATCAAAGAACTAGAAAAAATCATAATGGAAAATAAAATTTTTATTCAACGCACTGCTAAAATAGGAGTTCTTCCCTTAGAAATTGCTATTAACTATGGTGTAAGCGGACCTATGCTACGAGCTTCTGGACTACGTTTCGACCTAAGACGAGTAGATGGATATTCAGTTTACCCTGAAATAGATTTTGAAATACCTATCGGTAAAGGAGAAATGGGAACAATAGGCGATTGTTGGGACAGAACCTACGTTCGGGTAGCTGAATGTTATGAATCAATTAAAATTATTAAACAATGTATAAAACGCCTTACCACCGACCTAAAACGTACACGCGATTTTGATCCGCAGGCACTCGTTCCTAAAAAAATTGTTCCTAAACCTCAAGATTTTTATATAAGAGCTGAAAATCCTAAAGGCGAATTAGGTTTCTTCTTTCGAACTACTAAAGATAAAGATATACCTTGGCGTGTAAAGGCACGCTCGTGTTGTTTTGCCAACTTATCCGTTTTGCCCGTGCTTGCCAAAGGAACTATGCTCTCAGATATGTTGGCTATTGTTGGTTCAATTGATTTTGTTATGGGGGAGGTAGATAGGTAATTTCAAAAGTTTACTCAAAAGAAACACAAATTTATTTTTCACTGTTAAACAAAAGAAAGATATTGCAAAAACCTCGTGTTATGGAATTGAATATAAAAGATGATTTATTAGCTCAAGTAAACAGTGCTTTAGATACCATTCGCCCCTACTTGGAGGCAGATGGAGGAGATGTAAAAATTCTAGAAATCACATCTGATAAAATCGTACGATTAGAGTTATTGGGTTCTTGTGGCTCTTGTCCTATGTCGAACATGACCATGAAAGCCGGAATTGAACAAGCTATAAAAAGTGCAGTTCCCGAGATTAAAGGAGTAGAAGCTATTAGTATCAATTCTTCTAAAGAATCAACTCAGTAAAACGTAAAAAAATAACCCACGTGTACTTTATTATAGTTCTAAAAGAAGCAATTCATGTGATTTTGTTTTAATAAATTTACTTATTATCTTAGTAGCGATAAACTAGCTATGAAAATTTTGATTGCTATGAAAAAAAGAATACTAACTATTTTGTTGTATCACTCTCTGATACGCTCTTATCTTATAATGGCTCAAGGTATTTCTATCACATCCGATGGTAGTGCTCCTAATAGCAGCGCAATGTTGGACATTAAATCCACCGAAAAAGGCTTATTGATTCCGCGAATGAATCAATCTCAACGTTTAGCAATTTCATCACCCGCACAAGGTTTACTTGTTTATCAGACTAATGGAAGTCGTGGATTCTGGTATTTCGATAGCATTTGGCATCAATTGCCATCAAGTCATTATTCGTGGTTGACTACTGGAAATCAATCCATGGATACTAGCCGCTTTTTGGGAAATATCGATAGCGTTGCTCTCAGTTTTCGCATCCACAACCAAAAATCAGGAAGAATCGGATTGCCAGGTGATGGCTCTACATTCTTTGGATATCAAGCAGGTAGTTCAGATAACTTAAGCAACCGCCGCAATACATTTTTAGGCTATCAAAGCGGACGACAAACTAATAGTGGCATTCTTAACACCGCAGTCGGATACCAATCTATGCTATCTAATACAACAGGACAATACAACACAGCTATCGGAAGTCTTGCGCTCTATTCAAACACTACGGGCGACTCAAACACATGCGTAGGGCACAGTGCACTTTATAAAAACTCCACAGGGAAAGCTAACACCGCAATAGGAAATCTAACCCTGCAAGAAAACACACTCGGCAATTATAATGTAGGCATTGGATTTCAAACCCTAAAAAATAATACTACTGCATCTCATAATATCGCTATTGGAGTCGAAGCCTTATCCTCGCAATCTTTTAATAACGGAGGTACAGAATGGAACTCCCACAATATTGCTATTGGCTCTTATGCTCTTAGAAGTAATCAACCTAGTAATAGCACTGATGGTATCAATAATGTCGCTATAGGTTTTGCCTCTCTCAGAGATAACACTGTTGGGAACCACAATGTAGCAATTGGGCATCGAGTTTTAGAGCTAAGCTCAAATAGCAACAGCAACGTAGTTATTGGGGCTAACAGTATTTTAACAAATGTAAATCATAACCAGTGTACTTTCATAGGCTCTTTTCATTCTATTACCTCATCACGCACTAATGTTACCGCATTAGGTTATGGAATCACCAATTCTTTAATTACAGGGAATAGTCAAGTTTTATTAGGAAACACAAGTATATCCCAAATCCGAGCAAGTGTATCATCTATTACTACTTACTCAGACAAACGCATTAAAACAGACATTCGAGAAGATGTGAAAGGACTGGATTTTATCTTAAAACTCCGCCCTGTGAGCTATTATCAGAATCCTGAATTGCTCTACAGAATTTGGGGAAATGAAAATGATAGTGTCGTCAAGACCATAGATCATTCTGAAATTAAGCAAAAAAGATTTGTGGGACTCCTAGCACAAGAAGTAGAGCAAGCCATGAAAGAAAGCAATTACATGGAATTTCCAGGAATCGACATCCCACAAAAAGAAAATGAAGTATATAGCATTCGATATGGAGATTTTATTATACCCCTTATCAAAGCAATTCAAGAACAACAACAACTTATCGAAAATAAGCAAGCAAAAATTAATGAACTGGAAAAGCAAGTCGCACTTATGCAGCAACATTTGCAGTTAGTTTTAGAAAAAGTTGAACAAATTCAAAAAAATATTTCTTCAAAAGAAAACATTTCTTCATCTTTTTACTTATCACCATATTCTAAATAACATCCTTATGAGACTGCTGCTATACGTACTAATCATTGCAATGGTCTTTTACTTAAAAATCGCAGACGCCCAAGTAAAAAATACTTCAAATACAGAGATTTATATCAACAATAACACTGTTCTTTACCTATCAGGATTAGACTTACAAAATCAAGCGAATGCCAATTTTATAAACCATGGTATGCTTGTCATGGCAGGAAATGCAATAGGAAGAGATATTGTGAATCATGGAAGTTTTCAATCTATAAATGGCATTGTGCGTATGCAAGGCACTACTGAACAACAACTCCAAGGAAATAGTGTTTTCAACATTGGAACTTTGGTAGTAGATAATGGAGGAAATGGTGTAAGTATCACTAATACATCAGGAGTACGTATTCATCAAAATCTTACGCTTACGAATGGAAAACTTTTTACATCCAATTCGTCTGCTGTTTATTTTACTACCACAGCTAACGATCCTTCAGAAACAAATGCAAATCACATTGTAGGAACCGCTATTATGGAAAGCCGCAGTGTAAATACAAGCGCATTCGGCCCTTTCCTGAACTTTTCTATGACTGCAGGTGGAGATGTTGGCAACCTAACGCTCACAAGGCGCACAGGCAATGGAAGTACTACATCTCGAGGTTTTACGCCTACTTCTGGAATTATAAATCCTATTGGATTTGAAGGACTTGCTGTTCATTGGTTGGTAAATATTACAAACACATCTCCTTCTCTTACAAGAAATATGAATTTCACATGGCTTTCTGCGTGGGATAATTCCAAAGTTCTTACTAATATGCAATTATGGCGTACAACAACGCCTTTTAATATTAACTCTCCGTGGACAATTTACGATTTTGGTCCACATGATATTAGTTCGAGAAGTTTTGGTATTAGTAACGTTCCACTTTCTCAGTTGCATAATGCATGGACTTTCTCAGATTTTTTCAATCCTCTTTTATTATCTGTTTTATATTTTAATGTAAAAAAAGAATCAAATAAAGCAATAATAGAATGGAAAGCCTCTAACGAACACATGGTGAAATACTACGTGATAGAACGCAGCACATGTGGAAAAGATTTCCAAAAAATAGGAAAAGTTGCACCTCATGCTTCTTCAAAATATGAATGGACAGACGAAGAAATATCACGATTAAAAGGTAAGTTATATTATCGCATTAGAATTGTACAAGAAAATCAACTAGAAAGCACAACTCCTATTCAAATCGTATATCATGACATACCTTTTGATGTAACACTTTACCCAAATTATTGTCAAGAAGATTGTCAGTTAAGCATTATCAATCCCGCCTCGGAATTGGTTCAAATACAAATTTACGATAATACAGGAAGAAAAATTGCATCAAAAACCATTACTGCGGCAGAAATCAAAATGAATCTATCAGAAATTGCTGATCTTCAGAATTCAGGTATTTACATCCTCGAATGCAATAATGGAATTGAAACCCGCTTTATAAAGTTCTATCGATAACCAAGCAGATAAGAGAATAGTTTTATTTCTAAAACAGTTTGTATATTTTTGGCGCCTAGAATTGAACTCATGCAAAAAAAATGGCGACTAAGCGCAATAATACCTATAAAACCTCTGGCTCTGCTACACAAACTCCCTCTCTAAAGAGCGAGCAAAAATTGTTATTAAAACTTCCACAAAAAGTATACGGTATCGTTGTATTATCTGTTTGCATAGCACTTTTCTTATCTTTCGTTTCTTTCTTGGCAAATGGCACAGCAGACCAAAATATTGTTGAATCTTTATTTTCAACAAATCCTATTGTACAAGGGATAGAATCGCGCAATTGGGTAGGTCTATTAGGCGCTATCATAGGATACATATTTGTGTATCGAGGATTTGGGATTGCTTCTTTTCTTGGACTCATTCCTTTATTTGCTTTGGGTTGGCTCTGGTACAAAAAAGAACTTATCTTAGATATTCGTCGAACTAGCAAGATTGTCTTTTTTTTAATGTTTTGGATAAGCCTAACTTTAGGCTACTTAGTATTTCTTTTCGATATCAATGGGTGGCTATCGTTTGTATGCGGCGGTATTGGTTATACGGTAAGCTCTTTATTTCATAGTTTCTTTGGAATTGGAACATTAATAATTATTGTGGTCTCCTTCTGGATTTTTGCTCTCTACTACATGCAAGATATCAATCTAAAAAATGCAAAAAGTTTTATAAAGCAGCAAATTAGTGATGATGTAGAGCACCAAGCAGAACACTTCAAACACAAAATGAACGAAGATATTGTTCAAACTGCTGCTGCTTCTTCTGAAAAAACTGATATATCTTCCTCTTTGCCTACAGTATCTCAACCTGTCGAACAAAAAGAACTTGAAAATACTCAATCTTTTACTATTACAAATGTTTCTTCTATTCAAGAAGTAGATTTATCTCCTACAGAAGCAGTCGCTACAGATAACCTACAAGAGACTATTTCGGATGCAAACTCCAAAGACCCCGTTTTAGCAGAGGTAGAAGATTTCGATCGATACGACCCAACATTAGAGTTAAGTAAGTATGAATATCCGCCTTTAGATTTATTGCGAGACATCGGCGATCAACGCATCGAAATTTCAGAAGACGAGCTCATTTCAAATATTAATAGAATTGTTTCTATTTTAGAAAGTTTCAAAGTCCAAGTACAGAAAGAAAAAACGCGTGTAACTGTTGGACCTACCGTAACACTTTATGAAGTCGTTCCTGCTCCAGGTGTGAAAGTAGCTCAAGTAAAAAGTCGAGAAGACGATATTGCACTCAATCTAAAAGCACTCGGTATTCGGATTATTGCTCCTATTCCAGGAGCAGGTACTATTGGAATTGAAGTACCTAATAAAAATCCTAAAATAGTGTCAATTCGTTCGGTGTTAGCAAGCGATAAATTTATTCATACAGACAAAGAACTTCCTATTGCCTTTGGAAGAACTATTTCTAACGAAGTGTTTGTAGCAGACCTCACTAAAATGCCCCATTTACTCATTGCAGGAGCTACAGGACAAGGAAAATCTGTAGGCATTAACACCATTCTGGCGTCTTTATTGTTTAAAAAACATCCCGCTCACCTTAAATTTGTAATGATTGACCCCAAACAAGTAGAATTAGCTCTATATAACCAAATTGAAAGACATTTTCTTGCTGCTCTTCCTGATGCCGATGAGCCTGTCATTACAGATGTAAGCAAAGCAAAAGGAGTCCTTAGCTCATTATGTGTAGAAATGGATTTGCGCTATTCATTATTGAAAGATGCAGGTGTGCGAAATATTAAAGAATACAATGAAAAATTTATTAATCGCCGTTTAAATCCTCACTTGGGTCATCGCTTTTTGCCTTATATCGTGTTAGTAATTGATGAACTGGCAGATTTGATGATGACGGCTGGCAAAGAAATAGAGTATTATATCGCTCGCTTAGCCCAAAAAGCACGCGCCATTGGAATTCATTTGATTGTGGCTACGCAACGTCCTTCTGTCGATGTAATCACAGGTATGATTAAAGCCAACTTTCCTGCCAGATTATCGTTTCGCGTGATGCAAAAAGTAGACTCGCGCACTATTCTCGATGCAAACGGCGCTGAGCAACTCATTGGAAAAGGCGATATGCTACTTACGAACGGTTCTGATATTATCAGATTACAATGTGCCTATATCGATACACAGGAGGTAGAAAATCTTTGTAAGTTTATTGGAAGTCAGCGAGGGTATCCGACTTCTTACTTACTGCCAGAACCCGAAACTGATTCACAAGAAGAGCGCGAAGCCTTTGACTGGAACGACTTAGACAGCATGTTCGAGGAAGCGGCACGCTTGATTGTAAGCACTCAACAAGGCAGTACTTCCTTGCTTCAGCGCAAACTGAGCTTAGGTTACGCACGTGCAGGAAGGGTGATGGACCAACTTGAAGCAGCTGGAATTGTAGGCAAGCTCAATGGTAGCAAGCCTCGAGAAGTACTCATTACTGATACTTCACAATTAGAAATGCTATTAGCGCGAATCAGAAATAAATGAAATTCAATTTTCAAACATTTAGACGCTCCTTTTATAACGTATTAATTGAATACGCGCTTCTAAGGAAGCAAGCCACACTCCTAATAAAATCCAACCTACTACTGTTGGATAAAATACTAATCGCAATTTAGAATCCAAATCGTACGCATTAAATCCAGGATTTCCACCATTTCCCGGATGCAAAGAATCCGTAAGGCGAGGAAGGACAAAAATTAAAGGAATATAAGCCGCAAAAGCAAATATATTATATATTGCACTCAAGCGGTTGCGCTGTTGCTCTTCAGAAAAGGAGGAGCGCAACAAAAAATAAGCCGCATAAATTAAAAGCGCTATCGCAGAAGCATTTTGTTTAGGGTCTCCGCTCCAATATTCTCCCCAAGTAAATTTTGCCCAAATCATGCCTGTGATAATTCCTAGGCAGCCAAAAAGCATACCAGTTTTCGCAAATGCTACAGAGTGAGCGTCAGACAAAAAACTAGGTCTTCGAAGGTACTGAATTGCGCAGATCATCGAAATGGTCATCATCACTACCATGCTAAACCACATAGGAACATGGTAGTATAAATTGCGAATTGATTCGTTCAAAATAGGAAGTCTCGGTACATCGAACAGAAGTCCTCCTATTAAAGAATAGGTTATGAGCAACACAGCTGTTATTTTCCACCAAATTTTTTTTACCATTCGATTTCAATCACTTGTTGTTTGACTACGAAAGTTGAGAACCTCGCTCCTGAGGGCTTTTCGATTTTAAATTTTCCTTTAAAACCTCTTACTTTTGATTGCTCTAACACATTTCTTTCGTCTACTTTATGAAACACAACCCCATACGATAGTCCTTTTGCGTTGATTCGAATTTCAGCCACATTTCTTTTTTTAAATTTCGTTTCTAAAAGAGGTTGCTTTATTTTTTTCCCTTCCATAATGTCTAAAGCGCGCTGACAGTTAGGCACGCCGTATCCAATAAAATTATTACCATAGGGATATAAATTTGCAGATTTTTCAATAATTTCAAAAATTTCTTTTGCAGTTGCTTGTGGCTTTTTTTGCATCAAGCAAGCAGCAAAACCTGTAATTACAGGTGCTGAAAAAGAAGTTCCGCTGCGCGAAAAGCAAGCGACATTCGGCTTAAGATACGGCAAAAAAGAAGGTCCTATACTGCTGTAATCTGCTTTTGAAAAATTTTCTTCAGTAGCTCCCACTGAAAGCACTCCTTTGGCATCTGCAGGTGCCGAAACAATCAACCAACTGCGTTCATTCCCTTCATTGCCAGCAGAGACAACAAGTAGAATTCCTTTTTGGTCTGCTGCAATCTGGGCTGCTTTGGTAATAGTGGTGGTTTGTCCGTCCATATGAGAAGGTTGATAGTCTTCTGAGGGGTCGTCGTGTCGAAGAGCATAACCCAAAGAGGTATTGATAAGCCGCACTCCCATGCTATCCATCCATTCCATAGCGGCAATCCATAAATCTTCTTCGCCTCTGTATTCTTTAGTGCCATGATCAGTTCTTGCTAAGTAAAAACTCGCTTTATAAGCAAGACCTTTTTGAAGGTCGGGAGTCTTTCCAGCAATCATTTGTAATACGGTAGTTCCATGTCCATCTGAGTTAGTTTCAGAGGTTAAAAAATGTTCTTGCCGTTGAGGAGTTAAATAATCTCTTATTCCCAAAATTCTGTTTTCTTCAAAAATGGCTTTAAGATGAGGTTGTAAAGAAGCTTCATAAAAGCCGGCATCAATTACACCAATAGTAACTCCCTCACCGTTCAATCCTGCTTTCTTAAAGGCTTCAGCTTCCACTTGTTTCATTGCAGTTGAATACTCTTCATTAGAAAAAAAAGTGTGCCAGTTGTTCCTTAAAATTACAATATCTCTTCGGATTGGAAGCACTTGTTTTACAAAAGGCAACTGACGAATTTGAAAAATCTGTTCTTTATTCGCGCACACACTTAAAGCATTCAGCCAACGTGAATGTACTACTACTTGAGCCCATTTCGCTACTTGTTCACAATAGGGCTCGTAGAGGGTAACATCCGTTTCTTGGTATAATGGCAAGCCAAGCATCTTCCTATTTTTTAAACAAGCAGGACTTACCCACATCTTTTCTGGAGTAGCATGAGGCTTATCTTGAAAAAATACCCAATATTTTAGAGCTTGTGAGTAAGCAAAAGAAAATGCACTCCACAATACTGCAAAAAGCCAAAACTTTATAACGCAAAACATTGTGAGATAGATTTTTAAGGTTTTTGTAAAATGGCAAAAAACTCAATCGCAAAGCCAATTAACACTACAATAGGAGCAACTGTCAGCCCTAAGACTCCAAAGCCAAACTCTTTGTTATCAAGGGTCATTAACAAAAACCCTAAAACAATTACTCCAATACCAAGGAGCATGATGCGATAGTTCTTTTTTCCGAAAGGGAGATTGTTGTTTTTCATGTACAAAAGGAAAGATTAAAGAATTCTTTTGCAAAGAAAATCTTTTTGTTTAAAAAATTTGTTGTTATAATGTAATTTTGTGAGAATTTATCCATCATCATGAATAAACCTGTACGCTTAGATTCAATAGAAAGCGCCATCGAAGACATCAAAAAAGGAAAAATTATCATTGTAGTAGATGATGAAGACCGCGAAAACGAAGGAGATTTCATTTGTGCAGCCGAACTGATCACTCCTGAAATTGTCAATTGGGTTACAAAAGTAGGAAGAGGAGAGCTCTGTGTGGCTCTCATCGAAGACCGTTGTGAGGCACTTCAACTCGATTTGCAAGTAGGAAAAAACACTTCTCTTCATGGTACTCCTTTTACGGTAACTGTAGATCTAATAGGTCATGGTGTCACAACCGGAATTTCTACCCATGATCGTGCAAAAACAATTCGCGCTTTGGCAGATCCCGCTACAAAACCCGAAGATTTAGCTCGTCCGGGACATATTCATCCACTGAAAGCAAAACGAGAGGGCGTTTTGCGGCGAGCAGGGCATACTGAAGCTGCTATCGATTTTGCACGTTTAGCAGGCCTACAACCGGCAGGAATGCTCATCGAAATCTTAAACGATGACGGTTCGATGGCAAGGCTGCCCGAACTGCGAAAGTTAGCCGACCAATATGAACTTAAACTCGTTTCTATACAAGACTTAATCGCTTATCGACTTAAAAATGAATCCTTAATTGAAAAAATCATCGATGTTCGAATGCCTACTCAATGGGGAAACTTTCAGTTATACGCTTATAAACAAATCAATACTCATGAAACTCATTTAGCACTTGTCAAAGGAACGTGGGAAAAAAACGAACCTATTCCAGTGCGCGTACATTCTTCTTGCGTTACGGGAGACATTTTTGGTTCTTGCCGTTGCGACTGCGGAGAACAGCTTCACCGCGCTATGGAAATGATTGAAGAGTATGGAAAAGGAATAGTGCTTTACATGTTCCAAGAAGGAAGAGGTATCGGACTTATCAATAAATTACGCGCCTACAAATTACAAGAACAAGGAAGAGACACTGTAGAAGCTAACTTGGAACTCGGCTTTCGTCCTGATGAAAGAGATTATGGAATAGGTGCCCAAATCTTGCGAGATTTAGGCGTCACCAAAATGAAGCTTATTTCGAACAACCCTAAGAAACGCGCCGGACTAATCGGATATGGACTTGAGATTGTAGAAGTAATTCCTATTCAAATCAAGCCTAATGCTTATAACGCTGCTTATTTGGCTACTAAGCGCGAAAAACTTGGACATCTTATCAATTTCGATGCAGACTAACGTGCCCTCTCCGGGAGTCGAACCCGGATCAAAAGTTTAGGAAACTTCTATTCTATCCGTTGAACTAAGAGGACAAACGTGTTTTGAAAACACTCAAAATTATTCGATGCACAAGTTTTATACAAATATTTTTTGCAACTCCTTTTAACTTAGTAGATTAATAACCCTAAAACCAGGCTTTTCAGTACGAAAAACTAAAAAAGAGGTTCTTAGTCGCAGTCGTATTCAAAAAGTGTTACTTGCTACGCACTCTTTTAATAATTTCTAAAGCTTGCCTGGCGAGTTCCTCAATTTTGGCATAATCATATTCTCCAGAAGATGTTTTTACCATGAGTTGAGAACCCATTCCTACACAGGTAACGCCTGCCTTGAACCACTCAGTAAGACTAGCTTCGGTGGGTTCTACACCGCCCGTAGGCATGATGCTCGTCCAAGGGCAAGGACCTTTGACTGCTGCTACAAATTTAGGACCTCCTACCTGCGCTCCCGGAAAAATCTTGACAATCTCTGCTCCCAACTCTTCAGCATAACTAATCTCTGAAACAGAACCACATCCTGGCGACCATAAAATTTTGCGTCGGTTGCATATTTTTGCCATTTCGGCATTTAGTAAAGGAGATACAATAAAGTTTGCTCCTAATTGAATATACAGAGCGGTTGTGCCTGCATCTACAATCGAACCTACTCCTAAAATCATTTCAGGGCACTTTTTTGTAATGCGTTTATTGAGTTCTGCAAACACTTCATGCGCAAAATCGCCTCTATTTGTAAACTCAAATACCCGAACACCTGCCCTATAACATGCTTCTACAACTCGTTCTACCACTTCTACATTTTTATCATAAAACACAGGAACCATTCCTGTGGACTCCATTGCTTGTGCTACTTGTATTCTAGTAAATCGTGCCATCGTAAATTTGTTTAATATAAAACTCTAAATTTTATGGTGTTTTCTACATGCTTCAAATCTTCGATGAGCTCTTTACTATAAGAGCGATCTACATCTGTAATCACATATCCGATGTTTTCATTTGTCTTCAGATACTGCCCTAAAATATTGATATTGTATTTGGAGTACAATCCGTTAATTTGAGCTAAAACTCCAGAAACGTTTTTATGAATATGAAGCAAGCGATGAGCATCTTGTTGTTTTGGAAGTTGAATTTGTGGGAAATTTACGCTATGAAGCGTGTCTCCCGTATTCACATAGTTGATCATACGAGTAGGTACAAACTCTGCAATATTCACTTGAGCCTCTAGAGTACTTCCTCCGATGTGAGGAGTAAGAATCACATTCGGCAATCCACGGAGTTCGCTTATAAACTCTTCATCATTATTTTTAGGTTCATAGGGGAAAACGTCTATGGCTGCTCCTAAGATTTTGCCAGACTTAATATTTTCTACTAGAGCTTGAATGTCTACTACATGTCCGCGAGCAAGATTCAAAAAATAGGAGCCTTGCTTCATTTCTTCGAACTCAGCTTTTCCAAAAAAGTTTTTATTATCAGGTCGTCCGTCCACATGTAAAGAAACGACATCTGAAACATTGAGCAATTCTTTCAGTGTTTTGCATTTTACTGCGTTTCCTACTGTTAATTTTTCTACTACGTCGTAATAATACACATGCATTCCCATCGCTTCTGCCAAAATAGAAAGCTGCTTGCCGATATTTCCGTAGCCAATAATGCCCAAGTTTTTGCCTCTTACCTCAAAACTGTTATTAGCGGATTTATCCCATTTTCCTTGATGCATGCCTACTGACTTATCAAATATACGACGCATGAGCATAATAATTTCACCAATAGCCAGCTCTGCAACGCTTCTGGTATTGCTATACGGCGCATTGAAAGCAACTATTCCCTTTTCTTGGCAAGCTTTTAAATCTATCTGATTAGTACCAATACAAAAAGCACCCACTGTAAGGAGTCGATTCGCATGCTCTAATACTTTGCGCGTAACATTGGTTTTGGAACGAATGCATAAAAGATGAACATCTTTAATTTTTTCTATGAGTTCATTTTCATCCATAGCACTTTTATGAAACTCTACGTTGTAACCCTCTTGGCGAAACATCTCGATCGCATTCGGATGAATGTTTTCTAAAACCAGTACGTTAATTTTATTTTTAGGATAGGAAAGTTGTTGTTTAGACATCGGAAATACGTTTAGAAGCGCAAAGCTAACGAAAATCAAAAATACCACAAGAACAAAAATTATCTCTTTTCAATTCAATTGTTCTATAGAGAAGCCTGAGAAAGTTTTAAACGTTTACAAAGATGTCAAATACATTAAAAAAAAATTAAAGAATTTTTGTAGATGTTTATACAAACCTTGTATTAAATTAGCACTCGCATTCAAAATACAAATCTATGAAATTCAAAAAGAAGATTTTAATGTTATCAATAGTGGCTTTCTTGTATGAGATAGCTGTTTGCACTCAAAAAGAAGAAACAAATCCAGCACTGCTTGTTGCTGATAACGGTTCTACTACTCATATAACAAGTTTTAGGAACTCTGAAAGCGACAATTTTATTTACAAATTAGCAGCAACCAGTGCAGATGCAGGAAAAACGCTCATTCATACGATTATACTACTGACCGCAAAAATCAAGTAGGGCAAAGAGATTTTTCTGTAAGGGTAAGTAATTAGGTTGTATATTATTTTGTCATAAAACATCTTTCATCTGTCTCTTATTCTGAATTTTCAATTAATGTTTAACCTTAAACTTAATTCTATTATGAATGCAAATCTTAAAAAGTTTCTCTCTTTTTTATTAATGGCTTTTCTTTTAGGATTAGTTTCTTGTAAAAAAGATGAAGAAGTTGAACCTAATCCTACAATTGCAGACAACGGATCTACAACTTCAGCAGGAGTGGGTGATACCATTTCGATCAATGCACTTGTAGTAGCAAAGGCTAAATTGAAAAGCATAGAAGTTCGTTTTGATAACCGCACTTTAACTACTAAAACAAGATTTACGAACGATGAGAGCGATAATTTCACTTTCACTTTCTTTGTAGACTCTACAAGAGCAGGTCAAACTCTCAGATTTACTGTAGTAGCTATTGACCGAAAAGACAGAAGTGCAAACAAAGATTTTAGCGTCACCATCAGAAGCCGCGTAGCTCCTACTACTCCTCCTGCTGACACTACTTCCACAGGAACCCCCGCTCCTCTCTCCTCTCCTCAAAGCTTTACATGGGAAAGAGTAGGAAGCAGTGCGGGAACAGGTTTGAGCGAGTTTGGGCTAGCTTGGACAAGCAATACAAGTACTGCCGCTATTATTAGAAAAGACGCTCAAAAACTTGTAAAACTCTCTGCATCTCAATACAATAGCATCACTACTCGTCCAGCACTCAAAGCAGCTATTGACGCCGCTGCTGATATTCCTGACTTCCGCGATATCTCCGTACAATCTAACCGAACATACTCCGATTTGATAATAGGAACTATCAAAAATAACGTTTACTATATTATAAAAATAGAAGAAAGCACTGTATCCTCTTCTTCTGCAGGTACGAGAGTCACCGTTAAAGGTGTATATCGCAACTAAATTGAATGATGTACGAGTAGAAGGCATGTCGTTGAAGGCATGCCTTTTTTATTATCGATTTTTTGTGAAAAAATCAAACAATGATTCTTTATTACACTCTCTTTTGTTACTTTTGCACAAAATAAAGAAAGCATGAACGAAAAAGCACCTATTTACAACGAAGAAAGCATCAAATCGCTAGACCCACGCGAACACATTCGCTTGCGCCCCGGCATGTACATCGGAAAATTAGGAGATGGCTCTTCCCCTGACGATGGCATCTATGTACTTGTAAAAGAAATTATAGACAATAGTGTAGACGAATATACGATGGGCTACGGAAAAAAAATTGAAATTATCGTTACGGATCATCGCGTCATAGTGCGCGATTATGGAAGAGGAATTCCTTTAGGGAAAGTAGTAGATTGCGTTTCCAAGATTAACACGGGTGCCAAATACGATTCATCAGCGTTTCAAAAATCTGTTGGTTTAAACGGTGTAGGTACAAAAGCAGTAAACGCACTCTCTACTTACTTTAAAGTTCAATCTTTTAGAGATGGAGAAACGAAAATTGCTGAGTTCGAGCAAGGCAAACTTGTATACGAATCGCCCATCCTTCCTACAAAAGAAAAAAATGGCACATTCATAGAGTTTGAACCTGATAATGCAATTTTTAAACACTTCCGCTTTAATCACGAATTTTTATCCAAACAAATTTGGAATTATGCGCATCTGAACGCTGGCTTGACACTGGTCTTCAACAATAAAGAATATTTCTCTCAAAATGGTCTTCGAGATTTATTAGAAAAAAACACAGATGCAACTAACTTGCGCTATCCTATTATTCATTTGAAAGGAAATGATATTGAAATTGCAGTTACTCATACTGATGAATACGGCGAAGAATATTTTTCGTTTGTCAACGGACAACATACCACTCAAGGAGGAACTCACTTAGTAGCTTTCCGAGAAGCTCTCGTAAAAACAATTCGAGAGTTTTACAAAAAAGAATACGCGCCCGAAGATGTGCGCCGCGGGATTGCAGCCGCAATCGCTATTCGCATACAAGAACCTGTTTTTGAATCTCAAACCAAAACAAAATTAGGTTCTACGCATATGGCACCCAATGGCATAACAGTTCGCAGCTTTATCCACGAATTTATTAAGAAAGAACTTGATAATTATCTTCACAAACATGCTTCTGTAGCGGAGTCTCTCAAAAAACGCATCGAAGAATCTGAAAAAGAACGCAAAGCTGAATTGGATTTGCGCAAAGGCGCTAAAGAGCGCGAAAAGAAAACAGACCGGTACAACGATAAACTACGCGATTGCAAAATTCATCTTACCGACGAAAAACATCCTAAGCGCTTCGATACTACAATTTTTATTACTGAAGGAGATTCGGCAAGTGGTAGCATCACTAAGTCGCGAAACCCTGAAACACAAGCAGTTTTTAGTTTGCGTGGAAAACCTCTAAACTGTTTTAATCTCACCAAAAAAGTAGTGTATGAAAATGATGAATTCTATAAACTTCATAAAGCACTCGGCTTAGAGGAAGGCATAGAAGGATTGCGCTACAACAAAATTGTAATTGCTACCGATGCCGATGTAGACGGCATGCATATTCGTTTGCTGCTTCTGACGTTCTTTTTACAATTCTTCCCAGAGGTAGTTCGCAATAATCACGTTTATATTTTAGAAACACCGCTCTTTCGCGTGAGAAACCCTAAAAATCACAAAGAAACTTTCTATTGTTACTCTGAAGAAGAAAAACAACAGGCAATTCACGCTCTTCAAAAAACTGGTAAAAAATTTGAAATTACGCGCTTCAAAGGACTTGGCGAAATTTCTGCGGACGAATTTGCACACTTTATTGGAGAAAACATTCGATTAGAACCCGTTATTCTTAAACAAGAAACTTCTATTAAAAACTTGCTCAGCTACTATATGGGCAAAAATACGCCTGAAAGGCAGCAGTTTATCATCGAAAATTTACGAGTAGAAAAAGATTTAGTAGAAGAACTCATATAAAAAAGACAGAAAATAAAATTTTTCGTAAGCACCTTTCGTTAATTTTTCAACACAATCTTGTGTGCTTGAGTATGGAAGTTTACAAATCCTTGCAAAATCTTTTGTTTATTGACATAGAAACCGTAGCACAGCATCCCTCTTTTGAAGAAGTAGATGCAATAGGGAAGCGACTATGGGAACAAAAATCCTTTTATATCAACGAAAACTTTACTCCGCAAGACTTATACACGCGCGCTGGCATCTATGCAGAATTCGGAAAAATTATTTGCATAGGAGTTGCCTTTTTTCATCTCAACAAAGAAAAAAAGGAATTAGAGTTGCGTGTCAAAGCGCTTAGCAACAAAAACGAAAAAGAATTGCTCACCCAATTCAAAGAACTTATCGGAAAGTTCGATGAAAAGAAACTTCGTTTAATTGCTCATAACGGTAAAGAGTTCGACTTTCCTTATTTAAGTCGCCGCATGATTGTAAATGAAATTCCATTACCTGTAAGTTTAGATTTAAGTGGAAAAAAGCCTTGGGAAATTCCTCACTTAGATACTTTAGAACTCTGGCGTTTTGGGGATAGAAAACACTATACCTCTTTAGAATTGTTGGCATATTGTTTAGGAATTTCAGCTCCTCAATCGGAACTTAGCAAAAGTTTAATACACGACACTTACTACAAAGAAGACAACATACCTAAAATTGTAGAAAATTGCATAAACGAAGTCATTTTAATAGCCCAAATCTTTCTGAAAATGAATTTTATGCCTCTTCTTTCAGAGCATCAAATTATCAAAGTTAAATAAATGAAAAAGGTTACTTGAAAACAGTAATAGTGCCTTTGCAGGTTTGTCCTTCTGGTGTTTGCAACAAGTAAAAATAAACACCAGGATTGACATTTTCAGCTTTCCAATCAGAGCGATAATTGTCAGAAGAATAGATCAAGTCTCCCCATCGATTTAATACCGAAAGTTTCCAACCCTGACGACGACTCGGTATTTCAAAGGTATCATTTACTCCGTCAAAGTTAGGAGAAAAAGCATTAGGTGGTAAAACTCTCTCAATCGTAACAGTTTGCTGAGCTTGTTTCTGGCAATGATTATTCAAATTTGTAACCAACCTAATGAGAAAATCGCCAGTATCTGGGTATACAAAAGCATCTGGAATTACGTCTGTGGAGTCTCCATTTCCCCAGTAGAGGCGATAAGGTATTTCAGAAAGCGTTTGGCTAGGCTTCAACTGTGCAATAGGCAGTTCTCCTAAACAATTATCTATCAGTTTGATTTCAAAATCGGCTGAAACATCAGGCGCATAAAAAATAGGCTTTTGATAAAGAAGACTATCACAAAAAATTTTATCACTTCTGACCACTAAAAAAACAGTGTCAGAACGCTTTACTTTCCAATAAAAAACAGAATCTGTGCTCAAAACGCTATCTTTTGCTGTAGATAAATACCACTTCAACTGAAATTCCTTCGCAGAAATAGGAATAGAAAACGTGGTTTCTTGTTCTCCACAAAAAAGAGAATCTCCTCGGATATAACTTTTTTCACTTAAAAAATCAGCCAAAGAATGCCCAACCTGTACAGTATCAAAACTGTAATCTTTCGCACACGAATCACCTGCATTTTGAGCTATTAATACAATCGGATACTCTCCTGGCTGCGAAATAGAATAAATCCAAGGAGAAACCATATTGCGAAAGGTATCGTTTTTGATGATCCACTCGAAATAATTTCCTACTGAACCCCTATTCGAGAGTACAAGATTTAAGATAACGCATCCTTTTTGAAGATTTGTTTGCAAGCGCGCACGAACTGTTGAAAAATTAAATTTCATTACAAGTGCATCACATGCTAAAGTAAGGGTATCTTTTAGTCCTGTGCTATAGTCTGCCGAAATAGGAAACTGAGAATCACAGTTGCAAGCGGCAGGATAAAGATGACCAGCAGAATCATAAAAACTCGTACCGCCATGAGCGTGGTCGCCGGGCGCATTGGTAAATGGCGAAGAAGTTCCTCCTAAATAAGTAGCCATAAGAAGTTGTTTGCCGTCTCCAGAGAGCGAACCTAAATAAAAATCGCGGCTATCAGTGGTAGATTTCAAAGCGTTAGGTGTCACAGGCAATGTATTCATAGAAACACTTCCTACCCCTAACACACTAGCAAACCACCCCGAAAAATGAATTTTGTTGCAAGGAGCAAATTTGACTGAAGCAGGCGTAAAGTCAGGCAATCGACTACTGACACTTCTTCCGATGCGAGTAGTCCACCGAGTTTGGCTCAAAGAAGAATCCAGACGATGAAAAAAAACTTTTCCTTGTTGATTAAAAGATGCCTGAAAAGTTACTGGATATAAAGTATCAGAAATTCCCATCAATACAACATCCTTCGTAAAAAAATCGATATCAGCATGGTATACTTTGTCGTACTGAGAAGTTCCAATCAAGGTAGAGTGAAGAAGATTTTTGCCATCTACTGAGAGCACAGAAGCAAAACCATCAGATGCCCCTCCTCTAAAAAAGCGATGCAGAGCATCAGAGGTAGTAGGAAAATTGGCACTAGTAGTAGAACCCGCTACAAGCAACTTAGTTTGGTCTGGAAATAGCCGAATAGCATACCCTACATCTGTCCCGTTTCCTCCCAAAAAAGTGGCCCAACGAAGCTGTGAAACATCTGGATTAAAACTTGCTACAACCACATCTGCAGATACATTCTTACTTGGCTGCACAACCCAGGCACTTGTAGGCAAATCGAAAGAGTAAGTAGTGCTCACCAAATAAATATTATCTTGCGCATCTAAAACCATCTCGCTTCTATCATTATCTGCTATCAGGTACATAAGCGGATTATTTCTATCAAAAAGCAATTCGTTGTTGCTACCACCAAAAAATGTACTTCCTACTAGCCATGAAAGACTTTCGTTCAACACTGTAATAGTAATATCAGAACCATTTCGGAAAGTACCAGCAAACCCCACAGTAGAGCGTCCTCCTCCAAAATTTCGTTGAAATGCTTGTGCAGTCACAGGAAAGTTAGAAGAAGAAGTAGCGCCTAATACCACTAATTGCCCTCGTGAATTGATTTGCAAACAATAAGGGGCTTCAGGCTGGTTTCCTCCTAAATAAGTAGCACTCAAGATATTTTTACCTTCTGAATCGTAGCGTATAATTCCTATATCTACATTTCCGGCGTAAAAACTCTGAAAACTTCCAAGTGTAGATAAATTAGGCAAAAAATTCGAATTTTCGACTACTCCTGCCTTATAAATTTGTCCTGCTTTGTTAGCCACTACTGTAAACCCATAAAAATTTTGTCTTGAACCTGAATAAGTAGCAAAAACAATCGTAGGGTCAATTACGAGGGTGTGCTCTTTGGAGTATCCTTTAGGAAAAACAAATGAAATCGTATCTTTTTTGAGCTGGAACTTTACAGGTATCTCAGTACGCTTATTGTTTATTATCTGATATGCCATAGGCTCAAGCTCTATGATAGTATCTTGTTCATTCACAATATACAAGTGATTGTTGTGTAAGTACATATGCTGTACGCCTTCGTATAAAAGCAAGATTTGAGAAGGATTAGCATCTTTTTCCACTTCAAACTCATATTTGAGTTGGTTATCTTGATTGACAAAAAAATGCAAATGAATTTTATGATAGAGGTTCCTTTGGGTTACGTGGGCAAAATTTCTTACAAAAGAGCGCCATTTTGTGCTGTCATTTCCTAGAAAATAATGAAAGGTAGTTTGGAAAGCTTTTTGAGGTTGTTTGATGCTATGTCGATTAGCTTTTAAAGGCACTACGCGAAAAGTATATCCGCGAAGTGGCTCCTGGGACAGCATGTCGAGTTGTTCAACAGAACGACTTAAAAGAAATCGAGTAATGGTCCAACTATCTTTCCACCAGCAAAATATTCCATTCGGAATTTCAGCTCGAAAATCTAATTCTTCTTGCCACTGTCCTGCGTTTTCTGTAAAAAATATGTTAGCAAAAGCCTCACAACGAGCTAAGAGTAACCACACAATTATTATCCGCATGCTGCACGTAGTTTATTTGCAGTAATCTATGACAAACCGCTCGCTTTGTAAAGGGTTCTCATACTCAAATTTGTTAGGACTATTCAAACTGCAATTAATAGAATACGCAAAAAAGGCTATCGAAAATTGAAATCAAAAGTTTGAGTTCATTTGATGAAGGCAAGAAAACTGGATTTTTCGCTAACTTTGTCTTACATTTATACAAAGCAAAACGGCATGAATTTGCAAGAAAAATTACAAGATGAAATTTTTGAAATAATCGCTTCCTGCGGTCAAGAATTAGGTTATCCAGTATATTTAGTAGGAGGCTACGTGCGCGATTTACTTTTGAACCGCGCCTGCAAAGATATAGATGTAGTCTGCGTAGGAAGCGGATTAACACTCGCTGAAAGAGTAGCTCAAAAATGTGGAAAGGGAACTCAAACAGCCTTCTTTAAAAATTTCGGAACAGCAAAAGTAAAAATAAAAGAGTGGGATGTCGAATTCGTAGGAGCTCGCAAAGAATCGTATGAACGTCATTCTCGAAAACCTTTTGTAGAAAATGGAACTCTAGAAGACGACCAAAAAAGGCGCGACTTTACAATTAATGCACTGGCTATCAGTCTCAACCCTGAGAATTACGGGGAATTGATTGACCCATTTGACGGGCTTTCTCACCTTAAAAACAAAATTGTTGTTACTCCTTCTGAGCCTGACATTACTTTTTCAGATGACCCCTTGCGCATGATGCGAGCTATTAGGTTTGCTACACAACTCAACTTCGATATTCACCCCGATACTTTTGATGCCATTAGGCGCAACAAAAATCGCATAGAAATTGTTTCTATGGAGCGCATCACTACCGAACTCAACAAGATCATTCTTTCTTCCAAACCTTCTTACGGCTTTAAACTGTTAGACGCTGCAGGACTTCTGGAAATTATCTTTCCTGAGTTTGTAGCACTCAAAGGAACTGAATACGTAGACGGAAAAGGACATAAAGATAACTTTTACCATACGTTACAAGTTTTAGATAATCTCTCAAAAATTTCAGATGACTTATGGCTGCGTTGGGCTGCTCTTCTTCACGACATTGCTAAGCCTCTCACGAAACGCTTCGACCCAAAACTCGGCTGGACTTTTCACGGACACGATGAAAAAGGTGCTCGCATGGTTTCTCTCATTTTTCGAAAATTTCGCCTTCCTCTCAACGAAAAAATGAAGTTTGTAGAAAAAATGGTTCGTTTACACTTGCGACCTATCGGACTAGCAAAAGAAGGAGTTACCGATTCAGCAATAAGAAGACTCATTTTTGAGGCAGGAGAAGACTTCGATGACCTCATGAAACTTTGTAAAGCAGACGTTACCACTAAGAACCACGAAAAGTTCAAGCAAGTTATTCAAAATTTCGAAAAAGTAATTCAGCGCGCAGCAGAAGTAGAGGAAAGAGATAAACTCAGAAACTTCCAACCTGTGATTACAGGTGAAATCATCATGGAAACTTTCGACCTAAAACCTTGTAAGCTAGTAGGAGAACTTAAATTTGAAGTGCGCGAAGCAATTTTAGAAGGGATTATTCCTAATACATTCGAAGAAGCATATGCTTATTTATTAGAAGTTGCTAAAAAGCGACAACTTTTTCCTGTAAGAGACTTAAGAAGTTCCCAAGATGTTCTTTTGAATTCAACTAACCTATAAAACTTATAAAGTATGCTTACAGTTCGCATTATTAATCAATCGCCTTATCCACTTCCAGAATATCAAACTTCTCTTTCTGCTGGATTAGATATTCGAGCAGCTCATACAATGCCTGTGACCCTGCGCCCTTTAGAACGCTACTTGTTTCCAACAGGCTTATATATCGAGTTACCTGCAGGCTACGAAGCACAAATTCGTCCGCGAAGCGGCTTAGCATGGAAACGTGGACTTACCGTGCTCAACAGCCCCGGCACTATTGATGCAGACTACAGAGGAGAAATTAAAATAGTGCTCATCAATCTTTCTTCTGAAGAGGTAGTCGTAGAGCCAGGCGAGCGAATCGCTCAAATGGTCATCGGGCAATTCATCCCTATTGCTTGGCAAGAAGTTCAAACTCTTTCTCAAACTCAACGAGGAACAGGAGGCTATGGAAGCACAGGAACTCATTAAAAAAAAAGAACCTCCCTTGAACCAAGAGAGACTCTCTTAACAATTAAACCAAATATTCCTTTCTTTTTTGTAAATATACTGTAATTCATTGAAATTGTTGTATCGTTTCGATGAAACCTCGCTTTTTTTCGACAAAAGTTAATTAAACAACGATATTTACTTCTACTACTTCAAAAAGTTCAGTATAAACCAGTAAGCAAGCTAAAGGAGAATATCCTGCACTTTTCAAAGCATGTGCGTACTGTTGGAGTTGAAACTGATGAGAAGATTGCGGCTCTCCAGTTTTGTAGTCGATAATAGCGACATTGCTTCCATCAAAAACCAATCTGTCAGGGCGCAAAATTGTCATATTGTTTTGCTGATGATACAGTAAAATTTCTTGTTCATTTCTTACTATGCGGTTAGGCTTCTTGATAAACCATTCGCGCAATTTGGGTAAAGAAATTATTTTTTTCATGAGCTCTACAAAAATTTGTTTTTCTTCTTCTCTCAAAAGTCCTTCATAGAGAAGCGCACGGGCAGCCTTCTCCACATCCTCTTCGAATTTTACTTTTTCAAAAGCATAGTGTGCTATCTTTCCATATTGGCGCGCTTGATGAAGCTCTTGCAAAGAAAGTAAAGTTTCTTCCTTATTTAGTGTACTAATTTTTAAGCGAATATGCGGATAGCTATTTGTATAAAAATATTTCTCAACTTCTAATTTTTGTGGAATCATTGCAGCAGAACTATGTGAGTAGCATCTGGAATCTTGATAAATTACGTAGGTAGTTATGCGCAATTCAGTTTCTTGTTGAGCATTTATTACGACTTCCTGTGGGGCAAATTGATTTTCTTTTATAAAATCTGATAAATAATCTGATACGCGAGCTTTTTTAGCTTCCGAGATAGGAAAACCTACATACAAACGGTCAATAGCACGCGTACAAGCTACATACAACAAATTCAAAGATTCTATGTGAATATCATGAAGATTTTTTTGATATAATTCAGCGTACTTAGGATTGTACTCTAATTCTTTAGTAGAACGCAACAACATAATTGGAAATCCTTTCAAAAACTGGCATGTAGAAGCGGTTTCAACAAACACATAATCAGTTCTATCGACCAAATTCCAGCAAGCGAAAGGAATCATCACAACAGGATATTCCAACCCCTTCGATTTATGAATAGTTTGAATCTTGATAGCGTTCGGATTTTCAAAAGTTTTAATAGAAATAGTATCTTTCTTTTGCTCCCACATCTGCAAAAAAGCGCGAATACTGTTGCCCTTCTGACCGATAAAAGCTTCTACTGTATCCATGAATTTTTCTAAGTAAGGTTGTTCTTTTGTATACGCATGAAGTTCAAAAGTTCGTACGATACCTTCTGCCAAATGATAAACTCCTTGAAAAGCAAACTCTTGCAAATTAATATTATATCCTGTGCGCTGAGAGATGATTTTACAAAAATCGGCACTAGAAAGATATGTCTCTTGACGTTGGATTTGTCGAAACTCCTCGAGAATCATTTGCAAAACATTAGAAAGCTCGGGTTTATCTTTTAGTGCAAGACATTGCCATGCTGCTATGAACTCAAAACGCGCTAATATATTCAACTCATCTTCTAACATTTTAAAGAAATTAATCATCATCTTCACAATAGGAGCATGACAAATCTGAAGAGCCTCTGTAGTAACTACCTCTATTCCAGAAGCTATGAAGCGCTGTGCCAAAAACGATGCTTCTTTATTTTTGCGCGTCAAAATGGTGATATCGCCGTAGCGATATCCGTCGGCTATACATTGCTGAACATAATATAGCGTTATTTTAAATACTTCTTCCTGCTGTTGAGCATCTTTGTAAGTAAACAAACTCACATGTCCCCCAGTTTTTCCGTTGAGTTCTTGTTGTACGTCGCTATAAAAAGTTTGGATTTTAGCATTTAGTGCCTTATTACTGCTGCGTAATTGGCTAAAAAACTGATTATTAAACAATACAATATTATCTCGGCTTCGGAAATTTTTGTTTAAAATCACTTCTCGATACGCTTCTTTGAACAAATAGGCAGAATCTGCCAAGGGAGAGCTTGAACGAATATCAGAAAGAGCAGGCAAATCTACTAACATTTGTGCTTGCGCACCTCTCCACTGATAAATAGATTGTTTTGCATCGCCTACAATCAAAGAAAGACAATCTTGCGATAAGCTATTGCTAACCAACGGAATCAAATTGTGCCATTGCAAGGTAGATGTATCTTGAAACTCATCAATAAGAATATGAAAGTATCTTTCGCCGATGTGTTCATACAAAAAGGGAACAGGCTCATTTTCAACTACCTGATTAATTTTTTGGTTGCATTCACTTAATAAAACCAAGTGATTTTCGCGCTTGATACGCTCTAATTCTGCAGAAAGTTCACTTAACGTACTCAGTTGATAGTAGTTTTTAAGAAAGTGGTTTGCTATTATAAGTTGAGCAATATTTTGATTGAGGATAGATTGAATATTATCAAAAAATTTTGTGAGAGCAGGTTTTAATTGATTAATTGTAGTTTTTTTAGTACTATTTTCTTTGTACCACTCTTGCCCTTCTTTCATTTGAGCAGTTAAGCGTTTCCCTGCATAGCATATTTCGTAATTAATTCCCCTGCGTTCGTGCAAGACCAACTCCCGTTGTATTTTTTGAAAATATTTAGGTATCTCTCCATATGCAAAATCAGACTCCGTTAAAGATTTCTGTTGAAGAAGAGCAATCGCTTGTTGTGCATTCGCTAAAATCTGTTGAGCTATCTCTCGAATATATGCAATTGTTTCTTTTTTAGACTGCTGAAACTGATTCATTGAAATATTAGCAAAAGAATTTAAAAATAACTGACTTTTTTCATTTCTAAATAATTCATTAGCAAAATCATACAGCGATTTATCTAAGTTCCAGTCTTTTTCGTCTTCTACTATTCTACTAATCGCAAACTCTGTTAAGACCTCAGAAAGGCTCGCATACTCAGGCATACCTATTCTAGATTGCAAATTAGCTACTGCCAGTTCCAACCACTCTTCGTGCTGAAGTGCTAACTCATAATGATAAGGTAATTGAAGTTCTCTTTTAAAAGCTTGCACAATTCGGTTGTTGAAAGAATCTATTGTGCTAACAGAAAAATCAGAATAATAATGCAACAATGCGCTTAACAGCAAGGAAGCTCTTTTTCGCCATTCTTTTTCTTTCAATCTAAGGTAAGGATATTCTTGTTGTATCTCTTGGAGAAGAATTTCCCAAAGCAATTTTGAAGTAGGACGTGGAGAGTCTGAAAGAATGTCTGAAAGCTGTTGAACAATACGCGCTTTCATTTCACCTGCAGCATCGTTCGTAAAAGTAACAGCCAATATATGGCGAAAATAGCGCGGATTATAAGTTTGGTTACTAATCTCTGTTGGAGCAACAAGTGCCAGTTTGATATACTCTTTCGCAAGGGTAAATGTTTTTCCTGAACCAGCAGAAGAACGATATACTTTCAACGATTTCATAATTGAAAACCAAAATTCTTATTTCGAGTTTATGCATTCTCTCGCAAAAATTGGTACTACTGGGATACTATTTTTAGAAGCTATCGATTCAGAAAAGAAATTAATTGTAATCCGTCTCAAAAAGTTCTAATATTGCTTTAAAATTTTGCTTTGATATATGAGAAAACAATTTTTAAGAACCACAGTATGCGCCTGCAGTATTTTAGTATTAGGAATTTGGACGAGCTGTCAAAAACAACGCGATGATACTTCAAAAACCGAAGGAGAAACACCTGATAAATCAACAAATGCTACTTATTCAATATGGCAAGATATTTTACAAGACACTTCTACTTTTTGTCTTAAAACAGAAAAAATCGATGGAAAATCCGTAGCATTTGAATGGCTAGAAAATCCTAAAATAGACTATAATGCTATTCGCTACTATCTGGGAGAGTTCAAACTTGCAGACGATATTGCTACAAAAACGCTCTTAGACAAAATTGCGCTCGCACCCGAAAGTGAAACTCCTTTTTACTTTCATATTCTTACTGACATACTTCAAAAAGCAGACGGTGCTGTAGCGGAGATGCTCCCCGAAAAAACTGAAGAATTTATCCGAACTCATGCTTATTATTTTGCACACTATTTAGCCGACAAAACTCAAAAAGGCAGAAAAGAAATTGCTGACCTTTATGCGCAATTCATCAAAACAGCATTATCTCAAAAAAATATCGACTTACAAGAATGGAAAAAAACACTCTTATCTGCATGCTCTAAATGCAGCCAAGAAGAAAAAAATATTCTAGAAAAATTCTGTCAATTAATGGAATAAATCTTGCTTTAAAAAGGTAAAACAAAAACATAATTTCGGTATGAGGGCAATTAGTAGAATGGTTCTAATTAGTATTATAAGTGCAAAAAGCTACGGACAAGCACTTATCAAAAGAACGACTTTCTACGACATTGACCGCAAAATGAAAGCTGAAGAATTTACCGTCCTAGCCTCAGATACTTCTAAAAAACACGGCAAATACGTAAAATTTTATCCTGCTAATTCGAGTGAAATCGAAATCATGCGAAAAGTAGAAAGCGGAAAATCTAAGCGCAATGCTCTTGAACTTATCGAATTACGCCCAGAAATAGAAACATTCTATCAAAACGGCGTTGAACACGGTTTGCACACCGAGTACTATGAGATGGGAATGAAAAAATGTGAATATTACGTAGCAAACGGCAACATCGATGGCTTTTACAAGCGGTTTCACAAAAATGGAAATGTAGAAGTCTCTGTGCTTTACAAAAATGGCGTTATGCAAGATACGCTTAAGCGTTTTTATCCTTCGGGTGCTTTAGAAGCCACCGTACCGATTCTGAACGGCAAAAGAGAAGGACAAATGATACAATACTACGAAAATGGCAACATTCTGGCAATTTATCATTATGTGAACGACATGCGAGAAGGAGAATGGAAAGCCTTTGGCTACAAAGGCGAACTCATCCAAAGAGGCTTCTATCAAAATGATAAACGAACTGATACACTCTTTACTTATACATCAGAGGGGAATATCAGAAGAATTAATGTCTTTCGAGAAGACAAACTTAACGGTACTTCTATAGAGTACTACCCTAATGGTTTGATTTGTGAACAAACAAACTACCAAGATGATAAAGAACACGGTTGGGCACGGCTCTATTACCGAAATGGAAATCTTAAAACAGAAGCTCTGTATTATAAAGGAGAACTGAACGGAAACTTTAATACTTACTACGAAAACGGACAACTTTGCAAAAGCATGAAACATGCTAACGGAAAGCCTCACGGCACCCTAGAGGAATACTACGAAAATGGAAAGCTCAAAACTAAAACATACTTACTCAACGGACTCATTCATGGAGAAGTTCTGCAATACGATATGGAAGGAAATCTTAGAGCCAAACTAAGATACGAACAAAATAAAATGACAGGCGAACAGCAATATTTTTATCCCAACGGAACACTCAAAATGATAGCCATCTATAAAAACGAAGAAAAAGACTACAAACAAAAAACCTACTATCCTTCTGGAATGCTTGAAAAAGAAATCGAATATCGCAACGAAAAACCATTCGGAACGTGGAAATATTACCATGAAAATGGCAAAATAGCCCGCATCGAAACATACCAAGATGAAAAATTACATGGAGAACAAATTTGGTTTTATCCTGACGGCAAAAAACAATGGGTGTACCCTTATTTTTTTGGAAAAAGAAAAGGAATCGCTACAGAATTTTATCCTTCAGGAAAAATTAAGCAACAAATCGAATACGCTATGGATATTCCCTCAGGAAAAGTTATGAGATACTCAGAAAGCGGTATTCTCCAAGAAGAAGGTTATTTGAAAGGAGATAAAAAATTTGGACACTGGCAATATTATAATGAAGAAGGATATTTAGTGCGTTCTGAAACCTGGAAAGCAGGAGAGCTCATAAAAACTAAAGAGTACACTCCTAAACCGCATCCATCCAAAAAGTAATTCCATGAATTTTTTTTTAAATCTGTGCAATTGTTGTTTTTTGCAGGAGCATATTTTCAAAAAATTTTAATTCAATCAAATTATTTTATGAAACAAGTAAAAGTTGGCATTATAGGAGGCGGACTAATGGGACGTGAAGCTGCAAGTGCCTTTGCGCGCTGGTTTGTTCTTAACGATTTTCCCGTCCAACCAGTACTCATAGCGCTTTGTGATCTCAACACTTCATTATTCGAATGGTACAAACAAATTCCTACTATTACTCAATTTACTACTTCTTATCATGAATTATTAGCAAACCCTGAGGTAGAGGTAGTATATGCAGCTGTTCCGCATAACCTTCATGAACAAGTGTATTTAGACGTTATTAAAGCTGGAAAAGACCTTTTAGCAGAAAAACCCTTTGGAATCGACCTTATCGCTGCCCGACGCATCGAAGAAGCAGTTCGAAAGAGCAATTCTTTTGTGAGATGTAGTTCTGAATTTCCTTTTTTACCTGGACCACAGCGCGTCATCAAAGAAATTCAGTCTGGAAAACTGGGTAAAATTATTAGTATTCGTTCAGCATTTCACCACGCTTCTGACCTAGATGAAACCAAACCTATCAATTGGAAAAGACAAGTTAAAACCTGTGGAGAAATTGGAGTTATGGGAGATTTAGGAATGCACGTAGCCCACGTTCCTTTGCGACTAGGTTGGAAACCTAAAACAGTTTACGCTCAACTTCAAAAACTTGTGAAAGAACGCCCAGACGGCAAAGGAGGAACTGCCATTTGTGACACGTGGGATAATGCCATCATCCATTGTTCTGTAGAAATTGATGGAATTTTAACCCCTATGACATGGGAAACTTTTCGCATGGCTCCTACTGAAACCAATACGTGGATAATAGAAGTGATCGGAACAAAAGGAGGATTCAAATACAGCACAAAAGAACCTAAAACTTTTTGGGAATACGAAATCAGTGGAAAAGACCAATGGTGGAAAAAAACAGACTTAGGATTTACTTCTGTATTTCCTACAATCACGGGTGCTATTTTTGAACCAGGTTTTCCAGATTGTTTTATGCAAATGTTAGCGGCGTATTTTGCCGAAAGAGAAGGAAAACTAGGTAACAAATTTGGCTGTGCTACTCCACAAGAAGCAGTTTTAAGCCACGAAGTATTTGATGCAGCGCTCCTTTCTCATAAAGAACAACGCGTCGTAACACTATAAACTGATGCTTAAGCAGATAGGCTATTCGACAATACAGTTTTATCTGCTTTTTTCTTCCTTGATAAGTGCTTTCAAATACAATCCGTATCCGCTTTTTTCGAGAGGTTGAGCAATACGCAAAAGCTGTTCTTCATCAATAAACTTCATGCGATAGGCAACTTCCTCAATACAACCAATCTTAAGACCCTGACGCTCTTCAATCACTTGAACAAACTGACCAGCCTGCATCAGACTTGAAAAAGTTCCTGTATCAAGCCACGCCATGCCTCGATTCATGATTTGCACTTTTAACTTTTTGCGCTCTAAATAGGTTTTGTTAATATCCGTAATTTCATATTCACCGCGCGCAGAAGGCTTTACAGACTTGGCAATTTCTATGACTTCGTTATCGTAAAAATAAAGTCCCGTAATAGCATAATTCGACTTTGGCTTAGCAGGTTTTTCTTCTACTGAAATGGCTTGAAAATTTTTATCGAATTCGACCACTCCATAGCGTTCAGGATCAGAAACGCGATAGGCAAATACAATTCCTCCATCAGGATTTGTACACGACTGAAGCATATGGCTCAATCCGCTTCCGTAATAGATATTGTCTCCTAATATTAAACAAACTTTTTCTTTTCCGATAAATGATTCTCCGATGGTAAATGCCTGAGCGAGACCTTTAGGTTCAGGCTGAACAGCGTATGAAAAATAACACCCAATACGGCTTCCATCTCCAAGAAGTTGCTTGAATAGAGGTTGATCGTGAGGAGTTGTGATAATTAAGATTTCACGAATACCTGCAAGCATCAGTGTAGAAAGCGGATAATAGATCATCGGCTTATCATACACAGGAATCAGTTGTTTGCTCATCGCCAAGGTAATGGGATGGAGCCTTGTTCCAGAACCTCCCGCCAAAATAATTCCTTTCATAAAAAATTATTTAAAGAAAAAACCAGAGAAAAAACTAATTCTCGGGTTTATTTTCTTTCCTAGGTGTAAAATAAACTTCGCTAAAATCGCGGTACTGCATCGGGTTGCTAGGAAAGTTCTTCACTTGCGATTGCAACAGACGATAACCTTCGTCATACCAAAGCACTACCACAGGTGCGTCTAACATTAAAAGCTTTTCAGCTTCCATGAATTTGGCTAATGCTTCTTCTTCCGATGTTGCATTGAGAGCTGCTTCATAGAGTTTGTCAAACTTGTCATTCTTGTAGCGAGAAAGATTAGGATAAGACTTCTGCGAAGGATCGGTAGGAACTGTTTTTCCATAAAACGCCCATAAAAAGTTTTCTGGATGTGGATAGTCGGCAATCCAAGCGTGGCGCAAAATACTAAAATTACCAGACGTACTTTTTTCAGCAATCTGAGAAAGCGGAGAGATATTCAAATCTAATTCAATATTTAAATGATCTTTTAGTTGTTTCTGAAGCTCGACAGCTACATTAGTATATCGCTCTCCTTCAGCGTTCAAATCAAGAGTAATGCGCTTGAGACCTTGCCCATTAGGATAACCCGCTTTTTTGAGGTAGAACTTAGCAGAATCTAAATTAAAATCGTATCCCCGAATGTTAGTAATGTCGTAATTTTTGAAAGAAGGAGGAGTAACTCCGTATTTTCCAGTTCCATATCCTTCTCCGTTTAGCACATAGTCGAGAATTTTTTCTTTATCTATAGCATATGAAATTGCTTTCCGAATATTTACATCCTTGAAAATAGGGTCAGTTGTGTTAAAAGTGAGCAGTTGAGTAGACATTTCAGGCTCTCTTTGGAGCTCATACTGTAAATAACCTCCAGAAGGACTCGTTTCTGTTTCATGCAAGATTTCAATAATATGGTCAGTAGGAAGACGATACATCATGTCCAAGTTGCCCTTGCGGAACTCCATAAGTTC
Source organism: Cytophagales bacterium (assembly GCA_025056215.1). Taxonomy (GTDB): domain Bacteria; phylum Bacteroidota; class Bacteroidia; order Cytophagales; family Flammeovirgaceae; genus JANWWC01. The sequence goes on along the minus strand of JANWWC010000006.1, from coordinate 141,197 downwards.
CACTTTTTTATCTTTCATAAACGTGATGCGAATTCCATCTAAGAAAGGCAACTTGTTTCCAAATTTATCATACCCATGATATTTAGGATTTTTCTTCAAAATAATAGAAATATCCTCATCGACGCTTGAAAGCATGAAAGGTCCTGTGCCTACACATTTGATACGCATGTCAGCTCCATATTTTTCATAGGCTTCTTTAGGGAAAATAAAAGCCCCAGGACGCGCTAAATTACTGATAAACATGGAGTTAGGCTTCACCAGCGTTATTCGAATAGTATAATCGTCTATTACTTTAATACCTTCTACTTCTTTGAGCGGATTGTTAGTAGCGCTTGCAGTAAAGTATTCGTTAGCTCCTTTTACGATTCCATCAAACAAGTTAAAACTTTGGTTGTTGCGATCCTGAGTACAAACAAGTGTAAAGCAATATTTTACATCGTTTGCGGTCATTTCACGTCCTTTTCCGCCTGGGAAACAGTCATCATCATGGAAATAAACTCCTTTTTTAAGTTTGAAAGTATAAACCGTACGCGTTGCATCATCTACTGTATAGCTTTCTACAAGAGCAGGCACAACTTTAAGAGAGTCTTGCGTAAATTTGAAAAGCCCTTCATAGATCTGAGAAGCTACGCGATAAGAATAGGCATCAATGATGCTGAGAGGAAATAAGTTTTTAATATATTCTGATTCGTTAAGTCGAAAAACTCCACCGTAGTATCGACCTCCCTTTGCTTCAATAAGTCCTTGATTATCAGATGTGCTTTCTTTTGATGAATCACAACTCAGGATACAAATTAAAATTGTACTCCAAATGAGTATATGTGTGCCTAACCTTTTCATTTGAACTTTTAACATTATAACGAAAGTTTTGGATTTTTTTTTGTAAACGCAAGAATTGGAGTAGTATTATTTTTAATATTCTCTATCGTGTTACACGAAATAAAATTACTTCTCACAAATTTCACAAAAAAACTCTTACAAATACAAAACAAAGAAAACCTGCAAAATTTAGCTTGCAGGTTCTAAAAAAATTTTAAAGAGTTGCCATATACTCAATCAGTTCTACTAGTTTGTTTGAATAACCCCACTCATTATCATACCAAGCAATTAGCTTCACAAAATTAGGATTTAGCATTATGCCAGCGCCTGCATCAAAAATGCAAGTTCTAGGATCGCCCACAAAATCCTGAGACACCACCTCGTCTTCGGTATATCCTAAAATGCCTTTTAAAGAGGTTTCAGAAGCCAATTTGATAGCCGCTTTGATTTCATCGTAAGTAGTAGACTTTTGCAAACGGACCGTTAAATCTACCACTGAAACATCAATAGTAGGAACGCGAAACGCCATACCTGTAAGTTTTCCTTTTAATTCCGGAATTACCACACCTACGGCTTTCGCTGCACCCGTAGAAGAAGGAATGATATTAGCGGCCGCTGCTCTGCCTCCTCTCCAGTCTTTTGCAGAAGGTCCATCCACTGTTTTTTGCGTAGCAGTGGTAGCATGCACTGTTGTCATCAATCCTTCTACAATGCCAAAATTATCATGGATTACTTTTGCTAAAGGAGCTAAGCAATTTGTAGTACAAGAAGCATTTGAAACAATAGTATCCGTTGGTTTTAAAGAAGTATGATTTACACCCATCACAAACATAGGGGTATCATCTTTAGAAGGAGCAGACATCACTACTTTTTTGGCACCTGCTTTTAGATGTGCCTCAGCTTTATCTTTAGTAAGGAAAATACCTGTAGACTCTACAATATACTCTGCTCCGACTTCATTCCATTTCAGATTAGCAGGATCTTTTTCAGAGGTAACGCGGATTCTTTTGCCATTTACTACTAATGTTCCATCTTCTACTTTTATATCGCCTTTAAATTGACCATGAACAGAATCGTAGCGAAGCATGTATGCCATATAATCAGGTTCGATGAGGTCATTAATAGCGACAACTTCTACATGAGGTTTCTGAATAGCAGCGCGAAAAACCAACCGTCCTATACGTCCAAATCCGTTGATTCCAATTCTGATATTTGCCATAGAAAAATCTTTTTGATGTGAATAATAATTTTATTACTTTACAAGCTTGTGCGAAAGCTATGCAATTTTAAAAAAAAAATAAAAGTGAACGCAGCATTCACAAAAAATTTCAATAACCTTAGAAGTCAAGTGCATAAAGTGTCGATATCACCACTTTAATACAAAATGCTGTTTAGCTTGTTGTTTTCTAAAAAAAACTATTCCTATATCAAACAAATCAATCGTCATTGTTACAAGAGGATGATGTTGAATCGTTTGCCAAGCTTTTTTCATTTCTACACTCCAATAAATGTCATCTAACACAAACACGGTCTCGTTATGAACTTTAGGTAAGCAAGTTTCAAAATAGTGCAAAGTGGATTCATAACGATGATTTGCATCAAAATATACAAAATCAATTTTAGGAATTTCTAGCACGATTTGAGGGAGTAACGTATCTAAATTTCCTATTTTGCTTTCAATGGAGGCTCCTACTAAACAAAAATGTGCCTGTGCCAATCGAGCAAGATAAGAATCAGCTTCTACTGTAATGAGAGTAGCCTTCCTTTTGGCTAAATGTAAATACAAAGTACTAATCCCGACAGAAGTGCCAAACTCCAGAATAGCATTAGGCTGAAAAAAATTTACTAACTTAAAAAGCAATTGCCCCTTTTTGGGAGAAGCAGCGCTATAACGCACAATAGAAGAAATGCTCCGTTGCTTTCTGGAAAAAAAAGAGGGTCCAGCTCCGTAATCTTGTACCTTAATTTTCTCGTAGTTCCGCAATAAGGTAGTGCGCAAATTTTCAATCTCTTCAAATGCGTAATACATCTTATGGCTGATAATTACTTCATTGTATAGCTCAAACACAAAAGGAGAATGAATGCTGTGAGCTCCTTTGGCTCTTCTCCAATACTCAAAATACGCAGCTATGCGAAAAAAAACTTGTTGCTTCATACGAAAGAATCTTGCTAATTTCGCCAAAGGTATTGTTTTCAACCTAAAACAAAATAAAAAGGTGTTTCGATTAGATAATAAAATTGCAGTAATTACAGGCGGAGGCTCAGGAATTGGAAAAGAAATAGCCAAGCTATTTGCTAAACAAGGAGCTACCAGCGTAATTCTTGAGATTTCTGAGCAGGCTGCTCTCACTTCTAAACAAGAAATTGAGAAGGAAGGTGGTAAAGTGGCAGTATTTCCTTGTGATGTCTCTAAACATGCCGAGGTAAAAGAAGTTTTTGAAAATATTTTTCAACGATTCGGCAAACTGAACATTTTAGTCAATAATGCAGGAGTTTCTCATATCGGCACTATTGAAACTACTACAGAAGCTGATTTAGACCGCATTTACAATATCAACATCAAAGGAGTATATAACTGTCTACAAGCAGGCGTCGAAAAGATGAAACTTTCTGGTGGAGGCGTTATCTTAAACATGGCATCCATCGCCTCTTCAGTAGGACTTCCAGATCGGTTTGCTTACTCGATGAGCAAGGGAGCAGTCTTGATGATGACTTTTTCTGTAGCGCGCGACATGCTCAAATACAATATTCGTTGTAATTGCATTTCTCCAGCGCGTGTCCACACTCCTTTTGTAGATAATTTTATTGCTAAAAATTATCCTGGTCGAGAAGCAGAAATTTTTGAAAAGCTCTCTCATTCCCAGCCTATTGGAAGAATGGCCCAACCTGAAGAAATTGCCTTTCTTGCTCTTTATCTTTGTTCAGATGAAGCAAGTTTTGTAACAGGTTCCGACTATCCGATTGACGGCGGATTTATTAAACTCAATACCTAAAATGATACTGTTTCCAGATATTCCTCTCCATGGCGTCAAAGGAGTTCTTCTGGATTTGGACAATACTCTTTATGCCTATGATGAAGTTCATCATGTGGCCATGCAGGCTTGTACAGAAAAATTTATCCAAGAATATCCTTTTACAACACCAGAATTTTTTCAAGAGCTCTACAACAAAGCTCGAAAAAGAGTCAATCACGAATTACATGGACAAGGAGCTTCGCATTCTCGTTTGTTGTATTTTCAAAAACTATTTGAAAACTTTTTAGGTTACACTCATTTTGAAAAAACCCTTCAATACGAGGCGCTCTACTGGAACACTTTTCTTCAAACAATGAAAATCCTTCCTAAAGCACTTTCTTTTCTGCAGGAGTGCTACCAAAAAAAAATTCCTATTTGCTTAGTTACAGATTTAACAGCGCAAATTCAACATAAAAAAATTATACAACTCAACATTCAACCATACATTAAATTTATGGTAAGTTCGGAAGAAGCGGGCGTAGAAAAACCTCATCCCTACCCATTTCTTCTTGCTCTTGAAAAAATGAATTTAGCTCCTTGCGATGTTATCATGATTGGAGATAGCGAAAAAAAAGATAAATTAGGAGCCGATTTGTGTCGAATTCAATTTTATCAAGTACAACATTATGATAAACAAAGTCATCATTAAACAAGCCTTTCGCTTTGGGGTAGTAGGAGGTATCAGTACAATTGTAAACTACGGTGTTTATTATGTTCTTTACCAATTTATAGGTTTACACTATCAAATTGCTTCTGCTATTGGCTTCATAACAGGCGTATTCGTAGGATATGGTCTTAACAAATATTGGACTTTCGAATCTCATGAAAAGCAGTCTGCCGAGATTGCTAAATACTTTGGAGTATATATAGCCTCTTTGTTATTGAGCTTAGGATTTTTATACGTTTGTGTGGAAGTGATAAAAATTAGCGCGAACATCGCTAATTTATTCGCTATCTGCCTTACAACCATGACTAATTTCTTAGGGACCAAATTCTTAGTCTTCAGAGCTTAGTTCAGGTAAATAGAGAGAAACAACTTTATTCTTTTATGCATCTAACGCTAAAAGCGTATCCGCTAATGCTCAACCTTCCGATTTGTTCCTTATCTTTGGCTACATACCGATAAAAGTTGTAGCCATTAGCGTCTTTCGTCGAAGACCAATAATTACCATTCAAATTTAAGCCAGAGAAGTTTCCATTAGGCGTCATTTTGCCTCCTAAAATAGCATTAAATCCGCTTGAGCCACCTACCTTTAGTTTGGTTCCTTCTGTTGTTCCGCGCCATCCTGTTTCTTCAATTTCTTCCGCAGGCATTCCGAGGGTCATTTCTAAAGTTCTCCAGTCTTGAGCATTAGGAAGGCGCCAACCTTGTGGACAAACATTTTCTGCTTCTTCAGCAGTGTAAAGCCTTCCATATTTTTCGCATAAGGCTTCATCGTTATCATAACAAAAAGAATCTTCTGTTTTAAATGCTAAATTTTCAGCCATCCAGATTTGTTTTCCAATAGTGACAATTTTATAGGTTTTTCCATCGCGGTTGTCTGTAAAAGTTTGGCTTTTAACGAAAGTAAAACACAAAAAAATTGCGAAAATCGTTAATTGTGTTTTCATGTCAATTAGTTGAGTTTAGCATAGCAATTTTAACTCATTCCAACGAAATATTCTCAAAATAGTTAGCACTTTTAAACAAAAAAACCTGAAAGAGCTTTCTTTCAGGTAAACTAAAGTAAGAGAATAGATTCTTTAAACTGTTGCACGTTCTTTGCGCAAAATACCTCCTTCTTTTTGTTTCATGTTCTCGTATTCTTCTTTTGGAAGAACTTTGAGATTGTTGAAACGTCTTTGTCCCGTACCTGCAGGAATGAGATGACCAACAATAACATTTTCCTTGAGTCCGAGTAGATAATCTGTTTTCCCGCGTATGGCGGCTTCTGAAAGTACCTTCGTCGTCTCTTGGAAGGAAGCAGCAGAAATAAAGCTTTCGGTATCGAGAGCTGCTTGGGTGATACCTTGCAAAGTAGGTCTGGAAATAGCAGGTTGTGCATCGCGAACTTTTACAGGTCTGAGGTCTTTTCGCTTTAACATAGAATTTTCATCTCGCACTTTACGAGCTGAAACAATCATGCCTGGCTTGAGTTCTTTAGAATCACCTGCGTCTTCTACTACCTTCATTCCCAAGATTTTATCATTTTCTTCGCGAAATACCCATTTATCTACTGCTTGCTGTGGCAAGAAGTTAGTGTCTCCTGGATCAATAATTTGCACTTTTTGCATCATTTGACGAACAATCACTTCAATATGCTTATCATTGATTTTTACGCCCTGCGCGCGATATACATCTTGAATTTCTTTAGTAAGATACTCCTGTACAGCAGTAGGTCCTTTAATTGCTAAGATATCTGAAGGAGTAACCGCACCGTCAGAAAGTGGAGAACCTGCTTTTACATAATCATTTTCTTGTACGAGAATATGTTTTGTGAGAGGCACCATGTATTTGCGTTTTACGCCATCTTTTGATTCTACAAAAATCTCTCTTGTACCTCTCTTAATGCCGCCATAAGTTACTACGCCATCAATCTCTGATACAATAGCAGGATTAGAAGGATTTCTTGCTTCGAATAATTCTGTTACGCGAGGCAAACCTCCAGTGATATCTCGGTTTTTAGTAGCTTGGCGAGGAATCTTCACTAATACTTGCCCCGCATAAACACGGTCACCGTTATCTACAGCAAGGTGAGCATCTACAGGAATATTAGAAACTGCTTCTCTACCATCGTCAGCCACCACGACAATAGCGGGATTTTTAGTGCGATCCTTGGTATCGATAATCACTTTTTCAGAGTGTCCAGTAAGTGCATCTATTTCTTCTCGATAAGTAATTCCTTCTTCAATTCCTTCAAACCGCACTATTCCGTCGTACTGCGAGAGAATCACGGCATTAAACGGGTCCCACGTACAAATCGTTTGACCTTTTGTAACCATATCGCCGTGTTTTACATATAAAAACGATCCGTAAGGAATATTCTGGCTTACTATTACTTGCTTAGTAGCGACATTGATAATGCGCATTTCTGCAGAACGAGACATGACAACTTCTGCGGGTTTTCCTTCGTTGTCTGTGCCCGAAACAGTTCGCAATTCTTCAAATTCGATGCGTCCATCTGATTTTGCTTTAATAGAAGAATCAGCTGAGATTGCAGAAGCTGCTCCTCCGACGTGGAAAGTGCGCAAAGTAAGCTGGGTTCCGGGCTCTCCGATAGATTGCGCTGCAATCACTCCAATAGCTTCTCCAATCTGAACAGGTCTTCCTGTAGCAAGATTTCGACCGTAACACTTTGCACAAACTCCGTGTTTAGTTTCACATGTGAGCACTGAGCGGATTTCTACTTGTTCGATCCCCGCCTTTTCGATAGCTTCTGCTATATCTTCATTGATTTCTTCTCCTGAGGCAACAATAAGCTCCTTGGTTTGAGGGTGATAGATATCATGTAAGCTGGTGCGTCCTAAAATACGCTCAGAAAGAGGCTCTGCGATTTCACCGTCTTCTTGGCGAAGAGCTTCAATAGTAATTCCGCGAAGTGTACCACAATCTTCTTCAGTAATAATTACATCTTGTGCTACATCCACCAAGCGGCGTGTCAAATAACCGGCATCAGCCGTTTTTAAAGCTGTATCTGCTAACCCTTTGCGCGCTCCATGAGTAGAAATGAAATACTCGAGCACATCTAATCCTTCTTTAAAGTTAGAAAGAATAGGGTTTTCTATAATTTCACCTGCAGAACCTTGCAAATTCTTTTGAGGCTTTGCCATCAGACCTCGCATCCCTCCTAGCTGTCGTATTTGTTCACGTGAACCTCGTGCGCCTGAATGCATCATCATATAAATGGAATTAAAACCTTGTTGGTCTTGCTCCATGAGTTCCATCAGTCGCGCTGTCAGCTTAGAGGTAGTGCGTGTCCATATATCGATTACTTGGTTATAACGTTCATTTTCAGTAATAAGACCCATTTGATAGTTATCCACTACCGATTGCACTTCCTGTTTTGCTTCTGCAATGAGCGCTTGTTTTTCTTTCGGCACAATAATATCGTTCAAACCAAAAGAAAGCCCTCCTCGAAATGCGTTTTGGAAACCCATATACTTAATATCATCTAAGAACTTCGCTGTTGTTGGGTTCCCACAAATTCTATATACTTTTCCAATGATTTTTTGCAAGTCCTTCTTGGTGAGCAATGTATTAATAAACCCTACTTCTTTAGGCACTACCTGATTAAAGAGTACGCGTCCTACTGTAGTTTCAATGATTTCTGTTTTGTAGCTTCCATCTCGCTGAAGGGTTTTGATGCGTACTTTGATATGCGCATGCATATCTATCTTTCTTTCATTGTAAGCGATAATGACTTCTTCAGGAGAGTAAAACAACATTCCTTCTCCTCTTACTTTATGATCTGGCGTAGATTTGCGTCCCTTAGTGAGATAGTACAAACCTAACACCATATCTTGTGAGGGCACTGTAATAGGAGCGCCATTCGCAGGGTTGAGGATGTTGTGAGAAGCTAACATAAGGATAGCAGCTTCAAGGATGGCTTCTTGTCCTAGTGGAACATGAACTGCCATTTGGTCGCCATCGAAGTCTGCATTAAAAGCCGTACATACCAAAGGATGCAACTGAATTGCTTTTCCTTCGATAAGTTTTGGTTGAAACGCTTGAATTCCTAATCTATGAAGCGTTGGAGCACGGTTTAGTAAAACAGGGTGTCCTTTCAATACATTTTCTAGAATATCCCAGATAACAGGATCCTTTCTATCCACAATTTTTTTAGCAGACTTCACTGTTTTGACAATTCCGCGCTCTGTAAGTTTTCGAATAATAAATGGCTTAAACAACTCAGCAGCCATACTTTTGGGCAATCCGCATTCGTGAAGTTTCAACTCTGGACCTACCACTATCACAGAACGCCCCGAATAATCTACACGCTTTCCTAAGAGATTTTGACGGAAACGCCCTTGTTTTCCTTTCAACATATCTGAAAGCGACTTAAGAGGACGATTACCATCAGCGCGAACAGCGTTTACTTTGCGAGAATTATCGAACAGCGAATCTACTGCCTCTTGGAGCATGCGTTTTTCATTGCGCAAAATCACTTCAGGTGCTTTGATATCAATCAGACGTTTCAAGCGATTATTGCGAATGATTACGCGACGATATAAGTCATTGAGGTCAGAGGTAGCAAAGCGTCCTCCATCAAGAGGCACTAACGGACGGAGTTCTGGTGGAATAACAGGAACCATACGAATAATCATCCACTCAGGCCGGTTTTCTACTCGTGATCGAGCTTCGCGAAATGCTTCCACTACCTTCAAACGCTTAAGCGCCTCTGTACGACGTTGTTGCGCGCTATCGTTGTTAGCAATATGACGCAACTCATAAGATAAATCATCGAGATTCAAGCGCGCAAGAAGCATTTCAAGGGCTTCGGCACCCATTTTAGCAATGAACTTGCGAGGGTCGTTGTCGTCAAGGGTTTGATTATCGGCAGGAAGTGTATCTATAATATCCAAATATTCATCTTCTGTAAGAAAATCGAGATAGCTTATACCATCCGCTTCCTTAATACCAGGCTGAATCACCACGTAGCGCTCGTAATAGATAATTTGATCAAGTCTTTTAGTAGGGAGCCCCAATAAATAACCTATCTTATTAGGCAATGAACGAAAATACCAAATATGAGCTACCGGAACTACTAACTGAATGTGCCCCATGCGCTCGCGCCGCACTTTTTTTTCAGTTACTTCTACGCCACACCTATCGCAAATAATGCCTTTATAACGAATTCGCTTGTACTTGCCACAGTGACACTCCCAATCTTTTACAGGTCCGAAAATTCTTTCACAAAACAAACCTCCCATTTCTGGCTTGTAGGTCCTGTAATTGATGGTTTCTGGTTGGGTAACTTCTCCATATGATTGTTCTAAAATAGATTCGGGTGAAGCGAGGCTAATGGTGACCCGTGTAAAGTCATTCGTGATTTTTTTATTTTTTTTAAATGCCATAACTGTTGCGATATGCTATTTTTGGAACCTGCAATCTTACACATAAATTTTGAACTTACAATATTTTTTTATAAAAAAATTATTAAATTTTAATAAATGGAATGGCTTTTGCTTATTTTAATAGGTTGGTTAGCTGGTGTTGTAAACACACTTTCAGGAAGTGGCTCTATTTTTACACTCTCCGCACTTTTGTTGTTGAATGTTCCAATTGATATTGCAAACGGCACAAACCGATTAGGCATACTTTCCCAAAGCATAGCTTCTTTGATCACTCTTCGCAAACATCTTCCTCCTTTTTCGGTCTGGTTTAGAGTCGTACTGCCTGCTTGGATTGGTTCACTTATAGGAGCGTGGTTAGCTACATTTTTAGAAAAAGAGCTACTTGAAAAAATTGTCGCTTACATGATGCTGCTCCTGATTCCATCTGTTTTTTTGAATACTCAAAAATGGAGCGCTCCCTTCTCTTCAAAACCTCCCACCTTTAAGCCATGGCTCAGTATTGTATTTCTAGGGCTAGGAATTTACGGAGGGTTTATTCAAATCGGAGTTGCGATTGTGTTTACAATATTTTTAGTACAAGGTGCACATTTTTCTCCTTTTCAAGCGAATATTTTAAAAATCTTGATTATTGCACTTTATACATTCCCTGTAATGCTTATTTTTATCATACAAGAAAAATTTCATTGGCAATATGCTGTGCTTTTATCTGTAGGGCAGGCTATTGGAGGGCGAACAACAGCTCAGCTCGCCATACGATATCCGAATATCAATCTACATTTAAAATATTTTTTGGTATTCATGATACTAGTTACAGCAACTAAATCACTTTTTTTCTGAAAAACTTACTTTCTCGCAGTCCTTCAGATACTGCTCTACGTAAGACAAAATTCTTGAAGTTGCTCCAGTATGATAACGAACAAAATCATAACTTACTTTACCTGCAGATTGCCTAAAACCTTCATTTTTATACATCTCCCGAAAGAGTTTTCTAAACTCTATGTAATCTGCCACTACAAAAGCTCCTCCTGCTTGAAGCAAGCGAATAGCTTCTTGGAATTTAGTAAAATTTTTGTTGCCGAAAAATATAGGAATTCCGTAAACAGCCGCTTCTAAAATATTATGTAATCCCTTTCCGAAAGCACCTCCTACATATGCAAACTGACCGTATTGATAAAGCGAAGATAACATACCAATATTATCAATAATCAGAATTGTGGCGTTAGTATCAGAAAGTTTAGAGTAATACTCTATTTTGAAATCAGAGAAAGACGTTTCTATGAATCGATAATTTTTTTCGGAAAGCTCGTGAGGCGCAATAATTATTTTAATAGGCTTATACCAGTCCTTAAAAGCATCTGCCAATAATTCGATATCTTCTTTCCAACTACTTCCTACTACCAACGTAGGCGTATTTTTTACAAACTCCTTTATCTTAGGAATTTCTGTACGACGCTGAAAAATCTCTACTACTCTGTCAAAGCGTGTATCTCCACAGATGGCTGCATGTTTAATTTCAATGCTAAAAAGTAACTTCAAAGAATCTTCGTTCTGAACCAAGATTATTGAAAAAAATCTAAGCATTCTACGAAAAAAAGTTCCGTACCATTGAAAAAACACTTGATTAGGGCGAAAAGTGGCTGAAAAACAAATTAATGGAATCTGTTTTTCGTATAGAGCCTTTAAATAAAAATACCAAAAATCGTACTTGGTAAAGAATACGATAGTAGGTTTTATAATTTCAATAAATTCCTCGGCATTTTGGGGAGAATCTAGCGGTAAATAAGTAATTAAGTCGGCTTTCTCATAATTTTTGCGAACTTCATATCCACTTGGCGAAAAAAATGTGAGCACAATTTTGTAGCATGGATAACTTTTGCGAAACATCTCAATCAAAGGACGCGCTTGCTCAAACTCTCCAAGTGAAGATACATGAAACCATGCAACCTCTTTAAAAGAATTTTTTTGAAGATATTCTCTCAAACGAGATTGCCAATTCTGACGTCCTTCTCTGAACAACTTGGCTTTTGTATAAAAGAACGAAGCAATATAAATCGCGCCACTGTATAGCGATATTCCTACACGATATAAAAAAACCATAGAAGTACTTTAGAATCAATAAACTAGGTGTAATCAGGTCGTGAATTATTGAGGTAATTTATCTTTTCGAGGTCCTATCACATCGTCTAATACGCGCACTTCTCCCTTCAAAGTAAGTTGATGAGTTATTTCAGGAGTATTTGCTGTAATGGTAACCGTTCTGATTTGTTGCCCCTGTTTGCCTGCAGAATTAAATTCTACTTTAATTTCTCCTTCTCCCCCTGGTGGGACAGGTTCACGCGTGTATTCAGGAGTTGTACAACCACAACTTGCTGTAATATTAGAAATAACTAAGGGTATCTTTCCTGTATTTTTGAATTTAAAGGTATGTTGTATCACATCTCCTTGCTTGATAGTTCCAAAGAAATACTCTGTTTCAGCAAATTCGATAGAAGTGGTGGCGCTTTCTGTATTATTGGATTTTTGCAATAAAGAACTGTCTACCGCTACATCATTCAAACTTTCTTGCTCTTTTGATTTGCTTTGACAAGATGCTAAAAACACTATTAAAAGAACAGTATAAAAAGTAGCATGCATAATAACAAACAATTTAGGCTTTAAAAGTACATAACAAAGTTAAATATTTCAAGTAAGTTTTTTTGTCAATTTACATTGTCAAAAAATTTTTTTGCGTTTAATGTAGAAAACAAGCTAGTTTTTTTTTATCTTTCTAAAAACAAAACTCAAACAAAAAATGGCACTCGGAGATAACTTAAGAAAAGACACTCTCATTCCACGTAATAACGTCATTTCTAGTGAAAATCAAGCAGAAAATTTACAAGATATTAAAAACGCTCAAGAACTTTCTGCACGAATAAAAGCACTTGACGCTGCTGCAATTGTAAGTGAAACAGATATTTATGGAACAATTACCTATGCTAACGACAAATTTTGCACCATTTCTAAATACAGCCGAGAAGAATTGATTGGGAAACCGCACAATATTGTAAGGCATCCTTCTAATCCTAAGTCATTGTTTGAAGAAATGTGGAGTACCATTAGAGCAGGGCGCATTTTTCAAGGAACTTTTCCTAACCGCGCCAAAGACGGCTCTACGTACTGGGTGGAGGCTACTATTGTTCCTGTATTAGATGAAACAGGAAAACCAATAAAATATATTGGCATTCGCTTTGACATTACAAAACAAAAAGAGCTAGAGCTTCAAGCGCAAAAGCAACTGCAAGAGCTCAAAAGCATTGAAGAAGAGCTCCGCCAAAATATGGAAGAAATGGCGGCTACTCAAGAAGACCTTGCCCGTAAAAAAGCCGAAAGCGATGCTCTTAAAAGAGAATTTGAAGCGCGATTAAACGTTCTGGATGTCTCTGCACTCTTAACAGAGTCAGACCTCTACGGAAATATCACTTATGTCAATAAAAAGTTCACAGAAGTTTCCAAGTATACACCAGAAGAGTGCTTAGGAAAACCACACAACATCCTAAGACATCCAGACAATCCTAAATCACTTTTTAAAGAACTTTGGGACACTATCAAAGCAGGAAAAGTATTCAAAGGTCAATACCCTAACCGCGCCAAAGACGGCTCTACTTATTGGGTCGATGCTACTATCGCACCCGTCTTAGATGAAAATGGAAAGCCTATCAAGTACATTGGAGTCCGATTTGATATCACTCAACAAAAAGAAAACGAAAAACAAATACAATTACAACTCGAACAAATTCGCGCTAATGAAGAAGAACTCCGCCAAAATATGGAAGAAATGGCTGTTACACAAGAAAACCTTAGAAAGCGCGAAATAGAAATCTCAGGTCAATTAGCAGCTATCAACTCTACCTTTGCCTTTGTTGAATTTACGCTAGAGGGATATGTGCTACTATCTAACAATATTTTTCTAGAGCTGATGGGCTACCAAGAAACAGAGGTCAGAGGGCTTCACCATAGTATATTTTTGTTCGAGGAAGATCGTCGTTCGCCAGAATACCTTCAGTTTTGGCGCGATTTATCAGCAGGTATTCCTAAACTCGGAGAAGTTAGAAGGAAAAACAAAAATGGGAAAGAAGTATGGCTGAGTGCTACCTACACTCCTGTAAAAGATGAAAAGGGGAAAGTTAGTAAAGTAATCAAACTTGCGACCGATATTACTGACTTTACTATTACACTTCGTCAGATTTCTGCTTTCTTAGAAGACCTCAAGCAAGGAAATTTTGATGCAGATTTTGACTTAAAAGGAATTGCCATTCGCAAGGACTTACAAAATATGGTCAATAACAACCTTGCCCTGCGCGACACTCTCAAAAACATTATATCAGAAATTAACCGAGTAGTTAATTTAGCAGGAAGAGAAGGCATTTTAAGCGAACGCTTAAAGATGGAAAAAGTTGGCGGAGCATGGAAAGAATTGATTGATTCATTAAACTTACTTTTAGCATCTATTAGCGAACCTATTTTAGAAATCAATAAAATTATCACCGCTATGTCGATGGGCGATCTGACACATCGCTTCACTAGCAAAGCTAATGGTGACATTTTAGATATGGCAAATGCTCTCAACATCGCCAACAAAAACCTCAATCAACTTCTTCAAAATATCAAACTTTCTGCTAAAGTAGTGTTACAATCTTCTATTGAGATGTTCGAACGCTCAGAAAGCATGATCAACAGCACTGCAGAGGTTTCGACAGCCATTCGCCAAATTGCTTCGGGTGCTCAAGACCAAGCTGCTCGCACAGACGAATCGAGCAGGCTGGTAGAAAACATTCTGCGCTCAGCTAATGAAATGGGCAAAAAAGCAGAAATTATCAATCAATCAGCAAAAATAGGACAAGAAAGTTGCAAAAACGGATTGACTGTCGTGCAGAGAGTAGTAGAAAGCATGAACGAAATTACAGCGAATGCAAATAGTACTGCTAATTCGATTGAAGTGCTTACTCATCGCTCGGAAGAAATCTCTCGTACTCTTAATGTAATCACAGATATTGCTTCCCAAACTAATCTATTGGCACTTAATGCCGCAATAGAGGCAGCTCGCGCAGGCGATGCTGGTAGAGGTTTTGCTGTAGTAGCTGAAGAAATTCGTAAATTAGCAGAAGATAGTCGCAAATCGGCTATAGAAATAGACCGAGTTATTAAAGACGTTCAAAAAGATACAGCACTCGCCGCTCGCGCTATCGAAAGCATGAAACAAAGTGTAATTTCTGGCTCTAAAGCTACTCAGACTTCACAAGAAGTATTTCAAGAGATTTTTAAATCAAGCCAAGAAACCTTACATTTATCAGAAGACATTTTAGCTGCCACACAATCTCAAAAAGAATCTATTAACAACGTCGTTAAAAACATTGAAAAGATTGTAGTAGTGGCAGAAGAGACGGCTGCAGGCACACAAGAACTCGCTTCTTCTGCTCAAGAACTTACCAAGTCCATGTCGGAAATTGGCAAAACAGGGAAAAAACTTACTTCTATTGCAGAAGAACTTAGTAGAGGTGTAGAACAATTTAAACTGAGCTAATATTTATTTAGATTGATTATAAACAATTAAAAATCAGTAATTTAGACCTACTCTAAATTACTTTTTTTGCTTGACAACTTTAAAAAAAATCCTAACTTTGTTGTAATAAACTTTCATGGTTATGAAAAGCTTGACAAGACTAAAAACATCGCTGCAAGATATTATTCAGGATATACTTAATAAACAAATGGTAATGGAAGCTGAATCATCTGCTATGTATTTAGCAATGTCAGCGTGGTGCCATCAACAAGGACTGATAGAATGCGCTTCATACTTTAAAAAACAATCTGGTGAAGAGCGCGAACATATGCTCCGCATCTTTGATTACATTTGTGACATGGGAGGCATAGCAATTTCTCCTGCTGTAGCAGAAGTAAAACACGAATATTCTTCTTTAAAAGAAGTATTGGAAACTGCTTTGGAACAGGAAATCAAAATCACAGAATCTTTCAACAGAATTGTAGATACTTGTATCAAAGCGAAAGATTATCAAACCGTGAAATTTTGCGACTGGTTTTTAGAAGAACAAATGGAGGAAGAACAACAAGCCCGCCGTGCTCTTGAAATCCACGACCTCATTGGAACAGAAAACGACGGACTATTTAAAATTGACCACCAAATAGGAAAATTAGCAAAAGAATAAACAATTTCGTGCAGATTTTTGATTAGTTTTTATAGTCAAACTTCTGCACTTTCTTATTTTTGATGTCATGAAAAAAAATTATCATGACAATCATCGGAAAATACATTCAAACGTTCTATACTGATACCTATCGCACTATTGTCTTTCCCTTTCGCGCTCTGATATTGATTCGAAACCTTTTGAAAAAAGGAGGAATCGAAGTTTATACGCCTTTTGAATACCAACAATACCAATTTCATCTACGCACTATCATTCAAATTGATGCAGATATATTGTTTTACCTTCCTTATTTTGGAGAACTGCACACAAATCAAGAGTTTTTAACTGTCTTCGAAAAACACCGAAACATTCACCTGCAAAAAATAGAAACTATATTCGCTGTTTTAGAATCGCCTTATCAATCATCAAGCAAGTTAGTCGATTTTGTGTTAGTAGCTTCAAATGCTACTTCCGCTTTTCAAACTTTTGCAGAATTTTCACAGAACAGCTTTTTGGTTAGCTTAACAATCGTAGGAGGTACGATTTTATTTCGTCAATTCTTTAAGAAGCTTTTTTTACGTTGGATAGTCAAAAACTTTTTGAAGCTTTCCTTTCTATCCTAAGCGTATCCAAACGTTTTTTTGAACTTAAATTCTTGAGCAAATGCAGAGGTTCTGTGATGTGTCATAACATAATCGTCGTAAGTAGGATTAGAAATGTATTCCATCCTTTCCATACAAATTTCATTAAGTTCCGCAATTTGTAAAAATGTAATTTCGTCTTTTAAGAAACGCGCTACTGCTACTTCATTAGCAGCATTGAGAATACAAGGAAAGTTGCCTCCTTTTTGCAAAGCATAAAAAGCTAAATCGAGATTGCGAAAAGTTTCTGTATCAGGCTTTTCAAACGTAAGAGAAGGATAGTTGGTAAAATCAAATCTTGGAAAAGAAGATGCTAAACGATGAGGATAGCTCAACGCATATTGAATAGGCAATTTCATATCGGGAAGTCCCATTTGAGCTTTCATACTTCCATCTTCAAATTGGACAATCGAATGAATAATCGACTGCGGATGCACAACCACTTCAATCTGGTGAGCTTCTACTCCAAAAAGCCATTTAGCTTCAATCACTTCGAGACCTTTGTTCATGAGAGTAGCAGAATCAATCGTAATCTTAGCTCCCATTTGCCAATTTGGATGTTTGAGAGCTTGTTGTTTGGTCACATGCATCAACTCATGCGTTTTTTTCCCTCTAAAAGGCCCGCCTGATGCTGTCAAAATGATTTTTTCGATAGAACGATAGTTTTCTCCTACTAAACACTGAAAGATAGCAGAATGTTCAGAATCGACAGGATATATCGTCGCTTGATGCTTTTGAGCCAAATGTGTGATAAGTTCTCCTGCTACTACAAGTGTTTCTTTGTTTGCTAAAGCAATCTGTTTACCACTATTAATAGCAGAAATAGTAGGTTGCAAACCTGCATAACCTACTAATGCAGTAAGAATAATATCTGCATCTGTTTCTTTTACCACTTCCGAAACGGCTTCTTTGCCAGCTAATACTTTGGTAGAAGTGTATTGCAAAGCAGATTTTACTTGATAGTAATATTTTTCGTTGGCAATCACTACATAATCAGGAGAAAAAGCAAGCGCTTGTTCTACAAGCAAAGAAGCATTGTTTTGCGCTGTTAAAATAGTAATTCGAAACTTATCTGGATTTGATTGAATAACTTCTAAAGCCTGTTTCCCTATCGAACCCGTAGAGCCTAAAATGCCAACCCTTTTTTGCATATTCTCCTACTTTTCAATACAACTTCCCAAATCGAGAAAAGTTTGTGAAAAAGAACCTTTTTATTTAATAAGAACTCATGCTATATAAAAAGTAACAAAAATAAGTAACAAAAATAATATTCTTTTAGAACTCATTTAAAGAAGAGCTTTCAATTTTCTTGGTAGAATGCTCGATTCTTTTCAATTTTATGGCCCACAACCCTAAAAACTATGCTGACTCTTTCTATTTTCAGGGAAAATAAAGACAAGGTTATCAGAGGCTTACACAAAAAACATGTAAAAAACCCAGAAGAAATTGTAGAACAAGTGCTTCTCTTAGATCGCCAACGCCGTTCATTGCAAGCAGAGCGCGACGAAACTCAAAATCAAATGAACGCCCTCTCAAAAGAAATCGGTAATCTCATGAAGTCAGGCAACGTAGAGGAAGCTGAAAAAGCTAAAATGCGATCTTCTTCTTTAAAAGAAAAAGTAAAAGAACTTACTGAACAAACAGAAAATCTTGAACAAGAACTTACTCAGTTGCTTTATACAATTCCTAACTTGCCTCATGAAAGCGTACCAGAAGGTCAATCGGCAGAAGATAACGTAATTGTTCAAGAAGGCGGAACAATTCCTTCACTTCCTGAAAACGCTTTAGCTCATTGGGATTTAGCTCACCAATATAACATTCTCGACTTCGAACTCGGCAATAAAGTAACAGGAGCTGGCTTCCCATTCTACAAAGGCAAAGGGGCAAAACTTGTACGTGCTCTGATTAACTTCTTTTTAGAAGAAGCCGAAAAAGCAGGTTATACAGAAATCCAAGCGCCTCATATCGTGAATGAAACTTCTGGCTATGGCACAGGACAACTTCCCGATAAGGAAGGACAAATGTACAAAATTCATCAAACAGATTTATACTTGATTCCTACGGCAGAAGTTCCTCTTACCAACATGTATCGCGATATAATATTAGAAGAAAAAGATTTTCCTATCAAACTCGCTGGCTATACGCCTTGCTTTAGAGCAGAAGCCGGCTCTTGGGGAGCACATGTAAGGGGTTTAAATCGACTTCATCAATTTGATAAAGTAGAAATTGTACGCATCGAGCGCCCTGAAAACTCTTACGATGTACTTGAAGAAATGTGCGCCCATGTTCAATCTCTTTTGGAAAAATTAGAACTTCCTTATCGACGCATAAAACTCTGCGGGGGAGATATTAGCTTCAATGCAGCACTCTGTTATGATTTCGAAGTTTTTTCAGCAGGGCAAAAAAAATGGTTAGAAGTCAGCTCGGTGAGCAACTTTGAGTCTTTTCAAGCCAATCGGCTGAAACTCCGATACCGCACAAAAGAAGGAAAAATACAACTCGCACACACTCTTAATGGAAGTGCTTTAGCAATTCCACGCGTTTTATCGGCGCTTTTAGAAAATAACCAAACTCCTCATGGCATTTTAATTCCGAAAGTTTTACAGCCTTATTGCCGATTTGATAAAATAGATTAAAATTAATTCATACTATGGAAATTTTGAAAATAAGTATTCGCGGCTCGGTGAAAACTCCTAAATTTGTGTAGCAATATAAAGTTCTAATGCGCATGAACAAAGGATATGATGCAGAAGAGATTGCAAAAATAAAAGAGCTATGTCGTAAGGCAGGGCAAAATTTTATTTACAACGAAGAAGAAGAGAACGACGAAAATGCGGCTCGCATTTTTTTTGTAGGCAACTACAACGGACAAGAAGTAATTTTCGATGCTTTTATTTATACGCTCGAAATGGAATACACGTTAAACATTTACGATGTAGCAGAGGCGATTCTGATGGCTGAAAATCCTAAGTTGAAAAAAGAAGACTTCGAAAAATTAGAGGGAAAGCTCGTTGAGGAACTCGATGCACTTGCAGAGCAAATTTCTTTTGACAGCGACTTTGATGTGCAAGAGTTTATTCAATACGATGAAAGTGCTGATTACGGCGTAGGACTCGACGTCTGCTTAAACTGGAAAAGTGTTACCAAAGAACGTATCGAAAAATTTATCGATGAGTTTAACAAGGGTACCTTTCAACTCGACAAAACATTTTATTCGTTCTCTTTATCGGGCGACGAATAACTCTTAAATATATGCAATCGCACGACCTTAGAGATATTTTTTTAGAAGAAGCGCGTCAACAATATGACGAACTCAATAAACTATTAGCAGAACTCGAAAAAAATCAGCAAGAAAGCAAGATTATACAAGCAATTTTTAGAATTATTCATACGCTAAAAGGAAATGCTGCCGCCATGGGGTTCGAAGCCATTGCGGAACTTTGTCATATCTTAGAAGACATTTTTTCTACTATAAAAACTAAAAACATTCCTTTAAATGCTGATTTTTTCAACGACATCTTTCGCGCAAATGATAAAATAGGTGAACTTATTGAAAGCATTGCCTCTGGTCAAAAAGTTAATTACAAAGGAATTAAAACTCGCTTAGAGGTTATTTTTCAAAACCTGTGCAATACTTCAGCAGAAAAAACACTAGTCGAACAAGTTCCTTTGAATAATTCTAACGAAACCCAACCTTCTTCTCCTGAAGAACTGCAACCTGAGATTTCACTTTCTGATACCATCAAAATTCCCATTCGCAAATTAGACCACTTGCTCAACTTAGTAGGAGAACTCATTATTGAGAGAGACCGTCTGATGCAATCCCTTGGGAACCAGACACGCAGCAATGAGTTTGCAAGGCTCATGCGTATCTCTTCTGAAATACAGTACTCTGTTATGGATATCAGACTTGTGCAAGTGGGTATTTTGTTCCAAAAATTTTATCGCATTGTTAGAGACGCAGCAACTCTTGAAAAAAAAGAAGTTAATCTTACTTTACAAGGCACTGAAATCGAAATAGACAGAACAATTTTGCAAACTATTAGCGACTCTTTAGTACACTTAGTGCGCAATGCAGTAAGCCATGGAATCGAAATGCCAGAGGAGCGGATTCGAATGGGAAAAAATCCTACGGGAAATATTTTACTAAGCGCTCACGCAGATAAGGATAGCGTAATTATCGAAGTCTTAGATGATGGCAAAGGCATTAATCCATCTTTAATCCGCAAAAAAGCAATAGAAAAAGGAATCATTAGCGCAGAACAAGCTGAAAAACTTTCTGATGAGGATAGTTTACAAATTATCTTTGAAAGCGGTTTTTCAAGTGCTGAAAAAATTACAGAGATTTCTGGGCGCGGCGTAGGCATGGACGCCGTACGAAAAGCAGTAGAAAGTATAGGCGGAAAAATTCACATTCGAACGAAAATAGGCGAAGGAACAAGCTTTCGATTGCGCGTACCTTCGTCGATGGCAGTCAAAACCGTATTGCTCTTTCAGTTAGATAACGTTACGTATGCAATTCCTATTGCTTTTACAGAATCTGTCATTTCGCTGCCGATGTCATCTTGCCATAAAGTTGGAAAATGGTACATAGGAGAATATCAATCTAAAAATTTGCTATTGCTTCCTCTCAAAGAAAAACTCCACCAAAACTCAAATTCTTGGAAAACAGACAAACTTACTGTTATTGTGGTCTCTTTAGATGGCAAATACATAGGCATTGTTGTAGATAAACTTCTTCATCAAAAAGAAATTATGGAAAAGCCGCTCACCGCTCCCTTGGAACATATTCGATACATCAGTGGCGCTTCTATCATGGGAAATGGAGAGGTTTGCTTAGTATTAGATGTGCCTGACTTAATGTCAATTATTGCACAAGCGTCATAGCCTCTTGAATTACTTGATTACAATAACGAATCATTGTATCAATTTCATCAATTTTAGCATCAATCACTAAAAAAGTATCCTGACAATACGCCACCGCATGTTGAATTTTAGCTTTATTTCGATGCAACAAAGCAAGTTTATCTGTATCGGTTGATGTATGCATATGGTAAGGCAACTGGTTGAGCGTAAGGTTTATATCGCGGGCACACGATGAAATTTTTTCTTGTGCCACTTGATATTGATTGCGCAATTCCATTATCAAATCTCTGATTTCACGTGCAGTAAGAATTTTAGCAATTTTAGGCACAAACCTATCGATATCACCAGCACCCACAGTAGCAATTACATACGCATCTGTGTTTCGAATAATATTAAGAAGTTGAAGCTCATCATGAACATACGTCTTTAAGGGAGCTCTTACAGCATCATAAATTATTTTAGAAGTAACTCCATGAATAGGTTTTTCTCTTGCAGGGTAAATATCCATAATATACACATAGTCTGCCCAAGAAAGACTTTCAGCAAATTCTTCTGCAAAATCTCGCGTTCTTGAAAAAAGATGAGGCTGAAAAATAATGGCTAATTTTCGATTGGGATATAACATGCGCACTCCATCAATAAAAGCGCGAATTTCTGTAGGATGATGAGCATAATCGTCAATATATATAAACTTATCGCCTTTGAAAATGTATTCAAATCTTCTTTTTACACCCAAATAAGAACGCAATGCTTGAATAATTTTATCCGAAGAAACTCTTAACTCTAAAGCAACGGCAATCGCTGCAACCGCATTTTCAACGTTATGTTTTCCTGGAATAGAAAGTTTTACATCCGAGAGAAGTAAATGATTTTCAACAAACACATCAAATTTTATAGTATAATCTTCTACTTTTATATTTTTTGCTGCTATATCCCCGCTCTCAACACCATAAGTTTTTATATGATTCTCATACCCTAATAGCCACTTAAACTTCTCATTTATCCAGATTTTACCATTCTCAGGGTTTATTTTTTGAGCAAATACTTTAAAGCTTTCTTCCACATGATGAGCGGTTCCATATATATCTAAATGGTCGGGCTCTACGGCTGTAATGATCGCCCAATCGGGAGAGAGTTGCCAAAACGAACGGTCATACTCATCAGCCTCTACTACAAGAATAGTTTTTTCATTCGCTTTTCGAGTGTACAACAAATTAGATTGAAAATTTACAGAAATTCCACCGAGCAACGCCATGACCGGCAAACCTGCTTCATGAAGAATATGCGCAAGAATAGAGGCTGTGGTAGTTTTTCCATGTGTTCCTGCTACTGCAATCGTAAAATACTCCTCCGAAATCATTCCTAAAACTTCAGCCCTTTTTTTAACGGTATAGCCATTCTGTTGAAAATAACACAACTCTTGATGTTCTTTAGGAATAGCAGGTGTCCAAATTATCAAAGTTGTTTTAGGATTCAAAAAAGGCTTAGGAATCAGCGCAATATCGTCTTCATAATGAACCAAAATGCCATCTTGAATAAGTTCATTAGTCAAAGAGGAAGGTGTTTTGTCATACCCCGCTACTGTTTTATGTAGTTTTTTAAACAGCCTTGCAAGGGCACTCATACCAATTCCTCCTATTCCAATAAAATAAAAATGTGTGAATTCCGTCAATTTCATAGAGAAAAACATTATTCGTAATAACCATAAGCATCTCCACCGTAGCCTGTATATCCTCCGTAGCCATACTCGCCGTAGCCACTTTTAGCCTCTTTGCTCACTGCGTTAAGAACGATTCCGATATTAGACAAATTTTGCCTTTGTACTAAACGATTCAACCCTGTAATAAAAGAGAGTTTAGAATAATCTGCACGCACTACATATATAGTATTAGTGGACTGACGGATTGCAATCAAACCGTCGGTTACAAGTCCTACTGGAGGTGTATCTAATACCACTACATCAAACATTTCAGACATTTCAGAAATCACTTTAGGGAAGCTATCTGTCATCAACAACTCAGATGGATTAGGTGGAATAGGCCCTGATGTAATAAATTTCAAAGACGGAATATTAGTATTGTACAAACATTCTTCAACTGTAGCTCTTCCTACCAATATAGAAGAAATACCCATCGTGTTTTCTACCCCAAAAGCAGTATGAATCTTAGGTTTTCGCAAGTCTAAGTCTACTAACAACACACGCATTCCTGACATTGCAATAACTCCTGCTGTGTTGAGCGATACAAAAGTTTTTCCTTCTCCCGAAACAGTTGAAGTAACAGAAATAATTTTCTTATTGCTCGCTTTCACATTGATGTAATCTAAATTTGTTCTAATAGTTCTATATGCTTCACTAATAGAAGACTTTGGGTTCAAGTGAACTACTAATTGTGAGTAAGTCATTTTTAATTTATTATATTCTGGTATTACTCCTAAAATCGGAAGTTTAGTAAGTCGGTCGAGTTCTCGCAAATTATTTACTGTGTTTTGCATAAAATATCTTATCACAACAAAACCTACTGAGACCAAGACTCCTATGAAGATAGCAAACAAATAAACAGTTAAAGGAATAGGATAAAGCGCAGAACCTCCTCGATTCGGACTACCCAATACTTGGAAGTTTGCAACAGTTCCTGCTTTTGCCAGATTAATTTCTACTACTTTAGTAAGCATGATGTTAAATGTATTTTCATAAACATCGTAAGCACGTTTTATCTTTTTATATTCTAAGTCAAATAGGTTATTCTCATCGATTGATTTTCTTTCAAGACTTTTTTTAGTTTGTTGGATCTCATTTTCAAGATCTTTTATTCGTTCTTGAAAGCGTTGTTTGCTATATGCTACAAATTCAATTAGTTTAGCTTTCTGAGATTCCAAATCTTGCTGTTTTTGACGAAATGCAAAAGTATGCTCTTTATAATATCCTATTATGCGATTAAGTTCTTCTACTCCTTTAGCATATTCTCCTACTAACGAATTAAGTTCATTATTTTCGAGTAAACTTGCTGCGGCAGCCAGTTGCACTGGAGAACGGTTCGACTCTATCATTTTTTTTAGAGTATCATAGCCTAAATATTTGAATTTATATTCTTCTTTTCGGTCATTGAGTTCTCGTATTCTTCTGTAAACAGCGTTCACATCTTCCAAAAGCTCTTCTTTTTCAGGATCTATGCGATAACGCGATAAAAGTTTTTCGTAATAATCCAGTGAATCGCGCGTAAGCTGAATTTGCTGGTAAAGGTAATCCAAGCTCTTTTCATAGCTCCTATTTTTATTTTCTATACTTCTTCTTTGGTAGATTTTAATGATATTATCAATTATAGTAGCTGCTTTCAAAATATTGTAATCTGTAAAACTAATGCTAATAATGCTAGCAGCTGGGTTGGCAATTTCAACTTTTAGCTTGCTGCGCAAATCACTGAGCAAATAATTTTCACTGTGTATAATGAAGAAAAAACGCTGATTAAATTCTGTAGGAGAGATAATAGAAGTAGGCTCTATGATAAATTTATATTCAGGAGTTTCTATAGGTTCTCGAAACCTATATAAGTTACGGATTTCTATGTTATCTTTCATGTAGCTCAAGTAAAACTCATTATGGTTTATGATTTCTACATATATTTCTTTATCCATAAAAGCACTTGATACTTCATAAAAAGATACTTTAAACGGAGAAGTCATGAATCTTTCCATCGAAAGGATTTCCCCTGCACTATGATAACTTACGTGTAAATTTATTGAATCTATTACTTCTCTAAGCAAATTATAGGAGGTGATGATTTCTATTTCACTAGCAAGATTACTAAAAGTAGAAGTAGAAGGAGAATTCGATTGCTTAAAAATATCAGATTCAATTCCTAAAAAGGAGGAAGAGCTTTTAATATCGATTTTAATTTCGGCTTTAGATTCGTAAACTGGCTTTGTATAGCGCAAGTATAAATAAGCAACTCCGATACTTAGAACAAGTATCAAGAAAATATATATCAAGCTCCGTTTCAGTACATAAACGAACTTTATAAAATCAAAATCTTGTAAGAGGTTAGCAGCCGTATCTTTAGGAACAGTTGTAGTTTGTGTAGCGATAGGAAGAGCAGCTATAGCAACTTGCTCAGGTGTCCAATCAGGGGAATCACTACTGGGAAATTTCTTTTCGCGCATAAAAGATCATCATTTTCTCAAATTTTCGAATAATAGATAAGTGGTAATAAGCGTAGTAGTAAGCGATAAGAATACTTGGATGTCAGCAAATGATTCTCTGTCAATTCTACGGCGAGGCTCTACGTAAATAACATCAAGAGGCTGAATTTGCAAATTAGCGCGTCTTAGTCCTTCTATAGTTGTTAAATCAACCAATTGAACGCTTGGATTCTTAAGGTCTCCACGAATAATTCTAATTTTGTTGGGCTTGGCAAGAAGTTGAAAATTTCCCGCAATCGCCAAGACTTCCAACAAGGTCATGTGTTCGTTGTTCAAAGCAATGGTTTTGTCTCCCAGTGCACCCATTAGAATTACTCTTTTATTCAGATATTGTGTAACAACGAAAGGCTCCTCATACCATTGCGAATATAAAACTGAAAGTAAGGAGTCGGCTTGTTTGAGCGACAAACCTGCTAATTTTACGTCTCCTATGAGAGGAAGTTTGGCATATCCGCGGCTATCTACCAAATAAGAAACTGGAGTTTGGCTGTTTGCATTGATAGGTCTGAAAGATGGATTATTAGTAAAACCCGCCTGGCTTACCATAAAACCTGGTGCTCCCATGGTAGTAGTATTAGCAGGTTCTAGTTTTCCTCGTTCTTCGCCGATTTTAAATTCTTGGTTGGGATCTATTAAACGCTCTCCTTTGTTAGTAAATACAGAGATAGCAATATAATCAAGCTCTGCAATAGTATAGTTTTTTGATGCTTTTTGATAACTTTCTTCAAAAGCTTCTGGATTGATTTCTGTCTTAGTTCGAAACAAAACCCTTTGTCGAAAACTACAAGAGCTTAAAAAGATAATGATTAAATACAAAAAGGTTTGAAAATATCCACTGCTCATAAAAATTTTATTTGTGAAGCGAAACAGTTTGAAGTTCACTTTTTCTATCATTCATCACAAAGGTAATGAAAAACAAACCTAATTAAAATTACTACTAAGCTTTTGTATGAAAACAAAAAACCTCCAACATTCGGAGGTTCTATTGCTTTGCAGAAATTTAAAATTTTAATTTTAGTAATGACACTTAGAACATTCTAAACCTCCAATATTTTCAACACGCATAGGCTCTTTTGAAGAAGCTGCATGAATTGTTGAAAGCTTCTCATAATACTTATTATCTGTCTGAATTTCAGTTTTTCTATGGCAATCAATACACCATCCCATAGTGAGAAGAGAATGCTGTTGTACTACTTCCATATTTTTAATATCTCCATGGCAAGTCTCACACTCTATTTTACCTACTTTTACATGTTGCGCATGATTAAAATACGATAAATCTGGAAGGTTATGCACTCGAACCCACTGAATAGGTTGATCGTTTTCAATAGCTTGATAAATTTTTTGAATTTCAGGGGAGGTGGTTTTAATTGCGTTATGGCAATTCATACAAATATTTGCGGAAGGGATATTAGCATGTTTATCTTTTTCAACTCCAGTATGGCAATATTGACATTGGATATCATAATAGCCCGCGTGTAATTTATGAGAGAACTTAATGGGCTGGTCTGGAGCATATCCTTGCTGAACGCCTATTGAAAAAAGCCCGTCCAAAACAGTTTTCCCTACGAAGATAATAAAAACAGCAGTGGCGATACCGATAAATCCTTGGCTGGTGAGAATTTTCTTAATATCAAAGCGTTGCTCCAAATATTCTCTATCTTCTTCTGAAAGCGTGATCCCTTCGCGTTGGTTAATATATTTAGTAAGTGTAGTTACTAAAATCGCCATCACTGTAAGTACAGCTAACAAAACAAATAGCAACAAGCCAATCACTATCATTAAAAGATTTGAATTGATGGCGCTATCTGATTTTGACGGCGCATCGGTTGTCGATGAAGCGGATGCAGTAGACGCTACCGATGGACCTTTTTTAGTTTCATCTTGTATCCAGGATAAAATTGCAATAATTTCATCGTCTTTCAAAAAATCGTGATTAGGCATAAACTGCTTATATTGCTTATATAGGTTTACTGCATAAGCATCGCCACTTTCGATAACTTTTTGAGGATATTTAATAAAATTGATAAGCCAAGGAATACTTTGTCTTTCATATACATTTGCTAACTTTGGACCGACAATTTGCTCGTGGACAGCATGGCATTGCTGACAGTTAGCCGTGAAAATGCTTTTTCCTTTTTCAATCACAGCTGCATCAAGTGATAGACCTGGAGCACTATTTGATGCTCCATCTTGTGCGTAACTTGAGAAAATGATTGACAATCCTAAAATTGTCCACAAAAAGAAGCAACTTATTTTTTTAGTCAACATACAATTGCTTAGTTTCAAATTCAGTCAAAATCTTTTGCAAATCTAATATCGGAATATATCTATGCAAACCGTTTGAAGGTTTCTATCACTATTTAAAATCATTCTAAAATATTATGTCGCTCTATCACGTTCCTGTACTGTTGCAAGAGTGTATGAAAGGTTTATCAATTCAACCTGATGGAACTTATGTGGACGTTACTTTTGGCGCAGGCGGACATGCAAAAGCCATCGTAGAGCGACTTTCTCCAAAAGGGAAACTTATCGCCTTTGACCAAGACCCTGATGCAGCCGCTAACGCAGCTGCTATCCAACATCCCAACTTTATTTTTATTCAAGCCAATTTTCGATACATCAAAAAATTTCTTAGACTCCAAGGGATTCAACAGGTAA
Organism: Cytophagales bacterium; assembly: GCA_025056215.1. Taxonomy (GTDB): domain Bacteria; phylum Bacteroidota; class Bacteroidia; order Cytophagales; family Flammeovirgaceae; genus JANWWC01. Next base: position 112,763 of record JANWWC010000006.1, on the reverse strand, counting down.
ACGGTATTTTAGCCGATTTAGGAATTAGCTCTTACCAGATTGACACAGCAGAGCGAGGATTTTCTATTCGGTTTGACGGAGCTTTAGACATGCGCATGAACATTCATCAAAACCTAAAAGCTCAAGATATCATTAATCATTATTCCGTAGAAGAACTCAGTAAAATTTTTCGCATTTATGGCGAGCTTCCTCAGGCTCATTCTGTAGCAATGGAAATTGTTCGCAAACGCACTTTTAAAAAAATAGAAACTACTCGAGAGCTCCTTCAAGTGATCAATAAATTTGCACCGCGCGGAAAAGAGTTCAAGTTTCGAGCCCAAGTATTTCAAGCATTGCGCATCGAAGTCAACGATGAAATAAATGCCCTAAAAGAATTTTTATTACAAACTCCCGATATCCTTTTGCCACAAGGACGATTGGTAATTTTGTCTTATCATTCTTTAGAAGATCGCTTAGTAAAAAATTTTTTAAAAGCCGGAAATTTCAAAGGAGAATTGGAACACGATTTTTACGGCAACATTCTCAGACCTTTTACTCCCCTTTTTTCTAAACCTTTTAAGCCTACGCCAGAGGAAATTATGAAGAATAGCCGCGCTAGGAGTGCTAAGTTGCGCATTGGAATCAGGAATTCTTAGTCTCATGATTGAATAGAGGAAGTCTAAACTTAAGCACTACTTCACCGCTTGTCGGATTGATTTGAATAGAAGGGTCTTGTAAGGCGGTTTCTTTTCCTGTAGCTGTGCGCAACAATGCTGATAAAAAAGCGGTTCCTTGTTGTAAAAGGTTTTCTATTTCTGAAACAGAAATATTCAAAGTAGAAGAGAGTTCAACTTCATCGATATCAGAGTCATCCCAAAGAGGAGCCGCTAACGGATTTTCAACAATTTTTTCTTCAGTTTCTTCTATTGGCTGTTGAAAACTTTCTACCATTTCCATAAGTTGCTGAACAAAGTAGGCTTTTCCTTGTGCAGACATGTCTATCATATCAAAATAGGGTTGAGCATTTAAAACTCCTTCAAAAAGAGTTTGTTTAATTATCATTCCTGCTGCAATGCGGGCTTCAATAGAATGAGAGGTGATTAAATTAATAATAGTAAGATGTCGCGATTGTTGCCCTATTCTATCGATGCGGCCAAGGCGTTGATTCTTTTTAGCTGGGTTCCAAGGTATCTCAACATTAATAAGCGTATCTGCTACTTGCAAATTTAAGCCACTTTCTCCTGCTTCTGTAGAAAGGAATACTTTACAATCCACATCTGTTTCAAATTTTTGAATTAGTTTATGGCGCTGAGGGATAGCTACGCTGCCAGTAATCTCCACAAAATCGATTTGATATTTTCGCAGCATTCGCCCAACAATTTGCAACATTTTTACCCATTCAGAAAAAATAATGACTTTTCGGTTTGCTTTTTTGATATCAAGCTTCTTGATCAAGATATGTTCTAACTCTTCTAATTTGGGTGATATAGGAGTTTGTGCTATATCAACCAATTCAGTAGAATTACAAACCATGCGCATTTGTTGCAAAAGCATCATGATTTTTTGCACATCAAAAGCCGTCAAGAATTTCTTAGTTAAGATTCTAGCAATTTGCCTTAAACAATCTTGATGAAAAAGAGCTTGCTGCGGATGCATGTTTACCCATACATCCATTTCTTGAACAAAGGGGAGTTCCTTAAGGACATGTCTTTTCTCGCGCCGCAGCAAAATAGGGCGCAATCGCTCGTTGAGTTCCAATAAATTATAATAGCCTGTTATTCTATCAGGTTGTTTTTCATCAAAATAACAATACTGATAAGAAAATTCCCATAAAGGAGCTAAAAAATAAGGATCGACAAAGCTTACAATCGAGTAAAGTTCTATCAGATTATTTTCAAGAGGAGTTCCTGTAATGACCAACGAATGGCGGCGATTCAAGCTTTTGACAGCATTCGCTGTTTGAGATGCAAAATTTTTGATTTTTTGTGCTTCATCAAGAATGACAAAATCTATTTCTACTTTTTTTAATACATGAATATCTCGCAAAACGGTTTCATAACTGATAATTAGAAAATAAACGTTCCATTGTTGGTAAATAGCCATTCGCTGCTCAGCATTTCCTTCTACGATATGTGCTTTTTCATCAGTAAAACGCTCAATTTCTTGTTTCCATTGCATCTTAAGGGAGGCAGGTACTACTACTAAGCACCTTTTAAACTGAAAAATTGATTTTTTTGCAACAGCAGCTCCGATGGCTTGTATCGTTTTACCAAGCCCCATTTCATCGGCAATAATTGCACCTATCCGAAAAGTAGCAAATTCAATTCCTTCTTTCTGATAAGAAAACAAAGATGTTTTGAGAAGCGAATAATCTACTCTAAAGTTCCGCTTGATTTCTTCAAGCATTAGTTCATCAAACTTTCGTTCTATTAGTTCTATTACCTCTGGTCGTATTAAGATTTCTTTATGTTGTTCCGCCTGACGAATGAACCCTAAAAAATCGGTAACCCGATTCAGAGGAATATGCTTTTCGTTGCCGAAATATTGCTTAATAAGTCTTTCAACATCAGGAGGCAAGGTATGAGGATAGTACCACGTAATTTGATAATTCTTTAAAGGGTCGGTATAAATTTCTATAAAAGGATACGTTTTACTAAGAGTCTGAAAAAGTTGCTGATTTTCTTTTAACTTTTTAAAAGCAAACATGATGTGCTTAGTAGTGCCAAGTTTATTAGTTTTCCAGTCAGGCGTATCGCAATAGCCAGTTTCGTTTTCAAAATCGCGCAACGTAATTTTATATCGAATTCCCCGTTCATTGATAAGAAGATGTTCTCCGTATATGTTATCCGCAAAATAAATGGTATAATTAGCCTTTTCTGCACGCTGACGACGCTCGGCGAGCACTCGCTTCATCATTCCTTGGCGAGTATATCTTTTACCTTCTGCAATAGGCGCAAATTCTTCTGAGCGAACATCTTGCATAAGTTGTAAAAAAGCTGCTAAAGAGCTAAGGCTCCAATCGTATGTAGGAGGAGAAGTTCTGCAGTCAATTCTATCTTCCCAGAGAGTAAAACGCACTTGTGTCTCTTTGCCTTCTTCTATTACGGAGTATTCATATACATTTCTGACTTGGCTCAGCAATTGACAAGCTCCTATCTGAAAGAGTTGTTGAGCCTGTTTCCACACCCAAGAAGAAATAGCCTGATTTTGGCGAAGAGAGTCATATTGCTTAGCAACCGATTGTAAAAAAGAAAAATTTTCCATCATTTTCTCGTCTTGATGAGAGAATTAACATACTATCCTTTCTAAATTCTTGATTTTGTGTAAAATAACTCAATTCAATCGTTTGTAATAGAATAATTTCGTTAATAAACTTGAATATTTCAAGATTTTTTAAGAACATTGTAATAACAATCGCCGGCAACCTCTCGCACACTCAACTTTTAGAGTCATGGCAAGAATAATCTATGTTCTGATTGGCGGTCTTTTATTATTTACATCTTCGGCTGGCTCGCAAGATGCTGTACAATATTTTAATAATGGTTTGGCTCTTTTAAAAGCCCAAAATTACGTAGAGGCTATCAAAGAATTTACTCAAGCGATTAGCTTAGACCCCGATTATGCAGAGGCCTACTACCACAGAGCCATCACTAAAGATTTATTAGCCCAAAAAGAAGGAATGAATAATTACGAACTGTGTTACGATCTCCTAAAGGCTACCATGTTAGGACATCGCGATGCTTCTAAAATGTTGGTTAAAAAAAGCCAGGCTCAATGCTATAATATCAAAAACTTCCGCATAGATCCTGAAATTGTCTTTTGTGCTGATTTTAGCTCAAATGTGCTAAACGATTTACCACCTCATGCAGAGGAACTCGGTATGCTCATGAGCTTAAATCTGTTTAACAATCGTTTTACGAAACTAGGAAAAAATATTGCGGAAAATCATCCTTTCTTGGTTTATATTAATTTGATGAGCAATCAGATTTCGGAAATAAGTCCTGAAATTGCGCAATTGGAGCTTCTCACCGAGCTAAATTTAAGTGAAAACCAACTCCAAACTATTCCTACTGCTGTTTGCCGACTCAAGAACTTGAAAGTGTTGATCTTAAGTAGTAACAAAATCAATTCCATTCCTAATGAATTAAAAAATCTTACATTTTTAGAGGTATTAGACTTATCGTCCAATCAACTCACGAACGTGCCCCCCGTTCTTTGCGAGATGAAACATCTTAAAGAACTCATGCTAACGGCTAATCACATCGACAAAAAACAAATCGAACAACTTCAAAAAACACTTTCTTCTACCAAAATTTATTTTTAGCCCTTAAAGTTCTTAGAAAAATTTAAAATAGTAAGAATCGTTTCTTCAAAAGGTTCTTCTTGAACTTCCTCAAGAAGTTGTATGGTGTTAATCAAATCGAAGCATCGCTCTGATAAGTCGTGCTCTTTTTCGAGCCTGAGTTGAAAGGCAGATTCTTCCTCAGGAGATAACTCTCGGTAAATATAACGCAATATTAGAATCTCGTCATCTACTGAAATGTTCTTCGACTGCATGATGTATGTTTTTTGAATCTAATTGGCGCTTTAAGTTAATAAGCGCGTAACGCATTCTTCCTAAAGCAGTGTTGATACTTACACCTGTTATTTCAGCAATTTCTTGAAAACTCATTCCCATATACTGGCGCATAATGAGCACTTCTCGTTGAGCATCAGGCAATGTATCAATCAAAGCACGAAGTTGCGCACGCGTTTCTTCTTTAATTCGAATTTCTTCGCAAGAATCTGTAGGAATGTCGTAAAGCAAATGTCCCTCGTGGTTGCGATTGTCTTCTAGCTGTACAGAAGGATAACGCTTCCCTCGCCTGAAATAATCGATAGCGATGTTGTGCGCAATACGCGAAATCCACGGCAGAAACTTTCCTTCTTCGTTATACATTCCTGACTTAATTGTTTTTACTGCTTTAATAAAAGTTTCTTGCAATAAATCCTCTGCAATTTCTCTGTTCTTCACTACCATAAGAATTGCGGTGTACACCTTCGACTTATGGCGGAACAACAATTCTTCAAATGCTGATTCTTCACCGTTCTTGTAAAGTGTCACTAACTCACTGTCATCAACTGCTGGACTGTATTTTCTTATTCTTTTCATAATTAAAACGTGTTTTAATTTGTTTTATTGTTGAACTTGTTGAAAATTTTTAACAAAGAAACTTCACTATACGAATTGTTCGTTTCTTGCGTTTCTATCTATAAAACGTAAAACTTATTCTGATAGTAAAAAAAATTCGATTTCTATGCCGAAACATCTTCCTATTTTACCGATGAAAAACAAATGTTCGTCTAAAAATGTAGAAGCTAAAGGTAGAAGATATAAAAAAAGGATCTTACGAGGCGTTCAGTTCGCGTGCCTGAGAGCTTTTAGCATGCTAAGCATGAATTTATTTTTTGAGTAAGTCTTAAAAAATGTGTAAATTATTATCAAAATTTTTGATAAGATCGTTGGTTTTTGTTTAAAAATCAGTTTTTTTCAAATCAATAATTTTTGTTGGAAAAATCAATTTAGAGTTTCATATTCGCTTCTACTATTAAGAAGAATCCAATTCACAAGTAAGATGCTCAAAAACATTATGTTCTTTCAAAGTCTATTTCAGTGGTCAGTAGCAACTTTAGGAGTGTTAACATTATTAAGTTGTCGCAAAAATGTAGAACAAACAACGAGCTCATCGTTAGAGGTAGCTCATAATGAAGCAATTGCAGCTCACAAATCTAGTGATCCTACTTATTTGAAATATGAAGACAGTTTACAAGCGTATTTTGGAGATCTTGAAATTGATCTTATCATTCATTATCAACAACAACAAGCACAGCTCAAAAACTCTGATGACTTTGCAGTATTCTTTCGAAATACTACTACTCTCAAACAGTCGCTCGTTAAACGCTTGAGAGATTATTTAGTAGAGCAGCGCAATAAAGATAAAAATTTTGTTATTCACCCCATTCCTTGGTTTAAAGAAATCGCCAAAGGTATGGAAATTGTAGTTATGCACGACACCACTTATGAAATTTTTTTAGATTACCAAGTACTTGAAAGCATTGCAGAAAAAACAGAAGGAAATGCTGATGATGAATTTATCAAGCTCATGGAACTATGTTACAAACCGCATTCTTACCTCCCTGCTTGGATTACTCCCGTGAGCGATTTTGATGGCTGTAGCCAGTTAGGAAGCGGCAAGCATTTAGAAGCACTCAAGCAAATTAATCTCACTTTAAGCCATCATCATTTGTTTATGCGCGAAATTGCCAAAATCAAAAATATGCTAATGTCAGACTTGCTATTTAAGAAGCAATATTGTGAGTCTTCTAAAAAAGTTATAGAAGAAATCCAAAAAATTATTGCAGAGGTAGAACTGAAAGAATCTGAAATCAAAATGCTTAAAGGAAGGTTGCAGCAATTCAGCGATCCTAAGAAATACAACATACAATTCAACTGCTCTAAATCAAATTGCATTTACTTTTCAGAGCAAGAAAAAGGAGTTTAATTTATTACATGTCGCGGTCAATCAACATTTTTGTAAAGCTTTCTATAGTCTGATACTGTTCAGCAGATACAGATAGGCAAGGTAGTAACGAAAAAGCTCTTTCAAAGTAACTTTGAATGAGAAGATTTGTTTTTTGTTTAATGCATAAGGCATCGTAAATTTGAGTAACTTCTTTTATTTTTTGTTCTTTATCAAAATCAGTAACAGAAAGCCAATATTTCAATCTTTCTAAGAGTTCACCTCTTGCTTCTTGAAGTGCCAATATGAGAAGGTAAGTTTTTTTGTTGCTCACAATATCCCCTCCGATATTTTTTCCAAATTTCTGACTATCACCATACACATCCAACAAGTCATCTTTCAGTTGAAAGCCAATTCCTATAAGAACTCCAAATTCGTATAAAAGTGCTATATCTTCTTCAGGAGCATCAGCCAAGATAGCCCCTAACTCAAGACTAAATCCAAGAAGTATTGCTGTTTTGAGTTGAATCATATTAATATATTCTTCCACTGAAACAGATTCGCGAGTTTCATAATTCATATCCCACTGTTGTCCTTCGCACACCCCCGTAGCAGTAGCATTAAAACGCTGAAGAATTCGAGGAAGTTTATCCGTTGGCGCGTGCAGAAGCAAATCGTATGCGCGCACTAACATAACATCTCCCGACAAAATAGCAATATTCGTATTCCATTTTTGATGAACGGTCGGTTTTCCTCTTCTCAAAGAAGCGTTGTCCATAATGTCGTCGTGCATCAAAGTAAAATTATGAAACACTTCTAATGCTAAGAGAACAGGTAAAAACTTTTCTACATCGTAATGATACATCTGGTAGCTAAGTGCTCCTAAAAGAGGTCTAATTCGTTTTCCTCCCATCGAAAGCATGTAACGAATAGGATCGTAAAGCTCGGCAGGTTCATCTGCTAATCGGATGTTGGCAGTCTGAGCTGTTATCTTCTGGATAAGTGCTTCTACTGAATCTGTAAGGGCAACTGACATACTCTGTTAGATTAAATCTAAATGCTATTGATAAACCTCTTAGCTTTCTAAAATGTTTGCATGCAAATAAAATTAAACCAACATTTTTGCAAATTCTTCCAAGGTAATAAGCCGAATAATTTTTTTTCCACTAGGGGAATAATGAGGTTGAGAAGAGGCAAACAACTTATCAATGAGCGTATGTATCTCTTCTTGTTCGAGAATTTTTGATTTCAAAGAAGCTATCCGCTTTGCCATAATTTTGGAAAGTGCCTCTGTCTGGTTTTTCAAAATTTCTGCTTTATAAATTTTCGCTTGTTCGAGAATTCCTTCGAGCAAATCTTTTTCGTCGCACCCTATCATTTCAGCAGGAACTCCCTGAATAACAACCGTATTTTTGCCAAAACTTTCACATAAAAAACCCATTCTTTTCATTTCTTCTTGCAAAGAAACAAACAAAACATAATCTGCAGGATTCAAAACAATTGTTTTAGGGAACAAAAGTTTCTGAGAATCTGCATTTTTATCAGATTGTTTTTTCAAAAAGCGGTCATAAAAAATTCTTTCATAAGCAGCAGTTCTATCTATCAACATAGCGCCTGACCGCACTTGATAAAGAATATAGCGATTATGGAGTAAAAATGCTTTTTTTGTTTCTTCGCAATACATAGGTTTTTGAGCCAACATCGCGCGCTTAGTATCGTCGAAGGGAAGTTCTGGTGCCGAATGTAACAATTCTTGCGCAGTATCAGGGAGATTAGAAGCTAACTTTTCCCAAGGTTTCTCAGCTCCTGCTGCGCTAAATAGTTTTTCCCAATTTCGCTGATTAGCAGTAATGCGCTTTTTTTCGGATATATCTAAAGCGTTGTATTCTTTTTGAGGTACACGAGCAGGCATTTGAACAAAATCTTCCTGTGAATTTAGCCGAATTTGATGAGATGTCTTCTCTATGTAATTAATATCAAAGTCAAAATCGATACTCGCATGTTGATTGTATAGCGCTGCTCTCACAGCTGCTTGTACAAGAGAATAAACCGAACGTTCATCGTCGAACTTAACTTCTGTTTTAGTAGGAGAAACGTTTATATCCACGCGCGCATAATCTAATAAAATATTAAGAGCATAAAAAGGAAAGCTCCCTTGTGGAATAAGTCCTTCGAAGGCTGTAATGACAGCGTGATGGAGAGCTTGATGCTTTACGAATCTTCTATTAACAAAAAAAAACTGTTCGCCTCGCGTTTTTTTAGAGGCTTGAGGTTTTCCAATGTATCCGTATACTTGCATGCCCGATAGAGCTTCTTGCACAGGAATCAAATTTTGTTGATAATTTTTTCCAAATAGATCTACAATGCGCTTTGCTAATTTGGAACTTTTTAAACGATAAAGTTCTTGACCATCTTGATAACACTCAAAACCAATCTCAGGATAAGCAAGCGCTACTCGCTGAAACTCTTCAACGATGTGTTTGAGTTCTGTAGCATTTGATTTCATAAAACGTTTTCGCGCCGGTACATTAAAAAACAAATTCTTAACACTCACACTCGTACCGTTTTGGCAAGCTACGGGCTCGTGTTTGAGCAATTTAGAATCTTGTATCACGACAAGCGTACCAGTTTCATCCACTGAGCGCTTGGTTTTGAGCTCTACATAAGCTACTGATGCAATAGAAGCCATCGCTTCTCCACGAAAACCATAGGTAGCAATACGAAACAGATCTTCCGCTCGATAAATTTTAGAAGTAGCGTGCCGCTCAAAACACATGCGAGCATCAGTTTCTGACATACCTATGCCGTTATCTATTACTTGGATAAGTGTTTTGCCTGCCTCCTCCACATACAGTTGGACTTCAGTAGCTTTTGCATCGATAGCATTTTCTAAAAGCTCTTTTACTACAGAGGCAGGATTTTGAACGACCTCTCCCGCAGCTATTTTATTAGAAAGTGATTCGGGAAGTAGCTTAATTATATCGTTCATCGTTTGGGTCCTTTTTCTTTTGAAAGCAATTTATATGATTTTTATATAATCACTCTAAAATTTAAAACAATTTAGCTTTGATATTCTTCTCCAGCCTAAACAAATCTTACAAATTGCAATCGTTTTAGAAATTAATTTCCAAAAAATCAGCCCTTTTTTAAAAAAAATTCAATACAAAAGTTTTTACATTACATTTTTTGCAATAATTTTGTCATATAATTTAAAATTTAAAAAATAAGTTATTCACAACTCAACTTTAAGTATATGGAGTACTCATTAAGATATTTTTTAGCAGACGCAGGCGTTTCATGGCTAAGCGGTCTATTGGCTAACGTTGGTTCTACGTTGCAAGAAACAACAAGTGCTACAACGCCAGACAAGACAGCACTTTTCACTGCTCACAATGTTTGGATGATGATTTGCACAGGATTAGTATTTATGATGCACTTAGGATTTGCCTGTGTAGAAGCAGGTTTTACACAAGCTAAAAATACAGTAAATATTCTTTTTAAGAATACGCTCACTCCTATCATTGGTTTATTAACCTATGCTTTGATGGGTTTTAGCTTAATGTATCCTGGCTTTAAGGGAGGAGGTGAAGGGTTCGAGTGGATAGGATTTGGGGGCTTAGGACTCTCCGCACCTGAAAATGGCATGACTCCTGAGTATGCAGCCTCCGGAGGCTACACATATTGGACAGATTTTCTTTTTCAAGGAATGTTTGCAGCGACATGTGCTACTATCGTATCAGGAGCGGTAGCCGAACGCATCAAAATCACTGCTTATCTCCTCTTTACATTTTTCTACGTAGGATTTGTATATCCGATTATCGGAAGTTGGAAATGGGGATTGGGATTCCTTGACGACTTAGGCTTTTATGACTTTGCAGGCTCTACGCTTGTGCATTCTGTCGGAGGGTGGGGCGCTCTTGCAGGAGTCCTAATCATAGGACCTCGCTTGGGTAAGTACGTAGACGGCAAAGTGATAGACAAGCCTGGTTCCTCTGTTCCATTGGCTACAATTGGTGTATTTTTGTTGTGGTTTGGTTGGTTCGGTTTCAATGGAGGTTCTGTTTTGAGTGCAGATCCTGCAGCTACCTCTTTAGCTATCACTACTACTTCATTAGCGGCCTCTGCCGGTGGTATCGGAGGTTGGATTATGGGAGCTATCATGTTTAAAAGATACGACTTTGGCATGGTGCTCAACGGTATATTGGCAGGATTAGTAGGAATTACCGCAGGTGCTGACCAAATGGGCGTCTTCGATGCGGTCATCATTGGGCTTATTTCGGGAGGTTTGGTTGTATTATCTGCTATTACAATGGATAAACTTAAGCTCGACGACCCTGTAGGAGCCGTTTCCGTACATTTGACTTGTGGAATTTTTGGAACTCTCGCAGTAGGCTTATTTGGAAAAAAAGCCGGATTAGAACAGTTTTTAGACCAACTCACAGGAGTATTAGTTGCCGGCGTGGCTGCATTTAGCAGTGCTTTTCTCATCTTTACAATCCTTAAGTACACTATTGGTGTGAGAGTTTCAGCTGAGCACGAGACAGAAGGATTGGACAGCCACGAACACGGCATTCGCGGTTACACAATTGTATATGATGAGTAACATTTTTTTAGTTCAGCCAGAGCTTATTTTAACGCTTTCTTTTAAAAAGAAAGCGTTTTCTTATTTTGTTCGGAGAGAATCACTTGCCTCAACAAATTTAGAACACCATTTGCGCTGAGTTGAATATTCATCATTCTATCTTTAGAAAGAGTAAGTTTTTGTGTTTTGATTTCTCCCGAAGGTCCTACACAAGCAATCCAGACGGTTCCTACAGGTTTTTCGGGAGTGCCTCCTTCTGGCCCAGCAATCCCTGTAATCGAAATTCCAAAATCGGCTGATAATTTTTGAGCTACTCCTACAGCCATTTCACGCGCTGTCTCTTCACTTACTGCTCCGTAAGCTGACAACGTCTCAGCTCTTACACCTAAAAGATGTTGTTTTACTTCGTTGTGATAGGCTACTACACTCCCTTTGAAATACGCCGAACTCCCGGGATTTTGCGTAAACAAGTGAGAAACGTAGCCTCCTGTACAGCTTTCTGCAATCGCTACCATCTGCCCCCGACTTTTAAGCATTTCTCCAATTACTTCTTGAATTTCTTTTTCTCCTATTGCAAAAACATAATCCTGAATAAGAGGTAACAACTTTTCTGTAAGTATCTCGCATTCTCTTTGAAGGGTGCTCTTATCAGAACCTGTAGCTGTGAGACGAAGCTTTACTTGACCCAAGCGCGGAAGATAAGCTAACTTAATATGACTCGGCAACTGACTTTCCCACTCAGCAATTTGAGCGGACAACTGAGATTCGGCAATCCCTATAGTGCGAATAAAATGATGATAGATCACTGGAGGTCTAAATTTTTCTATTATTTTAGGAAGAACTGCATCTGTCATCATTTTTTTCATTTCGTGTGGAACACCCGGCATTGAGATGAATACTTTATTACCTTTCTCAAACCACATACCGGGTGCCGTTCCTAAATGGTTAGAAATTGGAATCGCATTTTCTGGAAGATAAGCTTGTGTTCGATTGAATTCAAGTAAGTGTTCTCGGTTTCTTTGGCGAAACAATTCTCGAATATGTTCTAAAATTTCTTCATGAAATTTCATACCTACCCCAAAATATTCTGCTAGGGCGTTTTTTGTAATATCATCTTTGGTAGGACCTAGCCCTCCAGTCAAAAGAATAAGGTCAGCACGGCGCTCCGCCTCCGATAATCCTTCTAAGATAGCTTTTTTGTTATCACCTACGCTTTTTTTATGAACCACGAGAATTCCTATGTTAGCTAATTCTAATCCTATCCACTGGGAATTAGTGTCAGTAATCTGACCATACAAAATTTCATCTCCAATTGTGATAATCTCTGCTTTTACGATGTTATGTTCCATAAATCAAAAGGTTATTTTCCAATCATTCTTAAAAATTCATCTTCCGAAAGAATAGGAATTCCGAGCCTTTGAGCTTTTTCAAGCTTTGAGGGTCCCATATTTTCACCTGCTACAATCAAATCAGTTTTAGAGGAAACAGAAGAACTCAATTTGCCGCCATAAGCAGGAACAAACGACTCTATTTCTTCGCGCTTATATTTTTTGAATACTCCCGACACAACAATGTTTTTACCTGCTAATACATTCCCTTCTACTTTTGAGGTCTCCTGTTTGGTTTCGAACTGTAATCCAGCTTTTTTAAGTTTTTCAATAAGTTGTATATTTTGTGGATTACGGCAGTACTCGTAGATGCTTTGCGCTATTCTTTCTCCTACTTCCGGAACTTGCATCAACTCTTCTACTGAGGCCGTCATTATTCTATCCATATTTCCGAAGTGTTGTGCTAACTTTTGGGCAGTTGTATGACCTACATACCGAATTCCGAGAGCAAACAATACGCGTTCAAAAGGTACTTCTCTTGTTTTAGCAATAGCTTCCAAAAGGTTATCAGCTGACTTTTCGCCGAATCTTTCTAACTGAAGCAAATCCTCTTTCTTAAGAGTGTACAAATCCGATACATCTTTAATCAAATGCGCTTGAAAAAGTTGGTCAATAGTCTCAGAACCTAAGGTTTCGACGTTCATTGCTTTGCGCTGAATAAAATGTTCTACCCTTCCTGCCAGTTGTGGAGGGCAACTTTCTGAATTAGGACAATAATGTTGAGCCTCGTCAGGATGGCGCACTAAAAGCGTATTGCATTCAGGACAGTGAGTGATGTACTGAATGGGAAGCGCATCGGGAACACGAGCACTTAAATCTACACCTGTGATTTTAGGAATGATTTCTCCTCCTTTTTCTACGTATACTACGTCATTTTCATGCAAGTCTAGGCGAGCAATTTCGTTTGCATTGTGCAAAGAAGCGCGTTTGACAGTAGTTCCTGCCAAAACAACAGGTTCTAAGTTGGCTACGGGAGTAATAGCGCCCGTTCTTCCTACCTGATAGCTGATGCTCAACAATCTCGTTTTGGCACTTTCTGCTTTATATTTGAAAGCAGTTGCCCACCTTGGGCTTTTAGCTGTATAACCTAACTCTTCTTGTTGTAATAGGTTATTCACTTTAATTACTACTCCGTCTGTGTCTACAGGAAGAGTACGCCTTTTTTCTTCCCACTCTCGAATATATTCTTTGACTTGTTGAATCGTTTTACACAAACGGTAGGTAGGTGAAACCTGAAAACCCCAAATTTTTAAGAGCTCAAGGGCCTCAGAATGGGTTTTTACAGGAAGATTTTCTCCTAACAATCCATATAGGTAACAATCTAATCGCCTTTGAGCCACTACAGCAGAATCAAGCAGTTTGATAGTGCCTGCAGTAGCGTTGCGCGGATTAGCCAAAAGGGGAAGAGCTTTTTTGCCTTCTCTTTGTCGTTTTTCATTTTCTTCCACTATCTGAAAATTGATGCGTTCAAATTCTTTACGCGGCATAAAAACTTCTCCACGCACTTCGATGTATTCGGGAGGGTTTGAAGTCTTCATGCGCAAAGGTAAGGAGCGAATTGTGCGGATGTTAGTTGTTACATCATCTCCTTGGGTGCCATCGCCGCGCGTAACAGCTTGTTTAAGGATGCCGCTCTCGTATAAAAAACTCATAGCTACACCATCAAATTTAAGTTCGCATACGTATTCTACTTCTCCGACAATTTCTCGAATGCGCCTATCAAAATCGTTAAGTTCTTCAAGGCTGTAGGTATTAGAAAGTGAAAGCATAGGATAACGATGCGCGACTGTTGCAAATTCTTTGTTTATCACTCCTCCTACGCGCAAAGTAGGCGAATCAGGTAGTTGAAGATGAGGAAATTGCTTTTCAAGCTCTTGCAATTCTTTCATGAGCATATCAAAATCGTAGTCCGAAATCTCAGAAACCCCTTCGCGATAGTAACGCTCATTATAATAATTTAACTTCGATGAGAGTTCTACGATTCTTTTTTGAGCATCGAGTTCATTCATGGTACATCTCATTTCTTAACAAAATGCAAACAATATTGATGAAAAGTATTGCTTACCCACGTATTTCCATAACCATACGGCGCAATACTTAAATCGTCTTGCAACCAAAACATTTCGGGCTGTAGGTGAAAATAAGGAGAAAGTAACTTAGCCAAATCCCATGCAAAAGGATAATTTTTCCCTTTTTTCTTAATGTTTTTCACTACCACAGTAAAGCGCGCCATAGGCTGAAGCATCGGAAGCAAATTCTTATAGATCGCAACAAGCTCAGTTAGAAATTTTTCATATTCTGAAATATTTCCTAAGTCTTCTGCTGCATCAGAATAATTAAGTGGAAGTCCTTTTTGTTTTCTTTTTTGCTGATTTTCAGCTCCTTTCATATTTAACATATCCCAATACGGCGGAGAAGTAAGCATATAATGCGCCATAGGGAAATCGACAGATTGTATTTTGCGAGCATCTTTTACTAATACCTTTGCTTGAAAAGAAGCATTTTTAATTTCTGCCTGAATTCTTTCGTTAGCAATTTTTGCAAAAAACTCATTTAGTTCTGTTCCATATGCATTTCTTCTCAAACGAATAGCTCCAACTTGCGTACTTCCTGTTCCGCTCATAGGGTCGAATACGATGTCTTCTTTCTGCGTAAAGCTTTCGACAAACTTCATAACTAATTCTTCAGGATACTTAGCAGGATGTAAAATTTCATTTTTTTTGCGAGGAGCAGGTTTTAAAATAAACCAATGCGGCGTAGAAGGAAACGGAAACAAAATAGACGGTTGAAAGAGTAATTCTTCGCTAATTCCTTTTTGAGCGCTTTCTTCATCTTTCCTGAAATATAGCGCATAACAAGTATCAGGTAAATTGTCGGAATGAAAACAAATAATTTTTTCATCTTTTAAAGAAAAATGCGCTGATACTGAAAGTGCTAAATCCCAAGCGGCAGGAAAGTACTGAACCCCAGAAAAAACATTAGAAATCAAGATACAAACAAATCGCCTATGCTCTAGTAACTCAAAAAGATTTTCGAGCCACGCTTTTAAAGCAGATTTATGAGCAACGTATTCTTCTAATGTTCTAATAAACCGGCAATCGGCAATTGCGAATTGAACTTGAGAAGAACATTCTTTTGTAATCCAACAATCATGGTGTTGGGCAACTACTTGCGCAAGTGAGTAAGATTCTTCTTGACCCCAAAAAGCTACGACTGATTTTTTTTCTTCTTCAGGCTTTGTAAAAAAGCAAATGTTATCTGCATATAATTTTTCATCGCTTTCCCATATCGTCCAAGACTTTTGAAAAAGGAGCCATTCCTTAGATGAAAGACGATTGAACTTATTTTTTATCATGATTCCTTCCCCCAAATTTCAGGATTTTTGCGCCACTCCTCCAACATTGCGAGTTGTATTTCATTGATAATGCCTTGTTTTTGTGCGACTTCTAATAGCACGTTATAGTCCGTAAGAGTAGAAACAGTGAGCCTTTCTTTATCAAATGCTTCTCGTGCCTTAGAAAATCCATAAGTAAAGATAGCGGTCAATCCTAAAACGTCAAATCCTTCACTTCGAAGAGCTAACACAGCATTTAGAGAACTCCCTCCTGTAGAAATCAGATCTTCTACTACTACTACTTTCTGCCTGGGAGTGATTTTACCTTCTACTAAGTTTTCAAGTCCATGGTTTTTGGGCTTCGAACGAACATACAGCATCGGAAGTTGCAAATAATCTGCGATTAAAGAAGCTTGTGGGATTCCAGCAGTGGCTACTCCCGCAATGGCTTCTACCTCCGGAAAACGCGCTTTGATAAGAGAAGCTAATCGCTCTTTAATATAGGTTCGAATCAGAGGATAGGAAAGTGTTAGACGATTATCGCAATAAATAGGAGATTTCCAACCAGAAGCCCATGTAAATGGCTGAAGAGGAGAAAGTTTTACTGCACCAATTTCCAATAAATAATAAGCAGTTTGTTGTGCGACGAGCATAATTAAAAAATTTTAGGAAGGCAAAAATAAGAGAATTTTGAAAACTATATCTTAAACCCTAACAATAGCACATCGTCTGTTTGCTTTCTTTCCCCGAGCCATTTAACAAAAACTTTCTCCATTATAGATTTTTGAAGATGCATAGGCATCTGATGAATCTGATACAACTGACTTTGCATTTGTTTAGCACCAAACTTTTTATCTTCTTCCCCTCCAAATTGGTCTTCAAATCCATCGCTCATCATGTAATAACAATCTCCTTTGAGTAAAGGGAAGGTATGCAAAGTAAAATTGCGCTCCCTATGAGCCTGTTGAATAATTACATTTCCAACTGAAAAACGATCGCCTTTATAAACCTCGAACTTAAAATTGCTAATTCGATAGAGACTATTATTAGCACCAGCAAATTCTACTTTCTGATTTGCAAAATCAAGCGTGCAAATAGTAACGTCCATACCATCGCGATTACCTGTCTCTCGCTGGCGAAGCAATTTCTCAATCTGACAGTGCATTTCTTGTAAAATCAAATCAGGTCTATGGATTTCTTTATCATGAATGATTTGATTGAGAATAGAGTTTCCTATAAGACTCATGAAAGCTCCAGGAACACCATGACCCGTACAATCGGCAGCCACAATAATAATTTTATCGAGTTGAATATTGTCGTCTTTTTTACGAGCATACCAATAAAAATCGCCACTTACAATATCTTTGGGTCTGAACAAAACAAAAGCATCTTTCAGCAATGTTTTGAATTCTTCTTCTGATGGAAGCACAGCATTTTGAATGCGGCTCGCATAATTAATGCTCTGTTGTATCTTATTATTTTTTTCTTCAAGTTCGACGCTTTGTTTCAACAGCATCTCGGTTTGAAGTTGTAATTGTTGATTTTTTTGATCGAGAATAGCAGCAGATTCTTCTAGCAGTTCGTTATTTGCTTTAATTTCTTCGTAAGCCTGTTTCAAGCGCTCTTCTGCATTTTTGCGTTCTGTAATATCGCTTTGAACACTAATAAACATACTGACCTCGCCTTTTTCATCAAGAATAGGAGTAATTTGTAAATTTACCCAATAAGGAAGCCCTAACCGATGATAATTCAAAATCTCTGCATAAAAAGGTGCTTTTATACGCAATCCTTCTCGTATTTTGCGGACCGCTTCAGGATCTGTATCAGGTCCTTGCAATAGTGCACCAGGCTTTTTGCCTTTTATGTGCTCTAGAGTATATCCCGTTAAGTCTGTAAATCCTTGATTTACCCATGTCGTATAGCCGTCCTTATCAGTAATGATAACAGCATTGCTCACTTTTTGAACGACAAGAGAAAGAAGCTTTTGTTCTTCTGTTAAGCTGATAATTTTTTCTTGAGCTCTTTTGGCTTCTGTAATATCGTTAGCAAGTAAGATGACATATTGCACTTGTTGAAAGGCATTTGTAACAGGAGTAAAGTTCGCATAAAGCCATCTTTCTTCCCCTTCTTTATTAATTAATTTAAATTCTCCTATGATGCTTTGCGCTTTACCAGCAATTTTTTCCCATGCACAAGGTTGGCATTCTTCAAGCTGTATAATGTCATTGATATTTTTTCCTTTCAAAAGGGAATTATTACATCTTAAAATAGAGCAAAGTAATTCGTTAGCACTGCGAATGGTTCCGTCTGTATTAATTTCGGCTGTCGCCAATGTAGAGTTGATTGCCTTAATCTGACCATGAAGTTTAAGTTTTATAGCTTGTTCGCTTCTAATAAAAATTTGGGAAATGAAAAAAAGGAACCCGCCAACAGCAGAAATATTAATAAAAAATAGAAATTCTGGATTCCCAACGTAAACTTCAGGAAGAAATGATTCGTATCGATACTCAAGAAGAAGCGTAGCACCTGCAAAAGCAGCATATACTAAAAACCAAAAAATAAGTCTTTCCCATTCTAGCGGAGTGCAAGTAAGCAATCCTATTAAAGCTAACAAGCTCCAAATACACACCGCTCCCGATGCCACAAAACCTCCCAGCATCCATTCGAAAGCAAATGGAAGAATGAGACTAAAAATTACTTGAAGAGTTCTGTGCAGAGTAAAATTTTGGGTTTTAGCGAAAAAGTATAAATTAACTAATGTAAATAAGACGTAAAAGCCTGGTATTACAGACGCTTCATATAATTCAAAAATAAGCGCGATTATGAACCAAAAAGTAGCACCACTCGATAGAAAAAGGGCAAGCACCGTAAAGTTAAATTTCCAATTGCGCAATTGCCCATGATCTTGTGGGTTTGTAAATTTGAGATAAATGTTGTAGATTAGTTTGTTCATTAAAATTTTTGGATTATTTTCCTAAAAATAAACAAAATTTTGCTTTGCAAAATTAAAATTCAGTTTTCATATTACAAAAGTAACTAATTTAATAATGGCATCTATTTTCACTAAAATTGTACGCGGAGAAATTCCTTCTTACAAAATTGCTGAGGATCCTCGTTTCTATGCTTTTTTAGATATTCACCCTATCGCTATAGGGCATACATTAGTAATTCCCAAACAAGAAGTTGATTATATTTTTGACTTAGATGATACGATTTTAGGCGACTTGCACGTTTTTTCTAAAAAGGTAGCCAAAGCTATTGAGAAAGCCATTCCTTGCAAAAGAATCGGCGTTATTGTTTATGGCTTAGAGGTTCCTCATGCTCATATTCATCTAATACCTATTAACACCCCTGCAGATATGGACATTAAAACTAAAGTTCCCCAAACTCCCGAGCAATTAGCTCAAACTGCTGCATTAATTAGAAAATTTATAGATTTGTAGCGATGAGTTTTTCTTTGTTTTGCTTACCTTTGTAGAATTATGAAAATACTTTTGAAACTAAGAAAATACCTATATAACGTCATGACAGTGAAACTTTTCTGGGCAATAGTTTTGCAGTTATGTACTTTACTTTTGTATGGACAGACTTCTAAACCTGCTGCCAAGTCGACTCCTCCGCCCACAAAGGTGGTCCCTACTCCCCCGCCAGCGCGTCCTTTTGACCAAAAAGTAAGTGCTGGAAATGTGTACACTCTCAAAATGCTTAGCCAAGAGCCTGTGCAAATTATTAAAACAGCTTCCCCTTCTGGCTCACGAGAAGTCGGAGATACTACTTTCACATTGTACGACACAAAAACAGTCGATTTCAAAACTTATTTTGTGAATGGACCACAATACGACAATATTTTCAATCCTAACCCTACAGGAATGTGTATTAACGGAAAATATTTTCACTTCTATTGTGGGCTTGAAATGTCTATTCGCCAAAATTTTAGCAATATTTTAGAACTTACGGAATTTAATTACTTAGGTAAGAATTATTTAATGCTCATCAATTTTAGAGAAGATTGTTTAGGGGAAGGCTGTCGATATCGTTGTTATAATCTATTCGACATTACCGATAAAGAAAGACCTAAACAAATTGCTTTCTCAAGTGTATTTGAAGGAATCGATACTTTTGGGGAATTTAACAACGATGGTAATCTCGATTTTGTGCGAGTAGCTCCTAAGCCACCAGACGGATATAAAAGCGATGAACCTACTGACCACTATCTAATTACAGTGTACTCTATTCCGAATGGAGAACCTGTCCAACTTGCAAACGCAAAAGGACACCCCCACTACATGTGGGTAAAAGGAGATGAAGGTTGCACCCAATTTAAAGTAATTCAAGCAGACTGGTTTATTCCTTTAAAAGATACCAGTGGGCAAGAGGCGAAAACGACTTCTTATTTTGCTGAATATATCGCTTTCGACCCGCTCTATAGGTACCTGTACAACCCTGACGGAGTCCGAGTTGAAAAAAATCGATGGTCAGTTTTCATTTCAGACCTCAACGATTTGGAAGCAGCGCAAGAAATGTGCCGCCAAATCCAAGAAAATGACTTCCAAGACGTTTACATCATGATAGACCAATACAGCAGTAACATCAAGTATCAAATCTTTGTAGGTAACTTCATGAGCAAAGAAAAAGCCATGCAATACCAAGCCAAACTCAAAGCATTAGGATACGCAGGGAGAATTGCCGACTTAAGAAGTGATTATTAGATAAGCGAATCTGAGTTATAAACAGTTATCATCGAAGAAGCTAAAAAGTAAGAATTCGAAAAGGTGAACACTAAAGCACGGTGTATTGCAATAGGATACTGTTTTACAATACTATCAGGTTTTTTACAAGCGCGCATCCTAACAGTTACAAATCCCTTCGACGGTGGAGCAGGTTCGCTCCGCCGCACAATCATAGACGCTCGCTATAGTGATACAATTATTTTCTTGCCTCAAATAGATTCGGTAGTTATTTTATTTGCTCCTCTTTTTTTCAATCAAAACAAACGACTTACAATCGATGGTGGCCAGAAAGGCTGTAAAATCGTAGGGCTGACAGGAGATGCTGTGTTCATAGCTCATCAACAAAGCGATACCTTGCGATTTAAAAACCTAGTGTGGTGTGGTGCCAGAAAACCCAACCTAGTGAAAAAATCCAAATTGTACGTAGAACATTGCGATTTCTACGACCATACTGGTGGAAGTGGAGCGGCTATCTTTCCCGATACTTCAGACATTTTAGCAGTCAATTGCTCTTTTCGACATAATCGCGCTTTTGGGCTTCAGGAATCACCTCTAAAAGGAGAAGGTGCCGCTATTACAGGACATAAGTCGTTTGTCAAACTGATTAACTGTACGTTTTACGATAATGTAGCAGGACAAGGAGGCGCACTCGCAGCTGATAACGGCACAAATTATGAAATCATCCATTGCACATTTGCCTACAATGCAGGAACTGTAAATAATGGAAAAAAACTTGGAAATGGAGGTGCTATCTTAGCCAATGGAGATACTATCAGGCTTTACAATTCTATTCTTGTGGAAAACGCAGATAATCAAATTGCCAAAATTCCAGGATTTGTTTTAGGAAGTCATAATCTAATTCAACAAGATTCAAATTTTACTGCTTTCCAAATTAGAAAAAAAGCTGGTCTCGCTCCCCTTCAAACCGATGGAATTGTATGGTTTTTTCCATTGCAAATCGGAAGCCCTGCGATAGATGCAGCCTCAGAAGATTTTTCTTGCAATACAGATATAAGGGGGCACATTCGCAAAAAACCCGACTTAGGAAGCTTTGAATTCGCCCTATGCGAAAGTTCTAATCTCTCTGCCATTCCTATTGAAGATTCTGTATGTGAACCCACGCAAATCCGTTTAATGCCTCAAATAGGAGTTTATCAGCCTTACATTACAAGTGTTTCTGCCCAAAACCAAGAAGAAATAGATTGCCATTTGCAAGAACTCATCATTCGCAAGCCTCAAATTTTCAAAACGTACGAAAATCTTCTTACAATAAGACTACAAAACAATTCCCAAGCTTGCTCTTATACACAATCTATCAAAATAAAGGTATTTCCACAACCGCCCAAACGCCTCCCAGATACCGCCTTCTTTTGCCCTGATGTAGAACCTTCTGTTCTTTTAGACGTATTTCGACCTGATTCTACTTTAGAGCGCTACACATGGAGTCATACGCATCAATTAAAAACTAATGTATCTGTAAATCAAGAAGGAACGTATACTGTCGATATTCGGAATAAGTATGGTTGTCATCGCCGTGAAACTATTAAAGTCGTTGAGTTATGCGAAACTCAGACATGGTTTCCTAGTGCTTTTTTTCCCGAAAGTTCTATCGACGAACACCAAACTTTTAAACCCATCAAAACAGCACTAAAAAACTATCAACTAATCATTTTTAACAGATGGGGAGAAATAATTTTTTCTACGTCTAATCCTAAAGAGGGGTGGGATGGTACTTACAACGGAGTCCTACTGCCAGAGGGTACATACATTTTTCATGCATATTGGCAATCTGAACAAACAAACAAATTACAATACATCCAAGGAAGCGTTTTTTTAGTGCGATAACGAACCCATAATTTCTTTTAATGCTTTTGTAATACTGAATTTTGTCGATATTTCAAAAATTTTTGTTTTTGTATGTTGATATTTCACAGGGTTCAAGACTTAATAAAAGCTCTTCAAAATCTCAGAGATCACTCAATTGGCTTTGTTCCTACGATGGGCGCTCTCCATGAAGGACATCTTTCTTTGATTCGAGCTTCTAAACAAGAAAACGATTGTACAGTTTGTAGTATCTACGTAAATCCTACTCAATTCAACAACTCGGAGGATTTGATAAAATATCCGCGCAACATCGAAAAAGATTGCCAATTGCTTCAATCTGAGAATTGCGATATTCTGTTTGCTCCTACTGATGCCGAAATGTATCCACAAGGGTTTCATGCTGAGCTCATTAAAATCCATTTTGGAACAATTGAAACCATTTTAGAAGGAGCCTACCGTCCAGGACATTTTCAAGGAGTCGGACTGATAATAAGCAAATTATTTAACATCATACATCCTACTCGCGCTTATTTCGGACTAAAAGACCTACAACAATGCTTTATCATTAAAAAATTAGTCTCTGATTTATCTTACCGAATAG
Source organism: Cytophagales bacterium (assembly GCA_025056215.1). Lineage (GTDB taxonomy): Bacteria > Bacteroidota > Bacteroidia > Cytophagales > Flammeovirgaceae > JANWWC01. The sequence goes on along the minus strand of JANWWC010000006.1, from coordinate 89,825 downwards.
AACTGCGTTTTTGTCCTACAGTTCGCGAAAAAGACGGCCTTGCAATGTCTTCTCGGAATGCGCTTCTTTCTGATGAAGCACGACAACTCGCTCCTCAAATTTATCAAACGTTGCTACAAGTGCAAAAAGCTTTAGAACAAGGATATTCTACTCAAGGAGCTATTCATTTCGGGAAACATTTTTTGCTTCAACAAAAAGAATTTCAACTCGAATATTTAGAAATTGTGAACTTCGAAACCTTCGAATTTTTGGAAAGCGTACAAAAAAATACTAAAATTGCAATCTGTTTAGCTGCTTGGCTCAAGAATGTTCGCTTAATAGATAATCTTGTGTTTGAACTCCGATAGCAATCAATTATTATGTACATTGAGATTTTAAAATCCAAAATCCATAGGGCAACCGTAACACAAGCAGACTTGAACTATATGGGGAGCATCACCATAGATGAAACCTTAATGAAAGCTGCTGACCTAATTGCAGGCGAAAAAGTACAGGTCGTCAATAACAACAACGGAGAACGCTTTGAAACATACGTGATTGCAGGAGAACCTAACAGCGGCGTCATTTGCCTAAACGGAGCAGCAGCCCGCAAGGTGCAAGTAGGCGATAAAATTATTATTCTCTCTTATTGCTCGATGCTAAAAGAAGAAGCGATTCACTACAAACCCTTACTCGTTTTCCCTGATGAGAATAACAGAATATAAACATTGTCGCCCAACCTTGAGTCGTAAACGAGTTCAAACAATCCGCTAAACTTTATGCTATCTTGAAAGATATAAAATGAAAACTATCTTTGTTGCTCAAATCTCTTTTACATGAATCCTAAAATATTAGTTACAGGGACAGCCGGCTTTATAGGACACCATTTGGCTCTTAAACTCGCCTCTTTAGGATATGAAGTCATCGGATTAGATGAAATTAATGACTATTACGATACAACCCTCAAACGAGACCGCCTCTCTCAACAAGGTATTTCCACCCAGGAAATCTGCTACGGCAAACTACTTAAAAGTTCTTTGAATTCGATTAGCTTTATTCAACTCAAACTAGAAGATAAAACTAACCTTTATCAATTATTTGCTTCTCAAAAATTTCAGGCTGTCGTTCATTTAGCTGCTCAAGCAGGGGTCCGCTATTCCCTTACTCACCCAGAAGTATACATCAATAGCAATATTACAGGCTTTCTCCACATATTAGAGGCTTGCCGACATTATGGTGTTAAAGAACTATTGTATGCATCCAGTTCTTCAGTTTACGGAACGAACACAAATTATCCTTTCCGAGAAGATATCAAAACAGAAACTCCTATTTCGCTGTATGCTGCCTCTAAAAAAGCTAATGAACTTATGGCACACACTTATTCTTATTTGTTCGGAATTCGTACTTCAGGTTTAAGGTTCTTTACTGTTTACGGACCGTGGGGACGCCCCGACATGGCTTTGTTTCTTTTTACCAAATCAATTCTCGAACAAAAGCCAATTGAAGTGTTTAACAATGGAGAAATGATGCGAGATTTTACATACATCGATGATATCGTAACGGGAGTCGCTTTACTTTTAGAGGCTCATCTTCAGAACTCTCCCAAAATCTCTTCCTATCAGATTTATAACATCGGTAATAATTCTCCTGTGCTGCTGATGGATTTTGTGCGCGCCCTAGAAAAAAAATTAGGAAAACAAGCTATTATTCATTTCAAACCTTTACAACCTGGCGATGTTCCCAAAACTTATGCAGACGCCTCTAAACTTCAACAAGATGTAGGCTATAAACCTAACACACCTATCGAATACGGAATCGAAAAATTTATAGACTGGTACAGAGATTATTACAAATGCTGAGATCTAAAATACTTTACGAACGTTTGTAACATGAACCACACAACTTTTTCATACGAAACACTTTATAATTTTTGTTTGAAGGTTTTTGATGCAATGGGTTGCTCTGAAGAAGATGCCCGACAAGCCACCCAAACTTTACTTTCAGCAGATTTGAGAGGGATAGATTCTCATGGAATCGCTCGTCTAATCGGATATGTTCGCCTCTGGGAGAATGGAAGAATTAACACAAAACCCCGTCTTCGAATGGTACATGAAACTCCCTCTACGGCACTTGTAGATGCTGACGCCGCTTTAGGACTTATTGCTGCTCCGCGCGCTATGGAAATTGCTATTCAAAAAGCTTCTCAAGTAGGTTCGGGTTGGGTTGCGGTACGAAATTCTAATCATTTCGGAATTGCAGGTTACCACGCTATGAAAGCTCTTGCGCATGATATGATCGGATTAGCTATGACGAATGCCAGCCCATTAGTAGCACCAACTTTTGCTAAAGAACGTATGTTGGGCACCAATCCAATAGCTATTGCTATTCCAGCAAAAAACGAACCTCCGTTTGTAGCGGATTTTGCTACTACTACTGCAGCTAATGGAAAATTAGAAATCTTGCAGCGAAAACAACTTCCCATGCCCGAAGGATGGGCACAAGATAAAGAAGGAAATTCTACTACTAATCCTTATGCTGTTAAAGAAGGAGGCGCTTTGCTTCCTTTAGGGAGCGACAAAGAACATGGTAGCCATAAAGGATATTGTTTGGGAGCTATGGTAGATATCCTTTCAGGAGTACTTTCAGGTGCAGGATTTGGACCCTGGACACCTCCTTTTGTGAGCTTTCTGCCTTTACCTCAAAATCCGCCAGGCATCGGATTAGGACATTTTTTAGGAGCAATTCGCATAGACGGATTTCAACCTATCGAGCAGTTTAAAAAAAACATGGATCTCTGGATTCGACGTTTCAGAAATGCCCAGCCTATTCATCCTTCTCAACCTGTACTCATTCCTGGCGACCCAGAGCGCTTGTCCGAAATAGAAAGAAAGCAACACGGCATTCCTCTTCTTCCGCCTGTAATCGAAGATTTACAAACTATTGCAAAAAAATTTCATATTCATCAGGAATCTCTATTTAATTAATGAACGTTATTATTAATTCCTACAACCTGTATCCATCCTTTGCGCGTTTGTTGTTGAAGAACTCCCCAATTATCGTAGTACCATATGCGGCATTCGTATAAATAAGTTCCGTCATTCACTTTGCCACCGTTGCGATATTCTCCGTTCCAACGGATATTAACGAGATTTTCATTTTGCCAAACGACTTCTCCCCACCGATTCAAAATAACTATATTGACTTTTTCCACATATCGCGGACATGGGAAAGGAGTAAATTCGTCATTTTTCCCATCGCCATTCGGAGAAAACACATTTGGAAGCTCGAAATAAGGACAATTTTCTACACAAATAGGATCGGTGGGTACGCTCATGTTTCCATCGCCATCTTTCGCGCGAATTTGATAGCACGCTGCTACCGAAAACAAATCCTTATCTTCAAAAATTGTATCGGTCGTTTCAGCAATCAGCTTGTATTCTGGCTCTAAAGGCAGTTTTTTATAGATTTGAAATTTCAACGAACTTAATTCTTCTTGTGCATCGCAACCCGTGGAAGAATTGCTGCGAAGCTGTTTTTTCCAACGCAGGGTATTGGTATAGCGCTTGTTTTCTAAGCAAAAACTACTACTCGGAGGCAATTGGCAATCCAAAACAGCATCAGGATTGACATCAAACGGTGTGTTCTGACCTAAAACAGGAGTACAAGGCTGAACCGTATCTAAAAGTAATATACAACCTAGGCGAGAATCGTTCAAAAGAGGTTCGGGAATTTTTCTGTATTCATAACTTCCTTGTAAAGTAATGTAATAACAATACTTTTGTTTTTGCTGAAGTTTTTGATTTTGAAATGTGCCGTTGTCTACATATACTAATCCGTTGCGCAGTACTTGCACGCTATCAATCAAATCGAACTGCGTAGTATCGTCTAAACGCCTGCGCCATACATAATGAAAAGGAAAAGATGAAGTTCGATTATTCCATGGAACTTTAAAATTATCCCATGTAATTTTAATGCTACTCGAGCTTGCAATGAGAGTCGGATTGACTTGCGTAGCAATTGCAGATGAATCTATTTTTACGTTGTTCGCAAAGAAAAGAAGTTGATAACCATATTGTATTTGCGCTGTATTAAGATTTACATCTGTAAAGAATGTGTCCTTTTCTTGAAAGACGTGCGGTAAAACGGTGCGTACGCCATTAGCGATGCGCACGAGTTGATATGTATAAGGTCTTAAAATTTGAGTTGAATCAATATCCTTAGGGGTAGTCCACCGAACAAAAATTTTACCTTCTTGAGAAGAAGTTTGTAATACACTCACGTTCGTAATGTAAGGAGCAGCAGTGGGAATAAAAACACATGCTTCCATAGAGGCAATTCCTTCTCCTCCTGTAATTTGAGGGAAGATGGCAAAAATCCGATAACAATACCGACTTCCGCGTTCTAGGTCAAAAGTATCTACAAAAGATGTCTGGCTAATAGGTACCTCGCCAATTTTAGTAAATCCTAATGAAGTAGGTAACCCAGTCTGACAAGGCGAAGGTGTAAAATCTGATGTTCCTTTTTTTCGCCAGATGGTCATAGCAACCGCATTGTTGCATCTGTAAGGATTCCAACTAAGATTCACTTGCGGCTTAATAGAAAGTTGAGAAGTATCTGCTATTAATGTGTCGGGCTTAGGTCCGATGACAGTAATGAGCCAAGTTTTAATATCTACTAAACGCCTTGCAGGGTTAAAGGGCAAATCTTCTGCGCGAAAAACGACTTGATAAGGTTCTTTTCTTACATCGCGGCAAGTGCTGTTCCATGAAAAATCTCCTTCGATACGCCCAGGAATGTCTAAGCTAATAGAGAACGTAGCGCGATTGCGAGGAGATACAAAAGTCATGAGTGCTCCATTCGCAGAGAGCTGCATACGGTCGTTATCAGGGTCGATGGCAATGGCTTTTCCTGAAACATTTTTTCCTGCTATTACACAAGTATCCCGAGGAATTTCTAAGCGCGGCGGTCGATTAGGATTCTCTTCAATAAGAATTTGCATATCTCGATTAACTGCTCCAATCAATACACCATCACGCCACTCTTCTATAATAAACGCCAAGTTGTACTGTCCAGCTTGTGTAGGAGCATCCCATAAGATGTCACCTGTGCGAGGATCGATAGTAAGCACTGCAGGCGTCGTACCGTCAGCACGACTATCGCTCATTTCGTTGGGGAAACGATAGTTAGTAACATTCTGATTTCTACCTTGCCTTGCTGGCACCAAGCGATACGCTAAGCTATCTCCTTCTTCATCATAAGCCCCTGGGTTGTGCAAGAAAGGTAGAAATGTCCTTCCCTTGTCTAAAGGAGGAATAAGCATGCGAGGAGTGTTGTTAAATCCTATAGCTGGATTGATGCGAAAAATAGATTCTAAGTAAAACGGAGTAAAACCTGAGTTGGTCATGTTGATGGTTCCGTCGTTGCGGAATAGTTCGCGATAGCTCACTACATAAAGTCCTGCGCTCGGATATACGTGCGCTACTGTATAACGAACAATTTCTGTCATACCGTCAGGGCTGAATCCCAAAGATTGAGGTTGCACCGTTACTTCTGGGCTCCCATCTCCAAAATTTACAGTTCCAGGCTGAGGAGGCACTCCCATTACATCGCGGTAAAGCATTACTGTGATTTGATAAGAAAGAATATTATTCGCATTTCCAATTGCTTGTATAGTTAGATCCCCTGCGCGAATATGAGAAGACCAAGCTCTCGAAAAAAGAAAAAGCAGAAATCCTCCTAAAATAAAACGCACATACAACATTCAAGAATCAAATTTGATTTTAGGCAAGTTAGTTACTTTATCTTAGTAATTTAGCAACCAATCTTAGGAGAAAAATTAATTTAAAACTAATTTGTTTTGTAAAATCCTAAAAATTTCTACTTTTAAATTTACAAGTTAAGTAAACATGTTTAAAACTATTCAATCTAAACTCATAACGCTTTTTGCATTGTTAAGCTTATTGCCTTTGGCAGCAATATCTTATTTGTTTTTTCATAACTCGCGCCAAGCTATTCAAAAAAAGATATTCGACCAACTTATCAGCATTCGAGAAAATAAAAAAGGAAGTATAGAAAGGTATTTTAAAGATGTGCGAACTCAGATTCGGTTTTTAGCCGAAAACCCTATCACAATCTCAGCTATGCAAGAATTTCAACAAACCTTTCATCAAAGAAATCCGGCTTTGAGTACCCTCGAAAAAGAAAAACTTACTCGATTCTTTCAAGAAAACTATTTAAAAAAGATTATTGATCTTGGGTTTGATACAATCCAACTGCATCACATCCTTTCTAACGATGAAAAAACGTCTTTTTACCAATACTATTTTACCGTTAGTTCCTCTTCCCAACCTTCCTTTCCTTATTTTGATATACATAAAAAATATCACAATTTCTTTTATGAATTCAAGAAAACATTAGGATATTACGACATTTTCTTAGTAGACAATCAGACAGGATATGTCGTATATACTGTCGAAAAAGAATCTGATTTTGCAACGAATTTGATCGATGGAATTTATCAGAATACTAACATCGGTAAATTATTTCGGAAAGTTAGAAATTTGGAAAATTTTGAGATTCTTTTAGAAGACTACGATTTTTATATACCGAGCTACATGGAACCCGCCTTATTTATGGGCTGTCCTATTTTTTACAACGGGCAAAATATTGGAACTGTCATCTTACAACTTCCGATTGACCACATAGACGAAGTAATGACAGGAAACAAAAACTGGAGATCAGAAGGACTTGGCAGAACAGGAGAAAGTTATATTGTAGGAAAGGACTATAAAACGCGAAATAATGCACGCACATTTTTTGAAAATAGAGAAAAATTTTTAGAAGGCCTTTATGAGATGACTCAAGACTCTTCTCGAATCAATCTCATTACTAAGCTAAATAACACTATACTCCTTGAAGAAGTACGTACAGAAGCCGTAAAAAAAGCTCTTGAAGGCAAACAAGAAGTTTGTATTATTAAAGACTATTGGAAAGAAGACGTGTTGAGTGCTTACAGCCCTTTGAACATTCAAGGAGTAGAATGGGTAATTATCGCAGAAATAGATTATGACGAAGCGTTTGAAGAAATTCGAGACCTTGCTAAGAAGGTTATTAATTTTTTAGGAATTTTAGCTGTAGGAATTGTAATAATTTCTGTTCTGATAGCGAAAAGCATTTCTAAACCTATTTTTCAACTCGTAGAAGCCACTATTAACATCACAAAAGGAAAATTTGGAGAAAGTATTTCTGTTCATTCTAAAGATGAGATTGGGAAGCTCGCTTTTTACTTTAATATCATGAGCAAAACGCTCAAAGAAAGCCGAGACCGCATTCTAAAAGCAAACCAAGAACTGAAAGAACAGCAAGAAGCACTCAAACAAAAAACTATCGAAACTCAACAAAAAAATGAAGAACTTCTGGCCACTGAAGAAGAACTGCGCCAAAATATGGAGGAACTCTTGGCAATTCAAGAGAGGCTTCAAGCTAGTGAAATAGAACTGCGAGGAAGACTAGATTCTATTAATCGCACGCTAGCTGTTTTAGAATGTTCCCCAGATGGGAGAATTCTCGATGCAAACACCCTATTTTTATACGCTGTTAAATATGAAAAAGATGAATTAGTGGGCGAACCATACCAAATTTTATTAGGCAAAAACTACATTCCTACGCGTCAGGATGAGATTCTCTGGGAGGAACTCTCGCAAGGAATCCCGCGTTCAGGAGAGTTTAAAATGTACAATCGCTACCAACAAGAAGTATGGTTTAATGCTACCTATACACCCATTTGCGATGAACACAACAAAATAAAGAAAATCCTCATTTTGGCTACAGATATTACTTCTCAGAAATTAGCCTCTCTCGAATTCGAAACAAGCCAACGCGCATTTTTGAAATTTAATGCTGTAGTAGAACTAGATTTAAAAGGATACATCATTTTCGCAAACAATAATTTTGCAAGACTCATGGGTTATGATGTTCCATCAGAACTTAACGGAAAACATATTCAAAGATTTTATGATGAAGCTGCGTTTCAAAACTATTCTTTCGATATTTTTTGGAATAATCTTTTAAAAAACCATAGTTACGTAGGAGAAAGCAAATTTCTAACAAAGTATCACCAACTTATATGGCTTCACGTTTCTTATTCAGTAGTAGAAAATATCGATGAAAAACCCATTAAAGTCATCTTGTTAGCTCGCGATATTACAACACAAAAACAACAAGAACTTACTATTCAAGAGCAACTTGAAAAAATCACAGTTTCAGAAGAAGAATTGCGTCAGAATCAAGAAGAGCTTATTGCTATTAACGAAAATTTAAGAAGCACGCAAGAACAACTTACGAAGCAAAACATTATGCTACGAGAAAGCGCGGAGTTGATTCAAAAACAAAGCGAAGAAATTCAACACATCAATCAAAAGATTATCGATAGTATCAACTATGCAAGCCGTATTCAATATGCTATACTAGGGAACCCTAATACAATTGAGAAACATCTCGCAGATAGCTTTATATTATTTTTGCCGAGAGACATAGTTTCAGGGGACTTCTATTGGTATGCACAAGTAGGAAACAAAAAAATTATTGCAGCAGCTGATTGTACAGGACACGGCGTACCAGGTGCTTTCATGTCTTTAGTAGGAAATACACTTCTCAATAAAATTGTAGGAGAGTATAATGTGTTAGTACCAGGAAAGATTCTTTCTTTACTACACCAAGGCATTATCAACGCCCTTAATCAATCAGATGGATCTACCAAAGATGGCATGGATATTGCCCTCTGCGTATTAGATTACGACAGACATATGCTTTCTTTTGCAGGTGCAAAAAATCCTTTGGTCTTCATCAAAAAACCAAATGTTCTTTCTCCAAAACCAGAGTTGAATACTCTAAAGGGAAATAAATTTTCGATAGGAGGAATGATTTACGAAGATACTGAAATACGCTTTGAAACTTACGAAATTCCTTTTAGTGAAATCTTATACTGTTACATCTTTTCCGATGGATTTGAGGATCAGTTTGGAGGTTCGGATGGCAAAAAATTCTTAGCGCGCAATTTTAGGAACTTGCTTTATGAGATTCATCCTTATGAAGGCGCAAAGAAAAAAGCTCTCCTCTCTGAGACCTTTCAAAAATGGATAGGTACCAAATACAAACAACTCGATGATATTCTTGTAATAGGCTTTAGACCCTAACTTTTTTTAGAGTCTGTTTGAGAACATCGTATAATTCATTCTTGTATACAGGTTTTGCTAAACAAGCGTCTGCCCCTGCGGCTAAAAAGCCTCGCATCTCTGCTTGAATAGCAGAAGAAGCTAATCCTATGATAGGCATATGGGTATGGACCTTGTGAAAGTAGTCGCGTATTTTTTTTGTTACCTCAATACCATTAAGGTTGTTAAACGATTGATTAGCTAATAAAATTGCATAGTAAGACTGATTTTTAATTTTTTCTAAAACATCATCTTCATATTCTACTATTTCGACTTGAAAGCCATCGCGTTCGAGCAAAAGCTTCAGACAAGCGGCGTCAATTCTTTTGTTATCAGCTATTAAGACAGTCGGTTTTCCTTGAGACATTTCTGACATATTCTTAACAGTTTTTGGAGTAGAAGATTTGTTTTTATATTTAACGTGATTGCGCAAAAAAATCCTTGCAAGGATAACACTTTTCGACGAAATGTGTTTTTTTTAAGATGAATTTGTAAAAAAATACTATAAAATGAATGAACTATGAGTTGGAAAGAAGAAAAAAACGCCCTTACACGAAGCTTCACTTTCAAAGATTTTTCAGAAGCTTTTGCATTTATGACACGCGTAGCATTGTTAGCTGAGCAGCATCAGCATCATCCTTGGTGGAGCAACGTATATAACAAAGTAGAAATTAGGCTTAGTACCCATGATGCGGGCAATATCGTCACAGAAAAAGATAGAGCTTTAGCTCGCGCTATTGACTCGCTGTTAGGGTAGTACGTGGGAATATTTTGAAAAATGATATAACTGCGCGTAATAGCCATTGCGTGCAAGGAGTTCGTCGTGAGTTCCTCTTTCTTTAATTTCTCCTTTATCGAGTACTAAAATTTGGTCAGCATGTCGAATGGTAGCCAAACGGTGAGCAATTACAATCGAGGTCCGTCCGTATAACAGCTTTTCAATGGCGTGTTGTACGAGTTGTTCTGTTTCAGAATCTACAGAGGAAGTTGCTTCGTCTAAAATGATCATTTGAGGATCGTACACAATAGCACGAATAAATGAAATGAGTTGTCGCTGTCCCACTGAAAGAGTAGCGCCTCGCTCTTGAACATTGTAATCAAGTTGTCCAGGAAGTTGCCTGATAAAGTCGCCCGCTCCAATTATGTCGGCAGCGCGCCAAATTTGTTCATCTGTAATTTCTAAGTTTCCTAATGTAATATTTTGCCGAATAGTATCTGAAAACAAAAACACGTCTTGTAACACCAATCCGATGTGAGTGCGCAACCATTCTAAATCGTACTCTCGAATGTCTCTTCCATCGAGAAGAATTTTTCCTCGATTGATTTCATAAAATCGGGTGATAAGGTTGATAATAGAAGATTTTCCTGAACCTGTTGCTCCTACTAAGCCTAACATCTTTCCCTTTTCTACAGAAAAAGAGATATTTTTGAGTACCCATTCTTCTTTTTGGTAAGCAAACCATACATTTTGAAATGCAATTTCTCCTTTAAAAACAGGTGCTTTGTATGTCCCATTGTGTTGAATAGGAGCATGGTCATCAAGGAGTTTGAGCACTCTATCCGAACTTACCAAACCGAGTTGAAGCGTATTGAAGCGGTCGGCAATTTGTCGAATCGGTCTAAAAAATTGAGAGTTGTACATGATGAAAGCAACTAATGTTCCGAGCGTTACTTGACCCTGAAGTACACCTTGAGCACCATACCATACAAGCAAGCCCGTACCTACAGCAGCAATTACTTCTGCTATTGGAAAGTAAACAGAATAATAGAGTACTGTGCGCAAATTAGCTTGCAAATGCTCTTGATTCACTTCTTTGAACTTTTGTAACTCCCTTGCTTCACTTCCAAAAATCTGTACAATCGCCATTCCAACAATATGCTCTTGTACAAAGGTATTTAAATTAGCAACCGCGATTCTTACTTCGTTAAAAGCATCTTTAAGTTTCTCTTTAAAAACATACGTAGCCAAAACCAAAACAGGAAGAGTAGAAAGACTCACTAAAGAAAGTTTCCAATCTGTATAAAACATGAGCACCAAAATGAAAAAGAGTTGCAACAAATCGCCTGCAATCTCTGCAAATCCATTTGAAAAGATTTCCGCAATTGTTTCAATGTCAGAAACATTTCGGGTTACCAGCCTACCTATGGGCATATGGTCAAAGAACTGAATGCGAAATTTAAGAAGATGATTGTAAAGTTGTAAACGAATATCGCGGATAACATGTTGAGCTATCCAACCAGAGTAATATCCGTGCGCAAAATGAAAGATGCCCCCCGCTATCGTAAGACCCAATAATATAAGGAGCATTTTATAAAGCCCTACTCTATCGTTTTGTTGAATCGGAATATCAATAGTGTGTTGTACTAAATAAGAGCGCAATGGAGCTACTATTGCCATCATAATAGTTAGCAACACAACTCCATAAAAGTATATCCGATAGGGCTTTACAAAGCGAAAAATGCGTCTTAGAACACGTACATCGAAAACGTTCCCGCTTATTTTTTCTTTTTTTTCCTTATTCACTCTTGCTTAGTTTTGCTTTTAAAGCTGCAATAGAAGCTTTCCGCTTGGCTTCTTGCTTACTATTTCGATACCAAAAATAAGCAATTACTACAAAAGCGAGATAAGGAAATGCCATCAAATATAAAATTCCCGCGTTGATCCCTTTTCCGATAGTGGCAATTCCTGTCTTAAGATTGCTTTCTACGTTTGCTTTGCACATAGCACATTGCGCATAAGTGCTTATAGAAAGTAGTACACTCCATACAAAAAAGAATAATCTTTTCATTTTAAAGCCATTTTTAGAAAAAGAACAATTTTTTTAAGAATTAAGTTTAAATACGCGGATTCTTTTTATTTATCGGAAAGCACCCTTTTAAGCCATTTGGGTAGCACTACAGCTCCTACAAGTAAGTAGGTGTAATAAGTAAAAATCCGCCAAAAAAGTGCTACTACAATACTAAAGCCCACAATAGGGAAGTAATGGTCAAAAAAGAGTTGGAAAAAATACTCGGCTGTTCCAGAACTCCCAGGCGTAGGCGAAATTAACATAATAATCCACATAATAATCTGTCTTGCAAAAATCACAAAATGGTCGTAGAGTTGAATCTCTGTAAAAGCGGCTACTAAGCAATTGACCATGCCATAGCGCGCCGACCAAATAAAAATAGTTATTAACCACGCCTTGACCCAATACCCTATAGAATATTCTTTTAACATATCAGAAGCAAGTACAATATCATCAGCTGTTTCTAACAAATCAGAGCGCCAACGTTTAAGCAACGGAAAATCAGCAAGCTTTTCAGCAACCCATTTAAAAGCGCGAGGAGTTACTAAAAGACCTGCTAACATGAGAATCGTATAAATAGCGATTAAAAAGGCAGAAATTCCAAAGATATATTGCAAAGGTAATTCATAGCCAAACAAAGAAAGAGTGTTTTTCCCATTAGGAAATATATCGGCAGGAAAAATGAGAAACACAGTAAGAGAAGCAACCACAAAAAACAAATTATCTAATCCGGCAGTGAGCAACACATAAGCTAGCGATTTGCCAAAAGGAATTTTTTCACGGTTGATGATAAACACAGCTACTGCTGTTCCACCCACTACAGAAGGAGTAATAGCACTTGAAAATTCCCAAAGCATAACGATATAAAAAGCAGCCTTCCAAGAAAGCAAGTTGTTAGTCAGCATGCGAATGCGCATCATGTAACCTAAATCGCGCGCAAGCAATACTCCTATTGCAGCAGCAATCCAAATCCAGTGGGCTTTCTTTAGATGCGCTATAATTTGTTGAATGTTCAAGTTTCCATTCAAAAATATCATGCCTATCACTACCAAAAGCCCAATTGTAACAGGCAGTATAATTTGATTGGGATTCAACTTTTTGAGTATTTGCTCCTTTTCTACTTCCATAAGTTCTTGTTTTCTGTTGCCCATTTTCAATTTTGGAAGTTGTTTTTTTACTCTTTGAGTTATAAATAAAATCGACAACTATTACACAAACAAACAACCCTAGTAAAATTTAGTTATTTCGATGCTACTACTAACCAATGAAAAGCCCATTCCCAACTTACTTCAACCTTTTCCCAACCTCCTTCAACTGCCATCCTCTCTAATTCCTTTCTTACAAAACCGCGAAGAATTGAAAGCTTTCCGTCGTACTGCGTGATATAAGACTCAGAAAACCATTGGGTATAATAACAAATTGCATAATAAAGAAAAGGATGCCGATGCCAATCACTCACTACAATTCCTAAATTAGACTGGGCTCTCATTTTTTTAAATAATCGGATAATACCGTCATCGTTAAAATGGTGTAAGAACGAATTAGCTACAATAATATCAAACTTTTGTCCAGAAATATTCTCCACTTTCTGACAATAATATTCAATCTGCGGGTAAGAAGTTCGCTTTTGGGCAAACTCCACTACTGCTGGATTAGCGTCAAATCCCATCAAGCGTACATCAATTTTTTGACTTTCAGCCCACTCATAAATTCTTCGGAGAGTTTCTCCGCATCCACAAGCCCAATCAGCAATGGTCAAGGGCTGTAATAATTGCCTGCCTTTTAAAAGCTTTTTAATTCCTTTAGTAACAGTAGTATAAACATTAGCATACTGATTGATAGTATCAAACTCTCTCAACGACCTAAAAAGCACATCGTTTCGCAAAGCGAAATCATCCATGATTTCTGATTCCAACGCCCGTATTCGAAAATTTGGCGAACGAAAAAAACCTTTGCGTTTCACATTTTCATTTCTTTAGAATCAAGACCCGTCGAATCAGAGGAAGAAATTTGTTCATCAGATTTTTGTATAGTAGGCTCGTTAAAAACATCTGCTGCGAACTTACAAAGAATCCCATACCATTGTACGATTTTGCGTACATCAGATGGATACACTTTCTCTTTGTTGTAATGAGGAAGCACAGTTTTAAAGAAAGCCATGAGTTCCATTGTATTTTTAGCATCCACATCGAGCGTATCTCCGTATTCTTTTCTGATATTCTTAAAAACCTCTACCAAAGGTACAGACTCTTCTTTCATACCTGTCACGTATACCGATACTTCGCTCAAAATCGAAATACGCTGATGAGCATCAACTGCAAACTTAGTAGGCTTTTCTTGCAATGCTTCTACGATGACTCCAGTGCGTGTCGGCTTGAGAATCCGATACAAACCGGGTTTTCCTGCAATGGCAGCAATTTCTTGAAACGTCATTGGTTTTCAGATTAAAATACAACCATCAATCTTCAAATTCTTTTCGCATCACTTCAAGAATATAATCTACTTGTTCTTCTTCTAATTCAGTTCGTTTCACAAGAATATCTTTTCCTGCTGCTAATACGCTCTTTGCGGTTTCTAATCCTATTTTATAAAGTTCATCTAGCATCCATTGGTCAATAACATCAGCAAACTCTGAAATTTCTACATCTTCTTCATTAGCTTCGTAATCTTCGAGCTCTCTGAAAATGTCAATCTCCATTCCAATGAGTCGGCTTGCTAGTTTGATATTAGAACCATTTTTACCAATAGCTAACGAGACTTGGTCGCGGTCGAGGGTTACCATCACGCGGCGGCGTTTTTCATCTACCTTAATACTATTAAGTTTGGCAGGTGCTAGAGCTCGCGCTACATATAGCTCAAAATTTTCTGTATAGTTAATTACGTCTATGTTTTCGTTTTGTAGTTCTCTTACAATGCTATGAATTCTAGATCCCTTCATTCCTACGCAAGCTCCTACGGGGTCTATACGGTCATCGAACGACTCTACTGCTACTTTCGCGCGTTCTCCAGGGTCTCGCTCTACGCGCTTGATAGCAATTATTCCTTCGGCAATTTCTGGTACTTCTAACTCAAACAAACGCTCTAAGAATACAGGAGAAGTGCGCGACAAAGTAATTTTAGGCGTTCCATTGATAGTTTCCACTTTGTGCACCACAGCGCGCAAAGTATCTCCTTTTCGGAAACGGTCTTTTTTTTGAATGGTTTCGCTGAAAGGTAAGAATAGTTCATTTTTTTCATTGTCTATGCAAATATAGTCTTTCCCCACAATTTGATAGACTTCTACTGTAACAATTTCACCTACTTTATCTCGGTATTTGTTGTAAAGGTTGTCTTTTTCTACATCTTTTACTTTCTGAATAAGCGTTTGACGAGCAGTTTGCACAAGCCTTCTTCCAAAATCTGATAATTGCACGGGCTCTACTACTTCTTCTCCTACTTGAAAAGAAGCATCAATTTTGCGCGCATCTTTCAGACGAATCTGGCGCGTAGCATCAAAATTTTGTGCTTTATCTTCTACAATTTGGCGATAACGATAAATTTCCAAATCTCCTTTATCTAAGTTAATGACAACATCAAAATTCTCATCCGTCCCAAACTTTTTTCGAATCATCGTACGAAAAACATCTTCTAAAATTTTAATCATCGTAGGACGGTCTATCTTTCGAAGTGTTGCAAAATCAGCAAAGCTCTCTATCAAAACAGAACTATTCATCGTATATTTTTATTTTAAATTTACCAAACCAATTACTTGCTCAATCATGCTGCGCTGAATTTCTACGCCTTCTATCCACTGTTTTTGTTTATTTTTCGGATTCTTAGCTTCAATTTCCTCACGAATCACAATGCGTTCATCGTCATAATCCGTAAGAACTCCCACAAGTTTTTTTCCTTCTAACAATCGAACCTCTATCTTTCTGTGAAGCACATTTTTCCACTGACGCGGATGTTTCAAAGGTTCGCCTACACCAGGAGAAGAAACTTCTAATTCATAACTCTCCTCTATAAGATTGTGATTATCAATATTTTTTTCTAATATCTGACTGATTTCAGCACATCTTTCTACCGTAATTCCACCATCACAATCTACTACTACAACCACTTTTAGTTTCTTTGCAAAAGGCTTTACAGAAACTTCTATACAAAATAGATCTTCTTGAGAAGCTGCTATTGCTTCTACAAATTGCTTTACTTGTGCCTCAATATGTTGTAAACTGACTCCCATGCAAAATTTATAAACAAAAAAGGGAGCGACTTCGCACCCTTTCCCTGCAAAGAAGGAAATTATTCTTTAATTTGTCAAGCAATTGAGCTAGTACTTTGTCAGAAAAATAGAATTTGCCAAAATTTTCGTTTTGAACACGTATTGAAACTATTAATCAAACTACACTTTCTTAGAAGCTCGCTTTCTCTTAGTTTTCGTTTCTCGGCAATAGGCGCCGACAAGATATTGAATTTTTCGAAAACGAAGAGCAACCCAATCTTCATCGATTGCTACTTGTCTAACGCCTTCTAAGTCATATTTTCCTAATACGTCCCATCCCTTATCTCGATTGAACTCGCATATGTAACGTTGAGAAGTCTTTTTAGGATAACACAGCCAAAAAACTGCATCGCCTACTAGTTTCGATGCAAACCGATTAGTTACTTCATTAACTTGAGATTGTTGTGTTACAAAGCCTATAAAAAATTCGATTTTATCATTTTCCGCTACATCTCTCTTAACAACAGACTTATCCGCTATCGACTTGATATTTTCTTCAAAAGAAGCAGGAGCGTTCCATACCACAATCTCTTTATGATCTTTGTAATGAAGTTTTTTAAAAATATTATCCATATTGTAAGATTATTTGCTTTACAAAAATACAAAGATTGCATAAGAGAAATACATGCTCATAAAAAAGTCATTGCGATTCACATTTCACTTACCATAAATCCAACTACTAACACGTCATCTACTTGGTCGTACTCTCCCTTCCAATGAACAAACTCGTGAGTCAAACGCCTGAACTGTTCATCAAAAGGACGTTGATAAATATTAGCAATCAATTCCTTAAATCTTTTCGACATGAATTTTTTCCCTTTTTCACCCCCAAACTGATCTTCATAACCATCCGAAAATAAATAACAATAGGTAGGGCTCTCACGCACAATAATATGCTTTTCGAAAGGTTGCACTTGATGATACTTTACTCCTCCACAAGAACGGTTTGTTCCTTTTACAAAATAAACTTGCCCATTCTGTATATAAATCAGAGGGCGTTTCGCACCTGCAAACTCAATGATATCTTCATCGATCACAACAATACCAACATCAATACTATCCGAATTTTCGTTTTCTGTTTGCTTAAGAGAATGTCTTATTTCTTCGTCGAGAAGTTCTAAGATTTTATCTGCATTCAACACATTTCTTTCAAATACAATTTTGCTCAATAACGAACTTCCTATCAGACTCATAAAAGCGCCAGGAACTCCATGTCCTGTACAATCGCCTACGGCTAAATAAATTTTGCCATATCGTTGAGCAAACCAATAAAAATCACCACTTACCACATCGCGTGGGCGATACATAATAAACGAATTAGGAAGCGCCTCTCTAATTTCTTTCTGCAAGGGGAGCATGGCTTCCTGAATTCTTTTAGCGTATAAAATACTGCTCTCGATATCGTATTTTTGTGCTTGTATTTTGGCATTCTTCTCTTCCAAAGCAGCATTTTTAGCTGAAATTTCGGCAGTTCTTTCTGCTACTAAGCGCTCTAAAATTGCTTTTTGTGTTTCAATGCGCCGAATGCGATCTTTGTATCCTACGTAAATTGCACTACTGACAACTAAAAGCATCAAAATTCTGAACCACCATGTTTGCCAAAAAGGAGGAGTAATAATAATAGTTAACTTTGCCATCTTAGGAGACCAAATGCCGTCACTGTTAGTAGCTTTTACCATGAAAACGTACTCTCCTGGAGAAACATTTGTATAATTAGCAAAGCGCTTATCTGCAGTAGTATAAATCCAATCTTTATCGAACCCATCAAGTTTATAAGCGTATTTAATTTTAGCAGGATACGTATAATCTAATGCTGCAAACTCCAATGAAAAAAAGTTTTCATGAGCAGAAAGCTCTATTTTTTCAGTTTGATAAACAGGTCTCTTCAAAACACCTTGAGAAGAAGGTCGTAAACTTTCATTGTTTACCTTAAAGTTAACAATATAAACTGGAGGTTGAAACTGACTCTCTTTGATACTGTCTGGTATGAAAATATTAAACCCCTTTTCTCCTCCAACGATGATTTCGTGATTTCTTGTCTTACAAGGATACCCTTGAAAGAGATATCCTGTAAGCCCATCCTTAAGATCAAAATTGCGAAATTCGAGAGTATTAGGATTAAACTTAGAAATTCCTTTATGAGTAAATAGCCAAAGGCTTTGTTTATTATCTTCAATCATAGACTCAATGGCGTTATCAGGCAATCCGTCTTCTTTAAAAAAATGGCGGAAAGTTTGTGTATTTTTATCGAAAAGGTTGAGTCCTCCTCCTACAGTGCATACCCAAATTCGTCCTTTTGAATCCTTAAAAACTTGACTTACTGTATTATGGCTAATAGAGGTTTTATCTAATGGATTGTGTTCAAATTGTTTGAAAATCACAGAATCATACCGAAGACGAATCATCTGAACCAAACCTCCTCCACTCGTGCTCAGCCAATACACGTTTCCTTCATCGTGAATAATAGAAGTGATATATTCGTGAGGCAAACTATAAGGATTTTTAGCGTCATGACGAAATGAAATAAACTCTTCTGTATTGATATTAAACAAATTGATGCCTCCGCTCCAAGTTCCTATCCAAATAGTAGAGTCAGAGTCTTTGAGCATGCAAGAAATATTGTTATAACTCAAACCTTTGGCATTTTCTCCTCTGATGTAGTGCTTCCATGTTTCGCTTTTCCGATTAAATTTGTTAAGTCCCCTTCCAGTACCCACCCAAATATTGTCGTATTGATCTTCTACGATAGCCCATACACGGTTATCGCTAATGCTGCTTTCATCTCCATTATAAGTGTACTGAAAAAATAAATTTAACTTCCTATCCCAACGCACTAATCCTCCGTGCCACAATCCAAACCAAATTTCTCCAAACTTATCTTCATATACAAAATTGATTTTTTTGTCTGGAATTGTATTGATGGTAGTAGGATCATGTTTGACAGCTCTAAATTTAAGGGGACGCAAATCCGTTTTATTGATGCCATTAGCATGTCCTATCCAAAGTACGTTCGACTTATCTTCAAAAAGAGAAGCTATCCAATTATCTTTGATGGTGTTAGGGCGCAGAGGATCGTAACGAAAATGTTGAAAAGAAGTATCTGTGATTTGTAAACAGAGCCCTGCATCGTAAGTACCCACCCAAAATCGGTTTTGGCTATCATGCAAAGCAGAAAGCAAATGATTACTCGATAAAGAATAAGGCTTATCTGCCTGCTTTTTGATATGCGAAAAGGTTTCGGTTTTAGGATTAAAAATAGAGATTCCTCCTCCATTTGTAATAATATAAAGCAGCCCTCCATGAAAATACATCCTCTTGACATAATCATTCGAAAGATTATTTTCTTTACGAAGAGTATCGGTAGTAGTAGTATATCTCTTAAAAGTTTTGGTTTTCATATCAAATTTTGCGATTCCGCTCCCCCACGTTCCTATCCAAAGATTTTTATCTGCATCCTGACAAATAGCATTTACTCCTTTTTTAGGAATAGAAGTGGGATCATCTTCATTATGCTTAAAATTGATAAAGCGCCCAGTCGCTCTGTTTTTGAGTGTCATACAAGACATTCCGCTATCTGTCCCGATCCAAATATTTCCTTGATGATCTTCGAATAAGGACCATATGTTGTTGTTTATCAAAGAGTGTGGGTCTTGTGCATGATGACGATACACGACAAATTTTTCAGTGTAACCATCTTCAACGCGCTGCCTTGCTAATCCGTTAGCAGTGCCTATCCAAAGAATACCTTGCTGGTCTTCTAAAGTAACTTTTGCCCAAGTATCAGGTAAAGAGGTAGAATCTAATGGATTATGAGTATACACAGTAAAATGATAACCATCGTACCGGGCAATTCCATTTTGAGTAGCCACCCAAATAAAGCCGTATTTATCTTGAAGAAAAGAGTATACAGAAGGGTGTGGAAGTCCTTGTTCTGTAGAGATGTGCTCAAAATAAAATTCTCTTTGAGCCTGCAAAGAAAAGCAGCAGAGCATTCCCCATAAGAATCCAATATTTTTAAACGAACACATCATACTTTAATCTCTAACTGAATAAAATCAAAATTGCCATAATCAAGTTATTAATGCTTGATTTAATATTTTCCTTTGAGTTTTCGAATTGTCCATTCTACTGTCAAAAGTGCTACTAATAACCCTAAAATAGGTGTCCACTGTAGAATATCGATTAGCCTTTCTTCTGTATGCAGTCGGTCTGGTATTTTGTTTTGGATGATTTTTTGAATTAGTTTTTCAGCACTTTGCCAAGGAGCAAACTCCCCTCCCGACTGCAGCGCTAAATTGCGCAATAACGCCCATTGAGCAGTAATCTGCGAAGTTTCTGTTTGAAGATCCTTTACAATAAATTTGCCTACTACTTCTTCCAATTCATTCTTGAGAAGAACGCTCGCTTTATAGCGATAAATTCCTTGTGGCAATCCCTTTACTGGAAATTTGAAATTAGGCGTACTGTTTACAAAATTGTATGATACGCTGTTTTGCGAAGAAGAAATGACAAGTTCTACTTTTTTGCCCACAACAGGTTCGTAAATATCATTATAGATTTCTGTTTCGAAAACAACATCCTCTCCTACAATGTATTCAGAATTGGTCGTATTCATTCTAAATTTTCTTTTATCTTCTTGGGTTGATAAATATTGAACAATCTTAAGAATCAGTTGGTCAAACGCCTCGTGATTTTGTTTGATTTGAAAGTTATGAAGCCTCCATTGCCAAATGCCTTCTCCTACTAATACCCCTATTTTCATCTGATTTTTTTCTCCAATTACAAAAAGAGGTTTCTCAGTATTCACACTTCCTATGCGCTGATATAACAGCACAATGCTATTAGGGAACGTTTGGTATTCCCCAAAAGGCACGCTCAAGGGAGGAAACCGCTGGAGAGTTGCTCTCAATTCGGTATCATAAAAGAATTTGTCAAACTGATCGTTGAAGACAGGAGTAGCACGGTCTTTCTGAAAGGGGTTTGCCACAATTTTTAATACTTCATTTAAAGATAAAAACAATGATAAATGGCTCTGATTGCCTAAAATATACCACTTAGGAAAAGGTTTATCCTTCAATTTTTGCCAAACGTCGTAAGCCAAATTGCGAAAATGAGGCACCTGATAAAAAATTACTAAGCTATACTTATCTTCAAAATTGATTTTTGTAGACTGTGTTTCTGTTCCAAAAGGCAAATACAGCAAAATTTCATAATTTTGATTTTTTTCTAACGCACTTCGAATCGCTTTAATATCAGGATGGGGAGCACTTGCGACGATTAAAATCTTTTGTTTGGAATCGAGCACTTCTACATAAATACTCCTTTGGTTGTTTTGTTTAGAAAATTCTCCTGGAAGACCCTGTATTTCAATCGAATATCCGTGTACTCCTTTTTCGGTAGCTTCTATGTTAAATTCTACTGTTTTTATATCCTGATTTTTAGAAAAAAAAATTTCTTGTTTATCGAGAATCTGTTGTTCTTTTTTAAGAAATACAGTTACGGTCTTTCCAGAAAACCCACTATTCATCAACTCGGCAACAATTGGGAAACGGTTCCCTAAATAAGTAATTTTGTTAGCATACACCGATTTGATTTGTAAATCATTTTTAGGAACTGTATCTCCCAAGCCAATTGTATAAATAGGCACAGTGGAAATCCAATAATCAGGAGCAATTCCTTGGTTAAAAATTCCATCTGAAATGAGCAACAAGCCCGCTAAATGGCGATTTTCCATATCAGACTGCATGGTTTTGAGCAACTGATATAAATCGGTAGTGGGCACTTGAAAGCGAAGCTGCATCAAACTATCTTCGTGCAAAGGGCGCTGAAGTGTATAGAGCCGAACATCAAAACCATTCTCTTTTAGAAAAACATTCCAACGATGAATTTTTTCTTTTAGGTTTTGCAATCGCATCGAGTCGTAAACTGACGCAATAGAACGAGAATCGTCGATACCAATAGCAAAAATAGGCTTTTCATAATTGATCGAAACATTTTTTAAAAAAAAACCAATAAGTAAAACTGCTATGATAGTCACAATACTTCCTCGCACAAATGCTAAAAAACGGTTTAACCTTAACGACCAAGTATTAGATTCTTTTCCATAAAGTAGCCACGCATATGCTACTCCAAGTGCTAAAGCCAAGAGAATCCACCAAATAGAGTATTGAGTCGTAAAAGTTGTCATTTGTTTGATTTCTTTTCGAGAAGGTAATAATACTCGCGCAAGCGCAATGTGCGTTGTCTTACTGCATCTACGCGGGCTGAAGCAGCTACTACTAACCATTCTGCCCCGATATGAGCATAAAATTTTTCATCAAAATGATGCTCTAACTGACGCATCTGCTCCCATGTCGATTGTTCTTCTTTTAAGAGATTTTGCAAAGAAATATCTGTGATTTTAGAGAGCAACTGATAGTAAACCTTATTCATTTCCATCTCCCATGATTTTAATCCTTCAGAATGACAAGCAATCATGCCTAATATAGAAGCATTTTTGCTCAGACATGTATCGATCTGGCGGTCGATCGCATGCCCTGCTTGCGACTGAGCTAACGCCCAAGAAGCATTCAGAAAAAAAATAACAATCAAAACACACGACATATTTCTTACAATTTATTGCAAGCTACAAAACCAATCTTTAACAACAAAACTGTTTTCAAATTCAAGTCTTTGCAATTCGCCTGCTCAAAAACGAAAAAGTCCTTCTTTTAAGAAGGACCTTCTCAAAGACTGTAGGTATAGGAATTAATATCGATTCTTGACGAAGACACTGCGCTCAGGCAAAAATTCCACTTTACTATTTTCTGACAACGACCTAAAAATAAAACTTTCTAACGCCGCTTCTGCTTCTTGACGAGTAACATAAAGATTTGAAAATGAGTCGAAAGTTACTTCAAAATGTTCATTGTAATGCATTATGAGAAGTTCTTGGAAATCCGCTAATATTTCGTCTCGCTGCGAAGAAATGTAAGGAATTACACGAGAATACACGACCTTCTTTCCATGGATACTACATAAAGCATGAGCGCGTAAAAAACAATAACGAACTTCTTCTTGAGGTACGAAAGGTTCATAGAAAGCATAAGAAGGTAAGTACAACAAGAGCATTAATGAAATAACAAGAGCTGAGTTCATAGCATTTGGATTATTTGGTTTAATGTGTAACAAATTTTAATTTTTTTTATTTATAAACCAAATGTTTATTTTATAATCAAAAAGAAAACTCTAACTCTTTTTTTACATTTTCATTTCAAGACCATTGCAACATTAACATTTGTTAGAAAAATAAAAGAACTAAATCGTTTGCGCTCCTAAAATAATCATTATATGGAAAAGATAATTTCTTATTTAAAAAATCCATTTTAACTTTATTTAACACTAAAAAATAAATCTTTTCAAAAAATGTAAAAAAATTCCATATAAGAATGTTATTAATATCCACATCAAAAGATTGAGCTCAATCCCAATTCTATAAAGAATTCGCAAAGTATTTTTGCTCACCTGGCGTATATGACCAAAAGACACTTTCTCGTTAGTAGTCATTTTCTGATCACTGTGAGAGACTTGTATTTTTTTCAAGAAAATTTTAAAAAAAATGCCCATAACTGCTCGGAATAGCATTATTAGTATTCTAAACGGAGAAGATAACTTTTTTTGAAATTGTTCCAACAAGTACTTTGAAAAGATATAACGAACCACTTCCATAAAATTAGGAACTTGAATGTTTTCAGCCGTTTTGAGATAAAAAACATTTTCTGCCCAAGCAAAAGTTTTTTCTAAAACGTCTTTTAATAGATGAAACAAAACAAAGACATAAACAATTATTCCAAACCAAGCAGCTATGAATAAACCAAAAGGCGATGTAAGTAAAAAACAGATAACAATTTCTTCAAAACGCCAGCCTAAAAAACTCAATATAAATACAACTCCCAGCCCGAACAAGCATAAAGAAAAAATCAAAGCCAGAGAAAGCCTAGGAATAAGAAAAACAAAATCCGCAACAGAGCTAATAATTTCGAGAGGGGTATGTTCTTTTAGCCAATTTTCAATTTCCTTTTTATCTCTCATGTAGATTGTTAGAAAGGTTTAAGAATCCTAAGAAAGGACCTAAAACAAAAAAACCTTCTTAACTTTAAGAAGGTTTTGCGGAATGGACGGGACTCGAACCCGCGACCCCATGCGTGACAGGCATGTATTCTAACCAGCTGAACTACCACTCCTTCATCAAATGCGCTGCAAAGATACGAGCATTCTTTTGAAACTTCAAACAATATTTTATTTTTTTTCCGCTTGCGCCAGATAAGCTTCTAAAATGAGAGAAATAAACTTGCCAGGTTGTTTAATTCCATTAGCTTCAGCAGCGTGTTTGATGCGCTCAAATAAATCTACTTTTAATTTTACAGAAGCGTACTCTATTTCCGACTTGCGAGGTTTGATGGATTCAATATCCAAATTGTCAAACGCCAAAATAGACCTTGGGAGATTGGATGTATTAAGGTCTGGTGCTTCATTGCCTCTCTTTGATTCTTCAATTTTCTGAATAATCAACTCTGACTTGCTGGAAATATTTTTATGGGTAGGCATACGCAAAAAGATTTAAAATCAAACCATCATGAAAGACATTTTATCATAAACTCATCAAAATACTTGTTAAACTCATCGTTAGGGTCGTTAGGATCAGTAACATCATAAATCGTAGAAATAACGCGTTTGTATCGAACTTTATTAGAAATCGGAGAATAAAAAAGTTCCATTCCTCCTAAGCCTGCAAGCTCATAAAGTTTTTGGTGCTCAATAGTATTGTCTTTCTTATTGATAACGCCATATACATCTAGCTTATAGCCAAGTTTCTCTTTATCTTTTCGCACTTCAGGAATCGTTTTAAGAAAATCTACTGTAGCGGATAAGTCCAACGAAGAAGCTACAATCGGAACAATTACAATATCTGAAATCAAAATGCTATAGTACACTTCTTTTCCATGAATCTTTCCAGGCACATCATTAAAGATAATATCGTATTTATTTTCAGCTAATTGTATTGTTTTTTGAAAATTTACTTCAGGGTTAGGCTGTTGCCAATTGAATGCAAAAACGTCGTACTGGCGCGCATTGGGGTATAACTCTTGTTCATACTTATACATATCTTTTACCGAACGCTGAGGGTCTGAATCGATTACTAAAATCTTTTTGTCTGTTCTATTATGAATAGCAGCAGCAGTTAGCATTAACAACGTTGTTTTGCCCGAACCACCCTTCTGGGTAGCAAATGATATGATTTTAGCTCCCATTTTTCCTTTTTCTTCTCAACCTTTTTATTTTATAAACGAATTTTAAAGAAGGAAAGTATATTTGCAGTCCTTAAATTTTTGATTATGACAAATACCCGTATCCCCGTAACAGTGCTTACAGGCTTCTTAGGAGCAGGAAAAACTACTTTGCTTAACCACCTCCTAAATAGCCAACACGGAAAGCGAATCGCTGTCATTGAAAACGAATTTGGCGAAATCGGAATTGATAATGAACTTGTAGTAAATGTAGAAGAAGAAATTTTTGAAATGAATAACGGCTGCATCTGCTGTTCCGTTCGAGGAGACTTAATTCGGATTCTAACTCAACTTATGCGGCGCAAAAATAAATTTGACTACATTCTTGTAGAAACAACAGGATTAGCAAATCCTGCTCCTGTAGCTCAAACTTTTTTTACTGATGAAGAGATGCGAGAAATGTTTGAACTCGATGGAATTATCACCGTTGTAGATGCTAAGCATCTCGAACAACATATTGAAAAAGATGAAGAATGCAAAAAACAAATCGCCTTTGCAGATGTGATTCTGATCAACAAAACAGACCTTGTTAGCCAGGAAGAATTAGATAAAATTCAAAAAAGACTTCATGCAATCAACTCGTACGCTAAAATCTATCGGACGCAGCACGGCGTTATTGATGTAGATAAAATACTGAATATCAAATCTTTCAATTTAGATAACAAAACAATTTTTTCTTCAGATTTCTTAAAAGAAGAATTTCCTTTTGAATCTGTAGCAGTTTGGGAACTGAAAGCGGGCGATTATACCCTTCAATTTGGAGCACATCATCATCACCTTGCTCACCATCACCACGACCATAAGCATGCTCGCTTAGCTCTTTTGCCATTATCAAATGAAACCTCCTTAGAAAAAGCAAAAAGAAAGGCAATTGTTCTGTTTTCAGATGACTCATCGCTGTATACTACTAATATACAGCCCTCTGAAACAACTCTATTTGAGGTAGAAGTTTGCCATCATTCCCAAACAAATTTAAAAATCCCTTCCGATGGACTGTTTGCTCTCTTTGCTGAGTTCGACGCAAAAGAAATACAACTCATTCATTCTCAAGAAAAAAAATTGAAAACTCCTCAACAAATTTATCATTTTGCGCCTTCTCATACGCACGATAAAGAAGTATATTCTGTTGCTATTCAAACTGAAAAGCCTCTCAACGAACTTAAGCTACATGTTTGGCTTTCTCACCTTCTTCAAACTCAAGGACAAGACATTTACCGCATGAAAGGCATTTTAAACATCCAGAATGAGCCTCAGAAGATTGTTTTTCAAGGAGTTCACATGATGTTCGATGCAAAACCCTCTTCATTTTGGGAGCCAGATGAAATACGCCAATCGAAAATAATTTTTATAGGACGTAACCTAAACAAACAAGAACTCCAAGCTGGTTTTTTAAGTTGTACATAAAAAATCAAAAAGGACATGAAAACAGAAAATCCTAAAAATGTGCTAGGCACTCCGCTTCTTTTATGCTGTTTATTTCCTAAAACAGGATTCTATAGAAACGGATTTTGCCATACAGGTCCCGAAGATATCGGAACTCACATTGTTTGTGCTCAAGTTACAGATGAATTTTTACAATTCACTAAAAAGCGAGGAAATGATTTAATCACTCCTAAACCTTTGTGGAACTTTCCTGGCCTGAAAGCAGGCGACAAATGGTGCTTATGTATTAGTCGTTGGATCGAAGCGTATGAGGCAGGAGTAGCGCCCCCTATCATTTTAGAGGCAACTCACGAAAAAGCGTTAGAATACGTTTCATTTGAAATTTTAAAAAAGTACGCTCTTAAGTAAATTTCAAGAATCATTGAACCTTCATAGTTCCATTCACTTTGTAGTAAAAAACAACGCTTGATAAGAAAAAAGTCGTAAATTTCAGTGTCCTTATTTTATACTCATATGGCTCAGGAAAATTCTCACTCAGACAAACAAATTCGTAAACAAGCCCGCCAAGCAGAAAGAGCAGCGCGCAAACAAGCAAGAAAGGAACGCAGAGAACAAAGACGCGCCGAACGACAAATGAGAAGAAATCAACGTCGCCTTCGCCAACAAGCTTTTGCAGAAAAAATAGCAGAAAAGATTACATGGCTGTTCGATAATGAAATACGCCAAATACAGCAGGAAAAAAAGACGAGCATTTCAACAAAGCGACACTCTGTAAATATCACGCTCCTTTCATCAGAAATTTTTAAACAACTCAGCCTACAAGGTTTTTTAGGATTTGTTGCGATTATTCCCGAGTTTTTGCAATCTTTTAAATCACAAATTAGGCTATTGTACGAACGGGCTATTCAACAAGGTGTTCCTGATTCGTCAATTACTAAAGAGCTTCTTTTAATGGTCTATTTGCACACGATACCACAAAAATTTGGAATTCAGTATTTTTTCGAAGAAGATGCAATTTTAGTTCAACAGTCTGCAAGCAAGTTTTATACAAATGTTTCTAAAGCAATTGCCTTTCATGTAGTTGGTCAATTAGCAAAATCTTTGGTTTGTAAATGGCTTCCTGTAGTAGGTAATCTTCTTTCTCAATATTGGACACAACAGTTCACCAACTCATTGCTTCAAAATGCTTCCTTAATATTCAGCAAAAAATTAAAATTCGTCGAAACACCTGCAAAAGAAGAAATCCTTTCTCCATTGCCCGAAGAGCACGAGGAAGCAGACTTACACAAATTACTCGCTATGGTGGCTATTATTAAGCAAGACAAAAGTATTCACCTATCTGAAAAACAATTTTTTGAGGAGTTAATGAGAAACTCCGACTTAGACGAAGATGAAAAAAGTGAAATACAGGAAGCTATAGAAAGCGAAGAACCTATTACAATCGATTACTCTTTTTATGAACAACACCCCGAGGAAGTAATGCCAGTATTAGAAGACCTTTGGGCAATCGCACAAATTGATAAAAATATACATCTCTCTGAAATTCAGTTACTCGCAGATTTTGCAGCGCGATTCAATATTCCAGTGCATCAGCTTTTGGCTTATCGTTCTTCTTAAAAAGTATTTTTAATATTTTTAAAAAAACATTTTTTTCAAACAACTTGTAATGGATTTGTATATTTGAAGAAACCTTTAACTTTTTGCAAAATGAAGCTTGATTCAAAAATTCCAGACGGTCCGTTAGCGCAAAAGTGGGAAAAACATAAATTCAACCTTAAACTTGTAAATCCCGCTAACAAGCGCAAATACGAAATTATCGTAGTAGGAACAGGTTTAGCAGGAGCTTCTGCGGCAGCCTCCTTAGCTGAATTAGGATATAATGTAAAAGCATTTTGTTTTCAGGATTCTCCACGCCGCGCCCACAGCATTGCTGCTCAAGGCGGAATCAATGCAGCTAAAAATTATCAAAACGATGGCGACAGCGTATTTCGCTTGTTTTATGATACTATTAAAGGAGGAGATTACCGCGCAAGAGAAGCCAACGTCTATCGATTAGCAGAGGTTTCTGTAAATATTATCGACCAATGCGTAGCACAGGGCGTTCCTTTTGCTCGTGAATACGGCGGGCTACTCGCTAATCGTTCTTTTGGAGGAGCACAAGTTTCTCGAACTTTCTATGCGCGCGGACAAACGGGACAGCAACTCTTGTTAGGAGCATATTCTGCTCTTTCGCGTCAAGTAGCAGCGGGCAAAGTAAAACTCTATCCGCGCACCGAAATGCTCGATTTAGTAGTGGTCGATGGAAAAGCTCGAGGAATTGTCACGCGAAACCTTATTACTGGAAAAATAGAATCTCACTCCGCACACGCCGTTTTGCTCTGTACAGGCGGATATTCAAACGTATTTTTCCTTTCTACTAATGCCATGGGTAGCAACGCAAGTGCTATTTGGAGAGCTCATAAAAAAGGAGCTTTATTTGCTAATCCATGTTTCACACAAATCCACCCTACTTGCATTCCTGTTTCAGGAGATTATCAATCTAAATTGACGCTCATGTCAGAATCATTGAGAAACGACGGTAGAGTCTGGGTGCCTAAAAAAGCAGGCGACAAACGTCCACCACAAGATATTCCAGAAGACGAACGCGATTATTTCTTAGAAAGAAAGTATCCGTCATTTGGCAACTTAGTGCCGCGCGATGTAGCTTCTCGAAATGTAAAATACGTGTGCGATGAGGGCAGAGGAGTAGGTGAAACAGGATTAGCCGTTTACTTAGATTTCGCCGATGCAATCAAACGAGATGGAGAAAAAGTTATTAGCGCAAAATATGGAAACTTGTTCGATATGTATGAAAAAATTATGGGAACAAGTCCTTACAAACAACCTATGATGATCTATCCTGCAGTTCACTATACAATGGGTGGACTTTGGGTAGATTACAATTTAATGACCACTATTCCAGGTTGCTATGCCTTAGGAGAAGCTAACTTTTCAGATCATGGCGCTAACCGCTTAGGCGCTTCTGCTCTCATGCAAGGATTAGCAGATGGCTATTTTATTATTCCTTATACCATCGGAGATTACTTAGCTACCATCGGTTGGAGCGACAAAGTTCCTGCAGATCATCCTGCTTTCAAAGAAGCAGAAGCTAATGTAAAACAACAAATCGACACCCTTTTAGGTATGAAAAATGGCAAAAAAACTGTGGACCAATTCCACAAAGAATTAGGTTATATGATGTGGGATTATTGTGGAATGTCGCGAAATGCAGAAGGTCTGAAAACTGCTAAAAAGAAAATTCAAGAGTTGCGGGAAGAATACTGGACCAATTTGAAAACCACAGGCATCAATGAAGAACTCAACATCACCTTGGAAAAGGCGCTTCGTGTTGCTGACTTTATGGAGTTAGGAGAACTCATGATCGACGATGCTTTAGCACGCGAAGAATCATGCGGCGGACATTTCCGCGAGGAATACCAAACTCCTGATGGAGAAGCTTTACGAAACGACGAAAAATTCTGCCATGTTGCAGCGTGGGAATACAAAGGGAAAGATCAGCCCGAGGTGAGACATCAAGAAGAACTCATCTTTGAAAACGTCAAACTCACGCAACGCAGCTATAAATAATCTTTTAGGCTATCTCTAAAAAGATAGCCTAATTTATTTTTCACATGTTTCAGTTAAAATCTGAACAAAAATTATAAGTAGAAGTAATAAGGTTTCATTAAGCTAATAAAATCATCTGAGTAATTGCCATCTCTTTCTTTGATTTCCAAATATTTTTCTTGTACATAAGATGTGCGTTTTTTTGAGTAAACGCTAATCACGCGATTGTAAGGCCGAGTAGGGTTGTCTGCAATAAATAGTCTTGTGTGAGAAAAAAGCTGAAATTTTTGAGCTATTTGTTCGAATTGAGTGGCGATATATACAGGAAAAATTACAAAAAAACGCCCCGAGGACGTAAGCAATCGTTGCACGCATTTTGCTAAGTCGTATTGAGTCAAATGAATGCTGTGCCTTGCTACATTAGAAGAACTATCTCGACAAGGAGTAGAATTCGTAAAATAAGGAGGATTACTTACTATCATATCGTAATGATGTTCTCTTGTTTTAGCATACTCCTGAATGCTCTCATTCCAAACATATAATCTATCCGCCCAAAGGCTTCTTGCAAAATTCTCTTTTGCTTGATGAGCAGCATTAGGTTCAATCTCAACTCCATCGATCAAAGTATTCTGGTAGCGTTGTGCTAACATAAGTGCAATCACTCCCGAACCAGTGCCTATATCCAAAATTCTGCAAGGATTTTCAACATGAGCAAATGCGCCTAAAATACAGCTATCCGTATTGACTTTCATAGCGCATTTAGAATGTTCGACCCTAAATTGCTTAAACTGAAAAAAAGTATTTGCCATACATCGGAATCTTTCTTAAAAGAATTTTTCCAAAGAAAATTTAGGCTTTTGAATCAAGTAATTTTATGCAAAATAAAAAATGCCCCCTGGACTGAGGGCAAAAGATTGTTTTTAGAGAAACTCAGTTTGTAAAATCTACTTTTTCAAGCTTAAGAACGTTCATAGCATTAGTTTCAAGCCCTTGTACGTATTTTTGAGTCAATCGTAAAACTTCATCGTAATAAAGGACAATGACCGCACTTTCGTTCATCACAATTTGATCGAGTTTATGATAAATATCATGTCGCTCAAAGCCAGAAATTTTTTGTACATCTTCATAAAGCTTATCAAAGGTTGCGTTTTTAAAGCGCGTTTTATTAGGCCCTGCAGGGGCAAAATTTTTGCTGTAAAAACAAGAAAGAAAATTCTCTTCGTCTGGATAATCGCCCAACCAAGAAGCTCTAAAAAACATTGCTTTGCCGTTGTTGACTAAATCTAAGTGAGTAGCAAACGTATTGATTTCCAAACGAACTGGAATTCCTAAAACAGAACTCCATTGTTTTTGCAAATATTCTGATATTTCCTTATAAGTAGGGGTTGTATAAAGAACAAGTTCTGGCATTTTCTTTCCACCTTGTCCATAGCCGGCCTCTTTAAGGAGCGCGTTTGCTTTGTCAGGATTAAAATTATATCCTTTTACTTTATTTTCATCAAAAGAAGGTAAAAAAGGAGGTACAAATCCGTTGTCACCGGGCACTCCTAAATTGTTACGAATATAAGAAACAAGTTCTTCACGATTGATAGCGTAACTAAGCGCTTGACGCACACGCTTATCTAGAAGAGGGTGATTTTTATCTTCATAACGAGAAGGATCTAAGATAAATCCTAAATATTCTGTATTAAGATAATCCACTTTCTGCACTGTAAATTTTTGAGCAATTTCTTCACGCGGAGTCCCATCTTTTTTAAGAATCTGGTCTATTATAGAAGCATCGATTCCTGTTATTAAATCCAACTTACCTTGTTGAAAGGTGAGAAACTCTGTATTCTTATCAGCAATAAAAGAAATTTGGACAGCATCTAAGTAAGGAAGTGGATTATGGTTAATATCTCTTCTCCAATAATTAGGATTTTTTAAGAAAGTAAGGCTATTCCCATCATCCCAAGCTTGAAACTTAAAAGGTCCTGTACCGACAGGATTTCTTCCAAAATCTTTACCGTATTTTTCTACTGCTTCTCGAGGTACTACAAAACAATAGGGCATCGCCAAAATTTGTAAGAAAGGAGGAAACTGCTTTTGTAAATAGATAGCTAAAGTATATTTGTCAAGCGCCTTGAAGCAAGTATCAGAAATGTTTCCATTTTTATCGCGCAATACTTTATCGTTAAAAATCCAAGCGCCGCTGCTAGCCGTATTGGGGTCTAAAATACGTTTAAAGCTATATACAAAATCTTCCGCTGTAACTTCTCGTCCCTTCCCATCTGGAAATACATCGCTATCGTGAAAATGTACACCCTTTCTAATTTTTATAATATAAGTTTTTCCATCTGACGAAACATCGTAAGACTCAGCCAAACATACTTGTTCTACCAAGCTCTCTGTAAATTCAAACAGACCATTATAGAGCTGCGTAACAGCCCATATATTTGCCTGCGTGCGCGCGTGAGCAGGATCGAGAGAAGTAAGCCCTTCAGCTTGGTTGTAGCGAAAAACTTTTTTACGTTCTTCTTGTGTGGTTTGTTGCTGCTCTTTTGTTGTTTTGCCACAGCCATATAAGAAAGCAGCGATGCCTATTAAATAAAAGAATTGCTTTTGCATGGATTTGATAAATTTAGTTATCATTAAAAATCTTGTCGTGCAAATCTAAAATTATTGCTTAATATATCAATAAAATTACCAATTTGCACAAAATAAAATAGGAATAATTTTACGTTATTACTCAAGAAAAATATGGATTTTTTAAAAATTGAATTATGAGCAAGATTATCGCTATTGCAAACCAAAAAGGAGGGGTTGGAAAAACTACGACGGCAGTCAATTTGGCAGCAAGTTTCGCAGCTTTAGAGCTTAATACACTTGTAATTGATGCAGACCCTCAAGCAAACGCTACCTCTGGATTAGGACTCAATCCCAAGCAAAAACGAAACACCATTTATGAATGCATGGTAGAAAATATTGCCATTCGCGATTGCATCATTCCTACTCAGTTTGCTTACTTGGATATTGTTCCCTCTCATATCGACTTAGTGGGAGCAGAAGTAGAAATGATTAACATCGAAGAAAGAGAAAATCGCATGAAATACGCGCTTAGCCCTATTAAACAAGACTACGATTTTATCATTATAGATTGTTCTCCTTCTTTAGGAATCGTAACTATCAACGCTTTAACTGCTGCAGACTCAGTTATAATCCCAGTGCAGTGTGAATACTTTGCTTTGGAAGGGTTAGGAAAACTCCTCAGCACCATCAAAATCATACAATCTCGCTTGAACACTTCTTTAACCATTGAAGGAATCTTATTAACAATGTACGATGTTCGTTTGCGCTTGTGCAATGAAGTGGTAGCCCAAGTAAATGAACACTTTAAAGAGATGACCTTTAAAAGTATTATTCCAAGGAATACAAAAATTAGCGAGTCACCGAGTCATGGATTGCCTGTGATTGCACACGACGCTACGAGCAAAGGTGCTGTAAGCTACTTAAACTTAGCGCGAGAAATTCTTCAAAAAAATAACATTAAGGTAAAAGAAACCCAAGAATGAAGTATTGGATATGTCTTGCAATAAGTCTCTTTTCGAGTATTATAATTATAAAAGCACAACCAATTGTTTTTAAGGTAGATAGTATTTACGTAGGTCGTCTTAAAATTAATGATTTCCCGCTTACGCGAATATTCGAATATCAAATTCTTGATGACTCTACTGAAATCGTAGAAGTGCAACCTGATTGTGCTTGTAGTGCTTTGCTAGAAAATCAATATGAGAAAAAAAGGGGCTCTCTCCAAGTAACTTTTGATGCCTACAAAGCAGGAAGCTTTTTAAAAAAAATAAAAATTATCTATAAAGTTAAAGAAAATACAGATAGTACATTTGTTGTTTTGGCAGGCTATATAGAACCTTTTGATACTGAACCTTTTATGCAATTTCCTTTCAGTATTGGGAAATTAAGAACGCAATCTAAAAATATTAATTTAGGAATTATCACCAATCAAGGAGTTGTTCGCAAAAACATTTTGATTTATAATGATGCTCCTTATGATATTATAATAGATTCTATTTACACTCCTCCATATTTAGAAATTGTGTGGAAAGAATCCCCTAGAATTTTCAAAGCAAAGCAAATCAATGAAATTACATTGTTCTACCATCCCGAAATTAAAAATGATTTTGGGTATAGCGTAGATGATTTCGTGCTATTTACAAAAGACACATCCTTTTTAGAATATCATTTTACAATTACGGCAACTATTCGTCAGTATACTCCCCCTTTGGATCAGATCGACATTTATAATATTCCGCAATTATATATCAAAGAATTAGAAGTATCTTATGATGCGGAGCACAATCCTATAGTGGAGCTTTTTATTAAAAATATTGGGAATCAATCGCTCATTATTTACGAAATTGAACACGATGAAATACTTGAACTTATAAGTTTAGATAAATCCGTGCTTATGCCTCAGGAAGAAGCGATGGCGGTCTTTAAAATAAAGCCTATTAAAAAAAATCATATGAACGAACTGCAAATAGTAGTTTTTAGCAATGCTCCTTTAGAACCACTTCGAAAGGTTAACGTGCCCTTCAAAGCAAAATAGAGTTGAAACTTTTCAAACTTAAAGTAAGTTATTAAATGGAAAAATAATTCGAAATGTTAGTACCTATTGAAAATTTACCGCCGAATTCTCGCATTTGGATATATCAATCAAACAGAGAACTTTCTGAAACAGAAGTAGCATATATCAAGCAAGAACTCAGAAACTTTTTGCAAACATGGCAAGCTCATAATAAACCTTTAGAA
The DNA here is from genome assembly GCA_025056215.1 of Cytophagales bacterium. Classification (GTDB taxonomy): domain Bacteria; phylum Bacteroidota; class Bacteroidia; order Cytophagales; family Flammeovirgaceae; genus JANWWC01. Next base: position 54,463 of record JANWWC010000006.1, on the reverse strand, counting down.
TCTTCTTTTCAGGTTTTACACAATCGATTTATTTTGATTGCGGTTAACCAAGAAAAATATGCTCCTAGCGGTTGCGCCATTGATAAGTGTGTAAACCTGATACAACAATTTGAAAAACAATTGAATGTGTGCTTGACAGATAGAACACAAGTGAATTACTGGAAAGATAATCAAATCATGTGCGTTAATCTTCGAGATCTGAAAGAAACGTTTTCCAACGGCATTTTACAACCTACTACGCTAGTTTTTGATATTACTTTGCAAACTCTTTCAGAGTTTGAGAAATCATTTCAGAATCAGGCTCAAAATACTTGGCTTAAAAAATATTTATCAAACTCTCCTCAATGAAAATGCAAATAAGGATGCCAGCTTTCATCGATGTTACCCGCACACTCGCGCAAGAACATAATAAAAGATGGTTTATAAGGAGCATAAGCCATTTTCATATTAGCTTCTTCTGGAGTAAAATCTCCTTTTTTAGCGTTACAGCGCCTGCAAGCAGTTACCAAGTTTGTCCATGAGGACGTTCCTCCGCGTGAGCGCGGAATAACATGATCAAGCGTTAAATCTTCACGAGAGCCACAATATACACATGTGTAATTATCGCGTTTAAAGATGTTTTGACGTGATAACATTACTCCTTTATAAGGAAGATTTACGTATTTGTTTAATCGAATAATAGAGGGAGCAACGTAGGACTTATCTACTGTTCGAATCGCTCGTCCTGCCTGCGCTGTAATCACTTCTGCTTTTTGTAAATAAACCAAAATAAAAGCTTTGTACAAACTACAAACGGTATACGCCCTATAATCAGCGTTTAGAACCAGTACTTTGTTCGACGTTGCAGACATAAAGACAGCATTTTTAGGTTTATTTTTGTATCGTTTGTAATTTGCATTTTTTTTGATTCTTTTTCCAAAAATTTTTAAAAAATTTATCATTAAAAAAAGCTACCGTTTTAATGCGGTAGCTTATCTCTGAATTTTCCATAAACCCAAGTCCCTACAACAGCAGAAAAAAGAGTAAACAAGACAACACTAAATCCTAAACCCACTTGAGCATAAAGAGGTCCAGGGCATGCACCAGTCATTGCCCAACCGAGTCCAAAAAGAAGTCCTCCAAATATTTGACCTTTGTTGAACTTTTTAGGATAAATCTCAATTTTTTCTCCGTAGATGGTCTTGATATTCAGTTTTTTTATCAGCCATACGGCAATCATTCCTGTTAGCACTGCACTTCCAATCACTCCGTACATATGAAAAGATTGCAATCGAAACATTTCCTGTACGCGAAACCAGCTCGCTACTTCTGATTTCACCAACACAATGCCAAATAATATACCCACCACTAAATATTTAAGGCGATGCACCCAATTATGTTCTAAATGACTTTCGTTGACGCACATAGCATCTAATGAACGAACTTCAAAATCTTTGTTTTCTTCGTATAGTTCAACTTTTTCTCGTGAAGTTTCTGGATGTGTAAGCATAAGCAAAAGTTTTTAAAAATTTTACAAAGAAAGGATCAAAGGAAGTATAAAATTCGCCATAATAAACCCACCTATCATAAAGCAAATCGTAGCTATTAAAGAAGGCCATTGAAGTATAGAAAGTCCTGTAATAGAATGTCCGCTTGTACATCCTCCCGCATAGCGAGTTCCGAAACCCACTAAAAATCCACCTGCGCCCATCAGCAAAAATCCACGCCATGAAAGTAAAGATTTCCAGTTGAATAGCTGAATAGGGATCAATTGTGAAAAATCATTGATACCGTATTGCGCTAATTCGCTTACAAGAGAAGGATTTAAATCTATAGCATAAGGATTGCTAAGGAATTTACCTGCTAAAAATCCTCCTACAACGACCCCTGCAACAAAGTAAAGGTTCCACAGTTCTTTTTTCCAGTTGTAGCGAAAAAATGAAATGTTAGCTGGTGCACAAGCCGCGCAGATATGTCTTAAAGAAGAACTAATCCCAAACGACTTATTTCCTAAGATTAATAATAAGGGTACAGTTGCTCCAATCAAAGGACCCGCTACATACCAAGGCCAAGGTTGTTTGAATGTTTCTATCATAATTTGAATTGTTTATATTCTTATCAACCATTTAGAATGAAAGAATGTTATAAGAAATCTTTCCCGATATTTAAAGAATCTCAAGATTAGAAAAAGCAGATGATACGACAGTTACTTGCCCGACAAAAATTGTTCTACATTACGCCAACTTCCCCCATTGATTACATTAGTAAAACCATTGCTTTCTAAAATACTTTTAGCTTGCCCACTGCGGTTGCCAGAAGCACAAAACACTACGATATACTTTTTACCTTCAAACTTATCGAGATTAGAAGAAATCCTATCTAAAGGAATATTTACAGAGCCCTTCGGATGCCCTGCAGCATGCTCACTCGCAGTGCGAACATCTACCCAAAACACGTCTTCTTTTTTTACATTTTGTAAGGTAGATAACTCGTCTGACTTTCTGAATAGATTTTTAATAAGCCCAATCATAACAATAGAAATTAAAATGGTAAGAATATAAAGAAATGTAGAATTTATCTTTTTAGATTTAGAAGTAGTATTCTGAGCGGCGTATTCCTTTTGCTTTAAGGTAGAAGGACATACATAGTTAGTTCGAGGAACTTCAGTTTTTGAAATTGCATTGAATCCACCTTCTATTTCGCTGAAGTTGCGATATCCACGCGCTTGCAAGATAGAGGCAGCAATCATACTTCTGTATCCTCCTGCACAATGCAAGTAAAAATGCTGTTGAGGATTAATTGAATTGATCCAGTCGTTAATGAATGCTAATGGTTTGTTTTCGGCTCCTTCTACATGTTCAGCTGTATACTCGGCTTCTTTACGAACATCGATTATAGGACTCTTATCAGTTTTAAAGCGTTCAGCAAATTCTTGAGCCGTAATGCGGCGTACTGTGTCGATTTCTTTGCCTGCGTTTTTCCACGCTTCAAATCCTCCTTTAAGATGTCCTAATACGTTGTCAAAACCTACTCGGCTTAAACGCGTCACAGATTCTTCCTCTTTCCCTATTTCTGTAATTAACAAAATAGGTTGTTTCACATCACCGATTAGTGTTCCTACCCAAGGGGCAAACTCGCCGTTCAATCCGATGTTGATAGATTGAGGAATAAATCCTTTTGAAAAATCACTATTAGAACGGGTATCTAATAAAAGCGCTCCGGAACGTTCTGCAATTTCTTCAAATTCTTCCACAGTAAGAGCTCGCATTCCTTGATTAAGCACTACATCAAAAGAAGTATATCCTTTTTTGTTGATAGCTGCATTCATTCCAAAATAAGCTGGCGCGGGAGGCAATCCTTCTAGTACTTCTTTTACAAATTCTTCTTCGGTCATATCAGCGCGAAGAGCATAGTTAAACTTTTTTTGTTGTCCGATAGTTGAAACTGTTTCTTTGCTCATATTCTTTCCACAAGCGCTTCCCGCCCCATGTCCAGGATATACAATGACATCGTCGGGCAAAGTCATAATTTTAGTTCGCAAAGAACGATAAAGAGTTGCAGCCAATTGTTCTTTTGTCATATTAGCTGCTTTTTGTGCTAAATCTGGCCTTCCTACATCTCCAATAAAAAGAGTATCTCCTGTAAATACAGCATGTTCTTTGCCATTTTCATCTAACAATAAAAAACAAGAGCTCTCCATAGTATGCCCAGGCGTGTGCAAAACTTTTATTTTAACCTTGCCAACTTCAAAAATTTGTCCATCTACAGCATTCACACAATCGAATTCGCATCCAGCTAAAGGACCGTATACAATAGGAGCTCCTGTCTTTCGACTTAAATCCAAATGTCCACTCACAAAGTCTGCATGAAAATGCGTCTCAAAAATGTATTTGAGCACTACATTATCTTTCTGTAGCCTGTCTAGATAAGGTTGCGTTTCTCGGAGAGGATCAATAATAGCAGCTTCTCCTTCTGAGACGATATAATAGGCTCCTTGTGCTAAGCAACCTGTATAAATTTGTTCGATTTTCATGGCTATCAAATTTGAAAGTCAAAAACAAATCATTTTAAAAAATTCGGCAAAAACCATCAAAACAGCGATAATTAGCGTAAACCAACCGAATATTTTTTTGAGCTTTGCTCCTTTGATATATTTATTAATTTTATTGCCCACAATGATTCCTAGAATAGAAAGCAAGGTAAATGAAAGCAAAAACTTCCAGTCTGAGGCAAACAAAGGTTGTGCATCACTTATAAATCCTATTAACGAATTAATAGCAATAATTGTCAAAGAGCTTCCTACTGCTAAACGAAAAGGAAGTTTAGCAGAAGTAATTAACGCGGGTACGATCAAAAATCCACCACCTGCTCCTACTAAACTCGTAAGAAACCCTATGCCAACACTTTTAGATATCATACTCAAAAAATTAAAATTTTTGATATCTACTTCTGTAGCATCGCAATTAAAGCATGGTTGTACTATCATGTTTTGAGCTGCTAACATCATGATAACCGCAAAAAGCAACATGAGAACTATATTTTTAGAAATAGTAAAATTATCCGTTTGAAGAAGCACATTCGGAACAGTAGGCACAATCCATTTACGCGTTATCCAAACGGCAACTAATGAAGGCATAGCAAAAACTAATACGGATGCCCAATGAACTTGTTTTTTAATAGAGGCATTAACAGTACCAATGAAAGCAGTGGTGCCTACAATAAACAAAGAAAATGCCGTAGCTCTGATAGGCTCTATTCCTGCTAAATACACTAGTGCAGGTACATTAAGAATAGAGCCTCCTCCCCCTAGTAGCCCCAATAAAAACCCCATTACGACAGCCACAACATAAACCAAAATATTCATCTGATTGTATTTTTTTATGTAAATATGATAATATATTCATCTTATAGAAAGAAAATTATAAGTTACACTCACAGTTTTCGATGCATGCTAATAGCTTACTAAGTTCTTTTAACTTAAGTGAATAAAAAATATTAACACCTTCGCGTTCACTTTTAAGTAGACCAGAGAGCCTCATGTTAGTCAGATGATGAGATAATAAAGATTGCTCACATCCAGTTGCGTCAGCAATCTCGTTTACAGTCAAACGGTCGTACCTTCCTAGCAAATCTACCACTGCTAAACGCGTTGGGTGCGCTACCAATTTCATAATTGCAGCTGCTTTAACGAGCTTTTCTTTAGGTACCGACAAAGTAATTAGTTGACTCATTTCTTCTTTTATTGATGCACAAATATATGAACACATATTCATATAATCAAGTATTTTAGATAAGTTTTTATGATTTCATCATAACCCTTTCCTGATGCACAGCATCTCTTTTCAAACAATAGTACTAAAATCCTGTAAACTCAGTTATGCACTTCTACAAATATGATTTCAATGCTCCTTTTAAGATCAGCTGAGAAATTATTTCGTAATTTTTTGTTAATAATTTTGTAACATTTGAAACAATTTATTAACTTTGTCGTATCAATAACGAAAACTCCGCGAGGAGTCTCCCCTCCGGCTCTCATTCAGCGGGTAACGTAAGCAGCGAAGTGAAAAGCGGATCGGGTATGGTTTTATGGTTTCACATTTTAAACTTTTAAGGTCATGAAAAAGATGTTTGTAAACCAAGTCGTAGGGAGAGTTCGTCAATTGTTTGGTTTAAGTGTTTGCATTTCGTTGAACGCTGTGGCTCTTTCATTAGGTGCACAAGAAATTTCTTTCAATAATGGCACAGTAACAGTAATGCCTTCAGAGCCCGTTGGATATGAAGCAGTAACAGCAGATGCCAAACCACTTAACTTATCAGAAGTGGTAGCACAAATTCAGTATCCTAAAGCATGCAGCAATACAGGTATACAAGGGAAAGTATATGTTCGCATCTTAGTAAATACAGAAGGGAAACCCATCAAACATACAGTATTAAAATCTGACAATGAAGCACTTACAGAAGCTACTTTGAAAGTAATCTACAATCTTGTATTTGAGCCAGGCAAGCTCGATGGAAAAGCAGTAAACTCTTGGGTAACAATTCCTTTTCAATACAAAATTATAGGAAGTGCTTCTACATCGGCTATACATATGCTTCCTTAAAACATTGTTTCCTTTTCACCTGATGGTGTATTTCAAATAAGCCAGCGCGATTTGCTGGCTTTTTTTGTAATACCGCTGCCCAAAGACTCCACAATTAAAATAGAAAACTATCTTATAACACACTCTTGCAGATAGCTCTGCAACTTGAAATTTCGCTGAAAAATTACGAAGCAATTTGAACTCTGGAATTTGAAAATAATCTAAACTGTTTCAAACCTTACAAAAATAAAGGTCACTGTTTATCTACTCAATTTTTCTAGTTATTTCTATTTCTCAAGAAAAAACTCCTTATGTTCTTAAAGTACGCGTACTCTAATAGCACATTCCTTAAAAAGCCTCTTTAATCGTGTTGATTTTTTAAAAAGAATAGTTCATTAAATTTGAGTTATTCTTCAATAAAACAAACTAAAGTTAAGTGATGGCTTTGTTATCATCTCTTACGAAGAAGCTGGAAATTTAATGAATACGACTAACCAATACTTGGAAAAGAAATAACAACGCCAACAAACGAATATAAGAGCAAAATCAAGGAAGAACGCTTTCAACTTTTGGCATACACAAAGATGCAATAGCGTTGAGTCCTATTGATTTTGTTAATCATGTTGCGAGTAAAAGCCTACACCTGTAGCATGGAAGAGCCTCTAACATTATCCTACTCTTCCAATAATCACTGTTTTAGAAGGGCGAATAGAATTCAGTTGCTTAGTATGATGCTTCTTTTCGGAATGTAGGGCATCAATAATCTGCTCTGCATTACTTTTAATAGAAACCTTAAATCCCTTCCATCTCACCTGATTCGTACTGTTTTCAGAAACAATTTCTTCACTCTCAGGCATTGCCATCTTTAGTTTTAACTTGTTGGCTTTTCGAACCTTCGATTTTACCTTAACCTTATGCGCTAAATACTTGATTTTAGCAGGAGGTTGCTCAGCAGAAGCAGAAGTTGATGTTACGAACATGGTTACTAAACAGTTAAAAGGTGAACAAAAGAAGCTATTTAAACATAAGATTGCATTTTAGAAAAACGGCGCAAATGTAATTATTTCTTTGAATTTTCCAAATAATTTTGCAAAATTATAACAGCACTAATTTTATCTATGTTCTCTTTAACTTTTCGTTTCTTTTTAGGTAAACCACTTGCAATCAAGACTTGAGAAGCTATTTTAGAAGTGAATCTTTCATCTATCCAATGGATAGGTTTCCCAAACTCTTTTGAAAGCTGTTGAGCGAAATTTCTCGCTCGAAAGGAAGCATCAGTCTCTTTGCTATCTAAGTCCAACGGAAGCCCTATTACAAATGCTTCTACTTCTTCTCTTTGGAGATAACGTTTTAAGTATTCTATCAAATTAGGAGTTTCCACTGCATCAAGAGCTGTCGCTACAAGTTGCAATGGATCTGTAACAGCTACTCCTGAGCGTTTTAGACCATAGTCGATGGCCACTATGCGAGGCATATTTTATTCCTTAATAATTCTCTGTGAAAAAGTTTTTTCTGGAGTCTTAAACTTCACGGCATAAATACCCGCTCGCAAACCTCCTACTATACTTGGCAAAATCGTTTCTAGCCGTTCTGGCGTTGTATATAGCTGTGCCTGAGTTCTTCCAATCATGTCAACAACTTCGAAATGAATATATTTACTTTTCAAAAGCGCGTCGTATTCTAAATGGACTGATTGCTGAACCAACGTAGGATACAATCGAATCGAAATTTCGTCACTAGGCACAAAAACCAAGTGGCTATAAGTATTGTTGAACATTTTCAAACGATAATAAGCGCTCACAGAGGCGTCTGTATCTAAAAAATTGTATACTTTGAAAGGTGCATCAGCGGTTACTTCCCCAACAGCAAAAAAATTCGTTCCGTCGCTACTTTTTTCAACAACAAAAATATTTTCTCCGCTATTAAAGGAAGCAGTCCACGCGAGCAATACGTATCGCCCCATACGCTTTGCAGAAAAATCTAATAAACTAATAGGCAATGGATTTACAAGGTCAGAAATTGTCCATTTAGAAAACGACGTGATATTAAAAGGTTGTGTCACTACTAATGGACTTGTACTAGCAGCAGGAGTAGGAGACATTTGGAGCGTCCAAGGATTAGTTCCTTCTTGTTTCCATACTGAGAGGGTAGAAGTATTTTTTCCATTAAGCCAAATTGGCAAAAATTTAAATTGAACATTATTTCTGCCGACATTATTATCGGGGGTCAGATCCCAAAGAGTAGCAATAGATGAATACGGACCTATTGTTGTAATCCCATTTGGACCTGTAATGCGAACAATCTGTAAGTTTCCTAAGTTAGCACCACTCGGGAGCACTACTCCTAAATAGTCGAGTGAACCGGTTCCTACGTTGCGAGTAGCTTGTACACGCCCTATTACGTGAGAAGATGTAGTTTCGGATAAATCGGGTACACTGCTTCCTAGCGTAATACTAGCGCTGCCTAACGTTTGAATAATACCATTTGTAAGGGTCAAAGAAGAAGTAACTTCAATATCATTGTTAATAAATAGTGTATCTCCATGGTTGATTTGAATAGAACGAATGGGGGTATAAGCGGCAGTAGTCTTTAGAGTAATTCGTTTATTAAAACTAAAAACAGGAGATGTTGGCTGATTGTAAGCAGTAGCATTCGACTGTACATAAACAGTATCTCCGTTAGCTACTTCTCCATGATTAACAGCGTAATTTAAATTGACTGTAGAACTAATCAGAGGAATATAACTATTAGGAGTAGAGTAAGAGCGATTAGGTAGGATGCGAACAAATCCTAAAGAATCATAATCGCTTCTATGAATAATTTTATCTTCCAAATCTAGCAAACGTGCAAGAGTAGCCTCTGTTTCGTAAGGCCTGGATTTGATTCCTGGAGCCCATTCAAAAATGTTCTCTTTGGCATCGAGTACAAAGTTACATGGAGCCATATCTGAAGCAGGCGTAGCAGGAGGGTCATTCCATAAATTATAAAACGGATTAGTATCAGGAGGTGAGTTGGTTGCATTTGTCATAGCAGTATGATAATCCATAGTAATTGCGCGTACACGCGTATTGAACACTCCGTTGAATACATTAGAGTTAGCAGATGTTCCTCCTAACACCACATTATTAAAAGGAGGATTCACTCCGCCCGAAATATGATTTCCAAACACTACACCATAGCCAATAAAGCCAGTAGCAGGGTTTACCAAATTAAAAGTATCTAGTGTAATGCTTATACTATTAGAAAAAGTTGGCAAAGGTTGTACCCCCGTAGTTCTGTATTTTGTATTTGCAAACACACAGATATAGTTCTTGTTAAGACCAGATACAGGATCGTACCGATTACCTCGCAACACTACGTTGCGAGAGCCTCCTGAAAAGACTCCTACATTCTCAAAATTATTGAACCGGTTATAACGAACATTCACTTGGGCAGGATTATTTACTTCTTTGATATGAACATAAACTCCAAGTTGTGCTCGCACAAGTGCATTTGAAACTGTAAACAAATTTGAATCGATATTTACAGTATGAAAAGGTTTGGTGACTGTAACTTCTCCCGTAATAGTATTGCGCATGATTGTTGTAGGAGCACTCACGTTATGCACAATTTGAATAGCATAGTATGCAACAATAGTATTTCCTTGAGAAGATGTGTTTCCTCCTACAATGCCTTGAGGAGCTTCGCCGTTATTACCATCTCCAAGCATAATTCCCCTTCCAAAGAAAGGTCGCATTACGTTTTCTTCTCCTATTACGTTACGTCTAATGATTACGTGATTAACAGAATTAGTGACTCCTGGAAAGCTCGTATTGTGGTATAATTGAATGCCATATGCGTTATAATTCACAGAGGCAAAAGCAAAGGCGCTAGTCCTAATTATATTATCTTGTATGATCAACCCATCAATGCTATTAGAAGAGCGATGTACGATTCCACAAAATCCTGAAGTAGCAGTAAATCCAAGAAGAATGTCAAAATTCTCAATTACTACATTAGGAGCTTCAACTGTAATCATATCAGAGGTATTAGTTTGAAGCGTGGGGCGAGGATTAGGAGCTCCTCCATTTCCTCTCAATACTATACTTTTGGTAATAGTCAACGCCACATTCAAGTAAGTGCCTGCTGCTACGTTAATTGTATCGCCGTTGCTAGCTTGCGAATGAGCATAAACAAGTGTAGCACACGGAAATAGCGTGCAATCGCCTACATTGCTACCTGTACTAGAAACTAAACGAGTAACTCCGTAAGAATCATTGGCAAAAAAGAATACGACTACGAGTAGTAGAACATGTTTCATTGTTATAAAAAATTTGGCTTAAGGCAAATATATAATTCTTTTAGGATTTTCAATCGTTTTACATGGAAATTTTTGTGATATTTTTTAAAAAAAAGAAAATCAACGTTATTTTTGTGAATCACAAAAAGGGGTGCTGTAAAAGGCTGAGAATATACCCTCAATACCTGAACAGGGTAATGCCTGCGAAGGAATTTTGTGGAGCTTATCCTTTTTATGTTCTTCTTTTTGTGCAGTGTTTTTTAAGTTTAAAATAATTTTTAAGTATGCACAAAAAGGAATTCATTGGTTTACATGAAGTTTCGTTTCCCGCTATCATGGTAGATGGAACATCCATTCCAAATGCTTTCGTCCTTTCTCATTGGAAAGGACTTAATACTCATCCTTTTGCTGATGACACGAGTGCGGGAATCGTGTTAAACGCTCTTCAACAACAAATTTCGGCTCTTGATGAAATAAAAGTCGTAACAGCTACTCACTTCGATGTAGATGGATTTTTAGGTGTATGGGCTCTTTTTTACCCAGAAATAGCCTTGAAGTTTGAAAATATTTTGCGACAAGCCGCACTAATCGGAGATTTTAGAGAATTCGATGTAGAAAATCCTGATGCTATAGAAGGTCTGAAGGTAGTTTGCTTGCTGAACGCTTTGGAAAAGAAACTGTTTTACCCTCCTTTTGGCGCTAAGCAGGAAACGAAAGCATGTGTTTCCAAGTTTATGTACTTCATTCCTGCTTTTTCCCAAATGCTTATTCACATTAACGAATATAAGAATGAATGGAAAGACGAATTTGAAAAAGTTTTAGCAGATTGTGATGTATTATATAGCTCAAATTCAAATATTCAAAAATACCCTAACATTGGTTTGGTTGTAATTCGAACGCCGCAACCTTTGCATTATTACGCTCTTTTTAGTGCTACAAAAGGATACGATGCGGTGTTAAGCATCTACAATCATCGTCAATACGAACTAGAATATAAATACGTAACTTGGATAGATTTAGTAAGCCGACCTACTTTTCCAAGAGCAAATCTCGCTCCCCTGGCACAGACGCTGAACCAGGAAGAAGATTCTGGCTTTACATGGGAGGCCGACAAAATTACAGAAGGAGGAGCAATGCTGCGCCTTAAAAATCAGCACTTAAGCAGGAAAGAAAAATTTGCAAATCCGTATGAGCGTTTATTTGCATCTTCATCGATTCATCCTGATGATTTAGAGAAAACAGTAATAGAATTCTATCAAAAAGCTTATCAAGATGTACTACCTAAAAAACAGTGGACCTGGAAACAAATCAGAGAATTGAACGAACACATTCAGCATAATAAACTCACATGAGCTTACTTAGCGTTGTAGAAGTAATAGGTACACTTACAGGTATAATCTCTATTTACTGTAATACTCAGCAAAAAGCAGAGGGCTGGATTTTAGGAATTATCAGCATTTTGGCTTATCTATTCGTTTTTTGGGAGGTTTTTTTGTTCGCTGATTTTTTGCTGCATGTGATTTATTTAATAATGAGCATTTATGGTTATTATCATTGGCTTTATGGAAATCCTGAAAAACAAGCAGAGTGCCGCAAATTACCTGTAACAAAAGCTCCTGCTATAGAACTGTTTATTCTAATATTTCTTTCGATAATAAGCACTTGGATTTCAGGATTCTTGATGCAAAAGTACGTACCCAAAAATACTTTTCCTTATACTGATGCTTTTATCACCTCGTTTAGCCTAGCAGGAACCTGGCTCACTACTCAAAAAAGAATAGAAAACTGGATTATTTGGTTTATCACAGATATTGTCTGCATATACTTGTATCTTCAAAAAAGACTAATTCTTACTGCTGTTTTATATGGAATATATACGATCTTAGCCATGTATGGATATTTAAAATGGAAAAAAAGTTTAAAGTACAATTTAAAGAATTAAACTTGTCTTAAAAATACAATTTACGTAATACATTACAAGTTTTTTTATTTTTTTTCATAAAATATCTTGAAAAAGTACTAATTTAAAATATTACTTTTTTTGATTATCAATTAGTTAACATTATTAAAATCGAATTTTTATTACCAATTTAGAAGTAGTATTTCTTCTTTTTCTTAAGAAAAATGTGAAACTACTTGAATAAAAATTTTTTGTGTATTAACTTCGAGATGTAAAATAAAAAACTTAAATTTAGATACAATAACTAAGCCATTCAATCGTTATAAAATTAGCTTAATTGACTTTACAAATTACTTGATGCAAAAACTATGAGTACCAATTTAGAATTTGGCTCCCATCATTGGCATAACTTGCAAAAAGACTCGGTCAGAGTTGCGCTTTCTTCTGAGGAGGAACTCCTTTACAAAGCAAAATCGGAGATAGGTATTATTATGAACTTAGGCGTAATGAGCCAATTAGGTTCTATTTTAGCATATGGCTGCGGAGATGGACACCAAATTGCAGGACTTTCTAACAGTGTTGGCTATGAAACTAACCCGCGTGACATTATGATTGCTCAACAAATGGGAGTCAATATCATCGCAGATGAAAAGCTTTTGCCTCGCCGTCATTATGATGTAGTATTGTGCCATCACTTTTTAGAAAGAGTAAACAACATCAAGGAACATATTTTAAAAATGCGAGAATTGATTCACCGAAAAGGGAAAATCGTTATTGTGTTGAATGAAAATGCGCTAATGAAAAATCCTAAGTTGAAATCTTATTTTCAAGGTGATGATGTCTCTTTGTTCATAAGTCTATTAGAAGATTTAGGATTAAAGGTAGTGTCTACTAAAGAGCAATTTGTAGCCGGCTTAGAAAAATTTATATTTTTATACAAAAACTTCGGTCTCAAGACTTACTATAATGCAGTGGTAAAAGCTGGTCAGTTTACTAATAACCGAGAATTTGTCTTTCATGCGATTCTAGCTGCCTAAAAATCTATTTTCTGAGTTTTGATATTTTTAACTGCAGTAAGTTTTTTTACTATCACTTTTTAATTTCCCTATATCAAGCCTTTGAAGCAAAGCGCATAAGATTCTTAGCGAATATTTGCATACTGAAAGATTTTCGTAAGTTTGCAAGCAAGTTTTTTCGCAATCAAACTAGGTTATGTTTATCGGAGTTATTCACGAACCACAAGATGCTCGTGTAGCATTAGTACCCGAGGTAGTAAAACAACTTATTTCTTTAAAATACAACGTACTGATTGAAGAGGATGCTGGAAGAAGAGCTTATTTTAGCGATGAAGAATATCAGAATGCAGGCGCGAAAATAACCAACCAAGACGAAGTGTTACAACAAGCTGATATCTTAATTACCCTTCACCCTCTCAATAATACGCAGTTATATTCTCTTAAAAAAAGCGCGCTCCTTATTACTCTACTCCAACCTTACTTCGACATTCACGCTACTGAATTAGTAGCAAAAGCAGGCATTTCAGCAGTGAGCCTAGATATGATTCCACGCACTACATTGGCGCAATCGATGGATGTGCTTTCATCGATGGCGTCTATTGCAGGCTACAAAGCTGTTCTTACAGCAGCTCAATATCTTCCTAGATACTTCCCAATGCTTACGACTGCTGCAGGAAGCATTCCACCCGCTAAAGTGCTGGTATTAGGAGCAGGAGTGGCAGGTTTGCAGGCTATTGCTACTGCCAAAAGATTAGGTGCAAAAGTCGAAGCTTTTGATACACGTGCTGCTTCTCGCGACGAAGTCCAGAGCTTAGGAGCAAAGTTTGTAGAAGTAGAAGGAGCAAGAGACGACAAATCGGCAGGAGGTTATGCAGTAGAGCAAACAGAAGAATATCAAAAAAGGCAACGCCAACTCATTCACCAACACGCATCTAAATCTGATGTAGTGATTTGTACAGCTCAAATTCGCGGAAAAAGAGCTCCTATTCTCTTAACTCAAGAAACCGTCGAAGCTATGAAGCCTGGTTCAGTGATTGTCGATATTGCAGCTTCTACGGGTGGCAATTGCGAGCTTACAGAAAACAACGCTGTCATTACTCATCGCAGCGTCACTATTGTAGGAAACTCTAACTTAGCTTCTGAAATGCCTCAGCATGCCAGCCAACTATTTGCAAGAAATTTGTTCAACTTTTTAAAAATGTTTACAGATAAAGAAGGCAACTTTGTTTATGATCTCAATAACGAAATTTTAAAATCTTCTTTAGTAGTGAGAAGCGGAGAAATGCTATATAAAAAATAATCTTCAAAATATGGAATTCATCAATTCTAATCTTCAGTTGATTTACATCCTGGTGCTTGCAATTTTTTTAGGAATGGAAGTAATCGGAAAAGTTCCTACAGTGTTGCACACTCCTTTAATGTCGGGAGCAAATGCTATCTCAGGAGTTTGCGTAATCGGAGCCATTTTGCTCATCCGACAAAGCCCACCTACTGATTACTTAAATCTTACACTCGGGGCAGCAGGTATTTTACTGGCTACTATCAACATCGTAGGAGGGTTTGCCGTTACAAACAGGATGTTAGAAATGTTTAAAAAGAAAAAAAAGTAATTTTTAATTATCGAAGTTTCTTCAACTAAGGCAGTTTCTTCTTATGTTTGTTTGGTAAATACCAACAACTTAAGAAAATGAAAAAATATTTGCTTTTTTTGCTCGTAATCCATGTAACTTTCTGTTTAGCTCAGCGCAGTATGGATAGATTTTATCCACCTCAGGAGCTTATGCCTGTAGGCGTATATTATTATCCAGAGCATTGGGAACGCTCTCAATGGGAACGAGATATTAGACGAATCAAAGAACTCGGATTTAGTTTCACGCATTACGGTGAATTTGCATGGGCTCAACTCGAGCCTGAAGAAGGAAAATTTGATTTTCGTTGGCTCGATGAAGCCGTAAAAATTGCTTCTGATATAGGTTTAAAAATTATTATGTGTACTCCTTCTCCGTGTCCTCCAGTTTGGCTTACACAAAAACACCCAGAAATATTAGTAGTAGATGAAAAGGGCGTTCAACGCAAACACGGAATTCGCCTGCATGCTAATGCAGCCCACCCAACTTATCAAAAATATATTAAACGCATTGTAACAGAGCTCGGAAAGCGATATGGAAATCATCCGGCAGTTGTAGGTTGGCAAATCGATAATGAACCTCATTTTGATACACAATACGATTACTCAGAGTATTCTAAAAAAGCTTTTAGAGAGTGGGTCAAAAAAAAGTACAACAACGATATTAAAGCACTCAATAAAGCTTGGGGACTTGCCTTTTGGAGCGGATTGCTCAACAATTTTGAACAAATCGAAATTCCTAATAAAGTAACAGGTGCCTTAGCTTCCTCTCCTCATGCTATTTTAGATTTCAAACGATTTAATGCAGAGCAAGTAGCTAAAGGAATTCAGTTTCAAGCCGCTATTCTTAGAAAAATCATCTCTCCTCAACAATACATCACTACTAACTACGCTTACTACAAATTTTTACCTTCAGTAGATATTTTTCTGACCAAACATGATTTAGATTTTGCTACTCATACAATGTATTTGCTCTCTCAATGGCTCAACAATCCAGAAGGAGAATTAGGTCATCGCTTAGGAAGTGGTATGGAACTTTCTTTTTCAAGTGAATTAGCGCGCTCCGTCAATGGGGCTACGGCTATTATGGAACTCCAACCAGGGCAAATCAACTGGGGTAAATTCAATCCACAACCTTTGCCAGGTGCTGTCCGCATGTGGCTATGGCATTCTTTTGGATTGGGAGATCGATTTGCTTGTACTTATAGATTTCGGCAACCTCTTTACGGAGGTGAAATGTATCACGCTGGGATTATGGAAACAGACGGAGTTACTTTAGCTCGCGGTGGAAAGGAATACGTTCAATTTATTAAAGAAATTGAGCAATTAAAAACAAAGTATGCTTCTACAATCACAAATGTTGCTCCTCAAGAAATAGAGGCACGAAGGACGGCTTTCCTTTGGAATATGGATAATCAATGGGAAACTGATGAACAAAAACAATCAGATCGCTATGTTTGGTGGAATCATATTTATACTTACTATGAAGTATTGAAGTCTATGGGTTGTCCTGTAACATTTCTACAAGAAAGCGATACATTTGACGCCCAAAAATATCCTTTTATGGTGGCCCCTTCTTATCAGCTGATAGATAAACACTTAATCGATAAATGGAAAAGATATGTCGAAGAAGGAGGACATCTCATTCTTACATGCAGAACAGGTGAAAAAAACAAGCATGGACAGTTTCACGAGGCGTTAAGACAGCAACCTATCTGGGAGCTAATTGGAGCAAAAATTCTTTATTTTGACATGATGCCCGCCGAACAGAACGCAACTATCGCCTATGAAAATAAAACAGCTGCGTGGAACATTTGGGCAGACATTTTGGAAGCTTACGAAGGCACAGAAATTTTAGCTACTTACGCAGACCAATTCTATAAAGGTGCTCCTGCTGTAGTCACGCGCAAGCTTAAAAAAGGAACTGTCACTTATATTGGAGCATGGAGTCAGAACAAACAACTCGAAAACGACATTTTAAGAACTGTATACAAGCGAGCACAAGTAAAAATTTTGAACCTCCCTTATTACGTCTTTACAGAATGGAGAAGCGGCTTCTGGGTAACAGTAAATTATACATCGCAAAGAGTTGAGGCGCCTGTTCATGAAAAGGCTACTATCCTATACGGAAATAAAGAAGTAGAGCCTGGAGAAGTATGCGTATGGATAGAAAATTAAGCTGCACACTTGAAAAGAAAAAAACCTGCTTTTTAGCAGGTATCTTCGCGAGCCCCCTGACGGATTCGAACCGCCGACCTACTGATTACAAGTCAGTAGCTCTACCAGCTGAGCTAAGGAGGCGTGCTTAAAGCGCTGCAAATGTATGAAGCTTTCTTAAACTATCCAAAGAATATTGTATTTTTTTTGAATAAAAGTTTTAAAACGCTTATTCAGAAGGTAAAAGCTGAAACGCAAACCTCCTTTACGACAACAAATGCAATTATCTTACTTATAGCAAGCTAGAGTAGTAAAATTCTGTGATATGTACCAAAACAATTGCTTAAAAAGCCTGTTAAAACTTCTATCAAAAAGAAAAAATTTAATTATGAAAACGCTACAAAGCATTTTCTTCTCTTTCGTTAGAAACGTCATAAAAAGTATCAAGAGAGTAGATTATAGAAATTACGCCTAAATCTGAGATAAAAAATTTGTTTGTAATTGCCTCCATGGATAACAACCAACTTCCACTCAGGAATATCAAATTCCAAAGAATGAATAAAAGGTAAGGCTGATAGCTTTAAACAGCCTAGAATGAACAATTTATAATACCGTTTTTTGCGTCTTCACTTGACATAGATATCAAGCAGTTTTCTATTTTCAAGATACCCTTCTAAATGATCGTCGATCTGAACAGAGGAAACCCCTTGGGGTGTACCTGTAAAAATCAAATCTCCCTTTTTGAGAGTGATGTATTTTGAAATATGAGCAATTAAAAACGAAATTGAGAAAATCATCTGAGATGTGTTGCCTTTTTGTCGGGTTTGACCATTGACATCCAAACGAAATTCGATATTTTGAATATCAGGAAACTCACTTGGAGGAATCATTTCTGAAACAGGAGCAGAATAGTCAAAACTTTTTGCAAGCTCCCAAGGCAATCCTTTAGCTTTCAGCTGATTTTGTAGGTCACGCGCTGTAAAATCTATCCCGATTCCTATGCCATCGATATACTTATGAGCAAACTTTTCGGAAATATGTTTTCCTTCTTTTCCGATCCTGATTACAACTTCGATTTCGTGTTGGATGTTTTGAGAGAATTCTGGTAAGTAAAAAGGCTGATGATTTCGCAAAAGAGCTGTTTCTGGCTTCATAAAGATGACAGGGGTCTCTGGCTTTTCGTTTTGAAGTTCTCGAACATGGTCTAAATAGTTTCGACCTACGCCAATAATTTTCATATTCATGCATTTTAGCTAATTAGCTATTCAAAGAAAGCAACACACGCTCATCTTCAGGACGAAGTTTGCCATTTGCCATAGGACCTACGTTCAACAATAAATTTGCTTCCATCTTTGATGCAATATTCAAGTATTCTTTAATTTTCTCTTTTGAAAGAACAGATTTATCCCATTCATGCCAAAACCAGCTACCTGATTTGAACATATCACGCCCTTCTGTGGACATAGTTGTTTCAATTTGCATAGGGAAATACATATCTTTGCCCGCAAAGTTCCACACCTTTTTATAATGCTTCACTTCTGTTGCTTTTTCACCCGAGGTAATATCTACTGGATGAAGAGGAAGTCCAGGATATTCGGTAGTAGCATTATTCGCCACCATACAATAAGGTTGCAATTTTTTAATATGTTGATACAACCTATCCATTTGCCAACGATACGCACCTTCAAAACGCCAAGCAGTTAGAAATTCTTCGGGAGATGTTTTGACCATTTCCTGAGAAGATTTCGCGTCTACGTAGTCAGGCTTTTTTTTCCAACCAGTAGTCTGTTTTCTCCACATTCCATCGAACCACAATTCTACAATAGGACCATATTGAGTGAGAAGTTCCGTAAGTTGTCCTATCATGAATTCTACGTATTTGTTATCGTCAGTGTCATGAGTTTTCTCGTGCCTATCCCATAGCGAATAATAGAAACCCACTTCTAATCCGTATTTTCGAGCAGATTTTACGACTTCCGCTACCAAATCCCCTCCCCAAGGAGTATTTTTAGTACAATAATCAGTAAAAGCAGTATGCCAATTACAAAATCCGTCGTGATGTTTAGTAACCAATACGATATATTTCATCCCTGCTTTGCTTGCCACATAACACCATTGGTCTGTATCTAACTCTGTAGGATTATACTTAGAAGGACTTAAGGTGCCATCGCTCCATTCCTTATCGTAGTAAGTATTAATCCCAAAATGAATAAACATGCCAAATTTGAGTTGCATCCAACGGCGCTGGGCTGGGGTAGGTTCTACGGTAGGAGTATTCTGCTGCTCATCAAAAGGAGAAGAAAAAACTGGAAGTGAAGAATGAAGGATGCTTGCTCCTACTCCTACCAAGCCTGCATTTTCAAGAAAAACTCTTCTATTCATTTTATGCAGATTTTTGAGACTTTTCAACAATAATGCCCACTTCCATAATACCAATTAAATCTTCTCCACTTTGTGGAAAGATTTCTATAGTATAAGTTCCTTTTTGAAGAGTGATTCCTTGGATAATTGGAGTTTCTACATCAGAAATATTACCAGCAGTTTCACCGACAGGTGTTTTATCGTCGTTAATGAGTTGAATTTTATAGGGCTTTGACAAGATTACGCCAGAAGATGAAATAAGAGAAACATTCACTGTAATATACTGATAACGAATTGGAAACATGTGGCGAATCCCTACAATAAAATTGTAAGGAATTGAGTCGTTTTCGATATTAGCCTTAAAGACAAATTTTTCGGATTCTGCCCAAGTCATGTCTCCAAGATTATCATCTCGGAATTCTCTCAATATCTCGTTTTGTCTACAAGAAACTAAACAAACAGAAAAGGCAAGAACCAAACTTATTTTTTTCATTTTCTTTATTTAGTGTTGCTCATTTTCAAAAACGAAATTGGTACTAAAAAATTGAATTTTAAAAAAATCTAATGTTAAAAGTCTTTACTTCTTAAGGTTTTTTAACAAAATAAGAAAATTCTCTATTTGAAAAATACAATTTTCCATGTTTTTCACATAGTCTATTAGGCTAGTATTGGATTGATAAATCACTAGAGTGAAACTCTTGAATTTTTTTGATAAGCCCTTTTATCTGGCTCATTTTTTTCTCCAACCATTTCAAAATAAGTAAATATCAAAATTTAAATCGGGTTGTAATCACATTTTCATTGGAAAATTTCCCTATCGCTATTCTTCTACAATTTTATTTTAGAATTTCAATTTTTATGGAAAGGTGATGCAAAGAAAACAAATTTGATTGCTGAAGTTCCTTTCCTTAGGAATAGCTGTTGCACATGTATTGCAGCGTTGTACAGCCTACTCAAATCCGACCATCTCAATCATCTGCAATGACTTCGAAAGATGCTGCAAAAAAGTGCGCTGCGTAAAAAAAGAAACCAAGTCTCTTATAAGAAGCTTTTTCACTTGATGCCCTGCTTTTTTACATGCAAACAAGTAAGCAGCTATCCAACTCATTCTTTTTCAATCAAGTTGTCGTTTGTAAAGTTGGATTGTATTTTCTAATCCATAATACAAAGCGTCTGCAATAAGAGCATGCCCTATGGAAACCTCTAAAAGATAAGGAACATTCCTTTTAAAATAAGCTAAATTCACTAAATTCAAATCATGTCCTGCATTGACGCCAAGACCGAGCTCGTGCGCTCTTTTAGCAGCTTGGATATATGGAAAAATTGCTTCTTCTCGGTTTCGAAGATAACCAGATGCATAAGGCTCCGTATACAATTCGATTCTATCAGTACCTGTTTGAGCAGCATACTCAATCATTTCCAAATCGGCATTTACAAAAATAGAGGTACGAATGCCTTGTTGCTTAAGCTCAGCGATAACTTCTTGTAGGTACTTAAGATTTTTCTTAGTATCCCAACCATGGTCGGAGGTAAGTTGCTTGTCGGCATCTGGCACTAAAGTCGCTTGTGTAGGTTTAACCGCCAATACTACATCGAGGTATTTTCCGCGCTGTGGATTACCTTCAATATTAAATTCAGTTGTAAGAATTTGTTTTAGATCGAATACGTCTTGATAGCGAATATGGCGTTCATCGGGGCGAGGATGAACAGTAATCCCTTCTGCTCCAAAACGCTCGCAGTCTTTCGCTACTTGTAAAACGTTAGGAATATTATTGCCTCGCGAATTGCGCAAAGTAGCTACTTTGTTAATATTAACACTTAGCCGAGTTCGATAACCCATCATTTTGAAAATTCTGTATTACAAGTCAATATTAGTACTCTTTTAATATTTTGTGCTAATATCTTGAAGAGTTTTTGTTGCTCAGAGAGAGAAGTAGAAATTTTTTGTATCTTTTGTTAGTGTTCTGCATAAATATTTTTTTTGTGACATAAAACCATTTAAAAAATCAACAAAAGTGAAAGAAGAAACCCCTTTGTCTGAATCTACCGCTATCAACGGTTTATATGAGAACTATTTTTTAGACTATGCGAGTTATGTAATTTTGGAGCGAGCCGTTCCTGCCATAGAAGATGGTTTAAAGCCTGTTCAGCGTCGCATCTTACATGCGATGTACGAATTAGAGGATGGGCGTTATAACAAAGTAGCAAATATTATTGGCGCCGCAATGGCTTACCACCCTCACGGCGATGCCTCCATTAGCGAGGCAATTATCACGCTCGGACAAAAGGAACTTCTACTGGATACCCAAGGCAACTGGGGTGATATACGCACAGGAGATAGCGCTGCAGCTCCTCGTTATATCGAAGCCAGACTTTCTAAATTTGCCCTCGACGTCGTATTTAACCCTAAAACCACTGTTTGGCAACTTTCTTATGACGGACGCAAACAAGAACCTGTTACTCTGCCTGTAAAATTTCCTTTGCTCCTTGCGCAAGGTGCCGATGGAATTGCTGTAGGTCTAGCTACAAAAATTCTTCCGCATAACTTTTGCGAAATTATCAAAGCTTGCATAGCGTATCTACAAAAAAAGCCTTTTGAACTATTTCCCGATTTTCCTACAGGAGGAATTGCTGATGTGAGCGACTATCGAGACGGAACAAGAGGAGGAAAAGTAAGAATCCGCGCTAAGATTGTACAAACAGATGCGAAAACGCTGGTTATCAAAGAGATTCCTTTTGGCACCACTACCAAATCGATTTGCGAATCCATCGATAAAGCTATCGAAAGCGGAAAAATTAAAATTAAAAAGGTCTCAGATAACACCGCAAAAGATGTAGAAATTGAAATTCAACTCGCTCCTGGGCAACCTGCTGATATCACCATCGATGCACTTTATGCTTTTACAGACTGTGAAATCACCATTTCACCTAATGCTTGCGTTATCATCGATGAAAAGCCCAAATTTCTAAGTGTAAGCGATATCCTCAAGATTAGTACCGATAACACTGTAAAACTTCTCAAACAAGAACTCGAAATTAAGCGGTCAGAGCTCTTGGAAAAAATCTTCTTTAGCTCCTTGCTTAAAATTTTTATTCAGGAGGGAATGTACAAAAATCCGCTTTATGAAAATGCTGAAACAAACGAAGAATCTTTCGCAGTACTCGAAAAGCTTTATGAGCCTCATTTCCATAAATTTTATCGACCTATTACTCATGAAGACTATCTGAAGGTAATGGCAAAGCCGCTCAGCAGTATCCGAAAATTTGATATTAAGGAAGCTGATGAACAAATGCGAACTTACCAAGAAGAAATTAAGAGCATTGAACATCACCTTAAGCACTTAACCGACTATGCGATTTCTTATTTTAAAGAACTGCTCAAAAAATATGGCAGAGGCAAAGAGCGAAAAACAGAAATTCGCCTTTTTGATACCATCGAAGCTACGCGCGTAGTAGCAAACAATACTAAACTCTACTGCAACCGAAAAGACGGATTCATTGGCACAAGTCTCAAGAAAGATGAGTTCTTATTCGATTGCGCTGATATCGATGATGTTATCGTTTTCAAAGCTGACGGTACTTTCGTTGTTGTAAAAGTTACAGAAAAAATCTTTGTAGGAAAAAATATAATTCACGCTGAGGTGTTTGTCAAAAACGACGAAAGAAAAGTGTATAACATGATATACACCGACATGAAAACAGGTATTACACGCGCAAAACGTTTTCAAGTTTTAGGAATTACGCGCGAAAAACAGTATGATCTTACGACAGGAGCAGACCATTCGAAAGTGCTTTATTTTTCTTCCAATCCTAACGGAGAAGCAGAAGTCGTAACGATTACTCTTTCGCCCACGTCTAAAGCTAAAAACAAAGTTTTTACTTTTGATTTCAGAGAGTTAGACATTAAAGGAAGGACTGCTCAAGGAAATATCGTCACAAAATACCCCGTAAAATCTGTCAAAATATCCAAAGCAGGTGTGAGTACATTGGGCGCAACAGATATATGGTTTCATTCTGAAATTTGCCGCTTGAACAAAGAAAAAATGGGAATATATCTTGGAAAATTCTTGGAAGATGATCGCATTCTCGTCATCTACCAAAACGGAGAACTCGAAATTACTACTTTCGAACTTACTAACCGTTACGACTACGCTCCTATTGCGCACATTGAAAAATTTAAACCCTCTTCCGAAATTTATTGCATCTACCGAGATGGAAGAAATCTTCAACTAATGTTAAAACGATTTTTAGTAGAAAATCCATCTGTTGGAAAAAGAACTATGATTATTAACGAGCATCCTAATTCGAAGATTATCTTTGTTACTTCTTCACAAAGTCCTTCTATTCGCGTCTGTGGAAAAGACAATACTATAAAGATTTGGCGCCTAGAAGAACTTTCAGAACTAAAAAGCTGGAAATCAGTAGGAGTAAAGCTACCTTTTCAAGATTATCGAGAAATCAGTTTAGTTGAGGAAGAGCTTCAAGAAAATGAATCAGCATCAAACACTCAACTGGAGCTCTTCTAGTTACTAGCTCCACAACACAAAAGTAACACATCCTAAAGCTCCTACTAAAAATCCGCTGTACGCTTCTTTAGGAGTATGTGCCTCTAAAGCCAAACGCGCGCTTATCACAATTCCGCAAATTATCAAGATCGCTATCATCAACAAAAGCAAAATATCATTCTCAGGATTTTGCAAAGCCCAGGCTAAGCAAAGCCCCCACACTCCACCAATTCCGATAGCATGAGCACTTACCTTATAAAATTGCGTTATGATAGAAGCCACTAATAACGTAAACACAATGGCAAGCATCGTTTGAGTAAGTTCACTAAAACCTGTTTCCCAAAAAAACATAAGAGCAAGTCCTACGTAGTATATAAAAGTTGTCCAAAAGACAGGAGGGCGATCAGAACGTTCTTTCATGAACAAACTACGAATAAGCCCTATCCGATACAACCACCAAATATTGATAGCTGGAAATAAAAAAGTTACTACTAAAACGTAACCTAACAAATACCATTTTGCTTCTGATGCAAAACTTTGCGGAAGTGCAAACAATAAAATGCTAAACGCCAAAGTAGGCATAATAGCCGGATGAAACAAAACAGAGATTCCAATCGCTACCTGACGATTCATATCAATCAAATTCTTTTTGTAAATGCTGAACAACTATTTCATTTTCAAATCCTTTGCTGCAAAGAAACTGCAAAATCCTGTGCTTCTGTTGTATTTTAGGCATATCAAGTGGTAAAGACCGCTTTTTTTGTTGAATAAGTTGTTGGATTACTTGTTGATATTCGAAATTATCGATCTGAGAAATTGCTTTTTGAATATGAACTTCATCAATATCTTTTTGAAGAAGCATAGCGCGAATTTTGAGCTTTCCCCATCGGTTTACTCTAAACTTTCCACTTGCAAATTGCTCTGCAAACCGCTCTTCGTTCAAAAAATTTTCTGCTATCAAATATTCTACAATTCTATTTGCATCGGACTCAGCAACGTTCAAGGCTTTTAGTTTTTGGTAAACCTCTTGTTTGCACCTTTCTTGGTATACGCAAAAAGATGCGCACTTAGCAAGTGCCTCTTCAAAAGAAAATGAGTTTTTATTTTTTTTCGATTTCATACTTATAATCTCTAAAAGCCCGATAAATACTTGCAGCCGTAAATGCTTTGCCAATTTCACTATTTAAATAACGCTCATCTTCTTCATTAGTAAGAAAACCGATTTCTACCAAAACACCAGGCATAGCTGTTCGCGCTAACACTAAAAATCCGCTTTGCTTTACTCCTCTGCTTTTTCGCTGTTGCTTTTCAGCAAATTGCTTTTCAATCTTAGCAGCGAAATTCAAACTGTTATTGCGGTGCGCATACTGATAATTAGCCAGCAGGATATAAGAAGCTGGCGAATTGGGATTGAACCCTCTATAAGTTTGTTTGTAATTTTCTTCTTCAAAAATCACAGAATTCTCACGCTTAGCTACTTCCAAATTAGCATCATTAGATTCTACTCCTAATACGTAAGTTTCAGTTCCTACTACTGAATTCATTCGGTTAGCATTACAATGAATAGAAATAAATAAGTCAGCCATTTCTTTATTAGCAATGCGAGCGCGTTCGCTGAGCTCCACAAAAACATCCGTTTTGCGCGTATAAATCACTTCCACATCAGGTTGTAGCTCTTTGATAAGCGCACCTAATTCCAAGGCTACTGCCAACGCTATATCTTTTTCTTTGCTTATTTTCCCCAAACATCCAGGATCTTTTCCGCCGTGACCTGGGTCAATAACTACTTTGCGAATTTTTTTTGTGGGCGCTAAAGGTCTGGCACTTATCAAACAGAAAAAAACTACCAACAATAATCCACCATATTTTATCATAGCAGTTTTTTCAAATACTCGTCTTCTTTTTGTCTCATGGTCCGTTGTTGAGAAGCTGTTTTATCTTTGTATCCGCAAAGATGCAAAATGCCATGAATCATGACGCGGCGTAACTCTTCTTCGAAAGAAACGTTATAATGCTGAGCATTTTCTCGAACACGCTCCACACTAATAAAGATATCGCTTTCGATAGGCTGCCCTTTTTCAGTATGGTCAAAAGTAATAACATCAGTATAATAATCGTGCTGCAAATAAGTTCGATTGATAGCCAGCAAATATTCATCCGAACAAAAAACATAGTTAATTTGATTGATTTGCTTTTTATGGTCCTGTAGAGGAAGCAAAAGCCATTTTCGATATAACGAAATTAGTTCATTAGCAAGTGGTATTTCTACATCTTCGGCATGAAACAAAATTACATCATCTTCTTCCATCAAACATAAAATTTCATTTCAATGGTGTTTCCATTCGATTTGAATTTGACTTCGTCAGCTAAATTTTTAATTAAAAAAATACCTCTTCCTCCTAGCTTCTCGATATTTTCAGGCGCTGTAGGATCTGGGAGTCTAGTATAATCAAATCCTTTGCCCTCATCTTGTACAGTAAAAGAAATTTCGTGTTCGTTTACTTCTAAAATAATTGTTACATTCTTTTCTTTATCTTTTTTATTTCCATGAATAATAGCGTTGCTCACTGATTCCGTTACAGCTATCATAATATTTCCATATATATCATCATCAAACCCATAAAGTTCCTTGGCGTGGTCTATAAAACTTTCTACAATTCGAATATTATCTAACAGCGATGGGATCTTTAGCTTTAACGATTTCTCCATAAAAAACCTTTCATCAACTTTTTACATTCTATTTTTTACGGAACAAATAAGAATTTTGTTTGAACTTTTGCAATATAAAAATGTAAAATTCAAATTTTTTGTTACAAACATAGAAGAAAACCGATACAAACGAGCTGACTAATATGCTTCACGGAAATTTTAGGAGAAACCTTGATAAATGGAATAATTTTCTTGCGTATCCATTGAAATACTACAATGAGCAAGAGAACATAAACCAGATAATCAGAAATGAGTTGAGTAACACGATGTAACAACACCATTTTCCAAGCAATAACTTCATCGGGAGTACCATACCAATAACCTTTTTGATACTTGGCACGAGTTTCTTCTGGTGGCCAACACTCGCTATAAATAGAAACTAGTTTTTCCATGTTATTTTCGCACAATTCTTCAAAAGAACACTTCGGGAAGTCCCAAACAGGCTCATAGGTTACATCTATATAATGCCACTTTTCGTCGTAATAAACTTCTAGTGCAAAGTGCCCATATTTAAAACCAATCTTGCGAACAGGATATCCTTTACTCCGAAGCAAGGTGAGCAAAACAATGCTCTGCTGAGAACACGCCGCATGAGGATGTTTGATAATTTCGTCAGGAATTACTTTTGCTGAAAAGTCAGACCAAATATACTTTCCCATCAAATAAATTAACCAATTTTCTTTTAATGTATAACGCGCATATCCTTCCCCAAAGGCGAAGCGGTCTTTTACAAGTTGATAGGCTAGCTCAGCTGTCTTAGCTGAATCTCCAATTGCATTTTCTTGAAAAGTAATGTACTCCCATACAGCATTTAAAGCACTGATGGTATTCATGTACTGAAATCGATAATCGTATGATTCACGTCCTAATAATCTCTCTTGAGTATCAGCAGTGAGAAAAAAATTTTCTCCTGGCAACATCTTGATAAGCCACAGTGGAAAAGAGAGCGCTAATATGATAAGTTCTTTTTTCATTGTAACTTTGCCGATTATTTGGTATATAAAAATTATACAAATATGCAGTATGTGAAACGAAATTATTTTCTATTTATTGCAGGAACATGTTTTTTTTTATTATCAGAAAATATAAAAGGACAAATAAAAGAACTATCACCTGATGAATTTTTGATGGCTATTTTTCAATATCATCCTGTAGTAAAACAAGCTCACTTGCTTTCTGACAATGCCAAACAAGAACTGCGGCTCACGCGCGGATTTTTTGATCCTAAAATAGAACTGATGTACGATGATAAGTTTTTTAAAGATAAATTTTATTATAGCCATTGGCTCAGCCAACTAAAAATACCAGTATGGATTGGCGATTTAAAAGTTGGTTATGAACGCAACAAGGGAGCGTTTTTGAGTCCTGAGCGCGATACTGACAAAGGTAATGGACTTGGATTTATGGGCATCAGTGTTCCGATTGGGCAAGGTCTTATCATCGATCAACGAAGAGCTACTCTTCTGCAAGCTAAAATTTTTCAAGACATCGCTGAGACTGAAAAAATTAAAATTCTTAATAAAATTCTTTTCTCAGCTCAAAAAGACTATTGGAATTGGTATTTCTTATACCACCAGCGTGAAAAATTGGACAGTGCTATGCTATTAGCCAAGTTTCGCTATCGCGCTGTAGTACAAAGCGTCTTACAAGGCGATGCAGCTCCCATCGACACCGTAGAAGCACTTATCACGCTCCAAAAAAGAGAAATTGATTTGCAAAACGCCATTATCGACTATCAAAATGCTTCTATTATTTTATCGGGATATCTATGGGATAAACATGGGAACCCTTTAGAAATTAACGAATCGATAATTCCTCTGTTGAGTCCTAACTTGGATTTTTCTCCAGAAAGTTTGGAAACACTTTTTGAAATGGCACAAAAAAATCATCCAGAACTTCAAAAATTGAGATTTAAAAATGCGCAACTCCTCGTAGAGCGCAAATTGTCAGTCGAGAATTTGAAGCCTGTAGCTAATGTGAATTATAATTTGCTTACTACTACTCCCCCTCATACAGGCATGGATGGAACTTATTTTAGCCAAAATTACAAATTCGGTTTTGATGTATCAGTTCCTATCTTTCTAAGAAAAGAGCGTTCTAAACTTCAACTCACTAATTTGAAAATTCAACAAAATAACCTAGAAATTCAAAGCACCACTCGAAATATCCAAAACGAAATTAGCACCACCTATAATGAGTTGCTTAACCTTCGCAATATACTTAATCTTCAACGCATTATGATAGAAAACCATAGAAAACTAGTGTCTGCAGAAATTCAGAAATGGCTCAATGGAGAAAGTTCTTTGTTTTATGTAAATGTCCGTGAGGGGAAACTCATCGAAGAACAAATTAAATACTACGACCTCCAACACAAGCTTGCAAAAGCCTACTACACACTCCTGTATGCCGCTGGAAATATAGCTGAAAGCATTTTGAATAAATAATTATTTTTTTTCAAAATAAGAGCGACTTACTAGTACCTTCTTGAGGGCTTTAGGCTGAAAGCTAACTAATTCGTCCCATTGATTGATTCCAACTAGTTTTTCTTGATGAAGGTAGTAGTAAATTTTTTGAATATTCTTTGAATTTTCTGTGTTCTCCTCCAAAAAGAAGACGCATATAGGTTTTTGGCGTTTTAAGCTATCTAATAATCGGTTATCTTTCCAATAGCGACTCGCATTTAATTTTTCTACTTCAGTAAGATATTCTATCAACTTAGCAGTATCTAAACGATTGATGTGAGGAATCTCAAAAAATTCTCCTTTTTTATGAATTCTATAACTATTGTTTGGGTCTCCTATATACTGTACTTCTAATTTATTTAGCTTCTGCCAAGATGAGAATAACAAGCGACGAATTCTCCATTGAGAAGGTTCTACGTAAGAAAGAAATTCGTAGATGTTACCACTACTTCCAATTACATATACAGAATACCATTTGTGGTTTAGATTCAGATAAGTTTCTGTATTGTCTTCAGAAGATGCGAAATTATAGAGTTTTTGTAAGTTTCCATTTTGCCAAACTTCTACTCGAATGATGCGCTCTGGATACAGAATCCAGTCTATTTCTCTCTGCAAGTTCAATTTCCTTAACATACCCCATAGACTCATCACCGCTTCTGGCTGGATGCGCAAAGTATCGTTCATATACCAAACTCCCTCCTTTTGTTGGATTGAATATTGATTTACTACAAACTTATCGGGCATTAAAGTCGTATCCAATGCCACAAAAGGTAGCTCAGAATTTCTATAGGTCTGTGAGCTATTGCTATAAAATCCTATTCCTAACACAACTGCTAACAAAATAACATTAAGAGCTATCAGAAACTTTAACTTAGTAGACATCTTCTTATTTTTTTGCAATATTACTAAGATTTTTCCCTCTAAAATCTGAATTATATATCTTTGAAAAACATCACCAGTGTTTATGCATACTATTATGATTGTACTGGGGCTTAGCTTCCTTGCTAATATTTCTTTGGCTTATCTTCCAGCACCTGCTTATAGGAGTTTTGTTATACTCCCTGACACATCCCAAATACAAATTGGCAAATGGTTAGACATTTTAGCAGATACTTCAGCAGCTTTATCTTTTGAGGAAGTTAGCAGCGCTCCTTTCTCTAATCGCTTCACATTGAATGTAAAAGAAAATCCTAATTTTGGTTACCGCCCCTATCCATATTGGGTAAGATTTAGTTTCCGCTCCAATGAAGAAAAAACAATGTGGTTAGAATTCTCTTACCCTATTACCGACCACATCGAAGTTTATATAACGGACGAGCGAGAAAATACTACCCGATTTACAGCGGGCGATTGTTTACCTTTTCATTATCGACCCATTGAGCATCAAAATTTTATTTTTCCTTTTCACATAAAAGCAAATCAACTTTACACGTGTTACCTAAAAATACAAACAGAAGGAACAGTAGTAGTTCCTCTCACTTTGTGGAAACCTTCTGCTTTTTTACAAAACGCCATCTATTATCAAATGGGACAAGGAATCTATGTAGGCATTATCGTTGCAATGATTTTTTATAACTTATTCCTATTTTTTTCTCTCCGAGATATTACGTACTTATACTATATCGGCTGTATTATCTCCATTGGAATGTTTACAATGAGTATTACAGGACAATCTTACCAATTCTTGTGGCCTAATTCTCCAAATTGGAACAACCGAACAATTCCTTTTTTTGTGGGAACAATGGGTATTTTTTTGGGATTGTTTAGCCGCAAATTTTTAAATCTTTCAGCTTTGGCCTCCCGTACAGATAAAGTTATGATAGTGCATACTGCTTTATTTTGTTTTGTTCCAGTGTTATCTTTTTTTCTTCCTTATAGGGTCGTAATTTACTTTGCCATTTTTTTTGGTCTAGGCTCTATTATTCTCTGTATTGTAGCAGGAATCCAATCTTGGATGAGAAAATACATACCAGCGCGCTTCTTCCTACTAGCTTGGACTGCTTTTTTAGTAGGCATGTTTATTCAAGCTTTCCGTTCTTTAGGAATTTTTCCGAGTAACACTTTTACACTTTATGCATCTCAAATAGGATCAGCTTTGGAGGTAGTACTACTTTCCTTAGCCATTGCAGACCGCATCAATGTATTAAAAAGTGAACTTGCTCAAAAAGAACTTGAAAAAGAAAGAATTTTGCGAGAGCAAGAACAAGAAAAACAAAAATTGATTCTTTTGAAAAATCAAGAGCTCGAAATTTTAGTAGCTGAGCGTACCAAAGAACTTCTCCAAAGACATGATGAAATTAAGCAAATCAATGAAGAACTTCAAATACAAAAAGAAGAACTAGAAGCATCGCGCGAATTCGTACGCCAGCAAAATGAAAAACTTACAAAAGCTCTTCACCAGGTTGCACAATACAACCAAAAAATTACAGATAGCATTCGTTATGCCAAACGCATTCAAGAAGCTATCTTACCAGAAGAGACCTTTTTAAGGCAACATCTCGCCGATTATTTTGTGATGTACCGACCTCGCGATATCGTAAGTGGAGATTTCTATTGGGCTACTCAGAAAGGAAATTATTTTTATCTGGCTCTAGCCGATTGTACAGGGCACGGAGTACCAGGTGCTTTCATGTCGGTAGTAGGAGCTACTTTTTTGAATCAAGTTATTGTATTTGAAAATGAAACCAGCCCTAATAAAATTTTGGAACTTGTAAATCAACACATTATGCTGTTTTTGCATCAAGATAAAAATAAAAAGGAATCTACCCGCGATGGTATGGATATTACACTTGTTAGAATAGACTCTCAAAAACAAGAACTTGTTTTTACAGGAGCGCGCACCAGTTTATTTTATGTACGAAATGGAGAAATTTTTGAAGTCAAAGGAGATAATACTGCTATTGGAGGAGGACAATACTCTTTTACAAAACTTCTTCAAGAACACGTGATCGAAACTGAAAATACACTTTTTTATATTTTTTCTGACGGATATATCGACCAATTTGGCGGAGAACACGATAAAAAATACTCTAAAAAAAGGCTAAAAGAGCGCATTTTAGAGTGGCATCATCTCCATTTTGAAGAACAACGAAAAAATTTTATAAAAGAATTTGTCGAATGGCAAGGAAATACAGATCAAGTCGACGATGTTACGCTTATCGGATTTAAATGCTAAAACCTTGAGTTTATGGTATCAGAACGTGAAAAACAACTTAAAAACTACAACAAAGCTATTTTCATTATTTTTATTCTATCTGTTTTCTTTGGAATGTGGGCAGTAATTAGCAAGCGCAACGAAACTCGAAAACTTGTTGAAAAACTTGCAGATCTGCAGTATACCTTTGAAGGAGAATATCTCTCTGGACACGCACCTCATACTGTAGTGATTAACTACGATATTAGCCAGTTAATTGGATACGATACTATTCTAGTAGATTTTGATGATAAATATCTTGCACAAAAAAGATTCGAAGTTTTAGATAAAACCAAAAAAAAGATTACGCACAGCTACTTATTTGCCGACTATTATCGCATCAAACTTATTGCTAACAAAAAAGTACTAAAAACTTTAGGAGTACACGTACTCACCAAAGGATGGCAAACTCGCATCTCTCATAAAAATCTGCTTACAGGCACATTCGAATATTTTGACCTTTCGCCTAACCTAGATACAGCACAACATAGATTATATGTTTCTCCTCAACAAGTACAAGAATTAGGAATTCCTAAAACAGATGCTTTCTTTGTAGAGCATCACAACATTCGCAATTTTGATGCTGATTTAGATAATCTAATGTTCGAAACGCGCATCAAAAACGCAAAACCAGAAGGAGGAATTAATTGTTATGATGCCATTATTTTTTTGATTGGAGAAAACAACCATGTGCGAATACAATTTTTGCAAGAAGGTTGCACACAATGGGTAACACTTCAAATTAGCGATGTCCAAATTTCTGGTAGTTACAATAATTTATCGATGTTTGGAAAGGATCTAAGTGATTGGCACACAGTTAAAATCGAAACTGACAAAAAGCAACTTCATGTTTACTTCGACGAAATACCCATTTTCACTCAAAGATATATCGAACTCCTAGGAGAACTTAAAGGTATTTTATATGTTTTTAAAGGATGTGGTTCGGTAGATAACATCAAAGTTATCAACCGAGAAACTCAGGAAGAAGTTTATTTTCAAGATTTTAAACAAACTTCTGCTTTCTGAAATGGAATGATACAAAAATGGCTTCAAAATAAAAATCTGCAAGCTTTACTTTTGCACGGAGGAATTGCTGCATTCGGGTTTTTGAATTTTATGCTTTTATCCAGAATGTTAGCTCCTATTCATTTAGGAGAGTGGGTGCTGTTCATTGCAATAAGTAGCTTTGCTGAGGTAGTGAGAACGGGTTGGGTTGTCTATCCGCTTGTGCGTTTAAGAAATTCTCTTCCTCCTCAGGAGCTACTAAAGCTCCGACAAGCTTGTACATCAATTGGAGCAATGGCAATTTTTGCACTGAGTGTCGTTTCGATATGTATATATTTTTTTGTAAAAAGCAACAACAGTTGGCAGTTCATCTTTTTAGGAATTCCCATCCTTTTACTGTGTTCTTTCCCGATGTACGACGCTATCTGGGAGGGACAAGCTACACAAAATTTTTTCCGAATTCTTTTTCTTCGCCTGATGGTATTTGGTGGTTTCTTTTTGTGGCTTTGTTTTTTGTTTTTTACTTGCCGAACTATTCCCTTAAAAATTGTGGCTATAGTTTATATGAGCTTGCATGCTTTTGCTTCTGCAGTAGCTTTCTTTCAGCAGTGGACAACCCCAGCCTTTTGGAAAGGTTTTCACAATCATTTTTGGAAACAAGCGCTTCGAGAAGGAAAATACAGCATGGGCAGCATGATGAATCTAAGTTTGTTAAAAACATCAGATACTTTTTTAATTGGCTGGTTTGCAGGAAATTATGCCGTAGCAATGTATGGAGTTCCGCTGAAACTCACTGAAATTGCCGATATTATTCAAAGAAGTTTCGCTTCAAACGCCTTTCCTGAGTTATCTACTTTAAATGACCAATACACAGCCAAATGGAAAAGAATCACAGTCTATTTATTTCTTTTTTTCTGTATATATGGGCTGTTGGGATGGCTTTTTACTGACGAAATTTTAGTTTTAACAGCAGGTAACGCATATCTGAATGAAACTACGCGAACTGTTTGGCACATCTTGCTTTTATGGCAAATCTTGCTACCTTTAGAACGCATGAGTGGAATTTGGTTAGAAACACGAGTCTCTGTGCGCACAAACTATTGGCGCACGCTTTTGATGTTGTTTACTAACGTAACAGGTGATATTTTTGTACTTACATATTTGAAAAACTGGGTGTACGTGGCATGGGTGTCAGTAGGAGTGTTGTGGGTGAGTTTGATGTTTGGTATTGTTCAAAACCTGAACGCGAAATGAAAAAAATTGCTCTATGTCTTCTTTGCTTATTCATGTGCAAAATAGCGAGCTCGCAAGGTGGAAAAATTGAATTTGAGAAACTTCTTCACGATTTTGGCAACGTAAAACAAGAAAATGGCACTATCAGCACAGATTTTGTATTTCGGAACACTGGAAAATCTCCATTAAAAATCATAGATGTTAAAACGTCGTGTGGTTGCACTGCTTCTGAATGGACAAAAGAAGAGGTTCCTGCAGGAGGAAGTGGCATTATCAAAGTTACTTATGATGCGGGGAATCGACCTGGTGAAATTGACAAGGCAATCAGTGTCAGAACAGATGGAGAACCAGAATACGTAGTACTAAGAATTATAGGAAATGTTCTGCCAAGGCCTGCTCGCCCAGAGGATACCTTCAAAGAAGTAAGTGGAAATTGGCGATTCTTACGCAAACACATAGATATCGGAAAAGTAAAGCATGATTCAGTAGGGATTGCCATCTACCAAGTTTACAACGCTACAAATCAATCTTTTGAAATCAATCCGAACTTAAGCGTTTTACCTTCTTATCTCAAACTTTCTACTAACAAACGTTGGCTTGCTCCGAAAGATACTGCTTTGCTTACTTTAGAATTCTATCCACTTAAAAAGAAAGATTGGGGCTTTCTTTATGAACAATTTCAGCTTATTACTAACGATAGCACAGAGCCTATAAAAAGGCTGAGTTATTCGGTGCATGTAGTTGAAAATTTTCATAAAACTTCTAAGAAAGAAAAGCAGCCCAAAGTCGAGTTAGATAAAAAAGAACACAACTTCGGAAATATTAAACAATTTCAAGATTACAAAGCATACTTTACTCTCAAAAATGCAGGAGAAGCGCTTTTGCTAATTCGAAAAATTCAGACTTCTTGCGGTTGTACAGTAGCTAATCCCCAAAAAACGCAACTTTTGCCAGGAGAATCTACTCTTATTGAAGTTACTTTTTCGAGCGGAGACCGTTTAGGCTTACAAAATAAACCTATTACTATCATTACCAATGATCCAAAAAATCCTGAAACTACGCTCATGATTTATTCCTTTGTAGAATGATGAAAGAAATTCTTAAAAAAATTCGCGATTACGAAATCAGAATCCGAAAGGCTATCAACACCCAAATGCAGGGAGACTTTCACTCTGTTTTTAAAGGTTCAGGTTTAGAATTTGACGAAGTACGACAGTACCAATACGGAGATGACATTCGGCACATCGATTGGAATGTTTCAGCAAAAGGTTTTGGAACTTTTGTAAAAACTTTTAAAGAAGATAAAGAACAAAATGTTTTTTTTCTTCTCGATGTTTCTGCCTCCCAAGAAGTAGGAAAAGGAAATACCACGAAACTACAAGTCGCAAAGGAAATATGTGGTGTTTTGGCGCTTTCTGCTATTCGAGAAGCGAGTAATGTAGGTGTCTTGTGTTTTTCTGATACACAAGAACAATACATTAAAACTGAAAAAGGAATTCGCCACGCATATTTGATTATCAAACGCATTTTTCAACTCAAGCCACAATCTCAAAAAACGAATTTATCGAACGGACTCAAGACATTGCTAAACATTTTAAAAAGACGAAGTTTGGTAATTGTTATTTCTGATTTTGTTGATAGCAACTACGAAAAGCACCTGAAAGCTGTTGCACACCTTCATGATTTGATAGTAATTCACGTGTACGACAAACGAGAAGCAGAATTCCCCGATTTAGGAATTGTTCCTTTGTGGGATGTAGAAAGCAAAAAAACCATATGGGTGAACACCTCTTCTCGCCTTTTTCGCATCAAGAGAAACAGATTTCACACTACAAACGTAGCACACATCTTAGAAATTTGCCGCAAAAACGAAGCTAACTATGTGAATATCAGCACCCAAGAGGATTATGTCCCTAAACTTATTCGACTTTTTAAGGTGCGAAACAAAATTCGCAAATAGAAAGGAACTGCTCTTACAATCTCCTTCGTATTATCATTGTCCTTGTCCCATTGAGAAAGCTGGTTTCCCGTCAAAATAACAGAGATTTTCTGTTTTAATAATATCAAACCCTGCTTCATTTACCTTTTTAAGCAATTCAAGGATTTCAGCGTATTGAATAGGCTGATTGCCTAAAAAGCGACAACGCCAATGATCGGTGCAAAATGTTTCAGGAAGACCATCGGGATACACTTTTACACCTCGGTTAGTAATCATGTTCAAGCTAAGATTAGCAGTGCGAAACTTCTCAACAGATTTTCCGAGTGCTTCAGCTGTTCCTTTGTTCCAGTGTAAAAATACGTCTACCCCAAAAGTTTCTTTTTTGGCAGGAACTGTTGGCTTATGTTGAATAGAAAACCTTTCAAGAGACTTTTGATAAGTAACAGCAGCCAATTTTTCGGGTCTTTTTCCTAGATGTTCAATTACTTTATCAGCAAATTCGCGCGTACCTACTTTTTGACGGCTAACTCCTTCTTTATAGATATCGTAGGTGTGATAGCCAGACTCTATTGTATAAAGCCATGCGTTGTGTACTTTTTCTGCAATTTCTGTTAGATTTAAATAAACAAGCATTTGAACAGCTCCTAGCAATAGTCCCGAAGGATTTGCTACATTCTGACCAGCGCGCCGCGGAGCAGAGCCATGAATGGCTTCAAACATCGCACAAGAATCGCCAATATTAGAGGAGCCTGCTAATCCTACAGAGCCTGCAATCTGCGCTGCTACATCTGAAAGAATGTCTCCATAAAGGTTAGGCATTACCACTACATCAAATGCTTCTGGAGTGTCAGCAAGTTTAGCTGCTCCAATATCCACAATCCAGTGCTCTTTCTCAATTTCAGGATATTCTGACCCAATTTCATCGAATACTTTATGAAAAAGCCCATCAGTCATTTTCATGATGTTATCTTTCGTAAAACAAGTAACTTTTTTTCGATTGCAACTTCTGGCGTATTCGAAAGCATAACGAATAATTTTTTCACAGCCTGGGCGAGAAATGAGCTTCAAACATTGAACAACTTCATCAGTTTGTTGGTGTTCGATGCCAGCATACAAATCTTCTTCATTTTCACGAATGATAACAACATCCATTTTAGGATGCTTGGTATCTACATAGGGCGCATAGGAAACGCACGGGCGAACGTTGGCATAAAGCCCTAGCATTTTGCGAGTTGTAACGTTCAAACTTTTAAAGCCTCCTCCCTGTGGGGTAGTGATAGGAGCTTTCAAGAAAACTCTTGTACGCCTCAAAGAATCCCATGCTTCAGGCTTAATACCTGCTGTATTACCTTCCAAATAGACTTTTTCTCCGATTTCAATTACTTCGTAGGTAAGAGGAGCCTGTGCCGCTTCTAAGATGCGAAGCGTAGCTTCCATGATTTCAGGTCCGATACCATCACCGTATGCGACTGTAATAGGAATTTTTTTGTTCATGTCCATCTGATTCGCGTTATATTTGATTGTCGTCGTAAAACTAACCAAAATTTTAAAAGTCGAAGCAAGTTGGGTAAGTAATTCACTAAAAATATATTTTATTCACATTTTTTAAAACATCACATTTTTTCAAAACCTACAAAAGTACCTCTAAACCGTACCACAAGCAATTCCTCTATATTTGCACTCATATAATGGCTTAGTATGAACCAACAAAAAACTGTCGTAACTTTTGTCTCGCATCAGTTTATCCCCGCTCTTAACGGCGGACAGAAAGGAATTTTAGGTTATCAAGAATACTTGTCTCGATATGCTAAAGTAGTTACTCTCTCTGCTAATACCAACCCTTCCGTACACAGCTCTCCCATTCATCTTGTGCGGGGCTTCGAAGACAAAAAGTGGAAATATTTTAATCCTTGCATTGCTTGGAAGTTATATCAACTATGCAAGCAACATAAAGCTTCTTCATTGCTAGTAGAACAACCTTACGGCGGTATTTTAGGCTGGATAGCCGCTCGATTAGCAGGTGTTAAATTAGTAGTTTACGCAAGAAATATTGAATACTTGCGCTTCAAAACTTACGGGAAATGGTGGTGGATTTTACTTTTTCCATTAGAATACTTTGTTTTTTATGTCTCCGATAAAATTTTGTTTGTTTCTTACGATGAACTTGAGTACGTTGTAAAGCATCTAAGAATTTCTCAAAACAAGTGCATTTATTCTGCACATGGCACCCATCACACAGGACTTCCTCAACCTCCCCCAAAAAGCAAACAACAAATTGCTTCTCTCTATGGATTCCAACCAGAAGAAAAGTGGTTTATATTTTACGGACTTCAGAGCTATCAACCTAATTGGGAAGCAGTTTTAGAGATTGTAGAAAGAATTGCACCTTTGTGCCAAAAAAGTTTTCATTTTCCTTTTCGATTTATCATTGCTGGCGGAGGACTCCCTCAAGAAATTCAAAAAAATATTCAATTATCTGGTCTACCCATTAGCTATTTAGGTTTCGTAGAAGATATCGATAGCTTAGTGCAATACGCCGATGCGATGGTCAATCCAATCTATAGTGGCGGAGGCGTAAAAACAAAAGTAATAGAAGCAATTGCTCTCAATACAACAGTAGTAAGCTACTTTACAGGTTCATTAGGAATGCACAAAAAAGCGTGTGGAGAAAAGCTTCGCATCGTAGCCGATAGAGACGCTCAAAGTTTTGTTTCTGTCTTGCAAGAAGTTATTCATGCAAACGTTTCTACTCCTTCTTCCTTTTACGAGGAATACTTTTGGGATAATGTCGTAAAAAAATATCCCTATTTGTAATTATTGGTAGACAAATTCTCCGAATTCGGACCGAATGGAAAGCTTTTTGACAGGAGATTTTTCCACGTGCCCAATAATTTGAGCTTTAATGT
Organism: Cytophagales bacterium; assembly: GCA_025056215.1. Lineage (GTDB taxonomy): Bacteria > Bacteroidota > Bacteroidia > Cytophagales > Flammeovirgaceae > JANWWC01. The sequence continues at coordinate 15,112 of JANWWC010000006.1, read as the reverse complement.
CGAACAAACCTGCGATTTGAATAATTCGATGGGCGTATTGTTCTGAGATATAGATTTCAAGGCGATGTCCCATGTTAAAAACTTTATACATTTCTTTCCAAGAAGTTTGGCTTTCTGCCTGAACCATGCGAAACAGAGGCGGGCAAGGAAGTAAATTATCTTTCACTACATGTAAATTTTCAATAAAGTGCAGGACTTTTGTTTGTCCGCCTCCACTACAATGCACAATACCATGAATATATGGGCGCAATTCTTCCAGAACGATTTTCATGAGAGGTGCATAAGTTCGCGTAGGGGATAACATCATTTTGCCTACGTCTAAGCCTGTTTCTGGCACAAACTCCGTAAGTTGTTTAGAACCGATGTAAACCAAATTTTCGGGAAGTCCATTGTCATAACTTTCAGGATATCGAACAGCTAAATATTTTGAAAGCATATCATGGCGAGCAGAAGTGAGTCCATTGCTCCCGATACCGCTGTTATAAGTGTCTTCGTAAGTAGCTTTTCCGTAAGAGGCAAGTCCTACAATCACATCACCTTCAGAAATTTTATCGTTGCTAATGATATCACTTTTTTTTAAGCGAGTTGTTACTGTACTGTCTACAATAATTGTTCGAACTAAGTCGCCCACATCGGCGGTTTCACCTCCTGCGCTATAAATGCGTATTCCATGAGAACGCAACATTTCTAATACCTCTTCTGTTCCGTTGATGATAGCAGAAATGACTTCCCCTGGAATCAGCCTTTTGTTCCTTCCTATGGTAGAAGAAATTAAAATGTTATCGATGGCACCTACACATAACAAATCGTCTGTATTCATGACAATTGCGTCTTGAGCGATTCCTTTCCAAACACTCATATCGCCCGTTTCTCGCCAATACAAGTAGGCTAAAGAAGATTTTGTGCCCGCGCCATCAGCGTGCATAACGTTGCACCACTCTGGATCTCCTGCTACAATATCGGGTAGAATTTTGCAAAAAGCTTTTGGGAATAGTCCTTTATCGAGATTTTGAATAGCTCTATGAATGTCTTCTTTATCGGCGCTTACTCCTCTTTGTTGATATCTTTCCATAAAAATTACGCTTTAGGTCTAAAAATGTAAATTATGTTGTCATCCACAGAAAACTGGATTAAAAGTTCTGCGATGAATTTGGGCGCTGCAATTCCTTTTCCCAACCAATGTGGTGATTGAATCAGGCGAATTTCGTTCCACTTCTGTTGAGCAATAAACTCGGATAACAGTTTGCTTCCTCCTTCTACTAAAACAGAAATGATTTGATTGGTGTACAAATCGTCTAAGATATCATCTAACCACCTTTGAGAATTTACCTGTTTTAATACAACGCCAGAAGGATATTGTTGAACTACCTTTGTTTGTTGGAAATAATAACAAAAAGTAGGCGCTTCATCATTAAAAATATGATGAGATGATGGCACTTTAAGGTGCGGGTCAAATAAGATGCGAGTAGGATTTTTACCTATCCAGTGTCGTACGGTGAGGTGCGGGTTATCATACAAAGCAGTATTAGCACCTACCATAATAGCTTGCTCTTCTGCTCTCCATTTGTGTACGTAGCGCGTCACATGTTCGTTGCTCAACTGAACTTTCTGATAGTTTTCTTTTGCTATCCATCCATCTCCCGATTGTGCCCACTTTAAAATTACATAAGGTTTTTTTTGGGTCATATATTCAAAAAAACGAGCGTTTAGCGTTTTACCTTCTGCCTCGCATATCCCTGTAATTACTTCTATGCCCGCTTGTCGCAAACGGGCGATTCCTTTTCCGTTTACAAGTGGATTAGGATCTGTATTTGCAATCATCACTCGCTTTGGCATGAGTTCAACAAGTTTGTCGGCACAGGGAGGTGTTTTTCCATAGTGACTGCACGGCTCAAGCGTAACGTAAACATCTGCACCTCGAATTTGTTCAGGAGATTCTAAACGATTAATGGCATCAATTTCGGCGTGTGCTTCTCCATACCGCCGATGAAACCCTTCTGATAGAATTTTTGAATCTTTCACGATTACACAACCTACCATAGGATTAGGTGCCACTTCTGCTTTTCCTAGGGCAGCTAATTGCAAGGCACGCCTCATGTATTTCTCTTCTATCATGAGGAGCTTAATTAAGTATTAAGTCCACCGTTGATTTCAATTACCTGACCAGTAATATAAGAGGACATATCAGAACCTAAAAATACGCATAAGTCAGCTACCTCTTCTGCAGTGCCTGCGCGTTTCATAGGAATTCCAGAAATCCATTCCTCTAAAACTTTTGCGTCGAGTTTTTCGGTCATTTCAGTTGCAATAAAGCCAGGCGCCACAGCATTAGCACGAATATTTCTTCCTCCCAACTCAAGTGCAACAGATTTTGTAAAACCGATAATTCCTGCCTTAGAAGCAGCGTAATTAGCTTGACCCGCGTTGCCTCGCACGCCTACTACTGAACTCATGTTGATAATAGAGCCGTACTTTTGTTTCATCATCACCTTTACAGCTGCTTTTGTCAGATTGAATACCGATTTAAGATTTACTCTAATCACTTCATCGAATTGTTCTTCGGACATGCGCATCAACAAACCATCCTTAGTAATGCCTGCATTATTTACTAAGATATCAAGTTTGCCAAACTCCGTTACAAACTCATTGACAAGTTGGTCAGCTGCTCGAAAGTCAGAAGCATCAGAGCGGTAGCCTTTTGCTTTTATTCCTAAGGCTTCTAATTCTTTGGCGAGCGCTTCTCCCTTTTCAACACTCGATAAGTAAGTAAAACCTACATTCGCTCCGTGAGAAGCATATTTTAGAGCAATGGCGCGTCCAATTCCTTTCGAGGCACCTGTAATGAGAGCGGTTTTCCCTTCTAAAAGTTTCATTTTAGTTTTTTGTTTAATAGTTAGACAAAAATAAAGATTCTGTTTTTTGCTCCAATTTTAATTAGGCTGATACATTTTCAAAGCTTCAATGAGCATTTCATTTTCACTTTTTGTCCCGACTGTGATGCGCAAACAGTCTTGACAAAGCGCCATTTTAGAGCGATCTCTCACAATGATAAGTTGCGAAATCAGATAGTCGTATGCTTTTTTTCCTCCTTTAATTCTGACCAATAAAAAATTAGCGTCAGACGGATAAACGTATTCTATGGTGCTGATTTTTTGCAGTTCTTGAGAAAGTCGTTGGCGCTCTGCCAAAATGTAAGCTACCATTTCATCTTTGCGATGTACTTCGTTGAGAGCTTCCATGATTTTTTGTTGAGTGTGCTCTCCAATGTTGTAAGGAGGTTTAATTTTGTTCAATAATTGAATGATAGTAGGAGAAGCGTAAGCCATTCCTACGCGCAAACCTGCCATTCCCCAAGCTTTGGAAAAGGTCTGAAGTACCACTAAATTAGGAAATTTTCCTAATAAAGTAATAAAACTAGGAATTCGAGCGAAATCGATATAAGCTTCATCTATTACCACCAGACCGTGAAAATGTTCAAGTAGCTCTAAAATATCTGCTTGACGAAAACAATTTCCTGTCGGATTATTAGGAGAGCATACAAATATAATTTTGGTTTGAGCATCTACCTGTTGCAAAATTTCAGCGACGCGCAACTGAAAATCAGGAGTAAGTAGCACTTCTTTGACTTTTACGCAATTAATCTCTGCGCTCACAGCATACATTCCGTAAGTAGGAGGCATAATGAGAATATTATCCTGATGAGGCTCACAACACAAGCGAATCAACAAATCAATAGCTTCGTCGCTCCCATTTCCTAAAAAAATTTGATTTGGCGATACTCCTTTGAGAGTGGCGAGCATTTCTTTAATAGAGCGTTGGTAAGGATCTGGGTAACGGTTGAAGGACTCACCTGTAACCGAACTGTAAGGATTTTCATTTGCATCCAAAAATATGCCGTGTGTGCCTGTATATTCGTCGCGCGCTGAGGAATAAGGTTTTAATTCCCAAATATGCGGACGAACTATTTTTCGAAAATCAATCATAATCGTAATCGATTTGAAGGGGCAAAGCTACAGAGAAAGGAGTAAAAAGCGACAACTTCACGCGTCTTTCTTGTTTTCTATCTATATTTGCAGTTGAAAATCAACTGTTATGAAAATAAAAATCATGCTTTTACTGGCTTTTGCTTTTATAAGTTGGCAAAAAAATAGCATGGCTCAAACTGACTCCCTACAATTTCCTCGGCAGGAATCTACGTTAGGAGAACCTACGCGCGCAGCTCTTATGTCGGCAGCATTTCCAGGAATGGGACAACTCTACAACAAAAAATATTGGAAACTCCCAATCGTATACGGAGGATTTGCTTATTTTATATCGACAATTATTTTTTATGACCAACAATACAACCGATTTCGGCGCAATTTGTTGTACGCTTCTGATAACAATCCTGATACAAGCATAGACCCAGAATTTGAGCGCCTTCGCGACCCCGTTCAAACACTTTTACGCGAACGAGACCGCGCCGTACGCGAACGAGACTTCCACGTTATTCTATTACTGCTCTTTTATGGCGTTCAGATTGCTGATGCTGCGGTAGATGCTCATCTCAAAGGATTTGACGTAAGCGATAACCTCAGCTTACAAGTTCGACCGCAATTTAAATTTGTCTCATCGGAACATTTGCATCTCAACCAATGGTACGCAGGAACTTCTTTCACATTTAGCATTCAACCTAAAACCTCTCAAAAAATTATGTTAAGTAAAATTAGCGAATGAAAAAAGAATTTCAATACAATTCGAATCACTCCAATCCTACGGCTGTATTGGTAGCAGTAGCTACTCAAAAACAACCTCTTCACAAAACAAAAGAATACCTGGAAGAACTTGCTTTTTTAGCTTCTACCTTAGGCATTCAGACTGTTAAAACTTTTATTCAGAACCTAGAGAAGCCTGATGCAAAGTATTACGTAGGGAAAGGGAAACTTGAAGAAATTGCTTCTTATGTCAAAGAAAAAAATATCAGCATCATTATTACAGACGATGACCTCACTACAGCTCAAGTGCGCAACCTCGATGAGATGATTAAAGATGTAATGATTATTGATAGAAGTCTGTTAATATTGCAAATTTTTGCCAAACGCGCACGCACTGCTCAAGCTAAAACTCAAGTGGAACTTGCTCAATACCAATACATGCTTCCACGGCTCACTAACTTGTGGACTCACCACTCGCGCCAAAAAGGCGGAATCGGCATGAAAGGACCTGGAGAAACAGAACTCGAAACCGACAAGCGTCTTATTAAAGACAAGATTACCCAACTTAAACGTAAACTTGTAAAAATAGACCAACAAAATCAGCTGCGTCGCAAAGCGCGCGAGCGAGAGGTACGCGTAGCTCTTGTAGGCTACACCAATGTCGGGAAATCTACTCTTATGCGCCTACTTTCTAAAGCAGACGTATTAGCAGAAAACAAGTTGTTTGCTACTGTCGATTCGACAGTGCGCAAAGTCGTTTTATACAATGTTCCTTTTTTGCTGACCGATACGGTTGGTTTTATTCGCAAGCTTCCTACGCAACTCATTGAAAGTTTTAAATCCACTCTCGATGAGATTGTAGAAGCCGATATTTTGTTACACGTAGTAGATATCTCACACGACAACTTTGAAGAACAAATTGAGGTAGTGCATAACACACTCAAAGAAATTGGAGCCATCAACAAGCGCATGCTCATGGTTTTCAATAAAATAGATCAGTTTATTGCCAAAGAATATCCGCCATTCGAAGAGCATCCACCTGCTACCTTGGAAGAATGGAAGGAATACTTTCAAAAAAAACCACAAAAAGCCATTTTTATTTCTGCAGCAAAACAAATCAATATAGAAGAACTCCGCAGAGCTTTATTTGAAGAAGTTTCACAAGTCTATTACGATATTTATCCTAATCACGAAAAATATGATATTAACAAGCTATGGTTAGAAGATAACACTTAGAAAACACATGAGAACTCTTTGTCAATTATTGCTTTTCATAAGTATTCTGAAAAGCCAAGCACAATCCTCCAAAGTGATTGGAATCCATAGCCGCTACGGACAAATTTATCAACACAGCAAAGAATTCGAAAAATATCAATACGGCACTCTAAATGTTCAAGGCATAGAGCTTACTTACCATATTTGTACGAATGGCTCTAAACGATGGCAACGCGAGTGGAAATTGCCCGAATGGGGGGTTTCTCTTCATTACAACGATTTAGGAAATCCTGCACTACTAGGCTTTGCTCTCGGAAGCACGATTTATGTGCAAAAATTTATTTGGGAAAAATCTCAACACGCCTTTAGTTACAAGTTTGCGCCTGGCTTAGTGTGGATTTCTATGACTCATGAAAAAAATCCTAAAAACGTATTTGTAAGCACTCATCTTAATTTTATTATGGAAACTAATCTGCTTTATCACTATAAAATTACTCCTTTGATGCGTCTGAACATAGGCGGATTTATTACGCATTATTCGAATGGAGCCATCCAATTACCTAATTACGGATTCAATATGTTTGGATGTATGGCAGGAATTGCTCATACGATTCGCAATCCTTCTCAATCGTCTGTAGTTGCTTTTTTTGATGAAAAGATTGCTAAAATATGGAACTTCGATATCAATCTAGCACATGCTATCAAGTCGCCAGGCAATCAAGACCCGCGCCGTTTTTATGTAGGAGTGCTTTCAGGATACGCCAACAAACGCCTTAACTACAAATCTGGACTTACATTAGGAACAGATGTCTTTTATCACACTTCTATCCATGCACAAATCGGGAAATCGACTCCCGTGAATCCCTGGCGAGTAGGCATTCAGTGTGGGCATGAGCTTTATGTTTCAAAAGTTTCTCTGCTTACTCAAATAGGTACGTATATTTATCGCCCTATTTTGGTAGATAAGCCCATTTATTGGCGTGCAGGAATAAAATGCTATTTATCAGACCATTATTTTGTAGGGCTTTCGCTGCGCGCTCACTACGGACAAGCTGACATTATTGAATGGGGAACAGGCATCAGATTATAATAAAAACAACTTATGTATTATATCAGATCGAAGTAAAAAAATTTCCGTAAGGTCATACAAAATTTTTGCCTATTAAATTTCATATATTTAAATGCTTTATTTTACTTTGAGCAAGCAGGGTATGTAAATCGAAGTTAGAATCTTAAAGTAAACCGCAAAATGAAGAAAACGCTTGGTGGGATAGCAATTTTAGTATTAACAGCACAAGCGCACCTTTTTGCGCAAACGGCTGAAAACAGATGGGGCATCACATTCACGAGCAACTTTGTAGATTACAACGGACTTACAGCAGGAAATCGCCCTTTTGACATAAACAATTGGAACAAAGCGGGTAGATTTACTATTAGTCGATATTTATTAAGGCATCTGAATGCATACGGAGGCTTTGCATTAGGAAGTGTAACCAACTTTCAAAACTTAGAAACTACACGCCAACCATTTTGGGACGGAGATATTGGCCTTCAATACCCTATTATCCGAAGCTTTACGGGAAAAAATCCTAAAATTGATCCTTATTTATCTGTAGGAGTAGGCTTTGCCAAGTTAGGTCTTACAACTTCTGGACTTGTAACGCCAGGAGTAGGCATTAATTTCTGGCTAAAAGAAGACTTTGCACTTGTCGCTTCTACTAACTACAACCACGTATTTTTTGCAAATGCCTTCCCATTTTTGCAGCACGACGTAGGAGTAGCTCACATCTTTGGAAAACCTAAAGATTCAGATAAAGACGGAATTCCTGATAAAGATGATGCTTGTCCGCTTATTGCAGGAGAAAAATACACACAAGGCTGCCCTGATGCTGATAAAGATAGCATTGCAGATCAAAAAGACAAATGCCCAGAAGAATTTGGATTGGCTCAGTTTGAGGGCTGTCCCGATTCTGATGGGGATGGCGTACAAGATAGTGAAGATGAATGCCCCGAAGTAGCGGGAAGCATGGAGCTAAAAGGTTGTCCGGATGCTGATGGCGATGGAATCAAAGACTCTGAAGACGAATGTCCTAAACAATCTGGACCTGTAGCATTCCAAGGATGTCCTGATTCTGATAACGACGGCATTCCTGATCCCAAAGATAAATGTCCTAAAGAGCCTGGCGGCATCGAAGAAGGAGGATGTCCTAAAAAAGAAGTTCTTGCAAAAGAAGAACCTAAGCCTTCTAAAACAACCGATACAGGAATCGGAAGCGACCTTATTTTTTATTTGCCGATGCGAGCAGATATTCAAGACGAATACAAACCGATGTTAGATAAATTAGTCAATAACTTAAAAAACAATCCCAAAAATACAGTTGAAATAGAAGGACACGCAGACGCCAGTGGTAACGACGCTATTAATAATCCACTAGCAAGGCGCCGTGCAGAAAATGTAGCCAATTACCTTATCAAGCAAGGCATTAAGCCTAACCGCATAAAAGTAAGCAGTTATGGTTCGAAGCGTCCTATGGTTCCGAATGATACTCCTGAAAACAGAGCTAAAAACCGCCGCGTAAAAATCATTTTAGTAGCACCAGCTGAATAAATTCTCAAAATTTGTTCGGACCTGCAACCAAATTTTTGTAGTATTTTGAGGATTGGCTAAATTCGCAAATAAAAAAGTATGAGAGATTCTGAAATTCGACTTCGCGTAGAACTTGACGATCAAAACATTCCTGAAAAAATATTCTGGCATGCTACAGATGCTCCCTCCCAAGGTATGGAAGAAGTAAAAGCCATTTCAGTGAATGTATGGGATAATGTTCAAAAAGAGACGCTCCGCCTCGACTTATGGACAAAAGATATGCCTATTTTTGAAATGAAACGCTTTTGCATTGATATGGTAGGCGGATTAGCGATTAGCTTGCGCAACGCTACTAACGACAAAGTAATGGCAGATATGCTAGAAGAAGTATGCGATCGCATGGTCCAGCATCTTAACAACGAATACAAAAGGAACAAATGATTAGTTTTCCTAATGCAAAGATCAATTTAGGTTTGCATATTCTTCATAAGCGTCCTGACAATTACCATGAAATTGATTCTTTTTTCGTACCCGTGCCGTGGTGTGATATTTTAGAAATCACTCCCTCCCAGCGTTTTGAGTGGACAAATACGGGGTTAGCCATTGATGCAAAACCAGAAGAAAATCTTTGCGTAAAGGCTTACCTTCTCATAAAAGAAAAGTATCAACTTCCGCCAGTAAGAATACATTTACACAAAGTAATTCCAATGGGTGCTGGCTTAGGAGGAGGTTCTTCTGACGGGGCATTTGCTATCAAAATGCTCAACGAGTTGTTTTCTTTACAGATGACTCTAAAGGAACAGCAGCAGTTTGCTACCTACTTAGGAAGCGACTGCTCTTTTTTTATTGAAAACAAACCTGCTTTTGTCTCAGGAAAAGGAGAAATCCTAGAAGTTCATCCCCAAAATCCATTGCAAAATTTATGGATTGTTCTCATTTATCCGCAATTTTCGGTAAACACGCGACAAGCATATCAGCATATTGTACCTCAAATTCCTCTAAAAAGCTGTCGAGATATTATAAAACACCTTTCTATTTCAACATGGAAAGATTTTTTAAAAAACGATTTTGAAGCAAGCGTGTTTAAGAAGTACCCTACATTAGCTTCTATAAAAACCGAACTATACGAAAAAGGAGCTATTTACGCTTCTATGACAGGCTCAGGCTCGAGTATCTATGGAATTTTTCATCAAAAAATAGACATATCTTCTTTTTCTCAATACCTTGTTTGGCAGGGAAAAATAGAATGACGTAAATTGACTTGCTTTTTTAATAAGATGGGCTACCTAATTTTATAGGCAGCCATATTCTTAATATGCTTATTTTTGATTTAAATGGATTTCAACACGGCGATTTTGAGCTCTTCCCGCTGCTGTTTTATTATCTGCAATGGGGCGTTCTTGCCCGTAGCCATGGGCAGTTAAGCGTTCTTTGGCGATGCCTTTGCTCACAAAGTAATTTACTACCGATTGAGCGCGCTCCTGAGAGAGCTGTTTGTTGCTCTCTGGAGTCCCTGTATTGTCGGTATGTCCTTCGATGTCGAACTCTGCGTAAGGATATATGTTCAGAAGCGTTACTAACCCATCGAGAATCGGATAAGACTCTTTTTTGATAACGGCAGAACCACTTTCAAACAAAATTTTCTTTGCTTGCATGTTTAGGCGGGTTTCCAGTTGTTTTTTCTCCGTTTCTTTAATGAGAGGACAACCTTTGGAATCTACTTCTCCACCTTGATCGGGACATTTATCGTCGATATCTGCTACCCCGTCTGTATCTCGGTCAGGACATCCTTTGAGAAGAGTTGAACCTTCCGTATTAGGACATCTATCGTCAGGGTCTGCTAAGCCATCTCCATCCGTATCGGGGCAGCCTCTAAAATCTCCCCTTCCGGGCTGTTCAGGGCATCTATCGTCAGGGTCTGCCAACCCATCTCCATCCGTATCGGGGCAGCCTCCAAATTGCGCTATGCCAGCTTGAGAAGGACACTTGTCTTCTGCATCGGCGATGCCGTCGTTGTCTTGGTCTGGACAGCCTTGAAGCTCTAGTTTACCAGCTTGAGAAGGACACTTATCTTCTGCATCGGCGATGCCGTCGTTGTCTTGGTCTGGGCAGCCTTGAAGCTCTGGTTTTCCTGTTTGGTCGGGACATTTGTCTTCTTTATCTGCAACGCCATCGTTATCTTGGTCTGGGCAGCCTTGGAGATCTAATTTCCCGGCTTGTTCAGGACACTTATCATCTTTGTCAAGTACTCCGTCGCCATCGCGATCTCTGTTTGTTCCGATAGCGCCAATAAGTCCTAAAGAAATTTGGGCATAGTCTCGCTCATTGTTTTTTGCCCAACCCAACACATCCAAAAGTCCAGAAGCTTGAACGCCTACATCTTTCGTTTCGTTGAGCCAAATATTGAATCCTATGCCAGGAGTTAGTAGCCATTTTCCGTCGCGCATGGTAAAAGTGCGATTGCTTTCTTCTTGCCAGCGCGTTCCCTTCAAAAAGTTATACCCTCCACCTATTTGAACAAAAGGGTCGAATCGCTTTACTTCTCCTGAAATGCTTCTAAGCACCTTGTATTTGAGAAATACGTCCGCAGTAGTAAGAACTTCGCTTTGGTTAGCATAATCATCCTGATTAGCTACTCCGATTGTAGCAGCAATGCCTGCATCTAAATGACGATTCAAATAGCGCCCTAATGTAAATCTTCCGGCAGGGTTCCACTCGCTCATCGTTTTATAATTGCCTCTATAATTGTTGAGAAAAAGCTCGGAGAAAGCTCCTGAAACAAACCACGGCTTTTCTTCCGATTGAGCCCATGCCCCTGTTGCTGTAGCAAAAATTAAGTACACTAAGAATTTAAGTTTTTTCATGATGAAATAATTTGACTTTTGAGATGCACAAAATAAATAAAACTTTTAGAAACATTTACGCGTAATAAATTATTCAAAAAAAATAAAAATTGAATGCATTTGTTCATCGAACCGCAAACTTTTTCCCTGTATTTTTAATAATTTTGCAAAGCAATTGTTTGCATTATGCGAATTGATATTATTTCGTGCGTTCCTCAACTTTTAGAAAGCCCTTTTCAACATTCGATTTTGAAAAGAGCACAACAAAAAGGACTAGTTGAGATTCATATTCATAATTTGCGAGACTACGCTTCCGACAAATACAAATCGGTAGATGATTACGCCTTTGGACACGAAGCAGGCATGGTATTAAAAATAGAGCCTATTGCAAAGTGTCTTCGTTCTCTTCAATCACAACGGAAATACGATGAAATCATTTACACCTCGCCCGACGGCGAAACCTTCGACCAAAAATCTGCTAATAGACTTTCACTTTTGCAGAACATAATTATTTTGTGCGGGCACTACAAAGGCGTAGACGAACGCGTAAGAGAGCACTTTATTACTAAAGAAATTAGTATCGGCGATTATGTGCTTTCAGGAGGCGAGTTGGCCGCTGCTGTGATTGCAGATGCTGTCATTCGGTTGATTCCTGGCGTTTTATCGGATGAAACTTCCGCTCTTACCGATAGTTTTCAAGATGGGTTGATAGCTCCTCCTGTGTATACGCGTCCGGCAGATTTTGAAGGAATGAAGGTTCCTGAAATTCTGCTTTCAGGACATACTGCCAAAATTAGCGCTTGGAATTTGGAGCAATCTATCAAGCGCACCAAAGAGCGGCGCCCTGCTCTCTATGAAAAAATAAAGCATCATCTTTCGCATTAGTAGCCCAACGCTTGGTTTTCTACTTGTGCCATGCGTACAAGTTGGTTAAACTCCTCTGGAGAAACATCGAGGTGGAAATAAGGCAAAGGATCTACTTTTACTCCATTTTTGATCACTTCGTAATGCAGATGCGGCGCTACCGACTTTCCTGTACTTCCTACGCGACCAATGATCTGACCGCGTTTTACTCTTTGCCCTAATTTCACTTCAAAAGAAGAAAGATGGGCGTACTTTGTCACAAAACCGAAGCCGTGGTCGATTTCAATTTGCTTTCCGTAGCCGCTATCATCAGATTCTACAGTAATGACTTTGCCATCGCCCGTAGCATATACAGGAGTTCCTCTGGCAGCGGTAAAATCTACGCCTGTATGCATCTTACGAATTTTTAGAATAGGGTCGATGCGCATGCCAAACCCAGAGGCAAAACGCTTTAAATCTTTGTTGGCAATAGGCTGAATAGCAGGCATACTGGTCATCATTTCATCTTTGCGGCGCGCCAAAGCAATGATTTCTTCGTACGACTTAGATTGAATGTACATCTGTCTTTTGACTTCATCAATTTTTTTGTACAATCCTAAAATCATGTCTTCGCGCGTAAGTTTTTTTTCGAGAAGTTCTTGGAATTTTTGAGAACCTCCACTGCCTGCGCGCCTTACTTCTTTGGGCAACGGCTCTGCTTCAAATATTACTCGATAAATGTTGTCATCTCTATCTTGCAAATAAGCGAGCATTCTATGCATTTCGAATATTTCGTTCGACATGAGCTCGTAGGCGTACTTAAGGTCTTGATTTTCTTTTAGAAGCGCTTTTTCTCGACTTGAAGGAAAAAATTTTACATAACCGTACCCGAATATTACTCCGAAAAATGCACACAATGCAATAATGCCTAAACAGTTAAGAACAATTTCCAATTTGGTGGGTCTTGCTCTTTCATAGCGGCAGGTCTGTGTGTCGTAATAGTATTTAATTTTAGCCATATCACCAAAAAGTATTTTCCTTTAAAACGCAATATACGCTAATAAATTGAAAATCACTACATAAGTTTTTTAAAGGCTGTTATGCAACGACGAGCGTTTTCGAAAAAATTTTGTAAATAAAAATCAAAAAATTCAATTATTACAAAAAAATCTTGCTTTTATAAAAAAAAAATTAAAAGCCGCCCCTCCGGGCGGTTTCTTTTCACACTTTTATTGAATTGCAATGGTTTTGACTTTTGAAATTTTAGAAGGAAGCTTAGGAAGTTTGATGTGCAACACTCCGTTTTCATATTGAGCGGAGATTTTTTCTGTGTCAATTGTATCGGGCAAATTGAAGCTTCTGTAGAAAGAAGTATAATTGAACTCGCGAACTGTGTACTTGTCCTGTTTCTTAGTATTTTCTTCTTTTTTAGAAGATTTTACTACAAGTGTATTGTTTTCTAATTCTAATTGAAAATCCTCCTTTTTAATTCCAGGAACGGCTACCTCAATCGCATAGCTGTCATCGGTTTCAGAGATGTTGACAGCAGGAATCACGTACCGAATTTCTTGGCTTTCTTGAGAGCTTTGGTTGATAGTTTTGTCCCATGTGTTAAAGAAATCGTTCACCAACTGATTAAACAACGAATACGGGCTTATTTTCATGAGTGACATAGGCATCTCCTTTTTTTAAAGTTCAACCATCAATTTACTTGTTTGGAACCGCTTTTTTAATTGCGATTCCACTTTATAACTATACAATTTCAATGCCTTTTGAAAAAAAAATGACAATTTGTCTTACTTTTTAAATTAGTTACAAAAAATAAGACAAAAAGTCATACTTGTTTTTGTTCTCTATCTTGTTCCGCAAAAGATTCCGTCGTATTTTTGAAGCGAAAAAGTTAGAATCTCGGCATATGAAACAGATACTTATTTGCGCTCTTTCCATAGGGCTGATAATCGGATTGACTCGCTGCATTCCTGGAGAGCACAATACAGCTCCTAACAAAGGAGTAAACTTGGATAGTGAACGAATTTACGGCATCAAGGGAGGTGAACCTCTCCAATTAAAAAACAAGTACCCTGATGACGACGGAACCGTAGCAGAACGCGTCGAAAAAATTCGCAACAAAATGTTTCCTAAATAAAGCCTTCAACCACCCTGCTGTAACGATGTATTGCAGCAGGCTTCTTTATAAAGGCGGCAAGCCTAATTCTCTCAAAAATTGGTTGTGAAGTTCCTTTGCCTTGTCAATTTTTCGATTGATGTCCGCAAGTTGCGAGTTCACCTCGAGCAAATCAATGCTTTTTTCTTCTACGGCGGTGCTTATGTACCTTGAAATATTCAGATTGTAGCCATTTTCCTTGATTTCTTGCATAGAAACTCGCCGAGAATAACGCTCTTCTTCGGTTCGGTATTTGTAAGTTTCTATGATTTTCTCAATATGTTCTTGGCGTAAGGTGTTTTGTTTTTTGCCTTTTTCGTAATGCTCGGCGGCGTTGATAAATAAAACATCTTCTGGTTTTTTACACTTTTTCAGTACTAAAATACATACGGGAATGCCTGTGGAAAAAAATAAATTAGCAGGCAAACCGATAATGGTATCTATGTTGCCGTCTTGAAGTAATTTGGTTCGGATACGCTCCTCGGCTCCGCCTCTGAACAAAACGCCGTGTGGCAAAATAATTGCCATAGTGCCGTTTGGGCTTAAAAAATGAAAGCCGTGCAACAAAAATGCAAAATCTGCCGCAGACTTGGGAGCTACTCCATAATTTTGGAAACGAAAATCCTTTGCCATTTCTTCGGAGGCTTCCCAACGATAGCTGAATGGTGGATTTGCTACAATCGCATCAAATTCTAACTTCTTGGCAGGGTTCATTTCGCTGAAAATGCTCCAATCATTGAGCAAGGTGTCGCCGTGATAAATTTCA
>JANWWC010000005.1 GCA_025056215.1 Cytophagales bacterium | reverse complement strand
TGGGAAACGTTCTAGTTTTAGCAGTTCCACTTCTTGTTTTGATGAGCTCAGTTTTCGGTATTCAACTTCAGATAGCTCAAAGGGCTATTGAAATCGCTTTTTATTCTTTACGCCTAACCTGTCAGATAAAGTTTAAACTAGTGCCTTTTTTTACAGTTAAACTTGCTAACGCATTTTGAACTCGGTCGATAAATCGTTAAACTTCTCAAAAGGTGTTTCGAATTTTATCATTTCTTAAAAAATGCCCAACTTTGTCAAAACTTAAATGTATGAAAATAGCTAATTTCAAGGCAGCGCTGTTTATAGGAATCACCATTTTTTTGGTTTCGACAAGTGTGTACTTTTATCAGATGTTCTTTAGTCGAAATTTAGTAAATAATGGTTATACAGAAGCGTTCATCCATATTCCGCCAGGAGCTACCATCTTTCATGTAAAAGATACTCTTGAAAAATACCGTTTAGTTGACGATGTGTTATCTTTTATGTTTGTTTCGCGCGTACTAGATTATCAAGAAAACGTAAAGCCCGGAAGATATCGTCTCACTGCTGGAATGAACAATTTAGAAGCAGTTAGGTTGTTGAGAAGTGGTATACAAGTTCCCGTAAAAGTCATTTTTCATAATGTTCGCTTAAAAGAAGAACTCCCTGAAAAATTATGCAAAAACTTATGGACAGATCCAGATGATTTTTATGCTCTGCTCACTAATCCACAAAAAGTGGCTGAAGTAGGTTTTGATACACTTACCATTGCTTGCATGTTCATTCCTAATACATATTACCTATATTGGAACACTTCTGCTGAAGAGCTATTTGCTCGCATGAAAAGAGAATACGACCGCTTTTGGAATGAAAAACGACGTTCTCAAGCGGATGGATTAGGTCTTACGCCCATCCAAGTGAGTATTTTAGCTTCTATTGTGCAGGCTGAAACTAATCAAAATGACGAAAAGCCTCGCATAGCTGGAGTGTATTTAAATCGCTTGCACAAAAAAATGCCTTTGCAAGCAGATCCTACTTTAGTGTTTGCACAAGGAGACTTTAGTATCAAACGCGTATTAAATTCCATGAAAAAAATTGACTCTCCTTATAACACCTATAAGCACACAGGCCTTCCTCCAGGACCTATTAACATTCCTGAGATTTCTTCGATAGACGCTGTTTTAAATGCTGAACGACACCGATATTTATTTTTTTGTGCCAAGGAAGATTTATCGGGTTATCACAACTTTGCAGAAACTTTGGAAGAACATAACCGAAATGCTCAAAAATATATAAGTGCACTTAACCGCAAAGGAATCAAATAGATAGATTTGCAAACAGACGTACATTTTTGCAAATTGCAGTACCAAATTTGTTTTTTATGGATAAATCTGTTATAGAAAAATACGAACTTGTAGTAGGTCTGGAGGTGCATGCTCAAATGCTCACTAAAAGCAAAGCATTCTCATCAGAAGCGAACGAATATGGAGCCCTACCCAATACAAATGTGAGCGTCATCACGCTAGCTCACCCTGGAACGCTGCCAAAAGCCAATCGCAAAGCGGTAGAATATGCTGTCAAAATGGGATTGGCTTGCAATTGCTCCATTACAGAATACAACATTTACGACCGAAAAAACTATTTTTATCCAGACCTTCCCAAAGGCTATCAAATTACACAAGATAAAACACCTATTTGTAGAGGAGGATATATAGATATTAAAACCAAGAGCGGTAGACGCTCCCGCATCCGGCTCAATCGCATTCACATGGAAGAAGACGCTGGAAAATCGCTTCACCTAGAAGGCGAAACTGAAACCCTCGTAGATTTAAACCGCGCAGGAGTTCCTCTTATCGAAATTGTCACGGAACCTGATATTCGCTATCCAGAGGAAGCCTACGCGTTTCTCACAGAAATAAGGCGCTTAGTTCGCTACTTAGAAATCTGCGACGGAAACATGGAAGAAGGTTCTTTGCGATGCGATGCGAATATTTCTGTGCGGCTAAAAGGCTCAAAAGAGCTTGGCAGAAAAGTAGAAGTCAAAAACATGAACTCTATTACTAACGTGCAGCGTGCTATTGAACGAGAAATGCTTCGACAAATTGAAATCATAGAAAAGGGCGGAACAATTGCCTCAGAAACTCGCATGTACGATGCCGTTAATAATCAAACATATAGCCTTCGCACAAAAGAAGCATTGAACGATTATCGCTACTTTCCTGAACCAGATTTGCCTCCTATTATCATTACGGAAGAATATCTTCGAGAAGTGCGAGCCATGATGCCCCCCCTTCCGAATGAATTATTCATAAAATTTACCAGTGAATTTGGACTGCCAGAATACGATGCAGGCGTGCTTACTGACAAAAAAGAAATTGCTCTTTATTTTCTTGAAATTTGTAAGCTCACACAAAACTATAAAGCTGCTTCCAACTGGGTCATGGGACCTATAAAGTCTTATTTGAACGAACTTACCATGGAAATCAAAGAATTTCCGTTAAAACCATCACAGATTGTCGAACTTATCGAATTAGTAGAGCAAGGAAAAATAAGTTTTGCCATCTGCTCTCAGCGCTTGTTTCCAGCTTTTATCGAAAATCCGAACACAACGGCATTAGCACTTGCCGAAAAAATGAATCTTATTCAAGTGAGTGATACGTCATTTATCAAGCCTATCATAGAAGAGGTGTTAGCAAATTGGGCAGAAAAAGTAGAAGCTTATAAAAAAGGGAATAAAAATCTCCTTGGCTTATTTATGGGAGAAGTGATGAAAAAAGGAAAAGGAAAAGTAGATCCTAAAGTAGCTACTAAACTGATTCAAGAAATGTTAGATGCCTAAAACCTAAAGTAATCATGCCCAGAATCCTGATTGTAGACGACGAAAAATCTATTCGCGATGCCTTGCGCGATATTCTTCTTCACGAGAAATACTCTATCGACGAAGCCAAAGATGGTGAAGAAGCCTATGAAAAACTACTTAACAACGATTACGATGTAGTGCTATGTGATGTCAAACTCCCCAAAATGGATGGGATTGAACTGCTTTCTAAAATGTTAGAACAACAAAAAGATGTGCAGTTCATCATGATCTCGGCACACGCCAATTTAGAAATGGCGATGCAAGCTGCCAAAAAAGGAGCTTTTGACTTTTTCCAAAAACCGCCAGACCTCAATAAACTTCTTATTTCTATTCGAAATGCTACAGACAAATCTAACCTCGTACAAGAAACCAAACTCTTGCGAAAAAAAGTAGATAGATCGTACGAAATTATCGGAGAAACTCCTGCTATGCTTCGACTCAAAGAAGATATTGCGAAGGTGGCTTCTACCGATGCTCGCGTTCTTATCTTAGGACCCAACGGCGCAGGAAAAGAACTTGTAGCTCGTTCAATTCATCGCTTGAGCAATCGCGCTAACATGCGGTTCGTAGAAGTGAATTGCGCTGCCATTCCTTCAGAACTCATTGAAAGCCAATTGTTTGGACATGAAAAAGGATCCTTTACAGGCGCTTTTAAACAACACATCGGAAAGTTTGAGCAAGCTGACGGAGGAACTATTTTCTTAGATGAAATCGGAGATATGAGCTTAAGTGCACAAGCAAAAGTATTGCGCGTACTCGAAGAACAAAAAATTTCTCGCATAGGAAGCGACAAAGATATTAAGGTAAATGTTCGTGTATTAGCAGCTACTAATAAAAACCTCCAAGAAGAAATTAAAAAGGGAAACTTCCGAGAAGATTTGTACCACCGCTTAGCTGTCATTGTGCTGCGTGTGCCTGCGTTAGACGAAAGAAAAGAAGACATTCCCTTATTGGTAGACAAATTTTTACAAGATTTTGCCGAACAAAATGGAAGGCCTGTTTACAAAATTACGCCTGAGGCGAAAGAAAAACTTAAAGAATACTCTTGGCCTGGCAACATTCGAGAACTGCGCAATGTTGTAGAGCGCCTTATCATTATGTGCGATGGAGAAATTACTGTGAAAGATGTAGAAAGATATAGAAACCATTAAAATGCGCCGAAAGACCCGCAAAGTTGTAT
Source organism: Cytophagales bacterium (assembly GCA_025056215.1). Classification (GTDB taxonomy): domain Bacteria; phylum Bacteroidota; class Bacteroidia; order Cytophagales; family Flammeovirgaceae; genus JANWWC01. Next base: position 207,399 of record JANWWC010000005.1, on the reverse strand, counting down.
TGTGGATTTTAGGAATTCTGACTGCATTTGCTTTTTTGCCATTGTTAGCTCTCTTTTTTCAAGATGAAATCATACAGATTTTTGTAAATCAGCTCTCAGAACAATTTGACCGAAAAATTTCGGCTCGAAAAGTTAGCATCAACTTTTATAAAAATTTTCCTAACATCTCTATACATCTCATCGATGTAACGATTATTTCTAATCCGAATTGGCCTAAAGATCGACTTGCTTCTATCGAAAACCTATATTGCAGCTTCGATTTTTACGACATCTTCCATAAAAAATACGTTATCAAACAACTGTATGCAGAAAACGGAAAATTAAACTTTATTGAATACGCTGAAGGCAACACTAACTATCACCTTTTCGATAAAGGAAAAAAAGAAAATTCCCAACCTATTCAGTTCGACCTTTCAAGAATTCGCCTAAAAAACATTCATTTTCAGTATGAAAAACGAATATCAAAAGAAAAATATGCGCTCCTTGCTAAAAACCTTGCAGCACGCTTGCGCTATGGAAAGGATATTTTTATTCAGTTAAAAGGCGATATCTTTACTCTGCATATAGGCAAATCTCAAAAAAGTATATTGAGCAATAAAACTATTGAATTGAACAGCGAAATTCTAATGAAGCCATCTGAACAACATTACTCTTTAAAAAAAACAGAAATTGTATTAGAAGGAAGTTCTATATTTGGATTACAAGGAGAAATCAAAACTGATCCTCAAATTGATTTGGCATTAAATTTTTTTGGAAAAAAAGTAAGCTTAGCAACTCTCGCTACGCTCGTCCCTCAACTTGCAAATTCTACGTTTGCTGACTACCAAACACAAGGAGAAGTATACTTCAATGGGAAAATTTACGGAAAGTGGACAGAGCAACAAATGCCTGCTATTCAAATAACATTCGGCTGCCAAAAAGCTGCATTCTATCACGCCACCATGAAAACCCGCCTACAAGACATTACTTTTGATGCCGAATTTTCAAACGGAGAAGCTCACGCTCCTTTCTCTTCTCATCTTTTTATTAAAAATTTGTCAGGTAAAATGGATAACAGCCCATTTCAAGGTACAATATACGTCGAAAATTTTGAAAATCCTTTTTTAGATTTAGTTTTTCAAGCGAAGCTAAATGCCGAACAAATTATTAACTTTTATCCTATTGAGTCTGTAGAAACATTGAAAGGCAATATTGATGCAAACATTCAATTCAAAGGCAATATTGCTGGTTTAGCTCAAAGAACAAGTGTTCCTAACTTCAATTCCGCAAGTAGAGTTGCTTTAGAAGACATCTCTTTAAAACTTCAACACATGCCAGAACCTCTTGCCATACGTCGCGCTGTTGCACTCCTGCAAGCAAACGCGCTCAAACTCGACAGCACTCATATTTCTTTAGCGGAGTCTGATGTAAAAATAAATCTCGTATGGAAAAATTTTATTGCCTGGCTTTTTAAAGAAAATGCTTTGGCAGAAATAGATGCATCTGTTCAATCTAACGTTTGCAACTTAGACAATTGGAAATGGAAATCTTCTAACGCTGATACTTCTCAAATCCATTTTGGATTGCAAAACAGTACTCTCAAATTAGATATTGCCAAGTTGATAGCAGGAAAGCATACCTTGCAAAATGTATCAGGGCGCTTAGAAATCATCAGCCCGACGCAATATCACTTACAACCCATTCGAATGAATGCTGTAGGTGGAAGCTTAGAAGCTACTGCCACTCTCAAGATTTCCCCACAATCCTACAACATCATTGGAGAATACAACTTATCTAATATCGATATCCACGAATTATTTCTTTTGTTTAATAACTTCTCTCAACAAGAAATCACCGCTGATAATTTAGATGGAAAACTTGATGGCAAAATTTCTGCCGATATTTGGCTCTCTCCTGACGGAAAACCTGATTTTACACAAACACGTTTGATAGCAGATATTGCAATAAGAGAAGGAAAACTTATCCAATTCAAGCCTTTGCGTTCTTTAGGCAAATTTCTAAAAAATCGCGATTACGATTTGGTCAGGTTTGCAAAATTGGAAAATGTCTTTACCATTGAAAACCAAAAAATTTACATTCCACGAATGTTTATCAATTCGAGTATAGGACGCATCTATGTTGCAGGAACTCAATCTTTTTCAGGTCAAATGGAATATCGATTACAGATTCCGCTCAACACTTTTAAAAGAAATCAGGAAGAACTCATGAAACAAGCGATAATGGAAAAGCCCGAAGGAACAGCCCTTTTTCTTAAAATTAGCGGAAACACTGATGATCTACAAGTCACTTATGACTTAGAGGCTATTAAAGATAAATGGGTCTTATTTTTAGAGCGCCAAAGAGAGAACTTCTTGAATATTTTTAGATCTAAAAAATAAACCTTATTTACAAAAACCTTCGAGCGCCAATATTATAGAATCTGTGCGGAGCGGAAGACGAGACTCGAACCCGCGACCCCAACCTTGGCAAGGTTGTGCTCTACCAACTGAGCTACTTCCGCTTGCTTTTATAACGCAAATAAAGGTAACTTTTGGGTATTCTCCAAGTCTTACGAAGAAAAAAATCGAAAGAAAAAAACGTTGTTTTTTTATAGTTAATTAAACTAATTCTAAATTAGCGCAAAATTAGCTACACAAGTGCGAATTGTTATATATCAGATATTCATTGCTTTTATATTATTGTGTTATAGTGCGTATAGCCAAAGCATCATTTTTGGAAAAGTAAGAGACACGGAAAACCAAAAACCACTTTCGCATGTTCGCATACTTTTAGATGGCACCTCGTTTCACGCCCAAACCGACGATAAAGGAGAGTATGTAATCAGATATGTTCCAGAGGGTACATATAGAATAATTTTTTATAAAAATGGATGGCAAACTCACCATACACAAATTAAGGTAAACCAAGAAGAGTACCAAGAAATCAACGTATCGCTGATGCCTTTTACAAAACAATTAGAGGAAGTACAAATCCATCCTTCTTCTGATGAAGGACTTTCTTCTCATTTTTTGAATCCTGTTGAAAATATGTCGATTTATGAAGGAAAAAAAACGGAACTTGTTGAAATCAAAGATGTAATTGCCAACCTTTCTACTAATAACGCTCGACAAGTTTTCGGGAAAATCCCTGGCCTTAATATCTGGGAAAGCGATGGAGCTGGACTTCAGTTAGGGATTGGCGCACGAGGATTGAGTCCTAATCGCATGGGTAACTTTAATGTGCGACAAAACGGGTACGATATTGCTGCAGATGCAATAGGATATCCAGAAAGCTATTACACGCCTCCATTAGAGGCAGTAGAACGCATCGAGGTTGTGCGAGGTGCTGGCGCCCTCCAATATGGCTCACAATTTGGTGGAATGCTCAACTTTGTAATGAAAAAAGGCGAAAAAGGCATTCCTATTCGTTTTACAAGTAGACAAACTTTTGGAGGTTTCAATTTTTTAAACAGTTTTAATAGTATCGGAGGAACCATCGGTAAAACAAACTACTACACCTTTGTACAACACAAGCAAGGCAAAGGCTGGCGAGCAAATAGCCAATTCAAAAACTGGGCCTTCTATGGAAAAATAAGCCGAGAACATCGCAATATGCATCTATACGCAGAATATACCCATCATCATTATACAGCTCAACAACCAGGGGGACTTACTTACCGGCAATTTATTGAAAATCCCCGCCAGTCGCATCGCCCTAGAAATTGGTTTTATGTTAATTGGAATCTATTTTCTGTCGGTGGCGATTATCGAATCTCCAACCGTATTTCTCTCAATACGCGATTTTTTGGAGTAATAGGTTGGCGTCATTCTTTAGGAAACCTTTCTAAAATTACAGAGGCGGATTTTGCTATCAGAACTCTCATTACAGGAAACTACTGGAACTGGGGGAATGAAACCCGCCTTATGAAAACATATTATATTAATTCTTCACAACCCTCTGTACTTTTAATAGGATATAGGACTTACGCTACTAAAACCATCGAAAAACATGGAGAAGCTCAAAGCAACTCATCAGAACCCATTTTTTCATTTAAAGAAAATATGCCGCTATATTCTGATTATCAATACCCTGGTAAAAACTATGCTTTCTTTATAGAAAACGTCTTTTATCTATCCCCGAAATGGACTATTACACCTGGCATTCGCTGGGAAAATATCCAAACCCGCACAATCGGAAACTACTTTCAAACCATTCGAGATGGCGCAGGAAATCCATACTTTTTTGTAACAGATTCATTTTCAAATACTTATTTTAGAAAGTTTTTCCTTTTTGGAGTCGGAGCAAGTTACAAGCTAAATGAAGATCGAGATTTTTACGCCAACATTACCCAAAACTATCGTCCTATTACTTTTAGCGGAATTGCCATTCGCAATATGAACCGTATTATTGATCCTCAGTTAAAAGATGAAAAAGGATTCAACGCAGATTTGGGCTTTCGAGGAAAGCATCAAAATATTTTTCAATGGGACATAAGCATATTTTTGCTCTCCTACCAAAATCGAATAGGCTTTGTAGAAACTCAAGAAAATTTCATTAGCAAACGCAAAACAACTAATGTAGCTCAATCAATTACATACGGGTTCGAAAGTTTTTGGGAGTGCAATCTATCACGATTACTAAACTCTTTTCATTCTACGCAATTCACATTCTTCGGAAATGCCGCGTTTATCAACGCTCGTTATACTCGCACACAGAATAGTGCTATTCGGAACCGTTATGTAGAATTCGTACCGCCTTACAATATGCGATACGGCATTGCTCTACGCCAAACCCGCTGGAGGACATCTTTGCAGTACTCCATTACTGAGCAGCATTACACCGATGCTACTAACGCCATAGAAACTCCTGATGCTGTAAACGGCATCATACCGCGCTACCAAATATGGGATTGGACACTCCAATATCAATTCCGCAAGTGGTTACAGATAGAAGCCACTGTCAACAATCTTTTGAATACTTACTATTTTACAAGACGTGCCGATGGATATCCAGGTCCAGGAATTATTCCTTCTGACGGTAGAATGTGGTTTATTACTCTTCAATGCAAATGGTAAAGCAATCTAGAAAAACATAGGAGTCCACGTTCTTTTGTTTTATGAAGAACTAAGCAATTTCTATAAACTCTAAGTCTCGAACGCCATCTTCTACTGTAAGAAAGCGTAAATAGATTGAGGGGAATCTATAGCAAGAGTGCTGAATTATAAACGCGAAAATTTCTATAAACGTTTGCGGCTTCTATATCTCTCGGATGTACTGCCATAATCCGATAGTGAACCTTAATATGCATGGATTGTTTTCCTACTTGCCACACGGAGTACTTGTGAAGGTTATCCTTATCGCTTAAAATACAACGCATATTAAGGTCAGGTTGTCTCTATTCTAATCCCCTTTTTCTTCATACATACGAAAAGAAAGCCCATGTTCTTCTTCATGAGCTACTTAACTGGCTTGTAGAACGCCTGTCGCTCCGTTACAAATTTCCACAATATGTTCAAGTCGTCGTCTATCTTCTATTTTCGACAAATGTAGTCAATTGCGCCAGGGTGCTCCCTACTTGTCTCTCTGTAAAATATTCAACAAGGTGAAAAGCTGAGTAGCAATATCGCCGAGATACCACCTTTTTTTAATGCTTTAGGATCGTTTCTACAAAAAAGCTTGTTTTTGTCTAGTCTTTTCTAAATTACTTGCCCCTCTTGCGAATATTCGACTATAATTTTACGAAGATTGCCAAGTTTTCCAGATGCAATCAACAATTTGGCTTCTTTTATGATAGAATAAGCAGAATAATTGTAGATAACTCCTAAAAGTTTAGTTTGACGTTTGACCAAATCCCAAAGAAAATAAGCCTCTTCTCAAGAATGCGTAAGTGGCTTATTTCAACACATAAAAAACCTGCTTCTAAATATAATTTAGTAAGTAAGAAATATAAATGATTAGGCATACAAATTGCGAAAATCAGGACATTTCTCTTTAGGAAAGTGGCTTTCGGTTTTAATCATATCTTCAAATGAATCATAGACTCTATGAGCAGGAAGGCACAAACTTTTGTCTGTAATCCTATTTTTTTTATAGAATCTTCACTAAATGCACCGCATAATAGCTCGATATAACTATCTAAACGTGCTGCCATTCGATGTATTTCGACAATAAAACAACTTATCCCTCCACCTATCATTCCCATACGAACTTTTCTCATAATATTAGTACTTTGTTAATGTAATTTTATACTTTTCATACAATAATATTAACTAAATTTAACAAAACCTATTAACACTTGTTTATAAATATAGTTTTATAAAAAATTGAAAGAATCTTTAAAGTTTTATCAAAATTTACGATTTTTGCAAAGGATTGCATTTAATAAATGTTAATAAACAATCAAATTATCCTAAAAATAGCTGTTTTTTTTATTGAAATTCTGCTTTTTTGAAGCATCTTTGCAACCGATTACAAAATATTTCGTTTATTAAGTTGAAAGAAAAAAATTCTTTCAATAAATGTAAGATAAAAATTTTATTATTCAGAAAATTTAACTAAATTTACATATGACGATGCCAACCATTAAACAATCGACAATTATGCACGTTTCAGTAAAAATGTCAAATGGATACAACTTGATTCCTTTGCAAGAGTTTCTCTCTTACAGTGTTACAAAGCGCAATTATTTGTTGCTCCAAAATCAAGTGAAGTTTTTAGATGCGGAGGGGAATATTATTCCAACCAACAAAGCGCTGAAAGAACTAGTCGAACTCTTGAAAGATCAAAATTGATCTAAGTAAACACTCTATGTGATGCCATTTTGCTTTTCATCTTAGATGAGAAGGCTCATCATAATAATTGTAACTTGCAAAAGAGTTTGAAATAAGCTAAAGCCTATTCGTAAAATTGTAAGAAATACTCTACAATTATAACTTTGTGGGCATAAAGATTATAGTTATGCCCACGTTGTTAGATTTCGTCGGAAACACTCCCTTAGTAGAAATTAAGTATCTTCTACAAAAGCCTGATGTAAAGCTATATGCAAAATTAGAAGGACACAACCCTGGAGGGAGTGTAAAAGATAGACCTGCTTACAATATGATAAAATGCGCTTTGGAACGCGGAGAACTAAAGGCAGGGATGAAGCTTATCGAGGCTACAAGTGGAAACACGGGCATCGCTCTTGCAATGATGGCAAACTTGTTTGGAGTAGAGATAGAGCTTGTAATGCCAGAAAACTCTACACGTGAACGTATCCTAACCATGCAGGCATTTGGCGCAAAAGTAACGCTTACTCCAGCTGAAGGTTCTATGGAAGCGGCGATTGATTATGCTCATAAACGCCTTCAAGAAGGTAATTACCTGATGCTCAATCAATTTGCAAATCCAGATAATTACAGAGCACATTACCTTACTACAGGTCCAGAAATCTGGAAAGATACACAAGGCGCTATTACACATTTTGTTTCGTCTATGGGTACAACAGGAACTATCATGGGTGTATCCCGATTTTTAAAAGAAAAAAATCCAAATATCCAAATCATAGGAGTGCAACCTACTGATGGTTCTAAAATTCCTGGCATTCGTCGTTGGCCTAAAGAGTATCTACCCAAAATTTACGAACCGCACCGAGTAGACAGAATTTTAGATGTTTCACAAGCAGAAGCCACCCAAATGGCAAGGCTGCTTGCTCTCAAAGAAGGAATTTTTGCAGGCATGAGCAGTGGGGGCGCTATGACCGCTGCACTCCGAATTGCTCATGAAGTCGAAAGTGGGGTTGTTGTTTGCATCATCTGCGATAGGGGTGACCGGTATTTGTCATCAGATTTGTTTGGCTAATCGATTACAAGCGTTTTCGAGGAATTAGCCGAAGCAATATACCTACAAGTTTTCGCTGTTCCGTTACCAGTAAAGCATTGATGCTATGCTGGTTCATTATTTCTTCAGCTTCAGCGAGGGGCCTTTCTTGCTCAATAGTCTTAGGAGAAGGATTCATGAGCTTTTCTGCAGTAAGTTCAAAAAAGTTTTTTTCATTTCCGTTTGCAATAGCCCTTCTTACATCGCCATCAGTAATAATTCCCAAAACTTCTTGAGTAGAATTTACCACAACGGCCAACCCCATAGCTCCTTCACTCATCACCTGAACCACTCGACGCAGTGGCGCTGAAGGTGCTACAACGGGCAAAACTTGTGTATGCATTTCATCTTTTACTTTAGTAAGTAATTTCTTGCCCAAACTACCTCCTGGATGAAAAAGAGCAAAGTCGCTTGGCTGAAACCCTCGCGCTTCCATAAGTGCAACTGCCAAAGCATCTCCTAAAACCAAACTGACAGTAGTAGAAGAAGTAGGTGCTAATTGTAAAGGACAAGCTTCTTCATTTACCGAAGCATCTAATACAATATCAGCGTGCTTGGCTAGAGTGCTTTGTAAATTTCCTAATATTGCAATGTGCTTGATGTGATACTTTTTAAGAAAAGGAATCATGAGCAAGAATTCTTCTGTTTCCCCAGATTTAGAAAGAGAAATAAAAAGGTCTTTAGGAGTTATCATACCTAAATCGCCATGCAGTGCTTCGGCAGGATGAATAAAAAAACTCGGTGTTCCAGTACTTGCTAAAGTTGCTGAAATCTTGCGAGCAATATGGCCAGACTTTCCTACACCACTAACAAATACATGCCCCTGACATTTAAGAATTTCTTCGACAGCTTTATGAAAAGTTTCGTCAAGGCGGGCACAAAGATGCTGCAACGCTCTTATTTCAATATCGAATACTCTTTGAGCAATTGGTAAAAAACTATTTTTCATGGATTAGTGGTTTCAAGTAAATCTTAAGCATCAAATCAACAGAAAATTAATATTCCTCTTAAACTTGGAAAATCAACTTTTATAAATGATTATCGCATCCACGTTTTCCACCAATGTTGAAAAGCCAAAAAACCCCACACTTGAGTTTGGTCAAAATTATTAGTAGTAAAAATCGTTTTTTTGAGCAATTCTGTTTGCTGCACATCAAAATATCCCTGTTCGCAAATAAAATCTTTTTCAAGCAATGATTCTATCCAAGGACGTAAAACAGTCTTATAACCTTTTGCCAACGGAATATCAAAACCTTGCTTAGGGCGATTGTATAGTTCTGCAGGAAGAAGGTGCTTTACTGCATCTTGTAAGATTTTTTTCTTCATGCGTTTATCAATCTTATATTCTGCAGGAAGTTGAAAAGCAAAGTCGACAATTCGATAGTCTAAAAATGGAACGCGCACCTCTAGCGCTACTGCCATCGACATCGAATCTACTTTATGCAACATATCGTTGGGAAGTAACATCTTAATATCCGAATATAATACTTCATTGATATCATCTCCCTGGATATGCTGAGTAAGAATTGTCTTGCGACGATTATATTCGTTTTCGTCTATCGCCTGAAGAATTGCAGAAGAAAATAACTTTTTAGCATCTTCTTCCTTTCTCCAACTACACAAATACCAGTATCTTTCTTTGTTAGAAAGGTACATACTTTCTGAAAAACGATATAACTGCCTAATTTTATTTCCTAAAAAGGAATTTCTGGTTTTAGGAAGCAAGCTCAAAACAGGATAGGCGGTCTTGATAATAGTTTCCAAAAGCCCACCTTTTCTTGCTCGATATTCTCCGTAATACTTTTGATAGCCTCCAAATACTTCATCTCCTCCATCTCCAGAAAGAGCCACCGTAACTTTCTGACGCGTATTTTTGCAAAGAATGTAGGTAGGGATTGCAGATGAGTCTCCAAAAGGTTCTGCATAGAACTTTAATAATTCGAAGATGTTCTCAAAAAAATCGTACGTAGAAAGTTTGAAAACAGTGTGATTTGTATCGTACTGCTTGGCAACAAGTTCAGCATAATGGGTTTCATCAAAAAGAGGTTCATCTTTATAGCCAATCGAAAAAGTGTTGAGATGAGGAGTCAGTCTTGCAGCGATGGCAGTTACAGTAGAAGAATCAATTCCACCGCTTAAAAAAGTACCCAAAGGTACATCAGCGATCATACGCTCTTCTACAGATTGTTCTAAGAGATGAACCAATTCCCTTTTAGCATCTTCATAGCTAATCTTAGAAAGATGGCGACGAGGAACATAAGTAGGCTCGTACCATTGTTTGATTTGAATTTCTTTATTTTGGATTTTGAGGTAATGCCCCTGTAATAATTTATAAACATTTTTAAATATTGTATGCGGAGCAGGTATGTAATTAAGTTGAAAATACTGAAATACTGAAACATTATCGATCTCTCTGGGAATATTGAAGGCTAACAGAGCTGAAATTTCAGAAGCAAACAAAAATTTATCTTCGTCTACATAATATACTAAAGGTTTAATTCCCATTCTATCGCGAGCAATAAAAAGCGAGTTTTCTTCTTTGTCATATACTGCAAAACTAAAAAAGCCATGTAATTGATGAAGGCATTCTTCCTTAAAATAAATGTACATATAAAGAAGCACTTCAGTATCAGAACGAGAGCGAAACGAACAACCTACTTTTTCTAATTTTTGTCTCAGTTGTCTGTAGTTATAAATTTCCCCATTAAAAACAATAGTGTATCTTCCTGTTTTATCAGACATAGGTTGCCTTCCATCTTCTGTAAGGTCAATAATCGATAGGCGGCGATGCGCCATAGCACAGTAATAATCGTAAAAAATTCCATCTTGATCTGGTCCGCGATGTCGAATAGCTTGGCTAGAGGCTGGTAAATTAACACTAAACAATCTACCTACTTCGTTAAAAGCATAAATTCCTGTAATACCACACATACAATTCACAATTCATAAGTAACGAAATAAAAAAACTCCTTGCTTACATACAAGGAGTCTATAAAATACTTTCAAGCAGTTGATATTATCTAAACTTAGGACATTTTACACCTACATTTACAATATAAGACAAGGAAGCACCTATTGTGAAAAAGTGATCCCAACCAGGATCTCCCCGTTTTTCTTTAATATTTGAAATTCCGGTAGTGTAAACTTGTTGACCCCCATTAAGAACAGGAAGTCCATTAGCATCAAAAACAGGTGATAAAACAGGAGCATATCCCGAAGCAAATAAAGTGTAGCCTGGCAAGGGAGTTTCAGAAACCAAATAAGTACCATCCCCAAGACTTTTTACGTAAATAGTTCCCATTGGTCCCGCTGCCTCTTTGTTAAAGCTCCTTCCAGATGTTGTTTTGCCTTTCTGGAGCGCATAGGTTCCACCACTAGAGGCATACAGAGCATCGCCGGTTCTATCGAACATATCTTTAGGATATGTAGTACTTACATCATCTAATTCATCAGTAAAGCAATAGCGATAATTTACCTCTACAGATAAATCAAATCGAGAAGTGAGCGCTTTCCTTACACCAAGTCCAAATGGAATAGCAAAAGCCACACGAGAATAAGCGCGGCCATTTTCTGTTCCTTCAGTTTTCAAAGGAAAGAGACTAACATACTTGTCGTCTATTTTCATCTTAGGACTATGGTACATGACAGCTACTCCTGCAAACAAATAAGGAATGAATCCTCTTGGGCGATGATTATGAGCTCCTCTATTTTCTAGAAAATCGTATAAGATGTGGGCTGAAGCTTCTATCAAATCATTTCTAAAATTTAAATTGCGTCGATATCGGAACACTGCTACATCAGAACCAGGTTTTGCCGAAGTTGCATCATCGCCTTGTAACCGAATCCAGTTTAACCCAATTCGAGCGCTCATACGAGGATGAAAACGGCGAACTGCTTGACCTCCTAAGTTATAGCGAGTTTTAGAGTAATCTGTAGAAAAATTACTCGTTGTAGGAGCAATATCGCCTACATAATTTGAAGTGCTAATATTGCCTCCTAGAGCCCAATACATTTTTTTCTTTGTAAATCGCTGTGCTTGCCCTACACTTATCGTCAAAAAAGCCACTAATAGTGCGACAGGAAAGTTTAGTAATTTCATCACAATTAAGTTTATAAGTTGTATTCGTTTAATAGTTTCTTTGTTCAAAGTATACTGCAAAAATCGAGCTAAGTTTCTCAAAGCTACGAAATTAAATTGAAAACAAAAAATTTTTTTCAAGATTTTCATGTCATACATTAACCCTGAAAAAAGTTAATTACGCGTATCAAGACCCCAGTTAAGTTTGTGTTTGAGCGTATTAAAAAAATTATCTCCCTCTAAACGAATTAGCTTTACTAAAAAAGGACATTTCTGCACTTGTAAGCGTATTGAAGCATCTACTACTTTGGAGCGAGAATCAAGCGATATCAAGAATTTCTTACCTCTTCCTTCAATTTCAAAATTCAAAACTGAATCGTCAGATACTACCAAAGGACGCATATTGAGATTGTGAGGGCTAACAGGTGCAACTACAAAACTTTTTGATTCAGGAGTCACTACAGGTCCTCCTACACTCAAACAATATCCTGTAGAACCTGTAGGCGTCGAAACGATAAGTCCATCAGCCCAATAAGAGGTGAGATACATTCCGTTGATATGTGTGTGCACAGTAATCATAGAGGAAGTATCTCTTTTTAAGATAGCAAATTCGTTGAGCCCAAAGTTGAGATTTTTAAATACTCGATAGTTCGATTCTACTTGAATTAGAGTTCTGTGCTCTATTGTATATCTTTTTTCAAAAAGCTTAACAAGAGATTCGGATATTTGCTTAGGAGAAATAGTAGCTAAAAAACCCATTGTTCCTAGATTTACTCCTAAAATAGGTACGCCACTGTCCTTCACATAAGTTACCGTTTCAAGTAAAGAACCATCTCCCCCAATGCTAAGCATATAATCCAGTTCTTTTAGTTTTTTTTGGTGAGTAAGAGAGACATAGTTTTCTATCCGAAAATTCATACTTTCCAAATGTTTAATTAGGTTGGGCGTTATCCAAAGTTGCGTGCCCATTTCTGTGAGTTGCTTAAGAAGCGTTTTGAAATGAACAAGTTTTTCTTGCGCAAAAAAACGGCTGTGAATCCCAATTTTCATCGAATTGTCACACCTTTAGGATACTGCATTGTAATACAATGGAGAGAACCGTGTTGTTTAATAAGTGGCAAACAATTAATTCCTATTACTTTACGGTCTGGAAATGCTTGAGCAATAATTTTAAGGGCTTCAGCATCCTGTTTTACATTATAAATAGGGACGAGTACTTGATTATTCGTAATCAAAAAATTTGCATAAGTTGCTGGTAAGCGATAAGGCATTCCGTCGGGTGCTGTTCCGTAAATAGGAGAAGGCAGTGGCAAAGGAATAAGCCTATAGGGCTTGCCCGCGAGAGTTTTGAAGCTTTGAAGTTCTTCTTCCATTTTCTTCAATGGTTCATAATGTTCATCGTCCTCATCATTACATTTTACATATAGTATGGTATCGACATCAGCAAAACGAGCGAGCGTATCAATGTGTGCGTCTGTATCGTCGCCGAGCAGTTCTCCATGAGAAAGCCAAAGGATTCGTTTAAAGCCAAATTGTTGTTTAAGAAAATCTTCGATTTGTTTTTTGGTATACATAGGATTTCTGTTAGAGGAGAGCATGCTTTTTTCAGTAGCTAAAAGAGTTCCTTGTCCATCAGTTTCAATAGCTCCTCCTTCTAAGACAAAATTTACAGTTCTCATTGGGGTTTTGCCAAAAATTCCTTGCTCATCGAGTTGTTGAGTAATGAGATTATCGAGCTCTGCTTCATACTTTTGCCCCCAACCATTGAAAATAAAATCCAGCAAGACAGGCTTCTCATTTTCCAAGATAGTAAGTGCACCATAATCTCTCACCCACGTGTCGTTCGATTTTACTTCACAAAAAACGATATTATCTAAGTCACATCCTTTTTTTTCGAGAAGTCCCCGCACCAGTTCAGCATCATGGCAAGCAATAAGCAACCTTTGCCAATCGCTGATATGGCGAGCAATTTCCAGATAACAATTTGTAACTTCATGCAAATCGTGTGCCCAATCTGTTTCAGGGTGAGGCCATGTTATCTGAATAGCACTCTGCGCTTCCCATTCGGCTGGTAGTCTTCTCATGGAAATAGAATTTTCAATTTCAACACTATATTACCATTCGGAGATGAAAAAGAAAAATAAACTCCACTTTTTGTAAGTTTACACAAGTTGAACTTTAAATTGAGATGCGATCTCTTCTAATTTGGCTCTGAAGGAAGCATTTTGCTTAAGTTTTTCAGCCACTGCCTTAACAGCATGACTTACAGCAGAGTGATCTCGTTTACCAAGCTCTTGCGCGATAGTTTTTACAGGTAGATTTGTATAATTTTTAGCAAAATACATCGCTACTTGCCTTGCTTCAGTTACGTCGCGGATTTTTGATTTAGATTGAATATCTTCTATGGTTACCTGAAAACTTTTGGATACTTTACTTAAAATTGCTGGAATAGAAATCTCTCTTTCTTGAATTGAAATCTGATTGTGAATCACTTCCTGAATTAGTTCGAGCGTAAGAGACCTCTTCATAATAGAATGTTGTGCCAAAATCGACATTAAGACACCTTCTAATTCGCGCACACACGAAAAATTTTCTTTTGCAATATAATCAATCATACTCTCTGAGAGTGGAAGTCCTTGCGTTTTGCAAGCACGATTTAGCCACTTTTGTCGGAAGTTAAAATCCGGAGGATGAATCTCGGCATGAACTCCGTACTTCAAACGAGAAAGTAATCTTTCTTTAAAGCCCTCAATGTTTTTAGGAGCGCAATCGCTGGTTAGAATAATCTGTTTATTAAGCAAATGGAGATGATTAAAAATGTTAAAAAAGTTATCTTGTGTTTTTTCTTTTTTGCTCATGAATTGAATATCATCGAGAATCAATACGTCTAACTGCATGTAAAAATCTGTAAACGATTTTACTGCTCCATTTTTGAGCTGATTTTCTTCTCTAACTGCTTCCACAAAATTCGAAATAAACTGTTCGCAATTTACTTGAAACACTTTTGCTTTTGGATTTTTTCTTTTAATCTCGTTTCCTATTGCATGAGCTAAATGTGTTTTCCCGACACCAACCTTTCCAAAAATTAAAAAAGGATTAAAAGTGCGTATTCCAGGGTAATCAGCAATTTTTTTTCCTACACCTAACGCAAATTCATTACAAGAGCTTTCTACAAAATTGTCAAATGTAAAATGGCAGTTAAGTTGTGAATCGAATTCGTCAGAGCCTTCTATTTGATTTCTAAGCGCTTCTATGGGGTGAGAAATCGTTCTTGTTGCTTTATTAGAAACAGATTTTTGGTTTTCTAATACTAATTTCCCTTCAAACTCGTTTTCTTTATCAACAATAATCGCATACTCAAGTTTTGCTTGTTCTCCTACATATTTATGCAATGCCTTGCGAAGAGGAAGCAAATAATATTCTTCTATCCATTCATAAAAATAATGATTCGGTAACTCAATTGTAAGCGTCTGTCCTTCCAACTGGATAGGACGAATTGGTAAAAACCACGTTTTAAAAGCATCTTCAGGAAGATACTCTCGAATAAAGTCAAGACATTTAGCCCAAACAAGTTCTGCTTGTTGGTTTGCAATAGTTGTTTGCATACTTTTAATATTTTCAATAAAGCACCACCCCGATTTTTTTCGGAACCTTATAAAAATCTTTTAGCATTATTAACTCGAAAACAAATTTTAGCCTTTCTCTATGATTCTTTTAAATCTTGAAACATCAAATTTCTGCAACAAACATGAAGAATTTATTTCTTCTTTAAAAGAATTATGAAGAATAATTTTTCAAAACGAAATTTTGACCTTTTTATCCAAAAAATTGATTTTCAACAATTTATTAAAAAAAGAAGAAATAAAAAAACTGAAAATCAAAAAGTTATGGTTGCTACTTTTCGCTTAGATGAAGAAATCATTCATTTTTTTGGTATAATTTTTGCTAGATGACAGTAATATGAGATGTCGCTATTCTCTTCTTTCTTGTAGTTTCAAACCTAATATCAATTCTTCCCAACCAAATCCCTGCAAATCCCACTTGGCAAATTACGGTCTGGTGTCCTGAAATCGGGTGAGTGACAACCAGAGGTTCTTTTAAGAAGGTATGAGTATGTCCGCCAATAATCAGGTCGATCCCTTCTACAAGCGTAGCGAGTTGTTTATCGCAAATGCGCTCGTATTCATATTCCAAGCCCAAATGTGAAAGGCAAATAATATAATCTACTTTTTTGTTTTTTAATTCTTGAACGAGTTCTTTCGCGATTTCTACAGGTTCGATATACTTCGTATTAGCAAAAAACTTAGCAGGCACTAATCCTTCTAGTTTTACTCCAAGTCCAAAAATCCCGATGCGCAATTTATCTTTATTGATAATAACATAAGGCTTAACTTTCTGCTTAAGTTCCTGTTCTTCAAACACATAATTAGCCGAAACTATTTGAAAGTTAGCATGAGGTAACTGCCTGATGAGCCCTGAAAGGCCTGCATCAAAATCGTGGTTGCCTAAAGTTACTACATCATAACCAAGTGCAGATAAAGCTTTAATTTCTACCTCGCCGTGAAAAAAATTAAAATAAGGAGTCCCTTGAAAAAAGTCTCCCGCATCAAGCAAAAGCACATTTTTTTCTTCCTTGCGAATCTTCTCAATCAAAGAAGAGCGCTTAGCTACCCCTCCCATATTAGGATATTTATGATGATGAGAAGGGAAAGGATCAATGCGCGAATGCGTGTCGTTAGTATGCAAAATAGTAAGTTTAATGGATGAATCAGAAAGGGCTTCAGGCAACGCATTCCAATAAAGCCCTGTTGAGAGAAAACATGTTTTTTGTATAAAATCCCTTCTATTCATTGTTATGAAGCTTTTTTTAAGCTCTTAATAATCTGTAATTTCAAAAAGTTGCGCTACTTCTTCCACAAATTTCTTTGTATTTTATCAGGATTCTTTTAAGAATTTATTGATTTTTTGTAAATTTTAGATGGTAGCATCTTTTTCATTACTATTCAATACAAAAAACTTTGTAGCAGATGATTTTTGTCATTCTATTTTTCGAAATGAGTTGCTACTTTTGAATTACACTAGCAAACTATGGTTTCACCTTTAAATTGTTTACAACTATGGCACTCATCAAATGGAATGACGATTCACTTTTCCCATCAATCAATTCGTTCTTTGACGACTTTTTCAGCAAAGACTTTTTTAAAGTAGCTCAGTTAGGAACAAGCATTCCTGCACTCAACATCAGTGAAAAAGATAAGAGCTATGAGCTAGAATTGGCAGCACCTGGTTTTTCAAAAGATGACTTTAAAATCGAATTAAAAGAAAACCGTTATTTGACTATTTCAAGCGAAAAAAAAGAAGAAAAAGAAGAAAAAACAGATAAGTATACTAAAAAAGAATTTAATTTTTCATCTTTTTCTCGCCAGGTCGTACTTCCAGAGAATGTAGAAACTGAAAAAATCAAAGCTGAATACAAGAACGGCATTTTGAAAATTTCTATTCCTAAAACTGCATCTACAGATAGCACTAAAAAAAGAACTATTGCTATTGAATCATAAAAGAAATAATTGCCAGTTTATTCGCCTACAAGTATAAAACTTGTAGGCTTTTTGACTTGTAAAAAAACATGCGACAGTTTAATTCAAAAATAGAATTATGGGGGAAAGCTAAAATTTCATAATATACCAAAGATTTTGTATTATTGCTTATACTAAGATTGTTTAAGCAATGACGAGTCAATTCAATTCCACCGATAAACAATATATCGAAAAGTATAAAACACAAGTGGGAATATCTTTGCAATGGGGGTCCCATCTTAGAATGGACATATTCCGACTTTTTAGAATTTAAGCGATTTAATGTTTAGAACGCACTCAAGACCGCCACTAATGTTTTAATACAATTCAAAATTGGTAGGCATCTATTCTTTATGTTTATACCAAAAATTTTAATGTAAACAGCGACAATTTTACTTTTACTTCTTCTCGACCCTTTGGCACTGTTAAAGGTATAATTGTATTGCAATTTAAAAGAAGAATGCAATTGGTTAAAGTTTTATGGCAAAATCAGTTATATGATTTATGAAAACGTTTTTTAACAATTTTTCAAACAAAAAGATTATTAAAGATGAATTTCAATTGAAACTCTAAATGATAACACTCTCCCAAAGAATACATCAACTTATTGAAAAACTTTGCGAAGGTATCTACGAACGCGAGGAAGTAATAAAATTAGCTCTCTTGACAGCTATTGCAGGAGAAAGCATTTTTTTAATAGGTCCTCCAGGCGTAGCTAAAAGCTTAGTAGCGCGCAAACTCAAATTTGCATTTCAAGATGGAAAAGCGTTCGAGTATTTAATGAGCAAGTTCAGCACACCCGATGAAATTTTTGGACCTGTTTCGATTCGCAAGCTAAAAGATAATGACAAATACGAACGACTCACAGAGCGCTACTTACCAGGCGCCAATATTGTTTTTCTCGATGAAATTTGGAAAGCGGGTCCAGCAATTCAAAACGCTCTTCTTACGATTTTAAATGAAAAAATTTATCGGAATGGAGAAACCGACGTTGCTACTGATATCAAAATCATTATTTCAGCATCTAACGAACTTCCTACACGCGGCGAAGGACTCGAAGCCCTATGGGATAGGTTTTTAGTCCGATATGAGATGACCGAAATTCGTCGTAAATCTAATTTTATCAGCATGATTACGGCTACAGATGACGTTTACGTAGACACTGTTCCAGAATCTTTAAAAATTACTAATCAAGAATTGGAAATATGGAATGAAAACATTCAACGCGTTATTGTACCGGAAGAAGTCATTAATGTCATTCAAGTTGTTAAACATAAACTCCATACTTACAAGTCACAAGGCATTAGCCCATTTGAGATTTCAGACAGGCGCTGGAAAAAAATCGTCCGATTATTGCGAACATCTGCCTTTTTGAACGAAAGGACATTTGTAAATCTTATGGATTGTTTTCTAATGGTACATTGCTTGTGGTCAGATACTAAACAAATTGAAATCGTCCAAGAAATCGTAGCAGAAACCATTCGCAAACATGGCTATTCCGTAGCACTAAATTTAAGTAGTTTGCGCAAAGAAATTGCCGAACTCGAAGAAGAAGTTAAAAAAGAGTGCAGAATTCCTGTTAAAACTGTAGGAGAAATTCTATATTTAGTAGAAAAGAAGTATTACGAAATTCTTCATATTAGCAAATTTTTTGATGGAAAATACGTAAAAGCTGATGAATACGAACAACTTCGCTTAGATGAATTCACTACTATCGGATTATATGACGAGAATTTTAAACTTACCTATAAAATCAAAGCCAAACGCACTCCCTTTGAAAATCGCATTGAAATTTTTCATAACTCTCAAAGCAACGTGTTTGAAATGAAAACAGAAAAAACAGACACTGTACGTTACATTGAAAAAAAGCCTCATATCATTTTGCAAAAGTATTGGAATGAGAAAATTGAAACACTCTCTTTGTATATCGAGCAAATACGTAAACAACTTAAAGAAAATACTCCTCCTGTTGCTCATACTTTGAGAAGTCATTTGTTCGTCCCTTCAGAATTAGCAGAAATCGTAGAGGCTAACTTATACGATGTGATGAATACAATTCATGCAGAGGGACTTCGGTTAGAAAAAATTAAGTTTTATTACGAAAACATTCAAGAATAGAAAGCGCAAGTCTATAAGCCGGGTTCTGTTATCTGCTTAAAAGCAGACGCTTATCATTTATCTACTAAACGCATTGCTGCGTTTATGAAGCGTTCCACCCATCGGCAAAGGCGAGTCACCTCAAAGCCGACCTATTTGAACTTTCAACCCGCAAGGTTTGCCGTGCCGTCCTTGTCACCAAGAACGCGGTAGTCTCTTACACTACCTTTTCACCCTTACCTCATCGGCGGTATATTTTCTGTGGCACTTTCTGTCGTTTGTTGCCAAACGCCTTGCTGTTAGCAAGTGCGGTACTCTGTGTTGCCCGGACTTTCCTCTTCTTATGAAGCGATAAGCCGACTTGCGCTATCTGACTTAAACGCAATAGCAAACAAAATGTTGCATTTTTTAACAAAAGACCAGACTATTCAAATCAGAAGTTATGCGAATTTTCGCTATTGTTGTAGAAGTATTATTTTAAATTTTTACGAATTAAATAATTTTATAAAATTTAAATTACTTATGTTAACAAAAATCGAAATATAAAAAATTAGAAATAAAATCCCTTATAAATCAGTAACTTTATTGTTTTATCGCTTTAAAATTATTTATAAAACACATGTTTTAACTTCAATTTAAGATTTAAAAATAAATTATTTTTGATTTTATTACTTTTGATCTCTACAAGAATTATTAAAATTTCAAACGATTGCATAACTTTTTTTAGTATAAGTCGTTAAAAGGAGTAAAGAGAATCAAGATTCAGAGAGATTGTACAGAATATTAAGATATGGTTGAATATTAAACAATTTAAAATCATGTTTATTTATGCTGTTATCGCCCTAACTGCTATTGTGATTGTAAGCTTAAGTTTTCTTTCATTTGACATGAAAGAGTAGTTCAAAGTAAGAACAGAAGTGTGAAGTATACTGTCCGAAAGGACAGTTTTTTTTTAAATATGATGAAGCAGTTTTTGTTCAAAATGAGATTCAGCTTCTAAATCTGCCAAGTGAAGAGTATCATTTTCTAAAATAAGGTCGTAATGATTAGAATCATAATGATAATGAAATAAGTATAAACTCGTATTGGTATGTTTGAAATCATCCATTTTAGAAAGAGGAAGATTTAAAAGAGTACAAATCAGAACGCGTAAAGCTCTTCCGTGTGTACATACTAATATTTTTTCTTCATAGTCTCTCGACATGATATATTGCCACGCTCTTTTTTGTCGTTGTTGGACTTCTAAAGGACTTTCCCCTCCATCAATTTTCCAATAATAATCCCCTTCTTTCCAAGCGCGCAACATTCTGTAATATCGCTTGTCGTCCGCTGCTGAGGCTTTCTTTCCTTCTCTACTTCCCCAACAAATTTCATTCAAGCCCTGAAGTTGAGTAGTAGGAATTCCGCTATCAACAAAGGGTTTTACTGTTTGAATTGCCCTTTTTAGCTGAGATGTATAAATGTGAGAAAATCCTTCATGAGCATAATAATCGTAAAACGCTTGCGCTTGCCTTATACCCGTCTCATCTAATTCGGCATCTATTCCGCTGCCTTGTACCATCCCCAACTTATTAAATTGAGTTTCACCATGGCGAATCACGTAAATTTTTTTGGTTTTCATGATTAAACCATATATTAGCTGTTCTTACTTTTTAAACGAAAAAATATTCTTGATTGTATTTTTTTAAGCCGCAAATTTCAGCATTTTTATGCTAACAAACAACATTTCACGATGATTCGCCAAGATATTACTCTGGAAGACATTCAAAAGCTCAATATCAACATGACTCGACATCTTGGAATCGAGTTCATGGGAGTAGGTCCTGATTATATTAGCGCCAGAATGCCTGTAGACAGTCGCACCACGCAACCCATGGGAATTTTGCACGGAGGCGCATCAGTAGTATTAGCAGAAAGTTTAGGAAGCATAGGAGCTAATTTGTGCGTAGACGAATCTAAATATTACTGCGTAGGACTCGAAATCAATGCGAACCATATCCGACCTGTAACTCAAGGAAATTGGGTATTAGGGACTGCTAAGCCTCTTCATATCGGAAAAACTACACAAGTTTGGGAAATTCGAATTACTGATGAAAATCATAAATTAGTTTGCATTAGTCGTCTAACAGTAGCAGTTATCGAAAGAAAAAACACATGAAAACGGTTCCTTTCTGGGTAGCAATTTCCCCTGTCATTTTTCTAATAGGAATTTTAGCTTTTAATCTTTCTATCTTTGGAGATGAAGGATTAAATGGTTCTAATCAAATTGTATTATTGCTTACAGCAAGCTTGGCTTCGGCAATAGGTCTTCTCTACGGTGTACGCTGGAAAGTAATTCAAGAAGGAATTCTTCAAAACATTATGGCAGCAATGCCAGCCATCATTATTTTACTACTAATCGGATCATTATCAGGCGCTTGGATGCTCGGAGGAATCGTTCCTGCTATGATTTATTACGGATTACAAATTCTTCATCCATTTATTTTTTTACCTGCTTGCGCCATTATCAGCGCTGTAGTCTCGCTAAGTACAGGAAGTTCGTGGTCTACAGTAGCAACAGTAGGAGTAGCACTCATAGGTATCGGAAAAGCACTCCAAATGCCAGATCCTCTCACAGCGGGTGCAATTATCTCAGGGGCTTACTTCGGAGACAAACTCTCTCCTCTATCTGATACTACTAATTTGGCACCTGCTGTGGCAGGTACAGAGCTCTTTAAACATGTGCAGTACATGATGCTCACTACAATTCCAACATTTGCAATTACTTTGCTCATTTTTACAGCAATAGGGCTTTATTGTTCATTTGCAACTTCTTACACCTTCAGCCACGCAGACTCATTAACTTATGTTTTAGAGAATACTTTTACTATTCATTGGAGCTTACTTATAGTACCTTTAGGCACTTTTTATTTAGTAGCGCGACGCATCCCAGCAATTCCTGCTATGTTCATCGGTATTTTAGGAGGAGTAATATGTACATTTACCTTTCAATCAGAACTTATCATGAAATTATCACATCAAACCTTCTCGTTGAGAATTTTTTATGAATATGTTTTAAAAGCTTTGTACGGAAAAATTCAAATTCCGGTGCATCACCCCATTTTATCAGAGTTACTGGTTTCACGCGGCATGGCAGGTATGCTAAACACTGTTTGGCTTATTATCAGCGCTATGATTTTTGGAGGAGCCATGGAAGCCTCAGGATTACTCCCTGCTATCGTAAGTCGGCTAAGTCGTTTGGCAAATTCTGATGGGTCGTTGGTTCTAACAACTTCTTTAACAGCCATACTCATGAACCTTACTACCGCAGACCAATATTTATCTGTAGCTATTACAGGAAGAATGTTTAAAAATGTATACCTCTTACGCAACTTAGCTCCTGAAAATCTCAGCCGTACTGTAGAAGATAGTGGAACAGTTACGTCAGTACTTATTCCATGGAATACTTGTGGCGCTACACAATCAACCGTGCTCGGCGTTAGCACGTGGAGTTATGCTCCTTATTGTTTTTTTTGTTATCTGAGCCCTTTCATGACTGTTCTATTCGCTTACCTGCAAATAAAAATTAAAAGATTAGAATAAAAAGGAAGACTCGTAAAATGAGCCTTCCCAAGTGTTATTCAGCTTTTAGCTTAACTTCTTTTCTTAGAGCTTGAGCTGCATGAACCATGTTTTGCAGTGCAAGTTTAGTTTCTTTCCATTGTCGCGTTTTTAAACCACAATCGGGATTCACCCATATATTTTCGATAGGTAAAACTTCTAAAGCCTTGTAAAGCAAACGTTTCATTTCTTCAACACTTGGCACCCTAGGAGAATGAATGTCATACACTCCAGGACCAATTTCATTGGGATATTTGAAGTTAATGAACGCTTCTAATAACTCCATTTCAGAGCGCGAAGTTTCAATAGTAATGACATCGGCATCTAGTTGAGCAATAGACTCAATAATGTCATTAAATTCTGAATAACACATATGCGTATGGATTTGGGTAGAGTCTTTAACCCCGCTTGCAGCTAATCGAAACGCTTTTACAGCCCAATCCAAATAAGTTACCCAATCTTTTTTGCGAAGTGGTAAGCCTTCGCGAAAGGCAGGCTCATCGATCTGAATGATTTTAATACCTGCTTTTTCGAGTTCAAGAACTTCATCTCTTATAGCGAGAGCGATCTGAAAAGCTGTATCGCGTCTGGATTGATCATTCCTTACAAAAGACCATTGCAAAATAGTAACGGGACCTGTGAGCATTCCTTTTAGAAACTTTTTAGTATGACTCTGCGCAAATTGAGTCCAACGCAATGAAAGATCCTTGCTTCTCGCTACATCACCAAAAATAATAGGAGGTTTTACGCAGCGGCTTCCATAGCTTTGTACCCAACCATTCTCAGTAAAAGCAAAACCTTCCAAGAGCTCGCCGAAGTACTCTACCATGTCATTTCGTTCAAATTCTCCATGAACTAGCACATCTAATCCTATTTCTTCCTGAAATCGAAGAGCTTCTACGATTGCTTTTTCAATTTCGGTTTCGTATTCAGCTTGGGTGATCTCACCCTTTTTAAGTCTGGCGCGCAACTGTCGGATTTCTGTAGTCTGTGGAAATGAACCTATTGTGGTAGTGGGGAAAAGCGGAAGTTGGAAAGTTTCTTTTTGGATCTTTTGACGAACTGGAAATGGTGATTGGCGCTCAAAATCCTCTTCTCGAATAGATGCAAGTCTTTCTTTTACTTTCGGATTATGAATCAACGGAGAATTTTTGCGATCGTTCTGAGTTTGGATATTATCTTGTAGAATTTGCTGAAGTTCAGGTGTGTTTTCACCTTGTGCTAAACGCATTAAGGTAGTTACCTCTACAAGCTTTTGCTTTGCAAATGCAAGCCATCGTTTAACTTGAGGATTCAAGGTTTCTTCCAACTCTAAGTCATATGGAACATGAAGCAAAGAACAAGAAGGTGCTATCCATACCCTTTGTGTACCTATGCGTTCTGCTGCTCTTCGGATATATTCTAAGGATACTTGAAAATCATTTTTCCAGATATTTCTTCCATCGACTAAGCCTAAAGATAAAATCTGATTTTTTAGCTCTGTATGATGTAACACATCGTCTAATTGCTTAGGGCAACGCACTAAGTCCAAATGAAGTACGTGAATAGGAAGTTTAAGAGCTGTTTGCAGATTCTCTTCATAGCAGTCAAAATAACTAGCCAGAATGATACGAAGTGAAGGTAATCGCTTCTGAATCTCTGTGTAAGTTTCTAGAAATATTCTTCTTTCTTTTTCGGTGATATCAGTAGCTAGAGAAGGTTCATCTAATTGAATCCATGTCGCTCCTTGAGCGTGAAGTTTTTGCAAAATCTGAACATAAACGGGCAAAAGTCTATCTATCAAATCAATTCTATGAAAACCATTTTCTTTTTCTTTTCCCAACAACAAATAAGAGATAGGACCTATCAGAACTGGTTTGGCTAAAATATCTTGTTGTTGTGCTTCTTGAAATTCATCAAAGACTTTGGTTCCAAAAAGTTCAAACTGTTGATCCCTTTTAAACTCCGGAACAATGTAATGATAATTTGTATCAAACCATTTTGTCATTTCCATGGCGGTGAGGTCCCATCCTTCTTTTTGGTATCCTCTTGCCATAGCAAAGTAAACATCTAAGGCGCTTTTTTTGTCAATTAAATCGCGATATCGTTCTGGAATAGCGCCCAACAAAAAGGACATATCTAAGACATGGTCATAAAAAGAAAAGTCGTTCACCGGAATGTAGTGAATGCCAGCTTTCTTTTGCGTCTGCCAATTTTGTTGCCTGATTTGAGCACCTACTTTCAAAAGCTCTTCTTGAGAAATTTTATTCGCCCAATAGCTTTCACACGCTTTTTTAAGTTGGCGATGAGTCCCTATGCGCGGATAACCTAAATTGTGACTTTGCATTGCACTTTAAATTTAAGTAAAACAATCTTTCTTTGTTTAAATCTGCAATGCCTACATGGAAGGGAAAAGCAAACGAACAACACAACACACGCGAGCGCTCTCCTACCTTTAAAGAGCGCTCTCCAAAAAATTTTGTATTGTTCACCCACCTGACGCCTACCCCAATCCACGAGGGCACTTGTCAATATCTTATAGGCAAGTCTCCTGGCTCGTAACAGTCTTTGCCGGCCTTCTCGCTCCAAATAGAGCAATGGCTCACAAGGGCAAAAACCTTTTTTGTTACTTACAGTTGCGGGACAGCTCGTGATTTTCACACGATTCCTTTTTCATTAGCATCTCTGCTAAACCTATAAGACGTCGATGAATTTAAACTTTTCAAAGTTAGACTAATTCAGGTGTTTTTTCAAAAAACATTTATCCAATTTTTTAAAGAAAAAATTTTTTAGTTTTGAAAAACAACTTAACAAACTTATATGAAAAAAATAGGACTCCTCGTAGCACCTTTAATTGCTTTTACAATTCTTTTAAACGCTCACAACGCTCAACTCAAAGTTTTGGCTATAGCTTTCTTGATGCTCTCTTGGTGGATTACAGAAGCAGTTCCAATCGGAGTTACTGCTATGATTCCGTTAGTGTTGTTTCCATTATTCGACATTATATCCCTTAAAGAGGCGACCACTTCTTATGCTGATCCTGTTATCTATTTATTTATGGGAGGTTTGTTTATTGCGTTAGCTTTAGAAAAATGGAAACTACATCTCAGAATTGCGCTAAACATCGTAAAGCTCACTGGAACAGATGCTAACCATATTATCTTCGGATTTATGCTTGCTTCTTATTTGTTAAGCATGTGGATAAGCAACACTGCTACTACCGTCATGATGCTCCCAATTGCTTCCTCTATCATAAAATTATTAGAAAATCAATTCAGAAATGACACTTTTAAAAAGCACCGTTTTGCGTTAGCTTTAATGCTCGGAATTGCATATTCTGCTAGCATCGGAGGAATTGCAACACTCATTGGAACCCCTCCTAATGCTGTGTTGGCGGGCTATTTATCTTCTACTTACCAATATTCAATTAGTTTTGCTAGTTGGATGATGCTTTGTTTGCCTTTATCTTTTTCAATACTTTTTTTATGTTATGTTTTTTTAGTCAAAATCATTTTTCCTAATCGCATCGGGAACCTAAGTCAATCTGCATCGGTCTTCAAAGATGAACTTCAAAAATTAGGTAGCATGAACAAAGGAGAAAAAATCGTGTTAACTGTATTCTTAACCACTGCTCTACTTTGGATTACAGGAAACTACCTAAACAAAATTTTACCTTTTCGCCTTAACGATACTATTATTGCAGTATTAGCTCTCATTATGTTGTTTGCCATTCCTGTAGACTGGAAAAAGGGAGAATTCATTCTCAGTTGGAAAGATAGCGAAAAACTCTCTTGGGAAATCCTATTGCTGTTTGGAGGAGGAATCTGCTTAGCGAGCACAATGGAAAAAGTAGGAATCGTTGCGCAAGTAGGAGAATTTGTAAAAAACTTAGGAATTAATAACATTTTGTTAGTAGTAACGGTACTTACTTTTATCACTGTTTTTGCCACTGAAGTAATGAGTAACGTTGCATTAGCAGCAGTCATGATTCCTTTAACGGCAGGTATTGCTTTAGAAATGAAAGAAAATCCTCTTATTACTATTATTCCTATCACGATTAGTTCGAGCCTTGCATTTATGTTGCCAATGGCTACTCCTCCTAATGCAATCGTATTTGCTAGCGGAGAAGTAAGAGTGCCTGAAATGGTCAAATTCGGATTAATATTCAATTTGGTTTGTATTCTAGTAACATGTTTTTGGTGCTACATACTTATGTTACCTTTGTTTGATATAGAAATTGGCAAACTCCCAACTTGGATAGCTAAATGATTTACTTTGGATACATCTTCAAACTATCAAACCACAAAATAGAATGCAACAACATCGGAGAAATTCCAGTAGCATGAGAACTCGTATTTGTAGGAAAAAAGCTAACAACAGCATTGGCGTCACGATTTAAAAAATTACGATATGCTTCCCTAGAAACAGCAACAGGAACTACTTCATCACTGAGTGAATGAAACAAGCGAAGAGGCGTCTGAGGTGTAAAATTATCCGTATGATTTTCGCGAAATACTCTTAGCCACGCAATCTGCCTTTTTTTCCTCAAATCGTTTAAGAAATTAGGCACAAATACACTGTCTAATCGTTTTGAAAGAGCGGCGTTAATAGTCCCTAATGTATTTTGTCGATTAAAAAGTATTGGAATTTTATCGGCTACTTCTGGCTGAAATATAATAGAACGAAGATAATCCGTTCCATAATGTTGGTTATAAGCGTGAAATACATAAATCAAAAACGCAGGATTCTCATAAAGAGTGTCTTTTATGATTTCCTCCATCGTTTTTTCGATATTGTAGGGCCCTGCTCCTGCAGTAACAGCTGTAAGAGATAATAGAGGAATTGGTTCTTTTTCGAGAAGTTCTTGAAGTGCTAAAGTGGTGTATCCCCCTTGGGAGTATCCTGTAAGAAACAGTTTTTTATCAAAAGAAATTTTTTCTGCCTCCAAAAACTCTACTGTAGCCTGAAGCATATCATAAGAAGCGCGAGCACTTGGCTCCTTAAGCAAATAAGGATGAAAAACATTCTCAGATGCTCCAAAACCAAACAAATCAGCAATCACTACTATATAGCCTAATGAAGCTAATATTTCAAAGCCCGTCGGATTGCCTGCAAAATTATTTAAGCTAAAAAAAAAGCGAGAAGGGGCCTCTTTGCTGGCAAAAATTGTTCCACGCTGTGCCGATAAAATAGGAGGATTCGAGAAGTTATCTGGAATAATCACAATTCCAGACCCACGAATATTATTATTTTGATATTTACTCCGATAAATCAGGCGATAAATTCTGATGTCATGTTGAAAACGCTGATTGATGTGAGAGGGTAAATTCAACAAAGAAGCCATTAAACGCACCTGAAAAACTGGAATTTTCTGAGAAAAAGAATAGCTCTCCAATACCTTAAAAGGAGAAGGAGGTGAAACGTTTTCTATTTCTTTGTTTTGACAACTCCCCGCTACACAAACAACCCCGTAAATTAGCAGTAGCCTTAAAACTTTATTTAGCAGACTGACATTCATGCGAGCGCTTTAAAATCAAAAATTAAAACGCTAAACATCTACAGAATGTTTGAATCTAGAAATAAGCGTCCATTTAACAATAATAGATAAGAAACCTGCTATTCATTTGCAGTGATATATCGAACTAAACTTCTTTTTGCAATGGGCATAAAAGTTTGTTCGTAGGCACAAGCTACAGTAGTAGTAATAAGGTAAGTAGCAGGATTAGGCATTTCAGGATACCGCTTAATCAGATTAGCTTTAATAGTTTCTGGCGTTTGAAACTTCGACCTTTGCTCTTCTACTTTGGTAATATTGATACCTCTAAAACGCTCATTTGCATTTTTGAAAATAGAAATCTTATAGCGATAAACAATTGTTTGAGGCTTGTGTGCTTCTCTCATCATCATGTAACCTTCATACTTGTAAATAGGAGTAATTCCTACAGGAGTAATTTCTAAATTGCGAGAAACGATTTCATACACTTCTTTTCCCTCTTCTAAATGGGTTTTTATAACGGGAATTGCATACTCACAAATTTCTTCTAATTCTCGCATTATTGCATCGTCTTCTAAAATTCGGCGATAGTTTAATGTAAGACGTTGAAAATCCGCTTCCGTAATTTCCTTTGGAAATTGTTCATACAGCAACTTTTTAGTGTCTCGTAAAGTGATAAGGTTTTTGTAATGAAATATCAAATCGTCAAATACAGGATACAACTTCATTTCTCGAAAACTTTTTCTGACGTGCTGAAGGTAAGCTAACAAAACGTACTTCTTATATTCAAAATCAATCAAGCCATCAGTAAGCCAATCGTTTTTGAGTTTTTCCATGTTTACAAAGTTTTCAATTAAAATACATCATCTTTATGGATTCGTTAATAAAATTACACATTTTTTAATAAAAACAAAATAAAATTCTTATTTCTTATTAAAACCTTTTATCAAATCTAAAAAACGTATGACTATTAGAGTCTACTTTCAAATTCTCTATAAGAACTACTTTTTACGTAAACTTTAAATCTCTATAAAAAAATTTCATTTTGAACAAAACATTCTACTTCAATAAAGTATTTTGCAAGAAAATTAAATACTTTTGACGTTTAACACAAACAAACTAAATTTGATATGGCAGAATCTAAAAAAATGCGCATCACACTCAAAGTGTGGAGACAACGCGACGCACAAGATACAGGGCGATTTGAGACTTATCAACTCGATGATGTAAATGAACATATGTCCTTTTTGGAAATGTTCGATGTACTCAATGAACGACTTCTCAACGAAGGAAAAGATCCTATCGCATTCGACCATGATTGTCGCGAAGGAATCTGTGGGATGTGTAGCATGTACATCAACGGAAGGCCTCATGGACACCTAAAAGGAACTACTACTTGCCAATTACACATGCGTCATTTTAATGATGGCGACACTATTGTAGTAGAGCCTTGGCGCGCAAAAGCCTTTCCTGTAATCAAAGACTTGGTAGTAGACAGAAGTGCCTTCGACCGCATCATTCAAGCAGGAGGCTATATAAGCGTAAATACAGGAAATGCTCCCGACGCAAACGAAATTCCTATTCCTAAAGAAATTGCCGATGAAGCGTTTAGCGCTGCTACTTGTATTGGGTGTGGAGCGTGTGTAGCTGCTTGTAAAAACGCTTCTGCCATGCTGTTTGTAGCTGCTAAAGTTTCTCAACTAGCTTTGTTGCCTCAAGGACAAGCTGAAAGAAAACGCCGCGTAGAGGCAATGGTAGCACAAATGGACAAAGAAGGATTTGGGGCTTGTACCAATACAGGTGCTTGTTCTGCTGAATGCCCAAAAGAAATTTCTTTAACACATATTGCTCGCATGAATCGAGAATATATTAATGCAAAACTTACTTCAGAATATGTGTAACGACATTGTGCGAACACTTTTATGTTCGCACGCTTCTTTTAACCTTTTAACAAGAAAGTTTAGCAATTCTTTGAAGGTGTTTTCCTCCTTCAAATTCTGCGTTCAGAAACACTTCTAGCATGCGTTTTGCGTAATAAGGAGCCGTAAAGCGCGCTCCAAAGCAAATTACGTTAGCATCATTGTGTTGTCTCATGAGAGCGGCAATGTCTGTATTCCAAGCTACTCCTGCTCGTATTCCTTGATGACGATTAGCGGCAATTGAAATTCCTATTCCGCTCCCACAACAAAGTACTCCAAAATGGTGGGAGCCATCTTCGATTGCACTGCAAACAGCGCGAGCAAAATCAGGATAATCTACCGATGCTTCCGAATGTGTTCCCATGTCTGTAACATCATGCCCACTATCTTTCAAGAAAGCAGCCAGTTCATTTTTTAAGTGAAAAGCTGCATGATCTGCTCCAAGAGCAATTTTGTACTTTTTCATTTATTTATATCCTACCTTTAAGTCAAACAATTCACCCATGATGCCTATATTCTTAAGCATATCCTGAGCATCAAGAGCCATATCCTTGCTTTGGTAGTTTCCTACTAGTACTTGATAAGAAATTTTTCCGCTGTACTGATCTGGCAAAATGTATACATCTCTAAACTCATGTTTAGAAAGTTCTGCACACAAATCTTTTGCTCCATCTATATCCGACATTTTTTTAACAAGTACCGACCATCTGTTTTTTTCGATACGAAATCCTTCACTATCGAACAAATAGGATTGTTGAGGGTCGAAAGAAATATAAGGAGGAAAGTACGATTTAGGTTCTATTTGACGCCCTGCACTATCTTTAAGTGGAAAAAACCAATCTGCAGCTAACACTTGAAATTGTTGCACTTCTTCATCGCCTTTTGCTTGTATGTAATAATAGCTTTTAGATTGATTAGCAAGTTGTACAATTCTACCTTCTAAAAAAGTGTATGCTGTAATAAGATAATACTGGCGCGCTAAATCAGCATCTGTCACTGTAAGGTTATCGGGTACTTTAGGAGCAGCACGAATAAAATCGATAATACCATCGCTGTTGAACTCTCCAAAAGAAGCCATTCCCTCAAAGATACTATTAAAAGAATATTGTTTAATATCATTTTTATCAGTAATGTCGAATACATTATAGCATCGATAACGGCAAGTTTCGTCTTTGCAATTTTCCCACAAACTAATAGTCACTAAATAGGTTTTGCCTAAATAGGTAAACTCTTTAGCATCCAAAAGCATATTCACATGCTGTTTAAAAGAAAGCTCTTGGGTACAATAAAAATTAAAATATTTCCCATTGATAACAATTCCCGTAGGGTTAGGGTTAAAAATATTGTCGTACTGATCACCATGTACAAAGTACAGTGCAAAATCTACAGTTCCACCTCCATAAACTGTAAAACTTGTATCGCCCACTTCTTTAGAATCAACAGGTAAAGGGTTAGCAGTAATTTTAACGGGTTCTTGCGAAAGTTTGTCGAAACTGTAGAGCGTAAGCTTTTGCGCTCTGAGTGATATTGTAAAAAATACTATTACATATAACAATCGTTTCATAATATTACTTTATTTAACTCCAAAGTTTAGACAAATATATAAACAGTTTTTGCGAATTACGAGAACAAATAATTTTATTGATGTTTTGTCCACTCTTCCCATGCTAATGCTGCAGCTCCTTGTATAGCTACGCTATCTCCTTTTAAATCTGAAATTAAAATTTGAGTTTTGTTTTTAAAGATTCCTAAGTTGTAGTATTCCATCCAATATTTAGTAGGTCTAAGAATTAGGTCACCGGCATTTGCCAACCCTCCAAATAAGATAATAGCCTCAGGGCTTAAGTGCGCTACTGTATCAGAAAGTTTAAGACCCAAAATTTTACCTGTTAATTCAAATGCTTCTAAAGCAATTTTGTCGCCTTGAAGCGCAGCTTCTGTGATATGTTTGGCTGTCATTTGGTTGTAACTTAAATCGCGTAAAGGGCTAGGTTCAATGCGATTGCATAAAAGTTCAAAGACTGTCCTTTTAATTCCTGTAGCAGAAACATAAGTTTCGAGAGAGCCTTTTCTGCCCGTAGTATGGTCGCGCCCGTCCAAAAATACGGTAGTATGTCCGATTTCTCCCGCAAAACCGTCATGACCATATACAAGTTGATTATTTACATAAATACCGCTACCAAGACCCGTGCCAAGTGTAATCACTACAAAATCTTTAAAATGCTTGGCTACTCCATAAAGCTTTTCACCGATAGCAGCAGCATTCGCATCATTGGTAAGCCATACGGGTAGTTGAAGAGCTTCGCTTAAAAGCTTGGCAAGTTCTACTCTTTCTCCCCACTGAAAGTTAGGCGCTTTTTCCATTCGTCCTGTATAATAGTTGCCATTAGGCGCTCCTACTCCTACTGCTTTTACGGAAACATTTGGATGCTGTTGAAGAAGCGCTGTGATTGCTTGTGCAATCCGAGGAATAAATTCTGTAACAGGACGATGGGCGTGTGTCTCAATACTTCCATCAGCAAAGCAATCTCCCGTTCTATCTACAAGACCATATTTTGTATTAGTACCTCCCAAGTCGATTCCGATAACTGCTTCTTTCATATTTCGAATTTGTGTTTATGGTGCAATATGTGCAAAAAAGGTTTTTGTTGCACAATTTTTCAAAGAAGAAAACGCAAAACACTAAGGTTTTCTAAAGGAGTATTACAAAAATGATAGAAATTTTATAAGATTTTGAACAATCTTGGAAAGGAAATATTTTCATGGAATGTTGTCATTTCAGTTAAGAAACGTTAATTTCGTGAGTTCAATTTTTTATTTATTATTCGGAAAGGGATAATAAATTTTAAATCAACAAAATATGATTGCAGAAGAAGCAAAAGATATTCTTATTCCCAAAAAAGTAGATTCTATCGAATATTCCGCTGAAAACATCCAAGTACTAGAAGGCTTAGAGGCAGTTCGCAAGCGGCCAGCGATGTATATCGGTTCGATTGATACACGTGGATTGCATCATCTTATTTGGGAAGTAGTCGATAATTCGATTGATGAAGCTCTTGCTGGCTATTGTACAGAAATCCATGTAGAAATCATGGAAGATAATTCTATTCGTGTAACAGACAATGGACGTGGTATTCCAACAGATATACATCCTAAAGAAAAAAAATCAGCTCTAGAAGTTGTAATGACCGTGCTGCATGCTGGCGGAAAGTTTGATAAAGATTCTTATAAAGTTTCTGGTGGCTTACATGGCGTGGGTGTCTCTTGTGTGAATGCACTTTCTTCCCACCTAAAAGTAAATGTATATCGAAATGGAATTATTTATCAACAAGAATATGCTCAAGGGAAACCTTTGTACGATGTAAAAGAGGTTGGTACTACCCAAAAACGCGGCACAATGGTACATTTCACGCCTGACAGTAGCATTTTCACCACTACTGAATTCAAATACGACACCATCGCTACACGTATCCGAGAATTAGCCTATTTGAACCACGGCATTAAAATCACTCTTACAGACTATCGCCAAAAAGACGAAAAAGGATGTGCTCTTCAAGAGGTGTTTTATTCAGAAGGAGGGCTCCCTGAATTCGTTTCTTACATCGACCAAACTCGCACGCGCATCATCCCAGAGCCGATTTTTGTAGAAGGAGAAAAGAACGGAATCTCGGTAGCCGTTGCAATGCTTTACAATGATTCCTACAACGAAAATGTATTTTCTTATGTAAACAATATTAACACCCATGAGGGCGGAACCCATGTAGCAGGCTTTCGACGCGCACTCACCAGAACGCTCAAAACATATGCTGAAAAATCAGGTTTGCTCGAAAAAGCCAAAGTAGAAATCACAGGGGACGATTTTAGAGAAGGACTGACAGCGGTAATTTCTGTCAAAGTGGCAGAACCGTTGTTTGAAGGACAAACCAAAACCAAACTCGGCAATACAGAGGTAATGGGAGCCGTAGACCAGTGCGTTGGAGAAGTTTTAGAAACCTATTTAGAAGAAAATCCTAAAGAAGCCAGAGCAATTATAAATAAAGTAATATTGGCAGCCCAAGCGCGCATTGCAGCAAAAAAGGCTCGTGAAATGGTACAGCGAAAAAGCGCTACAAGCTTAGGCGGCCTCCCTGGAAAACTCTCCGACTGCTATGAAAAAGACCCTGCTCTTTGTGAACTTTACTTAGTTGAAGGAGACTCTGCAGGTGGAACTGCCAAACAAGGCAGAAATAGCAAATTTCAAGCAGTTCTCCCCTTGCGAGGGAAAATCTTGAACGTCGAAAAAGCGCAAGAACATAAAATCTATGAAAACGAAGAAATTCGCAATATGTTTGCAGCTTTAGGCGTTACGATGGGAAAAGATGGCGACGAAAGAGAACTTAATTTAGACAAACTTCGCTATCACAAAATTATTATCATGACCGATGCCGATGTAGATGGCTCTCATATCAGAACTCTTATTCTTACTTTCTTTTTCAGATATCTGCGTCCTTTAGTAGATAGAGGCTATGTATACATTGCTCAACCTCCTTTATATTTAGTAAAAAAAGGAAATCAAGAAATTTATTGTTGGAATGAAGAAGAACGAGACCGCGCTATTCAGCAACTCGGAGAAAATTCTCACGTACAGCGTTATAAAGGTCTAGGAGAAATGAACGATGAACAGCTTTGGGAAACTACTATGAATCCAGAAAAACGCAGTTTAAAACGCGTAGATATCGAATCAGCAGCAGAAGCAGATCACATCTTCTCCATGCTTATGGGCGATGAAGTAGCACCGAGACGCGAGTTTATTGAAAAAAATGCTAAATACGCTCGTTTAGATGTGTAAAATTTTAACCACGTTGAACCTTTTGTGCATTATTTTTGATGTATTTTTTTAAAAAAGATGTTAAAGTATAAATGACTCAAACTATTAAAGATTTAAAATATTCGTGCCAAAATGACAGCTTCGCCCAGCGTTTAGTCGATACAATTATTCTGGGCATGCTAGAAAAGAAAGCGTCCGACGTAGTAGTATTAGACTTACGCGGAATTAAAAATGCAATTACAGATTTTTTTGTAATTTGTTCAGGAAACAATGATAGTCAAGTAGATGCGATTACAGATTCTGTAGAAAAAGAAGTTTTTAAACGCATTGGCGAAGAACCATGGAAAAAAGAAGGTAGTGCTTTTAAAGAATGGATTATTTTAGATTATATTGACGTAGTAGTACACATTTTCCGAAAGGAAAAACGCATTTTTTATGGACTAGAAGAACTTTGGGGAGACGCAAAAATTACGCGGTATCCTAACATTACTTAATAAAATTGCAACAATTCAGTTAAACATAATTTTTCATATTTAAATAAATATTAGATTTGTAAAGATGTCAGCAGAAAATAAACAAGAAATAAACGATAATCTAAACGGTAGCCCTAAATCTGATTCTACTCTTCCGCGCACAAGCGAAGAGAAAAAGAAAAATCAGGTTCCTTTTCCAGAATCTCGAAAAGATAATAATGGTGGAGGAGGAATCTATCAGGTTTGGCTGCTCATCGCTCTTATATTAGCCGTCGTAGGGCTTACTTACTTTAATAAGTCTACTTCTGCTATCGACATCACGCAGCAACGCTTCCAAAAAATGTTGAACGCTGGTGATGTGGCAGAGGTCGTGATTGTCAATGAACGCTCTGTAGAAGTTTTTCTCACCAAAGAAGCTCTTCAAAAGAGAGAGTATATTGAGGAACTTTCACAAAAAAATCGGTTTGGCTTGATGCAAGGTCCTCAATATCGAATCAATATTTTTTCTCCCGAAATCTTCAAAAAAGATTTCGAGGAAATGCAAGCAGATAAGCCTTTAGATCAAAAAGTTCCTTTCCGAGTAGAAACACGCCAAGATTTCAGCACATGGTTTTTTAGTTGGGGATTTTTACTTCTTTTAATTTTTGGCTTTTGGCTTATCATGCGCCGAATGACGGGCTTAGGTCCTGGCGGACAAATTTTTAATATCGGAAAATCAAAAGCTGCTATTTTTGAGGCTGGTAAAGTTCAAGTGACTTTTAAAGATGTTGCAGGGCTCGACGAAGCCAAAGAAGAAATCGAGGAAATCGTACAATTCCTAAAAAATCCTAAAAAATATACCGATTTAGGCGGGAAAATTCCAAAAGGAGCTCTTTTAGTAGGTCCTCCTGGCACAGGCAAAACTCTTCTAGCCAAGGCTGTAGCCGGAGAATCGGGCGTTCCTTTCTTTAGTCTGTCAGGTTCTGACTTTGTGGAAATGTTTGTAGGAGTAGGAGCTGCACGCGTACGCGACTTATTCAAAACCGCTAAAGAAAAAGCTCCTTGTATCATTTTTATTGACGAGATTGATGCTATAGGCCGCTCTCGCGGAAGAGGAATGATGATGGGCGCTAACGATGAACGTGAAAATACCTTGAACTCTCTTCTTGTTGAAATGGACGGATTTACTACAGGAACAAATATCATTATTCTTGCTGCTACTAATCGCCCGGATGTATTAGATAGTGCTTTGCTTCGCCCAGGACGCTTCGACCGTCTAATTGCGATTGATAAACCAGATATCAAAGGAAGAGAAGCTATTTTTAAAGTACACGCTTCTAAATTAAAGCTCGGACCCGATGTGAATATTTCAGAATTGGCCGCACAAACTCCCGGGTTTGCGGGAGCGGACATTGCCAATATTTGCAACGAAGCAGCTCTTATTGCAGCAAGACGCGATAAAAAACAAATAGATATGTCTGATTTTCAAGCAGCTATCGATCGCGTCATCGGAGGATTAGAAAAGAAAAATAAAATCATATCGCCTGAAGAAAAGCAAACGGTTGCTTATCACGAAGCAGGTCATGCAATCGTAGGTTGGTTTTTAGAATACGCAGATCCTTTAGTAAAAATAAGCATTGTGCCCCGAGGAGTAGCGGCACTAGGTTACGCACAACATCTTCCGCGCGAACAGTTTCTTTATACCACTGAGCAACTTATCGACCAAATTTGTGTGTTATTAGGCGGACGCGCCGCCGAAGATATTGTTTTTAACACAGTTTCGACAGGTGCCTTGAGCGATTTAGAACGCGTTACCAAAATTGCGTATAGCATGGTAACTATCTACGGCATGAACAAAGAAATCGGATTAATTTCTTATTATGACCCCAAACGTTCCGAATACCAATTTGATAAGCCTTATTCTGAAGCAACTGCCGAACTCATTGACAAGGAAGTTAAAAAATTGGTAGACGATGCTTATAAACGCACTAAGCAACTCCTTACAGAAAAACGCAAAGAATTAGAACTCGTCGCTCAAAAACTCTTAGAAAAAGAAGTCATTTATCAGAGCGATTTAGAAAAACTCATCGGAAAGCGTCCTTTCCCCAAGCATAACGATATCACTTTGCACACAGAACCCTCAGAAGAAACTTTGCAACAAGTGCAAGCTAATCAAACACAACCCAATTGAAAAAGTTATGCATCGCAAATAAGTGGAGATGGATAATTGTTTTTCTAACAATTTTACAAAATGGCTATTGTAATGCTCAAAAAGATACTTTACTTACAATAGCTCAGATTATGTTTTTAGGCAATAAAATCACCAAAGAGCACATTTTAAGAAGAGAATTAGCTATACAAGAAGGCGATAGAATTAATGCAACTGAGCTTGATAGAGTGTTAGAATGGGAAAAAAATAAAATATACAACCTACAAATTTTTGTGTCAGTCGAATATCGATACGAATATTTATCGTTGGATAGCATCCGAATTTTTTTTGATATTAAAGAACAGTGGTATATTTTCCCTATTCCACATTTAGATATCGGAGATCGAAATTTTAACGAATGGCTGCGCGAACGAAATGCAGACCTTAGGCGGTTGGAATACGGTATGCGTATTAATTGGAGAAATGCGCGTGGAAGACGAGAAAATTTGCGCATTGGTTTACAACTCGGATTTACTAGAGCACTCGGATTTAGTTACTTTTTTCCTTATATCAACAGAAAACAAACTATCAGTGCCAAGTATGAAATCCGATTTGCTGAAAATCGAGATGTAGCTTATCAAACAGAAAACAACAAACTTGTTTATTTGAGATATGGAGATAAAGTACTAAGAGAGCGATTTAGCACCTCATTTTCGATAGGCTACCGAAAGCGCTTTTTTGATAACCACTCTCTTCGAATAGGTTGGCAAGAAAACCGAGTAGATGATTCTGTAATAATTCTAAATCCAGAATATTTTCTTGACAGCAGAAACATACAACGTTATACCGAAATTGAATATACCTACCGATATGACTATCGAGATAACCAAATATACCCTCTCAAAGGATGGCTATTTTTTTTAGGTCTAAATCAACTGGGAGTTTTTCGCAATGAAGACCAACACGTAACGCGTTTTTATATGAGCATTAGCAAATATTCTTTTCTATCTCAACAGTTTTCCATAGAAACTACCCTCAAAGGAAGGATTGCTACACCTTCACGGCAGCCTTTTCCAACATTACAAGGATTAGGTTACGGAGGATATTTAGCGCGCGGATACGATTTGTACGCTATTGATGCTCAGCATTTTGGAATTTCTCAAAATACGTTTCGTTGGAAAGCATTAGATGGAAAGCCTCGCTTTAAGTTTATTCCTATTGAACAATTCCGCACCATTCCAATACAAGTATTTTTAAAAGGATATACCGATATAGCTTACGGCTATTATGAGTTTGTTCAACCTATTAACAAACGTCTCACTAATACGCTGCTCATCGGGTATGGAGTCGGTGTAGATATTGTTACCTACTACAATACAGTAGTACGCATAGAATATTCTTTCAACCGCCAAAATGAATCTAAATTCTTTTTTTATTTAAAAGCGGACATTTAAAAAAGATTTTAGTACTTATTCGCAACAAATTTGAAATTAAAATTAAGTCTTATTAGAGATGATGAAGCGGTATTTTTTAGAAATCTCTTACAATGGAACCCATTACGCAGGTTCACAAAAACAACACAACGCAATCACTGTTCAAGAAGTTTTAAATCAAAAACTCCAGATTTTATTAAAACATGAGGTAGAAACAGTATTTAGTAGCCGAACAGATGCAGGCGTTCATTGTAAACAACAATTTATCCATGTAGATACACCTAACCCTATTGAAGACTATGGCAAATTTCGCTATGCTCTCAATAGTTTATTGCCCGCTGATATAGCTATAAATCGGATTTTTGAAGTCGATTTCCGGGCGCATGCGCGTTTTAGCGCTATTCGAAGAACCTATCAATATCATATTTGTCCTTATAAAAATCCATTTTCCTTGCAAAGCA
Organism: Cytophagales bacterium; assembly: GCA_025056215.1. Taxonomy (GTDB): domain Bacteria; phylum Bacteroidota; class Bacteroidia; order Cytophagales; family Flammeovirgaceae; genus JANWWC01. Next base: position 167,518 of record JANWWC010000005.1, on the reverse strand, counting down.
GTTGGCAGTTCTTTCCGAAACTCTGTTTAGAGAGCATGAATAAAGCCTCGCAATTTCTTTTGGGTGAGCACGATTTTCGAACGTTTTGCAAAGTACGCACCCATACTTCTCACTTTTTGTGCAACATTACCAACGCAAAATGGGAACAAAACGAAGAAGAAATTATTTTTACTATTACATCTAACCGATTTTTAAGAGGAATGGTGCGCCTTATCGTGGGAACTTTAGTAGATGTAGGCAGAAACAAAATCTCCGTTGAAGATTTTCAAAAAATTATAACGAGTAGAGATGTCAAAAAATCATCAGGAGCCGCTCCGCCTCAAGGCTTATTTTTATGTTTGGTAGAGTACCCGCCACAAATATTCGAACGTAATTAAAATCTATCAATCCAACTTATGATGTTAGCTATTTCTTGAGGCGCAAACCACTGTATGGAAGTGTCTTTTCTAAACCATGTAAGTTGTCGTTTGGCAAAATGTCGGGTATTTTGTTGGATGCGTTTTATACATTCTTGCCAAGAATATTTTCCATCATACCACTCAAAAATTTCTCGATAACCTACAGTTTGCAAGGCATTTACATCTCGATATTTGATTAAGGAAAGCGCCTCTTCTTGAAGGCCAGCAGCAACCATTTGTTCTACACGTCGATTAATACGAAAATACAGTTCTTCTCGTGGAAGGATAAGTCCTATTTTAAGTATATCAAAAGGACGTATCACTTTTTTCCCTGTTCGAAAAGTAGAATAAGGTTTACCTGTAGCTCTGCACACTTCTAATGCTCGAATGATTCGCTGCGGATTTGCTTTATCTACTTGCTGAAAATACACAGCATCTCTTTCAGAAAGCTCTTCTAACAAAGAAGTTAAACCTTCTTGTTGGTATTTTTGAAGAATCTGGTGGCGCACGTGCCAATCTACTTTGGGTATTTGGTCAATTCCTTCCGCTAACGTTTTAAGATATAAACCAGAGCCTCCTACTACCAAAACAATATTTTTTTTTTGTAAGATTTGTTCGATGATACTCAATGCGTCTTTTTCGAAATCAGCAACATCATAAGGTTGCTGAACTGAAATATGTCCTACAAGGTGATGAGGAACTCCTTGCATTTGTAGAGGAGTAGGTCTTGCTGTACCGATGAGCATTTCTTTATAAAATTGCCGAGAATCAGCAGAAATTACTTCCGTTAGATAATGCTGAGCCAATCGTACAGCGACATCCGTTTTCCCTACAGCGGTAGGTCCTACAATAAAAACAACAATTTTTTTCATCTATACTCAAAAACGTTCATTTAAAAAAGTCTAATTTATAAAAATATATTCTTTTTGGCTTAAAACTTGCATATGTTAATTTTAATGATGTTCATTGCCTTGAAATTTCAATTAATCGTTCTATAAATAGAAAGTGTCATGAACAGATACCAGCAGCTCTTACAACTTCTCACTTCCCACGAGGAAGATTTTATCAAATTTTATGAAAAGGGTGTCCAAGCAGCGGGCACTCGAGTGCGCAAAGCGATGCAAGAAATGAAAAATTTAGCTCAAGAAATACGAAATGAAATTCAAAAAATGAAAAACGCCGCCGAAGCTCAAAAGAGCAACGCACAGGAAAGTAGTTTTTAATGAAAATTAAATTTTTAATTGCCTTGTAGGTAAAACCACTGCAAGGCTTTATTTTAGCCGTAAAGAACTATCGAATGTTTTTTATTGGCTCATTGTTTTTTCTTATATTTGTATCATCCCCTCCTTTGTATTGCCAACGCGAAGTTATTGGTTTCCCTTTCTTTTTAGGAAATTATTCTGAAGCCTATCCTTTTATCAATCCTGCCTATACAGCTTACTTAGAATCAGAAGTTTCCTTAGGCAATCAGCGATTCTCGGGCGCATGGAATAATATTCAATCTTTATATGCGCTTATAAGCCTAAAAATACATCGTTCTGATACTCTTAGGCACTACCAAGCAATCGGACTGACGGCGTTTACAGAACAAGAAGGCGCATATTTACGGCGCAATCGGCTTTATGGTCAGTATGCTACTAACCTTCTCATTCGCAACAACTGGAACTTAAGTGCTGGTGTCGCCTTAGGAGCGATGAACTATTTAGTTTTGGCTTCGGCCGTTAATGCGGGTGGAAGTGACACCAAACTCGATGGTGCTATCGGCATTCGCTTAAAGCTCAAAAACTGGCAAGCGGGATATGCTATTTCACAAATATTTAATTCGGGCATACAACCTCTAATTGATATTTATAGGCTTATTCCTATGTATCACTATACTATTGAAGCCCAATACAATATGAACGAGCAAGTTTTCGGAAAACCTTTGGGTTATTTGAGATATATCAACCCTCAGCTATACGATATGTTGCTCGCTCACCATTGGATACTAGCAAATTCGCTTACTTTAGGAATCGGCTATCACCACCGAAGGAACCTTATATTTTATTTTGGCTTAGAGAATGCATCTTCTATTTGGGGAAAACTACGGGTAATGTTTTCTTACCACACTCCTATCGGAAAAAACAATCTCGCTAATTTTAATACTTTCGAATTTAATGTAATTTATCGGCTTTCTTCTTTAAAAAAAAGAAGTTCGATGACAGAAAAAAATTTTCAAAATGACTATTGAAAATTTCCTATCTGTATATTTTCAGCTAATAAATACAATACAGCCATTCGAATGGCTACTCCATTTTCTACTTGTTGCAAGATAATAGAATGCTCTGAGTCTGCCACATCCGAAGTAAGTTCTATTCCTCTGTTAATAGGTCCTGGATGAAGAATCAAAATGCGTTTATTAAGTGAACTGAGCAACTCTTTGTTAATACCATAATACAAAGCATATTCTCTCAACGACGGAAAAGCTTTAACTTTTTGTCTTTCTAATTGAATTCTCAACACGTTTGCTACATCACACCAGAGAAGTGCTTGCTGTACATGTTCAAATACATGGACACCTAACGTAGAAATATATCGAGGTATCAAACTTAAGGGTCCGCAAACTGCTACTTCTGCTCCCAGTTTTTTAAGTGCAAAAATATTCGAAAGTGCCACACGTGAATGCATGATATCGCCTACGATCACAACTTTTATGCCTTGAATCCTGCCAAAATATTCTTGAATCGAATAAACATCTAAAAGCGCTTGAGTAGGATGCTCATGCGTACCATCTCCCGCATTGATAATACTAGCATTGACATACTTAGCAAGAAAATGAGGAGCTCCAGGACTAGGATGACGCATCACTATCATATCTACTTTCATTGCTAAGATATTGTTGATAGTGTCTAAAAGAGTTTCTCCTTTCGCTACCGAACTCGAGGAAGCTGTAAAATTCACCACATCAGCCGATAAACGGCGCTCAGCAAGCTCAAAAGAAATACGTGTACGCGTCGAATTCTCAAAAAAAACATTTGCTATTGTTATATCGCGCAAAGAAGGAACTTTTTTTATAGGACGATTAATCACTTCCTTGAAACGAACTGCCGTTTCTAGAATTTGCCAAATATCTTGTTCCGAAATTTCTTTAATCCCTAACAAATGCTTGGTACTTAAAGGCATAGTTTATATTTCGTTACGATTGATTAACCAAATATTGTCATCTTCAAAACCTTGTTCTTTCCACTCTACGATTACTTTTTGCGATTGAATGGTATTTACAGATTTGCCTATATAATTAGCCTGTATAGGTAAATGTCGGCTATAAAGTCTATCTATCAATACTAAAAGTTCGACGGTGGCAGGCCTACCATATTCCATCAGCGCCGACATAGCTGCTCTCACGGTCCGACCTGTATAAAGCACATCGTCAATCAAAACAACTCTTTTGTTTTCTATTAAAAAAGGAATTTTAGTTTGGGATGCTTCCAAGGGTTTTTTATCAGCGCGTCTCCGAAAATCATCCCGATAAAAAGTAGTATCCAAGTATCCTAAAGGGATCTCTTTAAGTAAAGTAGTAGAAAGAATTTGTTTGATGCGCTCCGCTAAAAAAATACCACGAGGTTGTAATCCTATCAATACAGTTTCCAAGAAGTGATCGTGATTCTCAATAAGTTGTTGAGAAAGCCTACTAAGTGTTATTTCTAAAAGCTTCCCACTTAGCAAATTTATTTTTGCCATAATTTGGAAATAGCTGTGATATGAATTTCACAAAATTGAAAAGAATTCTAATGTTTTTGATGTAAAAAAGTATTTTTCTTTGTAATAAACTCAAAAGCTACTAAAAAATGTTTCTAGAACCTCAATTTCATCGCTCTCCTCGCGAAACTCATACAGGATGGATAGAAGTCATATGTGGTTCGATGTTCTCGGGAAAAACGGAAGAACTTATTCGACGCGTAAAGCGAGCTATTATCGCTAAACAAAAAGTAAAAATTGTAAAACCTATCTTAGACACTCGCTACCACCAAACGAATGTTGTCTCGCACAACAGCAATTACATTGAAGCAATTCCAGTAGAACATTCAAAAGAAATTCTCAGCATTGCAAAAGGCTCTGAAGTAATTGGAATTGACGAAGCTCAATTTTTTGACAACCACCTCACTGAAATATGTATTGAATTGGCTAATCAAGGAAAACGCGTCATTGTTAGCGGATTGGATATGGATTTTGAAGGCAATCCTTTCGGACAAATGCCCTATCTGATGAGCATTGCCGAATTCGTTACCAAACTTCATGCTATTTGTGCGCGCTGCGGAAATATTGCTTCTTATTCTTTTCGATTATCTGCTGCAAAAGAAAAAGTGTTGTTGGGAGAAAAAAATGAGTATGAGCCTCGCTGTAGAAGATGTTTTCTTGAAGGAATGCAACAAAGAAAAGAACTAGAAAGCCGACAACTCAACATTTTTTAACATCAAATTTTTTTTCAAAATATTCGTATGCTTCGTTTAACTGCTTGCATCGCATATGAGCATACTCACGTTCTTTAGTTCCACTAATTTTATCTGGGTGATATTGCTTGATAAGCGTTTTGTACTGCTTCTTAATAATTTCAAAAGGCGCCCCTGGAAAAACTTCTAGATATCGATAATAAGCGAGCTCCAATTCTGAATAGGCGGGAGACTTTGTGTTTCGACGATTTTTTAAAGCTTTTTCTTCTTCATCTAGATTTTTTATGATTCGTTCCCAATCAACGAAATCGCTGTCGTTCAACTTTCTGAATGAATGAATTTCTGAACTTATTAAATATTTAATTCTTTCCCAAACCATAGTAATGGCATTTTTATAAAAACAAAAAAAAATCGGTAATGTTTTTCACAATACCGATATTTTCACAAAACTCAACAATAGTTTAAATCTTCATACCCATAAAACCCAAAAATCCTAGCGACATAAGGCCTACAAGAATAAATGTAATGCCTAAACCACGCAAAGGAGCGGGTACATTCGAATATTTCATTTTTTCGCGAATAGCAGCGAGTGCTACAATTGCCAACAGCCATCCAAGTCCTGAACCAAAACCAAATATTATACTATTTCCAAAATCATAAGAGCGTCCTATCATGAACAGAGAGGCTCCTAAAATAGAGCAATTCACAGCGATGAGTGGAAGAAAGATACCTAAAGCAGCATATAAAGCAGGAGAGAATCTTTCAATCACCATCTCGATAAGTTGGACAAATCCTGAAATAACAGCGATGAAAACAATAAAGGTCAAAAAGCTCAAATCTACAGTAGCAAAATCAGGACTTATCCAAGATAAAGCACCTGGTCGCAGTACATACTCATTAATAAGCCAGTTCAACGGAACTGTAAGCGTAAGCACAAACACTACGGCAAGGCCTAATCCTAAAGCCGTATTTACTTTTTTCGAAACAGCCAGATAAGAACACATGCCTAAAAAATAGGCGAATATCATATTATCAACAAAAGTCGAACGAATAAGTAATTCCATTTTCTTTAAATTTTTTTATTCTTCCGCATAACCATTAATTGAACGCTGTATCCAAATGTAGATTCCTAATACGATGCAAGCTCCTGCTGGTAACATCATCAATCCATTTCCTTGAAAAGGTATTCCAGTTGCTTCAAACAACTTAAATCCTAAGATAGAACCTGAGCCAAATAACTCTCGAACAACAGATACTACTACAAGGATAATGCCGTATCCTAATCCGTTGCCAATGCCATCTAAAATTGACGGAAAGGGTTTATTCCCCATTGCAAAGGCTTCTAAACGCCCCATAATGATGCAGTTCGTAATAATCAGCCCTACAAAAACAGAGAGTTGTTTAGATACGTCGTAAGCGAATGCTTTTAAAAATTGATCTACTACAATTACCCAAGTAGCCACAATAGAAAGTTGCACAATGATGCGAATACGAGAAGGAATTGTATTGCGCAACAAAGAAATGAACAAATTGGAAAATGTAGTTACAAAAGTAACTCCTAAAGCCATAAAGATTGCTGGTTTTACTTGAACTGTCACGGCTAACGCCGAACAAATACCTAGCACTTGTACTGTAATCGGATTATTAGAATCGAGCGGATCTGTAAGAAGTTTTTTATTCTTCTTAGAGAATAACGGCTCACTTTTTTCTGTTTTGACTACTTCTGCAGTTTGTGTACTCATAATTTATGCAATTTTATAAGTGAACAAATTAGTACAAGGCAACCCTTTCAATAAAAGACAAATTATTTTGTTTAGATTTTATAAAGTTAATATAACAACCTAAATATTCTTTTAGCATTTGGTTAAGCCCTCTTCCCGTAATAGTAGCTCCCGACATGCCGTCTACTTTATGAGGATCATTGCTGTAATCCATACCTTCTCCTTTTTGCATTTCTACGGATACAAATTCGCCTTGTTGGTTGAAAATCTTTTTGCCACTGAACCTCTTTTGAATTTCTTCAGTAGCAATTCGAGCTCCTAATCCAGGAGTTTCAGACTTATGAGCAAAATTTGTTCCATAAATCGTATTCAAATCAGCTTTCAAAGAAACATACCCCCAAATATTATCCCAAAGCCCATACCCATAAAGGGGAAATACATAATACTCTACCTCATTAGGATCTGACTCTGATACAATTTCGTAAATAGGCAAATAGCGAGATTCAGGAGATTTTTTATATTCTTTTGCTACATCTACTTTTTCAGGCGCTACACCTTCTATCACTTTGCCTTCGTAGTTGACTACATAGCCTCTCACACGCTTGGCATAAACTTCTTTCACATCCGTATCATCTTTCAATTCCATAACGGTTGAAAGGATGCTTGACTTGCGCTCAAACTCGATGTTTTCTAGTTGTCTTTCTTTTAACCCTAACGTTACAGCAGAAAGAAGCAGAGCACAAAAGAAAGTGACTGCCACTGTGTAAGCTAAGATATATGCATTAGATTGTTTCATAGCTTAAAATTTAAAAATGTTATACTGCTAACGCTCGTTTCAATCTTTTTCTTTTGTTTGCTTGAACTACGTAAAAATCAATCAAAGGAGCAAGTACGTTCATTAAAAGAACAGCCAACATAATTCCTTCAGGATAAGCCGGATTTTTTACACGAATTAAAACAGTCAGAAATCCAATAAGAAATCCGTATATCCACTTTCCGATTTCGGTTTGAGCACTAGAAACAGGGTCAGTAGCCATAAAGACAGCTCCGAAAGCAAGCCCACCCATTACTAAATGGTAATGTGCTGGAAGACAAAAATATGGACGAGGCTCGCCAGGTATCAAATTAAAAATTATCCCTGTTAAATAAGCTCCTAAGAAAACAGAAAAAATTATTTTCCAACTAGCTACGCCACAGGATATCATAATAGCAGCTCCTATTAAAGCCATGAGCGTAGAAGTCTCTCCTATAGAACCCGGTACAAACCCCATAAATAAGTTGTAAAACGAAAACATGCCATTGTTAGCAGCCGTTAACGCATCAGTAATGAGCGTAGTGCTATTAGTGCTTGGATTAGCTGCTGAAACAGAAGCGGCAATAGCTAAAGCAGTAGCTCCAGAATAGCCGTCTACAAATTTTTCCCCATCAGAAACCACCCAAACTTCTCCTGAAATATCGCTAGGATAAGCAAAATACAAGAAAGCGCGCGCTGTCATTGCAACATTTAGGATGTTCATGCCTGTTCCCCCAAAAACCTCCTTAGCGACCAAAACAGCAAAAACTGTGGCCAAAGCTACCTGCCATAATGGAATGGTAGCAGGCATAATTAGAGGAATTAATAATCCTGTTACCAAGAAACCTTCGTTAATAGGGTGCTTTCGGATAATAGCAAAAATTACTTCTACTGTTCCTCCCGATGCATATGCTACTAAGATGATAGGTATCACTTTAATTGCTCCAAATAAAAACTTATCCCAAAAGCTGCCTACTTTACCCGTTGCAATGTAATGCTGCTCACCAACGTTCCATATTCCAAAAATCAAACAAGGAATCATGGCGATGACAACAGTCATCATGAGGCGTTTTAAGTCTATCGCATCGCGTACTTGTACGCCCTTTGGTTTAGTTACCTCTGCAGGAGTAAATAAAAAAGTTTCAATAGCCTCGAAGAGATAATACAGCTTTTCGAACTTTCCTCCTCTCTCAAAAAGAGGTCTTTGTTTTTCTAAGATATCATGTAAGAACTTCATATCATTATAATTTAAGATTTGCTAATTAGTTTAACTCAAACGCAACATATCTAATCCCTTTCGAAGAATTGCTTGCCAATCTTGCTTTGATACATCAATAAATTCACAAAGGGCAATATCTTCTTCCAAAAGTTCGTAAATTCCTAAGGCTTCCATACTCTCATAATCTTCTGCTAAAATAGCTTTTATTAGATAAAGCGGATAAATATCCATAGGAAGGACTTTTTCATAAACTCCTGTCATTACAAAAGCACGCTCTTCACCATTCGTGCTCGTATCCATCACCACTTCTTTCTCCTTATTCAAGAAATGTAATAGACCTATAGCGCGATGAAAACTAGGTCGCATCGTAGGAGCTAACCAACCTTCTGTAAGAAAAAAACGAGATTTATTTCCCTCTGGAATGACAGTAATGAGATGGTCGTAATATCCTAAATATCCATCTTCTTTAATGGAATAACCTGTGAGAACATTCCCACTGATAATACGAACATCATTTCTTTTGAGGTTATTTTCCAAAAATTTGCTAACAGATGCTCCTACATAAGTTTTATAATACTGCGGGTTTTTGACCTCTGAACCTGCTACTGCAATAATTTTAGATGCATCGTAAATGCCTTCTAAAAATAACTTTCCTATCAAACAAACTGCCCATGGATTTAATGTCCAAACGATATCTCCTTTATTGATGGGGTTGATATGATGAATCTGAACCCCCACATTCCCTACAGGATGTTTTCCTACAAATTTATTAATTTGGCAATTTTTCGCGCCTGAAAACACAGGTGAAACTTCTGCTTTTCCATTTATGTTTACATGAACAGTTCCGTCGGTAAATTTTTTAAGGATATCAATACCTACTTGGAAGTATTTTTCTTGTCCTGCTAGGGTAAAGGAATAATCTGGCGCTAAAGGGGATGTGTCAAAAGTAGAAATAAAAATTGCTTTAGGTTTATCTGCCGGATTAGCAATAATGCCATAAGGGCGCTGAATGATGTTTGTCCATACTCCAGATTTGCAAAGCTGTTCCGCCGCTTCCTGACGAGAGATACTGCTGATTTCTGAAATAGAGTAGCGCTTAAAACTCTCATATTCAATAGTTTTATCCGCCAATATGCGAACTTCTAAGAGCTTGCGCTTTTCTCCTCTCACGATAGATATCACCTCTCCGCTTACAGGAGATGTAAACATAACATTCTCGTGTTGTTTTTCAGAAAACAAAGGAGTGCCTGCTTTGACAATATCTCCTTCCGTGACATATACCTTTGCACGTTCAAAACCCACCACATCAGAGGCTTTTACAGCATAAGTATTAGGAACGATGTCTGTAATAATATTTCTGGCTGCCTTTCCAGCTAAATTAATATTGAAACCTTTCTTAAGTTTGACGTGAACCGACATATGGATAGTTTAATTTTGCAAATAAGTACTCATTTGGCAAAACTATTATATGATTCTTGATTTTTATAAAAAAACGTTTACAAATTTTGTTGCAATATTATATTATTTTTTGTGTTAATATTATAAAACCATCATAAGTAAATCTTATTCATTAAGGAGGTATGATTCTTACAGATAAACAAATACTTGAAGAAATTACTAAAAAAAATATTGTCATTGAACCTTTTCTGAGAGAATGCTTAGGAACAAATTCATATGATGTACATTTAAGCAAATATTTGGCTATATATGAAGATGAGATCTTAGACGCTAAAAAGCACAACAAAATTTGTCATTTCGAAATCCCGCCAGAAGGCTTTGTGCTTCAACCTAACCAACTTTATTTAGGTTCTACTCTAGAATATACAGAAACTCATTGTCACGTCCCATTTTTGGAAGGAAAATCAAGTGTCGGACGCTTAGGCATTGATATTCATGCCACGGCAGGCAAAGGAGATGTTGGCTTTTGCAACCATTGGACACTCGAAATTTCTGTTTCCAAGCCTGTTCGCGTCTATGCAGGCATGCCGATTGGACAACTTATCTATTTTAAAGTAGAAGGTAATATCGAAAACTATTATTTTAACAAAAGAAATGCAAAATATACGCAGCGCTCTCCCAAGCCTGTAGAATCTATGATGTGGAAAAACACTTTTTTGAACTTGTATTGATTTTTCAATAAAGTTGATAATTTTAAGATTTACCCAAAATTTATGTATCATCGACTTGATTAAGTATCGTGAGATATTCTAAACTTCTTATTATCAAAGTTTTATATTTATTTTCTCTGGGAGGGTTTGCCCAAAACACCCAGACAATCCAAACTTTTTCAGACACTACCCAAATAAATCTTAAAAAATTACCTTACTATCGACGCGATAAACGGAGCAGTTTATACTCTGAAAGACGCTCACAGTCTCCTTTTTTGCTTAAAAATCCCTCTTCTTACAAACAAGTAACTGAATTAGATACAAGTGGAAAGTTTTTTAATATTTCTGAAAAAATAGGCGACACAGAAATTCAAGCACCAAGTCGCATGACGTTCGAAGAATATAAAAAATATCGCTTTCGAGAAGACCAAAATAAATACTTCAAAAAAAAAGGATTTGAACCCGAGCGCGGAGCCATTCAAGATACCTCTAGTAAACGACCTACTACCGACAAACTTATCCCAGATATCTATTTAGGACCTGTTTTTAATCGATTGTTTGGAGGAGATAAAGTAGACATCCGTACGACGGGCTCTGTAGTGTTAGACTTTGGATTTAAGTTTCAGCGTGTAGACAACCCTACGCTCCCCATTCGATTGCAACGAAACGGAGGTTTCGACTTCGACCAACAAATTCAAATGAATATGACTGGTAAAATAGGAAGCAAATTTTCTACTTCTGTTCGGTATGATACTAAGGCAGGTTTTCAATTCGATAATCAAATGAACTTTGCTTATAAAGCATTTGAAGAAGATATCTTACAAGAAGTGCAATTTGGAAATATCAATTTTACTACCTCAAACAGTCTTATTAAAGGCTCTCAAAATTTGTTCGGAATTAAAACCAAACTCCGCTTTGGAAGGTTGTTTGTTAATACAGTTTTAGCCAATCAACGCGGCACAGGAGAGTCTATTACAATTCGGAATGGTGCTACTGGGAAAGAAATCGAAATTCGCTGCAACGACTATGACGATAATCGCCATTTCTTTTTAGCCCATTTTTTTAGAGAAATTTATGAAAGAAGTCTTACTAACCTTCCGATGATTACCTCTGGTGTGCAGGTAACTCGAGTGGAGGTGTATGTCACTAATATTCAAAACATAGTAGACAAACAGCGAAATGTCGTTGCTCTGATGGACCTAGGAGAAAGCAATCCTTCTCGATCCTCATTTGCTAAACCCAATCAACCTGCCTTTCAAATTTTAGAAGGAGATACAGTCTCTTTTCCTGCAGATAATAATGCAAATCTTCAATGGAACTTATTCAGCAACAACATAAATGTACGAAATGGTAATGTTGCTATCTCTGCCCTAGAAGCACAAGGGCTTATCAACGGAGCAGATTTTGAATACATCCAACGCGCCAGACGTCTAAGCGATAACGAATTTACTTTTCACCCCCAACTCGGTTATATTTCTCTTAAACAACGCCTTAATATCAATGAAGCTCTTGCAGTTGCCTTTGAATATACCTACAACGGACAACGATACCGCGTAGGAGAACTCACAGATGACTATCAGAACAGAACTGACGCCGAAAATATTATTCTTAAACTACTTAAACCTGCTTCTATCCGATTTGATTTAAAAAACTGGGACCTGATGATGAAAAATATTTATTCGTTGGGAACCGTTACTCTTCGCCGCGAAAACTTTAGACTTAATATCATTTATAGAGACGACGATACAGGCATCGACAACCCTACCCTTCAAGAAACTTCTTTAGCTGGTCGACAACTCGTCGAAATTCTCAAAATGGATCAACTCAATCCTAATAATGACCGCGGTCCTGATGGACTTTTTGATTACCTTCCTAACATTACCATAGACGAAAACAACGGAAGAGTCATATTTCCTGTTCTCGAGCCTTTCGGAAACACACTCAAAAAACAAATGAAAGAAGATGTAGACGCACAATTTTTTCCTAAATATATCTTTGATTTGCTATATCGAAAAAATAAATACGACAACGATGTACAGCAAAACACACTTTTAGCTAAGTTTTTTTTGCGCATTCAGTATCAAACAGGCTCTGGAAGTGAAATTAAATTACCTGCTCTCAATATAGCGCCGCGCTCTGTACAAATCACTGCTGGCGGAATTCCTTTAACAGAAGGAACCGATTTTAATGTCGATTATATGACAGGAACCATTCGCATTTTAAACGATGCTGTCATGGCGTCAGGAAAAGATATTACGATTCGATACGAACGCGCTGATATGTTTTCGTTTCAAACGCGCAACCTGATGGGAACAGACATAGAATACCATTTCAACAAAAATTTCAAACTAACAAGTACTCTCTTGTACTTAAACGAGCGCCCTATCATCAGACGTGTAACAGTAGGCACAGAACCTACTAGTAATGCTCTATGGGGAGTAGGAATGGACTGGAGAGGTGAATCACAACTTGTTACAAGAATTATAGATCAATTGCCGGGAATTTCTACCAAAACTCCCTCCAAGCTAACCACAAAATTAGAGTTTGCCCAAATTTTGCCAGGTTCTCCCGCGCTTTTAGGAAAAAATGGAACTGCTTACATCGACGATTTTGAAGCTGCTGAAATCCCTATCAACATAGGCTCACAACCCTTAGAATGGAAACTAGGCGCTGTGCCGCGCATGTTTGCTTCTAATTCAGATACAGGGCTATCGCTCAACTTCAGACGTGCCAAACTGGCTTGGTACACTATCGATAACGTTTTCTATTTTACAGGAGGAGGAACCGCTCGTTCTCGACCTCCTAACCTCACAGACGAAGACGTAAGAAATCAATACGTACGCCTGATTCCTTTCAATGAAATCTATCCTGCAAGACAACGCGGGCAAGTACTCACTAACGAACCTACGTTTGATTTAGCTTACTTTCCTAATGAGAGAGGATTCTATAACTATAATCCTAATCTAAACCCTGATGGAACACTACCTAATCCGCGTCAAAACTTTGCTGCTATTACGCGTGGAATCGTCAAAAACAACCAAGACTTTGATGCTCTTAATGTTCAATACATTGAGTTTTGGTTGATGGATCCCTTTCTTACCTCTGGCAATAGTGAAATAATTTACAAGCGCTACGGACAGGAAGTGCGCGTAAGAAATACTACAGGTGGCGACCTATATTTTAATTTAGGACTTATCTCGGAAGACGCTATTCCTGACAGACGTGATTTCTTTGAACAACTTCTTCCTTTAGGTACTATCAACACAAGCTACGGAACAGCGCCTACTGCTACCTTTGTAAACGACGCTTTCGATGCTTCCCGACCCAGAGAACTCCAAGACGTCGGTTTAGATGGCATCAATTCGGATGTAGAACGCAGCCGCTTCGGGGGATTTTTATCACAAATTCAATCTGTCGTAAATCCGAATGTGTATGCTCAAATTGCGGCAGACCCTGCAAACGATGATTTTCGCTACTATTTAGGAGCCTCACAAGATCTTGAAAACAATAAGATTCTAGATCGCTATCGCTTCTACAACGGAACTGAAAACAATTCTCCTCCTACTACTGGTGGCGCTGCTTTCCCCTCCTCCAATTCAAACTTTCCTGATAAAGAAGACCTAAACGCCAATAACAAAACAGACTTGGTAGACCAATATTATCAAATCCGGGTTCCTATCACCCCTCAAACAATGGATGTAGGAAAAAATCCATACATCACTAATAAAGTAGAAGCTACTAATCCTGAAAATGGAGAACCTGTTACTTGGTACCAGTTTCGAGTACCTATTCGAGGCGATAATGTCGAAAACATCGGCAACATCGCTGGATATAAATCTATTAACCAAATTCGTTTGTTTCTTACCAACTGGGAACAACCTGTAATTTTGCGATTTGCACAATTCCAACTCGTAGGCGCGCAATGGCGCCCTTATGAATTTAAACTTTCTTCGGCGGGAGAAAATTTACCTTTAGAGCCTTCTTCTTCCTTGCCTAAAATCAATACTGTTAATTTAGAAGAAAATGGACAAGCCTTACCTAATCGAACTCCTTATGTGTTGCCTCCTGGAATTTTTCGCGACTTCGATGCTACTTCTCAAGTAACTAGACAACTCAACGAACAATCTTTACAACTCTGTATCCAACAATTACCTGCAGGAGAAGCAGTAGCAGCCTATAAAAATCTCGTATTAGACCTTATTCAGTATGGAAGAATCCAAATGGAAATTCATGCGGAATCAGATGATAAAGTAAGCCAAGATGGCGACCTCACTGCTTTTTTGCGTTTAGGAACAGATGCAAATAATAATTACTATGAAATTGAAGTTCCATTAAAACTTACTCCTATTCCGAGTTTTTCGCCTTTTGAGATTTGGCCAGAAAATAATCGGATTGATATTGCAATTCAAGACCTTATTAGCATCAAAACGCGCAAATACAATTCTGGACTAGAACTCTCGCGGCCTTATGCCGAAACTTTAGGACGTTATCGCATTACGGTTGTAGGGCGACCCGATATTAGTGCAGTACAAACCATTCTGATTGGGATTCGCAACCCTAAAAAAACAGATGCAGGATCTACAAATTTTTCTCGAAACCTTTGCATTTGGGTGAATGAATTGCGCGTAACAGAATTCAACAATATTAAAGGCTGGGCTATCAATACCAATTTAGGAATGAACCTCGCAGATTTAGCCACCCTTCAAACTAACCTACGCTATAGTACATTCGGGTTTGGTTCTCTTCAAGACAAGCCCCAGCAGCGCCAACGAACAAATAATTTAGATTTTGACATCACTACTAACGTACAATTAGATAAGTTTTTTTTAAACAAAATAGGAATTAGCTTACCTATGTTTTGGAGTTACGAACGCAGCGTAAAACGCCCAAAGTTCGACCCTCTCGACCCTGATGTATTAGTAGAAAATGGAGTAGGTCCTTTCACCCAAGTAGGACAATCTCGACCCGACAACTATCCTCTTTTAGTTTCCGATATTCAAGAGCGCAGAAGCATTAATTTTTCGAATATCAAAAAGAAAAAAATTAGTAAAGAAGCCAAATCTTACCCTTGGGATATCGAAAACTGGACCTTTAGCTACTCATATTCCGAACAATTTCGCAGAGATATCAGAACAGAATCTTACGCTTTGCGACAATGGAAAACAAGTGCTGCTTACGCTTTTTCTCCTCAAGTAAAACCTTTTGAGCCTTTCTCAAAATCCAAATCCGACTTTATGAAAAAAAATTCAATGAAATGGCTCAAAGATATCAACTTAAATCCTATTCCTAATAGTTTTACAATGCGCGGAGAAATTGATCGCCGACTTGCCCGCACTCAACTCCGCGACAGTCGCCTTTCTACCCAAGGAATAAGACCTATATTCGAAAAATCATTCTTTGTCAATAGAACTTATACACTCAACTGGCAACTTACTAAAAGTATTAGCTTAGATTATAATGCTACGGCACGAGGTATTATTGATGAACCCTTTGCAGACATTACCCAACGTCAGAACGATTCCTTATGGCGCGCTGCTGTTACAGGAGGCCGCCCAAAAAGTTATTCTCATTCTATAGGGGCTAATTATCGCTTGCCGTTCGATAAAATTCCTGGACTCGATTTTTTATCTGCCGATGCGCGCTATCAAGGAGGATACGATTGGACGGCAAACGCTCTCTCCTTGCAAGATTCATTCGGAAATCACATTAACAACAAACAAAACGTCACTCTCAATGGAAGAATAGATTTAAACAAAATTTACGACAAAGTTCCCTATCTCAAAAGAATTAACGAAAAAGCCAAACAACGTGCGCGCTCTCGCGATGGCAAAATTAAAATAGAAGACCCTTTGGAATGGAAAAGGAAACGACTAGAAGAGCGCCTTCAACCTTTAGAAAAACGAGTAGAAAAGCAACAAGCAAGAAGAAATCAACGAATAGAAAGGCGAACTGCTAAAATGAATCGTCGGTATGAACGCGCCCTTCAGAAAGATGCTCTTTTTGAAGAAAATTTGAGAAAAACAGCCCAAAAAACGCAACAACGATTTGAAGAAGAGAAAAAAAATGATTCTCTAAAAATTGCACAAATTACTCCTATTCTCATGAAAAGAGATTCCACTGGTGAATTAGCAAATAATTTTCGCTTAAGTGTAGAAAACGACGCAAAAGCGCGTATCAAAGCACGAGAAGATGAAAGAAAAGAAGACCTAAAAACCGAAGAAAAACGACAAAAGGAATTGGAAATCAAGCGACAAAAAATTGCTCAAAAACAAAATGTGCGCAAACTAAAAAAATTTACTTATAAAGCTGAAAAGCAAAATTTTCAAGCAAATAGATGGCTTCGCAAGCGCCGTGCAGAACGCGACGGAATATATGAAGAACCTACTATCGCCCGCCCGATGCGTCCGAATCTGGATACAGGACAAACAAGATTACAACGCAAACAAGCGCGCCTTCAAGCCAAACTCAATAGCATCAAAGAAAAAATTGAATATAACAAAAAAAACGATATTCAGCCTCCAGAAAACCGATTTGTAGAAGGCGTTTTTAACGGACTCATGTCTTTTAAAGATTTCAATGTGAGTTACTCTCAAAACGCTACTACTGATTTTCCAGGAGCCTCTTATACTCCCGATTGGTTAGGATTTGACCCTCAGTGGAACGCACCAGGAATTCCTTTTATGCTAGGAGATCAATCGCAAGACATTAAAGAGCGCGGTGCTCAACAAAATTGGCTGGCTAAAAGTTCTCAACTTAATAATCCTTTTCGCCAAACCATGAACCGACAAATTACTTTTCGCACTCAAGCCGAACCTATTCGTGACTTTAAAATTTCTTTTGATGCCCGAATGAACAACCAATCCTCCTACAACGAAGTATTTCGGTGGAATGATAGCGCTCAGGCTTTTCTTTCTCAATCTCCTGTTAGGACAGGGAGTTACGGTACTTCATTCATTGCAATTCGAACTTCTTTTAAGCAAGGTGAAGCTACTAACTCTACAACATTTCAAGCATTCGTTTCTAATCGACACATTTTAACCAAACGCCTAAACGATGAAAACCCATTTTTCAATTCTAATGATACAGCACGACAATACTTACCCAACTCACAAGATGTATTGATTCCTTCGTTTCTGGCCGCCTATGCAGGAACAAGCCCTCATCGCATTCGACTCAGCAATTTCCCATCGATTCCTCTTCCTAACTGGAAAATTACCTATACAGGACTTTCGCGCTTAGAATTCTTCAAAAAAAGTTTTCAATCTATAAATCTTAACCACAGCTATCAATCAGACTACAACGTAGGAAGCTACGCTTCTTCTTTAGGTGTAGCTACCTCTCAAAATATTGCGCTTAGTATCAGTGAACAAGATATCGGAAGAGCACAACTTGATCCTATTCGAGGCAATCTCACCCCACTCCTTGTTATCAATCAGGTAAGTATCCGAGAAAACTTTAGTCCTCTTCTTGGGATTAATATGCGTACCAAATCGAATGTATCTATTAAAATAGACTACAACCGAAGAAGAGATATCGCTCTTAATCTTTCTAATGCACAAATTAACGAAAACCATACAAACGACATCATGATAGATATTGGATACACTAAAGCAGGCATGAAACTACCCTTTTTACGTACTCCAGATGGCAAAACAGTAGTGTTGCAAAACGATGTAACTTTTCGCTGTGCTTTCACAATACGAGAAAACAAAACAATACTTCATCGCATCGTACAAGACGAAAAAAGACGCGAAAACACCTTCGGGCAAATCACTCAAGGAAACGAACAATTACAGCTCCGCCCTACGATCTCTTACACTATTAACAAAAAAGCGAATATGCAAATTTATTTCGAACGAACTATTAACAATCCGTTGGTTTCCAACTCTTTTAGAAGAACAAATACTTCTTTTGGAATTCAATTTCGCTTTAATCTAACCCAATAGTAAACCATCTTACGATTTAAAAGTTTCTCAAAAACTATTACCGAATTAAACCAAAATACCAGCAGCACGTGCGTTTTTCTTTTCTAACTCCGTCAAATAAATTTTTCGCATACGTATTGACTTAGGAGTAACTTCCACATATTCGTCAGCTTGAATGTATTCCATTGCTTCTTCTAATGAAAATATAACAGGAGGAGCGAGCCTGGCTTTTTCATCGGAACCTGCTGCACGAATATTCGTTAGCTTCTTTTCTTTGGTAACATTCACTTCTAAATCGTTAGGTCTGTTGTGCTCTCCTACAATCATTCCTTGGTAAACCTCTTCTCCAGGCGCAATAAAGAACTTTCCTCTATCTTGAAGTTTATCGAGAGCATAGGTAATCGCAGTGCCTTGCTCAGAAGCAATAAGAACTCCCGCCGTTCTTCCAGGAATTTCTCCTTTAAAGGGAGCGTATTTAAGAAAGCGATGAGTCATCACTGCTTCTCCTGCAGTAGACGTAAGTACTTGACTTCTCAGCCCAATAAGTCCGCGCGAAGGAATCTCAAATTCTAAGTGCATCATGTCACCTTTTGGTTCCATTTTGATCATATCTCCTTTTCGCTGGCTCACCAACTCTATTACTTTTCCAGAAACATTTTCTGGCACGTCTACTGAAAGTAGTTCAATCGGCTCGCATTTTTGCCCATCAATTTCTTTAAAAATCACACGTGGCTGACCTACCTGAAGCTCGTAGCCTTCACGCCTCATAGTTTCGATAAGCACAGATAAATGTAGAATTCCGCGCCCATATACCATGAAAGCATCAGGGCTCTCTGTATCTTCTACACGAAGAGCCAAGTTTTTTTCTAATTCTTTTTGTAAACGCTCGCGAATATGGCGAGATGTCACAAATTTTCCTTCTCTACCAAAAAATGGAGAATTGTTGATAGTAAACAACATGCTTATGGTAGGCTCATCTACTGTAATAGGAGGCAGCGCTTCAGGGTTTTCAAAATCAGCTATGGTATCTCCAATTTCAAAACCTTCTACTCCTGTAAGAGCGCAAATGTCTCCGCAATTCACTACATCAGTTTTTACTTTTTCTAAACCATCGAACAAGTACAATTCTTTAACGCGGCTTTTGATAATTTTTCCGTCGCGTTTTACCAAAGAAACAGGTTGGTTAGCCTTTAACATTCCACGAGATATTTTTCCAATTGCAATTCTTCCAATAAAAGAAGAATAATCGATATTAGTAACTAACATTTGAAGGGTTCCTTCTACTATTTTAGGCGCTGGAATTTCTGTAATAATAGTATCGAGCAAATAACTAAAATTAGAAGTAGGTGTTTTCCAGTCGGGCCCCATCCAACCTTGCTTAGCCGAGCCGTACACTGTTTTAAAGTCTAGTTGCTCTTCTGTAGCATCAAGATTAAACATTAGTTCAAAAATAGCCTCTTGCACTTCATCGGGACGGCAGTTAGGTTTATCTACTTTGTTAATAACAACAATAGGTTTCAGTCCTTGTACTAAAGCTTTTTGGAGTACATAACGCGTTTGAGGCATAGGTCCTTCAAATGCGTCTACAATCAGTAAAACGCCATCTGCCATATTAAGAATGCGCTCCACTTCTCCCCCAAAATCAGCGTGACCAGGAGTGTCTATCACATTAATTTTTACACCTTTATAAGTTACAGAGACATTTTTGGCTAATATAGTAATTCCCCTTTCTCTTTCTAAATCATTATTGTCCAAGATTAATTCACCCGTTTCTTGCTTATCGCGAAAGAGTTTTGCTTCATGTAAAATTTTATCTACAATGGTAGTTTTTCCATGATCTACATGCGCGATAATAGCAACGTTTCTAATGTTCATTTTTTTAATCTTTAAAGTGCAAAATTAACTCTGATTTGTGAATTTTATATAAAATCCGAATAGATTTTGGGAAAAATTACTCTCTACTCCATCCCAGTAATACTTTTAATATCTTTGTTAAATTTTGCAAACTAGCATTTATTCAGACAAGTTTTTATAACCCTCTTATGCACGTTTGCTTAGCTTATCTCAAAAATTATTCATGGCAACCATATGATCGTGGGTTGTGGCTTTCTTTTGGATTAAATAGCAACTTAAATCAAGTTTTCTACTGCTTACTAAAAGTGGATACAGGAAATTCTGTCGCACCTTAAAAGGTTCTCTAATATGACGAAAACACGCAACAGACTTTGTAAAACTCTTTAAAAAGATACTTCTCCATCGACTATGATTCTGACGCACTGTCAGGCTGTGCAGCAAGAACGTTAAAGTTCTGAAAACTTTCTAGAAAAACTCCCTGTCATTTTCGAAGGATTAAGAGATAACGCAAGCTTCAGGAAAAGTGTTTGATTTTGAAAATATAAAAATATAACTTAAGCTAAACTTTTATCAGATAATATTTTGACATAAAGACAAGGAAAATTTGTGCTAATACACAAAAAGCACCAAAAACCAATTGGCAAAAACGTTGAGACTTCAATTACAAAAAACTTAGAAAAAATGCTCTCAGATGCGAAATAAACAACCTCAAAACAAAGATTACAAACACTCTGAAAATGCTAAAAAACTAAATAATTTATAGAGTCTGCCATTTAAAAAGCAAAAAAGCTACTTGAAACAAGTAGCCTTTTTAACACAATCAACTATTAAGTAAACAAGAGTAATTTTTCTTTTTCCTAGCTGGTTGAAAGAGGGGACTAAGTCCCCAGCTATTTATTTGTTTACTTTGTAATGAATAATTTCGAAGTAAGTACCTCCGAGCCTTTCACCGCTTTTACTACATAAGTTCCAGCAGTAAGAGCAGATAAGTTTTTAGATATCACATTTTGCCCTACTTGAGCTGTAGTACTGAAATTTTCTACTACTGCTCCTGCAAGGTCATACACTGTTACAGAAACATTTTCTTCTGTATCTGAAGAGAAGCTAATTTTTACTTCGCCATTAGTAG
This sequence comes from Cytophagales bacterium, assembly GCA_025056215.1. Classification (GTDB taxonomy): domain Bacteria; phylum Bacteroidota; class Bacteroidia; order Cytophagales; family Flammeovirgaceae; genus JANWWC01. Next base: position 145,941 of record JANWWC010000005.1, on the reverse strand, counting down.
GATTTGGATATAACTCCAAAGGCTGAGCTGTTAGCGTACTTACGCTCTCTTCTGCTTCATCACGGCAAGTAGAGCAAATATTGAGTGAATAATCTTCTACTTCTCCAAAATTAAATGTTCCACAAGAAGCAGGATAAGAATTGTACGACAATGCAACGCGCATACGTGTAGTTCCTAAAGAGGCAGTAGAGTTAATTGTGATGCTAAACGATAAATCACGACGGCTAAAGTTTTGATAGACTTGTTCGTTTGCATCTAGAAAATCGCCATCGCGGTTATAGTCGATGTAAACTCTCCAATATACATCGTAAGCAGTAGAAGAGCTAAATCCCGGACGCAATTCCATAGTGTAAGTAGTTCCCCGGCGAACATTATGCGTCGTAGCAGTATAATCAGTATAAGTAGAAGCACCTGATGTTTGATTGATAGTATTCAATCTTACGTAGCGAATCCATTCATTGTTAGCGTTGGTACTAGAAGCTGCGCAGTAAGAACCTCCAGACGAAGCAGAAGTAGTAAAATTAGCAGACGCACTAAATGCACTTGAAGAACTGCCACAATTAGTTCTTACTTGGAACTCGTAAGTAGTACCAGCAGCTAACCCAGAAACGGATGTGCTCGTAGAAGTGACGTTAGAAATAGTAGTCCAAGTAGAAGAAGTAGTAGGCTTATATTGAACTGTATAGCTTGATGCTCCAGAAACAGCACTCCAAGAAAGTGTTGCGCTTGTTTGTGTTATAGAAGAAGCTGATAATCCACTTGGAACATTACAAGTTGCAGTAGGTTCTACAAAACGCAAAGTATAATCTTCAATTTCACCATAAGATACGTTTGCACAAGGTCCTGTAATAGTGTTGTAGCTCATAATTACACGCATGCGAGTAGTAGAATTAGTAGCAGGAGTCGTAGAAATAGTAGTATTCACTGTAATAGCAGCAGAACCTTGACCTGATGCTACTAATTCACCAGAATCATCGAAATCATTATCTTGGTTGTAGTCAATATAAACAGCCCATCTTTCTGTATAAGAGGAAGATCTAAAGCCGGGTGTAAGTGTAATAGAAGTGTTTTTTCCTTTAACAGCGTCCCAAGTAATGGTAGTAAAATTGCCGTAGCCATTCGTAGAGCCTCCATTGCTGTTGTTGGTTTGTCCATCAAAAGTTACTGTTCTAATCCATTCATTAGTTACATTACCTGTTACAGAACAATAAGAAGATGAACCACCGCCACCACCAGAACCATCGAGTACTTCTGAAAGTACTCCATTTTGTACGATGATGCGCCCCCACTGAGCTCTTGTACCAGAAACAGTCGTCCAGTCGTTCAAATTGAAAGTCGTAGAACCGGTTTCATCTCCACGAATTTTTAAGATGCGGACTCCTAAATTGCCATTGTTCCAAGTCAAAGGAGTTCCTGCCTGAACAGTAGTGGGAAGCGAGTTAGATTCTATTTTGTAGAAATAAGCATAATCTTCGTAGGCACTGCTTCCAAATACCCTAGCAATGCGTGTATCTGCATCAATGCACACGGCAGTTGCTTCATAAACACCAATACCTTTTGTATTGATTCCAGAAGGGAAGTCCTTCCACAAACGCGCAATGAAAGTAGTATGGCGCCCACGGCGGTCAGGGTTATTGTAGTGCGTATCAGTAATAGTGTTTGCTAATACTGGATTATTAATAAAGTCTGTGCGAAGTGTGATGTTGGTATTATAAGGATTAGCTAATGCATCTGCCGACTGGATAGTAGTAATTTCTGCAGAGAAATAATACTGCCCTTGAATAGCGCAACCTGCGGAAGTACCGCCAACAGGAACTTTTTTTACATTAATAAGGTAATTGATAGCATCTTCTACTTTGGTATCTTTCCAATATTCTTGATAGGTAGCTTGGTCTCCTCCAGTAATAAACAACGCTTCCGCTCCCCGAAGTCTTCGCTCTACATCTGCATTATTTGCCATCGTGCGAGAATTGATGACAATAGTCTCAACAGAGTTAACAGTTCCTAAGCCAAAGATGTAAGAATTGTAAGCATCAGTACCTGCAGAGCGAATTACTACAAAATCTCCACCTCCTGATTTACTAATCATCCACCGAATAGCGTCGTCATTATCAGCGCCGCCTCCCATCAAACAAACGCCACCAGACGTAGTACGCGTTACATCGGACGTATCTCCGACTATCATCCTTTGTTGGCTATAAGCAACTTCCGTTGCTAATGAGCCCATTACTACTGTGCATAATAGAAAGTTTTTCATGGTAAAAGAGATTTGTTGAACTTTATCTTAGTTTTTATTCGATTTATTTTATTCAAACGAAATTTAAAAATAGCTGGTTAAACGAAACACAAGGCTATGAAAAGCATCAAAAATGTTAGTTATGGATAAGGCAAAAGATATGTTTAGTAAGGTGAGTAAAGGTTAGGAAGGAATAAAAGACGCGAAGCAAAATCAGCAGTCAAATATAGGCTTGAGACCGAGAAGGCTAAAAGACTCAGAAGTCTGCGACTTCTTTTCTGTAGAGAGGACTAATATGTAGAGTCTTTTACCCATTTTTATTACTCATTTTACTGATACAAATATACAACACAATAAAATATTTTCCAAATTTATTATAAGTTTTTTTTCAAAAAAACATGCCGTACGACCCATTTCAAACCGTTGCATAAGTTATTTAGACAAAAAGAAAGAACATAAATTGTAAACCCAAAACATAATAAGCCATCGAATTCTGGACACGCGTTACGTTACTTTTAAGAGCAAACCAACAAGCGATCCAAGCTATGCAATACCAAGCAAGATAGTTTTGTAAGGGAACCGTACCCCCTTCCCATTCCCACATATTGAAACGAATCGCAACAGGTTCGATAAAAAAATCGAGAGCTACCATGAACAAAGCAGCTACAAAAGGATGCCACGTCGAATTTTGAACAAGTCTTACAGCAACATGGCAAGTACAATATACTAGGATGAGCCAGTTTACTCCAATAATAACGGGAGTCTGCCATATTTTCCAGCCTAACACATCTCCATAACGATACGGACCAAATATTACTCCCGTATGAACTCCTATGGACTCAATAAAAAATGTGATTACAACACAAGCTACAAAAAAAACAATATTAGAAAGTGTCCAACTCTCATGAAAACTAAAAAGCAAAAAAGCACTCATTCCTAAGGTCAGAGGCGTTAATTCCATAAAATGATTAAACGAGGTGAACTCTCGCAAATAAAATTGCATCAACTCAGAACGCGTACCAAGCCAACCAAAAAAATAGAAGGCAACGAGTATCAGAATAGCAATCTTTTTTCTAAGAATCATGAGAAAGAGCAGAAAGTTCGTAATTTTTGACAAATGGACGAATAAATGATTTCTCCATGCGAAGCGTGATACACACATTTTCTTTGAAAAATCACCAAAACTTGCGGAGATTCGTGCTTTACTTGAAAAATGTGAGCTATCTGATTAGAAATCGAACGATATTGAAATAATAACACAAAGCTTTATCAATTTCTTCTGGCCTCCAATTGCGTTCTAATCGACTCAAAATCATATTGCTTGCTGAGCAACGCGTACTATGCTTAAACAACAATATAGGCTGAACAAAAGACTGCTGAAAAACTTCCTCTATTTTATCAAAATGATTAAGTTCAATCCAATTCATTTTATTTTCTAATAATGGCTCCAAGTTTTGATTCATAGGCTTCCATAAGTCTTTGCATAGTGTTATCTATCTGCACATCTGTCAGTGTTTTTTCGTCATCTTGTAGTATAAAACTAATTGCATAAGCCTTTTTGTTTTCTCCTAAGTTGCTTCCTTCATAGACGTCAAAGCAATTGATTTGTCGCAAAAGTTTTTGTTCGGTTTGAAAGGCAATTTGTTTGATTTCTGAAAAAGATACTTTTTTGTCAATTACCAGCGAAAGATCTCTTCTTACTTCAGGAAACTTAGGTATTTCTCGACAAGGATAGCGCGTTTGAAGCTGTTGTGCTAACGATAACCAATCAATTTCTGCATAGAACACTTCTTGCTTTATATCAAAATATTTCGTAATTGCAGAGTTAACGAGTCCTATTTGAGCAATTTCTCTTTTTTGTGCTATCACTTGGCAACCATAAGCAAAAAATGAAGCACTTTTAGGCTCTATAGCATAATCATCTACCCCTAGCTTAACGAGAATTTTATGCACTACCTCCAAAAGAGTATGAAAACGAGTCTTTTCAGAACGCTCTTGCCATGTTTCAGCACTCCGATTACCTGTAAAAAACAAAGCAAGTAACTCATTTTCAAAATATTTCTGATTTTCCTTATAATAAACCTTGCCAAACTCGTAAAACTTTAGGTCTGTTTGTTTTCGATTGATATTATAAGCCAATACCTCCAATCCTGTGTACAAAAGAGTTTGACGCAATACGCTTAGTTCATGACTTAGTTTGTTGAGAATTGTAATATCTTTTTCAGGAGAAAATATTTGCATCAAAGAAGTATAATCAGGATTAGAAAGAGAGTTGGTTATAATTTCTATACAACCGCTCCCTGCAAGCATCTCCGAAAGTTGCCAACGAACAATATGTTTATCAATTAGCGGCGCATCTGCTAAATAGGTCGAAGAAATGTATGGAGAGGTTTCTACATTATTATAGCCATAAATTCTTAAAATTTCTTCTATCACGTCTATTTCTCTTGTAACATCTACTCTGTAAGGGGGAATAAGAATGCGAAGCGCTTCAGAACTTTCTTCTAAAATTTTCATGTCCAAGAGTTCTAAAATTTCCTTTACTTTTTGAAAAGGAATTTCATTTCCGATAATTCGTTTTAATTGCGCATATCTTAAATAAACTATAGCAGGTTCTACTGGTATAGGATATACATCCGTGATTCCACCCACTACCGCAGCTCCGCAAATTTCTTTCATGAGTTGTATAGCCACTTGTAAAGCAGGAATTACCATGTTAATATCTGTTCCGCGCTCAAATCGGAAAGAAGCGTCCGTTTTTAAATTATGATATTGAGAAGTTTGGCGAATCGTTTCAGGAGTAAAATAAGCACTTTCTAAAAATACACTTGTTGTGTTTTCGGAAATAGCAGAATGCAATCCTCCAAAAACACCAGCAATACACATAGGCTCTTTCGCATTGCAAATCATTAGGTCATCAAACGAAAGCTTTCGGATTTGTCCATCGAGCGTCATAAACTGCGTGTGATTAAACCCTTTTCGGACAATAATTTGATTCCCTTCAATTTTATGAGCATCAAAAGCATGCAAAGGCTGACCTAATCCATGTAATATGTAATTAGTAATATCCACTACATTATTAATAGGTTTCAGTCCGATCGCTTTAAGCCTATTTTGAAGCCATTGAGGTGAAGGAGCTACTTTCACATTTTGCAAAAGAACTCCTGCATATCGCTTGCATGCGTTTACATCTTCTATACGAATTGTAATAGGGCAAGAGCCATCGCAACTCGCTTCTTGAATTAGAGACGGATTTATCTTTAAGGAACGCCTAAGCAATGCTCTTATTTCTCGCGCTACTCCCCAATGAGAAGCAGCATCTACACGATTAGGAGTCAATCCAATAACAAAAATTTTATCGGTAACATCGCTAAAATGCTCAGCAGCAGGAGTTCCGTTGGGAAGCGATGTAGAAAGCACCATAATGCCCTGGTGCGACTCGCCAACTCCTATTTCATCTTCAGCACAAATCATTCCACAAGATTCTACTCCCCGAATTTTAACTTTTTTGATTTGAAAAGGTTCAGATGCAGTAGGATAAAGAGTAGCCCCTAAAGTGGCGACGATCACCTTTTGTCCTACCGCTACGTTAGAGGCTCCGCAAACAATTTGCAAAGGTTCGGTTTGTCCTATATCTACTGTAGTAATTGTAAGGCGATCGGCTTGAGGATGTTTTTGACATGTGAGCACTTCTCCGATAACTAATCCTTCCAAGCCACCTGGGATAGCTTGAAAAGTTTCAATAGCTTCTACTTCCAAGCCCGACATTGTAAGAAGCTCAGCGATAACCTCAGGCGTTTCTTGGATTTCTATAAAATCTTTCAACCAAGAAAAAGAAATGTTCATGTCATTCTAAACTTTTTTGCCTTCAAATATGGAGAAAAGTCATGCGATAACAATTTTTCCTCCTCAAAAAATAAAGAACCTTTTTAAGATTGCGCTTTAACAAGCAAGCAAAGTTTGAAAAGCCTTGAAAGCTCTTTTACTTAGAAGAGATTCACGCGCTTCATAGATAGCCTCTTGCCATGATTTGCTAGGAAAAACGGTTCGAATAGCTCCCGCAGCGTTGGCTATTACTACATTTTGTTGAGCTTCAGAAGCTTTTCCTTCCAAAACGTTTAGCACTATTCGGGCTGAATCCTCCACCGTAGACCCTGCTACAAGTTGTTCCTGCAAAAGATAAGGCATTCCTAGGTCCGAAGGACTTATCACTCGTTCTCCTTCTGGTGTAATCCATTTAAATTCCGTAGTAAGAGAAATTTCGTCGTATGTATCGAGAGAATGCACAATAGCATATTTTTTTGAAGTTCTTTGATAAAGATACTCGTACAAACGCGCCAATTCCAAACTAAAAACTCCTACAAATTGATAGGAAGGAAAAGCTGGATTCACCATAGGTCCGAGCATATTAAAGAACGTTTTGAGTCCCATTTCTTTGCGAATGGGCGCAACAGTTTTCATAGCAGGATGAAACAAAGGAGCATGCATAAAACAAATCTTGGCTTTTTCGATTTGCTTTCTAAGTTTATCTACATCGTTCGTAAAAGCATAGCCAAAATATTCTAATACGTTTGAGGAGCCACAGACCGAGGATACTCCATAGTTTCCGTGCTTTGCTACGCAGATTCCTGCACCTGCCACCACAAAAGCAGCAGTTGTACTAATGTTAAAAGTATTTTTACCATCTCCTCCCGTGCCACATACATCGATTACTTGATACTCTTCTAACGGCACTCGCAAGCAATTTTCTAGCATTACATCGCGAAACCCTAAGAGTTCTTCTACTGTGATGCGCCTCATTAAAAAAACAGTCATGAAAGAAGCAATGTGCGATGCATTCACAGAACCTGTCATCAATGTCTGCAAAGCTCTCTTCGCTTCTTGGTACGATAAAGTTTCATACCGATACAAACGCTCTAAAATTTCTTTCATAGAATACCAAGATAAAAGTGCTGAAACTTACTTTACTTTTCTTTCAAAATGAAAAGTTTTATACCCAAATTTATAGTTTAAAGGATCGCTATACTTTAAGCCCTTGAGCAAAAGACATGAAAACATTTGTTTTAAAAGTCCTGAGTTATTTTGCGCCGATTTGTTTGCAAAAAATTTACTCCCCTATCAACGGTTGGCTAGAAATCAACCTATTAGCAGGTAAAAAAGTTTTAGATACGTCTAAAAGCAATTTTTCTTATGGTTCACTTCAGCGCATTCTTAGAAGAGGACTCGAAGAAGTAGATTTCTCTCATATTCACAATGTTTTAGTATTAGGAGCAGGAGGGGGATCTATTGTGCCCACCCTAAGAAAAGACTTCCAATGCTTGGCTCCTATTTACTTAGTAGATATTGATGAAGTAGTTATTAGAATTGCTCAAGAGCACTTCGGACTCAATCAAGAGAACAATCTTTGTTTTTTTCAATCAGACGCAAAAGAATTTCTTGCTACTACTTCGAATTATTTCGATTTAATAGTAGTAGATATTTTTATAGAAGATACTGTTCCGCAAAAATTTTTAAATATCTCATTCTGGGAACTGGTTATTTCTCGCCTTTCAACACACGGTTATTTACTTTTTAACACCATGAGACACACAACTCCAATAGATGCCTTGCCGACCTTACAAAAATTTCTCAACTCAAAAAAGTTTTCTGTTCAAATTCTAGAACAGATAGAGTGCACTAACGACATATTAGTAGCATATCAGAAATCTATGAAAATCGCATAACTTTATTTACATAATCATAACACATCAAAAGTTCATTTTTACAATTTTGTAACAATAAAGCCAACGTAGATGCACATTGATGCTCTACTTTTGCGTGATTTATACTGCCATTCTAATGAAAAAAAAGCTTTTTCGTTCTATTCGCTCTAAGCTTATACTTTCTTTTACACTGTTCTTCCTAATCACGTGCATTGTGGCAGGAACTACTTTTTGGTTTAATAGTGTAAAAGAAAGAATAGAAAGCATCGCCACTACACTCACTACTATTAACTTCAAAATTCAAGAAATTGGTGCTTTAGAAAAAGAGTTTTTAATAGATGAGACCATCAACCCAGAATTTTATGCTACTAAGAAAAGCATCTATTTAGAACATCATCAGAGCTTACTCAGAGAAATAAAAGATGAACTTAACAAACTAAAACGCGCTAAAGATTTACAAGAGCTCGAAATCCAAGATGAAATCCAACAACTTACTAACAAACTCGATTCCTTCGAACGAACTTTTGAGCAATTTGTGGAAGTGGTGTTGTACCGAGGCTTTAAAGACTACGGCGTAGAAGGCGAAATGCGCCGCTATATTCACCAGATTGAACAACTCCCTTATGCGATAGATAAAGTAAAACTGCTCATGATTCGCCGTCACGAAAAAGATTTTATTTTAAGAAAAGAAGAAAAATACATCCAAAAACTCTCAGAAACGATTGCTGAGCTACAAAAAGACGCTTCTACCAAAATAAAACGCAAAGATATTCTTCAAGAAATTAACAACTTACTAGATAATTACCAAAGTTCGTTTTTTAAACTTGTACAGGCAGAAAAAACCATAGGATTCGACAACAAGCATGGATTGCGCGGGGAACTTATCCGAAAAACAAATGATATAGAAACACTCATTCGCGTCGTGAACACTGATGTATTATTACAATCTAAAAAAATTGAAAATCGCGTAAATTGGGTGATGGCAATCGTGGTTATGATGGCAATTTTTCTGAATGTGGCATTGGGTATTTTTATTACGAATGCACTAAGTCGCCCCGTACAATCTCTCTCCAACTCCATTCACCGTATCATTCAATCCGATTTTGACGAAAAGGAGACCATACAACCTATCAACACAAACGACGAAATTGGAAAGTTATACCGTGATTTTAGTTTCATGCTCAAAAAAGTGCGCGAAAGTATTCAAAAAATTAGCGAACAGAAAGCACGTATAGAAGAATCGCAAGAGCAGCTCACCGCAGGCATTCGCTATGCAAAAACTATTCAAGAGGCAGTTCTACCAAACGAGGAAGAATTTCAACAATATTTTCTCGACTACTTTATTATTTATCGCCCCCAGTACTTAGTTTCAGGCGATTTTTATTGGCTCACTAGAAGAAAAGGAACTATCTTCTTAGCAGTGGCAGACTGCACAGGTCATGGCGTTCCTGGTGCATTTATGAGCATGATTGGAAATGACTTACTCAATAAAATCATTATTGAACAAAAAAATTACGAGCCTGCTTTTATTCTCGACGCCTTGGATATTGAAATTGAAGAAGCGTTGCAACAACAAAAAAGCAAAAACAAAGACGGAATGGATATTGCATTATGTGCAATCAAACGTCATGAAAATCATCAAAACCATTTTGATTTACTGTTTACTGCTGCTAGGAGAAGTATTTTTGTCGTACGCAGCGGAGAACTTTTCGAACTAAAAGGAACCAAACGCATGATTGGAGGAGGCTTCCATGCAGAGAAACCTCCCTTCGAAGTACATCATCTCACTTTGCAGAGCGGAGATTTGATTTATCTATTCTCTGACGGCTTACCTGACCAGAATAATGCTGCTAGACAAAAATTTGGCATGAAACGACTCACCGAGCTTATTTTATCTATCTACAAAGAACCTCTTTCTATGCAGCGCGATATTATCTTAGAGGAATTAGATGCCCACCAAGGAACTGAAAAACAAAGAGATGATATTACTATGGTAGCCGTAAAACTCTAATTTCACTTTCAAGCTTCATTTGTTTTTTTACTTTTTGCAGGATTTAAAGAAACTTGCACAAGTGGAATTATTGCACGGTCTCGCAAATACAAAAAATTGCAAGTGCAGTCATCAAAAAAAAGACCAATAATTTCTTTTAACCGTTTTGCAAAAAATTCTTATTTTTTTCTATATTTAGATGACAACCTTGGCGAACGATTTTTTATGAAAAACTTTTTAGAATACAAATACATCAAGCCTATAATTGCTTCTTCAAGGAACAAGCACCCAAAATTTTCTTAAACAAATATTTTGACGCCGTTTTAATGGATATTCGAATGATAGGACTTGATAGTTTTAAAACAGCTTGTCGCATGAAAAAAAATCTGGGATTCATTGCCTATTATTGCTGCTACAGCTGAAATATTAAGCCATCTGAAGGAAAAACTCAATTATGTGTCACCAGTATCTCGCTTAAACCGTTAGAAATTGAGAAATTTATGCTTTTGCTTTATTTAGGGCTATCCAACCAAAGCTTACCAAAATGCCAGCTTTACCTATTGATTACAATACTTTCGATTTTTACGACAAAAATATTGAAGCTTCTCAAAGCTATCCATCATTCTTAGAATTGTCGTACCAAGAGTTCAACCAAATGAAAATTCAACTTATTCATAGAATAGAAAACGACAATTTGCGAAGTTTTAGCCGACTTCGCCGCGGTCTTCTTTCTAAAGTAAAAGCAGTTGGGTTTAAAAAATACGAAAAACTGGTTTATGAATGCAAACAAAAACTCCAATCAAAAGAACTTTTGGGACAACGCATAAAGATCCAATGTTACACTCAACTCCTCACAGAAAACATTCACCAAAAGATAGAATTCCTACAAACTTCTAACGCGGCATGATACAGCAACCCTTACAACTTTCTTTTTATAGTTGGAAATGGTCGTATTCTGCAAGTCTCCAAAAAGATTTTGTTTATACGTACAGCTTTCAATTTTCATGGATAAACTTTCCAGAAAATCATCTTCTGCACGTGCGTTTTGCAAACGGCAACGAGCTGCATCTTACAAATCGATATTTATACGCTCGCGCTGGAAGTGTACAACAAAAATGGTTAGTTCCACAAATCAGAAACATTTATTTCCAACGCAAACGCTTCATTCTTCCTATTCTTACAGGTGGTATTTTACTTCCTTTCACCATATTAGCTTTTCATGCTCATGTTATTAGTGCATGGATAAGTGGTATTTTTGTGTTGATAGGAATCATGCTTCTTTATTACGGATTTGCAGGAGAACAACAACTTACGATTGTCGCAAACAATCTTTCTTACCATTTATTTGTAGGAAACGACACAGAAATCCTACAAAAATCGGTTTCGATATTGCATCGCTACTTAACTAAGAAGGTCTAACAGCTACTGTTCCACATTGCTGACAAGTGCACAACGAAGGATTACTATAAAAACGATTCATAATAGGAGGCAATTGTGCTACAATATCTGTAATTTCAGCAAACTCTTCGTGCAGTTTGGCGCCACAATTCTCACAAAACCACATAAAGCCGTCTTTTTCTCCTTTGCGTCGATAGCGTTCGATTACCAAACCTACTGTGTTGGCAGGGCGTCTGGGGCTATGAGGAATGCGCGGAGGCAATAAAAACATTTCACCTTCCCGAATTGGAATATCAACAGGATGCCCATCTTCGATAATTTTTAAAGTAATATCACCTTCTATCTGATAAAAAAGCTCTTCCCCTTCATTATAATGATAATCGCGGCGCGCATTAGGTCCCCCTACTACCATTACGATAAAATCATCGTTTTGAAGGTAAATTTGTTGGTTTCCTACAGGAGGCTTGAGCTTATCTCGATTTTCTGCTATCCAAGTCTTCAAAGGGAAAGGTCTCTTTATACTCATAGAATTAATGTTATATAAAATTTAACAATAAAAAATCTGCAATCAAATTCAAAAACTTCAGATAATCAAAAGTTTATGTAGAAAGTTGCATAAAATTAAAAGATTTTTTTATATTTTTGCAGCGTGATTGAATTTTTAACATTAAACCGCTTATTAAAATGCCTAGACTTAAAATCCTGTACGTATCGAGCGAAATAAACCCATTTTTAAAAACCACAGATGTCGCCGATTACGTGAGAGCAATCCCGCAATACATGCAAGAACGTGGTATGGAAATCCGAATTTTAGTCCCGCGATTCGGATGTATCAATGAAAGAAAAAACAGGCTTCATGAAGTTGTACGACTCTCAGGCATGAACATCTCTGTAGGCGATGAAGAAAAACCTCTCACTATTAAAGTAGCGTCTATCCCTACAGCAAGGCTCCAAGTTTACTTTATTGATAACGAGGATTATTTTCATCGCAAGTCTGTTTTTTGGGACAAAGATTCTCAATTCTACCACGACAACGATGAACGCGCTATTTTCTTCTGTAAAGGGGTTTTAGAAACTGTCAAAAAGCTTGGTTGGGCTCCTGACATTATTCACTGCAACGACTGGATGACAAGTTTGATTCCTTTATACCTTAAGACTACTTATAAAAACGATCCTACTTTTAAAAACGTAAAAACTGTCTTTACTATTTTCGATACAGGGTTTAATCATCAATTTTCTTATAAAGACATTATCGAAAAAATTAAAATGCAAGATATAGACGACAATCACTTAGCAGATTTGAAATCAGGCGACTTCCGCGGATTTATCAAATTAGGACTTAAATATTCAGACGCTGCTACTAATGCTCATAGTTGTTTGAATGAAAAATTAAAAGATATATTTGCAGACTTGCCTAACAAAACTGTTAATACAGTAGAGCAGTCTGAAAACTTTACAGAAAAATACTATGAGATTTATAGCAAACTCGTTAATTAAACGTTTTTTCTTTTTTTCGATAACAGAACAACTTCAGGTTGTTCTGTTATTTTTTTTCATAACATCGTGCCAAACACCTTCTCAATTTCCTATAGAGCTACAACCCAACGACCTACAAATAAAAACCTTTTTTACAGATACAATCTCTGTTCGCGTTTCTACAGTATTCCTAGACTCATTTTTTACTTCCAATACAAGTTCTGGAGAAATGCCGATTGGCAATTTGAGTAATCAACTTACAGGAACTCACGTAGCTACAGGATTCGCATCGATATTTTTAGGAAACCGAGAAACTGCTCTTTCCTTCGGGAATCCCGATTCTCTTATCATGCCTCTTCAAATTACTGACTTTCGCGGAAACCTCAGCCAACCCGTTACTTTAGAAATTTATGAAACTTTAGATACAATCTTTTCTGAAAAAAACTACACGTTCTCAGAAAAACTTCCCATCGGCAATTTAGTAACAAGTTTTACGTTCGTGCCTATTTCATATTTGGCTTTTACGCGAAACCAGTTGACCACTTCTATCTCTTTGCGCATTCCAATCGAGGGAAGTTTCAAAAATAAACTTCTTGCTGCTCAAAATACCGATGTTTTGCGACTTCAAAAAAATTTTCAAGAAACTTTTAAGGGGTTCGCTTTCAAAATTAAAGATTCTACTTGCGGACTCAGTATAAAACTTTTTGACGTCACAAACACCCTTACAGGAACTCTCAATCGTTTTAGCCGAATTGCTATGATTCAGTATTTTACACGCGTCACATCTAACGGACAAGTGATTAAAGACAGCATTCCTTTCTATTATTACCGACATTTTTATCATTTAGAAAGTGATTATACAACAGGAAAACTTAAAAATATCGAAACCCAAAAAGAAATTCCTGTTGAACAAACTGATTATTATGGAATCTTACAGGAAGGCTTACCTCTTGGAATTAAAGTTTCATTCCCAACTCTCATTTCATTAATTCGCAACCATCAAATTATTTTAAATCGAGCTGAATTATTTTTTCAACCGCAAATGATAGAAGAAAGAGTTCCTCAAAGTCTTCGCTTTCATCTCACTGATACGCTCTCGAGAGTTTTATATCACTCTTTTTTAGCTTCTCCGTCATCTAATCAAATTTTTACTACTAACTATTCCGAAGAAAGGCGCCATTATAGCCCCATCTTGCTTACTCGGTTGGCTCATTCTATCACGAACTCTACCTTAAATATTGGCGCAAGTGTAGTAGTTCGCCCTGAAAATTCGCAAAGATTAAGGCTTCTTGCCATTCCACATAGCAATGAAAACCGTGTAAAACTAAGAATATTTTTCACTCGCTATTAAGTTATTTATTAGGCGTTGCTACGTAACTATTATTGATATTTTTTCAGTGTCTATCTGGTTTTCTTGTTTGAAAAGTATCCAAAAATTTCGCCCCTCATTTCGATTTTTCTTCAAGATTTTTGGCCAAAAACAATTTAGAAATGGAGACATCATTAATGAATCCTACCTAGCAGATTTTTGATTTTTTAGCGTACCTGCTGAACTTCTCAAATTAAGCTTTGCACATATCTTTTATAAAAACTCTCATCCGACAGTTTTAATAAATGGTAAAATTTACAACGCTCTGCTATGCAACGTAACAATAGGAACAATCATTTCTTCAAGCGAAACGCCTCCATGCTGAAAAGTATCTTTATAAAAATTCACATAATAGTTGTAGTTGTTCGGATATGCAAAAAAATAATCTTCTGACGCAAATGCATAAGTGGTAGACACTGTAGTTCTGGGCAAATGAAAGTCTTCTGGTTTAGCAGAAAGTACGTATTTTTTATCGTAGCTCAAATTTCTTCCTTGTTTATAGCGCAAATTAGTGTTTGTTTCTTTATCTCCTATAATTCTATAGGGGCGCTTTACGCGAATAGTGCCATGATCGGTCGTCATCACAATTTTTACTTTTTTTTCAGAAAGTTGCTTCAATAACTCGTAGAGAGAAGAATGTTGAAACCAGGTGAGCGTTAAATCGCGATAAGCAGCTTCATCGGGAGCAAGTTCTCGCATCACTCCTGCATCTGTACGCGCATGAGAAAGCATATCTACAAAATTATATACAATTACATTAAACTTTGTGAGCAAAAGATTGTGAAAATGTTGTAAAATTTCTTTGCCTTGTTGTTGATGAATCACCTTATGATAATTCATTTTTACTTCTCCAATATGCTGCATTTTGAGTTGACGGCGTAAAAATTCTTCTTCATACAAGTTTTTTCCACCTTCATCATTGTCGTTGAGCCATAAATCAGGGTGAAATTTTTCCATCTCAGATGGCAACATTCCCGAAAAAATAGCATTTCGCGCATAGCTGGTAGTAGTAGGCAAAATTGAGTAGTACATCGTTTCATCTGCAATATGAAACATCTTGCCAATTTCTGGCTCCAAAACTTTCCATTGGTCGTAACGCAAATTATCAATAAGAATTAAAAAAATAAGAGATTCTTCTTTGAGCAAAGGAAACAATTTTTTTCGCAAAACTTCATGGGAAAGAATCGGACGATCTGCTTTAGGATTATTCAACCAATCGACATAATGGTTCTTAATAAACTTAAAAAAATTGATGTTCGCTTCTGCTTTTTGCATTTCGAGTACTTCTAACATGTCTTTAGTATTCGTTCGCGAGATTTGCAAATCCCAAAAACATAGTTTTCGATAGATTTCTATCCACCCCTGCCAAGTAAGAGCATCGTCAAACGCTAAACTGATGCTTTGAAATTCTTGGCGATAAGAATGACTTACCTTTTCAGATATTAAGCGGCTCTGGTCTAAAATTTTTTTTATTGAAGCTAAAATCTGATTCGGATTGATAGGCTTGACCAAATAATCGTCAATCTTAGCACCAATGGCTTCTTCCATAATATTTTCTTCTTCGCTCTTGGTAATCATAACTACTGGTACATGAGGCTTTTTTTGCTTAATATGCATGAGTGCCTCTAATCCAGAAATACCAGGCATGTTTTCATCGAGGAACACAATATCGAAGTTTTTTTTGTCGAATTGTTCCAGAGCATCAGCGCCACTGTTTACTGGTGTAACATCATATCCTTTTTGACTAAGAAACAAAATGTGAGGCTTTAGTAAATCAATTTCGTCATCTGCCCAAAGGATGTTAAAACGCGTAGGATTCATGCGCTCTGAGATTTAATTAATTTCCTAAAAAAGCGCTTTAATTAACTTTGCAATTCTCAGAACGCAAAATAAACAGAATTAGTTGGGATAAACCATAAAAAAGTGTTAAGAAAGAAACCTGATTAAAATAAAACTCGCAGCAAAAAACATGAAGGCAACCACTCCAAGAGCAAATGCCCCAATTAATACGACAGCTATTTTTCTCCAGATCGAGTATTCTTCTCCGCCTTCTTCTAAGAATTGTTGAATGTCTTCTTTTTGGTATTTGGTTGCAAGCCAATAAACAACTCCAGTGTAAGTAAAATGAGCAATTCTTACAAAAAGGTCAACATTCTCAAAAAAAAGTACGAATAACAATAACAACAACGTAAAAATAATGCTTATCACCCAAGTTTTGTTAGCTTCCTTAACTTTATGAAAAGTTCTGAAGTTCTCTGACATCATGTAACCAGCTACCAAAGGTCCTCCTAAGAACGTACATATCCAAACAGTGTTTATGCCATAAAATCTCCTCATAAGAATAATATTTTTTATGCAAA
This sequence comes from Cytophagales bacterium, assembly GCA_025056215.1. Classification (GTDB taxonomy): domain Bacteria; phylum Bacteroidota; class Bacteroidia; order Cytophagales; family Flammeovirgaceae; genus JANWWC01. The sequence goes on along the minus strand of JANWWC010000005.1, from coordinate 129,410 downwards.
TTATAGAAAAAGCAACGATGTCAAATACCCCTATTGAGGTATTTCACTCAATTCCATCGAGCTCTGAAAGTTCAAGCCATCGGTTGGTTTTTTCCTCCAATAGCGAGTCAATATTCTGGATTTCTTTTGCCCATTCATAAAGTTGTTGGTGCGTAGCTGCTTTGTTATTGCTCATTTTAATGAGAATGTCATTTTTTTGCTGTTCGAGTTGAGCAATTTGTGTTTCCAATGTCAAAAATTCTTGCCTTTCTTTATAAGATGCTTTTAAAGATGTTTTAGATTTAGGCGTAATAGTTTTATGAGGTTCTATCACAAGATTTTTTTCTTTTTGTTTTTGCACCTCTTGAGCACGATATTCAGAATACGAGCCATTAAAGTCGCGTATCAATCCATTTCCTTCAAATATCCATAAATGATCAGCCAGACGATCCATAAAGTAGCGGTCATGACTCACAATAAGCAAACAACCCTGAAAATCAGAAAGATATTGTTCTAAGGCAGTAAGTGTAAAAATATCAAGGTCGTTCGTAGGCTCATCAAGAATCAAAAAATTAGGATTTTTTGCTAATATTAAAAGTAATTGAAGTCGCCTTTTTTCGCCTCCGCTCAGCTTAGAAACATAGTCGTATTGTTTAGACATGGAAAACATAAAATTAGAAAGAAATTGAGAAGCAGAAATTTTATTACCGTTTCCTAAATCAATAAAATCTGCTATATCTTTCACTACATCAATCACGCGTTTCTCTGATGGAATGGAAATGAATTCTTGCGAATAGTAACCGAAGATTGTATTTTCTCCTTTGTTTATCGTTCCGCTATCGGGCAAAATTTGTTGCGTAATCAAGCGCAAGAAGGTAGTTTTTCCTGTTCCATTTTTTCCTACAATTCCAATTTTTTCGTTCTTTTTAAAAACATAAGAAAAATCTCGAAGAATTATTTTGTCTCCAAACGATTTAGAAAGGCGTTCAACTTCAAGGATTTTTTTGCCTTGTTGCTGTGCTTTGATAGAGAGGTCCATACGTTTTTCTTCTGCTACATCATAAGATTTTTGGCGCAGAAGTTGTGCAGCGTCGATTCTGTACTTGGCTTTGGTTCCTCTGGCTTTAGGTTGTCTCCGCAACCATTCGAGCTCTTTTTGAAAAAGCTTTTGCGCCTTTTCTGCTTGAGACTGTTGATTTTCTAATCGCGCCTGACGCGCTTCCAAGAAAAAAGCATAATTTCCTTCATACCTAAAAATTCGCTTTTGGTCAATTTCCCAAATTACATCGGTAACCTTATCGAGAAAATAGCGGTCGTGCGAAACAACTAATAACGTGAGTGTAGAAGTGCTCAAATAATCTTCTAACCACTCGATTACGTCGAGGTCGAGGTGGTTAGTAGGTTCGTCTAAAATCAAAAAATCAGGTTCTTTTAAAAGTACTTTTGCTAATGCAACACGCTTGCGTTGTCCTCCTGAGAGAGTATAAACAGGGGATGTTGTATTGTGAATACCAAGTTTGCCAAGAATTTCTTTGATTTTATACTCTACATTCCAAGCCTCGAGGGCATCCATTGCGGCAGTAGCTTGTTCGATGTTTTGATTCTCTCGAAGGGCTCTCTGATAATTTTTAACCGCTTGCAAAACAGGATGAGTAGTTTCAAAAATCGCATCCCAAACAGTGAGATGATCTTCAAAAATGGGTTCTTGCTCCAAAAAACCGACTTTGATTCCTTGACGAATCACTATTCTACCTGTATCAGGTTTTTCCTCTCCCACAATAAGCCGAAGCAAAGTCGATTTCCCTGACCCATTAACCCCAATCAAACCTATCTTTTCCCCCCGTGAAATACCTATCTGAATATTTTCAAAAAGTGGATTTTCTTGAAATGATTTGGTAAGGTTTTCAATAGATAGAATATTCATTAAAAGATGCGTTTTAATTTCTTATCAAAAATACACCTGAAATTTCTATAGCAGAAGAATCTGAAGTTTCCTTTTTGTGATTGATCAAGCTTTTAACATCTCTATTGAAGCCAAAACAAAGTCAATAAAATTATTTTCGCCATGTGAGATTTTCATCTAAACATGCTCCAAAATCTGAAATTGATTTCCGATTGCTACAGGTAAGCAAAAGCAAAACTGCTTGGTTTCTTATTGTTCAAAAAGCTTTTAAGCTATTTTTTTATTAAACTACAACAACTTTTCTAAAGTTCACGATTTTGAAAATGTACGATTGATGTTTTGAATGTAATCAAGAAGGGCGCGAACACCTATCTTCTGAGTAGCAGAAGTGATAAAATAAGGCGGAAGTTCTTCCCAATTTGCTTTCAGGATTTGATGGAAATTGCGAATAGCTTTTTGAATCTCATACTGAGAAATCGCGTCTACTTTCGTAAATACGTGCGCAAAAGGAATCTGATGCTCGCCAAGCCACTGAGAAAAGTTGACATCCGATTTTTGAGGAGGAATCCTTATATCAACTAACACAAAAACGCAAGCTAAATTGGAACGATAAAGCAAATACTCTCGAACCATTTTTTCGAATGCAATTCTTTGCTCTTTACTAGTTTTGGCGTAGCCATATCCTGGCAAATCCACCAAATACCACGATTGGTTGATATGAAAATGGTTGATAGATTTTGTTTTGCCAGGCTGCGAAGAAACCAATGCCACTGAAGTACCTACCAATGCATTTATTAGAGATGACTTCCCTACGTTCGAGCGCCCAACAAAAGCATATTCAGGCTGCCGACTGATAGGGCAGTTCTGATAGCTATTCGCGCTACCGACATATACAGCAGAATGAATTTTCATTTTTTTACACTTCTATATCTCCTGCAATAATGTCTTCTACGTAAGGTTTGACATAATTTTCTACAAACGCAATATGAGCAGGGTGTTTCTGATATTCTTCTAATTTAGCTTTAGATGCAAAGGCAGAAGCTAACATCACTTCAAATCCTTTTCCGCGCGATGCGAAGTTATAGCCTGCATGCAAATATAAAATAGCTTTTATTTTGTCGTTAAGTTGTGTGAGAGCCTCGATAAAAGCATCTGTTGTTTGGCGCGAGGTATCTTGCTTAAACTTAAACAAAACTGAATGATACACCATATTTGTTCAAAATTAATCTTGTAGCAAGGCGATTTCAAATTAGAAAAAATTAGGTAGTTCTTCATAAAAAGCTACCACTGTCTGAATACCAATATAATAATTAAATAATCCAAAATGTTCATCAGGCGAATGCGCATCATCAGAATCTAATCCGAATCCCATTAGAACAGCATCCACTCCCAAATGTTTCTTAAGCATCGGAATAATTGGAATACTTCCTCCAGAACCTTCGTACAAAGGCTTTTTCCCAAAAGTTCGCTCGTATGCCTTTTCAGCTGCTTTAAAAAACATAGAATTTGTGTTGGTCATATAAGGATCGCCTCCATGACGAGAAGTCACTTTTACGCGAACACTCGGCGGAGCTATTTGAAGAAAATACTTTGTAAAGAGCGCCGTAATTTCATCACAAGTCTGATTAGGAACAAGTCTCATAGAAATTTTAGCGAAGGCTTTTGATGGCAACACCGTTTTAGAACCTTCTCCTGTAAATCCTCCCCAAATTCCGTTTACATCAAGCGTAGGACGAATAGAAGTAAGTTCAGGAACTGTATAGCCTTTTTCTCCCCAAACATCAGGAATGCCAAGCATTTTTTTATATTCTTCTACATCAAAAGGTACTTGACGTAATTTCCGCTCTTCTTCTGAAAGTTGAATTACATTATCATAAAAACCCGGAATAGTAATGCGTCGATTAGCATCGTGCAGAGAAGCTATCATCTGACAAAGTACATTAATCGGATTAGCAACTGCACCGCCATATACCCCAGAGTGTAAATCTTTATTAGCTGATGAAACTTCTACTTCTACATAACTCAAGCCACGTAGACTCACAGTCATAGAAGGAATATCATTGTCCAAAATAGAGGTATCTGAAATCAATATAACATCGCATTGCAACAAGTTGCGATGTTGTTCTACGAACTCTCCCAGATGTGGCGAACCAATTTCTTCTTCCCCTTCAATCAAAAACTTAACATTGCAAGTAAGTCCCGTTGTATTGAGAAGGGTTTCAATGGCTTTTACGTGAATATAAACTTGTCCTTTATCGTCGGTAGCGCCTCTTGCATATATTTTCCCATCACGAACTACAGGCTCAAAAGGGGGAGAGGTCCATGTCCTGCCATCAGATGAATCAGTAGGCTGCACGTCGTAGTGTCCATAAATCAACACTGTAGGCAAAGAAGGATTTATAATTTTTTGGGCGAACACTACGGGATGCCCTTTCGTAGGGAGAACAGACACTCGCTCTAAACCCAGAGAAGTAAGTTGCTTACACAAATATTCGGCAGCTCGTTTCATGTCGGCAGTATGAGAGCTCTCTGTGCTCACTGAAGGAATTTTTAGCCATTCGAGCAACTCACTTAAAAACCGCTCTTTATGATTTTCGATATATTGTTTAGGATTCATGTTGATGTATTTTTTGAATCACTTCTTGCAGGCCGTTTAAAAATTGATTGGCTTCCCGCTCCGTAATCGTTAGAGGTGGTAATAAGCGCAAAACATTAGGATTAGAAGAATTGCCTGTAAAAATTTTATGTTCAAACAATAATTCATCTCGCAAAAATTTGATAGGCTTCTCAAACTCCAAACCGATCATCAAACCCATGCCGCGAACATCTGCAATTCCTTTTATTTTTTTCAAAGAGCTTAACAAATAATCTCCCATACTTTTTGCGTTTTGTACTAGTTTTTCTTGTTCTATTACTTCTAAAACTGCAAGAGCTGCTGCACAAGCCAAATGATTTCCTCCGAAAGTAGTTCCTAAAAGTCCGTAAGAAGCCTTAAACTGAGGGGCTATCAGAATACCTCCAATCGGGAAACCGTTTCCCATTCCTTTTGCCACAGAAATAATATCAGGCTGGATGCCTGCCATTTGAAAAGCAAAAAAATAACCAGAACGCCCGTATCCGCACTGAATTTCATCAGCAATTAACACGGTTCCTGTCTTAGTACATTCTTCGCGCAAGCGTCTCAAAAAAGAGACAGAAGGCATATGAATTCCTCCTACACCTTGTATTGTTTCAATAATTACGGCTGCTACATCTCTATTTTGAAGCGATTCAAAAATACAACAGTCCTCTTTAAAACATTTAAATTCTACTGGAAAACCATCATTAATCAAAGCTCTTATTTTAGGATTGTCCGTAACATTTACCGCAGCAGAGGTACGTCCATGAAATGCTCTTTTAAAAGCAATCACTTTTCTTCTTCCTGTATGAAAAGAAGCTAATTTTAAAGCATTTTCGTTAGCTTCTGCTCCTGAGTTCACTAAAAACAAGCGATAACCTGTCATTCCTGAGAGGTGTAACAAACGCTCTGCTAACTCTTCTTGTAAGCGATTGACAATAGAATTCGAATAAAAGGCAATTTTATTGAGTTGCTCAGTGATGCGCTTGATATAATGAGGGTGAGCATGTCCAATAGAAATAACAGCGTGCCCGCCATAAAAATCAAGATATTCTACTCCTTTTTTATCTTTAATATAACAACCTTTGCCTTCGACAGGTTCTATTTCATAAATCGGATAAACATCGAATAAATGAGCGTTCATAAAAAGCTATGTAAGTTGATTGCAAAACGCAAATATCCAAAAATTTTTATCATGTTAGAGAAGATTCTTAGAATTTTGTTATTCTTTTTAACGAATTTTCAAAAATTTGTAAATTTGAGAAAAACTCACTTAAAATGAAGTGGTACTGTTGGTTTTTAATAGGGCTCTGTCTTAACGGATTCGCTCAGAATTATTCCATTAAAATAGCCAAATTAAAATACAATGGCGGAGGAGACTGGTACGCTAACAAAACGTCTTTGCCTAATTTGATTGCTTTTGTAAATGCCAACTTAGGAACAAGCATTTATCCTGAAGAGGATATCGTAGAGGTGGGAAGCCCTGAAATATTTTCCTATCCGTTTGTTCATTTAACCGGACATGGCAACGTATTTTTTTCTCCACAAGAAGCTGAAAACCTGAGACGTTATCTGATTGCAGGTGGCTTTTTGCACATCGACGATAATTACGGGTTAGACAGATTTATTCGCATTGAAATGAAAAAAGTATTTCCAGAACTGGATTTTGTAGAACTTCCATTTTCTCATCCTATCTATCATCAAAAGTACTCTTTTCCTAAAGGTTTACCCAAAGTACATGAACACGATGGAAAACCTCCTCAAGGTTTTGGACTCATTTATGAGGGTCGCTTGGTTTGCTTTTACAGTTACGAATGCGACTTAGGAAATGGTTGGGAAGACCAAAGCGTTTACAACGACCCTGAAGAGATTCGTCAAAAAGCGCTTCAAATGGGTGCTAATCTGATTAGCTATGCACTTACGCAAAACTAACAATTAATAATAACCGTAATAATAGCCTACTTTATTTAGATGCTGAGAATCATTTAAGCGTTCTAAATACCAACCTTTGGCAGTGCGCTGCAGATTGGTAACAGAAGTGTTATGCAACACTACTCTAAAAATCATGGCATATTCAAATCCTAACACAGCGCGAATCAAACATCTCAAGGCAGTCCCGTGGGATACAATAGCGTATCGCTGCTTTTTATCAGGGTGAAAATGGATATGATGATGGATGAAATTAAGCATCCTTTTTTCTACATCGCGCAAACTTTCTCCTGAAGGCGGGCAGAAGTTAGCAACATCACTGCTAATACGCTCTAATACTTCAGGAGTATAAACTTCCACTCGGGGTCTTCCTTCCCATTCTCCTTGGCTAATTTCCAAAAGATCGTCGCTATATACGATCTTGTCAGCGGGAAAATTAATGTAGCTGCTAAACGTAGTAGCAGTCGCTTTCGCACGTTCGGCTGTCGAACAAAATATTCCATCAAAAAAAATATTGTGTTGCAAAAAATGCTCTCCTAATGCTTTAGCCTGTAAAATTCCCCGTTCAGTAAGTTGAAGATGGTTGGATTGTCCTCCTACAATTCCTGTGTTAATATTACCTTCACTTTCTGCATGGCGAATTAAATAAAGTTCCAAAATTCCGTCTGGCTTAGTAGGAAATGAAATCATAAAAGGTTTTCATTGATGCAACAAATGTAAATCTTTTTTTAGGCTATACAATAATACCATAACACTTGCGAAAAAAGCTTTGGTGAAATATCATTATGCTTTATTTTAAACAAACTCAGCAACTATGAAAAATAAACGTAACTTACTACTTGCCCAACTCCACCAATATCAACCTTACGACGAGCACGAAGCCCAAATGCTACAAGATACTATCCTATTTATTCAAAAAAACAAAGATTGTTTCTTGCGCTCTAATCTGAAAGGACATCTTACCGCCTCTGCTTGGATAGTAGACAATACTTTTCAATTTGCTTTGCTTACTCATCACCAAAAACTCAACAAATGGATTCAACTCGGTGGACATGCCGATGGAAATGAAAACATGCTCGAAGTCGCTCTCCAAGAAGCAAAAGAAGAATCAGGATTAGAATCTTTACATATTTTTCAAGAAACGATTTTCGATGTAGACGTTCATACCATACCAACCTATCAAGAGATACCAGAGCATATTCATTTTGACATTCGATTCATTTTGATTGCTAATCGCTATGAAAATTTAATCAAAAATTACGAATCGAAACAATTAGCTTGGCTACATCTTTGGGACATCCATAAATTTAATTCAGAGCGTTCTGTGATGAGAATGGTAAGAAAAACCATTAAACAAAGCAAATTCTAGATTCCAATGGGCTAAACAAAAAAATAAACCCGACTTCAAAAAAGTCAGGCTTACCTATCGTATTATCTGCCAATTTAAAATCATGAAACTTATACTTTTCATAGATTTACATCGCCAAAAATGTGATATTTTTTTGAATCTTACAAATAAAATCAGATTTTTTTAACGCACTCTAATAAAATCTTTGGAAAAGTGAAGAATTCTCCCGACGACTTTAAGCTCATTCAAAACAAGCACAAGTCTAGCTTCAAGATTTCAGTTCTTTTTCTTCATACTTAGAAGGGCACTTCATCAGAATTTTTGATGCATAGAACTGTCCATTTTTACAACGACCTTCCACTACAATTTTTTCAGAACGGTAAAAATCTTGCATGGACGCCGGCGGAGAAGCAATTACGAGTTGCTCATAATTGTTTTCATCTACTAAAATAAAAGAAAGTTTATTAGGGTCAGTCGTAGGCTCATAATGAACCCCAATAATTTTTCCTTGTTCATTGCGTTTCAAGGTGCCTACCACATGGACCTTTGAGTCATCTCCCTTTTTCTCCATTTCAAGAGCTTCCTGAAAACTTACATACCGACTTGCATCACCTGCAGTAGAAATAATAATGCTAACAGCAATAGCTATTACGATAAGCCCAATAATATGCGATATTTTCATGGGTTAATTGTTATTATCTTTTTCAAGTTGAGAAATTTTTTTATCAAGCTTCCACAAATATAATACAATTCCTATAAAAATTGCCGTAATAACCGCCACCACGACATAAATCTTACCGTTAGCTCGCAACATATCGGCCATCTCTACGGCTTGATTTTGATAGTCTGCCTCAGCAATCGGATATTCCTTTCCCCAAGCATGTAAGTTAAGCCAACACAAAAAGAATACAAGAGCTATTTTTCTCATAACAAATTATTTTCGCAAAGTTATGAGAGAATTCTCAAAAATATTTATTCAGGCAATCTTTTATTGAGCAACTTGCGCTTCTTCTCGGAGTGCTCTGCGAAGAATTTTTCCTACGTTAGTTTTAGGAAGTTCCGCTTTGAACTCTACGTATTTCGGAATCTTATAGCTTGTCAAATACTTTTTACAATATTCCTTCACTTCTTCTGCCGTAAGAGAAGTGTCCTTTCGAACAATACAAACCTTTACAGCCTCACCAGAATAATTATCGGGAACCCCAATAGCAGCAACCTCTAACACTTTTGGATGAGCAGCAAGCACATCTTCGATTTCATTAGGATACACATTAAATCCAGAGACCAGAATCATATCTTTTTTTCTATCCACAATTTTTACAAATCCTTCATTATCAATTAGTCCTATATCACCCGTCTTGAACCAACCTCCTTCATGGAACGCTTTTTGAGTTTCATCGGGTCTTTGCCAATAACCTTGCATCACTTGAGGACCGCGCACGCAAATTTCACCCGCCTCTCCATGCGGAAGTTCTTCGCCATCGTCGTCCATAATTTTGAGTTCTGTACTTGGGAATACTAATCCTATCGTATCAGGTTTGATATATCCTTTGAGCGGATTGCAGGCTACTACGGGAGAAGTTTCTGTAAGTCCATATCCTTGTAAAATATGCTTTCCTGTCAGTTTAAGCCATCTTTCGTATACAGGTAATTGAAGTGCCATTCCTCCTGCTACAATAGCGCGCATATTGCTAAAGTCTATCTTCTCAAACTCAGGTTGGTTCATCATTGCGTTAAACAAAGTGTTTACGCCCGTAAAAACCGAAAATCGGTGAGAAAGCATCTCTTTCATAAAAGAACGCATATCTTTAGGATTGGTAATTAGCACATTATGTGCACCGATGCTCATCAGCGTAAAGCAGTTTACCGTCAATGAAAAAATATGATATAATGGCAAAGGAGAGCAGACTATTTCTTGTTTTTCCTTCAAAGTGACCTGCATCCACGCCAAATTTTGCTCAATATTCGCTAAAATATTGCGATGAGTCAGGATAGCTCCTTTAGAAACTCCTGTAGTTCCACCCGTGTATTGTAAAAAAGCAATTTCTGTGTTTTGAATTGATACTTTTTGAAAAGTTTGTTTGGCTCCTTGTGAAAGTGCCTTTTTGAACGAAACCGCTGTGGGCAATTCGTAAGAAGGCACCATTTTTTTTATGTATTTTACAACGGCATTTACGAGATAGCCTTTCACACCTAACAAATCGCCTATTTCTGTAATGATAATGTGTTTGATATTTGTATTAGGAAGAATCGCTTGTAATTTTGATGCAAAATTTGCAAGTATTACAATTGCTACAGCACCAGAATCTTTAAATTGATGCTCCATTTCTCTTTCTGTATAAAGCGGATTCGTATTTACTACAATCAAGCCTGCGCGCAAAGCTCCGAACATCGCCACTGGATACTGCAATAAATTAGGCAGCTGAATAGCAATGCGGTCTCCCTTTTTCAGTCCGATGCTTTGTAAATAAGCAGCAAATTGTCTAGAAAGTTTTTCTATTTCTGAATAAGTAAGTGCTACACCCATATTTTCGAAAGCAAGAATATTGCCGTATTTCTCGAAGCAATCTTCCAAAAAAGCAGCTATAGAAGAGTAGCGATCTGGATTGATGGTAGCAGGAACGCCTTCTGGATAATGTGCAAGCCAAGGTTTTTCGTTGAGATTAACACTCATAACTTTTCATATTTTAATTTGATATTAACAGTTGGATAAGGTTCTCTATTTTACTGAAAAATAAAAAAAAAAGTTACATGAAGCGGTAGAACATTTGTTAAAGTACTCCTTTTATTTCCAAAAAATAACTACTTGTGCTTCCGCCTTTGTATATATCTTATAATAATTATACTGCATTTGCTCATATTCAGCATTTTTTAATTCAACTATTTGAACATTTTGAGGAAGTTGGAGCTCTATTACGGAGGATGTTCCTGTGTGAAGTATCAAACGCTTTTCTTCTAAAATAGCATCAGAAAGCCAACCTTTTACAGATGTTACAGATACATTCGTTCCGTGGTTGGGCAAAACAAACGCTTCACGAGTATCATCGGGCATTGAAAATTGTAATGGCAAATAAAGCGTATCTTCTTTCAACTCATATTGATGATGCAGTACAGCCAAACAGTTAGATGCTGCCAAAGAAGTTTTATATAAATACTCAGTAGGAGCACCGCTAAATCCGATAATTTGCCCTGCTGCTGTATCTCGATTTAATTGCACGAAAATTTCAGGAGATGAACCTATTTTCCCAAAAATCTCTAAAGGCAAATGTTCAATATAAGGGAGAATACGCTTATGTTTTAATACGACGTTTTTCACGCGTTGGCGCTGTTCGAGACTCATAAGCTTAAGATTTCCCCAAAAACCTTTTCCTCCTATTAATGCCGTATTCACGTTGTATCGCTGAGCAAAAAAGGGATACGAATTGTGAGGATACACTGCAAAAGTAAAAATTCCATAAGGCAAAATGCTATCGTATACATGCAAAACCGTTCTTACAGATTTTGTTCGGTAATGACTATAATCGCCATAACCCGAAGCTCCGTTGTTAATCCAAAAAAACTTACCCTCCTGCAAAGGAAGCAACCCAACGAGACTTCTTTCGGGTTCTGTCACGTCAATTTCTATTACCACGTTTGGATTATATAGACGTAATTCGCGCATGGCTTTCGTAATATAGATTGGCAGAAGATATTCATAGCGCTCTTTTATTTTGATTTTAGGATAACGATTATCTCCATGATGAGCATTCATAAGTGTACTACTCAACGTACTAATGGCATCCCATTTGAAAAATAAAAATCCTTCATCAATCAACTTTTTACAGTCGTTTACGAACATATGATAAAAATCACTGACAAAATCAAAAGCAGGGTGTTCCCACTGGGCCTTTACAGGATTTCCATTTTTATCTTCAATAATCCAATGACGATATTTTCTGAATCGCTCTGTTGTGCTATCAATTCCTAAAGGAGAAAGCCAAATGCCTGGTATGATTTGATACGATTTCATTTTTTGCACGAGGGGTTGAAGTCCATTTGGTAAACGAGTAGGATGAGAGATCCATACTCCTTGTGCTGTTTGCCAACCATCGTCTAATACTACAATATCTACTCCTAATTGAGCAGCGTATTCAATTTCTTCTAGCATGCGTTCTTCTGTAAAAATCTCCCGAACTTCCTTACCTTCATTGCGCGCATCTCGCTGCATTCCCCAAGTGTTATAGTAAAAATGTTGTTTGCGTGCAGCAGGATGTTCTGTAATCTGACGCCATAAATATTCGTGTAGTAATTGTTTTTCACTGATTTGCGAAGAAATGATAGCAAAGGCGCTCCATACAGACTCATAAGGACGTTGCACAGAAATAGGTTCCTTATCTAAGTAAGCCCCTTTGAGATATTCATTTCTGATAGCAATTGCACGAGCTGTTTTTTGAGTGCGAATTCCTATAAACCAAAAATCATTGTCTGTTTCGGGCAATCCACTTTCGCCACTAACACCTTGCCAGGCATCCTGCGTAAAACTGCCTGTAAGTCCGATTCTTCCTCCACCGTTTTTTTTAAAACCTCTCCTACTATCTTGACCTGCATGCTCATACGACATGAATATACGAAAGTTTGCTAACTCTAAAAATTGCATACAACCTTTGGTAAGCAACTCAGAATTTGCAACAAGATTGTGATGCAACACATGAGGATGAAAAAAATGGTTATGAGATAAATTAAAAAATTCAGCATTATCCAATGCTCGGTCGTCGTAGGTTGCATAAGGGTTCAAATTAGGAAGGAGCTCTCGAGCAAAAGAAGCAATTCGGATTTCACGCGTTTTGTTATAGGGCTCTTCATTCTCAAAAACATACTGAGGAAATCTAAAGTGCAATTTTTGATTGTACTCTGAGAGATGTAGCAAACGAGCACTTTGATTGGAAATGGCAAGTTGCTCGCGTATGAGAGGTGAATCATAAAAGTATTGCCTCGAAATGGTAATTTGCAGGTGTTTTATTTTTTGATGAACAAATTTGATAGTAAGTTCTTCTCCTCCTTGCGGAAGTTTCCGCCAATAATGCGCGTAGTAAATCCAAACAGGTTGTGAAGACGAAATCATTTGATTATTTAAACAAAATTCAAAATACGGCAACGTATCCTGTATCACAAGAACATTTTTTTGAAGCGCTTTTATATAGACTTGCGGAACAATCTTTTGATGTTCCCATGAAATAGAGTGCCGAACCAATGTGTTTTCCCACACTACCGATTTTTGAGCAAGCAACCGAAGGTAAAAAGCTTGCGCTATCCAGATGAAAATAACAATCCAATTTCTCATCACCCAATAGAAGCTGAATAGCAAAATTTAACATTTCAAATACAAAAACAAGAAGTTTGTTATATTTTTTAAATATAGGATAACAAACAAACAAATTTGAAATAGAATGTTTGCGTAGATACGAGAAAGTTCCTACCTTTGCAAAGGTGAAGCCCAGATGGCGGAATTGGTAGACGCGCTGGTCTCAAAAACCAGTAACTCCCAAGGTTGTGCCGGTTCGACTCCGGCTCTGGGTACGCGTTGGTTCGGTTTTTATTCAATAAGCCTAAAGGTAACGCGTCGATTTAAAGACATTCCTTGTTCTGATCCGTCCTCCGTAATCGGACGAGAGGAACCGTATCCTACAAACTTAAGTCTACTGCGCGAAATTCCTGCTTTAATGAGAAGCTCTACGACTGTTTCGGCGCGTTTCCGAGAAAGCTCCATGTTATATTCATAGCTTCCTGTTTGGTCTGTATGTCCTTCCACTAATAAATTCCAGTGCTTATTTTCATGGAGAAGCTCTGCAATTGCCTCGATAGTAGGCAAACTTTTTTTCATGAGCACGTGCGAATTAGTCTCAAAATGTATATCTGGAACATCAAGTTTTCCTTCTGCTTGCAGAATCATCTCGTATTCGTTGTACATTACATCGTTATAGGCATAAATGCGTCCAATTTCTGTATAGCGCGGATGTCCCCAATTATTGTCAAGGATAATTTTAATCCATCGAGCCTTTTTGGTTTCTACACTAATTACCTGTTCTGTTTTTCCGCGGCTAATAAATTCTTGAGCTAACAACTCATACCCATCTACGGGACTAACAGTAGAAATATAAATCGAAATGCGCCGTGCTGTAATGCCTACAAATTCTTGTTCATGTAAAAATCCTGTGTTTATTACAAAGGTCGTAAGGACTCTCGCTTCGGGAAGCTCTATAACAATTTCTGGAGCTTTATCTTTAGAAAGCAAGGCGCGCCATACTTTGTTATGCCCTGCATGGTCATCAATCACATTATGGCACTCGAATCCAATCGTATCAGAGGAGCAACTGATAACTTTGGCCCCTGCTTTTTTACTTAAAAAATTAGCAATATCAAAGTTTTTGTTGGAAGTGTTTACATTTGCAATCTCACTAATCACGTTGGCTGATGATTGTGCATAAGCATCAGCATAGACAAACGTTATTACGCAAAAAAGCAGCACCACTTGCCAACTGTCCATTGAAATATAATTTTTTTGCAACTTACTAATTTTAACAAAAGAACTCAACTTTTACTAAAGCTAAACGATTGCATTACAAAAAAGCGTAGAGATTTTATAACAAAAATAAAATAGATTTTTGTATTTATAAAAAATGCCATTAGCTTTGCAAAACCTTTATAGAGAAAGGAGAGATGCCTGAGTGGTTAAAGGAGCAGTTTGCTAAACTGTCACCGGTGTAAGCTGGTGCATGGGTTCGAATCCCATTCTCTCCGCGTTCGGGGTGTAGCGTAGCCCGGTTATCGCGCCTGCTTTGGGAGCAGGAGGTCGCAAGTTCAAATCTTGCCGCCCCGACTGCCATAAAATTTTGTTATAAAGCTGTGTGAAACCAAACACAGCTTTTTTTGTTTTATATGGAAAAATATGAGAATTATGGAAGAACTCAAACAAAAAGTTATTGCAGCACTTAAAACAGTTTATGACCCTGAAATTCCTGTAGACATTTATGAATTAGGACTCATTTATGAAATTAGCATTTATCCTGTTAATAATGTATTTATTTTGATGACCCTTACATCGCCTTCTTGCCCTTCAGCAGAGCATATCCCTGAAGAAGTAAAGCAAAAAGTAAAAGCGATTGAAGGAGTTCAAGATGTAACGGTTGAAATCACTTGGGATCCTCCATATTCGCAAGAGATGATGTCAGAAGCAGCGAAATTAGAATTAGGATTTTTATAATTTTTAAACCTTTAATCTTTGCATAACTATGTATCCAGAAGCGCTTACAACTCCAATGAAAAAAGAACTCACCTCTAAAGGTTTTCTTGATTTAACTCAGCCTTCTCAAGTAGAGGAACTCCTTAACAAAAAAGAAGGAACTATTTTGTTAGTAGTGAACTCAGTGTGTGGATGTGCAGCAGGCACTGCGCGGCCTGGAGTCCTGAAATCCTTAGAAATTTCTTCTAAAAAACCAGACGTATTAGCTACTGTTTTTGCAGGAGTAGATAAAGAAGCTACAGCCAAAGCGAGAGAATACTTCGCTCCTTATCCTCCTTCTTCTCCTTCTATTGCATTTTTCAAGAATGGAGAACTTGTGCATTTCATAGAACGCCATCATATCGAGGGGAGGTCTGCAGAAATGATAGCCGAGCATCTAGCTCAAGTATATGCCCATTACTGCTAAAACATTCTCAAATCTGGTAATTTCCTACCAGATTTTTTATTTTATTTGAAACCTTTCTCAACTTCTTCATAAAATCTTTTGAGCACATAAAAAGCCCTTTTTTTATCTCCTAGCTCAGAATAAACTCCTTTTCTGTTCCAGCCGTCTTGATAGAAAGGAGCATTGCGACGAGGAGAGCGAAAATCAACGAGTAGCCAAGGAGTTATTCCTCTCACCTTAGCATGACGACGCAACATAGCTAATTGCTGAATATATACATTTTCTTGATACTCTTCCGACCAACGCGTAAGAGAATCACCGTGGAATCCATAAAGTGCATCAGCGCCAAACTCGCTCACAATCACAGGCTTTTCAAATTTTATATCAAAACTAACATATTGGCAAGCGTCTGGCATCGCATCTCCGTACCAACCTATATATTCATTAAAACTAATCACATCTGTATATTCTCCTAATGGATCATGAACAGGAAAAACATTTTCTTTTCCGTTTGGATAATTCTACTTCCATAGCTGCACTTACTAAGCGCGCACCATCTTTAAGGCGAACGTAAGAAATGAGTTCCTTTAAAAAAATAAGCCTATGGGGCGTTACTGGAGTTTCGTTGGCAACAGACCAAATGATAACAGAGGCTCTATTTTTGTCTCTTGTGATGACATCATTAAGTTGGGTTTTAGCATTTTTTAAAGTTTCGGAATTTTCCCATTGAATCGTCCAGTACACAGGAATTTCTTCCCATACTAATAAACCTAACTCATCTGCTAAACGAACCATATGCTCATTATGCGGGTAATGTGCTAATCGAACAAAATTGCAATTTAGCTCTTTTGCCCACCCTAAAAGCAATTGTGCGTCTTCTCGACTATAAGCTCTTCCTTTGCGATGAGGTATCTCTTCGTGAATACAAATTCCTCTAAGAAAAATAGGTTTTTTATTGAGCAAGATTTCAGTTCCTTGTGTTTCAATAGTTCTAAACCCGATTAGATCAGATATTTGGTCGGTTTCGGCAGTAATGATGACCTCATAAAGCTTTGGATTGTGAGGAGTCCACAAAACAGGTCTTTTCAACTCGATTTTATATGTCGCTAATCCATTGCTATCAGAATTTGCCAAATGCAAGATGTTAAGTTCAGGGATACAAATCTTTATTTTTTGCTTCTTGCGAGAGCCGTTGAGCTGTACCCAACCTTCAGCCTGCGAAAGACTCCCTTTAGAAAGTTGCAAATAAAAATCTTGAATAAAAGTTTCGTTCATTTCTAATAAAAGAACATCTCTTGTAATACCGCCATAATTCCACCAGTCTGTTTGAAGAGTAGGCACAGATTCTGCCTTTCTGGTATTATCGACTTTCAGCACTAAGAAATTACCTTTTTCCCGCAACAGACTATCAGGAATCTCGTAGTTAAAAGGAGTAAATCCGCCGACATGACTTCCCAACCGTTTACCATTCAAATATACAATCGTTTCATAATTGATTGCTCCGAAATACAAAAAATAACGCTTATGAGATTGCTTACAAACGTCAAACAAACGTCGATACCAAATAGTCCCTTCGTAGTAAAGAAGTTTTTCAGATTGTGAATTCCAATCGCCAGGCACAAGGAGCGTTTCAGATTTATCAAAACTATATTCTATGAGCTCGATTTTATTTTTAGGAATAGCGTTCATAAAAAAAGCTTCTTTAGGTGGTTCTTGTCGCCTATCAAAAGGCTCACGGCGATAATCGTAATATCCGCATTCGTAAGGATCTACAATACAATTCCATTTTCCATTGAGACTAACGAACTTCCTTTGATACACATTCGTAATCAGAGGGGATTGCGCCCAAAGAGTAGAAATGAACAAAAAGCAACACAAAATTTTCATTTTTCTTTAAGTATTAAGTTTCAGAATAGCATTTAGTCCGATGAGAAGGAGCTTAGGGTTAAAATAAAAAGAAGGTGGCAAATCTGATACAAGAAAACCAGCATCTCCACCTGTTAGAAGAATCTTAACACCTGGATAAAGTTTTGAATACTGTTGCGCAAGACCAGTAATTTCGGCTAATATTCCATGAATGGCTCCGCTTAGCATACAAGTAACAGTAGAATTTCCAATAAGTGGTACTTTCTGAAGCTCTACGACGAGTGGCAGTGCGGAGGTATGCTCGTGCATGGCGCGCAAACGCAAACGTAAACCAGGCGAAATACTTCCTCCTAAGTAATGATTATCTCGGGTTACAAAATCGAAAGTTAAACAGGTGCCTACATCGATACAAAGACAATCAGAGGCAGGAAATAACTTTTTAGCACCTGCTACTACAGCGATACGGTCAGTGCCAAGAGTAGCAGGAGTAAGATATTGAACCTTAAAAGGCAAATTCATTTGAGAGGACAATTCAACAACATTCGCAATTTTCTTCCATTGATGGATATATTCCAAAATAGGGTTGGATACATTGCTCACAATAGCTATCTGAATTTGGTCTTGTTGTAAGATTTCACTCACTTCTTCAAGTTTTATGTGCTCGTAGTATTTTATAAGAGAATCTTCTTGAAAAATTCCAATTTTAACAGAAGTGTTTCCAATATCAATTGCCGCTTGTTTGGCTAACGTTTTGTTTTTCATGCTTTTCTTTCAAGTAATCTAAGTAAGCTTGTCTGAGAGCTTCGAAAAACAAATTTCCTTGTAAAGTATATCCTTTTGCAGTCAAATGAAGCATATCTTTAGTACAAAGTCCATAGGCATACCATTTTTCGACAGAACGAAATCCACCCATGATTTTATAAAAATCCCACAAAGCGCAATCCATTTCTTGAGCTACTTGATACAATACTTCTGAAATAATTGCATTATTTTTATTTGGATAGCGATAGCGTCGAAAATTATCGCCTGGGGTAGTTAACAGAATAGAAATATTAGGTAGTTGATTTCTGATTTTGTTGATAATATACCGAACATTTGCTTCAAAGTATTGCCTATCAAAATTGAGCATATAACCATCATTAGTACCTAATGAAATGACAACCAAATGAGGTTCTAAAGCCTGCAAGTTTCGACTAAAGTCTTCGCAACGAATGTAATGCCGATATTCGGCTCCATTGGCTCCGCTGGCGCTATACACTACTCCTGCATAATAATTTTCTAAACTAATTCCTTGTAGTAAGAAATGATTTTGGATAGGGTTAGTTTTGCGAAGCCCTACAGTGATCCGCGATTGAGTCTTAGCTAAAGTAAATTCGATATATCCATTGCCTATTTGCTCGTTGATTACTCGATTTCCAGCTTCTGGATATATTTCAGGAACATAAGAGGTAGGGTTTTCGACAGGATAAAAAATTTTGATCTTATGAATTGGATATAAAAGTTCTTGCGGATTAGGATTCACTGTAAAAGTAGCAAACAGATCGTAAGTAAGCGCTGTAACCCCCGCAACTCCCCAACGACTAAAATGTGTGCTTTTTACACATCGAAACCCTTGCCAAACTCCTCGCATTGCTACATTAAATGTAAAAGGATTGTTAGATTGTGCCAACTTGTAAGGAAACAAAAAACCTCTGCTGCTTATTCCAAATTTTTCATCTTCTTGAAATCGCCTTCGAACTTGCCCTGTGAATATGTCAGCCTGAATATGAGAATCGCCCAAATGAAAAATATGGACTTGTTGTTTTTGAGAAAACTGTACATCGTGTAAGCGCTCTAAAAAATAAGTAAGCGTATTTTCTCGAAAAGTGATAATCTTATTTTCTTGTAACTGAATAAAAGGATACTGAGTTTCGATTTCCTTGAGAGAAAAAAAAGATTGGAAGGATTGACTCCTCGCTGCCGAAAAAATAAAAATACCTATGAGCACAATTCTTTTCGCTAACATTTGACAAACATACATCACGTTTATAGCTTCTCCAAAATTCAGATGAAGACGTTTGTCAAATATTTTTAATTGCTCTTTCTGTATCGGTCAACCTAGCTTCACACCAAGCTACTAGCTCGTGAGCTCGGTGAACTTTTTGTACAAGCTCTTCTAACGATACTTCATTTTCTTGCAAATCTCGCTGAATATTTTGCAACTCTTCTAAAGCTTTTTGGTACGTAAGTTCTTCATTCATAGCTTAATCATACAGATTACTCATGCGTTCTAGTCCTTCAGGATTCAAAATTCGAATAGTTCTTTTATCAATCTGAATTAGTTTTTCGTCTCTAAATTCAGAGAGCGTCCGAATGGCTGTTTCTTTTACAGTTCCTACGAAGCCTGCTAAATCTTCGCGCGTCAGAGTAACACTCCATTTATCATCTCCATTACTTCGGGCAAGCATAAGCAACGCTTCTGCGATACGTCCGCGAACGGGCTTATATGCCACATCAGCAATTTTGGCTTCTGCCTTTTCTAAGTTTTCCACTAATGCATTTAAAATAGCTTGATAAAACACTTGATTCGTTTGAATAATCTTATAAAACTCGTCTTTGGGAATGATGCATACTTTAGAATCTTCTGCAGCAATTGCCGACGTAGTATACCTTTTCCTTGTGATTAAAGAACGATATCCCACAAGTTCGCCCGCTGTAGCAATTCTGATAATTTGTTCTTTTCCACCTGAAGCATACTTTACGATTTTGATACTTCCTGAATTGATACAAAATAACCCTAATGGCAAACTGCCCTCATGAAATATTTCTTGCCCTCTTTTGTAAGTGTTGCACGATTTAGAAACGCTAATACTGTTGATTTCTGTAATAGTACAGAATCTTAGCAGTGACTGTTGGCGAATCCGGCAGCGCTCGCATAAAATATCGCCTGTTACATTAGAGAAAGCCATAACAAAAAGATGTGAAGTTTGTTGTACAATGTTAATAAAAAAAAATGAAAAAGGTGATAAAAATCATCTTTTTCTTTGCAAAATCTCATTATTATCTCTAATGCTGACGAATAACTTTGTAAGAAAATCTTATTAAGTTATGTCGTCTAATGCACAAAGTCGAGTGGGAATAGAATGCTACCATTGCGGGCAAATAACTGATGAGAAATCAGCTCTTTACTATGACCAAAAAACATTTTGCTGTCAAGGGTGCAAAAATGTGTACCAAATTCTCAAAGAGAACCATTTAGAAAAATACTACGAGCTCAACAAATGCTCAGGTATAAGTGCCTCTTTTTCAGAAAATACATACGATTACTTAGACCTACCCGAGATTCAATCTCAAATTATCGAATTTACAGATGGAAAAATTGCTAAAGTTACATGGGAAATTCCTTCAATCCATTGCAGTTCGTGCATTTGGTTATTAGAAAACTTACACCGCATTGAAAAACGGATTATCAATTCACGCGTTAATTTTTTAAGAAAGACACTTTCAATTACTTTTCAATCTAGCTCCATCCGACTTTCAGAGGTTGCTTCTCTTTTAGCGCGTTTGGGCTATGCTCCTTTTATCAATTTAGAATCTGAAAACTCTCAAAATAGACAAACACATTTTTTACGAACAGAAGCCCAAAAAAAACTTATTCTCAAAATCGCTGTAGCAGGATTTTGCTTTGGAAACATCATGCTTTGGAGTTTCCCTGAATATTTAGGATTTGATTCGCAATCTCAACAGACATTTAAACACTGGTTTAGTACGCTTAATGTTTTATTGAGCATTCCTGTATTTTTCTATAGCGGTCGAGATTATTTAATTTCTGCTTGGCGAAGTATTCGAGAAAAATACCTCAATATAGACGTTCCTTTGGCAATAGGATTAATAGTTCTTTTGATACGAAGCTTATATGAAATCGGAACAGGAACAGATGCTGGATATTTAGATACGCTAGCAGGATTAGTATTTTTCTTGTTAATCGGGAAATGGTTTCAACAATTTACTTATGACACTTTGCGCTATGACCGCGACTACGAGTCGTTTTTTCCATTAGCAGTTCAAAAACTTATGCCAGATGGTTCAGTACAGCCTATACCTATCAAAAAACTGCAACCTTCTGACCGAATTTTGGTACGTAACCACGAACTCATCCCTGCCGATAGTAAGCTACTCAGCGAGCATGCTATTATTGATTATAGCTTTGTAACAGGTGAATCGATGCCTGTTCATGTAGAAGAAGGACAAACGATCTATGCTGGTGGAAAACAACAAGGTACTTCTATTTGGTTAGAAGTAATCAAGCCTGTTTCTCAAAGCTACCTTACACAACTATGGAATCAACTCGATAAGAAAAAAGACGACTCCTTTGAAACATTGCAAACCACGCTCAGTCGCTATTTTACAATTTCTCTGTTAGGAATTGCTTTCGGTTCTTTGCTATTCTGGGGATTCTCTTCAGACTGGTCACGAGGACTCAATGCTCTTGGTGCTACGCTCATCATTGGCTGCCCTTGTGCGTTAGCGCTTTCTAGTCCGTTTGCGTTGGGAACAGCTATGCGCCTGCTTGGCAAGCACAAATGTTACGTCAAAAATACACAAACTGTTGAAAAAATAGCCCAAACAGATGTAATTATCTTCGACAAAACAGGAACAATTACAGAAAGATCTCCTGAAATTAGCTTTGAACCTCTTCAAGAAAATCTCAATGTTGGCACGATATTTTCAAAAATATACCCACTTGTAAGTAACTCCGTTCATCCTCTTTCGATTGCAATAGCCGAATATATTAAAAATTGCGAGTCGAATTATAAAGCTATTCACTTCCAAGAAGTTATCGGAAAAGGAGTAAGTGCTCAAGTGGAAGGAGAAGAAATTAGAATTGGTAACTTATCGTTTGTAAATGAAAAAGCTAAGGTTTCTAACTTTTTAGATGAAACGCGCGTCTACGTCTCTATTAACTCTACTTTAGTGGGTTACTTTAAATTTAAAAACAAATACCGCAGAGGAATTGGAGAAACGATTCAAAATTTGCAACAAAAATTTCCTGTTTACTTACTTTCTGGTGATAACGATTCGGAAAAAGTAAGACTCTTGCGCTTCTTTGAGAGCGAAAATTCACTTAAATTCTTTCAAAAACCTACCGATAAATTAGCCTTTGTACGACAATTACTAAACAAAGGATACTACCCTATGATGTTGGGAGACGGTCTGAACGACGCTGGTGCCCTCCAAAGTGCATGGATAGGCGTTGCTATTACTGAAAATACTGCATTACTGACACCTGCGGGCGATGTTATTTTAGAAGCTTCACAAATTACGAATATCCCCAATATCATCTTCTTTTGTCAAAAGGCAATTCGAGTAGTAAAAATAAGTTTTGGTATTTCTCTTATTTACAACGCAATAGGATTAAGTTTCGCTGTAAGCGGAACACTTTCTCCTCTCATTGCTGCTATTTTGATGCCTTTGAGCTCGCTCACTGTCATTGGCTTTACCACCTTAGCTGTAAAGTTTTCAGAAAGTACTCTTCAGAAGCAACTATCTAAATAATTACCTTCAAATAA
This sequence comes from Cytophagales bacterium, assembly GCA_025056215.1. GTDB lineage: Bacteria > Bacteroidota > Bacteroidia > Cytophagales > Flammeovirgaceae > JANWWC01. Next base: position 106,555 of record JANWWC010000005.1, on the reverse strand, counting down.
GTTCCTTTTTGATGTTGAGAATGAATCATGAAAATTCCATTCAGAGCTTTTACACGCGCTTCCATGTTTTGAATTCCGTTCCCGATACTTTTTTCTTTCATATCAAAACCTTTTCCATCATCATAAATTTCTAAACTTGCATTTTGAGCAGATTTTACTACTTTAAGAGTTACATTCTTTGCATCGGCATGTTTCAAAATGTTATTGATAGCTTCTTGCGCTACGCGATAAAAACAAATATCTATAGCGTAATCATCTCGAAAAAATTCTTCTTCCTGTATAAAGGAATAATGAAATCTAATTCCGCTTACTTGTTGAGTAGATTGGCATAACTTAGCAAGTGCTGCTTCTAATCCAAAGTCTAGTAGCACGCTTGGCAGCAGGTTGTTAGAAATTCTTCTTATTTCGTTAATCGTTTCATCTACGATAAGCTTTATTTCTTTCTTGAGTTGCTCGTTGTCATTAAAAAGGTCAATTCTCAAACGAATTGCTGTAAGCATTTGCCCTACTCCATCGTGTAATTCTTGTGCGATGCGCTTTCGTTCTGTTTCTTGCCCTTCTAAGAGCGCCATAGTTTTTTGTTGTTGAAGTTTTTTTTCTTTTTCTCTTAAATCGATAAGCTGGTTTCTCATTTGAATCAGCGCCCACCCGTGCACATCTTCTTTGCTCAACGGCTGAAAATCGACCGAAAAATTGCCTTTGCCAATGTTTTGAGCAAAATCGATATAAGTGCGAAGTGCTTCACATAACTTGCACAACGCTAAATTTATTTCTGAGAGCTCAACGTTATTTTCTGGAAAAGAAACGGTTTTCGGAATTTTTCCTTGAGCAAGATGCAAAATAAACGACTTGAGCTGCAAAATAGGCTGCGAGACACGCTTGGCTAGCACAAAAGTAGAAATCCATAATAAAATAAATGAAAAAATTACTATCAAAGCAGTAAATTTTAAAGCTTTTTCAAGTGGCTTGTGAGCTTCTGATTTATCTATTTCAGTAAGAATCACCCAAGAATGTTTTTGAGGAATGCTGAGAGTGCTTGCTACACTGTAAACTTCTACCCCTCTATAATCTCGAATCAATCCACTAAAATGACCCTCTTTACGTGCCTTTAAAACGCCCTCTGTACGTACCAAAATAGGAATTGTACTGGGAAAAAACCTGGATTCAGAGCGCATAGTGTCTTTGTCGTCTACCAAATAAGACTCACCCGTTTCTCCCATACCTGTTCGGATTAGCAAAATGTTTTTGATATCGCTAATACTTTTTTCCTGCAGCAATAAATCTTCTACATGAACTTTTTGCAATCGATTAATAGACGACAACTGCGCAAAAATTCGCTCTATAATTGCTTGACGCATGGTGTAGTAAAAAAGTAATGAAACTGAAAAAATCATGAATCCTCCAACAAACAAATAAGAAAGCGTAAGCTGATGAAAAATAGTGAGTCTTTTTAAATCCATTTATCTTTGGGTTGGGTTCAACTTTTGTGAAGTTATCTTTTTTCTTAATTTTTTCTGAATGTCTACACGTTGAACACTTCTAAAAATTAATATACAACTTTTGAGAAATTAGCCAAAAAACTATTCCAAATACTTTTTGGTCAGCGTCGCATTTTGCTATTTTTACGTAAAAAAATCATTCTTTTGGAATAAAACTTTTAGAAATACACATGAAATACAAACGTATCTTACTCAAACTCAGCGGTGAAGCTCTTATGGGGAATCAGCGTTATGGTATTTCTCCTGAAATGGTGGACTTGTATGCTACCGAAATAAAAAAAGTAGTACAACTTGGCGTAGAAGTAGCTATTGTGATCGGTGGAGGAAACATTTTTAGAGGCATGCAAGGTGAAAAATCGGGCATAGACCGCGTGCAAGGCGATTACATGGGAATGTTGGCGACAGTTATCAACGGTATGGCCATTCAAAGTGCCTTAGAAGCGCATGGAGTTTATACTCGATTGATGTCAGCGGTACGCATCGAGCAAATTTGTGAGCCTTTTATTCGGCGCAGAGCTGTAAGACACCTTGAAAAAGGACGCGTTGTTATTTTCGGAGGAGGAACTGGAAATCCATACTTTACAACCGACTCAGCCGCAAGTCTAAGAGCTATCGAAATCAATGCTGATGTAGTCTTGAAAGGAACGCGTGTAGATGGAGTTTATACAGCAGACCCTGAAAAATTTCCTGACGCTGTACGCTATACACAAATTACTTTCGATGAAGCATACGACAAAAATCTTAAAATTATGGATATGACAGCCTTTACCCTTTGTAAAGAAAACAACCTTCCTATTATCGTGTTCGATATGAATAAGCCTGGTAATTTGTACGATTTAGTCATGGGGAAAGAAGTAGGCACACTTATTACTCGATAAATCTAAGTAGCAAGTTGAATAGCTTTCAAAATTCTATCACATGCTTTTTGAATTTGTTTTTTGGTGATAATCAGAGGCGGAGCAATGCGCATAGAATTATCGCAATATAAAAACCAATCTGTAAGAACTCCCAGCTGCAATGCTTTTTGGATAATTTTTTGAAGAATCTCAAAATTATCAAACTCTACGGCTATCATCAGTCCAGCATTTCGCACTTCTCGAATGGTCGAATGATGAAGAAGTTGTTTAAAAAGCTCCGCTTTATGAGCTACCTCTGAAAGAAGTTTTTTTTCTTGAATAATCCTAAGAGAAGCCAACGAAGCTGCACAACTAACAGGATGACCTCCAAAAGTAGTAATATGACCTAGAATAGGATTATTTTTTAAAACACTCATTATTTCTTTAGAAGCAATAAAAGCGCCTAAAGGCATTCCGCCTCCCATAGCCTTAGCAGTCACTACGATATCAGGCACAATTCCGTAATGCTCAAAAGCCCAAAACTTTCCAGTTCTACCAAATCCGCATTGTATTTCATCAAGAATCAAAAGGGCACCTGTTTCGTTGCAGCGTTGGCGCACTGCTTTCCAATAACGAGAGCAGGCCGTCCGAACTCCAGCTTCACCTTGTACAGTTTCTACTATAAAGCAAGCTGTTTTTTCTGTAATTTTTTCGAGCTCTGCCTCTACTCCAAAATAAATCTGTCGAATATCGGGCAAGAGCGGTCTGAAATTTCTTTTAAAATATTCTCCTCCTCCAATCGAAAGAGCTCCGTGCGTCGAACCATGATACGCCCGAAAGCAAGAAACAATTTCTGTTCTGCCTGTGTAGCGCTTGGCTAACTTCATAGCGCCTTCGATAGCTTCACTTCCTGAATTGACAAAAAAAACGTTATCCAAAGAAGTTGGCAAAGTCTGAACGAGTGCATGAGCAAGAGCTGTTTGAGGAGACTGGATAAGTTCTCCGTATACCATCAAATGCATATGGCGTTTTACTTGCTTCTGCACTGCTTTCACGACCTTAGGATGAGAATGCCCCACGTTGCTCACACTAATCCCCGAAATCAAGTCTATTATTTTTTTGCCATCAGGCTGGTACAGATAAATTCCTTTGGCACTTTCAATTTCTAACATTAAGGGAAAATCGCTTGTTTGTGCTTGATGCTGCAAAAAAATTTGACGCTGGGACAACATTTATAAACGATATTAATTTACTTCTTCGCGAATATATGAGAATATTGTATGTTTGCTCAACTTTTAATTTCGCAAAAATGAGACGAATAATTTTTGTCCTAAAAATTACATCCATCTTATTTTTCTTGACATGCAACACTACCACCCATCATCAACAAATCTTTGGAGACTCAACTACAAAAAACGAACTAATTTCGACTCCCTTAGAAGAACAAGGACGCAAACTATTTACGATAGCTTTTTATAATGTCGAAAATCTTTTCGATACGATTGACAGTCCCGATACTGATGATAGCGAATTTCTACCTACCTCAGAAAAGCAATGGAACACAATGCGCTATAAAGATAAACTTGCCAAAATCAGTCAGGTGATTAGTAAAATCGGTGATGATGATGGTGCAGAAATTATCGGACTATGTGAAATTGAAAACCGTAGAGTATTAGAAGATTTGGTTAAACAGCCACTTTTACAGAAATCTCACTATGCAATTGTACACTACGAATCGCCTGATAAACGCGGAATTGACGTAGCGCTTCTCTACAAAGAAAAAGAGTTCACACTCGTGAATTCTCGCAAAATATCAATAGATGATTTCAACCCAAATGATAACGAAGAACCGCGCACGCGCGACATTCTGGAAGTACGTCTCGCTAAAAAAAATGATAGTCTAACTTTTTACGTCGTGCACTTGCCCTCTCGAAAAGAAGGAAAAGAAAAATCAGAGTTCAGACGAATAGCAGTCGCTTCCCAACTTCGAAAAGAAATAGAAAATTTGTTACTTCAAAATTTGTCTTACAAGTTTATCGTTATGGGCGATTTTAATGATGAACCCACCGATAAATCAATAATCCAAGTTCTCAAAGCTGATGATTCTCAAATCGATCAAGATAGAAAATTGTTCAATCCGATGTACCTTTTAAAACAAGCAGGAAAAGGAACTTATTTTCATCAAGGCAAATGGGAACTTATCGACAACATTCTGATTTCTGATGGCATCTTGTTTTCCCAAAAAGGATTTCAATACGTGAACAACTCCGCTGATATCTATGCTCCTGAGCATCTCAAGCAACAAAAACCAGAAAAATTTAAAGGAGCACCACATCGAACCTTCGCTGGAAATCGATATTTGGGAGGATATAGTGATCATTTTGGCGTATACATTTATTTAAAATTTAAGTAAAAGCAAGATTCAAAATGAAAGACACACAACAATACGAAGGGAAATGGGAAAAGCGCTGGCATCCGTTGCGCGATGAGTGGATAGTGTACGCAGCGCACCGCAACACACGTCCTTGGAGTTTTGAAAAAAAGCCCGCTCGCAAGAACACTGCACCAGAATACGACGAAAACTGTTATCTATGTCCTGGTAACCTGCGCGTTCACGGCGACCGAAATCCCGACTACAAAGATATTTTTATCTTTGATAATGATCACCCTGTCGTAGGTCTTCACTCTCCTACAATTTCACCCCAACAGCGAGAATTTGGAGGAGGGCTTTATCGCAAGGAAAAAGCACATGGCATTGCACGAGTAGTTTGCTATGACCCTCGACATAATGTTACTCTTTCAGAAGTAAGCACAGCTCAAGTAGCGAAAGTATTTTTAGCATGGAAACTCCAAATGATAGAGTTTTCTAAAATGGAAGGGATTCGATATACTCTTATCTTTGAAAATAAAGGAGAAGTAGTAGGAGTTTCTAATCCGCATCCTCATTGTCAGATTTACTCTACTGATTTCATATTTACGCTTATCCAAAAAGAAATCGAACAAGCAGCATGGTATAGAAAAGAGTATAATAAAAATATCTTTGAGCAGATTATTGTCAATGAACTAGAATTTGAAAAACGCATAATTGCTGAAAATTCTACATCTATTGCATTTATTCCATTTTTTGCTCGTTATGCGTATGAAGTCATGGTGATGCCTAAACGTCGGCATGCTACCTTGATTACCATGTCTGAAACTGAACTTTACGACTTGGCTCAAGCATTTCAGGAAGTACAACGCCGCTACGATGTGGCTTTTGATATGAGTTTCCCTTATGTGATGACTATTCATCAAGCGCCTATTGATGGCAAAGAATATCCTGATTACCATTTGTACATTAGTATCTTGCCTCCTTATCGGCAGCCTGGCCTTATCAAATACTTGGCAGGTCCAGAAATTGGAGGAGGAAATTTTATGGCGGATACCATTCCTGAAGAAAAAGCCCAAGAGTTGCGTTCAGTAGATTTATCGGATTTTCAAGAGTATCAAAGTCCCTCAAAAGAATAATAAGGCTGAAAAGAAGCTACCATTTCAAGATTGCTATAAAAATCAGTCTGCTGATTTCTGCGCAGAATTTCTAAAAATTCTAGGCGAGAAATCATTTCAGCTCCTAAAGAAGCCAAATGATCTGTATAGGTCTGGCAATCAATAATTTCAAAGCCGTGTCGCTGTAAGTTTTGCGTCCAAATAATAAACCCGTACTTAGACGCATTGCTCACGCGCGTAAACATAGATTCTCCTGAGAAATACTTACCAATAATAATTCCGTACAACCCTCCTACGAGTTCACTTCCTTGCCATACCTCTACTGAATGGGCTACCCCTCGATAGTGCAATACACAAAACGACTCAATAAGTTCATCAGAAATCCAAGTGCCATTTCCGTTTTTGCGAGGAGTCTGTTGGCAACCACGCATGACCTGTTCAAATGCCTGATTAAAAGTAACGCGAAACTTTTTTTGCTTAAGCAACTGCTTCATGCTTTTGCTTACCTTTATTTTAGAAGGGTACAACACGAAACGAGGATTAGGCGACCACCACAAAGGAGGCATATTATCGTTGAACCAAGGGAAAATCCCATTTTGATAAGCGAGTAGCAACCTTTCTGGGCGCAAGTCACCTCCGATTGCTAAGATACCCTCTTCATTTGCAAGATAAGCAGGGGGAAAATAAAGCCGCTGAGAATCGAGTACAAAAACAGGCATGTCTTAAAAACAGAAATTAATCCTTCATCACGATGAATTTCCGTTTTAAAGATAGTTAAAACTCAACAAAAATAAAAAAGGGCTTTTTCTAAGCCCTTCCTTTTCATCGGATTCATGCTTGCTCCAAAACAAGCGGTGATCCCGAAAGTATCTCAGATGAAGCATTAGATTCAAACTTGCGGAAATTCTCTACGAATTTCTGAGCCAAGCGACGAGCTGCTTTTATATACTCATCTGGATTTTTCCACGTATTAATAGGATTTAAAATTTCTGAAGGTACGCCTTCGCACTCTGTAGGAATATCAACTCCAAAAATTTCATGCTTGATAAAAGTTGAATTGATTAATTTTCCTTCTAGAGCTGCTGTAATCAGAGCGCGCGTGTAAGGAATATCAATTCGTTTGCCGACACCATATCCGCCTCCAATCCAACCTGTGTTTACTAACCAAACGTTGGCACGATGCTCTGACATTTTCTTCCCTAAAAGTTCAGCATATTCAGCAGGATGCAAAGGCATAAAAGGTGCTCCAAAGCAAGCCGAAAATACGCTTTGAGGTTCAATAATCCCTGTTTCAGTACCTGCCACTTTAGCAGTGTAACCAGAAATAAAATAATACATCGCCTGTGCACGAGAAAGACGAGCAATTGGAGGAAGAACACCATACGCATCACAAGTTAGGAAGAAAATGTTTGTAGGATGCCCTCCAACAGACGGAATTACGGAATTTTCAATAAAAGAAAGTGGATAAGAAACGCGTGTATTCTCTGTTACGGATTTATCAGCATAGTTTACAGTTCGAGTACCCGGAATAAAACGAGTATTTTCGAGCAAAGCTCCTCGACGAATGGCTTTATAAATTAAAGGTTCTTTTTCAGCAGAAAGATTAATTACTTTAGCGTAACATCCTCCTTCCAAATTAAAAATACCTTCGTCGCTCCAAGCGTGTTCGTCGTCACCGATGAGAAATCGGTTTTCATCTGCTGAAAGTGTTGTTTTACCCGTCCCCGAGAGCCCAAAAAAAATAGCTACATCTCCTTTTTTACCTTTGTTTGCACTGCAATGCATAGGAAAAACATGATAATTTTTAGGCAACAAAAAATTCATTGCGCTAAAAACTCCTTTCTTGGTCTCGCCTGTATAACCAGTTCCACCTACTAAAATGATTTTTTTGCTAAGATTCAGAATAGCAAAATTGTTGGCGCGTGTGCCATCTTCAGACGGATTAGCCTCAAACTCAGGAGCAGCAATTACTAAAAAATCGGGCTTAAAATTAGCTAGCTCATCTTTAGTAGGCTGGATAAACATATTGTAACAAAACAGGCTATGAGTGGCGCGCGTTCCAATAATCCGAACACTGAAGCGATATTTTTTGTCAGCTCCTATAAAAGCATCCCTGACATAAACAGTTTTTCCTTCTAAAAACTTAGTCATTTTTTTATAAAGCCTCTCGAAATGCTCTACAGAGATAGGCTGATTAATGTCTCCCCACCATACGCTTTTAGAGGTAAGTTCATCTTTCACAATAAACCTATCCTTAGGAGAGCGACCTGTAAATTTCCCTGTGTCCATCATGAGAGCGCCGTTATCCGCTAATACAGCTTCTCCCTCTTTTACGGCTAAATCAATCAGCTGATCAGGAGAAAAATTATGACGTACTTCTTTTAAATTGTCAAGCCCTATTTGGGCTAATTCATTAATAATCATAGGTGTGTGTTGTTATGGTTGAAAGAATGATACAACTAATATAACTTTACGCAAATATAAGCATATGCTTTTTATTTTAAAAAAGGCTATTCTAAAAAAATCTTGTTTGTTGCAAGTGAAAAAGTTAAATATTTTATTTTGCAATCTTCTATAAGTTCTTTTTTGATGCTGCAAAAACCTTTCACTTTTGTATTTTTTCAAGCTGTAATTGCATCTTCAAAATTCTGTTTTCAACTGATTCTGAGCTAATTTGGTTGCGAATCCTCTCTACTATAATCGGAAAAGCAAACGGAGTGGTGCGGGGAGGATATTTAATTAATAATAAAGAATTTTGAATTTGCTTAAGCGTTTGTAAAAATTTATTGTAAATAATATTAGAATCTAAGCTTTCTCGGAACGATTGTTGATATAACAAGTTTTCAGGCTCATATTGTTTGTAAACTTCAAATAATAGCTGTGTAGAAACCTGCAAATTTTTGTAAGAAACCTGCCGAGAGGGATACTGCTGAACAACTAACCCAGAAATAATAGCAATCTCTCTGAATTTTCTTTTTGCAATTTCTGCTAAATTTAAACTGTGAAACAAATCTTCTGAAACTTCTTGAGCCGAAAAAATATTTTTTTCTTTCAAGTATTTATCGAGTTGAATAGCCTTTTCAGAAAGAAGCTCAAAACCGTAATCGTTCATAGCGACAGTAAAAGTAATAGCTTCTTCTTTAGAAATACGATAAGCTATGAGAGTAGCTATCATTTCGTGAACTGCACGCCCAGCAAAAGGATAAACAAGTAAATGAAATCCATCTTTATCTTTAAAGTACTCAATAAGCAACTCATTTTCTTTAGGAATAGCAGAAAGAGACCTTTGCAAATCCAATAAAGGACAAAGCATTTGCATTTCTGGAGCATCAGAGTAAACATCGCACAGTTGCTTTCTCAACAAATTAGCAAACTCATCTGATAACGTTAAGCGAGAACTCTGCCAACGCGGAACAAGCCCCTCTTTTTGAGCAGATAGTTTCACTTGTACTGTTAGATCTTTCAAGCGAACAAATTCCAAGCTGCGCCCCCCAAAAAAGAAACAATCTCCTTCCCGAAGACGCGCCGCAAAACTTTCTTCTATTGTTCCAATATAAGCGCCCGACAAAAACTGAACTTTTACTGTAGGTTCACTGACAATTGTTCCGATGTTCAAGCGATGTAACGTTGCTATTTTTTTATTCTTCACATAAAAAAAATCACCATCGTCAGACTGAAGTTTGCAAAAATCTTCGTATGCTGAAAGCGCTTTGCCACCATAAGTCAACGTATTCAAAAGGCTGTAAAAATCCGCTTTACTCATATAACGAAAACAATGAGTAGAGCGAACTTCTTCAAAAACAAGGCGCGCTGAAAATCCTCCTGAGACTGCCAACGTAACAAGATACTGGGCTAGTACATCAAAACACAAAGTCATAGGAACTCTGGATTCTATTAAAGACGACGAAGACAAGCAGATTTGTCGTGCTACTTGTTTTAAAACAGCAAATTCAAGCAAATCGAGCGATTGAGAAGGCAAAAGCCAAATACGACTTGTTTCTCCAGGCGCATGTCCACTTCTGCCAGCGCGCTGCAAAAAACGCGCAATTCCTTTCGGACTTCCTATTTGAATTACTGTATCTACAGGTCTGAAATCGACTCCTATGTCTAAGGTGGAAGTGCAAATGACTACTTTCAAAGCTCCTTCATGCAAGGCATTTTCTACCCAATCTCTCGTTTGTCGGTCTAAAGAGCTATGATGAAGCGCCACCCAGCCGATATATTCAGGATATTGCTCTATAATAGCTCTATACCAACTTTCTGCTTGATTGCGAGTATTAGTAAAAATAAGAGTAGAGCGAGATTGCTCAATGATAGGCATAATTTGAGGAAGAAGTGCTATGCCTAATTGCCCAGCATAACTAAATTTAGGCAATGAAATTGGGAGAATGGTATGAACCTGAATGTTTTTGGTAAAGTCTGCATGAATGATAGCGGGTTTTTCTTGTTGAGTAAGCACTTTTGCAGCTTGCTCTAAATTAGCTATTGTAGCAGAAATTCCCCATATTCTGACAAAAGGAGCAATTTTTTTAATTCTTGCAATTGCCAATTCGATAAGTACTCCTCGTTTGGTACCAAGTAGCTCATGCCATTCATCTACTACAAGTGCGCGAAGTTGTTGAAGATGAATTTCATGTCGACTCTGTGCCAACAAAAGATGCAAACTTTCTGGTGTAGTAACCAGAAAATGAGGTAGTTGTTTAAATTGTTGTTGCTTTTCAGCAGAAGAAGTATCCCCTGTTCTAACAGCAATTTTCCAACCAATCTTTAAAGCATCGTTTGCTCGTTGAACGGCTCGCGCAATATCTTGAGCAAGTGCTCTCAAAGGAGTTATCCAAATCACTTGTAATGCATTGAATTTTGGACTGTTGTGTTGAGAAAGAGCTTCTAGCAAACAACCTATTGCAATTGCATAGGTCTTACCACTTCCTGTAGGAGCATGTAATAGACCAGATTCTCCCGACCAATAAGCATCCCAACACTGGCGCTGAAACTCAAAAGGATGCCAACCTAAACTTTTAAACCAATTTTCTGCAATCGTTTGCAAATTTATTTTTTCATTGTACAACATTTTTAAAACACATTCGTTATACAGAAAACAACAAATTCAAAGGTATGAAAGATTTGCTCTTCTTTGCTCTTTTGATGTTCAATGCTTACTATTTACTCGGTCAGCCCATAGAATTTGAAACATGTTCTTGGCAGGAAGTAAAACAAAAAGCAAAACAACAAAAAAAATACATCTTTGTAGATGCCTACGCAGAATGGTGCGGACCTTGCAAATATATGGATGCCTCTGTTTTCACTCATGAGTTAGTAGGAGAGTTTTTTAATCAACACTATATCAACTACAAGGTGAACGCCGAAAAAGGTGAAGGAATTGAATTTGCTTATCAATACGAAATTATCGGCTATCCAACTTTATTATTTTTTAATCCTGATGGAGAACTTGTTCATAGGGTTTTGGGAGGAAAATCGCCTGAAGAATTTTTAAGGCTAGGAAAAAATGCACTACATCCTCAAATGCAAATCTTTACTCTTAAAAAGCGATATGAAGCAGGTGAAAAAAGCAAGTCTTTTTTACAACATTACATAAGATTGTTACAAGAAAGTGGAGAAAACTTCTTACAACCAGCGCAAGAATATATGAACATGCTTACTCAAGAAGATTGGGAAAACTTGGCTAACTGGGATATTATGACATCCTTAACAAGTCGTTCTGATTGCAATTTTTATCGTTACGTGCTTATCCATCGCGACCAATACGCCCAAAAACTTGGCAAAGAAAGAGTCAGTGATTTCTTGCAACATGTGCTTATTTACGATATAGAAGATATCATCAAATACAAAGATGAAAATCGATTATGGCATGCTAAAAAAATTATTCCTATTGTATTCCCAGAAAACGCCGACGAAATTGAAACACAAGTAGATATGTACTTTTATGCAGACCAACCCGAAAAAGGATTCAATGCGTTCGACAAATATATGACTCAATATTGCACAGATGCAGAACTTCTGAACGAGGCGGCTTGGAAATACTATGAGAACAGCAAAAATAGAAAACATCTAGAACGAGCGCTCTATTGGGCTGAAAAAGCAGTAATGCTCAAACGCGATTGGTATACCACCGATACAAAAGCACATCTCTTGTACAAATTAGGGCGATACAAGGAAGCCAAAAAAGTAGCACAAGAATCCTTAGCACTCGGCAAAGCTGACGGACTCGATACGAGCTCAACTTTAGAACTCTTGCAATTACTACATTAAAAAAGTAACACAAAATTTTGAGATTGATAAGCATTTCTTCGTACTTTCCAGCTGAATTTTAGGAATTGAAGTAAATTTTTTGGAACTATGTCACTCAAGTCTCGGGTTGAAGAAGAAATGAAAAATGCTATGAAGGCAAAAGATACTATTACTCTAGAAGCCCTTCGAGCAATAAAATCTAAAATATTATTAGAACAAACCTCCAAAGGCGGCAATACAGAACTTACGGAGGAACAAGAAGTGAAACTACTTCAATCGCTCATCAAGCAGCGTAGAGACTCTATTGAACAATTTCAAAAAGCAGGACGAACAGAGTTAGCTGAAAAAGAACTGGCTGAAATACGCGTCATTGAACGCTTCTTGCCTGCTCAACTTTCTGAAGACGAAGTTCGAAAAATTTTGCAAGAAATTATCGCTCGAGTAGGAGCCACTTCTCCTAAAGATATGGGAAAAGTAATGGGAGTCGCTTCAAAAGAACTTGCAGGAAAAGCCGATAACAAACTTATTGCAGATATCGTTAAATCTTTGTTGAATCCATAATTTTTTGCAGTGGATAGCTACCTTACTTCTTACATTCGGGTAATAGACATTATTTTAGGGCTATTCATGATATGGGGAGGTTTGAAAGGCTTCCGTCGCGGCTTCGTAATTGAGTTTTTATCACTGGTGATTTTTATTGTAGGAGTTATACTTGTTTTTTATCTTTTTACTGTCATTTTCGTAGCATCTAAAGAAGTTTTAGGCACTGCCACTAAAGCAATTTCATTTTTATTTTTCCTAATAGCCTATATTATAGGAGGAGGAGCGCTCAATTTTTTAGGAAGACAATTGCAAAACCGCATTAACTATTCCATCTTTGATGATTTTGATAATATTGCTGGCATGATAACAGGCTTTCTGAAATACGCTATATATTGCTCCATCCTGATAGGTCTGCTCGATGCAGTGGGTTACAAACTACCTAAAGGAGTTACCGAGGATTCTTTGATTTATCCTTTATTGCTTAAGTTTCAGAAGTGGCTTATAGAAGTAGGAGCTGTTTTAATGCCTTTTATCAAATCTATGGCAAGAGATATAGAAAATTTGCTCAAATGAAAGTTTATTATCATCTTGAAGAGTTTCCAAAAGTACACCGAGCAGTAGTAACCAGTGGCACGTTCGATGGTGTTCATTTAGGACATCAACGCATCTTACAAAAACTTTGCACTCTTGCTAATGAAGTAGGCGGACAAACAGTCGTACTTACCTACTATCCTCATCCTAGATATGTGCTTTTTCCAGAAAAAACACACGAATTGAAACTTTTACACACATTAGAAGAAAAAATCATTCATCTTTCTAAGCACAATATTCAACATCTGATTATACTTCCCTTTACTTACGAACTTTCTCAGATGTCTTCTCATGATTTTATCCAAAAAATCTTAGTAAACGCGCTTCAAACTTATAAGCTTGTTATAGGGTATGATCATCGCTTTGGTAAAAATCGAGAGGGGAGTTTTGAATACCTTCAAAAAAATGCGCATCTATTTGGGTTTTCAGTAGAGGAAATTCCACGTTATGATATAGAGCATGTAGCAGTTAGCTCTACAAAAATCCGCCAGGCACTCGCTCAAGGCAATGTAGAAATCGCCAAGCAATTTTTAGGATACGCTTATCATCTTTCGGGTATTGTCGTAAAAGGAGATCAACTAGGGAGAACCATTGGCTTTCCTACTGCTAATTTATCTGTACAAGATCCTACAAAACTGATCCCTGGCGATGGCATTTATGCAGTAACAGTTACAATAGAAAATACTCACTACCATGGGATGTGTTACTTAGGAAAGCGTTCTTCTTTAACAGACAATTCCCATCGCATAGAACTTCATATTTTCGACTTTGATGATAACATCTACGGGAAACAAGTCACTGTTTTTTTTCAAAATTATTTGCGAGGAGAAATGCGATTCAGTTCCCTTCAAGAAATGAAAGCTCAACTTCTTGAAGACAAACAAAAAGCTCTTGCACTTCTTTCGTAATCAAAGCAAAGATTTAAACCTTTGGTAACTCGAAAGAGTATTAGAAGGAATTTTACTACATCTAATTTCATCAGCTTTGGCATTGATAGCCTGAACCCTATTTTCTGGACTAGGATGAGTGCTCAGAAACTCTGGAATTCTTCCTGCTTGTTCTTCGAGAAGAAGTTTTTCAAAAAAAGAAGCAGCACCATTGCAAGCATACTGCGTGTTAGAAAGATAACGAACTGAAAACATATCTGCTTCCCGTTCATGATCTCGACTAAAGCTCAATCCTGTGAGAGTCCCGGCAATCTGAGCTGTCAACTGCTCTAACAAAGTAGGATTGTTTCCAAGCAAAATGCTGGATATTATTTGTATTCCATATTGATTTTGAATTTGTCTCATTGAATGACGGCGATCGGCATGAGCAATCTCGTGTCCCATGACACCTGCCAAATCATCCGCTTTATCTAAATATTTAATAAGACCCGTATATACATAAATGTAACCTCCTGGCGTACAAAAAGCATTCAACACATTGTCATTTTTGATAATTTTGACCTCCCACGCAAACTCATTTCGATAAGTAAGGTTCCCTTTATCTAAAATTTCTTGCGTAAGAGCGCGCAAGTATCGATAAGCTTCTTCGTTGCCTCGCTCTGGCAAAATAGGATATTGAATAGGATCTGATTCTATTTCTTGTTTTACTTGAAGACCCAATTGTTTATCGTCCTCTATGCTAAATAAAACAAAAGGTTGCTTTTCTTCTTCTTTCTTCTTTTTACACCCCCCTGAAAGGAATCCTAAAATAATAATTGTTGAAAATATAAAGAGTTGCTTCATGCCTCTATACTTCAAAATCACTTTCAAAAATAAGAATATTTTCACAAACTCCAATATGCCATCTTTTGAATTTTTTTGCGATAAATTCCTTTGATATCTACTAGCAAAGAATTTTGTTGCGTGATACTTAAGAAATAATCTTCGTCAAACTGAAGATAATCGCGGTGAGGCACTGCCACAATAACAGCGTCGTACTGATTGCCAATTTTTTCGACAAGTCCAAATCCGTATTCGCGCTCTAACTCTTTGGAATTAGCATAAGGGTCAGTAACATCCACTTGTACGCCGAACTGCCGAATTTCTCTCACTACATCTGCTACTTTTGAATTTCGTATATCTGAAACGTTTTCTTTAAAAGTTATACCCATTACCAAAATTTTGATATCCGAAAAGTTTTTTCCCAAAGATGTAAGTTTTTTAATCGTGGCAATTGCGACATAGCTTCCCATGGAATCGTTGATATTTCTACCGCTTAAAATCACTTGCGGATTGTAACCAAGTGCCTTAGCTTTGTAAGTTAGATAGTAAGGATCTACTCCTATACAATGTCCTCCTACTAAGCCAGGAGTGAATCTGAGGAAATTCCATTTTGTACCTGCTGCATCTAATACATCGTACGTGTTTAAATTCATTCTATCAAAAATTTGAGAGAGTTCGTTCATCAGAG
This sequence comes from Cytophagales bacterium, assembly GCA_025056215.1. Classification (GTDB taxonomy): domain Bacteria; phylum Bacteroidota; class Bacteroidia; order Cytophagales; family Flammeovirgaceae; genus JANWWC01. The sequence continues at coordinate 90,954 of JANWWC010000005.1, read as the reverse complement.
CGATATTCAGGTCGCGTTGAGTATTTTCGATAACTTTAGCTGCCTCAGCTACTTTGATAGACTTTGCTTTGAAAACACCTGCTCTCACTACTAATTCATACACTTTAGCAATTTCCTCCAACGATTCTAGACAACAACCTGAAACTACTTTCACGATTTTAGGCAAAGTGTGCTCTTTATCACCAGGATTGATGCGTTCAGGCGAGTAGCCTACTTTAAAATCTTGATATGCTTTTAGCCCAGAATACTTTTCTAAAATAGGAACACAGTCTTCTTCTGTACAGCCCGGATATACAGTAGATTCATAGACAACATAATCTCCTTTTTTAAGGCACTTCCCCACCGTTTCTGATGCGCGAAATAAGGGCGTTAAGTCCGGAACAGCATGCTCATCAATCGGCGTAGGAACCGCCACAATAAAAAAACAAGCTTCTTTGAGTTCTTCTATATTCGACGTAAAATGAATATCCGCCCCTTCAAAATCATGAGGTTGTAGTTCTTTACTTGGGTCTATTCGATTGCGCATCATTTCAATGCGCTCTTGATTGATATCAAATCCTATTACTTTAACCTTTTTAGCAAATTCAAGAGCAATCGGCAATCCTACATATCCCAGGCCTATTACAGCAAGCTTTTTTTGTTTAGAAAAAATTTGTTGGTAAATCATTGTTTTTAAGAATTGAGTTCCATAAATCTAACAATATCTGCTTCTTTCCCCAATATATAAAGCGCATCATAAGGCTGAATAATCGTGTCATCGTTAAAAGAAAGAATGAGGTGTTCTCTCATCTTGCGTTCTCCCCCAGCAAAATCTTCGAAGGTTCGTTTAATGGCGACAATTTTCAAATTGTATCCGTCTTTGATTTCAGCTTCTCCGACTGATTTTTTAGCAATTTTACGCGGCGTGCGAATCTCTGCAATTTGATACTCATCAGGTAAAGACAAAAATGCCCCCACATTAGGATTTAAAATAGCCTCTGCTACAATGTTAGCGGCTTCTTCTTCGGGGAAAAAGATTTCTTTTACTCCTAATTTTTCAAGAATCATACGCTGTTGTTTGCTCATAGCACGTGCAACGATTCGCTTCACTCCAAGTTCTTGTAAATGAACAGTTGTGAGCAGCAACCCTTCTATGTTTTCACCAATCGCCAACATTACAGCGTCCATCTCTGTAATATTCTGAGCTTTTAAGGCCTTGATATCAGTGGAATCTAAGGCTACAGCATAAGCGACATCATCTTTGACTATGTCTACGCGTTCTTGATCTTTATCAATCGCCATGACTTCTACTCCCTTAAATGCAAGCCTTCTAGCAATGGCAATTCCAAACTGTCCGAGCCCTATTACTGCAATTTTTGCTGCCATACTTTGCTTACTGACTTTTTAAAATGCAAATTCTACATTTTCCACAGAAAACAAAATCTTTTTAGCTAAATGCTACAATCATACCCAAAAAACTGCAATACGGTAAGCTAACCATGAGGCAACATACGCCCATCCACTCATTGCCAGAAGTTGCAAAATAGCCCATTTCCAAGTATGGGTTTCCCTTCGAACTACAGCCAAAGTACTTGCACATTGCATAGCGAACAAATAGAAAATTAACAAAGAGATAACAACAGGAAACGTAAAAACGGGCTGTCCAGTTTTAGGATTTATTTCTGCTTTGACTCTTTGAACTAAAGTTCTGGTATCCTCTGCATCCACGACACTATAAAGAGTAGCCATAGTCGCTACAAACACCTCTCTTGCTGCAAAAGAGGTAATAAGAGCTATTCCAATTTTCCAATCAAATCCTAACGGCTCGATGATGGGCTCTATGAATTTTCCTAACATTCCGATATAAGAGGTTTCCAAATAAATAGAAGATCTCAATTGCTCCACATTATCCGTATGAGAGGTCATTTGTTCTTGAAGAAGTTGTTCAGCCTTCTGACGCTGATACGTAGGTCCGTAAAAAGCCAATGCCCATAAAATTACAGAAATGATGAGAATAATTTTACCTGCTTCCCACACAAACGTTCTTACTTTGTTATATACAGTTAATAAAATACTTTTCCAATGCGGATATTGATAAACTGGGAGTTCCAACATAAAAACATTTCTTTCAGAGGTTGGAATTATTTGAGAAAGTATTTTTGAAGCTAAAAGCGCCGTAGTAGCCCCTGCGAGATACAAAGCAAAAAGGATGAGCCCTCTTGCATCTAAAATTCCACCCACTTTTTCCGATGGAATCCCTACTGAAATCAAAAGTGTAAACACAGGAAGACGCGCCGAACAACTCATGAACGGAGTTACCAAGATTGTGATGAGTCTTTCTTTTTGGTTAGAAATGTTGCGAGTTGCAATAATAGCAGGAATGGCACAAGCAGTTCCAGAAATTAAAGAAACTAAACTTCTTCCATTCAGTCCGAAACGTCTCATAATGTTATCAGTCAGAAAAATAGCGCGTGCCATATAACCCGATTCTTCTAAAAGAGCAATAAAAGCTGATAAAATAGCAATCTGAGGAATGAACACAACAATCCCACTTAAACCCGCTAAAATTCCATCAGTAAGCAAATTAGCAAACCAACCTTCTGAAAGCAGACCTTTCAAATAAAGTGAAACCCACACAAAACCTTCTTCAATCCAGTTCATGGGAATTTCTGCCCATGAAAAAATAGCTTGAAATAAAAAAAACATCAGTCCTAAAAAAATCAAAAGACCTCCAATAGGATGAATAAGAATTGTATCGAGGCGTTCTGTAAAAGTTTTTGAAGCCATTTTCTTGGCAGTACACTCATCTACAATTGATTGAATGCGTTGATATCTTTGTAATACATCCTCTATTTGAGGCTTTACAGAGGTAAAATTCTCGCAAAGTTGTTGCTTTAGAAATTGTTTTTGTTCTTCACAAGAGCGTATCCATGTTTGGCAAGATGCATTTTTGATATTCTTAAGCAGTTCTTGTGTTCCTTTTCCGCTTCTTCCGTTCAGAGAAACCACAGGCACGCCTACCAATTGTTGAAGTTTGGGTAAATCGACTGTAATGCCTTGTTGTTCTGCTGTATCGAGCATGGTAATTCCCAATACAGTCAAAAAACCTAAATCTTGAATTTGGCTAAACAACAACAAATGCCGCTCTAAATGTTGAGCAGAAGCAATATAGCACACTATGTCAGGATGAACTGCATGTTGTTCATCGAGTAAAATTTCTACTACTAACCTTTCATCAGCGGCATTAGGGAAAAGGCTATAAGTTCCAGGAAAATCTATAATTTCTATTGGTTGGTTTTCAAAAATGATGGCAGCTTTGTGGATTTCTACAGTTACTCCTGCAAAATTGCCAGTTTGTTGTCGCAGCCCTGTTAAATGGTTGAAAATAGAAGTCTTCCCGCTATTAGGGTTTCCGATAATTGCTATTTTTTTCATATCCCTATCATCTTTTGAGCATCCTTTAGGCGAATAGCTAGCAAAGTATTATTTGCTTTGACATACAACGGGCAGCCCCCTAGTGCCCATCCTAAAACCTGTATCTTGATAGGAGGAATGCACCCCAGTTCCATCATGCTAATGGCAACATTCTCATCCGAAAAGTTATGAAGCACAAAGATTTCTCCTTTTGAAACATTTGCAAGTGTTCGCAAATTCATAAAAAAACTTAAAATTGATTTAAACTAAATAAAATTTTTGAATTTTTGTAGCGAATATGGTGTGAAACCCGCAAACTTCCCTTATATTGCGAACGATTTTTGTTTCAAATTCTAAACTCTTATATTTTGATGAATTCACAATCAGCTGGACAGCACATTCAAAAGCGCAATAAGCCTATTTTAAAGGATGAAATTTCATTTATTGTGATGCATCTTTTGCCGATCGGAATTTTTTGGACGGGAGCCACTACTTTCGATTGGGTTATGTGCATATCATTGTATTTTGTGCGCATGTTTTTCATTACGGGTGCCTATCATCGTTATTTTGCCCATAAAACTTACAAAACTTCCCGTTGGTTCCAATTTTTTTTAGCCTTCATGGCGCAAACATCAGCTCAAAAAGGAGTTTTATGGTGGGCAGCTCATCATCGCGAACACCATCGTTATTCTGATAAACCTGAAGATCCTCACTCCATGAAACTTTATGGGTTTTGGTATTCTCATATTGGGTGGATCATTGGGCCTGATTACAAAGAGACCAAATTCGGAATTATTCAAGATTATGCCAAGTATCCAGAACTAGTTTGGCTCAACAAGTACTATTTAGTTCCTCCTTTTGTGCTTGCAATAGCAGTAACAATTGCTGGTGCTTTTATAAACGGGAATGGTTGGGAATCTTTTTTTGCAGCTCAGGGGGGCATGTCAGCTTTATTTTGCGGATTTTTTTTGAGTACCGTTCTTTTATATCATGGAACTTTTACTATTAATTCCATTTCTCACAAATTTGGTACTCAGCGCTATGAAACAGGCGATGAATCGCGCAACAATTGGTTTTTAGCAATTCTTACTCTAGGAGAAGGGTGGCATAACAATCACCATTATTATCAATCTTCTACCCGCCAAGGCTTTTTTTGGTGGGAATACGATATTACTTACTACATCTTAAAGGTTCTTTCTTGGATAGGATTGATTTGGGACATCAAAGAGGTTCCTCACCATATTAAAACGTCACGCTCTTTGGCAGAAGCACGAGAAAAACAAAAGCGCATAGAGGAAGCTAAGAAAGCTATTGATATGGAAAAATATTCTAAGCAACCTTTAGTGTAAGAAGGAAAAGCATTCCTATACCAAGAATTTTTCTCTTAACTTTTTTTACATAGATATTAGGCAATTTTAGTATATTCGCTTTGGTTCTTTTGCTTTAGCTTTTCTTATATATGCGAACGGAATTTTTAACTAAAGTACATCCAGAATTAAAAGGATTTTATGTTTTTGTTAATTCTTTCGGAGAAATCGAATACTCTTTTCCGATTGAAAAGATTAATATTTTTCTCAATAAAAAAGTGGTAGATAACAAACTTAAAAACCGATTCGGATTCAAATCTGACCAAGACGACGATACTGTTGAATTTATGTACTAATTTATTTGATGTTTTCAATCATATTTCTAAACTTTACAATTAGAAAGTTGGCAGCTAACTTTGCACAATCATGGAATTTAGTTTAATTGATTATCAAAGCAAGATGGAAGGGCATAAGGTATTCTTGTATTATAAAGGCCCTTTTGACGAAATTATCCTGAATAAAATTGGAACTTATTTACGCTATAAATTTCCTGCTTCACCAAGAGCGTGCGGAAAATTATTTTCTATATTTATCGAATTAGCACAAAATATTAGCTATTACTCTGCCGAAACAGAAATTTATGACGATAGTGAAAAACGCCATGGAATCGGAACAATCGCCATCTTAGACGCTGGAGAAAAATTTAAGCTAATCTCCGGCAATTTGGTAGAAAACGATATTGTAGACGATATAGTTTCGAAAATTGAAAAAATCAACCAATTAGATCATGAAGGACTAAGACAGCTCAAAAAAGAAGTAAGAAGTTCTCCCCGAAAAGAAGGGCACAAAGGTGGTAATATAGGGCTTATCCAAATCGCAATCAAATCGGAAAATCCGTTAGAAGTAGAAACAAAACCTTACGATGCTCAACATTCTTTCATCACACTCACTACTTATATCAACAAAGATATAGAAGAAACTTCTGAAACTACTTCTTCTCATGCTTAATTGACTTTGACTATGGAAGATCTAAAAATTACAGGACAACACGGATCATTTTTTACGCCTAATGTTCATTTTTCAGCAAGTACAGGAATATGCGAAATTTCAGGAGAGTCTTATTTAGAGGAATCTTTTGAGTTTTATGATAGGCTCATCCGGTGGGTAGAAGAATATTTTCAGCAAAATGATCGTATTATTGTCAATTTTAAACTGACATACTTTAATACAAGCTCATCACGCGCCATATTAGACCTTTTGAAAGTTTTAAAAAAATACAAAGATGAAGGCAAAGATGTAACCGTAAATTGGTATTATCCCGACCCTGATGACGATGAAATGCTTATGGAAGCAGAAGACTATATCGATGAAACAGGTCTAGATATTAATCTCATATCTTATACTATTGAAAAGAAATAAGCCTACACCTTGCTATTCGGAATACCTTTTCCAAATCGCTCTTTTAAAAAATACAATAAGTTCCTGTTCAAAAGGATGTGCGATGACAATCGCATTCTCTACCTCAGAAGAGTTTTGGCGAACGATTAAGTATTTTATCTTTTTCAGAAAGCTTGTTGAGATCTCTTTTAATTTTTAAGGTTTTAATCGTTTGTATATTAAAGAAAGCTTTACATATAAAATTTTAAATAGAGTTCTAAATATTAAGAAGTCTTAATATATTTGAATTTGGTTCTCAATTTTAGAAATCGATGTACACTAAACAACATACGATTAAAGCGCCAGTTACTGTTTCAGGAATTGGTCTTCATACAGGAGTAGTTTGCAATATGACATTTCGCCCTGCAGGAGTAAACCATGGATATAAATTTCGGCGAGTAGATCTTGAAAATCAACCAATCATTGATGCCGATGCAGATAACGTAGTAGATGTACTGCGTGGCACAACTATCGAGCAAAATGGCGCGCGAGTTCATACAGTAGAACATACTCTTGCTGCCTTGGTAGGTTTAGAAATTGATAATTGTCTGATAGATCTAGATGGACCAGAACCTCCTATTTGCGATGGAAGTGCCCGTGAATTTGTAGCAGCCCTAGAAAGCGTAGGCTTAGAAGAACAAAACCAGCCACGTGACTTTTTTGAGATTCCTGAAGGAATTATTTATCAAGAACCAGAACGAGGAGTAGAGTTAGCTGCCATGCCTCACAGCGAGTACAGAATTGCCGTAATGGTAGATTATAACTCTTCTATTTTAGGCAATCAACACGCTTCTATTACGAAGATCAGTCAATTTAAAGATGAAATTTCGGCTGCAAGGACATTTTGCTTTTTACATGAAGTTCAACTTTTGCGAAAGAATGGACTTATCAAAGGAGGAAGACTCGATAATGCAGTAGTGGTAATCGACCCTGATAAGCCTGTATCAGAAGAAGATACGCGAGAACTGTTAGAATGGCTGGGAGTCAAAGATTTCAAACCTAAATCTTCAGGTTTTTTAAACGACGTTACTTTAAGATATAACAACGAACCTGCCCGCCATAAACTTCTCGATGTAATCGGAGACTTAGCATTAGTAGGAAAACCTCTAAAAGGGCAAATTATTGCAGAACGTCCCGGGCACGCTGCTAACGTTGCATTTGCTAAAAAAATTAAACGATTAATGGAAAAATACGCCAAAAGCAGCGATGTACCAGTTTATGACCCTACACAACCTCCTGTATACGATATCAACCAAATCGCTCATATGCTTCCCCACGGATACCCTTTCCGAATGGTAGACAAAATCATCTATTTAGATGAAAAATCGGTAGTGGGTATCAAAAATGTAACTATTAATGAACCCTTTTTTCAAGGTCATTTTCCTGGAAACCCCGTCATGCCTGGCGTGCTCCAAATAGAAGCCATGGCCCAAACAGGTGGAATCTTGGTACTTGCGGGTATGGATAAACCTGACGACTACTGGACTTATTTTTTGGGTATTGAAGAGTGCCGTTTCAAAAAAATGGTGCTCCCTGGCGATACTTTAATAATGAAACTTGAGCTTATTGCGCCCATTCGTCGAGGAATCGTAAAAATGAAAGGACAAGCATATGTAGGAAATCATCTTACATGTGAAGCTTTAATGACTGCAAGCATTGTAAAAAAATCATCTTAGTTATCTATCTTTGTGCACAAAGATAACTTTTACTGCTTTGCAGTTTGAATGTGTAAGCTATTACTATTACTATTTGGAATAATTTCTCTTCCGTTATTTTCCCAAAATTATCCGTGGATTGGTGGAAGTCGTTTTCATAAAGGCTTTATCATTCCTCATGCAGAGGTGTTACGAGAAATTTCATATTCTCGCCCTTGGGGAGTAGAAATAGATATTAGTAAACACATCACATCGCAACATGCGTGGAATGAATGTGCTTGTTATCCGCGTATAGGCGCTTCTATAGCTTACTTTAATTTTGCCAATCCTTCTATTTTAGGAAATGCTTACTGGATTACGCCTTACGTAGAACCTACTTTGAATACACACAAAAAATTATTTTTTTCATTTCGCTTCGGAGCAGGTATAGTCTACTTAGATAACGTATATCATCCCCAACGCAACCCTAAAAATCATTTTTACAGTTCACCTATCAGTTTTTCTTTGGTAGCTAACTCAGGACTCAATTATAAAATTACTCCTAAGTGTTTGCTGCGATTCATAGCAAACTATCAACATATTTCTAACGGAGGAATGAGTTTGCCTAATAAAGGAATTAATTTCCCTACTCTCTCAATAGGAGTAGACTATACTCCTGCCCAAGAATTTTCTCCTAAAACTACTCGCTCCTTATTTGACTTAAAAAAAAGTGAAAAGAAACAACTTTGGATGTATGTATTTGGAAGTATGCCTCACGAAACATTTATGCGCTCTAAACGTTATCCGCTGATAGGATTTAATACTTTTTACAAATATCGTATAAGCCGAAGAAGTGCTTGGGCCGCTGGATTTGAAGGATATGCCAACTATGCTTTGCAAAAATCTTTAAAATCTCAACAAATTGCTGATGATTTTCGAAAAATAGGAGTTCTGGCAGGGCACGATTTTATAGTAGGTAGATTCAGCTTTAGCACTTATATAGGAGCGTACCTATACGGCTACATTCTTTTTGAGAGGATTTATCAGCGTTGGCAATTAAGCTATCGAGTAGGAAAATGGCAATATGCCATATCTTTAAAAGCTCACAGACACATTGCCGATTTTTTAGATATCAGAATTGGTTATTCTATGCTTCAACAAAAATATGATGAAAATTGATAACTTCTTACATATGTTTGATAATTTCACTGCCAAACTCTGAACATGAAACCTTGGTAGCCCCTTCCATAAGTCGTTCAAAATCGTACGTTACGCGCTTAGAAGCAATAGCTCCATTTAATCCTTTGATGATGAGATCAGCAGCTTCTATCCAGCCTATATAGCGCAACATCATTTCTCCCGAAAGTATCACAGAGCCAGGATTTACCATGTCTTTATTGGCATATTTAGGAGCTGTTCCATGAGTTGCCTCAAAAATGGCGTGACCTGTTACATAATTAATGTTTGCACCTGGAGCAATACCTATTCCACCCACTTGTGCAGCCAAAGCATCAGATAAATAATCTCCGTTAAGATTGAGAGTAGCAATCACATCAAATTCTTCAGGCCTTGTAAGAACTTGCTGAAGAGCAATATCTGCAATCGCATCTTTCACAAGAATTTTACCTTTAGAAAGTTCTGCTTTTTGTTCGTTGTTAGCTGCTTCTTCTCCATAAGCTTTTTTGGTGCGTTCATATTGTGTCCAGGTATACACTTTATCGCTAAACTCTTTTTCCGCAAGAGCATATCCCCAATTCATAAAAGCTCCCTCTGTAAATTTCATAATATTTCCTTTATGTACTATCGTAACAGACTTTCGTTTGTTTTGGATGGCATATTCAATAGCAGCGCGCACAAGTCTTTCAGAACCTTGAGATGAGACAGGCTTTATTCCAATCCCTACAGCTGTCGAATCTAGTACGGGAAACAGCCCTCCCACAAATGTTTTCCATTCAGAAATACTTTCAGGAGTTGCAAATCGAATTTTAGCAAATTCTTTAGGAAATTCTTGCTGAAGCCACCGCAATAACTTCGTAGCTTCAGGGCTTCCTGCCGAAAATTCAATGCCAGCATATATATCTTCTGTATTTTCTCGAAAAATTACCATATTCACTTTTTCAGGATGCTTTACAGGCGAAGGAACCCCCGTAAAATATTGTACAGGACGCAAGCAAACATACAAATCTAACATTTGGCGAAGTGCTACATTAAGAGAACGAATTCCGCCACCCACAGGTGTGGTAAGAGGTCCTTTAATAGCTACTAAATATTCCCGAATTATCTGAAGGGTTTCATCAGGGAGCCAGTTTTGAGTGAGTTGAAATGCTTTTTCACCTGCCAAAACTTCTTTCCAGTGAATTTTTCGCTTACCTTTGTAAGCCTTCTCGACCGCTGCATCAAAAACTCGTACAGAGGCACGCCAAATATCAGGTCCTGTACCATCTCCTTCAATAAAGGGAATAATAGGCTGCTCAGGAACTACAAGTTTACCATTCGAAATAGTGATTTTTTGTGCTGACATAAACGTGAAAATAGTTTAAAAATTAAAAAAACATGCGTTAAAGTTAAAGCTAAGCCTTAAAAAAGAAAAAAATCTAAAAACCAGTCCTTGCTTTCTATACTTTTTCATAAAAATTGCATGATAAAAGATAAGTCCTAAATTCGCATAAAATTCAAACTACCACGCAAATGAATATATTAGAGAAGTTTAGTCTCAAAGGAAAAACGGCGTTAGTAAGCGGAGTAAGAAGAGGAATAGGCTTAGCAATGGCAGAAGGTTTGGCGGAAGCTGGTGCCGATATTATTGGAGTCTCAGCAAGTCTTGAGCTCTCAGGAAGTGAAGCAGAAAAAAAAATTACTGCTTTAGGAAGAAAATTTTATGCTTATCAATGCGATTTTAAAGACCGCAAATCCCTTTATCAGTTTATCGCGACAGTAAAAAAAGAACATGGTACGCCTGATATTTTAGTAAATAACGCCGGCACAATATTAAGAAAACCCGCTGCTGAACACCCTGATGAATTTTGGGATGAAGTAATTGAAGTAAATTTAAACTCTCAATTTATTATGGCACGCGAGTTTGGGAAAGAAATGGTAGCGCGCGGATATGGTAAAATTATTTTTACTGCGTCTTTGTTAACATTTCAAGGTGGTATCAATGTACCAGGCTACGCTGCCAGTAAAGGAGCCATCGGACAACTTACTATGGCTCTTTCTAATGAATGGGCTGGAAAAGGAGTAAATATCAATGCAATTGCGCCAGGCTATATCGAAACAGATAACACTGCTGCACTTCGCGCCGATGAAAATCGAAACGCCGCAATTTTGGCGCGCATTCCACAGGGGCGCTGGGGAAAACCAGAAGACTTTAAAGGTCCCGTAGTGTTTTTAGCTTCTTCTGCTTCTGATTACATGAATGGGCATATCATGGTAGTAGATGGAGGTTGGATGGGTAGATAGACTTTTTTGGAATTTCATGAAACTTTTCTAAATTTTTTGGGTTTATTTTCATTGAAAACTTTTATTGTATTGTTGTAAACCTAAACACTGGATAATTATGTACTGGACTTTAGAGCTAGCTTCGTACTTGGAAGATGCCCCTTGGCCTGCAACCAAAGAGGAACTCATCGACTATTCTATGCGAACAGGGGCTCCTTTGGAAGTAATCGAAAATCTTCAAGAGCTTGAAGACGACGGGCAACCGTATGAAAGCATTGAAGAAATTTGGCCTGATTATCCTACAAAGGAAGATTTCTTGTTTAACGACGATGAATATTAAACCTTTTTACGAACCTACAAGGCTTACCCAAAGTCTTGTAGGTCTATGCTGTTAAAAACTGATACTATGGCAGATAACAAATACGAAGAAGTAAAAAAAATTTTTACAGCATTCTTAGAAAAAAAAGAACTGCGAAAAACTCCAGAAAGATACGCCATTTTAGAAGAAATCTATTCTAAAAATGGGCACTTCGACGTGGATTCTCTTTATGTAAGCATGAAAAACAAAAATTACCACGTTAGCCGCGCCACGGTTTATAACACATTAGACCTGTTGGTAGAGTGCGACTTGGTAAACAAACACCAATTTGGAAAAAATCTCGCCATGTACGAAAAATCGTATGGCTTCCGCCAGCACGATCATTTGATTTGTTTGGAATGTAATAAAGTCCTCGAATTTTGCGACCCTCGCGTACAAAATATTCAAAACCTTGTAGGCGAAATGTATCAATTCCAAATTGTTCACCACTCTCTTAACTTATATGGACAGTGCCTCAAAGAGAATTGTCCCGACCGTCCGAAGAAATCATAACATATGGAAGATCTTACTTTTTTAGCTTTCTTATTTCATGATAATCCTGTATACGTCATAAAAGAAGAAACACAGAAAAACGCCACCTCTACGCAATTTTCTATTTCTTCAACACTACCACTTCAATTTTACGGCACAAACAAGAAAAACATTCTGATCATCCTAGAAATGCGAACACCTGACTTCCTAAAAACTCTTGAATTTACTTTATTAGATAAAATCTTACAAGCCGTCCACCTTACTCTAAACGAAGTAGCTATCATAAATTTAACTGAAAACAAAAGCCTTACATGGGAAGAAATAATTCAAGCGTTTTCTCCTAAAAAAATTATTCTTTTTGGGGTTAGCCCGTTTCGTTTAAAACTGCGCACTTCATTTTCTCCTAACAAAATATCTTTCTTTCAAAATATCACAATTCTTGCTACCTATACCCTTACCGATTTAGGTCAAGACCGCAATAAAAAAATAGCTTTATGGAATGCACTCAAACAACTTTTTGAGATTCAATAACATATGCTTAAAAAATTATTTTCGGATTCTCTTCTTTATGGCTTAAGCAGCATTTTAGCACGTATCATTAATTACGCTCTCGTACCCCTACATACTTCTGTTCTCTCTGCACAAGAATACGGAACAATATCGGAATTTTATGCATATGCAGCTTTTTTGAATGTCATCTACACTTACGGAATGGAAACAGCTTATTTTCGATTCACTTCTCTGCAAGAACAAGAACCTAGTTATGTATTTCGCCAAATTCTTACCTTACTCATTTTTAGCACATTGTTATTTTCAAGCCTGCTCTACTTTAATTCTGCAACTATTGCTTCGTGGATAGGAAACACAGAAAAATCTATATACGTAGAATGGTTTTCTTGCATTTTGGCAATCGATACACTTATGGTAATCCCATTTGCACATCTTCGCTATCAACAAAAAGCCAAACAATTCGCACTTTTAAAAATTTTAAATATTCTTCTTAACGTAGGGTTAAACTACTTATTTCTTTGGTTTTTGCCACACTTTTATAGTTTACCTGTTTTTTACAACGACAAAATAGGCATTGTTTTCGCATCCAATCTTCTGGCAAACTTATGTTGGATCCCTTTCTTTTTTCCTCTTTTAAAAGATTTTCGCTTCTATTGGAACTCATCACTTGTCCAAAAACTTTTCAAATATGGAATACCCATCCTTTTTTCAGGAATAGCATTTGCAATTAATGAAGTAGCAGACCGTATCTTACTCAAGTATTGGCTTCCTCATCACTTCTATCTTAACCTGAACGCAGAGGAAGCAGTAGGAATCTATTCGGCTTGCTATAAGCTTTCCATATTTATTACACTAACGGTCCAAGCATATAGATTTGCAGCAGAACCATTTTTTTTTGCCAAAGCATCTGATAAAAATTCTTTCCAATATTATGCTGATTCGATGTATTATTTTACTCTAATTTGTGCAACAATGTTGCTAGGAATCGGAGCAAACTTAGATTGGATAGCACTTCTTTTTTTAAAAAATCCCATTTATCGCCAAGGATTAGAAGTTGTCTCTTTTTTGTTGTTGGGAAATGTAGCTCTAGGAATCTACTATAACTTATCAGTATGGTATAAAATTACAAACCAAACATATTGGGGAGTTATCTTTAGCGGAGTAGCAGCTATTTTTACACTTGTAGGCAATTATGCGCTTATTCCTTTATTGGGCTATTTAGGAAGCGCTATAACAACTGCAGTTGCCTATACAAGCATGGCTGTAAGCTGTTTTTGGATAGGAAAAAAGTATATGCCTATTCCTTATCGGTGGACATTCCCGTTATCAATCCTTTTAATCAGTTTTTTAGTAAGTGTGGTTTTGCATTTTGCTTTTGAATCTTTTACCCTCAAAACTATTATTGGCAATCTTCTTTGGGCTTTAGTAGTTCTAATTCTCTACTTAAAAGAAAAGGACAAATTATTGTCTTAAGCTTGCCACAAGTTTAGAAGTAAATAAAAAAAGCTCCTTTGATACAAAATGAAACTACTGTTTTTTGTTTAAAAATTTAATTTCAGAACAATTATCTTTATACATATTTCTCAGAATCAACATGATAGCATCTTCTTTGTCGAGTGTATGAGCTTTTCCGATAAACAAAACATCAGAGTATTCTCCTACTTTCCCTTCTTTTTGAAGCCATATTTCTCCTAAGGGTTTCCATTTATAGGCAGTATCTCCTACTAAAATTATACGCTCTTGATTAGCCATCGTGAAAGCAAAGTTATCCACATTGGTAGTGTATCCACGTCCACTCGGTATGGTGGTTTTGGTCATATAATTTCCTGTTTCAGAGGCTAAATAAAACTCCGACTGACACACTCCTTTTTCTTTTTCATCCTCGATGTTAAGGCTCGTAAAATGAATTATTTTCCAATCTCCATCAATTTTTCTGTAGATTAACATCACCGTTTCAAAACCTTTCGACCAAATTGCGCCATTAATGCGCGTCTCAAAGTTCACGGTATACACAAGATTGCCTGTATTCTCTCTAGTTTTAATAAGCAAAATTTTATCTACGGCGTAGGTCATCGACATGCCTTCTGTGCGGATAAGTTTTAAAAGGTGGTTCTCAAAATCAGCAAGAGTACCTTCGATAAGTTTCATTTTATCTGTAATGCCTGAAGTATAAAAACAGGACTTTAAAGCTGGCGACATAAATCTCATTACGCTTTTAGGGTCTTTATGGGTAAGAATGGTCTGATAAGCTTTTACAAACTTTTCAAATTCTTCTCGGAGCGCTTTTTCGTCTGGAGTTTCTGTAGGAGCAGTAGGAGCGCTAGTAGCTGACTTTGTAGGGGTATTGCTTTTTGGATTGTTTTTATTTTGTGCCCAAGCAAGTGTTATGAACAACAACAAGCAAATAGTATTTAAGTACTTTGTCATAGGATAAAGAATTTTAATGGCTTTCAAAGCTATAAAAATTCTTAGACATTTTTTTATTCAGACAAAAAATTCGCATACCACCGACCAGATTCTTTTACAATTCTTTTTTGTGTATCAAAATCGACATACACAATTCCAAAGCGGGGCGAATATCCCTCTGCCCACTCAAAATTGTCCATAAACGTCCAAACAAAATATCCTTGCACATTTACTCCTTCTTGTTTAGCTCGAAATACTTGGTAAATGTATTCTTGCAAAAACTGCAAACGCTTTGTATCGTACACTTCGTTGTGATGTAGATGGTCCTCGAAGGCTGCGCCGTTTTCGGTAACAATTAACTTTTTGATTTGTGGATAAGCATGATACTTTTTTAATATGTGATAAATACTTTCTGGATACACTTCCCAGTTCATAAGAGTATGCAAAACGTTTCGCTTATTACCAGGAATAATTTCAGCATTGATATAAGGAGTTAGAAATGAATATTTTACAATTTCTCTCGTATAATTCTGCACCCCTATAAAATCAAACTCAAAAGGCAATAATTTTTCATCTTCTGGCAAAAAGTATTTTTCTATTTTTTTTAGCAATGGAATATCTTGAATAGGATAACCTAATCCTAACACGGGTTCAAGAAACAAACGATTTAATAAAGCGTCTACTCGGAAAGCTGCTTGCTTGTCTAATTCTTTTTCAGGTCGATAGGGCTCAATCCAAGAGCAAGAAAAAGTAGTTCCGAGATGAGCATTCTTTACATTTTGGCGCACTATACGTCCTCCTACTCCCATGGCCAAGGCAGCGTGATGACAAGCAGGCAGAAAATTATTCAACCATTTTCTACCAGGAGCATGTACCCCTAAAAAGTATCCTGCTCCTGTAAATACCATAGGTTCATTTAGCACCATCCAATTTTTAACCCGATCTCCATATTTTCGAGTACATAAATTGACATATTCCGCAAACCAGTTAAGAATTTCTCTATTAGTCCAACCTCCTTGATTCTCAAGGATTTGCGGCAAATCCCAATGATACAACGTAATCCAAGGTGTAATTCCGCATTCCAAATGAAAATCGATGAGTCTATCGTAAAAATCCAATCCTTTCTGATTAGGCTTCCCAACTCCTTCGGGCAGTACTCTTGTCCATGCAATTGAGAACCTATGGTGCTTGATGTTCATTTCTTTCATAAGACGAACATCATTAGGATAGTTATAATAAAAATTACATGCTACTTGATTATGATGATTTTGTTTGATTTTACCTCTCAAAGCAGAAAAAGTATCCCATATCGAGAGACCTTTTCCGTCAGCAAGAAAAGCACCTTCAATTTGAGCAGCAGCAGTAGCTGTTCCCCAAACGAACTCCTGTCCAAAAGAAGATTTTTTAAGAGAACTCGCCAAATACATGAAGTGTGAAATGGATTGAATCACGTAGAATAGTTTGCGAACGTACTGCAATAAAGCCACATAATCTGAAACTTACAATAAAATCAGAATTCTGTACCACAATATCGTTTAGAGTGTAGGTTCTTGAAATACTGAAATAATAAAAATTCACACAAATAATATCAAAGTATCCGCACTAATAATTCCTTTCAGTTCTTGTTTTTCAGAGATTTATAAACAAAATCAAAAAAAAAAAACATCTACGCATAATAATAAGAATGCGAATTGCTGCTCGCTCTGATTCGAAAAAGAAAATTAGCAATAAAAATCATCTTAAAGGATAAATAACTTTGTGAAACTTCGATATCAAAACCCTTCATGAAGCATCAATCAGACAACAGTAAAAATAACAAATATGCGAAACACCTTGTTAAGACCTCTACTTATATTAACGTAGAAGCCAAAAGTTTTTAATATAAATTCTATAATTTAGATTTCATCGATGGAAATTTCTAACGCAACCATAAATACATTTGGCAAGCAACTTCGTGTAAGGGTGTGCGGAATACTTTTAGAAAACAATAAAGTTTTAATGGCTTGCCATAGGAGCATCACGAAGAAAGGAGATTTTTGGTGTCCGCCAGGAGGTGGCGTACAATATGGAGAATCTTTGAATCAAGCGCTAAAAAGAGAATTTCAAGAAGAAACAGGATTACAAGTCCACGTAAAAAAATATCTTACCCTACACGAATTTTTAGAACCTCCTCTTCATGCTATAGAGCTCTTTTTTGAAGTTGAAAAAGTTTCTGGAATACTTAAAACAGGAGAAGACCCTGAAATTTCTTCTCATCAACAAATCTTAAAAGAAGTAAAATTCCTTTCTTTGCCAGAAATACATTCTTTCCCCAAAGAAACTTATCATAAAATTTTACACCACATTCAAAATTTTGAAGATTTGTTCTCTTTGCCTGCTTTTCTAATTTAAGCATATGAAAAAATACTATTTAATTTTTATTTTCTTGCAAGTACACAGTTTAATTTTTGCTCAAAAGGATACCCTTATTTTTTCAGCTTACTTAGAAACTTATTACACTTATGACTTTGGAAAAAACTCAGAAAAACCGAGTTACTTTTGTTCTTATCATAGAAACAATGAAATCAACTTAAATATCGGATTTTTAAAAGTTCAATACCAAAGTGAACGCACAAGAACCAATTTTGCATTCATGGCGGGCACTTACTCCAATACTAATCTTGCAAACGAACCAGGTGTATTGAAAAATATCTTTGAAGCGAACATAGGTTGGAAAATTGCGAAACAGCGAGAAATATGGCTCGATGCGGGCGTTTTCCCTTCGCATATCGGGTTTGAAAGTGCTATTGGAAAAGATTGTTGGAATCTGACAAGGAGCATTTTAGCAGATAACTCTCCTTATTTTGAAAGCGGTATAAGAATTTCTTATACTAATCCGCAAAACAATTGGTTTTTTGCAGGTTTGTTGCTAAATGGTTGGCAACAAATACAAAGAAGAGATCATATTCGAACACCTGCCTGGGGACATCAAATTGTTTTTACACAATCTGATTACTTACTGCTCAACAGCAGTTCTTTCATAGGGGAGGTGCGCTCCGACTCTATCAAAACTATTCGTTTTTTTCACAACTTTTATGGACAACTTTTATTATCAAAAAAAGCAAATTTCACAATAGGCTTTGACATAGGATTACAGCAAAAACCTACAAAAAACTGGATTGTATGGTATTCGCCTGTAGTTATCGCTCAATACAAACTTCACGACAGAGCGAAAATTGCTCTGCGAGGTGAATACTATCGCGATAAGCATCAAAACATCATTCAAGTTCCTTCAATAGAGGGATTTTCAACATTTAGCTATTCTTTGAATTACGATTATTGGTTAGCTCCTAAAATACTCTGGCGTTTAGAAGGAAGAGGCTTTGAAGGCCATGAAGCAATTTTTAAGAGCTACCAAAACTCATTTTCTAAGCGTGCTTTTTGGATAACTACTTCATTAGCAATAAGCTTTTAGATCTACTTAATAAAAAACCTACGAGTACGCCACGCTCGTAGGTTCTAATTTTTACAGATAAATAAATTTTAGCCTCCAAAGTCGTCGAACATAATATGATCTTTGGGAACTCCTAATTCATCGAGCATTTTCAAGACAGCGGCATTCATCATAGGAGGACCACAGAAATAGTACTCAATATCTTCAGGTTCTGGATGCTTAGAAAGATAATTGTCGTACAAGGCTTTATGGACAAATCCTAAGAATCCATCCGCTTCTCGATCATCTAAATCTTTGGCTACTTTCCAGTTATCTTCTGGGAGTGGCTCAGAAAGCACAATGTAATAGCGGAAATTAGGAAACTCTTTTTCTATTTTTCTAAAATGTTCTGTATAAAAGAGTTCACGACGCGAGCGTCCACCATACCAATAAGAAACTTTTCTATCGGTTGTTTTAAGCGTATGGAAAAGATGGAAGATGTGTGAGCGCAAAGGTGCCATTCCTGCTCCCCCGCCGATATAAACCATTTCCTTCTTCGTATGTTTAATAAAAAATTCTCCATAAGGTCCTGAGATGGTCACTTTGTCGCCTGGTTTGCGAGAAAAAATATAGCTTGAACAAACGCCTGGATTGACATTCATCCAACGATTATTGGCTCTGTCCCATGGTGGCGTAGCAATTCGAACGTTCAACATAATAATGTTTCCTTCTGCAGGGTGATTCGCCATCGAATAAGCTCTGAAGAGCGGTTCTGTGTTCACCATCTTCAACGACCAAAGATTAAATTTATCCCAATCGGGTTTAAATTTATCTGGTCCTGCAGGATCGTCAGGGTGTGGGCGAATATCAATATCTTTGCTAAAATCGACTGTAATAGGCGGGACATCTATCTGAATATAACCTCCTGGCTGAAAATTCAATACTTCACCCTCTGGTAATTTTACGACGAACTCTTTAATGAAAGTAGCTACATTATAATTAGAAACTACTTCGCATTCCCATTTTTTGATACCAAAAATTTCTTCGGGAACATGTATGCGCATGTTTTGCTTCACCTTCACTTGACATGCCAACCGTACTTTTTCTTGTTGTTCTTTCCGACTCAGATGTCCTATTTCTGTTGGAAGAATATCTCCTCCTCCCTCAAGTACTTGACAGCGACACATTGCGCATGTTCCTCCTCCGCCGCAGGCAGACGGCAAAAAGATTTTTTGAGATGAGAGCGTAGCTAGCAAAGAAGAACCTGCTGGCACAATCAGAGGGTGCTCTTCATCGTCATTGATAATAATTTTTACTGGTCCGCTCTGCACAAGTTTAGACTGCGCGAAAAATAACACTAATACCAACAGCACTATAATGAGTGTGAAGGCTATGATAGATGCTCCAATCGTTAAGCCCATATTCTCAAAGAGATTTAATGTAGTTTAATGCGTTCTTTGCAAATCTATGAATGCTTTGTTTGTCAAACAAAATCTGATTCTAAAAAATATTGTTGAAAAAGATTGTTCTAAAGGCAACAAATTTTTTTCATAATATTAAAATTTTGGGGCTTTTATTAAATTTCTTAGATTAGGAAAATTCTTTGTAAGAATGTTGCTTTATAACATTACCATTAGCCTTGATAACGAAATTTGTGAAGAGTGCATTTTATGGCTAAAAACTGATATCATTCCACTGATAATGCAAACAGGTTATTTTACAAGCTTTCAGATGTGGAAATTATTGCTTGCAGAAGAACAAGAGAACACTACTTATGCTCTCCAATTTCAGTGCGAAAATCCTGCATTACTCAACGATTATCTGAAAAAATGGGCGCCAACTTTTCAAGCAAAAATCGATGAAAAATATAAAGACAAATACGTTATCTTTAGAACGCTTTTAGAAGAAGTCAAATAAATTATGAAACCTACTATCGTTTTCTTAGATACGGATACTCTCGAATTGCCAGAGTCGCTAAAGGAACTTCATTCGATAGGCAACCTTATACTGTACTCTTGCACACTACCAGATCAAACAATCGACAGAAGCCGACAGGCAGACGTAATCATTACCAACAAAGTAGTCATTTCAAAAGATGTCATAGAGGCTTGTTCTAATTTAAAACTTATCTGTATTGCCGCTACAGGCATGAACAATGTTGACGTAGAATATGCTGAAAAAAAAGGAATCGTAGTAAAAAATGCTGTAGGATACTCTACTAACAGCGTTGCACAGTGTACATTTGCACTGTTGTTCGAACTAATCCATCGCGTGAGCTATTACGACGCTTTTGTAAAATCAGGAGCTTACAGCCAACAGCCCATTTTTACTCACATCGGAAAAGGATTCGAGGAACTGACTAACAAAAAGTTCGGAATCATTGGTTTAGGCAATATAGGAAGAAAGGTTGCTGAAATAGCTACTATCTTTGGAGCGCGCGTTTCATATTTTTCTACTTCAGGTGTGAAGCGAGAGGAAAAATATCCTTCTGAAACATTAGAGCAGCTTCTCAGTACAAGCGACATCGTTTCAATTCACGCACCTCTCAACGAGCGCACTAAAGGCTTAATACGATACAAAGAACTTAAAATGATGAAACCTACATCTTACCTTCTCAATATGGGGCGAGGCGGAATTATTGTAGAACGAGACCTTTATCAGGTTTTAGAAGAAGGACATTTGGCAGGAGTAGCCCTCGACGTATTTGAAAGAGAACCAATAGATATGCATCACCCCTTTCTTACTATTAAATCACGAGAACGACTCTTGCTAACACCTCACATCGCTTGGACCAGCCTACAAGCTCGCCAACGACTAGTCCAAATTATGATAGACCACATTCGATATTTTTTTAAAAAATAAAGAACCTTTCACCACCAGCAAAAGGCTCTTTCATCTTACAATCCATGTGAGTACAGTTACAATTAAATCGAACCTTAGAAGTCGAGTAAATGAAGTTGGTAGCGTCGAATGATTCTTTTAAGAATCTCGCCGTACAAAGGAGAAGTGGCGTACCCTACTCCACCGTATTTTGTAGAACCAATCCGTTCAGCCCACGCCTCATAATTTTTTCCTGCTGTAAACAACGGAGCATAACGCGGATTTTGAGACAAATACAAAGAATGAGCCCTGAAAGATTCCCAAGCAGTCGAGTAAGAGGCAAAACTATCGCGCACTACACATTTGTAAAGAATTTGATTGTTTTTTTTCAAAGTAGTGTAGCTTACAATTTTATCCTGATTTGCTTGAAATTCTTTTTCGTTATAATATTCTGTAGTAATAATAGGAACATTTTTTCCTGATTGGTCTTTAATTCCAAAATAATTGTTGTTGATAACACGCTTTCCGTAACCTGTTTCTAAGGCTGATTGTGCAAGTGTAACAGAAGCAGGAACGTGAAACTTTATTTGCTCAATAATAGCAGTTTCGATTTTTCGAAGTTCTTCTTCATCAGTAAAATAACGATATACGTGCGGTTCTACGTCCCAGTTTGACAAAATCGTTTTGATAAACAACTCACTAATTTGGCGTGCTAATTTTAGTTTGCTAGCGTCTGAAAGTTGGTCGGGTCGAGAAACTTTTTCTTCTAATAAAAACTTAGTAATTAATAACTGTTTCTCAATTACAAATTTTTCTTTCAAGAATTTTTTATTTACCTCTAGTTCGCGTTCCTTTTTTTCTTCAAAGTAATCAATAAAATAACCTACTACATCTTCATGTTCCTGAACAGGCGTTACAATGCAAGAAGCATCGCTATCAACTCTTACAAAAGTTGTATTAAAAAATGAAAAACGCACTATTACAAAAATTAATGTTAACAAAATTAACAATAGCAGACTGAAAAGTATGCGAGTATTGACAATAAAAATGTACTCGTTGCGCCCCCAACCCAATTTTAATAATTCGGCATTACCTCCTAAATAAATGGATTCTCCTTGGTATTTTACAGGAAGGTTGATTCTAAAGTTTTTCATCTTCTCTTTTAGTTTAATTATTAATCAAATTGCGATTCAAATTTAAGTAAATATAAATTAAATACACAAAAATTTTGTAAATTTTTTTATCTAAAAAATATTTAATTTTTTAAAAATAGTTTATAAACTGTTAGATTTGGAAATCAACTGTAAGCGTTCCGATATTTGTTAAAATAATCTTGCAAAAGAATGCTACTGTCAGCATTAAGTTACGCCCGTTTTGAGGCAATCATTTTTGATTTAGGAGGAGTAATTTTAAACTTAGACTTTTCCAGATTAGCCAAAAGTTTCGAAAAATTAGGAGTGACTGATTTCGAATCTCGCTATAGTCAATATAAACAAAATCCTATTTTTGATAAGTTTGAAACTGGTAAAATTTCAGAGGAAGAATTCCGAAAAAAACTCAACGAACTTCTCGGAACTTCCCTTTCGTCTAAACTCTTAGATGAGTCTTGGAACAGCCTATTACTTGATTTTCCTAGAGAAAGAATAGAACTTCTTCAAAAGCTCAAGTTGCACAAAAGAATCTTCTTGCTCAGCAATACTAACTCTATTCATGCTCGGCACTACGAAAAGCAATTTTATGATAGTTTCGGATTTCCGTTTCGTTCACTGTTCGAAAAAGTATACTACTCGTTTGAAATAGGAGATAGAAAACCTAACCTTAGCATTTTTGAGCGGGTAATTCAAGAAAATCAACTTCTTCCACACCAAACTTTATTCATTGACGATACATCGACTCATACCGATGCAGCACGTCTGGTTGGATTACACACATTGCATCTCAAAGGGATTAGTATCAATGATATTCCAATGTCTACTCAACTATAAACATAAAGCGCTCCGAGCCGAACCACTCCCGCATATTTAGCAACAAAGAAACCTGATGGGTAGCGGCTGCTACGTGATAACGATAGTAACTATACCCGAAATCAAATTTTCGAAGTTTTATTGCGAGTCCACAAGAAAAACCGCTAAATACAAAGCGGTCTAAATCTATATGCAGTTCACGGCGCGTAAGAAAGTTATACCCTAATCGGATGTGAACATGAGAAGACAAAAGAAGTTCTCCTCCCAATACTAAGTGCCTCGAAAAACGATTAAATGCAGAAACAGATTGCGACGAGTTGTGGTTAGTGCCATCTAAAGATAAAATGGGGGTTTCAAAAGAAGTATTAGCGTCGAGCTTCATGAACCGATGCAACTGACGCAAAGTAACAGAAAATCTTACAGGCATACGAAAAGGTTTGTAAGAGGTTCCTATCATCACATCAAAAGGAGACTCGAAAGGGGGAGCGCCTGCATAAGCACTCAAACGAAAGCCGACATTCTTGAGAACTACTCCAATGCGCCAATCAGCATGGGGATGCTTAAAATTCCCGCCTACATCCCATAAAGAGGCACTCATTTGGTAAACTTCTATACGCGACTGCGCTAACTTAGTAGCAATTCCCATGCTCACATTTCCAATAGTATGCGATTTGGCAACCGTAATTGCGTAATCATACGCGCGAAATGTCCCGAGTTCGTTACCTAAAAAATCCGTTTGCGTAAAAGTGCCATAATTCAAATGCTGAACTCCTATAGCCCATACTCCTGAACGCGAAAAGCGATGTACATAAGTAAAAGCACTCATATGAGTTTGAGCAAATAAAAACTGATGATGTAAACCTAAATAAAAAGAAGTAGAATCGTACAATAAGGAAGGATTGGCTAAAAACATGCTTCCATCGTTCGAATAAGAGCTTACGTTTGAACCTCCTAAACCCGAAAGATGTGCAAAAGAAGGAAGTTCTAAAAAGTTAAAATGAGCACTTCCTCCAATCTGACCGTAATGATAAAATGGCAAAAAACAAACAAGCAATAAAAAATGGCGCATACAGTTGTTTTATCAAACTTTTATTAGGTTATGTAAGTTTTTAAAATGATGATTTCTTTCAAAAATAACTGAGATAATGATTTTTGTTATTTAAAACTTTGATTTTTTCTCGTAATGTTGTACTTAAACTCATATCACTATGACATCACTGCAACTTCAATATGCTGTAGCATTAGACAAATATAAGAGCTATGTAATTGCGGCAGACCATTTGAACGTAACTCAGCCCGCTCTTACTATGCAAATTAAAAATTTAGAAGAAGAACTAGGCGTAGTCTTGTTCGACCGCTCCAAAAAGCCCATCGTTACTACAGAAATAGGGAGAAAAATTATCGATCAAGCAGCCATCACTCTACGAGAAATGTACAAAATAGCCGACATGGTAGAGGAATACAAAGACGAACTTTCTGGAAAGCTACGCGTCGGCATTATTCCCACTATTTCTCCGTATTTAGTACCTTTTTTTATCAAGTCTTTTAATCAAAAATATCCCAAAATTAGATTAGAAATAGTAGAAGAAATAACAGAAAACATCATTCGCAACTTAAAAGATGGTGAAATGGACGCCGGTCTTATCGTAACTCCTATTGAAGCGCCTAGCGTAGAAACTACTCCTTTGTTTTATGAAAAATTTATGATCTACGTTTCAGACCAACATCCGCTGTATTACAAAGAAGAAATCACGCTTAAGAACTTGGAATTAGAAGACTTATGGCTCCTAAACGAGGGAAATTGTTTTAGAAATCAAGTAATTAATCTGTGTGGATTGCGCGATAAACCCATTACTTCTACAAGCAACTTTACCTACGTAAGCAGTTCGATTGAGTCTCTCAAATGCATTGTAGATTCTCAACGCGGATTTACTATTATTCCCGAACTCGCCACACTTAACGTTCCTCCTCAAAAAGAGGATATGCTCAAAGAATTTTCAGATATTCAGCCTGTGAGAGAAGTAAGCTTAGTAACGAATAAAGTAGTAATCAAAGAACGATTTATAACAAAACTTGTCGAAGAAATTCAGGCTAATATTCCTCATCATATGTTAAAAAAGTCGGGTACTATAGTAGACACAGGTATGGTAATCTGAAAGAAAACAACAACAAACCTCATTTAGTAGTTAATCAAGTACGCTATGAACTTAATTCAACCAGAGATTGATGCCTATGCAACTGCTTTCTCTATGCCCGAACCAGAAGTGTTAAAGGAGTTGCATCGGCAGACCTACTTAAAAACGCTTATGCCTCAGATGATTTCGAGTTGGCAACAAGGTTTGTTTTTACAATTTTTAGTAAAAATTACAAGAGCAAAACAAGTTTTAGAAATCGGAACATTTACAGGTTACTCTGGTATTTGCATGGCAATGGGATTACCTGCTGATGGTCTCTTGCATAGCATCGAAATTAACGAAGAACTCGAAGAGATGGTCTTAAAATATGTCCAAAAAGCGAATGTCGCTCATTGCTTTCGCTTATACATCGGACATGCTCTTGATATTATTCCTACTTTTACGCAAAGTTTTGACATGGTTTTTATCGATGCTGATAAAAAAAATTATTCCTCTTACTACGATTTAATTTTTCCGAAAGTCAAAGTAGGAGGTTTAATTATTGCAGATAATGTATTGTGGAGTGGAAAAGTACTCAAACACCCTTCTCAACACGATAAAGACACCGCCAGTTTACATCAGTTTAACCAAAAAATTCTTAGCGACAACCGCGTAGAAAATTTGCTTCTCCCTTTGCGCGACGGTTTGATGATAATGCGAAAAATTCAAGAGTGATTACAAGCTTCCTTTGGTACTCGGTATTTGATCGTGTTCTTTTTGGATTGCCATGCGAATAGCTTTAGCAAAAGCTTTGAAGATAGCTTCTATTTGATGATGCTCATTTGTGCCATAGCAATCGATGTGCAAATTGCAGCGCGCTGCATCGGAAAACGATTTAAAGAAATGCTCGAACATTTCGGTAGGAAAATTTCCTATCTTTTCTCGGCGAAAGTTCGCTTTCCATACTAAGTACGGACGTCCTGAAAAATCGAGAGCAACAGAAGCAAGTGCTTCGTCCATAGGAAGTTGAAAGAAGCCATAGCGCGCAATTCCGCGTTTATCTCCGAGAGCGCGGCTAAACGCTTCTCCTAATGCGAGAGCAGTATCTTCAATAGAATGATGTTCATCTATATGTAAATCTCCTTTCACCCGAATTTCCAAATCGATGCGAGCATGTTTAGCAAGTTGTTCGAGCATGTGGTCAAAAAAACCTATTCCGCTCCGAGAATGATACCTCCCATTTCCGTCTAAACAAAGAATTACTGTAACATCTGTTTCAAAAGTTTTTCGATGAACTTTTGCGGTGCGTCGATAGCTTTTTAAAAACCGATAAATTTCATCCCAATCATTTGTTACTAAAACAGCATCAGGTGTCGCTTCTGTATGAAAGCGAATAGCATTTGCTCCTAAATTTTTGGCGAGTTGTACGTCCGTGAGTCTATCTCCTATAACGAAAGAGTTTGCTAAATCGTAATCGCCTTGCATATAACTTACAAGCATACCAGTGCGAGGCTTTCGCGTGGGAGCATTCTCGTACTCGAATGTTCTATCAATATGAACAGCTTGAAAATGAATGCCTTCGTTTTCAAGCGTCTTTATCATTTTGTTATGTGGAATCCAAAAACTTTCTTCTGGAAAGGAATTGGTACCAAGACCGTCTTGGTTGGTCACCATGATGAGTTCATAATCCAGCTCATGCGCAATTTTATGAAGCGCTGTAATAGCCTTAGGAATAAACTCTAATTTTTCGAGAGAGTCTACTTGAAAGTCAGTAGGTGGTTCCACAATAATAGTACCATCGCGATCAATAAATAAGGCTTTTTTAAGAATTTTCATATCTGATTTCTACAAAATCAAGATTTTAAAATTTGAGCCGTATGGGCTTTAGTATCTACTTTAGTGATAATGTCAATAATCTTTCCTTGTTCGTCGATAAGAAAGGTAGTACGTTGGGTTCCCATGTATTTTTTGCCATACATATTTTTTTCTTTCCAAGTATCGTAGAGTTGATGAACTGTTAAATCTGTATCCGCAATAAGCGAAAAAGGGAGTTGATACTTTTGAATAAACTTTTGGTGGGATTTTTCATCGTCAGAACTGACTCCTATCACTACATAACCATGAGCTTGCAAGCGCTCGTAGTTATCTCGCAAGTCACAGGCTTCTGCTGTGCAGCCTGGCGTATCATCTTTCGGATAAAAATACAAAACTACTTTTTTCCCGCGAAAATCGGAAAGCCTTATAGGATTGCCATTTTGATCTTTAGCAACAAAATCAGGCGCTATTTGTCCAACACTGAGACTCATGACATATGAATTTGCTCTAAAACTAAGAATCATTAACAATCATTAAAAGATGTTTAGAACCTTTTTCGAGAGTTCTACGTAGCAATAATACAATATTTTTTTCGCTTTCAAACAACTTCAAACGCTTTATTCCCATGACTGCTAAAATATCATTACATGATAATACACATTCTTTGATTGCGCATCTGATAAAAGAAAACAAGTTTTACGAGGCCTATCAAATGATTCTTCAAAAAGATGCGAAAGAAATTGTCAAAATACTTACTCAAATTGCGACTGAAAAAGGAATCATTGCCTATACGTTTGTTAATTTCATATTACAAAGGAAAGAAACTTCATTTTGGCATAAAATTGCAGCACAAGTTATTTCCCACCTACAAGCTCCTCATCATAAAATAGCTGCTGTATATCATCTCAAAAAAAGCATCCAGCTCGATCCTGCCGATTGGACCGCACAAGAAGAACTTCTCAAGTATTACGATGAGGGACTCATTAGCCAGGAGGAAGCCTTTCGTTATGCTAAACATGTTTTAGTTCACAATCCTACTCACCAAACAGGCAAAAAACTTATCGGAATTGGGTAATTCCTAATTTTCAAAACAAACGCTTAATTTTTGAACCGCACATCTGCGCGATGAAAAAGTGGAAGTTTCTCCAAAGAATAAACCACTAACTGTTGGCGGTGAACAAAATGCTCTACCACCACGCGATAATAAATTCCACAGAAAGTAACTTGTTGAATTACATAATTTCCTGTAGGATTTAAAGCAATTTCGATTCGAGAAGGACGCACTATGCTTCCTTCTACAATGTTATATTCTCCGAATAATTTTGCTATTGAGAAGGTTGCAGGCGCATAGTAGATTTCTTGAGGAGTTCCAGTCTGAACAAGACATCCTTTTTCTAATACAGAAACCGTATCAACGTAGGCGAGTGCTTCTTCTAGTTGAGGTGTTACCCAAAGAATTGTAGTACAAAAAAGATTGCGTATTTTTTGAATAACTTGATATAACTCAAATCGCAGCGGCATATCCAGATGACTAAAAGGCTCGTCTAATAACAAAAGAGTAGGAATATTAGCAAGAGCTACTGCTAAAGCTGCTCTCTGTTGTTGACCTCCAGAAAGAGTTTGAGGTTTTTGATTCTGAAATTCTTGCAGCTCAAAAATTTCTAGAAGTTCTTCGATTCTTTGACGGCGTGCTCGCTCTCCTAAATGTCGAATAGGATATGCAATATTCTCTCTGATTGTATGAAAAGGTTTGAGACCCAAATGCTGTGAAACATATTGAATATGAGGATGCTCAGCAAGAAGAGAATATAAAGAGTATTGAGTAATTTGCTCGTCTTCAAGCCATATTTCTCCACTATCAGCAGGAAGAGCGCAAGCTAAAATCTTGAGCAAAGTACTCTTGCCACTCCCATTAGCGCCTACTATTGCGCGCCATTCTCCTGTTTTTAGAGAAAAAGAAACGTTGTTCAAAGCATTTTTGGAAGAAAAGGGATATTTTTTAGAGACATTCACAACGCGCAACATAGTACCCATGTATAAGGTTAAAAAACATAAAAAAAATTTGGATTCACAAATAATTCATATTAACTTTGCAGCGCAAAAATGATCGCGGGATGGAGCAGTTGGTAGCTCGTTGGGCTCATAACCCAAAGGTCGCATGTTCGAGTCATGCTCCCGCCACAAAGTAAAACACATTTGCGTTTTGCAGATGTGTTTTTTTGTTTTTGTACGCATTTTTCTTGAATTTCGTAACGCTTTCGATGAGCAAAAATTTCTTTTATTATCAAATCATTCTTTTATGAGTAAGCAGCTAATTCTTTTTAGGCACGGGAAAGCCGAAGAAAAACAAACTCGACAAGCAGACTATGACAGAAAACTTACAGAAAAAGGCATCTTAGAAGCGCGTAACGCCGCTTTGTGGTTAAAGGTAAACTACCCTCAAATAGATAAGATCTGGGCAAGCTCAGCAGTACGTACTGCACAAACGGCACAGATATTTGCCTCAATTTTTTTAAAATCAAACATGGTAGAGCTTATCCCCGAAATATATGAAGAAAACGACGTACAACTCTTAGAAAGAATACGCTGCGCTGATAATAAAATTCATGCTCTAGCAATTGTAGGGCACAATCCTTTTCTTTCTTTATTAGCTCAATATTTAGCATCTGATAACTCTATTCAACTACAAACTGCTTCAGTAGCAATACTTCGTTTTTACGTTGCTCAGTGGCAAGAAGTGAGCGCCTCTACTCTTGAATTTTATAAAGTATATCATCCACAAAGTAGCATTCCCTCTTAAATATACTTCTTGAGCGGAAATTTTGCGCCAGAGTTGTAAACAAATCGTTTTTGCCATTAGTTTTGAACTACAAAATTTTACTACTCAAAAAACCTAAACATCAAACACTATGAAATGGCTTATCGATGCCCTCACAAGTTCGTTAGGAAGAAAAATTATTATGTCCCTATCAGGATTATTTCTTATTTCATTTCTCATTGTACACCTCTCAGGGAACTTAAATCTTCTGAAAGATGACAACGGCGCAACTTTCAATGTGTATTCTGCTTTCATGTCTACTAATCCTCTTATTCGCGTATTAGAAATAGGCTTAGTGGTAGGGTTTGCTCTTCATATTTACACAGGCATTTACCTTCTTCGCTACAACCAACAAGCAAGACCTATCCAATATGCCATAAGCCCAAAATCGGAAGCGAGTTGGTTCTCTAAAAACATGGGACTTTCAGGCATCGCTGTGCTCTTATTTTTGCTGCTACATCTAAAAAACTTTTACTGGGAGTATCATTATGGAGACGTAAGCACCGTTACTATCGATGGAAAAGAATATAAAGACATGTACAAAATAACAGCTACTGTATTCGGACAGTGGTGGTATACCTTGATTTATTTAATAGCTTTTGTTTTATTAGGTTTTCACCTTAATCATGGTTTCCAAAGTGCGTTCCAAACATTAGGATTGAACCATGTAAAATATAATCCTCTCATCAAAGGCTTAGGAACTATATTAGCGTTTGTTCTTCCTGCCGGTTTTGCAGTAGTAGCTGTTGTAATGTTTTTGAAACATATGGCATAACCTGAAAGGCATCTAATTATGGTTTAGATGCCTTTATCGTTAAGCAGTCAAAACCATTTGAATTCCAGAAACTACTAGCAAAATCTCTACAAGCGTGGTAAAATTTTTTTTGCTAATTTTTTCGATAATTCTCTTACCTGTCCAACTCCCTCCTATCATTGCTAATCCGATAAAAACTCCGTAAGACAGTTCCTCTGCCCGAATAAGAAGGTATTTTTGATAGACAACTATTTTCATTACATGGATAACAAACGCTGTGAATGCTTCGCTAGCAACGTAAGCAGTAGGTGAAAGGGGGAGACTCAAAAAAAATGCAGCTCCGATGGGTCCCGCACTTCCTGCAATCCCCGATAAAAAACCTGTAATACCTCCTCCTATCAACATTATCAACATTCCTGGAGAAGAAATGCTTTTTTGAGAATATAATCTCCGATAAAGAACCAATGCCCAAAGAAAAATTCCGATTCCTACTTTAATAAATCTCACTTGAATGTCTACTAAAAGATAACTCCCTACTATTGCGCAAGGAATAGCCGTTAGTAAAAATAAAAAAATAGGTTCCCGGGCAAGTTCTTTGCGCCCTAACCAAACACGTGAAGCATTTCCAAACAGTTGTCCGATAGTAAGGATAGGAACTACTGTCTTGACATCTATAAAATAAGTAAGAATCGGAAGCAATACTAAAGCGCCTCCAAATCCTGCAGCCCCTGAGATGGTAGCAGCTGCATAAGAGCTTATAAACAATATGATTAATTTTTCGATTCCCATTAATCACCTTAATTTTAGCTACCAGCAATTACTTGCAAACCACAAGGCTGAACTCTATAATTATACTGACAGGTATTGAGATTAATATAATCTCCGTCAATGTGAACAAAAGTTTCTTTAGGCGTTTCGACAGAAACTTGCTTCACTTGTTGAATACGAAGCAGTGGATTTTGATGAATCGTTTTATTCACCGTATCCCATACTACAGAAGGAATTTGCCAAAAATTCGCTTTCTTGAAGCAACAAAAATCCAGAAATCCATCTGAAATATTCGCTTTTGGAGAAATATAAACGTTATTTCCATATTGAGAAGCATTCGCAAATGTAAGCATCAATGCTTCTAAGGTATAGGTTACACCATTTTCATGCACTTGAAAGGTTGTTTCTTTGGCTTTTAAATATTCTCGCACCGTAATTTTAGCATAATTCAACAAACCTCTTGAGGTAGCTTTATCGAAGTAATAACTCACTAATGCATCGAAGCCTAAACCTGAAGTACAAAAAAAGGGTCGCTCGTTTACATATCCTACATCAATGGAAACGGGTTTGCCGTGTAATATTAGGTTCAAAGCGCCTTGAAGTTTCATAGGGATTTTAAGATGTCTGGCTAATCCGTTTCCAGAACCCACAGGCAAAATGCCCAATGTTGAAGAGGAATGAATAAGTGCTCTAGCGACTTCGTTTACAGTTCCATCTCCTCCTACTGCTACAATTTTAGAAATTTTTTTTTCTACTGCTCTTTGAGCAATCTGTGTCGCATGTCCTGGATATTGTGTAAATATAATCTCAAAAGGAACTTTGTGAAGCCAACGTTTTATTTTTTCGACTATCTGTTTTTTTTGAATCGTCCCTGAAACAGGATTAACAATAAATAATAATTCTTTCACGACCCTAAAGAATGTTTTTGTATTAAATAATCAAGAAAATTAGCGCACGATTCATGCAGAATCTGATAACATGCCTCAAAAATAGGCAGTTTATATCCGTAAGGATCTTCAACATCTTGGGAGGACTGCTGATCATCAAATTGTCGCATTTTCATGATTTTAGCTTTGTAAGACGCTTTCCCTGCTAATCTGAGCACATCTCGCAAATTCATTTCATCCATCACCAAAATGTAGTCATATTCATCAAGATGCTGCCTTTTGAGCTGCTGCGCTCGATGCTCTAATCTAATTCCATGATTTTCAGCTACTTGCAAAGAAAGATAATAAGGTGGTTCTCCGATATGATAACTTGCTGTACCTGCGCTATCTGCCTGTATGTAAGAGGTGAGATTTCGAAGTTTGACCATATGCTTAAAAATTCCTTCAGCTAATGGAGAGCGGCAAATATTTCCTAAGCAAACAAATAATACTTTTATCTTCATTTAAATGAAATTTTTCACAATTTTATGAAAAGTTTTGCTTCTTTGTGTTGCCTTAGCAACGAAGACAATCGAAACTTTTTATTATGTTTAATCCTTAGTTATGCAATCTAAAATTCACGCAACCACAGTCTGTGCTGTTATGCACAACGGCGAAGTAGCCATCGGTGCAGACGGGCAAGCTACTATGGGTAACACAGTAGTAAAAAGCTATGTCAAAAAAATTAGAAAGCTACAAGCAGGAAATATTTTAGTAGGTTTTGCAGGTTCTACTGCTGATGCTTTCACTTTATTAGAAAGGTTCGACGAAAAACTAAGTGCCTACAGTGGCAATATGAAGCGTGCCGCCATTGAACTAGCAAAAGATTGGAGAACTGATCGCTACCTAAGACGGTTAGAAGCAATGATGATTGCAGTAAATCGCTCAGAAATTCTGATTATCTCAGGCACAGGCGATGTAATAGAGCCAGACCAACAAATTGCAGCCATCGGTTCAGGAGGCATGTATGCGCAATCTGCTGCGCTTGCTCTTAAAAAACACGCATCTCATCTTTCTGCTCAAGAAATTGTGCGCGAAAGTTTGCAAATCGCAGCAGATATTTGTATCTATACCAATCATAATTTTACTATCGAAGTTTTAACATCTTAATTTTAATTTAAACATATGGGCTGGTTCAGAAGTCAATTTATTGATATTATCGAATGGCTTGATGATTCATCTGATACAATCGTATGGAGATTCGAGCACTATAATAACGAAATTAAAAATGGCGCCAAACTTACCGTAAGACAAGGACAAGTGGCCGTTTTCGTAAATGAAGGACAAATTGCAGATGTTTTTCAGCCCGGAATGTATACGCTTAATACCGCTAACCTTCCTATTTTAAGCAGTCTAAAAGGCTGGAAATATGGTTTTAATAGCCCTTTTAAAGCGGAAGTGTATTTTGTGAATACCAAAAACTTTACGGACCAAAAATGGGGCACCAAAAATCCTATTATGATGCGCGACCCAGAACTAGGCGCAATACGATTGCGCGCCTTCGGGACTTACGCCTTTAAGGTAATAGAGCCAGAAACCTTAATGAAAGAAATCGTTTCAACAGATGCTCATTTTACAGTAGAAGAAATTTCTAATCAACTTCGAAATATCATCATCACGCGATTTGCAGATGTCGTAGCCAGTGAGCGAATCCCCCTTTTAGACTTAGCGACTCACTACGACAATATTTCCGAAAGTTTGCGCAGAATTGTAAGCCCTGAGTTCAATCAGTATGGACTTGAAATTACTAAGTTACTCGTTGAGAACATTTCCTTGCCGCAAGAAGTGGAAGCTATTCTAGACAAAAAAACAAGTATGAACCTTATGCAAGGAAATCTCCAACAATTCACGCAGTTTCAAGCAGCTAACTCTATTGAACAAGCAGCGCAAAATCCATCTGGATTTGCAGGAATGGGAATGGGATTTGCTGTAGGACAAATGATGGCTAACCAAATAACAGGACAATTTTCTACTCCGCAAGGAGCTCCTACTCCTCCCCCTATCCCTCCTACCGTGCAGTTTTTTGTAGCGCTCCACGGACAACAATCAGGACCTTACTCCCTCGAGGTTCTTTCTAATATGGCAAAACAAGGAACCATTAACGGACAAACACTTGTATGGAAACAAGGAATGAGCAACTGGACTCCTGCTCATCAAGTTCCTGATTTAACTCCTATTTTTGCGAGCGTACCACCGCCTCTTCCTCATCAATAAAATTTACAATCTCGTCTTTTTAATGTCTTATAGAAAATACTTTCTCTACGAAAGTATGTCTAAAAATTACTTTCAAATCTCTCTCTCAAAATAATTTTAAAAAAATTAACCTTTTTATTTAACATTATTTGTATAAATTTTTATAAATTGCAATATTCCAAGAACAATTCCGTTATACTAGAACCTAAAAGTTGAACATGGAAAAACTTCTACTTTATTAATTTTGTACAATTATAAAACCTAAATTTCTTAATTCAATGCAAACTAAAGTAAAAGAACGAGCACAACAAATCACTTTTGTTATCGGTAGAAGCTATATGAACTTAGCAGTAATGGCATCAAGCGTTGTAATTTGGATTATTCTAAGAAGTTTTGGTATTTCTGAGCTACTTCAACTTGGTGTGGTCTCCTCTGTGTTGATGTTTTTCACAAAAACTAGATGAGCGCATTACTCGCAAGAATTGAACTAGCTCACTTTAGTATCGATGTAAAACTGTTTGAAGAAATTGCTCCTAAAACAGTAGACAATTTTTGTTTTTTAGCTAAAGAAGGATTTTACAATGGGCTAAAGTTTTTCAAGCATATTCCTAACGTTCTCATTCAGAGTGGTTGCCCGCATAATGATGGCACAGGAGATGCAGGTTATTTTATTAAAAACGAAATTTCTGCATCTTCGAGGTATCAAGGCTCATCGCATTACGCTTTGAGAGAAGAAAAGCCAATTTCTCTTAGGCATGGCGAAACTCCTTCTGAATTCGATGGTTATCTGAGCAATCGCCTACACAATAAAATTAATAAATTTGTAGAATCTGCGAAGCAATACTTTAAGTTATGCAATACACCTTTGGTCTACCATGAACTTGGCTCAATTGGCATGGCAAATACTATCCGCGATAGAGTAAGTTCTCAGTTTTATTTGTGCGTAGGAAACGAAATTCCTGAATGCTTAGACGGGAATCACACTATCTTTGGAAAAGTATTAAATCGAGATTTAAAATATTTACCGCAACTCAAACTAGGAGATACCATCCGCCAAATTCTTATTATCCAAGTTTAATTTTTTGATAGGCTATGCATGATTCTTAATCGTCAGAAAACTGATTAAAGTTTTATTCAGAAGAAAAAGTATTGCCAAAAACTTGAAGCAAACCAGAATTTTTAACGATATCCTGTAGTAGAAGAAGGTCTGACAGAAACTGCTTACCTTAAAAGTAGAAAGCTTAGCATAAGGTCAAAATACTAAAATAAAGGAATTGTATCAGAAAAGCGTTTTTCAAATTAACGCAGGAATATGCTGCGTACTATCGCCTAAACAATTTGAAGAAAAGATTTTAAAGTTGATTTTTTTCGCTGTTCGATGCGCACTTGTGAGAAAGCATTTGTCTTGTAAACAATAGTAGTATGTAAACATTAAAAAAGAGGTGTCCTCATCTCCAATTCTAGAGAGCGTCCAACAAAATAGGAACCTTGCTTTGAAGCAAAGGCTTAACGCATAACTGTTTCATTACCGCAAACAGATGTATCCCCTGATTTAGTAAGTTGAAGAAGAATTTTCACAAACGTAGAATACTCCTGAATCACTCACAAAACAACCTATCAAACTCTCTGCTACTTGCACAGGTACTTAGTGGACAAGCCTGGAAAAGCTTTTGTAAGTAAATACTCCAAAAAAACAAACTCGAGGGAGATTTCCAAGAGTATTTACAAACGGTTTTCTTAACTAATTTTCACGGCCCAAAAATTTTCTGCTAACCCCAAAATTATCATTGACACATTGGAAAAACGAAACTGTATATAGGGAAGTTCGAGCCTCCAAAGAAATAGGAATTTAAAAAAAACTGAAACCTTCTTGCTTGTAAAACAAAGACTAGGATAAAAATCAAAAGTTGTCCGCGTAATGCTATAGTTGTGAAATAAGTCGAACGAAATCAATCAAGCTCAGAAGGAGCCGTACAATTCCCCTGAATAGGAAGCGCCGACGCAAAACTCACACCAATCTGCTTGCGTAGCATTGATATGTAAGAATTCTAACAGGGTTTCCTGCTAATCGCAAGCGCTCTCCTGTTAAAGTTCTGCAATTGCTCTGCAAAAAGACAACAACAGAAAAAGTTCATTGCCTGTTAGCTTGTAAATTTGTTCGATTAAAAATTATCTAAAAAAGAATTGCTTTAAAAGTAGTTATTAAAATAGTCGTATCTCTATAGCAAATCGTATCAGATAAAAAAGCAGTTAGAAGCGCAAACCACTGACAAGCTCGAACCTTCTGACTAATTGTAGATGAAAAATTTCCGCAAGGAGAAAAAATCACACAGAAATATAAGAGTAATCATTTTCACTAAATTAGAAGAAAAACATTGATTATACACTTTAATAGCTCAACTCAAACAAACATCTTTGGAGATTCACTTTTTGTAAATACGGAATAAGGTTTTTATTGTCGCATACTAACGTATCGCTTGCAAGGCGAGTACCAAGCAAATTCTAAAAAACACTCATCTGCTGGCTACTGTGGAATGCTCATTTGAATACGCGTATTCTTATCCTAGGAAGCATGTAAAACGATTTGCACCTTTTAGGAAGGTGAACTTGTAAGAACTTGATAATTCTGTAAAAAGGCCCGACCCCAAAAGTTTTTTCCTTTAGTTAGGAATTGTTTGCGCTCTTAAACAAGAACTTATCAATAACAAACTCGCTAAATACATAAATTCTGCTCATTCGAAACGTAGATTAGGTACTCTGAGTGAAAGTTTCGAAAAGCAAATTGTTCAGAAAACTCTATCTACAATTTTTATGGAGATGATTCTAAAATTTTTTCTGATTCTTCCAATTGATTGATGAGCTTTAAAAAGTCTTTTACTGTAATTCGAAAAGCTTCACGCGCTTCTTCGTCTTCTAAAAAAGGAGCTTTTCGATTTCTTTGTCTTACTTCAAACTTATATTCCTTCAAAATGCCTCGATAAATTTCTAAAGCAAAAAAATAATGCTTATAAATAGGACCTTGTTCAAAAAAAATTTTGCCATGAATAAGAGGATTTTGAGCATCGTGCCACAACACTTCTATAGAATCTTCACTCACAAACCAACCGTTAGGCTCTAGCAAAAGAAATGCCTTATCAGCTTTCCAATGGTTTACAATACAAAGTCCAATCAGAGGAACGTTATTATTTTGAGGCATTGATTTAATGCGAAAAAACTCTCGTTGAGTAGTATCTGTAGTTCGGTAATAAAAGATTTGCCTTACATTTTTGAAATATAACTCTGAATCATCAGTGGTAGAAAACAATTCTGGGGGATCTTGCTTAATGTAAGGATTGCGACAAGCTTGTAAAATGAACAACCCTATTAACAACCAGCAGCCTTTCACCATCTTAAAACAAATCTGTATCCAGCATCAGAGGGCGATTGAGCCTTTCTTCAAGAGAAATCATCGTTTCAGTAGAAGAAACCCCTGGGATTTGCTGAATTTTATCATACAACACATGCCTCAAATGGTTGGTATCTCGGCAAATAATTTTTGCCAAAATAGCATAGCTCCCTGTGATATAGTGAATGTTGAGCACCTCAGGGATTTTTACAAGCTCTCTGCATACAGCATCATAATAAGAGCTTTTTTCTAAAAATATACCTAAAAAAGCCGTAATATCGTATCCAAGTTTAGAAAAATCTATGTCAAGAGTAGCTCCTTTTACAATTCCCATTTTTTCTAATTTTTTCATGCGCACATGCACCGTCCCTCCTGATACAAAAATACGCTCTGCTATCTCCGTATAGGGAGTTTTAGCATCTTTCATCAACTCAGAAAGTATTTTAATATCTACTATGTCGATTTCAGCATTATTTTTATCTGGTAGCATATAGAGTAGCTTTTATTTTAGTAATTTTGCATCTTTATCAAAATTATAAAAATTAAATCTTTTTTTTCAATTTTTTTTAAAAAAATACTCTTGTTTTTTTATTTTAAACAAAAGGTAAACATTTGTTTTGAATTGTTAGGATTTTTTTATTTATTTGCGCAGATAAGTACATGCTAAGCAATATAGCAGTATTTATTTTATGTGTTGTTTATTGGTTAAGGTTAAAAGGTATGTGATGTTTCACATATCTTTTTTTTTGCAAAGCTAATTCAGATCGAAAATTTGTAAATTTATTTTTAGAATTTTGTACATTAATTTTTGTAAACAAATATGATGAAATATTTACAAATTATAGTGGATGAGCTGAAAGGCGACAAGGTTATTTGGGCAATTACTATTTTTCTTTCTCTGTTAAGCATTTTGGTAGTGTATAGCGCAACAGGTAGCTTAGCTTACAAAAGCTATGGAGGTGATACCGAATATTTTTTAATAAAACATAGTTTATTAGTTGTTATTTCTTTAATAGCTACCTATTTATGCCACAATATTCATTATAAGTACTATTCTCGTTTATCGCGGATTGCACTCATTATTTCAGTGCCTTTGTTGCTCATTGCCTGGCAGTTTGGAACAACGCTCAATCAAGCATCTCGCTGGATTACTATTCCTTTATTAAAATACTCTTTTCAGCCTTCAGATTTAGCCAAACTAGCACTCATTGCTAACTTAGCCAGCATGCTTTCCAAACGGCAACTGAGTATTCACGAATTCGAACGCGCTATTATGCCGGTAATTATTTGGTGCGGCATTATTTGTGGACTCATTGGTGTAAGCGATTGGTCTACTGCTTCTCTTCTTTTTATGACTTGCCTTCTATTGATGTTTATCGGAAGAGTTCCTATACAGAACATTATTATGCTCATTGTGGTAGGAGTAATAGCAGGAATGTTTGCTTTTACTTTTGGACAACGAGGACAAACCGTCCGAAGCCGTTTGGCCGCGTATACAGATGCTACCCATGTTCCTTTTCAAGTAGAACAATCGTATATTGCAATTGCTACTGGAGGTATTTTAGGAAAAGGAATCGGACAAAGTACACAACGCAATTTCTTGCCCCACCCTTATTCCGATTTTGTTTTTGCAATCATTGTAGAAGAATATGGAACTATCTTTGCTAGCTTCATTATTTTTTTGTATTTAGTTTTCTTATATAGAAGTATCCTTATTGTGGCACGAACGGAACGCGCTTTTGGAGGTTTATTAGCTGCGGGACTCGCTTTTAGTATCGTCGTACAAGCATTTGTCCATATTGGAGTTTCTATCGGATTGCTTCCTGTAACAGGTTTGCCGCTCCCCTTACTAAGCATGGGAGGAACGTCACTTATTTTTACGGGCATGTCTATAGGAATTATTTTAAGCGTGAGCCGAAGCGATGAAGAATTCAATCAAGATGGCAACAACAATAGCCTACAGCGTTTTATTAATCGCTTTAAACAACAGAAAAGTAACGAGCCTAAAATGAAAGTTAAACGCTCCAACACTCCTATATCAAATAGCGCATCTTAAAATTGATCTTCTTAAGGATTTATTTCATAAGTATAACTAATCTCAGCGTCGTGCTTCAGCATTTCTCTGACGGAACAATATTTTTCGACACCTAATTCTACAGCGCGTTTTACCTTTTCTTCCTCTAAATTCCCCCAAAATCGAAAATGCATTTTAATCTTTACGAAAGGAGAAGGAACTACACCTTTTGCCCTTTCGCCTATTACAGTAATTTTTACGTCTTTTACCTCTTGCCTTTGTTTTTTTAGAATTACCAACATATCGAATACGCTACAAGTACCAATCGCTACTAAAAGCAACTGCATAGGCCGAACACCTTGATTTTTTCCCCCTATTTCAGGGGACGCATCTACTTGTACTGTTCTACCTTCTTCATTGACAGCTTCGAAGTGAAAAGCATCATCTAATCGGCTAATTTCTATTTTCATCATCTCAGTTTATCTTTTAAAGGCTTGACTCGAACCTTATCTCCATTTTTGAGTACCTTAGAAACAAGACTAAATGGAGCTACAATAATAAGTTCTTTTTCAGTAATACCAGAAAGAATTTCGATGTTTTCAAAGTCGCTAATCCCCGTGCGCACTTTTCGCATGCGGGCGCAAGATTGAAGAGAATCATACACAAAAACTACTTCTGAAAGTTTTTGCATTGAAGGATTTTCTGACTCTGATAAATTTCTTACTGCAACAGCCGAAACAGGAACAACTAATGCATTAGGTTTAATATCAGTAGTAATTTCAACAGTTGCCGTCATTCCTGGGCGAAAAGGTGGAATTCCTCGAACAAGAAGATGTCGGTAAGAATCTGGCAACAACAGCAACCGAACCGTAAATTCCGTTACTTGCTCAACATTAGCACCTACTGCTTTGTCTAAAGATTGATTCGCCGAATTAGCGATATGCGTTACAACTGCTAAAAACTTTTGATTATCACGAGCGTAAGCATCTACTTCTACTATTGCCGTATCGCGAAGATGTATTTTGATAATATCATTTTCATTGATATTCACATGTACTTCCATTGTTTCAAAGTTGGCAATACGCATCATTTCAGTACCTGCCATT
Organism: Cytophagales bacterium; assembly: GCA_025056215.1. Classification (GTDB taxonomy): domain Bacteria; phylum Bacteroidota; class Bacteroidia; order Cytophagales; family Flammeovirgaceae; genus JANWWC01. The sequence goes on along the minus strand of JANWWC010000005.1, from coordinate 49,890 downwards.
TGCGCCGTTCCCACAACGCGCTCTCCTTTTTTGATGGATAGTTTTGTAATGATTCCAGAGATGGGTGCATAAATGTTTGTGAGTTTCAGATTTTTTTCGGCTTCATCTAAAGCAGCAACTGCACTTGCGACGCTATGGCGAGCAGATTCTTCATTTTGAAATGCTGCTTCGTATTCTGCCTTAGCGATTTCGTACTGAGAAACAAAATTTTCGTATTCCTGTAAAGAAATTGTTTTTTGGTCTAATAAAGTTTGACTTCTTTTCCAATCGAGTTCTGCTTTAAGAAGTCGCGCCTTGGCTTGAAGTGTTTGAGCTTTTGCTCTAGCATAATTAGCTTTTTGTGCATTCAGAGAGGCCAAGTTGCGGTCGCGGATAGCTAAAAGATTGTCAGGTCTGATACGCGCTAGCAAGTCTCCTACTTTTACAGAATCTCCTTCTTTGACGAACAACTCGCGCACCTCTCCTGAAACCTCAGAACTAATTTGAATCTCTTCAGACGGATAAATCTTCCCAGAACCATTCACGCGTTCACGCACGGTATCAAGTTTTGACATTTGTACTTCTACCCACAAAGGTGGGGTTCTATTCCAATACCACATAAGAGTTGCCACTACCAAGAATACTCCCCCTAGTCCAATGGCAATTTTGGAAGGTAAAAATCGAATCATACTGACTTTAGCTCGCACTTGGATTTTTTAAATTGTTACTGGAAATTTGACGAATTGTATAAATTTGAAAACAAAAGTAACACAAGAGTATGAAAAAAACTTTTTATTGGATAATTGCTTTACTTTCAGCGTCTTGCTCTCAAATTTCTGATTCGCGCGTGCTAAAACTAGCCCATGGGCTCGATGCGCAACATCCCGTACACTTGGCAATGGAGTACATGGCAAAACGCGTTGCAGAAAAGTCAGGAGGAAAACTTACTATCCAAATTTATACAAGTGGCCAATTAGGCTCTGAACGAGAGTGCTTAGAACTTCTCCAAATCGGGAGCTTAGCGATGACAAAAGTTTCTTCAGCCGTTATGGAGAATTTTGCACCTAACTTCAAAGCATTAGGATTGCCTTATATTTTCAGAAGCCGCCAGCATCAATTCAAAGTGTTAGATGGACCTATCGGACAAGAACTTTTAGTGCAAGCTGAAAAATATTGGCTGCGCGGGCTATGTTTTTATGATGCAGGCAGCAGGAGTTTTTACACCACTAAGAAACCTATTTACAGCCCTGAAGACCTACAAGGCCTTAAAATCCGAGTTATGAAAAGCCAAACTGCTATTGAAATGGTAAATGCTTTGGGAGGATCGCCTACTCCTATTTCATTTGGAGAGCTTTTTACAGCTCTTCAGCAAGGAGTAGTAGATGGAGCAGAAAACAATCCTCCTTCTTTTGTAACTTCTCGCCATTATGAAGTGTGCAAATATTATACTCTCAATGAGCACACTTCTGTACCCGATGTATTGATAATCAGTACGAAAGTATGGAACTTACTTTCTGAGCAAGAAAAGAAATGGCTTTTAGAAGCAGCTCAAGAATCTGTTATAGAGCAAAGAAGATTATGGGAAATCTCTGAAAACGAATGTTTGGCGCTATTAGAAAAGGAAGGAGTCCAAATCATTAGACCTGATAAGACCGTATTTGCTCAGAAAGTAGCTGCTCTTGCAGAAAACTATCGCAATGAACCAGAGATTTATTCTTATATTCAACGCATTCGAGCAACTCAAGAATAATTCCAAAACATTAAAGCGTAATTTTAGTGCCGATAAATTCTTCTTCTCTCACCGATTTTAAATAATCGGCTTGCACAATCATAACAGAAGCAATACCGCGTTTTAGAGCTTCAAAAGCGTTCTCCATTTTTGGAATCATTCCTCCTGAAATTATACCCGAAGACAAAAGTTGTTTATAAGAAGCCGTATTGATGAACCGAATATAACTTTCTTCGTCATTAGGATTGCTTAAAACTCCCTTCTTTTCAAAAGAATAAATAAGTTTCACCTCGTAATACTGGCTCAGCGCTACAGCTACCTCTTGCGCTATCGTATCAGCGTTTGTGTTAAAAAGATTTCCTTTTCCATCGTGAGTAAGTGGAGCAAAAACGGGTGTGATTTTCCATTCAAGTAACTTTTGTAAAATAGGAACATTGATGCAGGTAATATCTCCAACAAATCCGAAGTCAATAGGTTGTGGGCTTCGCTTTTGTGCGCGAATGATGTCAAGATCTGCTCCTGTGACTCCTAACGCTTGGATGCCCAGCGACTGCAACTTAGCTACAATTGCTTTATTGATCAACCCTCCGTATACCATTGTAACAACTTGAAGAGTAGGTTGATCGGTAATACGTCTTCCGTTATGCATCTTCGCCTCAATTCCTAAACGATGACCTATCTCAGTAGCAATTTTGCCTCCTCCATGCACGAGAATTTTAGGAACGTTCCATGCTGAAAAATCTTCTAATACTTTTCCTAAGAGGTTATCTTCGTCTACTATTTTTCCTCCTATCTTCAATACGATTAACTCGGATTTTTGCATCTTGGTTAGGCTCTTGTTTACTTTAAACTTCAAAATAACACATTTTATTCTAACCAAGATACTTATAAATAAAATTTAGTATTTTTTGTTAAAATCTGTTAAATGCTTACTTTTGTAGTGTTCTTCAACACTAAAATTTTTCAAACATGAGGTATCTTATCATTAGCATAGTGGCATTAAGCCTTTACGCTTGTGTTTCAAAATCAGAATACGAACAAAAAGTAGCTGAGTTAGATTCTTTGAAAAACGTACTTACTGCTACACAATCACAGGAGGCAGAACTTACTCAGAGGCTTTTAAAGGTAAGTGAAATTATTGATGGAATTGAAACATCTCAAAAAAATTTGCGCATTAGCCTTGAAAAAGGAATCAGCTTTGAGGATTTCCAAAAGAAAGCCGAAGCCATCAAAGCAGATATGGAAAAAAGCAAGAAGCAAATTGAAGCTCTTGAAAAAGCCTTGAACAAATCGAGCAGCAAAAATAAATTGTTAGAAAAAATGGTAGAGGAAATGAAGAAACAACTTGCAGAAAAAGATGCTATCATTTCAGATTTAACAGCTAAAGTAGAAAAATTGAAAGGAGAAAACACAGCACTTAATCAAATAATAGAATTCCAAAAAGAAGAAATTAAAGAAAAAGAAGCTGAACTCTCTAAGAAAAAAGCAGAAATTTCTGAACTCGAAAGTAAACTTAGCGAAACGCAAAAACAAGCACTCAAAGAAGCAGCTGACTTGTTCTATTTGCGAGGAGAAGACAACATTGCTTTAGCCGAAAAAACCAAACTAGCTCCTAATAAAAAACGTGCACATTACCAAGATGCCTACAACATGTTTAAGCGCTCTTTCGAATTAGGACGAGCAGATGCTTTCAAGCGCATGCAAGAACTCGAAGAAAAAATAAAATAACTTTCAAAGATTCTCCTTTAAGCAAGGCAGTCGTTATCTGCCTTTTTTATTTTCAAACAATTATTTCTTTCTTTTCTTCTTGGGACGATCAGATAACCCTGAAAACAAAGGTTCATTGAAATTGCTATCTTCAAATTTGTCCTCAATATGGTCGGGAAGAGCTGGGAAAAAATCTATTCCTGTAAGAGCTTCAATGCTATCTACGCTTACTCGAAATTCTAATAAAGAACGTTCAGATTTTTCATTCGGAATCAAAAAGCCAATCATTTTATATTCTGGCTGGTGATAATCTAAAATAATTTTATAGAAGTATTTTGGAACAGGAATCTGATTTTTGCCAATTTTTTCCATGTTTTGTGTAAAAACAGGTCCTGTTACCACATACAAAACCTCATTTTCTTTTGCCCAGATACGAACATGATTTTCAAGCGACTTCCATATTCCCCTATTAAAATCTGGAATTTGAGGTGCAATATTGGTCATCAAAAAACTTTCACTCATACAAACAGGATCGTAATTCATATCTTCTGAGGGACAAAGATGCCCTCTATCATAACCACTATGAAGATAATCGGTTGGCAAAGCCGAATTTACGCGGGAATCAGGCCGAAAATCATTAGAACGCTCCATATCTTGAGCTAATACTTGTTGTTTTGTAAGTGAGTAAGCGACCCACTCCGCCATTCGAAACTGATGCACAAACGAAAGAGTAAAACATTTGTAAGAAAGAACCTGAGTTTTTCGATTATGATTAGAAACTGGCAAAAAATCGAATTTCTGTTTTTTTGATTCCTCATCAGACGATAAACTTGACTTTGATGAACTTTGTTGAAAGTTTAAAGCTTCCTTCTTATCGTTAGTTTCTCTCTCTTGGGAATACAAGTACCAAATCAATAATGCGAGTGCAATCCAGAACAAGTACCAACGTTTTTTCTTCATTTTTAAGGAAGCAAAATTACTCATACAGCGAATTTATAGAAAGAATTTAAGAAGGTAGATTTTTTGCAAAAATTTCACAACTTTTCTTTAGATTTAAAACTGTTTTAAGACTTTGTTACATTCAGCATTCAAATTTTAGTAAAAATGTACAATATCGTATTATTCGGACCGCCCGGCGCCGGCAAAGGAACGCAAAGTGAGAAACTTATTGCAAAATATGGGTTCACTCATATTTCGACTGGAGATTTATTTCGAAAACATCTTAAAGAAGAAACTCCTCTCGGGAAGTTAGCCCAAAGTTATATGGACAAAGGAGAACTCGTTCCTGATTCGGTAGTAATTAGCATGGTAAAAGAAAAACTACAATCTTTAGAGAACTCTAAGGGATGCATCTTCGATGGCTTTCCGCGCACTGTTCCTCAGGCAAAAGCTTTAGATGCTCTTATGGAAGAGCGAAAAACTCCCATTTCTGTTATGATTGCACTTGAAGTACCAGAAGATGAATTAAGAAAAAGACTTTTAGAGCGCGGAAAAACTTCTGGAAGAACTGATGACCAGGATTTAGAAAAAATTAATAATCGAATTCGGGTATATCAAGAAGAAACAAAACCAGTTGCAGACTATTATCATCAGCAAGGAAAATTTGTAAGCATTTACGGAGTTGGACTTATTGATGATATTTTTGAAAAAATTTGCGAAGCTATCGAAAAAAAGAAATAAGCTTTTGTTATAAGAGCTTAATCTTATCGACATTAATTGAGTCGATAAGGAACTATCATAGAAAATTCTGGTATCTTTACGGCAAACTGTTTGCCATCGAATAGGCGTTCCATCGTATAAAAGCCTGTGATTTTCCCGAAATGAGCTCTTAAGTTCGCGCCCGAAACATAGGTGTATTTCTGACCTGGTTCAATAACGGGCTGCATCCCTACTACTCCTTCTCCTTCTACCGTTCGAACTCCTAAAGCATTTGCGTCATAGATAAACCATTGGCGGCGCAACAGTTGCACTGTATATTCACTTTTATTATGAATCGTTACTTCGTATGTAAACACGTAATGCTTTTGCAAATGATTAGAATAATCTGGCTCATAATTGGCGAACACCGAAACAGTAATTCCTTCTGTAGTTTCAGAAACAACAGAATGCGAAGTAGCTCTTATCATGGCGAATCTCGATTTCTTTTGTTACTTTAAATATACTTATAAGAAAATTAATTTTATTGTATTTTCCAATAAAAACAGCACTTTTTAAAGAAAATTTTTCAACCTTTTCATTTTCTTAAAAAAACTTAGTATTTAAAAAATAAATTCAAATCAAGAGCGTTAATCTATCGTAAAAATACAATGAAAAACTTTTAAGTCATGCAATATTGGTTACTTTCCGCATTTTTATTAATAACTACAAATGCAATTTACGCACAAGTTGCAAAACGCCGAATTTTTCAATCTCCTCCAGTACTTTTTGTAGCTACTAAAACTGATGATGGCAAAATCAAACTTCTCTTGCAAGATACTCGCGAAATGGAATTTCATGTATATGATCGAAATACACGCTCCTCAAAGCAATACCCTATTAATAACTATCTCATAGAGCTCGATGAATTGCCTCAGAGTGGTTATATTTCTTTTCAGAAAAATGAAGGAAACGAAATTATAACCTACGGTTCCATGGAAATTAATACTATCCGATATATGGAACCTAAAATTTTCTCCATGAGAGCCCGTAATTATCAAAAATACGTAGCAAAAGGTGGATATGCGATGCCTGCTGTCGGTACAAATGTCGCATCAAATCGAAAAGGAACTTTAAAAATAAAAACCAACCCAGACATAAAGGCAGGAGAAGACGACAAGACAATTTTTGAATTTGATGAAACACAAGAAATTAAGGCGCAACCTCGCGTTTCAAAGCCCCCTATAGAAATACAAGAAGCGGTAGAAAGCTCCAAAGAAGAAATCATAGATGCTGAAATACCAACTGCCGAAATCGAAAAAGCACCTGAGCAACCTAAAGAAAAAGTTATCTATACAGCTAAACACTTTGAATCATTCTTACAGAAATCTCGCTCGCGGCTATTTGAAAAAGAATACAACAGAGTAGTAGCCAATATTCAGAATAGCAATTTAAGCCCTACTTCTAAGGCTAAAAAATTAGAATTAGCGCGTGCTCTCTATGATAGAGATATTAGATGGTTAAACAGCGAAAAATGGCTGCGAGAGCGTAAAAAAACAGCCGATAAAATCACGACTGACTTCGAAATAGAAGAAATGTACGACGACTACGTACTTCTAAGAAAAGGGAACGAGTATTGGATATACGATCAATACAACTATTTGTATGAAATGAAAGGAGTGAATCAAGGAGAGATTAAAATCGTAGAAACTCACTTTGATGAAAAGAAAATAGAGCACAACAAACTCACTTTGAAGAGTTCTAAACTACCATGCGAAGTGGTTATTAAAAATGAAGGAGAAATACAACATATCTTGTACGGAGACATAGACTTAGGAGATTTTGTAGGCAAACGCCAATACGATATACAACTCGATATTAGCAACCAAAATGCCTTGGTAATTAAATCTAGCAAAGGAAATAAGTATAACTTCGTGCTCCATGAAAAAGAAATCAATATCCAGTACTACAAAGCCGATAAGAAAATAAAGGAGGAAAAAATACCCGTTAAATCTTATTGCATGACAACTGATAAAAAAAAGTGACCTTTTCACATTCGCTTAATTTTGACCAACCACATAGAAAGCTCTAAAACATGTTTAGAGCTTTTTTCTTTCTTTTGAAAAAATTAAATTTGAGCACATTGCAAAAAACCAAATAATCCTTTCTACCATGAGAATCGCTATTTTGCTTATAGGGATAAGCATCTCTAGTAGTATGCTTTCTTGTCAAAGTACAGGACCTGTGTATAAATCATCTAAAAATTCCCAGATTATCAAGAGAGAAATCCGTTTTTTTACCTCTAATGCCGTTTACGGAAAAAAAAATCAATTAACAGGTAAAACTACTGCTAAAACATCTCCCCTACAGGACTCTGTAAAGGAAATCCCGATTCATGAAGAAAAAAGCTCTAAAAAAAACTCTTCTCCTGCCTTGCAACAACACAGTATGCCCTCATCTGACGACGTTTTAATACAAGAGCAAAAAATTGTGCTTGAAAAGGCTCGGTCCTATATAGGCACCCGACATAAACTCGGCGGCATGGATTTTTCAGGGATTGATTGTTCAGGCTTGATGGTTGTCAGCTTTCGTGAAATTGGATTAGAACTTCCGCGTACTTCGCGAGAACAGGCTGAAATAGGAAAAGAAGTAAATAAACAACAACTCCAACTCTGTGATTTAGTCTTTTTTACCTATCCAGGAGGAAATAATCGCATCACACACGTAGGAATGATAAGTAAAATTACTAAGCAAGATATTCTATTTATTCATGCTTCTACAAGTGCAGGCGTAAGAGAAGAAAGCCTATTTTCGGACTATTGGAATACCTATTTTGTAAAAGCGAAAAGAATCTTGTAATTACGCGCTGTTTCTTCAAATAAAGAATTCTTTCGAAAAAGAAAATTCAAATCTTGAAACTTAAATTTGCCTTCAGCTACTTGTTGGCTTAAAATTTCTATGCAATATGCTAAAGCAGCATCGAAACATCATTCATCTTTTACTGTTTTGTATTACTTTACTCACTACTACCTTAGCAGGAGCGGAGTGGATAACAGGCAAAACCTATTTTTTTTCAGAAAACACCATTTCTTATCAAGAATTTTTAGGAGGGCTTTATTTTTCTCTACCTTTTTTAGGAATCCTAACCGCTCATGAGTTTGGTCATTACTTTACTGCTAAGTTTTACAGATTAAATGTAACTCTTCCTTACTACATCCCGATGTGGTTCGGAAGTTTAATGCCAAGCATCGGAACCATGGGAGCTTTTATCCGGATTGAAAGCTCTCCCAGAAGCAGAAAAGAGTTTTTCGACGTCGGAATTGCGGGACCATTAGCAGGCTTTTTAGTAGCTTTAGGAGTAGTTTACTATGGCTTTACTCATCTCCCTCCCCCAGAACACATTTTCACAATCCACCCAGAATATGCCCAATTCGGATTAGATTATGCACAATATGTTTATCAGAATCAAGAAATTAAGATTATCATGGGCGATAATCTGCTTTTTTATCTTTTTAGAGAATTTGTAGCAGATAAAAGTCTCTTACCCAATGAATATGAAATTATGCATTATCCATTTCTCTTGGCAGGTTTTTTAGCCTGTTTTTTTACGGCACTTAATTTATTTCCAGTTGGGCAAATGGACGGAGGGCACATTCTTTATGGACTTATGGGCGCTAAATGGCATCGCATTATTTCTCCTTTATTTCTGATTCTTCTTACGGTGATCGGAGGAATAGATAGCTTCTCTATTCACGACAACCTCGATACTTTACTATGGGGAACTCCTTTGTACATTTTTTTCTTGTATCTTGTGTTTAGTCGTATTTTCGAGAACTCTTTAAGTGTGCTTCTATTAGCAGTGGCGGTGTTCACTTTTCAATTTTTTGTAAAATCTTACTTTCCAGAAATAACAGGATTTCAAGGATGGCTCGCTATGAGTTTTCTAATCGGAAGAATTTTAGGAGTATATCATCCCACAACATACGATCAAAAACCACTTAATTTCCCGCGCAAGCTCTTAGGATTTGCCGCTCTCATAATATTTGTCTTATGTTTTTCGCCAGAACCTCTTATCATTCGATAATATTCTCAATCTTACTTTTTGGTTACTAAAATAAAAGTTGCGACATGTCCTATTTTCTGAGTGTTCTTATACGAATTTACGCGAACATCGATAGCGTATTCCTCTTGTTTAGAGGGAGTAAACTCTACTAAAGCCTTAGGAGAATTCTCATTATCTTGTGCTAACAATGTCCATTGATTATTTACTTTCCGATATACCATAAGAGAAATATCATTAATTTGTTCGTCTCCCAAAGCAGCGATTACATATTTTAGCTCTGGCGATACATCTACATAACTAAAATTATCATCAAAAGCAAAATCAAATTCTGCGCGCTGAACGATTGCGTTACTTCCCATTTGTTTTTCTATCTCATTTACAAACTGATATCCCATTTCCATAATTGGCTTCATAGAAGTAATAGCACTTTGGGAATATCCTACTTCAAAAAGTATTGTTATCGATACTACCAAAAAAATTAGTCTTTTCATCACTTAAAAGGTTAAATTTTAAAGCAATATCGACAAAAAAATTAAATTTTCCATACTAACTGTATGGTATTTTTCACTTAACAACTTACACTAAAAATTCGTGTATGCGAATGAGTTATTTTTTTAAAAAGATTTTTTTCGTATATTTGTAATGTTAAACTTAAAATTTAACTATCTATGAAAAAAGTCATTTTAATACTTGGTATTACAATCTTAGGTTTGATTTCGGCTTGTTCTTATAAAACATGCCCTACTTATGCGAAGCATGCACCCATCATTCTTAAAAGAGCTTAAGAAGAATCTTTAGAACGACCAAATTTTAGGCAAAAAGTGGAGCGTAAGTTCTTTTTTGCCTTGATTTGATTATATTAGCATTGCAAAATAATCCTTTAAAAACATGACTTGCATAATTGTTGATGACGATGAAATCTCTCGTGATATTGTACGGCAAATGGTCCGAAAAACGGAGGGACTTGAATTGATCGCCGAATGCAAAGATGGCATAGAAGCCTATAACACGCTTAAACGAGAAAGTGTCGATATGGTCTTTTTAGATATTGACATGCCTGACATGAGTGGAATGGAGTTAGTAAGTGCCTTGAATAATCCATCAGTGCAATATATAATCATCACAGGAAGGCGCGACCAAGCCATCGAAGCTTTCGACTTAAACATCGCCGATTATATTGTGAAACCCGCGCAATATTCAAGGTTTATCAAAGCAGTAAATAAGGTTCGCGATAACTTGAATAAAACCATTCTAGATACTCACAACAAGGAAGATATTTACGTAAAATCAGACGGAAAAATCATTCGCATCAAGCTAAAAGACATCTTATTTGTGGAAGCGCTCTCAGATTACGTTATTATTCACACCAACACCGACAAAAAGCACATCGTTCACTCTACTATGAAAGCTATGGAAGCAAAACTTTCCTCGAACGACTTTGTAAGAGTGCATCGTTCATTTATTGTAAACGCTTCTAAGATTGATCAAATCGAAGATATGAACATTACGATTCAGAAAAAAACTGTACCTGTAGGAGCTTCTTATAAGAACGCTCTTATGGAAAGACTCGGTATAATATGATGCAGAACCTTTTTCGACTTGTCGTAATCTGCTTGCTGTGTGGAATTGGGGCATGTGCTAAAAGTGTCATTACTTTTACAGGCGCTAACCTCCCTCCTACCATCAAAACCATTAGCATTGCTAATTTTTACAACGAAACAGCAGAAGGACCTGCCAACATCGCTATTCGTTTTACAGAAGAACTCAAAGAGTATTTCCAACGAAATACAAAACTCATTTTAGTAAATGAAAATGGCGACATTCAGTTCGAAGGAAGAATTATTAATTATCAAGCGACGCCTTTAGCTCCACAAGCAGGAGGAACTCAAAGTGCCGCTCTGCAAAGACTTACTATTGGAATAGAAGTTCAATTCACTAACACCAAAGAAGAAAAAAAAGACTTTAAGCAAGTGTTTTCCTTCTACCAAGACTTTAGTGCTTCTCAGACACTTCGAGAAGTAGAGCAGTCGCTCATTCCTATTATTTTTGAACAAATCATTTTCGATATTTTCAACAAAAGTGTAGCAAATTGGTAGAGTTTTGATATTTGTTTTAAGAGTACCATTCTTTGTACATCAAATATTGGTTTGCGTTGCGGCGAATGGCTTCTAACATCTCATCAGAAAGAGGTTTGATTTTTTTAGCAGGAATTCCAGCATAGAGATGTTTTGCCTCTGTAATAGTGTGCTCCAACACTACAGCACCTGCCGCTATTAATGAACCTTCTTGTATGACAGCCCCGTCTAATATAATAGCGCCCATCCCTATTAGACAATTATCTTGAATGGTACAACCATGAATAACAGCCGAATGCCCGATAGAAACCCCATTTCCGATAGTAGTTCCGTATTTTTGGTAGGTGCCGTGTATTACAGTTCCGTCTTGAATATTAGTATTATCACCTATGCGAATATAATTTACATCGCCGCGTAGAACTGTATTAAACCAGACACTACAATGCTTTCCTAAAACAACATCTCCGATGAGCACTGCATTTTCTGCAAAAAAGCAACCCTCTTGCCATGTGGGCGTAAATCCTCGAACTGATTGGATGATCGCCATAAAAATACACTTTTTACAAATATAAGTTTTGAGATTGGCATATAAAAATCTTTGCAAAAACTAACTCTCTCCGATGAGTTTTACGTGTACCTCTACTATATTCGACATAGTAATTTTAGCAATCATATTCTGATTTCCTACATTAAATTTTGTTCTATCCAATTGCCATTTAGCTTCCCAAGTGGCGCTATTTCCAGTTCTCTGAAAAGTGAAAGGAATCTCCATCGTTTGAACAATTCCTTTAATTTTCACCTCAAAAAAACCTACATATTCCTGATTTTGTTTTTTTGCAATGCGCTGACTCTTGATTTGGATAATAGGATGTTGCTGAGCGTCAAAAAAATCTTCTGCAAGCAAATGTTTATCTCGCGTTTTATTTTCTGTGTTAATAGAAGCAACTTCTACAAAAATATCTATGAAACTTTGCTCAAGGTGAAGTGTATCGAATTTCATGGAATTCACGCCGTATTTAGCGAAACTGCCTTCTACGTATATGCCTGCATTTTTAATTCTAAAGTGAACATTTGCCTGCTTTATTTTCCACGTTTGTGCTTGCAAAAAGACAACATAAAAACAACATATAAAGGCTAAACATATTTTAGGAGCTATCCGTTTTAAAAGTATATTTCGCATACATACATTAAGTTTTATGAGAGCATTCACGGCTACAAGAGTTTTTATAATAACAATTTTTCTACTCTTATGTTTGTCTTCCTATGGAAGCGGGCTCTCTAAAACTTACCAATTCTTCTGCACTCCTCCTCCTTTTACAAAAGACACCACTTTCCGAGAAGAAATTTACGTTCGACCTCAAAAAGAGAAAGAACCAATCTCTGAGCCTGAGACCAAACCTTCGGTTGTCTATCGACCTACTGCCCCTTATGGATGCCGCAAACAACCTTCTTACGTGAAAGAAATATTGCGCGCAATTTTTATACAAGTTCTCATTGAGATAGTTATTCGCGTCCTTATGGAAATTCTAATACTTACTGTTGATGCTATTCTAAGATAAAACCCGGTCTTAGAGAACCGGGTTTCCAATTATTCATTATACACTTCTGAAGTGATATCTTCTTCGTTAGAGCGAATAAATTTTTCTTTTTCGCTGTCAAAGTTTTTATCGTGCTTATTTTGAAGTTTCTCTTTGAACTTATGAAGTTGCCTTCTTAACGATTCAACAGCTTCCATAGCAGCGGCTTCAAAAGACGTATTGATTTCTCTTGCAAAAAGAGTCTGACCTGGAACGTTGAGGCGTATTTCCACAACTTTGTTTTCTCGGCTGTGCTCGCCTTTTTCGAGTTTTAAAAATAGCTCACCTCCTTGAATGCGGTCATAAAACGTATTGAGCTTATCGGCTTTTTCTTGAATGAAGTTGATGAGTTTCTGATCTGCTTTGAACCCAACTGCATTTACTTGAAGTTTCATGGCTGTTGTATTTAGAAAGTGGAACAAAAAATATATGATTTAATCTTGATTTTTAGATTTCGGATGTGCCTTTCGATGCACTTCTTTTAAACGTTCTACCGAAACATGGGTATAGACTTGAGTAGCTTGCAAAGAAGAATGCCCTAACAAATCTTGAATTGCACGCAAACTAGCTCCGTTCTCGAGTAAATGAGTTGCAAAGCTATGACGCAGCGTATGAGGACTTTTTCGCTCTGCACTTGTGTGAGATAGCATGCGTTTTACAACCCGATTGATTAACATCGGATAAGCAGATTCCCCTTTTTCTGTTACAATCAGTGTGCGATGTTCAGTAAAAGGTCGTATTGCTAAATATTGCTCTATTAACTTACATAAGTCTGAATGCAGAGGAATCAGGCGCTGCTTATTTCGCTTGCCGAGTACTTTGATAAACTGAGCATTCAAATTTATATCTTCTAGTTGAAGCTTAATTAATTCTGCGCGTCGCATACCTGTTCCATATAAAAGTTCAATAATCAGAGTATTGCGTATCTCAACAAAACTATTCGTCTGTTGTGGTATTTTAGACTGCCACTGCTCTGTTTCTTGTATTTTGACAAAGTCAGGGAGTTTTTTATCTTCTTTTAACGAAAAAATTTTATCAGCAGGTGAACTTTTGATAAATTTTTTTTCAACTAAATATGTAAAGAACTGTTGGATAGCTGTAATTTTTCGGTTAATAGTTCTGGATTTTAATTGTAACTGACTCAAACTCAGTATCCACTGCCGAATATGAAAATGTTCTACCTTCGCCCACCACTCAACAGTATCTGTGCAAGAAGTTCGAAAAAGCTGTTCTAAAAAATAACTCAACTGCACTAAGTCAGTTTGATATGCCGAAAGCGTATGCTCGCTCGCTCTTTTTTCATAACGTAAAAAATTGATAAAACATTCTATCAGCATAATCTCATTCGTTTTACCAAATCTAACAATTTCCCCGAAATCTTAAATACAAACAAAGCTCTTATAGGATTTTTTAATGTTACAAAACGAAATTCTTAAACCATTTTTCTACTTTTTCGTTAAAGAGAGTGTTCTTAAAAATACTGTATTTAACAATGAAAGCAATATTCTCTTTAAAAATCGCACTAATTTTTTATCTTACAACCTATGCTCAAGGCTATAAAATCGGAGAACACACTTCTGATTTTCGCTTGATGAATGTGGATGGAGAAATTATCAGCATGAAAGATTTCCCTAATGCCAAAGGATTTATCCTTATTTTTACATGCAACCATTGCCCTTACTCCAAGGCGTATGAGAGTCGCATCATAGAATTAGATAAAAAATATCGCGAAAAAGGCTATCCTGTAATCGCTATTAATCCTAACGATCCGGAAGCATATCCCGAAGATTCTTTCGAAAATATGCAAAAAATTGCCAAAGAAAAAGGATATACCTTCCCCTACTTGTTCGATGAATCTCAAAACACAGCCAAGCGCTACGGAGCTACCAAAACTCCTCATGTATTTGTTGTAAGAAAAGTAAGCAATCAATATGTACTGGAGTATAGCGGAGCTATAGATGACAACAGTCAAAACATTTCTCAAGTGAAAAAGAAATACGTAGAAGATGCTGTAGAAGAGCTACTTGCCAACAAAAAAGTAACGCAACATACTACAAAAGCAATTGGCTGTTCTATCAAATGGAAAGCCAAAAAAAGCCCTAAAAATTAAAATGAGCCTCTCTATAGACGATGAATTTTTTATGCAAAAAGCTCTTCAATTAGCCCAAAAAGCATTTGAAGAAGGAGAAGTGCCAATAGGAGCGCTTGTAGTTTGTCAAAATAAAATCATAGGGAAAGGATATAACCAAACGATTAAATTGCAAGATGCTACAGCGCACGCTGAAATGTTGGCGATTACGAGTGCTTCTCATTATTTAGGCTCTCGCATCTTGGCAGATTGCACGCTTTACGTAACATTAGAACCTTGCCCTATGTGCGCAGGAGCCATGTATTGGGCAAATTTAGGGAGGCTCGTTTTTGGTGCTCACGACCTTAAAAGAGGCTACCAAACCATTGCTCCAAAATCCTTACACCCTAAAACGATTGTGAAAAGTGGTGTGCTCGCTGCAGAAAGTACAAATTTATTGACTCGTTTTTTTCAAGAATTGAGAGAAAATTAAAAAATTTACCTCGAAATTTGATGTAATTATGAAAGATATTCTAATTGAAGGTTCACACGATAGTTACTTCACGCCTTATGTGCATTTCTCTGCTTCTACAGGAAGATGTAAAATCATGGGAGAATCTTACTTGGAGGAGTCTTTTGAATTTTACGATAGACTCATCGGATGGATTCACGAGTATTTTGCTAATGGTAACAAAAGTTTGGAACTCACTATCAAGCTCACCTACTTTAATACGAGTTCTTCGCGTTGCTTAACTGATATGATGAGAGTTTTAAAATCTTATCAAGATAAAGGATACGACGTCAATGTAGTGTGGATGTATCCCACTCCTGACGATGATGACATTAAACAAGAAGGCATCGATATGCAAGACGAAACAAAAATTAAGATGGAATTCATAGAATACCGAGCAGATTAAAATTCATTTTAACCCCCCCGATTTAGGGTCTGAATTTGTTTGATAGTTTTCCTTTTTTTTAGTACTCTCAAGAAGTTGTTCTACATCCTTCATGTGCTTTTGCACTTTTACTTTTAGCATGAGGATACGAGCTTCCATTTCTTCTAAACTTAAAGGAGGTTCACGCATAACTTTTATGTTTAAAAATACTTTAATATAAAATTAAACTAATATTAGAAGAAAACAAGCGCAATCTTATATTTTTAATTACGTAAAGAAAATATTCTCTTTTATTCATTTTTCCAAAAGAAGTCAAGATTTTACTAAAGAATGACGAGCTAAAAAAATCTTTTGAATATGCGTTCTAACTTTGAATGTAAACGATATGAAAACATATTAACAAGAAAATTATGAAATCAGCACAACTTTGGAGCGCTCTTTTACTAAATTCGCTACCTCTTTTACTGCTTTTCTTACTTCCTTTCAACATTCCGCTATCTGTTTTTGCTGCTAAGTACGCCAAATACGGAAGTCTCAATCCTTATTTGATTGCAGTAGCATTCGGATTTTCTGCTTATTTGTGGATAGACTGGTGGATACGCTTCCAACATTTCTTCAGCAAAGATGCTCATTTGAAAATATGGATGATATTTGCTTTGCTTATTAGTTTTCTAATTAGAATTGTTTTCTTTCCTTTTGAATCAGATGATTATTGCAATGCCTTATCGATGTGGTTCGACTTCATCCAAAAAAATGGAGGCTTTCAAGCACTTTCTAAAGGAAACTTTTCGGATTATAACGTATTGTATTTGTATATTATCGCCTTGCTTACTTATCTTCCGTTTCGAGACTTGTATGCAATCAAACTCGTTTCTGTGCTGTTCGATTATGCAAGTGCTTATGTTGTTTATAAAATAGTGCGTTTGTTTTTTCAAAACTCTTCTCTACGCCCTGTAATAGCAGGAATCGCAATTTTGTTTTGTCCTACAGTCCTTTTGAACGGCGCTTTATGGGCTCAGTGCGACATGATGTATGTGTTTTTTTTACTTTGGGCTACTTATTTTTTTATTAAACAACCTTCTTCAGGCTCTCAAATTGTGTTTTTTTTTACGTGGGCTTTTCTGTTTAAGCTGCAAGCGGTTTTTTTTGCCCTTCCATTGTTGTATGGCTATTGCTTAGGCTTTATTCGCAAACGCCATTTAAGCATCTTTGCGGGATTATGGTTCTTAACATGCCTTCCCGCTTGGTTATTAGGGCGCTCTTGGATAGATATGGCGCTCATCTACATACGACAAATTGGGCGCTCACATCCTCTCTCTTTAAATGCTCCTAGTATTTACCAAATTGTCTCTCATGCTCCTACTACAATGTTTAAATACGCTGGAATTTTATTAGTCATTTTTATTATCCTATCAATGATTCTTTATTTTCTTGCTTATCGTCCTCGTCTTACTCCTCAAGAAAGGTTTGTTTTGGTGATGCTTTCTTTAGGTTGGATTCCTTATTTACTTCCACAAATGCATGAACGCTATTTTTTTGGAGTAGACGTTCTATCTGTCATATATATATTTTTGTTTCCCACTTACTGGTATAGAGGAACTCTTCTGATTTTTTGCTCCTTCATGAGCTACCAACCTTATTTATTTCAAACAACACCCGTTCCGCTTCTCGTGTTATCTCTTTTGTACGGCTATACTTTAATAACCATCAGCATACAATGGTTTCAATCAATTCATTTTAAGGGAGTCGAAAGCCAATCATAAGCATATCATCTGTTTGTTTGTTTTCTCCTTGCCAATGCGTCAAAACGGTGCTAATGTGATAATGTTGTAAATTCATTTCTTCAGTATGAATTTCTTGAAGAAGTTTGGATAGATTCTTCATGCCATATTTTCTATTCTCTGGACCTCCAAACTGGTCAGTAATACCGTCGGAAAAAATATAAAATTCTGTTGGAAGGGTAGGATATGGAATTTGGTACAAAGTAAAATGATTGTCTGTCAGATGATAATTTCCTCCTATTCCGTTTCTATCTCCTTTGATGAGTTGGAGTACGTTATTTTCATCAAAATACAACAACGATTGATGCGCGCCTGAAAATTCTATGGAACGGCGTTGTTTATCAATCACACAAAGGCTAATATCCATTCCATCTTTTACTTGTGTATTAGTCTGTCGATTGAGAGCTGCAAAAATTTCTTCATGTAGTTTGTCTAAAATCTTATTAGCCTGAAAGATATGATTTTCTTTTACGATTTGATTGAGCTTGCTCATTCCAATCATACTCATAAATCCGCCGGGCACTCCATGCCCTGTACAATCGGCTGCAGCAATAAAAATTTTTCCGTTTTCTTGGGCAAACCAATAAAAATCTCCCGAAACTACATCCTTGGGTTTGTACAACACAAAAGACTCAGGTAAATGTTTTTGAATCTCATCAATCAAAGGCAACATCGCGTACTGAATACGCTTAGCATATCGAATGCTGCTTTCAATGCTTTCTTTCTGAGCAATCACTTCGGCGGTACGTTCTTGAACTTTTCTTTCCAAAGAAGCATTGTATTCGTCGAGTAATTCTTTAGAACGCTTCAACTCTGCATAAGATTTTGTGAGTTCTTCTTCTTTTTGAAGAAGAAGTTTGTTTTGGTATGATGTTTCATTAAGCAACGCTTGAATTTTTTCATTTTGCTGAATTTGCTCCGTAATGTCAAAACGAATGCTAATATACTTGGCAATTTTTCCGTCAGCGTCAAAAATGGGAGTTACTACAGCATTAACCCAATAAGGAGAACCGTCTTTTTTCCGATTTTTAATAATTGCGCGGAATAGCTTTCCACTTTTAATAGTAGCCCACATCTCGCGAAATACTTCTGAGGGAGTATCGGGATGTCGCAAAATCTTATGAGGCTTTCCAAGAACTTCTTCTTCTGTGTATCCTGTAATTTCTAAAAGTTTTTTATTGACATAAGTAATGTTTCCGTACAAATCTGATTCGGACATGATAGCAGTTTCGTCTAATACTGAAATACGCGCAGCAAGTTCATTTTTGAGCGTTTCGGCGCGTTGCATCTGTCGGCGAATTTCTTCTTGACTTGCCAGAAGTTCCTCCATATTTTGACGAAGCTCTTCTTCGCTCATCTGCAAATCGTGCATAAGGTCTTGAGTTTGTTGCAACATCTCTCCCATTTTGCGCGTGTACTTCACCTCTGCAATAGAAGATGCAATATTATCAGAAACATTTGCAAAAAACTGGACCTTATAAGGAGGCAAAGGAGCATCGTAAGCTATCTCTAAAATTCCTTGTAAAGTAGTGTGAGATGCAGAAAAAAGAGGCACCACCACAAGCGAGATAGGAGTAAACAAGGAAGTACCTGTAGAAATCTTTAAGTTATTTTCATATCCATTGACTACAATAGGTTTCTTTTCTTGAATTGCTCTGAGAATAATTCCCTTTTCTGTTAGGTTATATGAGTCGGAATCCACTCCTAAAAAAGTAGCATGTTCAACCTTTTCAACATTCTCTAAAATAAAAAAGACTCCACAAGTAGCAGAGGTATATTTTACCAAAAATTGCAACACTGCTCGACAAAATTCTGAAAGATTTCCGCCATGATTATCAAGCACATCCGTAAGACTTGTGGTTCCTTCCATTTGCCAATTGTGCTCAAATTCGCTTTGTCGCAAAGAAGAAAAAGCAACAAGCGTTTCTTTTAGGCGCGCTTCTAACGGATGTTTTGCAAAACTTTCATTAGATAAAAGCTCTCCAGAGCCTTGGCGTATTTTTTCTAAGTTCTGAATACTGAGCCAAAGCCACTCTGTTAAAGTATTGAACGCTTTGGCAAGTTGACCTATCTCGTCGTCAGAGACTTGCCCTTCTATAAATCGTTCCTGAGTTGGATACTCTACGTAAGAAGCAACCCGATACGCAACCTTTCTAAGCGGACGAATGATATTCTGGTAAAATACAATTCCCGCTATTAAAATTGAAACAAGGTTAATAATTAACAAAATAACTATAAATTGATCGTGCTGATAGCGTCTTTTTTGATAGTCTTTTTCTACAACTTCTGTCAATAAATCGAATGTTTGAAGAGTGTTATCAATCTTTGTCTTTGCTAAAGAAACTGACTCAACAAACTTACTTGCTGCAGTTGTGTCAGAAGTAAATCCATACTGCATCATTTTTTCCCACAAAGAGTACTGCTTTTCTAAATCAGCGTCTATTTCAATTACATAATGCAACAATTCTTTAGGACAAGGCAATACCTTTTGTTGCTCTTGATAATAACCTCCTAGTTTCAAAATTTTAATAGATTTTTGAACTTCGTCAGATAGTTGTCTAATCGCTGAAAGATGCTTTTGTTTATCTGCATCCATATTTTGAAGATGCAACTCGATATGATAAAGATTTGTGTGGAGCTTTCTAACAAGCCAAAGCCTATTTTCCGTATCTGTGAAAGTATAAATTCCTAAAAAAATGACTCCAATGTTTGCTGTAACCCAAATTGCAGCGAGCACAAACATTAGAATTGATTTATTTTTCAGAGAAACATCTTTCATAAGATTTAATTTTAAACGGCATATTTACAAATGCTCCACAAAAAAATACGATTGCAAAAAACGTAGGAATTGAATTTCAATTAAACTATTCTCCTTTTTTTACTCACACACGTAATTTTTATTCATATATTTCAAATTCCAGCTAATAAAGATTCCATCACTTTAGCGCCATCAGTATTTCCTAAGATTTTGTGAGCAGCGCGCTCAGGATGCGGCATCATACCAAAAACATTGCGGGACTCATTGCAAATTCCAGCAATGTTAAGCATCGAACCATTTGGGTTCGCTTCTTCGATAACTTGCCCATATGGGTTGCAGTATTGAAATAAGATTTGATCATTATCTTGCAATTCTTTGAGCGTATCGATAGGAGCATAATATCTTCCTTCTCCATGAGCAATCGGAATTTTAAGAGGGCGATAAGGAGACAATTTTTGAGTAAGGAGAGTGCGAGTAGTTGCAGGCTTGATGTACACATTTTTACAAATATACTTTTGATTAGTATTCAACAACAAGGCTCCTGGTAACAAACCAGATTCTGTAAGAATCTGAAAGCCGTTACATATTCCCCACACATAGCCTCCCTTCTTAGCAAATCGAATAATTTCGTTCATGATAGGAGAAAAGCGCGCGATGGCTCCACATCTCAAATAATCCCCATATGAAAAACCACCAGGCAATACAATAAAGTCACATCCCTGCAAGTCAGACTCTTTGTGCCACAACTTTACAACAGGCTGTTTGAGCACTTCGCCAATTGCCCAAACCATATCATCGTCGCAGTTAGAGCCAGGGAAAACAACTACACCAAACTTCATTGAAAAAAACTTTACACTACCACACTTTGGCAAGTTAAAGAAGTATTTCAAAAAATGAGAACGTTTACTTTTCTTTTTTACAACATTCTTCCAGTTTTTCGTATGCCTCAGGAACAGCTTTCACATCATCTGCGTCGTAGCCTACTTCTGCTATGGCTTTCCTTATTTTTTCTGGAGACGTTTTTGCAGAAAAATAACTTACTGTAATCTCCTTTGTATCCACATTAAGATTTGCCGAGGCAATCCCTTCTACATCCTTTAATTTTTTTTCAATGGTATTTTTGCACATATCGCAAACAGCAGATGTTTTAATAACTACCTCTGCATCACCCTTAGGAGTACATCCTAATAAGAGTGCGCTCAAAAATCCTGTAAGAAAAACGCTTTTCATACACTACTTTAAATTTTTATATTTAATATGCTTAAATTTTTATAATTTAATAACTCTCAGAGTGATTAGGAAAGTTCATTTCTTTAACATCTTTAATATAATTTTCTACTGCTAATTTTATCAATTTCCCTAATTCGGCATACCTGCGCAAAAATCTGGGCTGAAATTGCGTACTGATACCGAGCATATCATGTGTAACCAGTACTTGTCCGTCCACTTCTACACCTGCTCCAATTCCAATTACAGGAATTTCAAGTTTAGAAGTAACTTCTGCTGCCAAACGTGCAGGTATTTTTTCTAACACAATAGCAAAACAGCCCGACTCTTGCAGAAGAAGAGCATCAGCAACAAGTTTGCGCGCCTCTGCTTCTCCTTTGGCTCTCACAGAATAAGTTCCAAATTTATAAATCGACTGAGGAGTAAGTCCTAAATGCCCCATCACAGGGATTCCCGCGTTCACGATGCGCCTAACTGATTCGTGAATCTCTACACCTCCTTCCATTTTGACAGCATGCCCGCCGGTTTCTTTCATAATGCGAATTGCTGAACGAAGCGCCTCCTCAGAATTTCCTTGATAGTATCCAAATGGAATATCTACTACTACCATTGCGCGTTTCACTGCTTTTACTACTGAAGAAGCGTGATAAATCATATTATCGAGCGTAATAGGAAGGGTAGTCTCGTTGCCTGCCATCACGTTTGAAGCTGAATCGCCTACTAAAACTACATCAATGCCTGCTTCATCGAGTATTTTTGCCATCGAATAATCGTATGCTGTGAGCATCGAAATCTTTTCACGGCGCTTCTTCATTTCCTGAAGTTGGTGCGTAGTGATTTTGCGAATTTCCTTAGAAGACATATCTTTCAAAATATTCTTGCAAACATACCAAGAATATTCTTCGCAACAATTAAAAAATTAAACACGAAAAAGAAGTTTTTTCTTTTGACACACAAATCATAGAACCGTTTTAACAATTCAACAAAACGCAAATCATCTAAATCAGTTGCCTGTATTGGCTTAGCTACAACGACCCAAAAACCTTTCGAATGCAACTTAAATTTTCGAATTTTGACAATCTTACGCTATAATTCTAATTGCAATTGATACTATTTATTTGTTCAACTATTGCAGAATTGTTTGATAATCAATATTTTTTTAATTTTATACGCTAAAGTAATCTTTGCTCTTTTTCTTAAAATTTCAAGACTAAAAAAAAATTAAAAATATGTCTTTCGACGAACTAGCTGAATTGCTTACAAAAAAGTTCGGAGATGCTATTCTCCAACAAGATAAAAATGGACTCCAACCAAGTTTGATCGTGAAACCTTCTTCTTTAATAGAAATTTGTCAGTTTTTAAGAGATACAGAAGGGCTTTACTTCGATATGCTCACTTGCATTACAGGAATTGATAACTTCCCACAGCCCACTTTAGAAGTAGTTTATCATTTGTATTCTATTCCGTATAACCATTGGGCTATTTTACGAGTATTTATCGAACGAAAAGAAAACCCCCAAGAGCAAGAAAAAATCCCTTCTCTTACAAGCCTATGGGGAGGAGCTAATTGGTTAGAGCGAGAAACCGCTGAAATGTTCGGCATTATTTTTGATGGTCACCCTGATCTACGTCGGCTTCTATTGCCTGACGATTGGGAAGGCTTTCCTCTTCGCAAAAACTATAAGCATCAAGAAAAATATCATGGCATCACTGTTAAATACTAAAAAACTATGAACGTAGGAGATCGCGTCAGGAGTAAGCATGCTAAAGAAAAAGGAATCATTACCAGAATTCTTTCTGAAAAAGAAGTAGAGGTAGAAATCGAGGAAGGCTTCAGAATTAGTTTTTTAAAATCTGAACTGGTGGTAGTATCAGAAATGGAAAATGCTTATTTTGGGAAGCCTTCAAATATTTTTTCAGAACATCGACCTCGTTTCGAAAATCGTCCGTCTCTCTCCGTATCAGATGAAAATCATCAATCTCTAGACAATTTCTCACAAAAAGGTTTGTTTGTATTTTTTTTACGTCAAAATTCTTCTCAATGCTTAGAAATATGGCTTTTTAATCACACAGAACTAACAAGTTATTTTGTGATGGGCAAAGAATGCGAACAACAGTACTTCGGAATTCAAGCAGGAGAAATTTTGCCTTTCAAGCGCCAAAAAATATCTCAAATTTCCTATCAGAACCTTCAAGAAAATAGTACTCTCATTTTCCAGTTGATGTTTTTTCAAAAAGGACCCTCTTTGTTTCAATTGCCGCAGTTGCGAAAAATAAATCTGAAATCAGTCCTTCAACAAAAACCCCAGCCATTCCCTTTCCTACAATCAGAAGGATATTGCGTGCCACTCGACAAAGAGAGATTTGAAGCAATCGATGTTTCTCAAATTCGACAAGAAATTGCTGCGAAGCAAACTCCTACAGCGATAAGTTCCAATTTGGCTACCAACAAATCTCAAAATAAGAACCTCGAAGTAGATTTGCACATCGAATCACTTTCTAAAGAATACGTTATTGAAAAAGGGAAAGAACTTGCTATTCAACTCCAAGTCTTTGAAAAAAAACTCGACGAAGCTATTTTGCAAGGAGCAGAAAGCATCACTTTTATCCATGGAGTAGGAAACGGAGTTCTCAAGCATGCAATTGCTAAATCGCTGAGCCAAAACCCTCATATTGCTTATTACAAAGATGCTCAAAAAGAAAAATTTGGCTATGGAGCTACTTATGTTAAACTTAAATAACAAAATGAACGTTTTTTATAAAGACAAAGGTTTGTAGTGTAATGTTTGAATAAATGAATTTTAAACTTTTATTTGGAATTATAATGAAATTCCGATGGAGGTGTAGATACAAGCACATGCATTTTTTAAAAAAGATAAGCTATAGTGGCTTAATGTTAATAGCAACATTTGCTATTGCCCAAGACCGCGCTTTGGATTACTATATACAAGCTGAAAAACTACGACAAGAAAACAACTTCCGCGCTGCTATAGATATGTACGATATGGCTATTAAAGCTGACCCTACCAACTATAAGTACTTTTTTCAGAAAGGTAAATGCTACATTTTACTCAAAGACCAAGAAAACGCTATTCGATGCTTTGAAAAAACCATCGAACTCCAAAAAGACTATACACAAGCCTACTTCCGCTTGGGCTGGCTCTATCGTCAAAAAGAAAAATACAACGAAGCTATCAAATACTTCGACCTTGCCTACCAATACGAAGCAGACCCTAAAGAACGCCTCCAATATAAAGATAACATCTTAGAAATCCTATTTAAATTAGAAAGATACCAAGAAGCAGGCAAACATATCAAAGATGCAAAAGCAGTCGCTCCTAACGATATCAGAATTTTGTACTTTGAAGCTAAATATTATAACGCCATAGGAAATTATGAAGCGGCGCGCGCTGCTATGGATAAGGCTATTCCTCAACTTACAACCGAAAGTCCTGAAGAGGCAGCTCGCTATTACTACGAATTAGGATACGCTCTTCATAAACTCAAACAATATGAAAAAGCCAACGAAATTTTTAAAAAAGCAAATTACGGACAATATCGAAGCCTAATCGCTGAAATGACACCACAATACAACTACAATTTGGCATTGGCTTATTTGAAAGTATATGAGTACAAAAAAGCTAAAGAACTCTTAGAGTATACTTTGAGCATGGATCCCACTTTTACGCAAGCCCATGAAATGATGTCTCGCATCGCACAAGCAAATACTGATCGCACCGCTGTACTAGAACACAAAAAAACAGCTATCGCCACTGAAAAAGATCCCGTACGAAAATCTGCACGCTATCGCGAACTTTGCGAATTACAACTCGAATCTGGTTTTTATGACGATGCTATCTTTTCAGCAGACGAATGTTTGAAAATACAACCCAAAAATTATAATGCATCTTTTATCAAAGCTCTCGCTTTAGCTCGCAAAAAAAACTACGAAGAAGCCAAAAATATTCTCAATGAGCTTATTGCCTTTCCAGGATTAGACTTAGACACAAAAGCTCAATACAACTTTGCACTGGGACTCATTAGCAAAACCATGAACGACAAAAATTTAGCTACAAATGCCTTTAAAGCAGCTACCTACGGCATATACCGTTATGCTGCTATTAAAGAATTGGATATGCTTCGAAACGGAGGTGCATAAAACTTAAAAATTATGTTTAATCTCAAAAAATTAAGATTCACCATTGGTCAAAAAGTACTAGGTGCAAATATTGTTGTATTAGGCATTTTTACCGTCAATATCTTTTACAGTTTTAGCAATTTTAATCGCTTACAAGAGCTTATTGCCTATTCATTTGAAAATGTAATTCCTTCCTTGGAAGCAATCGAAGATTTCAAAATAATGATCAACAATTCTCGAAGTTATATCACAAACTGGGTTTATCTCCCTGAAAATAAAGATGATAAAGAAGATATGAAACGTATTTTAGTGCTAAGCTTTCCTACTTTAAAAGATAAAATTAGCATCCTGAAAAAAAGTTGGAAAAAACCAACGCAAGCCAGCGAGGTAGACTCTATCATTATTCAATACGATGAAGTATTGCGCATACAACAACGAATTATGCAGACTCTTGCAGAAGAAGAAGATTATAACGATTTCAGCAAAAAATTTTTTGCAGAAGAAGCTATCAACAAAGAAATTATTCCAGCTTCTTACACTTTAGTAGATAGACTTGAATTTTTGATAAAAGATAAAGAAAACGAAAAAAATAAACTTGACCGTCAAATTCATGAAATTTTGAATTCTCTACAGCTTTCTTTAATCATTTTTTCTATTAGCTTGGTAAGCGTATGCATAATTTTATCATTTTTAGCCTTTCAGCAAATTACAATTCCTATCTCTTATTTCAATGAAAAAATGAGCCAACTCTCGCGAGGAATCATGCCTAATGTAGAAGGAAAAATTTTTCAGCGAATACAAAACGACGAAATTGGAGATATGCTTCGAGGACTTCGCCGTTTAGTAAGCAGCCTAAAAGCGACTGCAGCGTTCGCCCATGAAATCGGAAGTGGCAACTACCAAGCGACTTACCAACCCTTAAGCGAAGAAGATGAGCTTGGTATGTCGTTAATAAATATGCGAAACAGTTTGGCAAAATTGGCGAATGAAGCTATTCAAAGAAACTGGGTAAACAAAGAATTAGCTCACTTTGGAGATATTCTGCGTAGAAACCATGACAATCTTTCGGTTTTTTACAGCGAAATTCTCTCTAATTTAGTACAAGTAACTTCTTCTAATCAAGGTGCGGTATTCATTATTAACGATTTTCAAAAAGAAACTCCTTACATGGAGCTACAAGCTTGTTATGCATGGGACAAAGAAAAATTCTTAGAAAAGAAAATTTATAAAGGAGAAGGTCTTGCAGGACAAGCATGGCAAGAGGGAAATACAATTTATATCACAGATGTGCCCGAAAATTATATCCAAATTAGTTCTGGTCTAGGACGAAAAAAACCTACTAATGTTTTAATAGTACCTATTAAAGTCAATGAACTGATTTACGGAGTTTTTGAATTAGCGTCCTTTCATCATTATGAACCATACCAAATAGAGTTCGTAGAGAAAGTAGCTGAAAGTTTTGCATCCACCCTCACTTCAGTGCGTGTAAATGAACGCACGCGGCGTCTTTTGGAGGAATCCACTCGTCTCACTAACCAAATGCGCGAACAAGAAGAAGCCCTTCGGCGCAATATTGAACAACTACTTACTACTCAACAAGAACTTAAACAGCAGCAACTTATTTGGGAAAGCAAAGAAAAATTGCTCAACAATACCAGAATTGTCATTGAAACAAATCATAACTTTCGCATCTTAGAAATTAATAAGCTCCTTACTGAAAAGTTAGGTTTTAATCGTGCAGATATTCTGCAAACCCCTTTAGCTATGTTATTTCTTTCTGAAGAAAAATTTAATCGCATGAAAAAAGAGCTTGAAAAAGGAAAAATTTTCACAGGAGGATTTTACTTGTTCCGAAAAGATAGAACTAAAATATGGCTGCGCGTAGACGCTACTCCAATCCTTAAACATCAACAAGAACTTCCGCACTATGTATTTTATTTAGAAGATGTAGCAGTACTAAAAGAAGAACAACAAGACACCATATTAGTTTAGTACAAAGTTTATGTATTCAGTAGAAAACTTCCTACAAGACAAAAAAATAAAGCTCTACTTAATTCTATGCAGCGTGTTTATTACTAATGCTATTTTAGCAGAAATCGTAGGCGCTAAGATATTTTCTTTAGAGTCCACTCTAGGATTTTCTCCTGTTTGTTGGAGAATTGGAGAGAAAACTTATAGTTTTAATCTTACAGCTGGCGTATTATTGTGGCCCTTCGTGTTCGTGACAAGCGATTTAATAAACGAATATTACGGAAAACGAGGAGTAAGAATCATTTCTTTTCTTACTGCTGCCCTAATTGCGTACATGTTTCTAATGATATGGGGTATTACGAAATTAGTGCCTGCTTCTTTTTGGTTAGATATGTATCAAAAAGATTCTGAGGGCAATGCTCTTAACATCAACGAATCGTTTACCATTATTTTTCAACAAGGATTAGGCATCATGATTGGATCAATTGTAGCCTTTCTAATTGGACAACTTCTCGACGTTATTACTTTTCAATATGTTCGTCGAATGACCGGAGCGCGCTTTTTGTGGCTAAGAGCAACAGGCTCCACCCTGATTTCTCAGTTGATCGATAGCTTTGTGGTACTGTTAGTCGCATTTTATTGGTTCGGCAACTGGAAAATAGAAGATGTATTAGCTGTCTGTATTGTTAATTACACCTACAAAGCTTTGGTAGCTCTTTTGATGACCCCCATTTTGTACTGGGTTCACTACACTATTGATTTTTACTTGGGAAAAGAACTCGCTCAAGAAATGACAAGAAGTGCCGCTATTGGGTAATAAAATCCTAATGAAATAGCTTATTTGCAATAGCCATTCGTTTAACGGTAAATACAGTCTTTAAAATATTTTTAAAACTGATTTTGATAGTAAAATTTTTCCTATATTTGCAAAGGCAAGTTGGCACTACCAGCTCCTGAAAATCCCCCAGGTCCTGACCGAAGCAAGGGTAATCGGTTGTAGCGGTGAGATGCTGGCTTGCTTTTTTCTTTATACACCAATTATAAAAACAAAAAAACCTGCTTTTTAGCAGGTCTTTTTGCTCCCCCTCTAGGGCTTGAACCTAGGACCCCATGATTAACAGTCATGTGCTCTAACCAGCTGAGCTAAGGAGGATTTTATTTACCGTCGCAAATTTAATGCATTCTCTATGAAAGAAGCAAGTCTTCTAAATAAAAAATTAATCGTCGTGCCTTGTATAAACTTCATGTCCCCCTTCTTTGAGATAAAGTTCTTTATTGAATAACTCTAAATCGGCGCTTATCATATCTTTTACGAGGGTAGAAAGGTCGTAACGCGGCTTCCACCCTAATTTGGTTTTGGCTTTTGTAGCATCTCCGATGAGCAAATCCACTTCAGTAGGACGAAAATAGCGAGGGTCAATTTCCATTACTAAGTCTCCTACTTTGAATTTGTATTCTGGCTTACTCACTGTCTTCACGTAAGCTTTTTCGTTTACTCCTTCTCCTACGAATTCGAGAGTTACGCCTACTTCTGCAAAAGCCATTTTAATAAAATCGCGAACTGTAGTTGTAACTCCTGTAGCAATAACAAAATCTTCAGGTTTTTCTTGTTGAAGCATCAACCACATTGCTTCTACATAGTCTTTAGCATGTCCCCAGTCTCGTTTAGCATCAATATTTCCCATGTAGAGTTTTTTCTGCAGTCCTAGAGCTATTTTTGCGACCCCTCGCGTAATTTTTCTTGTTACGAAAGTTTCTCCTCGCACAGGCGATTCATGATTAAACAAAATACCATTGCAAGCAAACATATTATATGCTTCGCGATAATTTACTGTTATCCAATAAGCATACAATTTAGCCACTGCATAAGGAGAACGCGGATAGAAAGGTGTTTTTTCGTTTTGAGGAACTTCCTGAACCAACCCGTATAACTCGGATGTACTCGCCTGATAAATTTTTGTTTTAGGAATCAGTCCTAAAATTCTTACAGCTTCTAAAATTCTTAAAGTCCCAATTCCATCTACTTGAGCTGTATATTCAGGTTCATCAAAACTTACTTTTACGTGCGACATTGCACCAAGATTATAGATTTCGTCGGGCTGTACATTTTGAATAATCCTAATAATATTAGTAGAATCGGATAAATCGCCGTAATGTAAAATAAATCTAACATCTTTTTCGTGCAAATCTTGGTAGAGATGATCAATTCTCGCCGTATTGAACAAGGAACTTCTTCTTTTAATTCCATGCACTTCGTACCCCTTAGAAAGTAAAAATTCTGCTAAATATCGCCCGTCTTGCCCCGTAATTCCTGTAATCAAAGCCTTCTTCATACAAAGCAGTTGTTCTTGAAACTTAATCTGCGAATATGGCTTTTTTATACAGAAACACCAAAAATAGAATGCAATTTCTCTTTAAAGACTATCAAAATTGTTCATCTGCACGCTTTTCATTATCTTTGAAAAAAATCTATAAATTGTGAAAAAAGTTATAAGAATTATTCTATTTTGTTGGGCGTTTCAAGGCTTTAGCCAAAGTGAGAAAGACCCAAGTTATACGCGCGAATTCGGGTATGGCATCAATTTCAATACAATCGGCGGGGTCTTAGGAGGCTTGAAAGCGCGCGCTGCTTTTTTATGTAGTGAAAAATCATATCACCATCTTTATTTAGAAATGGTAAGAATCAAACATCCTAAAGAAACCTTAGTATATGCCGCGCTTTCAGGAAGAAGCTATATCTATAACAAACGGTATTATCTTTACATGTTACGCCCTATGTACGGAAGAGAATTAATTTTATTCTACAAAGATAGAGACCAAGGAGTGCACGTAAATGCAATTGTAGCAGCAGGTCCCTCTATTGGATTAAGAGCCCCTTACCTGATTATTTACGACGGGAAAGAAGTACATTACGACCCTACTGTACACAACAACGGCAGCAAAATAGAAGGAGTAGGCAACTATGTAGCTGCACTCTTTCAAGCACAACCTATAATGGGTGCAAGTGCTAAAATTGCTCTGAGTTTTGAAATTGGTACCTTTAAACAAAGCATTACTGGTTTTGAATTTGGATTTATGAATGACTATCTCCTCAAACCTATTTATATGATTCACAATTCTTATGGACAGCAATTTTTCCAATCTTTATACGTAGCTTTGTATGTAGGTTCTCGAAATTAACATCGCATATGGTTTCAGCAGAAAACTTATTATACATCATCATAGGAATTGTTCTATTAGAGTTCATCGTAGAACAAATACTATCATATTTAAATCAAAAACAATGGAAACCTGCTCTCCCTGAAGAACTATCAGGTATTTACGACACTACTCACTACATAAAATCTCAGGAATACGCTTTTGCAAAAGAAAAATTACATCGATTAAGTTCTGTATTCTCATTAACCTTTAGCCTGTTTTTACTCTTAAAAGGCTTCGCATGGTTAGATGAACTCGTTAGCAATTGGTTGGGCAACAGTATATGGACGAGCTTAGTATTCTTTGGGTGTTACGGTCTGAGTGTCGATATTATTCATCTTCCGTTTGAATGGTATGCAACATTTGTCATCGAAGAAAAATTCGGATTCAATAAAATGACTCCTCTTTTATTTTGGACAGATAAACTCAAAACTTGGATTCTTAGCGCTACTGTTGGTGGAATTTTGCTATATGTTTTTATATGGTTGTATCAAAGCATAGGCAACTATTTCTGGATATATGCTTGGCTCTTTTTTGTGTTGTTTATGCTTGCTATCACTATGTTTTATACTACCTTCATTGTGCCGATGTTCAACAAACTTACTCCTCTGCCAGAGGGTGAACTTCGAACAGCTATTGAAAACTACGCTCACAGCGTTGATTTTCCGATTAACAATATCATGGTAATGGACGGCTCTAAAAGAACTACTAAGGCAAATGCTTACTTTAGCGGTATTGGAAAAACCAAAACGATTATCCTCTACGACACGCTTATTGAAAAACATTCCATTCCAGAATTAGTAGCCATTTTAGCCCACGAAGTAGGACATTACAAATGCAAACATGTTCTGAAAAGTATTCTGATTTCTGCCATTAACACGCTGATTTTGTTGTACATCTTACAAATTTTCATCAGTGAGCCCGTACTTTCCCATGCATTAGGCGCTCAAGAGCCTAAAATCCATTTAGGACTTATTGCTTTTTTTCTTCTTTATTCTCCTTTATCTACAATAACAGGTCTTCTTTTTAATATGATATCGCGCAAAAATGAATTCGAAGCAGACGCTTTCGCTTGTCAAACAAGTTCTGGAGAAGCATTAGGAGAAGCTCTCAAAAAGCTTTCTATCGATACTCTCAGCAACCTTAACCCGCACCCGGCCTATGTATTTTTTTATTATTCTCATCCTCCTCTTTTAGAAAGACTTCGCGCAATTGCACAAAAATCCGAAGAAATAGTGAAAACATCATAAACATTAACTATTTTCCACCATGAAACCTATTATTGCTATTTCCAAATTGCAAGAAAACTACGACACATGGCTCTTGCGAATAAACCCCAACATCGAAATTCTGAATTGTTATGAATTTCAGAAAGACTTGCATGCGTTACCTGAAAAATTAAAAAATGTATCTGGTATCCTTATCACGGGTGGCAACGATATCAATCCTGATTTGTATGGATGCTGGTATGAACTCCCTCGATGCGGAAAATTAGACACTTCTCGCGACGCATTAGAACTGTGGCTAATACGATACGCTCTTGCAAATGGAATTCCTTTATTAGGCATCTGCCGTGGACATCAAATTTTAAACGTAGCATTAGGAGGTACACTTATTGTAGATATTCCTACAGATATGCCTACATCCAATATTAGACATGGCAAAAAAAATGGACATGATGCTGAACATTCTCTTCAAATTGTTCAAGATACTCTTTTGTATAAAATTCTTCAATCAGATTCACTTACGATTAATAGCTCCCATCATCAGGCAGTCGGGAAAATAGCTCCTTCTCTAAAGGCAAGTGCATATGCACCCGATGGAATCGTAGAAGCGATTGAACCTATTGAACCCCAATCATTCAAAAACTTTATATTAGGTATTCAATGGCATCCTGAGCGCATGAAAGACACGCAAAACCCTGCTACTTATCATATTGGAAATGTATTCTTGCAAAAAGCATATGAATTTTTTAAACAAAATCAGCTTTTTTAATGGAGGCATTTATTCAATCTTACTTCGAAAAGCTTCAAACACTTTTGGAAGAAGAAAGAAAAGAAGAAATCAGATTGTATGAAGAAATTATACTAAAAGCTCCTATTTCAGAGCGAAGAGAACAAGGCTGGACTTGGTATCCTGTTCAAATTGTTCAACAAGATTTTATAAATCAATCTGTTGTACTAACTTTTGAAAGAACTACCCATCTAGACTTGCCTACACGCTGGCAAGTAGGAAACGTACTTACGTTGTTTTCTAACCAGCAAAACGGGAGACACTCCGAAACGATTTCAGGAATTATTCTTTCTTTATGGAAAGAACGTGTAAAAGTTCAATTTCCTTTTGATGAAATTCCCGAATGGATAGAAGAAGGGAAACTTGGCTTAGATATGGCGATAGATAACATTTCTTACCAAGAAATGGAAAAAGCTATCAGAATTGTATCTGAAGCACATCACAATCGATTAGAAAAATTGCGCAATATTCTGTTAGGACTTCAAAAAGTCTCTTTTGATACAACAAAATTTGTACCTGAACTGCCATTATTAAACACTTCTCAGCAAAAAGCAGTAGAAATAGCTATGCGCGCTAACGAAATAGCTATCGTCCATGGACCTCCTGGCACGGGAAAAACAACCACTCTCTGCCAACTCATTCGACTATTAGTGCAGGAAAAAAAACAAGTACTTGTTAGCGCTCCTTCCAATACAGCAGTAGATGTGCTCACAGAACGTTTAGGAGACATGGGCTTAAAAGTGCTGCGGATAGGCCACCCTTCTCGTATCCAAGAAACCCTTTTGCGCTATTCATTAGATTATCAAATTTCTGTTCACCCAGATACAAAACTTATCAAAAAATGGAGACAACAAGCTGATGAATACCAGAAATTAGCTTATAAATACAAGCGCAATTTTGGAGAAAATGAATACCAACAAAGAAAACTTCTTCTTGAAGAAGCACGCAAACTTCGAAAAGATGCTCAACAACAAGAAAAAAATATTATCGACGAGCTAATCGCCAAAGCGCAAGTCATTACTGCCACTTTGGTAGGAAGCGCGAATCCTGTTTTAGAAAATAAACAATTTGCCTGTGCTCTGATTGATGAAGCAGCACAAGCTCTCGAGCCAGCTTGTTGGATTCCTATTTTGAAAGCTGAAAAAGTGATTTTTGCAGGCGATCATCACCAGTTACCTCCTACAATCAAATCTATAAATGCTGCTCAACAAGGTTTATCTGTTACGCTGTTTGAAAAAGCTATTCAAAAACAAGCAGAAAGTAGTCAAATGCTCTCTATACAATATAGGGCGAATTCTAAAATTATGGAATTTTCTTCTCGAAGATTTTATCAATCACAGCTCCGAGCCCATGAAACGGTCGCTCATCTACAACTTTTTGCTGAAGGTCATCCAGAAAATAGCCCCATTACTTGGATTGATACAGCGGGATGCGGATTTGAAGAACAATACACAAACGATACTAAAAGCTATTTCAATCCCAAAGAAGCTCATTTGCTACACCAACACTTACAACAGTTAATCCAACAACTTTCTAGCCGTTCGATTAGTATTGCTGTAATTTCCCCGTACAAGAAACAGGTAGAATATTTTTCTGAGATACTCACAAAAGAAATTCAAAGCTATTCACTAGAAATCAACACTATAGATGGATTTCAAGGTCAAGAAAAAGATGTTATCTATATTAGTTTAGTTCGAAGTAACACCGATGGAAAAATAGGTTTCTTAGAGGATATCCGCCGAATGAATGTAGCTATCACAAGAGCACGATATAAATTAATTATCGTTGGAGATTCTGCTACCGTTGGAAATCACTCTTTTTATCGTGATTTGTTGGAATATATCCAAAAAGAAGGAGATTACAAGAGCGCTTGGGAACTCGAATACTTTAATGCTTAATTGAGCTGTTCGAGTCTTCTTTGAGCTTGCGCCTTTATCTCTGGAAAATTATCTGAGTGCTCTACAATAGAAAGTAAAGTAGCTTTGGCTTGAAATCTTTCTTCTGCATCGATGTAATTTTCTGCAATTAACAAAAAAGCCAGTAATTTCCACTTAAAAAAGTTTTGATGACGCTCATTAAACTCCTGAAGTTTAGAAGTACTAGCTTCTAATTTCCCTTGTTCACGCAAAATCTTTCCTATATAATAATGCGCTTCTGCTGCTTCTTCAGTATTGCTTATCAGGGAAATAGGTTCAAACATCATCATAGCATTCTGGAGTTCTCCTTTAGTATACATCAATTTAGCTTTAAACAATCGCGCTGTTAATTGCTGTCTTGTATTGTTTCCATTCTGAATTCGATTAGCGAACTCTTCACATTTATCATATTCTTTGAGCTCAAAATATCCTCTCATCAAATAGAGTTGGGCTGTTTCAATATCTCGCACATTTGATGAGCTCAACAAGATTTCCATACTTTGGACCAAAGTAGTATAATCTCCCTTTCGATAGAGCATAGGAGCTGCGGCGCGAAGAGCACGAAAACGAAAACTTCCGCGCGTTACTTTTAGATAATTTTCAATTGCTAATTCAGAATTTTTAAGATTTTCGTACGAATTTCCGATATAAAAATACGCTTCGAACGCTTCTTCCGATTGGGGATATTTTTGAATAAAGTCAGATAGCGATTTGATAGCTTCATAATACTTATTGTCGTCATAAGGCTTGCGCGCTAATTCAAAATCAGAGCGCACGACAAAATCGCTGTTAGGATTTGCTTTTGTATATTTTTCTCGATAAGCTTCAAAATCTCGAACAGAATATCCATTCGCTTGAATTTCTTGTAGAGAACGAATAGCATTTGATGCATATTCACCTGTTAGGGTGATATCTAAGATGCGCTTGTAATCGGAAGAGGCAGCCTCAAAATTGCCGTTGTTCTGATGCGCCAAAGCGCGCCTATTCAGTGCCTCCATAAAATATGGACTGTTCGGAAATTGGTTGATAATTTTATTAAGGTATGTAATAGACTGCATAAACCGATTGTTTTCGAAACAAATCATCGCTTGCGAATAAATAGAGCGATCTACAAAGCGAGATTGTGGATATTCTCTTTGCAATCTATCGTGATAATCTAAAGCAGCGTCGTATCGCTTTTGCAAAAACAAAGCATTAGCCTGCTGAAGAAGAATGTAATCTCTCTCATTCTGAACAAAAGGGAGTACTTGTTCATAACTTTTAAAGGCTTCTTCGGCATTTCCCATCGCTAACAAACAATCCGCTAAACGGAGTTGCGCATCATTGCGAACATGCACAGGCAAGTTCGAAGTCAAGGCACCAGCGCGCCGAAAAAAAGGTATTGCTTTAGAAAATTCGCGTTTGTTAAAAAAACAATATCCTTTACCGTAGGCAGCTTTGAGAGTGTATTCAGAACTTTCTCCAATCCGCTGATACCATCCTAAAGCAGAATCATAGTTTGATTCATTAGAATAAATTTCACCTAACCAATAATAAGCCCCCTCTGTAAGTTTGGGGTTCTTGGGATATTCTAACGACTGCATTAAAGCAACCTTAGCCTCCGCATAGGCTTCTCGGTTGTAAGCCACAGAAGCTTTATTAAAAGCAATTTGTTGCAAAGCTGTTTTGATTCGCTCATTTTTATTTTTAAAAGCAGATACTTTTTCCCATGCTAGCGTGTAATCTCCCGAATTCAAATATGCGTCTGTAAGCATATTATTTATTTCATCTGCGTATTCACCTTGAGGATAATTTTCTTTATAGGCTTCTCCTGCTTCAATTACTTGGTTAAAATGCCCTAAATTGTAACACACTTTTACAAAATAAAAGAAGGCATTTTCTTGAATTTTTTTATCAAAAGAGAGTTTTCTTGCTTTATCAAAAGCTGCTACTGCCTTTTCTTTTTCCTTTGTACCTATATAAGCAATTCCTAAATGGTAGGCTGCTAATTGAGCAAGTGTGTCGTTACCATCAGCAGCCAAGCTCAAGTAAGCGGTAGACTCTTGCGGTTTGTTGAGCTTAAGCTTGGTAAATCCAATCCGATAGTTGGTAGGGCGAGAAAGCTTGTTATTCTTTCCTTTCTCAATTGCGAGAAAATGGCGCTCTGCTTCTACAAAATTGCCTTTCAAAAAACTGCACTCACCTAAAATTTCGCTTACTGCAATAGGCAATTGTTTGGTTTGAATCCGATAAGCATATTCAGTAGCTTTTTCGCAAGAACCTTGCTTATAAAAAATAGAGGCTAATGTGGCGAGCGCATCGTTTTGGTAATAAGTATTCTTAGAGGCGCGCTCCAAATCGGCAATAGCAGTAGTATAATCTAAATCTTCGTACGCTAAATAGCCAGCATAATAGCTTGCAGATTCCGTATAAGCATGAGTTCCTCTTTTAATTCTATCAAATAAACGCCTTGCTTCAGGATACTGTTGCGTTGCCAAATAGCTATATGCTAATTTGAAATTTGCTGCTACGTCTTCTTCTGTGCGCAGCGTCACAGGAACAGAACCTCGCAAGTACTTAATTGCTAATCCATAGTCTTGCTTATCGTAATAATAACTTCCTATGTAATAATTTGCACTTTTTGCCTTGGCATGAGTAGGATATTTTGAAACAAATGCATTGATGCGTTTCTCAAAATCAGGTTGATTGAGCATCAAAGCGCAAACACTCGCATAATATTCTGCTTGCGTAGCCAACTCCCCCTGAGGTTGAAAAGCTAGATAAGTTTCAAATTGTTGTTGAGCAGCAGTGTATTTTTCTTTCTCCCAGAGGTCTAAACCAGTTCGAAAATAACGAGAAAAATCTGTATCGATGAGTGTTGTTTGAGCAAAGATTTTTCCTAAAAAGCTTGTTATAAAAAGAAAAGAAATAAACGGCTTCATCTGAATGTTTCTTTGTCTGCCGATGTGAAATAAACAAATAATTTCTTCCTTAACAACTATAAAAAAGTTTTCAAATTCGAGTTTGTACAAAATTCTTGCTTTCAACTAACAAAAAAAGCCTTACGAACGAATCGTAAGGCTAAAAAGAATTTAGAATCAGGTTAGTTTTCTTTGGTTTCGGTTGTACCATCTGCATAAGTAATCACATAAGTGCGGTCACAAGTGCCATTGCCATAATCTATAATCATACGACTTGTTTTGTTGTCTTTGTCGGTAAAAGCCCAAGTGTAAGTGCCTTTAATCGGATACCAACTATGGCAACCAGACTTAATTAAGATATCCTTTGCCTCCGCCGTATATTTTCTTTTGTTAAATTCGTTGTTATAGTTATAGGAATAAGTAACTGAATCTGCAGTATAAGTAGTAGATCCACTATACTTATAGACTCCATTGAGGGTGTCGCGTTGATTTACCCACTGTAGTGTTTGAGAACCTCTGTTGCTAGTTGTGCCAGCATATCGTTTAAGCCAATACCCTTCTCGTTGTGCAGTAGCTTCTACTTTTTTAGGCTGCTCTGAGATAAAAACAGAATCAATAAGTCTTCTTCCTGTTACTTCAGTTACAGCATATCCGTTAAACACAGAGCGAGCTTGTTGAGAAATCCACGTCACGTTTTGGAATATCACAGAATCTTTGTATCCACTTCTGATTTCTTCTTGCAAACTCCACCGACTTCCTTTTTTGAAATACACTACAATTCTGCCAGAAAGCGTAACTCCTTGACAGTTTCTATTAGGGTATTCAACTGTAATAATAGAATCATAGCCGCTTACATTAGAAGCTACACGGCTCACCACCTGCGGAAGATAACAATTTTCTTCTTGATTACTTTCTCGAAACCCGATGTTTAATCTTTTAAGCGCTTCATCTACATTTTTCATCACTGTGTTAAGTTGCTGCTGAGAACTTACACTTGTGGTAAGCGTACGAGACTGTTCTGCCCTAGAAGGAGCTACCAAAGTAGTATCTACTCTTCCAGCAGATGGAGAAGGATCCTGAGCATCATCTTGCTTTTTAGAGCAAGCAAGAGTGGCAATTAAAGCCACTAACCATAAAATTTGTTTTTTCATAGCCTTAAAAATTAACTACTTCAAATCTAAGCGAGTACGACCCTTAGCTCAATACCCTTATTATTGTATTTTGTAAATTTTTTTTGAAAATCAATATTTTTTTTGAACTTTTAAAAAACTTGTAACCACATGTCTCAGATTCATGTAGTGGTGAGAGGAGAAACGGCGTCTCAAATTGCTAAAAAATACCAATTATCTGTAGAACGACTCTTGGCATTAAATGGTCTGAGTAGTCAAGCTACTCTTTTTCCTGGACAACAACTCATCGTTTCTGAACCTAAAAAGCCAAAATCAGCATTTTCTCAACAAACTTATGTCGTACAGCGAGGAGATACTCTTGTAGGAATTGCTCGCAAATTTAACCTTTCTCTGCTCAGACTTCTCGAACTCAACAATTTGCCTGATGATGCAACACTTGCAGTAGGACAAACACTAATAGTTTCTGAGCTTCCTAAAGTCCAAGAAAATGGAATGGAAACAGTTTTTTACGAAGTGATGCGAGGCGATACTCTAACTTCAATTAGCAGGAAATTCAACATTCCTGTAGAAGAAATTCGACAACTCAACCGGCTTTCGGAAGAAGCAACTCTCTTTCAAGGACAAAAGCTTCGTATTAGAAGCACTCCTCTCCAAGAAATCAACTTAGAAAATACCGAATTGCCAGACTTGGTGGTTTATACTGTCAAAGAAGGAGATTTTTTAGCTAAGATTGCAGAACAGTTCTTTATTGACACAAAAACATTATGTCAATATAATCGCTTAGAAGAAAGAACACCTTTAGAAATCGGTCAAAAACTATGGATTCCACAAAACGGGAACTATCCTCCTATTCCATCTTCAGAGATTACTACAGCGAACATCATCCGCAAATTCAGAAAATATTTAGATGTCGAAATCTTAGACGGCAAAAAAATTTTTAGGCTCGGACTAAATGCTCCTGTCGGCAAAGGGCAAGAACGAATGTTTCTTGCGGACATTGAAAAAGTACAAAAACGGCTTGTCGACTTAGAACTTCTTTCTCCGAATGTAGAAACTCCTGCTGAGCTTTTTAGTAAACTTGGCAATCAACCGATTACAGCAAGTTCTATTCCACAAACGATTGCGGCTATCGAACGCTTCCAACAACTTTATTGTAGATATTGGGCTGAACGCCCTGAAAGAATGGCACTTTTGGAATGTAGCCACTACACGCCAGGGGTAGTAGCAACACACGACCTAACCTTTAAACTTATGCGAGAGCTCACTCACTACACGCTTACCCTTCCTCACCCTGTTGAAGAAGACAAAGAAATTATTGCTAAGTTTCGAAATTTTGTACCCTCTCCGTTTACTGTTTATCCTTATGGAATTAGTTATGTAGGTTCTTCTAAACCTGTCTTTTCTCCAGAGCTGCAAAAAAAATTGCAGTTAGATGACAATCTAATGAAAACGCTTCTTAAAATTTCAAGTCATGAAGGAAATTTAGATGCACTTAATACTTACGACAAAGCTTTTCTATCATTTGGGTTTATTCAGTTTGCGGGAAGTGCTGTAAATGGTCCCTTAGCACAACTTTTAGCGCGCATGAAACACGAATTTCCAGAAGCTTTTGATGATTGTTTTGGCATTTATGGAATCGATGTGGAGTATAAGATTAGAAGCGGACAAATTCAAAATCCAGTTATTACATTTTTCAATTTGTATGCTAAAAATGGAAAGTATCGCCTACAAGGAGTTGAAGCAGAAAAAGCCATTCGAGATGATGTAGAGGCGCTCAGTGCATTCATCATAGCAGGACATCACCCCGATTTAATTGCTGTACAACTGCAAGAAGCGATAAGAAATTATATGATTCCTGCTCTCAATATTCGATTTGACGTAAACCTACCTTCTTTGCAACTTAAAAATATTTTACTGACAGACGTAATTCGTTCTCCCGCCGCACGCGCTGTGATAATCGATTTAACGGTCAATCAGTGGACTCATCGCGTGCGCCAAATGTTTTCTGATGCTATTCATCAACTTGCTAGTGAACTGAATGTAAAGAACTATCAGGAGCTTTGCCAGTTAGATGAAAGAAGAATTATTCAGACCATTATCAAGAACAACGCTCATGATATGCGAATTGTAAGAAGAGGAAACAGCATGCTTAACTCCGATTTAAGCTTAGAGAAACAGCCTTTTACACCTGATGAACTGGCAGCCTATCACGCCCGCATTAACTTTACATCATAAGCAAAAAATCTTAAAACAGAAGGTTTTCAAAAATTATTTAAACATTTGAACCTTCATTATTGCGAACCTTTCTCAAATACCAAACATTTGGGCGAACATTCAGCTCTTCTAATACAGCATAGGCGCGTCCTTCAAGTTCTTGCTCCATAATTTGACGGACTTCTGAATTAAAATCATTCAAATCTCCAAACTTGATAGCACCAGAAGCGCAAGCAGCCGCACACGCTGTGATTATCTCTCCATCTACAGGACGGCGATTTTCTTTTTTAGCTTTTAATTTTCCTGCCTGAATTCTTTGCACACAGAACGAACATTTCTCCATCACTCCCCGAGAACGAACAGTAACATCTGGATTGATGACCATTTTGCCCAGGTCGTTATTGAAGAAATAATCGAATTCGTCATTATCGTGGTACTTAAACCAGTTGAAACGACGAACTTTGTACGGACAATTGTTCGCACAGTATTTTGTGCCAATACAACGGTTGTAAGTCATTTGGTTTATTCCTTCGCTACTATGGGTAGTAGCTGCCACAGGGCATACTGTTTCGCAAGGAGCATTGTTGCAGTGCTGGCACATCATAGGCTGGAAAACTACTTCTGGGTTTTCAGTAGCTTCTTCCATCTCAGCATAAGAAGTAACTTCTTTAGAATGAGAATAATAGCGGTCTATTCGTAACCAATGCATTTCGCGGCGCATAATTACTTCTTTTTTACCTACAACCGCCACATTATTTTCAGTATGACAAGCCACAATGCAAGCAGAGCAGCCCGTACATGCGTTCAAATCGATGACCATTCCCCAATGATGATTATTATAAGGATGAACATCTGCTTTGTAGCCAAGACGTTCATTCCACGTCATATCCTTGGGTTCTTTGACTTTTTCTTTGATGCGCTCATCTTTTGTATATCCATCTGCATGGATATCCCAAAGGGAAATATTAGTAGGACGCTCTTTTCCTTTATAAGTAGAAATATAGGGCTCGAACTTACCTGCCTTCTCATTCTTTTGATATTCTGCCAAGGTAGTTTCCTGAATGATAGATTCGCGTCCCATGATAGTATGATGAGTTTGCGTTTGCGCCACAAACTCTTTCTCACCTGTATTTACGATTCCTACGCCTTGCGTTATAACGAAGCTCACTCCTTTTTCATTAGCAGTCAGAAATGGATAAACATTTACACCGCCCGCTTCTGCAGCTACTTTTCCTGCTTGCTCCGCACTTCGACCGTATCCCACAGGAACTGCGATCACATTATTTGCTTGGCCTGGCTGAGCAATAACAGGCAATTTGAATTTTTGTCCATTAATACTAATTTCAGCAACAGAAACCTTATTTTCAAACACCTCTATTCCTAACTGCTTAGACATGCTTACAGGAATAGAAACGTAGTTTCCCCACGTAACTTTTGAAATAGGTTCAGGCGTTTCTTGCAAGATGGGATTGTTAGCAAACGCTCCTGTTCCAATAGTTCCATTTACAAATGCTACAAATTCAATACCTTCGTTATTCGGCTTGTAAGTATTGTTGATAGCTGAAGCATATGCTGACAAGTCTAAAGATATCTTTCTGCTATCTGAATCGCTTTCAGCATTAGCTTTTGCAGCTTTTTTATCAGTATTTTTTTCTTCTTTTTTAACTTCTAATTCTAAATAAGGTTCATTTTGGCTATAATAATTTGTGATTTGGGGCTCAAAAATACCATCATGCAAGCACGTTTGCCAAAAGAGTTCTGGATCTGTGATTGTATTTTGAAACTTAAACAAGGAATTGGTCCAGTATTCCTTAATAACATCGTAGTAAGAACTTTGTGATTGCGCCCACACTAAAAGCGATTGCTGTACTTGTCTTGTA
Organism: Cytophagales bacterium; assembly: GCA_025056215.1. GTDB lineage: Bacteria > Bacteroidota > Bacteroidia > Cytophagales > Flammeovirgaceae > JANWWC01. The sequence goes on along the minus strand of JANWWC010000005.1, from coordinate 7,035 downwards.
CTAAAGATTGTAGAAATTGTCGGCTGTGACAGCGAAAAGAATCCTTTTTTAGGTTCAGCGTCATTCCATGACTCTAACCAATGAGAATCAGGCGCATTGTACTGACATAGAGAAGCTGTTTCGTTCAAGCGGTCCGCCGTGGCGACAGAAAGCTCAACATTCTTAAGAGCATTTGCAATTTGATTGCCTAGCGGATAATCGTAAACAGGATTAGCATTATAAAAAATCACCCCACCAATTTTTCCTTCTGTTAGTTCTTTTACGAATTGATACATTTCGGAATCATTTCCCTGCTTTACAAAAAGCGGGCGATTAATATCAATAGTTGCGCCATAATTATCTAACAAGTTATTAATACCTGCAATTATCGCTTGAACTGCTACGTCAGTAGAGCCTGAAACGACAAGCGAATTCCCTCTATTCTCCCACAGAGAGGCAGCTGCTTTATCCAAGTTTTTAATTTGAACCTCAGCAGCAGCAAGAGAAGGAACCCCAGCTTTAGCTGCTATCAGATTATAGAGTGCTACTACTGCAAGCCCTTCTTGAGAGGGCTTGATAGGCGTGCGATAATCAGCATTAGCACCCGTTAAAGATAAAATACTTTCAAACTGGAAATGTTTTGACATTTCCTTTTTTTGCTTGCTTACTTTCCGGTTTTCAGCCCATTGATGTTCAAACTCCGTAGAGTGCACCCATCCACACAAAAAATCAGCGCCAAAGCTCACTATAGTTTTTGCTTTGCTAAAGTCAAAAGAAGGAACAAAGGGTTTGTTAAACAATAACTTGTGTGCTTCCAGAATAGCTGAAGCCGAATAAGGATCATACTGTACGTGTTTTACATTAGGATATTTTTGCTGAAACTGTTTAATGACGCGTCTTGTAGACGGACTGCATATTGTATTAGATACAATTACTACAGGCTTGCCAGCAGCAGCTAAAGAAGAGAGCTTAGCAATTATTTCTTCATCGAGTTTTTTCCATTCTACTTGCTCTCCTTTTATAGTAGGGTATTTGATTTTTTCATTGTCGTATAAATTCAGCACAGAAGCATTTACACGTACGTTGGTAGCACCTTTGGTAAGCTTGGAAAGATGATTCCCCTGAACAAAAATAGGTCGTCCTTCTCGAGTTTTGACTACTACTGGACATACTTCGCCGCCCTCTATAAAAGTAGAAGCATAGTAATTAGGAATTCCAGGATCTACATCTTCAGGTTTGTTTAGATATGGAATTGCTTTCTTTACCGGAGCCTCACAAGCTGCTAAAGAAACCGCCGTTAAACTAAAACCCATCAGCTTTAAAAAATCGCGGCGATTAGCCTCGCCAAAACCCTGAGTATTATCTCCATAAGCATCTTTAATAGGCAAATGCTCCGCGAACTCTTTTTCTGCTCTTTGTATAAACTCCGGACGGTTAGTTAATTGCTCTATTCCTTTCCAGTAGGTCTTTTTGTTTTCCATATCAGAAGTGTATGAATTGTTTGATTTCGCAGTTAAATATTTGAAGACTCTTATTCGTCTTTTTCTTTTGTGCAAATCTAATAGTCAAACGTTTTCAAACAAATACAAAAAAAAATTAAACTTAAAAACTTCTGAAAAAGCTACCCTAAACAACTACCTAATAATCAACAATTTAACTCAAAAAATAATACAATTTAGATAAATTCTAAATTACAACAACTCTTTGAGCTGATATTCTAAAACTCTTTCGAAAGGATTAAAATTAGCATCCATATCATCAAGCCCTAAAGAAGCTGCTGCAAAATTCACAATTTCTTCTTCGGTGAGCGTTTTATTAGCGTATCCAATAAATTGCTTATAAAAATTAGCCGCATCGCGAAACACTCGCAAAGGAGCGAGCCCTACTAATTCAGAGCCTGTCACATAAGTGCCGTGTTTTTCAGCAACCCGACAAACTTCCTCAAAAGCTACATGTACGGGGGTTATTTCAATATCAGTCAAATTCATAGAAACTTGAGCACGCCCATAACTCTCTAGATACCACCCAATTGCTTTTACAGCTTTGCAAATACCCGGAACTCGGATAGGTTTCCCATTTTCATCTCGTTGAATGATACCATTTTCTTTTAAGATGCGCCCACTCTCTCGAATCTCAGAAGCAATCTCATTGGCAACTGATACTGATTTTGTCGCTAAATTTACATTGTATGCTACTAAAATCGGGCGAGCTCCGACGATAACAGCTCCCGTTTTAGGATTAAATTCAGCTTTGCCATAATCAGGTAAAAATCCTTCAGCGATTCGTTTGGGCAACCCTTCATACTCTCCTTTGCGCACATCTTCCAATCTCTTGCGAAGCGGAGAAGTGGCAGAAGTTTCATATAAATAAACAGGGATTCGTAACTCTTCTCCCACTCGTTGACCTAGCTTTCGCGCTAGCTCTGCAGTCTCCTCCATCGAAATTCCTTGAATCGGAACTAAAGGGCATACATCAACTGCACCCATCCGAGGATGTAGCCCCTTGTGGTAACGCATATCGATAAGTTCCACCGATTTCTGAATGAGCCGAAAAGCAGCTTCTACTACTGCCTCAGGAACTCCTGCAAAAGTAAAAACACTCCGATTTGCATCTTTATGACTATCTACGTGCAGAAGTTTGACTCCCTTTGTTTTTCTTATTTCTGAGGCAATTGCTTCAATAATGCGGTAGTTGCTACCCTCCGAAACATTTGGGACACATTCTATTATCGGTTTCATTTGCTTGAAATGTGATAAACCTTGAGCGAAAGTATAAATTTTATCTGATTATTAACCCTTCTTACAAATTTATTCGAAATATCATCTTTGGTTAGTAACTTGTTGGAAGGCCTCTAAAAAACTTTCTTTTGCATAATCTTCTGAATAAAGAGAAGCTATACTCTTAGAACGTTGAGAAAGCTCTACCTTCTCTCCAACATTCAAAGTAAAATACTCGACTATTTGTTTGGAAATGTGTTCTACGTCCAACGGAACTACAAAGGAAGGTGCCACTCTTTTCACGATTTCTCTTACTCCTGTTACCTCAGAAATCAAAACTGGAACACTTGCTGCCATCGCCTCTAAAATTGAAATACCAAAAGCTTCTCCTCGAGCAGTGTGCAAATACAAAGCTGCATCTTGGAAATAACTTTCAATATTTTCTACCCTTCCTGTAAAAATAATATGATGTCGCGTTTCTTCAGATACTAAATCTAACAAATACCTTATAGCATCCTCATCGTTCTGACCAATAATATAAAATTTAATATCAGGTAAAATTTTTCTTGCTTCATCAAAAGCTTTTACCATCAAATCAAGTCCCTTATAATGTAGGCGAAAGTTCATGCCGAAATTGCTAATATGTAAAATATTACGAGACATGGGATTAAATTTATTTTTTTGCAGTTTTTCTAACCGATTTTTTTTAATCCCGTTGAAGGCTGTAACTAAAGGTGGACACTCATCTTTTAGTATCTCTTTTGCAAGCCATGTTTGAAATTCTCCGATGCATATCAGACCATCGTTGTTTTTCAAATACCACTTCATGGCCTGAATAGTAGTTTTCGGGTATTGATTGCTGTAGATGTAATATAAAGACTCATCATCTACTATTGTAATAATTTTTTGCTTTCTGGATATTATTCCTATTTTCCTACTAATTACAACAGGAAATCGAACGCATTCTGCTAGATAAACATCATAAGATTTGGGCATGTTGAAAGCACAAAAAAACCAACTCGCATATCTTCTTAGATGAGAACTTTGTGGCTTATCGTGCCACCGCAAAATAAAATCTTCAAAGATATGGTCTGCCTTTACTGCATCAGCATACAAAGCATGAATAGGATGCGCATCAGGGCGTCCTTTGATAAACAAAACTTTAGGTTGTTTTTCTTCCGACATAAATAAATGTGTTTCCCCAAGTTGAATTGAGCATAGAAATTTTCTTGCTAAACTGTCCGATATAGTATTTGATTTTGTCTACTGCATTTTTCGCTTGCTCTTTGAACTCTGGATAAGGCCAAGGCTCTTCTTTTGCTTCATAATGAAGCTCTTGAAGCCCATGAATTCTTCGAAAGAAATTGCGCTGATTCTTATAATTAGAAAAGAAAATATGTGTAGGAACATGGCAAGCTACCCACGAAGGTTGCAACAAGTTTCGCAAATTAAAATACCATTTTCTTGTTAAAAAGGCAAACGAAAAATTATCTTCTAAAGGGCCTTCTACTAATAGAATTCCATTAGGATTGAGCCTTGAAACTATCTTTTGAACAATCTCGAAAGGCTTATCTAAATGTTCTAAAACATTGCTTAAATGAATCACATCGTATTTTGGAGTTTTTTCTGCTAAAAAATCATCGATTGTGTAGAAATTACTTTCTGGAATTGCTTCTCTTAAAATTTTTACATGGAGCGAATTAAATTCTGTTCCATCACAACGAATTCCATAATGGTTTAAGTTAACCACAAAATTAGCATTTCCACAACCGTAATCCAAGAGGGTGATGCGACTCAAATCTCCTACAAATCGTTGAATTAAATTTATTTTGTACTGATAAGAGTAACGCAAGCCCGGCAACTTTTCAGAAAGGTTTTTTAGAATTGTTTTGTCTACACCCTCTTGATAAGAGGGTGGGTACATTGCTATGTAATCATCTAAAGAAGGAAATGGAAAAAGATATTGCAAGCCACACCTTCTACACTCTACTACGTCAAACCGCTTATTATGAAAATAAGTAGAAGGCAAATAAGATTTTTTATAGTCAGTGCATTCGCAAAAAGGACATGGTGACATAAGTTTTCATCAAATTAAAATTAGCAAAAGAGTTTAAGCAAAATTGTTATAGTACTTTGCACCATAACCTTTGAACGCCAAACCTGTACTCTTCTTCTAATACTTGCAAATTGCATTTTTTCAGCAAACTCCTCAACTCTTCTCTGTCAAACTCTGAAACATGGTCTTCATCTGTGTATAACAAGCTAAGGTTCATCTTTTTTCTATAAAGGTTTAAATAGTTTTTTTCAAAATCAGGAACTTCGATATAAATATATTTGAAAAACCCTTTAAACCTATTCAAAAACTCTTCAGGTTCGTCTAAATGTTCAAGCACGTGAGAAAGCACTAACACATCAAAAGAAATAGTATTATTTTTGAGGAATTCATATCCTTCTACTGCATAGAACTTTAAATTTTCTTTTTTATACAAAGATTGCGCGAGTTGAATAGCATCTTTGTCGTAATCAATACCTACTACTTCTTTTGCTTTCGATGCAAGAAGGTAAGTAATTTCCCCTGCTTTACAACCCAAATCTAATACTGAGTAAGAAGCATCTATATTTTTCAATAAAAATAGTTGAGTGTAATGTCTAAAAGGATGCTCCAAAGGCGTATAAAAACTAAAAGACAACTCGTGAGATAACCTATCAAAAATCCACTCCAAATTTAAAAATAGCTTAAATTTCAATTCTTTGCTAATCGGCAGGAGCTTCTGAAGGCGATAGATAACACTCAACAACCACACCCTCTTTTTTTTTCGCGAAATTTTAACGCCCATATAAAGAAAAACTTAAAAGATATACAAAGATATTTTTTAAAAACATCTATACAAGATTTAACAACTATTTAGTAAGATTTCCTTATAAAAATCTTCGTATAAAGACGCTAAACTGGCTCTTCCGAATCGTTTGATAACTGTCTGACGGGCATTTTCGCCGAGTCGCTTACATTCTTGCGGATTTTGAAGCAGCCTATCTATGCAAGCCGCCAATTCATCAGTATTACCCAAAGGATATACCAAACCATTGTATTCATGCTGAATAATATCGGTAAGTTCGGGAATATCAGAGCAAATCACAGGTAGTTGCATTGCCATTTTTTCAAGAAGTGCCATCGGCAAGCCTTCTTTGTAAGAAGGAAAGACTGCAATATGGGCTTGCGCTAATAACTCGATCACATCGGAGCGAGAACCCAGCACTTCTATATCTTCTATCTGACCATTTTGAGTGAGAAACATTTGCACTTGCTCAGCGACATCTGGGTCTGCTGGACCAATGAGTCGTAGCCTTTTTTTAGCCGAATACTTTACCTTTTTCCACGCATGGAGCAAATCCAGATGACCTTTTACTGCTGAAAGCCGCGCCACATAAACAACAGTTGGAATATCACTTTTTTTAGTTTCATCGGGATTATATTTTTGAATATCTATTTGGTTTTCAATCAATTTTACAATTTTATTTTTGCCCTGATAGCCAAATTCTTCCATGATTTGCAACACGCTTTTAGAAACTGCCGCTAAGTGAAATCTTTTACACAAGTTAGCAAACGCAAATCCCAACAAACGCCGTGTAATAGGTGAATATTCGTCTTTTGCCAGCCGTACCAAATGGTCTGTACAGAGTAGCTCTAGGGTGGGAATTTCTTTTTTTGCCAAAATACCGAGCATCAACTCGCGGGGAAGCGTATGAAAGTGCAAAATATCGGGTTTGAGTTCTTTGATAAGGCGCAAAAACTCTTCAGCGCGTTTTCGGGTATGAGAAGGCAAAAAAGACGCTTTTAGGTAAGAAAGCAAATTATATTGTTTGTCAAACTCGTAAGCAAGCGTATGAATGTCGATTTGCGGAGAAAGCGTATAGCGTTTGAGCATTTCTACATTGTCGGAAAGCACCACCACCGACACTCGAAACGATTCTACGTCAGCTTGTTGTAAAATATCTAACAATACTTTTTCTACACCACCGATACCGAGCGAAGCCGTAATGTGTATAATATGCGGTTTCATAAGCCTATGAGTTTGCGCAAACGGTGGGTGTAATAACTGGTGTATTGCTTCGTGCGCAGCCACCAAGTAGGCTGTCTGATATCTTCCTGCGCAAAAGCTGGATATATTTCTGCGGGTAGCACTACATTAGGTTGGAAAGAAGCAGGAAATACAGGTTGTGTATTTATTTCATCAAACAAAGATAACCATCTGGCAAAGCATTTTTCATAGGCATATTCAGAGGCTTTTTGTCTTGCTTGTACAGATATTTTTTTGAGTAAATCTCTATTTTGATGTAG
>JANWWC010000004.1 GCA_025056215.1 Cytophagales bacterium | reverse complement strand
TCTAAAATCTTGAAAAGCAGGAGCTAAGAAATGCGAAACAAGATCTTTCTCCGCATCTTGTTCATGCTCTCTAATAATCTTTTCTAATTCTTCAATTTTTTTCTGCATCTCTTTGTCGTCCGACATTCCAAATCCAATATCTTTCGCGTGCGTCACGCGCATCAACCACCGCAACCGACGCCGCAATTCTACATTCTCACTCTTTCTGTCTTTGAGTGTTAAAAAGTAATAAAAAGTAATCTCTTACCTTGTAAGCTAAATCGTCATTTTGCCACCACTCATTTCGGCTACGCTGCCCCAAAGTTGCAATTCCAATACCTGACCAAACTTCTGCAAGAATACTTTTCGCGTGTAATGCCTTTCGCACTGAAAATAAAATACGTTCGGGTTTTGCTTGGCGTATGCTTGCAAACTGTAGCTCTTTCCCAAACCCGCGTAGTAACATATTATCTTGGCGACACTATGGTTTTGGGCGTACGCACAAACACCCATTATCTTAATTCGCAATCTCAGCCGTCTGCCAACTCACTACAACATTATTAGCACCATTTCTCAAACTCAAATTAGAGGCTAGCTTTCGCCACAGAGACTTGCTAATACTGTCCCAATTTCTTTTCAAGATTTGAGTTACATTAGCGCTGCTCACACCTATCTGTACAGCTATCTGGCGCTGCAATTTGCCTAACTCTTTGAGGCGCAATATCTCTTCGCGAACCTGATGTTTTAATTCTTCCTATCCACTTCATTTTATACAGCCTTATTTTTTATCTCTACGCGCACCTTCTCAATATTTGAAGCAAGGCTCACTATCGCGCGCCGAATCTTTCTTTGAAGACGCGACTGTTCACTCTTTATTTTTTGATCTTGCTCAGCTGCCTCTGACTTACTCGCCTGAGCAGCTTGTAGCTTTTTAGCCATGCCTAAAAAAATACCATCCTGATACACAAAAGCTTCGTTTTGCCAAAAGCGAACTTATACATGTTTATGTTTAAGTTTGTCCGTTGCGATAACTGTTCCTTACTACTTCTCCTAAATGATAGGCAAGCCGTTCGCGGTTTTGGGGTAATAAATCAGATGAACTATTCTTTGTAAAAATTGCTCAACCTGCGCAGTATCAGTAAAAGTTTTTACCTTGCTTTGCAAATCCTTTTCCAACCTCCAAGCTTCTCGGCGATTGTAGTGCCTACCCTTAAAATAGCCTTTATACTCTAAATCCTTGGCAAATACTTGGTATTTTAATGTTTCAATATCCCTTTCAGCGCACTTTGCCATCGGGTTTTTAGGCAAAATCTTGGTTTACGCAAGACCAAGATTTGTGAGTTTTACCAATGCTATGAATTATTGTATATAATTTATATCCTACATTCCCCCAATCGGTTACTTCAAGCCATATTTTGCCATCTATTATTTTCATAATTAAGTTACCTTTGAGATTTTGCGAAAAGTTTGACGCAATTCTGAGCGGGCTTTGCGAATAGCGAGACGCACAATCTATTCACCCCCAGGGCTTGTATAACTTCTTTCGCCTTTTAACACGTAACGCACATAATGCCAAGAGTACCCTAAAATGCTCGCAATTTCTTGTATATCGCTTTTGGTGAGCCAATTCAAAATTATTTCACTTTTCTTGTGCGTAAGTTTGATGACGCTTTTATATTTCAACTTTGTTGCATAGCCTATTTTTTTCGGCAATTCCAAGTTTTAGGTAAAAAATTTTTTATAGAAAATTTTATCTCAAAGAATATCAAGCATTTAAGGTTAAAAAATAATTTAAGCCAAGATGAATTTTCCAAAAAAATTGGCAAAAAAAAGAAGTATTATTCGTTCTTAGGAAAATAATGAAGCCGAACCAAGTATTGATAAATTATTAAGATTGCCGAAATATTTGGCACATCAATACAAGATTTAATAACCAAAGATTTATCTTTAAAAATACAATGAACGATGCCGAAAAAAGTGATGAATTGTTGCCACAATCAACTAATATTAAAAACAGATATAAATTTTGATAGTGAGGAGGCAGTGCAAAGGCTTAGAGAAGAGGGGTTTACAGGCAGAAAGATATGGATAGCCCCTGAGCCAGCAATGGCAGGCAATCCGAGTATGTATGTGCCAGGGCAGAAAAAGCAGTTTGTCGTATTTTTTCTTGCCGTTTCTACGCAAAAACGGGTTTTATGCGTGTTTTCATCTACAGGAAAGGAGTATGGAGGAGTATATTTTAGACGGCTCTTGGGTGGTTTGTAGGCTTTTAGAAGAGGTTTGGCAAATAAGAAGTGGCAATATTCACTTAATAGCTACAAGAAGCGAGAGGCTTTTGCTAAAATGCATATATTAGATGAGGTAATCAGAGATAAAGGTATTATTTGCTACTCGGATAATCCAAGATATACGCCATTTTTCTTGTCTAATGAGGAAATTGTGCGTATCTGGTCGGCAGAAATGTTTTTGCAAACAGAGCTACCTATGAGCGATAAAGCAGAAGAGCAATTTTGGGAGCAGTCGCCAAAACTAAAAAAGAAGATATTAAACGATACTTAAACACATTTAAGTGGGTTTTAATCTATATTTTAAGCGAGTCGGTTCTAAATATCAACCAAATTCAAAAGAAATTTACACGATAACATATGTATTTCAAACAATATGCGAAAAAACGCAAAAAATGCGCTTTTCTGTTAATAATTTGTAATTAAGGATGGTATTATTGATGAACAAAACCTTTTCAAAGAGATAGCTTTGGAAGAAGCTATCGAATCAACGAGCATAAAAAAAACGATCTCAGTTGCTTTTAGAAACAACAGTACGTCGAAGAAAAATAGTAGGCTCTTTGTTGCTTTCGTATGAAATAAAAAAATGGTCAAAAAGACTATTCTGAAGAAATAGATTGTTTAATTATCTCGCTTTAAGTTTACAACATAACAGATAATTTTTCATTCAAAAGCTAAAATTAAAACGCCATGTATGTTTGAGAAAGATGCTTTTCACTTGTTAGGATGCATGAACAAGTGCGAAACAATGGGAAATTGAACGAAACACTCATGTCATGATGAAAATATGAGAAATTCGCAATAAAATTGCTTATGATTTTTTTGGGAAAGAAGTACCTCAACCTTTTCCAGCTATTTTATAATTTCTAAATATGCAACTCATTCAACATTAATTCAATGAAATACGAACAGACTTATAAAGGCAAAAAGGTTTTTTTGACCGGACACACAGGTTTTAAAGGAGCTTGGATGCTCTATTGGCTATATCATATGGGTGCACACGTAAAAGGATACGCACTTGCTCCTGAAACTCCTGATGATTTGTACAATGTCATCAAGGGAGACACACTTTGTGAGTCTGTTATAGCGGAAATACGCGACCGTGAGCGCGTTAAAAAAGAAATTTTAGCATTTGAGCCTGACTTTGTGTTTCATCTGGCGGCGCAACCTCTGGTGCGACTTTCTTATGAAATCCCTATTGATACCTTTGAGATTAACGCAATTGGTACAGCGAATGTGTTAGATGCGTTGCGCTTTTTAGAAAAACCTTGCATCGCTGTGATGATTACAACAGATAAAGTTTATGAAAATAAAGAATGGGTGTATCCCTACCGAGAAAATGACCGCTTGGGAGGTTATGACCCATACAGTGCTAGTAAAGCCTGCGCTGAAATTGTGATTGATTCTTATTGTAAATCTTTTTTTAATCTGAAAGAATTCGATAAACATCAAAAAGCTATCGCCATCACGAGAGCAGGAAACGTTATCGGCGGAGGAGATTGGTCAAAAGACCGAATTATTCCAGATATCGCACGCGCCTTGCAAAAAAAAGAAGATGTAATTATCAGAAATCCGAACGCTGTGCGACCTTGGCAGCATGTGCTTGAGCCTATTGATGGATATTTGTATTTAGGCAAGAAATTAGTCGAAAATCCTTTTCAGTATGCAGGAGCTTACAATTTCGGTCCTTTGTTAGAAGATACCATCACAGTAAAAGAACTAGCACAAATCGCTATCCAACATTGGGGAGAAGGACGAATTCAAACTCCTCAATTGAGCGGACAACCTCATGAAGCCGGACTTCTCAAACTCGACATCAGCAAAGCAATGACTCTTTTAGGCTGGAAACCTAAGTTGAACTCTGCTCAAGCAATTGCTATGGCAATTGATTGGTATAAATTTTATTCGGAAAAACCGACAGAAATTGCTCATTTTACCAAAAATCAAATTGAAATATTTGTAAGCTAACTCTTCAGAAATGCAATACAACTCAATGAGTTCTGCGATGTTCGCAAAATGAAACCTTCACTAATAGCTTTGAAATGAAAGGAGCTATATAGCAACTACGAATAGGTAAGTAAAAAATCGTTAAGAACTACACCAGAATGAAAAATACTGAATATCACCCAAAAATTTTGAGAGCTTTTTATCATATGACCTTATTTCCTTGAGAAAAGAGAGTTACTCATGGAAAAATGCAATGTCATTTTCAAAATACTGATAATGTCCGAATTCATGATTGATTATGTTTGTTTGTTTTAGAGAGAGTGGCTCTGAAATTATCTTTTGCAAAGAACTCAAAAGAAATTTTATTTTTTGCGAACTTCACCCCGAATATTACGAAACGATACAAGATCGCTCGACAAATATTATGGTAAAATTTCAGAGGAATACCGTTTGGAATTTGTGCGAGAAAAAAGAAAACAAACATTGATATTAGCCCAAAACTGTTTGACTTTGAAACAAAGAACAATGGCGTGCAAGATTGGTAACCGTTGCACAACTCCTTTTAAAAAATTTTATTTCCAACTCCTTTTTACAAAATTGGCTGTATTAGATGCATTTTAATAGATGGCTGTATTTGTTCTTTGTTTGTAGGATAGTAATTTTAATGCTATCATATCAGGTTGTAATGAGCTCCAAAAAAGAGTCGAAAGATATATGTTGGGGTATTTTGGTATTTTTATTAAGCTAAATGATTCAAAATTTTGAATTGATTTTTTCTTTTTTGCATGTTCCCAAAACTAATCTCCCAACTTTTGTTTTAAGGATTATTTACTTTCAGCTGTTGTGCAACAAAAACATTAGCTTAACGAAGGCAGGGCTATATGTTCTGATTTGCAGTGAAATGCTTTTTATTATATATTTGTTACTTGTTTGAAGTGTGATGCTATCAACAGCAAAACAATCAATTTCAAAGGTAATGGAGTCTATTCATCAGCACACGATTCGCCTGAATTTAAGTTATCAGCCTATCAACTTTAAAGTGAGCAAATCGGAATGAAAATATTGCTTACTGGTGGAACTGGTTTTTTAGGAAGTCATTTAGCCCAAAAGCTAATCGAGAGCTATGAATTGGCCATTCTCAAAAGAAGCCATTCTTCTCTTAAACGCTTAAAAAATTTAGATTATTTGTGCTTTGATATAGATAAAACATCACTCGAAGATATTTTCAAAACTTTTGGTCCTGATATCATTATTCATACAGCTGCAAGTTATGGCAAAAATGAAACTGCGTCTCAAACAATTGCTACAAATCTTATTTTTCCACTCGAATTACTAGAAAAAGCAATTCAATTTAGAGTAAAAACTTTTATTAATACAGACACTTCATTGCCTATATTCACTAATTCATATGCATTGTCTAAAAAACAATTTTCACAGTGGCTCTTTTTCTACTCTGAGAAAATTCAAGTTGTCAACATGATAGTAGAATATTTTTATGGAGCAGGCGATGAAGAATGGAAATTTATTACAATGCTAATCCGAAAAATGCTGAGAAACGAACATATAGACCTGAGCGAATGCTTAGCAGAACGAGATTTTATTTATATCGATGATGCCGTTGAGGGCTATTTGTGTGTTTTAAAACATCTTTCTGAATGTGCTAATTTTCAAAACATAGAATTGGGAAGCGGTCAAGCTATCCAACTCAAACGATTAGCTTTGCTTTGCAAGTCTATGATTAACAACACAAAATCAGATTTGAATTTTGGCAAACTACCAACACGTCCTAACGAAGTCATGCTCTCAAAAGCAGATACAAGTTTTTTAACAAAGTTAGGATGGAAACCTCGATATTCTTTAGAAGAAGGCATCTTACAAACTATTAAACTAGAATCTGAACTATTATGAGATATTTTATTACAGGAGGCTGTGGATTTTTAGGTTCAAATTTGGCCGCAAATTTTCTTAAAAAAGGTGAAGAAGTATTTATTTTTGATAATTTATTCAGAGAAGGTTCCGCTAAAAATTTGGAATGGCTTAAATCGTTAGGAGATTTTAAGTTTTACCACTCCGACATTCGCTCTTACAACGACGTAGAGTTTGCAATTCGAGAAGCTAAACCCAATGTAATATTCCACTTAGCTGGTCAGGTAGCGATGACTCGTTCTTTAGAAAATCCGCGCTTAGATTTTGAAATCAATGTTATCGGTGGACATAATGTTTTAGAAGCTATTCGCAAATTTTCGCCAGAAACTATTATTACTTACTCTTCTACTAATAAAGTTTATGGGAACTTTCATGATATTCACTTCATAGAAACTCCTACAAGGTATGTCGCTGAAGGTTATGAAAATGGCTTTGATGAATCTTTAAAGCTGAGCTTTGAATCGCCTTACGGTTGTTCTAAGGGAGCAATAGATCAATACATGCAAGATTATGCTCGCATGTTCGGATTGCGTACTATCGTTTTTCGGCATTCTTCAATTTTTGGAGGAAGACAATTTTCTACTTATGACCAAGGTTGGATTGGTTGGTTTGTCAAGCAAGCCATCGATATAAAACACAAAAGACTCCAAAAGCCTTTTACTATTTCAGGAAATGGAAAACAAGTGCGAGATGTACTTTTCGCCTCAGATCTGATTAGCTGCTACGAAAAAGCTATTCAACACATCGATAAAACTCAAGGACAAGTTTATAATATCGGAGGAGGTATGGAAAATAGTCTGTCTCTTCTCGAATTATTTGCTTTTTTAGAAAAAGAATTAGATATTCAAATGAATTACCAACAACTCCCGTGGCGCCAAAGCGATCAAAAAGTATTTGTAGCTAATATTAACAAAGCCAAACAAGATTTTAAATGGCAACCTCTCGTAAATAAAGAAGAAGGAATCAGGCATATGATAAATTGGACAGAAACCTTATAAACATTACTACAATGACAACTGATTTCATAAGTACTTTAAAATTGAAAACTTTTCAGCCTATTGAACCTGGAAAGCATTATATTCCTGTAACGGGGAAAGTTATAGAAGAAGACGATTTGATGATGGGAATAGAGGCAGTAGCCGATGGTTGGCTTACTGCTGGTCGTTTCGCAAAACAAATGGAAAAAGAACTTGCAGAGTATTTCGGCGCAAAGTATAGTTTGTTAGTAAACTCAGGTTCCTCTGCTAACTTAATCGCTTTTTATACGCTCACTTCCCCCAAACTCGGCGAAAGGAGAATCAAGCCTGGCGACGAAATTATTACAGTAGCTGCTGGATTTCCTACAACGGTCAATCCAGCCATTCAATACGGCTGCATACCTGTGTTTTTGGACGAAGAAATTCCTACTTACAACATCGATGTAACTCAGCTAGAAAAAGCAATTTCTCCTAAAACCAAAGCAATTATGATTGCTCATACTTTAGGAAATCCGTTTAACTTGGAAGAAGTGACGCGTGTAGCTCGAAAATATAATTTATGGCTCATCGAAGACAATTGCGATGCTCTTGGAGCAGAATACAAAGGAAAAAAAACGGGCACGTTCGGAGACCTGGCTACTCTTTCCTTTTATCCTGCTCACCACATTACGATGGGAGAAGGAGGGGCGGTTATTATCAACAATGAAGAACTCAAACAAATTGCTGAAAGTTTCCGAGACTGGGGAAGAGACTGCTACTGTGAACCTGGGAAAGACAACACATGCGGCTGTCGATTTTCTCAACAACTTGGAAAATTGCCATACGGTTACGACCACAAATATACCTATTCCCATATAGGTTTTAATCTAAAAGTTACAGATATGCAAGCAGCTATTGGGCTTTCGCAATTGCGAAAAGTAGAACGATTCATCAAAATACGACGAGAAAATCATGCAATTCTCAAAGAAAAATTAAAGCGTTTCGAAGATGTTTTCATTCTTCATGAGCCTACTCCTCATTCAAATCCGAGTTGGTTCGGATTTATGATTACTTTGCGAGAAGGCGATGCTAACGACCGCCATATGCTTGTTCAGCACTTAGAAAGAAATAAAATAGGAACTCGCTTGCTCTTTGCAGGAAACCTTCTGCGGCAGCCCGCTTATATCGACGTTCCTCACCGCAAGGTAGGGGATTTGAACAATACCGACATTATTATGAATCTTTCATTTTGGTTGGGCGTATGGCCAGGGCTCAATGAAAGCCACTACGATTATATTGTAACAGTTATTGAGAAATTTTTCCATTCATAAAAATCCTGGTCGTCGAACCGTAAAAGTATTCTTCAAACTTCAGAACATTTTTTTTATTTTTCCAAATTCTTATTATTACGTCTAGATTTTTGCAATAAAAATCTCTGGTGTGTTGTTTTAATTTTTCGAATAATTGTGCTGTCCGTCAAAGAATTCATTCCCCCCCAAAGGCGCGTCTTGGCTTTTAAAGAAGCCATCTACGAACGTGTAGATAGATTATTTATTTATTTAATGTTTGGCTACTTCGGCTTTGGCATGTTATTAGCCTTTTTTCATGATTCTTGGTTTACGGGCTTTGTAATGGGAGGCGCTAACCTGCTTGTTTTATTTTTTTTATATTATTTCCAAGTAACCGCCTCTGTAAGGCGATTCATACTAAGCCTTCAGATGTTTGTTTTCGTTTTGCAGTTCATTTTACAAACAGAAGGCTCTTTCTATGCCCAATTTACTTTCTTTTTTACAATGACAGTGCTGATATTTTATCAAAACCCAAGGTTACTGATCCCTTATTTTGTGGCAGGCATTTTTTACTACGGAATAGGAGTTTTCGCATCTTATGAAGGAAATACAGAACTTCAACAGTATTTTATTTATAAAGGAGAATTTTCTCTTCAAGAAGCGTTACCTCCCTTGTTAATTTCTACTTCTCAGTTTGCAATTTGTGTATTTTTTGCACATCACTTAAATAAACAAACTTATGAAAATGCCAAAAATGCAATTTATTTAGAAGAGCAACTTAACATCGAATCTAACTTAGAACTCGCTAAACAAATTGCGCAAGGTAACCTATTTGAACCTTACACACCAAAGCCCAACGACATGATGGGGCATGCTCTTTTGGAAATGCGCGAAAAACTAAAAGCCATCCGAAAAAAAGATGAAGAAAATGCTTGGCTTAGTACAGGCATTAGCCAAATTAGCAGCATTTTATTACAATCAGATGATATTAATATACTGGCAGAAAAGTTGCTAAATGAAATTATAAAATATTTGAAATTACCATACGGTGCGCTTTATGTTTATAACGAATCAGACAAGGAGCCACATCTTATTTTAAAGGCTTATTACGCTCCTGAACATACTGAAAAACTTAACCAACGATTTTCCTTAGGAGAAGGGCTTTTAGGAGAAGCTGCCAAGCGACTACAGATTATTTTCTTGGAAGAAGTTCCTCCACAATTTGAATTCATTAGTTCAGGACTGGGAAAAGCCAAACCGCAAAGTATTCTGATTATACCTCTTGCAGCTAAGCAACAACTTACGGGAATTATCGAATTGGCATCTTTCCGAAAATTTACACCTCGAGAAATTGAACTTTTAGAAAAAGTATCAGAAAATATCGCTCTGAACTTGATTTCGGTACAAGCAAACGAAAAAACAAACAAACTACTCTACGAAGCACAATTAACTAATGTGCAACTTCAGGCACAAGAAGAGCAATTGCGCTCTAATTTAGCCCAGCAACAACAAAACCAAGAAGAATTGTTGCGAAAACAAAAAAGACTCGAAGAAGCAGAAGCGCGCAACAAAGAACTTATCGAAAAACTTCAAACTATGATGCGAGAACAACAAGAATTGTTAACAGCAAATCATAGAGAAATAGAACTTCAACAAATGCGTTACCGCAAACTAGAAATCGAAATTGAGCATCTAAAAGCAAAATTCGAAAAAAAATTAGAGGTATTAATCGGATGTCTGTACACTGCTAGTATTGATGAAAAAGGTTCTATCCTTGAAATTTTTGGAGACAGCTTTTCTGCTATTCATTATCATCATGATGAAATCTTAAGATTTGGATCCTTTTATCCGATTATACACCCTGATGACCTAGAAAAAGTAAAAAAAGTTTATACTCAAAAGTCATTAAATTACCAAATAAAATTCCGTGTTATTGTACCAGATGGAACTGCGATAATAGTTCAAGAAAATGGGAAATTTATAGAAGATAATTTTGGAACTCTGCAAAGAATTGCGTTTTTGCAACCCATCAAACCTTCAACAAAATAGAATAAGTATTTGAACTTTTCCTTTTTTTATCATTATTTGCACTGTAACCAAATTGTATCTCAATGGCTTCTAAGAAATATTTTGCGGTGATGTTGATTGATGATAATGAGATTGATAATCTCATTAATCAAAAAATGATAGCTGCTTCCCAATTATGCAGCAATGTATACGTACACACAGGAGCAAAAAGTGCAATTGAGTTTTTGAGAAATATCGAAAAACTGCCAGAGTATGCTCTTAAGATTCTGCCCGATATTATTTTTTTGGATATTGATATGCCCCTCATGGATGGTTTTCAGTTTTTAGATCTTTTTGATAAACTCAAACCCGAGACTAAAGCCAAGTGTAAAATTGTAATGCTAACATCTTCAATTAATCCACAAGATATTAATAAATCTAAAAACTACCAGTACGTCAAGAAATACATCAATAAGCCTCTTACGCAGCAAAATATATCAAATCTCGATTTGTAATTTTTTTCCAACAAGTTTTGGCGAGAGTTGTAAGACTCTAAAGATGAATGTGTCTTTTTTAAATATTCAAAAAGCTAATTTACAATATCAAGAACAACTGGAAGATGTATTTCGACGGGTGCTTTGCTCAGGATGGTATGTGTTAGGGGAAGAAGTGAAGCGCTTTGAGCAGGCTTTTGCAACATACTGCGGCACAAAGGAATGCATAGGAGTAGCTAACGGTATGGATGCTCTTATTTTAATTATGGAAGCCTACAAAGAAATGGGCGTAATGCAGCCCGGCGATGAAGTAATCGTGCCTGCCAATACATTTATTGCTTCTATTTTGAGCATTACTAAAGCAGGGTTAAGACCTGTTTTAGTAGAACCAGATGAACTTACTTATAACATCAATTCAAAAGAAGTAGAAAAACAAATTACTTCTCGCACAAAAGCCATTTTAGCAGTTCATCTCTATGGACAAACTGCCGATATGAATGCTCTAAAAGTAATCGCCCAAAAGTATCAACTTAAGTTAATAGAAGATGCAGCACAAGCACATGGCGCATTTCATGGAAATCAAAAAACTGGAAACTTAGGCGATGCTGCAGCCTTTAGTTTTTATCCCACAAAAAACTTAGGAGCTCTCGGCGATGCAGGAGCTATCACTACAAATGATGAGCACTTAGCAGATATTATAAGAGCCTATCGAAATTATGGTTCACCTCAAAAATATTTTAACACTTACTTAGGATACAACTCTCGATTAGACGAATTGCAAGCGGCTCTTCTTTCCGTAAAACTCTGTTACTTAGACCAAGAAAACCAACGAAGGCAAGAAATTGCTCAATATTATTTGGAAAACATTCGCAATCCTGATATTCGTTTACCCTATGTAGCAAGCTACGGAACACATGTATGGCATTTATTTGTGATCAGAACCCCAAAACGACAACAATTCCAACAATATTTAGCTCAAAAAGGTATTCAAACAGCTATTCACTATCCTATTCCTCCCTACCAACAAAAAGCATATCAACAAGAATTAGGACATTTATCAATGCCAATTACTGAAAAAATTCATCGCGAGGTAGTTAGCTTGCCACTTTACCCTACTATGAATCAAGAGCAAATCGAGTATGTTACGAAAGTAGTCAACGCTTATCGAGAAAATTAAATTTCTGGTTTAGTGCCAGAAAGCCAATACTGACAATTATTAATCCTTTCTTCTTCTGCATAACTATCTACGCAAATCGAATAATTAACAAAATACTGTGTTTTGCCGTCAGCAAATAAAACTACTTGCTTGGTCTGATAATTTCGTTTGATTGTAAGAATGTTTTCTTTTCCGAGTTCGAGCCACGCTTCAATAGCCTGAGAGGCAGGATTATCGTTAATTGATAAAATCTGATCGCCTAAGGCAAGAACTTCATAAGCAGGAGAAAAAGGATGTATCTCTGTTACAAAGTACTGATGATTGATTCCTTCAAATTTAAATCCGAAATAGAGTTGTGAATATAGTTCATTATCAGATTCTTTTAATATTAACCCAAAAGAAGACATGAGTTCTTTAAGCGCTTCAAACAAGCTTTCTCTTCCAAAAATGTATTTTTCTAAATACCAAGAGGCATCTTCTTGAGTAATCTTAGAAATGATGTTGATATAATCGTTAATCGTATAGCCAATGTTTTTTTGGGCATACTCAGTTAAAAGAATTTGCATAACATCATCTAAAGAGTGTTGAGACTGCGTTTTAAGGCGAATATGCCAATCTAATAACCATGCCGCCAAACAACCTTCTGTATAAACAGATACCATACGATAAGGCGCCGCTCCTTGCTTATGATAACCATCTACCCACAAATCGAAAGAGGCTTCAGCTAATGAACTGTACAGCCGTCCAAAATGATGAGTATGTCTCTGAATCAATTTAGAAAGCTTTTTAAAATAGCGTTCCCATGTAAATACTCCAGAGCGAACTAACATCAAATCTCCATAATAGGTAGTAACTCCTTCTACCACAAAACAAGTCTGAAAATATTGAGGAACCGTATAGTTGTAAGGCAAAAGTTCTACAGGACGAATTGTTTTAATGTTCCAAACATGAAAAAGCTCATGAGACGCTAACTCTACAAGTTGAGCATAGAACCAATCTTCAAAAAAATCATGCTCTGGACCTATCACTATAGAAGTAGAAGCACAATGCTCTACTCCATGATGAATATGAAAAGGCAGTATCTGAATCAGAAAATAATATTCTTTAACAGGAAAATAATTTAAAAAAAGCTCGAGTTGTTTTTGTGTGAAGGCTTTAAAATCGGCTAAAAAACCACTCCATACAGGTGAAACATTTCCAAAAATAAAAATATGAAAACGAGTCTGATTGACAACATAAGTATCGCTTTGCAGCTTCTCAGCCGCTAAAATAGGACTATCTATCAATTCTTCATAGTCCTGCGCTTTAAGACGCCTGGGCGCAACTTCTTGCAGAGCAGTAGCAACTTTAAAACTATCAGGTATTTCTAAAATAATTTCGTATGGTTCTTTTTCTCTTCCTTCTACAGCAAAAGCAAAGTTAATCGGGTTAAGAAACCAACGCTGATTATCTACATATGTTCCTCCTGCATCAAGCTGATTAGCATAAAAACTATACTTGATAATTACAGTTTTGACTTGAGCAGATTGTATCCACCATCGGTTGGAGTTAATTTTAAAAAAATGAAGCCTATTTTGATTTTCATCTTCTACTGAAAAATTTCGAATATAGCGCACATAGTTTTGGAGTTCGTATCTTCCTGGACGCCAAACCGCCAATTGCAGTTCTAAACTATCTTCGTACACCTCTTCGATATGCATTTGGATTTCTATAAAATTCGTATGGGGGTACGGAGCTGAAAGATATAGCTTCATTCTTATACAGAAATTATTTTTTCAAAAGTAGAACAAAAAGGTAAAAGAATAATCATCAGGAAATCCAAATTTATCAAATCAAAAATTCAGGTATGGCAAACACTCTCTATTGAAACGAGCGGATTACTTTTAAAAGCTAAATTTTGTTAGAATTTTCTTGTCAAAACCCGAAGTCGCTTGAAAAAAAGCGGTAAAATTTCTGTATGTTTGTTAAAAACAGAACAAACAAATGCTCAACAATCGGCTCAATCTTTCGCTTCTAAAAGACATTCTTTCAATACACACTATTCAAGGAAGAATTGTCTTGTTAATCTTTTTCTTTTTTACAGTCCTTGGATCGCTTACCATCATTATCACTCATGAGTTTAATAACGCTACCGAGATCAGTGAAAAAGTCAATCAACTGCGCATGCCAGTTGTATTAGCGACCTCTGAAATTCAATTTGGCTTAGCCGAATCAGGTCGTTTACAAAACAGTTATTTGCTCACAGGCGATCCGTATTGGAAAGATAGTAGAATTTCTACTTGGGAAAGTCGCGTAAAGCCTGCATTTTTATCTTTGCTCAATATGCGCAATAACTTTACCGACGAGGAAAATAAACACCGTTTAGACTCATTAGAAATTTTGCTATCTAAATATGAAATTCAACAACAAGAGATTGATAACTTTTTCACAGATAACATCTTAGAAGCAAAATCATCTATAGATTCTTTACCACAAGAGGAGCAATATATGATGTTAGTTCGCATACACCATAACCAAAAGCAAATTATTAGCCGACTTTCCAACGAAATTCAGCCTTTAGCAGAACAGATTAACGCCATTTTAGAGCCTATGAGCCAATCACAAGTATACGATTTAACAGAAGATGCTTCTTCAGTACTCTCTAACTTACAAAAAGCAAATGGCCGATTTGTAGCCATAACAGCATTAACAATCATTTTTACGCTTTTTTTTGCCGCTTCTGTAGTGATTAACTTACAAAAATCTATCAAGGAACCTATCGAACAACTCAATAAACTTGCAGAAGGAGAAATTCTCGACAACACTTTAGGAGTTACCAACGAATTCAAATACGTATTAGAGGCTACTGAAAAACTCAAAAAACATCTTCGAGCCGCAAGCGAATTTGCTATTAGCATCGGAGAAGGAATCTTTGATAAAAACTTCGAACCTGCCGGACCTAACGATATGCTCGGAAATACACTCTTACAAATGCGGCAACAACTTATTAAGATTGCCTTAGAAGATAAACAACGCAGTTGGGTAGCCGAAGGAATGGCAAAATTTTCTGAACTTCTCCGAACTAGCAATATGACCTTAGAACAACTTGCAGATACTTTTCTTCATCAACTTGTTACTTACTTAAATGCAAGCCAAGGAGGATTATTCATTCTTAACAATGAAGACAAAGATAACTTGTATTTGGAAATGATTGCTTGTTATGCATATGAGCGCAAAAAGTTTTTTCAAAAGCACATTCATGTAGGGAAAGACTACGGAGAAGGAGTGATTGGGCAAGCCTTTTTAGAGAAAGAAACGGTGCTTCTCACTGATATTCCTCAAAATTACACTTATATTACTTCTGGCTTAGGCTGGGCTACTCCTACTAGTATTTTAATTGTTCCCTTAAAAATGAACAATGAAGTAACAGGAATAATTGAAATTGCTTCATTGCGTGTCTTTGAACATCATGAAATTACCTTTGTAGAAAGAGTTGCCGAAAGCATTGCTTCGGCCATTAATAATGCTAGAGCAGCGGAAAAAACTAAAAAACTTATAGAAATTGCCCAAAAACAATCTGAAGAAATTACCTCGAAAGAAAATCAAATCCAACAACTCACTCAGCAACTCACTCTCTTACAAGAAGAACTACAAAAGAAAAACAAAGAAAATGAAGTTTTACTTCAAGAGCTTAAACAAAAAGAGCAAAAAATCGCTGATGCCGACAAACAAATTCGATTTACAATTATCAGCATGAAAAAAGCGCGCGAAAACTTACAAGCTCAACAAGCTATTAGCGAAAGCATTATACGCAATAGCCCTAATCCTATCATAGTAGTAGATAAAGAAATGGAGCTTACCCTTATCAACAAAGAGGCTATCAAACTTACAAATGGAAGAGTAGAAATAGAACCTGGCATGCCTGTTCAGAACCTTTTTTTGCGCGATGAACGCGAAATTTTTATTAACGGATTTCAAAATGCTTTCGATGAAAAGATAAATACAGTTAAATTGATCAGGCGTCAAAACGATACTGAAAAACAATTTGAACTCAAGTTTTATCCTTTAATCACTGCTACTCACGAAAAACTCGGAGCTTATATGATTGGTAAAGAACTGTAAGAAATTATAAACAAAATTTTCTTTTTTCGTTCTGAAATGTATTATTGCAATCGATAAAAAAATCCAAATTTTTTGCTCAAAAATGACCAAAACAAAAATATTTCAGTTAGCACTCATTCCAATTATCCTTTTATTAGGATGGTTGCTTTTTGACGGTATTAAAAGCGAAATAGATAAGGCCGAAAATATCGCAAAATCAGAGGCGCTTGTAATTGCTCGTCTAAAAATGATTCGAGATGCACAAAAAGCCTATTTTGAGGTTCACACTAAATACGCTAGCTCGTGGGATTCTTTGTTTCATTTCATTAATCACGGCAAAATGTACAACATTTCTCGAAAAGAAAGAATTGTAATGAGCTCTATGGATAGAAACCCGAAAGACCCCAAGTACGGCTTAGAAGATAGTGTTGTTGTAACATATGACACTTTGGGAATTATAGATGCAAAAACTGCTATTTTCCCACCTGACAAATATCCTGATCTAAAAGTAGAAGAACTTAAATACGTCCCTGATTATAAAGGACTCACCACCAAATTATATGAAGAACGCCTAAAAGCAGAAGGAAAAACACGACCTGAGTTCGAATTATACGCTGCTCAAAAAACTGTCAACGGCGTTCCTGTGAGTTACGTAGAAGTAAAAGACCCTTATCCATTGGATAAAACTCGCAAAGATGATAATCAAATTGCGCGCAGAAGATTATTGCGTTTTGGTTCAAGAGAAGAAGTAACCATTTCAGGAAATTGGGAATAGAAGCAGACATATATGAATGGCTACGCTTTAAGGTAAAAGACGAAAGTAAATTTGATATCAATTTACTAAGGCAATATATTTTAAAAGTGCGTTTAGCAAGTTCTCAACTAGAGATTGCAGTTATCGATAGCGATAATTCTATTGCATTGCTTTATGAACTTTATGAATTTGAATCTTGCAAGTCTGTATTGCATTTACAACAAGTTCTGCAAGAATTTTGGAAACAGCATCATTGTATTAATGCAGGCTTCTGGAAAGAAGTCATCATTTGTATTGTCGATACAAATTTCGTGATTTTGCCAGCTTACTTTTATGAAGCAGATACGTTGCTAGCTTTTTTGCGCCTAAATACTCCTTACGATATGGAGTTACATCACATCTTTGAGCATAAAAACGCTTTTTTAAACTTAAAGTGTGTTTTTTATGTAGATGAGCAAATCAGTACATGGTTCAGAAACGTATATCCCGAACATATTGTAAGTTGGCAGCATGCTACAATGTCCTTTATTAATCAACTTACTAATAATCAGCATCATACTTTCGAACGTTGTATCCATGTAGAAATTTATGCTCATTTTTTCATAGTGGTTATTTTTCAACAAAATAGTTTATTATTTTGCAATGCTTTTACTTACCACGACAGTAACACTTTTTTATACTTTCTATTGCTGGTGGTAGATGAATTAGAGCTAACTACGCGCTATACAAGACTTGTACTTTACGGAAATTTTTCAGAATATGGCGCACTATATCGAAAAGTAAAGGCGTATTTTCGTCAAGTAGATTGGGCGGAGCGTCCTAAATCTATTGCTTTTTCGCGTGTATTTGATGAAATTCCTGAATACATGGGATATGGACTTTTTTAAGTTTAATCCTTCCTAACCATGAACTTTAAACAATTTTCTTGGGGAGTTTTTTTAGCAACTGTTGTATTAGCCTCTCTATTAGAGTGGTTACAAGCCGAGCAAATCATTGCGATTCGTCCCTGGCATAGCACAGGTTTGGTTTTGATCCTGGGACTTCTCACCTGGTTTTCTGCTAAGCTTTTGTTAAAAGGCGCCAAAGGAGATGCTTACGACTTTTATAACGCTTTCATGGGAAATGCTGCAATGCGCATTCTTGTAGCCTCCTTCGGATTATTTTTATATTTCTTTCTCGTTCCTGAAAACCAAATGACCTTTGCTATCTTGTTTTTTGCGCTATATTTTTTATTCACTACGTTTGAAATTATTGCGCTCCTTTCTATTTTGCGCAATAAAAAGAAATAACTTTAAAATTACCATCAAATGATAAACTTTTGGACACTCCTTGGTTTATATTTGTTTTTAGAAACTTCTTTTTTGTGGGCAAAAGCAAACCAATCATCAGAAGATTTCAATACCAATGAACTCATTATGCATCACGTGCTTGACGACCATAGTTGGCATCTTCTTACCACCTCAGATGGGCATCACGTTTCCATTCCTCTCCCTGTAATTCTTTGGTGCGAGGGGAATTTAGATATTTTTATGTCATCAGATTTTCACCATGGAGAAGCTACTGTCAAAAAAGGAGATAGAGAGTATAAAATTGATGAACACAATCATATTATAGAACTAAAAGGAAAAAAAGTTCTCGACTTTTCTATCACCAAAAATGTTGCTTCGATGATAGTTTCTGTAATAATCCTGATGATTATCTTTTTTAAGGTAGCTGGCGCATATAAAAATCGCAAAAATCAAGCACCAAAAGGCCTTCAGGCGTTTATAGAAATGATAGTAGTATTTATTCGCGATGAAGTAGCTATTCCTAATTTAGGTGAAAAAAATTATGAGAGATATTTGCCTTATTTGATTAGTATCTTCTTTTTTATTTGGGTAAATAATTTACTTGGTCTTATTCCAACGGGTGCAAATGCTTCTGGTAATATTGCCTTTACTCTCACGTTAGCCGTCTTTACATTATTGATTACAAACTTTTCTGGTAACAAAGAATACTGGTCGCATATTTTTTGGACACCCGGTGTTCCTTTACCTCTGCGAGTAATTATGCTTCCCGTCGAAATCGTAGGGATTTTTACAAAACCTTTCGCTCTAATGATTCGTTTGTTTGCGAATATTACTGCAGGTCATATTATTATTTTAAGTCTGATAAGTATCATTTTTATATTTAAAAATGCAGTATTAGCTCTAGCGGTAGGTCCAGCAGTGATAGCATTAACTTTCTTAGAGCTCTTCGTAGCTATTTTACAATCTTATATTTTCACTTTGCTCTCAGCATTGTTTATTGGTATGGCAATTGCTGAACACGAACATCACGACGAAGAGCATCATCATTAAGCTTTTTTTATTTCAGAAAATTCTGAAAGCTTTTAAAAATTATGAAACAAACTCTCCTTGTATATGCTCAAAAATATATTTGTGCAGTAGATACTCTTTGCGAAAAAATAGGAAAAACTGTTGCATGGTTCACTACTCTTTTGGTGTTGCTCATTGTGTGGGATGTAATTGCTCGCTATTGGTTTAGTTTTACTTCAGCAGGCATTGTAGAATTAGAATGGCACCTTTTTGCAGCCATCTTCCTTTTGAGCACGGCTTACACTTTTCAAAAAGACAGGCATGTCCGTGTAGATGTATGGTATTCGCGTCAATCCTTGCGCACAAAAGCTTTTATAAATTTAATAGGTGGAATTTTGTTTTTACTTCCTTTATGTATTGTTTGTATAGTGTACGGGGCAATTTACGCTTATCAAGCATGGTGGTTTCAGGAAGGGTCTCCTGATGCGGGAGGGCTTCCTTATCGTTTTATCATTAAAAGTTTTACCCCTATTGGTATTTTCTTATTATTCCTTCAAGGGATTTCGGAAATTCTTAAAGCGCTGCTTATCTTTGCTAAAAAATAATAGCCATCGATGATAGAACTTCCAACGCTTACCAATGCTGAACCTATTCGCAAACCAGAGTGGTTGAGAGTGAAATTGCCAGTAGGCAAAGAATATTTGAGAGTTCGTGAAATTGTAGATACTTATAAACTGCATACAATTTGCCAAAGCGGCAACTGTCCTAATATGGGAGAATGCTGGGGCGCAGGAACAGCTACCTTCATGATTTTAGGAAATATTTGTACAAGAGGCTGCTCTTTTTGTGCAGTTGCTACAGGGCGTCCTACTGAATACGATACCGATGAGCCCCGTCGTGTAGCAGAAGCTATTAAGCTCATGGGAGTAAAACACGCTGTGATCACTTCTGTAAATCGAGATGAACTCAAAGATAGAGGAGCGGAAATTTGGTATCAAACTGTTCGTTTGGTGAAAGAGTATTCTCCTCAAACTACAATTGAAACTCTTATTCCCGATGTCAAAGGAGCATGGGAAGCACTCTATCGAATTATCAGCGCTGGCCAAGAAGTGGTTTCTCATAATATGGAAACTGTAGAGCGCTTATACAGAAAGGTTCGTCCGCAAGCTAAGTATCAAAGAAGTTTAGAACAAATCCGCCGCACAAAAGAATATGGGAAGCGCACCAAGTCAGGAGTGATGCTAGGACTGGGTGAAACTAAAGAAGAAGTTTTTAAAATCATGGACGACCTAGTAGAAAATGGGCTCGATATTCTGACATTAGGCCAGTATTTACAACCTACCAAAGCGCATTTAGAGGTCGTAGAATTTATTCATCCTGATACTTTCGAAATGTACAAAGAAGAGGGGCTTAAACGCGGACTAAAATACGTAGAGGCCGGTCCTTTAGTTCGTTCCTCCTATCATGCGGAAAGACACGTAAACGTTTAAAAAAGTAAATCCTATGAACTTGCAAGAAATTTTTGGCAAATTGCAAGAAATGAAGCAAAAAATGCAGGAAGTGCAAGACAACTTAGCACATCTGCGCGCTCATGGAGAATCTGGCGGAGGGCTCGTAAAAGCAACAGTTAACGGATTAAAGCAAGTAGTTCACCTTGAAATAGACAAATCTCTTTTCAAAACGCCTGAAGATACTGAAATGATCTCAGATTTGGTAATTGCTGCTATTAATCAAGCCTTGCAAAACGCAGAAGAAAAATCGCGCGAGGAACTCCAAAAAACAACTGCTAATTTTCTTCCCAATTTACCAGGTATCAACTTTTTTTGACTGAAAAGCCACAGCACGTATGACTATAAGAACAAAAAAATATCAACTCGACCATAAAACCTACATTAATCTTTCCACTTTAAATGCCTTAAGAGAATTCTGGTGGGCATGGCTCATCCCAGTAGCTATTCTGATTATTCCTATTTTTTACGCACCTGCTTTTTGGTGGTGTTTGATTTCTGCTTTTTTGCTAAGTTTGTTATGGGTAATCTTTTGGGCAATTCAGTTTGTAGCAGTTACCCAACTGGAACAGTTTAAAACTTATTTTGAAAAATTGTTTTATGAATTTGATACTCGCCACATTCTCATCAAAAAATCTGAAAGGGAAGGCATGCAAATTACATGGGATAAGATTCAAAAAGTTCGAAAAACGAAAGACGCTTACTATTTGTTCGTATCGAGATTTCAGTTCCTGTACCTACCATTTAAGATTTTTCAGTCGGAACATGATTTAAAATTTTTCGAGACCCTCTTGAAAAGAAAAGAATTTTTGCATTAAATTTACTTACACGTTAGGCGATTAAAATTATATTAAAAATTCGCCACTATTCCGTTTTACCCATGGGAAACGACGAAATAACGGAACATATAGGATTAATATTGATAAGTTTAGTACTTTCTGCCTTTTTTTCGGCTTCTGAGATGGCTTTCTTGTCTGCTAACAAACTTCATATTGAAATCCAGCGAAAAAAAGGTACTTATTACGGGCGCATTATGTCCAAATTTTTACACAATCCTTCTTATTTTATCGGAACGATGCTCGTAGGAAACACCATTGCTTTGGTCGTATATGGTTTTTACATGGCTCTTTTAATGGAACCTCCTTTATATCAGTTTATTAGCTACTTTTTCCCTAACACTGGTGATGTAATGCGCGATAGTATTGCTATGAGCATACAAACTATTATTTCTACCATCATTGTACTGATTACAGCTGAATTCATTCCTAAAAGTCTTTCGCTTATCAATCCTGATAGATTTTTGAGCTTTTCAGTAGGACTCCTACACATCATTTATACTGTGAGCTATCCTATTGTATGGATAATTGTCAAGACCACTAAGTTTATTTTTAATTTCATTTTAAGAAT
This sequence comes from Cytophagales bacterium, assembly GCA_025056215.1. Taxonomy (GTDB): domain Bacteria; phylum Bacteroidota; class Bacteroidia; order Cytophagales; family Flammeovirgaceae; genus JANWWC01. The sequence continues at coordinate 291,349 of JANWWC010000004.1, read as the reverse complement.
ACCTTATCAAGAAGACAAACCACGCTTTGGGCTTACCGACCTCAACAATTTTATTCGAAATGTAACTTCCCACGATGGAAGTACAGACGAGGTAAGCAAAGAAATTCTCAATAACGCACTTGAATTCAAAAAAATAAAGGTACGCGATTGTATGCGTGTTCGCAAAGAAATGGTCGCCGTAGACATTTCAGATGGCATAGAGGTTCTTAAAAAAACGTTCATAGAGTCAGGACATTCTAAAATTCCTATCTATAAAGATACGATTGACAATGTAATTGGGTATTGCCATTCGTTAGGACTCTACAGAAAACCTACTGATATTCGCCAAATTATGCGAGAAGTGATTGAAGTCCCTGAAACTATGCCTGCTAATCAATTGCTCATCCGATTTATCAACGAACACAAAAGTCTCGCTATCGTTACAGACGAATTCGGAGGCACCTCAGGCTTAGTTACGATGGAAGACATTATGGAAAAAATATTTGGAGACATCGAAGACGAGCACGACACTGAAGACTTTGATTACATTAAAATTGATAACAACACTTTCCGAGTGAACGCCCGCATGAAAATTGAACATCTCAATCACAAACTAGATATGGATATTCCAGAAGGAGAATATGACACATTAGGAGGCTACATTATTTCTTTAAACGACAACTTACCCGAATTAGGAGAAGTTGTAACTGATAATTTTCACGAGTTTCATATAGAAACAAAGTCCGGCCCGCGTTTGGGATGGATTAAAGTAGTCAAAAAATAAGCTATGCTTCTCCCCAAACGATGTGCTTTTAAAAAAATATTTTTTGCAATTTGAATGGATGTTTTATAAGTTGCATAATGTTTTGATTGAAATAAAAGTATGAAAATGAACTTCATTCAAGTTGTAGGAACAGTTGGCTTGCTTTTATTAGCAACAACATCCTGTAAAGAACAAAAATTCTTTGACGACGCACAAGGGCAATCGAGCCTTCGAGGAGATAGTTGGCGAAGCAATGCCGATGTAGATCAATTAGTAGCTGGTACATACTTTTTAATGACAGGAAACAGCAAACAAAGCATTTCTCATTTTCATCACCGCGCTGTTTTAGCCTCTGACGAAGGTTATTTGTATGTAGAAAAAGCAGATGAAGATATTCGCAACATGTATTTTGGAAATACTAATAACAATACTGGAACAACTGTAGAAGACGCTTGGTTTTCTCATTATATGATGTTAGCAACTGCCAATAAAGCAATTGAAATATTAGCTTCTACCAATTTTCAAGGATTTGATGATGCCAACCGAAGTTGGGTACCTCGCATATTAGGAGAAGCTTATTTTTATCGCGCCTTTTGCCATTTTAATTTGGTAAGAATGTTCGGAAGACCTTACGATTTTACCAATCCCGCTAATAACGAAGGACAACCCTCTATTATTCTTCGCACTTCTACTTCTTTAAATTCTCCTCGCGTAACTGTTGGGAGAGCTTATCAACAAATTGTAGAAGACGTAGAAAAAGCTATTGAGCTATTGCCAGACCTTCGCGAACAAATTACTAATACTGCCAAATATGGACCTAACTCCTACCGCGACAGAGCTAATAAAGATGCTGCAAGATTTTTAGCCATGCGCGTCTATTTTCATATGGGGCAATGGGCAAAAGCTCAAGAACAAGCCGATATTTTAATTTCAAGCGGAAACTACGGCTTTGAAGATGATGTGAATGACGCTTTTACAGCTTCAAATGAAGTAACAGGCTTCGGGCGCGCTAACGGACGCTCTCGCGAGGTAGTTTTTCAATTTGCTCAACACACGCGCATTTCTACGCGCCTTATCAATGACCTGCAATTTAATGCCTTAGGCACCGTATATCGCTACCCGTGGTATTATTGGCCCAACCGAAAACCACCACAACCTTCTAATCGAGATAAAATCTTAGCGCTTAGCAACAAATTTTTAGAACTCTCTGGCTGGGGCGATGTATCAGACTTGAAAAGTGTTGTAGCTCATCAACGCGCCACAAAAGATAAAAGATATGGAAAATATACTCTTACTCGCTTTTATGACTTATTTGCCAAAAGAGAAAATCAGCCAGCTAACGACCTTATTGCAGGAGACGATAGAGATGGAATTTTAGGCGGAACGCTTACTATCAACGGGCAGCAAGTGAATGTAAAAGGCTATGATCGCGCTTGGATAAGCAACGGATTATGGCAAAGATACGATAACAGCTCTCCAGACACTGCTTTCCACGATCCTATTTACTACATTGATTGGCTCGGCGATAGAGAAGACGGCATAGTAGATAACCCTAATCCACATCAGGCATTTCTTAATACTGAAAACTCACGTGTTGGCTCTCGTCCAGCAGCTATTTGGTGCATGAAATACAATGAAAATTTTAAAGGATATATTCGCTATCCTGCTAATGCAGGTCAATCAAGATGTTTCAATCATCCTTTGTTCAGAATAGCAGAAGCCTATCTGACCGCCGCGTATTGTGCTACTAAGACTGGAAAAAATTCAATCGAGTATTATCTTAATCCGTTGCGCGCCGCACGCTACGACGACGGACAGCCACTCTATAACGCTACTGGATTAGATGCTCTCGACCGAGAACGCATGATAGAACTAGCTTTCGAAGAAGACCGCTTGTTTTATATGATGATTCGAAATCAGGCAGATGGTGCTCCTATTACGTTCCCCGACAAAAACAAAATTCAGCCAGGCTCTTTTCCTGGAAATATCAGTTGGGATGATCCGCGTTTATATTATAGCCGTGTTCCATTAGAAGAAGAAAATACCAATCGAAATGCTATCCGCTGAGAGGAGAAATATTTGCTCCTCTCTACTTTTTTATAATGCAGTCATTAAATGCAATTGCTGTTTCTCCCATAACTCTTTATAAATCCCTTCTGTAGCAATGAGCTCGTTATGCGTTCCTATTTGAGCGATTTGCCCGCCCTCCAGTACAATAATTCTATCAGCCAACTTAGCTGATGAAATGCGATGCGAAATAATAATTGCAGTCTTTCCTTTCATATTCTCCTGGAGAGCAGTTAAAATTTGATTTTCTGTTTTGGTGTCTACTGCTGAAAGTGAATCATCAAGAATAAGAATTTTAGGCTCTCGAATGAGTGCTCTAGCGATAGAAATGCGCTGTTTTTGGCCGCCTGAGAGTGTAATTCCTCTTTCACCGATTACAGTTTCAAATTTTTCTGGAAAATCCATGATGTTATCATATACTCCTGCATCGCGAGCAAATTTTTCAACCTTTTGATAATCAGTATCATCCATTCCAAAAGTGATATTTTTGTATATAGTATCCGAAAATAAGAATACGTCTTGTGGAACATATCCTATCTGACTGCGCAAAAACGAAATTTCGTAATCCTGGATAGGAATTCCATCGATTAAGATACGACCTTGGGTAGTATCATACATACGACAAAGCAAATGAGCTATTGTACTTTTTCCAGAGCCAGTTGCTCCAATAATAGCAATTTTCTCTCCAGCTTGAATTGAAAAAGAAAGATGTTTAATTGCTTGAATTCCAGAATCTGGGTAGGTAAAACTTACATCTTCAAATGCGATGTTTCCTTGCAAAATTTTTTTTAGGTTCCGAGTTGAAACAATAGTTGTCTTTGTTTTTAAGAACTCATTAATTCTTTTCTGGGAAACGGCTGCCCGTTGCACAACACTCGTAACCCAACCAATAGAAGTAACAGGCCAAGTAAGCAAATTGATATAAATAATAAATTCCGCAATATGACCTGCAGTAAGTTTCCCCGCAATAATTTGTAAGCCTCCTATGTATACTACTAAAACAATGCTGATTCCTATCATACTCAAGATAACAGGGAAGAAAAAGCTTTCTACTTTTACAAGAGCAATTGCTTTTTGTTTATAAAGATTAGAAATTTTCTGAAAACTATGAAACGAATCTTTTTCCCTTGCAAAAGCTTTAATCACTCGAATTCCAGAGAAAGCCTCTTGCACAAAAGTAGAAAGAGCTGAAATATTTTGCTGAATTTCATCAGAGCGCTTGCTAATGCTGCTATTCACCCAGTAAATACCGATTGATAATACAGGCAATGGGAGCAACGCCCAAAGAGCAAGTGTTGCATCCACTATAAACATATACGTAACAATAATAATACTCGATATTATCATGTTGAAACCATACATAATTCCAGGCCCTAAATATTGCCTTACCTGGCTCACATCTTCTGAAATCCTTGCCATCAAATCCCCTGTATTGTTGCAACGATAAAAACTCATCGGCAAGGTTTGATAATGCTGATAAATATCATTTTTAAGGTCGTATTCTATTTTTCGAGACATTACAATGATAGTTTGTCTCATAAAAAACAAGAATATTCCGCGCATAATAGCCATTCCGACGATAAGCAATCCGTATTCCAAAAGCTGTTGAGAAAGTTTTTGGGTAGGAGGATGTTGCTGAAGAGTTTGAATGATGAAATTGAAAGAATTCCGAACAAGCTGAGCAGGTACTACTGCAAAAATGTTAGAGATAGCAGTAAAAAAAACACCCCAGAATAGATATTTTTTATATCGCCAAAGGTATCGGTTTAAGGAGGCAAGCTCTCGAATCATACAAAAATTTCTTTCTTACAAAATTGCAGAATATTTTGGAGAAGTTTATAGAACTTTTATGAAGATTTATGGGTATAAAATTTGTAAATTGAAAATCAATCGTATAAGTTTGCGCTCCGTTTAATAGGAACTTAAGCAGAAGTTTAGCTTGTAAAAGTATAAAAGCGTTAAAAAAGTGGATACTTTGAGTTATAAAACAGTTTCGGCAAACAAAGCCACTGTACAAAAAGAATGGGTGATAGTAGACGCTCAAGGAAAAATTTTGGGGAGGTTAGCTAGTCAAATAGCGCGCATTTTACGCGGTAAACATAAACCCTACTTTACTCCTCACGTAGATTGTGGGGATAATGTAATTGTTATTAACGCCTCTAAAGTAATTCTTACAGGCGATAAAATGACTAAAAAACAGTATGTTCGTTACACAGGTTATCCAGGAGGGCAAAGATTCAGTACCCCCTTAGAGATTTTAGCTAAACACCCTACGCGCTTAGTAGAAATGGCAGTAAAAAGAATGTTGCCTAAAAATCGTTTAGGACGTTCGCTCTTTCGAAACCTTCGCGTATATGCTGGTACCGAACATCCTCATCAAGCACAACAGCCAAAAGAAATTAAAATTCTATAAAGTATCATGGAAGTGATTAACACGATAGGAAGGCGTAAGACATCTGTTGCTAGAATTTACATGAAGCCCGGAAAGGGCAATATCGTCATCAATAACAGGCCCTTTGAGGATTATTTTCCTTCTGAAATATTGAGAATCGTAGTAAATCAGCCTCTTGCAGTAACGAACGAGTTAGGGAAATATGATATTCGCGTGAACGTTAAAGGGGGCGGAATTACAGGGCAAGCTCAAGCTATTCGCTTAGCAATTGCACGTGCTCTTGTGAAAATCAATGAGGAATTTCGCGCACCGTTGCGAGCCGAAGGTTTTCTTACAAGAGACCCTCGCATGGTAGAACGTAAAAAATACGGGCGTAGAAAAGCACGAAGAAGATTTCAATTTAGCAAACGGTAATATTTATTTTTGTATAATTTTCATTCCAAAACATAAAGTAAATGTCTACTATAGAATACAAAGACTTACTTGATGCTGGGTGTCATTTTGGACACCTTACGCGCAAATGGAATCCGAAGATGGCGAGTTACATCTTCATGGAGCGCAATGGCATTCACATCATTGATTTGAATAAAACATTAGCAGCACTTAAAGATGCAGCTGCTTCTCTTAAAAGCCTTGTGAGGTCTGGTAAAAAGGTAATGTTTGTAGCGACCAAAAAGCAAGCTAAAGAAATCGTAGCTAGAGAGGCTACTCGCTTAAAAATGCCTTACGTCACAGAGCGATGGCTAGGAGGCATGCTCACTAACTTTATTACTATTCGCAAATCGCTCAAAAAAATGCAATCCATCGAGCGAATGTTAAAAGACGAAAACACTGTCAAGTATCTTCCTAAAAAAGAAGTGGCACGCTTAATGCGAGAAAAAGAAAAGTTAGCTAAAGTATTAGGAGGAGTAGCTGATCAAACGCGTCTTCCTTCCGCTTTGTTTGTAGTAGATGTAAAGCGAGAAGCTATCGCTGTTCAGGAAGCGCGTCGTTTGAATATTCCGGTGTATGCTATTGTAGATACTAACTCTGACCCAGACTTAGCAGATTTCGTAATTCCCGCTAACGACGATGCTTATAAATCTATTCATTTGATTACTTCTTATATCGGACAAGCTATTGAAGAAGGTATCCAAGAGCGCAAACGGGAACGCGATGAGCAAAAGCTTGCTGAAATCGAAGCAGAAAAGCGAGAAGAAGACGATGAATTCGACGAGGAAGCTCGCAAAAAACGGAAACGTTCTAAGCTTCTCGAGGAGGTAGCAGGAAACGAAGATGAAGAATAAGTAGGAAGGTATTTAATAAAACACACAAACATGGATATCAAAGAAATAGAAAGCAAAATTATCGCTCTAAAAGCAAAGCAGTCTGACTTTTTTAAGAAGAAAAAAGCAGAGCGAAACTATCAAGAAGTAGAAGCGATTCGCAAAGAGCTCAACGAGTTGAAACAACAAGCTAGAAAAATTTATCGCTCTAAAACTAAATAGGAATGTGGATACTTTTTTAAATTCAACCTGTGAAGTCTTAAAATCCTTCGCAGGTTTTTTGTTTTTAATACTATGATTCCTCTTACTAAGATTTTCAAAACTCCCCAAATAAGAGAATTAGATTCTCAAAGCATTCGAAACCAAAGAATCAGATCTATCGATTTGATGGAACGTGCCGCCTCTGAGGCATTTAAAAGAATCATTTCTTATGCATCTTCTTACGATACCCCGTTTTTAGTAATAGCAGGCATGGGTAACAATGGAGGAGATGGACTCGCTATAGCTCGCATGCTCTTTGAGAAGGGATACTCAGTTTCCGTAATACAAATTGCACATAGCAGCACATTTTCAGAAGATTGTCAAACTAACAAAAAAAGGTTGCATGATAAAATTCCATATACATTCATTCAAGAAGAAAAACAACTTGACGAACTACTCAATAACCTGCGAAATAGTATCATTATAGATGCTTTGTTAGGCTCAGGACTCTCTCGCCCGATTGAAAAAGATACTTTATTAGGAAAAACTATTCTGAAAATCAATACTTTGAGAAATTACAATCTCGTAATTTCAATCGATATTGCTTCAGGTCTATCGGCAGATATGAACTTTAGCACATCGATAGCGATACAACCTCATTATACACTTAGTTTCGAACTTCCTAAATTAGCTTTTCTATTTCCTGAAAATGAAGCGTTTGTAGGAAAATGGGAAATTGTACCCATTCAGCTAAGTCAAGAGGTGATTCAAGAACTGCCAACTTCTTATTTTTACTTTACTCAAGAATCTGCCAACTTCTGGAAAGTCAGTCGCCCCAAATTTTCTCATAAAGGAACTTATGGACATGTTTTGATTTGGGGAGGAAGCTATGGCAAAATAGGCGCTACCGTGTTAGCCGCTCGCGCTGCTCTTCACAGCGGCGCAGGCTTAGTAACAGTATACGTACCTAAATGCGGATATGAAATTGTACAAACTAGCGTTCCACAATCCATGTGCCTGGTAGATGAAAACAATTATTTTCTCACAGACATCCCTGAAATCGAATATTTTGATGCAATCGTTGCAGGAATGGGCATGGATACTCAAGAAATTTCTGCTCTCGCTTTAAAAAAATTGCTAATGTCTCGCCCTAAAAATCTAGTTCTCGACGCTGATGCCCTTAATTTAATTGCTAAACACCAATTTCATACTTTGCTTCCAACCAATAGTGTACTAACTCCTCACCTCAAAGAATTTGAAAGATTGTTCGGTAAAACCCACTCTGATAAAGAAAGGTTAGAAGTTCTCATGCATCAAGCAATTCAGCTTAACGTTCGCATCGTGCTGAAAGGAGCTCATACAGCAGTCGCCTACCCTGATGGGCGCGTAATATTCAATAGCACTGGTTCACCAGCGATGGCTACAGCTGGAAGCGGAGACGTTCTTTCGGGAATTATAGGAGCTAAATTAGCTGACAAACGCTTTCAAGATGTTCCTGAAAACGTCTCCTTCGCCGTATTTTTGCATGGGTTAGCAGGTCAAAAATCCGCTTCTAAATACGGAGAGGATTACGTTACTGCCTTGCAAATTATAAAAGGCTTGTCCAATCTTTGATAACTTGATGTTTTCAGTTTCTCAAAAACGAAAGCCTCTTAAAAACTCTTCGATGTTCATGCGGCGTTTTCCTTCCAATTGTACATCAAGTAGACGCAAAGCGTGGCGAGCTGTTTTAAATTCGAGAAATGTTTTTTTATCCGTACAAAAATCTTCTAGAATTGTTCGATAAGATACTTCTGCCCGAAATACTTTGAGATGATGTCCTAAAAAAGTAGTCCACGCACCAGGAACTGGCGAAAGTCCTCGGACAAAATTAACTAAATAAGAAGCTTCCTTCTGAAAATCTAATTGACAAGTTTCTTTAAAGATCTTAGGTGCTGTTTTCAAGTCGCTTGAAAAAGATTGTGGTACAGTCACAACATTTCCTTTTTGAATCATCTGAACAGTTTTTAATACAAGCTGCGCTCCTTTTACCATGAGTCGGTCGTGCAAAGAACCTGCATCATCATCAGGGAAAATAGGTTCGCTTTCTTGCAAAATGATATCACCCGTATCAATTTCATGGCGAACAAAAAACGTTGTAACTCCCGTAATTGTTTCTCCATTGATAATAGCCCAATTAATAGGAGCAGCTCCACGATAGTTTGGCAAAAGAGATGCGTGAAGATTGAAAGTTCCTAAAGGAGGCATCTTCCACACTACTTCTGGCAACATTCGGAAAGCAACAACGACTTGTAAATCGGCTTTATAAGAAGCGAGTTTTTCTATGAATTCAGGACTTTTAAGTTTCTCTGGTTGTAAAACAGGAATTTGATGTTGTTTTGCAAATTTCTTGACAGCACTTTCTTGAACTTTTTTTCCTCTCCCAGATGGTTTGTCGGTAGCTGTTACTACAGCCACTACGTTGTAATGATTCTCTATCAGAATTTGCAAAGAAGGAACTGCAAACTCTGGCGTTCCCATAAAAACAATCCGCATAGCTTTAGCTCTTTTTACTGCATAAACATAAAGAAAGTTTAAGATTTAGCATCTCTTAAAATAATTTTTTGGGGTAGATAACGTTGTAAACGAAAGAAATTATCGAGATTAGTCAATGAAATATTTGGCATCAGTATTGTGGATATTGCATTTCTGGCAAACTCAAGCCCAAAGTCCGTGTGTAAACGCTTTGAGCGATAGCGATTTTAGCCAAAAAGTTTTGCAAATACGGCAATTAGACATCGAAAAAATTCCGTTTGGTATCCAAAACGTATTAGATCATCACTGTCTCACATCTGTTCAGGTATCTGAATTGCTGAGGCTAATTACAACAAATGAAGTCTTAAAAGCCGACATTGCCATTCGAGCCTATTCTCGGACCCTTGACAAATGGAACTATTTTGAAGTGCTCGAACAATTTCGCTCCCTTTCTGCTGCATTTCGAGTTTATCATCAAACAATAGCATTTGATAGCACTAGCGCTGCAAAAAATTTCTCAGAACAACTCGTAGAGCGCCCTACAAAGCCTTCTTCTGCAAATTCTTCTTTTGCAAATACATCTATCTCTGCTAATTGTTCGATTCCTGATGTAGAATTCGAACAAATGTATTTGTTGCTTTCACGCAATGCTTTCGAGAGTGCTCGCCTAAGCCTTGCCAAGCAAATGATAAAAGATAAACAATGCATTTCTATAAGTCAAATAGAAGCTATTGCGCGTTTATTTTACCATGAAAATACAATTGCAGATTTTTTATCGTTTGCACATTTCTATACAGATAAGAAGAGCTTTCAAATTGCTTTGACGCAATATCCAGAATCTATTCGAAACATCGTCTCTCAGAATATAAAGTAATACATTTTTTTGATATGTAAATTCTAACCAGAAGTTTATATTTGCCTTACAAACTTTTTTCGAAAATACTCACGACCATGAAAGAAATTAGTGTACAGGAGCTCAAGGCTATGATAGACAATAAAGAAGATTTTCAACTAATTGATGTACGTCGCCCTGATGAATATAATTTTTGCAACTTAGGAGGAGAACTTATTCCTTTAGATGAAATTCTTGACCATGCCGATAAAATTTCAAAAGACAAAAAGGTTGTAATTCATTGTAGAAGCGGTGCCAGAAGTGCAAACGCTATTCAGCAACTCGAAAAACATTTCGGTTTTACAAATCTTTATAACTTAAAGGGAGGAATTTTAGCTTACTCTCGCGAAATAGATAGCTCTATTCCTCAATATTAAAACTCGATAAATAAGGCTTTTGCCCACATTGTGTTTTTTCTAAAATGAGCGCATGAATATCAAATTAGCATTAGATTGGTTTCCTAATGCTGCTCATACTGGATTTTTAGCAGCCGAAAAATTAGGATACTACGACGATAGGTTTCTACAAATCGAACGAATTTATCCAATGAGTGACAACGGCAAGCAATTGCCAGCCAAAAAAGTAATTGCAGAGATTGCCCACTTCGCCTTGACACCCGTTGAAAGTTTATTTGAAAACCACGACCGCTGGAATAGTCAACTCATAGCCTTAGCCTCTGTTTTTCAAGTAAGCACAAGTTGCTGGGCAATCCATAGCGATGTAACAGTTCCTAAAAACTACGCATCTCTTCAAATTCCTTATGAACAAGCGACAGTACGCTCAGTATTTGGTGACATCACTTTTTTAACTCCTGGTCGTTTGAATACCTGGGAAGTGTTTAAGCAACGTCAGGCAGATGCAGTATGGATTTTTGACATATGGCAAGGAATAGAAGCAACAAAATCTAACATAGCTATTCGCAAAATTTACCCTGCTGATGTCCAAATTCCTTATTTACCTTCTCCTCTTTTAGTAAGCAGCAAACCATTTTTGAGCGCTCATCAAAACGCCTTTCACCGTTTTATAGAAGCTACTGCTTTAGGATTTCGTTATGCGGCTCAACATCCGAAAGAAGCAGCTCTTATGTTGGAGGAAGAATGTAAAAAATATCATTTAAACTATTCTTTGAATTTTTTATATGAAGCACAACAAAAAGCCTCTCTTTTATACTTGAATCAAGACGGAGAATGGGGTATTATGAATGCTCAAGAATGGCGAAATTACTACTCTTGGCTACGCCCTTATTTAGAAGTAAGCTCTCGACTCGATATTTACGATATGTTCACCAACAGTTTTTTGCGCCTTCCTCCTTTAGAGTGGGAATAGTTTTTAGAATCTTAGAAGTTTTGCTACTTTAGCAACATATTTTATTTGGATTATGGAATCACCCGCTAACTACGAAATTGCTCAAGAACTTGGTTTGCTCCCCGAGGAGTTCGACGAAATTAAAAAGCATTTAGGAAGAATCCCTAATTTGGTAGAACTCAACATTTATGCTGTAATGTGGTCAGAGCATTGTTGCTACAAAAACTCAATCGCATGGCTCAAAAAGCTTCCCAAAGACTCTCCTAGATTGCTCGCTAAAGCAGGGGAAGAAAATGCAGGTTTAGTCGATATCGGAGATAATTTAGCTTGTAGTTTTAAAATAGAAAGTCATAATCATCCTTCTGCTATAGAGCCTTTTCAAGGAGCTGCTACAGGAGTAGGAGGTATTAACCGCGATATTTTTACCATGGGCGCTCGGCCTATCGCCCAACTAAACTCTTTGCGATTTGGCAATCCTCATTCCGAACGCACAAAGCGAATCATGAAAGGTGTCGTTAAAGGGATTAGTCATTATGGAAACGCTTTTGGCGTACCTACGGTAGGAGGAGAAGTTTTTTTCGACGAACGCTACGAACAAAATCCATTAGTGAATGCTTTTTCTGCAGGTATCGTAAAAATAGGCAAAACAGTTTCTGCTATTTCTTACGGCGTAGGCAATCCTGTAATGATCATAGGAGCTGCAACAGGTAAAGACGGAATTCACGGCGCTACCTTCGCTTCTGACGACCTATCAGAGGATGCAGAAAAAGACCTTCCAGCAGTACAAGTAGGCGACCCATTTTTAGAAAAATTACTCTTAGAAGCTACTCTCGAAATTATCGAGAGCGGCTGTGTTATCGGAATGCAAGACATGGGTGCAGCTGGTATCATCTGTTCTACTTCCGAAATGAGTGCGAAAGGTAAGCACGGCATGATAATTCATTTAGATCAAGTGCCGATGCGCCAACCCAACATGAAAGCATGGGAAATTTTACTTTCTGAATCACAAGAACGCATGCTTGTTGTTGTTAAAAAAGGAAAAGAACACATTGTAAAGCAAATATGCGAAAAATGGGATTTGCTTTGCGCACAAATCGGCGAAGTAACAGATACAAAAAGATTGCAGTTTTATTATCACGGCGAACTTGTCGCCGATGTACCAGCAGAAAGCTTGGTGCTCGGCGGAGGTGCTCCTGTGTATTACCGAGAATACAAAGAACCAGCATATTACCAAGAATTCAAAAAATTTGATATCAATCAAGTCGCAGAGCCTTCAGAGGAAGAATGTATCAAAATTGCAGAATATCTTATTTCACATCCTAATATAGCTTCTAAAGCATGGGTATACGAACAGTACGATAGCATGGTAGGCACAGCCAATGCAAACTCTGTAGAACCGTGCGACGCTTCCGTCGTTCATGTGAAAGGAACAAACAAATTTTTAGTGATCTCATTAGATTGCAACGCGCGCTACGTAAATGCAGACCCAGAGGTTGGCACACAAATCGCCGTTGCTGAGGCAGCGCGCAATGTCACTGTAAGCGGAGGAGAGCCTTTAGCCATTACTAACAATCTTAATTTTGGAAATCCGTACAACCCTGAAGTATATTGGCAATTTGTAGGCGCTATCATGGGCATGAAAAAAGCCTGCGAAAAATTCCAAACCCCTGTGACAGGTGGAAATGTGAGCTTTTATAATCAATCTGCTGACGGAACGTCCGTATTGCCTACTCCTACTATTGGCATGCTTGGTCTCATGACAGGAATCGAAAATCGGATTTCTATTCCCTTTAAGCATCGCAAAGACCTAATTTACTTGCTTGGCAAACCGCACAACGACATCGCTTCATCAGAGTACTTGTATTCTTATATAGGCATCAAAGCTTCTCCTGCTCCTGCCTTCGATTTAGAATACGAATATCAACTCCAACAAGAATTCAGGCGATTGGCTTCTATGCGTTTGTTTGTATCGGCACACGATGTATCAGACGGTGGCTTGTGGATTGCTTTAGTAGAGTCTGCCATTCATTACAAATTTGGTTTTCATATTGAAACTCCTCGCCACATTCGAAAAGATGCTTTTTTGTTTGGAGAATCTCAAAGTCGAATTGTAGTGAGTATTTTGCCTGAAAATCAGGAGCTTTTTGAAAAAGAATGCAAGGTCGATTTCATACTGTTGGGCGAAGTTACAGATTCGACTGGTTTTGTAGTAGATGGCATCGAGTATTGTTACGCCTCAAAAGCCAAACAACTATACGAAAAAGCACTTCCTAAGATTTTAGAAAATTGATTACGTCAATCTTAGTTGAAATAAACAAAATCTTGTGGGTCTACAGGATTGCCTTGATGCCAAATTTCAAGATGCAAGTGAGGGCCATCGGTCAGTTCACCAGAGTTTCCTAAAATTCCGATAAGGTCGCCTGCTTTTACAAAATCTCCTACTTCTTTAAGAAGAACAGCATTGTGCTTATATACAGAAACTAAATCGTTCTGATGCTGGATGCTAATAGTATAGCCTCCGTCTTGAGTCCAAGAAGCTAAAATTACTGTTCCTTCGGCAATGCTCTTAATAGGCTCATTAAGTTTTGAAACAATATCTACACCGTAATGCTTTTTAGAAATGTCGAACTTAGAAGAAACAATTCCTATAATAGGAGGAAAAAAGAACTGTTGCGCCAAAGAAGGTGTTTGATTTCTCACATAAGCGCGAGGCTCTGCTGGAATATCTTCAAACTGTCTGCGAAAAATAGTATCTATAGGATCAATTTTTTCCAAATTAGCTAATGCTTCTGTCGTATTAACTTTGAGTTTAGAAGGATTTTTTTCAGCAGATGCTATCCATGTAGTAGTATCTCCGAGTAAGATTTCTTTTAAGTTTTGCAAATACTTATCTCTTAATTCAATTTCGTAACGAAGAGAATCTAACGATTTTTCCAAAAAAATGAGCTGAATCTCAGAACGCATGCGCTCCACACGCGGGTCAAATATATTTTTAAGAGCTGTCGTGATTAACACAAAACAAAAAATCAAAGTCAAAGTAAAAAGTGTGATGATGGCTAAAATCGCTTTTAAGAAATTGAAATGAAAATTACCTTTTTCAGCAAGATTCATTTCATCGCGAATGATGAGCACATATGGATTCGTAAGAAACTGCGAAATCGTTGCAAAATTAAGTTTTGTTCTCTTCATAGCTTATTGATCTTTCATCATCATTACAAAAGAATCAAATAAATATCGCGAATCATGAGGCCCTGGTGCAGATTCAGGGTGATATTGCACTGAGAAAGCGCGCTTTCTTTTTAAGCGAATTCCTTCAATAGTGTTATCATTTAGATTGATATGTGTAACTTCTACATCAGGATTTTTTTGAATATCTTCTGCAGAAACAGCAAAGCCATGGTTTTGAGAAGTGATTTCTGCTTTTCCTGTAAGCAAATTTTTTACTGGATGATTACATCCTCTATGACCATGATGCATTTTATAAGTAGAAACCCCGACAGCTTGTGCCAAAATCTGATGTCCTAAGCAAATCCCAAAAAGTGGTTTTTCGGTCATGAGCATCTGTTTTACTTTTTGAGTAGTGGCAGGCATAGCAGCAGGATCTCCAGGACCATTTGAAATAAAATAACCATCGGGCTGAAAATTTTGGATGACCTCAAAAGGCGTATCCATCGGAAAAACACGGCAATACACGCCGCGGCTCACTAAATTGCGAAGAATATTTTTTTTAATTCCCAAATCTAATACTGCTACGCGTAACGGAGCAGAAGGCTCTCCAACATCGTAAATTTGTCGAGTAGATACTTTAGAAGAAAGTTCTAATCCTGCCATACTCGGTACTTTTGCAAGCATTTTTTTAAGTTCTTCTATTTCAAACACTTCCGATGAGATAATTCCGTTCATAGCACCTTTTTGCCGAATATGGCGCACTAACATTCGCGTATCAATCTCTGCAATTCCAACTATATGAAATTCTTCAAGGTATTGTTGCAAGCTACTCGCTGCCTCATATCGCGAATAGACATGAGAAAAATTTTTTACTACTAATCCAGCAATTTTTACAGAATCTGATTCCACTTCGTTTGCTTTCACTCCATAGTTTCCAATATGAGCAGTAGTATTGATCACAATTTGCCCAAAATAAGAAGGGTCAGTATAGATTTCTTGATAGCCTGTCATGCCTGTATTAAAACATAACTCTCCGCTAGTGGTTCCTTTCTTTCCGATAGAGATTCCGTAAAAAGTAGTTCCATCCTCGAGTAACAAAACTGCTTTTTTTCGCTCTAAGAATTTTATCGTCTGCATAAGTTGTTGTGTTAAGCTAACAAAGGTAAACACATTTGCAGAAATCTTTTTTGAATTTCACATATTTTTAACCTTATCGAGTCGGCACATCTCTGCCTATGGTAGCTTGCATTTTGTTAGAAGGAGCACTCTCCCCTTTAGAATTGTAAGCAATTACATAAAACCAATAAGTTTTATCTTGAGAAAGCGTCCATACTGTATACTCCGTTTTGTTTCCGACATCGAATATATTATCGAATTTATTCTCTTCTGTACCAATTGCAATTTTATATCCTGCTGCATTTTCGACCTTGCTCCACGCCAATCTAACCTTCCCTTCCGACGGATTCGGAATATAAAGTGTAGGAGTCTCTGGCGCATATTCAGCATAATAACCCGCCAACAAGTCGGGCATTACTACAGGAACTCCCTCTAAGGGCTCTACCTTAAAGTTATCATAACAACCTTTATTGAAATCGTTCCCGATACCTGCCAATCCATACACATGCGTTTTATCTTCTATTTCTGTTACTTTTGTATTGTCAATAAATGCACGAATTCTATTTTTTTCGCATTCTAAACGAAGTTTCCTCCAATTTAAGAGAGCAGAAGAAACATTTCCTGAATCTAGAGCAGGAAGTTCATTACCAGTCAAGAGTTTCCAAGTGCCGTCGTCGTAGAGCCTCAACTGATACGCTCGCATAATTCCATCAGAAGAAGATGAAGAAAGGCGAGCTACTACACTCGCATACCCTTTTTCTTCTAAAAACACATCTGCGCTTACTGCGTAGTTGTTCCATCTTCTATCTCCTATAATGCTCAATGTGCCGAATCGGTATGAATCTTTTCCATAAATCCAAGGAATAGCATGCGTATTGACCACCTGTCTTAAGCACTTTCCTTCTCTTTGAGGAGCGCGATGAATTTCATAAGAGCCATTTTGCTCAATAAAATATTTTGGCAAAGTGTTTCCTAACGAATAAGCTTCAAAATCATCTTCATAAGGAAGTGCTAACATAGTATCTAAAGGAGGAGGAGGCGGACTACCTTTGCGTTGCCCTGTAGTGGTAGAAAAAGTATAAACAGCGTTCGGCGAAATTTTAAAAGTGACTTGCTGGTCTTTAGGACACAAAGTAGCTATTTTTTGGAAATACTCAGAAGGAGTGGTTTGCCATACATAAATTTTACGCACCTTAGCGGGTACGCGAAGCACGACAGTTTGAGTATCTGCAGCATCAAGTGTTTCAAAAATGGTAGAAAAATGCTTTTTCCTATCGTGCAGGGTTACGTAGCTTCCTCCCTTTGGCAAATAACCGCAAGCGTTATCTGCGTAATACCACCCTATTTTCGAAAATTGCGTCGTATGAGCAACTACCCACATACCAGACATAGGCTCATAGTGCCCTGACCATGGAGACATAGCTCGCAACAATCCAGAGCGAGGAAGCTCTAAAACATCATAATACGCTGAGACCATGTTCCAAATATGTGTAGAAGTGATTTTTCCTTCTATATAATTTCTATTCAACAATTTGGCTAACGGAGCAGATACTCTGCCAGAAATACCCCACTCATCTCCCCAAGGACCATCCTCGCTCGCACAAAGAGGTTTTCCGAGTCGCTTGGCAGTTTCTGAACTCTGAAAAACAGGATAATGGGTTGAAACAATATCCACAGCGTCGTACAACTCTTTGTCTATCATCATGCTATCGGCGATTGCCCACCAATTTACTAAGTCGTCTGCAATGATTTTGGTTTTAAGTCCGTTTTCTATAATTTTTTTTTTGAGCAACTTAATAAAGCGATAATCTACTTTGGTTTCATTCCAAATGCCGATGTAGTCAATCTCTAAGCCATGTTGCTGTTTGGCGCCCTTTAAATAGTCAATCAAATAGTTAACAGTGGCTTCTGAATTAACTTCCCCAAGCCAAGACGGATAATTCCAAGCCAACGCATAAAGTTGAATATTCGGATTTCTTTTTTTGGCTTCTTTCATGAACCACCATTGAAACCCACGTTGAAAATTGCGGTCTTCAGGAAAACGCGCGTGAGAAGGCTCCGCACCTTCGGTAGAATTGTAATCTCCCCCAATCTCAGCCTTATAGGCATGAAGTGATGCACCGTAATAAGGCTTAAATAACAAATCTAAAATTTGACTTCTTTGAGGTTCGGGATAATGCGGAAGCAAACGCCCTACGCACCCTCCTGCATTCACCCCGCAAATTCCTAAAAACATGCGACCGCTGTCCTGAAAATCTATCGGAATTATATGCGGCAATGTCTGACTTATTCCCACTCGATAGAATTGAAAAAAGCAATAGAACAAAACAAATTTCTTCATTTTTTATTTAATTACAACCAACACAAAATCATCGGTGCTTTGCTCGCAACGAACAGGAGTTTTGCCTACAACTCCCTCCAAAAAAATCTGTTTTTGATTCAAACTAAATAATAAAAACTTTCTTCCTTCAAGAGATGCTTTAAAACGAATTTCCAAATTTTCTGGAAGCGGATTCCGATGAAAACGCGCATAAAGAGCCTCATGTTTTTTATAACCTCTTACATTATAACAATACGCCCATAAGTGTTCATCGTTCTCTGCAAAAGAAACCGCATAACCATTGCTTACAAACATTGGGATTCTATCTCTGAAACTATCTGGCATTATTCCCCCTTCCGATTGAAAACCTGCCCACTGAAACTTTTCTCTGATATCGAGCAAAAATTCATCAGGGCGCGCCTCCTCAGGAGAAGTAATATAGCGATAATTCATAATTTGTTTTTGAGTAAACTGCTCTTCAATGTCGGTCAGTTCTTTTAATCGGAAAGTTTGGTGCTCTGGCACAATGCAAACTGCTACGGTTGTGGGATAAATGGGTAAATGAAATTTGATGATTTTTTTTAATTCGTGCATCACGATTCTTTCGTCTTCTGTCAGATATTCTTCCCATGTCATCAAGAGAGCTGGTTTTCGGGTAAGCCCGATATAAAGGCTATCGCGCAAATTAAGGCGATGCATACGCGTGCCTATCCAAGAGCGATGTAAGTCTGAGTCAGACGGATAATAAAACCGCGAATAAATCTCGGGAGCTGGAAAAGAACCCTCTAACATGTTGATATTAGGAAACATCTGATTAAGGCGAAAATAAACGCCTATTTCTAATTCAGGCGCAAAGGTCTTTCCGAGTCCATAAGTTCGAGAGCCGAGAATGTCCTGCATTTGCCAACCTTCAATTTGGGTGGCTGGTAAGCCTCGCTCAAAATAGTACCAAATGGGTTCTCCAATTACAAGGTGATAAGGCGCTTGCTTTTTAAAATGTTGAATGATGTGTTGTGCGCGCAAAAGCCCCGTAGCTTCGTTATGGTCGCCTTCTCCCGAAGCAGAAACAGCTAAAATATTCGTTTCGTATTTTAAAAATATTCCAATATCAGAAAGATATTGCTCAAAAAGTTTCTCAAATGCAGGATTTGTTTGGGGATTTTGCCAATGAAGTTTTTCTTGATAACCAGTTTCCTTGTACGTTTTCCATACTTGATTATCATAATACGGATAATGCGTCAGAGCTATCATCACGCGCAATCCATATTTTTCAGCAGTACGAATGTATAATGCCAATTGTTCAGTTGCAAAAGGAGATATATTTCCACCCGCATCAAAGCGTATCCAACTCGACCAATGCTGACAGATATGTAAAACGTTCCAGCCACACATTTGTAAATATTTAAAACGATAAGCAAGTTCTTTTTCTGTCAGAGATTCCCAATAATGATAGTGCTTATCTGTTTCTTTCCACTGCTGGTATTCTTCTTGTGTATTGATAATTTTTTCATTTTCTGTTCCCACTTCTCGGACATATACAATTCCTTGAAAGGAGCCCGTTAGAGGAGAAATAGGAGTATTGGCTTTGTAAATAATATTTTGCGATTTATCAAATGTACAAAAAATTCCGTCAGTTACTCTAACTATCTGTTTGACAGGCGCCAAGCCTTCTGCTGAAAAAACAGCTTCATAATTGCCAACTGGCAAACTCTCAAAACGACCAGCATACAACCCGTTCCGAAACTGTAAAACTTGTGTTTTTTCTTGAATCGTTACTAATAAACTTCGAGAGGAAATTGGTTTGCCCGTTTTATCTGCTAAGATAGCACTTAATGGAATTTCTTGGTTTTGTTGAACAATAACAGGCAAGCAGGGCACAAGAGCCATTTGAGTAGGGAAATAAGCAACAAATTGAATTTCAGCATTTTTTTCAGGCTTTTCTGTCCATACACACAAAGCAAAATGAAGTTCTGCATAATGAAGAGTATAGCCCTTTTTTTGTAAGGTTTTCGCAATTTCAAAAGTAAGATTCTGTGAACCTTTCTGCCATTCCGATACAATGAGTGGCAATCCGGCGCGCCCTTTTAAAGCTATCGAAAATTGCCACTCGGTTTGAGATGATGCTTGAACAGATAGCTTTAAAACAGGGTGCTGCAACAAGCAGATTTGAAAAGTAGGCAACACGATACCATCTTTTGCGCGGCAATTGCTTCTCTTTTGCCAAATGCATATTCGATTTTTATGTAAAATGTTGTTTTTTTCATCTGAGAACCATTCACTTGCGCGTTGTTCACCCGTCAGATAAAGCGAATCTCCTTCGGAATAAGCAAGAATATTAGGCGAATGGCGAATCCATCGAAAGGATTTATTAAAAGTATGATTTTTGCCTAATAAGGCTACAAACTCTGGTGCAGAAGCCCATTTTTCTGGAATACTTCCTTCGTGATAATACAAATCTTCACAATTTAGCCAGCTATATACAGGACGTTCTCCGCTCTTTTGATTGATAAAAGAAAATAGCGGATGATTCTCACTCACACACCTTTCTTGAGCACGCAAAAAAAACCATGGTGAAAAACTGACAGCGGTGGCAGAAAAGGCTACTTTTTTAAGAAAGTCTCTTCGCTGTTGATTCATCTTCTAAATTTGTTCATCGAATCAACAACTTTATAAAATTGTTCACGTTTTTCAAAAAATTATTTCTGCCATTTTGCAGTTCTTCCATCTGCTGATTTAATCAAATAAACACCCGATGGAAGAGTAGCGATCGGAACTTTAGCAAAGTTCTCCTGGGCTGTTGCAGCAGTAATCAACCTTCCAGCAATATCGTACATACGAACTTCTGTACCGCAAGGCACTTCAATTATTAAATGCTCTTGGCTGACATATGCCAACAATGGCACAAACGAAGAATGCTCTGCCTTTAACACACTTTCAGTTGTTTCCACTCGCAAAAATAACCTGTTCTCTAATGTATTGCCAGGATGATAAATAGTAATGCTTTGATTTTCTGGGAGAATTAATCTGCTGCCATTTCTAGCATCAAACAAAGACCACCTCCGAGAAGAATTTTGAGTTATAAGGCTAAGTTGATATATACCTGCGTTTCCAGTTATTCCTAACGGAATCATTTCTATTTGAGGGGAAAACGCTTGAATAGCTAAGCGCTGAGTATCTAACAAAGTGTAAATATGATGTTTGGAGGTAGTCAGAAATTTAGGAGCATCCAATAAGATATCAAAACTATCTGTTGCATCGTCGCGCAGAAGCACAAGAGTCTGCGAAACTACTTGATCAGCGTTCGAAAGGCGAATAAGGAGTTCTTCTTGCGATTGGGATTCAGTTCTAAAAAACTGACTATTTCCTCCGCTTGTTCGCATTGCGTTCGTAAATTGTATGCTTCCATTTGAGTGAGTCTGCAAGAAAAATCCTTGACACGAAGCAATAGTAATGCCTGGAGTTCGCCCTCCTGCGCCGCTCAAGCCTGTAGCAATTGTCCGAACAGCATAGTCTGCAGAAGAATACCCTCCGCCAGAATTGTCATCGTCCCAAAAGTAGAGAGCCCCAGAAGTTAACAAAGGCAAATTATGTAAAATAAAACTATCCACTCGAATAGCACTAGGATACGGATTTCCTACCAAATTCCAACCATTTTGAGCAGGAATATTGATGGGACTTGTAGGAGTATGAGTTACTGGAATACTAATGTTTCCATTATGAGGCAATCCGCTGAAAGTTCTCAATCCAGCACCAACGGCAGCGTATCCTCTTCCAGAAACCATATTTCCAGTAGGCACAATCCAGTCTTTCTCAAAATCTACATTTAATGCTTCATTATACCAGTAGACTTTTGTAAAAAGTGATAATGGTGCGTTTTGTACAGGACTACTCCAATAGTTATATCGCAATCCTGTAAATCCCCTTTTTAAAGCTGTAAAACTACCTGTCCCTGTGTAGACACTTCCTTGGGTTTGCACTAAAGAGCCTGAGTCTGTTACTACAATGCTCCCGTTATTTCTCAAAGTGTCTTTTACCAAAATGGTATGATGTGGCAAAATTGTAAGTGTGGCTGAAGGAGTAATAATCAACTTATTGCAAGAAAAAGAACCTTGGCCCGGTTGATTGTTTGGGTAGTTATGATTGAGAATCACCTTCATTTTGTCAGTAGGATTGACACCTAAGCTCCATAAAGTGCCGTTCCATATGTTTTCACAAACAGATGTATCTAATTTAAGTTTTAAAATGAGTGTATCACTCGGAAGAGCACTCGTAATAGCGCGCATATAAAACGTTTTGGAAGTATCTGCGGCAGTAAAAGCAAACTGACTTCCTACATAAATAGGCTGTAAAAGAGATGGATGGTCATAAAGTTCAAATCGTTTTTTATTGTCGGTCTGCAAAATAGTAGAGCCTATCGGGCAAAAAGTGCGCTTAGAAACTACTGGCTTATCGCTTTTATAGCGATTTTGCAGCGTAGTACTGTTGTTAGCAGCTATCATTTGAGAATGAATAGAATCTAAATTCACATGAAAAACTACAAGCTGCGATTCGCCTGGTGCCAGATTGCGAACTTTTATAGTGGTAATCATGGCTACATCTCCCACACCTGCTTGTGCTCTTGTAGTAGTAAGAGAATGAAATTTTTCTGCATCAGAAAAATTATCTGTGATGTTGATATTATCCCCTCCTACATTAGGTTTATCCAAAGCAAAGTACTGATACTCTCTTGCTAAAGGTCTAACAGTTGCCCAAAAGTGAGAGCCGCGCGAAAATCCGAATTTTCCTGCGCTGTCCCAACGGGCAATACTATCTCCTGAGGGGAATGTCCAGTCAGTATAAAGACCTATCATAAGCGAATCGAAAGGCACGGTGGAAATATTTTTTACATCATATTCTATGACGACGCTATTAGCTAAATGCCCTTCGTTGAGCGCCACTAGCTTTTCCGTAACTTCTACACCAATCGGATTGGAGGCAACCGAATCATCGTAAACAGAAATTACGCTGACTTCTTTATAATCATTTCTATACTGTTTAGGGAAGCGCACTCTACGAAAATCTTTTTGAACACTTCCATTTGTAAAATACACAGCATCAGAAACCTGCGAAGGGCTTTTTCCTATCATCAAACCACTTTTGTAGAGCCATTGGCGCCCCCATTGAGTGATGGGGTAAGTAGGAGGAGTAGTACCTGAATAACCAATTGCCCAACGATAGCCATTTTCATTGCCTGTATAAGTGCTGTCAAAATAGCCTAATGTTCCATCGCCCATAATGCGAAGCCCTGTATAATACAACTCACTAAAAAATACAGCATATTTAATAATTTGTCCTGAGCCTTGCACGCGAGGAACGTAATGAGCAGGAGTTACTTGAAAATCAAAATATTGCCAATCTTTATAAGTACCCGACTCGTAGCCAATTCTTGTATAAAATAAAATTTTATTAACAGTATCTGCTGTAAGCAACCTGGCTTTGAAAAAGCCAGAGTAAGCAGTATCTAATGTATTCAAAGGTTTTATCTTCAAAACGCTGTCAATTAATACCATGTAAGGAGTAGTACTCCGTAGCCTGAGCGTAATACTATCGGATGTTGAACCAAGATAATTGATAAACTTAGCACTAATCAAAAATGTATCACCTGGAAAGAGTTGGCTTCCATAAAGCGGTTTAGAAAGATTTCGAATGAAAATTTCATCGGCTCGCACTGCTGGCGACGGATAGGCTTGAGCAATAGCCTTATCAGCGCGAAGAAATCCATATCCTAAACGATCGCGCTTATCTGCGTTGTTAGGGAGTTGATAAACCGACGTGTCTGCTGTGATGCGAAGAAGTTCTGCAATTTGCCTTGCTTTAAGAGTTGGATATTTAGATCTTAACAATCCTGCTATGCCCGCTACAAAAGGCGATGCATAAGAAGTACCGTTTCCATAAATAACCGTTCCATTTTTTTGAAGCAAAGGTAAATTTGCTCCAGGTGCTAACAAATCCACGTAGTAGCTGTTAGTTCCTCCAAAAGCGCCAATTTGTCCGTTAAAAGTATAAACGTTTTTATCTTGCTGTGCCATCGTAACAGATACTACGTCTTTATAGCTTGCTGGGTAAGTATCTCGAAACCAATACGTATTTCCTGCAGCAGCTACAAACAAAATATCATAAGTTTCTGTAAGATATGTAATTAAATCTTGTTGAAACTGATAATAGCCCGGGCGATAGTCAGCAGTGTACACGTTTACATTTTCGAAAGAAAGATTGATAATTTTAGCGCCATTCAGCGCTGCATAATAAATTCCTTCTTCGATAGCTGTATTAGTGTAGCTAAAAATAGCAACAGGCAATAGGCGACACTCTGGGCAAGTTCCCGCAACTCCAAAGTTATTGTTGATACACCCTAAGGCTACGCCTGCTACTTCAGTGCCGTGTCCTGGCGCTACATCATTTACATTAGGAGAATTAGAAGCTACGTTGTAGCCTACTGTGTCGTCTATGTAACCGTTTAAATCATCGTCTACACCACTTATACCATTGATTTCGGCCCAATTTCGTTTAAGTTGTTGCGTAAAGTCTGGGCTATTTACATTAATTCCATAATCCAAAACAGCAATTACCTGATTAGAATCGCCCATTGAAGCATCCCATGCATCGTAAACGCGCGAAGAGTCTAGTCCCCATCCTTTGTGAGGGTCGTTCGGAGGAGAAACTTGGATATCTTCTACACCTAAAACTCGAACATATGGACGCGGCTCCGCATATTCTACAAACCAATACTTCATTAGAATAGCCGAAAATTCATGCGGAGAAATACTGCTCTCGTAGCTGATTTCATACCACTGATGAATTCTTCTAAGATGTTGGGGAGGCTTAGGAGCATTGATACGCTTATCAGGAGGGAATAGTTGCCTGAGTTGCGTTACACGATATTGAGAAAGAACTTGTATAATGTTGTCGTTCGGTTCTTCCGTAAAGTAAGCTACTACTTTGCCTGGTTGAACTTTTTCTGGTTGAATAGGCTCGTCAGGAAGTGGTAAAAAACGAGTCTGGGCACTCACACCAAAAGAAAGCAACCATATTAAAGTTTTCAAAGTTCTTAGTAATCTTTCCATCATCAAAGAATTTCAGATTCCATTTTACAACTCTACACTGATAACGAAAAACATTTCGAAAATGTTGTTAAGAGTAAGAAATACAATTTCTTCGAATTTTTAAAGATTTTTACAAAATTCTCACCTTCGAAATTTGCTTAGATTTCAAAACAAAACCACTTATGTACAAGTTACTAAAAATTATTTTCGGAATCTGTTTATCAACCACCGCTGTTTCACAATCCATTGAACAATTGCGCAGAACAATAACAGAAATTGCTGCCGAAAAAGAGATGAAATTTGCTTCTATAGGTATTTCAGTAGTCAATACCCAAACACAGGAAACTGTTATAGAATACAATCCATATCTTGCATTAGCACCTGCCTCTGCTCTTAAAATTATTACTACAGCTACAGGACTTCTTTTGTTAGGAAGCAACTTTACATTTGAAACTCGGATAGAATACGATGGCATGTTAAGTAATGGTGTCATTTCAGGGAATTTGTACATTCGCGGTGGTGGCGACCCTACTCTCGGCGTGGAAACCCCTGAAGCGTTGTTAGAGGAATGGTCAAATATCATTCAAAGCAAAGGCATCAAAAAAATACAAGGACAACTCATCGCAGACGAACGCATTTTCGATATACATCCTTTGCCCAACACGTGGATTTGGGAAGACATCGGCAACTATTACGGAACGCTGTGCAGTGGACTCAACTTTCAAGGGAATGAATACAAATTATTTCTCAAACCTGCAGGCATGGCAGGAGGAAGCGTCATGGTTTTACGCACTGAGCCAGAAATCACAGGGCTTCAATTCTATAATGAAATGAAAACGGGTGCTCCTAACTCTGGTGATAATGGCTATATTTTTGGAGCACCTTATTCCTATGAGCGCAGTTTGCGCGGTACTATTCCCGCAGGCGTACCTATCTTCATGATTCGAGGAGCAATGCCTGACCCCCCTTTTTTCCTGGTGCAACAACTAGAAACCACTCTGCGAAAAAAAGGAATCTCTATCAATGGAGGAATTACAACTTTTCGATTAGCTAAACTTCAAAACAAAATAATTCGAGAAACTACGCCTACTCTCATTCATTCCCACAAATCAGCCCCTTTAGCCTTTATTGTGAGGCAAACAAATCTAGAAAGCATCAATTTGTATGCAGAAGCCATTTTACGCATTATTGGTAAACAAGAAAAAGGGAAAGGAACTACTGAAAACGGAATAGAAGCTATTCTTGAATTTTGGAAAAACAAAGGAATCTCATCGGAAAGTATGGTGATAGAAGACGGAAGCGGACTTTCGCGATTTAATGCTATCAGCGCCAAAACTTTTACTGATATCCTTCTTAAGATAACAAAAGAACCCGTTTACCGGGACTTTTTAAACTCCTTACCGATTGCAGGGCTTAGTGGAACACTTCGCAAATTCGGGATGGGTTCTATTCTCGAAGGAAGAGTATTTGCAAAAACAGGTTATATGAAGCGCGCTCGTTGTATGATTGGATATCTTAAAACTAAGTCAGAAAAAGAACTTGCTTTTGCGATTATGTTCAACAATTTTCAAGGAGATATAGCAGCTGCCAATAAAAGAATCGAAAAAATTTTATTATCCTTAGTAAATTTGTGAATCTTTGTTTAAAACACCTACAATGTATGCCCAAAAAAGTAAACTTATTCCATCAATATACCTTTTGGGGAGCTTGCTGGATAGTTTTATACAATTCTTTGCAAGCACAACAAATGCCCAAATTAGACAGCATCAAGTATTTACTGCCTGATATGACAATTCAAATCGAAATTACAGAAGGTATTAACGATATGTACAATTTTAAGTTTGAGCGTGCAGAAAGTCAGTTTCGTTGGTTGCTCAAACATTATCCGCAGCACCCTTTGCCCTATTTTCTATTTGGACTGAGCCAATGGTGGAAAATTATGCCCAACTTTGATAACACTCAGTATGACGAACCTCTATTAAAGTTTATAGATAAAGCCATAGAGCTTGCAGAAAAAATGTTTGATAAAGATAAAAAGAATTTTGAAGCCTCTTTCTTTTTAGCAATCTCTTACGGACTAA
This sequence comes from Cytophagales bacterium, assembly GCA_025056215.1. Lineage (GTDB taxonomy): Bacteria > Bacteroidota > Bacteroidia > Cytophagales > Flammeovirgaceae > JANWWC01. The sequence continues at coordinate 264,204 of JANWWC010000004.1, read as the reverse complement.
AGGGACAACTTTATGCTTATCGAGAGCAATGGACCAAAGCAACTTTGGCGGGAAAAAACGCTATTAAATACATGCAATACGCTCGCCCTATGACAGACTTGAGCCCTGAACTTCTGTTTGGCGACGGCATTTATAACTATTATTCCGTTTGGATTCCGAAAGAATATCCTTTCTTAAAACCCGTTATGTTATTTTTTGAAAAAGGAGACAAACATTTAGGACTGCAACAACTTGAAAAAGCAAGCCGCGAAGCGTTCTATAGCCGCATTGAAGCTCAAACCAATCTCATGCGAATCTATTTGACAGAAGAAAATCAACCTCAAAAAGCCTTGCTAATTGCAGAAAATCTGCATCGCGAATTTCCTAACAATCCATTTTTTCATCGCTACTATGCACGCGTGCTCTATACTTTAGGAATTGCAGATTTGTTAGAAATAGAATGCAAAGAAATTCTTGCAGCTATCGACTCATCAAAAACAGGCTACGAAGCCAACAGTGGACGTTATGCGTCTTTTTTCTTAGCAGAACTTTACAAAAACAAGTATTTAGATATTCCTAAAGCAAAATTCTATTATACCAAAAGCGTTCAATTCGCTGAACAACTCAAAAATTTCAAATCTGGCTACTATCTCTACTCCTTGCAAGCGCTCGCTAAAATCGCCATTCAAGAAAACCAAAACGAAGAAGCTGTGTTTTACTTTAATAAAATTTTAGAACATGCCGATAAAGACCACGCTACTTATCAGGAAGCTAAAAAATACAAAGCGCAAAATAAAAAAGAGTGGAAAGAAATAGTAAAAAAGTCTAAAGAGCCAGAAAAACAAAACGAAACAAAACAAAAAAAGTTTTGGGGATTATTTGAATAATACAAAAATTTGATTAGATAAATAAGAAAAACAAAAGTATGAAAATGAAAAATCTGATGAGGAAAGCGCATTTTTTATTTTTTTCTATACTCTTTGGAAGCATCTGTACAAACGCACAAGATTATGAGACAGGTTTCCAATTCCGCGCTAGGCTTTTGTTAGACACCCTTTCCCGAAGACAGCAACCTGGCAGCAGTGGCTTTACCTGCACTGGAGCAGGAGACTACGGAAAGTTCTTTCATCCTGCCTTTATGGGAAGGCTCAACCAAAATCCTATGGATACCGTCGTTGCTAATAGAATGATTTTTTATGCAGTAAATTGCGACTTATTCCACTTTAATTTTCCAGGACTCATCCGACTCCTTTACTTATATCCTTGCAATCCTGGATTCACGGACAATGTCAAACGTCAATATCTTAATTTAGTTTTTAATCGCAATGATAGATACAATGCATTTACAGGAGAAGGAACAGAAAACCATGTAAACATGAACCGCACAAGCGGCTATCTGTTTGCCCAATATGCTCTTCAACACTATCCTAACGACTATCCAACCGCTTCTCTACGCATGGCTGAAATGAAGACATGGATACTCTACTTCGCCAAAAGAATTTATGAAGCTGGAACAGGTGAGTGGAATTCGAACACTTATCATCCTTACAACATTCATGGCTGGGTGAATCTATACGATTTTGCTAGAGACTCCGCAGTCAAACAAGCAGCTAAAGCAGTTTTAGATTATTATGCTACAGAACTAGCCATTTATTACACACAAGGCATTACCGGAGGTGCCAGTAGCCGCGGAAGTTCAGTGCTTAGTTTCAATCGAGAAGCCGATTTTTTAGGATGGCTCTGGTTCGACGATTCGCCTAGGAACTACGCACTTCCTGGCTTTGTTACACCAGGCTCTAATTTACCTTTACCTACTGCCTTTTTTGCAACTAGTACCTATCGCCCTCCGATGGCAGTTGTTCGATTAGCACAAAAAAGAAGCTTACAAGCTCATTTTAAGATAGCTTATCCTACTTATTTGCTCGATAGTATCGGTTACGTACAAGCAGATTTCTATATAGACAGAAATTTTACGCTCGGAACAGCTTATACACCCTACGGGGGTTGGGGCGGTGGAAGCACTCAAATTCTAAACTGGAAGTTAGTAGTGCGCGTAGATTCATCGGGAACCGTGAGCAACAATTCCGCTCAAATCTTAACTGGAAATGGAGGATATAATATTAGCGGCGGACATCCTACTAATCTCGATGGACAAAGGCGCTTACCCTTTGAGCAATTTGCTCAATATAAAAATGTACTTGTTCAAATGACAAAAGTACCTACAACCCCCAACACATCCGCAATTCAATCCATTTTTACGACGTGGCAAAGCAATTGGTTCAACGACTTTGTTCAACGATTTCCAACTGGTGATAACACCAACCCTGTAAATATTGCAGTGCCAAATTCTTTAAACAGAAATCATAGTTTTATTAGTTATCGAAAAGATATCGCAAATCCTCCCACCTTCGAAATAGATAACTCTTCTAATACGCTTATTATTCAGTACGCCAAAGTGTACGTTACTGTCAAATCCATATTTCAAAATTTGCCAATCGTTACCACCTCTCATTCCCAGTACAACTATTTTCGAGATACAGCAACGACAGGAAATCTTATTGGGTTCGTCGTAGAAGTATTCAATGCAGAAGACTTTGCAGGTTATACCGACTTTAAAACAAAAGTTTTGCCTAAAATTTCATTAGATAAGTCTCAAGTAAGCTCTAATCAAATTACGTATTACACTTATGCAGGAGATACGCTACAAGTACAGTATCAACCAAGTGGAACTTTTACTGAGCCGATGTTTGATTGGGGATATGGACCTACTACTCAACAAATTATTCCTAAATCTCCTCCTTTTATACAACCTACTTTCCCTAACGGAATCCCTAACGGAAGATTGGCTACTTGGACCGTCAATAGCGTTCCGATGAATGCTTATCAGCGCGCTATTTTCAAAGGAAAATACGTTCAACTCGAAAATAGTATATTGCTTATCAACGATAGTGCAGGAAATTGCTATAAAGTCGATTACACCGGCAGCGCACCCATTTTTTCTACTTGTGGTACTCCAAATGCGTTGCCTACTGATATTCTTTTGACCCATCATCTTCTACAAGATAGTGTGCCCGCAAATACTTTCGTAGGAAAATTATCTGCAAGCGATTCTGATAATGATTTTTATCGATTTATGTTGTACGACTCGGCAGGAAAATGCAATCAGGAAAACCACGCATTCCGTATCTCGAGAGACTCTGTCTACACCAGACGCATAATCACCGCATCAGAAAATCTTCACTGGCGAATCTTTGTGCGAGGAGATGATAACAAAGGAGGATATTACGATAAACTTCTATCGTTCCAAATAAATTTACCTCCTACAAATATTATACTAAGCAATGCTACGATCTCCGAAAACAATGCTGTCAATCAAGTAATTGGCACTTTCACTGCTACGGACACTAACCAGCACACAATTGTGTTTAGCTTAGTCAACGGCGTTGGAGGCGAAGATAACTCTAAATTCACAATTAGCGGAAACCAACTTTTAGCAAATCATATTTTCGACTATGAAACTAAAAAACAGTACTCAATTCGGATAAGGGCTACCGACGTAGGCGGATTATTTTTTGAAAAAGTTTTTTTCATTCAAGTTACAGATATCAACGAAATTCCTACTAACATACACCTTTCTTCTACGTCTGTTACAGAAAACAACCCGATTCCTACTATTGTAGGAACTCTCACAGCTGTTGACGTAGATACTTTAGAAAACTTTACTTTTAGCTTAGTTCCTGGCTCTGGAGATTCTGACAATTTGTCATTTTATATCTCAGGGAATTCACTCCAAACTTCTGAAAGATTTCATTACGACATCAAAAATTCTTATTCGATACGGATTCGAGTGACAGACAAAGGTGGACTCTCTTTTGAAAAATCTTTTTTTATAAATGTAGAGCGACTATTAGCAGAACGCTCCACCTCTCTACTTCCTTTTACAATATTTCCTAATCCTACAAAAAATGCAATTACCATCTTAACCAATAGCGAAATCTCTGATATTTTTCTAACAGATGTTCACGGAAAAACTATTTTAGAGGGTGCGCGTTCGACAGAGTTGAATCTCAAAACTCTTCCTAGGGGTGTTTATTTTGTTCACTTAATAATTGAAAACAAGAAGTACGTTGTCAAAGTCGTAAAAGAGGACTAAAATAAAAAAGTCCCAATGCTCGACGCATCGGGACCTCTTTAGAGCAGTTTGCGATTAGTAATCCATATCGTCCATACCAGCACCAGCGCCTGCAGGAGTTGCTGCTTTTTTCTCTTTCTTCTCTGAAACTACGCACTCTGTCGTTAGAATCATAGAAGCAACAGAAGCAGCGTTTTCCAATGCTACGCGCGATACTTTAGTAGGATCAATTACACCAGACTTGAAGAGATATTCGTACTGTTCAGTAGCAGCGTTATAGCCAAAGTCATCTTTACCTTCGCGCACTTTTGCCACTACTACAGAAGCATCTCCTCCACCGTTCAACACAATTTGGCGCAATGGAGCTTCCAACGCTTTACGGATAATATCTACTCCTGTTTTTTCATCTTCGTTGGCTGTAGATACTTTGTCGAGGGCTGGAATAGCGCGAATGTAAGCAACGCCACCGCCTGGCACAATACCTTCAGCTACTGCTGCGCGAGTTGCATGTAGAGCATCGTCTACTCTATCTTTTTTCTCTTTCATTTCTACTTCTGTAGCTGCACCTACATACAACACTGCTACGCCACCAGAAAGCTTAGCCAAACGCTCTTGTAATTTTTCACGGTCGTAGTCAGAGGTTGTTTTCTCGATTTGAGCTTTGATTTCGTTGATGCGCGCTTTAATGGCATCTGACTTACCAGCGCCGTTTACGATAGTAGTATTATCTTTATCAATAGTTACTTTTTCAGCGCGTCCGAGATGTTGAAGTGTTGCATTTTCAATTTTATAACCTTGCTCTTCACTGATTACTACCCCTCCTGTCAAGATAGCAATATCTTCGAGCATTGCTTTTCTGCGGTCTCCGAATCCAGGAGCTTTTACAGCTGCTACTTTCAAAGCGCCGCGCAATTTGTTTACTACTAAAGTAGCGAGTGCTTCGCCTTCTACATCTTCCGCAATGATGAGTAAAGGTTTGCCTGATTGAGCCACTTTTTCCAAGATAGGAAGAATATCTTTCATAACAGATATTTTCTTATCATGGATAAAGATGTAAGGATTATCCAATTCGGCAACCATGTTTTCAGAGTCGGTCACAAAGTAAGGAGAGAGATAACCTCTATCGAATTGCATTCCCTCTACTACCTTTACTTCGGTCTCTGTGCCTTTAGCTTCTTCTACAGTGATAACTCCTTCCTTTTTTACTTTTGCCATTGCATCGGCAATAAGCTTACCAATTGTAGCGTCGCCATTGGCAGAAATAGTAGCTACTTGCTCAATTTTTTTGATATCATCGCCCACTACTTGCGATTGTCTCTTGAGGTCTTCTACAACTGCAGCCACAGCTTTGTCTATACCTCGTTTTAAGTCCATCGGGTTAGCGCCTGCTGCTACGTTTTTCAGACCTGCTGTTACAATAGCTTGAGCCAATACGGTAGCAGTTGTGGTGCCGTCGCCAGCTACGTCTGCAGTTTTAGAAGCTACTTCTTTGAGCATTTGAGCTCCCATGTTAGCAATTGGATCGGCTAATTCAATTTCTTTAGCGACTGTTACACCATCTTTTGTGACGTGAGGAGCACCAAATTTTTTGCCAAGTACTACGTTGCGTCCTTTAGGACCCAATGTCACTTTCACGGCGTTTGCTAATGTGTCTACGCCTCTTTTAAGTTGCTCTCTCGAATCAATATCAAATGTGATTTCTTTTGCCATAGTCGTAAAACGTTTAGAGTGAAAAATGAAAGAATTTAATTAAATCAAATAACTGCATAAATATCAGACTCACGCATGATGAGATATTCTACTCCATCAATAGTGATTTCTGTTCCAGAGTACTTGCCATACAATACAGTATCTCCTACTTTTACAGTCATAGGCTCATCTTTTTTGCCTGTTCCGACTGCTACTACTTCACCGCGTTGCGGCTTTTCTTTAGCAGTATCAGGAATGATAATGCCTGACGCTGTTTTTTCTTCAGCAGGTGCCGGTTTTACTAATACTCGGTCGGATAAAGGTTTTACTTTTACTGCCATATTTTTAAACGTTTGATGTGAAACTATAAAACCAATTATGCAAAAGCGAAAAGGTTTCACTTTTTAGATAGGCAAGTAGCGTGCCATTCCTTTTAATACAAAAAAAACTGACAAAATGACAATTCTTCATTATTATTTCTAAATAATTCCTAAAAGACATAACAAAATGACAGAGTAAAAAATGCCTCAACGAGAAAGCAGGCCTGGGATTAAGATACAACAAAGATGACTCGATGGCTCAAAGCAAAAAAACGAACGACTTTTATAAAAGCAAAATCCCGAACATTGTCCGGGATTGCCTCCACTAAAACCTATTAATTAAGTATATATTCGTTTGTTTATTGGTTAATAATATCGTAAAGTTGCAACTTCATGAACACGGATACAATCAGTATTTTTACCTTAGTGTATACGTATTTTTACAGATACCTTCAGAAATCGAGTAGATACCATGCGTAACGCTCAATCAATTCTTTCATAAGATTTCCATAATTAGGATTTGTTGCGTAACCTAATCCTCCTCGATGTACTGAACCTAATTTCTCTGCCCAAATCGAATAATGAAAATTTTTCTTTTCGAATAAAGATGCATAGCGAGGATTTTGGGTTAGATACTCAGAGCGCGCCCGAAACGATTCCCAAGCCGTAGCATATATCTCAAATCTATCTTGAACAGTACATTCGTACAAATCGTGTCTAACTTTTTTGTATCGAAGAACGCGATGACGATTTTGTTGTAGTTCTTTTTCTGTAAAAAATTCTTGCGTAAGAAATTGATTATTTTTTTGAGTCTTAGCTTTAATGCCAAAATAATTGTTTCCTATTACCTTTCTACCATAGGAGGTTTCTATCGCTGCTTGCGCCAAAGTAACAGAAGCAGGAATGTTATATTTCATTTGTTCCATAAGAGCTGTTTGGATTTTATTCACTTGAGTAGTATCTACAAGAAAGTAATAAACATGCATCGGTACTTCTAAAAAAGGAAGTAAACTTGTGATGTATAAGTCGGAAAGAGCTTTAGACAGCTCTAATTTTTGATAATCGCTAAGTCTTCTTACATCTTTTACTTTATATTTTTCACAATAAAATGACAATACTTTCTCTTTTTGGAGAGCAAAAAACTCATGAGCACTCAGAATACAATTCTGTACTGACGAATTATCGAGTTTTTTTTCTATAAAAAAACTCTTTCCACTCAGCACCCAAAAAATCGACACCAAGAACAAGAGAGCCAAAATCACAACCGCCCGACTGGGAATAAAAAAAATTCGATACACACTTTGAAAATAAACTTTTACCGCAACATCGCCGCTTAAGGAAGGTAGAAAATCTCGAGTATTCATAACTTTGTTAAATTAAAATACAAACAATGTTGATTTATGAAACAAAGTTACAAATTATTACAAAAAATTCAACAAAAATGTTTAATTTTTTAATCAAAAAATAAAAAAATAAACTAAGTTCTCTAAAGACATAGAGAACCCCTTTTTCAGCTTCAGAATTTTATTTGATGCATGCAATAGCGAGAAAATACTGATTAGATAAACGAAACACTCGGAAAAAATAAAACTTGAAGCTTTTGTAAAAAAACATTAAAAAAATTGTAAATATTTATGGAATTTTTCGCACTGTAGCATCGTCATGATAAGAATTAAGTTGTTATAAGAAAATACAAAAAGGTATGAAACAGATACATAACTTTATAGCTTTCATGCTGTTTTTAATAGGGCAAAATTATGCCCAACGAGATGAAAAACCCAACTGGATCGACTATCGAGAACGTCTCGCTAATTATCCTGAATCACAGTATTTAATAGGTTATTCGGCACAAGTCATTCCTAAAGGAGAAGATTTACATCAATTTTTAGACAAACAAAAAGCAGCAGCGCGCACTGAGCTATCACAGTCTGTGCAAGTCAACATCAAAAGTATCTCTATGATGAATATCGAAAATCTCGATGCAAAAACCCATGAATATTTTCAAAACATTAGCAGCGCTTACACTAATGTAGATATTGCTGGGCTAAAAACAGAAACATATTACGACGAAAAAAAAGGCATTGCGTACGCCTTTTGTTACGCCAAAAAAATGCAAGTACGCGAATCTACTTATGCCAAATTAAGCAATTACCTCTCTGCCATGCAGCAAAAAATAGCTACTGCTCAGAATTTTGCTCAAAAGGGTCAAAAACAACTCGCTCTCAAAACTTACATGGAAATTTATCCACTATATGCAGAAATTGAAAATCTTCACACCTTGCTTATCGCCTTAGGCGCGCGCAATAACGATTTAGGGATTGAACAGTATCAAGCAGAGAAGGAAAAAGTGCGTTCAGAAATTGAAATGCTTGCCCAAAGCGAAATGGAAGATCTCGAAGATGCCGCCTTTTTTATTGCAAACAGCTTAAAACTCCAAAAAGAAAATGGATTACAAGGAACCATTCGCTTGTTGCCTCTTACGTATGCAGACTCTGAAATTGCCAGTCATTTCTCGAGAAGATTTCAAACTGAATTAGAAAATAAATTAGTTACTGTAGGAGGATTTCGCGTATCTTCTCAAGCGATTCCTTCTTCAGGAACTTATAAAGAAGAATATACGCTCACAGGTACGTATCGCGATGAAAATAATTCTCTCAAAATCAAAGTAGTCTTGAGAGAATCCCAATCCAAACAAGCCATCGCAGCTGCTGAAGCTCGCATTCCTTTGTCCTATCTTGCTCAGAACAAAATAGAATTTAAACCCGAGAACTTTGATGAAATCTATAATCAAGCTAAAGAATTTCAAAAAGGACAAATCTCAGGAGGAGGATTACAAGTACAAATTTGGACCAATAAAGGAGAAAGTAACCTAATCTTCGTAAAAGGAGAACGCATGAAACTGTACGTAAAAGCTAATCGCGAATGTTTCCTGAGAGTAATTTATCACTTAGCAGATGGAGAAAAAGTGCTCTTGTTGGACAACTATTATGTTTCCCCTGAAAATGTTAATAAAGTTTATGAGTTGCCTTACGAATTCGAATGCTCTGAGCCTTTTGGCGTAGAAACCTTACAACTCAATGCTCAAACTCAAGCTTTTGAACCTTTGCAGACCGAAACTATCTATGGTTACAAATTTATTCGAGAAGATTTTAAAAATACGCTTGTCAAAACGCGCGGGTTCAAGCCTGTGCAAGAAACCGCTGCCACCACCGAACGAAGACTCAGAATCACTACCATGGAATATTGAATTGAACAATCTCTTAAGAAGTTTCATACAAATTTTTTTAGCCACTAAGTTTTTTCTATTTAATTCGCAATTGAAGTATTAAAATCCTCAGTTCAGATGAAATTCTTTATTGATACCGCTAATTTAAAAGAGATTCAAGAAGCACACGAACTCGGCATCTTAGATGGCGTAACTACCAATCCTTCTTTGATGGCAAAAGAAGGCATTAAAGGAAAGGCAAATATTATAGCCCATTATAAAGCCATATGCGACATTGTAAAACATGGCGATGTAAGTGCAGAAGTGATTTCTACAGATTTTGCATCCATCGTAAAAGAAGGAGAAGAGCTCGCTAAAATTGCTCCTAATATTGTAGTAAAAGTACCCATGATAAAAGACGGCGTAAAAGCTATTAAGTATTTTGCAGATCACAAGATTCCTACAAACTGCACTCTCGTTTTCTCGGCAGGACAGGCTATTTTAGCAGCGAAAGCAGGCGCAAAATACGTTTCTCCTTTTATCGGACGTTTAGATGACGTCTCTACTAACGGACTTTCTCTCATTGAAGATATTGTAAATATCTACGAAGTACATGGCTTCCAAACAGAGGTGCTTGCAGCTTCAATTCGACATCCAATGCATATTATAGAATGCGCCAAAATAGGTGCTGACGTCGTTACATGTCCGCTTACTCCTATTTTGCAGCTTCTCAAGCATCCACTTACCGATGTAGGATTGTCCAAATTTTTGGAGGACGCCAAAAAGATGGAGTAAAAGAATATTGCTCTTATTTTTGAAATGCGCTTTCTGCGATTCTCATTCCTACAGAAACGCGCATTTTAGTTAAGTTGAGCATTTGCAGGAAAATGAGACATTGCACGATACTTTCCACCCATTTCTCTTAAGATGCGTTGCCATAGTTCTTGAGCCGGAAGTTCGAAAAGAAGAGAAAGCTGATTTCGAGCAATAATCCAAGTTTCTTGCTCGATTTCTTCTTTGAGTTGCCCGGGTGCCCAACCGCTATAACCTACAAAAAAACGACAGTTCGATGAATTAACCAATCCTAAATTATGGTAAGATTTAAGTTGCTCATAATCTCCTCCCCAAAATATTCCATCTTTTACAGGAATAGAATTTTTGATATCAGCAAAACGATGAATGAAATGAAGTGTATTCCGTTCTACGGGACCTCCCATGAAAAGATTGTTTTCTAAATGTTCTGATTCTTCAAGAGTGGAAATATCGATGGTAGCCACTTTATTTAGAATGAGCCCAAAGCTACCTTCCGATTCTCTATGCTCACATAACAATACAACAGAACGTTCAAAGTAAGGATCTTCTAAAAAAGGAGATGCTAAAAGAAGATCGCCTTTTGTAACGTAATTACTTTTATTAAGCCTTCCAGGAAATAATTCTTTCATATTGAAAAGAAAAGACTTTATACATGAAATAAGTACGAAAACATTTCCATAACAGTTTCATACATTACTTTAGAGAAATCGGCTCGTTGAGAATCTCTTTGATATCGAGCATAAGCTTTTTAGCTAAATTATCTGCTGTAACTACCGATTCAGACTCAGCATAAATTCTAATAATAGGCTCTGTATTAGAACGCCTCAAATGCACCCACTCTTTTTGAAATTCTATTTTTAATCCGTCTATTGTATTTTGGGGTTGTTGTTTGTAGCGCTCCTGAATTTTGAACAAAATATGGTCGATATCCACTTCTGGCGAAAGTTCTATTTTGTTTTTAGAGATATAATAATTCGGATAGCGCAAGCGCAACATCTTAGCAGAGCCGTTGAACTTTGCCAAGTGCGATAGGAAAAGAGCAATCCCTACCAGTGCATCGCGACCGTAGTGAAGCTCTGGATAGATAACTCCGCCGTTTCCTTCTCCTCCAATAACCGCTCCTACTTCTTTCATTTTTTGAACTACATTTACTTCTCCCACTGCCGATTGATAATGTTCATAGCCGTATTTGCGAGTAACATCTGCAAGGGCACGCGTAGAAGAAAGATTAGAAACCGTATTCCCGGGTCTGTTCTGCAAAACGTAATCTGCTACTGCTACTAAGGTGTACTCTTCTCCAAAAGGAGTTCCATCTTCACAAATAAAAGCTAACCTATCTACATCAGGATCTACTACTATGCCCAAATGATAATTGCCCATTTCGAGTTTAGAACAAATAACCGTCAGATTTTCGGGAAGCGGCTCAGGATTGTGGGCAAACCTTCCATTAGGTTCACAATAAAGCTCTTCTATTTGTAGTACACCTAATGCCTTAAGAAGTTTAGGGACTGCTTTGCCTCCTACTGAATTTACAGCGTCTACAATGATTCTGAATTGTTTTCTACGAATGGCTTCTACATCTACTAATGGCAGTTCGAGAATTTTTTCGATATGCTTATCGATGTAGCTATCATCTGTATATTCCTCGCCTAAATCTTTGTTAGGCGCAAAAACATAATTATCAAATTGAGCAATTTCATATATTGTTTTACCGTCTTCATCAGATATAAACTCTCCCTTTTCATTCAGTAATTTAAGAGCATTCCAATTAGCTGGGTTATGACTAGCCGTAAGAACAATTCCGCCACCTGCTTGCTCCATTATTACTGCTAATTCTACTGTAGGTGTCGGAACAAGTCCTAAATTAATCACATCAAGCCCCATGCCTCGCAAAGTGGCACTGACCAATTCTGCCAAGATTTCACCCGAGATGCGCGCATCTCGCCCAATCACAACTCGCTTTCTTCTTTCAGAGCGAATAATCCATTCAGCAAAAGCGGCCGTATATCTAACTACGTCGATGGGAGTAAGACATTCGCCTTGACGTCCTCCTATTGTTCCACGAATTCCAGAAATAGACTTTATAAGAGCCACAGTTTTATTTGGTTGTTTTAAGTTGCAAATATAAAAATCTCCGTAAAATTGTTAAAAGGATTCGACATCCCTAAATATACAATGATAAGAAGTCAAAAAAAAATTCTTGTGATAGATAATTTTGATTCCTTCACCTACTTACTCACCGATTATCTACTCAGAACAGGGGTTACGTGCAAAGTACTTCGCAATAATTTAGCGTTATCCGACTATCAAACTGAAAGATACGATGGAATAGTACTCTCACCGGGTCCTTCTCGCCCCCAAGACGCGAATCAGCTAATGAATATTCTTGAGATATACGCAAATTGTCTTCCTATTTTAGGAGTCTGCTTGGGACATCAAGCATTAGGCTTGTATTTTGGGGCTACCCTTTGCAAAGCGCGCCGCCCGATGCACGGAAAAATTTCTAAAATTACATGTGAACCTAATAGTACTCTGTTCCGAAATCTCCCCACTGAAATAAAAGTAGTTCGCTATCACTCTTTGATTCTACAAAATTTGCCTCCTACTTTAATTCCTACCGCTTGGACCGATGAAGGCGAACTCATGGCATTTGAACATGCTCATTTGCCCATTTGCGGAATTCAATTTCACCCCGAAGCAGCCCTTACTGAATTTGGCTTAGAAATGTTGCTCAACTGGACGTGTTCCCTGAAATGAATTTTTAATTTTATTTTGATTTAATCTAAATTATTTTCATTTTTGCTTTTAGATTTTTGAAAACCCGTCAGATGATACTTTTGTTTGAAAACGCTTTAGGGAAAATTTATCAAGACGATAACGAACGAGCGATTTCCATTCAAACAAGTTGTTTTTCTTGTAAAACATGCGTTACCCAGTTTAAATTGCTGTGTAAGCAAGTTAGTCGCGCTAACATTGTAGAGATGTTGCTCGATGTTTCGCAAAAGTCTGATTACTTGATAATTGCTTGCAAAGGCTTCAACTTCAAAGTACCTATTGCTCAAATTATTCTTCTACAAGAACTTTTGAGTGGTGCAAAGTATGTCTTAGATCTCAATGAAATTTGTTATCGCTCAGGAATTATTTTCTCAGAAATTGAGGAAAATGTTCATAAAACAAAAAACGAGACAGTTCTATAAACAGCCTCTGATTTTCTTTTAAGAGAGTAAACTTACTTGCACTTTTAAAATAAAAAAACTGTACTTCTTATCCAAAGGAAGAAAGTGAAAAGAATACTTTTGTCCTGTTTTCCTTGCAATATCTATCAATCCTAATCCAGCAGTATTTTTAGAAGATAAAGAGCCGTATTTGAGTTGGTCCATATACATTTGTTTAAGCTCTTCTTTGGTAGCCATGTTAATTTTGTTAATCCTCAAAGAAAGAGCATCTACGTCTTCTTTTGCGATTTTATTACATGTGATAATATAGTAATTTTCTTCGTCTTTTCCGATAATAAAAAGCCCTCTTCCTGCATTTCTATCTTCAAACTCTTCAGAGTGCTTTTGAAGATTTTGCAAAATTTCTACCATGGCATGATACATTTTTCTTTGAACACTTTTGCTTTCATTGTTAATTTCCATCATATCTTCTGCCATGGAGGTAAACATTTTGGTAATTTGCTGAGAAAAATCACCAAAATATACGAGTGACATTCCACTTCGGGTCATTTCTTCGTAAAAATCCAAAATCGATTTCGTAAAACGAATGTCCAATTCCATAAGTAAAAAAAATTTTAAGTAAAGACCATTTTTTTATATTACGCAAAAACGATTTGATAGATTGTGTTTTGTGTAATTTTTATTTGCTAAATAAAAAATTCTAATTTTCGTTTTAAATATGTTTGCGCATGATAAAATTTAAAAAAATAAGCCACAAAATATTTACTTACTTTCTTATTGTCAGCCTTTCGCCGTGTATTGTTTGGATGTATATTCAGTATCGCTCTACACGCGAAGAACTTTTACAACAAGCTCAAAACCGTCTGAATGCTCTCAAAGAAACCAAAAGAGAACGACTACAAAACTACTTTTTAAATTGCAGAAGTGAAATTTCTTATTTGGCTCAATCCGAATTAATAAAAACTGCTGCAAAAGAACTGATTAGTAGTTTTCATACAATCACAAATGCTGATGTATCGGCCGAGATGTGGCAGAGCATTGAAAATTTCTATAAACAAAATCTACAAAAAATACAAATCTATCAAACACAATCTAATGAACTTCTGGCAGCTATTCCTACAGACTTCAAAACCATTTATTTTCAATACTATTACAAAACTAATCGAAAAAATGCAGTAGATGCATCGCGCTACAAAGCAGTACACGACAAATACCAAGCAGAATTTGCACGTTTACTCGACCATTTCGGATATTACGATTTGTACATTATCGATAATCAAACAGGATACATTGTCTACTCGCTCACCAAAGAAATCGACTATGCTACTAATTTGGTAAAAGGAAATTTTCAAGATACGCATCTCGCCCAGGTGTGGCGCGAAATCCAACAAACTCATACGCGCGAAGCTGTCAAAATGACAGATTTTCAATTATACCTGCCTTCTTTTGACGCACCTGCAGCTTTTTTGGCTGCTCCCATTTACGATGAAAATGTAAAAATAGCTACCCTTGTGCTGCAACTCTCGCCAGATGAAATCAATGCTGTACTTACAGGAAACATGGAATGGCAACAACAAGGCATGGGACTCACTGGAGAAGTATTCTTAGTAGGAAATGATGGTACCTTTCGCAGCGATGCGAGATTATTTTTAGAGCATCCTCAAAAATTTTTAGAAACTCTCCGACAACAGCGATTGCCTGAAACTACTATCCGCACTATTCAACTCCATAAAACGTGCATTCGACTGCTACCTTTTGCGCATGATCTCCTCAATGATACTGTAAGACTGGGAGTAGATTATCGCGGAAAATCAGTGTTGATGTCTTCTACATTTTTAAAAATTCCTGATGTAGATTGGGTAGTGGTAGCCCAAATACACATAGATGAAATATTCTCTTACTTAGAAACTTTACAAAAACGATGGATCATTTGGATTGTAGCCTTATTTGCAGCCATGATAGGCGCTATAGTCTTACTTGCTCAGAATGTTACCCAGCCTATTCGCCAACTTTCAGAGGGAGTAAGAGCGATAGCTCAAGGAAATTTCCACATCAGCGTACCAGAAAATGACCAACATGAAATCCATAACTTAGCAAAAGCCTTCAACAATATGGCAAAAACGCTTCATGCGCAACACCTCGAAATTGAAAATCAACGCGAGAAACTCGCGAAAGCTCATCAGCATTTAAAAGAACTCTTAGAAGAAACAGAAAAACAAAAACATTACATCGAGCAAATTGAAAATCAAAAAAAACAAATAAAAGCTACCTTGCGCCACATCCAACAGAGTATTTATTACGCTCAACGCGTTCAACAAGCCATTTTGCCACAGGTAGCACAAATTCGTAAAGTATTACCCTCTTATTTCGCTTTTTTTCAGCCGCGCGACGTTGTAGGCGGTGATTTTTATTGGTTTCATCACGAGTTGCATGCCGATGGGAGTCAAACCACTTGTATCGCCTTGGCTGACTGTACAGGACACGGCGTACCAGGTGCTTTCATGAGCTTAATCGGGCATAACCTTCTTAACGAAATTATTGTTCAACATCAAACTTATCAGCCAAATATTATTTTAAGAAAACTTCATCAAGAACTCAAAATTCTCTTACAACAACATAAAACCGAACATCAAGACAGCATAGAAATTGGCATCTGTGTATTAGAAAGGGGAATCTTTGGAAGCTATCGCAAAATATCATACGCGGGTGCCAAAATGGACCTTTTTTATATTACAGAAAACACTCTTACCCAAATCAAAGGTGACAAATACAGAATTGGAGCAAATGCAGATTCTAACGAAATATCTTTTACCCAACATGAACTACCAATCCAAAAAGCTCACTATTTCTTAGCTACTGACGGATACATCGACCAATTTGGCGAAGAAATTCCAGAAAAATTCAATTTATTGCGCTTCAAAGAATTGTTACTCTCTATCACTTCTGAAACACCTGATGAACAAGCATTTATCTTACAAAATACTATCAACGATTGGAAAGGCAATATCAAACAAACCGATGATATTACTGTAATAGGCTTTTCTTTGTAAAATGATATCTTTGAACAACAAAGTAGAACAAAAAAGATGAGAAAAATATTATCAATATTGTTTGTATTGTTCTGTTGGTCAATAAAAGCAAATCCGCCCAAGCACAAACTTTCAATTTACATTCCCAATCTCTCCTCTGCAAGAGGATATCTAAGGCTTATTGTTTTTAACTCACCTAACGGCTTCCCAAGCGATTATCAAAAAGCAGTCTTTGCAGAGAGCTACGCCGTAAAGTCTTCTTCTATTCTTATAGAGCTACCAGAACTTCCAGAAGATAATTACGCTATCGCTATTTTTCACGATGAAAACAGCAACAATCGTTTTGATTTGAATCTGATTGGAGTTCCTAAAGAAGGTTACGGATTCTCTAATAATGCAAAGGCAATCTTAGGACCTCCCTCGTTTCAAGATGCTAAAATTTTTCTCAACAGCAACGTAAAAATTACAATGGAACTAAAATATTGGTAATGAATGCATCAATAATCTTCAAATCATTATGCAGGTGGTGATAATTCTTCGAAAAAATGGAATTTTCAATTGAATTTGCAAACAATTCATTTAAACGATGAACTTACTGCAGCGAAAAAAATAGACATTTTTGGAGGAATAAAGTTACTTCTTTTCGATTTCCAAAGCTACCAATTTAGCCAGAGAAGCAAAGAAACTTGTCAAAAATCATAAAATTCATTTGTCTAATTTGTTAATTGGAAAAAATTCAATTGTGCTGTTTTGGTGTTCTAAATATCGAGAAAAAGAGTTTCCTACAGCAGAACAACTCAAAAACCAAAGATTCTCTTTGTAACGAAAGAAAAATTTCGCTAAATCTATCCTTATGAAAATACAAAGTTATTATGAACAGAAAAGAAAAATAAAGAAAAAAGAAAAACGCTTCGAAAAATCATACAAATAGCGATGAAACATCGATTATAATTTTGCAAGCGTAAATAGGTTGTTCGTAATCAAAAAAATAAGAATTTAAAACATACCCAACTTAAACCTTTTGAAAACCGCTATATACTTGACCTGCCCCGGATTTGATTTCAGAACAAAGATAGACAGAATTAAAATTAAAGCCATTTCTTTACAAACGACCGCGAAAATTTTGTCTGGAAGTTGTTCGATTAATTTTTTTGCCAAAAAGAAATGTTTTTCAAACCCGATGATTTTCAAATTAACGATTGAAGCCATTTTTAGTAAATCAAAAAAGCCTTTGATTCATTACACTAAGAAAAGAAACAAAATCGGGCTGCATTGATTTGAAGTTGTGATGTGCCTACTAAAAAATCTGAATCATAAGGAAGTTTTATAAATAAGCATTCTTGATAAGAGAAAAAATGTAATTAACCAAAAAATCTGCTTTCCTTAAGTTTTATATTGAAATAAAATTTGAATCACTATTGGAGCACCTAAAAGGGTTAGTAAAGCATTCAATGGATAAAAATATCCATTTTGTGAAAAAATTTTTAAAACATTATCTGCCAAGAGCAGCACGCCGCTTCCCACTAAAATGGTTCCTATTGCAGTAGGAAAAAAAAGCGCTGTTTTTATAGTATTGCGCACCATGAACGGAACTGCTATTCCTATGAAACTTATTGGTCCGCAAAAGGCTGTAATGCTTCCTACCATCATGCCGCAAACAAAAATTATTTTCATTTTAAGAGTTCTCAAGTTTACCCCTAATTGCTGTGCGTATTTTTCGCCGAGCGATAGTTTATCAAAAGACGTGTAATTCGAAAGTACCCACCCAATTCCGATAGTATTCACTACCAACAACAAAACCGCATTTGCAAATGTCGTTCCTGAGAGATTTCCTAAAGACCAAAATAAAAGGCTTTGCAATTGCTCAGGTTTACTTTGATATTGCCATATAGCAATGATTGCAGTTGTCAAACTACCTATCATCAAACCTGTAATCAATAAATAGCTTATATTTTTCATTTTGAGAGCCACTATGCTTAGGAGTAGCATAATAAGCCACGCACCTGCAGCAGCAGGCAACACCAGCCAGCCTGTGAATTCCAAAAGCTCTCCTGCTATTCCGCTAAAAGACTTCTCATAAAAGCCCAATAAAACAACTGCCACTCCTAAAGAAGAACCTTGTACGATACCTAATACAGAGGCATCTGCTAACGGATTTCGAAAAAACGTTTGAAGTACTAATCCTACTACAGAAAGACCCGCACCTGCAGCAATAGCCGTTAGCATGCGAGGCAATCGAATTTGCCAAAACACAAGAGAAGATGTATTATCTTCGAAAAAATTGTCAAACTGTATTTGATAGCTGCCTACCAACAAACTCCACAACGACATTCCTATAAGAAACAAAATTCCTAATCCGAATAAAAAAATACACTTTTTGTTCATCATTTTTAAAGTCCGACACTTTTGATTCGAGCTAAAATTTGCGCACCTCCATTTTCTAAAATGCGTTGTGCAAGCTCAGTAGCTTTTTCGAATGCTTCTAATGCGGGGGATTCAAAAGACGATTTTATAAGCTCAGAACCATCTAAACTGACAATTCCTCCAACCATATTTAACTGCTGATGTGTAAAATGCGCGAACCCGAATACAGGAACACTGCAACCGCCATTCATAGCGCGCAAAAATGCTCTTTCTGTTTTCAAACAGATCTCGGTAGGAACGTGATTGACGGCCGCACGAACCAAAGCTCTCATTCTCAAAGGAATACTAACTGAAGCTTCTACTGCAATACTTCCTTGCCCTACAGCAGGCGTAAAACAATCTGTCGATAAATGTTGCACTATTAAATGGTGATAATTCATGCGATGAACACCTGCATAAGCCAATAAAATTGCGTCACAAGCTCCTTCTTGTAATTTGCGTAAGCGTGTTTGCAAATTTCCACGCATATCGGTAACCAAATGATGAGGATAAAATCGGCGCAACAAAGCCGTTCTTCGAGTAGAGGAAGTGCCTATCTTTAATGGCTTTTTGCTTTCTAACGTATTGTGCGGTTGAAAACTTATCACAACATCGTTCACTTGCTCTCGCTCAGTAAAAGCAATGATTTCCAGGTCTTCCGCAAGAGCAGAAGGCAAATCTTTAGCGCTATGTACTGCGATATCTATTTCTTTATTTCTGAGTTTTTCTTCGAGTTCTTCAGTAAAAACACCTTTGCTCCCTATTTTAGCGATTGAAGTATGAAGAACTTTATCACCTTTAGTCTCGATGGGAATAAGTTCTGTTTCTGCACCATGATACCGAAGTAAATCGGCTACGCATTGAGCTTGCCATAATGCTAACGGACTATTGCGCGTCCCTATTCTAATTCTCATAATTTTCAAATGAAATCTTTCCAAAAAAACGCGTTTGATGAGTAATTTTAGCGCATTCCGAAACCCGAAACCCTACTAACCAAATAATCTCTTTGCCTGAAAGTACGACAAAAATATGCGATTTTTTAGCGGGAGAAACTTTTTCGTCGGTCAAAATATCAGAAATTTTTTTAGAACCTTTGAGTCCTAACACGCGCATGCGGTCTCCTTTTTGCCAATAACGAACTATCAAAGGAAATTCTAAGCGCTCAATATCAAAATACGCTTGAAAAGGATTCGGATTTTGAAGGTATTCTTCAAAAGAAGCTCTTCCTTGCTGTTCATTCGAAAAATACTCAATCAAAAAGCGAGAATTTTTTATCACTACTGATGTATCATGCTCAAAAATAAGAACTTCTGTTCGCTGCTCTTCCTTGAGGGGAGAAACTACCCAAACATTTCTATCTACTTGCAAGACATGAGAATGCGAGAATAAAGTTTTACCTGTTCTTGGAGTGTCTCGCCCCAAAACGCATAACTGGTCATAGTGAAAGTTGTATTTTTTTAATATCTCATACAACACAAAAGCAGGCTCGCAAATTTCTAAAATCGATTTGTCGATAATAATTTTCTCTTCTTGCTGAGAAACGTATCGATTTTGAATTATCTGAAGATACTCGTTCAAAAGATTTTCAGCGGCAGAAAGTTTTTGAGACGTTCTTACAAAAGTTTTTTCCCATTTAGGATTTATCTGCTTCCCTAACGGAATAATATGATGGCGAATAAAATTGCGAGCGTACTTATCAGTAGTATTAGAACTATCTTCTTTCCATTCAACCTGATGAGCCTGAGCGTAACTCATTAACTCCTGGCGCGTGAGATGCAAAAAAGGTCGGAGAACTGACCCATTTTGAAACTTCATTCCTCTCATTCCAATAAGGCTCGTTCCTTTGATAAGATGATACAAAACAGTTTCAAGTTGATCATTAGCCTGATGCGCTGTGAGAACATAATCAAACCCGTAAGATCTTCTAATTTCTTCGAAGTAAGCGTATCGCAATTGGCGAGCTGCTTCTTGTATCGAAAGGCGTTCGCGCTGGGCGTACTCAAGAGTCTCAAACCGCTTCACCCAAATCGGAACATTTCTTGCTTGGGCTGTCTGAAGAACCAACTCCTCTTCTTGAAGAGATTCCTCTCCGCGCAAACCAAAGTTACAATGCACAACACCATACGTATAACCTTTGGTATGCCAATAATGCCATAAAACCATAGAATCTATGCCGCCACTTACTGCTAACAAGTAGCGAAGAGAAATGGGAAAAAGTCTTTCATCGATTTGAAAAAACTCCATTTTGTTCACGTAAACCTTTCATACAAAAGAAAGTTCTGAAAACAAATTTTCATAATTTGAATTTCTGTTTGAGAAACTTAGGTTTGTATATAGTAAATCTTAGTAACATGAAATACACTCACAAACCTATTTTTGGGCATCTCAACGAAAGTCTAGGAAAACTTCTCGAATACAATATAACAGAGCACGGACTTGAAATGGAAGTAGAAAATGCTCTTGTGTTTATTAGCGTTTACAGCGAAAACATCATTCGCGTCAGAGCCATTCGAAAAGACTCTGACAGAAGAGATTTTTCATATGCGGTAATTGGCAGCCCTGTTTCAAATGCTTTTCAAGTAAAGCCGTCCAAAGATGTTATTGAGTTGTCTACAAAATCTATTGTGCTCAAAATTAGCCAAAAACCAGTAAGACTTACATTTGAAGATTCAAAGGGCAACATCTTATGCCAAGACGACGAGGCTTTCGGAATTTCTTGGATAGGAAACGAAGTAGCTTGCTATAAAACATTACAACCTAATGAAAAATTTATAGGATTAGGCGAAAAAACAGGAAATCTCAATCGGCGAGGAAGCGCTTATACAAATTGGAATACAGATGCCTTCGCTTATGGAGCTCAAACGGACCCGCTGTATGCTTCTATTCCGTTTTACATTGGCATCCATGAGAATGGAATTTATGGAATCTTTTTTGACAACACCTACAAAACTACTTTCAATTTTGGTGCTTCGAATAATCGCTTTAGTTTTTTCAAGGCAGAAGACGGAGAAATGAATTACTACTTCATCGCTGGAAAAAATGTAGCCCAAATCATTGAGCATTATACATCACTTACAGGAAGAATGGAGCTCCCACCTTTATGGAGTTTAGGCTATCAACAATGCCGTTATAGTTATTATCCTGATTATGAAGTTATCTATTTAGCTCAAAACTTCCGCAACCGCGATATTCCTGCCGATGTGCTTTATTTGGATATTCATTACATGGAAAAATACAAAGTGTTTACGTGGGACAAAAAGCGGTTCCCCCAACCTGCCGAAATGTTGCGCAAACTCAAAGAAATGGGCTTTCATGTCATTGTAATCATCGACCCAGGAGTTAAAATAGAAGAAGGATATGAAGTGTATCAGCAAGGCATCGAAAAAGATGTATTTGTGAAATATCCAGATGGAACGCCGTACGCTGCTCAAGTATGGCCAGGCTGGTGTTATTTTCCAGATTTTACCAAACCTAAAACAAGAGAATGGTGGGCTTCTTTACATCAAAATTATATTCAAGAAGGTATTGCAGGTTTTTGGAACGACATGAATGAACCCGCTTGCTGGGGGCAAAACATTCCAGACCTAATAGAATTCAACTACGAAGGACATTTAGCTACTCACAAGAAAGCCCGCAACGTATACGGCATGCAAATGGCGCGCGCTACCTCAGAGGGCTTAAAAAAGTTTCGCCCACACGAACGCTCTCTTGTGCTGACGCGTGCTGCTTATGCTGGCGCTCAAAGATATGCAGCGTTATGGACAGGCGATAATGTCAGCAACGATGAAAGCATGCTAGTAGGAGTGAGATTAGTTAATAGCTTAGGTATCAGCGGAATGCCTTTTGTGGGATACGATGTCGGGGGATTTGTAGGAACTTGCTCTCCTCAACTTTTTGCTCGCTGGATTTCGATTGCAACATTTGCTCCTTTCTTCAGAACTCATACCATGATTAACGACAGAGATTCTGAACCTTGGAGCTATGGAGAAGAAGTAGAAGAAATCAGCAGAAACTACATCAAGTTTCGCTACCAAATGAAACCTTATCTATATTCAACGTTTTACCAGGCTACTCAAAGTGGCTTGCCGATTGCTAGAAGTTTAGCTATCGAATATCCTTACGACGAAATGATTTATCAGCCTTCTTATCAAAATGAATTTATGTTTGGAGAAGCGCTTTTGGTGTGTCCTATCGAGAGTGGGCAAGCGATTTCTAAAGTATACTTACCCAAAGGAAACTGGTACAGCCTTTATGATGATACGCATTATGCTGGAAAACAAGAAATTTTTGTCGAAACCCCTAAAGAAAAATTGCCTGTTTTCGTAAAAGCAGGAAGCATTTTTCTAACTCAAAAGGCTGGAAATCATTATTACGAAGTGCCTGATAGTATTCTTCATATTCACTTATACAAAGGAAAAGAAGACTGCGAATTTGTGTTTTATGAAGACGATGGAATTAGCTACGAATATCGAGAAGGAAATTACTACAAGCGAAAAATTAAATACAAAGCAGAAAAAAGCGAACTTATCCTTAAAGAAAAAGAAGGAAGTTTTATTTGTTCTTACGAAAAAGCGCGCCTATACTTTCACGGATTCGAATCTATTCACAAAGCAGAAGTGAACAAACAAAAAATAAAAGCTCAATCTGTTGATTTTAGCTTTTTTACCCCTATTTCTGCTTTCGACCCGTTCTACGACATCAATGATGTGTACGGAAGAGTACAAAATCTTTCTTTTATAGAATTCGAACTACAAGATAAAGAAATAAAAATCGAATGGTAATCGGCTAAATAAGTTTTCTTCAATAGCTTTGCATCAAAAATTTATTCCTCGTTTGTGGATTGTGATAGCCTATTGCTAAATTTGAGTAAAAATTTAGCGATAGAAAATAAAAAGATGTTCGCTAAATGTTTTATTAATCTCGAGCAGAGTATGAAAAAAATCATATACCTTTTCAGCAGTTTTCTTCTGATTTACTCCGTACAAGCGCAAAAAAAGAGTAATTCCATAGAAAGCTATCGCATCGAAATCAAAATTCCTAATACGCGCGACACAATTGCTTATTTAGGGTACCACTATGGAAATCAGAAGTACGCAAAAGATACTGCGAAAGTGCAAAAGGGAGGAGTTTTTGTATTCGATGGAAACTCCAAGTTAGAAGCGGGAATGTACTTTCTCTATTGCCCAAGCAATTTATACTTCGATTTTATTGTAAACGATACAGAACAAAAATTTACGATGGAATCTGACACGAGCGCTCTTATTACTAAGATGAAAGTGAAAGGCTCATTCGAAAATCAGTTATTTTTTGATTTTCAGCGATATATGGAGGGAAAACAAAAAGAATTTAACGAATTGAATCGCGCTTACGAAATTTCTAAGAGCAATCCGGCTGACTCTGCTACCATTTTGGAGAAAATGAGAGCACTGGACCGTGAAGTAAGACAATATCGCCGCAAGTTAGCCGAAAAAAATCCTACTACTGTATTAGCTAAAAATATTTGGCTCATGGAGCGAATGACTGATGAAGATATTCCTCCCAAACAACCTAACGACCCAGAAAACTACGCTTATCTTTACTACAAAAAGCATTTTTTTGATAATATCAATTTTGGAGATCTTACTTATTTGCGCTCTCCTTTCATGCACGAGCGCGTTATGGAATACATCGAAAAGCTAACACCTGCCGTCCCTGATTCTGCCATCGAATCTGCTACTTTCATCATTGAAAAGGCAAGAGCAAACAAAGATATGTTTCGCTATTTTTTAGTCACGCTTACTAATCACTACGAGCGCTCTAATATTATGGGAATGGAAAATGTATTTGTTCATTTGGCCGAAAAATATTACTTAAGCGGAATGGCTACATGGGCTGATTCCACTTTGCTTGCTAATTTGCGAAAGCGCGTAGAAGAATTAAAGCCCAATCTGATTGGCAAGTTTGCACCTCAAATGGTGTTGTACGACACTTTGCTTAGAAGAGTTTCTTTAAGAGATGTAAAAGCAAAATATATAATTCTTTTCTTTTATGACCCAGGATGCGGACACTGCCGAAAAGCTGCTCCCGAGCTCAAAAAAGCTTATGACGAGCTTATCTTAAAAGGTTACGACATAAAAGTACTTGCCATTTCTACAATTTTAGATGTAGAAGAGTGGAAAAAATTTGTGCGTGAGTATAACTTTGGGGCTTTTATCAATCTTTCTGACCCTTATTATCAAGACCGTCCTAAAGAAAAATACGACGTGCGCACTACTCCTATGATTTATTTACTAGATAAAAACCAAAAAATTATCGGAAGGCGGTTAGAACCTCAAAACCTCGTAGGCTTCATCGAATTCGAAGAAAGACGGCATTCTAATTAATCTTATCCTAACAATATCTCTATGTCTTCCTTTGTTAGGTTCTTCATAAACGATTCTTCTTGCACAATTAAAGATTCTGCAAGTTGAAGTTTGTAGCGCTGAAGCTCTAAAATTTTTTCTTCCACAGTATTTTTAGTAATAAACTTATAAATAATTACTTTATTTTGCTGACCAATGCGGTGAGCACGGTCAATAGCTTGGTTTTCTACTGCAGGGTTCCACCAAGGATCTAGTAAAAATACGTAATCTGCTGCAGTCAGATTTAATCCTACTCCGCCCGCTTTAAGAGAAATCAAAAAAGCACACACTTGCGGATTTTGTTGAAAGCGGATCACTTCTGATTGACGATCTGTAGTAGAGCCATCTAAATAAGCAAACGGAATATGCTCGCGCCTTAAATAATCTCTCAAAAGGTGAAGATGTTTTACAAACTGACTAAAAATCAATACTTTATGACCCATTCCGATAATCGACTGAAGCTTATACGTTACATCTTCGAGTTTCCCTGAAGAAGCATTGTAATCTTCCTTTACCATTTTAGGGTGATTGGCGATTTGCCTGAGCATTGTAAGACCTCGCAAAATCACAATCGACGATTTTGCCATTCCGTAGTTTTCTACATTGCTTAAAATCAGATGACGAAAAGAGTTTTTAGTTTCTTCATATAGTTTTTCTTGTTCCGCTGTCATGTTCACGTATTGTATGTACTCTGTCTTTTCTGGCAAATCTTGAGCTACTTGCGATTTGTGGCGGCGCAAAATAAAAGGCTTAATAATAGCGTATAATCTTTGAGTTTGTTCGTCGTTGTTTTTTCGCTCTATTTCTGATTGATACACTTTTTTAAAATAGCCCTGACTACCCAACAAACCAGGATTTACAAAACTCATTTGAGACCACAAATCGAGAGTTGAATTTTCAACAGGAGTGCCTGTGAGAGCTAATTTGCGCCTCGACTTAAGAGACATCACTGCTTTTGAAATGTGCGACTGCGGATTTTTAATCGCTTGCGATTCATCTAAAATAATGTAATTAAAGTAATAATCTTTCAAAATATCGACATCTAACCTAAGAACTCCATACGAAGTAAGAATCAAATCATACAATCGAAATTGTGAAATATCTTTTAAGCGAGAAGTACCCGTATAATTCAATACTTTGAGAGTTGGAGCAAAACGTTGCGCTTCTTTTTCCCAATTGTATAGCAAAGAAGTAGGCATTACCAACAAAGAAGGCATTCCTGGGTGAAGCATCTTCTGACGCACTAACAAAGCCAAAGTTTGAACTGTTTTTCCTAAACCCATATCGTCTGCTAGGATGCCTCCAAAATTGAATTCATCTAAAAAATTCATCCAGTTGTATCCTGCTTTTTGATAGGGTCTTAGAGCTCCTCGAAATTCTGAAGGAATTTCATAATCGCCAATTTCCTCAAAATTGCGCAAACTTTCTAATTTGCGGCTCATCACTACGTGAGCATAGTTACCTGTGCGCAACTCAAACAAAAGAGCCAGATGATGTTTAGGAAGAACACTCTTACGATTTTCTTCTGTAGCAAAATGAAAAAGTTCGCTATATCTAACAAACCACGTATCAGGAATTACTGCAATTTCTCCGTTAGGAAGAGGAAACTCGCGTTGATTAGCCAAGATGTATTTGCGGAGCGTAGCAAAAGAAATTTTATATTCGCCAAATCGTATTTCAGCATGAATATCAAACCAGTCTTGATTTTCCCTAATTTCCAAATTAATGCGTTGTTCACCGATAAAATAGCGTTTCCCTAATTTGAAATTCTGCCTTACTTCGATGTTAAATGATTGTAAAAGCGGAAGATTGCAATTCAACCAATCAAACGCTTTCGATTTGGGCATTCCAGTCCGATGCGTGCGAACTTCTATACCGCTCTCTTGCAACTTTTCTATAATCAATTTTTCGCGCTGCGTATCTCTGATAATTTTATGAAAAACGTACTTTCCTGTTTCTTCATTTTTTTCAAATTTTATGGAATAAGAAGGTGGAAGATGAGAAACTGGAACTTGAAACCTTCCATAAAAAAACTCTAATTTAAACAAAATCTTGTCTTCTTCCATGGCTTCAATAGCCTCTCCAAACAAGGTAACGGATTTAAAACAAGACAACTCTTCTATTTGCAACACTGCAGAAAGTGGTTGTTTTTCAATGATAATTTTGATACCCTCTGCATGCACTTCGTGTTGTTCTAAGAGTGAAACTAAAAACTTTGAACAAAACTCTTCTTCGCGCTGAGGAGGAATGCTAATGTACTTCTTATGCAAAAAAGGCATAAATTTTTTGCCGTCCACTTTGTCTTTAAAATGATACAAAGTTCCATCTACTACAAGCCAAGCCGGATTTTGGCATAAGATTCGAACTTTATCTCCTTTTTGAGCGAAATCTACCTTATGACCGTTGTATTTAATAGTAGGAAAATAATGAATTTCGTGCTCGTTTTTGAATACGTGAAACAATACGCTAGCAGCTTGAGGGGCTATCCGAATAGGTTTGTAGATAGGAAGGCCGTCTGTTCCCATCTCGAACAAGAGCTTCGGTTCGCTGCTTAACAGTTGTAAGATTCTTGCGCGTTTACTTTCTAAATAATGGTGGATACACTCTTGTAGTTCTTTGTTTCC
Source organism: Cytophagales bacterium (assembly GCA_025056215.1). Lineage (GTDB taxonomy): Bacteria > Bacteroidota > Bacteroidia > Cytophagales > Flammeovirgaceae > JANWWC01. The sequence goes on along the minus strand of JANWWC010000004.1, from coordinate 236,454 downwards.
TTTTTCTTTATCGTAAACACTTAAAAAAAACTGAACTGCAGTTATTTTTTTATTGCAGTGTGCTTTCACTACGTATTCCTGCTGAATAGAATCGATGAGTTTAATAAGTTCAAAATCAATAGAATTTAGTGCTTTAGAAAACTCCGAAGCGTTTGCTGATGAAATATTCTGATATAGATAAGTCAATTTCCCATTTTCATCCACTTGCACTACATTGGCGTCGAACAAATACCCTAAGTACTGATGTTGATAGATTGAATAAACTATCTTAAAAGGCTTCTCCTTATCAACTCTCCTCATAAATTTGGATGGCTCTCGAAACTTCGTACTCTTCTCCCTAGAAAGGTTCTTTCTTTAAAAAAATCATAAGTTCAAACATATAATTTCAAAAAGAAAATTCCAAATGTTTCTTCTAATGAAAAAATAATAAGAAAAACTTGGCAGACATCAACAAAACTTATTTTTTACATTTTTTTAGAAAAAAAAGAAACTTTTTTTAACTTTTCAAGTATACGAGAGTAATATTTTTTTAACTTATTAAAGCATCTTTTATTTACCATGGATATCATTCCGCCTTATCTTTCAGAAAGAATTGTGCTCTTTCAAAACCAATGTGGAAGTGTCGTAAGAGCGCAAGATCGTCTTTTTGTGCACCTTGAACATCATGATAAGACAAGTATGAAAACTTTGCAAGAATTGCTGGATTCCTGCTCAAAAGCATTTCAATTGTACCAAGACATCACATCAGTATTCTTAGATAGCCAATTTTTACGTGCTATCAACAAAGAGTCTCTTGCTTTTATATTATCATGCTGGAAAAATGAGCTAATGAAAGAGCAACATAAAGTAGGATATTATATGTCTACTATTTCTCACTACGATGCAAAAGCATTCATTTGCATTCGTTTTGTATCTGGGAATCCACTTGAAAAAGTTATAAATGTTGCATAAAGGTTCACAAACAAGAGAAAAGTTATGCCTTTCTAAAATTCTTTCTGAAGCGTATTTTTGAGAAACAAATGCTTCTTTTATGGAATACCCAGTAATGGAAGCGTTCTACACGCTTCAGGGAGAAGGTGTTTGGAGTGGGCATGCGGCATATTTCATCAGATTAGCAGGCTGCGATGTAGGCTGTGTTTGGTGCGATGTAAAAGAATCTTGGAACGCTTCTCGACATCCTATAAAAACGGTCGAACAAATAGTTTTTCAAGCGTTGCAATACCCTGCGCGCATAGCAGTGATCACAGGAGGAGAGCCAGTTATGTATAATTTGAATCCATTAATTTATGAACTCCAAAGAGTTGGTTTTCGATGTCATCTAGAAACCTCTGGTGCTTATCCTTTGCAAGGGTGTCCAGACTGGATTTGTTTATCTCCTAAAAAATTTAAAGCTCCTCTTGCGGAGTATTTTGAAATAGCACATGAATTAAAAATAGTAGTCTTTCATAAATCTGATCTTACCTGGGCAACAGAATTAGCTTCTCACGTAAAACCAACTTGCGCTTTACTCTTGCAACCCGAATGGGATAAAAGAAATATTGTAACTCCTTTGATAATCGAATTTATTAAGCAAAACCCTCAATGGAAAATTTCCTTGCAAACTCATAAATATTTGCATATTCCCTGATTGTTCACAAAAATTTATCTGCGCAACATTTCTAACACTAATTTGAACAGTTTGTTATCTTTGAAAGGCAATAATTTTTTTCAAATGGAACAGTCTCCAAAAGTTTTACAACAGATAAAAAGCTTGTTTCGCTTTATAGCCTATCGCATTGAAATAAAAAAAATGCGGGAGGCTGTCAAAAATTCTTCTTGGCAATTCTATCTGATTACGGGCATTTTGTTTATTATTTGGATGACGTTCATTGATAGCAACAACCTTATTTCTCAGTATCAGATGACACAAAAATTCAAAGAGCTTCAGCAACAAGAAGAATTCTATAAACGTGAAATCCAAAAACTGGAAATAGAACTTCAAGAACTTACGGGCAATCCTGAAAAGATGGAAAAATTTGCCCGCGAAAAGTACTTTTTCAAGCGTCGAGGCGAGGATATTTATTACATAAAAGAAGACTAAATTTATTAAGCTATGTCTGCTACTGAAATTCAGCACTCTAAAGCTGCTGAAAAATTTATTTCTAACGAAGCTCGGACTAACTGGCACGATGAAACTTTATGGTGGATTCGCTCGAAGCGGGATGCAGCAACAAAATCTGTTCCCGAGTGGGAAACTCTCCGAGAATTAGCTTCTCAAATCAAGGCAAACGTACTCTCTCACCTCGATGTGTACTTAGAGGAATTTGAAAAAAATGCGCTTCAAAATGGTGTAAAAGTACATTGGGCAAAAGATGCAGAAGAGCACAACCAAATTGTTTACAATATCTTGCAACAGAAAGGCGCTACCAAAATGGTAAAAAGCAAATCAATGCTTACAGAAGATTGCCATTTGAATCAATACCTGCAGAAGCGAGGCATTGAAGTAATAGATACTGACTTAGGAGAAAGAATCGTACAACTGCGCAACGAACCCCCTTCCCACATCGTATTGCCCGCCATTCATCTAAAAAAAGAAGACGTAGGAGAAACATTTCATCGCCATTTAGGTACACAAAAAGGTGCAAAAGAACCAAAATACTTAGCAGAGGCAGCGCGCAAACATTTAAGAGAACAATTCATAACAGCTCCTGTAGCGCTTTCTGGAGTAAATTTTGCCATTGCAGAAACAGGCGGAGTAGTAATTTGTACAAACGAAGGAAACGCTGATTTAGCTAACGCTCTTGCTCCCACGCATATTTTTAGCATGGGAATCGAAAAAATCATTCCTAAAGCCGAACATCTAGGAGTTTTTATTCGCCTATTAGCGCGCAGCGCTACAGGACAGCCTTCAACTGCTTACACAGCGCACTATCACACCCCTCGAAAAGGAGCAGAAATGCATATCATCATCGTAGATATGGGACGAACAGAGCAACTAGGAAGAGAAGATTTTCGAAAATCTTTGTATTGCATTCGCTGCGGCGCTTGTATGAATACTTGCCCTGTTTATCGGAGAAGCGGTGGACATAGCTATGGTTACACCGTTCCAGGACCTATTGGTGCTATTCTTTCGCCAGGAGTTGACATGAATAAGTACGCATCTCTCCCATTTGCCTCCACTCTATGCGGTTCCTGCTCAGACGTTTGTCCCGTAAAAATTGATATTCACGAACAACTCTACAAATGGAGACAAAAAATAGGACAAAAAGGACTCGTTTCTACGGGAAAAACTTTCAGCATGCGAATAGCTGCTTTTATTTTTGCTTCTCCTTTTCTCTATCAATGGAGTGGGAAAATAGGACGACGGCTTTTAAAAATCATGCCTAAGGCTCTTATAAACAACAAATTTAACTCGTGGACAAAACAAAGAGACTTTCCTGAACCACCTGCCGAAAGTTTTCGAGAATGGTATTTGAAAAGAAAAATTTTGAACACAAGAATGTAACCTTTCATTTTTAAATACCGTTTTTATATTCGCAACAAAATCTGGGGTCGACCGGATTTGACGGGTTGAGAGATTGGAAGCGTAAGCATGCAAGGTGAGGAGTGCTACACCTTTGAAAACTGCGCTCAACAATAAATGGCGAAGAATCATACGCCATGGCTGCGTAATTTCCGCCTAGAGAGGGGAAATTGCTAATGGAATAAAAAGATATTCCACAGCCACATCGCTCTTGTTGTTACCTGATGCAGCAAGGTTCAGCGGTGTCGAATTGATCAGGTCTGCTGTCACAGCGCTCGCAAGTCGGCAGCAAGTACTAGCGCGAGCTAAGGCGAAGATTGGACGTTTCCCTCCTGTCTAGCCCGACAATGAAGCGGAAACTAAGCATGTAGAAGGCTTTTCAGTTTCCTTCTCCGGACCGGGGTTCAATTCCCCGCGACTCCACAAATTTTTAGCGTCGGATTTGTTGTGTAACAAATCTGACGTTTTTGTTTTTGCAAAAGAAAGTTGAGTATTATTTGAGTTTTTCTATTGAATCAGATAGCTTTGTGGCTCATCTCTTAAAAGAATATTTAACACTAAAAGCGTTTCAGAAATGCCTAAGATGAAAACAAAATCGTCCGCAAAAAAACGTTTTGGAATTACTGCAACAGGACGAGTAAAAAGAAAACATGCTTACAAAAACCATATCCTGACAAAAAAATCTACCAAACGCAAACGTAGACTCGTACATACTACTTATGTTGATAAAACGAACGAAAAAACTGTTAAGGCTATGCTTTTAGCCTAAGATATGAATTGTTTAACATTAAATTTGAACAAAGATGCCAAGGTCAGTCAACCATGTCGCATCGCGAGCTAAGCGAAAAAGAATTTTAAAGCTCGCCAAGGGGTATTTTGGCAGAAGAAAGAACGTTTGGACTGTCGCCAAAAATGCCGTAGAAAAAAGCCTTACTCATGCCTATGTAGGTAGAAAACTCAAAAAAAGAGATTTTCGCTCCCTTTGGATTCAACGTATCAATGCTGCTGCTCGCCAATACGGTCTATCTTATTCGGTTTTCATGGGAAAATTGCGCAAAGCTGACATAGCACTCAACCGCAAAGTATTGGCTGACTTAGCTATGAATCACCCTGACGCTTTTAAAGCTGTCGTAGAAAAGGTAAAATAAACCTGAAATCTCTTGCTCCTGCCATTACAAGCAGGGGCTTCCTTATTTTCTTCCTATTGAATAAGCAAGCCCTGCTGTAATACTCAAGTTATGAAAGTGGAGTTTGTTATGACTTATTAAATTATTAAACTTACATAAAAGCTCAAAAGCGAACTTTTTGAACCAAAAGTTTCCTATTCCTATTCCTACTCCTATTCTTTCGGCACAAAATGAATGTTGTGTGAGCAGTTGGTATTGATAGCTCTTTTCTTTCATTATTCCTCGTCCGTAATCTGCTTCCAAAAAAAATGCCGATGGAAAATAATAGCGCCCAAAAATTCCAAATGTATTACTGTTAAAAGAGTAAAGATTGTAATAATTGAAACTAATTATCGATGTTGTAAATTCAAAATTCAGACCTGCTACCCAACGATTTGCCCAAAAATATCCTATACGAGGCGAAAAATAACCATCGAGCAATGCAGTACTGTTCTCTAACGTGAATTGCAAATTTCTGAAGCCGAGTCCCATTCCGGCATGCCCAGCTAATAATACCTTCTTTTTAGCTGTTTGAAATTGAAAAAATAAGACTTCCATGTCTACGCTATCTACTTCACCTTCAAAAGTCTCCTGAGCCATCAGCCATGAATGACAAAACAATACTACAAAAACAATCCAAGCTCTTGATATTAATTTCTTAACACCCTGGCTGTTGTACCACCACCAACGTATAGCGCAAAAACTTTGCATTGTTTGTATTATCAGTTCTGCTATCAATTACGCGCATTTTCAGCTCCAGTATATCGTTGAGTTGAAAAAAGTTTTGCGGACGTTCTCCAAAAGTGAGTCGAATGTTAGGATCTGTAATGATTCCACCTTCTGTAAAGTTTAAATCAGGGTCAGCAAAAGAACGAAACACAGGAAGTATGCCTGTATAATTAACTGTAAATTCAGGAATAATTACTTGAGTATTGCCGTTGCGATTTCTTGTCCATTCAAACCGTATTTGTCGGATTCCTAAATCGTCTTCAATTTTTCCATTCACTCCTAAGCGAATAGAACTCGTATTGAAACAATTCATGTTAATAGAAGCCGTGTAAACAGTAGTATCGTTGGTAGATGCTAAATTATCTCTTCTGAAGTTCTGGATATGAGGCAAAGTAGGATCAAACATTTCAATTGTAGGTAGTTCATCTTCTTTGAGAGTCACTTTAATGATGAAAGGGTCATTTGTAAGTCCGCTTATATCCGTAGCAAAAATCATTAATTCATATTCATCGCCTACCCTTGCTAAAGGATCAAAGGTTTGCAGGTTGAAAACTGTGCGCAAAGAATCCAAATGATCAGCAATTCTAATAAGCGTATCTCTTCCTGAAAAAGTCTTGTAGAACTGTGGCGAAAGAATTTGATTTCCTTTTCGAATTGACATACCAATTCTACTAATTCCTTTATTATCGCGCACTTCAGCATCAAGAACAGAAAAAGAAGTTTCTTTTGAAAGCAAAAGAATTTGGCGCAACTGATTCATTTGAGGAACGGTTCGGGTTATGCTTACTACAGGAGGCAAATCGTCGCATATGACTACCAACCTAAAACTTTGGCGCGCCACGTTTTCAAAAGTATCTACTGCTACAAAAGTTAAATTGAACTCCTGATTATCGAAAGAAGATGAAGGAATGAGAATTTTATTGCTAAATTTACTACCAAAATCGAAAGTATCAGCTTTAACTGCTAATAAGTTTTCTTGATTTTCGATCAAAGCGTAACCTACTCTTATAATCTTATTTTTATCGTACGCTCTTCCTGTAAAATCGAACCTGGTATTGCGGCAAACTACATACCTTCCATCTGGTAATCTTGGAAGATTAAAAGAAAAATTTTCTAAGACAGGAGGAGTTATATCTGGAACAAGGCGAAACGGACTTGCAATTTGGTCCCCATTTTTAGCAAAATCATAAGATTCTAACACAAACTGATAATTTCCAGGCGTAATTCGATTAGGAACTGTAATACTAACAGGGCGCTTAAACATTCTCATTCCGCGAATTTGAGTATTGGAAGCGCTATCCCAATAAGGAATGAGAATTTGCTGATAGTTCCAATCTTGAGGAGTGATTATCTCTCCAGCTCGCTTTCGAACGTACAATACAGCACTATCCAAGGCACTATTATCTGCAATTTCTACCTCGAACTGTATTGTATCGAAATATTCGTAAACAGTATCAGGCAAAAAACGAGAATTGCGTGTTTCTAACCGTGGAAAAAGTCTTGGATTGACTGCATCTTGAATAGGAATACAACCTACCATGAGAGCAAAACCTCCTAATAACCCCAATTCCCATAGATTTTTCATCGTCTTTCGATTTCAAATTGTCCAAATATAATTATAAAAAGCAAGTCTTCTTAATACTTCTACAAAAAAGTGCTTAGATAGTAATTTTTTTTTCGTAAAATATTCACAAACGATTGCTTTTTTTATTTAACATCAAACAAAACCTAACAGAATATCATAAATTAAAAAAAATCTCAACTTACATTTTCATCAGCTCGCGTGCACTTTCAAAAGCGGTAGAACTTGGAGCTGCTCCTCCAATCATTTGAGCAATTTCATAAACTCTTTCTTCTTGAGTGAGTTCACGCACTAAGCTGACAGTTCTTTCTGAAGAACTCTCCTTATAAACGTAAAAATGTTTATCACCTTTGGCAGCCATTTGAGGCAAATGAGTAATAACAATTACTTGATGCTTTTTGCTCATTTCTTTCACCATGTTTCCCATTTTCAGGGCAATTTCTCCAGAAATTCCCGTATCTATTTCGTCGAAGATAATAGTAGGAAGTGCAGTTTTTTGCGCCAAGAGGTACTTTATGCAAAGCATCAGCCGCGAAAACTCACCTCCAGAAGCAACATTTTTGAGTTCTTGCGGCTTTATTCCTTTATTGGCACTAAACATCATCTTTATTTCATCTTTACCAGAGGGCGTAAGAGCATTAGCTTCGTTGTGTAAAATATAAAATTGAGAATTCGGCATTCCGACAGATTTTAATAAATCGTTGATTTGAGTACTCAGTTCTTCTAGTACCTTTTTGCGACTTTGGCTTAAAGAAGTTGCGGCAGTTTCTAGCTCATTTAGGGCTTTTTGCAAGTCTTTTTGAAGCTGAGCGATTTCTTCGTCGTAATTTAGTGCTCGAGATAGCTTTTTTTGTAATTCATTGCGAATCCCTATCAACTCCTGAACACTTCCCGCGCGATGTTTTTGCTGAAGTGTATACAAATGGTTTAAGATATTTTTAATTGTCTCAATGCGTTCGGCATCGTAAAGCAACTCTTCGTTGAGTTGTTCGGCTTCAGATGCAATATCCTGAATTTCGATGCGGCAAGAATCTAATCTCTGGCGCAATTCTTGAATTTGAGGAGAAAATTTAGCGATTGGTCCGAGTGCCTGAATAGCTAGCTTAATCCCCGAAATAGCTGAAAATTCTGCATTAGACAAATACTCACATACTCCCAATAAACTAGTTTTGATTTGTTCTGCATTTTCAAGACGCTTCAATTCGCTTTCGAGAGCCTGCTGTTGAATTTCTTCTAATTTAGCCTTTTGAAGTTCTTCGAATTGAAACTGAAGATAATCCAACTCAGTTTTAAGAGTTTGGCTTTCAGTGCACAGCTGTTCAAACCTTTTTTCAAGAGTTTTAAACAAATGATACTTTTGTAAATAATCTTCCTTTAAATGTTGGTTTTGTGCAAAAGTATCGACAATAGCTAACTGAAAACTATCAGATACTAATTGCAAAGTATCATGCTGGGAATGAATATCTATCAATTTGGAAGTAATTGTTTTTAGAGTTTCTAAGTTCACAGGCGTATCGTTAATAAAAGCGCGCGACTTTCCACCAGGACTAATTTCTCTTCGAATCACTGAAACAGATTCGTAATCCAACTCGTATTCTTGAAACAAAGGTTGCAAATCATAAGAAGAAATATCGAATGTGCCTTCTATTATGCATTTTTCATTTTCATGATACATCACTTTGGTTTCAGCGCGGTTTCCCATTAACAATCCGACTGCGCCTAACATAATCGACTTTCCTGCACCTGTTTCTCCTGTAATAATATTAAAAGAAGGCGACGGCTCTATTTCCAGTTGTTCAATAAGGACATAATTCTTAATCAGAAGATGGCGCAACATAAGCGTTCTTTTTGTCTTCAAAAATAATTCTTGGTTCTGAAAAATGGACAAAATCCTAATCTTTTTCGTTTTTTACCCTTGCTATTTATCTTTGAAAAAATGTACAATATATGAAAACACTGATTTGGATTGTTGCTATTAGCTTATTAAGAATCCCTTTGTTTGGACAAGAATTTCAGTTTAACCAATTTACTACCACAGCTCTATTTATTAATCCGGCTTTAACAGGAAAAATGAATGAAGACTTGCGTTTGTTAGCCATTCATCGAAGTCAATGGAGAAGCACAAACGTACCTTTTTACACTACAGGTGCGATGGCTGATGTCAACTTTTATCAAGTTGGCACTTTTGACAAAATCGGAATCGGCACTACCTTTCTAAGAGATGAACTCGGAGAAAATGGAATTTTTGTGAATAACGCTTTTATGTTTTCAACCGCACTCCAAAAAATACTAGATATGCGGCGTAGACATTCTCTCTCTTTCGGAATACAAGGCGGAATGTGGTACAAAAACATGCCTAACACTAATTTCTATTTTGCAAACCAAATTGACAACAATTTTCAACCCAACTTCTCAATTGCTTCTAATGAAAATCTTAGCACATTTCGCTATCAGTATTTTAATCTGAATGCAGGTTTATTTTGGGAATTTGTCGTAAACGACAAAGTAGATATTTTTTTAGGAACTTCTGGTTTCAATCTTACGCAGCCGCGCGAAAGCTTTTTAGGACATCACAACCGATTGCCTCGCTTGTGGATGTTACACCCTGGTGTAGTTTATAACTTTACTCCTCAATTCTATGTAGAACCTCAAGCGCTGCTCGCTTTTCAAGGAAGCGCAACAATCTATAATTTAGGCGTACAAACCAAATATAACCTTTATTCTTCCGATGAAGAACATAATACGCATATAACTTTAGGCAGTTGGTACAGAGGATACGGCGCTGCAGTAATCCAAAGCGGACTTGGCTACGATAATTATCGCCTGCAGTTTAGCTATGAAATCACTACAAATCCAACATTGCGCAACATCAATCGAAACGTAGTAGGGCAAAAAAATGCTATCGTGGGCGCTTTTGAAATTTCTTTGATGTATTTAGGATTCCTTCCATGGCGAGCCGTCCCTAATACCATGACACTACCTTCTAGAATTTTCTAGGCTATCTAATTTCGAAAACTTCTCTGAAATGGTATTCTATAGAATGTTGTACCTCTTGAAAAGGTGGCACCTTCCCCAACTCCAGCGCCATAGAAGTAACTGCCTTGTCTTTAATTCCACACGGAATAATATAACGAAAGTAATCCAAATTAGGGTTGATGTTAAGAGCAAATCCGTGCATCGTAACCCAACGACTTGTTTTCACTCCCATCGCACAAATTTTACGAGGTGCATCAGAATGCACTCCGATCCACACTCCCGTTAAACCTTCATAGCGTTCTGCTAATATGCCAAAATCTGCCAAAGTGCGAATTATTACTTCCTCCAGAGAACGCATATATCGATGAATATCAGTAAAAAAATTTTCTAAATCCAAAATCGGATATCCTACCAGTTGACCCGGTCCATGGTATGTAATATCCCCTCCGCGATTGATGTGATAAAAATCAATTTGCTTTTGTTCTAATTCTTCCTCTTTTAGCAACAAATTAGTTTCCTTACCGCTTTTTCCAAGCGTATAAACGTGAGGATGTTGACAAAAAACTAAATAATTGCTAGTAGGAACAAGTGGCAAATTTTCTTCTTGCCTTTTTCTATTTTCAAGTTTTTGAGAAACGATTTGTTCAAAAAGAGTGGTTTGTCGTTCCCATGCTTTCTGAAATGATATTAATCCCCAATCGAACACTTCAATTGATTTGTGAGGGCGCTCGTAAGGCATAAAAAAACAAAAAATTTTTCGGCATTTGTACAATAAACTATTTTCGTGTGCGTTGTTCTTTATGGTTTATAAGTTGTATTTGTTGTTAAAAAGAGAATCTTTTAGATTCTCTTTTTGCTTATTCTTGAGTATCAGTTTGATTTTCGACATAGTAAAAAATAAGCTTTCCGTTTTGAAACTCGTCAATAGCGACTTGAGTAGGTTTAGGCATTCGCTCGTAAAATTTAGAAATTTCGATTTGCTCTTTGTTTTCAAAAATTTCTTCTAGGTTGTCCACATTACTAGCAAATTCAGCCAATTTTTGCGTAAGTTCTTCTTTTACCTTTACAGCGATTTGCCTTGCACGGCGCCCCATAATACTGACAGACTCATAAATATTTCCAGTAGGAGCGCATAATGTATCGAAATTGCGCGTTTCTAATGATGCACTAATTGCCATATGTTTTACAATTAAGTTAATCAGCAAAATTATTTTACTAACACTAATTTGGCAAATTTAAAAAAGAAAAAATAGCAATCAGTACTTTAGGGTATTTTCATGAAAAATAACTTGGTATTCTGGTTAAAATTTTTGAGCGTTTTTTTTAGATTTGCTTAAATTTCTTTAACATGGTAAAATATTTTTTAATTCTAATCCTTCTAATACTTCATCACGTTACGATGGCTCAGCGTCCAGTCATGGGAAGACGCTTGGAATTTTTAAGCATAGATGAAGTAGGATCTGGCACCCAAGCTATAGGCATGGCACAAGCAGTAACTGGCTACATTCGCGGAGCAGATGCTATTTACTACAACCCTGCTGGAATGACTTATATCCAAAAAACTGATATTACCACCTCTTTTAATTTTAAATACACACAACCAGAATTTCGATACGATACTCTTACCTCGTTAAAAAGCTATCGAAGCCAAATAGGAGGTAGTAGCTTTACTTTGAATCAATTCGCTACTGCCTTTCCACTTCATTTGGGGAATGATGAGCAGGTAACGATGACATTTGGATACGGCTACCGACAACTTACAAGTTGGGCAGGTAAATTCGTAGATACAGAGGAACTCAAACCTGCTACTCCGGGAACTACTCCTCCCCGATTCGATTACAACTACATCAATAAAAACAATCCTAATTTGAATTCTTTCGGTTTTGCCATGCGTTCATTTTATGGCTTTTCTTTCGGATTAACTTATAACATTATAGGCGGAAAAACTACCCAAGAAATTACTACTAATCTTAATGGTTTAGTTTTTGCAGATACTAATTATAATCGTTCTAGGGATATTAAACTTTCAGGACGTTATACGGAATTTGGAATGATGTTTCATCCTATCAAATACATTTCTTTAGGAGTCAGATGGCGTGCTCCTTATCAGCTCTCTACAGATACGATTAACAACAATACTAGTTTTTCTCAATCTGTAACTTATCAAATGCCTAATTTTTTTTCAGTAGGAATTGCAGGGAAACCTAAAAAAAACTTAGCTATTACAGTCGATTATCGTCAGGAAAACTGGACTAATGTAAGGCAAATGAGTGGAAGTGACAAACTTAAAATCAACAACCCTAATTTTCGTACCCTACATTATGGAAGTATAGGTGTCCATGTGGGAGTAGGAATCTTCGGATATCGCTATAAGCCTCTCTTCTATAAAGACGCTAATGGAAAAGAAATTGCTACCCATACGATCGCTTTGGGAGTCATGTCAAAATCTGCCTCTAAATTTAAATTATGTATGGAGGTAGAATACATTCCAGAGCACACCGTTTCAACTAATCTGCATCATAAAATGCATCAACAAGTCATTTCTTTTTTAATTAACACGGGCTTCACCATTGGAGGAAAAAATAATGAAGACGAAAACTGGCAATAATTTAAAAACAAGTTTTTGAATATATGAAACCTATATATTTTTTGATTATTTTTTTTCTTTTGTTAAGTGGATGCTACTCTACTCAACAGATAAGTGTACTCTCTGATACTAAAAAAGAAAGCCGTGGGAAAGAAGTAGATGTCGTTTTTCAGTATGATGTGCTCTCCTATCCATCGCAAACTGCACCCTACACTGAACTTCAGGTAACCCGCATTTCAAGTATGCAGTATCCTACTCAACGCACAATTCAGGAATACCAGAAAAAAAACTTTTTAGGAAAGCTCCCTATCGTAGTGGGTGCCTGCGGAATAGTAGGAGGAATGCAATTATTTGCTAACGATAATTTAGTGCCTGGCATTGCTTCAATGGCATTGAGTAGCGTTTTGTTTTTAGTAAATAATTTCTTACCTAACTATAAAACAGTTAAAAAAACCTCCCTTACAGGAGGTTACGTAGTAGAGACTCAAGAGCGATATGCCGATAAAGGCGAAACTTTTATTCTCAAAACAAAAGACGGTAGTTTAGAGCATCGTTTTTCTACAGACGCTTCGGGACGTATTCAAATAGATTATTTAGATGCTTTTAAGTTATGCAATCAACGCAAAAATTTGGACGTCAATTTTTATATGTTCGATCGCAAAGGTTATAAAGTAGCCAGAACAAACGGAATGGATTATTTTTCGGTTAATCCCATGAATTTTTGTCCTTACTCTAATGTTTCTTTAAGTAAAGGGACGCGCGCTGAAGTGTTGTGGAAAAGTTCTACTATTAGTTCTTCTACTCAATACAACGTAGATGTTTGCATTAGAGCCCAAAGCCGCATTAGTCGAAGTGATATTAGCCTATTTGTGAACGATAAATTAATACAAGACCATCCCTTGGAAGATAGCTTTTTAGGAAACACTTTAAACTACGAAGAAAACTGTACTTATCGCTATCAAAAGCAAATAAAATTAAACCCGGGCAAAAACGAGCTTCGCATTGAAATACAATCTACTGAAATTGCTCCCACTATTTCAGCTATTGAAGTCAAACAAGAGAAAATCAACCGCTATGCACTTGTAATTGGCAATTCTACTTACAAAAAAATCGGACAACTAAGAAACCCTCAAAACGATGCAAGAGATATTGCCGTTGTGTTGCGTGAAAAAGGATTCGATGTAATAGAATGTATCGATTGCGATAAACGCAAAATGGATGAATCTCTCGATATTTTTATAAGCAAGCTACGCGTGGGAAAAGGTATAGGGTTCTTTTACTATGCAGGTCACGGCGTGCAATTTCAATCGTCAAACTATTTGCTTCCTATAGATATTACAGCTAATTCTCGAGCAGAGGTAGTTCAAAATGCAGTTTCTCTTAACGTAGTGCTCGAAAAAATGTCCAGCGCTCGCAATCTTCTAAATATCGTAGTATTAGATGCATGTAGAGACGACCCGTTTAAGAAATCAACTACACGCGGTTTTACGGTTGTAAAAGGAGAAGAACAAAATGTATCAGCTCCTCAGCAACAAGATCCTGATGAAGCGGTAGGGCTAGCCCCTCCTCCTCAGCTACCAAAAGATGCTCCAGGATTCCTTATTGCCTACTCTACTTCTCCTGGGGCAGTAGCAGAAGATGGAGACGGTAAAAATGGACTTTATACACAAGAACTTTTGAAGGTGATGCGCATGAATGGTATTAAAATTGAAGATGCGTTTAAGCGTGTTCGCAATAACATTCGACAAATGGGGAAAAGTCAAATTCCTTGGGAAAATACATCGCTAACAGAAGATTTTGAACTATAATAAATCAAACTAATACCTATTTTATTTTTTGCAATCGTTTGCAATTAGTATAACCTTTGTTAAATTTGTTTCGTAAAATAAACTAAGCAACACATCTCAAAAAGCAAGTGAATTATGACAACTTTGGAAAAAATTGCAATTCAGAATGAAACAGGTAGAATTCATGCTGAAATTGATATTCAAACAGAAGATAAGCTTGCTATCATTTCTTTCTTAGGTTATCAATCTTTGAACGATATTACAAATGCATATTCTAAATCATTCGAAATTCTCAAACCACAAGGAGGTGCAATAAGTCGTTTACTTTTAGATAGCACAGAAATGAAAGGTCCTTTCCGCTACGATGGACATTGGGTAGATGATGAGTTTTTGCGTCCTTTTACACGGATAGGCATCAAATACATTGCGTTAGTAGTTACAGCGCGCATTTTTTCTGAACTCAAGAATCAGGAAATTTTTGTTGCTGAAACGCCCGCTAAATTTTTTACCAATGCAGGATATGCAAGAGTGTGGCTTCACAACAAGAGATGAAACATTAAATTTTGTTAAAATTTTTTTTTTAGAAACAACAAATTGACAGGCGCGTTGTAATAATTGTCCTGAAACTAGAAAAGCAATTGTAAAACTTTTTAACAAGAAAATACGTTAATAAGCCTATATTTGATTGTTGTAGTTTAAATTTTGTGGTTTGTAAAGGGTCAGTTCTTTGAACTGACTTTTTATTTTTATGATGTTGTGGTTTTCAGTTGCTAATATAAACATGGAAATTGAAAATACTACAAATTTTTACTTATTTTGTATAATTTTTTTGTTCTATTTCACCACAACGCGAATATGAGAAGTTCTTCCTAAATCATCAGTACAAGAAATTTTAACATTTCCTTTCGGCAGTTTCACAAAAACGGCTTGAAAAGGAGAAGCTATTTGTGAAAGTTCATCATTTACGTACCAATAGACTGTATTGATGTGGTTGGCAGTTTGGCACTTTAGAGCTACTTCTACCTGCTGATGAGTCAGAAAATATTCTCTCCCATCAACAGGCGATACAATCAAAGGACCTTTTCCATCTGACTTAAAACGCTGACATTTCTCGTAATGAGGTGGAACTCTTAAATAAGGAATTTTTTCTTTTTCAAAAAAAGCAATTAATTCAGGAGAGTAATTAGGATACAATTTTTTTTGAAATCCGTTCTCTGGCAAGCAATCAGAACAGAAATGATATCTTTCGTTAGTATCAACAAAAAAATAACGCTGATGAGAACAAATTTGGGAAGGAGAAATTCCTGGAATAAACCAATCAGGAGTTAAGTTTTCGCAGGTTTCAGCTGGAGGGAGTCCTGTTTCAGTACAAACTACACGCGTCTTAAGATGAGTAGGAGGTATTCTAAAAAGTTGTGCATTGTTTTCTATAGCTCTAAACACCTTAAACAACAAAGGAGTTGCTAAACCTGCTCCAGTCAGTTCTTGGATTCCTTTGGCATCATGGTTTCCTAACCAAACGCCTACAGTATATTTTTTACTGTAGCCAATACTCCAAGCATCGCGTCTACCGTAGGAAGTACCTGTTTTCCAAGCAATTTGAGGTGCTTCTACAGCTGCTTCCGCATTGTTAGGAAGATCCGGACGTTCAATCTGAGAAAGAATATCCGTCAGAATAAAAGCAGTTTCTAATGAAAATAAGCGCGTTTTTCTTTCAGCAACTTCTTCTAACAAATATTTCAGAGAAATATACTCCCCTTGACGCGCCAAAGCTACATACAAAGCTGTTAGTTCTTCTAAAGTAACCCCACAACCTCCTAAAGCTACCGAAAGCCCTAATCGCTTGTGTTGTTTGGCAATACTATAAAAACCAGCTTTTTCTAAGAAATTTAAAAATGTTTCCACACCAATTTGGTCGAGAACCTTTACAGCTACTACATTTAAAGAATGAGTGAGAGCTTGTTCTACTGTTACTTTCCCATGAAACTTCATATTGAAATTTTCTGGTCGGTATCCGTCAAAATCGACTGGAACGTCAGTTAAAACAGTTTTAGGAGTGCAAATCCCTCTTTCGAACGCTATTCCATAAATAAAAGGTTTAAGCGTACTACCTGGTGAACGCAATGTTCGAACTGCATCTACCTGCCCTGCATGCTGAAAATCATCAAAGCAAGGAGAACCGATATAAGCTACTACGTATCCGGTGTTGTTGTCCACTACCAACACTGCTGCATTAAAAATTCCATACCGCGAAAGAGCATTTATATACTTTTTAACAAGAGTACTTATCTTCTCTTGAAACGAAAGAGAAATAGAAGAGCGAATTATTGCTTTATGAGGATACATTTGGCGAAGTCTTTGAGTCAAATGAGGCGCATGTTGCGGGAGCGACCGACGTTGGAATGAGATAGGCTCTTGCAAAGCAGTTTCATACTCATCAAAAGAAAGCATTTTTTGAAAATAAAGCTTTTGAAGCAGTTGATTGCGCGCTTGTGTCCATTGAGCTCGTTTAGTAATAGCAAGAGAAGTAGGACGATTAGGAATCGCAGCTAATAAAGTTGCTTCTGACCAAGTCAATTGCTTGGGTGATTTTCCTAAATATAACCACGAAGCCGCCTTAATTCCTTCTATATTTCCTCCGTAAGGCAATAAATTAACATAAAACGTTAAAATTTCTTGTTTGGAATAATGCCATTCTAATTGAAACGCTCTAAATATCTCGATAAGTTTAGAAAGAAAAGTTCTAGGCTTGGGTTCGAGCAAACGAGCCACTTGCATTGTAATAGTAGAAGCACCTGACGTAATGCGCATTTGCAAAATATTCTTGAGCGCTGCTCTCCCTATCGATATTGGGTTTACTCCAAAGTGATAATAAAAATACTTATCTTCCTTATATAAGATTGTTTGTAGAAACTCGGGCGCTATTTCATCGAGGGTAACATGCAGGCGCCATTTGTCATCTCGGCTCAAATATGCAGCTAATATCTCTCCTTCTGAAGAAAGCACAACCGTAGAATAAGGAATTCGAACAGAAATAGGGAAAAGAGCATCTAAAAGCATAAACAAACCCAATAAAAGGGCTAAAATATAACTACTTCGTACTACCCAAGCATACAATTTTGCCCCGAAAGCGAACTTGTTATTTTTCAAGCTTTATTTCTTTTGGTTTTACTTTAAAAATGCTTCATACAATTTTAAGAAATTTTTTTCGTAGACATCGAATAAATTTTAACAAGTAATTCTTTTCAAACTAGGATAAACTTGGCTTCCCCTACTTAGTTTTTTGTGCTATGACCTTCGTCAGAAAGATAGCGATGAACCTAATAATGGTATGGCTTGCATTTAACCCTTCTGTAGATCCTTCCCGAACGCTCAATCTCTATCTTAAAAATAATAATTCTCTATATTTAGGCAAAGTCCATCGTTCGTTGCTAACAAATATTTCAAGTTTATCGGCTGCACGGCGTATCGCTGAAAAATACTTTATTTTAATATTTCTATAATACTCTTCTGCCTTCTGACGCAAATCCGCAGTTTTATTCACTTTTTTGCGCTCTTCGTTCATAGCAGTAACGTTCTGCTTTAGCTCAGCTATATAATGAGAAATTTCATTTATCATTTGGAGCGTAGACTTATTCTCAAGCCCTAAAGCTTTGAGAGATGACGCATTCTGAAGTAGTTCATTCTGATACTCAATTGCTACAGGCAAAATATGGTTGAGCGCTAAATCTTCCATGATGCGAGCTTCAATTTGAAGTTTTTTGATGTAGTTTTCTAATAAAATTTCGTACCGAGCTGTTAGTTCGCGTTCGGAACAAACTTTGTACCTTTTGAAAAGTTTCACATTTTTTTCAGCAATATATTCGTCTAATGCTTCAGGAGTGTTAGTAATGTTAGGTAGTCCTCTTTTTTTTGCTTCTTTGATCCATTCTTCAGAATAACTATCTCCATCGAAACGAATCAACTTAGAAGCTTTGATAAACTCTCGCAACACATTGACTATAGCTAAGCGCTTTTCAACACCTTTTTCGATTTGTTTTTCTACTTTTTCAGATAAAATAAATAATTGGTCAGCTACCATCAAATTAAGAACAGTCATTGAGAATGCTACATTAGCATCAGCACCTGTCATTCGAAACTCAAACTTGTTTCCTGTAAAAGCAAAAGGCGACGTTCGATTGCGGTCAGTATTGTCTAAAATAATCTCAGGAATTTTATCGATGCCTAGTTTCATGTACATGTTATCGCCTTTTTCGAGCGTAACATTTCCGTTTGTTTCGAGTTCATCAAGTACAGCATTAAGCTGAGCACCTAAAAAAACAGAAACAATAGTAGGAGGCGCTTCAAACCCACCTAACCGGTCTTCATTGCCAGCAGAAGCGACACTAGCGCGCAAAAGTGGAGCATATTCCCATACGGCTTTAACAGTAGTCACTAAAAAAGTAAGAAATAACAAATTTTCTCGAGCTGAACTCGTAGGTTGAAATACATTGACTCCTGCGCTGGTTTGCAAAGACCAATTACAGTGCTTTCCGCTGCCATTCAAATTGTTAAAAGGTTTCTCATGAAATAATACTTCTAAATCGTGCTTGTCAGCGACTCGCCTCATCACATTTCGTAAGAGTTGATTGTGGTCAATCGCTATGTTAAGTTCTTCGTACTGTTGAACTACTTCAAATTGCCCTGGTGCTACTTCATTGTGGCGCGTACTCACAGGTATGCCGAGTTTAAGAGCTTCAATTTCAAAATCTTGCATAAATGCGAATATACGAGAAGGAATAGAACCGAAATAATGATCTTCAAGTTGTTGTCCGCGTGCAGGAATATGACCGAATACCGTTTTGCCACACATTACCAAATCGGGTCGGGCATTTGCCAATCCTTTATCTACTACGAAATACTCTTGCTCAATTCCTAACATTGGCTTTACGAAAGAAACATCTTTGTCAAAAAATCGACAAACAGCGGTAGCAGCTTTATCAATCACTTCGATAGATTTGAGCAGAGGTGTTTTGTAATCGAGCGATTCTCCTGTATAAGATACAAAAATACTTGGAATACAAAGCGTGTGCCCAATGCGAAACATAGGAGAACTTGGGTCCCAAGCAGTATAGCCTCTCGCTTCGAAAGTACTTCGAATTCCTCCGCTAGGAAATGAAGATCCGTCAGGTTCTTGCTGAACCAAAGAAGAGCCTTTAAATTTTTCAATGCCCGAATGTATGTCAAAAAATGTATCATGCTTTTCGGCAGTGTTGCCTGTAAGAGGTTGAAACCAATGGGCGTAATGTGTAATTCCTTTACTCATTGCCCAAGACTTAACTGCTTGTGCAATTGCGTTAGCCGTATCTTCGTCAATTTTTTCTCCTTTTTCGATGGCGCGTTTCAATTTTTTAAAAGTATCTGGAGAAAGGGTCTCTTCCATTTCTTTCATTCCAAAAGCATCCTGCCCAAAATACTCAGAAATCTTAGAAGCAGGCACCTTAACAGGAATTACCTTTTTATTTTGCAACTTTGATAATGCCTCAAATCGAAGGTTTTTCATCATGCTAAAAGATTTTAATGAACCTAGCTAACTATACCACCATTTTCAATCACCTTATCAGGTTGCAAAAAGGCTAATGTTCCATTTCGATTTTGTGCCATTAATATCATCCCTTTCGACTCAATTCCTTTAATCACTTTAGGCGCTAAATTAGCCAATAACACTACTTGTTTGCCCACAATCTGTTCGGGTGTATAATGCTCAGCAATTCCGCTTACTACTGTTCTGGTATCTGTTCCTACTGCTAAAGTAAGTTTGAGCAATTTTTGAGTCTTAGGAATTTTCTCTGCGTGAGTAATAGTAGCAATGCGCAAATCCAATTTGCTAAAATCTTCGTAAGAAATGTTTTCTTTGATGGGCGCTACAGAATCATTAACAGAAAGTTTGGCAGTTTCTAATTTAGCTAATTGTTTTTCAATAACGCTATCTTCTATTTTTTGAAATAAAATTTCAGCATTGGGCGAGATTCTGTGATTCTCAGGAATCAAATTCATTCTTCCTGCTTCAATCCAAGTAGCAATATCAATGCGCAACATTCGCTGAATTTTAGCAGCTGTATCTGGAAGAAAAGGATATAAGATGATACTCAAATTTGCTGTAATTTGCAAAGCTACATGCATAATAGTTCTGATGCGAGAAGAATTGTTAGGGTCTTTGGCTAAGTTCCAGGGCGCATTATCAGCCAAGTATCGATTTCCCAACCGCGCCAGATTCATGACCTCAAACTGCGCTTCCTTGAACTTGTACTCTCCAATCAATTCGTCGACGCGTCGTACAATTCTAATAATCTCAGAAATGGTTTCTTTGTCGTTATCGTAATATTTATCAGGTGCGGGAGCATAGCCGTTATAGTACTTGTTAGTGAGCACAATCACGCGATTTACAAAATTTCCTAAAATATCAGCTAATTCGTTGTTATTGCGCTGTTGAAAATCCTTCCATGTAAACTCGCTATCCTTGGTTTCAGGCAGAATAGAAGTAAGCACATACTTCAAAACGTCTCGTTTATCGGGGAATTCATCTAAATATTCATGCAACCACACAGCCCAATTGCGAGAGGTAGAAATTTTATTGCCTTCAAGGTTTAAAAATTCATTAGCAGGCACGTTGTGAGGCAAAATATAGTCGCCATGTAACTTCAATAGAATAGGAAAAATAATGCAATGAAATACGATATTGTCTTTTCCAATAAAATGAACAAGTTTGGTATCTTCTGCTTGCCAATAAGGCTTCCAATCTTTATTTTTTTGCATGGCCCACGCCTGTGTAGCCGAAATATATCCAATAGGTGCATCAAGCCACACATAAAGTACTTTCCCCTCTGCTTCTGGAAGTGGCACGGGAACTCCCCAATCTAAGTCGCGCGTCATGGCGCGAGGCTGAAGTCCTGCATCTAACCACGATTTACACTGACCTAATACATGATTTTTCCATTCCTCAGGATCGTGATGCTGTTCTCCTTCTAAAGTACCGTTTTCAATCCAAGTTCTAATCCACTTTTCGTGTAAATTTAGAGGAAGATACCAGTGTTTGGTTTTCCTTAAAACAGGTGTACTGCCCGATAACGCAGAGCGCGGATTGAGCAGTTCCGACGGACTTAAAGAAGCTCCACATCGCTCACATTGGTCGCCATATGCATTTTCATAACTACATTTTGGACAAGTACCGATAATATATCTGTCTGCTAAAAATTGTTTTGCTTCTTCGTCATAGTATTGTTCTGTTTCTTCTTCTATAAAATGCCCTTTTTCATAAAGTTTAAGAAAAAACTCTTGCGAAATCTGATAATGCAGCTTGTCAGAGGTTCTATAATAGATGTCAAAACTGATTCCAAAACGTTCAAATGTTTTTTGAATATGCTCATGGTATTTGTCCACTACTGCCTGAGGAGTAAGCCCTTCTTTTCGAGCTTTTACTGTGATAGCTGCTCCATGTTCGTCGCTTCCGCAAATAAATACAACATCCTCGCCTTTCATGCGCAGCCAACGAACGTAAATATCCGCTGGTAGATAAGCACCTGCTATATGACCAATATGCAACGGACCATTCGCATAAGGAAGTGCTGCCGTTACAGTATAACGCTGAAATTTACTCATGAATATTTATTGTTTTAAATGCTCAAATAAACTAATTTTTTGCATGATAGCTTTTATATTAAGAAAAAACTTTTGATGTTTGCTTAGATCTAAACGAAGAAGTATGATTTTATCAAACCTTTTTCAAGAAGGTAAGGAATTCGAGTTGCTCCCAAAAGCCATCCAAAAAGCGCTTCACTACCTTCGCACCACAAATTTCTCTGAAATGAAAGACGGAACCTATGAAATCGATGGAAAGAAGATGTTTGTCATTCTTCAAAGCTATACTACTGCAAATCCTGAAAATATAAAAGCAGAATCTCACAAAAAATATATTGACATTCAATATATCATAGAGGGAAATGAAATTATACGCGTAGCTTTTCCACATAAATCTAACGTTTTTACAGACGAAGGCTATCAGGAAGAGAAAGATAAATGGAACTATAAAGAACTTGCAAACGAAATAGATATTCCGATGTATAGCGGAACGTTTGTGATTTTATTTCCTACTGATATTCATCGCCCTGGTTGTATATGGCACAAAATTTCAAATGTAAGAAAGGCAGTAGTAAAAATTGCTATTGATTTGCTCTAAAGCTCTTATCCCAAAAGCGTATAATTGCACAAAATCATGTAAGCAAATCGCTCCTAAAATTGTTTAATAGCGCAAATATTAATTAGTTTCTGTTATTAAATTTCCAAAGGTGTTTATTAATGAACAATCTCGTACACTCTGAGATTATACAGCGCCAACTTTGACCTTTGAGAAAAAAGTGCTTCTAGCGTTTTTAAAACATCCATATTGCAATACATTCCCATAAGCGTTTATTTCGAGACTCCAACACCCAACCTTCCTACAAAATCAATCGGAATAAATCCTATCAGCAATTCCTTAACATGAAAAAAGTATAGTAAAAGCAATATGAAGCACACTCATAGGAAAAATTGCATTCAAACTAAACCGATACAACGCATAAAACAAAACTTAGCTTTTCAAGTTCACAAACGAGAAAAAGAAAGGGAACTGAGTGGATTATCTATTCTAAAAATCCTAAAAATTTTACAACCAGTTTTGCAAAAAGTTTCTTTTCCTTACTTTTAGTTTAAATTCTTTTGAAAAGTTTATAAGGCTGATTTGCAATGAATTTACATCAAAAAAAATATGAATTAGCACTTTCTAAAATAGCCGGTATAGGTCCTGTGCTCTCCAAACAGCTTATAAGCTACTGTGGCTCAGCAGAAACTATTTTTAAATTGCCTAAAGGGAAGCTTCTTAAAGTACCTAATATTGGAGATAAAATTGCGTCAGAAATACAAAAGTTTCAGGATTGGAATGCTATAGAAAAGGAACTACTGCTTCTCGAAAAATACTCCATCCAACTCCTTTCTTATACAGATGATGCGTATCCTTTTCGCCTTAAACAAATTCCAGATGCTCCTACCCTTTTGTACTACAAAGGAAATGCGTGTCTAAATGCTAAAAAAGTTATTGCCATCGTAGGAACGCGAAGCGCTACTTCATATGGAAAAGAGATAGTAAAACATTTGATTTCAGAACTTTCTCAAATTTCCGATATAATTGTTATAAGCGGGTTAGCTTACGGAATTGATATAGCTGCTCACAAAGCGTGTCTCGAATACGATTTGCCCACTATCGGCGTATTGGGAAGCGGTTTAGATGTGATTTACCCACCCGCTCATAAACCAATTGCTGATGAAATGCTTCAAAAAGGTGGACTTCTCTCTGAACTTCCTTTAAGAACTCCGCCGGAGGCTTCTCATTTTCCAGTGCGCAACCGCATTATAGCAGGAATGTCAGATGCAATAATAGTAGTAGAAGCTGCAAAAAATGGAGGAGCACTCATCACAGCTAACCTAGCCTTTGAATACAATCGGGAAGTGTTTGCATGCCCTGGTAGCCTTTTAAGCACATATTCCGAGGGATGCCATTTGCTTATTTCCTCTCAAAAAGCACATATTTTTTCAGGAATAAAACAATTTTTAGAAATCATGCAATGGAATACAACTCATAAAACTTCGAAAAGTACTCTTAAAATTGAACTTTCAAATTTCTCTGAAGAAGAAAGGCAAATTCTTATCCAACTACAATCCAAAGATTTGCACATCGACGAACTAAGCGTAAGAACTCAAATTTCCATAAACCGATTAGCTTCTATTTTACTTTCTTTGGAAATGGATGGTTGGATTAAAGCTTTGCCTGGTAAAAAATTCGCTCTTAACCAGTCTCGCCTATGAAATACGTTATAATAATAGCATTCTTTTGTTACACCAAATCACTTGCTCAGAATATGGAGCGCGTGCTTCATGTGATTGACTCATTGTGCTCTTCTCAGATGCACGGAAGAGGCTATACGCACGCGGGAGATAAAAAAGCAGCAAAATTTATCGCAAGCCATTTTCAGAAAGCAGGTTTGTTGCCCTTTCAGAAAAATTATTTTCAAGAATTTCCTATCACAGTAAATACGTTTGCAAGACCAATGCGATTAAAAATCGGCAAACAGCTCTTGCGCGAAGGAATTGACTATTTGCCTCACCCAGCTTGTCCTGCTGGGAAAGGCAAATTTGTTCTTCTTATCAAAGATTCATTAGTGTTGTATCACCCTAAAGGCGAAATTTGGTTGACAGATAAATTAGTTCATCGCCTAGAAGACGAGCAAAACGATGCTCCTCGTTTTATCATTCGAAAAGATATATTTTGGGAGGCAGTTCAGAAAAGTAAAAAATTTTCTTTTAAAATACAACCTAAGCTACAAAAAGACTACATCACCCAAAACGTTATCGGATATGTACGCGGAAAAGAGGTGCCAGATTCCTTCTTAGTTTTCACAGCCCATTACGACCATTTAGGAGACCTAGGAAAAGTTTATTTTGCAGGCGCAAATGACAATGCAAGCGGTGTAGCTATGCTTTTAGAACTAGCTTATTACTTCGCCCAAAACCCGATGCGCTACTCTGTAGCATTTATGGCTTTCGGAGCAGAAGAAATCGGACTTTTGGGCTCACTTTTTTACACAGAAAACCCTTACTTCCCTTTGCAAAATATTCGATTTTTACTCAATTTGGATTTATTTGGAACAGGAGAAGGAGGTACTACCGCTGTCAATGGTTTAGTATTTACGGAAGAATTCCAACTCTTGCACCATATCAACAACGAGTACAACTACCTAACTTATATCGGAGCCCGAGGAAAGGCTCCCAATTCTGATCATTATTATTTCTCGGAAAAGGGAGTAAAATCTTTCTTTTTATATTTACAAGGAGATAGCTGGAAGCATTATCATCATATTGATGATAAACCTCCACTTCCACTTTCTGGCTTTCAGAGCGCTTTTCAACTTATTAAAACCTTCGCTCAACGCTTAGGAGATTGATTGCCTGTAAGTTGCTCAATCTGACGCGCTACTTCTTCTGCCTCTGCACGCTTCAAATCAGAGGCTTTTCGGTCGATAGTCGAAAGTTTGTAAGATTCCGCGAGTAGTTTTTCATATTTTTCTTGCAGTTTCTCTTTTTGAGTTCTTTTGGTAAACCACTTTATCATACTAACATAACTTTTTATTTTTAAAAGAACAATCTGAATAAGGTTTTGTTTTGAAAAATTGTGTAGATTGCAAAAAAAGCGCTCGAAATAAAGGGTAAATCAAATTTTCTTACTGAGTTCGTTATGAAGCGCATTATTTTACGACTAGTGAACGGATTTGAAGATGAATGGTCTCAAATTGCGGCGCTTTTGTTATTAGGTTTCTTCGGAAGTGTGTTTATTGCTACTTTTTCGGTAGGTACAGAAACAATTTTTTTGAATACTTTCTCCGCTAAAGAATACATCCCTCGCGCTTTTATAGCTTCAGGCGTTTTAGGAATCGTCACCACTTTCTTGTTCGGCAAGCTTCAAAAGTGGGTTCGTTATAAATTACTGACTTATGCCACCTACTTCTTTATTACAACAGTTGTGTTGGTTTTAAGCTTCACTCTTCATTATTCTCAGCATGAAGGGTTAGTATTTTTTGCTTATGTAGTACAAACTCCTTTAACCGCGCTTATTACTCTCTTGTTCTGGCTCAGTTTTGGTCGCTTGTTTGATATTCGCCAAGTCAAACGCCTTGCGAGCGGAATAGACACAGGTTCTTCATTTGCTACAATTGCTGCCTTCTTTGCCATTCCGTTTATTCAATCATTTTTAAGAAAAACATCGGATATGATGCTCATTGCGGGAATTGCTTTAATAGGCGCAAGCGTTACGATTGTTTACATGAATCGCCGATTTCAATTTTCTGAATCGATTAAGATATCACAAAAGGTGCAATCTATTGCGAAAGGAAATCCATATAAGGGGCGCTACGTCGCATTGATGTCTTGGTTTGTAGTGTGTTCGATGCTTGCTGCAGGATTTGTAGAATATTCGTTTTTGCATACTGTAGAGTCTAAATTTACAGAACAAGAAAAGGATTTAGCAAGCTTTCTTTCTTTTTTTAATGGAACAGTGATGATTGTCTCCTTTCTTATCCAAACTTTTTTAAACGACCGCATCGTAGAAATGTTTGGGACGAGAAACTCGCTGCTTTTACTACCTTCTTTATTACTTTTTTTTACAACCTTAACTGTTCTGTGTGGCCACCTATTCGGATATTCTCCAACAAGTGAACTTTTTCTTATTTTTTTTGTAGTAGTTTCAGTCAGCAAATTGTTTACAGACGCCCTTCGCGACTCATTAGAAAATCCTATTTTTAAAATGTTTTTTTTTCCGCTGCCTATCTATAGCCGCTTTGAAATTCAAACCTTTGTAGAAGGAACTATCAAAGAAAGTGCAAACTTGTTAGGGGGAGTTGTGTTATTAGGCTTAGGAAGTCTTCCTTTTTTAGAGCTCCTTCATATTCATTACGTTATTTTTTTGATTATAGCATTTTGGGTAATAGTCATTCTAAAACTGTACCGCTATTATTACTACAAACTCATTCAAACTCTTAGAGAAAGTCATTCTATTCATTCATTGCAAAGCAACAATCTGAAAACTGAAAGCGAATGGACCCACAAAGCATTTCGACTCCGATTCACTCTTGAAGTCAATCCATTTAACGTAGCAAATGTTTACAGTCATTTAGATTCTGAAGATGTGCCTTCAAAACGTGCTGCTTTTCATGTCATCAAAAGTTTGCATCTTTTTCAAGCAGTTTCTCACTTAAAAAAGTTTATGTTAACTTCTCAAATTCCAGAAGTTATCCAATCTGAAGCCTTGCAATTAATAGAATATTTTCAATCGTATCAGCCTCATAATGCTGCTGAACTCACATCATGGTTGTATTCTAAAAAAAATTCTGAAAAGAGAGTAGCCATTTTCCTTTTAAGCTATGAATCTTTTGCTCCAACTCATCCAGTTTTAAGTTCTTTTTTACGAGAAGCAGATTCAGAACTCAGGAGAGCCGCCATTTTCACGGCTGGCAAATTGCGTTTATTAGAAAACCTACCTTTACTTCTATCGAATTTTTCTTTACCAGAGTATGCTCCGTGGGCTACAGCCTCTGTAATTCAATACGGAGAAGATGCGTTGCCAATTTTAGACGAATGGTTTTATAAAACGGGACAATCTACGGATAATCTTCTTAGAATAATTTACGTTTTTTCCCGCATTTCATCTCCTAGAAGCGTACAGTACTTAGTTAAGAAGTTCAATCATCCTGAAAAAAAAATACGTTTAGCAGTGCTAAGAAGTTTGCAAAAACAAGGGTGGAAAGCTGATAAATCGTTCTTTCCGTTTTTCAAAACCTTTATTGAAGAGGCTATTGAAACCCTGCTTTGGAACGAACTTGCTCTTTACGAAATTCCTAAACATGAGATTTACCAGACTCTTCTTTCTGCTTTAGAAGAAGAAATCGCGCAAAAAAAAGAGGAAATTTTCTTATATCTTTCTTTGATTTACGATAAAAACTCTGTGAATTTGGTTGCACACCATATTCGTTTGGGAACTTCTGAAAGCATTGGCTACGCACTCGAACTCTTGGATATTTTTCTTGACGATAATTTGAAGCCTATTTTGCTCCCAATATTAGAAGATATTAGCCCTACAGAAAAACTTTCAAAACTTGAAACCTATTTTTCTCGCGATAGATATACTTCTTCCCAGGTCTTAATGCAAATCGTTCACCGAGACGCAAACCAAATTTCTACTTGGACAAAAGCTTGCGCCGTTATATTGCTTCCTTTATCAGCAAACAATCTTCAACAAGTTTTGTGTGCTTTGTTATTTCACCCTCAAAAAATACTTCGTCAAACAGCCTCCTTGAGACTTCAACAACTTAATATAAACGCTTTTAAAGACATTTTAAAAAGACTGCCCCCCTCCATTTCCGATGAATTACGTACTGAAACTTCCTTAAAAAATATTTATGAGCGTTTTTTGATTCTTCAAAAAGTATCGTTTTTTTCAAAGCATTTTCCAATGGAACCATTACTAGAAGTTGCTGAAAAAGCAACTATTCAAATAGTTGAAAAAAGACAAGTCGTTTGGGACGGAAAAGTTAGCGAAATGCCTATATTTTTAGTAATTGAAGGAACATTACATCTCTTGCAAGCACCTAAAACTCTTGTTAAAGAATTTTTAGTGGGGGATATAGTGAATGACATTTTTCAGTATGATTTAGATTTTCAGTTTAAAAGAATAGTAGCCTCACAAGCTTCTACCATACTTTCCATAGAGCGCTTCCATTTTTTTGATATTATGATAAGATGGAACATTCTTCCTGAAGAAATTCTTATCTCTCATCCGATGGCACAGACAATTTTTATGGTCGCATAGAATCACGCAATAATTACGCCATTTTTTTTGTATAAAAACAAATTTTTGAGATTGCTAATTTGGATAACAAACCTAATATTTCGGCGATGTGTAGAATGTACTTCAATATTGCCTTGCAACTTTTCTACAATTTGATGCACAATATAAAGACCTAACTGAGTGCTATCTCTAGGGTAAGTTTTAAAATTATTGAAACACTCTTGGAATTCTTCTGGAATTCCGTTGCTATTATCTTGATAGGTAATAATAGCCTTTTCTTGAGTAATGTCAGCATTAATCCAAATACCTAGAATAGGAATATGAACCTTGCGCCACTGAATAGAAAGCTGAATGAGTTGCTTAAAAAGTTCTTGCAACAATAATGCATCAGAGTAAAATTTTTTACCCTCTGAATGAATCACATGTCGAATCGGAACTTCTGTTTTTTCTTCGAAAGAAAGTATCAACTCTCCTAACAATTCTTTTAAATTTATAGAAGTAATTTTCAGAGGTTTATTCCAATTTTTCACTAAACTCAGCGTACTTTCAATGTATTCTAAAGTTCGTTTGATATTAGAATAAGCATTTGAAAGTTTATCTACTACAGAACTTCCTACAAATCCGTTTGTAAGCAATATATTTGCATTCTTAATTTGCTCTTGTGATTCAAAAAGTTCGTGATTGATTTGGGTAATAAACTCTTCTAACGCAAGGCTATGCTGCTGGAGCTCTTCTATAAGATGATAGCGATACGAAATATCGTGCGCTGCAATAAAAACTAATTTAGCATCAGGCATGGCAGAGGCAGAACAATGCAACCATTTGTAATCTCCTTTTTTAGTGCGAAAGCGCAATTCAAAAGAGGCAACTTGCTGCCCGCGAATAGTTTTGGCAAAAATATTCGCTATTTGCTCGCGCTCCTTTGGATGAAGAAACAATCCAATAGACTTATCGATTATTTCTTTTTCGCAGTAACCTAAAATTTTTTCGCATGCTGGATTGACGCGTAAAAAATTGCCTTCCATCGTTGTAAGGCACAGCAAATCAGGAACAATAGTAAAGAAATGATTAAAATAGTCTTCTAAGCGTTTTTTTTCTGTAATATTAGCAAAAGTTCCTCTGACGTATAGAATTTTTTTGTTCACATCGCAAATAGGCTCTCCTTTGGAATGAACATGCATAATTTCTCCATTCGGGTGAACGACGCGAAAATCTATGTCATAAGATTCAAAACATCGGATAGCACGCTTAAATGCCTGAAAAACGCGATAACGGTCGGCAGGATGCACCAACTTGAGTTGTTCTTCCAAAGTAGGTACGCCTTCTGCGGGGTTGAGTCCAAAAATTTCATATGATTCTTCTGACCATTCTCCGTTTCCTGTAGAAGGATCGTATATCCATGTGCCTATTTTGATGAGCTTCTGAGCACAACGAAGCCGCTCGTCTGTTTGCTTCAATTTCTCAATTAGCGAATTCGTAACAGAATGAGGCGTAATGGGTTTTATTTTTAACATCGCACTCACGTGAGGTTCTACAGGTAAAATTTGTATTTCTGCACGACACTCCGCGCAATTATGAACAAAAGGAACAAGCATATAATGTGGTTTACCCTTCAACCCTTTAAGTAACCATTCGCGTTTCCCCTCTAAAGAAAAGTAAGGAAATAACCCTGGAACATTCGATAATCCTTCTTCAGAAACATTCAACATTTGCTTTGCAGACTTATTCATGAAAATAACGCAAAGGTCTTTATCGTATACCAAAATGCCTTCATCCAAACTGTTGAGAATGTCAAGCAGCATAAAAGAGCAATTTTTTCAAATTCATGCAATGCAGTTTTACAAAAATACATAGTTTTTTTGCATTTCAAACGTTTTCGGACAATATTCTTCTTTTAGATTTTGAATTTTAAATAGCTCGATTGTATTTTTGAGTTTTGTTACAATAAATTCAATCGTTTCATGGAAACAACAATTGCTCAAAAGTTAGATGCTCTGATGAAACTCCAACAGATTGATAGTAAGTTGGACGAAATTGAAAAAATAAAAGGAGATTTACCCGAAGAAGTACGCGACCTAGAAGATAGTATAGTTCAATTAGAAACACGCTTAAAGCGCTTCCAAGATGAAATTGCTCATTTAGAAAAGAACATCAGCGACCGCAAAGAAGGCATAAAATACGCCGAACAGCTCATCAAAAAGTATGAAACCCAGTTAATGGATGTAAAAAATAACCGAGAGTACGATGCCATCAACAAAGAAATAGAATCTCAAAAACTCGATATAGAACTTTATAACAAAAAAATAAAAGAAGACCGCAATCAGATTGAAGCCAAAAAAACTCAAATCGAGAGCCTTACTGCTCAAATCGAGGAACGTCGAAAAGACCTTGACCTAAAACAAAAAGAACTCAAAGCTATTTTAGAAGAAAACCAAGTAGAAGCCGATAAACTCTTTAAAGAGCGCGAAAAACGCGTGAAACAAATTGATGAGCGCCTTTATACTTCTTATATGCGCATCCGCAAAAATTCTTCTAACGGATTAGCTGTCGTAGTTGTGACGAGAAACGCTTGTGGAGGTTGTTTTAATATGGTTCCCCCTCAGCGTCAGGCAGATATTAAAGAAAAGAAAAAAATTATTGTCTGTGAACATTGCGGAAGGATTTTAGCCGATGTAATTGATGTTGTAGAAGAAACCAAGCCGGCTAAAAAATCTATTCTCAAAAAAAGCATTAAATCAACTCCCGAAATAGAACTCGATTAAGATTGAGCCAAGAGAATTTTGAAATATAGATAATCATTCTTAAGCCCGTATTTTGATAAACTGCTCTGATGAAAAAGAATTGGTGCACAACATTACAGGTTGCTGTACGAGAATGATTTGAATATCCTCAAAAATGATGAGTTTGTAAAAAAACGTAGTTCTCGTTTTTTATGAGAACTACTTAAGATATTAATTTGAAAAAAATTATGTTGCGCTTGCGAAACATACTGCCTGCTAAGGCTCACATTCGCTTAGTGCGCCTCCATAAAAAGTGAGCTGCTACTTAACTACTAAAGCATATCGCGCTGGAAGCGATTTGTTGCTAAAACATCTGTATGATGAACTAAATGCTCAAATTTTGGGTGTTGTTGCCTATCATCCTGATGTAGAAGAACCTACTAACAAATTTGGCATGCCTTTTTCACTCTATTTCGCATCAAGGTCTATCGAGAGGTGTGCGAATCTCTCAAACTTGAATACTTAAATTTTAGCAAAACATATGCGCATTCTATCATCTTTCAGTAGGTTTTCTTATCGAATTATCAACATTCACCATTCGTTTTTCCTGATTTTATAGGCGCTAATCCCTAGTAAGCTTTCGAAAGAGAAGTTAAAATCATAGGAGCTACTGTCTAATTTGTTACAAAAGAAGAACCTAGCATCGTTCAAGATGTAATTCCGATTAACAACACCTAACTTAATTGGCGCGATATGGAGCAAGCAGGTAAAGATATCGAAAAACTCATTCTATCAAAGCCATTAAATTAGTTCTCAACAATCAAGTATTTGTTCATCACAATAAGACTATTATTTTTGAATAAAAATTTGGGTTCTCTAATAGTCCGAGAAAAACCTTGAGTCAAGATTTCAGTGGAAAAGCGCAAACTACATATCCAAATTTTCATTGCACTTATTGCGGTGATTTTTGCAGGACGGCTTTTATACATTCAACTTTTTGATAATGAACTCAAAATCGCAGCGGACAACAATATTATTCATCGAATAGTCGATTATCCGCTGCGCGGAAGTATTTTAGACAGAAACGGAAAACTTATTGTAGCCAATCGACCTGTATTCGATCTCATGGTCGTACCTAAAGACCTCAAAATTGAAGATACTATCGCTTTTAGTAAATTTTTTAATGTTAAACCAGAGGAGGTCAGAATCATTCTTCAAAATGCTAAAAACTATTCGCGCTACAAACCCTCGATCTTTCTCAAACAATTGAGCGTTGAAAGCTACGCTAAAATTCAAGACCGTCTCAATGAATTTCCAGGAATCTATCCACAAGTGCGCACAGTGCGAGAATATCCATATGAAAGTATGGCAAACGCTTTAGGGTATGTGCGCGAAGTAGACAAAACTTTTCTCGAAAAAGATACAAGTCATTACTACCGCCAAGGCGACCTTATCGGAAAAAGTGGAATTGAAGCCTACTACGAACCTTATTTGCGCGGACAACGCGGAGTAAGATACGTTATGACTAACGTAAAAGGAGTTATTAAAGGCTCTTTTCAAAATGGCAAGTTTGACACTTTACCTGTGGTAGGGCAAACACTAGTTTCTTCTGTAGACATCGAACTACAACGCTATGGCGAGCAACTTATGCACAACAAACGAGGTTCTATTGTAGCCATTGAACCAGAAACAGGTGAAATTCTGTGTATGGTTTCAGCTCCTTCTTATAACCCGAGCATGCTTTCAGGAGATAGCCGCATTGTATCGGATAATTACTATCGGTTGTTGAACCATCCTGATAAGCCGCTATTTAATCGGGCTATTATGGCACAATATCCACCAGGTTCAACGTTTAAAGTAGCACAAGCTCTTATCGGTTTACATGAGCGCGCTCTTGATACGATTTATACTTCCTACGGCTGCATTCAAAGTTTGGTAGGATGCCATGCTCACCCTTCTCCGCTCAACGTATATCGCTCTATACAGTATTCTTGTAATCCATTTTATTATCAAGCATTTCGAAAAATTATTTTCAGCAATTCTTTCGAAAATTCTTGGGATAATCCTGGACCTGCTCTCAACCATTGGCGCGAACACCTTTTGAGCTTAGGGCTTGGAAAACGACTAGGAATTGACTTGCCCTTTGAGAAACCAGGCTTAATTCCTGATGACGCTTATTATAAAAAACGCAAAGGAAAAGATTGGAAACTCCCTAATGTAATTTCAATTGCTATTGGTCAAGGAGAAATAGGCGTACTCCCGATTCAAATGGCAAATTTGGCTGCTGTCATTGCTAACCGAGGCTGGTACATTACACCACACCTTATCAAAAGCATCGGACGAGATGGAGAACCTTTACCACAATTCAAAGAAAAACATTACTCTACTATCGAACCCAGATGGTTTGATTTTGTTGCCAGAGCCATGCGCGACGTAGTAGCAGCTGGAACAGCACGCCGCGCCTTTATTCCAGATATTCCGATTTGTGGAAAAACAGGAACAGCACAAAACCCGCATGGAGAAGATCATTCTATCTTTCTAGCGTTTGCTCCTTTATACAAACCTAAAATTGCCATCGCTGTATATGTAGAAAACGCAGGATTTGGAGGAACTTGGGCAGCTCCTATTGCATCACTCATGATTGAAA
Source organism: Cytophagales bacterium (assembly GCA_025056215.1). Lineage (GTDB taxonomy): Bacteria > Bacteroidota > Bacteroidia > Cytophagales > Flammeovirgaceae > JANWWC01. Next base: position 202,351 of record JANWWC010000004.1, on the reverse strand, counting down.
GGTATATCCGCGGGTTTATCCCTGAAAATCGAAAATATTTAGAAAAATATGTCTTAGAGGGCAATTTGCTTAATGTAAAGAAAAAACCAGAAAAAGCTAAAACAAAGAAAAAGCCTACTAATATTTGGAAAAACACCCTTTAGTAAATACATTTGATAAAACATATTTTTCTCATGAGAAAATACTTTTTCATTTTGTATATTATTTTTTTTCTTTCGGCTTGCATGCCACGTACTGTTCGCCAAGGGGAGGTTGGAGTCAAACGAAAATTCGGAAAATTAAAAGATAAAATATTGTATCCGAATCTCTATTTTTATAATCCTTTTTTTACCAAAATCATTAAAATCTCTACACGCACACAAAATCTTACTATGAATGATAATTTCCCTTCCAAAGAAGGGTTAAATATCAACATTAGCGTAACGCTTCTCTACCGCATTCAACAAGAAAAAGTATACGATATTATCTCTAATATTGGTGTAAGAGATTATGAGGAAGTGCTTTTAAGAAGTGTTTTGCGCTCAGCAGTAGCAAATGTTACTTCTTCATTTTTTGCTAAAGATGTTCATACGAAAGAAAGAGCTAATATTGAAGCACATCTTACGGAAAAACTCAAATCGTTAGTTGCGGATAGAGGCTTTGTAGTAGAAGCAGTTCTTCTCAAGACTATCAAACTTCCCGAGGGTTTAGCAGACGCTATAGAAGCCAAACTTGAAGCAGAACAAGAAGCACAACGCATGGAGTTTGTACTCCAACGAGAGCGCTTGGAGGCAGAAAGAAAAAGAATTGAAGCAGAGGGAATTCGCGATGCACAAAAAATCATTGCGGACGGTCTGACACCTCTTTATATAGAATGGAAGTCTCTTGATGTATTTCGAGCATTAGCTAATTCTCCTTCTACCCAAATTATCATTACAGATGGTAAAACTCCTTTTCTCATCAACAACGAAAAAAAAGCAAGTAATCTTTCCACCAAATAATTAAGTAGTATGGCAAAAAAACCATCTGATTCTTATACAGTTTGTTCAGAAATGCTTTTGCCTAACGATACCAACACGCTAGGTAATATGTTTGGAGGCAAACTCATGATGATGATGGATATGACAGGCGCCATTGCAGCGCAAAAACATGCGCGTCGCACTGTAGTAACAGCTTCAGCCGATCAAATTTCATTTCGCCACCCCATTATTCTTGGCGATATCATCACTTTAGAAGCTAAGGTAACACGAGCTTTTCGCACTTCTATGGAAGTCCATATCAAAGTATGGGCAGAAAATCATGTGACAGGCAAGCATTTATTAGCGAATCAAGCGTTTTTTACTTACGTAGCACTTAATGAAAAAGGTATTCCTACAGAAGTACCCGAATTGATTCCACAAACTGAAGAAGAAAAATACCTATACGAAACTGCTCTTCAACGCCGGCAATCAAGGTTAAAACACCATCATTCATGATTACAATCTATCTTTAAAATGTTCGTAACGCGGTTCTCGAACAATTTGCAGTTCCCCGCTTTCTTTTCGAATTGCAAAATAGGGCAAAGGTACTCCATTAAAGTTTGTAGTTTTTACCATTGTATAATGAATCATATCGTCAAAAATAAGCTTATCGCCTATTTGAAGGGGCTTGGGAAAGCTATAATCACCCATAACGTCGCCTGCCAAACAAGAAAGTCCTCCCATCTTATAAGTTGGTAGGCCTTCTATAGGCTCGAAAGCGCCATGAATACGAGGCTTATAAGGCATTTCAAGCGTATCAGGCATATGACATGTAAAAGATACATCGAGCATAGCAGAAAGAACCCCATCGTTTTCAACAATATCTAATACTGTAGCTACTAGGTATCCTGTTTCCCAAGCTACAGCGCTTCCTGGCTCTAAGATGATTTCTAAATGCGAGTATTCGTTTTTAAAATTTTTTAAAGTTTTAATCAATAAATCTATGTTATAACCTTTCCGCGTGATAGCATGTCCGCCTCCTAAGTTCAACCATTGAATTTGAGATAAAAACTTTCCGAATTTAACACGAATATTCTGAAGTGTCTCTTCGAGAGCCTCTGCCGAACTTTCACAAAGATTGTGTGAATGCAATCCTTCGATGCCTTCAGGAAGTCGGTCGCTGAGTTGTTTAGAGGTAACTCCCAGACGCGAGCCTTTTACACAAGGATTGTACAAATCTGTCTTGACGGGAGAATATTCAGGATTGATTCTTAAACCGCATGAAATTTTTTTAGAAAAAGCCTCTATTCTAGGTTTAAAATGAAAATATTGATTAATGGAATTAAAAGTAATATGCCCGCAATAAGTCATCAGTTCATCAAACTCGCGTTCGAGATAAGCAGGGCTATAAGCATGTACTTCTCCACCGAATTCTTCAAAACCTAAACGCGCTTCGTTTAAAGAACTGGCAGTAGTACCTGGCAAGTATTGACGCACCAAATCAAAAGTGTGGTACATCGCAAAGCCTTTCAAGGCTAAAATAATTTTAACGCCTGCTTCTTTCTGAACATAATGCAAAAGTTCTAAGTTATTGCGCAATAACTTTTCTTCTAACAAAAAACATGGAGAAGGGACCGAAGTAAGATCTACCATATTCAAAAATTTTTTTATTTTTTCCGAAAGTTGCAAAACTTTGAGGTTGGTATCATAAAAAACTGTTGGCGAATATTTTTAAAAAGAAAGAGAATCTTACCTTTTTAGCAAAGCTATCGATAACCCTTGAAAATCAATTAAATAAAAAAATATTAAGAAATTATTCCGCTTTGTAGTACAAAACTGAACAGTTGTGTAAAGGAAGTACTTGCTGAGCTACTCTTTGAATATCTGTAGAAGTAACTTGTTTAAACCTATCTATTTCTTCATTGATAAAATTTACATTTCCCATTAAAGCTCCATAGCATAAGTTCATGGCGCGATTCAGAAGTTCCATTTCGTCATAAATTAAAGAAGATTCTGCTTGGTTTTTAACTTTTTCAAGTTCTTCTTCGCTAATGGTCTCATGAAGAAGCTCTTCTATAATTTCTTGAATAGCTTGAAAAGCAGTCTGAAAAGAAGTTCTTGAAGTTATTCTTCCATTGATGACCAACAATCCTGGGTCAAAGGAACCTAATACATAAGTGTCAATATAAGTAAATAACTCTCGTTCTTTCACTAATTTTCGATATAACCGACTTGACTCTCGTCCTCCTAATACATTGCTCAGCAAATCAGTAGCAAAAAAATCAGGGTGATTCTTGCCTACCATATGAAATGCCATGTAAATCATATCGACAGGCACTTTTGTATTTAATTCTAAAAATCGCATTTCCTTTTGAGGAGGTTCTTGAGGAAGTTTTCGAGCAGGAACTTCTCTGGGTGGAATATCTCCAAACCACTTTTCGGATAACCTCTTGATTTGCTCTAATGTAACATTCCCCGCTACACATAATACAGCATTGTTAGGCGCGTAATGGTGAAAGAAAAAATCTTGCACATCGTGCATAGTAGCGCGCTCAATATGAGCAATTTCTTTACCGATCGTTGCCCACTGGTAAGGATGTTTTCGATAAGCCAAGGGCCTGAGTTTTAGCCAAGCATCGCCATATGGCTGATTTAGATATCGCTGTTTAAACTCCTCAATAACTACACTTTTTTCTCTCTCTAACACTTCAGGCAAAAAATTCAGCCCTAACATCCTATCGGATTCCAACCAAAAAGCGGTCTCTATGTTGGAGGCAGGCAGAATAATGTAATAATTCGTTACATCAGGAGACGTAAAAGCATTGTTTTCTCCACCGACTCGCTGTACTTCTCGGTCATAATAAGGAATATGAAGAGAGCCTCCAAACATCAAATGTTCGAACAAATGAGCAAAGCCTGTTTTATTTTCATCTTCATCGCGGGAGCCTACGTCGTACATTAGGTTCAGTACTGCAATCGGTACGGTTTTATCTTCATGAACGATTACATGCAAACCATTATCAAGAAAAAACTCTTGGAAATGAATCATATATTAAATTTTTTTTGCAAGTAACTAAAAATCTGTAACTTTGATATAAAAAGATTACAAAATTGTTACAAAAAAGATATGCTTGTGGCTCGCGGTTTATCCGTAGGATATGGTCGCAATAAAGTGCTAAGTCATATTAACATTTCTATTTCAGAGGAAGAATTTCACGTATTATTGGGTGCTAATGGTTCGGGAAAGTCTACACTTTTACAAACATTAGGAGGCTTTCATCCTGCTTTAGATGGAGAAATTCTTTTAGACCAGATCCCTATTTCTAACTTTTCTACCTTAGAAATTGCTCGCAAAATTGCTATTAATTTTACAAGTTCTGAGTATTCTCCTTTTCTTACTGTAAAAGAACTGTATTACATTCGTCAATACGTTGTGCCTTCTGAGCAACGAATAAGTCCCTTAAGTATAGCATCAGAAACTGGCACCCAAGCATGGTTACAACGCAAGTTATGTCATTTGAGCGATGGAGAACGCCAAAAAGTATGGTTAGCATCTGCAATTGCTCAGAATACTCCTCTGCTATTTCTCGATGAGCCAACTGCCTTTATGGATATTTCTCAAAAGTTGTTTGTTTTTAAGTTTCTAAAGCAACTCTCTATTCAGAAAAAAAAAGGAATTTTGCTTATCACACACGATATTGAATTTGCTTTTTCTTACGCTACTCACGTCTGGATAATCGACCGAGAAAAAAAGCTACGAGTGTACTCTCAACCATTTTCGATTTCAGCAGATTGGTTGCTTGCAAACATCTTTTGATAATGAAATTCAAATTCTTTTACAAAACATTCCCAGTCGCGCATAACTTGGTCGGCATAGCTTAGAGCAGTTTGCGATACGAGTTTTGCAAAGTCATCTTCTCTGCCTACAACAAGTGTAGAAATTTCTTGCTCAAATAAGAAAGGTGTTTTTGCATGATTATAATGCGCTGCCGCATTTCGATGAGCATTTGCCAAAATTTTTCCCCATTGCGCAGCTGTTTTTTCCCATTTCTCTATGCTTTTAATCTTAGACGTATCAAAACTCTTTTTAAAAGGACACCGAGAACGCACAGCAAAGTAATCGTTTGATATTTTAATAAATCCCAAATATTTATCGTAACACCTAACAAATGAATATGCAGCCGTAACAAATCTTTCTCCTTCATGAGAGAAATTCTGTCGATACTCTAACTGACGCAAAGCACTCAAATGTGGAAAGGCGGTAGGCGCTCGAATCTCTTTAATATCTAAAATTACATCTTGCTCTTCTTCTACTTCAATAAGCGCAAAATAACGTTTGAGACCTAAAGAACCTGTTCCAGCATTTAATCGTTTTACTACATCTTTCAATCGTAAAATATTCGAACTCGCACCTTCAGAACAATAAGGAACATAAGAAAGAAACGCTTGCCTGAACTCATTTTCTTCTTCTTGTGAAAGATGTTCGAAATCGGTATGACTTTCGCAAAACATTCTTCCTTTCTCTGTAAGAACGGTATATTTAGATAGCATTTTGGCTGTCCCTTGTGTATCTTTAGTGCGATGAATAAATTTTTTTAAAGCCCCTTTAAGACGCTGCTCATTAAAAACAGAAACTGGTTCCTGCTCTTCATAACGCATAATAGTTTCTAAGTACCCTGCAGCCAATCGTTTTACTACCGATTTTGCTTTTCTTATATCTAAATTTGATTCCTGCATAGCTAAAACAATACTCGTAGCAAACCGCCACAAATCATATTGATAATCTTCGGGAATAGCATCATCAAAGTCGTTAATGCCTAACACCACTTCATTTTTTTGGTTAGAAAATACTCCAATATTATGGATATGCGCATCGCCAATAAGCCATGTGATAGTTCGTTCGTTACCAAATTTGCTAAGTCTCCAATCTCCTGCAAAGTCATACCAAAACAAATGGTTAGTGCCGCGAAAAAACAAATACGGCGAAGCAAACATTTTTTGAAGCTTAGCTTTCTGATTTTTGTCTGTTTGCAGATGATGAAGCTTAATTGCTTCCCATACATCGTGAGCGCGGTTATTGACACTATCTTTGAAAAGTATCTTCATAGGTGTAAGAGTTAGTTGTTTAACGAGATTTAGCAAGAATTTTTCAAAAACAAACTTTTGATTTCGCGCAAAGAAGTAATTTCCACAGAGGGTCGCAAATTATGCTTATGCCTTAAAGGATTATAAAAAATGGTGTTCATTCCTACGTTTTGAGCGCCAAGGATATCGGCAAGCAAGTCATCTCCGATCATCCAAGAAGCCTGAGGGGTTGTTTTCGCTCGTGAAAGAGCAAAGTAAAAAATTTGTGGGTCGGGCTTTTTATAACCTTCTATCGATTGCGAGGTAACAACTACATCAAAATAAGGCAGAATGCCTGAAGATTCCATCTTAACTCGTTGTACTTCTTCAAAGCCATTAGTAATAACATGAAGTTTGTAATGAGAATACAACGACTTTAATACATCAAGTGCATGAGATTGTAAATATTTTTTTCTAGGGCAACGATAAGAATACTCTTCTTGCAAGGTAGAAGGAATTTCTTTCCGACTTACTTGCAATGCTTCAAATACAAGGGCAAATCTCTCTTTCTGAATGTACTCCTTATTAATTTGGTTTCGGTTGTACAAATCCCACAGCCGCGCATTGATGCGCTTAAAACTCCTTTGAAATTCTTCTAAAGAAAAATGAAACCTATGCAAACGAAATTCTATGTACAATTCTTCGAGGGTTTCGGTAGCACAACGTTCAAAATCCCAAAGAGTATGATCTAAGTCGAAAAATAAATGCTCCATAAGAGATGATTTTTCTCAATATAGTGAAAAAAATCATGAAAATACTCATTAGCTTTGCAAGAAAATCTTTTTCGAGAGACTCCCTAAACAAGAGTACCTATGCGCACAATAGAAATGACGATGCCTCGAATGGGAGAAAGTGTCATGGAGGGCACTATTCTGAGGTGGCTCAAAAACGTGGGCGATATTGTACAACAAGATGAATCAGTGTTGGAGGTAGCTACAGATAAAGTAGATACGGATATTCCAGCTCCCTTTTCAGGTATTCTTGAAAAAATTTTAGTTCAACCCGGGGATGTAGTTCCCGTTGGAAAGCCAATTGCAATTTTGCGAATCTTAGAAAGCGAAACTAACAACGGGTCTTCTGTTTCTTTCCAAGAAAAATCAGTTCAACCTCTTCCTAACAATATCACTGAGTCTCTTAAAAGTTCTTCTTTTTCTTCAAATGAAGAGCGATTTTATTCCCCTTTAGTGCGCAACATTGCACAACAAGAAAACATTTCTCTTCAAGAATTAGCAACTATCCCAGGAACTGGCAAAGACGGAAGGGTTACCAAAAAAGATATTTTAGAATACATCGAACAACGTCAGTCAAAACGTACAGAAGAGCCAATTTCAGAAAGCTCTTTCCAAAAACCTATCGCCACACCTAACATTTTGCAAACCTCTTCGTTAAGCGGAGAATCCGATATCATCGAAATGGACAGAATGCGCAAAATTATTGCGCAGCGCATGATAGAATCTAAAAATACATCAGTCCATGTAACTACTTTCATCGAGAGCGATGTAACAAACCTCGTTAAGTGGAAAAATGCTATGATGCGAACTTTCCACGAACGCGAAGGCGCTGCTCTTACATATACTCCTGTATTTATTCAAGCAGTTGTACAAGCATTGAAAGAATTTCCAGAAATCAACATTTCAGTAGAAGGAGAAAAAATTATTCGCCACAAAAAAATTCATGTAGGTTGTGCAGTTGCGTTGCCAGATGGAAACACTATCGTGCCTGTTATTAAGAATGCGGACAAGTTAAGTCTTTCAGGATTGGTTTTAGCTGTAAACGATTTAGCAAAGCGCGCAAGAGCTGGGAAATTGCAACCTGATGAATTGCAAGGAGGCACTTATACTATTTCTAATATCGGCACATTTGGCAATATGCTCGGGACTCCTATCATTGTCCAACCTCAAGTAGCTATCATGTCTTTTGGTGCAATTAAGAAAAAACCTGCTGTTATCGAAACACCGCAAGGCGATTTTATTGGAATTCGTTATCTGATGTTCATTTCGCACTCTTACGATCATCGCGTCATCGACGGTGCACTAGGAGGAATGTTCTTGAAAAAAGTATCAGATATTCTTGAAAAGTTTGATGTCAATACACCTCTGTAACGTTTTTAAGTTATGTTACATTTAAAGTTACCAACTGAACCTCAATGGGTAGAAATGGTAGAAAGAGGCAACTTAGAGGAAATTCTTACTGACCACGCTTATTGCGAACAAAAAGCTGCCTCAAGTTGTATTTCGATCATTCAATCTTATCCAGATTTTGAAAAAGTAGTAGAGGTGCTCACTCCTGTAGTGATTGAAGAATGGCAACATTTTGCGCGCGTACATGCTGAACTAAAAAAGAGAGGACTCAAACTCGGTATGCAACGCAAAGATGCTTATGTGAACGAACTACTTAAATGGAAAAGAAAGGGAGCCAGTCGAAAAGAAAGCCTCATAGATAAGCTTCTGATTTGTGCACTTATTGAAGCGCGCAGTTGTGAGCGATTCAAACTTTTATGGCAAGGCCTAAAAGACGAGGAACTAAAATCTTTTTATTATGATTTGATGGTATCGGAGGCAGGACACTATGTCAATTTCATCGAACTGGCGCGCGAAATTGGTGGAAGAGCCCAAGTAGATAAACGCTGGCAAGAATTACTCTATTACGAAATAGATGTGTTACAAAAAATTCCACCTACTCATAATAAAATTCATTGATGATCAGCTATGAATGCAACAGATAACAAAAAACAGATGAGGTTTATTTTTGGAGAAAATACTATTTTAAGTTTTGTAGTTGTCAGAAAAGCTTCGATAAGTTTCTGAGCAAAATTAGAAAATCCTCCATCACGCGCTCTCTGTAAACCTATTTGGTTATGATTTCATGCACTTATAATTTGTGTACACGAATTCAAAGTTTGAAAAATAAAGAATTGTGAAAACCTTTAGCGATCAATTATTTTTATGTGAGTTCGAGCGTTGGACATAAAAATGGAAATAAGAAATGAAATTATTTGAAATTTTTGACAATATGATGTCATAACAACGTACGATTGCATCGTTCAAACATCTGTTTGAGAGGTAGACTCTCATAACTTTTAGTTATTCTATTCAATTGTGCTAGAAATAAACAAGTGCCAAGCATTTGCCTTCGCTAATAGAAGGGCTTCCAACACATGACGCTGAAGGGAAATGCTTATCTTTTAGTTACAAAACCGAAACAAAATTAACAATTGAGTCAAAACTTAAAGATTTAAAAAATACAACCCTCAAAAAATCAACACTTCTCAAAATACAAAGTTTCGTACTAACTTATTGAAACAAAAAAGCCCGCTTTTTTAAAGCAGGCTTCAGTTCTTATTTCTTAGTTGAGCTTAAAGTTTATAGGAATTGTCATTTTTTGCCTTACAGGACGTCCGCGTTGCTTACCAGGCTTCCACTTTGGAGCTTCCTTGAGAACGCGGACAGCTTCTGCATCGCAGTCAGGATGCAAACTGCGCATCACCTGAATATCCGTCAAAGAGCCATCGCGCTCTACTACAAACTGCACGAATACTTTTCCTTCAATACCCATTTTTCTTGCAGATTTAGGGTATTTAATATTCTGCGCCAAATATTCATAGAAAGCCTGCATTCCTCCTGGTGGCGAAGCATTTTCTTCTACAATAGTAAAAATTTCATTTACATCTTCTTCTATGATTACTGGAGCAGGAGGACCTACAGGACCATCACCAGGAGGACCTGTTGGTCCTTCATACACCGTTACAGCGGTTTCTTGCTCTGGCTCTTTAAATTCTACTTGAACATCTTTTTTAATTTCTTGCTCATCAGGAACTTCCACAATAACAGGTTGTATCATTTGTGGTGGTGGAGGAGGGGGTGCCTGCGTAATAGGTACATCTATAACTTCTTCTGGAGCTGCGTCCATAGTGATAAAAACGTCAATTTTTTTCTCTTCAAATTGGGGCATCTCAAATGCAGCCAATACGAGTGCTAAACTCAATGTAAGTCCTACATTAGATAGCAAACCAGAGTACTTATCAACATCTACTTCATAGAACTTTTTCTCTAAAGGCGTAAAATTCGATTGATCCTTTACCTTAGCTTGAAGATACTCGTTTGACTTTTTTTCGATAATGTAGCGAAACAGAAAAACCATCGCTACTATTAAAGCCAAAAACAAAGCTATGATTCCTCCATATCCCAGTAAAGCCAGCGCTTTATATATTACCATAAGGCTAAAAGTTTTGGAAAAATGTTATTTTAACGTTCAAAAATAGGAATTAGATCTTAATAAACAAGTATTCCAATCTTTTTTTAAAATTGGATACACGTGCTTACATCATTTTTGCCTGAATTTCTTTCCTTAAACGCGCTACAGGAATATCTAACTGTTCTCGATACTTGGCAACCGTACGACGTGCAATGTTGTATCCTTTTTCTTGAAGTTTCTCTACTAATTCATCGTCAGAAAGTGGCCGAGTTTTATCTTCTTGGGCAATAATTTCTTTCATTACCGATTTAACTTCTCGACTGCTTACGTCTTCTCCTTCTTCATGCGAAACGCTTTCTGAGAAAAAGTACTTAAGCGGATATATTCCAAAATCAGTTTGAACATATTTGCTATTGGCTACGCGTGAAACAGTAGAAATGTCCATTCCAATTTCTTTGGCAATATCCTTAAGAACCATAGGTTTGAGCTTGGTTTCATCGCCCGTCATAAAAAATTGATACTGATGGTTGACAATCGCCTCCATTGTTTTTAAAAGAGTGCGTTGTCTTTCTCGAAGCGCATCGATAAACCACTTTGCAGAATCTATTTTTTGTTTGACAAAACGAAGCGCCTCTCTCGATGATTTGTCTTTCTTAGAGCGTTTTTCGTACGCTTCCGCCATTTCAGTGTAAGATTTGCTGATGCGCAACTCTGGCGCATTTCGCGCATCGAGATGGACTTCAATTTTGCCGTTCACTTCGCGAACTTGAAAATCAGGAATTAAAGTTTCTTGTACTTGAAGAGAAGACGAAGCATCTCCAGGCTTAGGGTTTAAACGCTTAATCACTTTAAGAGCGGCTAGTAGCTGTTCTTGGGTAATGTGAAATTTTTTAAGAATCTTCGCATAATGCTTCTTGCTAAAATCTTCAAAAGAATTTTCTAGAATCTGAATAGCAAGTTGAATCTCTGGTTTATTTTGAGGCATGCGATACAATTGAAGCAGTAAGCACTCTTGTAGAGTTTGAGCTGCAATACCTGGTGGGTCAAACCTTTGAATTTTTTCAAGAACGCTTTTTACTTCTTTTTCGTTCGTTTCGATATAACTTGAAAGAAGCAAGTCGTTTACAATAGATTGCAGGGGTCTTCTTAAATATCCATCGCTATCCAAACTTCCAATGATGTGAACTCCTATTTTATGCTGCTTCTCATTTAAAGAAAGAAATCCAAGTTGTTCTAACAAACGATCTGTAAGAGAAGTTTGATAAGGAATAGGAAACTCTTTGTCTTCTTCAGAGTAATTTCCATCGCCTTGCATTTTATAACCACTTAGCTCGTCAGCGTTTATATAAAAATCAGAGCAACTAATTTCTTCGTCTTCATTTGTACTTGTATTGTTAGAGAGCTCTTTATCAGAATCTTCATGCTCAGAGCTCTCAGAAAAGTTGTCATTTTCGTCTAGTAACATTTCATTAGAAGAAGAATATTCTTCGTACTCTGTATTTTCTTCTAAAGCAGGATTGGCTTCTAGTTCTTCATCAATACGTTTTTCGAGCTCTGTTACAGGCAGTTGCAATAACCTAATAAACTGGATTTGAAGAGGAGAAAGCGTCTGCGTCAAAGAAAGCTTCTGAGATTGCGATAATTTATGTGGCTGCATATTTCTACTATTTTTTAAAGTATTTACTTTTTTTATAAAAAAAAGTTTCAGTTTGGGACGATTTTTGCTTAAGAACTTAGTTTTACAAAAGTAACACCATTTTCTCCTTGATTTTCGTGCTCATCGGTCATAGCTTGTACTTCAGGGTAATTTCGGAGATGTTTTCTTACTACTTCTCTTAAAATGCCGTTACCTTTTCCATGAATAATTTTAAGCTGATGATGCCCTAACATAAGCGCTTCGTTGATAAAATTATCTAACAAGCCCAATACTTCTTCCGCGCGCTTTCCGCGAATATCGAGTATCGGAGAAAATTCTGTTTGTCTTTGATATAAATCTACATTTCCTCCTTTGTGAGAACGAATATTGAGGGAACTTAATTCTGAAGGCGTGGTGTTTTTCTTGGCTTCTTTTTTAGAAATGCGCACTAGGCGGTCCGCCTTTATAGTAGATTTAATTTCACCAAACAAAACAACTACATCTTTCTTGTGAATTTCGGCAACCACCCCAATAGCTCCTGTATCTTTTACTTGGACATCACAGCCTATTTCTAATTCTCCGCCTGTAACTTCTATTTTTTCTTCAGGCTCTAAAGCGCGAATGGGCTCTGGGTTTCCGATAAGTTTACCAAAGTCAGCAAGTTCTTCTCTCAACTGTTTTACGGTTTCTTTGTTAGCTTGACTTTCTCGAATCTCTCGAATAATTCTTTCTATTTTTCGATTTGTACCTTGCAACAACACTCTCGCCTCCGCTTTTGCTCTGTTCAGAATTTCTTTCTGTTTTGCTTCTAGCTCTTCTTTTAGCGCTTTGTACTTAGCATAAGTTTGTTGATTTTCTTGAATTTTTTTCTCAAGTTCCTGATTGCGAAGGGAAAAAGTCCTTTTTTCAATTTCTAATTCTTTTAAAAGTTGTTCAATGCTGATGTAATCGTCTCCCACCTTCTTTCTGGCTTTTTGAAGAATAGATTTAGGCAATCCAATTTTTTGAGCTATTTCGAGTGCAAAAGAGCTTCCAGGTTGCCCGAGTTCAAGCTCATAAAGCGGAGTAAGATGTTGCATATCGTATCGCATGGCACCATTCAAAACACCTTCCGTGTGATGAGCAAAATACTTCAGATTTGCGTAATGAGTAGTAATTACCCCAAAAGCCTTCTGACGATTGAGCTGTTCTAAAATAGATTCTGCAATCGCGCCGCCTAAAGAAGGCTCCGTGCCGCTTCCAAACTCATCGATCAAGATAAGTGTTTTTGAGTTTGCATGAGCCAAAAAGAACTTCATGTTCTGAAGGTGCGAACTATAAGTACTTAAATCATCGTCCAAAGATTGGTCATCTCCAATATCAAGAAAAATATTTTCAAACAAACCGACAACAGAAGAGGACTTCATCGGAATAAGCAAACCACATTGCAGCATGTATTGCAGCAAACCAACAGTTTTTAAACAAACAGATTTTCCCCCTGCATTAGGCCCTGAAATTACTAAGATGCGCTGCTGTTGATTGAGTAAAATCGTCTGTGGAACGACCTTGCGCCCTTGCTTAGAAAAATGGTATAGTAACAAAGGATGATAAGCTTCGTACCATTCGACATAAGGTTTATCGACAAAATTAGGCTTGCAAGCGTTCAAAATGAACGCCAAGCGCGCCTTTGCTCCGATAAAGTCTAATACTCCTAAAAGCTCGTTAGCTCTCTCCAGAGATTCAATATGAGGGCGAATTTTATCAGTAAGTAAAGTTAGGATTTTAATAATTTCTTGTTTTTCAGCTATTTGAAGTTCTCTTACTTCATTATTCAAAAAAACCACAGCTTCAGGCTCTATAAAGATTGTTTGTCCGCTGTTGGATGTATCATGGATAAGTCCTTTTATACTTCGCTTGTGTTCGGCGTTGATAGGCACTACGAGCCTGCCTTCTCGAATAGTTATCTCGGCATCTTCTTTTGTAAAACCTTGTTTTTTATAGTCTTTCAAAAGCTCTTCTAAACGATGAGAAAGCACTAACTCCTGATGAACGAGTTGCTTTCGTATTTGCAAAAGAGCTGAGGAAGCATCGTTTCGAATCTGCCCACGTTCATCAATAACTCGACTAATTTCTACAATCAGTTTTTTTTCAAAATCAATCTTTCCTATCACTTCTCGCAAAGCTGGATATCTCTCAGGAGGCTGCTTCTGAAAAAATGTAAGTATCGCATCGAGAGTCTGGAGAGTGCGCAAAAGGCAATCTAATTCTTCTGGCTCGAGCCAATTGTTGAGCACAGCAGCCTTTCTTAGGCTTTCCGAAAAATCAAACACAGAACTGGAAGGATAACTTTCTTTTCTTTGTAAGATTTGTAAAAACTCGTCTGTTTGAGAAAGCCATTTTTGAATGATTTCGTATTTAGTAGAAAAACGCATTTTTTCTACTAAACGCTTTCCTAAATCAGACTGGCATTGTTCTTTAAGTAGCTCTCGGATTTTATCAAAACCTAATTTTTCTTCGATATTTTTGGGATACACCATATCGTTTGAATTGGAAAAGCGAATATAAAGGCTTTAGCAAAAATTTTAGACATTTTTCTAACAGCATCCCTTCCAACAAACTCAATTCCACTCATATAGTTTCCCATCATGACCTCGAATCATCAATTTAGAGGATTTTAGTTTAACTGTTACGACTGTAGCAATACTATCTTCCAACTCAGCAGGAAGCTTAAAATATATCCAACCTTTTTGGTTGAACTGCGTGACATCAGCCGATTGCCTCCAAGAAAGTTTTTGACCTGTTTTCAGATGAACAATTTCCTCCACTTCGTTTTGAAGTCCTTTTATAAGAAGCTCGTTTCGAGAATTTTCAAAAGCAATCAAGTATAAAATATTTCCTCTTTTATTGATGCTTCCATTAAAAACTCCTGCTACTGAAATAGGCGTAACGTTATAAACTGCTTCTTCATTTTGTTTCATCCAAGAGGCAAATGCTGCAATTGATTTTCTTTGTTCTTGACTAATATTTCCATGATAATCTGCGTAAATGTTAATCAACAAATTTCCTCCTCTCTTAGCCACATCTTCAAAAATACGCACCAATTCGTAAGCAGGTTTGATATGAGTTTCAGCTTGGGCGCCTCGCCATGCAAAACCTAGCGGAAAGTAATACTCCCACACAACGCCCTCTGAAAGCACAGCTCGAATCGAATCCCCTGCGCGAATAGTTTTATAGTCGCCAAATCCTGAAAGATTAAAAGGATTGTTCATTAGCAAATGAGGTTGATGCTGTTGAACGATGCTCAAAATATCTTCTTTTTGCCAAAATCCAATAGGTCTTTCTTCTGCCCCGTCGAGCCAAAGAATATCTATTTTGCCATAAGCGGTACACAAATGTTTAAGTTCAGCTTGAAGTTTTTCTAAATATTGCGACCAGTTAAAGTAATCTACTTTTACTTTTCCATCTTCTTTTCGAACAGCATGATAGAAAGGATGCGAATAATCTGCTAAACTGTATTGAAATCCTATTTTAATACCTTCGGCGCGCATCGCTTCCGTAAACTCTTTCAACAAATCTCGCCGAGCAGGTGTAGCTTTCTTAGCATCTAAATCGAATACAGGGCTTTCGAAGAGAGTAAATCCCACACGGCTTTTAGCAGTAATGATTACATACCGAACTCCCCATTCTTTAAAAGTCTTTGCCCATTCTTTAGGCTGAAACATAGATGCATCAAATTTATTAGCTTCTTTTTTAACATTTTCCAAAGAACGTGCGACAGACTCAGGATCTTGGGGTTCGTAATCGAGGGTCCAGTTGATAAACAATCCGAAGCGCGCATCAGAAAACCACTGAAGATTTTTAGAAGACTGTGCCCAAGCATAACAAGAAATCCAAAAACAGATAAATACGCGAAAAATCATTTTTGAGATTTTTTTTTAAAACGCCAAACAAGTCCTTTTAGTACGAAAACAAAACTTATGATTTATTTCTAAAAGCGGTTTTTAAGCTATCAGAACAAATTATCTACTAAAAGTCCTACTTATTATTTTTAAATTATTTTTACAAAAATTTAAAAATTCAACAAATTATGAATACAATTCTGCATAAATCTTCCACTCGAGGAGTTTCTCAAGGAATTAGTTGGCTAAAAAGCTATTACTCATTCAGCTTCGCAAACTATTATAACCCAGAGCGAATTCACTTTGGTATGTTGCGAGTTTTGAATGATGACATCATCGCCCCAGGCGCTGGATTTGGAATGCACCCTCATGAAAATATGGAAATCATTTCTATTCCGCTTTCAGGAGAACTCAAACATCAAGACAACTTAGGAAATCAAGCGATTATCACAAAAGGCGACGTACAAGTGATGTCGGCAGGCAAAGGAATCTTTCACTCAGAATTGAACCCTCATCCACACCGAGAAGGACAGTTTTTACAAATTTGGATATTTCCCAAAGAACGCAACATCGCACCGCGCTATGCTTACAAAACCTTTTCCGCTTCTGACTTTGAAAATCGATGGAACACTATTGTAGCACCTAATAATCCGAAAGCTCTCTGGATAAACCAAGAAGCTTGGCTTCAAATAGGCAAATTCTCCGCAAATACCTTTCCTTTTTATCAGTTTAATCGCTCTGAAAACGGAGTTTATTTATTTGTAATTGATGGAAAAATAAAACTAAACGACATAGAGCTCTCTACAAGAGATGCCTTAGGAATTTGGCAAACGAATCAGTTTAGCTTTCAAACACTTTCTGATGCAGAAATCTTACTTATTGAAGTTCCTATGCACTAAAAATAAGTTTTTCTTAACCAAGGTAAACCTTAATTTCTAACAAAAAGCATCGTTTCGGAGTTTATTTTAGAGTATTTTTCGGAGTTTTATAAAAATAATAGGAGTCCAAATGCTAAAAATAGAAAATTTGCACGTCAAAATAGGCGAAAAGCATATACTCAACGGTGTCAGCTTAGAGGTAAAAGCGGGCGAAGTACATGCCATTATGGGACCTAACGGCTCAGGAAAAAGTACACTTTCTGCAGTATTGGCTGGTCGAGAAGATTATGAAGTCGTAGAAGGTTCTGTAACATTTGAGGGTAAAAATCTACTCGAAATGGAGGCAGATATCCGCGCTAAAGAAGGTTTGTTTTTAGCATTTCAATATCCTGTAGAAATTCCAGGAGTGAGCAACACAAATTTTCTAAAAACAGCTGTCAATGAAGTGAGAAAATACCGCGGCTTAGCTCCTTTAGACGCTGTAGCTTTCCTAAAAGAAATGAAAGAGAAAATGAAACTCGTGGAAATTGATCAGTCGCTTCTTTCCCGCTCGTTAAATGAAGGTTTTTCGGGGGGGGAAAAAAAACGAAATGAAATTTTTCAAATGGCGATGCTCAACCCGAAATTAGCGATTTTAGATGAAACCGATTCTGGCTTAGACATCGATGCACTGCGCATCGTAGCAAAAGGCGTCAATGCATTAAGAGATGGGAAACGCGCTTTTATTGTAATCACCCACTATCAACGGCTTTTAGAATACATCACTCCCGATTTTGTTCATGTTCTCTACAAAGGGAAAATCGTAAAATCAGGTGGAAAAGAACTCGCTCTCGCTCTTGAAGAAAAAGGATATGATTGGATTAAGAAAGAAATAGAAGAAACCGTTTAAATTTTTTGCCTATGCTTAAAGATATTATTGAAAACTTTCAAGCAACGCGCAAAGTAGAAAGCGGTTCACTGCTAGAAAAGCTTCAACAAAAAGCGCTACAACTACTCAAAAGTATTGATTTTCCTACTACCGAGGATGAGGAATGGAAATATACTAATATAAAAAAGCTCGTCAATACCAATTTTTTTGTAAAAAATTCTGATGCCTCTTATGCAAACCTAAGCCATTTTTTTCCGCAAACAGAGTGTTACCGACTCGTATATGTGAATGGCATTTTTCGAGAAGATTTGTCATCTGTTTTATTAGACAATAATGCTGTGGTTCATAATCTCTATGAAGCATACTCTTCTCATCAAGAAATTATTAATCAGTATTTAGATTCTTCTACACTTCATACTGAAACTGCTTTTACTGCTATCAACGCCGCTTGGGTAAAACACGGCGCTTTTATTTACGTCCGCCGAGGAAAAGCATTGCAAAAGCCTGTTTTCTTGGTCCACGTACAAGACACGCGTTCGCATAGTTCTTTAGCACAACTCAGACATCTTATCATCGTAGAACCTGGCTCCCAACTTTCTTTTGTAGAACAATACTACACGTTAGGACAATCCGAAAGTCTGATGAATTTGGTTTGCGAGGCATTCATCAGCCAATCCGCTCGTATGAATCACGTGCTTTTACAAACAGAAAAAAGCCTTTCTTCTTTTGTGAATTTCACTCAAGTCCATCAAGCGCAACAATCGCATTATACGAACACAACGCTTACTCTAGGCGGGCAACTTGTTCGCAACAATCTACATGTCTCTTTAGAAGGCGAACATGCTGAAGCCTTTATGTATGGTTTATATATGCTCAAAGGAAATACGCATGCCGATAATCATACAGCAGTCGATCATCGCGTTCCTAACTGCCATAGCAATGAGCTTTATAAAGGTTTGTTAGATGAACGCAGCACAGGGGTGTTTAACGGAAAAATTTTTGTACGCCCTAATGCTCAAAAAACCAACGCATATCAATCTAATAAAAATATTTTGTTGAGCCAACAAGCTTCCATGAATACCAAGCCTCAACTCGAAATTTGGGCAGATGATGTCAAATGCTCACATGGCACTACTACAGGCGCCCTCGAGGAGGAACCTTTATTTTACCTTCAATCGCGTGGCATTTGCCAAGAAAAAGCACGCGCCTTGCTTATATATGCTTTTGTAGCAGAGATCTTAGAAAAAATACAGCCCCTGTTCGCTCGACAAGCAGCAGAACAAATGGTTAAAGAATGGCTTGGCAACCAGTTAGAAATAGCTTGAAAGGAGTTTATTCTCCTTCTTGCTTTCCTAATCCTAAGGAAATGATTAAAACTCCCACAATTACCAACAAAGAACCTACAATTTGTAAAAAAGTAATTTTTTCTTCTAAAACGTGGTGCGCTAAACCAATAGTCAGAATAGGGCCTAAACCCGCAATCAAAGAAGCATTTCCAGAGCCCAACAAAGCAATTCCTTTTGAAAGCGCAAAAGTAGGAATCACTGTACAGAGAACTCCCATTAATATTGTATATCCATAAATTAAAGGTGTCCATCCTAAAATAGAAGCTTGGCTATCCCAAAAACTGTGCAAAAGAACCTGAAAACAAGAAATACCCATGGCATAAGCTGTAAAAAGCCCCGAGCCTATTCGAGGAATGATACTTCCGCAGCCTACTAAATAAAAAGCATAACTCAAAGAACTTCCAAAAATCAGAATGACTCCTTTCCATGTCTGTTGCGTATGCTCTACATGTTGAATTTCTTCGCTATAAGCTATCAAAATGCCAAAATAGGTGAGCACCAAAGCAATTAATTGAATCCATTTCGGCGTTTTGCGGTATAAAACATAAGTAATCACAAAAACAAAAGTAGGATAAGTAAATACAATAATGCGCTCTAAACTCGCAGAAACATATCGCAAGCCTAAAAAATCTGCTATGCTCGCTAAATAATATCCTAACATCGCTAAGAAAAAGATTTTCCCAAAATCTTTCCATCCTATCCATGCTCTGCGAGATTGTTGCCAAATCAGAGAAATAATAAAAAAAGGAAAAGCAAATAACATGCGAAGTGCCAGTAACGAAACTGCATCAACAGGCGCTGACTGGTAACACAACTTTACAAGAACAGATTTAACAGAAAACCCTATTGCTGAAATTAAGACATAAAAAATACCTACTGAATAACTTTTCATAAAAATTGCAAACACAAACTAAAAAATCTGAACAATCTTAAAAACTTATTAGACAACCAACTTGACCATTGCGCTCTGGCATTGGAAAACTTCTTATGATAGCATAACGCGCTGAAAGTAAGTTATTAACTGAGATGTTCATTTCAACCTTATATTTTGCACGATATATTTTATAATGTAAGCCAACATCATGCAACCAAAATTCTTCTAACCGATTCGATGGAATATTTTCACCCAACGCGTAACGAACTCCCGTAAAACTTGCTGTATAATGAAATTGTATAGAATTTGAGCGCAAACGAATACTCTGCTGAAAAATATGCTGAGGCGTATAAGCTATTTGATGCCTAAAAGTAGGAGAAGAAGATTCTGTAATATCAATAGCGCGCTGGAAAGTATAGTGAATTACCCATATCGGAATATATTTGCCTATAGGAAAAAATTCTTGTTCTATGCCCAACTCTGCACCTGTAGTTTGTACTCTTCCTACGTTGCGCACAGACCATATAAACAAATTTTGAGTCGGAACAGCTATTATTTTATCTTGTGTAAGGATATAAAAAAAAGCTACATCCCAATTCAATTTTCTTAAAATAGTACCACAATATCTTGTTTGAGAGGTAGCCAACTGATATTGTAAGGCAATTTCAGGGCGAAGCGTCAGATTTCCTAAGCGCACGTAATACATATCGTTGAAAGTAGGAAGCCGCATTGTTTTTCGTATACTCGCTTTGTAGTTGCCTGTATTAGTCTGAAAACAAATCGAACTACTGGGCAAAACGTGATTTCTCAAGGGAAGCAGTTCCACAGGATTGCGTTCTTTGACAATTATTCCGACCCCATTGAGTTCTGCTGAAATTCGATTTCGCCTATAATAAATTCCTCCAGCAGCATGAACTGCATTTCTAGAAGGCTGCTGCGCCATATAACGAGAAGATTGTAAATTTTGAAAACTATTGTCTATAGCCATTCCCAAAGTAAAAAAGTTCCATTGATGACGCGCTGCTACTGAAAAATAAGACTCCATTTGAGAAAAGCGGTCATCAATCCCCCCACTACTATTGAGAAATAAAGGGTCTGTATAACGCAAATGTTGCAACGCTGTTTTGATATCAAAGCGAAATTGCCATTTCGACAAATCAGAATGAAAAGTATTTTGCCAAACGTATTCTTGTTGTACTAATGCTTGTTGCGAGTGCTGAATATAATCGATTACTGCACCAGGTAATTGTCTTTTAGACACTGAGCCGTATACCCATGAATGCCAACGAAAAACAGGTGTAAAACGCAAATAAGTACGAATTTCTTGGCGCAATTGTTCAACTTCAGAGTTTTGTCTTCGAGCTCTAGTAGTATATATTCCATTCTGATAATGATAAGGATATTCTCCGTGTGCATATCTTGCCCAAGAAAGATAGTTCATTTTCAAATTTTGAGAAAGAGGGAAAGACACATTTCCGTATTTTTCTAAAAGTCCAAAATTTCCTCCTTGAAGTTTTATTAAATATTGCTTTTGAGCTACAGAGGTATCAGAAGCAAAATAGCTATTCAGATGGATCACATTAGCAGAGAGATAAGTGCGAGCAGGCAAAAGTTCTCGCACAGAAACTCCTTGAGAAAGGCGAATGCTACTGAGATGATGAGTAGAAAGCATACCTACATCAATTTGACCCGTAGAAGCCTCTATTTGTTGAACTCCGTCATGAAGGATTGCAGTGTGCTCAGCACCTAAACTTCTTATAGAAACTGTTTTTAATCCTCCAACTCCGCCGTAATCTCTTATAAACACTCCTGAAAAAGACCGAAGAGCATCTGAAAGGCTACAAACATTTAAATACTTTAGCTCCTGAGCGTCAAGTAATTGTTGCTTAAAACCACTAAAAGAATCATTATTCAAACGCGTATCCACCACATGAATTTCTTGCAAAAGCGTATCTTTTTGCCCCAAAACGTTTTCAAAGCAGATTGCAAGAAAAATGAAAGTAAAACTAATAGTAATGATGATGCTCATAAACTTTTTTATAAACCGCAAAAACTTAAACAGTTAAAAACCTTGTAAGACAAGCTTGCAATCATTTTCTTCCTGATCATAACTAAACTAACTACTGCGAAACATGCAAACGTAACTAACAACAATCCTTACAGGAACCTCACTCCTTATGAGTTCAAGGGGTATTTTCTGAGGTAATTTTATGAAGAATTTGCAGCGCTCGCTTGTCGTCTTCACAAGTTTCGATTTGCACACCTTTTTTATTGCCAAACAAGCAGAAAAAATTTTTCAAATTGAACAAAGAGTCATAGCTTTCAGAAACAGCTTTCGATAATTATTTTTCGGAACAAAATTACCTTCGTAAGATGATATTTAGAGATAGAAGACTTTCAGCAAGAAAAACACTTTGCATCCTTTGTTCTCAAATCAAGAATTTACTTTTGTGCAAAAGTTCTTATCGAAACAGTGAGAAGACATTCTTTGCTGCATAGATCGTATTAGACTGGCGCTTCAAGCAAGAACTCTTATTACTTTTATCGCATAGATTCTACGAATCGTTTCGATTTTGAAAAAATTACGAGCTTAGAACTAATTCTACAATCCTTGGAAACCAAGTCGATTCAATACTTAAATCAGCATCAAACAAGACAATTAGAAGTATTACATCTTTGTGTGATTGATTTGCCCCACGTCGAGTTCTTGAGACAACTACAATACATACTTTTCTTCTTATTTCGATACCTTTTTACAAAAGCTACCTCCGCCCGTATATACCCGTATATAAGAAAAGAAAACAAATCGTTTTTACAAAATCTTTAATTTTTTTGCATTCCAATGGGTTTATAATCACTCTAACAAAATCGTTTCATGCAAATAACACTCTCCAAATTTATCAAAAAGGTTCGAAGAACAAGAAAAAAATACTCTTGTAAACCTTTACAACTGGAAAGGAAACAACCGACAAACCGACGATGTTTTCAATGATTGGATTCAAAATTCCTTGCAAAATTTAAAAATATACTAATCGTAACTTCGACACTTTGTTATATTTTTAAAAATTACTTTTCTATGAAAGCAGCAATTCCTGATAATGAACTTGAACGACTTAACAATTTGCTCTCTTACAACATATTAGATACCCCATCTGAGCAAGATTACGATGAAATTGTGTCGTTAGCTTCTCAAATTTGTGAAGTTCCTATCTCTTTAATCACCTTTGTGGATAAAGAACGACAATGGTTTAAAGCGAAAATCGGCATTCAAGCCTGCGAAACATCACGAGACATTTCCTTTTGTGCTCATGCCATTTTGCAAGACGAGATTTTTGAAATCGAAGATGCGCTCCAAGATTTTCGTTTTTTTGATAATCCAGAAGTAACAGGCGGAATAGGCGTGCGATTTTATGCAGGTGCACCCTTGAAAACTCCAGAGAGTTTCAATATAGGAACACTCTGCGTAGTAGACTCTAAACCTAAAAAACTTACCTTAGCTCAAAAAGAAGCTCTCCGGGTACTCGCTAAACAAGTAGTGGCTCAACTAGAACTCAGAAGACAATTTCAGCGCTTGAATCAAGCTTATCTTATACTTCAAGAAAAGGAGAGAATTCTTTCTGAACAAAAACAAATAATTCTTGATAGTATTTATTACGCTGAAACCATTCAAAAATCTCTTTTTGTCCCTATTGAAAAAATACGCCAAGTATTACCTGATGCGTTAATATTTTTCCGCCCGAGAGATATTGTAAGCGGCGACTTTTATTTCTTTCATCTCCACAAAGAAAAAATCTTTTTTGCCACAATAGACTGTACAGGACACGGCGTGCCTGGCGCTTTTATTAGCATTTTAGCTCATAACGCACTTCACTCGATTATTGAATGTGAGAATATCGAAAGCCCAGAACTAATTCTTAATTCTTTAGAAAAAAAAGTAGTTCAATATCTTAACCAACAGCATACAGGACAGTCAGAAGGAATGGATATTACCATTTGCACAATCGACATTTCAAACCAAGTGCTTGAAGTAGCATCTGCGCGAAATCCTTTGTTTATCTTTGAGAGAAATACTTGTACAAAAATTCCTGCCGACCGCATCTCAATTGGAGGAAAAAAACATAAAACCATCTCTTTCACTAAGCACATAATTGCTACAAACCCCGAACAAGTATTTTATATGTTTTCCGATGGATATGCACACCAATTCGACCGATATAACAAAAACCGTTTTATGCTTCGAAGATTGATAACGCTTCTTTCGGAAATCTATCAAAAAGATTTCGATGAACAAGAAAAAATACTTTCACAAACACTTCAAGAATGGAAAGGGAATCAGCATCAAACTGACGATATTCTTATTGTAGGCTTCAAGGTTCCTACTCAGTTTTAATCTAACATATGATTTCGTACTAAGAAATCCTGATAAATTTCTTGATAAGATTCAATAGGATACTGCTCCAATAAGCGCTTATAGACAAACAACGCATTTGCTAATAACCCTTTATCCTCCAGGTAACGCGCTAAGATAAGTTGCCCAATAGCTTCTCCATCGGTAGGAAGAATTCCGATTTCTTTCTTTATTTTCTTCTCTTCTTGGGGAGAAATCTTATTAAAAGAATGAAGATCTGTTGAAATATCAGGGTTTTCAATCCATTCTACTTCGTACCAATAAGTATGAGTCTCTTTTTGTAAAGAAGGTTCTTGGAAACTAATTACGATTTCATGAGAAGAAGTTTGTGTTTCATATAAAAGCTCTTGAAGCATGTTCATAATTTTGAGACGATAAACGGGTTTCTTTCCTGTAAAAAAAGAAGAGTCCACTACATACCACCGAATCAAAATAGTATCTTCATATATCTTACTTGTAGAAGGTAAAACAAAACTGAGTGCATTTCCTGTAGCTTGCCGTGTAACAGCGCCTTTTCCTGAAAAAGAGGAAGCTTTTCGTAAACGTTCGCGCCGTTCGAAAATATTAGATTCAGAAATTAGCTCATTTAAAACAATATCAAAATAGCGCTGCATGTCACTCGTATAATTAGATTTTATCTTGGATTCAAGGTCTTTGGCTCGATATGTTCCTGGATTTTTAAGTTCAAGTGTTTTTCCGGAGTAGTGAGCTAATCCTAAATATCCGTTGACTGGGACGAAAATAGTCTGGTCCGGTCTGATATTAGTTCCTACCTTTAAAAGTTGATTATCTGCTTTACAGAGACCTTTTATACCTAACACTTTGAAAAAGTATGGCTGAGCAACTAATTGCAAGTTCCAAAACAAAAATCCCGCGAGTACACTTAAAAACTTTCTCATCATACTCTAATTTTAGTTCAAGAACATTTTTATGACATTTTTTCGATCTTTTACGACAAAATTTTAAAAACAATTCTTCTTTATAGAAAGATTTTTTGTCTTTTTGCGTTTATATAAAAGAGATAAATCACTTTTTCTTATAGATTTATTATCTTTGTAAATCAGTTTTTTGAATTTACTGACATGAACACATCAGAATTTAAAGAGCTTTATGAACAGTTTGTTTTTAAAAGTGGAAGTTCCTTAACGCAAGAGCAGTTCACTACGTTATTGATGTTTTTTCCAGCACTTTTAGTGGTAGTCAGCGATGGAAAAGTGGATTTAGAAGAATGGACATACATCAAATATTTGGCTAAATTTATGTCTGATGCTTATATTGATTCTGCAAGCGATGAGGAACGTTCTCTTTTAACTGAATCTTACTATCATGCTCTTAAATGGTTAATAGAAAACTTAGAAACATGGAAAAAACTCTTTATAGATGTTTTAGCAAAATATCTCACTATACACCCTGAAGTAAAAGATGATATCATAGAAACTCTTTATATGTTTTCAGAAGCTTCAGAAGGTCAATCAGGAGAGGAAATTAAAGTTATTGAGCGCATCAAACAAGAACTACGCATTAATTCGTGAGTCTCTCTTTTAACAGAGAAAAAATTTTTATGAATAAATAAATTTAGGTACAATTCTTGTTCGCAAAAAATTAGGCGATGAAAAGCGAACGAAGTTTGTTTCTTTTGAAAGAATTTAAAAAGTTTGCAAGAAATCATTCATTGAAAACGATAAATAAGGCAATAATTTATAAGAAGTTATGAACAGATTGAACGTAAAATTTTTAGCTATACTTGTATTAGGCGCTGCTCTGGCGCAAAGTTGTTCAAAAGGAAATCCGACAAGCTTTGAACCTGGGAAGGCAAGTACTAAAACAGGTATTGCGTATACTGATCGAGCAGAAGAAGGAGAAGAAGATATTCCATCTTTCGTAGTGAGAGAATTTAAAAGCATGCCGCAAGGCCCCGATTTAGTCTATATAGAAGGAGGAAGAGTAATTTTAGGTTCTTTCGAGGAAGATATCATGAACTCCAATGACAATATTGAAAGAACCGTAACAGTTGCTTCTTTCTTTATGGATCAAACTGAAGTAGCCAACATTCACTGGCTAGAGTATTTGCGCTTCGCACGAGACTCGGGCGACCAATACTTTCAAGAAGCTCTTCCAGATACTACTGTATGGGCAAAAGAACTCGCTTTTAACGATCCTTATGTAGACCATTATCTTCGATTCCCTGGGTTTCGCTTCTTTCCTGTAGTAGGCGTAAGCTGGGAGCAAGCTATGCGCTACTGTCGCTGGAGAACGGATGCTGTAAATAAAATGTTAGGTCTGCAACACGGAAATGAAGAAGAAATTGAAATTGTTCGTTCTGGCGGTCGAATTCCTCTCGAATCAGGAGTGATTTTGCCAGACTATCGCCTCCCTACAGAAGCAGAATGGCAGTACGCTGCTGAAGCTCTCATCGGTTTGCAATTTGCAGATGAAAACCATGCGCAAAGAAGGTTATACCCTTGGAACGGGCATTCCTTGCGAAATCCTTATGGTAATGAAATGGGGATGTTCCTTGCCAATTTTAAACGAGGGCGCGGAGATTACGCCGGTATTGCAGGGCGTTTGAATGATGGTGCTATGATCACTGAATGGATTTATGCTTATGCTCCTAACGATTTCGGCTTGTATTGCATGGCAGGCAATGTAAATGAATGGGTGTTTGACGTATATCGACCACTTTCATATAGCGATTTTGAAGATTTGAACCCAGTTCGTCGAGATGGATTCTTAGACGATACAGAATGGGAGTATGTATACGACAAGGCTAACTTCTCAACTTTTATCGATAACAAAGTAAGAGTTTATAAAGGCGGTTCTTGGAAAGATATCGCGTATTGGCTTTCTCCAGGTACTCGTCGCTATTTAGAGCAAGACTCAGCCACTGCTACTATCGGATTCCGATGCGCTATGATAGCAACAGGAGCTGCTTATTAACGATAAAATAATTCTTTCCTTTTTTTGCGCCTGTGTTTCTGCAGGCGCTTTTTATTATAGTATTTCAAGCACAAATTGAACTTTCCAATTTTATTGCTTTTCTTTTACTTCAATAATAAAAGCATCTTTTATGCCCTTTTTATGAACTTTTTCAAGTAATTTTTGTGCAGAAGATCTATCATACTCTCGCCCTACTACATACTTATATCTAAATACACCACTATCCACTTGGATTTCTTCTACCTTCATACCAAGGGATGAAAAGATTTTATCTCCTCCATCAAGAGGCGCCACAGATGCTTTTACTTGAACCCGATAAACAGTAGAGCGGTCTTCGGTAGGAATCTCTTCTCGGTGAATGAAATCGCGCACAGCTCTAAAAATGGCAGAAGCTATAATATCTTGTCCTCGTTCAGAATTTAGAAACTTCTCTTCTTTAGGATTTGATAAAAACCCCATTTCAATAAGTACACTGGGCATATTAGTATACTGCACTACATACAGATTTTCTCCTCTATCATAGGCACTTTGTACGCCCCCACTCGTACGGCCAGCTCTGGTAGCAAACTCTTTTTCAATGCGCAACGCTAATTCTCTACTGGTTTTAAAATAATGACTATGAATGTGAGTTTTTGTACCAAAAACCTTTTTGTTGGGATTAGAATTGCAGTGAAGGCTAATAAAATAATCCGCTTTGTTTGTATTTGCAATATATACACGGTCTTCTAAGGAAATAAACACATCTTCCGTACGGGTATAAATGACTCTAACGCCTTGTAAATCAGATAAGTACTTTCCCAATTTTAAAGCTACTTTTAAATTTATATCTTTCTCGTGCTTCATGCCAGGAGTTTTTGTGTCTTTACCAGGGTCTTTCCCGCCGTGCCCCGGATCTAAGACAATCACAATTTCTTTCCGTTGAGCCCAACTCAACCCAAAAGTAACAGAAGTGATTATCCCCCAAATGCAAAGTTTTATATACGCTTTAAACATATCAAAAAGTAAGCTCTACATAAGCACCTTCAGAAAGAAATGCAATATCTTTGTTTTGCTGTTGATAATAAACGCCTAGCACATTTATATGAAATGGATAAAATGGTTTCTTTTATTTTCTAAGCTCTTACTTCTTATTGCAATTATAATAATAGCATTTGGCTACTTAAGTGGAAATCCTAAATTCGAACAATCTTTTTTTGAATTATTTCAAAATACCCTATTCAACTTTCAAAACCTGCCAACTATTTTTCTATTGATAATCATGAGCGTTCTAAATTGGAGCTTAGAGGCTCTCAAATGGCAATTGCTAATAAAATACCTGCATTCTATCAATTTTCGAGAAGCTATGCAAGGTGTTTTGTCAGGAGTTTCTTTTTCCTTTATAGGACTTTCTCATGTAGGTCATTTTGCTGGAAGAATATGGCACCTTCCTGCCGAAATTCGAACCAGAGCTGCAGGTGTTTTTCTTACAGCAAACTACCCTCAAGCTCTTTGCTCTTATACATTTGGCTATTTAGCTCTTGTTTTTTGGTTGTACGAATTTCAGGGATTTCCTCTCTGGGGAGTCTTCTTAGGCTTTATTTTTATATTTGTCGGATTTTTAGTAGGACTAGCAATTTACTTCAAACTGAAAGAAATCAGCGTGTTTTTTTTAAAAGCTATTCATTTACTACCTTCTACAATCAAGCAATCTGCTTCCCGCTTTTTTCAAGAATTATCTTTCGGAAGCAAACATGTTAAACTATTAGTTTTAGGATACTCGCTCGCAAGGTATTTTACATTTGTGTTCCAGTTCTGCTACATTCTTTATCTCTTCAATATCGAGTCACCTTTTTCCCATGTATTAGAAGGCGTTATGTTGATCTATTGGGTCAAATCATCACTTCCGAGCGTTAGCTTTCTGAGCGATTTAGGAATTCGCGAAATATCAGCTTATCTCTTTTTTAAAGATATGGGAGCCCCTGAAGAAGCTATTTTAGGGGCTACTCTCTTCACTTGGAGCATTAACGTGTTGCTACCTGCCTGCTTAGGCGCTTTGCTCATAAAAATCAGTGCAAATCAGCCACACTTTGAAAAAAGTACATAGTTCCTTACTTTTGTAACATCTTCATGCCAAATTTTATGAAAAAAGATTCAAAAATATACATTGCGGGTCATAATGGAATGGTAGGCTCTGCAATATTGCGACGCTTGCAAAAAGAAGGTTATCAAAATTTTGTACTGCGATCGTCTACTCAACTAGATTTAAGAAACCAACAAGCAGTAGCAGACTTTTTTGCGAAAGAAAAACCAGAATACGTAATATTAGCGGCTGCAAAAGTAGGTGGCATTCATGCTAACAATACTTACCGAGCTGAATTTATTTATGATAACCTCATGATAGAAGCTAATGTAATTCATCAATCATACCTACACAATGTAAAAAAATTATTATTCTTGGGTTCTTCCTGCATTTATCCTAAAATGGCACCACAGCCTTTAAAAGAAGAATATTTACTAACAGGACCTCTCGAACCTACTAACGAACCTTATGCTATTGCTAAAATTGCAGGAATTAAGCTTTGTGAAAGCTATCGCTACCAATATGGTTGCAACTTCATTAGCGCAATGCCGACAAACTTATACGGTCCTAACGATAACTACGACCTAAACAACTCACACGTGCTACCTGCCTTGTTAAGAAAATTTCATGAAGCTAAAATTAGCAAGAGAGATGTCGTAGAAGTTTGGGGAAGCGGAACTCCACGCCGTGAATTTTTACATGCTGACGATCTTGCAGACGCTTGCTTATTTCTTCTGCTCCATTATAACGATTCTACTCCCATCAACATTGGTACAGGAAGCGATATTACAATCCGAGAACTTGCCGAAATGATTGCTGGCATTGTAGGATTTGAAGGAAACATTTTGTGGGATACTTCTAAACCAGATGGTACTCCTCGAAAACTCATGGATATAACTAAGCTTACTCGATTAGGTTGGAAAGCTAAAATTTCACTTCGCGAAGGTATTGAACGTACCTACCAAGAAATTTTAGAAAATGGCTACGAAAAGAAAATATTCGCATAAGTTTTCGTATATTTACAAAAAGTAGAAGTTGTTCTAAATCGAAAGTTTGAAAATGAAACGTTCTGAGGTCAATCGCGCTGTTCGACAAGCTATAGCTTTCTTTCAAAAGAATGGGTGGGCTCTGCCTCCTTCTCCACGATGGGATGTTACTGATTTCGGGTTAGGAAATTTCCCAAGGTATGGTTTAGTACTTATCAATTTAGCAGAAGAGCCTGAATACACCGAAAAATTATTATACGCTACTAAAGGACAAGAAACACCTGCTCATTGCCACGCAAAGAAAAAAGAAGATATTATTTGCAGAACAGGTATCTTATTAATACGCGTATGGAATGGAAAACCTCAAGAAAGTGATAATCAACCTTTTGATATCAAAGTAAACGGAAGTTGGAAAACTGTTCTCTCTGGAGACACAATCCGACTTACAGCTGGAGAGCGCGTTACTCTCGTTCCAGGAGTTTATCACGAATTCTATCCAGAATCTGAGGAATGCATTATTGGAGAAGTTTCTACTGCCAACGATGACTTAAATGATAATTTTTTTATCAACCCCCAAATTGGAAGATATTCTTTTATTGAAGAAGATGAACCTCCTTTCGTAAAACTCGTAAGCGATAAATAAACTCTCAAAGTAATAAAACATGCAAAGAAAAAATGGAACTGCTAAAATTTTAAAAATTGCCATCGACTTTGACGGAACTATCGTAGAAAATCGATATCCTCAAATCGGAAGGCCGATGCTATTTGCTTTTGAAACAATGAAACTTCTGCAAAATCATCGCCATCAACTCATTTTATGGACCTATCGAGAAGGCAAAGAACTAGAGGAAGCAGTAGAATTTTGCAGACAACACGGAGTAGAATTTTGGGCTGTAAACAAAAATTATCCTGAAGAAGTATTTGAACCTGGAAAAACATCTCGAAAAATCAACGCTGATATTTACATCGATGACCGGAATATCGGTGGATTCTTAGGATGGACAAAAATTTGGGAACTCATCAGCGAAGGAGATGAAACGGGCAATCCGTACGCTCATATTCAAGACACTGAAGCGCATTGGAATTATCCTAAGCGCAAAAAAAGAAAAAGAAATTTTTGGCAACGTTTGTTCGGTGACTAAAATGGATCTATGCTATAATGCGCAACAAACGAAGAATGTACGCTTATCAGTTTCTTAAAACGATCGCGTTTTTCTTCATAGGATTATTATTAGGGGGATGTAATTTTTCACGCGAAACCATTCAACCTACGCCCGTTTCTACTGGAATGGCTTATTTTCCAGTAAAAGTGGGGGATTCTTTGTTGTATCGCGTTAAGCGCATTCTCTATATAGAAGACGCAGGAAATGCAAGAGTCAAAACAGACACTTCTATTTTTGAACTTTTAGAAGTGGTACGAGACACTTTTCGAACATTATCAGGTGATTTTGCTTATCGCATAGAAAGGTTTCGACGCTCTTTATTTTCGACGGAATGGTCATACGATAGTCTTAAAATTTCTAATGTCGAATTAGGAACTTTATTAGAGCTTCATCCCACTTTCCATCAGGTAATGCCTCAATCTGTAAGAGAATGGCGCATATACCCTCAAAGAGTTGTTATAATTGAAAATAATATTCCTATCGTAAAATTAGTGTTTCCTCCTACTGTTTCTGCTTCTTGGAATGCGAATGTTTTCAATACTTTAAAACCAGAAAACTACCGCTTAATACAATTTGCACAACCCTTTCTAGTAGATTCTATAAAATACTCACCTACTATCACAATCATACAAAGCAACCAAAAAAGTCTTATTAATAAAGATGAGCGCTGGGAAGTATATGCACAAGAAATAGGTATGGTGTATCGCAAACACGAAGTATATAATTATGTAAATACTCCTTTTAATAGAGATTTTGGACAAGATAAGGTTGTAAGTGGTTACTTTTATGAACAAAAATTATTATATCGCTCCAAATAGACGAAAAAAACTGCTTCAACGAAGCAGTCTTTTAGCACCTTATCCAATAAAATATGAAAATGAAAATACTATGCCTACTCAATAGTCAGATAATCAACATGAGTCTTACCATGAAAAGCAATATGCACTAAGTAGTTACCTTTAGGAAGCTCTGAAAACTTTCCTTCTCCTTCAATAGAGGCGGCCGCAACAAGAACTCCTTCCTCATTGAAAAGTTGTACGTAAGCACTCTCTGTGGGGTCTAACCGAAACAGTACATCGTTGCCTTGTACTGAAAACAACTGATACCGAACATGCGGCTCGCTTATCGTTACAATCTGATTCTCCTGAACAGAAACGTAAGACTTGAAAACTTTATTTGCTATCAATATCTCCAACACGTAATTTCCGTTGCTGAGTTCTGAAAAGTCGAAACGTTTTTTGTAAACGCCTACAAGTTGTATAGGCTGTTTATAGACGATATTTCCAGACTCATCCAACAGACGCACCAAAGATTTGTTTGCTTCAAAGCTTCGAATTGTAACTACAGCCTCCTTAGTATTCTTAATAGCATCCACTGTAATTAAGGTTTTGAGCGCTTTGTCTTCATCAAGCGCCAATACATTAGAAACATGTGAAAGCATTATAGCAACAGCTACTACAATGACTTTCTTTACATTAAACCGTTTCATGGTTGAAAAGAATTATGTTTTATACTTTGTTGTATGATTTATTGCTAAATCACAATACAAACTTAATCGGTTATACGAATATATTCAAAATTATTTATGTTAATTTTTTGTTAAAAATCTTAGTTAAGATGAAATATATTATAATTTTTTGAAAAGTTAAAATTATTTAAAAATCACTTTTTTTATAATTTTATTTTGATTTTTAAACTAAAAATCAAAGTTAATTCCAAATCAAACGATTTAAATGCTCAATAAAGCAAATAAAATTGCTTTTTCGAATTAACTTATATTAACATTTTTTTGATTTATAAAAATAACGGTATTGACAAATAAAAATTTTTTTATATAGAACAAAAAACGCTGCTTTGGTTTGCAGCGATTGGCTTTCATGAAATTTTTTTATCAAGTAATTTTAGGAAAACAAAGCTTTTTCGAGAGCTGCAATTTTAGCTTCAGCATCGAGAAGTTTTTGTTTTTCTCTTTCAATCACATTAGTAGGAGCGCTACTCATAAATTTTTCATTAGAAAGTTTTTGAAGCACGGAATTTTTAAATCCTTTCATATATTCTAACTCTTTAAGAAGCTGCTCGCGCTCCTGTTCAAGATTTGACGGGATAGGCAAAAAGAACTCATCAGATTTTATTACAAAAGTTACTGCATTTGGAACTGACTCTAAGGAAAAATGCATTGCAGAAATGTTCGCCATTCTCTTAATAATAGGTTCATACCATTCATAAAACTTAGGCTGTGTTGTTTTAATGGTAAGTTCAAGATGCTGTTTAGGTGAAATTCCTTTGGTGTTTCTCACATTCCTTATATGAGTGATAAGTTCTGTTAGTATTTCACCTTCCTTCAAAATGTTTTCTTCTTGAGGTGAAACTACAAAATGAGGATAAGCAGCTTTACAAATTGATTCTCCTTCGACGCGATTCTGAAGATGCTGCCAAATTTCTTCAGTAATGAAAGGCATAAACGGGTGAAGCAGCAAACAAAGCGATTCAAAAAAGAAAATGGTAGATTGATAAAGATTAGAATGAATAGGCCGACCAAACTCAGGCTTTATCATTTCTAAATACCAAGA
Source organism: Cytophagales bacterium (assembly GCA_025056215.1). Classification (GTDB taxonomy): domain Bacteria; phylum Bacteroidota; class Bacteroidia; order Cytophagales; family Flammeovirgaceae; genus JANWWC01. Next base: position 168,492 of record JANWWC010000004.1, on the reverse strand, counting down.
GCAAAAGTCGTCCCAAATGAGTTTATACACTATCATCAATGCATCAGAAAGGCGGTACTCTTCATAGGCCTTTTCTAATTCTGTATAAGCGCGATGCAATTTAGCTTCAAACCAACTCACCGCTTGAGGAAGTTGCGGGGTATCTTCACTTGTCTTCCAACTTTTGATTAGTCGGAAAGCATTCCAAATTTTGTTGCAAAAATTTCTGCCCTGTTCTACTAACTTTTCGTCGTAAAGCAAATCGTTTCCTGCTGGCGAGGAGAATAACATTCCTGTTCTAACAGCGTCAGCGCCGTATTTTGCAATCAGGTCGAGAGGATCTGGAGAATTGCCTAGCGATTTAGACATTTTGCGTCTTAGCTTATCGCGAACAATTCCTGTCAAATATACATTTTTAAAGGGTTTTTCTCCGATGTATTCATAGCCAGCCATAATCATGCGCGCTACCCAAAAGAATAAAATTTCGGGTGCCGTTACTAAATCATCAGTAGGGTAATAATATGCTAAGTCTGAATTAGGACGAATCTCAATTTTTCCAGTTTGAGGATTATAATCTTCAAAACCGTCGAATACGGAAATAGGCCAAAGCCAAGAACTAAACCACGTATCTAACACATCTTCATCTTGGCGGAGATCCTCTTTTGAGAAATTTTCTGGTAAATTAGGCAAAAGTTTTGCTTGTTCGAAGGCTTCTTCCAGTGTTTCAGCTACTACAAACCTCCCATCAGGTAGATAATAAGCCGGGATTCGCTGCCCCCACCAAAGTTGCCTTGAGATACACCAATCTTTTACGTTTTCCATCCAATGGTTATACATGTTTTTAAACTTTTCAGGATGCAAACGTATGTTATCATTCATGACATTCTCCCAAGCTGGTTTGATGAGTTCTTTCATTTTTACAAACCATTGAGTAGAAAGTTTGGGCTCGATTACGGCATCAGTTCGCTCAGAATAACCTACATTGTGAGTAATTTCTTCGATTTTTTCTAACAATCCAGCTTCTTCTATTGCTTGTATCATAAGTTTCCGGGCTTTGAAGCGGTCTTCTCCGACGAAAATGCCAGCCTGAGAGCTTATTTTACCGTCTTCTGTAATCACATCGATAGAGGGGAGTTGGTGTCGCAAGCCTATTTCATAATCTGCTGGGTCATGGGCGGGTGTAATTTTTAAACAACCTGTGCCGAACGACATATCTACGTAATTATCTGCAATGATGGGCACTTTTCGGTTCACAATCGGCACAATTACCTCTTTTCCTATAAATCGTTGATATCTTTCATCAGAAGGGTTTACACAAACGGCTACATCTCCCATAATAGTTTCTGGGCGTGTAGTGGCTATTACCAAATAATCAGTAGAATCAACGAGTGGATATTTCACGTAATACAATTTGGAACGCGTCTCTTTAAAAATTACTTCCTCGTCGGAAAGCGCTGTTTTTCCTTGTGGATCCCAGTTCACCATGCGAATTCCACGATAGATATACCCTTTTTTGTATAAATCGACAAAAACACGAATCACAGCTGCCGACAGCTTTTCCTCCATCGTAAAGCGAGTGCGGTTCCAATCACAACTGGCACCGAGTTTTTCGAGTTGCTTCAAAATAATACCCCCATATTTTTCTTTCCACTCCCAAGCATACCGAAGAAATTCTTCTCTGGTGAGGTCTTTTTTATCTATGTTTTTCTCTTCTTTTAGCATTTTGACAACTTTTGCTTCTGTAGCGATAGAAGCATGGTCTGTCCCTGGCACCCAACAAGCTTCAAAACCTTGCATGCGCTTTCTTCTTACAAGTACATCTTGAATTGTGTTGTTGAGCATATGCCCCATGTGCAAAACTCCAGTGATATTCGGAGGGGGAATTACAACCGTATAAGGTTTTTTAGCAGGATTAGGTTTAGATGCAAAAAATTTGTGCTTTATCCAATAAGCATACCATTTATCTTCTACCTGAGCAGGATTGTATGTTTTAGCAATCTCCATTGAATCATAATTTGGATACGTAAACGCAAAGTTAGTACTAAAAAACAAAAAAACCGTCTTCACAACGCAAAGGCGGTTTTTTCAAGTTATTTTCCAATGAAATTATCCATATGATCTCAGGATTCCCCGAAGATACATCAACTCATTCAATTCGAATGGTTGATAATGCAATTATAAAAAGAGATTTGGAGATTAAAAATTCATAAGCATCAATAATCAAACGTTTGTAAAAAGAAATGATAAAATTGTGCAAGACCACGAAAACCAAAATAAATAATTAACAAAAACTGAAAAGTTGCTTCAACGATTATATCCTGAATGGATCCATCCTCCTCCAATCACATCATCGCCTTCATAAAAAACAGCAGCTTGTCCTGGTGCAATGGCCCTAACCGGCTTATGAAAATATACGCGCATATAGCCTTCTTCAAATTGCTCAATGAGTGCAGGAGTACCTTCGTCGTTGTATCGTATTTTGGTGATAGTCTCTGTGGGCATTCCGATAAGATTTTCGTACTTGCCCATGGTGAGTTTGTCTACAATCATGCTATCCTGATACAAATCCGTATCTCTTCCAAGCACTACTTCATTGGTTTCTTTGCGAATTTCTTTCACAAAAACAGGATACCCTAGGGCGATTCCAAGTCCTTTTCGTTGCCCGATTGTATAGAAAGGATAACCTTCATGCTTTCCTACAATCGTACCATCGGTGAGTACAAAATTTCCTCCTGCTACTTTTTGCTCTAAGCCAGCGACTCGCCTTTTCAAAAACCCTCGGTAATCGTTATCTGGCACAAAGCAAATTTCATAAGATTCTGATTTTTTGACGAGCTCAGTAAATCCGCGTTCTTGTGCCATTTGTCGGATTTCAGTTTTTTTAAATTTACCTAACGGAAGCAGCGTTCGCGCAAGACTTTGTTGAGAAACACCCCAAAGGACATAAGATTGGTCTTTTTGAAGGTCAACACCTTTAGAAATTACATAGCGCCCATTTGTATGTTTTCTTACATTCGCATAATGCCCTGTTGCAATCCACTCACAATCGAGTTTATCGGCTCTCCTTAAGAGAGCATCCCATTTGATATGGGTATTACACAACACGCAAGGATTAGGTGTCCTGCCATTTAAATATTCTTCTGTAAAGTAATTGATTACATAATCTCCAAATTCTTCTCGAATATCTAAAATATAGTGAGGGAAACCCAAAGAAACAGCAATATCTCGCGCATCGTTGATAGAATCGAGACTACAACAGCCTGTTTCTTTTTTAGTGCCACCCGAGGAAGCATAATCCCACGTTTTCATTGTCATGCCAATCACTTCGTAGCCTTGCTCGTGCAATAAGACAGCAGTTAAAGAGCTATCTATTCCGCCGCTCATCGCTACCAATACTCTGCCGTTTTTGCTCATTGTATTCCCTTTGTTTTAACTTACAAACCAACAAAAAGCGTTATAAGTTTGAACAAAGCTTCACAAATTCAAGATTATAATGAGCTAAAATTTTTTATCACCTCTTCTTTATCAGAAAAAGGATATTTTATGCCTTTTATTTCTTGGTAACTTTCATGCCCTTTTCCTGCGATGAGCACCATATCGCCAGGATTTGCCATTCGAATAGCTTGTTGAATAGCCTTGGCTCTATCGGGCTCGATAACAGTTTTTTCTCGCATTGCAAACGTAGTAAGCCCTTCATACATTTGAGAAATAATTTCCATCACTTCTTCAGAGCGCGGATTATCGGCCGTTAAAAACACTTTGTCAGAATATTGCGCTGCAATTTTTGCCATCATAGGTCTCTTGGCTTTGTCGCGTTCTCCGCCACAACCGACTACAGTAATAATTCTCTCTTTCCCTTTTCGAATTGCGTAGATAGTTTCTAAAACATTTTGTAAAGCATCAGGAGTATGAGCATAATCTACAATAGCATGAATGCCATTGGAGGATGTAATTTTTTCAAATCGACCATTAGCAGAAGAAAGTTGCGAAAGATGTAACAAAATCTTGTTAGCATCTTCTTCTAATAAGATAGCAGTTCCATAAATTCCTAACAAGTTATACGCATTAAATTCTCCTATTAAGCGAAACCAAACAGGCGTTCCATTTATTTCTATCTGCAAGCCATCGAACGAATTTGTGAGTACCTTTCCTTTGAAATCTGCGGGATTTTTGAGAGCGAAAGTCTTTTGTATGCTTGCTTGACAATTTTGCAACATCACTCTGCCGCGTTTATCATCTACATTGACCAACGCAAAAGCATCTTTAGGTAGCTCGTCAAATAGTTTTTTTTTAGCTGCGATATAGTTTTCAAAAGTTTTGTGATAATCTAGATGGTCATGGGTAATATTGGTAAAAACGGCGCCTTCGAGTTTCACTCCTGCCAAACGATTTTGGTGGATAGCATGCGAACTCGCCTCCATAAAACAATGCGAACATTGTTGTTCCTTCATTTCAGCAAAAAGTTGTTGCAAAGTAAGAGCGTCTGGCGTAGTCATTTGAGCAGGGTAAACCTTTTCTCCTATGCGGTTTTCTACTGTAGAAATCAATCCACAGCGATAGCCTAAAGAAGTAAAAAGCCTGTAGAGCAAAGTAACAGTAGTAGTTTTGCCATTAGTACCTGTAACCGCCACTACTCTAAGAGCTTCCGAAGGATGTCCATAGAAAGCAGAAGCGATCTTTCCTAACGCTATTTGCGAATTAGATGTTTGAACATACGTAACATTTTTATCGAAAACAGAAGGAAGTTCTTCGCAAACAACAACTGTCGCTCCTTTTTCAATAGCCGAAGAGATATAATAGTGTCCGTCGGTTTGAGTTCCCCGTATGGCTACAAAAATAGCTTCCTTTTCTACTTTACGAGAGTCAAAAACAACAGAAGAAATCATTTTTTGAGTCGTTCCGACAATTTTCAATACAGAAACTGAGCTCAAAAGCGTATCGAGTTGAGTCATAATTAATTGTAATTATATTTTTGAGCAATTAAACGAGCTTCTTCTAGTGTGCTGATATCAGGCTTTGCCTTTCCCTGCTTTTTAGCAAGCGCTTCATAAATAAAATCAAAAGTAGAAAGAATTTCCGTTTTCCCGTTCAAAATTGCTACATCGTGCTCGTAGTGAGCCGAGGGCTGTCCATCTACCGTATGAATAGTCCAAAAATCAGATTTTTCTTTTACATGTCTATTTTTAAGATTTATCATCGGTTCGATAGCTAACACCATTCCTTCACTGATTTTATCTTTGACTTCCCTTCCGTGATTAGGGACAGAAGGCATTTCGTGAAGATTTTTTCCTAGTCCATGTCCGCAAAGTTCTCTGACAACACCAAACTTATGTTTTTCTGCATGTCTTTGGATAGCTAAGCTAATGTCACAAATTCTATTTCCAGGTTTCATTTGAGCAATTCCGATATACAAACACTCTTTTGTTACTTCTAATAATTTCATGACTTCAGGTTTTACATCCCCAATCGGAAAAGTATAAGCATGGTCGCCATGGAACCCATTTTTGTACACGCCACAATCTACAGAAACAATATCTCCTTCTTTGATGACGCGTTTACTTGGAATGCCGTGAACTACTTCATCGTTGATAGAAATGCAAAGCGTTGCAGGATACGGCTTCTGAGGATTATTCTTGTTTCTTCCTCCATATCCTTTAAAAGATGGAATTCCTCCGTGATCGCGAATAAAAGTTTCTGCTAATTTATCGAGATACTCTGTAGTGATACCTGCTTGTATTTCTTCAGCAATTAACCCCAAAGTGCGAGAAACTAGTAGAGCACTTTCTCGAATAAGTTCGATTTCTTCTTTTGTTTTGTAGTAAATCGTAAGACGCGTCATAATACTTAAATTTGACAAGCAAATATGAATCGAACTTTATTGGATTCCAAAACGATTGATGTTTTGTACATCAAAAGTGCCCTATTATGAAATTGTAAAACCCTAAAAACGAGAAACTAATGTACATCAAAGCTTTCTTTTTAAAATGGTTGCTGATAAGTACAACGATAAGTTTAGTGGCTTGTCGCTCTCAAAAACAATCTGCAACAATAATGAACAAAGTAGTTCAAAAAGGAGAACCCTTTCGATATCAACACTTTGATTTTGAGTATCTTTCTCTTAAGAGTAAAGTAAAATTCACTACCAACAACGAGCAACAAAAACTCATCGCTGATATCCGACTGAAGCAAGACAGCCTAATTTGGATTTCACTTCGAAATACTACGGGCATCGAAGGAGCGCGCATTCTTATCACCATAGATTCTATTTTCATCAGCGACCGTTTAAACAATAAGCTTTACACTTACCATTTCAAACAAATTTCTCAAAAAATGAACTTCGATATTGACTTTGACATCTTACAATCCATTTTCGTAGGAAACTTGTTCATCAATGCTGCAAGCGCCGACAAACTCAAAGAAAAAGCCGAGACATTTATTCTTTCTGATAAGATAAAGGAAAAAATCAAGCGCTACGACGATCCTTTATATATCAACGAGAAGAAAAAATACGAAATCGAAAATGTAATTAACAAATCAAATGGAAAGCTTGAAAAAACAATTATCAACGACAAAAAAAGCAAAAAAGAACTCGTTATTATCTATAGCGACTTTATAGAAGTAGCTCAACAACTTTTTCCAAGCGTAAGCCTAAGCGAACTCACGTACGAGCATCAAGGGAATTTAGTCCATATCAACTTGGAGTTAGTTCATTCTAAAGTGACAATTCCAGAAGAACCTCTCACTTTCCCGTTTCGATTTTCTACCAAAGACGAGTAAGAAGGTCTTTTCTTGCGAGATTTATTAATTTTGGATTCTATGAAATAAGATTTTAGTTTTACGCGTTAAAATTGTTTCAGCAGTTTATTGGTGAAAAAATTGACAATCAACTAAAACAAAAAAATCGTGGTGAAAACAGTAACAGATATCTTGTATTTGATAAGTATCGTAGGTTTTTTGTGGGGCCTAAAAAAACTGAGCTCTCCTATAAGTGCTACGCGAGGAAATCAGTACGCTATGGCAGGCATGGGAATAGGAGTACTGGTCGCAACCTTCGCTCCCTTAGAAAACTCTTTTAACAATTACTTGTGGATTATCATTCCGATGATCTTAGGTTCTATTATAGGCTATTATTCAGCTATAAAAGTCAAAATGACAGCAATGCCCGAAATGGTATCGCTTTTCAATGGATTAGGAGGAGCGTGCTCAATGTTCATTGCATTAGTAGAGTTCCTAAAATATCCTGACAACACCTCGCCAGCGACCACTCAAATTCTTACTACTTCGTTTGCTTCTATTATTGGTTCTGTTTCTTTTACAGGAAGCATCATCGCATGGGGAAAGCTTAATGGCTCCCTGCGAGACAGTTTTAAACTTCCTGCTCCTATTTTTGTAAATCTAGCACTCCTCATTGGTTTGTTAGGCCTCACAGCATACTTAATGTTACAACCTACTCTAAATTATACCTTAGTATTTTTACAAGTAGGTCTTTCTTTAATTTATGGAATTACGTTTGTAACCCCTATTGGTGGAGGAGATATGCCTGTCGTTATCTCTTTACTAAACTCCCTCACAGGCGTTGCAGCGGCATTAGCAGGCTTAATTTCAAAAGAAATCAGCTATATAATGGTGGTAGGAGGTATTTTAGTAGGAGCCTCAGGCACTATTCTGACCATTTTAATGTGCAAGGCAATGAATCGCTCTTTGTTGAATGTAATTATAGGCGGCTTTGGGGGAAATGGAAATAGTATTAGCTCCCGCCAAGGCTCTGTGCGCGAAACCACTCCTTCTGATGCAGCTATCATGCTCAAATACGCTAAAAAAGTTATTATCGTTCCAGGATATGGCTTAGCAGTTGCACAAGCACAACATATCTGCCACGAAATTGAGGAAGCTCTCACAGCAGAGGGAGTTGTTGTAAAATACGCTATTCACCCTGTAGCAGGGCGGATGCCTGGACATATGAACGTATTGCTTGCAGAGGCCGATGTAAGTTATGACAATCTGTTAGAACTCGAAGATGCTAACAAAGAATTTCCTACTACAGATGTAGTGGTAGTAGTAGGAGCCAACGACGTCGTCAATCCTGCAGCAAAAGAAGATAAAAACAGCCCTATTTACGGAATGCCTATTTTAGATGTAGAATTAGCCCAAAACATCATTGTTCTCAAAAGAAGCATGAGCACTGGCTATGCAGGAATAGAAAACCCATTATTTTACGGAGAAAAAACTAAGATGCTCTTTGGCGACGCTAAAAGCTCCTTATCAAAATTATTAGAAGAAATAGCAAACGCATAACATTTTTCGCTCATGGAGTTAGCCAAATCTTTTAGTTATACAGAAATTTTACTAGGGGCGGTGTTTATCGCCCTTTACCTTTTGTATATACTAAGAGTAATACGCACCATGCGCTCTCTTAAACAAAGAACAGGCTCTTTTGTATACAAGTTAGCTCTCCGCAGCTTATACTTTGGGCTTATCCTCATTGCGTTTTTAATGCCTACTTTTGGCAAAAAAACTATTAAAGAAATCAAAGCCAAAGGGAAAGATATTTATTTATTGGTCGATATTTCTAAATCCATGGATGCTAACGATATCCAACCCTCTCGCTTAGAAAAAGTAAAATATCAACTCAAGTCTATTGTCAAAGCCTTTAGCTCCGATAGAATAGGACTTATTGTTTTTTCTTCTGATGCTTTTTTACAATGCCCGCTCACTTTCGATAATTCTGCACTTTTTTTATTCATCGAAACAATGCGCACGGGGCTTACTTCGGCTACAGGAACAGATTTTTATCCTGCTCTTAAGATGGCTCTGGAAAAACTCTCTGTCTCTGATAAAAACACAGCCCAAAAAACCTCAAAACTCATTTTACTAATTAGCGATGGAGAAGATTTTGGAGAAGAAACTACTTCTATTGCTGACGAAATCGAACAAAACGATATCAAATTGTTTACATTAGGAGTGGGAACCGAAGAAGGGGGAAGAATCCCTGAGGGAACGGGCTATAAGCGCGACAAAGAAGGTAAAGAAGTAATTACACGTCTTAAATCGGAACCTCTTAAAAAACTTGCTGACATGACAGGAGGAAAATATTTTGAGATTTCTGATAAACGAAACGACATTAACCGCTTAATTCAAGCTATTAATCAAATAGAAGGAGAAACTCTCGAAACCCAAACAATTCAAGCAGCTGATAACAAGTACTACTACTTTTTAGCGACTGCCCTTTTTCTGATGGTGTTAGATGTCTTGTTTACAGTCAAACTTTTTCGGATTTAAAAATTCCTCCCGTGTGGAGAGCTACTATTTTGCTTCCGCTTAAAACCAACTCGTTTTGTATTAAATCAAAAATTCCAAACAACATTTTTCCTGTATAAATTGGCTCAATAGGGATATTAGTTTGTTTAATGAATGATTGTATAAAGTCTATAAGTAATGCATTTGTCTTAGCGTATCCACCAAAATGATAATCTGTCCATAGCTTCCAATTCGAAAAAGTATTCGAAGGCGCATATGCCGATAACAATTTGCAAATAGTATCGTACAAAAAAGCGCCTCCTTTCAAAACGGGAAATCCCCAAATTATTTTCTCTAAAGAAGAACCCACTATAAGTCCAGCAAGGGTTCCACCTGTCCCCACTGCGCTACAAACAATTGTGGTTTCTTGTGGAATATATTGCCACAACTCCGCACAACCTTTTAGCGCCAACTGATTGGTGCCTCCCTCGGGAAGTAAATAAAAATCCCCAAATTCTCTGTAAAGTTCTCCTAAAAACTGCTCTTTATTTCGATACTTTTCGCGACTCCAAAACAAAAGTTTCATACCTATTTCTTGGGCAAACTCTAAAACAGGATTAAGCGCAAAATGTTCATCTCCACGAATCACTCCAATAGTACTCAATCCGAAATATTTTCCTGCAAAAGCTACTGCTCGAATATGGTTGGAATAAGCACCTCCAAAGGTGAGCAAAGTAGTGTAGCCCATTTTTTTCGCTTCAAAGAGATTATGTTTAAGCTTCCACCACTTATTGCCAGAAAGATGTGTATGGATCAGATCTATTCTCAACAACTGCAAAGTAATGTTTCTTTTTTCTAAGATAGGATGCTGTATTTTCTGCAATGGTGGCACAAAACTTTCCCATTCCATTCTTTTTAATTTTCAAGGTGGAGAACTATCATTTCCCATACAAAAGGCTGACAAATTTCTTTTAAGGTTTCGAGAATAGCAGGATAGTTTAAATAAAAGCTCAAAATATTGTCATATCTTTCTTGAAAAATATTGTTAGGTAAAACTTTCTCTCGCAAATGGAGAAGCTGCTTGAGTTGAACTTCTTGCTTTTGTTCTGCTGCCTTTTCTAATTTTTTTTCGATATGCTCAATTGATTTTAGAGCTTTGTGCTGTTCAGCTTGTACTAAACCTACTAAAGAAGCATCTATCTTGCGAACAACGCTTTCGATTTCTGCAAAAAGTTGGGTTACTTTCTCCTTTTGAGCAGGGAAAACAAGAGGTATCTGGCTGTGTTGAAAAGTGTATTTTTTTTTCAAAGAAATCTCTTCTAAAAATAAATCTCGTATAGAAACTTCTAACTTACGAAGTTTATTGGTCTGATTAGGTGTTAAAATAGTAACAGATTGACGCGGTACAAGAGCGGGCATCGGAATATTAAAATAAGAAAACATCTTCTTCAATTGAAGCCAATAAGCAATTTCTGAGGGTCCGCCGACATACGCCACATTAGGAAGTATCGTTTCTTGGTAAAGTGGTCGCAATACTACATTAGGGCTAAATCTTTCAGGGTAGTTCTCTAATTCCTTTCGAATTTGTTCATTAGAAAAAAAAATTTCTGTATGCAAAACATGGTATTGATTCTCTACTTTTTCAATTCGCTCGCGCAATCCTTCTTTTATATAAAACAAATTTATTGTACGCGGATGCATTTGGATTTTATATCCTAACTTTTCTAGTTCTTCCGTGGCACATTGTACTTCTTTGTATGGTATATGGTCAAACAAATCGTGAGCAGCAATCGAAACAAAATATCTTTTTAAGCGCCTATCATCAGCATCAAGAATCACTAATCCGTATTTTCCAAAAAGATGATGCAACAACTTACGAGTAGCTTCTGACCACGTCCGAGAGGAAGTATACGCACTTTTCCATGCCTCTGGCAATTGAGAGATAGACTCTAACCAATTTGCAAGAGAAGAAGTACTACATCGTCCGATGGCTCCTTTTATTTCTGAAGAAAAAAATTCATACCGCTTGCCAAACCAATGAAAATGATTGACTTCTGCAAAATCATGGTCTTCCGATGCTAACCAAAAAATAGGTACAACGCAATAAGAGGGATTCTTTTGCGAAAGAAGCTCTGCTAAATTCAGAGTTGTAAGAATTTTATATATTGTGTAGAGAGGTCCTGTCATAAGACAAAGTTGATGCCCAGTAGTTACAGTTCTCGCATTTTGTCGAGCAAGTAATCTCAATGAATCTGGTGGAGCAAGATGACTTTCTTGATATTGTTCTTGAAGAACTTCTACAAGCACGTGGCGCAGTTCTTCATTATACTGACGAGCCCCAATAGCTTTTTCAAGCTCAGAAATACTCGGATAAAACGTGTAGAAGTTTTTTAAATTATCTTTGCTGATGTAATCTATCACCAATTGCGAAAAACCAATATCTTGCCAAGAAATTTTCTCAACCAACATTCTGATTCATTCATTAGAGTTTAAAATTTGTTTGGATGCATAACTAAAGTTTCATACTTTTGGCAAAGGTCAGGTTTTTTGTCAAATTAAAGAAATGCAGAAAATAACTATACCTTCTAAACTTCCATTAAATCACTCGCTTACTAATTTCATTTACGATCCCAGCATCGATATATATACCATTGACACTCAACTCTACGAGAATGTTTATTTAACTCCTTCAGGAGTTGCTTTCAAAAATCTAAAAATGCTACCCAATACTTATCCTTTAATGGATTGGACTATAAAAGAATTCCGCAAAATCATGTTGGTAAATTTTTTTTTCAGATTGCGCCACTACTTACCTAAAAATCGCCAATATTTATTAGCATACAACATTTGGACTGTAGGCAATTCTCCTTCAGCAGGCTATTATCACTGGATAGCCGAAACTTTGCCTAGAATTTTTGCGAATTTTGAAAAACTTTCCACTCTTACTCTTCTCCTTCCTGAGAGAGCTCAAAAAGTTCCTTTTGTTCAAGAAACGCTTCCTCATTTGCCTTTTGAAGAAATAGTGTATATCCCCGAAAAAAAGCTGAGCATAGTACCTAAACTATGGGTAACAAGTTATTTACAAGGTTTTGGATTTTTTGAACCCAGTTTATTGCATCGAGTCAGGAACTTTTTATGGGAAAAATCTAATATCGATTCTTATGCTCACCCCAAAATCTACGTAAGCCGTTCGCGAGCTCGTGCGCGCCGCATCGTAAACGAACAAACAATCATTCCTATTTTAAAAGAATTAGGCTTCGATATTTTTCACTTTGAAGATTTGCGTCTTTTCGAGCAAATTGCTCTGATGAAACAAGCTACTCACTTTGTAACGCTTCATGGCGCTGCTTTAACAAATGCATTGTTCATGAAAGAACATCAGAGTGTAATGGAATTGATGAGAGAAATAAAAGAACCTTACCTATTATATATGGGATATTGTTCTATTTTAAACCTAAAATACTACGTTCAATTTTGTTCTGCCACAAATCCAAACGATATTTTTGATATAGCCGATGTAACAGTCGATCCGCAAGAATTTCGTAAAAATTTAGAACTCATTTGCTCTCAATAAGAATACGGCCGTACAAAACAATCATAACCCATTTTTTTGAGTTTTAGCGCATCAGGGTGCGCTTTAGGTCGATCGGAATATTCCCCTACTACAACTTTAAAAAAGATTTTGTTTTTTTCAATTTGTTGATGAATGAATACCTTGGAGAAACCCTTTTTTTGAAGTTCGATAGCTTTTTGTTGCGCCTGAGAAAATTCAGTAAACAATCCTATTTGCAAACCAAGTCCTTGAGGTTTTTGTTTTTTACCACTCGTATCAGTGTAAGGGCTATCTATTTCTTTTTCAACTACTTTTTCAGTTTTTTTTTCAAGAGAAGCTAAAAACTTTGGAAACACATCTCTAGGCACATCTAAAGCAATCACTTCTATTTTTACTAATGTAGTAGGCTTGCCAATCATACCAAGTTGTTGGGCTGCAGCAAGTGTGACATCGAGCACGCGGTCATTGGTATAAGGACGGTCGTTAATGCGCAAAATTGCCTCCAAGCCATTTTCTAAATTAGTGACTTTGATTACTGAGTTAAACGCCAAAAAAGGATGAGCGGCGGCTAGCTCTCGCATATCATAAATTTCACCGCTACGTGTCTTAGCTTTGTTGCGATCATCTGGATAATAAGAAGCTTTGCCTTGTTGAGTATATCCAAGTTGCTTTACTACTTGTGCTCTAGACCAGCAACTTATCAATAAAACGACTATTAAAAAAGAGGATGATTTCATGGATTAGTCTGAATCTTCTACTAAACTCAAAATCGTTTTTAGTTCACTCTTAGGAGATCCCTCTAGTACGTATTTAAGCCTTCCTTTAGAGTCTACTAAAAAATACGCTGGAAATCCAGAAATTCCTAATCTTTCGGCTACAGATTTATATTCTGGCAACCACAAAAATGTCCAATCAAATGAAGGATTCAACTTTAAATAACGTTGTACTTTTTCAAGCTGATCGTCGACAGAGATGCTCACAACTTGAAATTCATCTTTGTATTTTTCTACTAAACCAGGAATTTCTTTCATTTCTTTAACGCATACAGTACACCAAGTTGCCCAAAATTCTAGTAAAGTAGGTTTGCCAAAATAAGAAAATATGTTCATTTTATCGCCGCGCATATCGTAAACAAAAAAATCAGGAAGAGTCTGTCCGATCGTAATTCGATTAAAGTTTGCTTGAAGCTGCTGAGCATATGCCCTTACATCAGAAAGTTGGGCATGCTCGGACAAGTATTGTAAATCATTTCTTAGAGTTTCTATATTTACATTACCTACCTCATAAGCAATTATCAAACCTTTTAACCACAAAATTTCTTGTATTTTGGTAGGAAAATTTTCTGCTTGAATTTCTTTTTTAAAGCTTTCATAAATCCATGTTCCATCTGTTTCAGATGCAGTAAGGTACGCTAAATTATAGCGCTGCAGCCAAACACCATGTTTATTTTTTACTACTATATTTTTTTCAAAAGTAAATAACTCGTCTAACCACAGCCAAAAAATAGTATTTTCAGGAAATTGCTCGATATCTAAAACCTTTCTCTCAATAAAATCAATCGGATACTTATTAGACAATAAATAATCTGTTTGAAATCTGATAAGTTCAAAGTCAATAAGATTACTAATTTTACTATCGGCTTTCAGATAAAACGGTTGCTTCTTAATTTCTTCAGACAAATGCAAGATGAGTTCATATTCATGTTTTTTAAATTCTTTTGTAAACTTTCCTGCTTTATCTTGATAAGAAGCTAAAAAATTTGCGATATACTTTCTTACTTGTAAAATATAGTCATTCACAAAGTCTTCTGATTCGACGCGAATCAGATTTTCTTCTTGATCAAAAAACAACTTGTAAGTATAGTGAGGCTTTAAATAAATTTCATATTCATTATTGTCAATTTCTAATAAAAAAACATCTTCTTTAGGAATTTCAAATACCCACACGGTCGGCTGTTGCAGATGTGTTACGCTTACAATTTGCTTAGAAAGAAAAAACTTATCTGTATAACAAAATATTTTCCCTGTTCTTCCTACCTGAGAAGAAGAAAGATTTAACACTAAAGTTGCTAATTCTGTGCTATTAGCCTCTGAGTATAAAAAATTTAGAAGAAAAAAAAGTAAAAGACTTTTCATTGTCACATCTTTGTAGAATATAGACAAATTTAATCAATTCGATGCAAAAAATAACGTCCATTTTATCAATAGGGTTATTATTTTATGCGCTATTATCTTGAAATAAAAAGATTATATAAACAAAAATAAATTTTTTAAATTAATTAATATAAAAATTTTGAACAAAATTAAAAGAAACATATTTTTGCTTAAACTCGTTAGTATTAAATAAAAAGTTTTTTACACTTTATTAGAATTCCCATGCAAAAACAATGGTATATCGTAGTAATCAGCATTTTATTTTTTACAATTGAAAGTTGGGGACAATATTCAGGAGAAAAACTAAAAGAGCTACAAAAAAGAGCTTCCCAAAAAGACGCTTATGCAATCTGGATGATTGGTAAATTTTACGAAGAAGGAAGCAATGGTTACAAGCAAGACTATCACAAAGCTTTCAAACAATATGAACAAGCCGCTAAACTAAAATTTGATTCTGCTTTATTTGATCTAGGAAAATTGTACGCAAACGGATTAGGCACTCCGAAAGATACACGCAAAGCAAGTGAGTGTTTCCAATTAGCTGCCAAAAATGGAAAACATGCTCAAGCTCTCTTTGAAGTAGCGCGTATGGAGTTCAAAGGAATCGAAATTTCTCAAAATCAATTAAAAGCGACAAGCACTTTTCTTATGCTTTGGCGAAAATTTGGATTGCAAGAAGCCAAAGACCAACTCCAACAAATTGATATCCCAAAATACGCTGATACTACTACAGTCGACTATATTTATTACATGGCTACTCAAGGAAATGCCTACTATATGTATCGCTTAGCGCAACTCTACGAAGAAGGCAAGGAAATGCCCAAAGACCCAGCACAAGCATTCGTTTACTATCAAAAATCGGCAAACCATCAATATCTACCTGCAGTACTTGCTTTAGCAAGATGCTATGAGCAAGGCATAGGAACAACTGCTAACCAAGAAAGAGCAGTAAGGCTCTATCTACAAGCTTCTAATGAAGGAAGCCTTGAGGCTCAATCAATCTTAAAAAATTACGATTTGAATCAATATCTGAACCCAAACGAAGTAATTTATTTGCAGTTCAAAGCTTCTACAGGAGATGCGCGTGAAATGTTCGTATTATCAGAAAAATACGCCAAAGGGGAAGGAGTAGCACGGGATTTCAACAAGTCAATAGAACTTTTAGAAAAGTCTGCCTCATTAGACTATCTTCCTGCTATTCTCAAACTCGCCTCTTACTATGAAAAAGGGGAACTTGTCCCTAAAAATGATACCGTTGCATTTAAACTTTATCGCCGAGGGGCTTTTATGAATAATGATACCGCGCGTTTCATGATGGCAGAAATGCTCATGAATGGTCGTGGTTGCAAGCAAGACACGCGTTTAGCTATTAATCAATATCTTCTTGCTGCTAATAACGGACATGAGCTTTCTAGAGCTCGGTTGCGCCAGCTCAATTTGAAAGAATTTATCAGCCCAACAGATGTGCAATATTTGCGATATATTGCTCAAAACGAGGAAAACAAAGATGCAATGTATGAACTAGGTATTACTTATCTAAAAGCTAACGATTTACAAGGGCTTTCATGGATTAAGCGCGCTTCAACTCTTGGGCATCCTGCCGCACAAATTCTTTGGGGAGAAATCTTGTTAAACGGATATTATAACACTCCTAAAGACCATGCAGGTGCTTTATCTTTATTAGCACCCTATGCCCAAAAAGGAAACTTAAAAGCGCTCATTCTTGTGGCACAAATGATAAACCGCAAGTTCACTCCTGCTAACTTTTCCAGAGAAATGCGAACTAAAATTTTGTTAGCAGCTAATCAATATTTGTTAAATCCTAAAAACTTTGAAAAAGCAGATACTTCACACCTTACTTTTTGTATAGAGTTTGCCAACATTTATTTAGATGAACAAGATTTCCAAAACGTTACATTTTATTTAAATAGATACGAAAAACTTTATGACGATACACTCAACAAACCTTTAGAAATTCTCAACGTACTTGAGAGAAATGCTGCTGCTTATTTTGCTCTTTCTCTTTTTGACGAAGCAATTTATTTGTACCAAGATGCTCTCTTGAGATTAGAAAACTACAAAGAACATCCTCATATCCAACTGCAATATAATTTTTTAAAAGCCTTCTTTCTGAAAGAGTTAGCCAAAGCCCAGTATGCCAAAGCTCCTCACGAAAAAAATGGAGCTTGCCAAACTTTGCAGCAAGCTAAACAACTTGGTATGAATATTCAGGGAGAAGATTTTGCAGAAATCTGTAAAAATCCTTAAATCCTAAAGAGAAATTAATTTCCTTCTAAGTTTTTATATATAGCTCCAATTTTTTCATAAAAAATTCATACTACGTGTACATCGAATTCACACTTTGTGCGGTACTTTGTAGGTTAAAGTATCCTCAAGATGAAAATTCTCTATGCCATTCAAGGAACAGGAAATGGACATATCAGTCGCGCACGTGATATTATTCCAATTCTTCAAAAAAAAGGTGAAGTAGATATTTTAATTAGCGGTATTCAAGCTGATGTTTCTCTTCCTTATCCTATCAAGTATCAGTTCAAAGGATTGAGTTTCATCTTCGGAAAATCTGGAGGGGTAGATATTTGGAACACGTATTTGAAAAATCGGATTCGGCGATTATACAACGAAATCAACAGTCTCGATGTAAATCAGTATGATTTGATAATTAACGATTTTGAACCAGTATCGGCCTGGGCATGTCGCCTTGCAAATAAGCCTTGCATAGCGTTAAGCCACCAGTGCGCAGTTCTGCACGAAAATGCTCCCAAGCCCAACAAAACGGATATTCTTGGAAAATTTATTCTCAAGCACTACGCTCCTAGTACAGCTCAGTACGGATTTCATTTCGCTGAGTTCGGACCAAGAATCTATACACCTGTGATTCGCAGCCAAATTCGAGAATTGAACCCTACTAATAAAGAACATTACACAGTATATTTACCTGCTTATGACGACGAAAAAATTATCAAACGGCTTTCTGTGTTTAAAGATATACGTTGGGAGGTATTTTCGAAACATAACAAAACTCCATTCCAGCGAGGAAATATTTTTGTACAACCCATTCATAACGAATTATTTGTAAAAAGCATGGCGAGTTCAGCAGGAGTATTATGCGGAGCAGGCTTTGAAACACCTGCAGAAGCGCTATTTTTAGGCAAAAAGTTACTCGTTATACCTATGAAAACTCAATACGAACAACAATGCAATGCTGCAGCCTTAGATGCAATTGGAGTTCCTGTTATCAAAAGTTTGAAAAAAAAGCATCTTCCCAAAATAGAAGCGTGGATACAAAACGGAAAACCTATTGAAGTGAACTTCCCAAATATCACTGAACAGATTATTGACACCATTTTTGATGAACAAGTTGGAAAATCTGCAAATTTTTCTCACACAGATTTTATAGGATTAGATGAGTACGAATCTATGTTAGAAACTTTATATAGATATCAAGCAACATCTGAAAAGTTTAAAGCAGGAAAACAATAAAAACATCAATCCCAAGAAATAATATGGCGATGTTTTTTCTTTAGATATTGAACATAAGCGCGCAAATCTCCTTTGAACAACTGATTACACTCTGTTTCAAACATATTTTGTTGAGCTTGGTAACGCATAAACTCCATAAAATAAGTATTGTTTGGGGTTTTGACAAGATGTTTTTTGTAATAGTCGCTCCTCAAAGGTAGCGCCCTGGCATCTTCTACAAACTGATTCAATAATAACTGTTTTTTAGCTTGTTTTTCTAACTGCGGAGTCTTTTCATGAAATGTCCGATATAAACTATCTAACCGCTTAGCATAAGCAAGCACGTGATTTACAAAAATATCATAGTCGCTTTCTGTATATGTATATTCTAAGTATTCAGTAGAATTTTCTCCATATGTGGATTTCAAAAACCATTTAGCTCCTTGTTCTCCTACAAAATCCGCTAGATTTTCATTGTATTCGACACCGTCTTTGATGTAAATTGTTCCATGGGTGAGTTCATGAATGATGAGGTTAGCAAGCTTACCCTCCGAATGATAAAGCATGTTAGAAAGAATAGGGTCATTTAAAAATCCTAAAGTAGACCATGCATTCACTTCACCGACATCAGTATCATATCCTTGTAAGCGCAAAGATTCTGCTTCTGCTATTGCCATTTCTTTATCAAAAAAACCTTTGTAAGAAAAATTGCCTATTATAGGAAACTTCCATTCATAAGGTACTAATTCATACGCAGGGCAAGCGGTAACTATCCATAATAGAGGCTTACCTTGCTGGTCATAAAGTTTGGTATAGCTTGAAGTTTCGTCAAGACCGATGGAGTCGAATGCAAAACGACGAATTTTTTGTATAAGTAAAATCTTATTTTTTAGTTCTTGAGAATATTGAGGGTTCTGAAGGTACTCTTCTATCGGTTTTGCAAACCATATGATTTGCATTTGTCCATAAAATTGTCGAATGCAATACCAGAGAAGTTCTCGATAAATCAGCAATACCCAACCACATACTAATACCAAGCCGAGTCCCGCTATTAAGCTTTTTTTGGTGAATGGCATAAAAACCTAACTATGCCTTTAAACATCGTATTTTATTTCGAAATTACTGATATAAATTTTTTTCCCCAATATAAGCGGAAAATTTGGGAATTCATGTCCGGAAGGAATACCACTAATTACAGGAAGACCATACTGTCGTACTTTTTCTATTACAATATCGAGAAGTGAAAACCCGAATTCTGGAGAGTTAGGCATAATTGTAAAATATCCCATCAACAAAGCTTTTATTTTAGAAAATACTCCTATCCGTGCAAGGTGTGTCATTAAACGATCGATTTGATAAAGAGGCTCGTTAGTTTCTTCTAAAAACAAAACCTTGTTATCAAAAAAATCAGAATCAGGGAGTGTTCGAGTTCCGATTTGGTTACAAAGCATCGTAAGATTTCCTCCTACCAAAATACCTTCTATAGGAGTTTTTTCGGTCATGATAATATTTTCAAAGTAAATAGCTGAAGTTTTGCCTTGCAATACTTGTAAAAGTCTTTCTAAAGAAGAAACTGCTTGAGGTAGATGAAAATGAACAGGCATGATTGCGTGAAGAGAGCAAAAACCCAAGCTTTGGATTTGCAAATGAAGGGCTGTAATGTCACTAAATCCTACGATCCATTTAGGCGATTTCAAAAACGAACTCCAACAAAGCTTGTCGATAATTCTTGTAATTCCATATCCTCCACGTGCGCACAAGATGGCTTTAATAGAAGCATCGTCGAGCATCTCTTGCAAGTCGGAACATCTTTCTTCGTCATTGCCTGCGAAAGTGCCGTATTGTTTATATAAATTTTTTCCGATGATACACTTATAACCTTGTTGTTCTAAGCATCGCAGTTCCAATTCTGCAGAGAGTGCGCCAGAAGGTGCTACAATTCCAATTTTATCTCCTTTTTGTAGAAAAGGAGGCAAAATGCATTCTCTCATTCAGATGAAACCTCACAGTTAGGATGAGCCTTCTTAAACCGCTGAATTTCCTCTTGAGAAATTTTGGTATATTCACAGGAAACCATCATAAGAGACTTATGATTTTGAATAGGCGCTAAACTAGTAACAGGCGTATACTGTAAAACTAATTCTCGCAAAGAAGTAATTCCTTTTAAAGGAGATAAGTCTGTTACTTTAGTTTTAATCAAAGAAAGTTCTGTTAACTTAGTAAGCGATTTGATAGGCGATAAATCTGCAATGTTTGTATTGTTACAATATAAAATTTCTAGATTTATCATGTGAGAAAGAACGGAAATGTTAGTCACATTAGTATTAGAAATGTTGAGATATTCTAAAGCTGTAAGATCTTGCAAAGGCGATAAATCGGAAATTGGAGTTTCATAGATTTCTAATTTTTTAAGATTGACTAATCCCTTAATAGGCTCTAACGATTGTATCGGAGTACCTCCAAGATAGAGATTTCGCAAATTTTTTAAATTGCGAAGGGGCTCCAAATTATTAATTTTAGTTCCATCCGCAAATAGGGTACGAAGATTTTCCATCGCTGAAAGCGGCTTAAGATTATTGATTTCTGTCCCTGAAATGTCGAGCTCCTGCATTTCGTAGATTTCATTAAAATCTGCTTGAGTGGGAGTAGAAAAACCCATCAGATTCGTAAAAAATTTTTTCCATTGGCTATCCAAAGAGTTCCACCATACTTGATTAATGCCGTGTGCCCAGAGAGTAGAAAAATTTCCTAAACATAAAAATGCTATGATTGCAGCGCGAACATATACCCATGTAACCATACTTATCAAAATTTTCTGATGCAAATTAGAAAATATTTCTTAAATTTCTATGAGTAATAAACTGATTTTTGGTGTAGATGTTGTATTTTAGGAGGAAATTTTTTTCATTTTTCCTGTTGAAACTTATCTAATTTGAAATATTAAAAAATAAAATTGCTTCTAAATTTATGAATGTTATCATAGCTTTGCCGGGACAATCAACCCAAATCCAATGAAACATTTTCGCAGTATTGCCGATGTTCCGAGCTTGCACGAACTTTTGGATATAGCTTTTGAACTCAAAAAAAAGCCTTTTAAATATCGCAAATTAGGAAAAAGAAAAACCGTGTGTTTAATTTTTTTTAATCCGAGTTTACGAACGCGTTTGAGCTCTCAGCGCGCCGCTACCAACTTAGGCATGGAAACCATTGTGTTTAATGTAGACAAAGAAAGTTGGAAAATCGAACTTGAGGACAAGGTCGTGATGAATGGCGCTGCTGCTGAGCATATCAAAGAAGCTGCTGCAGTTATCGGCCAATATGCTGAAATTATCGGCGTACGAAGCTTTGCCACACTCCAAGACAGACAAGCTGATTATGCAGAAAAAGTCCTAGAAAGTTTCGTAAAGTACGCAGGTCGCCCTATTATTAGTTTAGAATCAGCCACTAGACATCCGCTTCAATCGCTTGCTGATCTTATCACAATTGAAGAATTTAAAACAAAAGCGCGTCCTAAAGTAGTACTTTCTTGGGCTCCTCACCCTCACGCTCTTCCCCAAGCGGTTCCTAATTCCTTTGTAGAATGGATGAAGGTTGCTCCTGTAGAATTAGTAGTTACCCACCCAGAGGGTTATGAATTAGCTCCTGAATTTATAGAAAACGTCAAAGTAGAGTACGACCAAAACAAAGCTTTCGAGGGAGCTGATTTTATTTATGCAAAAAATTGGTCTTCTTACTCCGAATATGGAAAAGTACTTTCTCAAGATAGCAGTTGGATGATTACTGCTGAAAAAATGAGACTTACCAATAATGCTAAATTTATGCACTGCTTGCCTGTCCGAAGAAATCAGATTGTTACTGATGAAGTATTAGATAGTCCTTCTTCTATTGTGATTCCGCAAGCAGCCAATCGCGTAGCAGCAGCGCAAGCTGTTTATTACCAGATTCTTAGAAGCATGTAAAGTTAAATCAATAATCATTTTTCATATGAAATTTGTTGCAGAAATCGACATTATGCCCTTACCAGAGCTTTTAGACCCACAAGGCAAAGCTGTCAAGTCTGCTTTGCAAAATTTGTCAATTACTGCTACTGATGTGCGAGTAGGGAAACACATCCGTTTAGAATTAGAGGCTAATTCTCGCGAAGAAGCCTATCAAATTGCCCAAACAGCTTGCCAAAAACTATTAGCAAACCCGATTATAGAAAGCTATTCGCTTACAATTCATGAATAATTTTTTGGATATAACCTTTTGGCAATGGCTTCTGTACGACGAAAACCGCCCTCTTCTATTTACGCAAGGGATATTTTGGTGCTTTTTTGCGTTCCTATGGGTAATACCTTGGAATTACAAAAATTCTCCTGCTAGAATTTTATGGCTTTTGTTTGTCAGTCTTTATTTCTACTATCTTTCGAGTGGATTTTACTTTATTTTGCTTATTTTTTCTACGATTGTCGATTTTGTGATAGGAAAAGCTATCTTTCGAGCTCCTTCACAAGCTCAAAAAAAGTTTTTTTTATTTCTAAGTCTTTTCATTAATTTAGGACTATTGGCTTATTTTAAGTACACTTATTTTTTTGCTGATTTATGGAATGAACTCTTAGAAACCAACTGGAAACCTTATGATATTCTCGCCTACGGAATTTCTGCTCTCTTCGACTTAGAAATAAATTATGAAAAGATATTTCTTCCAGCCGGAATTTCTTTTTATACTTTTCAAACTCTTAGCTATTCAATCGATATTTATCGCGGAAAACTGACACCTGTAAATTCTATTGTAGATTTTGCTTTCTTTGTTAGCTTTTTTCCACAATTAATTGCAGGTCCGATTGTACGCGCCGCTGATTTTATTCCTCAGATTCGAATGCCGCATTCTCTTTCAGAAGAAGACTTTGGAAAGTCTATCTACTTAATTCTAACAGGATTGTTCAAAAAAATTGTTATTTCAGATTATCTCTCTATTAATTGGGTAGATAGAGTTTTTGCAGAACCCGTGCGGTATTCGGCAATAGAAAATCTTCTGGCAGTATATGGATATGCAATCCAAATTTATTGCGACTTTTCAGGCTACAGCGATATTGCCATCGGAATAGCTCTTTTATTAGGGTTTAGACTTAACATCAATTTCAATTCTCCTTATCAAGCTACCAACATTACAGATTTTTGGAGGCGTTGGCACATCTCTCTTTCTTCATGGCTGCGCGATTATTTATATATTTCTTTAGGAGGTAATCGAAAAGGTAAACTGAGAACCTATGTCAATTTACTCATTACCATGTTATTAGGTGGATTATGGCACGGCGCTCATATCAGATTTATCATTTGGGGAGCGCTTCATGGAATTGCCTTAGCTTGTCATAAAATTTGGTTAGAAACTTTTCCTCCCTCTGAAAAAGAATCTTTCTTGACAAAAGTAGTTTCTACCTTTTTCACTTTTCATTTCGTATGTTTTTGCTGGATTTTTTTCAGGGCTGAAAATCTTCAAAAAGCATTCGAAATGATAACGCAGATGACGACTTCCTTTGAAGGCGATTTTGTAAGATTACTTCAATCGAGTTGGCAAGTATTTGCTATTTTGTTGCTCGGATTTGTGCTTCACTTTATACCCTTTCATTGGAAAGAACACGCTCAAAAAAGTGTTGCTCTCTTGCCAGATTTTGCAAAGGCTTGCTTGATCGTATTAGCTTCTATTTTATTTTTCCAATTCAAAACATCAGAAATTCAACCTTTTATTTATTTTCAGTTTTGAATATGCCCAAAATTCTACTTATTCAAACTGCTTTTCTCGGTGACGTAGTATTAGCAACCTCTTTGATTGAAAAAATAAAATTTCATTTTCCCGATGCACAACTCGATTTTTTATTAAGAAAAGGCAATGAATCTTTGCTTGAAAAACATCCATACCTACATCAAATCCTGATTTGGGATAAAAAACAAAAATACCGTTCTATCTTTAAACTGATTTCCAAAATTAGAAAAGAGCAGTACCAGTACGTCATTAATCTTCAAAGATTTCTTTCTTCAGGAATCATTACTGTGCTCTCAGGTGCAAAATACAAAGTCGGATTCGACAAAAATCCGATGTCGCTTTTTTTTACAGAGAAAGTTCCTCACATTATTGGCGATGGAACCCATGAAATTGAGCGCAACAATGCCTTACTTTTTTCAATTACCAAGAGTCGAAAACTGTTTAAACCAAGGCTATATCCATCTGAAACGGATTACCATGCGGTTCAAGATCTTTTAAAAGAACCCTATCTTACTATTTTTCCTACTTCAGTTTGGTTTACTAAGCAATTTCCACAAGAAAAATGGGTTGAATTCTTACAAAAACTTTCTTTTCAGGGAAATATTTATTTAATGGGAAGTCATCACGACTACAAATTTTGTGAACAAATATGCCAGCAATTCCCTTCTTCTAAAATCAAAATACTAGCAGGCAAACTAACTTTATTACAATCTGCCGTGGTGATGAAGCATGCTTTAATGAATTATGTAAACGATTCGGCGCCGCTTCATATAGCTTCAGCTATGAACGCTCCCGTTACTGCTATTTTTTGCTCTACAGTTCCTTCTTTTGGATTTACTCCTTTATCCGACGATTCGGCAGTAATAGAAACAAATGAAAAACTTGAATGCCGTCCGTGTGGCTTGCATGGACGTCAAAAATGCCCTAAACAGCACTTCCGTTGCGCTACTACTATCGACATAGAAAGGTTGATTGAAAGAATTAAATTTTTACAATAGCAGCTCACCCAAAGAATTGTTTAAGGCTTTCGGGGAAAAAATCCCTCTATAATTTTTTTACCTTGTTCGATAACTTTTTGATCAACCGGCTTAGAAGATGTATCGGTTTTTACACCCTCAGCAAATTGACGAATAGCATCTTTGGCGCCTTGTTGCGTTTGCTGTCGCAAATCTGAACTGCCCGCTCCTATGGGAGTTCCAGGAGCTACTATAGGTTTGTCGTATGTTCCTTTCACTGATACTGGAATATCCACGCGTCGATCGCCTAAAAAGGCAGCCAACGGTCCTAAATAAGAAGCAGCAAGCATTCCAATCGGAACATCGCGAATTGTGATAGAATAATCTATCGTTCCATCAAAGCCTGTGGAGCCACTCACTACCGTTTTATAATCTCCTATTTTTACGTCAAAGGGACGGAAAAACATTCTTCCATCGCGAACTTCTCCAAAAGCTTTTACATCGCTAATGCGCGGATTGACAAGCGACTGCATTCCTAACTGATTTCCAAGCATGTTGAGCGCTTGCACATCCTGAATTTGTCCTTCCCGAAGATTAAACAAAACTGTACCTGTAACAGATTGCATATTAGGAGAAAAATCGGATTGCATCACTCCTGAAATATTCAAGTTAGTACTTAACAATCCGCGAATGTTTTGAGTAATAGGAGCAAACAATTTGATGGTTGCAAAATTTGCGTAAGCTTTATCGCAAGATACATCTTTAATATCTAAATTCATCGAATAAGAAGGCTTTGCGGGATTCTGACCATTGAAAGTACCATTAAATGAGAAGCTACCTCCGAGAGATCGAAAATTAAGATTATTCATAGAAATTATACCATCTTTTATGATAACGTCGCCTGTCAGGTTTTCAAGTTCTAAGTTACCATAAATAACTTTTTGGATATTAGCATCAAAGCGGAAATCGATGTTTTTAGGTATTGCGATGCTTGCATTTACACTGTCAGCGCGCTTTGATGAAGCTGAAGAGGCGCTCGTCGGAGAGGAAACAGTATCGGTTTTAGGCATGAAATCGTTCACATTGAAATAGCTTCCGCGATAGTTCAAATTTCCTTTTAGGATAGCTTTTTCAGAAAGAATAAACGCAATATAATTAGAAAGTTGTCCGTTGAGCACGAAGTCGTTTTTGCCAATATTTCCCACAAGAGTCTCTAATTGCACAGACGACGGCGTAAAAGACATTTTCGCTTGACTGATTTTCATTCCTAAGGGTAAATAAGTTTTATCGCTGTATGAAAAATTGGTAAGCTCAAATTTCCCACTCGTAGGCAAGCGGTCGTACTTTCCAGCATTAATATCCGACATTTTACCTTTAGTAGTAATATCAGCAAAAAGTTTTCCACTAAGGAGAACTCCTTCGATAGGAGCTAATTTCTGAACGAGTTCTAAATCCATTTTTCCAGCGAGTTTGGCTTCATAAGTAATATCTTCTAAATTATGAATTTTGGCAGATGCTTGGAAAGGCTCGCCATTCACTACCATTTTTGCCATCGGAATTTCGATATAAGTTTCATTTAAGTTGCCAGTTGTATTCGTTACAGAGGCTACAATTTCCATATTTTCCACCGGAACGGGATAATCAGCAGGCTGTACAGCGCCTTGAGAAAGTTTCATATTTGCTTGAATACGAGGCAATTTTTTCTCTTTCTCTGAATAGATTCCGTTTACTTTCAAATTGAGCGAATACAACCCTCTTAACGACCTCACAGAAGGAAGTGGATACATTGTCATCACATCTGCTAAGTTTAATTGCGCATTGATATCAGCGTCCACTTGCATTGTTTCCAATCCTTTAAGGCGCAATTTTGCTTGAAGTGGGTTTTCCCCTAAGTTAGCATTAAAATTTTTAATATCTACCAACAAATCAGAAAGATTGCCTCTAGATACATCTAGAGTCATATCTAATCCGATATTCTGAATAGCAGTAGGCAAATCTTGGTATTGAAACATTCCGTCGTTAATTTTCAAATTTACTAAAAATCCAGGTATCAGTTGGAGAGAATCTGAATACTTTCCTTTTACAAAACCATCTAACGAAAACGTTCCGTTTGTTTTTAGGTTTTTTAAATCTCGGATATAAACACCTGGAATCATTGAAAGCAATGAGCTAAACTTATTATCGATAGATTGAAAGGTGATATCCATTTCATAACCTTCTTGAGGCATTTGAAGCCAACCATCAAATTTTAATCCTAAATCGTTGATTCTAAAAGAATTATTTTTAAACTGGAAAAGCATTTTTTCCAAATTCATGCCTAAGGTCATTTCAATATCAATGGACGCTTTTTTAAGATAAGTTATTTGGTTTTGAATAACTAACATAGAATCAGCGCGCATATCCGTCTTTAGGTCGAAGATTTTGTCAGAAAAGTCGCCACTTCCTCGGTGGTTTACCCCCCAAATTTGGGCATAAGTAGCAGTAGCACTGTCGTTGTAGATTACATTGCCGTTTTCTATTTTCCATTTTTCAATTTGTATAGAAATAGGCGCAGATTCCGAGGGCTTCTCTTCCGACGACAACTGGCTTGTATCTATTTTTGCGATGTTGTAATTTGCAATTCCATCTTTTGTAACCAAAGCTTTTACGTAAGGTTCTTCCAAAAATATTTTCTTGATTTGTATCTTGTTGCCTAATAGTACACTTGCTAAGTTAATACCAAGAGAAATTTTTTTTAAGTTGAGCAGCGTATCTTTCTCGAAGATGCCCACTCCTACTATGCTGATTCCTTCCAAAGAAACAGAAAGGTTAGGAAAGTCGGATAATAAACTAATAGAAAGAGAATTAGGCTCATAACGAACTGTAGCGTTGATTTGTTCGTTAATTGCTTTTTGAATCGCCTGATTGATTTCATCTTTATAAAAGATAGGAATTAAGATAGCTGCCAAAAGAAATAATCCGATAAGAGCTCCTACGCTAATAAGAACGATTTTCAATGTTTTTTTCATAATGCGTTCTAAAAAGTATCGCTGAAAGTTAGGTACAGATACTTAGAAATCCAAAAACAAAATGATAATTGAAAGGATGAAATAAAGCAATAAAAAATTTATGTAAAAAACTAAAAATTGCAAAAGCAAACGGCTAATATTGCGCAATTTTCGAGAATAAAGATTAAATCGAATGTTATGGCAATTACAGCAGCACAAGTAAACGAATTGCGTCAGCGCACAGGAGCAGGCATGATGGACTGCAAGAAGGCTTTAGAAGAAGCCCAAGGAGATTTTGAAAAGGCAATTGACATTTTAAGAGTAAAAGGACAAAAAATTGCAGCTAAACGCGCCGACAAAGAAGCAAAAGAAGGGAAAGCCTACGCTTATGTAAACGAATCTGGAACAGTAGGAATCGCTTTTACGCTCAATTGTGAAACTGAACCTGTTTCGAATACAGATGAATTTTTAGGATTAGGTCAAATGATTTTAAAAGCTGCCATTGCAAATAAGCCTAAAACGGTTCCCGAACTCTTATCGCTTTCAGTGGACGGAGTGAATATTTCTGAAAAAATGACAGAGCTCTCCGGAAAAATGGGTGAAAAATTAGAAATCGCAAAGTATGCCCTTATAGAAGGAGAAAAGATTGTTTCTTATGTACATGCAAACAAAGTAGCAGTTTTAGTTAACTTAATTGGCACGAATGGCATCGATGTAACAGAAGCAGGCAAAGATGTAGCGATGCAAATTGCTGCGATGAATCCCGTAGCAGTTGATGAAAATAGTGTAGCTCCAGAAATTATAGAACGCGAAAAGCAAGTAGGCATCGAACGTGCCCGCCAAGAAGGAAAACCAGAAGCTGTGCTCGCCAAAATTGCAGAAGGTTATGTAAAAAAGTTTTTACAAGAAAACACTTTGCTTTCACAGACTTTTGTAAAAGATGCTAAAATAAGCGTAAAACAATACTTAGAAAGCATTCAAAAGGGCCTTACAGTTAAATCATTCGCTCGCTTAGGAGTTGGAAGATAACTTGAAAACGCGCTATTTCTGGCGCGTTTTCTTATCTCATGCTATAGTTAGGAGCTTCTTTAGTAATCTGAACACTGTGCGGGTGGCTTTCTCGATAGCCAGAAATCGTAATTTTTGTAAATTTGGCTTGTTGAAGAGCAGGAATATCGCGAGCGCCGCAATAACCCATTCCCGCTCTTAAACCTCCTACCAACTGATAAATTACTTCGTCTACTTTACCTTTGTAAGGCACTCTTCCGCTAATTCCTTCAGGAACAAGCTTTTTTACATCATCTTCTACATCTTGAAAGTAACGGTCTTTCGCACCGCTCTCCATCGCTTCGAGGGAACCCATGCCTCGATAACTCTTAAATTTTCTTCCTTCGTAAATAATTACTTCTCCAGGCGCTTCTTCTGTACCTGCAAGCAAAGAACCAATCATCACGCAATTTGCTCCTCCTGCAATTGCTTTCACGATATCTCCTGAAAAACGGATTCCTCCATCGGCTACCACTGGAATACCAGTTCCTTTGAGAGCTTGTGCAGCATAATAAACTGCTGATAGTTGCGGAACTCCTACTCCTGCAATCACGCGTGTCGTACAAATGCTTCCAGGTCCTACTCCTACTTTAACAGCGTCGGCACCTGCGTCTGCGAGTGCTTTTGCTCCTTCTCCTGTTGCCACATTTCCGACCATAATATCCAAATCTGGAAAAGCTTTCTTAGCGCGCTTAAGAGCCTCAATCACTCCTTTCGAATGACCGTGAGCAGTATCGATTCCAATAATATCTACTCCTGCTGCTTTCACTGCCTCAATGCGCTGCATCATGTCAGAAGTTACTCCGATGGCAGCCCCTACGCGCAAACGTCCCAAACTATCTTTACAAGCTTGCGGGCGGTCTCGATTTTTTAAAATGTCTTTGTAAGTAATTAGCCCGATGAGCTTGTTATTTTTATCTACAATGGGTAATTTTTCAATTTTGTATTCTTGCAAGATTTCTTCTGCCTCCTCTAAGCTAATTCCTTCGTTGGCTGTAATTAAATTTTCTTTAGTCATAACATCGGCTACTTTCAAAGACATATTCTTTTGAAAGCGCAGATCTCGATTTGTGAGAATTCCTTGCAATTTTTGGTCTCGATCTACTACTGGAATTCCCCCTATTTTGTACTCTCGCATGATCTGATTAGCTTCATAAAGCGTTTGATGAGGTGATAACGTAATAGGATCTATGATCATGCCGCTTTGAGAACGCTTTACCTTGCGCACCTGATTAGCTTGTTCTTCGATAGACATATTTTTATGAATGAAACCGATGCCGCCCGCTAACGCCATTGCGATCGCCAAATCTGACTCGGTTACAGTGTCCATCGCTGCCGAAATTATCGGAATATTTAAGCGAATTTTTTGAGTAAGTTGCGTCGAAGTATCGGTTTCACGTGGAAGAACTTCCGAATAAGCGGGAATTAACAGCACATCGTCGTAAGTGAGTGCTTCATAAAGGACTTTTGAGCTATCCATTTGCAAATAATGATATGGGTATTTGCGGTGCAAATTTAAAAGCGAAGCGAGGAATAAAAAAATCTCACTAATAAATTACTTTTTCTTAGCAAAAAGGTGAAAGGTATTTTTATCCTGTACACTACATTCTATATTGAGCGCCATCTTGATATAATCAAGCACTTCTTGAATACTTTTATTGTGGAAACGAGCTGTAATTCTTTTTGCACGAATGCTTTCTTCTACTGTAATCGTAACATTATACCAACGGCTCAGATAAGAAGCAGCGTTTGCTAATGTTTCATCTTGAAAAGAAATCACGTCAACAAACCAAGTAACTCCTTGACTCGTTTCATACTCTATCATTTTCTGAGATCGCTTGTCTAAAACAACTCCTTTGTTAGGAGTTAGAATCACTGAATTCCCTCCAACAGAGCTGAATTTTACTTTGCCTTCTATTACTTCTAATTCTATATCGCTTTCGTTTGAATAGGCTTTGATATTAAAAATAGTTCCCAGTACATCTGTTTGGCTGTGAGTAGTTTGAACGACAAAAGGAACTTTTTCATTTTTAGCAATTTCAAAATACGCTTCACCATCTAAGTACACTTTCCGAGAAACCTGATTAAAGCCATTAGCTACTTTTAAAGAAGTTCCTGCATTGAGCAATATTTTAGAGCCATCGGCGAGTAAAACTGTTCGCCTTTCAGCGTAGGAAGTCGAATAAGTACGTTCCCATCTTGGAAGTGCGCGATACACGCCAAAATATAACACTCCCCCTAGCAACAAGAAAGCAACAGAGGCGGCTATTGCATAAGAAGGCTTCCACCACTTTTTCAACTTAAGCTGAGAAGAAGTAAGAGAGTGAGCTTTTTGCTGAATTTTTGTAAATGCTGACTCTACATCTACATCAGGCAATGAAATTTTTCCTGCAGCGTCCCAGATGATGCGAGCTTCTTTATAAGCATGTTTTTCATCTGCTAACGACAAACTATCCTCTATATCTTGCTCATTTTCAAGACTTTCGGCAACTCTTATCCAAAAGTCTTTTTCTTTCAAAGAGTTCATTTTAGTAGAGTTTTCTAAAATAGGACAAAATCTTGTTAAAATCGGACTTTTTCAATACACAATATATGACAATTTAGCGCTTGAGAGTGACAAAAAAGGAAGGTTTTTTTTTAAAAAAAAATTAAGAATCATGGACGCAATAAAATAGTTGGCGTAAGAATAGTATTGCTCCGATTAAGATTTCTATCAAGAATGTATATCTCAAAAGCAATAGTGTCGCCAAATGTAATAGGTGAAAGCAGCCCTGTGCGAGAAATCAGCACATCGTTTCGATAAGATAGCACTCCTTCGATGGGTCGGGCTCTTCCGTCTTTTAGGCGAGGAATACGGCCTCTTATTATGTAATCAGTCAGAATTTCTCTGCCTGTATTGCGGTCAATGGTTCGAAACTGCGCTGTTTGAAATACTCCATTTACTTTTTTTTTGACAGTAGCAAAGTAGTTGTAAAAAAACATATTAGGCTGTCTATTCGAGTCTAAGGGTTTAAAACGCGCATCTGTAGTGTCTTCGGCGTTTAATCCAATATCTCCATCGCCGTCGCGAAAAAACAAAGAAACTGTCAAAAAAAGAATCGTGGAATCAGGTGTGACTAACAACGATTGAGTAGCATCTTTATATTCTATATAAGGCACCACAGGATATTCAGGCACCCGATAGCATCCTGACCAAACGCCTACCAACGTGCCTACAGAAAGAAAAAGTAATAATTCTTTTTTGAAAACATAATCCATCACAAAGGATTTTGATAACTTACCATATTTGTTTCAAAAATAGGCAAAAAACATGAATCTTACTATAGAAAATATTTTGCTCATAGGTTCTATTCTATTACTCATCAGTATTGTTGTAGGTAAAACTACTTATAAAACAGGTGTTCCTACATTGTTGTTCTTCTTATCAATCGGAACTTTAGCAGGCTCAGAAGGCATTGGGAAAATTCACTTTGATAACCCTCCTTATGCTCAATTCATTGGAATCATAGCTTTAAATTTTATCCTGTTCGCAGGCGGATTAGACACTAATTGGCACAATATTAAACCTATTGTAGGAAAGGGGATTTCTTTAGCAACAATAGGAGTATTTCTTACAGCGTTATTTTTAGGACTTATGACTTGGCAACTAACTCATTTAACTTTATATGAGAGTTTACTTTTAGGCTCTATTGTTTCTTCTACTGATGCAGCTGCTGTTTTTTCTATTCTTCGCTCTCATCACCTGGCATTGCGCTACAAATTGCGACCTATTCTCGAACTTGAAAGTGGTAGCAACGACCCTATGGCTTACGTACTTACCATCTCTTTTTTAGGATTAGTACAAAACCCAGAAGAAAACGTTTTGTACATGTTGTTCTCACTTCTAAAGCAAATGATCATAGGAGGCACAGCCGGATTTTTGTTCGGGTATGCAAGTAAAAATATTATCAACAAAATCACTCTTGATTTTCAAGGTTTGTATCCTGTACTTGTCATTTCTTTAATGTTTTTTACTTTTTCATTTACTGATTTGATTGGCGGAAACGGATTTTTAGCTGTATACATATGTGCTTTGTACTTAGGAAACCAAGAGTTTATCCACAAAAAAACAGTGATCAAGTTTTTTGATGGTTTTGCTTGGCTCATGCAAATCATCTTATTTCTCACTTTGGGGCTTCTCGTTGTTCCATCTCATGTTTTTCCAGTTATGGGCATAGGATTGTTATTAGCGCTCTTACAGATGTTTGTTGCGCGCCCTATCAGCGTACTTTTATCACTTCTTCCTTTTCAAATGAATTTAAAAGCGAAATTATATATTTCTTGGGTGGGGCTAAGAGGGGCAGTTCCTATTGTGTTCGCCACCTATCCTTTAATGGCTGGTATCGAAAAAGCAGAATTCATTTTTAATATTGTATTTTTTATTACTGTTGTTTCAGTATTAGGACAAGGAACTAGTATCATTCCAGTAGCCAAATGGTTAGGAGTTCTAAAACGAGAAGAAAGTGAAGAAACCTCTCATGCAGACGACCACAAAGCAGCTATGAAAAAGTTTCGCATTCCTTCAAAAAACCCTATCATAGGAAATCGCATTGTGGATTTAAACTTTCCTCAACAAGCAACCATTGCACTCATTCGCCGCGAAAATAACTACGTGATTCCACATGGAAATACAGTTTTAGAAGCAAATGACTTGCTGATTGTGTTAGCAGAATCAGAAAAAGTGTTCAAAGAAGTCGAAAGAACACTACATTTATCTCAAGCTTAAAAGAAAAAACTTTTGAACTCCATACAAATAGAATTGTTTTTGTATGTTTGTACATAAAAAATTCAATGCGAAGAGATAATGAACATTGATAAGAATACTATCGAAAAAATAGCACATCTTTCAAGGCTTTACTTTAATGAGGCAGATGAAGAAAAAATGTTGAAAAGCCTCAATGAAATTCTGGAATGGGTACAAATGCTCAACAAGATTGATACTACAAATGTACTTCCCCTTACTCATATGAGCCATGAAGTAAATGTTCTTCGGGAAGACGTAGTAGAAGAACCGTTGCCACACGAAAAAGCTCTTTTCAATGCTCCTCGAAAAGATTCTAATTATTTTAGAGTTCCTAAAGTAATTGAAAATGAATGAACAAGAATACCAAATTTTAGATGAACTGTATTTTATAATTAGTTTTGATGAACTATCGGAGCGCACTGAAATCCCTGAAAAACAACTTTTAGAATCTCTCTGGAACTTATGGCAAAAAAAATGGATAAGAATTTTGATAGATTATCAGACTGAAACTTTTCCTACTCAAGAGGATTTTTTTAAAAATTACCAACAATATTATTATTTTGCTTCAAAAGATGGCTTGTTAGCCCATAACAGCAAATGAATTTTTGGTTTATAATACTATTTTGTATTTTGAAATTAAAGTATGGCTTTTTAAAGAATGGCAGAAGAACTTAAAACACCTTTTTATTACGTCAAAAAAAGACTTTTCCGCAACAAGCCAGCAGTCTTTGGCTTAATCATTATTATTATTGCTCATATCATTGCTGCCCTGGGTTACCTGATTATGCCAGATAGCACGCCTAATGCCAACGATGGCGATGTACAAATTCAAAAAAAGCCGATGTTCTACAGTGTGATGATTCTCAAAATTCGTAAGAATCAAGAAATAGAAAAGGTTCCTTTTTTCAAAAGAATTTATTATGGCCAAGAAAGTGAGTATACTATTGTTCCCATCAAAGACGATTTTCAAATCAAAAACGACAGTATTTTTTTTAAACCAGAATCTTCGCGAGGAAATAAAATGTTGGGCGAATCTCTTATAAAATGCACTCGCCCTATGTTTATAGGAGCAAGCGAAAAGTTAGGCACCGCTGCAAATTACATTTCTACTGAAGATTCTATCGCGTATCTAGATCCAGAAGAAAATATCGTTTGGGTCTCTAAAAAAGATTTAGAAAAAGAATTTTTAGCAAATAACCTTGAGCGAAGAACTTACTGGCTCGGCACCGATAAATCAGGAAGAGATGTTTTGAGCCGTTTACTCTTTGGAACGCGCATTTCGTTATCGATTGGTTTTATTTCAGTAATCATTTCTTTAATCATTGGCGTCACGTTCGGCGCTCTGGCTGGTTTTTTTGGTGGAAAAATAGATGCTCTTATTCAATGGATTATGACCATCGTTTGGTCTATTCCGAGCATCATGTTGGTCATTTCAATTAGCTTAGCCTTACAAAGCAAAGGTATTTGGGTAGTCTTTTTATCTGTAGGACTCACTATGTGGGTGGATATCGCGAGAGTCGTGCGGGGAGAAATTATGAGCATCAAACAAAAACTCTTTATTGAATCAGCACATGCTCTTGGTTTTTCAGATGCGCGGATTATTTTCTTTCATATTCTTCCTAATCTTGTTGGCACGATGATTGTGTACAGCACCTCGAATTTTGCGACTGCTATTTTGATAGAAGCTGGCCTAAGTTTCTTAGGATTGGGCGTACAACCTCCTACTCCTTCATGGGGAATGATGATAAACGAAGGATTTGATTCTCTTGGCACGAAAGATAGTACACACTTAATAGTTTTTCCTAGTTTAGCAATCAGCCTTTTAGTATTATCTTTTAATTTATTTGGAAACGGTCTGCGAGACGCTTACGACCCTAAATCTTTGAAATAATTGGGTTATGACCAAAGAAGAAAAAGTTAGACATATTGAAGCAATCTTAGATAATGAATTTCCTAATCCTCCTATTCCTTTAAATCACACAGATGCCTACACTTTACTGATTGCTGTTCTTCTTTCTGCCCAATGTACAGACGAACGCGTAAATAAAATTACACCTTTGTTGTTTTCTAAAGCTTCAACCCCTCAACAGATGATACAGCTTTCTATAGAAGAAATCCGAGAAATTATCAAACCTTGTGGGCTTTCACAGGCTAAATCAAAATCGATTTGGGAACTTTCAAAAATTTTAGTAGAAAAATATAACGGAGAAGTTCCTCAGAGTTTTGAAGAATTAGAAAGCTTGCCAGGCGTAGGACATAAAACTGCTTCTGTGGTGATGGCTCAAGCCTTCGGAGTACCTGCTTTTCCCGTAGATACTCATATTCATCGCCTAATGAAAAGATGGCAACTTTCAAGTGGAAAGTCAGTAGAACAGACTGAAAAAGATGCAAAATCTATTTTTGATAAAAGCACATGGAACAAAAGACATCTGCAAATCATTTTCTTTGGTAGAAAGTACTGCAAAGCCAAAGGCTACGACCAAACACATTGCCCTCTTTGCCAAGTAATAGGAAACTGTTCTGTTTAAAATGAAATGTATCTTATACTTTCTTTTTTTGATTCTGATAAGTTGTCAAAAAGACACATCTCGGGTGCGTCCGTCTCCCATTCCTTCTCAATCGTTTCGGATGTCGATTAACGGACAAGAATGGCAGGCTGATTCAGTAGAAGGATTTTTTTTTATACGAGAGTCTTTTTTTCTAATTGTCGCTTCAAGCGCTAAGCGTAAAGTAGAAATTCGATTCCGCGCCTATGCACCTACCACGTTATCTCTTCAAAACAGTGCTGTTAACTATGTTACTGTAAGTTTAGGAGATAAATTTCCGCTATCTCCTCCTTCTTCTAAACTTAGCCATGAAGGCGATCATGTAGAATATTTTGTAACACAACACCCAGAGGCCTCTGGCTTTTTGCATTTAACACAAGTCTTTCAGGACCTAGTAACAGGTCGATTTGAGTTTGTAGGAATTGCTTTGCCAAGCGAAGGAAATGTCGTTCACGTTCCTAAGATTGTAGTAACTCAAGGGGCTTTTCATACGAGAATTGTCAAAAAATAAAAGAAAAACCTATAAGACGGACAACTGCCTTACAGGTTTCCGAAAATTACTTCACGGAAAGAGCTTTTTCCAAATCATCAATCAATTTTTGAGCCACTTGCTTGGGTTTTTCTTCTTTGTAAGCTTTAAGTTGACGGAGTGCCATTTCTCCGATTTCAAACAATCCTACAGGGTTCTTATCAGCATGATAAGAAACAATAACATACTCTAACTTAGAAATAATATCATTAAATCTGCCATCTGCGTTGATTTTTTCGAATTTTGCTTGTACGTCACTACACACTTTTGCTAATTTTTCATTTTGCTCAAAAGTACTCATAGTTTGATATAGAGTTTAAGGTGAATCTACTTAAATTTTGTATAATTGCCATGAATTCGTTTCTAAAATAATGAGTTCTTAAGAAGAGAAAAAAAAAACTCAATTTTTTCATATTGAATTTTGTAAAAATCTTCGTGCTAACGTTTGCAATTTCATGAAACCTTCTTATATACTTCTTCTTACAATCGCTCTGAACTTAGTA
Organism: Cytophagales bacterium; assembly: GCA_025056215.1. Classification (GTDB taxonomy): domain Bacteria; phylum Bacteroidota; class Bacteroidia; order Cytophagales; family Flammeovirgaceae; genus JANWWC01. The sequence goes on along the minus strand of JANWWC010000004.1, from coordinate 130,993 downwards.
AGTTGTTTAGATATCAAACAATCTGACTATGTAGATGTAGAATATGTCCGACAGGGAATTAAAGACAATAAAATAAGGCGCTTTAAAGAGGAGGAAATTCTTCAGCAGGCTTACTTTCGAGGCGAGCAAATTCGCCTTTCCATCTTGGAATGCCGCTCTGCTTTTGTATGCGATAGTATTTTGAGTTTATCTTGCCTTTCTGATTCTCTCAAGAAATTCGTCTATCAGATGAATTATTACTGTCAGTTTCCTAAAAACCTGCCAGAAAAAGCTCAACAAATTTGGCAGGCATACGAATACACCTCTCAAACAAAAGCATCTGAAATACCTTCTATAGTTCAAAAAGTAGGACAAGACTCTCTACTCTATCCTATTTACATCCTTCAAGAAGGAGCCCCTTACGGCTTCGGAATGGTAGCCATTTGGATGAGCCGAAAACAAATCGTAAAGTCTTTGTATTAGAAAGGCTATCGTATAATTTTGTAGTTGAAAGTTAGAACGTATGAAAGGAAAAGGAAACATATGCTCGTTTTGCGGAGTCTCAGAAGAACAAGTAGAACTCATGGTAACGGGCGCTAATGCGCGCATCTGCTCTAATTGCATTGAACGGGCTCATTCGATGTTGGTTGATTTTAAAAATACGAGTCGCAAAAAAACAGGTGGATTGCGCTTTAATCTAGTAAAACCTACTGAAATTGCCAAATACCTCGATGAATACGTAATCGGACAAGAAAAAGCTAAAAAAATCCTCTCTGTAGCGGTTTACAACCATTACAAACGCCTAATGCAGAAAAAAACGGATGATGGCGTCCAAATTGAAAAGTCAAACATCATTCTGGTCGGCGAAACGGGAACTGGTAAAACCTTATTAGCCAAAACACTCGCCAAAATTTTGCAAGTTCCCTTTGCAATCGCAGATGCTACTGTCATTACAGAGGCAGGATATGTCGGAGAGGATGTCGAAACAATCTTAACGCGATTATTAGCAAATGCAGATTATGACGTAGAGCAAGCCGAACGCGGCATCGTTTACATAGACGAAATTGATAAAATTGCACGCAAAGGAGATAACCCTTCTATTACAAGAGATGTAGGCGGAGAGGGTGTACAACAAGCCCTTCTCAAACTTTTGGAAGGCACCATTGCGCATGTGCCTCCCTTTGGCGGTAGAAAACATCCTGAACAAAAAAATTTAGTTGCTATTAACACAGAAAATATTCTGTTTATCGCTGGAGGAGCTTTCGAAGGCATTACAAAAAAAATCGCTTCTCGTCTCAATACTACTCCTATAGGGTTCCGCACAGAAAAAGAAGAAACCGTAGATTTAAACAATCTCCTCCAATACGTTTCTCCTCAAGACTTGAGAAGTTTTGGCTTAATTCCTGAACTTATCGGCCGCTTCCCTATGATTACGCATTTAGACCCGTTAGACAAAACTGCTCTGCGCCGCATTTTGATAGAACCCAAAAATGCGATTATCAAACAATACCAAAAACTATTTGCGATGGAAAACATCAAACTCGAATTTACTGACGACGCTTTAGACTATATTGTAGAAAAAGCATTAGAATTCCAAGTGGGTGCACGTGGACTTCGTTCCATTTGCGAAGCAATTATGTTAGATTTACAATATGAATTGCCTCCAGTTTCTAAAATCGTAATCGATAAAGAATATGCTGCTTCTCAACTAGAGAAAGCCCCACAATTGAAAAAAATGATGCTTAAAAGTGCTTAGTATGATAGGAATTTCTTATTTACAAATAAGCCTGTACTTGGGAGCTCTTTTGATGTGCATAGGCGTAACTCTGGTGATTACACGCCGCAATTTGATAATGATGCTCATTGGAATTGAGCTTATGTTGAATGCTTCTAATCTTAACCTCATTGCTTTTGGTAAAAAATTCGGACAAACAGAATCTCATTTATTTGTCCTTTTTATTTTATTAGTTGCAGCAGCAGAAATCTCAATAGCCTTAGCACTTCTTATCCAATTTTACAAGCACTTTCAATCTTCTCATTTAGAGAATTGAAAATTATTTAGACATTATCTTCCTTTTTACAAGTAGAAATTCCAAAAGGAGCATACAAAGGACAAAAGCTCAACACACTTGTAGCTAACATAATGCCCGCTATTATCAGTCCTATAATCGCAATTGTTCCGCTTATCACATTTGCTAAATATAAAACGACAATCACACATGCAATACTGACTCGAATTGCTCTATCAATAATACCCATGTTTTTTTTCATATGACAACAAATGTTTAAGGTTTTTGTAGTTGTTTGATTTCGTCTTCGTAATAATCTTTTTTTATCAGATCGTTAGGGCGCGTTATCATATAAATCCCTAAGCTGATAATAAAAATCATAAATATAACAATTGCAATAAGAATTCCAGTTCCCCAATTGAAAGGTATTTTCATAACGATTTGTATCTATAAGGAGCAATAAAATTAGTCGTTTTTTCTGAAATAACTTGCTTTCCTTCTAAAAATTGCAATGAAGTCTTCATTTTGTAGCTGTTAATCTGATTACTATGCATTTGGATCATGATTGTAAACTTCTCTACTTCTCCCTCAGAAAGCTTCAATAAATTGTTTTCAGTTCCTACTACTATCACTTGAGAATCGACTCCTTTCACTTGAATAGTTTTAGGATATGGTGTTTTATTTACGACTTCAAGCTGATACAGATTTGCAATTACTCCATTATCGAGTTTTTGATAAAGCGTTCCAGGCATTCTCAATACTGTAATTTCAACATCTTTACGCGTAACGAGTAGCGTAGTCATAATCCCTATCAGAATAATCAGCACAGAAAAATAAGCAATTGTTCTGGTGGTAATCGGCAATACAGGCTTAATCGTATTATCTTCTCTTCGAAAAGTTTTATCTTCGATTTGATGAGCAGTATAATAACCAATCAAACCAGTAGGTCGTCCTATCTTCTGCATCACCTCGTCACAAGCATCAATACAAGCCGTGCAGTTTATACATTCGAGTTGTGTACCATTTCGGATATCAATTCCTGTAGGACATACCTGAACACATAATTTGCAATCTATACAATCTCCTTTTGAAACATTTTCTCGATGCTGAGACTGAGATTTAAAAATTTTTCCTCGAGGTTCTCCTCGCACATAATCATATGCTACCACCAAAGAATTTTTATCTAACAAAACACCTTGCAATCTTCCATAAGGACACACAACAATACAAACTAACTCCCGCAAATGTGCAAAAACAGCATAAAACAATCCTGTAAATATCAATAGAGAAACAAAAGCTACCGGATGTTGCAAAGGAGTTTGGCGCAACATTGTCCACAATTGGTCAATACCTATTAAATAAGCTAAAAATGTATGAGCCACTAAGAATGAAAAAGCAAAAAAAACTAAGTGCTTCAAGGATTTTTTAATGACTTTTTCTGAATTCCACGGCTGTTCATCAAGCTTTTTTTGTTGATTAGCGTCTCCTTCAATCCACCTTTCTATAGTTCTGAATACCATTTCTAAAAAAATTGTCTGCGGGCATATCCAACCACAAAAGATTCTTCCTAATACTACTGTAAACAAAGCGATGCATACTACCGCAGTAATCATAGCAAGCGCAAATAAAAACAAGTCTTGTGGGTGAAAAACAAAGCCTAACAAAGCAAAACGCCGCTCAAAGATATTCAAAAGTACTAACGGATAATTGTTTATTTTTACAAAGGGAGCTACAAACAAAAAAAGCAAAAGTATGGCAGCTACTACGCTGCGCCATTTGTAATACTTTCCTGATACTTTTTTAGGATAAATCCAGTGACGTTTGCCATCTTTTTCAAGAATACCTAATTGTTCACGAAAAGTAGGCTGTTGAACAGTTTCCATAATTATGAAAAGTTTAATTTCTAAGGGAAAGAAGCCTACGAGAAAATTCTTCTTCTCCATAGGCTAAGGCAGATTACATTTCAGTTCCTTCAGGTGCTTTAGCATTTGGTGGATTAGTCCCTTGTAAGGTTAAGATATAACTAGCAACATTTCTAATTTGAAGTGGGTTAAGTTGTTTTTGCCAAGAAATCATACCTTTTTCTGGAACACCATACTTAATTGTTTTGAAAAGGCTTTTGATATCTCCTCCGTGTAACCAAAATTTATCAGTCAGATTAGGACCTACTTTTCCTTCTCCTAATTGTCCATGGCAAGCAGCGCAATAAGTCATGTAGATTTGCTTACCGCTCACTATATCATTTGCTTCGGTAGTTGGCTCTACGTTGGTTTCGTCAATACTAGCAGCAAATTTCTTAAGATATTCTTCTCTTTGGATTTCAGCTAACTTTACTTCTTGCTCATATTCTTGCGCTTGTAAAGGCGCTAGATCCCAAACATGATATACAAGCAAATACACAATACTCATGAAGATAGTACCATAAAACAGCACGTTAAACCAAAAAGGAATCGGATTATTTAATTCCAAAATACCATCAAACTCCTCCTCTAGTAATAATTCCTTTTCTTTAGACAAGGGTTTAAGCTGATTAAAGCGCTCCCACCAAGAAAGTTTTTGTTCTTCTTGAGGTTGAGGATTTATTTCTCTATTAAGTCTAATAATGAGACTGATAGCTGTTGCCATCACTAACAAAGAAGCCGCTAATAATATCAGTAAAAAAGCACCTCCGACGGCGTAATAAACGATGAGAGTTTGCTCTTCTGGCGATAAATCCAACCCTGTTTGAGGTTGCGAGGTTTGCGCCCATGCCGGCAATCCTGCCAGCAAGAGCGCTATTATTTTTAGTTTTTTCATGGGATTTAATCTTTTAAAGGAATTCGACTAAGTTTTTCCATATGTTTTTTATCAGCAGTAAAAAACCACACTAGCACCGCTAAAAAGAACAAGAAAAATATAAGCAGCGAAGTTGTAAGATAGATATCTACACCTGTCACACCTTCCAAAAATTGTCTCATGGCTATAAAAGTTTATTTTTTCTGAATATCAGTTCCTAAGCGCTGCATGTAAGCAATAAGGGCAATAATTTCTCTATCTGGCTCTACTTCGATACCTTCTTTGCGGAGGTTTTCAGCAATTTGTTCTGCTTGTTTACGAGCAATTTCCCGACTTTTTTCTACTTCTTGATCGGTGTAAGGTACGCCAAAAGTTTGCATAGCCATCATTTTTTTATCAAGCAACGAAATGTCTAACTGATTTTCGAGCAACCAAGGATATTTGGGCATAATAGAGCCCGGTGACATAGAAGCAGGCTCAACAAAGTGATGATAATGCCATGAATCGGGATATTTTTTACCGATGCGCATCAAATCAGGTCCTGTACGCTTCGAGCCCCATAAGAAAGGATGATCGTATACATACTCGCCTGCCTTTGAATATTCTCCGTATCTTTCTGTTTCAGAGCGGAATGGACGAATCATTTGAGAGTGGCATGTGTTGCAACCTTCTCGAATATAAATATCGCGTCCCTCTAATTCTAAAGGTGTATAGGGCATCACACTAGCAAGGGTAGGCACATTAGAGCGAATCAGAAAAGTAGGAATCATCTCCACTAAACCACCGATAGAAACTACTACAATAGAAACAATCATGAACAAAATAGGATGTGCTTCAAGGACTTTATGCCAGTCTCTCCATGTAAGCCGCTGGATTGGCTGATGCACTTTGGCAAATTCAGAAACTTCGTTAGCCAAAAAACTTCCTTGTTGAGCAGTTTTTACAAGGTTATAAATCATTATAAAAACACCTATTAAATAGAGAGTTCCTCCAATACCTCTCATCGCATAAAGCGGAATAATTTTAGTTACAGTTTCTAAAAAATTAGGATATTTCAAAACGCCATCGGCAGTAAACTCCTTCCACATCAACCCTTGGGTAAACCCAGACCAATACATCGGAATTGCATACATGACAACTCCTAAAGTTCCAATCCAAAAATGAGCATTTGCTAATCGTTTAGAATAAAGCTCTGTTTGCCACATCTTCGGCACAAGCCAATAAAAAATAGCAAATGTGAGAAACCCGTTCCATCCTAGTCCACCGACATGTGCATGAGCTACTACCCAATCTGTAAAATGAGCAATCGCATTGACATTTTTTAGCGAAAGCATAGGACCTTCAAAAGTAGCCATCCCATAACACGTAAGTGCGACTACCATAAACTTAAGCGCCGGCTCTTCTCTTACCTTATCCCACGCACCGCGCAATGTGAGTAACCCGTTGATCATTCCTCCCCACGAAGGTGCAATGAGCATTACCGAAAACACAACTCCCAACGACTGGACCCAATCAGGAGTAGAAGAATACAGCAAATGATGTGGACCTGCCCAAATATAAATAAAAATCAGGGTCCAAAAGTGCAAAATAGAGAGCTTATATGAGTAAAGAGGGCGGTTAGCAATTTTAGGAAGAAAATAATACATCATTCCTAAGTAAGGTGTTGTCAAAAAGAAAGCCACAGCATTATGTCCATACCACCATTGCACGAGAGCATCTTGAACACCTGCATACCAATAATAACTTTTAAGCCAACTAATTGGCAATTCAAACGAATTGACAACATGTAAAATAGCTACTGTTACAAAAGTAGCTACATAAAACCAAACAGCAGCATAGATATGTCTTTCGCGTCTTACGATGATTGTTCCCATCATGTTGATGCCAAAGACTACCCACACAAGTGTAATGAGTATATCAATAGGCCATTCCAATTCGGCATATTCGTGAGAGGTAGTATAACCCAAAGGGAGCGTAATAGCTGCTAACAAAATGATAAGTTGCCAACCCCAAAAATGGACGCGACTTAATAAATCGCTATACATACGCGTGCGCAATACGCGCTGCATCGAATAATAAGCACCTGCAAAAATAGCATTTCCTACAAACGCAAAAATCACCGCATTGGTATGCAACGGACGTATCCGCCCGAAAGTAGTATAAGGCAAATCAAAGTTTAGAGAAGGAAATACTAGTTGAAAAGCAGCTAAAATCCCTACTAACATTCCGACAACACCAAAAACAATCGAAGCTATCATAAAATTACGCACAATGGCATTGTCGTATTCAAATCTGCTCACTGCGGCAGAAGATGAAACAGTTTCACGCTGTGCTTGTTGCAAAATTGCCTCTTCCATAATCTTTAAAAGTTTAATTTGTAAAAAATTATTCATCAAAAAGAATCCTTATAGAAGGTGTATAATCATCTTCATACTGACCATTTCGAACACTCCACAAGAACAATCCCAAAAAAAGAAGACCTATCAAAAGGCTGATAATCAGTAGCAAATAAATAACAGACATAGATTTAGTTTTTTTTCAAATCTATAGTGCACTCTCTGGAAAAATGATGATGTTTGCCTACTCAAAAGATGACTTTTATCATCATTTATAAAATTGCAATACCACAGGGAATGCGAAATGTGAAAGAAAAATATGTAGCTTTGGAAATAAAATCTTTTTTGGCAATGCAACGGATAATTGTTTTATGTTTATTCCTTATGGAGGCTTGTTCTGCATTTGGTTGGGGCTTTTTTGGGCATCGCCGCATTAATCGAATGGCAGTTTTTACACTTCCTCCTGAGATGATAACTTTTTACAAACACCATATTAGTTTTTTAGTAAACAATTCTGTAAACCCTGACCAACGGCGCTATGCAGTAAAAGGAGAAGCAGAAAGGCATTATATCGATTTAGACATTTATGGAAAAGATGCTTACAACATACTTCCACACCGATGGACAGATGCTGTAAAGCAGTACACAGAAGATACTCTTAAAACATATGGAATCGTTCCTTGGCATATTGAGGTAATGAAAGTACGGCTTACCAATGCTTTTCGTCGGCGGGACGTAGAACAAATCCTTAAACTTTCAGCGGAAATAGGTCATTATATTGGCGATTGTAATGTTCCGCTCCATACTACGCATAACTACAATGGACAGTACACCAATCAATACGGAATTCATGGTTTTTGGGAATCAAGATGTGTAGAACTTTTTTCAGATGATTACGACTATTTTATGGAGCGTGCCCATTACATCGAAAACACGCAAGAATACGTATGGGATGCTGTCAAACAAGCTCATACAGCGTTAGATTCTGTGTTTAGAATCGAACGCGAACTTACTTTAGAAATGGGAGAAGATAAAAAATGGAGTTTCGAAGCGCGATTTGGAAGAACCATTAAAACTTACTCTTATGAGTTTGCTTATCGCTTTCATGAACGATTAAACGGACAAATTGAAAGACAAATGAGACGCGCTATTCAAATGGTAGGTGACTTTTGGTATACCTGTTGGGTAGATGGAGGCAAACCAGATTTGGATTTGCTGCTTGGCACAGAAATACGCAAAGAGTTTGAAGAAGAAAATGAAAAAGAACGCGACATGGCTGCCGATGTAGAACTCCAAAAAACAGTTCGAAAACATCCAGAATCTGAAGTGGAATAAACATCTCCTATTGACTTTTCTTTGAAATATTGTACATTCGTTCTAAGATTAATGAAAGTAAAAAAACATTCTGCTTGCATTTTTGCTTTTGGGTGTCCTTATTTACAAATGCTCAAAAAAAGCCTCTCTACAAAGATTCTTCTCAACCTATTGAAAAGCGAGTGCAAGACTTGATTTCTCGCATGACCTTAGAAGAAAAAGTAGCACAATTACTGGGAATTTGGATAGAAAAAAGAAAAATCTCCGATAAAGACAGCACTACAGTGATTGCCGATTCCGCAATAGCTCTTTATCCACATGGTATTGGGTAGGTAGCTCGCCCTTATGAAAAGTATCATTTTTGGAATTTTAAAACTCCTTCACAAACGGCGCGGTTTGTAAACGACTTTCAGCGAGTAATGCTTGAGAAAACAAGGCTCGGAATTCCTGCCATTATGCACGCTGAGGCGCTTCATGGGTTACAAGCTGGCTGGATTACAAGTTTTCTGCAACCCATCGGATTGGCTTCTTCTTTTAACCCTGAACTTATTGAAAAACTTTATGCAATGACTGCAAAGGAAGCGCGTGCAATGGGCTGCCACATTGTGCTTACTCCTGTATTATATTAGATGTAGCGCGCGACCCTAGATGGGGAAGAGTAGAAGAAACCTATGGAGAAGATCCTTATTTGAATGTCATCCTTGGCACGGCTTGCATCGAAGGCTTTCAAGGTAGAGACAAACAGCGCCTCGATTCGCTGCATGTCGGCACTACTATCAAACACTTTGCTGCTCACGGACAACCTGAAGGAGGTCGAAATATTGCTCCAGCGCCTTTTGGAGAGCGCTATCTGCGAGAAGTGCATCTTCGCCCTTTTCAGTATGCTATTACAAAAGCGCAACCTATTGGCGTAATGGCTTCTTACAACGAAATTGAATGGAGTCCCTTGCCACGCATCAGAATGGTTGTTAAACAAAGTCTTGCGCCAAGAATGGGGATTTAGAGGCTTTGTAGTATCGGATTACTGCGCAATTCAAGAGCTAGAGACCGTTCATAGTATATGCCCAGATAAAAAATGCTCAGCTCAAAAAGCTCTAAAAGCAGGAGTAGACGTAGAGCTACCTGATCCAAATGCTTTTCCACTTTTAGTAGAACTCGTTAAAGAAAAAAAGTGGATATCAAACTTCTTGAAAAAGCAGTTGCAAGAGTCTTGCGCGCCAAATTTGAATTAGGACTCTTTGAGAATCCATTTGTTAAAAATCCGCAACTCGCCGACTCTATATGCGGAAACCAAGAACATTGACTCTTAGCTCGACAAGCAGTAAGAGAATCTATGGTTTTGCTGAAAAATCAAAACAAAACCCTTCCTCTAAAATTAGAAAATCTAAAAAAAATTGCAGTGATCGGACCGAACGCTGAAAAGCTTCATGAAGGAAGGTATAGCGATTATGCTAAGTATCAAGTTTCTTTTTTAGAAGGAATCCGAAATTTTGTAGGAAACCAAGCTGAAATATTATATGCAAAAGGCTGTTATATTACGAAGGAAGACGGAAATTGGTTTGCAGACTTAGCCCCTCAAAACATCCCTACTTTCTAAGAAGACTCTGCTTTAATGATTGAAGCATTTAAAATAGCTCAACAGGCCGATGTTATTATATTTTATGCTTAGGTGAGAATGAATCTATTCGAAGAGAAGCTTGGAGTTGGGAACACAAAGGAGACCGTGCAAACATTACCTTTTTGGCAGACAATCCGACCTACTAAAACTCATGAAATCTACAGGAAAACCTGTCATATTTTAGTTCTTTCAAATGGAGCGCCTATTGCGCTTACAAATGAAGAAAAATACGCAGGTGCCATTCTCGAAACTGGTATTTAGGACAAGAAGCAGGAAATGCTCTCGCTGATGTAATATTCGGAATATATAATCCGAGTGGGAAATTGCCTATTTCATTTCCAAGAAGTGTAGGACATATACCCTCCTATTACGCTACTAAAAAATCGGCTACACGCGGATACGTAGCAGATACTACTACTGCTCTCTATCCTTTCGGATATGGACTCAGTTATACGACGTTTGAATATTCTAACCTTAGACTTCAGAAAAAAGTTATTGAACCTAAAGAATCAGTCGTGGTGTATGTAAATATTCAAAATACAGGTGATTACGAGGGAGAAGAAGTAGTACAACTCTACATCCGCGACGAAGTGAGCAGCGTTGTCAAACCTCTTCGAGAATTGCGTGATTTCCGAAAAATTAGACTCAAGCCAGGTGAGATGCAAACAGTCGGTTTAGAACTCTCTTTCGAAAAATTAGCACTTTGGGATGCCCACATGCAATTTCGCGTAGAACCTGGTACTTTCACCTCATATATAGGGGGAAGTAGTACAAATACAATGTCTGAAAAAATTATTGTTAAATAACAAAATAGATGATGAAATAAATTTCTAAGGTCGTACTCAAAAACAAAAACATACTCTCGAAACATGTACCAAGAGCGGGAATCGAACCCGCACGGCATTTTACTGCCACAGGATTTTAAGTCCTGCGTGTCTACCAATTCCACCATCTCGGCAAAGCACTGCAAATCTATGAACAACTTTGCAAACGCACAACGATTTTTAAAATTCTTTAGTAGCGTCTTGCTAATTTATAAAAAGCCTCTTGGATGGCTTCTTGTTTTTTTGTCATCATGAGTCGAATAGGAGGTGCTGCTCTTTCTTCGCAATCTACAGAAGAACATCTTTCGCAGGTACCATTTACAAAACGCTCTGGCACATTAGGAGCATTCAAAAACTTACATTTTTGTTTGAACTCTTCGTCTATTAAAAAACCAATAGAAATACTACAATTAATATTAGGAGTAGGATATAGCGGACGCGCCAAAGAAATTACCAAATACTGATTAGTAGAATCCATGTAATAAGAGACTTGAATACCAATAATTGGTTTTTGGTAAATACCTCTAGCAATCTGCTTTTCAAGTTCTTGAATAATATTAATTCCTAACCAACGCCTACAATAATGCTCTTCAAGAACTGTACTATGTGGCGTATGCAATCCTCCTAAATGCATTTCTTTGTTTAGAATAAACTTAGGACTGCCCACTTCATGGGTGATTCTACTATAAAAAAGGCGTTGAATTCCCAAGCGGTTAGCGCATACAGTCGCAATGCGTTGCATCAACATTTCTGGAGAAGCATTATACTTATCTAAGAGCCTTAAAACAAGATGAGGTTCCCATGTTTCATTCTGAAAAATGTTGCGTAGGTCAGCACTCAAATCCGTTTCTGGAATCATTAACGCTCCTGCGAAATAAGTAGCTTTGTAGTTGTTTAATAGTTCATCAAACGATTCTGTCTTGAGCCAAGGATAAGACATAGAGCGTTCTACAATTCCCATAAAATGATATCCTGCTTCACGCGCTAAAATAAAGGACTTTTGTCGGTTGTTAAGCAAATGATTCAAATACAATCGCTTGTGTTTTTTTTCTATTTTTGCAAAAGAACGATAAGATTGCAATTGTGGAAAGTCGGCAAAACTAGTTTCATCAATTTCAAATCCGATTTCGCGCTTAGCATATACGTACAATTGTTCTAACGTAATGGGTCGATTGCCTAAATATTTTTCTCGGAAGTCTAAAACGCTTTTTTCAATTTCTTCAAAATAATTATTATGCATTTCTTGATAGGAACGCAGAGCTAAAAAATAAAAATCCTGTAAAGTAATATTGTGATTGCGCGCCAAATCAAAAGCTGTCGTAACAAAGGCATTCAATTTAGAAGGAGTATCTGAAAAAAGTTCTAAAATGCTGCGCGGAGAAACACCAAACACTTCTAAAGGCAGCTCCGATAATATATTAGAGCGCAAAAAATTAGCTAAAGGAGTAAGATTTTTAGTAAGTTTAAGCGATATTAACCATTCATAAGTGGTGTTAAGAGCTTGAGCTAATACACCAATCTTATCGGATTTAGGATATTTTTTCCCTTTTTCAATTTCGTTAAGGTAAGAAACCGAAATGCCTGTTTTTTCAGCAAGCTCTGAAAGGGACATATGCAGGCTTTGCCTTAACATCTTGACTTTCAAGCCAAATATCAAACGTATGTTTTCTTCATTTACCATCTTAAAAACAATTACATATTAGTTCGATTAGATTTATTGAAATTTAAAAAATTTTTACTAAAAAGTAAAAACAAAAAAAACCTGCTTTAAAAAAACAGGTCTTTATAACTCCCCCAACTAACAATTAGCATTTGCGTACTTTAAAGCAGTTTGCCTTTACATCTGCAATTTTCAATTTAAAAATGCTTCATTCATAATGTTCTACTACTTTCTCAGCTTACAAATATTCAACTAACAATTTGTTATTGTATTCTCATCTTCTTTAAGATACTTTACAATAAAAATATTTGGATGCACTACTACGTCCCAACCTGATAAAAGCACATAAGCAAAAACTATCAGTGAATCATCTTCCCTCTGATTTTCAGTTTATTATGCACAAGCAATAAGAAAATCTCATACGATAACAAATATTACTTAGATTGATAAACCTTACAAAAAAGCGTTACTCTAACAATCAGAAAAGTGATAAAAAAATTCGATATTCTTGTGTGGCTTCCATCCAAGCGCATCAATTGTTTGATGAACATCAAAAAAATATTTAGTAAAACAACATTTGGTTTTTTTAATGAATAAAAGAATTTTATTTAAAATTTCTACTTTTAAATTAAGTAGCTTTCTTGATGAATTAAATTCTATTCATTTCTAACATTGGCAATGAAATACTTATTCGCTTTCTTTTTATCATGTATCTTTTTCTTTGGAAATGCACAAAATAGAACTGACGACTATTTTTTGGGGACACAAAATGAATTTTGGCAAGACCCTCTCGTAGTAGAAAAAAATCGGTTGCCTGTTCATAGTACGTTTTACTTATACGATACAGAAGAGCAAGCCCTACAATTCCAACGAGAAAAGTCCTCTTGCTTTAAGTTGCTCAATGGCAAATGGCGTTTTCGATTTCATGGCTCTCCTAAAGAAGTAAAACCCCAGTATAGCCAACCTGATTTTGATGATAGCGAATGGGACTTGATAGATGTTCCTTCTAACTGGCAAACAAAAGGCTATGGAATACCTATTTATACTAACATTCGCCAAGAGTTCGAGCCCGTTAATCCGCCGTACGTACCCGTCGAAGGAAATGAAACAGGCTTTTATAGAACAAACTTTGAAATTCCTTCTGATTGGAAAAACAAGCAAATCATTCTCCATTTTGATGGAGTACAATCGGCATTTTACGTATGGGTCAATGGGAAACTGGTAGGCTATAGCGAAGGAAGTATGACGCCTGCTGCTTTTGATATTACAAATTTTGTCCAACAAGGAAAAAATCAACTTTCTGTGCAAGTATTGCGCTGGTGCGATGGCTCCTATTTCGAAGACCAAGATTTTTTCAGATTATCAGGGATTTTTCGCGATGTATATTTATACGCTACTCCTTTGATTCATTTGCGTGACCTCTCTATTCGGACTATGTTCGACAAAAAATTTGAAGATGCTACCTTAGAAATTACCGTTCAAATTAGTGCTGCTCGCGAAAAAGCTTCTCAAAGCTTAAAGTTAGTTTTTGCACTTTATAACGCTCAAAAAAATATCGTCTTTACAGACGAAATCAACACTAAAATAAAGAAAGGAAGGGAACAAACGCTCTATTGGAAAAAAAATGTTACAATGCCTCATCATTGGACTGCCGAAACTCCTTATCTCTATACGCTTCTTATTAAACTTTTGGACAAGAATGGAAAAATCTTAGAAATTACTTCTCAACGGATAGGGTTTCGTCAAATTGAAATTCGAAATGGAATTCTGACCATCAACGGCAAAAAACTCTGGATAAAAGGCGTAAATCGCTATGAAACAGATCCTTTGCTCGGAAGAGCAATTACAGAAGGCTCTATGATAGAGGATATAAAGCTAATGAAGCAACATAACATTAACACCGTGCGTACTTCTCATTATCCGAATCATCCGCGTTGGTATGAGCTCTGCGACGAATACGGACTCTATGTAATTGATGAAGCTAATATTGAGGCGCATCACCTTTGGTATATTTCCAAAATAGAACCTGCTTCTCAGCCTATTTGGAAAAATTTATTCATTACAAGAGGAATCGACATGGTGCAGCGCGATAAAAATCATCCTTCTGTAATAATGTGGTCGCTAGGAAATGAAACGGGAGCGGGAATCTGTTTCGATGAAATGGCTAAAGCTATTCGCAGCATCGATTCTCGACCTATTCATTACGAAGGAAGAGCTTACAACGAATATCCCGAAGGAGGGTGGAAAACAAAATACGATATCATTTCTGATATGTATCCTTCCTTAGAAAGGCTCCGAGAAATGCACCAAAAAGATACTACGCGACCCATTATGATTTGTGAATACGCTCATGCCATGGGAAACAGCGTAGGAAACCTCCAAAAATATTGGGACTTATTTGAAAACGATAGCTTCCCACGATTCCATGGTGGTTGTATTTGGGACTGGATTGATCAAAGCCTGCTCAAAAAAACAGCTGACGGAAGAAGTTATTTTGCGTACGGAGGAGATTTCGGAGATACAATCAATGACAAAAATTTTTGTATGAATGGATTGTTGTTTCCCGATAGAAGCCCGCAACCTGAAATTTTTGAAGTCAAACGAGTATATCAAAATATCGCTTTTTTTCTTCATTCTATGGATTCGAACACTGTTAAAGTTCGATTAAAAAACAAATTTACTTTCAAAAATCTCAGTGATTGCTACTTACAATGGGATATTTTTGAAAATGGAAGAAAATGTTATGCTGATTCTCAAGATATTTACATTTTTCCTCACCAACACAAAGAATTTTTTCTACCCTTAAGATTATCTCTCAAGCCCGGGAGCGAATATTGGTTGAATCTTTATGTGAAACTCAAAGAAAAAAATGCTTGGGCAGATAGAGGATTTGTTATTGCCTCTGAGCAATTTGCTTTACCCATTTCTAATAATGCTGAAATTCCGACAATTCAATTTGAACAAATGCCCGATATTTTGTTAAGAGAAACAGAAAACTATTATACGGTTTTAGGAAACCATTTTGCAATTGTGATAGACAAAAAGCGCGGAAGCATTTCATCGTGGACTTACAAAGGGAAAGAACTTATTGCGCGACCTTTTGCCATTTCGCTCATGCGGGCTCCTACAGATAACGACTACGGCGGCGGAAATCAAAGTTACGCCCACGAGTGGATCACAAAAGGACTCCTACAATTAAACGAAAAGAGCGTAAAAACAAAAGCTTCTAAATTCAATAATAAATCTTTAGTATTTCATGTTACCAAACTCATCGCTTCAGACTCTTTAGAATTTGAAACTCAAACAGAGTATAAAATCTACGGAACAGGCGATATCAAAATGCACATTTCAATAGAACTCATAAAAGGAACTTTGTGCTCTTTACCTAAAGTGGGTACGGCATTTTATTTGCCAGTTTCATACAATCAATTAACATGGTACGGAAGAGGTCCGCACGAAAGTTATGTAGATAGAAAATACAGCGCTTTCGTAGGAGAATATTACGGTAAAATCACAGAACAATGGACAAATTATCCCAAACCTCAAGAATGCGGCAACAAAACAGATGTGCGTTGGGCTACACTCACTGACAACACCGGACAGGGACTCTTGGTACAAGGTTTGCCGTTGATAAATATAAGCGTTCATTCTTTTTCTTTAGAAAATATCATGAAAGCCTCCCACACTATCGACCTACAAGAATCTGATTATGTTACTTTTAATGTTGATTTAGCTCAAATGGGAGTCGGAGGCGATATAAGTTGGGGAAAATGTGTACATGAAGAATTTTTATTAAAAGAAAAAAAATATCAATATTCGTTTCGCATTAAGCCATTTGACTGGATCAATGAAAATTTAGACAACATCATTTTTAGAAAATTGCCATGAATCAACGTCAAAAAATCGTAGTTCTTTCAGGAGCCGGCGTAAGTGCAGAAAGTGGAGTTGCTACTTTCAGAGATCACAACGGACTTTGGGAAAATCACCGCATCGAAGACGTAGCTACCCCAGAAGCGTGGCGCAAAAATCCTGCTTTGGTTTTAGAATTTTACAATAAAAGGCGCAAACAATTGCTTGAAGTACAGCCTAATGAAGCTCATCTTTTAATTGCAGAATTAGAAAAATATTACGATGTATACATAATCACTCAAAATGTAGATGACTTACACGAGCGCGCTGGCTCTACCAAAGTGTTACATTTGCACGGAGAACTTAAAAAAGTTCGCTCTACACTCGATGAAAATTTAGTGTATCACATTAACGAAATCGACCCTAAAGGTTGGGAACTTAAACTCGGTGACCGATGCGCTAAAGGTTCTCAGTTGCGTCCTCACATCGTATGGTTTGGAGAACTAGTTCCAATGATGGAGGAAGCCATTCGAATTACTCAAACAGCTAATATCATGATTATTATAGGCACATCGCTGTTGGTGTATCCTGCTGCAGGGTTATCTTACTATCTTCCTAAAAATGCTTCAATTTACGTAATTGACCCTCAAAAACCCGATTTTTTATTTACTTCTCCTTTCGTCAAGTTTATTACTCAAAAAGCCACCACGGGCATGAAAGAACTTTTCAAAGAACTCACTAAAGATTTTATAAACTGACTCTTTCCACTATTTTTGCACATAACTAAAATCTAAACAGCGCGAAAAAATTTTTCTTTTTAGTGCGGCTTTTATAATAGTAGTCAGAATCTGAAGGAAGGAACATCAAAAAGTACAAAACTTCCTTACCTGAAGGATAAACCACTGCTCTTAATTTTAAAGGCAAGGGGAAAGGTGGAAAAAATCAAGCTACACAATATTATGGGAGTAAACTATAACGAAACAATACCTTTTTAAATGGACATCAGAAGATGGAAATGCAAAGATAAGGAGCAAAAATCTGAATTGAATAAAATGGATTATCACTGATGAAAATAGGCGTAAGACTCAGATTGGGAAAGCGACAAACGGCTCCTCTCATCAGGTCCAATATTAAAACTGCAAAAACTAAATAAATCGTGAACTCTGAAATAGAAATTCATACACAATTACAAGAATATATTTACGCTATTGCTTGGAGTGACGACAACACAAAAATAGCTGTCGCACTTTCTTCAGGAGAAATTGCTGTTATCTCGATAGACTCTCGAGAGCTAGTGCGCTTTCAAGCGCATGACGAGTGTTGCACAAGCGTTTGCTGGATTAATGAAAGCCAATCGTTGGCTTCTGCCGGACAAGATGGTATGCTGCGAATTTGGAGCGCCCAGAACTTATTGCTTCAACGAGAAATAATAGGAGATGGAAAAAGTGGCTTCACTTGGATTGACAAGTTAGTACATAGTTCTGTTTCTAAACGACTTGCAGCGATTGTTGGCAAACAAGTTTTAGTATGGAACACTCTCAATTTAGAAAATATTTTGAATTATACGCTTCCCAAATCGGCATTCGATATTGCATTTTCAAACGATGGTAACACCGTAGTAGCTGTATATTATGGAGGAGCCCTTCTTGCACAACTCGCTCCTGCTTTCCAAATTCAAACATTGCCGTACCCAGCTTCCTTCATAAGTTGCGCATTAAGTCCTAATCAAAAATATTTAGCTGCAGGAACTGGCGACAATAAAATTCACTTTTGGCTATTACCATACGTTCCCGAGCAGGACTTAGAAATGTCGGGTTATTACGCAAAAGTACGTTCTCTTTCATGGTCAGCCAATAGTAAATATTTGGCAACCCCTTCTTATGATTCACTCATTATTTGGGATGTGTATACTACGGGCACTCCTCAAAATACGCGACCTACAATTTTACAAGAGCATTACGGAAAAATCACCCAAGTAGCTTTTCACCCTAATGGAAATTACCTGGCTTCTGCCGATGAAGCAGGGTACGTCATTATTTGGAATTTTCCTTTGTCTAAAAAAGTGATTAAGAGTTTTCAACTTCCTAAAGGAGAAATTACAGCTTTACAATGGGCAAACCGCATAAATAAACTATCGGTTGGAAACGAAAAAGGAAACTTAATCGTTTGGAATATAGATAACTAAAAAGTCACTCTATCATTACTCTATTTTTATTTTTTGAAATATTTATTATCTTTGCTAGGTGATGTTTAACGATTTCGCGCCTGCGCTAATCGTTAATTTTTTTTTATTCATTTCTTTAATCTTAAAAATTTGTTGGTTATGTCGAAAGTCACATATTATACCCAAGAAGGATATAACAAACTCCGCAATAGGCTGCAAGAGCTTAAAACAAAAGGAAGAGCCGATATTTCTGCACAAATTGCAGAAGCGCGAGACAAAGGCGATTTGAGCGAAAATGCTGAATACGATGCTGCTAAAGATGCACAAGGGCTTCTTGAGATGGAAATTGCCAAGCTGGAAGAACTTCTGGCGAACGCACGCATCATCGACGAAAGCAAAGTCGATACTTCTAAAGTATCAATTCTTACAACTGTCAAAATCAAAAATAAAGCGAACAACGCTTTAATGGAGTACACTTTAGTTTCAGAAGAAGAAGCTGACCTGAAGCTCAAAAAAATCTCAGTCAAATCTCCAATTGGCGCTGGTTTGTTAGGCAAAAAAGTAGGAGAAATTGCTGAAATTAAAACACCTAATGGAATAGTAAAATTAGAAGTTCTTGAAATTAAATTAGGCATATAATTTTTTTCACACATGTTTGAAAGTTTAAGTCAGAAGCTCGATTTAGCTCTCAAAACTTTAAAAGGAACGGGCTCCATTACCGAGCTGAACATTGCGGAAACTACCAAAGAAATTCGAAGAGCGCTTTTAGAAGCTGATGTAAACTACAAGGTAGCGAAGGAGGTTACTGATAAAATTCGCGAACAAGCTATCGGGCAAAAAGTGATGATATCAGTACAGCCCGGTCAGTTATTTATTAAAATTGTTTACGACGAATTAGTAAAAATTTTAGGAGGACAAACTGCCGAGTTTTCTCCCAAAGGAAATCCGGCAGTGGTGTTGATTGCAGGTTTACAAGGCTCAGGAAAGACTACTTTCACAGCGAAGTTAGGCAATCTACTCAAAAAGCAAGGCAAGCAAGTGTTATTAGCAGCCTGCGATATTTATCGCCCCGCAGCAATTGACCAACTCAAAACTCTCGGCGCTCAAATCGGCGTAGAAGTGTTTGCAGAACCTGAAAATAAGAACCCAATCGAAATTGCTCGAAAAGCAATTGAAACTGCTAAAAGAATTCACAAACAAATTGTTATCATCGATACAGCAGGGCGCCTTGCAGTAGATGAAGAAATGATGCAAGAAATAGAAGCAATTAAAAAAGCAGTCAATCCATCTGAAACGCTTTTTGTAGTAGATGCTATGACTGGGCAAGACGCCGTAAAT
This sequence comes from Cytophagales bacterium, assembly GCA_025056215.1. Lineage (GTDB taxonomy): Bacteria > Bacteroidota > Bacteroidia > Cytophagales > Flammeovirgaceae > JANWWC01. The sequence goes on along the minus strand of JANWWC010000004.1, from coordinate 111,127 downwards.
ACCGCCAAAGTGTTTAACGATCGTTTGGATTTTGACGGCATTGTACTGACCAAACTCGACGGCGATACGCGAGGAGGGGCTGCGCTCTCTATTAAAACGATTGTCAATAAGCCCATTAAATTTATTTCCATAGGAGAAAAACCTGATACTATCGACGCCTTCCACCCCGATAGAATGGCGCAACGCATCTTAGGTTTTGGAGATGTCATTACGCTTGTAGAAAAAGCGCAGCAAGCTTTCGACGAGGAAGAAGCAAAGCGACTAAACAAAAAAATTCGAAAAAACCAGTTCGACTATAATGATTTATTAGCGCAAGTCCAACAAATAAAAAAAATGGGCGATTTTAAGGATATTCTTTCCTTGATTCCTGGTGTTTCAAAACTCATGAAAGATACTCAAATCGATGAAAAAGCATTCGTACGAATCGAGGCGATTATCAATTCTATGACTCCCAAGGAGCGCGCTAATCCCGATATTTTAGATTCCAAACGAAAAAGTCGTATCGCCAAAGGAAGTGGAACTTCTATTCAGCAGGTGAATCAGTTAGTAAAGCAATTTGAAGAAATGAGAAAACTTATGAAAATAATGAACAAAAATTCTACCTCTGCTGTAAACGGAAAGTTGAAAAAAATGCTTCGGCGCTAAAACCGCTTTTAAACTTAATTATTTTTAAACATGCAACAAAAATCACTGTATATCAAGCAATTGTTTTCAGATACAAACTTTCAAAAATCCCTATTTAAGAATATTTACAATTTTTTAATTTTCTTCAATAATGAATTTTTCTTTCATTCGTTGCTTATTTTAAGAATTTATTATTTTTCGTGCTTATAATTGCATAATACATATTGTGCTAGCAGATGTTACTCCAAATTAGATTTCAGATCGCTATGTACTTAACGCTTTTTATATTTCTTGTGACAGGATTTACTTATTCTTACGCAGGTGAAATTACGCTGACAGGCTACTTCAACGGAACTAATATTTATGTTCAGAATCCTGTAACTCCTCAAGGATATTGTATTAATGAGATTATTGTAAACGGAAAAAAACTTTCTAAAATTCCTCAAGCTACAGCTTTCGATATCCCTCTTTCAATTATGGTAAAAATGGGAGAAGCCGTAGAAGTCAAAATTATTCACTCAGAAGGCTGTGTTCCGAAAGTGTTGAATCCTAATGCGATTAGAACTTCCGTTCAATTTCAATTTTTGTCTGTGGATGTTACGCCCAATGGGGTAGACTTTGTCACTAAAGGAGAAAAAAATTCCTCTAAAATTGTATTAGAACGCTTTGAACAATCTGCTTGGGTGCAATTAGTAACATCTCCCGTAAAAGGCAATGTCGACGTAAACAACTATTCTATTCCCTGCCAACACAACTCAGGAATTAATAAATATCGAATAAGATATGTCGAAAGTACAGGCAAAGAAATTCTTTCTCAAGAAGTAGAGTACAATTCTAACTTAGAACCCGTCAAATTTTATCCCTTGCGCGTAGATAAAGACCTGAATTTCACAAGAGAAGTGAGTTATGAAATTCTCGATATGTATGGAGCTCTTATCAAAAAAGGAAAAGGTATCAAGGTAGATTGCCGAGATTTAAAAATGGGTGCTTACTACGTAGTGTACGACAATCGCACAGAAAAATTCTTCAAAAAATAATGAATGCATACCTCGATATTCTAAAAAAGTATTGGGGCTATTCGCAGTTTCGGGCATTACAAGCTGAAATCATCGAACATATTGGCAACGGCTACGATACTCTAGCACTTTTACCAACAGGAGGAGGGAAATCTATTTGTTTTCAAGTACCAGCATTAACCAAAGAAGGAATTTGTTTAGTCATCTCACCTCTTGTTGCGCTGATGCAAGACCAGGTTTTTCAACTCCAAAGGCGCGGAATCCCAGCTCAAATGATTCATGGAGCAATGAATCGTATGCAAATTCAATACGTACTGAGCAATGCACAACACCGAGCTATTAAATTTCTGTACGTTTCTCCCGAACGCTTGCAAACAGAGCTTTTTAGAAAAACGATTTCTTATATTCCAGTTAGCTTGCTTGCTGTCGATGAGGCTCATTGTATCTCCCAATGGGGTTATGAGTTCCGACCTCCTTACTTAGCAATCGGCCATTTTCGCGAGGAATTTCTCCCTGAAATTCCTTGCATTGCGCTAACCGCTACAGCTACTTTCGAAGTGCGCGAAGATATTCAAAAGAAACTTCGCTTTCGCAAGGGCTCTAAAGTATTTCAAAAAAGCTTCGCACGTCCTAATCTTTCTTATTCAGCTCTCTACGAAGAAAATAAATATGAGAGATTGATTCAGATGCTTCAAAAAATACAAGGGAGCGCAGTTGTTTATGTTCGTAATCGAAAAAAAACACAAGAAGTTGCTGATTTTTTGCAGAGCCACAACATTCGCGCAGATTATTATCACGCTGGCTTAGATGCTGAAACGCGTCAAAATAAACAAAAATCGTGGATAGCAAACCAAACAAGGGTAATAGTTGCTACAAACGCTTTTGGCATGGGGATCGACAAACCAGATGTGCGCTTAGTGGTGCATTTGGATTTGCCTGATTCTTTAGAAGCCTACTATCAAGAAGCGGGAAGAGCAGGAAGAGATGAAAAAAAAGCTTTTGCTGTTGTGCTTTATACCCAAGAAGACTTACAAGCCGTCGTTAAAAATATTGAAAGAAGCTATCCTACTCTTGAGGAAATCAAAGAAATTTATCATGCATTAGGGAACTACCTCCAAATTCCTATTGGAGAAGGAGAAATGAATGCTTATGATTTTTCATTGACAGCATTTGCAAAAACTTATCAATTTTCTACTCTAAAAGTGCTAAACGCTCTTCAAAAATTAGAAGAAGCTGGATTATTGCTACTTTCAGAAAATATAGGAAAATTGTCGCAAGTGCGCATTAAAGTTTCTCAGCAAGCGCTCCATGAATTTCAAAACAATTTTCCTCAATATCGTCCGCTTATTAATTGCTTATTGCGACATTATGGAGGAGCACTTTTCCACTATTCTACTCCTATTTTTGAAGATGAAATGAGCCGGTATACAAACCTTTCTCAAAACGCTCTAATAGATTCGTTGCGCTACTTGCACAAACTTGAAATTATCGATTACGAAGAAAAAACAGAAAAGCCTCAAATTATCTACCTTCAACCTAGATATTCTAAAGAAACGTTGCCCTTAAATGCTAAAATCGTTGAAATGCGCCGAGCATTACTTCTTAACAAAGCCTTATCGGTAGCTCGATACGTAGATAATTCAAAACAATGCCGAACCTCGGCACTTTTAGAATACTTTGGAGAAATCGCTAATGATCCTTGCGGCATTTGCGATGTTTGCGTATATCAAAAAAGGAGTGAGCTGACAGAAGTAGAAATTATTTCTAAAATTCGTTCTGAATTATTGAAAAAAGGGAAAACAAAAGTTTCGGATCTTCTTTACTCCATGAGCGGCGTTCCTCAAGAAAGAGTATTTCAAGCAATTAGAATACTCTCTGAAAGAAAAGAAATTGAAATCCAAGGTTTATATTTACAAATCAAACCATAAATTTCTTTTGCAAATGCGCATCATAATTTTTGTATGGATTGCTTTCGTAGTTGGAAGTTGTCAGCCAATATTTAAACAACCTCCAAAACCTCAAAACCTACTCGATGAGAATATATTAGTGGAAATTATCATAGAAACTTTGTTGTTGCAAGAAAAGGTTTTCTCGCTTAACAACCAATATTCAGAACACACTAATACCATCTATAAGACGCTTGAGAAAGAAATTTTTGCAAAATACCAAACCGATAGTATTACTTATTATCAATCGTACGATTATTATTCGAAAGATATAGAACACTTCGAAAAAATTTACAACCGCGTATGCGACAGCCTGATCATACGCCGCGAAAGAATTTTTTCAACCAATAAATAAACTTTTCTCAAATGAAACACACATTATTTGTTTTTTATTGTTTATCGCTTTCAGTAGAAGCCCAAGTTTTGTTGAGTCCTGCGCAATTTCTAGGATATGAACTCGGAGACCGATTTACTTATCATCATTATACGATTAACTATTTTGAACACGTAGCACAAAACTCTGATAAGGTGCAGCTAATTTATTATGGAAAAAGCTATGAACAGCGTCCTTTACTTGTAGCAGCAGTTTCTTCTCCTAAAAATTTGAAGCATCTCAATCAAATCGGCAAAAATAACCGTATACGCGCTGGATTAGATTCAGGAACAATACAAGGTGTTTCAGTTCCAATTATTTGGTTGGGTTATAATATCCACGGCGATGAGGCTGTATCTACTGAAGTTGCGATGCAGTTTTTATACGAGGCTTTACAACTCCCCGCCTCTTACTTAGATAGCTTATTGATCATCATCGATCCTTGTCTGAATCCAGATGGAAGAGAGCGCTATGTACAATGGTATCAAAGAGCAATTGGTAGATTTCCTAATGTATATCCGTCAGCATGGGAACATTACCAACCATGGCCTGGCGGGCGATTTAATCACTACGGAATTGACCTAAATCGCGATTGGGCTTGGCAATCTCAAGTTGAAACGGAAAGCCGAATGAAAATTTATCGGCAATTCATGCCACAAGTGTATTGCGACTTCCATGAAATGGGTCCAGAATTTAGCTACTATTTTGCGCCTGCTGCACAACCTTACCACGAACTGATTCATCGTTGGCATCTCATATTCCAAGACTCTCTTGGAAAAGCGAACGCCCAAGTGTTCGACCAAAAAAAGTGGCTTTACTTTACCAAAGAAATTTACGATTTACTATACCCTGCATACGGCGAAACTTATCCTATCTTACACGGTGCTACTGCCTTTACTTTTGAGCAAGGCGGAGGTGGCAAAGCCGGTATTGCTCTTCGAACCTCTGAAGGCGATACACTCACTCTTAAAGACCGCATCGCACACCATTTAGCCGTTAGTCATTCGGTAATACAAACTAGTTTTCGACTAAAACATAAGTTATTGCAAGAATTTGAAAATTATTTCAAGCGCTCTATCCAGTCGCCTGAAGGGATTTATAAAACTTATGTCATCAAAGCCGAAAATTCACCAGACCGCTTACGCACTTTCTTAGCTTTACTCGACAAACAACAAATTCAATACGGACGAGTTACTTCTTCTATTAAAGCAAATGGATATGCTTATCATCGCCTTCAACAAGAAAATTTCGAGATTACTCCTTATGATGTTGTAATTTCTGCCTATCAACCGATGTCGAATCTGTTGAAAGTACTCTTTGAGCACCAAACAATCTTAAAAGACTCTCAAACTTACGATTTAACTGCTTGGACACTTCCGTATGCATTTGGTTTGCAGTGCTATGCAACTTCTCAAAGAATCAATCCTTCTCTTTCTTATGTATCAAATGCTGATACTGTTCTATTTCCTTCCAACGTATATGCATTTGCCGTAGCGTGGCAAGATTTGGGAGCTGCCAAACTGTTGTCTCACCTGCTACAAAAAGGGTTTCGCGTGCGATATGCAGAGAAGCCGTTTGTAGCTAATAATCAATTATTCGGAGAAGGTAGTTTGCTCATCACTGCCTATGACAATCGGCATATTCTTGATTTTGAAAATACAACTTTATTTATTCTCAAAAAATACTATGTAAAATTTTCAGTCCTAGCGTCAGGATTAGTACAAGAAGGAAAAGATATAGGTTCTCGCTTTTCGCGCCTCATTCAACCTCCTAAAATTGCTCTTCTGATAGGAGAGCATATCAACCCTACTGCCGTGGGAGAAATTTGGCATTTTTTTGACTACGAGATCGAATATCCGATTACGCTCCTAGAAAATATGTTTTGGGAATATTATGATTTAGATGACTTCGATGTATTAATTCTGCCTTCAGGCAATTATCAACGCCTAAAGACAGAAACCAAGCTCATGGAGTTTGTAGAGCATGGCGGGCGCATTATTGCGTTAGAAAATGCTGTTTCTCTTTTTGCAAAAAAGAACGGGAAAACTACTCTTCAAATAAAAGAAGTTAATTCTTCTCCTGATTCTCTCCCCATTTTTGGGAAACTCTCTGCCAGAAACCAGAGTAACAACATTGCAGGTGCTATTTGTCAAGTACTAATAGATACTACGCACCCTATAGGGTTTGGATTATCTCGCCGCTATTTTTCTTTAAAAAGTTCTGAAACCTATTATCAATACTTAGAAAAACAAGGCTTCAATGTAGGTATTTATCCCACAAACGCTATTGTTAATGGTTTTGCAGGAACGAATGCTCGAAAATCAATTGAAAAAACACTCGCTTTAGGTATCGAATCTTATGGAAAAGGGTCTATTGTGTACTTTACTGATAATCCACTTATGCGCTTATTTTGGTATAACGGTAAATTATTGTTTTTCAATAGCTTATTTTTGGGGTATAATTTGCGATATCATCGGACTGCCGGCGAATGACTATTGATGCGCCAATACGTAGGCTAAATGTGATTTAAAGCTCATCAGCTCATAATACAAATGTTTGTACTGACTTTCAATTTTGTAATTTTGTCCACTTCTAATAAGATGTTCCCACGTAGCTGCACACTGAGCAATGCGCTGCGCTCCTAAGGTGGCAGCAGTTCCTTTAAGACTGTGCAAAAGCGATTTAAGGCGCGAATCGTCCGTAGAACGGAGCAATTCTCGTATTTCTACTACTATTTGTTCTGATTCACGCATAAAGTCTTCATAAATTCCTCTTACAAATTCTTGGTCTCCATATTTTTGCATATTTTCAAAGATCTGCTTATCTAACACAGCATCGCCCAACGAAATAACAGAAGAAACATTTTGCGATAAATAGAGTTGTTGCGGCTGCGTCCATTTTTCAACTTTTTCTAAAATAGCTTCCTGAGTAATCGGCTTAGCGATATAGTCATCCATGCCCGCTTTCAAAAACATTTCTCTTTCTTCTACCATCGAAAACGCTGTCATGGCAATAATAGGAGGACAAATAGGAAGTTTCATTGATTTGATGCGCTGCGTGGCCTCAATTCCATCCATATGAGGCATCTGAATATCCATAAACACTATGTCAAAATGAACAGCACTTAACAAGTCAATAGCTTTTTGTCCGCTCGAAGCAGTAAATACCTTGCAACCTGCTTGTACTAACATGCCTTCTGCTACACGAAGGTTTACCACATTATCATCTACAATCAAAACAGAAGGATGATGCGAAAATACAATGTTGGGTTTCACTTGCTCTTTTACGGTGGTTTGCTCTGGCGAGGCTTCTTGCGTAAGGATAGTAAACCAAAAAGTACTTCCTTTTCCTTCCTCTGAAACAACTCCTATTTCTCCCCCAAGTAATTCGACGAGTTCTTTAGAAATGGCTAATCCGAGTCCTGTTCCGCTTTGTGCTTTAGTATAGGTATCGTGATGCAGTTGGCTAAATTGTTTGAACAAAAGGTTTAGTTTTTCAGGAGAAATTCCTAAACCCGTATCTTCTACCTCGAAACGCAACTTTATTTGGGGAGGCTCTGCCAATTGTAAGCGCACTCGAATGATCACTTTTCCATTTTGCGTAAACTTAATAGCGTTAGAAGTAAGATTTGATAGAATTTGTAACAATCTCGTTTCATCTGTTAGAATGAAAGATGGAATGCTATGTTCCATTTCATAGTACATTTCTGTATCCTGCTCCAACGCTCTCTGACGAAAGAGCGCAATAAGCTTATCGAGTGTTTCACGCAAACATACAGAGCGCGCACGCACCTCCATTTTGCCGGCTTCTATCTTGGAAAGGTCTAATATATCGTTGAGTATGTTGAGAAGAGTTTCTGAAGAAGTGCGAATCGTTTTAACATATTCTTGTTGGGTAGCACTTAGCTCAGAATTATTCAACAATTCGAGCATGCCAATAATACCATTCATCGGTGTGCGAATTTCATGGCTCATATTGGAAAGAAATCTTTTTTTGACTTCTAAAGAACGCTCTGCTTCTTCCTTTGCTAAACGAATTTGCTCTATTGCACTCTTGAGCTCTGTAATATCTCGTGCCACTCCCTCTACTCCAGCTAACTGACCTTTTTCATCGTAAATAAGTCGAAAGTTAGAAATTACGTTTTTGATAGTACCATCTGCTAAACGCACAGCACTTTCGTAGTTGCGCACATTACCTAATGTAAAAAGTTGTTTCATGAGCTCTTCTACGTTCACGTCAGATGCTACGAAACTCAGAATATTTCTACCAATAACCTCCGAAGGAGGTTCTCCCAACAACTCAGATACCGAAGGACTTACCATATTTATTACTCCTTCGATATTTGTTCGAAAATACACATCTTGGAAAGACTCAAAAATACTTCTAAACTTCAACTCGCTTTCTGCTAAAATAAGTTCTGTAATTTTTTTTTGCGTAATATCGTGGGCTACAGCAGATACTTCAGCTACTTGTCCGTTTCTATCATAAATAGGATTGAGATAAACCTCCCACCAGCTTTCTTTTTGTGTTTCCCTTACAAACTTAAATTCAAACTGCTGAGCCAAATCAGCAAAAGCAAGCCGATAATGATGAATCCACTTCAATAAAACCTCTTGATGACTTCTTTCTTTTCCAATAATTTTGAGAAGATTGACACCATTTTCAAGGTTTTCGATGCGATATAAACTGTTAAGCAATTTTTTAAAATTTTCGTTGAAACTGGTAAGATTTCCGTTCCTATCGAGCGACCACATCAGATGAGAACCACTTTCAAAAATTGCTTTCAGGCGAGCAGCTTGTGCGCGTATTTTTTCTTCGTTCTGATAGCGGAGAACTGCACTAGCTAACTGACTGGAAATGAATTGCAAAATTTCTAAATCTCTTTTGGAATAATCTTCTCGCTTCCGAAAAGATTGAAGTATCAAAATACCGATGTGCTTTTTATCTATCACCAACGGAACCCCTAACCACACTTTTGCAGGCGGAAACAATAATTTAATAGAGTGTTTGCGGCAAATTTCTTTGATATACTCTTCGTACAAAAACATCGGACGTTCGAATGTAAAAGCAGCATATTCAATAAACTTTTCACCTTGTACGCCCTGCTCTTGAGAGTACACAGAGCTCACATAAAAAGGGTACTGTACTGAAGCGCGTTTTTCATCAAAAATTCCTACTATAAAGCTATCTATAGGCAAGATTTGTTCGAGTTCTTGGTACAGTTTAGAGTATAGTTCTGGCAAGCCGACGCCGCTTTCAATTAATTTAGAAATCTTGTAATAGAGATTTTGTAGAGTTTCTGCTCGCAATTTTTCAGTTTTGTTAGAAAGCATGGCGCGAAAAATCAACGGTTCGTCTTCTGTTTCGGGAAGTTTGCAGTATATAGAACCCATTAACGTAACTTTGCGCTTGTTTTTAGCAATCAGCACGGTATGAAAATCTTGGCAAACGCCATATCGTTCAGCTTGTATGGTGGCTACTCCTGTTCGCAATTTATAACCTACTGCCGTAATTTTTTCTAGTGATAAGTTCTCTATATCCTTTTGAGTGTAACCTAAAGTATTTTTCCAAGCATTGTTAACAAACAAAATTTTTCCATTTTCATCAAACACAAAGATTAGGTCAGAGGCAGTATTAAGAATTTCTTGGAAAATAGGCTGAATCAGTGTGTCCATACTAAACTAAAAAATCTTCTTAAACAAATCTAAAAAAATTTAAATAAAAATTCTACACAAATGCTTAAACAATTCCAACTTCAGCTAAGTTTACAATAGAAATCGAAAAGCTAATGATGACATGTCAACCTCCTAAAAAGCAAAAGACTACGTTGGTACATCAACTTGAGTCAATGCACGCCCATCAAATGCTTTTATATCTGTTTATCATAGGAATCGGGCTTTTATTTAGTGTTCTGTTAGTAGCGTTTACCTTTACTCGCTTGCGCTTGCAGGGTTTTGAATATAAGCAGTTTCCTGTCGCTTTTATCATCAGCACTCTTCTAATTATGTCGAGTAGCTGGTTTTTGCGCAAGTCGAGAAAAGCTTTTGAATCAGAAAAAATAGAACAAGTCAAACATCTCTTAGGAATTACTTTGTTATTAGGAATAAGTTTTTGTGCCACTCAATTTCTAGGGTGGTTGGAACTTCAAAAATCTGGTATTTTTTTAATAGGAAAAGCATCTGGCGCTTATTTATATTTGATTTCTGGTCTTCACGCTTTGCATTTGATAGGAGGAATCATCTTTCTCTTTCTCGAATACAGAACCGTTCTCCAAATGCTCAAAGACCCAGTAAAATATTTGATACTCATCACAAGCCCTTATGAAAAATTAAAAATCAAAATGCTATGCCAATATTGGCATTTCTTAGACGCTCTTTGGATATTTTTATTTGTTTACTTTCTTATTTCTTTCTGAAAAAATTCTAAGGATGTTTTACATTCGATAATCAAATAACGAAACATAAAATAACAACCCCTCCACAAAGTGCCAGAAAATTGTTAAAGATAATGCACAGAAGTTGATAAGAAAAATTTCTTGCCTCATGAAAATTTAATTTGAAGAAACTTTGCAAGTTGCTTACCAAAATTTTAAAGGATACAGCTTTCTGAGATTTTTCCTTTCAAAAAAGACCATATAACAAAAGTTGAAAAGCATAACAAAACGTAGTCAATTACTTATACTTGTTGATGAGCCAAAATTTCCAAGCTAATCGACTGCATATCAAACTAAAAACTCATCACAACAGAATAATACTTGTAAAAACCTAAACTTGTAGCCAATGCTAAGCTTTTTGGCTTGTATCTTTCCAAATTATTTTCTTAAGATGATCAAAATTCAAAATTCTTATAAAAAAGGCAACTGACAAACTTGCGCTTGATGAAAATTATTTCGAATCCGAATCAATATCTGAGTACCTATTTCATCAAATGGTTTTTGCACATATCCTAATCCTATTCCATACCCTAAAGTAGGCGAAAGACTGCCAGAAGTTACACGACCAATTGATTTTCCTGTGGAATCACATATCAAGTAATGAGCTCTCGGAATCGCTTTTTCTTTCATTACAAAACCTACCAACTTGCGCTGAAGGCCATCCCGTTGCTGTTGTAAAAGAGTTTCCTTTCCTATAAACTCTTTTTGAAAAGAAACTATCCAACTCAATCCAGCCTCTAAAGGCGAGGTAGTCTCATCAATATCATTTCCATACAAACAATACCCTTTTTCTAAGCGAAGCGTATCGCGAGCTCCTAGTCCGATAGGTTGAAGATGAAATCTTTTTCCACTTTCAATGATTTTTGTCCAAATCGTTTCAGCATACTGATTAGGAACGCATATCTCAAACCCTCCTGCTCCCGTATAGCCTGTAGCCGAAATAAGAATATCAGGAATTCCCGCCATTTCAGTAACAACAAAAGTATAATACGCCAGATTTGATAATGACACATTTACCAAAGGTTGCAACACATTTTGCGCATTAGGACCTTGTAAAGCAAACAAACAAGTTTCGTCAGATATGTTTTGAAGAATTACTTCTTTGTCACTCGGTAGATAGCTCATCAGATGTTGCCAATCTTTTTCTATATTTGCGGCATTTACTACTAACAAATATTTATTTTCCTGTAAGCGATACACGAGTAAGTCGTCTACAATTCCTCCATTTTCATTTAGAAAACAAGAATATTGAACTTTGCCATTGTACAATTTTGCTACATTATTGGAAGTAACTTTTTGCAAAAAATCGAGCGCGTATTTTCCTATTACAACAAACTCTCCCATGTGAGAAATATCGAAAATACCTACATTTTGGCGAACAGCGCGATGTTCTTCTATTTCAGAACCATAACGGATAGGCATTTCAAAACCTGCAAAGGCTACCATTTTAGCACCGATCTGACGATGCCACGAATCAAGAACGAGCTTTTTCATAACATTCGAATTGCTCTCAAAAATCTTAAAAACTTGACAGTTTACAAGAAAAAAAGAGGCATTTGAATACCTCTCTTTTTGAAAGAAACCTATTTATCTTTTTATTTTTAGTAGTTGAGCATTTATAAATTGCACATGCAGCAAGGTCCAATATAATACTACTAAATGGTAAATCAATCAGATAAGCTACATAAATTTCGCACTTAGGTTTAGTAGTTTGATACTGTGCGAGCATCTCCTAGTAGTGCAGCTTGCTAGCATAGAGGAACTACCATTATGCAAGCAAATTTTAAAAAAAATCGTTCACTTCTGAAAGCTTTTAAAGCTACAGCAATATTATATGATATTGCCAGCTTTCTGAAATGTTATCTATAATCATAAATAAAAATAAAAAATAAACCATCTGTAAATCAGTACTTTATTTTAAAATATTCATTTTTTTGAAATTGGAAGACTTAGTAAACAGGTTTGGTTAATACAGCCTGGCAACATCTGCTTTCAATTGGGCAATGGTATTATTACAGATTTCTTATAAAAATATTGGGCTTTAAAAGAATAAAATCCAGTACATACATAACTTTTTTAGCTAAACAACAACTCTACAAACATACTTTAAAACATCTGGGTCGATTTTGATACATAAAAAAATAGGATCATTACTTGAAATCGGAACATAACTTCGAAAATAGATTTTCATGCTCAAAAAATACTTGCTGATGTATACGCAGGTTTAGAGAGAGTTATCGCGCTTCATATCAACACGGGCATCGCCAAGCATTATTTCCTACTATCTATTTAAGAACTTTGAGAGCTGGCACTCAGATATATTGTTCTTTATATTATTTTCCCGAGATTTACAAAGAAGTTTTCAATTTTGCCGAGTTTCCTCTTACCATCAGTTATTATTTCTCGAGAAAACTTACAATTATTTCGCTCCAAACTATTCTCATGATTTCTCTCTTTTGTTTAAAGAGACTTATTTTTCAAAACTATAATTTGCGCTCTAATCAAAATAAGCTTAGAGCAAGCCAAACAACAAATAAGTATAAATAAACTTATCAATTCTTGCGATGTAAAGCCAGAAAAATTTCTCATACAACAGAAATTCCATTTATAATTTTTCGAAGAAAAGCATATCCTTTCCGAAATTAATATGCTCATTTAAAAAAGTTCAAAGCTCTCACCGCTTCATAAGTCTTTCCATTCAGCTAATGCTTACTAGCTACAACAAAGCAAGCGTCGATATTGTTACTTTTAATCTCCCTATAAATTTTTGATTTCGATGAGTCTCTTGCACAGCTGAAGTTTTTAAGAACAAAAGATAGCCTCTCCTTTCTCGATTTCTAGATCGAGAAAAGTTTCTCATCAAAACAACATACAAGATGGACTACTGAGCCGGTTGAAACTCTTTGGTAGCGTAATAGCCACTTTTGAGTTTATCAGAAACTGCTGCGAAAGCATTGATAGTTTCTTCCACATCTGCCAAAGTATGTACAGCTGTAGGAATTAACCTCAACATAATTACATCTTTAGGCACTACAGGATAAATTACAGCAGAACAGAAAATATTGTAGTACTCCCGTAAATCCATAATCAGATTAGCGGCTTCGTTTGTACCTCCACTTAAAAAAACAGGAGTAACAGGAGATTCTGTTTTCCCTAAATTAAATCCTTTTTCACGCAAACCATTCTGCAAAGCTCTTACGACAGTCCATAATTGCTCCCGCAATTGCGGTTGTGAACGCAAGAGTTCGAGGCGTTTCATGTTGCCGATTACAATAGGCATAGGCAAAGTTTTAGCAAATATTTGGGAACGCGTATTGTAGCGCAAGTAATCAATTACAGGCTCCGTACTCGAAACAAAAGCCCCGATGCTTGCCATTGCTTTGGCAAAGGTAGAAAAATAAATATCGATTTCGTCCATAACCCCTTGCTCTTCCCCTGTTCCAATGCCATTTTTACCCATCGTTCCAAACCCGTGAGCGTCGTCTACCATCAAACGAAATTGATATTTCTTTTTAAGCTCTACAATTTCGCGCAGTTTTCCTTGGTCACCGAGCATTCCAAAAACTCCTTCTGTAATCACTAAAACACCTCCACCCTGTTGATTGGCGAGCTTGGTAGCGCGCTGAAGCTGTTTTTCACATTTTTCAATATCATTGTGCGGAAAGACATAACGTTTTCCGATAAACATTTTCAATCCATCAATAATGCACGCATGGCACTCTGAATCGTATACTACTACATCTTTTCTATCTAACAACGCATCTATTACAGAAGCGATGCCTTGATAGCCATAGTTAAGCACCATTGTAGCAGGTTTCCCTACAAAATCGCTCAGTTGATCTTCAAATTCTTCAAGAATCGTAGAGTTTCCCGACATCATGCGCGCTCCCATTGGATAAGCAAGACCGTATTTCGCAGTAGCTTCTGTATCAGCTTTCCTAACTTCTGGGTGATTGGCTAATCCTAAATAATTATTGAGACTCCATACGAGCATTTCGCGTCCTCTAAACTTCATGCGAGCACCAATTTCACCCTCTAACTTCGGAAACATGTAATATCCGTGAGCAATTGCAGAGTGTCTGCCCAAAGGACCTTTATCTACTAGCAACTTATCGAACAAATCCACGATTTTCGAATATTTAATGGTTTAAAATTTGGAGTTTTCAAAATATCATGCAAATATAAGCATAAATCTTAACTTGAAAAGTATCTGAAAATGAAAAGAGTATTGGTAGCCACTGGCGGAGGAGATTGTCCTGGTCTTAATGCCGTGATTCGAGGCATCGTCAAACGCGCTTCCCAAGAAAAAGGTTGGGAAATCATAGGAAGCCGAGACGCTTACAACGGCCTATTAAGCGACCCTATGGAACTCATTCCATTAGATAATAAGACAGTCAGTGGAATTCATGTGCGAGGCGGCACTATTATCGGAACTACTAATAAAGGAGGACCTTTTGCTTATCCTATAAAACAACCCGATGGAACGTGGAAAGCTGTAGATCGCTCTGACGAAATGATAAAACGCCTTCAAGAACTTAATATAGAAGCAATTATTAGCATAGGAGGAGATGGCTCACAGCGCATCAGTCAAAAACTTTTTGAAAAAGGTGTCAATATTGTAGGAGTTCCTAAAACAATTGATAATGATTTATCTGCCACCGACTTTACATTTGGATTTCAAACTGCCGTTCAAATTGCAACTGAAAGTTTTGACCGTTTAGTTACCACCGCAGAAAGTCATCACAGAATCATGATTATGGAAGTGATGGGACGAGATGCAGGTTGGATAGCACTTCATACAGCAATTGCAGGAGGGGCAGAAGTGTGTTTGATTCCTGAAATTCCTTACGATATTCAAAAAGTAGCTGCCCGACTCAACGAGCGCTTCCAAAACGGAAGAGGATTCGCTCATGTAGTGGTAGCAGAAGGAGCTAAACCCAAAGAGGGCACTATTGTTGCCCGAAAAAGCGACGAAATAGGATATGAAAATGTGCGCTTAGGAGGCATTGCTCTGCAACTCTCTGCTCAACTTAAACAAGTTGGCGTACAAGCCGATATTCGCGAAACAATTCTCGGACACACACAGCGCGGCGGAACCCCTATCGCATTCGACCGCGTATTAGCCACTATGTTCGGCGTCAAAGCTTTCGAAATGGTACTTAACCGAGAGTATGGAAAAATGGTAGCCTATCGAAACAACACTGTTGTAAGTGTCTCTCTTACAGAAGCTACAGGAAAATATAACCATGTCAAGCCTGATTCTTATCTCATACATGCTGCTAGAGGAGTAGGAATTTGTTTCGGAGATTAAACTATTCTTCTAGGAGTTCTGGCGTATTTTTTCCTAAAACAATTCCTACATTTAATCCCATATGTAGGAAATTTCCGCTTTTATAAGGATTCAAACCCTTTATAAAAGAAAAATCGTCGCGAATTTGTTGCTGCTTTATAAGCCCTCCTCCTATATAAAAATCTAAGTTAAGGCGCTGAAAAAATGTAAACTGATAGCCAACAACCGTTCCTACTCCAACAGCCCAATTAGTATGGCGAAAATTTTCTACAACAAGCGAACCAGAATTATTAATCCCATTCGCTTGATTGATTTGCTTTTTGCCATCAATATACTTTCCTAACAAAAAAGGAGAAAAATATATTGTTTGAAACATAAACTTGTCACTCAAATGAAATCGTGGCTGCAACTCAAGATAAATTTCTGTTACGTTGCGCAAGTCATAGTATCTTACGTAATCGTTGTAGCCATATCCCAAAAGAGTTTTTAAACTTGTGCGAGGCGCAACTTTTTGTTCCCAACCAATAAGAGCAGTTCCCGCTACTAATCCGAAAGGATAAAAAGATACTATATTCCTGCCTCTTACTGAATCGGCTGAATATCTAACAAAAGGTGGACGCACATTTTTTTTAAAGAAACTTTCTGTTGTACGTTCTTTGTTATACGAAACTTGCTCAGAAGTAGGAACCAATTTTACGTACCATCTTTTTTTATACTGATTAGAAGCACCTGTCAAAAAATCTATGGCCGAAATCCCATTCGTAAAAACAGTTGCAATGATAGCCATAGGATTAATTTGAGCTTCATCGTAAATATGTAAATCCTCATATCCTTCTTTTTGAAAATGATAATGTTGCTGGTTTCGCCGATTATAGGGAGACATCTGCACACGCCTTTTAATGCGAACCTTGCAGGGAGTTGTTCCAACATACATTCCATTTACCAATACACTCGCATCCTGTGGTTCAGAATTTAGAAAAACTGTTTGTTTTGTTCCACTAAAAATGGTTAGACAAGAAGTAAGAAAAAGCAGAAGGCTATGAGCTACCACAAAAATACATTTTCTCATTTTAAAAAAGTTTACCAAACGGAATTGTACTGATGTGGTACATGGTATCAGGTGTATAATAATATTGATACAAGCCTTGTGTAGCTACTGCAATTAACAAGTTTCCAAGCGGAATGACGTCGTATCCGTCGATAGAATATTTCTTTTTAAGTATCAAATTAGTAGGATCTGTATTATCGTATACTTTCAATCCTTGGTCGCAAACAAATAAATATTTTCCATCTACTCCTAAACCTCCTGGCTGCACCATTGCATAGCGAGCAATACGTCTAATATTTGCAGGATTACTGATGTCGAGCACGTGGAGCGCATTCTCTCCCCGATTGCAAAAGCGATTCGCTGCTTCAGAACGGAGCGTTACATAAGCGTATTTATCTTGAGCTACTACAGGGTCGCAAGCTATTACATGCTCATACATTCCTAATCTTTCAGGACGTTCAGGATTAGAGAGCTCATAAATATACATTCCTCGCATCGAACCAATTAACAGCCAATCGTTGAAGGGAAATATCGTTTCTATGTCATCTCCAATTTTAACATCTCCCACTTTCGTTGGATTCTGATTGTCACGAATGTTAAAAATATTTAGCGACTGGTTATCGACCGTATAAAGATAATCTCCTTTTACAGCAAAACGAGCCATAGAGCCTCCCTTATTCGAACCACTTACATCTCCTACTGCAGAAGGAGAAGGAGCATCAGAACTTCTCTCTGAGCATCCCATCAATAAAAAACCTATAAATAACGCAATCCTTTTCATAAACTTAAGGTTTTTCCCATCGAATAATTACAGTATTTTTAGGACGTTTAGCAGGTGTATAAATTTCTGGAATCGACCCATTATCAGGCGGCAACAAATCTGGAAAGACATTAGGAAGCCGTTTTATCAATTTCGGTGAAAACGGATTAGATATATCAATCAAAACTAAATCAGTAGCATTATCCGCATATAAAATGTTGCCTTTTGCGGCCACATCTACACATGCCGGAATCTCTATAAAACCAATCTGATGTGGCTCTTCAGGTCTTCGATTGTCGATAATATGGATACCCTGTTGAGGTTCTACTAAAAAAATAAAATTATTTTTAAAGTAAATTTTTCCTTTTTGTTTGATAGGCTGAGCGGATTTGATATGAATAAGTTTGTCTAAGTCTTCTCTGTTTGCTAACACAGGGCGGTATTCAGTTTGAGGTTCAGAAAGAGCAGTATCTTCTGTATGGCAACTTCCTAAAAATCCCAATAAGAACAACAACAAGATACATTTTTTCATATCTATTAAATTTTATAGCAAATATAACATAAGTTCATGGAAAAAAAAAGCCAAAAAACACTGCTATCTTTGCCAAGAAATCTTAGTGCGATGATAATACCCAAGGCAGAACGAATTAAGGATGTAGAAGAGTATTATTTTTCTAAAAAGTTACATCAAATTGCAGAAATAAATCGAACAGGAGCAGATGTTATCAATCTCGGAATTGGCAGTCCTGACCTTCCTCCTCCTCTTCATGTGATAGAATCGCTTTATCAATCTGCTCTCGACCCCCTTCATCACGGATATCAGGGCTACAAAGGAACTCCTGAATTTCGAGCAGCGATTGCTCAGTTTTACCAATCTATTTATAAAGTAACTTTGCATACAGAAGAAGTATTACCACTTTTAGGTTCCAAAGAAGGAGTTTCCTACGTTTCATGGGCTTTTCTAAATCAAAAGGACATAGCCTTAGTGCCTGAGTTAGGCTATCCGGCCTACAAAGCAGCTGCTAAATTGTGCCAAGCAAATGCAATTGCTTATTCGCTTACTGAAAAGAATTGGCAACCCGATTGGAACATCTTAGAAAATATCCTAAAAACAGAAAAAAACATAAAACTATTGTGGCTCAACTATCCCCACATGCCTACAGGCGCTCCTGCTTCTTACGAGACATTTGAAAGAGTGATTGCATTAGCACATCAGCATAAATTTCTTGTTTGTCATGACAACCCATATAGTTTAGTGCTTCCCCAACGTTCCCCTATCAGCATTTTGTCTGTCCCTAAAGCAAAAGAAGTGGCTATTGAACTCAATTCGATGAGCAAATCTCATAACATGGCTGGGTGGCGCATTGGCTGGGTGGCAGGGAATCCGCAGTATTTAACAGCTATTCTCCAAGTAAAAAGCAATGTGGACTCTGGTATGTTTCGCGCCGTACAAGATGCAGCTATCGAGGCACTCGCTTTACCTATAGAATGGCACCATGAGCGAAATAAAGAGTACAGTATTAGAAAAGAGTTAGTAATCCAACTTTTGCAAAAACTAGGCTGTTCATATCAAGAGCCTCAAGAAGGAATGTTTGTATGGGCGAAACTTCCTCCCCACGCTTCTGATGCAGAGAAATTTGCTGATAGTATTTTAGAAAAGTACCACATTTTTATTACACCTGGAACAGTGTTCGGGGAAAAAGGAAGAAAATACGTGCGTATTTCTCTTTGTTCTCCACAACAAAGAATTATACAAGCAATCAACCGAATCAATTAAGTTGAGTTTTGTTTTTTTGTTTTTCTAATAACATGAAAGTAGGTAAAAAAAACATAATAGAAACAGGGGAAATTACATAGTATATCGTCTCGCGACAAATTCGATCTGCTATCGGAAATTCTAAATACACAAACAGAAAACTCAGCACACCACAAACAAATAAAAGGGTCACCATGAGAATAAACGAAATTTTTGCATAGAGTGTATTTTGAAAATGCAAATACACAGCGGCAACTGTCAACCCGATTACTAAAAAAGCATATATTGCATATCCTAGCCAGATCGCTAGAGGAATTTTTTTGTAAAAGTTTTTTCCTAAAAAGTTCTCCCAAAAATCCCAAACAGAATTTTCAACTAACAACCAATCTTTAAGAACTTGTCCCGACCATGCGCGAAAGTCATGATAAAAAAGGTAAAGGACAAACAAGAAAAATATCAGAAGGTAACTATAATATTTTGTTTTCATCCGAAAACTCCGAAACGTTTTTGTTTCGGAGCACAAAGCTAATAGTAAAATTGTTATTTCAATCTTCTTGAGGGTTTTCGCCTGTGATAAATGCTGCTTGCCGAACGCCCTCTATACTTAAATTCAGATTGTTTTGCTGAAGCTGCAGGAATAAACTCTACTCGAAGTTGAAAAATTCCATAAAGATCTTTTCGAGCGGGGTTTCCGTTTTTATAGACAAATCCTCCTGTAGCGTCAGTAGAATTCATTGCGTTCACAAGGTTAGATTGAGTTTGACCTAATGACGCGATGAAACTTCTTGCTTCAGGGCTAATGTCTTTCGATTTCACTTTGTCAGTCATAATTCCATCGAGCATGTCTGAATTAACAAAACGAAGCCCTCCTTCTGCATTTATATAAAATGCCTGCGTCAGTCGAAGCCGAAGCCCGAACCCTATAGGATATATAGCAGCACTTGAGGGAACAGGTCGCCCTTCCAATCGCAGCTGCCGCATACTTACGTATTCTCCTTTGCCATCTCTTGCGTAGGGATCGATAGTAGTAACGCCTACACCTCCATAAAAATAAGGAAGTAAAACGTCTGTTTTGTAAGTAACGAAAGTTTTGTAAGGAGAAGTCAAAAAAAACCTTGCTCCTACGTATGCTTCCAAGTTTCGAGAGCGAAAATTTATGTTGCGTTGGGGAACTGCATCTTTTGCAGAAATTTCGTAAAAAGTAGCCGAGCCATACAATTCTAGCATGTCATTTACTTTGTAGCCTACATCTCCATTAATAGAATACCGAGCTGAACCTATAGATACGTCATTCACGTCGCCAGAATAGCCTGTAGTGCCAATTCCAGCGCCGTAGGTCAGTTGAGCAAGCGCACTGTAGCTTATCCCTAACCAACCGGCTAAGAACATTATAATTTTCATTTGAAGTCAAATTTAAGCCTAATAGTTATAAGCAAAACGAAAAAGCATTCGAATTATTGTCTAAATTGATGAAAAATTTTATTAAAATTTTTTGAAGTATAAGAAAGGTGTTAGGTGTGAATAAAACCGCTTTAGAGCTATGAAAATGATTTTCAAAATCAGCTACTTGGTGAGCAGATAAATTACACGCTCTAAATCAGTTTGAGAACGATAAAGAATTTTTTTAAAACTACTAAACCCTGCAAGTCTTGCATCGCTTTCAACTTCTTCAGGAGAAGGCAAATAAGCGGTGAGCGTACCCCATTCTGTTTCTAATTTTATTAACTTCTCTGATGTATGAGATCCTACTACTTGTATTCTTTGGTAAGGTGCCTCAATAAACAAAAGCCCGCCTTTTTTCAGATTCTTGTACAATTGCTGAACAGTTTGAGTCTGTTCTTGGCGAGAAAGCTCTAAAATTCCAGACCATAACCATAACAAAACATCTGCTTGAAAGGGAAGTTGTAAATACCTTATATCTGTTTGTAAGATTTCTAAGGGCGGAAAAGCTTGCTTAAGATATTCAATCATTTCTGGTACTCTTTCTACAAGAACCAATCTCCCGCAAAATCCTTTTTGGAGTAAAAACTGAACACTTCTTCCGTAACCTGCTCCAAGCTCTACAACTAAGGTAGACTTTTCAATCATAGGATAAATAATATCGATGTCTTTTCCTGTATCCATTCCTGTTAGTTTCGCATAGTGCTGGAAGATAGGAATTTGAATGCGCCGATAAAATTCATAATTGCCTTCGCTCACAGACGGCATTTCTCCCGATAAGGTCATGTAGTTGAAATATTTTTTTTAAGAAGACAGTACAGTTCCTGATTTTCAGGGCTTAATGCAGTTTTTTCTATTGGCAACTGGCTGATAATTTCCATTAATGCATTAATTTTTCCTTCTAAAGGGAAAAATTTATTTATAATGATAATACGTTGATGATTTAAAATGCAATAACCCGACTGAAAATTTCCTTTTTCGTAGCGAAGTACATAAGAAATTTCTTCTACGAAGTGTTCTAACTTTCGTAAAAAAGCTGGAGTATATGAAATTCTCATTTTCTTTCGTAGACAATATCGAGCATCTCGTACAAATCTACTAATAATTTTTCAAGTTGTTCACAATCTTGCTGCAAAGAAGAGATGCGCCCTTTGTCTACTTTTTCCATCATTTCCATCACAAAGCGACGCACTTTTTCGGCGCCAATTGTGCCACAACTTCCTTTTAATTGATGTAAACTGATTCTCATTCGTTCGTAATCGCGCGCTTGAAAACACTCGCGCACTTGTTTAAGGTACTTTGGGCTTTCTTCTTTAAATGTTTGAATGACGTCCTCAATGAAAGCGTCATCATTCAGTTTAAGAAGTTCTTCTACCGTTTCAGCCTTAAAATATCCTTCTTTATACAAATCATACTTTCGTAAGTTGCTCATCTTTTAAAACGAATATTGGATTATTGATAAAACTAAAAAGTTGAACAATCAGTTTACACAATAATTTATAATAAGTTTATACAATTGTTAAAAACATCCGAAAAACTGCAATTTTTAAAGTTTTTAATTCGCTCAAAGGAACTTGTATCCAATGTTTTTAGATAGCTTTGCAAGAGCAAATTTTTTTCAAAATTTCTTATGCAGCAAAAGTTGTTTTCTATTTTTAAATATCTTATTTCATCAGGTATTGCTATCGCCCTGTTTTGGTACATCTATCGAGACCAAAATTTTGATGAAATGCTCAACAAATTACAATATATCAATCCCAAATGGATATATGCTTCTGTCATTATTTCTTTATTAAGTCATTTGAGCCGCGCTCAGCGTTGGACTATCGCATTAAAACCCTTGGGTTATAGCGTCTACACATTTCACGCTTTTTTGTGTGTAATGGTAGGATACTTTGTTAATTTGTTCGTACCTCGCGCTGGTGAGGTAGCTCGATGCAGTTTACTTAAAAAATTAGATAATGTACCGGTTGCAAACTCTTTTGGAACTGTAGTGGCAGAACGAACGATCGATCTAATTATTTTGGGAATGCTGACTATCGTTGTAATTACAATCGAATTCGACCGACTCGGTAACTTTTTATTAGGAAATTCTTCTTTGATGATAAAAAAACTTCCTTGGTTGATTGGTTTAGCCCTTGTAGGCATTCTAGCTTTAATTGCTTTTTTTAGATTACGTCATTGGTTAGAACATAACAGACTGTTAGGGAAATTGTATCATTTCATTGATGAACTATTAAAAGGATTGCTCAGCATTTTCCGACTCCAAAACAACTTATTGTCGTGGTACATCTTTCATAGCTTTCTAATTTGGATATTTTATTACCTAATGGCTTACGTCTTATTTTTTAGCATGGAAGAAACAAGTTCTTTAGGCATGATGTGCTGCTTAACCGTACTCGTAATGGGCAGCATAGGCGTTATAATTCCGACCCCAGGAGGTATTGGTTCATATCATTTTTTTGTAAGCACTGCCTTTTTAACTTATCAAATTTCTGAATCTATAGGAGAATATTTTGCTTTTTTAATGCACACATCTCAAACTCTCGCCATTTTATGTGTAGGAGGCATTTCTTTCGCAATAGCTTTCCTTAAAAATTTTAAGAGATAATTATTAATTATTCCTGCTCAACCTTTACTGCGTAAGACAAAAATGCTAGAAATATACATAAATTTGCTATCATTTATTTAAATATTACATACATTTGTTATCATTAAAATTTGTCTCATGAGATGTTTTTTTTGTTTGATTACTTTTTTTATTAGTGTTGTAGCTTCTGGACAAGATAGTACCGAAATACTAAGGCTTTCTATTCAAGATATTGCTTCAATACAGCAAGATGAAGCAAATAAAATTAGCTTAGCAAGCAAAAAAGAACAATTTTTGGAGGAGGCGCCCTCTGTTGTCTCTGTCATCACCCGAAATGAAATTCAAAAATATGGTTGCCAAGACATTGCTGATGTACTGCGTTTGGTTCCAGGTTTTGAGTTCGGCATAGATGTTAATCAAATCGTAGGTTTAGGTTTTCGAGGAATATGGGCTCACGAAGGTAAAGCCCTTATCATGTTAAACGGTTTGATGCTCAACGATTTAGGGTATGGAAACTATAACTTTATTGGTACCATCCCAGCCTCCATGATAGAGCGAGTAGAAATTATTCGAGGACCTGGCTCAGCACTGTACGGTGGATTTGCAGGAGTGACTGTTATCAATATTATTACAGTTTCTGGAAACCAACTAAAAGGAATCGAACTGCAAAGCAGTGCAGGAATTATCGGAAAAGATGGCTTCTTAAGACAAGGACAAATCGCTATAGGAACAGAACATAAAGATTTAAACATAAGCTTTCTATTAGGAATTTCTTACCGTCCGCTAGCTCAAAATTTGTACAGAGATTTTTTCGGAAATGAACTTAAGCTCAATGAAAAAACTTCTTATCGCCACTTTTATTATTCCACTCTTAAAGCTGACTATAAAAATATTTATTTTCAATGGAATCGCACTAATTTTAATTTTAGCGGGTTAGATGGTCATACTACCCTTGTTAATATTTCTCCAGATTCAGCGAATACTGAACAGCTTAATTATCAAATGAACAACTTTCTTTTAGGCTACAAACGCGAACTATCAGAAAAATATGGAATAGATATCAATGTAGAATTAAACAGAGGAAACAATATCGCAACAAGTGTACTGCCAGGCAGTAAAATAATATATGAGCAATATGGAACTATCGGAGGACAGATATTGAGTCGCTACAAAACAGAGATTATTGGAAATTTCAAAGCTTCTAGTCGAACAGAACTTTGGGTAGGAACGGGATACTTCCGAGATATTGCTTCTATCACAAATACTAATCTTACACCTGGCCTAAGAAGTAGAAACTACGCGGAAGATAGTTTATTAGTATTTACGCAATACGCAGAAAGTTTTTATAATCTTGCTCAAGGAATCATCAAAATTAATCGATTTAATCTTACCTTCGGAGGAAGGTACGAAATCACTACCTATGGAAACGCTTTAGCTCCGCGCATAG
Organism: Cytophagales bacterium; assembly: GCA_025056215.1. Taxonomy (GTDB): domain Bacteria; phylum Bacteroidota; class Bacteroidia; order Cytophagales; family Flammeovirgaceae; genus JANWWC01. The sequence continues at coordinate 86,404 of JANWWC010000004.1, read as the reverse complement.
GAATTTCTTATTTCGATAAAAAACTCAATCTAAAAGCATTATACGGAAAAGCTTTTCGAATTCCTACAGTATTTCAAGCTTACAGTAGTGAAGTTAACACTATAGAGCTACTTCACCCAGAAACATCTTCTACTTACGAAATAGAAGTTGGGTATAAGTTTACCAAAAACATTTCGGCTCGAATCAATAGTTATTGGATTGATATTCAACAAGCTATTACTTATATTGGCAATTTAAACGCTTATACAAACGAAGGAAGAGTCAAAACAAGAGGAATAGAGGCAGAACTTTTATTAAAATCCAAAAGCTGGACAGGCTTCGTAAATGCTGCTCTTAACTTTCCGAGCAACTTATCATCAGAATTTTTACTTAATCAAGAAAAAACCGCATTTATAGGAATGGCTTCTCAAAAAATTAATAGCGGTATCGCTTATACATATCAAAAAGTTACATTTTCTCCATCTGTTTGGTGGCTCAGCAGTCGGTTCGGACAATCCTACCAGTATTATGCTGATATGCAAAATTATGAAAATGAGCTTCTCAATAACCCTAATGCAGAACCTCCTACTACTCCCAAAGACCAGCTATTTCCTTCAACTACCGTTGTTAATTTTAATATTTTATTCAAAGATATAATTCAAAATAGCGCTCTAAATATAACTTGTTACAATATTTTTAATACAAGATACGAAATCATCCAACCTTTTTATGGGGGTCACGCAAACATAGCAGTATTTAATCGTCAATTTTCATTATCATTTCAATACAGATTTTAGTATGCATAAAGTTTTTTTGATTTTATTATGCTTGCATTTCTGTCTTTACTTAAAAGGACAACAGCACCTTTTACAACAAGCAACAAATCTGTATAACACTTCACAGTATGACGAGGCACAGACTTTGTTAGAAGAAAATCTTTTTCAACTTGAACCTAAAGAAAAAATCAAAGCGTACTTACTCTTAGGAGATATTTTCCGCGCCAAACAGCAATTCTCGCAGTCGCTTAACACATATTTGCAAAGCGCTTATTTATCTGAAAATCAAAAATACTACTCTCTATTAGCAGAGAGCTACCATAAAATAGGATTACTTTATCTTCAAAGAGAACTCCATGAAAAAGCTCTCGAAAACTTACAGTTAGCAGAAAAAAAATACTTGGAAAATTATCTCCAGCCACCAGCAGAAATGTATGAAAATCTCGCATTAGTGTGCTCTCGACTCAAAAAATTCACCGAAGCAGAAGACAACTATCAAAAAGTATTGTCTCTCTATGCTCAACAAAAAAATTACGAAAAACAGCGATTCATTTTAAGAAGACTTATTATTTTATCAAATAACTCAAACAACTTTGAGAAAGCACATTCTTATACCTTGCAACTCAAAAAACTCGCCGAAGAAAACCAAGACAAAATAGAGGAAGCTTATTGTTTTAACAATTTAGGATACTTATCTCAAAAACAAGGAAAACAATACGAAGCAGGTTTGTTTTTTGAAAAAGCAATTCATTTGCTAAATGACATTACTTTTTATAGTCGTACCAAGGCAATCATTCTTAATAACGCTGGTATTACTTACACAAATCAAAGGCAATTTGAAAATGCTCGTCGTCAATATGAAAAAGCGAGAGAAATTTTTTTACAGAACAAAGATATGTTAAGCACGGCCGAAACAGATAACTATCTGGCCATTAATGCTTTTTATCATAAAAAAATGGAAGATGCTATTAGTTTTGCAGAAAGTGCAATCAAAATCGCTGAACCCCTAGAAGCATATGATATTTTAGCTGCTAGCTACAAAATTTTGAGTGAAATTTATTCTAATGAGGGAAGTATTGACCTTTATAAATACTATCAACAAAAACTTATTGAGGTAAACCAAAAGCAAATAGAACTGCTTTCTTTACAACAAAAACAACAAAACACCGCACAATTAGAAGCCGAAAAACAAGAAAGCTCTTTTAAACTGCTTATTGCTAACACAGAAAAACAAGAACTTGCTCTCAAACAAATGATACTTGAAACAGAAAAACAACAGCAAGACTTACGACTTAAAGAGCAACAACTTCAACTTCTTCAAAAAGAACAGGAACTCCAAAAGCAACTTTTGAGCAAACAAAAACTCGAAAAGGAACGCGCTCAGCAAGCACTTTTATTAGCTCAACAACAACTCGAAGCTGAAAAACGTAATAAGGAGATTTTAGCCCTTCAACAACAGCAAGAGAAACAAGCACTCCAACTCCGAGAGCAAGAGGCTATCCGGCGAGAACAAGAAAAAGCTATTAAGTTAGCACAAGCCCAACAAAAACTGCAAGAAATCCAAATTCAAGAGCAGAAAAAGACGCAGTTTTATACAAGACTTGTTATGGCTTTAGGAACACTTTTATTTCTTTTTGTAATATACGCCTACATGCGTTCTCAACAACGTAGAAAGGAACTTACTCGTTTAAATGAAGAAATTAAAAAACAACAAATTGAGCTTCAAGAAAAAAATGCTGAACTTCTCGCTAATGAAGAAGAACTTCGACAAAGCTATGAAGAACTTTCTGCCACAAAGGAAACAATCGAACAACAACGAGACGAATTAGAAAAAATTAATCGTCATATTACTCAACAGCGCGACATTATTGAACAGAAAAATATTAATATTCTCTCTTCTATTAATTATGCAAGCCGAATTCAAAAAGCACTTCTTCCTTCAGAAAGTTACTTTCGAAAGTTTTTCAACGATGCTTTTATTTTTTACAAACCTCGCGATATCGTAAGTGGAGATTTCTATTGGATAGATGCCAAGGGAAATGCTATCACTTTTGCAGTTGCTGACTGTACAGGGCACGGAGTCCCAGGTGCTTTCATGAGCACAATCGGAATTGAACTGCTTAATAATATTATCCTTTTGCGAGGAGTACGACAACCCGACCTTATCCTTACCACTCTTAACTATTCTCTTACTAAACTTCTTTATCAACAAAACGATGAAAAAACAATAAGAGACGGCATGGACATTGCAATTTGTCATCTGGAATTACTATCTGATAGCTCATATCAATTGCAATTTGCTGGCGCTAAAAGTCCTATTGTTGTGTTTTCTAATCATCAAGAAATCTTTCTAAAAGGAGATAACAAGCCTATTGGCGGACAGCAGGAACTTGAATTAATAGACTATGCTCTCCACACTTTGCAACTCGAAAAGGGAGATTCAATTTATATGTACACCGATGGTTTTCAAGATGCTTTCGGTGGACCTGATAATCGAAAATTTATGAGTAAAAACTTTCGTAAACTTCTCTCAGATATCCATACACAACCTTTTGAAGAGCAAAAGCTCATTTTAGAGCATACGCTCGAAGATTGGATTGGAACTCATCAACAAATTGATGACGTTTGTGTTGTCGGAGTAAAAATAGGCTAGTTAGAAACAAAATGTCATAAGTCTTTGTTTTTTTATATAGTAATTTCTCTTAACTCTAAACCTATTTTTTTATGATTAATAATTCTGACTCTCAAAAAGAAACTTTAAGGCTAAACGCCTTATTAAAATATGAAATATTAGATACTGAAGAAGAACAAGTATTTAACGACTTAGCAAAAATTACTTCTCAAATATGTCAGACTCCTATTGCATTGGTAAACTTACTTGACTCATCAAGACAATGGTTCAAAGCAAAAGTGGGAATTCAAATTCAAGAAACCCCGAGAGAACTATCCTTCTGTACGCATGCTATCCAACAAGACGAAATTTTTGAGATCGAAGATGCTACTCAAGATGCAAGATTTTCACAAAATCCTTACGTAACAGGAGAACCTTATGTTAGATTTTATGCTGGCATGCCTTTAAAAACTCCTCAAGGTTATAATATTGGAACGCTATGCGTTATCGATACTAAAAAAAGAAAACTATCTGATGCTCAAAAGTTAGCGCTGAGAACATTAGCTCAACAAGTAATCTTTCAATTAGAGCTCAGAAGAAATCAAAAAGAACTGGAAAAAGAAATTTCGAAAAACAAATTCTTATATCTTGATTTAAATAGCGTGAAACAAGAACAACTTCAAAAAATATATGAGAGCATAAATTTGGCAAAAGAAGCTATGCAAGAGCAGCAAGATATTCTCAGAAATTTCTTTGAGAAAAAAGAACCAGAAAGTAAAAATGATAAAGATTTATTTTATGAAAGTATCAAAAATAGGTAAAAATAATAAAAAACCTGTTCTCTCGAAGCACAGGTTTTCACTTTATTTTATTTTAATATTTTAGTAGCACCAAACTTCCGATTCATAATCTACAAGTTTATACTTGTATTCGTAAGATTTCCCTAAAGCTTGCTCTCCGTCGCCATACATGTCTACAATCATTTTATCTTTAGGATTTGAATACTTAATTATCCTTCCAGATTGCATTAACAAATCAAAAGCGTCTTGAAGGTTGCGATGTTCAGCAGTATTTTGTGGATTGAACCAAACTGCCTGTGGGTTGTCTTTAAAAACATTTTCCACGAGTTCTTTGTAAGAAAAGGTAGCTAATTCTTTATCAATGCCAGTAGGATACAAATCTCCTGGAATAATCAATTTAACAGATTGGATATCGTGATACATTCTGCTTCTTTTTCTGTCAAAAATCAGATCTTCCTTAATTTCAAGTAAGTAAATTTGCTTAGGGAAAAATTCATCAGCTGCCGCATCTTTAGATTTGCTATCTCCTCCACCACCCCATCCACTATCTCCTCCCCAGCTATCGCCTCCAAAAGCATCATCACCTCCTCCAAAACCCATCGCGATGTCTTCTTCCGAAAGCCCTTCGTCAGCACCTGGTATCTTCAGGTTTTCCAAAAATTCATCTCTTGTAAGGCGCGAGGTAAGAGAGTCATTGCGGAAGGGTCTGAGAACACCAGCGCGCACTGCATCTATAATAATTTTAGAAATTTCATTATTCACAGCAAAAAAAGGCTCGTTCTGCTTTTCTCTCAAATCAATTGAATACCAAATAGTTCGCTTGAACATGATGTCAGCACGTCGAATAGGGCGCACAGAATTGAAATTATGCCCATTATCATCCATCTCTTGTGCAAAAAGCACAAGAGATAAGAATGAGAACGATAAAGAAACTGCAACTTTTCGCAACATAATTGACTTTAGTTTATAGGAATGTTTATAATCGGGTTGTTAAAACTCTTCACGTCTTCTACAGCATTTTTAAAGTTCATGCGTTTTACGCTCTTAATTTCAATCACAAAACGGTCGCCTTCTTTTGCTTGCGCAGCCATATCGGTGATGTTCACTTCATCAGAGGTTACTTTTTTAGTAGAAATCGCTCTCTTACCGCGAGCAAGCGTAATTTCCCACTCCGTTGCTTTATAACGCGCATCTTTAGGAAGAAACTCTGCGAAGCTCGCATCGGGCTTCATCAAAATATTGATCGAACGAGGAATTTGTGCGAGACTTACACCATTCTTCAAATCAATTTCCTTATTTCCATTTCTGGCGATCGCTGTAGGATCTGGAATCTTCTTTACTTTGAACTTCTCTACTCCGAGTAAGTTGCCAGAACTATACACAGAAATAGCAACCTCGGCTTTGTTAGGCACTACAGTAATAACACCTTTTTTAGCACCTTGAATAACCTCAGCGCCATCAGCTGTAAATTTGGGATCATATGCAGAACCCAATGCAGGAACCTGAATATTAAGCTCATTACCACAATTCAAATACAATGCTGAAACGGCGGCTGCTTGTACTTGTATAACAGGCTTTGCTACAATATATTCTTCTTTTACTTGAAAAGTTGTATCCCCAAAAGCGGTACTGATAGTAATAGAGCCAGTCCATTGCTTTCTCTCATTTCCGTCAGCATCATAGTTACTTCCCGATGCAATGAACTTAATTTTTCCTTTGCCATCTTCTACTTTAACAGGACCTACAGAAGATGTCATGCGAGGAACAATTCCGCTAGAAGATGCTGCAATAAACATTTCAGCTTCGTATTCTGTTCCTGCTGCAACGATCCTAGAGCGTGGACTTACTACAGCAAATACCCTATCGAATTTAATATCCTTCGCACCAATCTTTGAAGCCAAGTACTCAATTGTTTTTTGCTCTCTTTGGGCAATTTCATTTTGAATCTGACTGATAACAGCCATACAAGCAACTGTAGGAGTATGATCGAAATTTAAATAGGCCCAGTCTTTGTTTCTTTGGTCTTGGTCTTTGGCAAACTCTGGCATATCTTTTGCGTCAAGTGTCATAGGATCTAACTTCAAAACGGTAGTATCCTTAGCCATTTTTACACTTGCTGCAATTCTTTCCAGATTAGCAATGTATTCCTCAATCTTTCTTTTCATGGTATAAGCTTCTCCACTCTTTGAACCTTCAGGTCCAAGAGTGTAAGCCATTTGCTTATCATAGTCTTTTGCGCCTACTAATTTCCCATCTTCCGTTCTTCCTCCAGTACGCTTTACAATTTCTTCACGCACATCACCTATGTATGTCTCCAATTCCTTAGTAAGTTTTTTCACTTCTTCTGCTGCCTTCAGTACTGCAACATCCTCAGGACGGTTGCCATTTTTTTCCACTACCATTTTAATGCCTCCTATTTGCCTATCGTTAGCATCCATCATGAGTTTGTAGGAGTGCTGCAGACTTTGGTCTATAAAGATAAACTTGTCCAGTACCGAGTTACTCACTTGCAATGCCAAAAGGGCTGTGAGAACAAGGTACATCATATTAATCATCGCCTGACGAGGCGTTAATTTACCACCTGCCATTTTTTCTAAAGTTTTAATTTAACACTTTCAAAATTAACCTTTCATTGCAGCTAACATATTACCATATACTTTATTCAAGTTAGTAAGGTTGGTTGTTAGCTTCGACATTTGTTCTTTAAAGAGAGCTGACTCTTTGCTTGCTTCAGACATGCTTTCCATCGCCACTGTTAGATTAGCATAAAACTTATTCATTGCTTTTAAGTGGCTATTAGCATCCTTAAGTTCCATTTCATAAACAGCGTTCAGAGCACCGAGATTTTTAGTAATAGTTTGAATTTGAGCATGATACTCTTTAGCATCTTTTGAAGCATTCGCCATTTCATTCATAGCAGCGACCGTAGCAGCATAAGCTTTGTTTAAATCGCTGATAGATTTAGTAGCCTCTTTTAAAGAAGTGGTATAGCCTGAAGTTGCAACAGATGCTTCTGTAATATCTTTCATTTTAGTAACAGAATCAGTAAGTTGCTTAATACCGTTACCAAAGTTTTTAATAGTATCTACCGAAAGATTCGCTTCTGCAAGAAGTTTATCAAATCCTACCATCGTTTGTAGTGACTTAGTAGGGTCGTCTTTTTTGCCACCAGATTTTTTAGTATTATCCAATAACTCTGGATACACATTTTCCCAGTGATAATGCACTTCAGGGTGAGCAGGGGGCTGAAAAATTCCTAAAAAGAACAAAAATGCTTCTGTACTTAAGCCAATCACAAGCATCACACCTGCTCCTGGCCAGTGCATGATTTTAAACATTGCACCTACAACCACTAACGATGCTCCTAAGCTTGTTACTTTAGGAACCACTACGCGATAAAACTTCTGTAAGCCAGATTCATGAATTTGAGCCATCTTTTTGATTGTTTAGAGTTTTAAATAAATCTTAAGGTCAATAATAAGAAAAATATAATAAAATAAAGAATGAATAAATTATAAAGAGATTAAAATTCAGTTCCAGCAGAACGTCCTAAGTAGGTCATTACACAACGAAAACCTATAAAGGAGCGCGACTGATCTTGAAACTCATAAGAACGCGTACCTGATTCAGTATAGAACTCTATATCTTTCCAAGAGCCTCCACGAACAATCTTGCGAGGTTCGTTTTCGTCATAGTAAGTAGGATTTATGTCCCACACAATTGGAAAGCTAGCAGGATGATAAGCATCTTCACACCACTCAGCTACATTTCCAAACATATCGTATAAACCATACTCGTTTGCAAAGTAGGATGCAACAGGTGCAGTGTAAGCATACCCATCATCATAATAATTTCCTCTTCCTGGTTTGAAATTTCCTAAAGAACAACCTTTTGCATTGCGCACATAAGGACCTCCCCAAGGAAACTTTGCCATATCACGCCCTCCACGATAGGCATATTCCCATTCAGCTTCTGAAGGCAAGCGGAAGTTAGGCATTGGAAATTGCCCTTGCTCAATTCGATAGTTATTAAGATAAAGAGTTCTCCATTCACAGAATTTTTTAGCAGCAAACCAAGTGACCCCCACTACTGGATAGTTGTCAAAAGCAGGGTGGTCATAGTAATATTTGGTAAGAGGGTCTCCCATATGATAAGCGAAATCGTTAATCCAAACTACTGTATCTGGATATAACTGCTCCATAATCTCGTCCTCTGTCATCGTCCAGGAGGTATCCCCTTGAGCGGACATTTCTTTAGCTTTTTGAATAAACATGCGATACTCGTTATTAGTAATTTCTGTATCGTCCATATAAAATCCTCCAATAGTGACTTGTTTGTTGAGGTTAATTTTAGAGGAGGTGATATCTTCATCAGCTTGCCCCATATGAAAAGTACCAGGAGGAACTACCACCATTCCGTAAGGCACTACCTGTTGCCATCCTTCGCGTGGGGTGGGATAAAGCTCTCCTGCTTCTGAGAGGTCTCCTCCGCGCTTGCATCCTTGTATTGATAGCGCTACAGCTATCATGATTGTTAGGCGAGCAAATGTTAAATTAAGTTGAGTCATCATCTTAACGAGTTAAGCTTCTTTAGTTTCCAGTCTTACATAATACGATTCAAAAACAATTTTAGCAAAAATGAAACCAAATAAGCAAAATTTATCATGAATTTATGTTTTTTTTATTGTTAATGTCGAAATCTTGGAGTTCGAATAATGGTTCGCACTAAGGGCTTCACAGTTCCGAATTTGTATGCCAAAAGGATTTCATGAGAGGTAGGAGCTTTAGCTGTTTGGTAGTGATATACATAATCGAACGCATAACTAAATTGCAACTGTGTGCTTTTGAGAGGATAAATTCCTACAATTGCTGAAAACGCATCTGATTCTCGCCAAAAAAGGCCTAAAAATAATTTTTCTAAATAAGTAGCAACCATTCCGCCTTCTATTGAAACGACTTTTCTATCAAATTTTACTAGGGCAGCAGGAGAAATTTTAAAATTTGGCAAAATCATTCTATGAAATCCTACTATATAATAAATGTGTTGATTAGTCGAATGATACACATTCCCTGTACCTAAATCGAAAGTGGTAGGAAGAAGTTGATTGACAGAAACACCCGTATAAAAATAAGATGTTTGATAAAAAGCTCCCATTCTATAAAGAGGTTTTGTTTGTGTTTGTACTCCTGCATAAGAAGCGTACCTATCATGAGGATCTACAAAACGCAATAAATCATTATTAAGCGCAAAAGAAAAAGCTCCTAGGCCAGCTCCCACAGCTAAAATATTCTCATTTCGGATTTTAAACTGATATGCTAAAGAAAATAATGCTTTTTGTTTAGTAAGAGGTCCAAATCGATCGTTAGCAAATAAACCTCCTACTCCTATATTGTACGCAGTAAAAGGAGAAGTTACTGAAAAAATCTGCGTAGTAGGAGGAAGATTAGCATCTAAAGTAGTAGTGTATCCAAGATATTGCATGCGGTGAATGAACTGCGCTTCTGAATATGCTCTACTAATGCCAGCGCATGCTACATTAAAATAGTGCTGATGAAAAACAAATTGAGTAAGCTGAGCTTCTTGTTGCGCAAAAGCGAAAAACGAGACGAGGTTGAGACCTAAGCAAAACTTTCTACGCCACTTCAAGAAAACAATACAATTTAACATTCGTAAAAATTTTAAGACGCAGATAATTTTTCAATTTTTTGAATGATTTCTTCTTTAAGAGAAACTGGACAAACAGGACAATCATGAAAAGAAGCTCTTAACAAATAGTGAATTTTTTTTTGAACAAGATAAAAAGAATAACACTCTTTTGACTGAGAAATAATTTTCTCAAACTCTTCGATTTGCTCTTGGGTTGCTTGCTTATCAAGAATTAAATAGACGAGCTCTTCAAAACACTTGCATGTGTAGACCTTTTGTTTGCGAGTGAATTTTGAATGATTCATATTGTATTTGATTTTTCGATTTCTTGTGATGGTTTTTCATCTGTATTGTATCCTAAAGACTCAGCATAATCTTTGAGTTTTTCTCTTAATAATTGCCGTGCACGATGCAATCGAGAGCGCACTGTACCGATAGGAATATCCAAAATTTTCGCCATTTCTTTGTAAGTAAATCCTTCCACGTCGCACAAAATAACAATCACTCTGAAATCTACAGATAAAGAATTCAACGCTATCGTCACTTCATCCCCAATTTTATTGCTCAACATTTCTGTTCGCAAATCAACCGTTTTTTTATAATCAGCTTCATCAGAATTATAAATAGCTTCAACTTCTTGGTAGTCAATCTTTAGAGGCTCTTTGCTTTTGCGGCGATATTCATTTACAAAGGCGTTCTTCGCTATTTTAAACAACCATGCTTTAGCATTAGTTCCTGTTTCAAAAGAATCTATAAATCGAAAAGCTTTCATATAAGTTTCCTGTACAAGATCTTTAGCGTCCTCTTCATCTTTAATGAGCTTAAACAAAAAAGCGTAAATAGAATTGATGTGCGGGATCAATTCTTGATGAAAAATTTTTATCTTTTCATCATGAGAACGCATTTGTTTTTTAGGTTTTTCAGGCATGATTTTATTCTACTTGTTCTGTAACAATGTATTCTAAACGCCTGTTTTCGAGATGTTTTTCATTTGAGCATTTTACTCCTTCTGTGCACTCATTTAAAATATATTTTTCGCCATATCCTTTTGCTGTAATTCGTTTGGGATGAATTCCCCTGCGTATCAAATAGTTTCGGGCTGCTTCTGCTCTCGACTGAGAAAGCTTTTCATTGTAGGCATCATCTCCTCGCGCATCGGTATGACAGCCAATTTCTATATTAATGTGAGGGTTTAATAACATGAGCTTATATAGTTTAATCATTTCTGCTTCTGCCTCTTTTGTAATAGAATCATCGTTGATTTCAAAAGGGTAATAATCCAACACAATTCGTTTGCCTACTAAAATTTTTTCTAGATAAACATTCATATTTTCAGGATGAGCATTTAAGAGTTGTTTGACCGTTAGTTCATTCCGAATATAATAATAATATCCGCTTTTGAATACTTCTAAACGATATTCTTTGTTGTTTTCGAGTAGAAAATTAAATTGCCCGTTCTGTTTAGTCTTCATATGAAGGCTAGTGCCTCCTGTTAAATCATATAGAACCACTTCTGCGTTTTCAATAGGCTCTCTTGTATCGATGTTGAGCACCATTCCTTGGTATGTATAAGTAACAGCTTTAGAAAGCATCACTTCTATGCTGATGCTTTCTCCTTTGGAAACGCTCTTTTTATTAAAAAAAATAGGTTTTGCGCTAAATCCATCTTTCATAATATGAATCATGTACTCAGTATCTCCATAGAGTTCTAACGAAAATCTTCCGTCGGCATCTGTCATAGTTTGATGTTGTTCTTCTAAAATTCGATATGTGGGTTTTGATTCGTTTTCCTCTAAACTGTAAGCCAATACTACTACATTAGATTTAGGCTTTTTATCTTTTTCTCCGAATACATACCCGAGTACTCTATAACTTGGACGCTCAGAACGCTCCAACAAAGAAATTACTTGTGCCTTTCCCGTTGCAATCGAAAGCCATAAATACAATAAAATTACTATTTTTTTTATCACTCCAAAACCATTTAGCATGCCAACGCACCCACATTATATAGCAAATTTTGTGCAATCATGGAAAAGAAAAAAATGGAATAAGAGACCCTTAAAAAATTAAAATTTATTATAAGTTTAACACAATTTTTTAGCGAAAAAATTTGCATAAAATATTTTCAATCGTTTTCTTTGTTAACGATTGTGAACTTAACTTCAAGAGTCAAGTTCACACGAAAGAACATAGTTTTCATTGTTTTAAGTAAGATTCAGGGCAAACTTTATAAGTTTGCCTTGTCTTTTTAAAAATTTTCTTCATCAACTTAAGTTTTTGTTTGAACTTTGCGTCCGTCATTAAAATTGATTTGCTATGGGACGTGCATTTGAATACCGTAAAGAAAGAAAGTTTAAACGCTGGGGACAGATGTCTCGCACGTTTACTAAAATCGGACGCGAAATAGCTATGGCTGTAAAAGCTGGAGGACCTAATCCAGAGTCTAATCTCCGTTTGCGCGTAGCTATCCAGAATGCTCGCGCTGCCAATATGCCCAAAGAAAATATCGAAAGAGCTATTAAAAGAGCTACCACTAAAGAACAAGAAGATTACAAAGAAATGGTATATGAAGGCTACGCTCCCCACGGAATTGCTGTCATTATCGACTGTGCAACAGATAATCCTAACCGAACTGTAGCTAATCTAAGAAGTTATTTTAACAAAACGGGTGGAAGTTTAGGAGTCTCAGGATCTGTTGCTTTTATGTTCGATAGAAAATCAGTGATTCGAATTTCTCAAAACGCTGTAAAAGATGTCGAAGAATTTGAATTGGAAATGATCGATTACGGAGTAGAAGAGGTAATGATTGACCACGAAGAGCAACAGCTCGTAATTTATGCACCTTTTGAAAATTTTGGAGATGTTACTAGAGCATTAGAAAACAAAGGAATTGAAATCATTAAGTCCGAATTTGAGCGAATCCCCAACGTAACTAAAGAACTTACTCCAGAACAAGAAGAGGATGTCCATAAACTTTTTGAAAAATTAGAAGAAGACGACGACGTACAAAACTATTTTAGCACTTTAGCATAGTTTTTTGCTTCCGATTTGTATCTTAACGGCGAGTTAAAGTTTGATCAAATGAAAAGAGATGCAGAAATTTTTGAACTTATTCAACAAGAAGAAAAACGCCAAATGAGAGGTATCGAACTCATTGCTTCTGAGAACTTTGTTTCTCCACAAGTAATGGAAGCAATGGGGAGCGTATTAACCAACAAATATGCAGAAGGCTTGCCAGGAAAAAGATATTATGCCGGCTGTGAATACATCGATAAAGTGGAAACTCTTGCTATTGAACGTCTTAAAGAGCTTTTTGGCGCCGAATGGGTAAACGTTCAACCTCACTCAGGAGCCCAAGCCAACATGGCAGTGTTTTTAGCTTGCTTACAGCCAGGAGATAAAATTTTAGGATTTGATCTCTCTCATGGAGGACATCTTACTCATGGCTCTCCTGCAAACTTTTCGGGAAAAATGTATCAAGCACATTTTTATGGCGTAGAAAAAGAAACAGGCCGCATCAATTTCGAGAAAGTTTACAAACAAATTAAAGAAATAAAGCCTAAATTGGTCATCTGTGGAGCATCAGCTTACTCGCGCGATTGGGACTATGAACTACTTCGAAAAGCTGCTAATGAAGTGGGTGCTATTTTATTAGCCGATATTTCACATCCTTCAGGACTCATTGCGCGCGGTCTCCTCAAAAATCCATTGAAATATTGCCATATCGTAACTTCAACTACTCATAAAACCCTTCGGGGACCGCGTGGCGGCGTCATCATGATGGGAACAGATTTTGAAAATCCTTTCGGCATCAAAAACTCTAAAGGAGAAACTCGCTTAATGTCGTCGTTGCTCGATGCAGCAGTGTTTCCAGGCGTACAAGGTGGTCCGCTCGAACACGTAATTGCAGCAAAAGCAGTTGCCTTTCAAGAAGCTCTCTCAGATGAATATGTGCGTTATGTTTTACAGGTGCAAAAAAATGCAGATATTCTAGCAAACTGCTTGATAGACAAAGGCTACCACATCGTTTCTGGAGGAACTGATAATCATTTGTTTTTAATTGATTTGCGCAACAAAGGAATTTCAGGAAAACAAGCGGAGCAGGCTCTTGTCCAAGCCGATATCACTGTTAACAAAAACATGGTTCCCTTTGACGATAAACCAGCTACCGTTACATCAGGCATCCGCATTGGAACACCCGCTATCACTACAAGAGGATTAGTAGAAAAAGATATGCCTCGCATCGCCGAATGGATAGACAAGGTTCTTACAAATCTCTCTAACGAACAAGTTATAGCATCTGTAAAAGCTGAAGTGAATGAGTTTATGTCGAACTATCCTTTATTTCACGCGTAATTTAAAATAGCAAGTTTAGTATAATGGAGAAGTTGTAATTTCTGGTGTTACTGTTGTGAATTGTTTTGCATTGTTAATGTTTTTAATAAAAATTATTTTCATATACCTCGGGTATATCTTTAAAAAAAGCTTCATATAAGGCGAGCTAACAGTTTTTTGTTGTTTAATACAACTCGATTGCAATAATCGAAACGATCAAAAAAGAAAATTTTACAGAGAATACATTTAAGTTTCATCGATAGTTTAAACGTAAAGGTATTCCAAAAACTACCAAAAGATGAATACCGAAACCAAGCTCATCAAAAAAAAGTAGAACTGCCAAAATTAGCATAACAATCAGGCAACGTTGTGTCCTAAAGCCTGTAGAAATGAGTATAACCACGATAATTTCTATCGCATGAAACCAGTTGTGGGAAATGGGCAGTGAAATGGCACTACGGAGATAAGCCGAAAGAAGTCCAAGTCTGAAGAACAATAGAAGAGCACAAAACTGTGGTGCAAATGGCCTTTATAAACACAGCTTTACTGGAATTTCGCACATTCAACGAATTGAAAAAGAAAGAAACCTTTATTTCGCCCAGTGAAGTGCAGTGCATATGGCTATGGGTAAGACCTAGAGACTTTTGCTAAGCACCTCAAAGCAAATAGTATTTATGCATCCATTGAACTATTTAGTCTGAAATTCTATTCGGTCGTTTTTCGCAAGAAAATGCATAATTTCCATAATTAGGAATTACATAAAGATTTTTAGACGAATAGATAGCCTCTTACAACGAAAGAAGGCGCACGGTGAAAATATTTCATAGCAAAACTCTTATGCAAATCTTTAAAGATTCTCTTCGCTGCTTTTGGTTAAAAAATATTAGACAAAAATTTTCAAATGACAAATAACCCAAACTGCCATATTAAGTCATAACTAAACTAAACATCTTTTGAATTTAAAGAAACTCTGTTTTATTCTTTTATACTGATTGAACTAATTCTAAATATATCACTTTTCGGCACTTTTTGATATCTTCATTTAAAACTATTTTTTCTTTTCAACTTTTATTTTACTTGCTATAGTTCAGTTTTTAGATGTTTTTTTAATAGCTTTTTCCAACGTTTTTGAAAAGTTTACAGAAGTTCTTCTACTTTTCCTGCACCATATCGAACAACCTCAAAATTGTCGGTGGTTCCGTCGATAATTGTAGAGGGAGTATTTCCACAACTACCGCTATCGATAATCACATCGACGATTTTTCCATATAAATCTACAATTTCAGAAATCTCAGTGGGGTACTCAGCAATTTCGTCATCTCTTTTCAACGACGTAGTAATAATAGGATTTCCTAATAATCTCACAATTTCTCGCGGTACTTTATGATCTGGTATGCGAATACCAATTTGTTTTTTTTTGTAATGCAAGATTTTAGGAACTTCTGAGCTCGCTTCTAAAATAAAAGTATAAGGTCCTGGCAAGGCACGTTTCATAAGTTTAAAAAGAGAATTGCTGATATTTTTGGCATATAGACTTAAATCGCTAAGGTCGTAGCATATAAAGGAAAGATTTGCTTTAGAAGGCTCTACTCCCTTTATACGGCATAAGCGCTGGATCGCTTTTGGGTGAAAAATATCGCAGCCCAGGCCGTACACTGTGTCAGTAGGATAAACCACAATAGCACCTTCCTTAATCATTTCTACAACTTGTAAAATTTTTCGCTCTGGCGGATTTTTAGGATTAATCTCGACAACAATAGCCGACATGTTTTATTTTTTTGCCTTGTTCAGAAATTCATTCGCAAGTGCGTGTAGACTATAATAACAAATAAGAATCCCGCTAATCGGTACTATTAAGTAAATGTATCCCATCGGAACTTTGAGAGTAGGAGATTTTTGTCCTAAAATAAATGTCATATAAACCAAGTTAATTCCTCCTATCACCATGACTGTAAAGGCAAAAAGAAACGTACAAGTTTGTATAATAAGATGATAGACTCTTCTTTGAGTGTCGTTTGCTTTTTGGGGAAGAATATCAATTGCTAAATGCATGTCTTTAGCAGTTGCGTAAGAAGCTCCTAAAAGTCCGAGCCATATCAACATAAATCCTGCCAATTCATCTGTCACCGAGCTAGGCTGCGCAATAATTTTAGCTTGTGCCAAAAAACGAGAGATTACTTGCCAGGTTACATTAACAACCATAGCACCCATCAAAAAAATCAAAAATTTACCCAAAATCTTCGTAATCAATTCTCTCATACTTTCAGTTGTTGATACATCACAATTATAAACATAGGTTTTATTTATTTCACGCCATACATCATTTTTTTTAGAAGAGGTGTCAAAGCAGCTATTACAAAACCTACAACCATTGCTATTAAAGCTATTTGTACAAAAACAGTAGTATAGGCATGCAAAGATTCAAAATTTTCTGAGGAACTAACAGAAAAATTTTTTGTGCAAAGCTTCACTATCCACTGCGTAACAACATCAAAAGTATTTTGTGGAGTGAAGTCTGATGCTGAACGCGTAGTAAGTTTTCCTATCCATCCTCCTAAATGATGAGCAAAAGCACTTGCTAAAAACCATATTCCCATCATGAAAGCTGTCATTTGAGCAGGACTTAACTTAGTTACCATCGACAAACCTACTGGTGAAAGACATAACTCCCCTGTGGTAATAAAAAAATATCCCGCCAATAAAAATAACATAGGTACTTTTCCTGTAGCATCTACCCATAAAGCACTCGCCGCAAATATTCCGAAACCTATTCCGAGCTGAAAAATACCTAACGAAAATTTAAGTGGAATACTCGGATTCATGTCTTTTCTATCAAGCCAAACCCACAAAGTAGAAAAAGGAAATGTAAGCAACACTATAAAAAAAGGATTGATAGAATTTGTTTGAGATGCATTAATTCCAACAAGACGTACATTTTTATCGGCAAATAACGTAAGAGAACTTCCACCCTGTTCAAAAAAAGCCCAAAAAATGGTAACAAAGAATGCTAATATTAAAATGACAACTATCCGAGAAATCTCAGCTTTAGAAAGTTTAAAACCCATGAAAATTAAAGAAATAATCGCTATTCCCAAAGCAGTATTTAATAAATATCCTAACGATTGGTGAAAAACTAACAATACGGCTACAAGAGGCACTAACAAAATGGCTCCTGTATAGACAAGAAATGGCTTTCGAAGTGACTTCACAGGAAAATTATAATCTCCAAATGCACCCTTTCTACGACCACTTTGAAAAAAAAGAAGCCCTATTAACATACCGATGCCCGCTAATCCAAATCCGTAGTGCCAACCGTATTCTTCTGCAATCCAACCACAAACAATAGGAGAAAGCATTGCACCAATATTAATAGCCATATAAAAAATCCCAAAGCCAGCATCTCGTTTAGCATCTCCTTGAGCATATAAACTTCCAAGAATAGAAGAAATATTAGGTTTAAAAAATCCATTTCCTACAATTAATAACGCCAAAGCTGTATAAAAACACACAAGATTTTCAAAAGCCATTATAAAATGTCCTATCACCATAAAAATCGCTCCTAACATCACAGAACGAGAGTATCCTAAGAATTTATCAGCAACAAATCCTCCCAAAAGTGGAGTGGTGTAAACCAAAGCTCCATAACTTGCGTATATACCAATAGAAAAAGATTCTTTGTGAGGAAGCTCAACAAATAATTCTTTAGTCATATAAAGAGTAAGAAGCGCGCGCATTCCATAAAAGCTAAATCGTTCCCAAAGTTCGGCGAAGAATAAATAAAATAAGCCTCTAGGGTGCTGAAGAAAAGAAGAAGAACTTGTCATGAGAAAGAAAATGTTTGTTCGTAAAAATAGTGTGAAAATTCTAAAGAAATGAAAAATATACTCGTTGCGGCAATTGGGCTGTTGGCGTTTCTATATCTAATTAATCCAACCTTAGGAATTTTTGAATTAATTCCAGACAATATTCCATTTGTTGGGAATCTGGATGAAGCCACTGCAACAGCCATATTAATTGCATGTTTGCGCTACTTTGGGATAGATTTAGTAAAATGGTGGGAAAAACAAATATCGTCATCCCAAAAAAATCAAGAGTAATTATATAAACTTATTAACAATCCGTACAATGACAATTTCATGAATCTGATTATTTTTACGTAATAATTAAGCACCTAATACCCATGAAAACTCTTTATAGCGATGCTTCGCGCAGCCTACGCAAGATAGACTTGCAGTCGGTAGTTTTAATATTAGCCATCGTGCTAATTGTTTTGGTGAACATCATTAATTTAATTTCTTTAGTATAATACAAAGAAAAGGCGACCGCTACTTGCTACTAAAAAAAAATAAAAAGATGTTTGATGCTGAATTGTTCAGTAAGAAAGTCCTCAAGTATTCATGTCTTATTTTGTAACAGCTATTAGTACAAACTCTGGAAAAACGCTCGTATCTGCTATTTTAGCGGAAGCCTTACAAGCAGATTATTGGAAACCTATTCAATCAGGTTTGCCAAGAGATACAGAAACAGTTCAAAGCTTGATTTCTAATCCAGTAACTCGCTTCCATAAGGAGCAGTATTTCTTTAAAAATCCTGTTTCTCCACACCAAGCAGCAGCTTTAGAGAACATTCGAATCACTCTTTCAGAAATTCAACTTCCTACTCAAAACAAAATTATTGTAGAAGGAGCGGGCGGAATATTAGTTCCTATTAATGAATCAGAATTTATAGTTGATATTATTCAAAAACTCAAACTTCCAGTCGTTTTGGTATCCAATTTTTATTTAGGAAGCATCAATCACACTTTACTTACTTTCCAAGAACTGATAAAAAGAGAAATTTCGATAGCAGGTATTGTTTTTAATGGAAACCCCAATCCATATAGCGAACAGATCATTTTGCACCATACGCAACTAAAAGTGTTGCTAAGAATTCCTACTCTCTCACGCATTACTAAGCAAGAGGTTCGTATATTCGCAGATGAATTTCTAAAAAATCATGACTCTGCGCATAATTAAGAAAATTGTTAAATTTGGTCACCTAATTGCGGTCTTAATAGCTTTTTTAGCGTACGGAAGCTTATTTATACCACCCGATAAATTTTTCTTGGCAAGTGTTGGGGCTTTCACTACGCCTTTTTGGTGGATATATCATGTTATTAGTGGAATAATTTGGTTTTTTAGGAGAAAAAAAATTCTTCCACTCCTTTCTTTTTTGTTTGTGTTGATAGCAATGCCAATATGGTCAGTTACTTTCTCTTGGAATACAGCGCTAAAAGACACTTGTGACTTCAAAGTTTTTTCTTATAACGTCCGCGTGTTCAACTCATATCCCGAACATCACAAAGGAAACTTAGGTATTCCTAAAACTATGATTAGCCATGTTTCAGAAGTAGATGCTGATATCCTTTGCTTTCAGGAAGACTACAACGACCCTCGAGATAAACGCAGAATTTTTCACACAGAACAAGTTTTCAAAAAAAAAGGGTGGAACTACGTTGCACGAGATGTAAAAAAATTTAATCCCCCTGCTCACCAGTTCGGACTAACGATTTACAGCAAATTTCCTATTTTGCGCTGCGAATCTATTCCTATAGATGCTAAACATACCAATGGAGCAATGTATGCAGATATCCAACTTAATGATTCTTGTATTGTACGCGTCATCAATATGCATCTTCAGTCTACCTATCTGCAAGAAAAAGAATTACAAGACCCTAAAGTAGAAACTAAAAATATATTCTCAAGAATGCACCGCGCAATCCAACGCAGAAGCCTACAAGTGCGCCAACTCATAGAATTTGCTCGTTTATCGCCTTATCCTGTTATCATCTGTGGCGATTTAAATGAAACTCCATACAGTTATGCTTATTTCGAGTTGAGAAGTTATTTCAAGAATGCTTTTGAAACAAGAGGCAAAGGATTTGGATTTACTTATAACGGAAAACTTCTTTCTTTCCTTAGAATCGACCACCAGTTTTATTCTTCTACACTTCAAATTCTCGACTTTCAAACACTCTATCAATATAAGTATTCCGACCATTTTCCTACCATTGCCTCTTATTGTTGCAACAAACACTAAAAATGATTTTTGACTTTTGCTAAAAATTCGCTTTATCTTGCAATGCGTCAGATAGTTCCAAACATTTTGAAAATGAAAAATAAAATATTGCTTATTACCAACGTAATAATAGTTTGGGGTTTTCTTACGAGTTTTGAGACGAAATTTGGACAAACTACAACCCCAAGCTACCAAAACGAAAATTCACCTTCTAAGCGCGCCTTGCAATTGTTGCGCAAAATGTCTTTAGAACAAAAAATTGGTCAAATGACACAAATATGCTTTAGCACTATCACACTAGATGGCACCAAAACTTTGCACATAAGCCCTGATAAATTCCGAGAAGCTATTGTCAAGTGGCAAGTAGGTTCCTTTTTGAGCGGCACTGGCAGTGCGGAACAATGGATAGATTTTCTAACTGAGGTACAAAGAATTGCTTTGGAAGAAACCGAACTAAAAATACCGCTTCTGATCGGAATCGACCACGTACACGGTGCTAATTATGTCGATGAAGGAACCATTCTACCACATAATTTAACATTGAGCTGTTCTTTTGACACTGCACTTGCTGCTCGCTTGGCTGAAATTACCGCGATCGAAACTGCTGACTTAGGTCTGCAGTGGAATTTTACTCCTGTTTTGGATGTGGGTAAAAATCCTTATTGGCCCCGATTTTACGAAACCTTTGGGGAAGACCCTCTTGTATGTGCCGAAATGGGAGCTTCTATCATTCGAGCTTACCAAAACAGCTCTAGTATTGAACCCTATCGTTTGGCGGCATGTGCTAAACACTTTATTGGTTACTCAGACCCTAGAAATGGTTTTGACCGTTCTTCATCAGAAATCCCTGAACAAATTTTATATGAAATTTTTGTTCCGCCTTTTCAGAAAGCGTTTCAAAGTGGTGTAAAAACGGTGATGATAAACAGCGGAGATCTCAACGGAGAACCTTTACACAGCTCTAAGCGTTACCTCTACGACTTACTCCGCAATCAGTTAGGCTTTGATGGAGTTGTAGTTACAGATATCAAGGATATTCAAAAAATTGTAGAAATGCATGCAGGCGCTGCCACTTTTAAAGAAGCGGTTTTGATGTCTATCCAAGCAGGCGTAGATATGTACATGGCTTGCAATAGCTATGATTTTATTTCTACTATGCTTGAGCTCGTGAAAGAAGGGAAAATTTCAGAAGATAGAATCAACCGTTCTGTTTATCGAATTCTAAAGCTAAAATACGAATTAGGTTTATTCGAGAACCCTTATCCTCGCAAAGATCGCCTGATGCGTATTGGTTCAGTTGCTCATAAGCAAATAGCTACCGATGCAGCGCGCGAAAGTATTGTATTGTTAAAAAATGAAAATCTTCTCCCCTTAAGCACTAAAACAAAAAACATATTAGTGGCAGGGAAAGCGGCTAACTCCAAACATTATTTAGCAGGTGCCTGGACATACGAATGGATGGGACAACCTGATGAATCGAAGCATCCTAAAGAAATGGAAACTATCTTGGAAGCACTTCAAAAAGAGTTTCCCAATTCAAAAGTAGAGTATGTTCCAAATGCAGAAATTAACCTAAAACTATTAGAACAAAAATCCAGAGCATCAGATGTTATCATACTCACGGTTGGAGAAAAACCTTACAGTGAGTTCAAAGGAAATATCAATAATCTATTATTAGACAGTCAAGAACAAACAATGATAGAAACAGCAGCTAAAGCTGGAAAGCCTATAGTTTTAGTACTCGTAGAGGGACGCCCTAGAATCATAAGCCATCTTTCTTCTAAGGCAAAAGCTATTTTATTTGCAGGACATCCGGGCTTTGGAGGCGGGCGCGCTATTGCTGAAATTATCCGTGGTAGCGTCAATCCGAGTGGCAAATTATCGTTCTCTTATCCTTGCGATGTCCATAGCTATGAACCTTATTATCGCAAATTTTCTTCAAATTATTGGCGCCAGTACACAAAACTTTGTTCAGAAGAATTTCCTTTTGGACATGGGTTGAGTTATGCTACTTTTCAATACGAAAACCTGACTATCTCAGATACGGTTATGTTCTCCTCCGATACCTTGATTGCAAGCGTTACAGTGCGGAATTTGTCTGACCGAGATGGAAAAGAAACCGTTTTGTGGTATATACAAGATGAAGTGGGGTCTATCGTTCGACCTATTAAAATGTTAAAAGGTTTTGAAAAAAGACTGATTCGCGCTTCTTCAGCACAGGTTTTTCATTTTCAAATCACAGCGAAAGAACTAAGCTTCCCTGACGAAAAAGGCAGACATCTACTCGAGGAAGGTTATTTTACTCTAATGGTGGGCAATCAAAAAATTCGCTTCAAATTATTACAATAAAAATTTATATTTTTTTAAGATTAAAAATTGTTTTGGTGTTATAATTGTAGGAGAAATAAAGTAGGTTTAAATTGATTTCTATATTGGACAATTCAATTCAACACTATCGGTCTCTACAGTCAAAAAACATTGTTTTGGCTTATAAGGGTTCGGCATCTAACGAATTGTTAGACACCATACTTTCTATTGTGGATAACAAAATAAAATACTTAGAGCCTCATGCCAAGCTAAGAAGAAAAGTATACACGATTGTAGTTGAATTGTTGCAAAATATTTATCATCACCTTGATATTAAAACCTTGCAAGAGTACATCTTAGAAGATTTAGATGCTATCTTATTTTTGCTATTAAAAACTGACGAAGGCTACGAAATTATTATCGGAAATTATATTGCCCAAAAAGACACCATAGCATTAAAATCGCGCTTAGAGAGTATTTGTCGCATGTCGCTCGAGGAAATCAAAAATACCTACAGAGAGGCGCTCAATAACGGAGAATTTTCGGCAAAAGGAGGCGCAGGGCTCGGATTTTTAGATATTGCTCGCAGATCTGGCAAACAATTAGAATATCAGTTTGAGAAAGTTCCAGATCGTGATTTCTCTTTTTTTACTTTAAAGGTAAAAATATCGTTAAGCTCAGAATAAATAAAAATATTTGAAAGATGGAGAATCTTCATTTAGCTGAAACATCTAAAACACCTTTGGTATTTTTTGATGCCAAAGCAGGAAAATTGATTTTAGCAGGGCGTTCTATTCCAGAAAATTCAATAGAGTTTTACAAACCTCTCTACGATTGGCTGGAACAATACATGAAACAACCTCGCGCTGTTACTGTTTTCGAAGTAAAGTTAGAATATTTTAACACAAGCTCTTCTAAATGCCTAGTTGAAGTGTTTCGTCGTTTAGAAGAAATCCAACAAAAAGGTTACAAAGTAGAAGTAGATTGGTACTACGAAGAAGACGACGAAGACATGCTCGAATCGGGTATGGATTTTAAGGAAATCATCAACTTGCCTATCAACATGAAAGTACTCCACAACGAATAAAACTAGGCATGAAAAGGTCAAAAATTGCAGGCTTAGGCTACTACGTCCCTTCAAGAGTGGTCACTAATCACGATTTAGTGCAAATCATGAACACCACTCATGAATGGATTGTAGAAAGAACGGGTATTCTAGAAAGGCGTTATGTTTCAGAGGAAGATAAAAACTACACGATGGCAGCTCAAGCCTCCAAGACTGCCTTGGAACGCGCAGGCATAAGCCCCTACGAACTCGAACTTATTGTGTATGCTACTTTAAGCCCGGACTATCAATTTCCGGGCTCTGGTGTTTTACTCCAGCGAGAATTAAAATGCAGAACTATTCCGGCAATTGATATTCGAGCTCAATGTTCTGGTTTTGTTTATGCGCTTTCTGTAGCTGACCAATTCATTCGAACAGGAATGTACCAGAATGCTCTTGTAGTAGGCTCTGAGATACATTCTTATGGATTAGATTACTCAGACTACGGAAGGCATATTGCTGTAATCTTTGGAGACGGTGCAGGAGCAGCTGTATTAAAAGCTACTGATAATCTTCAAGAAGGAATTCTTTCAACACATCTTCATTCAGATGGGGAATTTGCAGAAAAATTAGCTCTTCTTTCTCCTAGTTTTAGTTGTAAACCTCCTCGCATCACAGAAGAAATGCTGTCTCCTGGCGGTAGTTTTTACCCAGTTATGGATGGACCCTTTGTTTTCAAAAATGCAACTCAGCGATTTTGCGAAGTAATATTAGAAGCACTTCAAGCAAACCAGTTGCGTGTCGAAGATATTGATTTGTTAGTTCCTCACCAAGCAAATTTGCGCATTTCACAAGCTATTCAAAAACAATTAGGACTTCCCGACAGCAAAGTTTTTAACAACATCCAAAAATACGGAAATACTACTGCTGCCTCTATTCCAATTGCTCTTACAGAAGCATGGGAAGCGGGAAATATTAAGGATGGAGATTTGGTTTGCTTGGCTGCTTTCGGAAGTGGTTTTACGTGGGCGAGTGCTCTGATTCGCTGGTAAATTGAATAGCGTAGTTTTTTGAAATTTTTCTTGAAATAGTATCTAAAAAGTAAAATATTTGTTTTGTAAACATGAATTTTTTTGTTTTTAATTTTTAATGTAAGTTCAACCGGTTATTCAATTCTTTAAAGCTATGCCTGTTCGCAACAAAAAAAAATCTATTTCTAAAAAAGAGTTAAAAAGACTGTTTGCTTCTCCCGATTCTCCTACTAATCAAACTCAACAACGAAAAGAAGAAAGCAAGCAAAGCGAAGTATTTTTAAATGAAAACTTCAAGATTAGCAAGAAATATGCTTATACTGGTCCTAACTACTACTTAGGGACCAATGCTTATGTTTTTAATTTAAGTATTTTTCCGAACACCCCCCCTGTAGAGGCATTCCTACCCGAGGTTACACGCAAATTTCCTCGTATTGCACAAAAATCTTATCAGAACGTAGCACAGCTCTTTGCTGCTGCTCTCATTGAAGTGCTCAAAATGGATATCGACCTTTATATCAATCGCTACGATATTACGATGGATGGGGAAGACTACGTAATTGCTGTAGAATACCTCGACGATATAACTACTGAAGAAGCTGTCTACTTAGTAGCAGACTGGTTTTATTCCATTGCAACGCCAGAAAGTGGTTTTGAATTTGATATAGACACAGAATTTGCCAAGCTTCAAAAGATGTTCGATAGAAGCCCCTATGGAGGACCAACAATTTATTCTATGATTGAAGCTGCTCTGAAACGAAATATTCCTGTAAATTTTTTGGAGGTCGAACGGCAATTTCAATGGGGCTACGGAAAAAAACAAATCAGAGGCTCTTCCACAGTGTTGGATGTAGATGGCATCAAAGATACGGAATTTACTACTTATAAAGACGCTTGCAAAGATTTTCTGTTGATGTGTGGCTTCCCTACACCTCGCGGAAAAAATACCTTTACAGAAGAAGAAGCAATCCAAGAAGCTATTCGCTTAGGCTTCCCTTTGGTTGTGAAACCGTTAGCTGGTCATAAAGGAGAAGGTGTCACTACTAACATAGAAACCCTGACAGGTGTTAAAGAAGCTTTTCAACGCATTCTAAAGCACCACCAAGAACACCAAACCGAATTCCAAGGAGCAATTGTGGAACAACAGATTTACGGGAATGACCACCGCCTTTTAGCAATTGGTGGAAAATTCGTAGCTGCTTTAGAGCGTGTACCCCCTTATGTGATTGGCGATGGTGTGCATACAATTGCTGAACTTATAAAGATAGAAAATGAAACTAATCCTAAACGCTACCCAAGTTTACGCTCTCCACTTTCTCAGATTGTAATCGATGATAATATGATTGCCTATTTGGCAACACAAAATCTGACGCTTGAATCAGTTCCAGAGCAAGGAAAGCAAGTTTTCTTGAGAAAAGTAGCTAATATTTCTGCAGGAGGGGTTTCTATTAATGTTACTCATAAAATCCACCCTAAAAATGTGCGCTTAGTAGAAAATATCGCTAGTTTCTTCCGAGTTACGGCGATGGGAATAGATGTGCTAACTGCAGATATTTCTAAACCTTGGACAGATGGAAATTTTGGAATTATTGAAATCAATGCGGGCCCAGGCGTATTTATGCACCTTTGCCCAGCTATCGGAGAACCTATTGATGTGCCAGGACGTCTCATTGAGCATTTCTTTCCTACCCCAGAATATTCGCGAATCCCGATTATCGTAGGTAATAAAATTTCTTACCAGTTTAGTTCTCTTTTGTACAAAAAACTTAAAGAAATCCACCCTGACTTGAAGAGATTCGGTAGTTTAACTGATGAAGGAATTTATTTTAATGACGTCTTTTTCACCAAAAACCCTCGCCACGATATCAACGTGCAAATCATTTTAAGGCATATTGAACTGGATTTTGCGCTCATTCAACACACAAAAGACGACATCCACGACTTTGGAACTTATCACACAGGTGCTGATATTGTAATTTTAGAAGACCCTTATTACGCTGAAACTACTTTAGCAACCGATGTATTGCCAGGAGGTTATATAGTCAAACTATACGATAATAATATCGATATTATCCAAAATGAACAAGTAATTGCTTCTTATGATATCGATAATATAGAACAAAAAGACGAAATTTTATTAAAAGCAATTACGCCATTGCTCAAGCCTCTCATCAATAAATATGAAATTAAAGTGCCTAGATTCGAGTAGTGTTAATGTTTGTTAAAATGTTTTAATTATGAGAACTTCTTTGATGAAAAATTTCTTATAAAGGCATGGTTTCACCCAAAATTCAGAGAACTTATGAAAAAAATAATTGCGACCTTTTTGTTATTAGGTTTGTTAGGTTCTTTCTCTTATGGAGTTTCCTTTGACAAAGATAAAGAAAAAGGTAAAAAGGGGAAGTGTGAAAAATCTTGTACAAAAGAGACAACTGAAAAAAAATCATCTTGCTCTAGGCCGTGCGGAAGTGCAAAAACAGACCAGCCTGCGCAATAGCTTTAAGGCAAAAACACAAGTTGCCCCCTTTCTTTAAAAGTGAGGGGGTATTTTTTTGAAAATCAAAATAAAAATAAGTAATTCGCTGAGCTTTAAATATTAAGAGTTATGCTTTATTTTGTAATTATATTGACACTATTTGTATGTGTTTTACTGGTGTTAGTAGTTTTAGCTCAAAATTCTAAAGGAGGCTTGGCAACAGGAATGGGAGGTGCTACTCAACTTATGGGAACAAGACGTACTGCTGACACAATCGAAAAAGCTACATGGATACTGGCAGGCGCTTTGATTTTCCTATGTTTACTTTCCACTATTTTTGTGAGTGTAAATACCTCTTCAGAAAATGAATTTTCCTCTCCTAACGTAGAACGCGCTAAAGAAAGTGCTTTACCTGAACTTACTACACCTTCAAACCAACAATCCACTTCTAACGAAACAAAAAATAACGACGAGCTTTTTGATAAAAAACCTAGTCAGTAAGTTTAACAAAAAATCATCTATTATTTAAACTATGATAGTCCAAAAATTTGGGGGTACCTCAGTGGGAAAACCTGAGCGCATGCATCATGTAGCCAGATTGGTAAATGATGGAAACAAAAAAATTGTAGTTTTATCGGCTGTTTCTGGCACTACTAACACCTTAGTAAAAATTAGTTCCACATTTTTAGAAAGAAAAGAAGATGAAGCCAAACAACTCATCAAAGAACTTAGAATGTTTTATTACGATTTTGTAGAAAAGCTCTATACTACTTCATCTTCTAAAGAAAAAGGGCTCTCATATGTAAATCAGATTTTTGATTACCTAAATTCCTTTTCTTCTAAAGGATTCTCCTCCAAAGAAGAACGCATCTTTTTAGCACAAGGTGAGCTCATTTCTACACACTTGATGTATTATTACATGCAAGAACAAGGAATTTCAGCTACTCTAATTCCTGCTCTCGAATTTATGCGAACTGAAGAAGGAGAGCCCGATATGCCCTATATCGAAAAAAATTTGGCGAAATTTTTAGAAAAATCTAAAGAAAACATTATTCTCACCCAAGGATATATTTGTTTAAATGAGTTCGGAGAAATTGATAACCTAAAAAGAGGAGGTTCTGATTACACTGCCTCTATTATAGGTGCAGCTGTTCGAGCTGATGTAGTAGAAATCTGGACAGATATAGATGGAATGCATAACAATGATCCTCGCGTTGTTAAAAATACTGTTCCTGTACACGAAATTACTTTTGAGGAAGCCGCAGAATTAGCTTATTTCGGCGCAAAAATTTTGCACCCCAGTTCCGTTTTACCTGCTATGAAATGCAATATTCCAGTCAAGTTGCTTAACACAATGCACCCAGAAGCGCGTGGAACCACTATTACACAAAACGCTCCTGAGGGACTTAAAGCAATTGCTGCTAAAGATGGAATCACCGTGATTCGCATCAAGTCTACTAGAATGTTTTTGGCATATGGATTTTTAAAAAAAGTATTCGAAATCTTCGAGGCTTACAAGACTCCTATCGATATGATTACAACTTCAGAAGTAGCTGTCTCCCTCACAATAGATAACACTGCAAACTTAGATAGAATTGTAGCTTCCTTAGAACAATTTTGTACAGTTGAAGTAGAACATGAAATGAGTATCATTTGTGCAGTGGGTCAGAACATCGCAGAAAATACAGAGCTTTCTTTTACTATCTTAGATCAACTCAAGTCTATTCCAGTGAGAATGGTTTCTTTTGGAGGAAGCAAAAATAATATCTCGATGTTAGTTCCTACTTCTTTCAAAGAAAAAGCACTTATCGCTATTCATGAAGGTATTTTTCTCAAAAAATCTCTTACCTAATGAGAGCCTATTAATAGGCTCTTATATTTTTCTTCCTTTCCAAACATTCGAGCCAGTCCATTTTTTATAAATAGCTAAAATCCCAATATGCCAAAGGACTCCATACATAAAAAATGCACTTATCCAATACCAATATCGCCGAAAAGATTGATTACTCATGTCTGCCAATAAAAAATGTATCAACGCCAAGCAGGGCAATAAATGGGTTGCAACAGGAAAATATATCATCAAACTTGTCAAAGGCAATAAGGTAGTAAGCAGAAGAAATAATAACAAACCGATCTCTGAACCAAATCCTGATATTATGTTCTTACTGAAACCATGAACAGCTTCGGTATAATTACTGTACATTCGACAATATATCAAGCCATTAGCTGTGTAAGTAGATGTTCGAAAACCATTTCTTTTGAGATACTTGAATATTTCTATGTCTTCCGTAATCTTATTTCTGACTGCCTGGTGGGGTTGACACTTTTTATAAACAGATGCTTTTAAGAACATACATTGTCCATTAGCAGCAGCAAAGGCAGCATTTTTACACCATCGAATAAAAGCTAAGGGAAGAAGCGTTAGCAAAATGTAATGCATTATAGGAACAACCATCTTTTCTCCAATAGTATACATAATCTGATCGGGAAATACAGAAACAGCATCAAGTTGCTGCTTTTGAAGAGTAGCAAGCAATGAATCTAACAATAAAGGATTAGCTTGTATATCAGCATCTAAGAATAAAAAATATTCCCCCTTTGCGTGCTGAGCGAGTTGATAACAAGCCCAGTTCTTTCCTAACCATCCTTCTGGAAGGCGTTCACCACATATCCACCTAAAATTTTGATGATGACGACAAAAATCTTGCACAAGAGCAAGTGTTTCATCTTCTGAAGCATCATCTAATACAATAACTTCAATATTTTGATAATTCTGCTGGCTAATGGTTTCTAAAGCTTTAATAATGTTGCTAGCTTCATTTCTGACTGGAAACAGAACAGATACAAGAGAATCTTTTTTTTGAGGCTCATCTGCTGGCAATTTTACTCCTATTATCCAATTAGCTGCGGCGACTATTGTCTGCAAAAAAGGAAAAAAGCATAACAAATAGCTCAATATGATAACGTCCATATCAGAATTGGAAAAAAATACTATATTGCAAAGGAGTGTTTCTATAAGGATTGCGCGGATTAGAAAGGTCTGAAATAGTATATTTAACAAGACCTATAATGCGAAGCCTTCTTCCCATTGGAATTGCATACCCTATTCCTATAAAAGGTACTCCAAATGTATAACGAGATTTTCCAGTGCGGGTATCTTGTAGCATCCAAACAGAATATTGGTATTCTGGCTGCAAAAATAAATTTTCTGCTAAGAAGAAATTAATAAAAGTAGTTACTCCCCAGGCAGTAAAACGCTGTTGTAAGTTAAGAGCTTCCTGAAGGCGAGCATAAGAAAACTGCAATCCAGTAAGCCAACGTTGAGAAAAACGATAGCCTATCAAAGGTGTAATGCTCCAGTAGTTGTAATTAAGATGAAAAGAAGCAGCTCCTCCTACCCCTATCATCAACTTTTCTTTTAAAGTTCGAGTAGTTGCTAAAGATGGAGCTTTTTCTTGAAAAGATGAGTCTAGTAATGGTTCATCATAAAAATGGTCTTGCGCTAATAAGACAAAACAAGGTAACAACAACAATCCCATCAAAAGTAGTTTCATAGCCTTTGGTTTAGAAACTCAATCAACTTTTTTAATGCTTTTCCGCGATGGCTAATTGCATTTTTAGTTGCGATATCCATTTGCGAAAAAGGGATATCGAATCCTTCTGGAATAAATAAAGGGTCATATCCAAATCCTTGAGTGCCACTATCAAGTTGAGTAGCAATTTTTCCTCTCACAACTCCTTCAAAAAGAGAGATCTCATTGTGCCAAACCCAAGCAATCACCGTTCGAAACTGCGCGTTGCGGTTAGAATAACCCTCCAAATTTTTTAATAAGAGCAAATTATTTTTAAGAGCATCTCGCTCTTTGCCTGCGTAATAAGCTGTATGCACGCCAGGGGCACCATTTAGGGCTTCTACTTCTAATCCTGTATCGTCTGCAAAGCAAGGAATTTGATATCGCTGTGCTACGAATTGCGCCTTTTGAATAGCATTCCCTTCTAATGTATCAGAGGTTTCTGGCAATTCGTCATAGCAACCAATCTCACGGAGCGTAAGCAAAGTGATTCGGCTTCCTATTGCTTGCTGAATTTCTTGAAGTTTATGAAAATTGTTGGTGGCAACACAAACTTTCATAAGTTTAACTGTTTGGCTTTTTTTTCTAATGTTTCTAAGGCAGAAAGGTATTCTAATTTGTTAAAAACAAAAATTCCGAGTTTATCGTATTTCCACTTTCCTATTCTGGCAACATTCCAAAAGCAGCGCCACACTACATAAGTCGAATATTCTTCTATTCTAACAGCTAGTGCCCAAGTATGGGGATTTCCAGTAGTTTTATCGATATAAAGAAGAGGATTACGGGCAGGCGATAGCCAAGGAGCAATAGGTTCGCCTAATAAATGGCGAGAAGGGAGATAAATTACCTCGGGAGGTAACCCTCTATAGTTACAAGCAAGTAAACTGTTTTTTTCACGCAAAGCGTAATTGAGCTCATGAACAAACAAGATTTCTTTCAAATTTTTTCCATCTATTATAATCTCAGTTTCAACATAATCATTCATGTGGCGCACTTCAAACGAAATTTTGTTTTTAGGTTTTTGCAAAGCTTTCCGAAGAGAACGGTCGTGATAAGCAATTTCAGACTTTGTTCCAAGCAAACCTAATTGTAATCGCAACTTTTGAATTTCTGCTTCTGCATTATCTGACTTGTCGGGCAAAATAAGCAGAATGATGTAAGAAACGACAGGGAAACAAATCCCTAAACCGAACCACAACCAAAAAGAACGTCCATGCGTGTACGCATAGTATCCGCTGAGGGTTGGTATCATCAGGGCTGCCACAAGTCCTACTAATGCAAAATCTACAAACATTCGCTTAAAATGTCTTTTTTCTACTATTTTACGGAAAAGTTATGAAAAGTTCCCCTTCTTTTCAGAAAATTGTTTTTTTACTATGTTGTTTTGCTAAAAATAAAAAATTTGTTTAAGCAAGTTTATGCTTAAGAGAATGAACATCGCAATTGAAAATCTATAATCTCGAATTTTTGTGAGCAATAGCTGCTCTTACAAAGTGCACAAAAAGTGGATGTGGACTTTCAACTGTACTTTTAAGCTCCGGATGAAATTGGGTTCCAATAAAAAAGGGATGATTTTTGAGCTCCGTAATTTCTACTAAGTTAGAATCTGGATTTCTACCTGAGGCAATCATTCCCGCTTTTTCAAAATCTTCTAAATATTGACTGTTAAATTCGTATCGGTGTCTATGACGTTCGCTAATCATCTCTTTCTGATAGATTTGATAAGCTAAAGTAGCTTTACGAATCTTGCAGGGCTGTGCTCCCAGTCTCATAGTACCTCCCTTATTTTCCAAGTTGCGCTGATTTTCCATAATGTCAATTACAGGATAAGGAGTATTTTTATCCATTTCGGTAGAATTAGCATTTTCCCAATGCAAAACATTTCGAGCAAACTCCACTACAGCGCACTGCATGCCTAAACAAATTCCAAAGAAAGGGATTTTCCTTTCTCGAGCATACTTTACGGCTTTGATTTTTCCTTCAAAGCCTCTTTCTCCGAATCCAGGTGCTACCAGAATGCCATGTACATTGTTAAGCAATTCTTCAGATTCCGCCAAGCGCTCTGATTGTATCCACCGAATTTTTACTTTCGCTTCGTTAGCAGCACCTGCATGCGTAAAAGCTTCTACAATAGATTTATAGGAATCTTTCAGTTCCACATATTTTCCTACCAAAGCAATTTCGACATCGGTAGTAGGGTTTTTAAGTTTTCCTAAAAAAGCTTTCCACGATTCTAAATCAGGTTCCCTTTCAGCAGAAAGATGCAACTTCTGAAGCACAATCTCATCGAGCTTTTCTTTTTTCATAAGAAGAGGCACGTCGTAAATGGTTTCTGCATCGATGCTTTCGATAACAGCATTTAGATTTACATTACAAAAGCGCGCTATTTTTTGGCGAATGTCCATAGGCAAGTCGTGCTCTGTTCTGCAAACTAGGATATCGGGCAAGATACCAGATTCCTGCAAATCGCGCACAGAGTGCTGTGTAGGTTTTGTTTTGAGTTCTCCTACTTTACTTAGATAAGGAATAAGAGTGAGATGAATTACGATTACATCTTCATGAGGCTTATCCATGCGAATTTGCCGAACAGCCTCCAAAAAAGGAAGCGACTCGATATCTCCGACACAACCTCCGATTTCTGTAATGATAATATCGTATTTTCCTGTTTCTCCGAGTAAAAAAATATTTCGTTTGATTTCATCAGTAATATGAGGAACTACTTGCACAGTTTTTCCTAAATAGTCACCTCTGCGCTCAGCCATGATAACATTGTAATAAATTCTTCCCGTAGTAATATTATTACTTTGGGAAGTTGGCTGATTTAAAAAGCGTTCATAGTGCCCTAAATCGAGGTCTGTTTCTGCTCCGTCGTCGGTTACATAGCATTCTCCATGTTCATAAGGGTTCATGGTGCCAGGGTCTATATTGATATAAGGATCGAGTTTTTGAATTGTCACGCGATAGCCTCTAGCTTGCAAAAGTTTGGCTAACGAAGCAGAAATAATTCCTTTTCCTAAGGAAGACGTCACACCTCCTGTAACAAATATGTATTTAGGAGAAGATACCATAAAAAAACTTTATGAAAGAAGACTTTCTGATAATTCAATCACTTGTTGCAAACCGTTCACATCTTTTCCTCCAGCGGTAGCAAAAAAAGGCTGTCCGCCCCCTCCTCCTTTGATGACTTTAGCAAGTTCTCGCACAATTTTAGATGCATCTAACCCTTTTTCTTTCACTAAATTTTCTGAGATCATGACAGCTATATGAGGTTTCTCTTCTATTTCAGCTGCAAGCACACAAAAAAGATTCGACACTTTATGCTTCAAATCGAAAGCGAGTTGCCTGAGCAAATCTGTATTCGGAACATTCACTTTTTTACTAATGAAATTAATATCTCGAACTACTTTGATTTCTGTCAGAAGAGTTTCTTTCAGCTGCGAAATTTCTTTAAGTTGAAGATGCTGAATTTCTTTTTCGAGTTTGATTTTTTCTTCTACCAGTTGCCGAACAGATTTGCACAAATCTTTAGGCTCTTTAAGAATAGCAGAGAGTTCTTTAAGAAGCAACTCATTTTGAACTACATATTCTTCGGCTTTGAGAGCAGTCAGCGCCTCAATACGCCTTACTCCTGCCGCTACTGAACTTTCGCTAATGATCTTAAACAAGCCGATATGTCCTGTAGAAGGAACATGGGTTCCGCCACATAGCTCTCGCGAAAAACTCTCATCGAATGTAATCACGCGCACAAAATCGCCATATTTTTCACCGAATAGCGCCATAGCTCCCATTTTTTTAGCTTCTTCTATCGGCACATTTCGCTTTTCATCGAGCAAAATATTTTCGCGAATTTTTTGATTCACAAGAGCTTCTACTTTTCGAATTTCTTCATCAGTAAGTTTGGCATAATGTGAGAAATCAAAGCGAAGCAAATCCGGACTCACAAGCGAACCTTTCTGCTGAACATGATTGCCCAACACTTGTCGAAGTGCGCCCTGCAGAAGATGAGTAGCAGTATGATTAGCCATAATCATCCTTCTTCTATTTACATCAACCTGACACTTTACTTCTGCTTGCAAGTGGTTAGGCAGCTTTTCAACAAGATGAACGATCAAATCATTTTCTTTTTGAGTATCTAATACTTGAATTTTTTCACCATGAACTTCAAAATAACCAGTATCTCCTACTTGTCCGCCACTTTCTGCATAAAAGGGCGTTTTATCGAATACAATTTGATAAAGCTTTTTTTTCTTTTCTTCTACTTGGCGATAGCGCAAAATTTTGGAAACACTTTCGGTGTAGTCATATCCAATAAAATCTGTGTTAATGCCTTCGTGAACGATTATCCAATCTCCTTTTTCTGATGCAGCAGCGCTGCGAGAGCGCTCTTTTTGGAGTTCCATTGCTTTTTCAAATCCTTTCTGGTCAATTTCAAAACCATGTTCACGAGCGATGAGTTGCGTTAAATCTACTGGAAATCCAAAAGTATCAAAGAGTTCAAAAACCGTATCGCCAGAAATGATTTTAGAGCCTCTGTCAGCCTTAATGACATTATCAAGAATTCTTAATCCATTCTCTAAAGTCCTTAAAAAAGCACTTTCTTCTTCTTGTATCACTTTTTCTATAAAAGCTTGCTGAGCTTTAGCTTCTGGAAACACATCAGCAAACTGAGTAGCTACTACTTCTACTAGTTGATACAAAAAAGGTTCTTTTCTGTTTAGAAATGTGTATCCATAGCGAACTGCGCGGCGCAAAATTCTTCTAATTACATAACCCGCTCCCGAATTAGAAGGCAGTTGTCCGTCAGCAATAGCAAAAGTCACCGCACGAATATGATCGGCTAACACACGAGTGGCAATATCAGTTTTTTCAGAGGTGCCGTAAGCTATTCCAGTTCGCGAGGAGATAAATTGAATTAGAGGTAAAAAAATATCTGTGTCATAATTTGAATTTTTTCCTTGGATAGCTCTTACCAAGCGCTCAAAGCCCATGCCAGTATCAACGTGTTTGTCGGGCAAGGGTTCTAAAATGCCAGACGCATTTCGGTTAAACTGAATGAATACTAAGTTCCAGATTTCAATCACTTGCGGATTTGAAGCATTGACAAGTTGTTTTCCAGGAATTATTTCAACCTCACTTTGTGGGCGTAAATCGATATGGATTTCTGTACAAGGACCACAAGGACCTGTATTCCCCATTTCCCAAAAATTATCTTTTTTGCCTCCAAACAAAATTCTATCTGGGCTAATGTGCTCTTTCCAAAACTCATAAGCTTCTGAATCAGGTTCAAGACCTTCTTGAGCATCTCCTTCAAAAACAGTAACATAGAGCCTTTCGATAGGCAAACGATACACTTCTGTAAGTAATTCCCATGCCCATGCAATTGCTTCTTTCTTAAAATAATCACCAAAAGACCAATTGCCGAGCATTTCAAACATCGTATGATGATAAGTATCTATCCCTACTTCTTCTAGATCGTTGTGCTTTCCTGAAACACGCAAGCATTTTTGAGTGTCTGCAATTCGCTTATAAGTAGGAACTTTGTTGCCTAAAAAAAAATCTTTAAACTGGTTCATGCCTGCATTAGTAAACATCAAAGTAGGGTCATTTTTTACAACAATAGGCGCAGAGGGTACAATCTGATGCTGCTTTGAGGCAAAAAAATCTAAAAATGCTTTGCGAATTTCTGTAGAAGTCATCATAAATGAAAAAGAATACTATCCGGAATTTGGGCGCAAACTTACAAAGTTTCATTGCTATTTAAAAAATTCTTTGTGAGCATCTAAAAGAGGTTATCTAAAACTAACCTCTATGATAAAAATCATTGTTTAAAAAAGGAAGACCTCTTTTTTTAGTTTACAAATCATTTGTATATGTATTACTTAGCATTTTTAACAGGTCTGATAGGCAGTTTCCACTGCTTAGGAATGTGTGGTCCGATTGCCTTTATGGTTCCTTCTCAGCGTTGGAAACAGCGCCTGATGTATCAAATAGGACGCTTATTTTCTTATAGTTTCTTAGGGAGTTTGAGTGGTTTTATAGGATATAGCCTCGCAGCAGCAGGGTTGCAACAAAAAATCTCTATTCTCACAGGAACTCTTTTAATCCTTTATGCAATTCTTCCAATGATTTCTTCCAAACCAGTAATGAAATTTGAATGGTTTTTCTTTACGAAAATGAAACCTTACTTTAGTAAGTTCTTTTCTCAAGAAAATGCTTTTTCTACTTTAATGATAGGAGTTTTAAACGGCTTTTTACCCTGTGGTTTAGTATATACAGCTTTGTTAGGAGCTACTACGATGGCATCTTTCGGAGAATCAGCGCTTTATATGACTATATTTGGATTAGGAACAACACCAATGTTGCTTGCGATTCATACAACAAAAAAAATAATTGTTACACGCTTAAAAAATATCAATCTAAAATATATGTTGCCTGCTACTAGTCTTATAATCGGAATTTTTATTTTCGTAAGAGGTCTCAATTTAGGAATTCCTTACCTAAGTCCTAAAGTTCAAGAAAAACAGGGCGTTTCTTGTTGCTCAAAGAAATCATTATAGAAAACTTGTATCTTATAGAAAATTCCTGCAAAAGTTGCTTATAGGCTAATAAATACTAATTTCCTTTTTCAAATTCAAAACAAAAGAATAGAAAGGAATGTTGTTATTTAAGCGATATGTTGCTATGTTCACGCAATTTTTGCAAGAATAATCATGGAAATAAAAGCTGGTGAACTTTTAGCGCGCATTAATAGTCCAGCAGACTTGCGTGCTCTTCCAAAAGAAAAACTTCCACAAGTTTGTAATGAGCTTCGTCAATTTATTGTAGACCATGTATCGGTAATGGGAGGGCACTTTGGTGCTAATCTGGGTGTAGTAGAGCTTACTGTAGCGCTTCATTACGTGTTCAACACTCCAGATGACCGCTTGGTATGGGATGTCGGACACCAAGCATACGGCCATAAAATTCTCACTGGCAGACGCAATATTTTTCATACCAATCGATTGTACGGAGGGATTTCAGGATTCCCACGCCGCTGCGAAAGTGAATACGATTGTTTTGGAGTAGGACATTCTTCTACTTCTATTTCAGCAGCATTAGGAATGGCAATCGCCTCCAAACTACAAGGCAACACTACCAGGCAACATGTCGCCGTGATTGGAGATGGCGCCCTTACTGCAGGATTAGCCTTCGAAGGAATGAACCACGCAGGAGTATCTGATACCAATATTTTAATCATACTCAACGACAATTGCATGTCGATAGACCCCAATGTAGGCGCGCTTAAAGATTATCTAACTGACATTACTACTTCGCACTTTTATAACAAAATGAAAGAAGAAGTCTGGCACGCACTTGGAAAACTGAACAAGTTCGGACCTGTTGCCAGGCAATTAGCCTCTAAAATCGAACATGCTATCAAAAACCTGCTCGTAAAACATAGCAACTTATTTGAAGCCCTCAAATTGCGCTACTTCGGACCTATTGATGGGCACGACGTAGACCATTTAGTGGCAGTTTTAGAGGATTTAAAGCACATTCCAGGACCTAAGTTATTGCACTGCGTCACAATAAAAGGAAAAGGATATCCTCCTGCTGAAAAAGACCAAACCAAATGGCATGCACCTGGCAAGTTCGACAAAATCACAGGAGAAATTCAAAAAAGCGTTTCATCAACGCCACAACCTCCTAAATACCAAGATGTTTTCGGACATACCTTGGTGGAATTAGCTGAAATGAATCCTAAAATTGTAGGGATTACTCCTGCCATGCCGAGTGGCAGTTCTATGAATATTATGATGAAAGCTATGCCCCATCGAGCTTTCGACGTAGGAATTGCCGAACAGCACGCTGTTACGCTTTCTGCTGGTATGGCAGCCGACGGACTTATTCCGTTCTGTAACATTTATTCTACTTTCATGCAAAGAGCCTACGACCAAGTTATCCATGACGTTTGCCTGCAAGGATTGCATGTGGTGTTTTGTTTAGACCGCGCTGGCTTAGTAGGCGCCGATGGTGCTACACATCACGGCTTATACGATATTGCTTATATGCGATGCTTACCCAACATGATTGTAGCTGCTCCTATGAACGAAGCAGAACTTCGCAATATGATGTTTACTGCTCAACTTCCAAGAAATCAAGCTTTTACGATTCGATATCCACGAGGAAATGGAGTTATGCCAGAATGGAGAACTCCTATGCAGGAAATTCCTATCGGAAAAGGAAGAATCATACGAGAAGGAAAAGATATTGCAATCCTTTCTATCGGACATATCGGAAATACAGTAGTGGAAGCCGACGAGTATTTTCAAAGTGTAGGAATTAGCGTCTTTCATTGCGATATGCGCTTTGTAAAGCCTCTCGATGAAAAATTATTACATCACGTATTTAGCCAATTCGACAAAGTACTTACCATAGAAGACGGCTGCTTACAAGGGGGCTTTGGCTCAGCAATATTAGAATTTGCAGCAGACCATGAATATCATGCACAAATAGTGCGCTTAGGAGTTCCAGACAAAGTTGTAGAACATGGAGAACCTTATCAGCTTTATCACGAATGCGGAATTGATAAAGAAGGGCTTACAAAAGCTGTTTGTGATTTACTAGGATACAAACTAGAAAGCTGTAGCACTCATCTATTTTTTAACAACCTTTCCAAATCGTGATTTAATTACCTGTAATTCATAATTTGGAGAAAAGCATATATTTCTAAACAAATTTGTTGATATACCCTTGTAATCCTATATTAGAGCCGATACCTGTTGCTTTAAAATGCCATTCATTTCCGATGCGGTGGAGCCTACCAAATTCCATTTCTGTATAAAAAGTAAATTCTTCGTCTAAATCAAAGATAGCCAATTCTTCTCCGTTCTCTACGTTAACCAAACGAATATAGGCTTCTTTAAGAGCTCCAAAATCTTGAACACGTGTCGAAGCTTCATAAATAGACACTACAAAAATCACTTCTTGAATGATGGGTAGTATCTTTGTTAAATTCACTAAGATGATTTCATCATCTCCGTCCCCTGCTCCTGTTCGATTATCGCCTGTATGTTGAACAGAGCCATCAGGCGACTTAAGATTGTTATAAAAAACAAAATATTCATCAGCCGGAATTTTTCCATTAGCATTCAACATAAACACGGACACATCTAAATCGAGTGTTTCGCCAGGCTTGAGTTCCCAGCCTAATCCTACCATAACCTCCCGCAGCCGAGGCGATTGTTTAGAAAGATTAATGTTTTCACCTTTTTGCAGAGAAATTGACATAAAGCTTTAGTTTTCAAGTTTTCAATTTATAAAAAATTTTTTGAATTCTATAACACTCAAAAAGTTCTCATTGGTTTGAGCTCAAAAGTTGCTGCAATTCTTGCATAAAGTTTTTAAAGGTTTGCGTCGGATACGAAGTTTTCATAAAATTTTCTCCTATTAAGAATCCATCGAAGCCGTGTTTTTTGAGTTCCAAAACTGTAAAAGGCGATGAGATTCCGCTCTCAGAAATTTTTGCATATCTTAGTGGAATCTGTCGAGCCAAACGATAAGAAGTTTGAAGATCTACCTCAAATGTTTTTAGATTTCGGTTATTCACACCCACCACATCTATATACTGATTTAAATTTTTTTCTAACTCTTCTTCGTCGTGCACTTCAAGGAGCACTTCTAACCCAAGCGTTTTAGCTTCATGAGCGAGTTCCTTTAAATAAATAGGTTCCAAGGCCGCAGCAATAAGCAGAATAACATCAGCACCAAGAGCTTTAGATTCGTGCAATTGATAGTTATCTATTATAAAATCTTTGCGCAACAGGGGTATATTGAGTATAGCACGCGCTTGAATAAAATCTTCATCAGAACCACCAAAAAACTCCATATCTGTAAGGCAAGAAATGGCTGCAGCGCCATATTGCTGATATCCTTTCACTGTATCTTTTATATCAGCACTCTCGTGCAGAACTCCTTTAGAAGGTGACTTTTTTTTAAACTCAGCAATAACTCCAAGCGGATTCTGTGTAAGCTGGGTTCGTAATGAAAATACATTTCGGTAATAATGAGGATTTGTTTGGAGTATTTCTAAAGGTGTGGAAATTTTTCTTTGTGCTATCTCTTCCCTCTTTCGCTGCAGGATTGTGGTAAGAATATTTTTCATTTCTTTTTAAAATTGGAAGTATTTTAACAAAATTATACTTTACGTCTCTCAAATAAAAAGTTATATGCAAAGTATTACTGTTTCAATTGCTATTCAAGAATGCTTTTTCGAGGAACTTCCTTTTCAAGAGCGCGAGCTTTTGCAACGTGCCGAGCAGCTTACCTCGAATGCCTACGCTCCTTATTCTCACTTTTGGGTAGGTTGCGCTATTCTGTTGGAAAACGGCACTATTATAGGAGGAGCTAATCAAGAAAATGCCGCTTATCCTTCGGGTTTATGCGCAGAAAGAACAGCATTCTTTCATTATGGAACATTTTATTCAACTATAAAAATTAAAGCCGTAGCGATTGCAGCCAGAAGAGCTAATCAGACGATTTTCTTGCCTATCTCTCCCTGCGGAGCGTGCCGACAAGTAATGTTAGAATACGAAAACAAACAAAACCACCCTATTAAACTTATCATGCGCACGTTTCATAACAAAATTCATATCGTTCAGTCTCTTTCAGACTTACTACCTTTGAAATTCGACAAAAACAATCTATAAATTTCTGTTATCTTAAAATTTATTTCTTTCAGATGCGTTATTAATTACAGAATCAAAAATCAACATGTCAAATGGAAGTCAAAAAGAGAACGGGTATAGAACTAGGCAAAGGAGATTCAATCAATTTGATGAAAAATGGCAAAAATTATGATGAGATTTGTGTAGGCCTTAATTGGGGAGTTATCAAAAAAAAGACATTCTTAGGACTTCTCGAAGAAACCATTGCAGTAGATTTAGATGGAAGCCTTACTCTCTTTGATAAGCACAAAAACCCAATTGAAACCGTTTATTACAACCACCTGATTTCTAACGATCATGCCATTTTTCACAGCGGAGATGATAGAGCAGGAGATGTAGAAGGAGACGACGGACAAGACAATGAACTTATCGAGATTCATTTACACAGAATCAATCCTGCCGTACACCAGATTGTTTTTTACCTTAATTCTTACAAAGGGCAAGACTTTAGCGAAATTCCATATTCTAAAATTCGCGTTTTTGAAGGAATACGCCAAGACCTTCGCGATGTGCTTTGCACTTTTAATCTTTCGGCTGAGCCTTCTTTCCGAGGATATGTTTCAATGGTGTTAGGAAAATTATTCCGTACTAACGAAAATCAATGGAATTTTAAAGCTATCGGCGCTCCCCTGCCTTCTAAACGAATCAACGACACAATTCCACTAATTCAACAAAACTTTTTGGACTAAACACATTTTTAATTTTGTAAAAGTTCTCGTGTGGTAAGCACACAAATAGTGTGGTAGAGCTCATCTAAATTGAAAGGCTTAGCAATATAACCGTTCATACCTGCAGAAAGGCACTTTTCACGCTCTCCGTTGTAAGCAGAAGCAGTCATTGCAATAATAGGCAACTGACAATACGATTGGTCTTTCTGGCTTCGAATAGTGCGCGTTACTTCATATCCATCAATTTCGGGCATATGAACATCTAACAATAAAATGTCAAAATGTTGGGAAGCAAGCGCTTCTAATACTTCCTTTCCGTTCGTAACATAAGAAATATTTGCTTGCCAACGCTCCAAAATTTTAGTGATGAGCATTGCATTTACTTCATTATCTTCTGCTACTAAAATGTGTAAGTGCGAAAGATTTTTAGGAGGCGCTTGAGCAGTTACCTCCTCTTTTTGAGGAGATTTAACAGGTTGTTCAGCTGGAGATGAATATTTTTTAAATCGAAGTTGAAAGCTAAACTTGCTGCCAACACCTACCTTGCTTTCTACCATAATTTTTCCGCCTTGAAGTTCTACTAATTGCTTGCTGATGGCTAACCCCAGGCCAGTTCCTCCGAAGCGCCGCGTTGTATCGCTAGAAGCTTGTGTAAAAATTTGAAAAATATAATCGAACTTATCTTCTGGAATACCAATACCTGTATCGGCAACATAAAAAAGGAGCAAAATCGTTTTTTCATCTTCTTCCAATTTGCGCCCTCCAATAGTAACTCCTCCCTTTTCAGTAAACTTTACAGCATTAGAATACAAATTAAGCAATATCTGATTGAACCGAACAGGATCTCCTATAAAAATCGTCGGAACATCAGGGGCAATATCTATTGTGACGCGCAGTTGTTTCCGATCTGTTTGTTCTTTACACCAAGAAATAATAGAATCTAAAATAGCATTCAAATCAATTTCAGATTCGTCGAACACAATTTTTCCAGTTTCAATTTTAGTAAAGTCTAAAATATCGTTGATAAGCACTAACAAATAATCTGCCGACTGTTTAATATAGCGCAAATAATACTTTACGCGTTCATCGATATTTTCATCTTCAAGCATCATAT
The DNA here is from genome assembly GCA_025056215.1 of Cytophagales bacterium. GTDB lineage: Bacteria > Bacteroidota > Bacteroidia > Cytophagales > Flammeovirgaceae > JANWWC01. The sequence goes on along the minus strand of JANWWC010000004.1, from coordinate 43,281 downwards.
TTGTAAAGCCTACAATGCCATTCATTGGAGTACGAATTTCATGACTCATGTTAGCCAAAAACTGCTCTTTTACTTTAGCAGAATTTTCTGCGAGCTCTTTGGCTTTTTCGGCTGTTTCTTTGGCAGATAATAAGTCGCGCTTTTGCCTATCAATTTGAGCAATCATTTCGTTAAATCCTTGCACTACTGTTCCTATTTCATCATTAGCATCATGAGACAGCCGAATGGAATAGTCTTGTGTATCTGAAACATGCTTCATTGCTTTCGCTAAAGACAAAATAGGTTGAGAAATTAATTTCTGAAAGCGGACACTTATCAAGTACAAAACTAATAACGTAGTACTTAAAATAGAGAACAACGTCCAACTATATTTTGTGTAGCGCTCTTTGAACTTAGACAAATCAGAACGTAGATATACTACTCCAATTAGCTTATCTTCATAAATAGGCACATAAACATCTACTATATTTTGAGATAGTCTAAAAAAATGAGCTTCTTTGTAAAAAGGTACTTGCCCAGTATTCCAATGAAAAATAGTATCGTTCACAATGCGCTCGATGTGCTCATCCCATTCCTGTTCTGGAATATCTTCTAGGTTTTTTCTATCAAAACAAGCTAACATGTTGCCCTGACTATCAAAGAAAATAGCTTGTTGAATATTTTCCTCTGAAGTCAAACTAGAATACAAGTCTAATGTCAAAATTTTAGTGTAGCGAAAAGAAATAGCGATTTGTCCATTTTTTCCTAAAAGTGCTGCTCTTCTCTGTAAATCTTTAATAAAAGACTCTTGATAAAAATAATAATCGTAACTTAAAAAAGTACCGAGCGCTAACATCAATCCGATAGTAGAAGTCGCCATAATAATGGTAATCAACTTCACGCGGATAGAGGAATGAGGAAAGTTCAGAAGTTTCATAAGCGTTCGGTTGCCTTTGAACAAGTAAAAATAACAAATCGAACAACGGATGGCAAAAGAAAGTTATGAACATGTTTGACTTTTATGTAATTTTTGGCAATATGATGAACAATAATAAAGAAGTTTTTGTCTTCCCATAAACCTTCGTCAAATCTGCCGTAAAGCCCAAACCTAGCCAACATCCTTTCTGCGCTACCCACTCTTTCAGTAATCGAAAAAGACAACTGACAAATTCATTCATCTCACCACCTATGCCAGTCATGATAACAACAAAATATGACCCATTAAGCGCTTATTACACACTCCAAATCAAATAACGCTACAATGAATGTACATATCCCTCTGTTTGAAATATAAATACGCTCCATGCCTTTCTTACAAATCTTTTAAAATTACATTCCAAATATGCTTATTTTGATAAGTGCTTAGAAATCTATTAATAAATTTTCGCACTCCTATTTCGTGTGCTAAATTTGGCTGCTCAAAAATTTGTCCACATGAACCTCGCACAAATTACTTTAGAGAACTTTTCTTTGAACCATATTCAGCCTACTCTTTTTAAGTTCTATGAAACAGCTCTCAACTGGATTGGCGAACACGGATTAAAAATTCTTCTAATTATAGGAGGAACTTATTTGCTTAGAAAAGTAGTCGTCAAATCAGTCCAAAACCTTGTTCATGTGTTATTGGTAGTAGATAAATCTGTATCAGAAGAAGCACTCAAAAAAAGAGAAGATACTCTTTCACGAATATTTAGTTGGACAAGTAGCATTGCAATTATTTTAACAGGTTCCCTTATGCTCTTACAAGAAATCGGAGTTCCGATTATGCCATTGCTCACAGGAGCAGGCATCGTAGGATTAGCAGTTGGTTTTGGAGGACAATATCTCATTCGAGATATGATTTCAGGCTTTTTTATCATTCTAGAAAATCAATATAGAATTGGAGATGTAGTCAACTTAGATGGAACTTCTGGATTAGTAGAAGATATCAGCTTGCGTATGACTACTTTGCGCGACCTAAACGGAACCGTACATCACATTCCGCACGGCGAAATTAAAAGAGTTTCTAATTTGTCTAAGTTTTTTTCTCGCGTGAATATCGACATAGGAATTTCGTACAAATCTAATCTAGAACACGTTATTCAAGTAGTGAACCGAGTAGGACAAGAAATGATGCAAGATGAATTTTGGAAGGAAGCTCTCATTACTCCTCCGCAATTTTTGCGCGTAGAATCATTTTCTGATTCAGCAATTATCATTAAAATATTGGGAGATACGAAACCTCTTCGTCAATGGGAGGTAGCGGGAGAATTGCGCAAACGACTAAAAATTGCTTTCGATCGAGAGGGTATCGAAATTCCTCTCCCACAAAGGGTAATTCATCAAGCAAAATCTTAAAACTTATGAATCTTCTACAGCCCTATCACCAAGAAATTGTTCTCATTTCTATCGTTTTTCTCATTTACGGTTTGTACAAAGAATTAGTGAAGCCCGCTATTTTATTTTTGTATATTTCTGTATTTTATACCATCATCGGTATAATTACTACCAAAGAATTAGTAGCGGGTTTTGCAAATGAGCAAATTATTAGCATATTTTTATTAATTTTTATCACTTCTTCTCTTCGTCATCATTTTCCCGTAGAACTTTGGCTCGACAAATTGTACCGAAAAGCCAAAACCAAAACTGCATTTTTATGGCAAATGATGATGTCAATTAGTTTGCTTTCTTCGGTAGTGAATAATACGCCTTTGGTAGCAGTCATGACACCTTACGTACATAGTTGGGGAAAAAGAAATCATGTAGCTCCTTCTAAGTTGCTCATACCACTTTCTTTTGCTACCATTTTAGGCGGGATGATGAGCGTAATCGGTACTTCTACAAATTTAGTACTGGACGGCTTCATTCGTCAGAATCACGCAACACCTTTGAAATTCACAGATTTTTTGTATTTAGGAGCTTTGCTCACTGTTTGCGGAGTAGCTTTTTTAGCCACTATCGGGCAAAAGCTGCTACCCAATCACCCTGATGCACTCGATACAATAAAAAACCAAACGCGCGAGTACGTAGTAGAAACGGTGGTACAGCCACATTCCAAACTTATAGGAAAAAGTATCGCCCAAGCTAACCTGCGAAATTTAAGAGGGGTCTTTTTGGCAGAACTTTTGAGAGGAAATACCAGGATATCGCCTGTATCGCCTGAAGAAGTTCTACAACCTCACGATATTCTGATTTTTGCAGGTAATACTGAAACTATTATAGACCTTATCAATGAAGATAACGGATTAGAACTTCCCACCAAAACAAGCGCACATCTCAAAAACGCTGATGGAATTTGTGAGGCGGTCGTCCCCGCGAATTCTTCTCTTACAGGAAAAACCGTAAAAGAAACCAATTTCAGAAAACGCTTCGATGCGGCTATTTTAGCCATCCATCGAAACGGAGAAAAACTGAAAGAAAAAATCGGGCAAATTCGACTCATGCCAGGGGATTTGCTTTTGCTCACTATCGGAAAAAATTTTAAAGCTAACGCAGCTGCCTCACAGGATATTTACGTAGTCAATCAATTGGAAACGCCCAAAAAACAGGTGAATCTTCTTAAAAGCCGCATTACTTTGTTACTTTTTGCAATCGTAATCGGCTGCCTTATCAGCGGATCCATTAGTTTGTTTAAAGGTCTTTTACTTTTAACAGCCGGACTGTTTGCCTTAGGTTTATTACAAATAGAGGATTTGAAACGCGAAACAGATTTCAACTTAGTAATAATATTGGTCTGTGCCTTAGCGGTAGGAACAGCGTTGGTTAATTCGGGAGCTGCACAAAATGTAGCTTCTTTTGTAATTACCCAAATTGGCAAATTTGGCACTAAAGGAATTGTAATAGCGCTTTTTGTTGTGACAGTGTTGCTCACTTCTTTTATTACAAACGCTGCTGCTGTTTCGATTGTGTTTCCAATTGCGCAAGCCCTTTCTAACGATTTGCAAATCCAATCGCCGGCGCTCTATGTAACGATTGCTTATGCTGCTTCTGCTGCTTTTCTTACGCCAGTAGGCTACCAAACAAATCTCATTATATACGGACCTGGCGGTTATGAATTCAAAGACTTCTTTCGCATAGGAATCCCTTTTACTCTGCTCTACACTACAATATCAGTAGCATTTATTATTTTTTACTATGGCTTATGATTCGATAGAGTTTCAAGTGTTGAGCCTTAAAAACAAGTTGATATCCATCAGGAACCTGAGCCCCTAAAAAACTGCTTATCTCTTCTAATAAAATAAAATCCGGCTTTTGAGAATAACAGTCAGAAAAAGAAACAGAATGCTCAAAAAGTGATTTTATAACCGGATTTACTATCCAAGTAGCTTTATGAGTCCACTTTTGAACGAAAGACACGTTTTCAATAAAAAAAGGCTGCCAAATATTTGCACAATGCAAAAGCAAATAAGGTATCATATTAATTTGAGCATACGTTTTTCCTTTGGTTTGCCAAGCTGTATAAGCTTCCATAGGAAAGCACCACTCTAAAGCAGGCAAAACATTTACTTTTAGCAAATCACAAATTCCTAAAAACTGCGCTACAATTTCATAATTAGAGTTTCCGTTGTGAAGTGGGAAACCAGAAGGTAAAAGTAGTTCTAAGTCTGTATGATATGCTAATAAATAATTATATTCAAAAGAAAGAGTAGCTAATGTTTTAGAGTTTGTATTTTGACTTTTCAAATATTGAATAAGCTGCTCTGATTCTTGAGAAACTGCCATTTGTTTGTATAGTTGCAAAGGAAACCAATTTATCGTAACATTGTACAACAAACTCATTACTGTTAAAGCCTGCACTAATAGAAGTCTCTTGCGATGTTGTTCAATAAGCTTCTGTAAGTTGCAAAGCAACTGTACAATAAAAAGTATTTTAACAGAAAGTAAATAGTGATAATTAGCATAAGTTTGTTGTCGATTAACCAAAGAAATACACAAATTGATTACTAAGAAGAAAGCGAGCACTAAAAGAGGCTGTAGAGTTCTTTTAAGAGATTTTTTAAAAAAGAAAAAAATTCCTAATCCTAAAAGCAATATAAACTTTTCATCAAAAAAATACTTGATGATAAAGCCCAACCAAATTTTTAGTTCAAGAATAGCATCGAATTGCGGATATAAGAATCCTGCTCTAATGATTGTATCAGGAGAATCATATCGTTGAGCCACGAAATTAGGTACCAGCCATACAACAATTGCTGTTGCCCAAATGCTCCCCCACTGAATAACTTTAATAAAATGAATGCGATGAGCAAAGCATAGATACGCCAAGTAAGCACTTAAAAAAATAAACAAAAAAGTAAGAAATCTAAAGTCTATTCCTGCTATCAAGAAAATCAATAACCAAACGAGGAGAACTAATCTTCGAGAGCGATTTATCTGGGAGTGATTCAATACGGTTATCAATAACACAAATAATGAGTAGCTCCACATGGTAGTAGCTTCCCGAAGAACTCGACCCTCTGTAAAAAGATGAATCATAAAAAGTGCGAAAATTGCCAATCTATAATCATTAAATAGTTTATATAATGCCCCGTACATCAAAAAGACAGAGAAGGTAAAACCCATTTGAAGAATTATAAGTTCCATCAAGATAGAATTACCCCATTCTACAGAAGGATATAATACAAGGACACTTAGAGCACTTCTCAAGTCTTTGTACTTCGAAAGAGAAGGTCGTAAAATATCATTTTGCCATTTATGTTTTAACAAGCGCTTAGCCCTTACTTTATACAAATAAAAATTTTCAGCAAACAAATGATGAGGTTCTATAAAAAAACCATTCAACGTAGGTATTTTTCCATTGTTTAAAACTGTTTTTCGTTCATTTTCTGAAAATGTAATTCTTTTTATGGCATGATACCACAAAGGAAAAAGTTCGACAGAAACTATTAAAGCACTTATTGCAAAGATGTTAGTCAACCATTTCATTTTTAATTGTCATGAATGTCAAGCGGTAACTCAATACAAAAAGTTGTACCAGCATTTAACTCAGATTGTTTTACATAAATTTTTCCTCGATGATATTCTTCAATAATTCGCTTTGCGAGCGTCAATCCGAGCCCCCATCCTCTTTTTTTAGTAGTGTACCCAGCTTTAAAAATTGTCTTAAACTTAGAAGAAGGAATTCCTTTTCCAGTATCGGTAACACAAATTTCTGCAATCGACCTTGAGAAATTAGGACAAATAGAGATCTGAATCTTACCAATCCCATTCATAGCATCTACAGCATTCTTGCAAAGATTTTCAATAACCCACTCATAAAGAGAAGCGTTGAGAGCTACCATAATTGGCTGAGAAGGCTTTTCTAAAGATATGCTCACTTTTTGGGAGATTCTGCTGCGAAGGTATTCAATTGCTTTTTCTGTGATTTCGATAAGGTTACAAACCGAAAGCATAGGCTCAGAACCGATGCTTGAAAATCGCGATGTAATCGTTTGGAGCCGTTGAATATCTTTGGTAATTTCTTCGATGATTGACTTATCTAAAGTTTCTTCTGATTTTAAAACTTCTACCCAAGCCATTAGTGAAGAAATAGGTGTACCAAGTTGATGAGCAGTCTCTTTGGCTAAGCCCACCCATATGCGGTTCTGCTCTGCTCGTCTTACTGAACTAAAAATTAGGTAGGTAAGTATTCCAAATATGGTGATAACGCTCAACTGAATATAAGGATAATATCTCAATTTTTTTAATACCAGTGAATCAGTATAGTGAATGTACTGCTTCCAACCATCTCCTAAATTTACTTCAATCGCAGGTTTATCGTGCATAGAGGTCAATTCTTTTCGCAAAAAAGCATCTTTTTCTTCTTTAGATAGATGAGAAGGTACCTGAATATTTCGATAAGCTATTGGAGTTCCCAACTCGTCAGTAAGAATTACAGGAATAGTACGATTAGTTTCAATAATTTCGGTAAGTAGAAAACTCAATCCGTCATGACTATCAGGACTTACGATGGCTTTTTGTGCCTTAGCAAACAAATCTATCTGACGCAACTCGCTATTTTGAAGCTCTTTGACCAATTGATTTGTATAATATATCGAAAAAGCAGCGATCAAAAAGGCTATTACAATCACAATAGCCTTATAAATCATTTTATTGCGATAGAGATGTGTCATTTTTTTAAAGATTGCAACGAAGTTATGATTTTTAAAAATTATTTTTATTGTTTGCGCAAACTTTCAAGCGAACCATGGCTTTGCGGACACGTGTAAAAATCAATAACATCACAAACTTGCATGATGCACGCTACGGAGCAGGCATGACAGTAGATTTATTAGGATTTTCATGGAAAAAAGATAGTATGTACGTTCAAAATCCTGATAAACTATACGAAATTATTCAATGGATAACAGGGCCTTCTTTTGTTGCAGAACTTGATGAAAATCTTTTGCCTATTCCTTCTCAATACCAAAATTTTTTTGAATACGTACAAACCGACGACGAAACGATGCTCGAAAGAATTTCATCTCAATACCTAAAACCTATTATTTTAGAAAAAACTGTAGCACTACCTGCCCATTTAGAATATTTAGCAGAAATCCCTTTAGAAAATGTAGAAATGCTTATTCTGAAAGCATCCGCCCCATTGTGGAATCAAGCTTGGAAAAAATCAATTTCTGATTTGGCTTGCCATATTCCTATTTTACTCAATTTTAATTACAATGCCTCTCAAATCGCAGAGATTACACAAGAAATTCCTATTGTAGGCTTTGCAATCGACGGAAGTACTGAAATTCGCACTGGCATCAACGAAATAGACAGACTTGCTGAAATCTTAGAAATTTTAGAAGAAGAGTAATTTATGAGCAATACCGTTGCACAATACAACCAGGTGGTGGAAAAATGCCTTCAAATTTTTGAAAAGAAAACCATTGACTACGGAACGTCTTGGCGTGTTCTAAGACTTCCTTCGCTCACCGATCAACTCTACATCAAAGCAAAAAGAATCAGACAAATTCAAGAAACAGGAAAACAGCAAATCGCTGATGATACCCAAACTGAATTTATAGGCATTATTAATTATGCAGTAATTGCGCTAATGCAAATTGATCTTATCCGCCAAAACGAAAATCGTTTAGAACTCTCTTTGGAGGAAACTCTCCAATTGTACAAAAAACACATTGAAGCCACGCGAGATTTGATGCTCCGCAAAAATCATGATTACGCAGAAGCATGGCGCGACATGCGAATCAGCAGCATAACAGACATTATTCTTATGAAAATTTTGCGCATAAAACAAATTGAAGAAAATCAAGGAAAAACTCTCGCATCAGAAGGAGTAGAAGCCAATTATCGAGATATTATCAACTATGCCGTTTTTGCACTGATTCTTTCGACGTGAACAAAAATTTAACTTTCTTTAAGCCTTTTCGTTTTGGAAAAGTAGATAATACTTCTAATCATGAAAATTCGCTTTTTCGACTCTTTTTTCAAGCAGCGAACCGTCAAAGAAAAAATCCTGATTGCCTTTTTTATCTATTCTACTGTTTCGTTTTTGATAGCAGTGCTGAGTTTTTTTCTATTTAGAGAAATGGAAAAAATAGAAAATCAAACTTCAAAAGTGAACGATTTGTTTATCAAAACGTTGCATGCACTTAAATACGGTCAGGATTTTTTTGTATACGATATTTTGAATCACGATTTTTATAAGTCGGGTATGAGTCCTTCATTAGCTTCACACGATAAGATGCTATACGAAGTGCGAAAAATTGCCGACGAACTTAACCAACTTAAAGATAAAACCAAAAGCTTCGCAATCGACCAGTATTTATTTAGTCTCAATAGAATTTTAAAAGATTATGATTCTCTCTATAACTTAGTTACTGATAAAATTCGACAGCGCGGAATCGACGAGTTTGGACTCCACGGCGAAATGGTAATTCACACTCACCAAGTAGCAAATCGAATTGTGAATACCCCTCTTATTGCAAGGCTCCAAACCATCAAGCAATACGAAAAAGAGTACGACCTCAAACAAGACTCTTTTTATTTAAACTTAGTCAGAGCAGAGTGCTCGAAATTGAAAGAAGAAATCCTAAAACATCCTGGTTTCTCTCAAAGCACAAAGGAAGAACTTATTTCACATCTTAGCAGTTATCAAAAAAATTTTCAACAAATCGTATTAATTGATGCCCAAACAGGTTACCGCACCCAAACTGGAATTAGTTTTCAACTCAAAATAGCTGTCGAAGTAATTGATGCAATTGTGTCAGAAATTGATGATTTAGCTAAAAAACGAAAAAATCAAATTATTAGCCGTCTGCAGGTTGTTATGGCAATTGTAGTTACCTTTTCAGTTATCTTAACACTTTATTTGAGCCTTGCTTTTAAGTTCGTTATCAACCATTAAGGAGCAAGCCGATATACATTCCAAGTATTTTCAATGAGTTCATATGCGATGCGATCGTGCAGGCGGCTAGGTCTCCCTTGCCAAAATTCAAAATAAGTAGGTGAGAGTGCGTAACCTCCCCATTCTTTAGGCTTAGGAACTTCTTGGTTTTGATATTGCTCGCGAAGTTGTTCAAACCTCTTTTCTAAATCTTCGCGCGACTCAATTTTTTGACTCTGAGGGGAAGCCAAAGCAGCTATTTGACTAGCGCGAGGGCGACTTCCAAAGTAAGCTTCTGATTGAGCCTCTGAAATAAAAGAAATTTTTCCTTCAATACGAACTTGTCTCTCGAGTTCTGCCCAATAAAAAGTAATAGCTCCATGCGGATTAGAAGCAATCTCTTTCCCTTTACGACTCTGATAGTTAGTATAAAATATAAAAGAATCGTTTTCTATTCCTTTTAATAAAAGAACTCTTGCAGATGGCTTGCCATCAGGAGTAGCTGTCGATAAAACCATCGCAGTAGGTTCAAGCAACTGAGAGTTGATTGCTTGATACAGCCATTTTTCAAACTGCTTAAAAGGATTCGGATCAACATCTTGAATATCAAGTGTTTGAAGAGAATACTCTTTTCTTAAATCAGCAATTGATAGTTTTTCTTCCATAGTTATTACTCGTCAGAATCTTCATTTAAATCTTTTTCAATTTCATGCAAAAAAATAGCGTCTACTGCTTCTTCTACACTTGTTAAAACACGAATCACAGCATCAAGTTTAGAAATAGAAAGCAATTTTTTAACATGATCGCTTGCTCCTACTACAATGAATAAGCCATTATTTTCTTTTGCTAATCGATTAGCTACTAACAAGGCGCTCAACCCAGAAGAATCTACATATTTCACTTGCGAAATATCTAAAATGAAATTAGTGAGCCCTGCCTGAAATAAAGTAACGAACTCTGATTTAATTTTAGGAGCAAGAAGCGTATCTAATTTTTCTTCCTCTAGCTTAAGAATAGTATGCTTTTCACTTTTTTGAATGCTATATTTCATAGTTTTAGGCATTAAAATATAATGCTATTTACGGCAAATATTATTAGTAGTCAAGCAAATAGGATTTCTACAATCCAAAATATGATTGGATAGCTTGTTTAATAGCAATTTCATTGTAAAGCTCTGGAATTTTTACAAAAGGCTTCTGAAGCAATCTTTCGTATAATTCGATATAACGTTGACTCACATTTTCCACAAAAACATCTGGCATATCAGGTTGGGTTTGTCCCTCCTTTCCCATAAAATCGCGATCTATAAGCCACTGACGCACAAACTCTTTAGACAACTGCCGAGGAGTTTCTCCATTTGCCATGCGTTCAGCGTAATCATCCGCATAAAAGTAACGCGACGAATCAGGAGTGTGTACTTCATCTATCAGATAGATTTTTCCTTCATATTTCCCAAATTCATATTTAGTATCTGCTAGGATAAGTCCGCGTTGGCGAGCCATTTGTGAACCTCTTTCAAAAAGAGCGTACGTGTAAGCTTCTAGTTCTTCATAATCTTGTTTTGAGACAATGCCTTGCTGAATAATTTCTTCTTTTGAAATATCAGCATCATGTCCATTAGCCACTTTTGTAGTGGGCGTGATAATAGGTTGATGAAAAGCTTGATTTTCACGCATGTTTTCGGGTAATTTTACGCCGCAAAGCATCCGCTTTCCAGCTTTATATTCGCGCCAACTGTGTCCGCATAAATACCCCCGAATTACCATTTCTACTTTAAAAGGCTCACATTCTTTCCCTATCATTACATTAGGGTGAGGCATAGCCTCTAACCAATTCGGCACTATATCAGAAGTAGCATTCAAAAATTCGTAAGCAATCCCGTTAAGAACCTGTCCTTTGTAGGGAATAGGACGGTGTAAAATGTGGTCAAAAGCTGATATACGGTCGGTTGCAATCATAATAAGCTTGTGATTTTCTAAAAAATAGAGATCTCGCACCTTCCCGCGATAAAAACCTTTTTGCTTCGGAAATTGGTAGTGTGTTTCTTTAATAGCCATAAGAATAAAAAATAAGATTCTTTACAAGAATTAAAACCTACAAAGCCCGAGGCTTTATAGGTTATTTGGCATAACTTACCGCTCTTTTCTCACGAATAACCGTAATTTTGATTTGACCGGGATATTGCATTTCTTTTTCAATTTTTTGAGCAATCTCAAACGACAAATCGTTAGCGCGGCTATCACTTACTGATTCAGCATCTACCATGATGCGCAAATCTCTTCCCGCCTGCATAGCATAACATTTGTTCACTCCTTCAAAGCCCATACAAATATTTTCTAAATCTTTGAGACGCTGCACGTACGATTCGATCATTTCTCGTCTCGCTCCTGGGCGAGAGCCTGAAATAGCGTCACATGCCTGCACAATAGGCGCAATAAGGCTTGTCATTTCGATTTCGTCGTGATGCGCTCCGATAGCGTTACAGACGTCAGGGTGTTCTCCGTATTTTTCTGCCCACTTCATCCCTAACAGGGCGTGAGGCAATTCTGACTCTTCTTCTGGCACTTTTCCGATGTCGTGCAACAGGCCCGCTCGTTTAGCTAACTTAGCATTCAGGCCTAATTCTGCTGCCATCGTAGCGCACAAGTTTGCTACTTCACGCGAATGCTGCAAGAGATTTTGTCCATAAGAAGAACGAAAACGCATACGCCCTACTAAGCGGATAAGTTCAGGATGAAGTCCATGAATTCCTAATTCAATTACGGTGCGTTCTCCGATTTCGATGATTTCATCTTCAATGTTTTTGCGCGTTTTGGCTACAATTTCTTCAATGCGAGACGGATGTATCCTTCCATCAATCACTAATCGGTGAAGAGCCATGCGCGCAATCTCTCTTCTAACAGGATCGAATGCCGAAATAAGAATAGCTTCTGGCGTATCGTCTACTACAATCTCACAGCCAGTAGCAGCTTCCAAGGTTCGGATATTGCGCCCTTCGCGCCCGATGATTTTTCCTTTAATATCATCACTTTCGATATTAAAAACGGAAACACAGTTTTCAATAGCTTGCTCCGCTGCTGTGCGTTGAATAGTTGTAATAATAATTTTCTTAGCTTCTTTAGTAGCAGTGAGCTTAGCATCATCCATAATTTGCTTAATATAAGCAGATGCTTTAGCACGTGCTTCATCTTTTACAGCTTCAATCAGTTGCTCTCGAGCTTCTTCGGCGCGCAAGTTCGCAATATTTTCTAACTTTTCGATTTGCTCTTTGCGATACTTTTCAGCTTCTTCTAAGCGTTTAGAAGCAATTTCGAATTGTATTTTTACTTGCTCGCGAGCACGTTCAATTTCTTCTTTCTCTTTTCTGTTGAGTTCTTGCTGTTTTCCGACTGCTTGCTCGCGTTCTTTAAGTTTTTTTTCTAATTTTTCATACTTTTGGCGTTCTTCATTTAACAGCCGTTTTTCTTCTTGAAGTTCCTTGCGCTTTTTATTGACTTCTTCTTTAAGGGCTTCGCGCTGTTGCAAATATTTTTGTTTAGACTCTTGCAACTTTTGTTCTTTCAAACGCTCAGCTTCTACTTCAGCTTGCTTAATGATTAAATCAGCTTTACTACGTGCGTTTGTCTCCCATTCTTGAAATAAGCGTTGTAATAGAAACCTTCCTATGAAAACGCCTATCGTAAGTGAAACCACTCCAATGGCAATATAAATCATATTTACAAAATATTTAGAAGTTAGACCAATGCGGCGACAGCGATCCTTGCAACCTTCGCCATGTCTTTCTAAACGCGGAAAACCAAAAAAGCAATGAGCCTTTCAACAAAAAATACTCTAAAATTTATATTGCAAGCAACTAATTATGCTTGAAATTGATTCACATTTCGAAGTCTTTTGGCCTTGCCTGCTTTTCTGCTTTTTCCGCGACAAGGATTCTACAATTTTACATATAAATTTTTGATGTTAAAAAATTTGCATATTAAGTTTTCTTATTGTTAAGAAAGCGCGGCTAACAATTCACCAAACTGTATAGGAAAAGGCTTTACAGTGTACTCGCATTCCATTATTCGACGCACATTGCGAATGCCTGTCACATTTACAAACCAAATATGTTCTGCATTTAAAAAAAAATCTCTTTTACAAGCAATCTCCTGAAAGGGTATTTTTTTACTCTTGAAGTATTCTAAAATAGCTCTTCGAACTACTCCTGCCACGCATCCTGTTTCGAGTAAAGGCGTGTAAAAAATTCCATTGTAATACCAAAATAGATTGCTACTGATCGCTTCGCTAATATATCCTTGCGGAGAAGTTAATATTAGATCGTCTAAATTACGCTCATTAGCTTCTATGCCCGCCAAAACGTAAGGGATTGTATGAATTTTATAAGGCGAATAACAAGTATAATAAGTCTGAACTGTGCGAGCAAAATCCACTTTCTCTACAATCGAAGACGGAAAAAAATCCATTACTTGGATCTCTATTAAATAGCGAGCTTGTTTCTTTTCAGGTCGGTAGAATCCTCCTTCCTCTCTAAAAGCTACTATCCGAATGCGGCAAGTTTGGTTTTTTAAATGGCGTAATTCTAAAATACAATCAATTTCTTGAAGCCACTCATGCTCCGATTTTGTTGCAATATTTTCGAAATAAAGCACTTGAGCAGAAGCCCGAATTCTTTCTAAATGGTATTTCCAAAACTCTATTTGCCTATTTCGATAAATAATTGTATCAAAAAACCGATCGCCATACAAAAATGCTCTATCCATTACAACAAGACTCTTCTATTTTAAAAAGATTCATACACAATAATTTTTCGAATTCTTCGCTTTCATTTGTTGCGCAGCAATTCAACAAACCTCGTAATCAAAACAATAAAAATTCTCAAGAAATTCAACCAGAGCAAGAATGACAATTCAAAAGAACTAAACGGCACGGTAAGCCATACTCTATAAGTAACTCTAAACGAAACAAATCTCAACTTTTATCTTGTGTTTAGCAAACTCACTAAAAATTTTCACATTGAAAAAATAAGAGCTCTGCTGGTTAGAATAATTCTAACTAGAATTAGTTTTGGTTTGTGTGAATATCCAGAATATTCGTAGCTTTAACGTTCAAATACCGTTGGTTGAAAATTCTTTGTTTGACTAAAAGTAACCTTCGAGGGTGCGAATTAAATTAAAGTCTTTTATCTTTCGAGAATAAGCAAAATATCATCTCAAATGACGGCTTTTTTAATCAGTTTAGGACTTTTATTAATCTACATCCTTCTGGCAGGTTATGCAGAGCGCAAAACGGCTGCTTTCATTCAGGATAGGTTAGGGCCTACTGAAATGGGTCCTAAAGGAATTTTCGTTATGATTGCAGACGGATTGAAACTTATTCAAAAAGAAGATATTATTCCACAAAAAGCCCATCGCTTTTTTTTCTTAAGTGCGCCCTTTATCATTTTCATGGCTGTTTTTGCGGGTTTTGCCGTGGTGCCGCTTACTTCTTCTATCATTGGTTCAGAAACTGCAACAGGTGTCTTTTATGTATTAGCTATTACCTCGCTCGATATTATAGGAATTTTTATGGCAGGCTGGGGGGCTAATAGTAAATTTACGTTGTACGGTGCTATGCGCTCTGTTTCCCAAATTGTTTCTTACGAAGTTCCATTAGGTCTTTCGGTGCTTTCGATAGTAATTATTAGTCAATCACTTAACTTACAAGAGATTTGCAAACAGCAAGGTATCTTATCGGAGCAAACGCAATATTTATTTGGACTTAAATTTCTGGGAATCCCTACTAACTCTATCGGAGGTTTTTTATGTTGGAATATTGTTCGGTTCCCGCTTTCTATTTTTGTGATGCTCATCTTTTTTATTGCAGGATTAGCTGAATCGAATCGCGCCCCTTTCGACCTGCCAGAATCGGAGTCGGAAATTATTGGCGGATTTCATACAGAGTATTCTGGGTTTCGATGGGCTGTCGTAATGCTTTCAGAATACGCCATGATGCTATTAGTTTGTATGCTTACGTCAATTCTATTTTTAGGAGGGTGGAACACGCCGTTGCCCAACATAGGAAGTTGGAAATTCGCTGCTTGGACTACAGGAACTCCTGGCACGTTCCTTGGAAATATCTGGTCTGCTTTTTGGTTGATAAGCAAATCTTTTCTTCTCATTTTTCTACAAATGTGGATCCGTTGGACGTTTCCACGATTGCGAGTAGATCAACTTACCGATTTAAGTTGGAAATATCTCACTCCTTTTGCCTTAGGATTCGTAATTTTAGCCTCTGTTTGGAGAGTGCTTATGATAATTTGAAAAAGAATGAACCAGCAATTCAATTCTAGTAACCATTTGTGGCAAGTCAGGCTGCCGATGTTAATAGCTTTAGTGTTTTCGATAGGTATCTTTTTAGGTTATTGGTTAGGAGGTGGCGGAATCCATATTTTCAAATCGAATAGCATTCATCAAAATGCAAAGAAATTCAAAGAAATTCTTTCTTATATCGAAGAGTATTACGTGGACTCTGTTAAAATAGAGGCTATCGCCTCAAAAACATTTGAACAACTTCTCCAACAACTCGACCCTCATAGCAGTTATATTGACGTTCGGGATGTCAAATTAGCTAACGCCGCCTTACAAGGTGAGTTCGAAGGAATTGGCGTGGAATTTTTAATTCTGCGAGATACAATTGAAGTAGTAGCAGTAATTGCAGGTGGACCGTCAGAGCGAGCAGGCTTGTTAGCTGGAGATAAAATCGTACAAGTAGATACGCAAAATGTAGCAGGGATTCGCATTACCTCTCGCCAAGTGATGGATTTGTTAAGAGGTGAAAAAGGGACAAAAGTTACAGTCGGCATCATCAGAAGGAACATTCCAGAAAAATTATTCTTTACAATTACAAGAGATAAAATTCCTACTCGTAGCGTAGAAACATTCTATATGGTAGATGATAGTATCGGCTATCTCAAGCTATCGCGCTTTACTAACACCAGTTATGAAGAATTTACAGAAGCGCTAAGTACTCTGCTTAACAAAGGAATGAAAAAGCTTATCTTTGACCTTCGCAATAACGGCGGAGGTTACTTAGACAAAGCTATTAGTATTGCCGATGAATTTTTAGATGATGACAAACTTATCGTTTATACAGATGGCAAAGGCAGCCGATACGATGAAAAATACTACGCCAAAACCCCAGGAGACTTCGAAAAAGGAACACTCGTAGTTCTTATGAATGAAGCAAGTGCTTCAGCATCAGAGATTTTAGCGGGAGCTCTTCAAGATAACGATCGTGCTATTATTATCGGACGGCGTTCTTATGGGAAAGGTTTAGTACAGCGCCCCTTCCAGTTGTCAGATGGTTCTGAATTGCGTCTGACCATCTCGCGCTATTATACTCCGAGTGGGCGTTGTATCCAAAAAGCTTATTCCCATAACATTCAAGCCTATGCAAACGAACTGGAAGAGCGCTATCACAAGGGAGAATATTTCGATTCATCGGCAATTACTATTTCAGATACTACTGTTTATAAAACCTTATCAGGAAAAACCGTCTACGGCGGCGGAGGTATTATACCTGATATTTTCGTGCCTGAAGATACGTTGTTTCAATCAAGATGGTGGCAAGAACTTTCTTCCAAAGAAATCATACGCGAGTTTGCTATTCAATACACCAACGAAAACCGTAAGCTACTCGAAAGTTATTCCTTAGATAGATTCGTTAGTCAATTTGAGTTAGATGATAATGTTATGCAAAATTTTTGGCAATTTTGTGTGAATGCAGGCCTAAAAATTTCAAAAGATGAATTGCGCTCTCAGGCTCGAATTCATTGGCTTCTTAAAGCTTTTGTAGCAAGAAACATTTGGAAAGATGAAGGATTTTATAAAGTATATCATCAAAAAGATGAAATTTATCAAAAAGCACTTCAAGTATTGCGTTAGCAACTTACTAAGCTTATTTGTGGTAGCTTCCATGAGTGGAGTACACGCACAAAAACCTCTTAAACTGATTCGCACAAGAATACATCCTAACATTTCTATAGTTATACCTGAAGGCTTTAGTCGTATGGAAGAAGCTGCTGTAAAAGGAACTTTCTTATCGTATCGCGCACCTATTGCAGCCTACCAGTACGGCACTTCTCCCATCTACATCACAATTAACGACAGCGAAAGCCGCATGTTTTTTGATGCTTCTCAAATGGATATCATTCAAAAAATTTATAAAAGTAATATCCAAAATATGTATCAAGAAACTAATTTTTTAAGAGAAGATACAGTTTCTATCTGTGGGCGGAAAGCAATCCAGTTCGAATTCATAGGAAGATTCGTAAGAGAGGATGATATTTCATCCTTTGAAAAGGAAAAAATAGTTTACAACTATATAAATTATGTAAAGTTTGGCTCTCGGTTGTTTATTTTTGGCTTTAGCTGCCCTGCATCTCAACAAGAAAAATGGCAACCAGTTGCACAAAACTTCATGAATAATATTTTGATTCAAGAAAGCAAAAAAAGAAAAAAGAAAAAAAACACTTCCAACTCTACACCGGAAATGTCTAAGCAATAAAAGGTAATTACTTTTTAATAAGCGTTCTCAGAGCATCTTCATGCACGATTACTTTGTATCGTTTTTTTAATTCTTCTATCCATTTCTCTTCTAAGTAATTTTGATAATCTGATACGACAGCGCCCCTTGCTTCTTCAATAGCCTTAGGTTGAGGAGGTAGAATTTCATCAATTATAATATAGTAAAATCTGCCGTCTAAATCTGTTTCATATCTTCCTTTTTCGAAGGCGATTTTTTCAAAAATTTTATGATCCTTTTGCTCAAATTTTCCTTGTAAAATTTTCAAATTCAAAGGGTTTTGCAAATTAAAATTTGCTTCTAGGGTTTTATACGAACTTGAAAATAATGCAAATTGAAAATGACCTCCGTTTTTCTTTTTGGGGTCATATTTGAAAGGAGAAACTCCTTTGTCTTGTACTATAATTTGGGAAGGATATACGTTGAGCGAATCCAAATACTTGCGAACTGCTTGAAGACGTTGTTCGGTGAGCGAAGGTTTTTCATTTTTTTCTCCTAAATAGGTGTAAATATAAAGTTTATAATTAAGGTTGCGAGTAAGCTGCTTGGCAAAATCGGCAAGCCAGCTTTTTGATTCTTGTGGCAAAAATGTTTGTCCGACGCTATAAAATATTTCTTTGGCAGGAATTTTTAAAACTGGATACTCTCCTCGTTTTAGCTCTTTTTTAAGGGAATCGAGTAATTCCAAAGAAGCTACATCAAAAATGATAGCTTGAGCGCGTTCTTTCCACATATAATTAGACTTGTTTTGCAAATAAAAATTGCGCAAACCTACTGTGTCTTGCACGGCTTTGTTCCAAACATTGTCTTCCATGATTTTAAACAACAAAATACCATCTCGGTACTCTTGCACGAGTTGAGCGAATTCACTGTATTTTTTTTCAAGATTTGCTTCTTCGTATTGTAAAAGAGATTGATCTACAAACTGATGATAAAGCGTTTGAGCATAAGCAGAAGCAGAAACGTTTTCAGGTTGAGGACCTTGCTGAGCTAACACGAAATCATAAAAGTTCTGAACACTATAAGACTGATTTCCGATTGTAAAAAGAACTTTTTGCAACAAATCAGTATGAGAGGGCGCTTTCCATTCCCCTTTGAGTAAGCTTTGAGAAGTATCTAAATAAGCAATAGCATTGGCTTGTACTTTAGAATTTTCCGAAAAAGCATTTTCTTTTTTGATTCTATCAAGAAATTTTCGCTGAGTTACTTGTGCACGCGAATCGCGGGAAATGCGTTGCCTTAGCTGAGGCTCTAATTTTTCAAAGGGCTCAAGAGGATTTTTTTCAATTAGTTTAATAATATGCCAGCCGAAAGGAGTCTGAACAGGAGAAGAAATTTCTTCTGGGGTATTGAGAGCGAAAGCAGCGTTTGCAAAAGATTCTATCATTCCTGCAGCAGTAAAAGGAGGTAATTCCCCTCCGGTGGCAGCAGTAGCTCCATCTTCCGAAAACTGCGCACAGAGCGTATTCCAGTCTTCTCCAGAAGTTACGCGTTGATAGATTTCCATGATTTTATCGTAAGCAGTTCTTTGCTCATCTTCTGCCATTCCTGGATAAGTGCGTATCATAATGTGCGCTACGCGAACCGTACCTCTTGAAGGGCGCCTATCAGTAACTTTTACAAGATGATACCCAAATTGAGTGCGAAATGGCAGTGAAATTTCTCCTTGGGGAGTATTGTAAGCAGCATTTTCAAATTCATATACCATTTGCAAGGCTGTAAAATACCCTAAATCGCCTCGGTTTTCGCGAGCAGAAGGATCTTCAGAAAGCTCATAAGCTAGTTGTCCGAAATCTTCTTTAAGAGCGCGCTGTCGGATTTCTTGAATTTTTCGATATGCTTTTAGTGTATCTTCAGGGCGGTCAGTAAGTCCGCAGCGAATCAGAATATGAGAAGCTCGAATTTCTTCTTTCAGACGTTCATATGCCTGACGAACGATTTCTTGGGTCACGTTTTTATCTGTAAGATAGGGCGCCGCAAGTTGCTTTCGATAGGAATTAAATTCATTTTGGAATTCTGCCGTAGAATCCAGTTTTTGTGCAAGTGCTTCAGTTACTTTAAGTTGGAATTTCGTATACAAATCTAAATAATTGCGCAAACTGCTTTCTGTGTAAGCGCTATCCGAATGAGCGTAGTTTTTTTTGTACAAATACTCAAAATCTTTTAAAAAGATGTTTCTATCGCCGATTGTCAAAATAATGGGTGTAGAAGAATTTGATGCTATTTTGCGCGTCTGCTGAGGAGAACATCCTAATAAGGCTACCAATAAGAAAGCGTAGTAATTTTTCATATTTTTCACACGATTTGCTCTTTCAAAAATAGTAAAATTTTAATTTTCAGAAACTTAGTATGACATTCAAAAGAATTTTTCATCTACTCAAGGTTAAATTTCTTAAAAGTTTTTATATTTGGAAATGTTCTTAAAATCAATCCAAATTTTCTATGAAAATGAAAATTCTAAAAATAGGCATCGGAGCATTTCTCTTTATTGTAAACTTCGATTGTTACTCTCAAAATTATGCAGTCGGGGCTAATGGGACTCTTTTGCGCACTACTACGCAAGGCGCTTCATGGCAACCCATTTCTACCAGTATTAGTCAAGACATTCGAGCTATATGGCAACGCGGAAAAGATACTCTTTTATTGGGTTCAGGTCAAAACCTTTTTTTCTGGCGCTCCGATACGAGCGATGTTCGTTTTATGGATTCTCTTAGTAGTAACCAACCCTCACAAGAAAACATAGCAGATATTGCCTTTTTTAGCGGATCAAACCAAAACCATGGAGTAGTAACCAACGAATTAGAGGCAGGTACTCCTTCTGCTACTTCTATTTTTGCGATGAGAACTACTAACTTCGGACAAACATGGACAAAAGCTACTCCTTCTCAACGCATTCTTGCATTTCCCTCTGTAAGTATTGCACCTACCTCTACGAACATTGGTTATATGCTCGAAGGAACTGATGCAAACTATATCTTACGAGTAGATCAAAACATTAACCCACAAGGAGGGTCTGTTTCTTATTCTCGCTCAATTCCTGGAATACAACCCGTTTTTAGAAGTGTAGCAAACCGAGCCAACACAGTTTTAGCAGTTGGAGACTGGGGAACTGCTTTTCTTTCTCATGACAACGGAAATACGTGGAGAAACTTGAACGATACACGAGTCGATACAGGCTCTCTACGCCCCGCAAATGTTTCATTTAAGAACTTAAAATATTGTGCTATTTCTCCTAATGGAAACATTATGCTCGTCTGCGGCGATAGTGGATATGTAGCACGCTCTACAAATGGAGGAAATACATGGACACAATCGATCTTAAGTCCTGCTACTACCACCTCATTCCGAGGAATTGGATTTGCTAATAACGACACAATCATACTAGTCGGATTGCGATTTGGTGGTACGGGATTTACTCAATTCTCACCTCAAGGAGATTTGACCATTTATCGTTCTACTAATGGAGGCGTTTCTTTCACAAGAGTATCTTCTACTAATATTGAGCAAGCAGGCACTTTACAGTTTAGTCATACCCATCGCGTGCATTTTGCTAACTCACAAGTAGGATACATCGCTGTAATAGGACGAAGCAACCCCAATGAAAATTTTATCTTAAGGACAAGCGATGGAGGAGCTACTTGGAAAAATTACTACCCCTCTTTTGGAAGTCCGAATGTAACCTCTCGACAAATTCAAGATATTTGGGCAGTAGGTCCAGATACTGTTTTATTTGCTTTAGGAGGTTCTTTCTTTGAAGGGCGAATCGTACGCGGCATTTACGATGGTGTAAACGATACTTTAAGTTGGGCTGTAGTGAATGTGTTCAGTACAGGCGTAGACTGGGGAAAGTACGCTTTATTTTCGCCTAATGGCACTAACTTTTACGCAGTAGGCAACGGAGGAATTTGGTTCAGCAATGATAGAGGAAACTCTTGGGGAAGTAGCGCTGCAGCTGCTAATCCTATAGAAACTTCTCAAAAAACAGTATTTATTTCAATTTCAGGAAATTGGGTTGTCTCTAATGACCCAGGCTCCTTGTATAAAACAGACGGAACTTATACTAACTGGGTCAAAATAATGCCCGATCCCCGTCGCTACGGAAGATTCCGAGATATTTTTGCCATTACTAACACCATTGTATACGCCGTAGGAACTAATGGCATTATCTACAAATCGACAAATGCGAATGCTACAGATCCCGCTAACTATGGTTATGCAAACACATTTTATCAAAATATCAGCCCTGCGGGTGTAACCGATAACTTGAATGCTGTATTCTTTACACATCCTGATACAGGTGTAGTAGTAGGAGAAAATGGAGTTATCTATACCACTAACAACGGAGGATTAACATGGACGCCGCGAAATTCTAATACTACCCAAACTTTAAACGATGTCTTTTTCTCTAGACCTCAGATCGGGGTAGCAGTAGGAAACAACGGTACTATCGTTCGAACCACTGATGGTGGGCAAACATGGACGCCTGTAAACAGCGGTACAACACAACATCTTTATAGGGTAACGATGCGAGATACTACCATGCCTACAGGAATTCTTACCTTAAAAGCAGAACCTTTGCAAATCAATGTAAACAGAAATTCTAACCTTCAAGTAGCTGTAACTGTACAAGGGTTTTCAAACGTAAGCTCCCTTTCAGGAACCATGAACTGGAACAGCAATGTATTTTCAGTAGCAAGTACTACGCCTAAACTCGCTGGACTCAATATCACAAGTGCAATAGGACAAATTTCGTTCTCATACAATGGAGCTCCTACTAACTTAGCCAATAATGATACATTGCTCATCTTGACACTAAACGCATCAGGAAAGTTTGGAGATTCTTCTACAGTTGTATTTGGTGGATTGTCTTCTAACCTTTCAGAGACAATAGGGCAAAACACCGGATTTCTTCACATCAACGCTCCAAATTTGACTCTTAGCATAAGTACAAATAAATCAAGTATTTGCGTAGGAGGAGATTCTTTAACTGTTTCACTTTCTACTACAGGGACAGATAATTTTAGTACGAATGCTATTGTTCGAGTGATGCTTTCGAATGCAAGCGGAAGTTTCAGCTCTCCCACCTTATTAGCAATGACAAATACGTACACCACTTCTATTTCAGTAGCTACTCCTATGATTTCTAACAGCACTCAATACAAAATCGGAGTTTCAGTGAATGACAATACAATGGTAGATTCTTTCTTTGTAGTTTCGAGCAATATAAGCGCTGTGGGAAGTAACACTGCTCCTACCATTACCAAAGATGCTTTGGACACACTTACCGCGTCGATTGTGGGAGATAGTTATAGCTGGTTTTTTAACAACAGTTCTTTAAGCGTCACTACAAGAAAGTTCAAAGCACAAAGCTACGGTACCTACAAAGTAAGAGCTATCATTAACGGCTGTCCGACACCTTTCTCAAACGATTTTCATCTCGTACCTCTGATTTCTTTTTCGCATAGTACCTCAACAAGCTCATTATGTGCAGGTGACAGCTTTACGGTAAGTGTAAATTACACTAATGAAGATACTTTTATGACTGTATCTTTGCGCGCAGAACTCTCTAACGCATCAGGCTCATTTGCAACTCCTACAGTAATCGGTACTTCTAACCACTTTGGCAATTTTAATGCTATAATCCCTGCTAACGCTGTGGGTAGTACAGGATATCGAGTGCGTGTAGTGGCTTCAGGTACTCCTATAGTAGCTGACACAATTTCTAATTTTACTCTTCTTACAATTGTCGCACGCCCCGCCAAGCCTGTGATTACACAAATTTCTAAAAATCAACTTCAGGCAAGCGGAACAGGCACCTTTTCATGGAGCAATAGCGCTACTGGAAATCCTATTACCGTGAGCACTGCTGGTAGCTATCGAGTAAGTGTTACAAATAATGGTTGTACATCAGAACTTTCTGAACCTTACAATTTTTCTCCAACACAAGCCGTGATTACAAGCGTTTCACCTTCTTCTGCAGGTACAGGCGAAAGTATAACAGTTGCCGTAACGGTTACAGGTTCTTTCGACTGGAAGGGAAGTGGCGATTTAAATATTTACTTGTATTTGGCAGATTCTTTGGGTGGAAATCCTGTTTTAATAGGAAGTGCTTTAAACAACAATGTAGTAGCAATGATTCCGAACGTAAGTGCAGGCTCTTACAAATTATATGCAGATGTGTTTAATACAATCCTTCCGAGTACAGAGAAACTCACAACAGCAATGGTGAATTTTACAGTAAATCCTGCTCCTTTAGGGCTGAACAACGAGATAACAGCAAGTGCACTTATATATCCTAATCCTACTTATGACGGAAACATTTTTGTAAGAACGCCTGAGAAAACGACTCTCTCAATCTGGAGCCTTACAGGAGAACAACTAAAAGTTTATAACCTCGAGGAAGGTACTCAGTCAATTCTTCTAGAACTTCCTTCAGGAATGTATCTTGCAAAGATCGTAATGGGAAGTCGAGTAATTACGCAAAAGATTTCTATAAAATAAGTGCCATAATATGCATTTGCCAATTTGATTAAGAGGCAAATGCTTTTTTATTTTGATTTAATTTTTTAACTTACGTAAAATTTTTTAACATCTAAAGTTTTTACACATGAAAACACTTCGCGTTACAGGCAACATGAAAGTTGCTACTCTTAAACAACAATTTAAAGACGCTTTTGGTGCAACTCTGCGCGTATACAACGGTCAAAAGTTTGCTGATGACGATGCCACTCTTGCTTCTATCCGCGATGAAGGATACAAAGGTGTTGCAGAAATAGAAATACACGGCAATATGAAAGTAGAAAACTTCGAAAAGAAATTTCGCGAAGAAATGGGAATCAAAGTACAAGTAGCTACGCCCGATAACAGCAAGTTAGTAGATAATGATATGACACTCAATCAAGCCGACGGAATCGTAGGCGGAAAAGAAATCAAACTCTAATAAAAAGAAAACCTATAAGAACTTGAAATATTCTCTTATAGGTTTTTTAATTATACAATCGCATCGCGCCAAAGAGGCATACTAATACAATGAGAACCTCCGCGAGCGCGCGACAATTCAGCAGAAGGCAACAAAATAAGCGTGTCCTCTACTTCTTCTGGAGTAGTTAGTCCTTTTTCAAATCGGTCGAGAAGATCGGCAGCATGAATCACATCAAAGCCTTTTTTGCGAAAAGCATCTGCAGTTTTATCATTCCGATCGTATCCTATCACTACTCCTTCTTTTAGTGCTAATACATTGCAAGAATCTGTCCATTGCTCGCGTGAAGCATGTGGAAATACGTTATCACCTGAATAAATAAATTCTGTTGGCTTGCGACTTTTGAGATCTAACTGACTGATTTCATCCAACAAATCTTCTAAATATTCATATCGGCGCGGAGATGTAAGATTTCCTTTGCGGAATTGAAGAATTTCTAAGTCATAAGGAGATGGGAAGTTTTCTCCTAATGCAGGAATAATATCTTGCTGGGTTATGTCTTTCCCTCCTCTAGAGAAAGGCGCAAAAATCACCCATACATTTCGTTTTACTTGTGTAAATGTTGTATCGATATGCATATAAGCACGGCGAGGCGGGATTTTAATAACAGAAATTTTTTCTACTACGTTTCGTTCAAAAAGTGCTTTGATTACTTTATTCACTGCATGCAAAGTAGTGCGTTCGCTTACTCCTATCAACAAATGATTAGGAGCTACTGTCATAACATCGCCTCCTTCTACAGAAACGCGCTTATTTTTTTGTTCGTCCTCTTCTAACAAGAAATAATCTTCGTTTTCTGTAATCTCAATAATTTTATCGCGGTTATTCGCAAAATAAGGATGATTAAAGAGTATATATCTAGTAAGAATATTTTCACGAGAACGCGCCTCCTTAGCAAACTTCGTAAGGATAATATGGTCGTTTACTGTAATTCCTATATCGCGAGTGAAAATATAGTTAGGAATAGGGGCGAAAATAATTTTTTTGTTGGGCAAAATGCCTGAAATCAAGGTGGTAGCCAATTGCGCTGAATTTAATTTATAAAGAGCTTCTTGCGTCGTATACGAAATTCTTTCGTGCGCACATACCGATGCTACGATTCTGTTCCGCAAATCTCTATCGTCAAGAATATCTATTAATAACCGCTGCGGATCTATGACTTTATCAGAATTAAAATAATCAGGATGAGTGGGTTTATAAAAATTGCGATTGTTACGCGGATCATCAATTTCAGCGATGCGTCCTGCTATTTTTTCTGGATCAAGGAAATACAATAAAATTTTAACATAATAGTCGTATTCTTTGCGGCGCATCGTATCCAAATGTACAATATCTTCAAAAAGCCATTCTTGTGCTTTAATCGGTATGATTTTTCCTAAGCCTCCGTCAGGGCTATGAATCATCAAGCGGCGCAATCTGCCCACCTCAGAGCTGGAATGAATTTCTAATGCTGTCATCGGCTTTTTAGTTGTTTGAAGAGTTGTTGTCTCCATGGTAATTTACTGGTTGAAGGTGTAAAAAAATTACGCAAATCTACGGCAAAATTTCTTATTATGCTTGATTTTTTGCTTGTTTTTTCCAAGAAATCAGATACTTGCGCCTTTTTTTACAAAAATCTCTTTAAAAAAGGGTTATGCAAAATCTAAAATTATTCTTTAATTTCAAGAACTTCAAACAAAAAAGCGTATTCCATAGCAACTTCCTTTAATGGAGCAAATCGCCCTGAAACACCGCTATGCCCTGCTTCCATATTCGTATAAAGAAGAAGCATATTATTATCTGTCTTAGTAATCCGCAACTTAGCTACCCATTTCGCTGGCTCCCAATATTGCACTTGAGAATCATGTAAGGCAGCGTTCACCAAAAGGTGAGGATAATTTTGTGGCCTGACGTTGTCATAAGGAGAATAAGAAAGCATATATTCATAATAACTTTTTTCGTTAGGATTTCCCCATTCATCGTATTCGCCTGTAGTTAAAGGAATAGATTCGTCTAACATAGTAGTGACAACATCAACAAAAGGAACATCAGCAATACAAGCCTTGAAAAGCTCTGGCCGCATGTTAATGACCGCTCCAACCAACAATCCTCCTGCACTTCCACCGTTGATGCAGAGCTTAGCAGGTGAAGTGTAACGTTTATTGATAAGCGTTTCGGCACAGGCAATAAAGTCAGTAAAAGTGTTTTTCTTTTTAAATAATTTTCCATCTTCATACCATTGCCTTCCGAGTTCTTGTCCTCCTCTTACATGAGCGATAGCAAAAATAAAACCTCTATTTAGCAAGCTAATTCTCGCAGAACTAAAATAAGGATCATAAGAAATGCCATAGGCTCCATATCCTGTCAGATATAAAGGAGCTGAGCCGTCGAGTAGAGTTCCCTTTTTATAAACAAGTGAAATAGGAACTTGCACTCCGTCGGGCGCTGTAGCCCACAGACGTTCAGCGTAATATTCTTCAGGGTTATATCCTCCAAGAATTTCAAGACGTTTTTTAAGTTCGCGCGTTTGCGTTTTCATGTTATAATCGTACACCGAAGGAGGGGTAGTAAGAGAATTATAAGTAAACCGAAACAAGTCTGTCTGAAACTCGGGGTTGTTTCCCATACTTATGCTGTATACTTGTTCATTAAAGGGAATGTAATATTCAGAGGAGTCCTCCCAGCGCCTTACGCGAAAGTAGGATAAAGCTCTTGTTCGTTCTTCTAATACCAAATAATTCTCGAATATTTCTACGCTTTCTAACAATGTATCTTTGCGATGAGGAATCACTTCTTTCCATTTTGATTTGTCTGTATTGTTTATAGATGTCTCCATGAGACGAAAATTTTGCGCTTGCCAATTGGTGTGAATGTAAAATTTATCTTTGTAATGATAAACAGCATATTCATGCTCGGGTTCGCGAGGGTGAAAAAGAACAGGTTGCGAAGTAGGATCATCAGCAGAGAAATACCTTACTTCTGAACTCAAAGTAGCATTAGAGATAATAAAAATATACTGCCTCGATTTAGACTTATTAACACTCACGTAAAAGGCGTCATCTTGTTCTTCATATACCAAAACGTCTTCTGATGGTGCGCTTCCTAAAATGTGGCGATACACTCGATAAGAGCGCAAAGTTTGTTTATCCTGCACCGTATAAAAAACTGTTTGGTTGTCGTTTGCCCAAACTACGTTTCCCGTGGTATGTTCAATTTGATAAGGTAGTATTTCACCTGTGCGCAAGTTTTTAAAACGAATAGAAAAGATCCTTCTTCCGACTGTGTCCACAGCAAAAGCAAGTAAATTTTCGTTAGTGCTTACCGTAAGAGAAGTAACCACGCAGTATTTATGTCCTTTTGCAATCTCATTAACATCCAATAAAATTTCTTCTTTTCCCTCCAAACTCTCTTTTTTGCGACAATGAATCGGATACTCTTTTCCCACTTCATAACGATAATAGTAATAGTAATTCCCCAAGCGAAAGGGCACCGATTCGTCATCTTCTTTTATGCGCGCTTTCATTTCTTCATACAATTGCTCCTGAAGTTTTTTAGTGTGCGATAAAACTTTTTCTGCGTATTCGTTTTCAGCCTTCAAATAAGCAATCACTTCGGGGTTATCGCGCTCGTTGAGCCAGTAAAAGTCATCTATGCGTGTATGTCCGTGTTTTTCGAGTATCTTAGGAATCCGCTTCGCTAATGGAGGATTGAATTGATTCATGTTATTACAACTAAATAAAAAAGTTACCAAAATTAACCCTAATTTTCTTTTCATATTAATTTAAACCTTGGCAAAACTCAAAAACAAAATTTAGAAATACTACGCTTCCCTTAATAAGCATGGCTTTTTCTCCGCTTCAAATGGAAACGAAACCAACAAACATCTTCTATTGAAAATCTATTGCAATGTTAGGTTATCAGCTAGTATTGCGCCAGCGAGTAATGTGATTTTTGTTTTTTTAAAATAACTTCGGCATTCATGGATAATCTGAACGAACGCAATGCTTTGCTTCCTATATTTAGACCTATCTGGCAATATATACTCGCCGATAAGAAATTAATCATCTATTTGAGAATGAACGCATTTAAATTTATTTCTTAACTTTCCAAAGGCATAGAAATCCCAAATGAGCATAGGTCTGATTAAAACTTTGGTCCAAATAAAGAGATAAAAAGCAATCAGAAGGTTTCCAGCAAATAATAAACTTTGCCATTTTAGATTTGGCAGATTGATAAGGGTTTTCAATACTTTGTTGCGCTCTTTAATATAGTTTCAATCACAAGTAGCAAAGATTTTAAAAAGAAGCCTTTAATAACTTTGCTTCGCTAATAAACTCTGTAAGCATTTTTTGAGTAGCCAAGATAATAGATTTGTGTTCTTCAAACTTATCTCGATGAGCCATTTCAATTTTACGAATATCTGCTGCCCATTCGTTCATACCAAAGATAAGAGCCGTAGACTTAAGTTGTTGAACAATTTTTTTGATTTCCATAAAATCTCCTTCAGCAAGCGCTTTATTAAGAGCGGTAGCGTACACTTCTGCTTGAAAAAGAGATTTTTCTAACACTTCTATGGCGAAGTCTCGATTGTTCAGCGTAACTTGCTGAAAATGCTCTTTATTGATAAGGGAGTTTGCAGGCATCGGAACAAACGTTTTATGGATGCTAAAATAATTACATTCTTGGAATTCCCAAACAAGAGTAGCTCGAAAATCCTTTTAAGATTCTCGCGCAGGAAACTCTGATTTATCGCGCAATTCTCCAATTTTAGAAAGAATAGTTAATTTACTACCATAAGTCTCTTCTAAATTTTTAGAGGTAAATGTAGAATGGGTTGCTCCCGAAGCTACTAAATGCATATTCAGTAAAATTAACCAATCAAAATAATTAGGAGCTGTTTGTAAATCGTGGTGAACGACAAAGATGGTCTTTCCGTCGTCGCGCATTCGCCTTAAAATGGCAATAATAGCTTGTTCTGTAGCAATATCTACACCCGCAAAAGGTTCATCCATAAAATAAATATCTGCTTTTTGAGCTAATGCTCTTGCTAAAAATACGCGCTGCTGTTGTCCACCTGAAAGTTGAGAAATTTGTCGGTCTTTATAATTTTCAAGACCTACTAAGCGAATTGCGTCAAGAGCAATTTCTTTATCTGAAGTTCGCGGACGCTGCAAAAGCCCTAGTTTTCCGTATCGTCCCATTAGTACTACATCAAATACTGATGCAGGAAAATCCCAATCTACACTTTCGCGCTGTGGAACGTAACTAATCTGTTGTCTGACTTGAGAAAGAGGTTTTTCTAAAATCAAGATTTGCCCACTTTGGATTGGAATAAGTCCCATGATAGCTTTAATAAGAGTAGATTTCCCAGCGCCATTAGGACCTAAAATCCCGACGAGCTTTCCAGTAGGAACTTTTAAATTAATATTCCATAAAACGGGCTTGCGTTGATAGCTCACGGATAAATCTTGCACAAAAAGTGAGTTCATAAAAATTTTATTTTTTACTAAAAATGGAGAAAAAAATAAGAAAAAAACAATGAAAACGATTGAAATATATTGTAGTTTCGTTAAAATGCTCTATTTTTGTCGCATTTATATCTTAACCAAGCCAGTTATGAATACAACACCTAAACCGATTATCGCCGTTCATGGAGGCGCGGGAACTATCTCACGAGAATCTATGACTCCAGAAAAAGAAGTCAAATACAAATCTGCTTTAAGAGAAGCTGTTTTGAAAGGAAGCCAAATTCTTGAAAAAGGCGGAAGCGCAATCGAAGCTGTAGAGGCAGCTGTAATAGTTCTGGAGGACTGTCCCTTATTTAATGCTGGAAAAGGTTCGGTGTTTACCAATAAAGGTACACATGAAATGGATGCGGCGATTATGTGCGGTAAAACTCTCGAAGCAGGTGCAGTTGCTTGTGTCGAGGGGGTAAAAAATCCAATTCGCTTGGCGAAACTTGTTATGAAAAAATCGGGACACGTTTTTTTATGCGGTCCGGATGCAGTCAAATTTGCGCGCTTATACGAACTTCCTATTATGCCCCCCGACTACTTTTTTGACCAATTTCGCTACGAACAATGGATGGAGGCCAAAAAAACTAATCAGGCAACTTTAGACCATTCAGCTGAAGATGAAGAAGGGATTATTCTGAAAGATAAAAAGTTCGGAACAGTAGGTGCAGTAGCTCTTGATGCAGAAGGAAACTTAGCAGCAGCCACCTCTACAGGAGGACTCACTAATAAAAAATTTGGTCGTATTGGCGATAGCCCCATCATAGGAGCAGGTACATATGCGAATAACGCTTCTTGTGCCGTTTCTTGTACAGGCTATGGAGAATTCTTTATTCGGGCGGTAGTAGCTCATGATATTGCTTGCTTAATGGAATATGCTGGAATGTCTCTCAAAGAGGCAGCCTCTAAAGTTGTGTTAGATAAGTTAGTCAAAATGAATGCGAGTGGAGGCGTTATTGCTGTAGATAAATACGGTAATGTAGATCTATGCTTCAATTCAGAAGGAATGTATAGAGCTTATAAACGAGTAGGAGAGAAGGAATTTGTCGCCATTTATAGAGATTAGAACAATAAAAATAGAGACGGAACCTTAGTTAATTAAGTTGAGAGTTACAGAGGTTCCACTCTCTATTTTTACTTTTTTGACAATAGTATATTCACTTCCATACGCATCTTCTGCCCGAAAAACCACTTTATAAGTGCCTGGCTGAAGAGTAATGTTTTGTTTGGCTTCTTTTCCTTCAAAGTTCATAATCCAAAGATGTTCGTTTTCAGGAGTGATGTGGTAAATGCTTCCAAAGCCCAACAAACGAGGGTTATTGATATTAAGCACTCCAGGAGCAGGAATAGAAACTCTCGTAATTTGATCTGCTTTAATTTCGACACTTACATACGAAATAGGAAGCGTCGGAATTTCAATATCGTACTTTCCTACTAAGTATCTTTGAGGAAGCTTAATTTTCTGATATACTAATGTTTTGCTTTTTCCACTTTCTCGAATAATAGCAGAAAGTTCGGTATTGTATTGAGTGTATCCCGGAAAGTCGAATTGTAGCGTTCCCTGAGGTACTTTAAGTTTTACTACATTGTGCTTTCCTCCTTCAAAACTAATATTCTCTGCTATAGTGCGCGGAATAGTGTTTGCGATAATATCATACGTGAGAATTGCGTCCACCTTTAATGTATCCGTTTTGCCTGTATTATCGCGATAATGAACATAATCATATACAGTCTCTCCCGTTACTCGATTGACAAAAGAAATATTAATATCTTTTTCTTTTGGAAGTTCATTGATGTCGAGAAGCTCTACGGAAACCGTCGTTTTTCCGAGTGCTTGATTCATAATTTCTCCCAAAAATCCTTTAAACTGGGAAACGGTTTGCGCATTATAAAACTTTCCCATGCAAGCAAAGTCTTTTTCATATTGAGGAGGAATACCTAATCCGACTACAAAGGGGCGCAAAAAAATTCCCCTTTTTTGCAAGTTTTTCGAGATTGCGCAAGGGTCTCCTTTGCATTCTTCTTTTCCATCCGTAATCATGATAAGAATGTTTCTATAGCCATCAGCAGCAGGAAAGTCTTCTGTGGCTTTCTCCATAGAATATGCCATAGGAGTGGTACCTTGCGGGACGAGTTGATTGAGTTTTACAATAATCTGGTTATGAGTTTCTTTTCCGAAACCTACTTCCAGTTTAGAGTCAGTACAGTTATTTTGTTTATAGTCGTATTGATGTCCATAGACGCGCAAACCTAGTTGAAGATTTTTATTTGCGCGAAGCGAATCTACTAAATCTGTAAGTATTTTTTTAGCAATCTCAATGCGTTGGCGTCCTTCCCATTCTGCACGCATGCTTCCCGAAGCATCTAACACAAACAAAATACGCGTTTGTTCCGGCATTTGTGTTTTAGGTTTGATTTGAGAAGGTACTTTATAACATACAAAGCAGAGGACTAATGCTGAAAAATATTTCATTTTTATGTTTTTAAAATTACTACCATCCATCGGAGTCCTTTTCTTGTGGTTCAGAAGGCTTTGAATTATCTTCTTGAGGAACATCTTTCTTATGCTTTGTTTTCTTAACCTTAACATCTGGCAACACAGTTGGCGCTACATTTTCTTCATTATCGGAGAATTCGTTTGCAGTAGATTCGTCTGTAGTAGTAGTATTAGAAGCTTTTTTGATCTTTTTAGCTGCTTTGAGAGTATTTTTTACAGTAATTTCTTCTTGTTTGATTTCCTCTAAAGAAGCAATGCCAGGCTCCATAAGTACAATAGGCTGATTGTTGTTCAAATAATAACTTCTATATTGATTTACAAATTGCATTACTTCAGGAGCTTCTACTAATTGAGTATTTTTTCCTCCCTTTTTATGCTGCACCACACCGTTATAATAACTACTCGACGAAAGTGTATGCAGCGATTTTCCATCGTAACCTATGTAAAGCCAATTCGATAAATTATCATTAAAAATAAATAATCGGAAGGCACTCGGTAGAAGCGTACCATCTGTAGCATCTACTTTAGGAATTTCTATGTAAGTATTCAAACTTAAATTAATATCTCGCTTATATACACTACTGAGCTCTACCTTCAAATCTTTAGAGTAAAACGCTTTCCGCTGAGCTGACCATTGAAGCGGAACGTATGGAAACACAAACGTATAATCGCCAAAATATTTGGCAAAACTCAAGATTTCACCTTCTTCAATTACCTGACGCGCTTCTTCATAATCTTGTTCGTTGAGAGTTTCAGCTAAATTGCGAAACAATTTTAATGAATCGAGCTTCGTAGGAGCATAACTGCTACTATCCACTAAAAAAGAGCTTATAATGTACTTGAAAGCTTCTTCTTTTAAATCCATTTTTGCAGCAACAAACACGTCGAGTTCATATTTTTGCTTCTTGTTGTTGCCATGTCCATCTCCTACAGTAAGAAGAGTAAACTCTTTAGTATTCTCTATCATTTTAAATTCTCCTACAATAGTCATTTCATCTTCTAAGACGTAGTAATCCAGTTCATTTCCAGCTACTTTACTTTTTCCTTTTTGTTCTTTAGGGTCAATTCTAAACATGTTTTTTCTCGTATCGAAGAACAAACGCCCATCCGCTTCAAAAACAGGCTTTAGCATTTCGCAGCCAGAACGGTATTCCACAAAACTAAACACTAAGTCGTGGGTTTCTGGGTTGTAAAAAATGCCAGTTCTGGGCTTATGCATATCTGCTGTTCGGATTTGCTCAGTATCTAAAATACCCGCAGAGGAGTCGTTTGTGGTCTTAACAGCGTACCACGTGTTGTTTTCGCGTTCGATATCCAGTGCTATTTCTCCAACGAAGTTCACAAAAGGATCGTTGTCTTTTAAAATTGCTAACCCTCGGTATTTGATTCCCGGAAAAATTCTTATGTTATCATCTTCTTGAATGGTGGTATAAGCCCCAGTAAAAGCAGTAGTTCCCGTTTTTTTTGAAATGTGGTGAGAAACTCCTAAAGTAAACGGAATAGAAAACTTTTCTCCTGCTGAATTGACGTAGTCATATATTCCATTTCCTGAGAATGCATTTCGATTTTTAATATTTACATCTGCATTGTACAAGAAATGATACTTAGTTGTTCCGTTTAAATATACTTTTGCATTGGTAAGCAAATCAATATTACCATTATTTCCAACTGAAACTTTACCCTTGTCTGGCAAAATAGCCGCTCCTAATAAGGTGATAGTATCTACGCCTTCGATATTAAGTTTATCTTTATCAATATCGTACATAGCCGAACTACCTTCAATTTCAGGACCATCCCCTCCAGCGATCGGAGAAAATCTAGCTTTTGCTTTTCCAAAAGGAGGTGTATGCATATCGATCCGTTTTTTTTCAACATCCCAAATAGCTTGAGTTAAACCTGTCTTATAGCGGGAGTAAGGAATAATAAAGCTTTGTACAGAGTCGTGTTCATTAGAAATGTATGCTTTTTTTCTGGACTTATCGAACTGAATCCGAGTATTAAGACCTGTAAAAAAAGGTTTGTTGACTAATGGAGATTCAATTTTGAAAATAGAATTTCGACTTTCAAAAGACTGCGTCTGGAACTTAAATCGGTTAGATTCAATACTTGCGCCTTCTGTCTTAAATTTTCCTTTTCCCCCTAAAGAGTCTGGAGTATAAAAAAGTTTACCCCAAAACTCGTCTTGTTTGTCAAAAATTGAAAACGCCGTATCGGTAGTAGAAAGTTCCATGCGATCTTCATTGACAAGCCATCGCATAGAATAATGAGGAAGTTCCACATTTGGATATTTTTCACTTGCTACAATCGAGCCTGCTTTTCCTTGTGTGTGTACAGAATCCGAAAAAAATATGAAATCTTCTGATTGAAAATTTCCAGTAAGATATTCGATTTCTCCTTTTCCCCTAATTCCTCGGTTATCCATTCTGATTTGGTTGTAATACCTCGCTTTTCCGTTGTATAAGGGAACTCCTTCGGGCTCAAAGGTATGCACAAAACCAAAGGAGTGATCGGGCATAATCATAGCCCGTTCTTCAAAATCGGGAAACATTCCACTCGACCTGAACGAACCCACGAAGTTCATAGAAGCAGGGTCACTAGCATTAATCGAATCTACATCGAAAGGAGGCATTTCAAATTTAATCCGCTGGTCATATACGCCGTTGAGAATTTCTTTTCCTGTAAAGCTAATGCTACCACCTAAACTTGCGTCGAAACGAGGATATGTAGGCGTTTGAATAAGCCCACATTTGTTTTTAGGAACTCCTACGTATAACACTCCCGCCGTGCTCTGAATACTGTTTTGCATTTCTTTAGGTTTTCCAGTAATCGAATCTGGCACTAACAAAGAAAACTGCTTAATGCCATTCATAAATAAGCTAAACTGGTCATAGTTAAAATAAAAAGTATCTACACGAAGAATAAACTTTCCAGCATTGACTTCTCCCGAAAATACCATATCGCGATTAGCGCGTATTTGAACTGTCTTATTTTCAGGCCGTATACGCACTAATAGAGTGTCGCTTAAAAAGAAACTGTTTACTCCTCTAACCGTAAGAACCTTTTCAGGAATATTTAAAGTCATATTATCGAGCTGACTGCCTTCTTCTGCTCTAGATTTGAGATGTATGTGGTCGTAATCAATTTTTTCGTTCATCGCAGTATAACGTTCGTTCGCATAAACGTAAAAAAATGTTTTCCGCTTGAGTTCGATATACCCTGTATGAGGTTCAAAATAAATAAAATCTAAATTAGCAAGAGCTTGCATTGCAGTTACTACCTGGTTGCGATCTAACTCTTTGATTCGTTTTAGTTCTGGAGATTGTAAAAGTGCATCCACATAGAATCGCGTAGTTCGCATAATTTTAGAATAATTTACTAACAACCGCAGTGGATGAAAACCGTATAAACTCCGCAAGCGATTATAAAGATTTACATCAAATCGATCTTCAGATTCGACAATTGCTGGTACAATATCAGGTGCAAAAACATTTTTTAAAACGGCTGTATCTGTATGAATGTTCCAAGTAAGTCTCGATGCATCGATATTGACTTTTAATGCATTATCGTTAAAAAGCGCTCTTGCTGTAGGACCGCGCACACGGTCGGCTTGTAAAAAGCCCGAATTAGGCAAATACTTGATTTTTAAACCAGGATGAAACAAAGAATCTTTTGCAGAATGATAGATAGTAAGTTGGGCGTGAGAGTTTCGAATGAGCGAGTCAGATAGAAAAAATGGATAGTAAGAACGCGCTGTAAACTTTATAACACCGTCCTTTTCTACTTTCAAACAATTAATTCCTCCTTCTAAAGAACCTCCGTACAAGCTGCGCCCTTTGATCGTAAACCCTCCTTCATAAGTTACCCCTTGTGCAAATCCTTCTAGTTTCACATCGTTTTTATAAGAAATAAAAGCAGGAAAAGAGGCATGAAGTGTATTGTTTTGAGGGGAAACCTCATAGTAAAATTCTCCTTCTATCGGATACTCAATTTTGTTGGCAAAAGTAAGTTTTGCGCCCTCGCTCCATATTTTAGGGCGACGCACATTAAAAAAGTAAGCATCTAGATCTACATAAGCCTCAGCTAGTAAACCATCGAAATGAAATCTTCCGCCCTTTGCCACAAAATAAAAATTTTTTGCTAATAAGTCGCCCGTGGTGGCTTGGATAGTGAAGGTGTCGTACAGCGTGTAGACTGTTATGTCAGCGTTTTCGATTGTTAAATATGGACCTGTAATAGGAGGCGGTAAAGGCACTTCTACTTGCTTTTTAGGAACCACAGGCACAAAAGAAGGAGTAGGAGTAGAAGTGGATTCCGTTTCCCATGAAGAAGTAGTTCCTTCGCTCTCAGAGGCATATTTATCTACTCCCCAATCATCGGCATAAGGGTCTTTTCCCCAGTCATCTACAGGAGTAGAGGTAATAGCTGGAATGTCTTCTTCTTTGAGGAATTCATCTTCTTCTGTTGCTTTTTTAGCAGTATCTTCTAAATGTTCGTACCATTCCTCTTTGACAGGTGCATCGGACGAAAAATTTTTTGCCGCCTGCTTATCTGCTAAGTTTTCATCTATTGCGTGTTTAAACGAAATAGTACCTCCTTTTACTATCATACTTCCACCTTTGGCATCTACAATCATTTCTCCTTGCAAGTGATTTTTGACAAGGCGTAAGAATTGTTTTGTAATCCAAGGGCGGTAGAGAGTGGCAGAGGCTTCGGTAACTTTTAAAAAATCTGTTAGTTTTTCAGTAGAAAATTTTGAAATTGATAAAGCTACGCATTCTAAATATTCTTGAGCTACCTCAAAATAAGGAGACTTCCCTACAAGTTGCTGGAAGGTCCTCACAAAAATTTCCTGGTTTTCTTCAGTTAACGATTGAAAGCTTATCAAAGCTCCTTTTAAGGTTTCTTCAGCTTGTTTTCCGACTATTTTTGCAAAATTTTCAAGGTCTTTTTGAAAGTTACTTTTATCTGAAAAAGGAATATAGCGCACTTTCGAAGAGGGCTTTTTCGAAGGTTCATCTTCCAAAAAAACAGGTTTTTCAATTACTTCTTTTTCCTCCGAAATAGTTTCGGCAGTAGTGTCTGTTTCCCACGTTGTTTCTTCAGGTTCTTGTGCCCAAACAACGTTGTACGATAAAAAAAGCAACAATAAGATAAAAATAAGTTGCATATATAAGAAAAGTATTTGACTATAATTTAGCAAAAATAATGCATAATCTGATAACTTTCCGAGGGGATATTTCCCATACATTGAGTGCTAAGAGAAAAATTTTATGTGCTTTAGATTCAAAAAAGAGTATTTGAATCATTTACTTTTCAGTACTGTTAACCTTTGAGCGCTCCCCAACTCATAGGTGAAAAACTCGAGTGAAGCTTATTCCAACAACACCCACCGCAAACAGCCTATTAAACATCCGAATCAATATCGCAGTATCAATAAACTTACGGTGAAAAAAGTTGGTGTGTTATTAATAAGTTTCAACAAATATTTTGAGATTTTTTTCAATATTTAACAGATGTCATGTTCAGACATGAAAAACATCTTTATAACGCTTCACATTTATAACAACGAAGAGAGAGAACTTTTTCAAACCAAACGCGACGAGAAATTTCTAAAATTTTCATTTTTCTGATTTACTTTTATGGCGTATTGCGATTAAATTTTACAAAACCTTCTTAGGATGAAAAAAACTTATACGCAATCCGTTTTTTTAACTTTTCTTTTTAATTTTCTCTGCCTAAAAAGTTTCTCTCAAACTGCAAGCAGTTATGGCAATCGCCTTTGCAACGGCTACCAACTGGCCACGCTACAACGATATTGCTTGGGAACTACTACTACAGTTGTAGTTACTATACTATGCGCAACGGATGCACCGCTGCTGTTATTGCCAACATCATTCCTGACCCAATCGCGGTACAAATGGGTAAATAGCGAATAACGCTCACTATAGTCAACAGTAGCGAAATCGACTTCTCATAAAAAGAGGATGCGAATTGAACGTACAAGGGGTACTAATTCAGGTAGATTCAGCGGAGTAGGCAGTTTTTGAACTCCAAGCAGGAGCTATTTAATCACTACTCGCACTTAACAGTTTAGTCCAACAAACAACATGGATGGTAAAACCTTTTGTAGATGGTGCAAACTACGCTTTTAATCCGCTTAATAACTACTTACTCAACTGGGTAGTGAATAACTTCACTTAGCGGTAGAGCTACTCTCAGCGACGACACTACTACAAGAACTCTTATGTTTAGTGGGAGCACTTTCGGCTTACCCACACTCTCCCTTTTCATGCGAGCCATGCGAGTATTGTCTGCATTCCACTAATGGACTACCGCCGAATAGTACTACTATTTTTGGCACAGCAGGCAACACAAAGTGGGTGAGTAGATTTTACTCTTAATGTTTATGAGCAATCCTATGGAAATAACCAGAGATTGAATACACCACCAAATTAAGTGCTAACGGCGGGTGAGTTGAATACGAGCTACATCCGTTGATTAGCTTTGGGAGCGAGTAGCTAAATCCATTAGTGTATTTCGGATACACTCGACGTCTCAGAAGCGAAACCTTTGTTTAACAGTGCGAAAAACGCCTTTTATATTCCTGACAATTCATTGAGTACTGCTGCCCTTTTTGGCTGACATCAAGTTGGCTTCACTTTGCAGAGGAATTGCTGCCTCCTCGATTGTTGACAAGGCAACTTTTATTCAAAGTTCGACTACAAGCGGAAACCACGTGTTCTAATTTGTCAATTTGTCGGCATTCTGGAAGCAAATATCGAAATTTGCGCATCACATCAAAAGTGTATCCCGCTTGTGACCACACCACAACTGAAAAACAGAAAACATTTAGTTCGAATAATAGAGCCTTAATTCGCTCATGTTCTTAGCGATGATATACTCAGTTCTCTCACATCTCAGCAAAAAAACTAACGTTTTGTCTTTTCACAACTGTTTGACTATAGTTCTTTGTAAAAAAATTCCGTTGTGAACGTAACAATTCGGACATATACTTGCCTGCATTCTTGTTTAACGCGCTCAAGTTATTTCACGTATTTTTTTCTTTACAAGAATTTTTTACTTTCTTTCAACGTTCTAAAATATTTTTTCAAGAGATGAGAACGTTAGTTTCAAAGCATCGTCTTGTATGGCATTTAGCTGTAGGTTTTGTTGTTTTAAGCGCAAGTTTGCGGGCGCAACTAAAGCCTGATGTCGGTTTTGCGTTGATCAGTTTCCATTTTAATGCTGATGATGAGAGCAGAAAAGTAGCGGTAGATGGCAGCGGAAATGTGTAACAGGCTATTTTCGGGGGCGTACTGATTTTGATATACGCCCTTCAGATAGTGTGTTTTTAACTTGTGCAGGTAGCGGTGATATTTTCTTAGCCAAGTACAACAAAAGTGGCGTGTTGCAGTAGGCGTTTCGCATAGGGGGAATTTCTCGTGATGAAGGCAATGGCGTAGCAGTGGACGGCAGCGGAAATGTGTATATCAGGGGTTCTTTCAAGGAACAAACGTAAACTTTGACCCAGGGACAGGCATTGCCCTTTTGAGCAGTGTAGGCGGCTTTGATATTTTTTTAGCCAAGTAAAATACGAACGGAGCATATCAGTGGGCGCATAAGTTTGGCGGAGAATCGGACAACTACGGCTCTGCTGTTGCCGTAAAAAATGGGAAAGTACTGCTGGGATACTTTCGTGGACACTATGATTATATAGGCACTTCGGGTAGTTTTGTGGTAAGGGAGAATGTTTACGGCTCCAAAGCTTTGGTAGCGCAGTTTAACGAGATTATGCCGACTACATGGAACGGCAGTAGCTGGAGCAACGGTGCGCCCAATGCCACAAGAAACGTTGTGATAGATGGCAATTATAGCACAACGGTTAACGGCAACATCACAGCCAAAGCCTTGACAGTCAACTCTGGGGATACCTTGTTAGGTAGCTCTGGCAGCGTAACCACCACCGATGGCATTACCAACAACGGCGTAATACGCTCGTGTGGTGGCACCATCACAGGAACCGTAACAGGCAACGCCGTCGTAACAGCATCCAGTCCGAGCATTTCCGTGCAGCCATCTAACCAAACAGTAACTGAAACTACTACGACGACGTTTAATGTGACAGCTTCTGGCGGTAGCCTGAATTATCAGTGGAAAACAAGGCTTGAACAACGTGGGAACGAACAGCAGCACTTACACAACACCTGCCACCACCTTAGCCGACAATGGCAAAAAATACGCTGTCATCGTCTCCAACTTCTGCGGAAGCATCACATCGGATAGCGCTGTATTAACAGTTAACGCGCCTCCCATCACTGCAAATAACGAGATTTCCTGGCAAGAAGAAAGCGTGAAAGTGGTTTGTTACGCCGTAGGCAAAACCATCGTAACAGAAAGTGCAGAACCCTTTGAAGCATCGGTTTACACTACAACGGGCGTGCATGTAGGCAGTGGCGCGAAAGTAAGTGTAGTAAGTTCGGGTATTTACTTGGTCCACATCAAGACGACTACCGGAACAAAAACGGTAAAGGTGTTGGTAGAGTAAGGTTTGGTATGTTGTTGGTATAAACGTGGCACTTCTTAGGGAAGTGCCATTTTTTTATGGCAACCTAATTTCCCAATCATCAGAAACTCTCTTAGAAACTTGAGCAATTTTCTTTTTGATAGTAGCTTAGAGCGTTGTAAATGCAGTCTTCTCTGTTTTTTAAATAAAATCATAACGATAGGTTCGTAGAAGATATACAAACAAGTTTCTCTTAGTAATTTCAAAGCATAACAATAAATGAGTGTACCTAAAAGTTTTCGCCGAAATGCAACAGAAAGTTGCCGTGGTAATCCTGATACTGTGAGAAGTTTGTCGATAATGTAAAGTTCATCAGAAGTGAGGTGGAATATATCCTCATATTTGGCGTCCGACCCTTCAAATGATGATACGCCAAATATCAACAAAAGACTAATAATTAAAATCATTTATTTAGTAATAATATCAAAAAGTTTAGCGTTGAAAACGACGACGCATCGAAAGTAATTACTCGCTTCGTAGATTTGTAGACTCTTCAAAATTAAATGTGCAAGGCATTGTTAGAGCATTATCCGCAATTTTTTCCAGGCTGAGAAAGAAAGCAAAAACAACTCACATTCTCTGGGATAAAGCACTACAAACGCAAAAATTTAAATTCATTAGGGCGTTTTTTTAAAGTATTATCGAGCGTAAGTAGATGTAAATGCGATGCCTATGCCAGACAAAATTGAATAAAAAAACCAAAATTGCAGTATCATAGCAGTTTCGTATAATTTCTTGGATTTCAAACTCAAGATTAAATACTAACTTAAATTATATTATCATCTTCACGAAAATGAGTAGGTAAGATAACTAATACTTCAAACAAAATTTTAGAGCATTTTTGAATTGACTTGTTTTATATTTAATTTGTCATTTCAAAAAATGAAAATTATGAAACAAAGATTAGTGATAATAACGATTCTTTTCTTAGGTTTATTCTGGAAAGCTTTAGCTCAAAGTTCTAATAACCCGCCAACTGCTCTACAAGGTTCTAAAATAGAATTTATCAAATCTGAACATGATTTTGGTGATATCTATCAAGGCGATGTAGTAAGCTACGTATTTACATTCAAAAACACGGGCAATATGCCGCTGATTCTTACGAATGTACAAACAACTTGTGGATGCACAGCGCCGAGTTGGACACGAGAGCCAGTTTTACCTGGCAAAACAGGTGAGATTAATATTCAATTTAATAGCAGTGGAAAGTCTGGTATTCAGAATAAAGTAATTACTGTGTTTTCAAACGCTGTGAATCCACAAGCACGTTTGCGAATTCAGGCAAATGTATTGCCTAGGCCTTAAATTTGTTTGTTGCCTTTTAAAATCCCTATTGATTTCCTAAAATCTTATAAAGTTTGCTCTTCATATCATTTATTTACGCCTTGTAGAAAAAATGAGAATACTCTTTTGGCGGCAATTTTGAAATTATTAAAATTCGCATGTAAAGAAAAGACAAAAATTAAATAATTTGTCTAATCAGTTACCTGGCATTTTACAGAGAGATTTCTAACTCCTTCTATTAAAAAAACTAGAGAATATCTCAAAAGTTTTTCCGAATCAATAAAATAAAAAAGCCCTGGATGTATTTCAGGGCATTAAAGTATTTAATTTTATATGTGGCATTTACCTACTCTCCCACGTGTTACCGCAGTACCATCAGCGCAACGGGGCTTAACTTCTCTGTTCGGAATGGGAAGAGGTGATCACCCGCGCTATCAACACCATCAATCTCTTCTTGACTTAAGTTGCACTATAACTAAAATACGATCAGAAACTATTCGGTTCATTAGTACTGCTCAGCTCCATACGTCACCGTATTTACACCTGCAGCCTATCCACGTGGTAGTCTCCCACGTACCTAGGATGACTCATCTTGGAGTAGGTTTCGCACTTAGATGCTTT
>JANWWC010000003.1 GCA_025056215.1 Cytophagales bacterium | reverse complement strand
CTCTCCATAGTAAAATCTCTTATAGTCGGCTATCAACCCAACACCACCATAGCGCTGCCTATCATTTCAAAGAACTTCACTAACACCCCTACCAAGTGTTATTCGAAATTAACCCTACCCACAAAATCAAACGGATTACAAAATTATAACCCCGCTCACTCATTACCAAATTTTTTACACACTTTTTTCAAAAACCCAACACACAACCCAACTCCTACACTAACCAACATAGCGGGCGCAAAGGTAGGTATAGTTCTACAATAATTCAAGTTTTTTAGAACATTTTTTAGAAAAAATCAAACGAATCTTTTCTTACATCGTCGAAGTAACCTTTAAACCGCTCAGCTATGCTGTTTTTTTAATTACCTATCTCTCTAAAAAAATCCTATTCTCAGAATATGGACATAATTTCATACGTTCTATTATGTAACCAACAAAATGCATGGAGAATAGAAATAAAAAAAGAATTTTTTAGTTTTGAATAAACTAAAAAAACCACTGACACGATTGAAATAGCGAATTTTATTATGTGTAAGATTTATTTTTATAAAGTTTTCATCTTGTATGAATAAATATACCTTCCTTATTTAGGAAATCGCAAAATTAATGCGCTACGTCAAATTAATGCTCGAATTTATGGCTAAAATAGCTAATGGGAAATTATATGTAGTACCTACGCCTATCGGAAATTTAGAAGATATAACGCTTCGCGCACTAAGAATTTTACAAGAAGTAGACACTATATTAGCAGAAGATACACGCGTAACGTCTGTTTTATTAAAACACTATAAAATTCAAAAACGCTTGGAAAGCCATCACGCTTTTAATGAACATAAAACAGTAGAAAAAATACTCCAACGGATTAAAAGTGGAGAGAAAATCGCTTTGGTTTCTGATGCAGGCACCCCAGCTATTTCTGACCCTGGTTTTTTATTAGTGCGAGAAGCCATTCACACTGGTATAGAAATAGAATGCCTACCAGGAGCGACAGCTCTCATTCCGTCTTTAGTAGTTTCAGGATTTCCTACAGATAAATTTGTATTCGAGGGATTTTTACCTCCTAAAAAGGGAAGAAAGAAACGCATCTTATCATTAACTCACGAAACAAGAACTATTATCTTATACGAATCTCCTTTTAGGCTTATAAAAACTTTGGAGCAACTAGCAGAAGCATTTGGAGAACAACATCTTGCCTCAGTTTCAAGAGAACTAACTAAAATTTTTGAAGAAACTAGGCGCGGCACACTACGAGAGCTTATCACTTACTATCAAAAAAACACTCCAAAAGGAGAGGTGGTGATAGTGATAGCAGGAAAAGAAAAAACAAGCAATCCTGATTAACCTACTTGAATATCTACATCTACCACTCTAGTATTTTTATTTGCTTTAGGAGTGATTTTGATTGGCTTAGCCTCTATACTTAAAAGATTTTCATAGGTTTGTTTTACTTTAAGGCGACTAAACCTTTCACCGCGCTTAAACAGGATTCTTTCTCCTAAATCTTGGCAAAATAATCCTGTAACAGTAACGTCACCTATTTTGTATATATCTCCCTCTGTTACTTTCAACGTAATATCCAGCGTTTGACTGTCGATCTCTTTTGGAATTAATTCTACATCAAAAAATAAATATCCTTTGTTCATATACAAGGAAGCTATATCGTCTCCTTTCTCACTAAACCATATT
This sequence comes from Cytophagales bacterium, assembly GCA_025056215.1. GTDB lineage: Bacteria > Bacteroidota > Bacteroidia > Cytophagales > Flammeovirgaceae > JANWWC01. The sequence continues at coordinate 420,370 of JANWWC010000003.1, read as the reverse complement.
TTATTATAAATATCATCAAAGGAATACATTTGAGTAGGACTAAAATTGAGTTTAGATTTTAGGAAACAAGTTGTAAACAACCTGTTTCCTTTAATTGTTACACTTCTAATATAAAACATTGGACTTTCACTTGAGCTTCTTATTTGCTCTCCCACCGACTTTAGCCTATAGAACCAATCTTTAAAATATTTCCAAACTGACATAATTTGTAAAAACTAAAAAAGTAGTGCGATGGATAGGAAAAGCTATACAATTTTTTTAAAACTGAAAATACTGGTCAGCATTTTGGAAACAAATATCTTTCACAGTATCAGCTAATAATTCTATATCGTTAGGAAGTTCTCCATTTTCTACGTCGGTGCCGATCAAATTACACAAAATACGCCTAAAATACTCATGGCGAGAATAAGAAAGAAAGCTCCGAGAATCGGTAACCATTCCTACAAATCTGCGCAAAAGTCCGAGATTAGAAAGAGCATTCATTTGCTTAATCATACCATCTTTTTGGTCGAGAAACCACCATGCAGGTCCGAACTGCATTTTTCCTGCAATAGAGCCATCGTTAAAATTTCCAATCATCGTTGCAAATACTTCGTTATCTGAAGGGTTCAGATTATAAATGATAGTCTTCGCAAGTTGATTATGATCATCCAAACGATCGAAGAAACGCGCCATGTTTTTAGCAAGTGTAAAATCACCAATAGAATCGAACCCCGTATCAGGTCCTAAGGTTTGCATCATGCGCGTATTATTATTGCGAAGTGCACCTATATGAAATTGCTGGGTCCAACCTTTAGAGTGATCTAAGACACCGAAGAAATGAAGCATTGCAGATTTAAACTTCAAAATTTCGCTATTAAAAAGTTCTTTTCCTCGGCGAATCGTTCCAAAGATATTTTCTATTTCCCACTCTTGATAGGGTTCTGCATACAGTTCTTCAACACCGTGGTCTGATAGACGGCAGCCCATCTCGTGAAAATAGTCATGCCTTTTTTGAAGAGCATCTAAGAAAGATTTATAATCACGGATAGTAATGTTAGTCACCTCTTCTAAACGATTCACCCATTCATTAAATTTTTTAGCATCTTCTACTGCCATCGCTTTATCAGGACGAAAAGTAGGAAGAACTTTTATTTCAAAACTGTCTTGCTTTATTTTAGCATGATACTCAAGGGTATCGCAAGGATCATCAGTAGTGCAAACAATTTTGACGTTAAACTTTCTTAGTAAGTTTCTTACGCTAAACTCAGGTGTTTTTAAGAGAGCAGACGTTTCTTCGTAAATTTCTTTTGCAGACGTCGGATTTAAAATCTTTTCTATTTTGAAAGGATTCTTTAGCTCCATGTGCGTCCAATGGTAGAGGGGGTTACGAAGCGTATAAGGGACTGTTTCTGCCCATTTTTCAAATTTTTCATAATCAGAAGCGTCTCCAGTACAATACTTTTCAGGTACTCCATTGGTACGCATTGCACGCCATTTATAATGATCTCCGTAGAGCCAAATTTGTGTGATATTATCAAATTGCTTATCTTCTGCAATTTCTTGCGCAGGAAGATGAGAATGATAATCTATAATAGGCATCTTCTTAGCGTATTCATGGTAAAGAATTTCAGCTGTTTTATTTTCCAACAAGAAGTTATCATCAAGAAACTTTTTCATAGGTGAAAGAGGTTGTTTTGAGGTGAAAGGTAAAAAAAATATTAATGTTTTTTTAAAAAAATAATCTTTGAAAAATTTTATGCACTCATGCCTTTTTCAATTAGCATAATCAGAACATGAATAATTTTGATATGCACTTCTTGGATACGGTCTGCGTATCCAAAATGAGGTACCCGAATTTCTACATCAGCTGTTCCAGCTAATTTTCCCCCATCTTTTCCAGTAAGAAGAACTACTTTCATTTCTTTTTTTCGCGCTGTTTCAACAGCCCTAATAATATTTTTGGAATTTCCACTGGTACTAATTCCTAAAAATACATCTCCTTTTTTGCCAATACCTTCCAGATAACGACTAAAAACGTATTCGAACCCATAATCATTGCCTACGCAAGAAATATGACTTGGGTCAGAGATAGCAATAGCAGCATAAGAAGGTCTATCATCGCGAAATTTTCCAGAGAGCTCTTCAGCAAAGTGCATTGCATCACAATGAGAACCTCCGTTTCCTGCACTAATAATTTTTTTGTCGTTTTTTAAAGCCTCTATCATGATTTGGGCAGCTAATTCGATAGCCTGAATATTATGAGCATCTTCCAAAAAACGTTGTAGTAGATTAGCTGCTTCGTCAAAGGTTGCTCGAATAAGATGTTGCATAGTTACTGAAAATTAATTTTTTTGCGCATTTCTAACATTTCATCCACACAATCGAGATAAATCAGAAAATCCGGGTGATGTCCATTCACCTTAGAACGCGTATAAAGATGACCTAATCGCACGAAAACAGCATTTTTATGAGGAAATACTGCGACATACTGCCCTAAAATTCCACGCAAGTAAGGAATTTTGTGGCCTTTATGGTCTGCAATCCAAATCTGATAACCATAAATCTGAGTAGTATCTTCAAGATATCGGTAAGGAGTTGTCATTTTATTAATATAATCTTCAGAAAGAATACGGGTATTGTTGAAAACCCCTTTTTGCAAAATTAACTGCCCTAACCTTGCAAAATCACGTGCATTACTATTGAAACAACAATACGCTTTTTCATCTCCATCGGCTTTGTCTAATGACCATAGCGCAGGTCGCTCTGCTCCTAATGGAGTCCATAATTTTTCAGATGCATATTCACTTAATTTTTTACCTGTCGCCGCTTGTACAACGTAAGCTAACAATTGTGTATTTCCGCTCAAGTATTTGAATTTTTTACCTGGTGTTTCGACCACATCAAGATTCATTACCGTTGAAGCAATATCTTCTCCGTAGTATGCTTCGGCTGTATGAGCAAATGGATTAATATAACTCTCATTCCAATTTAAGCCTGAACTCATAATGAGTAAATGCTCGATAGTAATCCTGGACTTTTCCCCTTCTGCATATGCAGGCAAAAATTCTCCTACTGATTGCTGCAAACTCTTGATTTTCCCTTCCTCTAAAGCAATACCTACTAAAAGAGCTACAATTGTTTTTGCCATTGAAAATGAATTAGAATAAGAAGAATCACTGTAGCCATCCCAATACTGCTCAAATATAATTTCGCCATCTTGCACTAAAAGCCAAGCTACAGTATTATTTTTTTCTACTTCAGAACGGTATTTTTTAGGAATCTGAATTCGGTTATAATCAGAGGCTATTTTCCAAGGCAAAGGATTGCGAGCTTCTACCTTCCTATTTTCGAAAATTGTATAATCGTTAATGCCAGGAGTAAAATAAAGAATGGCTTTTTGCAAATATGGTAGACGTATAAAAGCTAATGAAATGGTGCCAAAGACGATTCCCAACAATACCAAAGAAGCTATAAGAATTGTCTTTTTTTTCATGGATATTTAAATTGTGAGTTTCAAAGGTAACTTCAAGTTCAAATTTAATCTATAGAGCAATACGCAATTTACAACATTTTTTAATGTTATTTAGTTATTAAATAAAACACAAACGAAATAATGATTACTATTCATCCAAAAGCCCAAGCACTTATTTTCGATATAGATGGCACACTAGCTGATACGATGCCCACTCACTATCAGGCATGGTACTTTACTGCTACCCAACACGGTTTGCATTTCCCAGAGGAATTGTTTTACAAATGGGCAGGAATGCCTACTCATAAAATTGTGGAGATTATCAATCAATTACATGGCACAAATTTTTCGGAGGAGTACTTAACTGCCTACAAAGAAAGAAAATACCAAGAAATCCAACAAGAAATTCGACCTATAGAACCTATTATTAAGATTGCACATTTGCATTTTGGGAAACTACCCATGTCTTGTGGAACAGGAAATTACAAAAAAGTAGCTTACGAAATACTAGATAAATTAGGAATAAAACATTATTTTACTGCTATCATTTCAGCTGATGACGTTCTTCGTCCGAAACCTGACCCAGAAACTTTTTTACGATGTGCAGAAGCAATGGAGATAGCACCTGAATTTTGTCAGGTTTTTGAAGACGGCGAACCAGGATTGGAGGCAGCCCGTCAGGCAGGTATGATTGTTACTGATGTCCGTCCGTTTATAGGAAGAAAATATTAATGAATAATAGCAAGTTTTGCTACAAAAGTTTCTGTTCCTTGCTGAGCATCAGTGCTAAAGATGAAATAAACTCCAGTAGTTGCTTTTTCTCCTGAAAGCGTATGTAAATTCCAAGTAGCCGTTCCTCCGACTGCTTGCATTTGCCAAACTAGCTTTCCGCTAGCGTCTGTAATTTTTACCAGCGCATCGCGCACAAGATCAGTAATTGTAACAATCCCTGAATAATCTGGTCGAACAGGATTAGGAAATACGCGCACTTGCTTTTCTTGAACTGTAGAGGCTACCGTAGCATCGCTCCGATATGAAATAATCCCCTTATCTGTAGCAAAAAAAACTTCGCCTGTAGTAGGGTGAATAGCAATATCAACGATATAATTAGAAAATAAAGGACTATTTTGTGCGGTAAAATGCAAAAGAGGCATATTAGTGTGTTTATCAAAAAGCCACGCACCGTCTTCTGCAGTACCTACCCATTTTCGGTTTCCTCCATCTACTGCAATAGCTGTTATGGTTTGGTCTTTTAGAAGAGGCAATCCTTCGTAGCGAGGAAGGTATGTTTCTAAAGGTTGATTGGTATAAAGTCGACTCAGGTCGCGTAAAATGAGCAAACCGCTATTAGTTCCTAACCATATCACGTTATCCAAATCTTGAGCGATAGCATTGACAGGAGCCTTCACACTTGCATTGAGATTGTTAAGTCCTCGAAAAGTTTGCCCATCGCGTGTAACCAGTACGCCGACAGTGCTATCTACAGGAATCTGGATATGAGGCTTCTGTATAATCCATTTGTTGTTAAAGCGGTCAATAAAAATATCTCTTGGATTAACATACATAGAATTATTTCCAAAATTAAAAGAGTTCCACTCGCCTTGTAGGTTTCTGCTGTGCAAAGTAGGTTGGAAACGCGAATTTACTTGGTTGGAAATCCAAACAGTTCCTTGTGCATCTACGGCTATGCCTGCTGTTCTTGTCTGATTTTGAGTCTTTTGAAGAGGAATAGAATCATACTTTGCAAAAGTATTTTCAGAGAGGTTCCAAGTAATAAGCCCTTTTCGAAAAGAAACAAAATATACGATATTTCTTTTTTCATCATAGGCCGCATCGGTGATATCAATCAGTTCAGGCACAAAAAACGCTTGCTGTTGTTGAGGTACTGCATTATAGTTTGTCCATTTTCCATTCTCATAGACGTAAAACCCCCAAGGAGCATTCAAAGCTGTATCTCTCGATAGAGAAATTCCTCCCGAGGTTGCAATGATTTTATTTCCTGCGTTGATAAGTCGATAAGCTTTCCGATAAAAAGGCCCTGAAGGTAGAAATTGTTCGTACTTATCATTTTGAAAGCGAATTAATCCATTTTGCGCATCAGCAATCCAGACTATATCATTATCCTGAATTGCTTGCTGGGCATTTACAATTAAAAAATGAGAAAGCGAGCGTACTATCGAATGATTTGCATCAAACTGAATAACATTCGAAGGAGTAGCAACCCATAATCGATTTTGGTGGGCACTTATTCCATAAAATGAAGTGGGTGCTATCGAAATACTATCTAACTTCCCGCTTTGATAGTAAAAAATCCCCCTTTGACTTATTCCATAATAAAGCCGATTGGCAAAAACGGCAATAGTTGTAAGATGCGAACTCCTTACAAGAGTTTTCCAATTTCTAAAGTCTGCTTTACTAAAATGAGGTGCCAAAGGGGCTACCTTGAGCCCTTCAGAGGTGGCAGCCCATATGCTATCAGCATATATCACTGTAGCATGTACATTTACCAAATTCCCATTTTCACCAATGTAAGCGTAAGTTTCTCGAATTAGCCGGCGATCGATATCCAATACTACTATTCCAAAAGAGGTAGAAAGATATGCCCAATTTTCTCTAATATTGATATGGTTGATTGCTTTTTGTTCAAAATTTCGATTGTTAAACAGAGTACGAATGTTAAAAATTTGTTGAGGAGTTACTAAGTCTATGTTCCCATTTGTATATCCTACAATAAGCGTTCGACGAGAAGCATAATACTGAATTGCAGAAGCTTCCGTATCGCTCAGCCCATCTACTGTAGAAAGTGTTTGAAAGGTGTTTTGTTTTTTTTCTACAAAAAAAATACCGTTTTCTGCAATTGCATATACCCTTTCAGGAGTAAGTAATACTTGTCGTACGTTCATGTAAGTAAGGTGAGCTTGCCAAGAACCCACCGCTATAGTCTGAGAAAATGCAATTCGAATTATCAATACAAAAAACCCAATTTTAGAGAGATATTTCATAAGATTCCTTTTTTCAAAAATAAAAAACCTGCCTTTTTAACAGCAGGTTTTTAATAATTTTAGTATTTTATACTTAATTAAAAAAACGACTTACTTTACCACCTAACGCTCTTCCCACAAGATAAATTGCTAAGCCAACAATAATAGTAACTAAGCCACCCCACACATTAAAAATTAATGAAACAGCACCTATTACCATAATAATTACCCCTACAAAAGCAACAATATCTTCTACTGTTACTCCTTGAGGAGCTCGATGCTCAAGTATTCGCTTTATTTTTTGTTCTTTCTTAGAAAAATTTTCAGGAGAGCTCAACACTATTTTGGGATTTTGACTATGCACACTTTCTGATTGCAAAGACTGATGTTGAATTTCTTTGGCAGGAATTGCCGCCTGGAGCAAACTAGACCACAACAAAGCAGAAAATAAAAAAACAATCGTTTTCATAAAATAGCAGAAATTTGGTGTAAAACTATAGTGTTTCAGCTATATTTCGAAAAAATCATAGAAAATTTTAGCTAACATTTCCAAGCAAGAAGACAAAAATTTGTATTATTGCATTGCAAATAAAGGCAACTAAGGCCGCGTAGTTAAAAGGATATAACGTAAGCCTCCGGAGCTTAAGATTCAGGTTCGATTCCTGACGCGGCTACTCAATAACAAGTAAAAACCGCGGTTGCCCGCGGCGAAGCACAGCTAAGTTGAAAAAATCCAAGCGAACAAAGCAAAAAAATATATCAAAGTTTTAGAGGGTAGCAGATGCAATTTTTTGGGCTGCTCTTAAGATGTCTCGTCGGCTAATTTGTCCTACCAATCTTCCACGTTTGTCTACTACAGGAAAACGTCGGAAATTAGAATTCAAAAACTCATTAGCAATATCCAATACGTCTTTGTCATCAGTCACGAAGCGAACATTTTTTGACATGTAATCAGAAACTTTTCCCAACACCATAGGCTGATTGTGATAGCTCGATTCAATGATAACGCGCAAGCAGTCTTTTTCAGAAAGAATTCCTACGAGTTCTCGGCGGTCATTTAAAACAGGCGCACCAGAAATTTTGTTTTCAAGCAAAATATCCATTGCTTCTTTGATGCTTTGGTCTGGATGAAAAGTAATAAGATTGGTTGCCATATACTCTGTTACTGGCTCGTATTTCCGAACAGCCTTACCCGTACTTTCGGAAGCGCGTTTAGGTGTAAAATTCATAATAATAAAAATTAAGGTGAAACAAGAATGTCTTCCTTAATATACGGAAAGAAAAAAGTTTAGGCTGTAAACGATTGTTAAAGGTTGTAAAATAAATTAAATTTTCTTAGTTAAAGAGCTTATATCGTTTGAGTTTAGGTTTATAAGTTTCCTATAAAAGTTCACCTCTCTCATACTGTAATTCCCATAATAAGAATATCATCAGTTTGCTTTGCATTTCCTTTCCACTCTTCATAAAGATATTGCAATCGGTTTAATTGTGCTTTCATAGGAAGATGTTGAATTCCTAAGAGCGTTTCTTTTAAACGTCTTTCAGAAAATCTCTTCATTTCGGGTCCACCGAGTTGGTCTTTATATCCATCAGAAAACAAGTAAATTTTATCTCCTTTTTGGATTTGAAACTCATGAATATCAATTCTAAATTCTTGTTTAAAATCTCCTTTGATAGAGGTTCTTTTTACACCTCCAACTGAGGTTTTAGTTTCAGGTAGCTCAATTAGTTCTCCTTTTCTTATAATCCAAAGCGGGCGCCCTGCTCCAGCAAACTTCATGTTAAGCGTGTCTCTATTGAGAGTAAAAAGCGCCACTTCCATTCCATCTTGGCTACTTGCATAAGCCTCATTCTGATGCAATTCAACGATAATATCGCGGTTAAGTCTTGTCATGATTTCATAAGGGTCTGTAAAAAATCCATAACAAACAATATTGGTAAGCAAATTACTCCCTAACATCGACATAATAGCGCCCGGCACTCCATGTCCTGTACAATCTACAGCAGCTACTACTACTTCATTAGCGTGCTTAGTCATAGGTTCGAACCAGTAAAAATCTCCGCTTACTACGTCCTTAGGAAGATAAAGAATAAAAGAATCTTCAAAAAACTTATTTAGACCATCTATTGGAGGAAGCATAGAAGTTTGAATGCGTTGAGCGTAATGAATGCTTGCTAAGATCTGTCTATTTTTGTAGTGTAATTCATCATAAGCATGTTGAAGTTGCTCTTTGGCAGAAGCAATTTCTTCTTTTTGTTGTTTGATTTCTTGAATTTGCTGCTTGATATTTTGTGCCATCTCAGAAAACTGACGAGCCAACTTCCCAATTTCATCATGAGTACGCACGTTTATAGGTGTATCGTAATTTCCATTGGCAATAGAAGTTGCTGCATTACTCAGACGAATCACAGGCCGCGAAAGGCGCTTTGCTAACCAATAAGCAATTAAAGAAGCTAGTGCCGCAACCCCCAACATTGCGTAAATCAATTTTTGACGCAGTTCTACGAGAGGTTTGAAAGCTACATTTTTTGAAATACTAGTAAGCAACAACCAACCTTGTCCTTTATAACTCAAGTATCCTATTTCTTTTGTTAAGAAATAAAGGCGATCGTCCGTTTCAAAAAAAGATAAATTATTGACTAACATCTTGTTAAGTACATCAGGCTCATGATAAGTACTTTTTAAAATAGCTTCTGGGCAATGGTTTGAATATATCACTAAATGATTATGATCGATTAAGTCAAGTTTGATAGAATCATAAACAGATTGTTGAATTCCCATTTCAGGTCTATCCTCCGAAAATACCTCATAAAGTTGTTCTATAAGAATTCTTGAAACGATAAGACCGATAACCTGATTTGCTTCATTCCTTACATAAGTAGCGAAATGAATAACATTTTGACCTAAAGACTCGGAATGTGAAATATCTACAATCCACTCTTTTTCAGGGTTTTCTACTGCTATTTTCCAATACTTAGTTAAAGAATGCTGCTCTCCAATAGAAAGTCCTTTAGAGTCAGCAATACGAATTCTATTCATATCAAAAAATGAAAAACTTGAATATACTTCGTGCAAGCGCTCAAATTGTTGCAATCGTTTATTTAATGTATCAGGGTTTTTTTGAGTTCTCAAAATTGGGTCGTCGGCGAACATTTCAATTTCATTCACGCGGTGGTAAATAAATCGGTCAATATTCTTCATGTATTGACGCGAAGTACTTGCTAAATCTGCCAAAATTTGTTCCCTAAGCGTTTCTTGCCCTTCTTGATTGGCGAAGAAATAAAGCAATCCACTCGTAAAAAAGACAATCCCTAATGACAACGACGTAATTTTAAAAGAAATTTTAAAAGTCATCGCATTCTATAATTTGACTTCAAATCTAAGTTTAAAGGTCCAAGTAAACTCGAAACTTTATTACAGTTTAGTAAAAATTTTCTTAAAAATTTCTTTTAAAACAGCCATTCGGAATTTTGTTGAATCCGCTTGGTATACTCCGCATAAAAATCATCAAACTCAGAGGGAGATACTACCTTTTTCAAATCTTCAAGTGCGTATTGCGCAAAGTTAGTATAATTCAAATCCAGACACGCTCGAATATATTCTTTCAGCACTTCAGAAGAAAGCGGAAGCCATTTAAGAGCGACTAATAAAATGTCGTAACGTTTAGAATCCTGTTTCAGCTGTTTATAGATTTGAGCTAACATCAAATACACTTCTTGACGATAAGGAAAAATCCTCATAGCTTTCTCTAAATAAGGAATTGCTTCTTCTTGGCGCTGCTTTAAAATCAAATCATTAGCCTGTTCTACAACAAAATTAAGAGGGTGTTTTTTCCACCATAGTGCTTCTTGAGTATTAGCTTTTTCTTTTTCAGCAAGAACAATAAAATTTTTAGCTTCTTTATCTCCCCTTGAATAAGCTTCTTGAAAATAATAAATTGCTTTGTCAAACTGACGATGTTGCAACAACCAAGAAGCAAAAACAATAGGATAAATCAAGTTCCCAGATCCACCGCTCTCTGTAACGCGCTCCATAATAGGAAATGCAATGCTCGCTTCTCCTTGATGAAAAGCAAGATGTGAACGCGCAAAATCTAAGAATATGCGATGCTCCTCGTTAGCTGGTATATTACTATAAAAATGAAGCAGGTTCAGAATCGAAGTATCTGATAGCGCTACAGGATTCAGTGCATAATTGTACAAATAACAAAGTTGCTCTGTGCTCAAGATACTATCAGGTAAAAAGTCTTTTCGAAACAAAGATGCTTTTTTGCTATACTTATTATATAATGCCAACTCATTGCTAGCCTTAGGAATATAGTTATTGTGAGTAAGATTTAAATAATTTGTATCCAAACTTCCACTTAAAGTATACTTGGTCCAAAGAATAAAAGAATTACTCTCTACGATTTCTGGCAGATGTGCGCGCTTTGCTGCTAAACGAAAGTAATAATATGTACTATCAGGAACGTCTGTTTTGGTATAAAGCAAAGCAAGGTTGTTATATAGTTCGCCATTTTCTTTACAGCGCTCTGCTGCTTCTTTTAGGATGAAAATAGCTTCTAGCCATCTATTTTGTTGCTCAAGAATATGAGCTAAGTGAGCATAAGCAAAAACAGAGGGAGTTTTCAAGTTAGCATCTCTAAAATAGACTAAAGCTGCATGATAATCTTGCTCTAATAATGCCACACAACCTAAAGCATAATAAGAATGATGATTTCGCACATCATAACCAAGCGCAGTGCGATAATATTGTTGGGCTGTTTTATAATTTGTTTGTTGGTATTCTTCGTCTGCTAAGCTATTAAAATAGCCCGCCATTGCTTGATTATAAGGCAAAAAATCGTGATAAGCGAGAATTGCGAAGATAAGCAACACTCCTGCTACAAAGCTGTATAAGTAAGGCATTCGCAAGGGAGCCCATATGTACCAATATACCTGCTGGTTAGCAAGTAACCAATCTTTGAAGTTGATTACAACATATCCTATAAATGCGATTCCTAACCCTATTTGTGTATAAAGAGCTGTATCTTCATATACTTCTATCAAGGGTGTATTGTCAGTTGCTAAAGCATAAAACAAACCTGAATAAGCAATAAGTGCAGTTGCTAAATATAAAAATGCACCCGTAGGAACAAACGAAAAATATTCTCCGAAGTGGTGAGCTCGCTGACGAAATCCCCAAACTCCTAAAACTGTATTGATAGCTTGTAACACAAAAGGATGTAAATAGCCTATAGAAACATTCCATTGTCCTGTAAAGTACAAATAACAATATATCAAGTTTGCAAAATACAACAAACTTATAAAAGCGAAGTGTTGCCAAGTATAGCGGCTAGCAGCGTTGTTATGAGCCGTAAGAACGAAAATGATTCCTCGTAAAAACTCATGCGCCGTAACTACCTGAAAAACAATATTTGTTAAAACAGGTATTGCTATATTGTAATGAGCTAAATGTTCAAACGGTCGTGGATGCGATGAAAAAAAATATATTAATCCACTAAAAATCAAGCTCAGAAACCAGTACCATCCCCACCGCTGAATGTAAGGAGCTCCATAACGAAAAGAAGAAAAATAATAAGTAGATAGTCCGTAGGTTATGAGAACGAGAATTAAAAAAAAACGTTCGTGAATATGCTGAAATATTCCTAACAACTCAGTGCCTAAGGTAGCAACCCCTAAAGCAAAGACAGCTAGTCCTATAGCAAAGCCCATTTTTTGTAAATCAGAAATGACCGTTATCAACAACATCATTCCTATAACATACAACACCAACGAAAACAAAACTTTCTTTGAGCTAATTATCATCAAGGAAGGAACGAATTTCTCTGTTATCAAAAAAGATTCTGCCTCTGGCTGAAACTCAAAAAATTCATACTTAAAAGAAGGCAAAGGAGTTCGTATAGCTTCTATGTTCCCTTTTGTTTGCCACTCTACAACATTCGAATTACCTTGAACAAAGGAATATAAGCTAATTCCTATACTGAAAAGCAAAATCAAAAAATGAAATAAATAAAGAAAACGATACGAACTTTTCCATTGCTTCCAAAACCACATCGCTATCCAATCTTAACGCAATGCAAAGTTTTGAAAACTATTTTAAACTTAAAATTAAAACCTCTAGAAAAGCGCAACTAAATATGTATTAAAACATAAACGGCAACATTTTTCACAAATTGATTTTTATTAACAGCAACGAGCCTTTTATGATTGCCATAAAATTTTACGCAATTAGTTTCCTTGAGCTTTTTGAATTTTATGCGTATTGCCTATGCAAGCACACAGAGCGGTTTACAATACAAAAACAAGTTTTTTTGATATGCTCTCGTAAGTGCTTAAGTAAATCCAAGTTATAAAGCAAGTCTAAATTCTTTTCTAAAAAATATTTGATTAACAAAGTCTTACTATTAGATTTGCCGAAACATAATTACAAAATTAGTATGCAACTTGTATCAAAAGTTCGTGAGCCACTCATTACTGGAGGTAAAACGTACTCTGACATTACAAACGATATTTGTAAATGTGTAGAAGATGCTCCTAATAAGCGCTGGTTAGCTGCTCTGACCGCTTCTGTCATTACACTAGCAGCTGGAGGTTATTATATGGGCGACATGCTGTGGAATGGAATAGGAAAATGGGGCTTGAACAAAACTGTGCAATGGGCGTGGGATATTACCAATTTCGTATGGTGGGTAGGTATTGGACACGCTGGAACTCTTATTTCTGCCATTCTATTATTGTTTCGTCAAAAATGGAGAACCTCCATCAATCGCGCTGCTGAAGCTATGACTATTTTTGCTGTGATTTGCGCTGCCTTGTGGCCAGTGGTTCATATGGGAAGACCATGGGTAGGAATTTACTGGGCTCTTCCTCTTCCAAATACTTTTGGTTCTCTTTGGGTAAACTTTAATTCTCCTTTGTTGTGGGACGTGTTCGCTATTTCTACTTATTTTTCTGTCTCTTGCCTTTTTTGGTTTATTGGATTAATTCCTGACTTCGCTACCATTCGCGACCGTGCAATTACTCCCATTCCGCGCTTGATTTACGGCATGTTGAGTCTAGGTTTTGACGGTTCAGCTAAAACATGGATGCACTATGAAGCCGTTTCATTGATTTTAGCGGGGCTCTCTACTCCATTGGTGCTGTCTGTTCATACTATTGTAAGTTTTGATTTTGCTACTTCTGTCATTCCGGGATGGCACACTACTATTTTCCCTCCTTACTTCGTTGCAGGAGCTATTTTTTCTGGTTTTGCAATGGTGCTTACTCTTATGCTCGTTACACGTCATACCTATAAACTGAAAGACTACATTACAATGGAGCATATCGAAATGATGAATCTTATTATCACAGTAACGGGCTCTATCGTAGGAATTGCTTATATTACGGAGTTCTTTATTGCATGGTATTCTAACGTGCCCTATGAGCAATATTGCTTTATCAATCGTATGGGAGGACAATATTGGTGGGCATATTGGTCTATGATGGCTTGCAACGTCATTTCTCCGCAGTTATTTTACATCAAAAAAATCCGTACAAGCATTACGATGACCTTTGTTCTTTCGATTGTCGTAAACATTGGTATGTGGTTTGAACGATTTGTAATTATTGTAACATCATTACATCGCGATTATTTGCCTTCAAGCTGGTTGTATTTTACTCCTACCATTCACGATATTATGTGTTATGTGTTTAGCATTGGATTATTTTTGACATTATTTTTGATGTTTGCTAAGTTTTTCCCAGTCGTCAATATGGCAGAGGTGAAAGCCATTTTAAAATCTTCTAATCCTTCTGTTTATAAAGGACGCATGACTATTAAAAATGAGCACGTTCCCGAAAAAGATAGGGTTTTAGAAAAAGAATACATTTAATTAATATATCGGGAAAGAAAATCTTAAAGCCGCCATAAAGGTGGCTTTTTTATTTATGGTTGGAATGAGTTTAGTAATTTCTGCAGGTTATTAATTAAGTTTGCATGATAATTTACAGAACAATTTATCAGTAACAAGTTACATGGAAAAAGTAAGAGTCCGGTTTGCACCTAGCCCCACAGGAGCACTTCACATCGGAGGTGTACGCACTGCTTTATTTAATTATTTATTTGCTCGGAAGCATAAAGGTACCATGATTTTGCGAATTGAAGACACAGACCAAGAACGTTTCGTACCAGGAGCAGAGGAATACATTCGTGAGGCGTTAGAATGGTGTGGTATAGAACTAGACGAAAGTCCTTGGAATCCTTCTCCTAAATATGCACCCTATCGACAATCTGAAAGAAAAGCGATTTACAAACAATACGCAATGCAACTTATTGAAAGCGGGCACGCTTACTACGCTTTCGATACAGAAGCCGAGCTCGAAGAAATGCGCGAACGCCTCAAAGCAGCGCGAGTAGCAAGCCCTCAATACAACGCTATTACACGCACTACGATGAAAAACTCTCTTACACTTCCGGAGGATGAAGTTAAAAAACGAATTGAATCGGGAGAACCATACGTGATTCGTCTGAAAGTGCCTCGTAAAGAAGAAATCCGTTTCCATGATATGATTAGAGGTTGGATAATGGTACATTCTCATGCACTCGACGACAAAGTATTGATGAAGTCTGACGGAATGCCTACCTATCATTTGGCAAATGTAGTAGACGATCATCTCATGGAAATTACCCATGTAATTCGCGGCGAGGAATGGTTGCCTTCTGCTCCTGTTCATGTGTTGCTGTATCGTTATCTAGGCTGGGAAAAAACTATGCCACGTTTTGCACATCTGCCACTTATCCTCAAACCAGACGGGAACGGAAAATTGAGCAAACGAGATGGAGACTTAGGAGGATTTCCTGTTTTTCCAATCGAATGGACTGACCCCGACACTGGTAAAACAGTAGCTGGCTATCGTGAATCTGGCTATTTTCCAGAAGCGGTAGTAAACTTTTTAGCTCTTTTAGGTTGGAATCCAGGTACGCACCAAGAAATTTTTTCTATGGCTGAATTGATAGAAGCGTTTTCTCTCGAGCGAGTCGGAAAATCAGGAACCAAATTCGATATCGAAAAAGCGCGATGGTTCAACCAACAATATCTCAAAGCCAAAAGTGATGAAGAGTTAGCTCAATATCTTCTGAAAGACCTTGAAAAAAACGGAATTCAAGTTCCTTTCTCTAAAGTAAAAGCAGTATGCTCTCTTCTTAAAGAACGCGTTATCTATCCAACAGAATTTTGGAAAGAAGGAAAGTATTTTTTTGTTCCTCCTACTCAGTACGACGAAAAAATTCTATCCAAAAAGTGGAACAGCGAATCCGTTAAAATTTTAACAGACTATTTGTCAGCACTTTCTTCTGTAGCTACTTTCAATGCTGCTACTGCTAAACAAGCACTTGAAAACGTGATATCTCAACATGGTATCGCCATGGGAAAAATCTTACAAAGTTTGCGTTTAGCGCTCACAGGCGTAGGAGGAGGACCTGAACTTTTCCCTCTAATGGAAGTGTTAGGAAAAGAAGAATGCATAAAACGCCTAGAAAATGCGCTTCAAACTCTCCCTGTAGCATAAAGTCAATAAGAAATATGCTTTCTACTGAAGATAACTCTCCCTATGAGGATTTAGAAAATATGCCTATAGCAGATTTTTTGCGCGCTATGAATGCAGAAGACCAAAGAGTGCCTTTAGCAGTAGCTCAAGTGATTCCACAAATTGAACAATTTATAAAAGCACTCGTTCCTCGCATGAAACAAGGAGGGCGTCTTTTTTACATAGGTGCTGGCACAAGCGGAAGACTCGGCATTGTGGATGCCTCTGAATGTCCTCCTACTTTTGGTGTTGCCGATAATGTTGTAATTGGAATCATCGCAGGAGGAGACAGTGCTATCCGCAAAGCAGTCGAATTTGCAGAAGACAGTATCGAACAAGCATGGAAAGACATTTCTGTTTATCAACCTACACCGCTAGATACAGTGGTAGCATTGGCAGCGTCTGGACGTACGCCATATTGCATTGGAGGCGTTCAAAAAGCACAACAACACGGACTCCTCACTGCCTGTATTGTTTGTAATCCAAACAGCCCACTTCCTAGGTTGGTAGATTATCCGATAGTTCCACAAACAGGGCCTGAAATCTTGCGAGGAAGCACGCGCTTAAAGGCAGGTACTGCTCAAAAGTTAGTACTCAACATGATTTCGACCACTGTCATGATTCAACTCGGAAGAGTAAAGGGAAATAAAATGGTAGATATGCAACTTACTAATCAAAAACTTATCGAAAGAGGAACGCGATTTTTAATGGAGGAACTTTTTATTTCTGAAGAAGAAGCGAAAAAATTGCTTTCAATATATGGCAGTGTAAGAAAAGCATTAGAAAATTATCGAAAACTTACCAATTGATTTTTAAATTTGTAAATTAACGTTGAAATCCACAAATTATGACGAGCTCACAGTCGAACACTGAAAAGACCACTAAATCATGGCTTTATGCGATGATTGTACTTTTGATAAGTACAAACTCCGCTTGGTTTTTTTATCATCGAAGTAAGCTTCAAACGGAAAACGACAAATTGGATTTTCAGCAATCTGAAATGGTTGCTACGTATGCCAAACTTGATTCTGTATCGCGTCAGCTGGATAATAAAATTGTAGAATTAGAACAAATGGGAATGAATATTGATTCACTTTTGATGATCAAAACACAACTCGAAAAAGAAAAGCGTGAACTGATCGCTTCTCGAAACTTAGCTCAATCGCGTTATGAAGAAATTAAAAGTAAGTTAGAAGGATATGAAATACTTCTCAAACAAAAAGATATTGAGATCTCAGAACTTAAAAAAGCAAATCAGTATTTAGTTTCTGAGAACTATTCTCTCAAAGAAGAAAGAAATGTACTTAACGACCAAATTCTTACTTTAAAAAGCCAAAGTCAGGCTTTAGCTGAAAAAGTAAACGTCGCTTCTGCTCTGCGCGCTATTAATATTCGATTTATTGGAGTAACCAGCAAAGGTAAAGAAAAAGAAGACGCTGAATTTAAAGCAAAGCAACTTTCTAAAATTAAAATTCTCTTCAATATAGATGAAAACAATTTAGCTGAAATCGGCGCTAAAAAGATTTATTTGCGCATTATTGACCCTGAAGGTTCTGCTCTGTACAATCTCGCTACAGGCTCTGGCAGCTTTATGTATCAGGGAAATGAACTTTTTTATACAGAAATGCAAGAAATCTTGTTTGATAATTCTAAGCAATTAGTAGTATTCGAATATAGCAAAGGAACCGAATTCAAAACAGGAAAACATCGCGTAGAACTTTATTGCCAAGGAGTGAAAATGGGAGAAGGTAGTTTTATTGTAAAATAAAGTTTTATGAATTATTTAGATACACTCAACCCCTCTCAACGAAGCGCTGTAGAACATATCGATGGACCTCTTATGGTGATTGCAGGAGCAGGTTCCGGAAAAACACGTGTTCTTACTTACAGAATTGCTTATTTAATCGGAAACGGAATAGAACCTTTTCATATTTTAGCACTTACTTTTACTAACAAAGCATCAAAAGAAATGCGTGATCGCATTCAGAAAATAGTTGGCCACGAAGCTAAAAACATCTGGATGGGAACTTTTCATTCTGTTTTTGCAAAGATCTTAAGAATTGAAGGAGAAAAATTAGGATATACTAGCAACTTTACCATTTATGACACAGAAGATGCTCAATCTGTTCTTAAAGACATCCTCAAAGAATGGAATCTAGACGATAAACTTTATAAACCTTCTTACGTTTATCACCGCATTTCAAAAGCTAAAAACGCCTTAGTTTCATGGAAAAAATATTTACAATCTTCAGAGTGGGCATTCGAAGATGAAAAGCACGGAAGACATCGAATTGGAGAAATCTATAAAGAATACGCATCGCGTTGTTTTAAAGCAAATGCAATGGATTTTGACGATTTGCTTTTCAATACTAATCTATTAATTTCTAATTTTGAAGAGATAAGGCAAAAATATCAGCAAAAATTTCAATACATTCTCATTGATGAATTTCAAGATACCAATATTTCGCAATACAGCATTACCAGAATGCTCGCTGATAAACACTGTAACATCTGCGTAGTAGGAGATGATGCACAAAGCATTTACTCGTTTCGAGGGGCTAACATCGAAAATATTCTCAACTTTCAGAGAGATTACCCCAATGTAAAAATCATCAAACTTGAACAAAATTATCGCTCTACCCAAAATATCGTTTGTGCTGCTAATTCTGTTATCAAACATAATAAATTCCAACTCGAAAAAAAAGTATGGACTGCTAACGAAAAAGGAGAAAAAATACGACTTCTCAAAGCCAACAACGAAGCAGAAGAAGCAAGATTAATAGCACTTTCTATTTTTGAAGAAAAAAATAAACGTGGATTGTCCAATAACCATTTCGCAATTCTCTACCGCACTAACGCACAATCGCGCGCTTTAGAGGAAGCTCTCCGACGCCTGAATATCAAATACAAAATCATAGGGGGAATGTCCTTTTATCAGCGAAAAGAAATTAAAGACATGATAGCTTATTTGCGCTTTAGTGTTAACCCTCTAGATGAAGAAGCGTTTAAGCGAATCGTAAATTATCCCAAAAGAGGCATAGGAGAAAATACCATTGAAAAACTGTTAGTAACCTCACACGAAAAAAATATCCCATTCTGGAATGTTCTCCAACAGTACGAAAGTTTTTTTGGTAAAAGCCGAATTTCACAAGCTATCAACGAATTTGTAACTCTTATTAAATCATTTCAGATACAAATTCAACAAAAAGATGCTTATGAAGCAGCATTGTATATTGCCAAAATGAGTGGAGTACTTCGTGAACTTTATGAAGATAAAACTCCTGAAGGGAAAGTCCGATATGAAAACGTACAAGAACTTCTCAACTCTATCAAAGCATTTACAGATTCTCCCGAAAATACCGATAAATCTTTGACTTCCTTTTTACAACAAATTGCTTTAGTTTCTACTGCCGATACCGAATTGGACCAAGATGCAGTAACTCTTATGACTATTCACGCAAGCAAAGGACTTGAGTTTAAAAACGTGTATGTGGTAGGCTTAGAAGAAAATTTGTTTCCAAGCCAAACCATGATAGAAAATAGAGAAGACTTAGAAGAAGAACGTCGCCTATTCTATGTTGCAATTACGCGCGCAGAACAAAAACTGACCCTTTCATACGCGCTTCAACGATATCGAAACGGAAAATTAGTAGCGTGCGAGCCTAGTCGGTTTCTTTTTGAAATTGATAACCGCTACATTGAAAAAGTCCAAACTGTCTCTTCCTTTTCAGATTTTGAAAACTCATCGCCGTCCAAATTTTCTACCCAATCCTTTTTTTCTCAACACTCTACCACTCCTTCGTATGTTCATATTCCATCACCTTCTTTTAAACCAGCTTCCGCTTCTGAGCTTCGAGTAGGAATGCGCGTAGAACATCAGAAATTCGGCTTTGGAATTATTTCTGAAATAGACCATAACAATCAGCGTGCTAAAGTACTATTCGAGCATTTTGGAGAAAAAACACTTATATTGTCATATGCCAAACTAATGATTCATCTACTTAACTAATAAGTTGAGTTATGCCTATCGCAAAAACATATGGCAGTTCAATTCATGGCGTTGACGCTCACACTATTACAATAGAAGTAAACGTTCTCAATGGCACAAGTTTTTATTTAGTAGGGCTTCCTGATAATGCTATTAAAGAAAGCCAACAAAGAGTAGAATCAGCCATCAAACACTTTGGCTATGTATTTCCGCGCCAAAAAGTGTTGGTGAATTTAGCACCTGCGGACATGCGCAAAGAAGGGTCTTTGTACGATTTGCCCATAGCCCTGGGCATTTTAGCAGCTTCCGAACAAATTGTTGTTCCCGATTTAGAAAAATATGTTATCCTAGGAGAGCTTTCTCTCGATGGGTTTTTGCGTCCTATCAAAGGAGCGTTGCCTATTGCCATTGAAGCGCGCAAAAAAGGATTCAAAGGTTTCATTTTGCCCAGCTTGAATGCCTCAGAAGCTGCTATCGTAAATCAATTAGATATTATCGGCGTCGAAACTTTGAAAGAAGCCATTGAATTTTTGGAGGGCAAAAAGAAAATTGCGCCACTCAAAAAAGATACACGCGAAATTTTTTTTGATTCTCAATTTAATTTTGAAGTGGACTTTTCTGACGTGCAAGGACAAGAAAACATCAAACGCGCCTTCGAAATTGCAGCAGCTGGCGGACATAATCTTATTATGATAGGGCCTCCTGGAGCCGGAAAAACCATGTTAGCCAAGCGCTTGCCTACCATTCTCCCACCTCTTTCATTAGCTGAAGCTTTAGAAACTACTAAAATTCACTCTGTTGCTGGAAAGCTCGGGAAAGATGCTTCTCTTATTGCTACTCGCCCTTTTAGAGCTCCTCATCATACTATTAGCGACGTGGCTATGGTGGGAGGCGGTGGAAATCCACAGCCAGGCGAAATTTCATTAGCGCATAATGGCGTATTATTTCTCGATGAACTTCCTGAATTTAAACGTTCCGTTTTGGAAGTGATGAGACAACCTTTAGAAGAACGGAAGGTAACCATTTCTCGTGCAAAAATATCAGTAGATTTTCCCGCTAATTTTATGCTGGTAGCAAGCATGAATCCTTGTCCTTGCGGTTATTACAATCACCCAGAAAAAGAATGTGTGTGCCCGCCAGGGGCAGTAGGGCGCTACTTAGGAAAAATTAGTGGTCCTTTGTTAGATAGGATCGATTTGCACGTAGAGGTAACTCCTGTTTCGTTCGACGAAATGACTGCTAATCGCCGAACAGAAAGCAGTGCTACTATCCGCCAAAGAGTAATTCAAGCGCGTCATATCCAAACAGAACGATTTAAAAATCTTAAGGGTATCTATTGTAATGCCATGATGCCATCTCAAATGGTAAAAGAAATTTGTCAAATCAATCAAGCGGGGAAAACATTGCTTAAAACTGCTATGGAGCGCTTAGGACTTTCTGCAAGAGCCTACGATCGCATTCTAAAAGTAGCGCGCACAATTGCAGACCTTGCTCAGAGCTCAGAAATTAAAATTGAACACCTTGCAGAAGCCATTCAATACAGAAGCTTAGACCGAGAAGGTTGGGCTTGCTGATGTTCCTAATAGTCCACCTTGCAAGACAAGAGTTTTATCGTAGATTTGCACAATGTTCAGTTATTTTAATGAGAGTTTATCGCTTATCTTGTAAACCTTATAATCAATGAGCCAATATCATTTATCGAATGTTCATCCTAACGCAAAAATTGCTTCGAATGTCGTTATAGAGCCATTTGCTACTATCTACGAAGACGTTGAAATCGGAGAGGGCAGTTGGATAGGTCCAAACACGGTAATTATGGATGGTGCTCGCATTGGCAAAAATTGTAAAATTTTTCCAGGCTCTGTCATTTCAGGAACACCGCAAGATTTAAAGTATAAAGGCGAACCTACCCTTACTTATATCGGCGATAATACTGTTATCCGCGAATACGTTACAATCAGTAAAGGAACTTCAGAACAAATGTTTACAAAAATCGGAGAAAACTGCTTAATTATGGCATACTGCCATATTGCTCACGATTGTAACATCGGCAACCACAACATTTTCTCCAACTGTGTACAACTCGCTGGCCATGTCCACACGGGCGACTATGTTACAATTGGTGGAACATCAGCTATTCACCAGTTTACGCACATTGGAGATTACGCCTTTGTAGCAGGAGGAACGCGTTGTCGCCAAGACGTACCTCCCTATGTAAAAGCTGCAGAAGAACCAATAGCATACTACGGAATCAACACGGTAGGTCTTCGAAGAAGGGGATTTTCTAATGAAATTATTTTTCAAATTAAAGAAGTTTATCGTTATTTGTATTATAAAGGATTAAATCGTAAAATGGCGCTTGAGGCTATCGAAGCAGAGCTTCCTGATACTCCCGAAAGAAATTATATTTTAAATTTCATTCGCTCGTCGAAACGAGGAATCATAGGAGCTGCTGTAAGTGCCGAAGTAAATACTGAGGACGACTAAAACCGATTCATATGCAGGAGGAAAACTTGATAGAATCCTATTATAAAGCCTATTATGCTAAGTTAGACAAGCGTCTTTCTATTTCTGTGTGGGGTCATTTTCTCTTCGCAATAGTCTTTGCGGCGGTGCATGATACATGGTCAGAGTCTTTGATGGTGAGTGTAATTCTTATCGTTTCATACTATTTAGCTGTTTATTTCTACAAAGGAACTATCCTCTCTCAAGGAATTATCACTTTTGTGCATTGGGGTTTTGCATCCTTGTATCTTTATCAAATGCGGGGCATGTATGAAATGCATTTTTTCTACTTTTTGGCTGCCACTATTTTAGTTCTGTACCAAAGTTGGTTTCCGCAACTGCCCTTAAGCATCATGATTTTCCTACATCATGTTGTACTCTTTATTATGCACCAAACTGGAGCTATCAATGGAAAGGAATATTTATTCAATACTGAAATCACTATCCAAATTTTATTGTTAAATTTACTTGTACTATCTATTCATTTAGTTTTTTGCGGCTGGCTAGGCGAATACATAAAAAAACTTAACATTGAAGTACTGACTAAAACAGATTCTCTCGAAAAACAACTAAAATTTGTAGAATTAGATACTAAATTTGCTGAGCAAATCAGCCAGGGCAACCTAAAAGCCGATTTTTCCCCCGACCCAAATGATAAACTAGGAACTGCTTTAGCTAAAATGCGCGACGGACTTTTAGAAGCCTCTCAAAGAGATGAAATATTGAATTACACTAATGCAGGTCTAGCACAAATTTCTGAGATTATTCGCTCCCAAACCACTGTAAAAGATTTAGCAGAAAGTGCTTTGAATTGGTTAGTTAACTACACGCACACTCAACAAGGCTATTTGTTTCTGCATCAATCTCAAGGGAAAGAATCCTATTTAGAACTTATTTCAAGTTTTGCCTTCAACCGCAAAAAGTATTTTAATAAAAAAATTCTAATTGGAGAAGGATTAGTAGGACAATGCTTTTTAGAAAAAGAAACTACTCGACTTTTAGAAATCCCTGAGGATTATGTTTATATCACTTCAGGAATAGGAGAAGCTCCTCCTCGTGATATCTTGATTGTACCTGTTAAAACACATCAAAACGTAGTTGGTGTCTTAGAATTAGCTTCTCTTCAAATTTATGAGAACCATGTGATTTCATTTATTGAAAAAGCAGCAGAAGCTATTGCAACCGCTCTTTTAAATATCAAAATCCAAGAAAATACACAAGAGTTACTCAAACAAACCCAGAAACAAACAGAAGAATTGCGCGTCAGAGAAGAAGAACTTCGACAAAACATGGAAGAACTTCAAACTACTCAAGAAGAACTTCAAAGACAAAAACAAGAAGCTGAACAAATCACTCAAAAAATAGAAATGCGTGAACAAATAAAAAGAGAACAACTTCGAAAAGAATATGAAATTGCACAAACCCAACTCAAAAGCCAAATACAAGAACTTACTGAAAAATTGCGTCAAGCCGAGAAACAACTCGAACAATACAAACTTAATTAGAGTATGCGTAACATATTATTCGGTTTGGGAATTATACTGCGTACTACTATTATTAACATCATAATAGTAATTGCAATCACGTTTGGAATTTATTACACAGCTTTTCACGTATTCAAAAGATTTGATATTACAGAAGAACTCATTAGAATTGCTAGATTAGGCGATATTCAAGGAAACATTTTTGACGACGGAACTGACACTACAGAAATAGATTTTCATTATTACTGGCAAATTTTTAAAGGTTCTTTCTTTTTTTTCACATTCGTAGGAATCGGGCTTAGTGGTTTTGCAAATATCTTAGGCACTTATTATTTACAAAAACAAATTCGTCAGTGTATTGATTTTACTCAAAAAATTTCACAAGGAAATACTAAGGTTATTCTTTCAATTGAACAACGTGACGAACTAGGAAAACTAGCAGAGAATCTCCGTCAAGTTGCTGCTAACTTGCAATACACCACTCAGTTCGCTATAGAAATTGGAAAAGGAAATACAGATTTTCAAATTAGCCATCAACAACAAAATGCTATCACTGTTGCATTAAAAGAAATTCAATTCAAATTAGCAGAAGCTCGAAAGCTAGAGCGGGAAGAAAACTACATTATCACAGGAATCAATCAAATCAGTGAAATCGTTAGACATTCTAATAAAGATTATTCCATTTGCCATGCTGTTCTTAAAGAGATGATTAATTACATAAAAGGTTTTGCAGGAGCTTTCTATACTGTTGAAAATGAAAAACTTCAAATGCAAGCAAATTATGCTTTGTCTCCTAAAATTATTGAAGAGCGCCAATGTCTACTTCTCGGAGAAGGATTTGTAGGGCAAGTAGCTAAAACAAAGAATCCTATTTTGCTCAGTCAAGTGCCTGCTGGATACGTAAAAATGCAGTCTTACACAGGAGAAAGCGAATCTGTTCATTTGACAGTTTTGCCAATTACAGCTAATGACAATATAATAGGTGTCGTAGAATTAGCGCATATTTCTTCTTTACAAAACTATCAACTTCAATATTTAGAAAGAGCTTGTCAGATTGTAGGAACTACTTTACTATCTATTCAAGGAACTCTTTTAAGAGAAGAGCTATTAGAAAGAACAAAGCGTACAGCTCTTCAATTAGAACTATCTCAAAATGAGCTCCAAAAACAATACAAAGCCCTTCAAGAATCACAAGAAGAAATTTCTCGTCAAAAAAAACAGTTAGAAGATCAGAATATTAAAATCATACAAAGTATTCGCTATGCGCAACAAATTCAAAAAGCAATTCTTCCTACAAAATCTCAAAGGCTTTCTTTATTACCAGAAAGCTTTCTTATATATAAGCCTAAAGATATTGTTTCAGGAGATTTCTTTTGGATTTCTCAACATGGAAACAAAAAGCTAATAGGTGTTATTGATTGTACAGGACACGGTGTTCCAGGAGCATTCATGTCTCTGATTGGACACAGTATTATTAGCGATGCCGTTTATAACCAGCAAATTCTGAATCCTTCTAAAATTCTCAATTATTTACATGCCGAAGTAAGAAAAAAACTTAATCAAGAAGAGGGAGCTAATAACGATGGAATGGATATCGGTCTATGTTTAATTGAGGATTATAATAATCATCATATAAGAATATCTTATGCAGGCGCAAAACACAAACTTTTTTACACATCTAACTCTGAAATACATATAAGAATAAGCGACAAATTCATGATTGGAGGAAAAAATACCAGTGACGTGAGAAACTATACCAACCAAGAATTCTTTCTTCAGAAGGGCGATATGATTTATCTTACAACAGATGGCTTTATAGACCAGGCTAATCCTAAAAGAAAAAGCTTTAATATTAATCGATTTAAGGAACTGATTGCTCAAAACTATCATCTACCTGCCGAAGAACAACAAGAAATTTTCATACAAGCTCTTGCTAATCACCAACAAGATGCAGAACAACGCGACGATATCACGGTATTAGCTTTTAGGCTGTAATAAAATTTTCTAAATTTGTTTTATATAAATATCAGAATGAACATATAATTTTCGTTAAATAGATAAATTTGTGGTAAAACTTTAAATTTTAATTCAGTTGATAAAATGAAACTATTTGAGCGAATTGTCGTAATCTCGTTTTTCATACTAACATCTAATGTCGTTGCACAGCAAAAAAATCCTCCTGCTGCTAAACCTGCTACACCGCCTCCAAACGCTCCCGCTGGCGCTGGTGCCGCAAAGCCTTCTACTCCTCCAAAAGGAAATAAACATGATTTATTAATGCGCGCTAATGATCTAATGGAGAGCAATCGTTTTGAGGAAGCACTCCTCATGTTGGCAGACGCTATCAAAATAGACCCGAATGATCCTGTTATCTACTATAAGCAAGGATTATGCTACACCAACTTAGGAAACTTCAGAGAAGCTATCGCTCCTCTCCAAAAAGCGACTTCTTTAAAAAAAGAATATGTAGAAGCACATGAACTCTTAGCGCGCGTCTATCAAGAACTGAAAAATATCAAAGGTGCTATTGCAGAACTCGACTTAGCTTTTAAATACGACGATGATCCTTCTAATAAGCTTACCTACAAGCTAGAAATTCTCGATATTTTGTTTTCAGCTAATAAGTTTGGATTAGCCAAAGCTCATCTTTATGACGCTAAAACACTTCCTGAAGGTCTAGGCGAAACATTCGATGTAAAATTCAAAGAAGCTCAGTTTCTTAACTTTTCTGGGCAGTACGATAAGGCTCTTAAAATATTACAAGAAATTATCGATGAAGAAATTAGCGAGTCAGAAGATGGTACAGAACAGTATTTCTTTGAATATGGAGTATCTCTCCATATGCTTGGAAGATACAAAGAAGCAGAACAACAATTTGCCAAAGCGGCTCGAAATGAATATAAGGCGAAGATAAGACGCTACCAGCCAGAAACTTATTATGAAATCGCTCTTACCTATTTTAACGTACTGGACTATGAAAACAGTGAAAAAAACTTGGAAATCGTCTATAAGATGAATCCTAACTTCCAAGACGCGAGCGATTTAAAACTCAAATTAGCAAGCATCAAGGCTGACCAGCGCGCCACTATTAAAGCCATAGAAGAACAAATCAAAAAAGAAAAAGACCCTAAGATTCTTTCTCAAAAGTACGAAGATTTAGCATTTTACTATTTCAAAGCTGGTGATTTTCAAATGGCTGAACTTAATGCAGACCAGTGCCTAAAAATACGCGAGTTTGATATGAAAATTACCTTCCTAAAAGCAATGTGCGAGTACAAACTCAAACAACCTGCTCAAGCAACCGACTTATTAGTTCGAGCTAGTAAAAACCCTAAGCTCACCACAGAAGATAAAGCGAGGTTAAACTTTGTGCTAGGCTTGCTCTATGAAAGTGCTGAAAACTATTCAGAGGCTACTAAATGCTTCAGGCAATCGGCCGTTGGGCCTTTCAAAAGTGCTTCTATAGTTAAACTTGAAACTATTAATCGCATTCGCCAAGGATTAGGACAAGAAGACTATGATAGCGAAGAAACTTCAGAAGAAACTAATGAATAACATTATGGAAAAGCATCAAGAAACTTCTGGGCAAATCAATATCGAACTCAATGAAGATGTTGCTGAAGGGATTTATTCGAATTTAGTAATGATAGGCCACTCCAACACCGAGTTTGTATTTGACTTTATTAGAATTTTACCAGGAGTTCCTAAAGCAAAAGTAAAATCACGAATCATTATGACTCCTGAACACGCTAAGCGTTTCTTAGCTGCCTTAAGCGACAACATCGATAAATATGAAGAAGCTTTTGGCAGAATCAAACAAACAGAAGATGCACCTCGTTTCCCTATGAACTTTGGTGGAACCATGGGAGAGGCTTAAAAATTAAACAAAAAATCTGCCGTGCTAAAGTTATCTAAAGAAATTAAAGTTGGCTTATTAACAATTGTAAGCGGCACTATTCTGTACATCGGTTTTAATTTCTTAAAAGGCGTTGAGCTTTTCTCTAAAACGCATCAATATTATGTAGTATATGATAACATTGACGGACTTCAAGAGTCTAATCTCGTAGTGCTGCAAGGAATGCCTGTAGGAAGAGTGCAAAGCATCGATATCTTGCAAGGAAAAGCAATCAAAATGCTCGTCACTTTAGATATCGATGCGAGCATTCGCCTTACGGATTCTTGTGTATTAGTGCTAAAAGATGCAGGATTGTTGGGAGGTAAAACCATAGAAATCCTTTATAACCCTAAAGGGCGTCTTCTTCAGCATCAAGATACAATCCAAGGTGTTTTTGAAAGAGGAATTGCAAGCCAAGCCACTGAACGCGCAATGCCTCTTATCCAACAAGCGGATACTATTTTGTTTCGCGTTAATAACGTCCTTGCTACGTTCGATAAAATGAGCGATACCATTCAGCAAATTATAAAAAACGTCGCTGTACTTACGGGAAATTCTGCTTCCTTAATTGCTGAAAATCGCAAAAATCTTTTGAGCATCACCAACAATTTATCTGCTCTTTCTAAATCGTTAGTAGAAACAGAAAAAGAACTCAAACCACTTCTCATCAAGATGAATCATATTGCCGATAGTGTCAAAGCAATGCAATTAGGTACCATGTCCGAAAAAATTCAACAAAGCTTAACATCTATCAATCAATCGCTTACAGCTATTAACGAAGCGCAAGGGACACTCGGAAAGTTATTAAAAGACAGTGCTTTGTATGTAAATTCTAATCAGACCTTAAAAGATTTAGACAGTTTATTAGTCGATTTTAGAAAACATCCTAAACGATATGTTCACTTTTCAATTTTTGGCAGAAAGGAAAAAAAATAGAAAGAACCTTACCAGTGAGGTTTGCGAAAGATAGTGTCTTTCCTATCAGGACTTAAAGAAATAATCGTAATAGGAACACCTGTTTGTTTTTCTATAAATTCCACATACTTTTTGAATAAATCTGGGAGAAGGTGATATTCTTTGACCTTAGAAATATTTGTTTTCCATCCTTTGAAGGTCACGTAAACAGGTTCAAGCTTAATATCACACAAATCATAAGGAAAAGAATCCACTAATGAACCATCAGGCAAACGATAATGTGTGCAAACTTTGATCTCATCAAAAGTATTAAAAACATCTGCTTTCATCATAAAAAGGTGCGTAACCCCATTCAACATAATAGCATAACGCAAAGCAGGTAAATCCAACCAACCTGTTCGGCGCGGTCTTCCTGTAGTGGAGCCAAACTCATTGCCTATTTTGCGAATGTTATCTCCCGTTTCGTCTCGAAGTTCAGTAGGAAAAGGACCCCCTCCTACACGCGTACAATATGCTTTAAAAATGCCAAAAACTTCTCTTACATAACGAGGAGCTACTCCTAACCCTGTGCAAGCACCAGCTGCAAAAGTGTTAGAACTAGTTACAAAAGGATATGAACCAAAATCAACATCAAGTAGGGTACCTTGTGCTCCTTCTGCCAATAATTTTTTTCCTTTGAGAATTAACTCGTTTACTTTGTATTCGCTATCAATTAAATTAAGCGTTTTTAAGAATTCAATTCCTTCCCAAAAATCGCTTTCTAACTCATCAAAGTTTTCATAATTTTCTCTTTCATTTTTTTTGAATTGCTTTGAAAGTTCATCTTTACTTACGCCATACCCTTTAAACAAAATATCATGCCATTCACTTATTTGTTGGTAGCGCATCTTAAAATCAGAAAGAAGAGTGTCTCCCACTCGCAAACCGCTTCTTCCGATTTTATCGCGATAAGTAGGTCCAATTCCCTTCAGAGTTGAACCAATTTTTTTATCTCCTTTGCTTGCTTCTGAGACTGCGTCTAACAAACGATGTGCTGGCAAAATAAGGTGTGCCTTTTTAGAAATGAATAAATTCGCATGTATATCTACGCCAAATGGAATTATGTTTTGAATTTCTTTTCGAAAAATGATAGGATCTAGTACGACTCCATTTCCAATAATATTTGCAATTTGAGGATGAAGGATGCCTGAAGGCACTTGATGCAAAACCAACTTTTTGCCTTCAAACTCAAGTGTATGTCCTGCATTAGGTCCCCCTTGAAAGCGTGCTACTACATCGTAACGAGGGGCCAAAACATCTACAATTTTTCCCTTTCCTTCATCGCCCCACTGCAAACCAAGCAAGATATCCATTTAATTCAAACAATCTTAAATCTGCTACTTTGTTTTGAACAAGTCTTCAAATATAAGGTTCTTTTTGTTAGTTTTGCAATTTAATATTAAAGCATTCAACATAAAAATGGAAATCAATTTTAGCAAGCAAGGTGGTCTTGTACCTGCTATTGTGCAAGACGCTCAAACCCTTAAAGTTCTTATGCTCGGATATATGAACGAAGAGGCGCTTCGCAAAACTTTAGAAACCCATCGCGTAACTTTTTTTAGTAGAAGCCGAAACCAACTCTGGACAAAAGGAGAAACCTCAGGGCATTTTCTTGAATTAGTAGAAATTAAATTAGACTGCGATGACGACACTATCCTTATTAAGGCAAACCCTATAGGACCAACTTGCCACACGGGTGCAGATACGTGTTTTTTCGAAAAAAATACAGGCAAATCTCCTTTTTTGCATTATCTGGAAGAAATCATTGCAAAGCGCCATCAAGAAATGCCTGAGGGTTCTTACACGACGAGCTTGTTTCAAAAAGGAATCAACAAAATTGCGCAAAAAGTAGGAGAAGAAGCTGTCGAATTAATCATTGAAGCGAAAGATAATAATAAACAATTTTTTTTAGGAGAAGCAGCTGACTTGCTTTTTCATTTTTTGGTTCTTTTAGAAGCTAAGCAAGTCAAGCTTGATGAAGTAATCGATGTGCTTCAAAAAAGACATGCTTCTACTGCAAAAAAATCTTGAAATATAAAAATTCGTCTAACCTAAATTGCCCACCATATTCTTAGGATTTACCCATTGATCAAACTGTTCACTAGTTACATATCCTAATTCAATCGCAACTTGTCGCAAAGTTTTATTTTCTTTATGGGCTTTTTTTGCAATTTCAGCAGCTTTGTAGTAGCCTATATGCGGATTTAAAGCGGTTACCAGCATTAAAGAATTTTCAAGATTTCGCTGGATGGCCGTGTGATTAGGTTCTATTCCACGAGCACAATTTAAATCAAATGAACGGCAAGCATCTCCTAATAAGCGAGCTGCTGTAAGTACATTAAACACGATCATCGGCTTAAACACATTTAGCTCAAAATGCCCGTTAGAACCTCCTACAGCAACAGCAGTATCTAAACCAATGACTTGTGCAGCTACCATCGTAATTGCTTCGCATTGAGTAGGATTTACTTTGCCTGGCATAATAGAAGAACCTGGTTCGTTATCTGGAATAAAAATTTCACCGATACCGCAACGCGGTCCTGAAGCTAACATGCGTATATCGTTTCCAATTTTCATACAAGCAACTGCCAATTGTTTGAGCGCTCCAGAGACCCGAACCATACCATCGTGAGCTGCTAACGCCTCAAACTTGTTTGGCGCTGTTATAAAAGGTAACCCTGTGAGCTCCGAAATTTTTTGTGCTACTTTTATGTCATAGCCTTTCGGAGCATTTAGTCCTGTGCCTACTGCTGTTCCTCCGAGAGCGAGTTCTCGAATATGTTGAAAACTATCGCGAATAGCATTCATAGCATGGTCGAGTTGTGCTACATATCCGCTCATTTCTTGCCCCAATGTGAGAGGAGTAGCATCCATAAAGTGAGTTCTTCCGATTTTAACGATATCTTTGAATGCTTCCGCTTTTTGTGCCAAAGTATCGCGAAGAGATTTCACTTTGGGCAACATTTCTTTTTCAATGTATAAATAAGTAGCAATGTGCATCGCTGTAGGAAAAGTATCGTTTGATGACTGTGATTTATTTACATCATCATTAGGATTAAGCAATTTTTTTTCATCCAACAAACTTCCTCCCAACAAAACATGAGCGCGATTGGCTATTACTTCATTTACGTTCATGTTAGATTGTGTTCCTGAGCCAGTTTGCCACACTACTAACGGAAACTGATCATCGAGTTTACCGTCTAATATTTCATCGCAAACTTTTGCAATAATATCTGCCTTTTCTTTAGATAAAACTCCCAGTTCGTAGTTTACTAAAGCTGCTGCCTTCTTTAAACAAGCAAAAGCTCGAATTACCTCGATAGGCATCGTATGCAGTCCTCTCGCAATATCAAAATTTTGAATAGAACGCTGTGTTTGAGCACCCCAGTATACATGAGCAGGCACTCTTACTTCTCCCATTGTATCTCTTTCGATGCGGTACTCCATAAATGATAATGATTTAAATTATTTGGTTGTAGATTTTATGACTCTTTCTGGCAAGATGTAGAAAAAATACTCAATCACCAAAAGAAATAAACAAATTCACCTAATGCATCGGTAATTGGTTTGTACTTCGATGCTCATGAGTTCTAAGAATCTCTTAATGCCAGCGAAAAGGTATTTTATGAAAAAAGCTCGATGTAAACCTAACAATTTGTTGCAACGTAATCTTTTTAAGGTCGAATCGATTTTGTTTAATGGAAATTTAGGATACAAGTTTTCTAAGGCAATGAACAAAACAAATTTTTTTGAAGATGTATACGCCGTCGTACGTCAAATTCCATTTGGGCGTGTAACTACTTACGGCGCTATTGCAGAATTTTTAGGTAGTAAGAGCAGCGCGCGCATGGTCGGTTGGGCAATGAACCATTCTCATATTCACCCTGACATACCAGCACACCGCGTCGTAAATCGAAAGGGAATTCTTACAGGCAAACATCACTTTGCAACTCCCACTGCTATGCAAGAAGCTCTCGAAAAAGAAGGCATTCGTATCGAAAACGATCAAATTCAAAACTTTGAGCAAGTATTTTGGCATCCTAAATCTTTATGGGAAACTTTAAATATCAGTTAACCGATAAAATGAAGTAGCATTCGTAGAAAAAATCTTTTTAGCTTCGGAATCTGACACTAAAGAAAGAATACATTCTTTATAACAAGAAAGTGTAAAGCTATAGCTTCCCGATAGAAGAGCTACAGGATAATCACTTCCTATCATACAGCGCTCTACTCCAAAAGTCTCTATTACAAAATCTATCCAAGGTTTAATATCTTCTGCTGTCCATGTAAAAGGCTTTTGAGTACAGTCTCCTAATCCGGAAATTTTTACATAAATATTCGGATAAGAAGCAGCGCGTTTAAGAAGTGTTTTCCATGTATCTATAGAAATATTAACACCCGGTTTGTTTAAATGATCTAATACCAAGCGAAGAGAAGGAATCTTTTCCGCAATTTGCATAGCGCATTCTAAATGCTCAGAAAGGACTCCCACTACATCATAAGACAGATTTGCTTTTGCTACTAACTCTAAACTTTCCATTACTGAAGGCTGCAAAAGCCAACGAGAATTTTTTTCATCATGAATAAGATGGCGAATTCCTTTAAAATAAGAATTTTGGGAATAAAATGCTAACTTTTCTTCTGTTTCGCGCACTGACAATAAAGGCAACCACCCAACTACTCCTCGAATAAGTGAATGCTTACGAGCATTTTCTAACATAAAATCAGTGTCACCAAAATGATTATCCGCTTGTACTAAAACTACGCCTTTTACTTCGTTACTGCTTATTTCTGGCTCAATATCTTCCCATAAGTAGGTTTTATTAAGAACAGTAGTATTCCCTTCCAGCCACCCGTATCGATTTCGGTTTAAATCCCAAAGATGTAAATGCGTATCTATCATATTTTAGTGGTTTTATAGTTTTTCATCAGGAGTTTTTGGAGGAATTACGATGTTTTCAAACAATTTATTTACTTGTTCTTGTACATCTGCCGTATCATCATAATAAAAATGCAATTCAGGAATTTTTCGCACCGTATCTTTAAGACGCAAAGCTAACTTTTGGCGAATAAGTTTGTTGTTCTCTTCTATTTTTTCAAGCATTTCTTGGCGATTTTTTACCAGCATGAAGCTAAGATATACCCTTGCAATGCTCAAATCAGGTGTGCAGATGACATCTGTAACCGTAATAAAAGCATTATCGAAGGTGCTTCGCATTTCTTTAGCAAAAATATCAGCCAAATCTCTTTGAATTTGGCGAGCCAGTTTTTTTTGTCTCGTTCCTTGCATGATATGACTTCCCGATTTCTATTTGGAAAGATAATAAAAATTTCGCATAAAAAGAGTTTTTTCAACTTTTATGCCGAATTTTTACAAACAGAAATACTTTGAAAAATATCAATTTGATGCTGCATTAAATCTTGAAGTCCTTCGCGTTGGCGAATGAGGTATATATTTCCGTTGAGAACAAGTACTTCTGCGGGGCGGGGGCGAGAATTATAATTTGAAGCCATACTATATCCATAAGCACCAGCATTTTTAAAACACAAAATATCACCTCGGCGCACTTCGGAAAGAGAACAATCTCTCGAAAAAGTGTCTGTTTCACAAATATAACCTACTACATCATATGTTTTTTTCTCTCCCTCAGGATTAGAAATGTTAATAATATCGTGATGCGCATGGTAAAACATGGGGCGAATTAAGTGATTGAAGCCAGAATGGACTCCTACAAAAGTTGTTTCTGTAGTTTCTTTAACTAAAGAGACAGTTACTAGAAAGTATCCCGCTTCACTCACTAAAAACTTACCTGGTTCAAACCAAAGCTCAAGATTTTTGCCGTATTTTCTACAAAATTCTTGAAAGGTTATGGATACTTTTGCTCCTAATTCTTCTATGTTTGTTACGATATCGCCTGCTTTATAAGCGACTTTAAAACCACTTCCTAAATCAATGAAAGTCAAATTTGGAAATCCTATTGCCAAATCAAAAAGAAGGTTAGCTCCGCGCACAAAAGCATCTGTCTCTTTAATATCCGAACCAGAGTGTTTGTGCAACCCTACTACATTGAGCTGATAGCGTTGAATAATTTCTTTAGCCTGTGGAAGTTGGTCGAGTGGCAAACCAAACTTGGAGCGGTTATGTCCTACCTGAATATTAGAATTTCCTCCTGCTGTAATACCAGGTCGGATTCTTAGACAAATTGGTACTCGATTTCCGTATTTTTTTCCAAAATATTCTAAAGCAGGTAAACTATCTAAATTTAATACTAAACCAAGCTCAATCGCTTCTTCCATTTCAGAAAAATCTACACAGTTCGGAGTAAACATAATTTGACTAGGAGAATACCCAGCCATTAAACCGATGCGAGCTTCTTGAATGGAAACAGCATCGAGCCCTGCTCCTTGTTGCTTGAGTAGTTTAATGATGCTAATATTTGTGTTTGCCTTGCAGGCATATTTTAACTTGATGCTTACTCCTGAAAAAGCTTGATGCAAACGATGATACTGAGAAATTATTTTGTTGCCGTCGTAGATGTAGAGAGGAGTGCCGAATTCTTGTGCTATTTCTTCCAACGAAATTCCTTGGAGCGTATATTTTCCGTTTTGATATTCCATAAAAAAGAAGTTTGTGCGAAATTAGCAAAACTTCTTTTAAAAACTTTCTAAACGCTCTTTCACACTTTCCATAAGCCACATCGGAGTAGAAGTAGCTCCGCATACACCTACAGTGTCTCGTTCTTCAAACCAGTCAGGTTGTAGTTCATCAGGATGAGACACAAAATAAGTGTTGGGGTTTACTTCTTTACAAACCTGGTAGAGCACTTTCCCATTAGAAGACTTTGTTCCAGAAACAAATACGATCCTGTTGAACTGCTTAGCAAACTTTCGCAAAGCTTCGTCGCGGTTGGATACTTGTCGGCAAATTGTATCATTTGCATTTACTTTAATCCCGTAAGATTCTAACTTTTCTTTAATCGAATAAAATTCTGCAGTGCTTTTTGTCGTTTGGCTGTACAACGTGATTTCTGAGGGCAATTTACTAAGGTCTAATTCTTCTAAAGATTGAAATACTACTGCTTCATTGTTTGTTTGAGCCTTTAGACCAATTACTTCAGCATGCCCATGTTTTCCGTAGATGTATATCTTTTCATTTTTGTCATAAGAGTTTTTAATCCGATTTTGCAATTTCAAAACTACTGGGCAAGAAGCATCTATCAATTCGAGTTCATTTTCTAAAGCAATTTTGTAGGTAGAAGCAGGCTCTCCGTGCGCCCGGATGAGCACTTTTTCTCGATACAAATTCTTTAGTTCTTGATGAGTAATAATTCGAAGGCCTTTTTTTTCTAACCTTTTTACTTCTTCATCGTTGTGTACAATATCTCCTAAGCAATATAATTTGCCTTCTTCATTGAGAATTTCCTCTGCTATTTCGATGGCGTATACTACTCCAAAGCAAAAACCTGAGTTGCTGTCAATTGTTACAAAAAGCTTTTTTGTGTCTGTTATTATACTCATCTGAAAACAATTTGCTATAATAACAATTCTTTAAAGCAGATTGTTTATCAAAATTTCTAAATAACTGAACGGAGATTCTTTTCGAAAAAGTAAAATCACTTGGAACAAAATTGCTTCTTTTTTAGTTCTGCACGTGTACAATATCCTATTATCTGCTATGAAAAATTATGAAAATTTAAAGCCAATTTCTCTCGATGAACTTGAAATGAGAATTTTGCAATTGAAACATAAAATAGAAAACCACATTTCCGATGTAGAAAGGCTCATTAAAGAGATCAAAGAAGATGAACTAAACTCTTCCAAAGTAGTGCGAGTTAGAGCTAGGCCTATTCCAAAGTTTTATTTAAAAGGCGATTTATCTGAATAGATAAATTCAAAAACAGCATTTTAGGATTAGCATTTCTTTCAATATGATATGTAGAGTTATTTAGCAAACCGATAAGCTCTTCTATATTTTTCTCGGAAAGAAAACGAGAAAAATTGCGCACAAAAGTTAAAGAATCGTGGGGCAACCGCAAAAGAGCTTCTCCTCCAAATCTGGCAAGCATAGATTCTCGGATAATCTTTAAGCTATATAAGAAAAAATTTCTTTGCCTTTCGCGCCCTTGCTCGGCAAATTGTTCGGTTAGATTCACCAGCGCTTCAAAATTAGCTTTGAAGCAATAACGCATCCATTGTTGGAAGAATTCAGCATGAAAAGCGTTAGCATTATCAACCATTTTAAGAGCTTCATTCAAGTTCCCTTCTGCCAAAAATGCGGCATGTTGCGCTTGTAAGAGCGGAATCTCAAATCGTTTAACAAGTGTTTGTTGAATTTCCTCATCGCTAAACGGACGAACGTTTATGACTTGAGTCCGCGAAAGAATAGTAGGCAGTACTTTATCGCGCGCATTCGTCACAAGAAGAAAAACAGTTTGAGGAGAGGGCTCTTCTAAAACTTTAAGAATCGCATTAGCAGTTTCTGTTTGCATGAGCTCAGGAAGCCAAATCAGCATAATTTTATACTCTGCTGAAAAAGTCTTAAATGAAAGGGCTTTGATAATGTTTCTGCTTTCATTGCGAGTAATACTGCATAATTTATTTTCTACTCCTAAAAAATCGATCCACTCTGCAAGGGAACCATAAGGATTTTTAAACAAAAATTCACGCCACTCTGGCAAAAATGCGAAACTCGCCACATCTTCAGAATGAGTGACTCTTTTGGTCGTTGTAGTGGGAAATATAAAGTGCAAGTCAGGATGAATTAATTTATGAAACTGCAAGCAAGAAGAACACTTTCCACATGCGTCATGAGGTTGTTTGTAAGTACAATTCAAATATTGAGCATATGCTAACGCAAGAGGCAATTGCCCAAAACCTTCTGAACCTGCAAACAATTGCGCATGAGCAACTTTTCCAGAAAGAGCAGAACGAATAAGAGCCTGTTTAATTTCATCTAAACCGACGATTTCCGAAAAGAGCATGAAATCAGAACTTTACTGCAACACAAAATTAGCCATTTGTTGATAAAGGTGGTAACGCACCTCCTTTCCATTTAGGCTATGATTGCTATCAGGATAGTAAAATACTTGAAATTGCTTTTGAGCCAAAATAAGTGCTTGCTGCAAAGCAATGCTGTGTTGGAGATGTACATTATCATCTGCAGTTCCATGAATAAGTAAAAACCGCCTTCTCAGTAAATGCGCGTGGGTAAGGGGAGAAAACTCATCGTATCCAGCGGGATTATCTTGAGGTTTTCCTAGAAATCGTTCTGTATAAATTGTGTCATAAAATCGCCATGAAGTCACAGGTGCTACTGCTATTCCGAATGTGAAAATATCACTTGCTTTTAGAAGACACAAGGCAGCCATGTATCCTCCGTAACTCCACCCCCAAATTCCTATTTTTGTTGTATCTATAAGTTTTTGACTTATCAAGTACCGAACTGCTTCTATTTGGTCTTGAAGTTCTAATTTTCCTAGGATACCGTAGGTACACTTTTTGAAAGCGGCCCCTCTCCCCCCCGTGCCGCGATTATCTATACAAGCCACTATAAATCCTTGTTGGACCAAGTATTGATGCCAAAGAAAGTGAGAACCGCCATATTCATTGCGCACCATTTGCGAAGAGGGTCCTCCATATACGTGAATCAACAGCGGATACTGTCGCGTGCTATCAAAATTCTTGGGCTTGAGAATCCATCCGTACAAACGTACATTTTCAGAATTAGTAAACTCAAAAATTTCCTTCGGAGCAAAGCCAAATTCCTGAGCTTTCCTCTTAAAGTGTTCGTTTTCTTCTAGAACTTTGACGAGTTGTTGGCTTTTTGTGTGGTATAATCTCACTTGCAAAGGAGTAGTAGTATTAGAGCTTCTCAATACATAATATTGAAAATCAGGGCTGAACTCAGCAGTATGAACGCCTGGCATAGAGGTAAGTTTCTTCTTTGTTTTTCCATCTAAAGAAAGAGAATACAAATGTTGTTCTAACGGAGATACTTCGTTAGAAAGATAATACAAAATCGGATAAGCAGAATTTTCGTTTACTCCTAAAAACTCCACTACTTCCCATGCTCCGCTTGTAAGTTGTCGCACAAGGTTCCCATTTAGGTCGAATAAGTACAGATGCTTATATCCGCTTTTTTCACTACTAAGGATAAAATGCTTTTTATCTTTAAGATATACCAAATCAGAGCAATAATTGATATCTATATAAGTAGAAGATTCTTCTACAAATACACTTTTGAGATAATGCGTATTCAAGTCGTAATGAAAAATTTCTAACTTATTTTGCAACCGATTTAAAACAGTAATTGAAAGTAAATCATGATTCTGAGTCCAAACGATTCGCGGAATATAAAAGTCCGTTTCTTTGCCGAGCGAAATAGGGTGAGTCTGTTTTGTTTCTAAGTTATATATTCGAATTTGAACTATTGCATTTTGTTCGCCTGCTTTTGGATATTTAAAACGATAATCTTGCGGATAAAGTGCAGGAGCATTCCATATGGTCATGCTATACTCCTTTACATGAGATTCATCAAAAGTGTAGAATGCAATTTTTTTACTGTCTCCCGACCAAAAAAAAGCTTTAGAGAATCCGAATTCTTCTTCATAAACCCAATCTGACATTCCATGAATTTTTTGAGATGGTTTGCCATCAGTAGTAATTGCGATTTCTTCTCCTGTTTCTAAATCTCTGATATAAAGATTATTGTTCCTACAGAACGCAATTTTAAGTCCGTCTGGAGAAAACTGAGCATTCATCTGTTTACCTGCGAACGAAAGAGGGGTAAGCGTTTTTTTTACTATATCATAAACATAATAATCAGCCAAAAATGAATGCCGATAGATATACTCTTGATTTGTAAAAATTAATATTTTTTTTTCATCAGGACTTAGCTCATAACCATCTATTTTCCAAGGAACTACTTGCTCAAACAAAACATCTACTTTTTGTCCTGTTTTTATTGAATAACGCCAAATAGTATTGTTCTCTAAATTAGTAAAATACTCTCCATTCTGAAGGTAACGAAAATATTGCCCGTATCGAAGTTGAAAGGTATTTTTAAGGTAAATATCCTCTAACGTAATAGTTTGAGCTTTCGCTAAACCAACCAACATCCATGCAATACCTAAAACACCTAAGAACTTGGTCATGCTAATGCAATTTCAAAGTGGTTAAAACTTTCTCCGACAAACAACTGAATCTTTTGGAGTTGTGCTAATTCTAAAATAGCTAAAAAGTTAAATATTACTGCAATTTTGTTAGGATTGTGTTGAATAATTTCGTAGAAGAATAATCTTTTTCTTTCTGAAAGCCAATTGAGAATCCATTGTTTCTGCACTTCAACCGTATAAGGAAATGGAACTATTTGATGAACAGGGCGAAAATTGTTTTTTTGTTTCTCTATAGCTCTTTGATACGCTAAAAGGAGTTGATACAAATCTACGTTTTGTAGCTCGATGTCTATTTGAAAAATTGAAGCTATAGCAGAAAGCTCCTTGGAGATATTTTGGCGCGTGTACCTACTGATCATCTGATTTTCAAGAGTTTCCAAAAAAATAGCGACGTCTTTAAATCGCTTGTATTCCAATAAATGTTTTACTAATTCTGTTCTAGGGTCTATTTCATGTTCTTCTTCATCTTTTTGAAAACGAGGCAAAAGCATTTTTGCTTTTATGCTCATTAAAGTTGAAGCCATAAGAATAAACTCACCTGCAATTTCGATATTGAGTTTTTTGAGTTCTTTAAGGTATGACAAAAAATCATCTGTAATTTTAGCAATCGGAATATCGTAAATATTAATTTCATCGCGCTTGATAAAAAAGAGCAACAAATCAAACGGACCTTCAAAAATCGGAATTTTAATTTGATAAGTGCTGTGCATAAAAACTTAAAGTTCAGAAATTAATAAACCTATAAGGCTATATTTCCTTATAGGCTTATAACAGACAATTCGGTAATCCTATGAATTATCTTCGAAAACCTAAAACTGCAGCGCCACAATAACTCTTAGAATCTTTAAAAGTAAAGCTTAGATAATAAATTCCGGTCGCACGGCATTTATAGGTCCAGCTTTCATAAAATTTGTTGTTGAAATAATTAGATGCCTTTTTGTTGCGTTTAGAATCGTACAACGTACTAATAAGTCCTTGTGCGCCGCCGTCTTTACCAGAAATTTGAATCATGTAGTTTGTGTCCTTAGAGAACACACAAGTGTATTCGATTTTTTTACGAGTTCCTCCTCTTCCGTCGATGCGATAGCTTTTTACAAAAGTAAACCCAGGCGCTAAAGCTTTTAGACTTTTATTGTTGTAAAGCTCGGCATTACATTGTGCCCTCGCTGACGATGAAACTGCTAAAGAAGCAATTAAAAAACTGAAAATTAACAAAAGTGTTTTCATAGAATATATCATAATTTATCAGTTACAAATTTAAGTTTAGCTAATGATTTTATTGCGAATGCTTCTAATAAGAGTAGTAATATTTTTTACGTCTTGATCTGTAATTTTGATAACGCTTTTGCTGTTATCTATAAACTCAAGTTTGCCATCTTTTCCTTCTTGCATTGTAGGCTCTTCATAAACAGTTTCAATCTCGATTTGGTCGTATAATCTTTGAAGCTCACGCAGTTGTGCTATTAACTCAGGAAACTCAGGTTTAGATTTGTATACATCCAACACAAGCAAGATTTGATCGAGTACAATTTTTTGTTCTCCTAGTTTTTCTTTTAGAAGAGCACTTCCCGTTTTTTGATAGACAACTGATGTGAGGTGTGCTGCTTCAATCCAACCTCCTACGAGAATAAGAATGCTAAGACTTTCGCGTTTTTGTTCGCGCAAGTGGTAGTTAATCTTTTCGAAGTTATCGGTAGTAGTTTGGATAAGTGTATCTAAATTGTTTTTGCTTTCGGCTAATTTTTTTAATGTGTTATAGTCAAAAAACTGTCCTATGCTCAACCCATCTGCCAAAGTTTTGACAGAGTTCAGATAATTGATAGCATCTTGATTTTTTCCGTAGATGTTTGCAAAACCCAAATCGGTAGAGTATACGCCCAAGTTAAGCGCTTTTTTGAAATTAGTACTGTAGTTAGAAACGGCCGTATGAGGATTAAGGTCGTTCTTGTTGTATTCACTTCCTGTTTCCTTGATAAGCATAGAAATCTCTAAAGGCGACGGTATTGATTGAATGATATCATTAATAATATCATCTGAAAGCTTGGCTACCGTTTGCCTTATCGCCTCAGCACTCGCAGCATCTGTCTTTTCAGCAACAGTTTTTTCTTTGTTTTCTGCATTGTTGTCTCCGCAACCCAGTAAAAATGCCACTGTTAGTGCGCCTAAATATAACTTTTTCATTATGACCCAACGTTTAAATGAATACGATTGATTAACGAATAAAATAAATATTATTGTATTGCAAAAAAAGTTTTCTAAAAAGTTTTTTCAAAATACTTATTCCGATTGCAAGTTAAATCTTTTTCACGACAATTTTATGAACAAAATCTGACAAGTTTTAAGAATATTTAAGAAATTTGCAGTATTTTCAACAGATTTGAAATATGCAACCAGATTTATTTCAACTCATTAAAAACTGGATTTTAGGAAGAACAGAAGCCGAAGAAACACCTATTCGTCCGCGCAAAAAATCGCGCTACCAACCAGATTCTGAAAAAGACGAGAATCTTAAAAGCACTTTGGAGGAGGATTCCTCCAAGGGGTTTTTGGTGCGTAATGTAGAAAGTATTAAGTTTGTAACCGAAACGAAAGCAGAAAAAGAAGCTAAAAGCCAAGAAGAACTTCAGGACTTGGAAGATGTTTCCTCTGATGTCGTTTCTGATTCTTTCAACCCAAATGAACAACACATTATGAAGTATCCAAAAGGCAAACTCATTGCTATCGGAGGTAGTGAAGATAAAACAAAGTTCCTGGATGACGATGCTACAGGAAAACATAAATTAGATTTTTATGAAGCAGGCGTTTTAAGAAAAGTTCTCAATGCAATGCGAGGAGTTTCTTCACGCATTGAAGTAATTACAACAGCATCGAGCGTTCCTTACGAAATAGGAGAAGACTACGTGAGGGCTTTTGCAGAGCTGGGCAATCGCTGCAATCTGATGCACATTAAAGACACCTACGACGTTCGAGACTCTGGGTACATCAACCGTATTAAAGATGCCGATGGTGTATTGTTTACAGGAGGCGATCAAGTAAAATTATGCAATGTATTTCGAGGGTCTGAAATTTTAGAAATATTGCACTATCGCTATCAACACGAAAACTTTGTAATAGCGGGAACGAGCGCCGGCGCTATGGCAATGTCTGAAATTATGATTGAAGGCGGCAATAGCCAGCGCTCTTTGATGAAAGGCGAAGTTACTATCGGACGCGGCTTAGGATTTATCAGCCGTATTATCATCGATTCTCACTTTATGCAGCGCGGGCGCTTCGGTAGGCTCGTAAAAACGGTTGCCATGTATCCCGATAAAATTGGAATTGGACTAGGGGAAGATACCGCCGTTATTATTTCACGCGGTACTCACCTACAAGTAATTGGCTCAGG
Source organism: Cytophagales bacterium (assembly GCA_025056215.1). Taxonomy (GTDB): domain Bacteria; phylum Bacteroidota; class Bacteroidia; order Cytophagales; family Flammeovirgaceae; genus JANWWC01. The sequence goes on along the minus strand of JANWWC010000003.1, from coordinate 376,983 downwards.
ACACGTGATTATTGTAGACGGAAGCAAAGTCAAATTTAATAACATTCACGAAGTAGAGGATGCTATGCCTTTTTCTATTGATAACCTGATTGTTCACGTAGCTGCTCGCGACTGTCATTACGACCTTAAGACCCTCAAAATGACTCATCGCCCAGAAGAATATCAGTACAAAGTAAAATAAACCTATGGGGATTTCTTCCTTATAGGTTTATTCTACCCTGCTAATTTTAACGAAATTGGTTCTCCGCTTGCTTTCAATAGGCATGGTGCCTGTATTGACAAACACATCTCCTTTGCGAAGATAACCTTCTTTGACCAAAAGTTCTTCAAAGTCTTTAATAGTTTGGTCAGTAGGTTCGATTTTACCGTAATAAAAAGCGCGAACTCCCCATACTAAATTCAAAATAGTGAGCAAAGATTTGTTAGCAGTAAAAATAAGAATATCTGCCGTAGGGCGATGGCGCGCGATGCGAAAAGCTGAATATCCTGTGTAGGTCATTCCAATAATAGCGCGCGCATTCGTTGAGCGCGCAATTTTACAAGCACTATCCAAGATGACTTCGCTTAAATCAGTAGTAACGGAATGCTCATGGTCGTAAAACTTGTTGTAAATGCCTCCATGAGCCTCCACAGCGCGAATAATACTATTCATGTTTTTAACTGTCTCCACAGGATATTTACCAGAAGCTGTTTCAGCACTAAGCATAACAGCATCAGCGCCGTCAAACACTGCATTTGCTACATCGCCCGCCTCTGCTCGCGTAGGGCGCGCGTTTTCTATCATGCTCTCCATCATTTGCGTAGCCACAATTACAGGCTTAGCCGCTGCATTGCACTTGCGAATAATTTTCTTCTGCCAAATAGGCACATCAGAGAGCTCGATCTCTACGCCTAAATCGCCGCGCGCAATCATAAGAGCATCTGCTGCCTCAATGATTTCATCGATATTCTTAAGAGCTTCAGGTCGCTCAATTTTGGCTACTACACGTGCGTCTTTTCCTGAGGAGCGAATGAGTGCTTTAAGTTCCTCTACATCAGAAGCGCGACGCACAAACGAAATGGCGATCCAGTCGATATCGTTTTTAAGTCCGAATGCCAAATCTTTGCGATCTTTAGCAGAAAGAGAAGATTCTGAAATATCAGAATTAGGAAGATTGATTCCTTTTTTAGATTTGAGCAATCCACCATAAATTACTTTCGTAGTCACATAATTATGTTCTACTTTTATGACTTCACACCTAAGCTTTCCGTCATCTAACAAAATAGCATCGCCTGGTTTGACATCTTTCGAAAGTGGCAAGTAAGTACAACTCACCATTTTCTCATCTCCTAAAAAATCTTTATCATCGAGATATTTGCTATCTGTGGTAATGATAAACTCTGCGCCTTCTTTGAGTTCAACTCCATTATTTTTTACCATACCAATTCGCATCTTAGGTCCTGATAAGTCTTGTAAAATGCTTACATGAAACCCAAAATCGTTTCGCAAACTCTTGATATGATTGATAACCATTTGATGCTCTTCGTGCGTACCATGCGAGAAATTAAGACGAAATACATCTACACCTGCATTAATAAGTTCAAGGAGTTTTTCGCGCGTATTGGAAGCCGGACCGACCGTTGCAATAATTTTTGTTTTTGTGTACGAAATCATTGTCAAGTTTATTTTTAGTGATCTTGTCTAATGATGTGTAAATAAAATCATTTCATACAATAAACAAAACATCTTTAAAGCCGTTCGAAAAAGATTTATTTTTTATAATTAGAGGTAAATGTGCACATCTGTGAAATCTTGCTGAAAACCTGGTGCGGTTTGGTGTAGACCGAAAAATTGCAACTTTTGATTAGCGCGATGATTAGTAATTCCAAAATTATGCCTTCTACAGTTCTTTTTAGCCAACTTCCGAATAAAGATTTTGAGTAAGTGTCAAAGTAAATTGGACCTTAGTTAATTTTTGCAGAATGTCTTTTGAATACTTCGAAGAAAATTCCTTTTTAAAAAATTAAACTTACCACTGTTCTGAAGAGATCTCAAATCCACGCTTTCCAAAAAAGCCTTCGGATTTTTTCAGTTTATAAATCTGAAAAAACTGATTATCTGCCAAAAACAATCTTTTAGAGACGAAAACCTATTCGGTAGAAACTTCTGCTTCAGCGAGGCAATGGCGAAAGTTGCGCAAAATTTTATTAAGAATTACTAACGTAATAAGATAAGTAGGCTTAACCCCGATAGCGCCTAAACTTCCTGAAGCGAGCGTGTGGCCTGTTTCAAGCGGATTATCAGACGCGTAGTAAGCATAACTCACCTTTACATCGCGTCGAATGCTTTTTCTGATGCGCGATGCAGATTGAATTGCTTTCTGATAATGAGCTCCTTCCATTTCTAACCCGATGGCATTCCAAGAAGAGGTTTTAAAATAGTTCAAAATATCTTTATTCTGAAGGGAAGTTCCTAAAACAGTAATCATGGTTCCTTCGTAGACAGGAATCGTTTCGTGAGCAAAGTCAGCAGCAGAAACCTGATTATCAACAGGATAATTATCAGCAGTGCCTTCAAAAACGTGTGCTGTCGGAATCATAATATCTCCTTTTTTGCCTTGTAAGGTACCCGCTTTCCCCATAATATTCACAGAAGCAACTTGCATATTGATTTCTGTATCTCGAAATTTGTAAGGCTTTAAAAGTTCATCCATGCATTCGTAAGCTTGCTCGCCAAAAGCATAATCCATCACCACCAAAAGTGGCTTTTGAGTGCGAATATATTCCAGATCGGGTTGAATTTCTGGTGAAATTTTCGACCAATCAATTTTATCTGTATCAAAGATTTGTACATTCAAAAGCGTTCCTGAAGTATCTTCGATGTAAATCATTCCTTGCCGAATTGCATACTCTTGTACTTTGTTTTGCAAGAGGTTTTTATCCGATTTAGAAATTTCGAGTGCTAATTCTTTAATACCATAATTCGGAAATTGTTGATGCAAGGCAGGATAAGCAAACAAAGCATTTAAAACACTGTGCATATTAGCACTAATAATGTGCAAAGGGCGCTGGTTTTTATATTGACTATAAATTACTTCTTTGATATTAGTAGCCCACCTTTCTCCGTAGATGTGCTGCCCAATCCGTTCGCGCAAAGTAGGAGTAAAGCGAATTTCACGCCACTTTTGTTCTCGCTCTTCTTCTAAACTTACCCGCCCCAGATGATAAACAATGTTGAACAATCCACTATTATCCTTAGGGTTTTCTGCCAATCGATAATAAGCACGCCGCGTTTCATCGAAAGTGCGTCCTACAATCGTGCTTGTATGAGTAATAGCAACTTCTAATTCTCTACCTTCGGGCGTGTATTTATGTTTAGCGAGCTCTTCTAGATAGTGCCATTCTCTGGTTTTGCGACCTTTTTCATCATGGGTTCGACGTTTAATTTTTTCAGCTTCAATAAACAAAAAAGTCAGATGCGTAAGAATATCGTACAATTCGCTGCGCCCGCGCGTAATTTCAATACAAAACTGTTCACTATCCACCCGATAACAGTTTCTTTTGCGTTTAGGAGGTACAAAGTGCTCAAAACTAGAGGTGGCATATCCCTCTTCTGAAATAAAATTGATAATTCTACACTCTTCAATCCCTTTAGGCAAGCGGTCAATCACATAAACAAGTCCGTCGAGTTCTACTTTTTTCGGATCGTTGATAGAACCATAAATCTCAGGGCGCAACATCAAAAGTGCGTCAATCATTTCTTTTCCAGATACTCCAAAAGGCTTATAGTAGCCTCGATTAAAAAAATGCCTAATCTCAATATAAATCTTTTCAATAGCTGCACGCGATTCTCTTACTCGTATCATGTCTATCATGGTTTTAAGATTTCAGAAGGAGGTATCATATAATTTTTGTAATGATGCGGGCATATTATGTTATAAATCACATAACTTATTGAAAATTTTATTATGTAATACATATCTGCATTAGCAAAAAAACCGCGATACCCACTTGGAAAAGAAGAGTTTTCTTGGTTAGAAAGTCCATCTAGATTGTCAGAAAAAGTTTTGAACGTGATCCATTCTGCCCCGATGTTAAGATCTCTGTTAAAAGCTTTTTTAATACCTACTCCAAAAGGTAATAAAACTTGCGAGGAGGGTTCTACAGCGCTCGAATAGTTTGAAGAAAAAACGTAATTCGCCATACCCAATCCTGCAAATAAGTAAGGCGAATATTGATATTTGCTTTTAGGAAAACGCATATCAAAAAAATTATATTCTATTTGTGAACTAACTTGCGCAAAAAACGAAGAGAATTCAAAATTTCTTTCCTTTTGAATAGCTCTTCCGAAGTAGTCTGCCGCACGAATATTACCAAAACTCAAATTACTCTTCCAAGAAATGCTTCGACTAATATTCATGCGATAAAAAAAAGTTCCTGCTACACTCGTATTCTTCCAATTTACTGATGGAGCGAGATCTCCTTTGTAATTCGTAGGTCCTATTCCTAAGCCCATTTCATGTTTCTGAGCTACTACAAAGCTTATCGAAAATATTTCTAATAACCCCTTGAAAAAGAAAAATAAAAATAAACGCATAAACATTTGAATGATTAAATACAAAAGCAACTCATTTTAGTGTTTACAAAGAAATTTATTATATTTGTAATAAAATACACGAAAAAGTACAAGTTAGCGTTTTAACTATCAAACTTAAAATGTATAAGGATTTTTTTTCGTTTGTCTTTATAAGAAACTTATTCCTCTAGCTTAATAATCAATGAAAACAAGGAGATTGTCATATACTCGCAGCTTATTGGTTTTGCTGTACTTGCTAAGTGGATGTACTAAAAGATACGTATGCCCTGATTACTTCACTGCTTTTCATTTTGGAGAAAAGGTGAATGAACAATTCTTTTCTTACTTTGTTCCTGCTCCTCTTACAGACAGCGTGGTGTATGGAAAAGCTCAAAAATTGTTGGCCGACATCAGGCAAAAAAACGACCATGGAATGTTGATGTTCGATAACGATACCATTCCCAAAGATATTCCTTTCATGCGCGGGCCACAAGCTAATCAGTTTGGATTGAGAGAAAAAAATCCTCCTTTGTTCGATAGAATCATCCCTTCAAGGCAACAAAATTTTAACAGAATTGTCTTAGCACGCATTACTATTCACAAACCTGACACCTCCCAAACTGTAATTTTTGACCCAACTCTAAAAGAAGAAGAATACGTCATCGATTCTACTATTACGGGCGATGCTCCTCCAGTGCCTGTGCTCCCTACTCCCGAGGAAAAGCCTACAACTGCTACTTCTAATATAAATGCCCCAGATTCTGTTTCAAATCCCCAAAAACAAGAAAAACGCGAAAAGAAAATGATTCCTGACTCTGTATTCTTCAAAGGAGCCAATTGGGACCAAATTGTTTATAACTACACTATTGGAAAAAAGATTATGGATTACGTAGACTCTATGCGCCCTAAATGGGAAGCCGAATTAGAAGCTCAAAGAGCTCAACAAGAATTGAATTGCCAAAAAAAACTTTCTAATCTATTTGGATTGCTTTGTAAAAAAATAGAATACGATAGCTTAGGAAATCCTATCGAAAAACCCAGCTTATTGGCTAAGATTTTTAAAAAGAAAAAAACCACTGCTGAAACAGATACCGTCTACAACGAGTTCGAAAATGAGCAATGGTATGCCAAAACTGAAGAGGAAGAACTACAAGAAAATGAGTTCGATATTATCTTGCAAGTAGCTGAACAAAATACGTATATTGAAATTGGAAAAGGAAAAAAATCGCAAAAATCCAAAAAGAAAAAGAAACCCACCTCTTCTGCTTCTCCTTCTGAAACTCCAAAACCAGAAGAAACTGAAACAAAAGAATCTGAACAAAGTTTTTAACCACTTTACTCAAGATTTCCTAAAAATTAGGTGGTTGAAATTACTTTTCTAACGCCAATAGGTATAAAATGATTGCGCTTATGATACACTAAAAGACGTCATTCTAAGAAGTCAAAAATCAAAAAAAGTTTGAAAACAGCAGCATGGCTTTATGCTCAACGTGGTTTACGCGTTTTTCGATTCTTTTTTATGCACAAGTAAAAATGAAAACTCTTCTCATTAGGGACTTATATTGAACTCGCGGCAAATTTTTCAATGCGACATATTAACTCTAAAATTGCGAACGATTAAAATGCTTTTCATAAGGGTTTTAAGGTCAAATATAAAAACGGCGAATTTTGCATGAAACTTTACCAAAAAATGGCTTTTGCTTCTATGGAAGCAAGATTTAGAAATGTATTATAAACAATATAAGAAAATTAAGAGGAAAATCTCTTTTGTAAAATTTCGTTTCGCTGGCGTTGTAGGTTCTATGGAATAAACAAAGTTGGCTATTTTACAATTAGCCTTTGTAAGCGGCTTTTGAAGCTAATCACTTATCAGCAAAAAAACAACAATCAAGGATTTTTACAAAAATTGGTGGTATGTTCTATTGCACAAGCAAACTATAAGACAAGAGTATTAGGCCAAACCATTCAAAGTAAAAAAGTGCAATCATGTTTGAGGCGCACAACTTGCATAAAAATTAAAATTTGGTATTTTGTTGGAGTAATTATGCTTTTCAATGTTTTCAGGAGTTCCATTTGTACGCTTCGTTTTATGGCTAATCACTGGAATCTTGATTGCCTACCTTAATCACTTTTCTGTTTCTATTCCGATGAAATGGATAATTTTTGTTGTGATTTTGTACGGTTGTACCTTTATTTTTCATCCAAGAACATTTTTATTATTAGAAACTCTTAGAGGAATCATTGGAAGTATTTTTTTAGTTGTAACAGGAATCAACCTTTCATATCAATACTACGCACTTAATGACTCTCAACATTTTGGAAATGTTTCTCATGGAATTGCATACAAAGCAGTTGCTATCAGCGACTCTGAAACACAATCGAATCGCTCAAAAATTGTCGTAGAGGTACAAGCTGTACGAACGGATTCTTTTTGGAAAACGTGCCAAGGAAAAGCGATTCTTTACTTTCAAAGCCCAGAAAAATTTTACTACGGAGATGTATTTCTAATTCTCGAACAAACTAAAAGAATTCCAGCTCCTGGCAATCCATTTCAGTTTGATTATCAGGGATATATGATGTATCAAAATATATTTCATCAATTTCATATCAAACAAGGAAAAATTTTAAAAATTGATCATCGCCCGCCTTCTATTTGGATGTCTATCAGTTTGCAAATTAGACGCTATGCCGATAGTGTTTTGCAAACTTCAATACCATCTTCCGAGGCTCACAGTATTCTTACAGCCTTATTGCTAGGAATCAAAAGCTCGCTACATGACGACATACGTCAAATATATGCTTCTACAGGAGCAATGCATGTGTTAGCTGTCTCAGGGTTGCACGTAGGATTGTTATACGGAATCATTCAATTTTTACTCAGTTGGACCGACCGCTTTAAGCGCGGAATAGTTCTAAAAACCTTTTTTTCTATTTTTCTTCTATGGAGTTATGCTTTTGTTACAGGTCTGTCGCCTTCGGTGTTGCGTGCCGTTACTATGTTCTCGTTGATGGCTATTGCCCAAGCGACTCGACGTCAAACAAACATCTATAATACTATTGCTGTTTCTGCTTTCCTTTTGCTCTGTTTTCAACCTTTTTTGCTGTTTCAAGTAGGATTTCAACTCTCTTATCTTGCTGTTGTAGGAATTGTTTATTTTCAACCCAAATTTTATGAACTTTTAGAATTTGACAACAGATTGTTAGACTACATTTGGCAAATTAGTTGTGTAGCTCTTGCAGCAACTTTGGCAACTGCTCCTATTAGCATTCATTATTTCGGACAGTTTCCAACTTTCTTTTTTGTTTCTAATCTCATCGTAGTACCTTTAGCAGCTCTTTTGTTAATAGGAGGTTTGAGCATTGTTGTTACAAGTTTTTTACCTTTCGTACCTGAAACTTTAGGCTACGCAATTAATCAGATAATTCTTGGACAGAATTTTCTGCTTGAGCATCTTTCAAATCTTCCTTATGCAGTTATCACGCCTGTTTATCTCTCTACTCTTGAAACTGTCGGGATATATTTGTTTTTAGTAGGTATTTCTCTTCATTGGTTTCATCATCAACGAATGGGAATCAAATTAGCTTGCTTAGCTGCAGTAGGTTATGCCTCTTATAATATTATTTCTAAAATTATGCGTTATCAAGAACATCAATTGTGGGTTTACGACCTTCGTCAAGGAACTCATGTCAGTTTTTTTTCAAGCGAGAATGCTTATAATTACGCTGACACACGTTTATTAGCTCACCATAAAATTGTTCAACAAGTAATGAAGCAACACCAGCAATCTACTGAACGAAAATCTCTCTTTTTTAATCTGGATAGTAATTTTATTTCTCCTATTCCATACGTGCGCTTGCAAGAGGGGCATCTTTGGGTATACCAAAATAAAACTATCTTCTTGCTTGAATCTGGATATGAAAATGTTCCTTTTTCAATAGATATTTTAATCACAAATCACAGGTTTAAAATATCTAATGTTAGTTCTGCTCTTTCAGTTCGCTACTGGATTGCAGATGCGTCTGTTTCTCAGAAATCTTTTTCAAGATTAAAGCAACATATTTATTCTCGAAAACTATTCAACATCCAACAACAAGGGAGTGTATATCTTAATTTAGATTGATCATAAAGTTTGAGAAGAACTTAAAAAGTTCCTGCATCTGTATTCATTCTTAAGGCATATTTGTAAATTTGTAAAATAAATTAAATTGGCAAACTTCTCAATGACTGTTATTTATTTCTGTTGCCTGCTAATTTTAGTTTTTAGTTATGCTCATGCTCAAAAAACCATCATTACAGGCAAAGTAACTGATGCCTCTACGGGAGAAGGAATTCCTTTTGCAAACGTATATCTTAAATCTTCCAAGAATGTAGAAGGCACTACCACCGATTTCGAAGGAAATTATCGATTAATCTCAGAAAATCCTCCTTCTGACACTCTTTGGGCAACAAGTGTAGGCTATCAACCTAAATACAAACTTATCCAAAAAAACAAAGAACAAATAATAAATTTTCAACTTACTGAAGGAATCGAACTACAGGAGGTAGTAATTACTAAAAGAAAATACGAAAACCCTGTATATGCTATCATGCGAAAAGTGATAGAAAACAAAGAAAGAAACAATAAAAACAACTTGGACTTTTACGAATACGAAAGATACGCTCGAACAGAAGTTTCTATCGATAATATCACTGAAAAATTTCAACAAAAAAAGTCGATGCAACAAATACTACATGTATTAGAAGCAGCTAAAGTCGCTGCAGGAGAAGATGGAAAGCCTACAATTCCTATTTTTATCTCCGAGCAAATTGCAGATGTATTTTATAGAAAATTTCCAGAAAAAAGGCGAGAAAATATTAAAAAAGAAAAGGTCACGGGTTTGCTGAAAGATACAAGTCCTGCTAAACAGTTTATGCAAGAAGCTTTTCAAGATTTTAATTTTTACAACAATTACATTCGCCTATTTGAAAAAGATTTTATTTCTCCAATTGCTGATAGCTGGAATTTATTTTATGACTACGAACTCATCTACCAAGAAAATGATGATGATGATAATCCGCGCACTACTCTAATGGACGGAATTCCATGCTATAAAATCAAGTTCAAACCTAAACAACCGCAAGATTTAGCTTTTACAGGCGTCATGTGGATTGCCGATTCCTCCTATCATTACGCACTTAAACAAATAGATGTAACTATTACTAAGGAAGCAAATTTGAATTTTATTGAAAAAGTCGTTATCCAACAACAAATGATAGAAGTGGCCCAAGATAAAGGTTGGTTGCCCGATAAAACGCGTCTCATCATTGACATAGGGGAAATCAAAGACGACTGGGCTGGAATGTTAATAAAGTTTTATAGTTCTAACCGAAACTTTAAAATCAATTTTGTGCGTCCATTTAGTTTTTACGAACAAGACGTAGTCGTAGAAGCAGACGCTTATAATGCCGATGAATCGTATTGGCAACAAAACCGACATGATTCCCTCTCCGAAGCTACATTGAGTTTGTATTCTATTATCGATACTATCAAAAAAGTCCCTGTTGTAAGAACATACATGGAAATTATCGACATAGTAGTGAATGGCTACCACGACCTTGGCAAAGTAGAATTTGGCCCTTACTTATTTTTGGGAGCCATCAACGATGTAGAAGGATTTCGATTTCGCCCTGGTTTTCGCACCAATGAAAAATTTAGTGAAAAATGGGTCTTCGAAGCCTATACAGCTTATGGCACAAAGGATAACCGTTTTAAGTACTATCTTGGTGGAAAATCCATTTTTCATAGAGAGCGATGGAGTGTAGCAGGAATTTCTTACCAACGCGATATCGATCAAGTTGGTATTTTTAGTGATGATATTTTAAGTACAGAACTGTTTTTAGCATTTGCAAGATTCGGAAAACTAAAAAACCCCTTTTTGCACAATATCGCAATGGCCTACATAGAAAGCGATTTAGCAGAAGGGTTGCGTAGTAAAATCACATTGAGACATCGCGCTTTTGAACCGCTTTATAACTTTGAGTTTTACGAAATTCCCGTAACACCTGAAAAACAATTTGATATTTCAAATTTAGCTTCTTTACCCGAAAGAAAAAGCCGATTTGAAGTAAATGAAGTCATAGCTGAAATTCGTTATAGCATTGGAGAAAGATACGTAAATCGAGGAAATCATCGTTATACTATCACTTATAGCCGCTATCCTGTTTGGACTTTTCGATTCACTCAAGGTTTTCGTTTTCAAAATTTAGGAGACTTTCATTATAGAAAATTCGTTCTTTCGATGCAACACGATATTCGGTTAGGAAGTCTGGGAAGAACCCAATACACCATTACAGCAGGCGTTATTCCCTCTACAGTTCCTTATCCTCTCTTAGAAACTCATTTGGGGAATGAAACTTTTTTTCTTAATGCAAGAGGAGCTTACAACCTTATGAATTATTTAGAATTTGTAAGTGACAGATACCTTTCACTCCATGTCTATCACCGTTTCGAAGGATTATTTTTTAATCGAATTCCTTACTTAAAAAAACTCAAATGGCGTACTTCTGCTGGTACACGCATGATATACGGAACTGTTAGCACGGCTAATTTATATTTAATTCCCTATATTGATAGATGGGGCAATCGTTTGCCTGAAGAAGAGCATTTTAAATCATTTACTCCAAATTCGCCCTACGCAGAAGTGTTCTATAGTATCGAGAACATTTTCAAACTCCTTCGCATAGATTTTACACATCGAGTAACTTACTTACACCCTGAACTTCGCAGAAATTTTGGAATACGTCTCGGCATATTTTTTCGTTTATAAGTCAGATAGGCTTTTTTTGATGTCTTTTACAATTTTTGCAATCATTTTTTGAGCCTCAAGACGGGGAAAAAAATCATATAAAATTGTGTGTCCCTCATAATCAGTGCTCAGAGCAATTTCTAAATAGTTAATAGCTTTTTTAAAATGCCCAGCTTTTAGTTGATAAGCGCACATTCTATACAATAAATCAGGGTCGTTTTCAGTTTGATTGAGTCCTGTTTCTAATATTTGAATAGCTTTTGCGACTTCCCCATTTTCATAAAGCGCTAATGACCAATTAAGCCATATTTCTGGAATTTCAGGGTCGAGTAAGCTTGCTTGCTCAAACGCATCGTAACTCGATTGATAATTGCCAAGTTTATATTCTACTTCTGCAATCTCGATCCAATATTCTACCTCTTCAGGATTTAAATCAATAGCGCTTCTTAAAAAATGGACTGCTTCAATATATTTTTGCTTAGCATTCATGCAAACTCCCATCCCATATAGAGCTTCGTCGTAATTTTTATCTTCTTGAAGAGCTTTTTTAAAATAATAAATAGCTCTGTCGTAGTCGCCCATCTTCTCGCGCGTAGCTCCTAGATGACAGTAAATTTCGGCACTCGGTCCTTCTATTTTCAGCGTAGTAAGATAATACTGGAATGCCATTTCATAATTTTCTAGATTCATATAAGCATTTCCTATGAAAAAATATGCCGACGAAAAATCTGGATTCATCACAAGTGCCTGATCAAATGCAAAAATAGCCCTTTCATAGTTTCCTAACTTATGATATAACAAACCCAAATTGTACCAAACAGCATGGAGTTCAGAGTTTTCATAAGCAAGCATCTCATAAAAAGGAATAGCTTCTTCTAACCTGTCGAGTAACTCTAAACAATAAAGAAGTTCTTGTAATGCTTCTTCGTTTTGTGGATTGATATGAATAGCTTTTTTGTAATAAGAAATAGCCTTTTCATAATTTTCCTGGCTCTGATAAATAAAACCTATATGAAAGTAGATATCTGATTTTTCAGATGAGTATAGTAAAAGATCCTGAAAACAAGTGAGGGCTTCTTCGTATCGATTATTTAACAAAAGTAACTGACCCTTCATTTGCAATACCTCAGAATCGAAAGGAGATAGCATTTCTATTTTTTCTAAAAGCTCAAGCGCCTCCTGATTCCGCTCCAAAAAAGATAAGATTTGAACTTTTGTAAGCAAAATGTCAGTAGAATAAGGATGAATTCTTAAGGCTATTTCACAGCTTTTTAATGCTTTTTGTATCTGACCTTTTTCTAAAAAGTATTCAATAGCACTTTCAAACTCCACAATATCCATGTAGAGAATTTCGTCATTTTCTATCATTCCTTCAATTTTACTGACGAAATATTGTGTAGATTCATGTTTTTCTTGGCTGCTGCTTTCTTCTATCATAAGAAGATTATTTTGTAGGTACACTTCTTGAAAATTCTAAACGTTTGCTTGAACGTTTTTTGGTTATTTCTATTAAAATAGTCTAAGCAATTTTAAAATCAAAAAATATTTTCTGTAAAATTTTACTAAATGAAAAGTTATGAGCCCATAATAATAAAATGTTTGTTAATGATATTAAATACATTTGTAAGATTAAGAAGAAATGCTTAACTTATTATGATTAAAACATTTTTTTACCTTTAAACTTCGATCTTTTATGGAAGCAAAAAAAGAAAATTCGCCCAGTTTAGGTGAATTAGAATCAAAATTACTTTCTCTAAAGGAGAAAATTTGTTTTCAACTTAGCCAGGCTAACAAATTATTAGAGCAGATTAAAAAAATTGAAAAGGAATTATTTCCAATAAAATATCTTTCTTAAAAATTTTGTTTTTTGTCGCTTAGTTTTGAATGTTTGTGTAGCTTTGCACAAACCTTAAATGAAATCAGAAAATGTATTCTTTATTTTTACAAGCTTCTGGTGGAAGAGCAGATTATTCGATGCTTGTGCTCTTTATAGGAATGATTATTGTGATGTACTTTTTTACCATTCGCCCCCAGCAACGCAAAGCTAAGGAACAAAAAAAATTTCAGGATAACCTAAAAAAGGGAGATAACGTTGTAACAATCGGTGGTTTGCACGGTAAAGTAGTTGGCTTTGAGAAGGATTGCGTCCTAATAGAAGTATGTAGAGGGACAGTGCTTAAATTTGATAAATCCTCCATTTCTTACGAAAACACAAAAGCCTCCTACAATATAGGAGAAGTAGAAAAAAACACGAAGGAAAAAACAGAGGTCTCATCTTAAATGAAATACTTAAAAAATCTTGTATCCTATTTAACAAGCGAATGGGCATTAGACAAACGAGCCCTTGCTCTAATGAGAATAGGAATTGCAAGTGTACTCATTGGCGATTGGTTAGTTTCTGTTTTTCATCTCACTGCATTTTATACCGATGAGGGCGTTTTACCGCTCTCTTTTTTATTTTCCAGTACGATTACGTGGAACCCCGCTTTCATTTCATTTCACGTGATTAGTGGAAACAAAACAGTCCAAATTATTTTATTTGGAGTTACCTTATTTTTTTATCTATTGTATTGCATAGGATACCAAACGCGTCTTGCTGCTCTCGGTAGTTGGGTAATGCTCATTTCAATGCAAAACCGCAATATTTTAATAGACCAAGGAGGGGATCATTTGCTGCGCTCCTTAGTTTTTTGGTCCATTTTTTTACCTACTCATCACTATTATTCTGTTGATGCAGTTAAAAAAAAGTACGATAACTCTCAAAATTATTTCGGTATTTCCGTCATTGGATACCTACTTGTTATTTTTACACTTTACTATTTCTCAGTTTTTCAAAAAAACGGCGAAGACTGGAGAAACGGTTCGGCAGTTTATTATGCTCTAAGTTTAGATATGATCACTTATCCGAGCGCTCAAAAATTCTTTTTTCAATTTCCAGGATTAATGAAATTTTTAACTTTTTTTACTTATTACTGGGAAATGCTAGCGCCTTTCCTTCTATGGATTCCAATCGGAAAAGGAATCTTACGACTCATTTTTTGGATTTCATTAGTTTGTTTTCATGGAAGTTTAGCATTTTGCTTCATGATAGGTATTTTCATCTATACACCCATTTTAGGATTTGTAGGAATTCTGCCGAGTTCTGTCATGAACATTTTCGATGCCTATATAGGAAAACACATTCATGAATTTATGCAAAAAATAACTGCTTTATTCTCCAAAATAGAGCAACTTTTTCATTGGAAGCTCTACCTTTCGACAACATTGCAAGAGACTCGTCGAATGCTCTCGCTTTACGTAAGTGCTATTGTAATTTGGCTTCAATTCGCTTGGAAATTACATAGTCTCAACATTATTGAATTGCTTGAGCCTATTCCTCAAATTATTCTTGCTTTCCGCTTTGACCAAACAGTAGGAATGTTTGCTCCTACTGTGTTTCGAGATGATGGCTGGTATATTTTAGAAGCTACTTCCGCTAATGATTCTCTTAAAACAGATATTTGGAACAATAAATATCCCGTCAGCTATGAAAAACCTCACCACGTACCTGATACTTACCGTAATGACCGCTGGAGAAAGTATTTAGAAAACTATTTGTTTGTGAGCAAATCCTCAATTCGCCCTTACTTTTGCAGTTATATGCTCCGCAAAGCACAAAGAGAATATCCAGAAAAAAATATTACGAGTTTAGAAGTTGTTTTTATGAAAGAGACCAGTGTGCCTTACGGAGAAACCCCTACAGTCATTCGTGAAGTATTATGTCAATGCCATTAAACTGTATCCATAAAATCGCGCTCGGTATAATTAAAGATAATGATTCCAATCAGTAATAGCACGATTGTAAACAAAGTGCTGTATCCAATGTGGAGCCATTCAAAACTACCTGTTCCTAGCAAAATAGCGCGAAATGCTTCCATAACAGGTGAGAGTGGATTTGCTAAAATGAAATTTTTATACTTTTCAGGGATAGAAGAAAGAGGATAAATAACTGGAGTCGCATACATCAACAATTGTATGCCGAATGTAACCAGAAACATCAAATCGCGGTACTTATTCGTAAGAGCAGTAATAATAAGCCCGAATCCTAAGCCTAATCCCGCTAACAGCAAAATTAAAAAAATGACTACAGGAAATAAATGCCATTGAGGAGAAATACTATCTGTTTTAAAAAGAAAATACACATAAAAAATTAAAAATAGCAATAATTGAATTCCTAGCTTAGTAAGATTAGAAATCACAATAGAAAGAGGAATCACCAATCGCGGAAAATACACTTTCCCAAAAATAGGAGCGTTGTCGCGAAAAGTTGTAGAAGTTCTGTTGAAACATTCTGCAAAATAGTTCCAGAACGCTACTCCCGACATATAGAATAAGATAGGAGGAATTCCATCAGTAGAAAGTCCTGCTATGTTGTTAAAAATCAGAACATAAGTAAAAGTCGTAAGAGCAGGCTGTATAAAAAACCAAACAGGTCCAAAAATTGTTTGTTTGTAAACCGAAACGAAGTCGCGACGCACCAAAAGCATAAGCAAGTCGCGATACGCCCATATTTCGGATATATTTAGTCTCACTAAACTTTCATGAGGCTTTATGATTAAATCCCATTTTTCATCTTGCAAATTACTCATATTAAATTAAACTCGGCTTTTTATTTTGAACTTCAAAAGTAACGAAATCTTTTTAAAAGGCGATTTTTCAAGTGCGAAAGCTTTTTTCAGATCTTTTGTACATCTACCGAAACAGAAAGCGTATGAGAACCACTTCCATAAATAATTCCTTTTAGAGGAGTTACATCAGAATAATCCCTTCCCCAAGCAATGGTAATATGCTGAAGATTAGGCATCATATTATTAGTAGGATCAAAATCCATCCATCCTTCGTTAGGAATATAAACAGAATACCATGCATGAGAGACATCTGTTCCGATCAACTTCTCTTTACCAGGAGGAGGAATAGTTTCAATGTATCCACTCACATATCGAGCTGGCAATCCTACAGAGCGTATAGCAGCAATAGCCAAATGGGCAAAATCCTGACAAACACCTTTTCGATGTTTCAAAACCTCTGAAAGAGGAGTTGCAATAGTTGTAAAACCAGATACAAAACTAAATTCGTGAAAAATACGTTGCATCATTTCGTAGCAAGCCTCAAAAATTCCCTTTTGAGGCGTAAAGGTAATTTTTGCAAACTCTCTAATATCATTTGTAATAGGAACCATAGGAGATTCAAAAATAAATTGTCTGATTTCAATGCTTTCAGAAGACTTACCAATCAAACGCATACTGTCGCGAACTTTTTCCCAAGGAATATCTTGCGCAACAGTTTGAGGGCGCGGTAATAACTCTACTTCACTAACAGCTGTTACTCGCAACTTTTGGTGAGGTTGTTGTATAGAAAAATAGAAAAGTCTATTTCCAAAAAAATCAGTTCTTTCAGCATGTAAATGAGCAGAAGGCTCTATTTGAAGATCGGAGTAATGATTGATCTGATACGATAAGGAGCGAGGTAGCAGACAAGCAATATTATGGCAAAGACTTACCTGCTCACTATAGCGATACTCTGTAGTGTGAGTTACTTTATATTTCATCTCAAAAAAAGCAGTGCCACTTCTGTTTGGGTTTATTATGACACGTATTTTTTTACTAAAGCTACTAAATTGTCGAAATTAATAGGCTTGGGAATGTATTCATTAATACCTACAGATTTAAAATCGTCTACAGAATAATTTTTAGCATTTCCTGTAATGGCAATAATAGGAATAGCCGCTTTTTGTCTATTAGGCAATGCACGAATGGCTCGGGCACATTCCATTCCATCCATTAAAGGCATATTAATATCAAGAAGAATGACGTCGAAGTTTTTTTCTTGTATTTTGTCTAAAACTTCCCGACCATTTTTAACCGCTTCAATCTCAAAATTCTGAAATTGAAGTACTTTTTTTGTGATATTTTGTATAACAGAACTATCTTCTGCAATCAGAATACGCTTTGACATCGTTTAAAAAATTTATGGATTTAATTATCAAAGGCTTAGTTTTTTCGTAAAATAGAAGAATTATATCACTTACGCAAACAAGAAATAAAAATATCATACATCAAATTTAAGGATTAGTTTAAGGTAAAAATGCAATTTACACACCTCTATGACTCTATCACTTTAATAAGTTCTTGGTGAGTAAGGCGAACTTGCCGTCGAAAATTAACGTGAGCTACCGCGTAATTTAAACTTATAAAGAGGAAGCATAAAAAAGTATTCATAGGTTCTTCTTTAATAAAGAAGAAGTAACCACTCACACATAATATAAAAAGTAGAGCAAAAAAGAAAAACTGCTTTATGTTGTTAAATAATTTATAGTGAAGAAAAACAATGCAGCCTCTTTTAGTATCTTCTACGTACCCTTCTAAAATAGGCAAAAAAGTGACCCCATGGACAGATTTCCGAAGTATTTTAAACTTTTGTTTGTCTATTTTTCCGCAGAATAAATAGCTTTCGGATTGGCTCGATGAATGATTTCGACAAGTCGTCAGGGTAGATTTGGCAAGTTTATCTAAAAATTCATCTCGAGAAAAAGGGAGAACCAAAATAGTAGATTTTTGCAGAGGAACTTCTGTTGTTTGTATTTTATAAAACAAATCCATTGTTAAAAACTTTTTGATTTCCCTGCACTGTTGATTTACCAATTATAAGCTCCCCAATCTAATAAAAAAATTGGGATATGCAAAAAATACTTTGGATAAGATGCTACGCAAAATCAGATCTTAAAGCTCGTTTGTAAAAGCAGCCGAACTTGTTTTTGATTTAAAGCCTCCATTCAAGCGAGTACTCAATTTACTTCTCTTGGGTGCATCTGGATTAAAAGAGGCAAACAACAAAGGAGACATCAAAAAAATGAACTTAAAAAGGCAATACTTCAGAGCGCTCATAACAAAACTTTTAAAGTGAAACCATTCAAATACTTTATAAAAGAGTATTTAGATTCATTTAGTTTCATTAACATTTTCGCAAATGTATAACAAATTCTTGGATTTATTATCATTTTTCTGTTGAAATAACGACCTTAACAGAATTTTCATGTAACTTTTCAGATATTTTCTTTAAAAAAAATTGAAATTTTTTTTAGTCTCTATTAAAACAACATTAACTTTTCAATCGATGGCAAATAAAAAAGCTAATTTTACTAAACAATTGATAATCAGTTGATTGTTTTTGAACTTATAGAGATACTCGTCGTTTCGCAAATGTTTTCGAATTGTTTTGAAAACTTTACAAAAGTGTTAAAATAGGAAATTTTACAAGAATGAAGACTGCTGTAGTATTTAAACGAAAAATATTTTAGGAATCTAAAAAAGAAGCCATCGTTTCTTGTAAAGCTTTGGCTTGTTTTTTAGCTTGAATAAAAAAATCTTGAGAAGGAGAAGTATATAAAATCTGTCTTGAAACATTCACCAAAATACCTATATTAGCGGCATTAAGAGCAACGTTAGAAACTTCTTCTAATGAACCTCCTTGCGCTCCTACTCCCGGAACCAACAAAAAATGATGAGGAGCAATTTTTCGAGTCTCTTTCAAATGTTCAATATGAGTAGCTCCCACCACATACATCATTTGATTTTCTGAGGCCCAAGCTTGGCTCTTTAAAATTACTTCTTGGTAGAGTGGTCTTCCATTTTGTAGTATAAGTTGCTGAAAATCACAACTTCCTTGGTTAGAAGTAAGTGCAAGCAAAATCACCCATTTATTAGGAAACTTCAAAAACGGCAAAACAGAATCGGCTCCCATATAAGGAGCTACTGTAATCGCATCAAAATTCATATGCTCAAAAAAAGTCTTCGCATACATTTCAGAAGTATTTCCGATATCACCCCGCTTTGCATCTGCAATTGTAAATACATTCTTGGGCAAATAATCCATTGTTTTGTAAAGACTTTCCCATCCTCTTGAGCCCAACGCTTCATAAAAAGCAATATTAGGCTTGTAAGCTACTGCGTACTCTATCGTAGCATCAATAATTTGTTTATTAAATTCAAAAACTGGGTCTTTTGAAGTCTTCAGATGAGAGGGTATTTTACAAACATCCGTATCAAGCCCTACGCACAAATAGGATTTTTTCTTCTTAATCAAGGCGACGAGTTCTTGCTGTGTCATAAATTAGTACTTTTCCTGAATCCAGTCTTCGCGCTTGCGCCTTGCAACTTGTTTTCGATACAAACCATACCCCAAAATAACCAAAATAGGCAATAAGAAATTACCATACTTAAGCAAATTTTTTAAAGTGTCTTCAACAGGCTCTAATAATCGCAAGGCAACTCCTTTTGTTCGTAAATCGCCTAAGCCTGTATCGTCAGAAAGCCATTCTATCGTATTCACAACCCAGTTGATATTGTCGGGAGGAAGCTGTCTTTCTCGCTCACCATCGCCGTTTACACAAAAATCTCCGTTAGCAAACAAAATGATTCTGCCTTTAGGTTTGCTTAAATTGATTCCTGCTGCTACGGTTTGCGATTTTACATTAAAATCTGCTTTTGTCCATTGCTTCTGAATATTTACGATTACAGGCAAATCCACTAAACCAGATACTTCTGATGAGTAAGCTAAAGAAGTAAAGTCTACTCCTTCTGGTAAACTATCTGTTCGAATAGGAGCAGAAAAAGTAAACATCACAGCTTCTAATCCTTGAGTAGTAGCATGATCTGAGAAATTAGTAATATAAGGAAAATAAGGAAATGCTACAGGAATATATCCTGAAAACGGTCCGATCTGTTGTTGTACACTCACTTGCCCACAATTTTTATCAATCAAAGCTTTATCTTTAAAACGAATTCCTTTTTTTGCTAGCCAATCATGGAACTTCGCATTCTCTTCATTTTTATAAGCCATCATTTGTTGCAGTTCTCCTCTTACAGGGCTGTAAGCAATTAACAAGTTTCCTCCGCTATCTAAATAATTGTCAATCTTTATGAGCGATATACTATCAAAAGGATATTTAGGACCAATAATCACAAGAGCCTTGTATTTAAGAGGAATCGAAGTGCTATCTGTAATTGTATAATGTTCAGGCGTATAGAGTACACTCAGAGCCTGTCGAATATCCGAGAGAGCAGAAAGCCGTGGCTCCCCATGACCTTGCAAGAACGCAATACCAGGCTTTTCAACAGTTGTTAATTTTTTGATAGAGGTGGTAAGTGTGTATTCCATTCCTCCACTAGACTGGATGACAGGAATAACATCTTCTTCGCCTGCTTTTCCTCTTTTCAGAATAGCACCCATATAAGCTCGGATTTGCTTCATTTGATCGCGCTCTGCTACGTTTACCAACAAAGGCGCGATTCCTTTCATCTGTGCTTCTCGTTCTTTTTCTTCACTTTCGTTAGGATTGATAAACTGATAAGAAAGTTTTCCTTTAGAGAGTGCTTGATATTCTCGAAGAAGATCTTCAAAATCTTGTCGAGTCGTAAGAAGCTGGGGAGGAAGGTCTTTTGAAAAATAAGCTGTTACTTGTATAGATGAATCGCCAATTTGTTGCAATATATTTTTAGTAGCTTTGCTCAAAGTATAGCGCTGGTCTGCTGTAAAATCCAATCGAAAGAAGAAAAAAGAAGCTATCAAGTTTAATGCAATAAATCCCGCTACCCACAAAAACAATCTTAAAGTACTTCTATTTTTCATGTTCTCTTTGTTTGACCATCATAAAAATTAGGCAACCAAAATGTTGCGCGAAACTAAAAACAAATGAGTTTTGAAGCAATAAAGAAGAAGAAAAGCCTATAAGTGCCTTACCTTATAGGCTTTTAAAGTTTCGTAAATCTTTTTTACATCATGCCTCCCATTCCAGACATACCAGGATTCGGAGTAGTAGGTTTAGATTCTTCTGGCTCATCTGCTACCACACACTCAGTAGTAAGCAACAAAGAAGCAATAGATGCAGCATTTTCAAGCGCTAATCGAACTACTTTCGTAGGATCGAGCACACCTGCTTTTACTAAGTCTTCGTATTGTTCTGTTTGTGCATTAAATCCGAAGTCTCCCTTTTCTTCTTTTACTTTTTGAACAACAATAGAAGGTTCAATACCAGCATTTGCTAAAATTGTTCTTAAAGGAGCTTCAATTGCCTTGCGAATAATATCCACACCTATAGCTTCATCTTCATTATTAGTTTTCACTTTTTCAAGAGCACTTGCTGCTCGAATAAGAGCTACGCCACCTCCTGCCACTACGCCCTCTTGCACGGCTGCACGTGTAGCGTGAAGTGCGTCGTCTACGCGGTCTTTCTTTTCCTTCATCTCTACTTCGGTAGCTGCACCTACGTATAAGATAGCTACCCCTCCAGATAATTTTGCAAGGCGTTCCTGAAGTTTTTCTCGGTCATAGTCAGAAGTCGTGGTTTCGATTTGTTTTTTAATTTCGTTGATGCGAGCTTTAATTTGGGTAGAACTTCCTTTTCCGTTAATAATTGTTGTATTATCCTTGTCTACAATGATTTTTTCAGCACGGCCCAAATAGTCGAGAGTAGCATTTTCTAGTTTATAACCGCGCTCTTCAGAAATCACGGTTCCTCCTGTCAAAATAGCGATATCTTCAAGCATAGCTTTTCTTCTATCTCCAAATCCAGGTGCTTTTACAGCTGCTACGCGCAATGTACCTCTTAGTTTATTTACGACAAGAGTAGCAAGAGCCTCTCCGTCCAAATCTTCAGAAATGATTAATAAAGGTTTCCCACTTTGAGCTACAGGCTCTAAAATAGGAAGCAGTTCCTTCATGGTGCTAATTTTCTTGTCGTAAATTAAGATAAAGGCATTTTCTAACACTGCTTCCATCGAATCAGAATTAGTGACAAAATAAGGAGAAAGATAGCCTCTGTCGAATTGCATACCCTCCACAGTCTTTACTTCTGTTTCTGTTCCTTTTGCTTCTTCGACAGTAATCACGCCGTCTTTTCCTACTTTTTCCATTGCTTGTGCAATCATCCTACCGATTTCTATATCGTTGTTAGCAGAAACGGTAGCTACTTGCTCAATCTCCTTAGAAGAAGAAACAGTTCTCGAGCGCGCTTTGAGTTCTGCCACAATGGCTTCTACAGCTTTATCGATGCCGCGTTTTAAATCCATAGGATTAGCTCCTGCAGCGACATTTTTTAAGCCAGCATTTACAATTGCTTGTGCAAGAACAGTAGCAGTTGTAGTACCGTCGCCCGCCTGGTCGGCAGTTTTGGAAGCTACTTCTTTTACTAATTGCGCACCCATATTAAGAACGGGATCAGCTAATTCGATTTCTTTAGCGACAGTTACCCCGTCTTTAGTAACACTTGGAGCGCCGAACTTTTTATCTAAGATAACATTTCTGCCTTTAGGTCCAAGTGTAACTTTTACAGCGTCTGCGAGCGCGTCGACGCCTTTTTTGAGCTTTTCGCGAGCTTCTGCATCGAAATATAATACTTTTGCCATGGTTCTTAAAGTTTTGGAAGTTTAAATTAAGGTGAAAAGAGACTAAAGAATAGCAAGCAAGTCAGATTCTCTCATGATAAGATAAGTTGTGCCGTCAATATTGATTTCAGTTCCAGCGTACTTCCCGTAAAGGACAGTGTCTCCTACTTTTACTGTTGTAGGCTCGTCTTTCTTGCCGGGTCCTACAGCTACAACTTTTCCTTTTTGAGGCTTTTCTTTTGCAGTGTCAGGAATAATAATTCCAGAGGCTGTTTTTTCTTCTGCGGGAGCAGGTTCTACCAGAACTCTGTCCGCCAATGGTTTGATGTTAAGTGCCATTTTCGTGGTAAATAAAGGTTGTTCATTTGTTTCAGCACTCAATTTTTATTCCAGTTGTCAAAATGCTGACAAACTGACAGTTCAAACAGCCCCTATCATAATAAAAGGTGCCCAGAAAATAGGTTCTGGATACTTTTTTCGAAGTTGCTTTTTAGCTAATATAAAAGCTTCTCTTTTATCCATTTTCCGCTCTATCCAATTCTGATAGAAATAAAGCATCAGACGTTGTGTAGCTTCATCGTTTACTTTAAACAAAGACATCACAAGTGCGTTCGCACCTGCTACCAAAAAAGCTCGTTGCAAACCATAAACTCCTTCTCCTACTTTTACATCGCCGCGACCTGTTTCACAAGCAGAAAGTACCACTAACTCCGTATAATCCAAATTCAGGTTCATGGCTTCATACGCAGTAAGAATACCAGGTTCTTTGTTATAGCTGAAAATATTTTTATCTTTCATCATTTCACCAGCATTGCGAAGTAAAACGCCACATCGAAGCAAAGGATTGTTAAAAGTTCGGTTTGCATTCAAAGCATTTTCTGTATTAGATTCTTCTTCATCAGGCATAAAAAAACCATGGGTAGCAATATGGAACACTTTTGGGCTTTCGATTTGAACAAGCTCTTCTTCTGTAGCATACGTACCTGTGTAAGTATTGACAATATAAGTAGTTCGAGTAATGAGCATGCTATCAATTCCCCGCACTTCGTAATAAGTCCCTGGCAACTGCGGAATATTGCGTTTAAGATCTACCAAAATATCTTTGTCAGTCATATCTTTATAAAAAGCAGGATTACCAAACAAAACAATTTCTCGGCGATACTTCATCATTTCCTTTTCGTGTCGGACTGCAATATCCTTCGTTGAACCAATGAGAGCAATATTCAATCGATCGATTAAATAAGTGCCTGTATCGTCAACAATGGATTCCAAATTGATTTGAGTATAAGCACCTTCAGGAGAAAAATATACTTTTTTGCAGTTTGGAGGTAGTTGCAAATCAATTGGTTTCCAATAACTTTTATATGAAAGTTCATCTTCTATGTTATACTTAATGGAAGATTTATAATATTTTAACATTCTTTCTTCCATTTCTTTTCCGTTTGAAAAAATTATTACTTTAGGCGCCTTATAACTTCGAGGAGATACTTGAAGGGCTAAGTAAATAATTGAATCAGTAAAAGTTCTTTCAAAATGCCGGTAACGTACAATTTCGATGGCCACCTCATCTTCTTTTAGATTCTTTCTAACATCTTTCCAAGTAACAAGCTTTTCTTTTGAAGTTCCAAACTCAGCAGAGGTTTGGCTCAATTGCTTTTCAATAGCTTCGATTTCTTTTTCAATTTTTTTAATATCTATACCTTCTTCGCGAAGTTGTTCTGCATTCATAGCAATTACTTGGGTAAGGAGCTCTTTTTTTTCAATCCAAGTGTTGTATAAAGCAATAAGAGATGAATCTCCGCTGTTAAGAATTTTATTTCGGGTTTTAATAGAAGAACTCAACAAAATTCCTTTAGTAGCCAAAACGTTGTTATACATTTTACCTGGCAACCTTTCTCGAAACGGATTACGTGCGCGAATTGCTAAACTATTGTAAAACTCAAAATCGTTCCGAATTAGATTCCAATAGCGAGTTTTTTCTCTCTCGCTAAGAGCTGGAAAAAACTTCTCGATATAATTCAAATAACTTTTAAGTGCGCGGTTAGTAAATGTAAGTGCACGTGAATAACGGCGCTGTGCGTAATAAGCTCTCCCCGCCTTTGAAATAGCTTTTACATACATCGGATGCTGCTTATTAAATACTTTTCTGTAAGTTTTTCTCGATTTATTATATTGATCGACAGCGTCTTGTAATTGGTTGCGGCGCATTTCTACGTCTCCTATGAGAAGCTCTATTTCAGCGCTGTTGGTGTTTTTTTCTGTTTTGAACTTGCTTATCCAAATCTGATTTGCTTGCCGAAGAGAGGCAAGGGCTTCCTCGTATTTAGTACCTTCCGTATAGACAAGAGCTAAGTTTTTCAAAGCATTCGCGTACATCGGATTATCCTCTCCCAAATTCTCTCTGATAATTGCTAACACCTGCAAAAGCAAGCTTTCTATTTTTTCGATTGGTTCATTGTTATAAAATTTAATCAAAGCTAGTTGAGTAAGAGAATTGACTAATTGAATGTGATTTTTGCCATAGAGAAGTTCCTGAATTCTAATAGCTTCTGATATGCTCTCTTCAGCAGTTTGATAGTTCCCCATAGCCATGTAAAGCTCAGAACGTAGAATAAGGCTCTCCGTTACCTTTACAGAGCTATCGCCAAAAATTTTTTTTGCAAGATGATACGCTTCGTTAGCAAGCCGTTCTGCTTCTAAATATTCACCGAAAATATACCTAAGACGCGCAAGTTGATTATAAGAAGTAATAAGAAAACGGTTTTCTTGTCCGTATCGCTGCTTCCGAATGTCAATCGCTTTCAAGAGAATGTTTTCGGCTTGATTAAATTTTTCGGACCGAATGTACAAATAAGCAAGCTCGTCAGCAGATTTCGATGCGGCTATCGATGTTTCAGAACGCTTATAAAGTTTCGAGGAACGGCTTAAGTTTTGTTTAGCATCATCGAACAACCCTAATAAAGCAAAGTAACGAGCAGAAGTTTCGAGAGCTTTAGAGTATTCATATTGGTGTGTATGGCCATCATACTGTGCGTTAAAGATAGAGAGAACTTTCTCTATATGTTCGTTAGCAGCCCTATAGTCGCCTTGCGTGAGCTCTAAGTCTATCAAACGTTCTAATCCTGCTGCGTAAGGAATAGAATTTTCTGGAAATCTTTGTTTTAAAATATCTAGGCCTTCCTCCAAGCATTCTCTGGCACGGGAATATTGATCTAAGATCTCAAAATATTCGGAGCGGTGAAAAAGATATTTTACATAATCTTTATGAGTTTTGGCAATAGCAGTGGAAACTTTACTTTCAAAGTATTCGCGATAAAGTGAGTCTGAAGCTTGAAAATTATTTGTAAAATTCAAATAATAAACAGACTCATCGACTTTAGCGAAAAAGTACAAAAGAGAGTTTTCTCCTAAAACAGTTCTAATAGCCTCCTGTTTTTTCTTAAGGAACTTATAAGCTGCTTCATAATCGTCTGCTTTTATGAGAAGCTGATACATTAAATCTAATATTTTTATGCGCTCTATATGGTTAGAGGGCACCTTCCGAAAGTCTGCTAAGAGCTCTTCGAGGTCCTGACGCGCTGCCCTATAATTTCCTTGTAGCATGAGCCTTTGGGCATTTTGTCTTCCCCAGACAGCATACGGAAGCTTATCCTTTCCATAAAATTTAGAAGCATTAGTGCGCATTTCCCAAAGCTGAAAGTTGGTAGTATTGGTATAATTAGCCTTCATCATAAAGTCTATAAGAACTTGATGAAGTTCAAAAAAGTCTTTATGAGAAAGACCAAAGCGGCGTTCAGCTAAAAAGATATTGGTCTGCAGATCTTTTTTTATCTCAGAAGCAGGCTCAAGTCGATCGATTCGAAGCTGGATTCTTTCAGTTTGATTGCGCACAAATGCCATATCTTTGTTGTTAAGATTACTTTTAATCCAGTTTTCCGCTTCGTTAAGCTTCATCTCAGCAGCCTGATAATCTCCATACAGCCTGTAAGAGCGCGCTATTAGAGTAAGTACATGAGCGTATTGCCTTTTTCGCCTTCTCAATTGGGCGGGTGTAAGTTTTTTGGTAACAAATTTGTCATTATAAATTTCAAATACCGTTTCAGAAGATGTTATTTGCTTCTGTGCTGCGTTTTTAAGGACATCAGAAATTGCCCAGAATCCTTTATAATCTCCGCGCTCTAACAGTATTTGAGCCTTTACATACAGTTTCGTAAAGTTAATTGAATGATCTTCATCTATTTCATTTTTAAAATTCGATAATATCTCTTCCGAGTTCTTCAAATACACTTCTGCTGTATTGATATCTGAGTATATCGTATACAAGTAAGCAGCCATCAGATTGGCAACGCCAAACGAGATGCTTTCATTTCCCTTGGTTTGGAAAACTTTAAGAGCTTGAAGCAAAACACTTTCAAAATCAGAATAGCGCCCTAATGCCTCGTAATACTTAGCTTGATAGAGCATTACTTTTGCCACTACGAAACCATAGTCACCTTTTTGAAGCTTGTTAATAAGTCTTTGACTTTGCTCTAAGGCTTTGTCGTATTGACCTTCTTCATAATATCGCTCGCAAATTTCTAAA
The DNA here is from genome assembly GCA_025056215.1 of Cytophagales bacterium. GTDB lineage: Bacteria > Bacteroidota > Bacteroidia > Cytophagales > Flammeovirgaceae > JANWWC01. The sequence goes on along the minus strand of JANWWC010000003.1, from coordinate 349,640 downwards.
TGCTTCTCGTGCGAAAAACCTTGAATTGCTGCAATTAAGCAAAAAATTATTATATATAAGCTATGAAAGTACATGTTAACTTCGGTTAGTCACAGCGTTCTTGTTTTATGTCGGGTAAAAAGCCACATAAAAATAACTTTATTTAAGGAATTTCAAACTTAAAAACCCATAAAAATGATGCTTTTTTTGAAAGGACAATTCATACAAATATTTCTTTTTTAAAAAAACTGTTTTTAGTGCTCTTGGTGTACTTATGTGAGATTGTGAAAAACTTCTTCATAAAATTTTATTCACAAGTTTCCTGCAATCGAACAAATTGATAGCAAACTATTTTTGTAGTTTGTTCACGTTTTCACAATTCTCGTTTTCAAAAGTGTGAAAAAAATCTGATTGGAAAAAATCATCAATCTTGTGTGAGAAACTTTATGCTTATTCAAATTGCTTTATTTGTAAAAATTTAGGTGTGAATTTTTTAGAAAAAGCATGCTAGTTTTTCACATTCAATTGTCATCTTATTCACATAATTGAAACACTTTTTCAAATGAATCGGCAACAATATCGGCTTTAGCGACTACTTGCGGACGTATCACATTTTCAGTGAAGGCACAAAATATATCAGCCAAACCAGCTTCTTTAATTTCGTAATCTGTATATCCGTCGCCTACTACACACACTTTTCCTTTTAGTCGGAGTTGTTCGATAAGTTTTACTTTTCCTTTAGTTTGAGAAAGTGGGTTTGTTTTATCCACTCCTATGATGTTTCCTTCTTCATCATATAGGAAAGTGTTTGCATAAACATTTTCAGGAAGAATTCCGTATTCCGTAACTACAGGCAAAATGAAATCCTTAAAACCTCCAGAAATAATAATAATCCTATGAGCATTCTGACGAATAAATTCTTTTTGTTGAACAAGAGAGTCTGATACAAGAGATCGAAGTAATTCGATAAGTGGTAGTAAATGTTTCTTATGAGCGCCTAAAATCTTGATTCTTTCTTCTAATGCTTCCCCAAAACCTATTTTTCCTTCCATAGCCATTTCGGTAATACGTTTTATTTTTTCGGCAATTTCTGTACCTTCTTTGCCTTGCACTATTTTGGCAAGCTCGTCTAAAGCTTCTGTTTTGGTGAAAGTGCTATCAAAATCTATCACATAATATGTCATGATGCTCTTAAAATTTTAACTTGAGAATGATGTAAATAATTAAAATTCTAAATAAGGTTTTAAGAGATTTGCTAGGCTATCGGGTATTTCACAAGTCTTTACAAAATCTTCAAAATCTATAAATTTTCCGCGTTGCTGGCGATAATAAGTAATTACCTGTGCCTGTTTTTTGCTGATAAGAGGAAATTGAGCTAAATCTTCTGTTGAGATTGAGTTAATAGGAATCTTTTTGAAAGATAGAGGCGAAAGAGTGAAGTATTTTTGAAGCGATTCGAACTGTTCTAGTTTAAGTCCATAGGTTTTTTTTACAATTTCCCATGAAGCAAATCCTCCCATTTTTTCTCTAAATTTAATAATTCTTTGAGCTGTAGTTTTTCCAATGCCTCGTATTTTTTCTATATCGGTTTCACTAGCTTTGTTGAGGTCAGGTTTTGGAAGAGATAAAATTGTTTTCTCCTTAGCAGGAATTTTTGTATTAAGAGTATCGAATACTAAGTAAGGTTCGAGTTTACGGTAAAGTTGGAGAGGAAATCCATATATTTTTTGTAAATCTTCTTTTCTTTTGAAGTATCCTCCTTTGCTTTTGTATTTTATGATTCTACTTACTATCCAAGAGGGAACTCCTAACTTTATCCAACCAATACTATCGATGCGGTTAGGATTAAAAGGCGATAATGAAACATCGGAGTAAGGTAAAAAAGAGGAATCTTTTGTTGTAGCTTTAGCGTTTGAGTTGCTCTGGTAAAGAATTAAAAGGCTGTCGAGCGTTTTTTGATCCTTTTGAAATTGTTCTTCAGAATAGTTGTCCGGCACTCGAATGAACGAGGGAACTACCATCAGACCGAAAAGTAACAAGATTAGCATTAAGTAACCTTTCGCTTCTCGGTCGGTATAACCGAAATATGCTCGTAAAAAAGCTAATAGTTGATAGTAGTGTTTTCTAAACATTTTCACTAAGAGAAGCGCCTACAAGCTCTTTACTTGTAGGCTTATAAGCTTTTTAACGTCTGAAAGCAGCTTCTACAATTCTTTGTTGTTCTTGCGCATGTACTTTGGGGTAGCCAGTAGCAGGAGAAGCACTTGGTTTGCGGGCTACAAGTTCCACATCGTTGCGCTTATAAGTGAAAGAACGCATCAAAAACTGCCAGTAACCCATGTTAACAGGTTCTTCTTGCACCCATACGACTTTTCTGAGATTAGGATACTTAGCAAGTTCTTCATTGACGCGTTTTTCAGGAAATGGATGTAATTGCTCGATGCGAATAATGGGAACATCAGTGATTTTTTCTTTTCGACGATATTCTAATAAATCGTAATATACTTTTCCAGTGCACATCAATACTTTTTCAACGGAGCGGACAGAAGTAATACTGTTATCTCCATATACTTCTATAAAGTGAGTATCTCCTAGGAAGTCGGCGAGCGGAGAAATGCATTCTGGATGCCGAAGCATTGATTTGGGAGACATAAGTACACATGGTTTGCGAAATTCCCATGCTAATTGTCGTCGCAACATATGGAAAAAATTAGCCGGTGTAGTAAGGTTGCAAACTATCATGTTGTATTCTGCACAAAGTTGCAGGAATCTCTCGGGGCGAGCGTTAGAGTGTTCAGGTCCTTGTCCTTCGTAGCCATGAGGCAGCAACATAACCAATCCGCTTTGTCTGTTCCATTTAGATTCTGCACTGCTAATAAATTGGTCGATAATAATTTGAGCACCGTTAGCAAAATCTCCAAATTGAGCTTCCCAAACAGCGAGAGCGTTTGGATTAGCCAAAGAATAGCCGTACTCAAATCCTAATACACCGTATTCGGAAAGAGGCGAATTGTAAATATAAAAGGCTCCATTTTTTTTGCTATCCAAATGATGTAAGCTGTAGTATTTTTCATTTGTTTCAGCATCGTTCAGCACAGCGTGTCGGTGTGAAAAAGTGCCTCTTTCTACATCTTGTCCACTAACGCGGACAGTTTTTCCTTCTAAGACGAGCGTTCCATAAGCAAAGTGTTCGGCGGTTGCCCAATTAATTTTGCGCTCTTCCATCATTTGCTTACGGTCCTTGAGAAGTTTTTCAATTTGTTTGATAGGTTTAAAGTTTTCTGGAATAGTAGTGATAGCTTTGGCTACTCTTTCGATTTTTTCAAGCGTAACACCTGTTTTAGGAGAATGTTCGAAATCTTCAGGTCTTGATTTGCGAAGTTGTTCCCATTGTTTTTCAAGTTTTTGAGGCTTGTAAGGTAAAGGCTTCTGTCTTACCATGTTCAACCGATCCTCTAAAAGTTGGAAGAATTCTTTTTCGAGTTTTTCACCTTCTTCTCGAGAAATATCGCCGGATTCTATTAATTTTTTTAAATAAATTTCTCTAGGGTTAGGGTGTTTAGCAATTAAGTTGTAGAGCTTAGGTTGTGTAAACTTAGGTTCGTCAGACTCGTTATGTCCGTGGCGACGATAACAAACCATATCAATAAATATATCGCTCTTGTAGCGCTGACGGAATTCTACTGCTAGTTTAATAGCGTATACGACTGCTTCAGGGTCGTCGCCGTTTACGTGTAAACCAGGCGCTTCAAGAATTTGGCTTAGGTCCGTACAATAAATTGAAGAGCGTGCATCCGTAAAGTCAGTTGTGAAACCCACTTGGTTGTTGATTACAAAGTGAATAGTCCCACCCACGGTATAGCCTCGCAGGTTTGCCATTTGGGTAGTTTCATATACAATTCCTTGTCCTGCTACAGCCGCATCTCCGTGAATGAGTAGGGGTACGATTTTAGATGAATCTTTGTAAATCGTATCGATTTTAGCCCGAACATTTCCTAAAACTACAGGATTGACAGCCTCTAAATGAGAAGGATTAGGAATTAAATTGAGAGTAATCGTTTTGCCTGCTTTGGTGACTACTTGTGAAGAGTATCCCATGTGATATTTTACATCACCATCACCTGAGGTAGGGTCTGGGATGGTTTGTCCATCAAATTCATTAAAAATTTGCTCATAAGTTTTGCCCATGATGTTAGCGAGCACATTTAAGCGACCTCGGTGCGCCATTCCAATCACAATTTCTTCAAGCCCGAGCTCTGAGCCATATTGAATGATAGCATCTAAAGCTGGAATAGTAGATTCTCCTCCCTCGAGAGAGAATCGTTTTTGTCCTACATAGCGCGTGTGTAAGAAATTTTCGAATACGACTGCCTCGTTGAGTTTGGCGAGAATTCGCTTTTTTTCTTCTGTAGAGAATCTTACTTGAAGTTGTTCTTTTTCTACTTTAGTGCGAAACCAAGAAAGCATCTCTGGATCCCGAATGCCCGCATAATCAAAACCAATCGTGCCTACGTAAATCTTCTGAAGAGCTTCTACAATTTTGCGGAGAGGAGCAGGTCCAATTCCGATTTCTTCACCTGCCTCGAAAACTGTGTCAAGATCTGCTTCGCTAAGTCCGAAGTCTTGCAAGTCTAATCGTGCTTTTCGATCCAATCGTGGACGAATGGGATTAGTCTTAGAAAGCAAATGCCCACGAGAACGATAGCCGTTTATAAGTTCACGAACTGCGATTTCCTTGCGGAGCATTTCTTTGTCGATGGCATTAGGAGCAAGCTGCGCGCCGTCTTGTCCGTAGTTTTTAAATTCAAATCCTTCAAAGAAAAGTTGCCACGACTTATCTACCGACTCAGGATTGGATTTATAAGACGCGTACAGTTCATCAATATAAGAACCTTCTGCATTCGAAATATAAGAAAACTTGTTCATTTATACTTAACAATTTGATAAACTTCTTCTCACTAAAGCCATACAAATTTGCAAGATAGATTCCTGATTCTAAAACGATTGAGCATATTTTTTTCAGTAAAATCGCAGCACGTTCCAACCCAGTCGAAAGAGTTTTTTCCATTTATAAGAAGATTTTCCACTATGCCTTTGTTGATGATTTACTGGAATATACACAATATCACAGGCACACGTTCGAACCATAGCTGGAAAAAAGTAAAACTTCCAAGATTTTTGACATATTTGTTTAACAAGTTGTTTATCATACACTCCGAAATTGCCCGCTAAAGGGTGAAAAGAAAGTCCTGTGCTCCAAGAAAGGATCTTCCAAAACCAATAAGAGAATAGTTTTTTAAAGAAGGGATCTTTTCTGGATGTTCTTACTGCAATCACTGCTTGGTGAAATTGGGCGTGTTCTAAGAGTTTCGGAATATCAGCAGGATTATCTTGCAAGTCGCAATCAGTAATAACGATTTTAGTACCTTTTGCAAGGTTGAGCCCTGTCCATATAGCGTGATGTTGCCCTTGATTTTGTGAATGTTTTACTCCAACAATATTATTATTTTTTTGAGAGAGTGCTTCTATAGTTTTCCATGAATTTTGAGGACAAGCATCATCTACCAGAATAATTTCATGTGGCAACGGTACGTAAGTACTGAGCCGTTCTACCAGTTCTGGTAAGATTTCTGGAGCGCCATATACTGGAATTACTACTGAAACCATTAGTTTTCTAATTCAGAAGGAGTAATAAATCCATCATATACCACAGTTTGATAAATATTAGATTCATCTACGCCAATTGGTTCTAGTAAAATACTTGGAACCTCAATAAGTCCATTATGAATTTGGGCGTTGATTTCGTAAATAGGTTCTTGAAAGTGCAATTTATAGGCAACCTCAGCAGCAACCTCTGCTAAATTTTTGATAGGTTTGTAGACAGTCATAGTTTGTGTACCATTCAAAACGCGTTTACATGCTTTAAGCGTAGCATCTTGCCCAGAAACAGCTACTTTTCCGATTAAATCGTGAGTGGCTAATGCGCTTAAAACTCCTTCTGCTATATCATCGTTAGGAGCAACTATAGCATCGATAGAAGGCGATAATGAAAGTGATAGTTCGCATAAACGTTTTCCTTCTTCTGATGTCCAACTCTGTGCCCAGTCGTCAAATACTATATCTATCTCTCCTTTATCTGCTAATGGCTTAAGAATTTTCATTTGGCCTTTTTTTAGATGGTAGCTATTGTTGTCATGGATAGCACCGCCTATAATAGCATATCGTCCTTTAGGAACTTCGCGCAGAAGATAAAGAGCCTGCAGTTCTCCCACCTTTTCGTTGTCGAACGATACGTGTATATCTACATGAGCATATTGAATAAGTCTATCATAGGCAATTACTTTTACATTATGTCGATGAGCATTTTCTACGATAACGGTAGCCGTACGTGAATTCACAGGCACAATAATAAGGATATGAATTCCTTTTGCAATCATTTCATTTACTTGTTCGAGTTGTAAGTGATCATCGCCTTGAGGTTCATCGACAACGATTTCAGCTCCCCTTTCATGAAGTTTTTCTATTAAAAACATTTTGTCTTTTTGCCATCGTTCGCTTCCCTTAGTATCAATAGAAACACCCACTACAAATCTTTTTTTTTGAACAGAATGATTATTTTCAGAACAACTTCCTAAAAGGAGGAGTATGATAGCAACTTTTATTGTGTAATTCATATTTACTTACTAAAAAGTAATTTCTTGCTAGATATAATCATAAAATTTTAACGAAAATGTTTTCTAACTCACTTATTCAACGTTTAAGTTGTTTTTATCGTTTTAAAAAATAAAAAATTGTTTATATGGCTTGGATTCAACAAATTTTTTTTGTGGGAGTGGTGATAGCAATGGCTGTATGGATAGGTCATCGAGCTAGCGTTTTAAAAAGAAATATCTTTTTAGGAAAAGATGAATCTTTAAACGATTCTAATCCTAAAAAAAGGTGGCTCAACATGCTTAAAAAAGCTTTTGGCCAACAAAAAATGTTCGATAGACCGATAGTAGGAGTTTTACACGGTATCATTTATGCAAGTTTTTTTATTATTAATATTGAAATTTTGGAAATATTTTTAGACGGCTTTACAGGAAAACATAGAATTTTTGCACCTCACTTAGGAAATTTATATACATTTCTCATAAACTTTTTTGAACTGTTAGCTTTTGGAGTATTAGTTGCATGCGTTGTCTTTTTAGTACGGCGCTATGTTTTGAAAATTCCTCGTTTTAGAAGTCCTGAACTGAGTGGCTTCCCGATAGTAGATGCAGCCATTATTTTGGTGTGGGAAATTTTTCTTATGCTTGCTCTCTACACTATGAACGCTACCGATAGCCTATTGCAAGAGCGAGCAGAAGAAAGCGAATATATTGCTTCTCACTTTCCTAAGGTAGGGAGTTTTTGGGTAAGCCAATTTCTGATGCCTCTTTGGAAAAATTATGATACAACTACTTTATTAGTAGTAGAAAGGATAGCTTGGTGGATGCATATTTTAGGAATTTTAGGATTTGCTGTTTACATTACTTATTCTAAGCACCTTCATATTCTATTAGCATTTTTTCATACCTATTATGCCAATCAGACTCCCAAAGGAAAAATGGTTAACATGCCAGAAGTAGAAGCAGAAGTGAAAACTATGCTAGGTTTGTCAAATGAAAGCTTTGTAGGAGCGCCTTCTCGTTTTGGTGTAAAAGATGTAACAGATTTAAGTTGGAGACAAATTCTTTCGGCGTATGCATGTACGGAGTGTGGGAGGTGTACTTCTGTCTGTCCTGCCAACCTGACTGGCAAAAAGCTATCACCTCGAAAAATTGTCATGGATGTTCGAGATAGAGCTGACGAACTCGGGAATTTTTTAGCTCAGAATTCTTTGCAAGCCTCCGATGGAAAATCGTTGTACGGAGATTATGTTACTAAAGAAGAATTATTAGCTTGTACTACTTGCAATGCATGTGTAGAGGCATGTCCTATTGATATCAATCCTTTAGAAATTATCTTAGAAATGCGTCGTTATATGGTATTGGAAGAATCTTCTGCGCCTCAATCTTGGAATGTAATGTTTCACAACATCGAAAACAAAGGAGCACCGTGGGCTTTTGCTTCTCAAGATAGAAAATTTGATTAACTGCGTTCGTATGCGTCAGTTAAAAAGTTGTTGGCAACGTGAAATTTTACAATTTGAGTTACTTGTTGTAATTTTGCTGGAAAAGAGCTGAAAGGCAATGTTTCATATAAAGCTACCGATGTAATGGCATCCGATATTCAAAGACTTTTTTACGGCACAGGTGTAGCCTTAGTAACACCCTTTAAAGACGACAAAAGGAAAAGCATAGATTTTGAGCAATTTAAAAAACTGCTTGACTATACGGGCAAATATGTAGATTATTGGGTAGTTAATGGAACTACTGCTGAATCTCCTACGCTCACTCAAGAAGAACGCAATGAACTTCTTCGCACTGCTGTAACTCATAACTCAACGAAACGACCTATCATGTTTGGAGTTGGTAGAAACTCTACAGAAGAAACTATTGAGGCGCTCCAAACGATTGATTTGACAGGAGTAGATGCGATTCTTACTGTCTCACCTTATTATAACAAACCTTCTCAAAGAGGCCTAATTGCGCATTATACAGCGATTGCAGATGCTTCTCCTAAGCCCATTGTAATGTATAATGTTCCTGGAAGGACAGGTACCAATATGGAAGCTGAAACAACGTTGCGGCTTGCAGAGCATCCTAATATTATTGGTATAAAAGAAGCTTCTGGCAATTTGATGCAGGCAATGAAAATCGCAAAAGATAAGCCTAAAGACTTCCTTTTGATTTCAGGGGATGATTTGTTTACGATTCCTATGATGTCATTCGGGGCTGTTGGAGTGATTTCGGTAGCGGCAAATGCTTTTCCTTTAGAAATAAGTCGTTCTGTGCGCGCCGCATTTCGGCACCAGTTTCAAGAAGCCATGAAGGACATGTTCGCACTTTATGAAATCATTAATCTTTTGTTTGCAGAAGGAAATCCAGTAGGTATTAAGTTGTTATTAGAGATTTTAGGACTCTGTAGCAAAGAAGTGAGGCTTCCATTAGTCGCTGGTAGTGATAAGTTGCTAGAAAAAATGCTTGCTAATCTCGAAGAACTCAAACTTGTTTGCTACAGTGAAAGACTGAGAGTAAGTAAAACAGGACAATGGTCGGAATGATAAGCGTCAAGTTGGTGGTTACAATCTACGATATTTTCTTTCGCAAAAGAAGAAACCGCAAAATAATCGATTCTCCAGCCAAGGTTCCGTTTTCGAGCATTAAACCTGTAGCTCCACCAAGTATAACTGATTTCATGAGGATTTTTGTATCGGAAAGCATCTACAAATCCTTTTTCAAAGAACTTAGAAAGCCAAGCACGCTCTTCAGGTAAAAATCCACTGCTGTTTTTGTTGGCAACGGGATTATGAATATCTTTTTCTGTATGACAAATGTTAAAATCTCCACCAATTATCAAGGGTCGGTCTGAAGGGAAGGTGTCGAGAAAAATATCAAAGTCGTTGAGCCACTCGTACTTGATTTGTTGTCTTATATTGCCCGAGGTGCCAGAAGGAATATAGATGTTGCACAGATAAAAGGTAGGAAACACCACAGTAATGGCTCTTCCTTCATTGTCGTAGCGAGCTGAACGAATGCCGCAATAATAAGATTCAAACGGATATTTCGAAAAAATAGCTACGCCACTGTATCCTTTTTGTTGTGCTTCATTCCATGCGATGTACTGATATCCTAATTTCTCAAAGTTCTGAAAGTCGATTTGTTGTTTTGAAGCTTTTATCTCTTGTAGACAAAGTATGTCAGGATTTGTAACAGCAAGCCACTCTACCAATCCTTTTTGGATAGCTGATCGAATGCCATTTACGTTGTAAGAAGCAATTTTTACCATTCCCAGCCGACTTCTTTTTTAAAATATTCTAAAATAAACCTTTTCAAAGCTTCTTCTTGATTTTGTAGGTTCAAATAAGGAATTTTTTTGACTAATCTCCAATGAGGCCATCCATCTTTGTCAAAACCTTCAAAAGTGTAATAGCCTGCATAACTCATAAGTTTGCAAACCGCGATATGAAGGAGGTCTTGCTTTTCTTCTTTACTAAAGTAACGATGTCCTTTTCCGAGTTCCTGTATACCGATGAGCAACAAGATAGGATTAAGGTCTGTAGGAGTTTTGCCAGTGAAATCAGAGAATTTGGTTAAAAAACGTCGCCATTCTTCTTGAAAATTATCTTCAACCATAGCTTTGATTGATTTTATGAAATTTCAAGAGTAGCAAGGTCCCAATTCCATTCTGAGTTGAGAGTAGCCATCGCATGATAAGCAGTCATGTCGTAAGAAATAGGTACAACAGAGATATATTGATGTGCTAAAGCCCACTCATCAGTATCTTCTCCATGGTCTTGCTGAATAAAATCTGCTGTAAGCCATAGATATTTTCTTCCATAAGGGTCTGTTCTTTCATCAAATTTTTCTACCCATTTTCCTTTGGCTTGTCTGCAAACCTTGATTCCTTTAATTTTTCCTTTTGTAATAGGAGGAATATTTACGTTAAGCGCAATTCCAGAAGGGTAAGGTCTTGTAAGCGCTTGTTGAGCAATCTGCCTTACGAAAGGAAGTGAGTGGCTAAAGTCAGCGTCTGCGTCGTAGTCACAAAGAGAAAATCCTATGGCAGGCATATCTTCGATAGAAGCCTCTATAGCAGCGGACATCGTTCCTGAGTACAATACACTTACGGAGCTATTAGAACCATGATTAATACCACTTACTACTAAATCAGGAATCTCATTTTTGAGAATATACACTTTAGCAAGTTTTATGCAATCGGCAGGGGTTCCGTTGCATTCATACGCTTCTACATCGGAACCAAAAATATTTGTTTTAAAAACTTTTAATGGATTTTGAATTGTAATTGCGTGTCCCATACCAGATTGTGGAGCACTCGGCGCAACTACTACAAGTCTTCCCAATCCGCGCATAGCCTCCACGAGATTGGCAATTCCTTTAGCTTTAATACCGTCGTCATTAGTAATGAGAATCAGAGGAAATGGCTTGGACATAAAAATGAGATAATTTTCACTGCAAATTTATGGACATTTTCTCAAAGTATTCGGAAAAGCAATATTTTTTGGCTTTATAAACACTTTTTGTCAGTTTTGCTTAATTTTATTGCCATTATGGAATTTACGCTCGAACAAATTGCTCGTTTAGTGGATGGGATTGTAATAGGAAACCCGCAAGAAAAAGTTTATACTATTGCTAAAATTCAAGAAGGACATCGAGGCGCTATTTGCTTTCTTGCTAATCCGAAGTACGAGCCTTACCTTTATCAGACGAAAGCTACCGCTGTCATTGTGAATAAAGATTTTCAACCTCAGAGACCTGTTTCTACTAATTTAATAGCAGTAGAGGATGCTTATACAGCGCTAAGCAAAATTTTAGAAGAATATCAGAAGATAATATTTCGCCCCAAATTGGGGGTAGAAGAGCCTAGTTTTATACATCACTCTGCGCAAGTAGGCGAAAATTGCTACATAGGAGCTTTTGCTTACATTGGTGAAAATGTTCAAATTGGAAAAGGAGTAAAAATTTATCCACATGTTTACATAGGTGATTCCTGCATTATAGGAGATAATACAGTGATTTATGCAGGTGTAAAAATTTATCAAGGGTGCAAGATTGGAAAGAATTGTGTTTTGCACAGCGGAGTAGTAATAGGCTCGGATGGATTCGGTTTTGCTCCTCAGCCTGATGGATCTTATAAACCTGTTCCGCAAATAGGAGGAGTAATCATAGAGGACGATGTGAGCATAGGTGCTAACACTACAGTAGACAGAGCTACTTTAGGAAATACTATTCTTAAGAAAGGTGTAAAATTAGATAATTTAATTATGATTGCCCATAATGTTGAAGTAGGAGAGCATACTGTAATTGCCTCCCAAACGGGAGTTTCGGGTTCTACTAAAATAGGGGCTTATTGTGTAATAGGAGGGCAAGTGGGTTTTGCAGGTCATATTACAGTAGCAGATAAAACGAGTATTGCAGGTAAATCTGGGGTGATGGGTGATATCAATGAAAGTGGGCAGCAGCTTATGGGCGTTCCTGTGATGCCTCTTAAAGAACATCTTCGCGCACTAGCTGTGTTCAAAAGGTTAAGTGAGGTTTGGAAACGTTTAGAGCGCTTAGAAAAAAAGCTATTTTCTAGTGGAATAGATTAAAAACTCTCTTTTTTTAAGGGTTTTTTATTGTATACAAACTAATGATATCTTTACTTGCACCGCTTTATCGTTGCTTACATAGTGGTTTTCATTAATAAGTAGCTTTTTTGTTACGCCGTGAGAAAGATAAGCAATAATTCCTTTGTTCCAATCTACTTGGTTTACTGTTCCGATGATTTTAGCGCTAATTTTTTCTTTAGTAGGCTCGTGGAATACAATTGCTTGGCAGCCGATAAAACTTTCGTTGGTGCCGAAATGGATATTTAACCTATCTAACTGAGCATCTGATGATTTTGGAATGAGGTAGGCTTTTCCGCTCGTTTCAAGAAGACGCAACGGTTCATTTTTAATAGTAGTGGAAGAAAGCGTCGCTTTTTTAGTGATAATAACTCCATTCACTTCAGCGATAGCTTCTTTTTCTTGTTTATTAGAAGAGATTGTTGAGAAAGTTGATGGTTCAACGAAAGAAGACGCTTTTTCTCCTCCGAAGCGAACGCGCACATTCCCCAAGCTATCACGAAACTCAACACCTACAATAATTTCCTTGCCCACAGGTAAAATGTTTGAAGAGAGTTGGTTCCAATGCTTAATACTATCGACTTCTATTTTGTATCTTTGAGAAAGTTGATTAATAGTTTCGTGTTTGGAGACTTTATGTTTGATAAGGTGTTTTTTGTATAAAGACTCTGGTGAAACTGCTAATCGATATATCCATTCTTCTCTTTGAGGAGAAACTGTAGGCTTCACAGTTGTAGTAGTCGTTTCTACTACGATGTCTCTACCTATCTTCAAGATTGTATCAGCAGTAATTTTATTGATTCGAAACAAATCATCTAAGCTCATGCCATACCTTTTTGCAATGTTGTAATAGGTGTCCCCTCGCTGTACTTTGTGCAACATGCGCGTTTTAGTAGATACGGAGGTAACTCCTGGAAAAGCTGCTGGATTTTTGTTTTGTGCAAGAGAAATATTTTCGTACGCAAAAGGAATGCGCAACAAAGTCCCTACTAGCAACTCTCCCTCGAGAGTATTGTGATGTTTAATTTCTTCGATAGTAGTAGAATATTTTTTCGCAATATCTCCAATTTTTTCTCCTTGTTCTACGCGATGAATGATGTATAAAGTGTTGTTTCTTCGCTCTAAGCCTATTGAGTCTAGGGGGCTTGCAAGTACACAATAATACGAAAGCATGAAAAATAAGAGTTTTATCATATTTTTATGAGTTTAAGATTTTATGGCAATTTTTTCACATACAAAAATCGTTTGTTCTGCACAAATATTACATTTTGATTCATAATAAAAAAGGTCTCATCAGAGATTCCTTTTAAATTAGCTTGTAAAAGGTAGCTCCAGAGTTCGTTTCCATGCTTATCGAAGGCGCTCAAATAGTTCGTAAGTTGTTGATTATATGGTTGATAATAACTTATTAGAAAAGTATGACTATCCTCCCAATAATCAATTGCTCCTACGATATCTTCTATGCATTTCGTTTTTAAAAAATCTTTTATCCAGGTAAAATATTCATCAGATTGCAAATAATGTTGAGGTAAAATTACTCGTGTCTTTTTTTGAGAAAATTGCGAAGGTTTATGAGTAGTTTTTCCGCTTTTAGTCTCAAGCCAAGATATAGCCTCGTTTTGAATTATGCATACTACTTCAGGCTGGGCTTCCACGAAATGAGCTTTTAATTTTTCCCATAAGATCTTTTGATTTTCAATGTCAAAGGCTATTATAGAAGCAGCAATCGGATTGTGCGTACCTTCATAGCGGGTGATAAACATCACATGATTTGCAATTTGACTGATAGAACAGTACCAATCAGTAGGAAGAGCGAATTCTGGTTGTAAGATGGTTTGATTTTGTATATCTAATACTGTGCAAAAGATTTCTCCATTTTTTCGAGTTTCTACGATTAAATGATTGGGTTGAAAAAAATCTATATGGAGTTTCCAAATTTGTTTTTTTTCTCCTACGTCGTAAGGAATTTGAAATTTTTTTTTGCGATTTTCAAAAAGAGAAAACACCATGAGTATTATTTCTTAAAAATTTTTCTTTCAAGAATTGCGCCGTAATGTTATCTTTCTGATGTATCATTTCTTCGGGAGTTCCTTCAAAGCAAATGTATCCTCCTTTCTCTCCACCTTCTGGTCCGAGGTCTATAATCCAATCGGCGCATTTAATAACATCCAAATTATGTTCGATGACAATTACAGTATGTCCTTTTTCAATAAGAGCTTGTAAAGCGTAAAGGAGCTTATTAATGTCATGAAAGTGCAAACCTGTAGTAGGTTCATCGAAGATAAATAAAATTCTTTCATGAACTGCGATGCTGCCTTTTGCCAAAAAAAAGGCTAATTTGATGCGTTGTGCTTCTCCTCCTGAAAGCGTAGAAGAAGATTGTCCTAACTTGATGTATCCTAATCCTACTTCTTCGAGAGGTTGAAGCCTTTCAATAATTTTTGGATGCTCCTTAAAAAATATCATTGCTTCATCAACAGTCATTTCTAATACATCATAAATAGATTTTTCTTTGTATTTGATGTTTAGAATTTCTTCTTTAAAACGTTTTCCTTTGCACGCTTCACAAGTGAGATAAATATCTGCCATAAATTGCATTTCTACTTTTATAACGCCTTCTCCTTCACAGGCATCGCATCTTCCTCCTGGTACATTGAAAGAAAAAAAAGCTGGAGTATAATTGAGTCGCTTAGCAAGAGGTTGTTCGGCATACAAGGTACGAATAGCGTCGTACGCTTTCATATAAGTAACAGGATTAGAGCGAGTTGATTTTCCTATAGGGTTTTGGTCGATGAATTCTAAGCGGGTAATTTGTTTTGTGTTTCCCTCTAAGCGATCGAAGTGCCCTACTTCAGAGACAGAAGCAGATTCTAAGAGCCGTTGCATGGCAGGTACTAAAATTCTTTTGACCAAAGTAGATTTTCCTGAGCCGCTTACACCTGTAACAACTGTTAAGCATTCTAATGGAAATTTTACATTTATATTTTTGAGATTGTTTTCGCGCGCACCCCTTACTTCAATATACTCTTTCCAACGGCGCCGAGTAGTTGGAATCGGTATTTGTTCGATTCCTTTTAAGAACCGAATTGTATGGCTTTGAGTAGAATGCTCGTTTTGAATATCGTGCCAACTTCCTTGAAAAACGATTTCTCCTCCGAGCCTTCCCGCATCAGGTCCTATATCGATGATTTGGTCAGCTGCTCGGATAACTTCTTCTTCGTGTTCTACTACAATCACAGTATTTCCCAGGTCGCGCAATTCTTTAAGAACGGCTACGAGGTTTTTAGTATCGCGCGGATGCAATCCTATACTGGGTTCGTCAAGGATATACATAGAACCTACTAAAGCACTTCCTAAAGAAGTTGCTAACTTGATGCGTTGATATTCTCCTCCAGAAAGAGTGGAGGTAAGTCGATTAAGTGTAAGATAAGGCAAGCCTACTTTGATTAGGTAACTTAGCCGATTGCGAATTTCGGCTAACAATTGTTTTGCAATTTGGTTTTCGTATTCGGAAAGTTGTAAGTTTTGAAAAAAATAAAACAAATCGCTGATAGGCATTAAAACCAATTCTTGGATAGATTTTCCTTGAATTTTAACATAAGAAGCATCTTTGCGAATGCGGGTTCCAAGACAATCAGGGCAAGTAGTTTTTCCTTTGTATTTTGAGAGTAGTACTCTATATTGAATTTTGTGAGACTGGCTTTCCAAATATTCAAAAAACTGATTAATTCCTTTAAAATACTCGTTTCCTTTCCATAAAAGTTCTTGTTGAGCAGGTGTCAAATCAGCATAGGCTCGATGCACTGGAAAATCAAACTCTACTCCGTGCCTTAAAAGAGGGCGCAACCATTCTTTCATTAAGTCAGTTCGCCAGGGAGCAATTGCGCCGTCATAAACAGACAAACTTTTATCAGGGATGACTAAATCTTTATCAATGCCGATTACTTTTCCTGTTCCTTCACAAGTTTTGCATGCGCCATAAGGATTGTTAAAGCTAAAAAGATTTACAGAAGGTTCTTCGAAAACTATTCCGTCGGCTTCAAATCGATCTGAAAAGTAACGCGTTTCTTTGTTTTCTTCTGAGAAAATTTTTACGATACAAGTTCCATTTCCTTCATAGAAAGCTGTTTGGATAGAATCAGCAAGGCGAAATTGCCTTTCTTCTTCTTGCTTTTCTACAATTCCTCTGTCAATAAGTAAAAATAAATCACCAGTGAGCGCAAAGTTGTTTTCTAAAAGTTCTTCAATTTGATAGATATTTTCTTGATGAACTATCCTGGTGAATCCTTTTTGTAGTAGGACATTGAATTCGTCAGCAATTTTTCGGTTTTGGTTTAGAACAAGAGGCGCTAAAATCATGTAACGCGTTCCGTTTTCATGACATTGAATAAAGTCTACTACGTCGCTTACGCTATCTTTTTGAACGATTCTTCCAGAAACAGGAGAATAAGTTTTTCCGATGCGTGCAAACAGAAGTTTAAGGTAATCATAAATTTCAGTAGTAGTTCCTACAGTGGAACGCGGGTTATATGTAGTAACTTTTTGTTCTACAGCGATTGCAGGTGAGATCCCCTTAATGTATTCTACATCGGGTTTTTCCATGCGCACCAAAAACTGACGAGCGTATGAATTGAGGCTTTCTACGTACTGTCTTTGTCCTTCAGCAAAAAGAGTATCAAAGGCTAAAGAAGATTTTCCTGAGCCACTGACTCCTGTAATGACTACTAATCGATTTCTTGGAATTGCAACGCTTAAATTTTTTAAATTATGAACTTTAGCTCCTTTGATTAAAATATAACGCTTTATATCTTCTGATTCAGAGACCTTCATATGTTCTATGAATATTCTTTAAAGGTATTATGCACCATTCGATATTCAAAAAGTTTCGTTTTTAAAGTTGGGAAGAATATTATTTAAAAATCAGCTTGTTTTTTAAAGAATCTATATTTTAAATACCCTTGGTAAAACTCTTTTACTGAAACTTTTATGACTGTATAGGCAGGAATAGCCATCACCATGCCGATGGCACCTAATAAATTAGCTCCTATAACTACTACCAAAAAGATTTCTAGCGGATGCGCTTTTACACTTCTCGAAAAAATAATGGGTTGTAGTAAAATGTTGTCAATTAGCTGAACGATGCCAAAAACTACTAAAATTTTGCTAAGGATCCACAAAGAATCTTGTGAAATAAGATGAGCTTCAGCGTTAGACATTCCGACGAAAACTCCAAATACAGCTCCTAAAAGTGGACCTATGTAAGGAATCAGATTAGCTACTGCAGTAAAAACTCCAACTGTAAGAGCATAGTGGATTCCAATAATCGAAAGGCCTAATGAGCAAGTCGCAAAAATTGCTATCATTTGCAAAAATAGCCCTAATAAGTAATTAGAAAGTAGCTTTTCTATTTTAATAATGGCTGTAATAGAAACCTCAAAATATCGATTAGGAATGAAAGAAATCAATTTTTTGCGGATATAACTCGTCTCATTGAGTAGAAAGAAGCTAATAAAAAAAGTAGCGAATGCACCTGCTAATATACTTCCTGTATAAGAAAAGAGTTGATTTAAAAAAGAAGTGATATCGAGTTTTTCGAACCAATTAGTAAAATAATGCAAAATATTATTTTGTAATGTACCTTTTGGAACTTCTAGTAGACCAATGCCCAAAAGGTAGTTTTCAATTTTATCGATAGGCGTGATAATTTTAGCAAAAATTTCAGAAAAATTGAGTTTTGATAATACTTCTATCTGATCTAAAATCAAGGGAACAAAAAGTGCAAAAAACAATACAATAATAAAAATAAGAAGAATGAAGGAGAGGATTACGGCAAGTGTGCGAGGAATTCTAGCGCCTAAAATTTGCCATTGTGTAAGGTAATTGATAGGAGTGCGCAAAATGGCAGAAAGAACTAGTGCCAGTAAACAATACTCCACCACTCCTGCCAATAACCAAAGAAGCAGCCCTATAATGCTTAAGCCAATTAAGATATTTAAAAATGTTTTGTTAAAGAACAAGGTTTAATTCATATTTATTTGCGCGTAAAAACCATATCCTCGAAATAAGCTTCTTTGTTATCTAAGTAGACTACAATCTTATGAGAGCCGGAAGCTTCAATATCGAAAGGCTTGATATCATTTACTTTGATTTTAGTTTCTTTTTTTTGGTAAGCTACTTTTCCAGTATAGACATCGAACAAGTTTCCATTGGGCATTTTGCACGAGATTCGCACCGAGATTTCTCCTCTTTTAGGTTTGCCAATCTGGCGCAAGAGCGAAGCGTTCAATTGAATTTGATTGTTTTGAGAGGTATCAGCCGAAAGAATTACTATAAAATTAGAAAGATGTTCGCTCAAAAATATGCCATTTTCATTGAATCTTTTTTGCCATCTCAGTACTTCTTTTTGATAGTTAGCGATCATGTTTTCAAGCCTTGTAATAACTTGCTTGTTCGACGCGCGTTCATTTTCTAGGATTAACATCAAAGAATCGAAATTGCTCGAACCTGAAGAAGAGAGAGTTTCTGATGTGAGCTTTTCGATTTCTCCCATTTTGTTGCGCACAATCTGGATGTTTCGGCTACTCAGATAATTTAATACTACATCAAGGTCTTTCTTAACTTTGTTGTACTCTTTTTCTTGTGTGCTCAAAAGAGCCTTCCACTCTTCTACATCTCTTTTCATGCGGGCATAACTCGCTTGTAAGTTTTTGAGTTCGTTTTCATTTTTTTCTGCGAGTTGTACTTGTTGCTCTTTGATAGCGATTTGGTCTTGGAGAAGTTTAACTTGTTTTTTTTCGTATTCTAGTTGTTTAATAGCATCGTCGAGCATTACTTTTTGGCTTGCAATTTTTTCGCGATATACTTCTACTTCATTTATTTCATTAGAGGCTTTATCGCCGCAGCTAATTGAAAATATGCCGATGAAGATTGCTATTAAATACGTTTTAAAGTTAAACCATGTGTTTTTCATAAGCCTACTAGTTATAGTTTTCTGTGATTTCTAAAAAGATAATTTGCCCCTGCAAATCTTGGCGGTATTCAGTAATGGCAATTTTATTACCTAATGCTGTTTTTTCCAAGCTGTTGATGTATTCAATCAATTTGATTTTTTTTGTTTTTCCACTAAATTTCACGTTCTGACTAGCGGCGACGTCTCGCACTACAATAGATATATTGCCGTCGCCTCCTGCACATTCTAAAAGTTCTTTTTTAAATTTGGCATTTCCCTTTGAAATTTCGTTGAAAATTTGTTCGATTCTTTCTTTAGAGCATTTAGCATTTTGTTGAGCAGAAAGCCCTCGATATATCCAAATGTCTATTATTATTAGAGCTGCAATAATAAGAGCAAAAGAAAAATAACCTTGCGCAGGTGTTAAATTGCGAAGACCTCCAAAATATAAACCTGCGACTATAAAAAGGTTTACAGTAACAATTAGTAGAATGACAAACATAATATCTACCATACTTCTAAAAATCTTTTTCAACCTACTACATTAACTCAAAATATTCAAGAAAATTATAAGAATCTGAATATTTGTCGTATTTGTTTGTATAAGAATTCTTTTGCAAAAATGTAATGTTTTTAAAATAAACTAAAAAAAAATTAAAAAATCTAAGTATTTTTCATATTTTGATAAAAAATGCGCAATATTGTAACTATTGATTTAGAGAAACATGTTTCCTATTACTCAGCAAGGATATTACGGTGAATTTGGAGGAGCATACATTCCTGAAATGCTATATCCTAATATAGAGGAGTTACAAAAAAATTATTTATCTATTATAGAATCGGATGATTTTCAAAAAGAATTTCGCCGTTTGCTGCGCGATTACGTAGGAAGGCCTACTCCTCTCTATTATGCTACTCGGCTTTCTGAGCATATGGGATTTCATATCTATCTTAAGCGAGAAGATTTGTGTCATACAGGCGCTCATAAAATTAATAATACAATAGGACAAATTTTGTTGGCTAAGCGGTTAGGCAAAAAACGTATTGTCGCAGAAACAGGGGCAGGGCAGCATGGTGTAGCTACTGCTACTGTATGCGCTCTCATGGGAATGGAATGTATAGTATTTATGGGAGAACTCGATACGAAGCGTCAAAAACCTAATGTCGATAGAATGCGCATGCTCGGGGCAAAAGTAATTCCAGCTACTAGTGGAAGCAAGACTCTCAAAGATGCTACCAACGAAGCTATGCGGTTTTGGATTAATAATCCTGTTGACACTCATTATATTATAGGCTCTGTGGTAGGACCTCACCCCTATCCAGATATGGTAGCTCGCTTCCATGCAGTCATTAGCGAAGAAATCGCACAACAACTCCAATCTTCTGTAGGTAGAAGCGAACCTGACTATGTTCTTGCTTGTGTAGGAGGAGGAAGCAATGCAGCAGGTGCTTTTTATCATTTTTATCAGAATTCTAAAACTAAACTCATCGGTTTAGAAGCAGGTGGGCACGGCATCCATTCAGGAATGACTGCTGCTACTATTGCCGTTGGAAGGGTAGGTGTTTTGCATGGCAGCAAATCGTTGGTCATCCAAACAGAAGATGGACAAGTAATAGAGCCTCATTCTATTTCAGCAGGTCTTGATTATCCAGGGATTGGTCCTTTGCATGCATGGCTCGCTAAATCAGGAGCAGCAAGTTATTTCCCTATTACGGATGAAGAAGCGATGCGAGCTGGCTTGCTCTGCACACGATTGGAAGGTATTATCCCTGCGATAGAGACAGCTCATGCCCTTGCTTACCTTCCTAAACTAAATGCCCAATCTCATGAAATAGCAGTAGTGAACCTTTCTGGAAGAGGCGACAAAGATTTAACTACTTATATTAACTACTTCGAAGAGAAAAATATGCTATGATTTTTATAGGTTGCACAAGGTTTTTGTTTGTGTGCGTTCTTTTGCCTCGGCTTTTTCTCTTTTGTAATTTCACGACCCATTTTTAGGATCTTCAAAGCTTCAAAAAATTACTATTATGGCAGAATATCAACACAAGGCAATAGAATCTAAATGGCAAGCTCGATGGGCAGAACAAAAAGTTTATAAAGTAACGAATGATACTACAAAACCTAAGTTTTATGTATTAGATATGTTTCCTTATCCTTCGGGAGCAGGGCTTCACGTAGGTCATCCACTCGGATATATTGCTTCTGATATTGTAAGCCGCTTTAAAAAACTAAAAGGATACAATGTTCTTCACCCAATGGGTTTTGATTCTTTTGGACTTCCCGCTGAACAATACGCTATCGAAACGGGTCAGCATCCTGCCATCACTACTGAAAAAAATATCGCTACTTTTAAGAAACAACTTTCTATTCTTGGTTTTGATTATGATTGGGATCGCGAAGTGAAGACTTCTGATCCTTCTTACTATAAATGGACTCAGTGGATTTTTCAGCAGCTTTTTAATGCTTGGTATGATTATACAGCGGATAAAGCTCGTCCTATCGCTGAGCTTATCGATATTTTTGAAAAGGATGGAAATCGCCACGTAAATGCTGCTTGCAATGAGAATATCAAAATTTTCACCGCTCAAGAGTGGAAAAATAAATCTGAACAAGAAAAAGCTAAAATTTTACTTGGCTATCGATTGACTTATTTGGATGAAGTGATGGTAAATTGGTGTGAGGCGCTTGGAACAGTATTAGCTAACGACGAAGTAAAAGATGGTGTTAGCGAACGCGGAGGTTATCCAGTAGAACGTAAAAAGATGCGACAATGGATGATGAGAATTACAGCATATGCAGAGCGCCTTCTTAGGAACTTAGATAAACTCGATTGGAGTGAAGCCATGAAAGAAATGCAGCGAAATTGGATAGGAAAGTCGTTTGGCTGCGAAATAGATTTTAAAGTAGTGAATTCTGACATTACTCTCACCGTATTTACTACAAGACCCGATACAGTTTTTGGGGTTACCTATGTAGTGATTGCTCCCGAACACGAACTTGTTCCACGTCTTACTAGCAAGTTGCAAAAAAAGAACGTAGAGCAGTATGTACAGCGAGCTATCAATCGTTCGGAACGAGAAAGACAAGCAGAAGTAAAAACGACTACAGGAGTTTTTACAGGAAGTTATGTGATCAATCCTTTCACGGGAGAAAAAGTACCAATTTGGATTGCAGATTACGTGTTGGCAGGCTACGGAACGGGTGTCGTGATGGCTGTCCCTTCCTCTGATGACCGCGATTATCGATTTGCGAAAGCATTTGATTTACCTATTATTCCTGTGATAGCAGGAACAGAAAATCTGGAAAATCCTACAGAAATCAAGCATGGTAAACTCATCAATTCCGGATTTCTTAATGGATTAGATACGCAAGAAGCCATTCAGAAAGCTATTGAATATGCAGAAGAACGAGGTTTTGGAAGGCGAAAAATAAACTATCGCATGCGCGATGCTGTTTTTAGTCGTCAGCGTTATTGGGGGGAACCTGTTCCGATTTATTATAAAAATGGGATTCCTCATCTTGTTCCTTTTGAAAAGCTTCCATTAGAACTTCCCCAAATCGATCAGTATAAACCTACACCTACTGGAGAACCGCCTTTGGCACGTGCCAAAAATTGGAAATACAGAGACGAAGACGGTAATGAATACGACTACGAACATACTACGATGCCAGGCTGGGCTGGTTCTAGTTGGTATTTTTTGCGCTACATGGATCCTCAAAATGACCAGACTTTTTGCAGCAAAGAAGCTTCTAACTATTGGAATACTGTCGATTTGTATATCGGTGGGACAGAACACGCTACAGGACATCTGCTTTACAGCCGTTTTTGGAACATGTTTCTTTATGACATGGGCTACATTAACCATGAAGAACCTTTTCAAAAACTTGTCAATCAAGGAATGATTCAAGGAAGGAGCAGTCTTATTTATAAAGATAAATACGAAAATAAGTTTATTTCTTACCATTTGCTCGATGGCTACTATGGAGAAACTGTCGAGTTGCACGTGGATATTTCGTTAGTAAGAGGCGATGAGCTTGATATTGAGGCTTTTAAAAAATGGCGTCCTGAGTATAAAGATGCAGAATTCATTACTGAAGGTGCAAAACTTGGTAGGCATGAAAGTGGAGAAGTAATCAGAGGAAAGTTTATTTGTGGAAGTGTTATTGAGAAAATGTCTAAATCGAAATATAATGTCGTCAACCCTGATGATATTGTAGAAAAATATGGAGCCGATACGTTGCGTCTGTATGAAATGTTTTTAGGTCCGATTGAGGTCTCAAAGCCTTGGAATACAGATGGAATTGAGGGGGTTTACAAATTTCTTCGCAAGCTATGGAATTTGTTTCATGATGAAAAAGGCAACTTTTTTGTTTCCGATGAAGCGCCTACCAAAGAAGAACTCAGAATACTGCACAAAACCATTAAAAAAACAGAAGAGGACATAGAAAAGCTCAACCTAAACACATCAGTAAGTTCTTTTATGATATGTGTAAATGAGCTTACAGCTCTCAAATGCAATAAAAGAGCAATTCTGCAAGATTTGTTGATTATCATTTCTCCTTTTGCTCCTCACATAACCGAAGAGTTATGGCATTTACTCGGCAACCAAACCAGTATTACAAAAGCCGTTTTTCCTACTTATAATTCAGAGTATTTAATAGAAGACACAATTGAATATCCTGTTTCGGTAAATGGCAAGATGCGCACTAAAATTACTTTCGATGCTAATGCTTCTGTTGAAACGATTCAACAAGTGGTGCTCTCCGATGAGGTAGTAAAAAAATGGCTCAACAATCAACCTGCTAAGAAGGTAATTGTTGTACCTGGCAAAATTGTGAATGTGGTAGTGTAAGAGGAGAAGATGGAACAAAGTTTATATGAATGTTCCATCTTTTTTTCTTCAATCTTTCATTTTCATTCTTTCAAAAGGGATGCTATCATCAAACAATTTGCGATAAGTAATATGAGTTTTGGCTTTGTAAGCACCTACTTGTTCTACGACGCGAATCATTTTTTGGTTGAAGTCGCCAATCCAATTCATTTCGAAATCGTCATATCTTTTATATTTTTCTTGAACAAGTTCTCTCACTGCCATAATAATTGCTCCATCGACTCCTTTCCCCTGATGTTCTGGAACCACCCCAAAGGCAACCCCAAACATTTTTCGATTGGTTTTCATAAGTTGATGATATAAAAATTTGATTTTGCCCCACCAGTCTAATTTTCCATTGACGTGCTTAAAAATTTGGTTCATTTCGGGCAGCATGATATAAAAGGCAATAGGCTCTTCCTGATAGTAGCCAAACCAAACAATTTTAGGATCTAATATAGGTTTTATTCGTCTCATAAGCGCTTTTGCTTGTAAAGAAGACATTTCTGCAGCTCCTGCATGCTTACTCCATGCTTTGTTGTAAACGATTCGAAAATCTTCAGCGTATTTGTCCAAATTTTTTAAGTCGATGTGTCTGAAAGAATAATTAGGGTCTTGGGTGATAAGTGATGCTTTACGGGCTAATTTTTCATCAAGTGAGTCCATTACTTTGCGCGCAAAGGTGAATTGCTTGAAATATTCCCGAAATCCGTAAGCTTCAAAAAATTCTTGATAGTATGGAAAATGATAAGGCATGCAGTAATTAGGCTCTTTGTCAAAACCTTCTACTAATAAGCCCCACCATTTATCGCGTTCTCCGAAATTAATAGGACCATCCATAGCCATCATGCCTCGCTCCATAAGCCATTGCTTACAAGTATCAAAAAGCAAAAAGGCTGCTTTCTTATCGGCGATGCATTCAAAGAATCCCATACCTCCCGTAGGTTGTCGATTGTCTTTCATGACAGTTTTTCTATCAATAAATGCAGCAACGCGTCCGATGATTTCGCCACTATCGTTTTGAAGAATCCATCGAGTACATTCTCCGTGTTTAAAAAATTTATTTTTTTCTTTGTCGAATACAGCTTCAATGTCTTCATCGAGCGGGCGAATCCAGTATTTTTCTCGCGCGTAGAGCCTTACGGGGAGCATTAAAAAAGCTTTTCGGTGCTCTGGAGTAGTTACTTCGATGATTTTCATATTTTCGAATTAAGTTTACAAAAGAGTCTTGCAAGGGTAATTTATTTGATAATGCTTTGAATATCGAGATTGTCGAAATTTCCCGAGGACATCATCAACAAATTATCTTCACCCCAAGAATAGTTTTGTAAATAGTTGTACAGTTGGGTTGAATCTGTGAATACTAACAGATCATGCCTTTGAAAAGCTCTTCTGATTTCTTCTTCTGAAATCATTTCCATACGTTTGAGAGTTAGGGTTTTAGGATTATAATAGACAATAGCTGTGTCAGCATCTTGCATACTATTCGCATAATAAACTAAAAAAGATTTGTTTAAACTGCTGTAAGTGTGAAGTTCGAAAACCGCCACTAATTTTTGCATAGGATACTGTTGCTTCATAGCTTGAATAGTTGCTGTTAGCTTAGAGGGTGCGTGAGCAAAATCTCGATACAGATGAGTTTTGCCGTAAGTTTTGAGCAACTCTAGCCGCTTAGAAGTTCCTTGAAAAAGTTGAATAGCCTCATAGAATTTTTCTGCTTGCATGTTGAGTTCCATACAAACTTGCTTAGCTGCTGACACATTTTGTAGATTATGGGCACCAAAAAAATTTACTCGTATTTTTTGATTTTGTGGTGTGATTAGGTAAGTAATATTTTTTTCTACAACATGTTCGTGTAGACAATATGGTTTTTGTGGAACATCCTTAATTTCTTTAAGAAGATTGACCACATTTTCATCAGTTTGGTTGTATATTAATAATCCATCCTTAGGGGTTTGTTGAATTAAGCGTGAGAATTGTTGAAGGTAAGTGGAAAAGTCAGGATATACATTGATGTGGTCCCATGCAATTCCAGTGATTACAGCAATATGATGATGATAATGTAAAAATTTGGGAGTCAGGTCTGTAGGAGAAGTAGTATATTCGTCTCCTTCTATAACAATTAAAGGCGCATCAGAAAGTCGTACATTAGTTTCGAAGCCGTGAGGAGTTGCTCCGATGACGTAATCGAAAGGAATTTGATGAAAAGCCAAAGCGTGGAGGATCATAGCGGTAGTAGTTGTTTTGCCGTGGCTTCCTGCTACTACAATTCTTTTTTTTTCTTTAGCAATTTCATAAATAAATTCGGGATAGGAGTAGATAGGTAAGCCGAGTTGTTGCGCTTTTAATAATTCAGGATTATCTGCTCGAGCGTGCATTCCTACAATGACCGCATCTAATTTAGATGTAATTTTTTCTGGAAACCAACCTAGTGATTCGGGCAACAAATTGTAGGCTGCTAATCGGCTGCGAGAAGGTTCAAAAATCTCGTCGTCAGAACCTGTTATATTATCTCCTTTTTTGTGCAATGCTATAGCTAATGTATGCATTACACTACCTCCGATTGCTATAAAATGAATTGATGACATTTTAATTTATTTATTACTTCATTTTTTTCTTATGATGGCTCAGAAGAACATTATTTTAATAAACTGATTTACAGTTTTTTTAAATTGCAAAAGCTTGTTTTTTAAAAAGTTGTGTAGTCTAATAAATATATTTTTTTACAAAAATCATTAAATTATAACATTTTAAAAAAGTATTGCGTTTAAAACAATAACAGCAGAGCATTACTTTTAAAAAATTTTGCAGCAATGCGTTTACATGAACTTTACTTAATTTTAATTTACTTATTTTAAAAGTGCGTATCATTTTTATTTTATTTTTTGCCATTACTACCGCCAACGTACAAAGCCAGTTTTCACAAAGATGTATTGAGTGGAAAAGGATATACGAAAGTTTTCATTGTGAAACAAGTCCCTGCTTTTGTAAAGCTCATTCTTTCAATCGAAATAATCTTACGGACTCACAAAAAGTCGATTGGTATTTAGCCATTGCTTACATGAATAGGTCATTTTATCCTGATAGCGTTTTTGTATATGCATATCTGGCACTTCAGGAAGCTCAGAGAATTCGTTATAAGCAGGGAGTTGCGGGTGCTTATCACATTCTTTCGGTAGGCTATCGTTATCAAAATCCGATTGATAGCGCCATTTTTTCCATTCAACAGGCAAGATTGTACTATCAACAAGATTCATGTTTGAAAGCAGAGTTTTGGGCTTTAAGGCTGCTTTCAGAGTACTACCTTATTAAAAGCGATTATGCAGAGGCGTTTTCTACTTACATAGAATCTTTGCGCCTTAGTGAGCAACATCATGATTTATACGAGCAAGCATCTGCATTGTTACGTATTGCGAAACTATTGAGTCATCAGGATATTCTTGAAAACGTTGCTCAACAGGTTCAGAAAGCTATCAAGGTTTTTACACAGATTGACAGTTTGAAAGATGCCCTACAAGCTTATCTGTTTATGTTACAACACTGTATTCAGAAAGATACTCTTTCATTAAATTTTTGGATAAACGAAACAAAGAATTTTTTTACTTCTTATAAAAGCGAATTTACGATAGGAAAACAAGCGGAATATTATATTACTTTTGCTCAGATATTTCAGAAAATTGGTCAATCGGATAGTGCTCAATTTTATTATTCACAAGCAGAAAAACTGTTAGATACTCTTCAGCCAAGTACTGATTATAGTATTTATGCTTTGTTAGAGAGTGCGTCATTTCTTTCTTTTTCTTTGATGCAAGAAAAAAAATCTTTTGAATATTTATACAAGAGATTAAAAATAGCTTTATTTTTAGGAGAGAGGAATCAGATTGCTATTTCTTATAAATTACTTGGCAACGCTTACGCAAAAAAAAGACAAGATAAGCAAGCTCTTTTTTATTATGATTCGGCGCTTTTTATATTCTTGAATTTAAAAAATTCAGAAGAGTCGTATAACGTTTATCATGCTATTGGACAGATTTATGAAAGTCAAGAAAACTATCCCAAAGCTTGTTTTTATTACGAAAAATCTGTCAATCATGCTTTGAAAACTACTAATAAATATCGAATTAGAAAGGCTTACCGCACTTATCATCGTTGCTTATATAAAGCAAAGCAATATGAAAAAGCTTATTTGATAGCAGTAGAGTTAGAAAGAATTCGCGAAGAGATGTTTGACAATAACCAAACGGCTCAGACCAAAATCAGAGCTATACAGCTTGAGCTCGAAAAAAAAGAAAACGCACTTGCTTTGTTTCAAAAAGAAACTCAAATCAAGGAACTTAAAGCAAATGAGCGATTTCAATGGATAAGTACTGTTTTAGGAATCTTATTGCTTGTTTCTATTTTTGGAGGAGTCATTTTTTATCATTATAAAAAACTAAAAGCTGCTTATGAGATATTAGAATCCAAACAAAAGGAAATCTTGTCTCAAAACGAGGAACTTCAAATACAGCATGAGCAAATTAGTGCTCAGAAGTTAGAAATAGAGCAAAAGAACCAAAAGATTGGTTCTCAATTCAGACACTTGAAAAAAGCCCAACGCATTATCAGGCGGCAACATCGAAGATTACAAGAGTATAATGCGAATTTAGAAAAAATTGTTGAACTAAGAACTGAACAACTCACAAAGCTCAATCATAAATTAGGAGAATATGCTAATCGAATTACCAACTTTAGTTTTCTAACTGCTCATAATCTCCGCGCTCCTATTGCCAGGATTTTAGGATTGAGTTATTTGTTTCATAAAGAAAAAGAAAATGCTTCTCAAGTTCAGCAAATTATTCAATCTATCAATAAAGAGGCATATAATGCAGATAGTGTTCTTCATAATATGATGACTGTTTTGAATATGAAAGAATTATCAATTCAATTAGAAAATCTTAAATCTATCAAACTTTCTGATGCTCTTCAAGAAGCAATACTTAAATCAAAAGTTTCTGAAATTAGTATACATCCATCTTTGTATTTTCAGGTATTAGCAGATTTCGAGATTCTTGTTGATATTTTTAGAACTTTGCTTCAATATAGCGCTACTTTTCGAATGGATATGAATTTGGCAGACGTCGTGATAGAAGCCTCGTACTTGCCGAACCATGGCAAAGTAGTTCTCTCCTATAAAGATGCTCGTATTCAGTTTTATAGCGCAAGTTCTCAGAACCAAATTGACGGATTAGAGCTTCCCTTGTATATTACTAAAATTCAAGTAGAAGCTCTTCAAGGAAATGTAGAGTTTAACACCAAAGAAGATAGCTTTTGCGCACTCCTTTCTTTCAGAGCACCCCTAACCTAAAATGTTCTATTTTTAAAAAAAGAACTAATTAACTTTTAATTTTGGCTTGTTTTTAATCTTTACTGAAAATGCCTCTTTCTGTTGAAACTTGTTTAACTCCTGAACTTTCTTTTCAACACGATTTTACTGATAAAACTGCTGTAATTATTGATATTTTTCGGGCAACTTCTTGCATAACGACTGGTTTGAACCATGGTGTAGTAAGTATTAAAGCTGTGAGTCAAGTGGAGGAGTGTTTTCCTTATCGTCAGAGAGGTTACCTTGCTGCTGGCGAACGAGATGGTCGAAAGATAGAAGGTTTTGATTTAGGAAATTCTCCTTTTGAATTTATGTCGCAAAAAGGCAAGAAGATAGTGATGACTACCACTAATGGAACGCAAGCTATTCTTAAAGCAAAAGGAGCTTCGCACGTAGTTTTAGGTGCTTTCTTAAACTTTGATGCAGTAGCGGAGTATATCGTGCAGAAAAACAAAAATGTTGTATTAGTATGTGCGGGTTGGAAAGGAAAATATAGTTTAGAAGATTCCCTATTTGCAGGGGCTTTAGCGAAAAAACTTTTCGAGTTTCATTTTCAGGCAAACAACGACGATGCTACTACGTCATGCTTATTAATGTATGAAAGAGTAGCTTCCAATCTGAAAGAGTTTGTTGCGCTGAGTTCTCATTATCAGCGTTTAAGGCACCTCAACGTAAAAGAAGATTTGGACTATTGTATTACTTTTAATCTAATGCAGGGAGTGGCTGAACTTCAAGAAAGTGGGGAAATCAGTCTGTTTCGGTAAGCGAACGTTTTAATCCTCGTTTTCTTACTTTGTAAGTAACGAATATGTAGTATATCAAAGAAGCACTTGAAACAGCTCCAAACAAGTGCCATAGCCAATGAGAACCAAAGGGCATGATGCGAATGAGCCAATATTCGTCGTCTGAGATTCTAAAAAAAAGCGCTATTACAAAAGAAAAAAAAGCAATTAGCAAATATCGACTCTTTGCAAAACGCGTTTTAATAGCAAACAAAATAGAAGGAAGAGTCGTAACAGCACCTAAATAAGCGTAGTTCAGGTTGTCTGTCCATGCTTTTTCGAAGACAAGGTTAAGCAAGTAATTAAAAAAGATTACTCCTAAGATAATTACTACACCGTGCCTTCTTTTTTCGAAAAGTTGTGCAGTAAAGTAAACTGCGGCAGTGAAACAAAGCACTACAATAGGAACATAATCCATAAGTAAGTACCATTCAGAAGAGCGAAATCCGTGGTACAAAACCCCTCCGATACCTCCAATAAAAAGTAAAATAGCAATGTAGTAATAAAACCAGTTAAGGATTCGTTCGCTTATCAATTTCCATAGGATATAAAAGGCTACTATCACAAATGGGACGGCTGACATCGTATTCCAAGGTTCAATAATTATGTTTTTGTGATGGCAGCCATTTTGAAGAGTTTCTGTATAAATAGGTCCGCTATCTCGAATACAAGAAGGTCGAACGGTAGAATGTAATTTTCTTAAGCTATCTAAATGAATAGGCATGAATACTTACATTTTCAAATTCGTATATAAGAAACGTAAAAAAAGAAGTTTTTTTATGGTTTAGAAAGAAAAATATTGTTGAATGGAAAATTTAATCTAACAGAAATAGCATTTTGCACAAACAAGGCATATTTCGCCTTTTTCACAATTGAAAGTAAAAAGCGTTTAAAACATAGAAAATCTTCAAACAAAAAATTACATGAGTTTTTGAAGGATTGTTTCAATCGTAATTCCCTCGGCTTCTGCTTTGAAATTGCGCACAACGCGATGACGCAATACAGGAATTGCGACAGCTTGAACGTCTTCAATATCAGGCGAATACTTTCCAAGCAACAAAGCATGACATTTAGCAGCCAGCACCAACGATTGAGAAGCGCGTGGACCCGCTCCCCATTCTATATATTCGTTAGTAATTTCGGTAGCTAATTCTTTTTGAGGACGTGTTTTGTTTACTAGTCGAACGGCGTATTCTATTACGTTATCCGCTACAGGGACTCTGCGAACAAGTTGCTGAAAGTAAAGAATATCTTCTTTGTTCATTACAATTTCCACAGTAGGTTTATTGTCAGAAGTAGTATTTTTAACAATTTCAACTTCACTCCGATAACTGGGATAGTCCAACAGAATATTAAACATAAATCTATCAAGTTGGGCTTCAGGAAGCGGATAAGTTCCTTCTTGTTCGATAGGATTTTGTGTAGCAAGCACAAAAAAAGGACGGTCGAGTTGAAAGTGTCTTCCTGAAACTGTTACAGAATATTCTTGCATAGATTCTAAAAGCGCCGCTTGGGTTTTAGGAGGAGTACGGTTGATTTCATCTGCCAAAATGATATTTGCGAAAATCGGTCCTTTAATAAATTGAAAATTTCGTTCTTTGTCCATGGTTTCAGAGCCTAGTATATCAGAAGGCATGAGGTCAGGAGTAAACTGAATTCTATTAAAAACCAGATTGAGAGCTTTACTAAGAGTTTGAATGAGCAAGGTTTTTGCTAAACCTGGAACTCCTACTAAAAGACAATGACCTTGGCAAAAAATAGCGGTTACCAGTAGTTTAATAACTTCCTCTTGACCAATAATGATTTTAGAAACTTCTTTTTCTAATTTTTGAAAAGACGCTTGTAGTGCATCAGCAGCTTCTTTATCAGAAGTATATTTCATATTCATGTTTGGTGTTTTAGTTGGAATATTTTCAAAAAAGCTAAAATATAAATGGAAACTCTCTCTTGCAAAAAGAACTTATAATACTTTTCTGTATTTCTAAGCATCGAGGGTGTTTTTGAGTGTCGGATAATTCTCCTTCTACTTTGCTAAAATCAAGATTATTCTACTGTTGTTCTATGCAAAACCGCAAGAATACAACTTTCAATTTCAATAATAATTTCTTACTTTTGAAAGAAAGCCAAAATTTTAAAATAGATAAAAAAGTAATCAAAAAAAGATATGTTCGAAAATGATGGGAAACTTATCAAGATAGGTGTTTTTTATGACGGAAACTATTTTTTTCATGTAAGTAATTATTATAACTACGAGCATCCTAGAAATGCAAGACTTAGCATTTCTGGTCTACACGAATTCATAAGAAATAAAGTAGCTGAGTATGAAAAAGTAGAACTTAAGTTTTGCCATATTGTAGATGCGCATTATTTCAGAGGGAGGTTGAGTTCTTATGATGCAGAAGAGCAGAACAAACTCTTAGCGGAGCGTATTTTCGACGATATTTTGATGAGCGAAGGTGTTGTTACTCATTATTTACCTTTACGCATTCGCGAAGGCAAACGCGAAGAAAAAGGAATAGATGTGTGGCTCGCTTTAGAGGCGTTTGAGTTATCTATGTATAAAAAATTCAACGTTGTTGTGCTGATTGCGTGTGATGGTGATTATGTTTCATTAGTACGAAAACTGAATACTTTAGGCATACGCGTAATGGTAATAGGGTGGGATTTTGAATTCACAGATGAGCGAACAGGAAGGCAAAAGCGAACCACTACTTCATTAGAACTTCTCAAAGAAGCTACTTATCCGATACTTATGCATGAAATTATTGATAATAAAATCAATCGAAATGATGCTTTAATTAACAATTTGTTTGTACAGAAAGAGATTGTATCTAAAAAACAAGAATCTCTTTCTAATGAATTAGGTCCAACTCAAAACAGCTTACTTTATAAAAGAAGTACTATTTTTAGCATCAAGCAGGGTTATGGCTTTATTAGTTACCCGCCAAGCAATTTGTTTTTTCATTATTCGGCTGTGGTAAACGATGAGTTTTCTCAACTAAAAGAAGGAGACTGGGTAGAGTTCCGAATTGAGAAACGAGAAAATAGCGATGTAGCAGTAGACGTCAGAAGGATTTAGTAGCTTCTTTAGCAATATCATCAATCAAAACCTAAAAAAATTGAACTATTTTAAATTTTTGAAACATTCTTTTGTTGAAAATAGGTTGTTTAAAAAATCAGAGTAAAAATCCGACTTGTGAGATTTTTTGTTTCACGTGAAACACGTGAGTTTTGGAAAATAGTGCTATGATTGAAGTTGCTATATAGATTTGGTTTGAGTGCTAAGCGAGAAATTAATTTTGTACTTCTAAAAGTATTAATGGAATATAACTTTGTAGCTGTTCCACGTGGAACATTTTATGTAAAAATTTATTTTTTATGATGTTTAAAAATTGGATATCTGTAGGAGCTGTAGCGGGAGCAAAAGCGATTGTTTTAGGAGCATTCGGCGCGCACGCTTTTAAAAATTTTTTAGAAGCAAACCAAAAAATAGCGATCTACCAAACAGCTGTTGAATATCATTTCTATCATGCTTTAGCACTAATTGGCGTAGGAATTTTACAAAAAATTTTCCCAGAACAAAACCGCTCAATTCATCAAGCTGGCCAATTATTCTTATGGGGAATTATTCTTTTTTCAGGGTCTCTTTATGTTTTTTCTGTTACTTCTTATCGATGGATAGGTTTTATTACTCCTTTTGGAGGAATCATGCTCATCGCAGCTTGGTTGTTTTTAGGTTGGTCTTTTAGAAAATTAGTTCTTTAAACTTTATATTTTTATACCAATGACAGTGATATCATCTCTTTGCAAACTACTGCTCTGATGTGAAGCCAATTCTGCTAAGATAAGAGCTTTTTGCTCACGCATAGAAAGTGATTTGATTTCATCAATCAAACTAAAAAAGCGGGCAGAGCCTAATCTTTTTCCTTGTGGATTGTTTTGGTCTACAATTCCATCTGTAAACAAATAAATAATTTCTCCTTTTGATAAGATAAGTTCTTTTTGCTGAAAGGTTCGAATGTTCTCGCGTTGAATTCCACCGATTGAGCATTTATCTCCTTTTTCTTCCCGTAGTTCTCCGCGGTTTGTATAAATTAGTGAGCGCCTTGCCCCTGCAAAAACGATTTTTCGATGTCCGAGACTAATCGCTTCTATTCTGCATAAACAAACATCCATACCGTCTGTATTTTGATTTTCTTCTTGCCTGAGAGCACGCCGAACATTAGTGTGGAGTCTTTCTAAAATTTTAGCAGGCTCATAGATTTTTTCTACACCGATGATTTCATTCAAAAATTCGTTTCCAATCATACTCATAAAAGCTCCAGGAACACCGTGCCCCGTGCAATCTACAGCAGCGATAAATTTCACTTGGTCTACTTGCATAAACCAATAAAAATCTCCTGAAACAATATCTTTTGGCAAATAAATAAGAAAATATTCTTGAAACACTTGTTCTAATTCAAAGCGTGTAGGTAGAAGGGCTTGTTGAATTGTTTGAGCATAGCGCAAACTATCTGTAATGTTTTGATTTTTTTCTTCAATCACTAGATATGTTTGTGCGTTTAAATATGCAATGGAGACGTAAGAAGCCAATGTTTGTAGAATTGTGATATCGCTTTCTTGATATGCATTTTTTTGATAAGATTGTATACTAATTACTCCGATTGCTCGATTTTCGAGTGTGAGAGGAACATACAATGCCGATTCTGGCTCTGATGTGAAAGAATTTTTTACATCGCTACTCACTATAAGAGGTTTTCTTTCTACTACAGAGCGCACGAAGGGAGAATCTGTGTTGTCGAGATATTCTTTAAAATAGTATTTGGGTTCGGTACCTTCTAAAAAATGCTGAATCTCTAAGCTTGTGTTGAGTTCGTCGAGAAATCCGATGCTAAAGATTTCTGTAGGCATAAGAGATTTTAAATTTTGTCGGACAGTTGCTATAATTTCTTGTAAGTTTAGTGTAGAAGTCACTTTTTGTCCGATTTGACTTACTGTAGAAATGGTGTAATAAGCGTGCTCTATTTCCTCTTTTTGTTGCTCAATTTGTCTTTTTTGATGAGCTAATTCGTTGGTTCTCCTTACGACAATTCGCATCAAATCTTCTGAGCGTTTCTTATGAATTTGTATTTTAGAGCGATAGAAATAAATGGCTACTATAGAAATAAGAAAGGCTACAATAACATAAAAAAGAGTTGTTTTATAAAAATAAGGCTGATAGTGAAATGAAATTGATTTTCCTTCTAAGTTCCATATATTATCTGCATTACATGCAATTACTTTAAAAGTGTAGTTTCCGCTCGGCAAATTGGTATAGATGGCTTTTCGCTCTGTTTCAACTTCGCGCCAATCTATGTCAAATCCTTCAAGTTTGTATTTGATACGTACTTTTGAAGGATTGAGCAAGCTTACTACTGCATAATCAATTTCAAAACGATTAACCCCGGGCGGAATGCTTACCTTAGAAAAGTTCGTTACATTTATTAGTTGATTATCTGCCCAAAAGCCATAGATGCTAATAGCAGGTTTTTGATAGTTCAATACAATATCATCTGTTTTTAACACATGAAGCCCTTTATCGGTGTATATCCAGAGATTATTAACACTATCCAATTGTATATGAATAGGATACTGGAAAAAAGCGCTTCGAAGTCCATCGCGAACATCCAAAAAACGAGAAGGTTCTGCGCTTTGGTTGGCTTGTAAAAAAGAAGCCCCTAACTCGGCAATTCCTTTTGCTGTAGAGATCCAAAATCTCCCTTGAGAATCTGTTACAATGTCGTAAATAATATCCGTAGGAAGCTTTAAGTTAACAGGAACTATTTTAGGACCGTTAGGATGAAAAATCTGAATTCCGTGATGTGTTGCCAATAAAATGCGGCTATCTACTTGTAAAAAACTATAAACAGCGTGGGAATTATAAAGATTAGCGAGTTGTTGTGAAGAAGAAAGTTTAAAAAAACCTTTTGAAGTAGCTAATAATAAATTCCCCTCGTTGTCTTCCTCTATCTTATAAACATAAAATTCTTTAATATCGGCTACTCGTAAAGGATGATGTACTTCCGAAATTTTAAATAAATATGTGGGAGTTGCTATCCAAACAGATTGCTTTCTATCTGTATACAAATAATAAGGATGTATAATTTCTGGGATTTTCTGCAATATCTTTAAGTCTGGTTGAGTTTTATAAAGAATATTTCCAGCTATATAATAATGATTTCCTACGAAGATAGCATCTTGTATTGTATCAGAAAATGTAATGTTATATTGGGAGTGAGGTGTAAGAATTGTAATGTCGTGAGCATGGCTAATAATGAGAACACAATCTTTTTGCAGTTGAATAACGCGATGAATGTAGTTAGAAGGAAGTCCTTCATGAATGGAATAGACTAAAAATTTTCCACCAATAAGTTGGACGAGTTCTCCTTTAATATCGGAAGATGCTCCCCAGATAGTTTTTTCTCTATCTATAAAAAGATAACGGCAACCCTCGAAATTCAGTCCTTGTTTAGGGGTTAGCCAGTGGATAGAATTGGTTTGGTAGTTATATTTTGCAATTCCTTTAGCTGTAGCTAACCAGAAGTTTTTATGCAAAGTGTCTTGAAGACAGTGATAAATTGGTATATTTTGGGTAGATTCTATTAGTTGTAATGAGTTTCCTACCACCTTTACAAAACCGTGTGAAGTTGCTGCCCACAGATAAGTAAGATTGGAAATAAGAGCATATACATTATTAAGCGAAGAATCTTGATAAAAGGCATCAATTCGGCATCTTTCGCGCGAAATAGATTTTAAGCGATAAATTCCTCGATTAGCTACAGCTATCCAGATAGAACCTAGTGTGCTTTTGGCTATCGCTGTAATAGATGAGTTATCGATTTCTGATGAGATTGAAAGTTTTTGATAAACTCCGTTTTGGTAAATCCATAAACCATTTTTTTGTGTTCCGATAAGTACTCCTTTAGAAATAAGATGAATTGTAAGAATAGTATATTGAAATTGATGGAGGCTAAAAGAATCTGTTCCTTGAAAATTGAAATCTTGATATGAAATAAGTCCATTTTGGCGTGTAGCTATCCATAATTTTCCACTTGCTTCGTCTTTTTGTATTGCTGCAAAAAAGTTATTATCTAAATAAGGAAAATCTTTAAGAGAATATTCTTTAAACTGGAATCCATCGAAGCGGTACAGCCCACTTTCAGAGGTAATCCAAAGAAAGCCATGGTTATCTTGTTCAATTCCTGTAACTGAAGCAGATAAAAAACCTTCCTCAGCTCCATAATAATGAGAAGTATATTGAGTAAGATACTCAAAATTTGCTTGAGAATGTGCAAGATGAACAATCAGAACCAACAAAAGAAAACACATTCTCTTTTGTTTTGAAAAGAGTTCCATAGTAATTATTCGTTTAGTTTTGGGGAAAGACTAAAAGCTTTACTTTTTGTTTTTGAACATTTCAGTGAGAATTTTCATACCCTCCGCTGGGGGAATAATTTCACCGTTTTCATCTAAAAAGGTTACCTTTTTTTTGAAAGCAAGTTCCATGCGCTCCAAGGCAGGAATTTCCATAAACTCCTCGACAGTCATAAGGTTAAATCCTCCCTTAGTTTTTTGTACAGATACTTGATGAATTGTTCTTGACATAGCATTCAAAGGTAATCAGTTAAAACTTTATATCTGTTTTTTCTGCTCTTGTTCAGAAAGATTTGTGTCGATGTTTTCTTGAGGGTTTTCTTCTTCTATTCCCTCCATGAATTTCATAAGCGTTTCAGCGTCAATTTCTTCTTGTCCTTCCTCTTCTGGAGCGATCGCAAAGTACATTCCTGTTTTTTCTTCCATAGGAGAAATTCGCAATCCCACAGTAGATTTGAGAATCATCATAATGATGTAAGAAACTGTAATGACAAATACAAAGGTAACGACAATGCCTAATGCTTGAATTCCAATTTGAGATACTCTATCCCATCCTTCTGGGAAGCGAGAGGCTTCTCCAAAAAAACCTACACACAATGTGCCCCATACTCCGCAAAATCCGTGCACAGGAATCGCACCTACGGGGTCATCAAGTCTAAGTTTTTTGATAATTAAATCAAAAGAAAGATTATGGATAATACCCGCTCCTAATCCAATAACAAGAGAAGATAAAGGAGTCACTAAATGGCAGCACGCCGTGATAGCAACTAAGCCTCCTACGATGCCTCCTAATAATTTTTCGTAAATATCTCTGCTTTTCTGAAAAAGATAAGAGTGGTAGAAAGATGTTATGCCAGAAACAGAGGCAGCGATATTCGTGTTAAGAATAACCTCACCTACTTTATCGTTTATTTCTAAAAGACTCCCTCCATTAAATCCCCACCAACCAAACCAAAGAATAAATACTCCTAATACAGAGTAAGCTAAGTTACTTCCTCCCATAGGTTGAAGGGTTCCTTTGGCATTATATCTTCCAATACGAGGACCTACTACCCAAACTCCTACCAGAGCCGTCCAGGCTCCTACCGAATGCACTACTGTCGAACCTGCAAAATCAATAAAACCCATATCTGCTAACCAAGCAGGATTGTTTTCAAAAAATAGATTGCCCCAACACCAGTGACCAATAACAGGGTAAATGAGCAGCGCTACAAATAAAGAAAGTGTGACATAAGCGATAAAACCTGTTCGTTCCGCCATCGCACCAGAAACAATGGTAACTGATGTTCCTGCAAAAGCGAGTTGAAATAAAAAAAAGACAGTTCCTAGTTTGTTGCCATCTTCAATACCATTCAAAAAAAATAAATCTGTACCTATAAATCCGCTTGCCGAGTGCCCAAACATAGACCCAAAGCCTACAGAAAAGAATACTAAGCTCACAATAAGCCAATCTACCACATTTTTTAATCCGATAGCAGTAGTATGCATCGGTCGCGCTAAACCTACCTCAAGAGCTTTGAAACCTGCTTGCATAAAAAAGACCATCGCTGCGGCAATCGTAACCCAGAGCCTATTCAAATTCAAAGTCGTATCTTCTAAATTATTTTTGATAGAAGCTACATCTACGTACTCTTGACCGAATAGATGGAAACTCATCAGGCTAAGAGAAATGAATAAAATAATAGTTGATTGTGTTCGTAAATTCATAATTAATAATTCGTTAGATAAACAAATTTAAGAATAATATATAACTTTTTCAAATAAAACGCTTTTTTATTAAAAAAGTTCCAATGTAATGGCATGATTTTTTTTATTTTAAAAAAAAATTGTCTTTTTTGTTAATAAAATGAAATCGATTGCTTTTGATATTACAAGAAGAATAATAAGAGTTTTCTTATTTTTGTTTCGCTGCTTATGTAAGAAGGCAACAAAAATTACTAATTAAGAGCGAATTTTTTGACTTAATCTTAATTTTGCACTCATTTTTTTAACCTTTATACCAATGAGACAGAAACTACTAAGCGACGGAGCAAGCGAATTAAGCTATGAGATTCGCGGCATTGTAAAAAAAGCAGAACAACTTCAACAGATTGGAAAGACCATCTATTGGGAAAATATTGGCGATCCTATTCAAAAAAATAATCAAGTACCCGATTGGATGCGGGAAATTGTCGTAGAATTGGTGAAAGATAACAAATCCTATGGGTACTCTCATTCTAAAGGGCTTTTGGAAACTCGCATTTTTTTAGCAGAAAGAAATAATATGTTGGGAGGAGTTCAAATTACAGCAGAAGATATTTTATTTTTCAATGGTTTAGGAGATGCAATTGCGAAACTTTATCAGTATATTGTACCCACTTCTCGTGTAATAGGCCCTTCTCCTGCCTATTCTACTCACTCTTCTGCTGAGGCAGCCCATGCCCATGCTACTCCTCTTACTTATAAGTTAGACCCTCAAAACAATTGGTATCCCGATATTGAGGATTTATATAACAAAGTCAAATACAATCCTAATATAGTAGGAATTTTAATTATCAATCCTGATAATCCTACAGGCATGGTATATCCAAAGCATATCTTAGAACAAATTGTCGAGATTGCTCGAGAGTTTAAACTATTTATTGTAGCAGATGAAATTTATATTAATATTACTTATAACGGAGCTATTGCTCACCCGCTTTCTACTGTAATCGGGAACGATGTTCCTGGCATTTCTATGAAAGGGATTTCTAAAGAATTTCCTTGGCCAGGTTCGCGTTGTGGTTGGATGGAATATTATAATCGCCATGTGGATGCAGAGTTTAATCGGTTTTGTGCAGCTTTAGATAATGCTAAAATGATTGAAGTGAGTGCTGCAAAGCTTCCTCAACTGGCAATTCCTCGCATCTTATCGGATAGTCGTTTCTTGCCCTATCGCGCGGAGCTTAATCAAAAGATAGGGAGGAGGAGCAAAATTATTGCTGAAATTTTAGGAAGTGTTCCTTATTTGACTTTTAACGAAACATACGGAGCTTTTTACAACACAATTATTTTCAAAGAAGGAACTCTTCGAGAAGGACAACAACTTCGCATCGAGGATTCAAAAGCAAAAGCTCTTTTCGATAGCTGGGTGGCTGCTGAGCCCGATATGCCTCACGACAAACGATTTGTATACGCTCTTCTTGCTTCGAAGGGAGTTTGCGTTGTACCTATTTCATCATTTTGTTCGGATTTACAAGGTTTTCGAGTTACTTTGTTGGAAGAAAACGAAGAATTGCTCATTCATACTTTTACAGCAATTCGCGATGCGGTAATCGAATACGTAACTTCTGTATAAAATGTAGGCTATGCCCGTTGCAGTAATCGATTTGGGAACAAACACATTTCAGTTGCTAATTGCTGAAAAAAAAGAGAATTATCTTCAAAAATTGTTTAAAAATAGTTTGTTCGTCCGAATCGGTAAAAGCGGAATTAGCCACCGATGCATTGCACCAGATGCCATTTTTAGAGCTGTAGAGGCTATGAAAGTACATCGTAAGACTATCGATGAATACGGTGTTACTGAAATTTACGCTCTTGCAACAAGTGCTGTGCGGAATGCTGATAATCAAAAAGAGTTCTTAGATGCTATTTTTGAAGCTACTCAGATTCGTGTAGAAGTGATAGATGGAAATACAGAAGCAGACTACATCTTTAAAGGGGTAGCGTATGAGATTCCCCTTCAACAGATGTCGCTCATCATGGATATTGGAGGGGGAAGTGTAGAGTTTATCATAGCACATCATAAGCAAATGTTGTGGAAACAAAGCTTCGAAATTGGGGGTCAAAGACTTCTGGATAAATTTTTTACAGAAGACCCTCTCCCCCACGCTCAGCAGATAGTTCTTCGCTATTATTTGCAAGATGCTCTACAACCTTTGTGGGAGGCCGTTCATTTCTACCAACCTAAGCAATTTATTGGCTCGGCGGGTGCTTTTGAGACCATATTGAGAATAATAAAGTTTCATTTAGACGAAGCCAGCTTATCAGAAAATCAGTTCAGCGCACAAAGTTTTGAATGGATTTTTGAACAAATGACTACTCGCTCAAGAGGTGAGCGTTTGTCTATGCGGGGAATGATTCCTGAACGAGTAGAGATGATAGTACCTGCTGTGTGTCTTATTAAAACTGTAGTAGATAATTGTCGTTTTTCTACTTTGCAAGTGTCTACTGCTTCCCTTAAAGAAGGAGTAGCAGTAGAAAAATTGGAACTCTTTTAAAATGCTAGAAAGAATAGCTATCAAAAGAGCATGAAATTTCTATTGACGCTATTCTTAATTTCTTAAAGTTTTTCCTTTAAACAAAATGCTATGAATGCGTTCTAAAGTTTTAGGTTCTCCGCATAAACTTAAGAATGCTTCTCTTTCTAAGTCTAAAAGGTATTGTTCAGAAACGAAAGTAGGTGCGGATAAATCTCCGCCGTTCATGACGTAGCTTAATTTCCGAGCGATTTTCGCATCATGTTCAGAAATATAATTACCATATAACATACTTGTGATTCCTGCTTCAAAATTAGCAATGCCCGCTCGCCCTTGTACTTTTATATCTTTT
Organism: Cytophagales bacterium; assembly: GCA_025056215.1. Taxonomy (GTDB): domain Bacteria; phylum Bacteroidota; class Bacteroidia; order Cytophagales; family Flammeovirgaceae; genus JANWWC01. The sequence goes on along the minus strand of JANWWC010000003.1, from coordinate 307,458 downwards.
CGCGGCATAGGCATCGTATAACCTGCCTCTGCTAATTCGATAGCAGTTTTTTTGGCTTCCGTTAGAAGACGGCTGCGGTTGATAGTAATTTTGTCGTGTCCGCGTAGAATATTCATTTGTTTTGCTTCGTGAGCTGAGGTAGATACTTTAGCGGTGGCAATATTCATAAAGTAGGTTTGTAAAACATTAAATTCTGGGTCGCCTTCTCGGTAAGCATCAGAGGCGCGAAGCGTCATTTCTTTACTGCCTCCGCCAGCAGGAATCAATCCTACCCCGAATTCTACTAATCCGATGTAAAGTTCTGCATGCGCTTGTACACAGTCGGCATGAAGAGTAAGTTCACAGCCGCCTCCGAGTGCCATTCCGCTAGGAGCAACTACTACAGGAACAGCAGAATAGCGCACGCGCATCATAGTGTTTTGAAATTGCGCAATCATCAAGTTAATCTCGTCCCACTCTTGGTCTCCAGCATACATAAAAAGAGTAGCCAAATTAGCTCCTGCAGAAAAAGTTTGAGCGTTTTCATGACCGATGACTAATCCTCTAAAGTCTTTTTCAGCAATCGAAATGGCGGTATTAATTCCTTGAATAACTTCTGCGCCGAGTGTATTCATTTTGCTATGAAACTCTAAGTTTAGGATACCGTCTCCTATATCCAACAGAGTGGCTCCCGCATTCGACCACACTTTTTTATCTTTTCTGAAGTTATCTAAAATGATAAGTTCTTTTTTAGATTCGATGGGGCGGTACTTTTTAAGTAAGATATCATAAAAGCAAAGTTGTCCGTTTTGAGTAGTATAGAAACTTTGATATCCATTTTGCAGCATTTCGTATACCCATGGAGCCGGTTTTTGTTGGAATTGTTCCATTTTTTGAAGAGTATCCGCTACACCGAGAACATCCCAAATTTGGAAAGGTCCGAGTTCCCAGTTAAAACCTGCACAAATGGCTTGGTCTATTCTATAAAGTTCATCTGTTATTTCAGGAATTCGAAATGTACAGTACCGAAAAAGATCGTAATGTGTAGTTTTTAAGAAATCGGCGTACTTTCCATCTGATTGAAAAATGAACTGTAGACGTTTTTTCAAATCATCTATATCTTTTGTTTTTTCCAATAAATCAATTTTGATTTTAGGGCTTTCTTTGTATTCGTAAGTATTTAAATCTAACTCTAAGATCACGGATTCTCCTTGTTCGTTTTTGATTTTTTTAAAAAATCCTTCTCCTGTTTTGTCACCCCATCTGTTTTGAGAATACAATTTTTCTACCATGACGGGCAGTCGAAAGGTTTCGCGGCTTTCGTCTTCTAAAAGGGAAGCATAAAGGTTTTTGCTTACATTTACCATAGTATCGAGCCCTACGATATCAGTGGTTCTAAACGTAGCAGATTTCGCTCTTCCAATAAGAGGTCCTGTTAGTTTATCTACTTCTCCGATGGTTAGGCCCATTTTTTCAACAGTGTGGAGCATCGAAAGAATTCCATATACTCCAATTCGATTGGCAATGAAGGCAGGTGTATCTTTGCAGAGAACAGTTTCTTTTCCCAAAAATACATCGCCATAATGCATAAGAAATTCAATAATTTCAGGTTTTGTATTAGGTGCGGGAATAATTTCTAAAAGTCTCAAATAACGAGGAGGATTAAAAAAGTGCGTTCCGCAAAAATGTTGTTGGAAATCGTCAGAGCGTCCTTCGACAAGGATTTTCATCGGAATTCCTGATGTGTTACTAGTAATAAGAGTGCCTGGTTTTCTATATTTTTCTACTTCTTCGTATAGTTGTTTTTTGATGTCTGCTTTTTCTACGATAGCTTCTATTATCCAGTCTGCTTGCTGAATGTCTTTTAGGTTATCAGAAAAATTTCCTGTTTCAATTCTAGAAAGTACTCCATTATGGTAATGAGGAGCAGGAGTAGACTTAATGGCTGCTTGTAAAGAATCATTTACAAGTTTATTGCGTTGAGTGAGCGACGCATTTTCGTCAAGATCTTTGGGCAACATATCTAAAAGCAGTACACGAACTCCGATGTTAGCAAAATGTAGAGCGATGCGACTCCCCATTACGCCAGAGCCGAGTACTGCGACTTTCTGAATAGTTCGCTTTTTCATGTTTTTGGCAAGGTTTTTTGAAAGACTATATGCCAAAAAACGTATAATTAAAATAGAAAGTTAGTATTTACAAGCAATATTTTTAGATTAATGTAGGCTAACCTAAAGCTATAGTTTCCGTTCCAAAGATTTTTGCCAGGTTTTAGAATTAAAAAGCTCTGGAGCTCAAGGATGTTTTTTTAGCTTTTAAGAAACAATAAAAACAAATTTAAGATTGCTGAAAAATAAACTTTGCGAACTCAAAAGTACTATCAAGAGCATTTCTTCCTAAGATATCGAAAGTCAGATTTACCGATTTTTCGATAAACTCATCTGTTTTTTCGAAATTATTTGAATAGTCACTTACCCAATAATTGATAACTGATTGTACTTGGAGCCAGAGAATATCTGGATACCGCTCCGCAAAAAAAGGGCGTGTAGGAATCTCGTGCGAATCAGTACCTTCTGTAATTAGCTCTTCTGCAAATTTTCTAAACTTTTTCTTGAAACCTTTTAAAAAATTAGGACATGTAAAAAGAAAACGGGAAGGAGAAGTATTGTTTTTCACACAAAAAATCAAGAAACTTCTTTCATTTTTCATTTCATCGACTAGTGTAAAACAAAAAGAGAGAAGTTTTTCGCGAATGCTATACTCTGAATAGACGTTTTCTTCTTTTATTCTTTTGAGTGTATTTTCGATAATTGTCGACCATACGCTTTCTTCTATTGCTTCAAAAGATGCAAAATATTTGTAGAACTCTTTTTCTTCTTGTCCGATTTCCTGCATGAAAGCAAAAACGGAGGAAGGACGCTTTCCTTGCGTAAGAACGTACCGTATGTAATTCTTACAAATTTTGTCTAATAAATTTTCCATCTTTTTTAAACAATTTGAATTTTGTTTTGTTATTATCACGTGAAGTTTGTTTGTTAGTTTAGTTTATTAATGGAGATGCGTTCAGATTCTGAGCGCTTCTTTTTTTTAAAAAAATGTTTGTTATAAATGTTTTGAAAATGCAGAGATTTTTAAACAATAAACAGAAGTTTTTCTACATTTGAGAAAAGAAAGAAGGTCATGAATTTTGCAAAGTTATTGCTACTCGGCTGTGCTTTGCTAGGCAGTTGTGTAAATGCTACTAATAATTACATGAATTCAGTAAGTACCAGAAGTACTCGTACGAACTCTCCAGCAACAGTTTCAAGTAAAAGTAGTAAAAAGCAACCTAAAATTAGAATTATCACTCCTCAGCAAACAAAAGAATTTCAAGAAGAAAGAAGAACCTTTTATCAGAAGATGGAGTACGAAATGGAAAAACCTCAATACAAAGACCCTACTTATTTTGGTCATAAGCGAAAGCCTAAAAAAAGACCTCCTGGCAAACAAAAGTATTGTAAAGAATGTGGGATGAAACACTAATCAATCGATTGCATAATATCCTCTCAATAAGTTTGGTTATTAAACTTTTCTTCTTAGTTTTGTTTTGAGCATTGAAAACTATTCCAATGTTCAAGTGTGGGTTTTTTATGGTTCATTTCAAATTGAATTAGAATATGTCAGCAACAACCACTGCTTTCCGACCGGGTGTTTTGACGGGCGAAGATGTACAAACACTCTTTAAATACGCTAAATCAAAAAAGTTTGCTTTGCCTGCTGTGAATGTAATAGGGACTAATTCCATCAACGCTGTGTTAGAAACGGCCTCGAAATTAAAATCTCCTGTAATTATTCAATTTTCGAACGGAGGGGCTGCTTTCTATGCAGGAAAAGGTTTAAAAAACGATAATCAACGTGCTTCAATAGCAGGCGCAATTTCTGGAGCACTTCACGTTCATGAGTTAGCTGAGTTATACGGTGCGGTCGTTATTTTACACACAGACCATTGTGCTAAAAACTTGCTTCCATGGTTAGATGGATTATTAGAGTTTGGTGAAAAATACTACAAAAAGAATGGCAAACCGTTGTTTAGCTCTCATATGATCGACCTTTCAGAGGAGCCTCTGCATGAAAATATCGAAATTTGTAAGCGGTATTTGGAACGTATGAGCAAAATGGGAATGACCCTTGAAATAGAACTCGGCGTAACAGGAGGAGAAGAAGATGGAGTAGATAATACTGGTGTAGATAATTCTAGACTTTATACCCAACCCTCAGAGGTAGATTATGCTTACACCGAGTTGATGAACGTAAGTCCTAATTTTATGATCGCAGCTGCTTTCGGAAATGTTCATGGAGTATATAAGCCAGGTAATGTAAAGCTCGCTCCTAAAATCTTGAAAAATTCGCAGGAGTATGTGATTAGAAAACACAATCTTACGGAAGAAAATCCAATCAGTTTTGTATTTCATGGAGGTTCTGGCTCTTCCTTAGAAGAAATTCGAGAGGCAATTTCTTACGGTGTCGTCAAAATGAATATCGATACAGATTTGCAATGGGCGTTCTGGGACGGAGTTCGCAAGTATTACCACGAAAAGTATGACTACCTGCAAGGGCAATTAGGCAATCCTGAAGGTCCTGACGTTCCTAACAAAAAACATTATGATCCGCGCGTTTGGCTCCGAAAAGGCGAAGAATCGTTTAACAAACGACTTACACAAGCTTTTGAAGATTTGAACAACGTCGGAACTCTTGTATAAGAACGCCCGTTGTTGTAATACGAGAATCCCAATTCGTGTGTGGATTGGGATTTTTCTTTCAATTTTTTTTAAATTTTCTTTTAGATTTCTAAATTACCCAGTAATACTCGAGTGTTTTACCTTAAAATTTTGAAAAATGATAAGATTTTTTTTACACATTCTTTTGCTTTTCTTAACAACTACATTGCTTGCACAAACGTGGGAAGATATCATTTACAGAATTGAAAAAAAGTACGTAAACGAAAGTCAATACGAAAAGGCTCTCAAAAAATTTCCCGATTTCCGAAAAAAAATACTTAAAAAACAATCTCCTGAAAAGCAGGATTTTATAGAGTTATGGCTTGATATTTATGCTTTGCATCTTCAGCATGAAATGGGGAGCGTAAGAGGAATACAAGAAGGAGCTGTTGTGGCTATTGACAAAGCCTTAGCGCGATTGAGAGAAAATACTGCTTACGAGGCTTCTGTCGCTGTTGCTCGTGCTGCCGAAGTTCTGATTTCTTACGGAAATTATCAACTTGCTATAGAAAAAGTTTTGGAAGCGCAAGAACGCTTAAAATCTCTCTCTTCTTACACTCCTCATTCTGAGGCAGAACTTTCGCTCCGATTAGCCAGAGCCTATGCTTATAGCGGACAGACTCAAGCAGCTCAAAAATGTGCTCAGCAACTATATGCATTTACAGATACTCTCAATGTTAACAAAAAATCGCCTAGATCTAATAAAAGACTTGTAGCAGAGTCTTATGTATTAAAAGGTGAAATCGCCGCACAGCGCGGCGAGTTTGAAAAAGCAACTGCTTTGTTTGACGAAGCTAAAGCGAAAACAAAACGGTGGCGTAGCGAACTAGAAAAAAGCTTTTTTATACGAGTTGAAGTTTTAAAAGCTCAGAATTATTTTCTTGGTGAAGATTATGCCTTGGTCGAGAAAACATGCCAAAATATTTTTCAAAAAGGCTATCAGTTTATTCCCTTAGCCTCTAAGGCTCACGAATTGATGGTTTATTATCATATCATGGGCAGAAAAGCTCATATGGCCAAAGATTTTTGGATTTTACACCAAAAAAATTATTTACAAATTAATAAAGAAAGTAATAGTCATTATGCAATTAAAAACCAAATTCTTCGTGCTATGATAGGAGCCGCTTTTGAGGTTTCAGGAGAGGCTTTAGCTTTTAAAATTTTTCAGGGGATTTTAGCCAAAAGTCCTCTGCCAGAATACCACCCTTTGCGATTAGAAGTTTATCGCCGACAAACAGACGTAGCTTATACCCTTACTACCAGAGATATTTTAGAAGCAGAGGAAAGTATTTTGCCAATGTATCAGTTATATAGAGTTCTTTACGGAAATCAATCTCCCTATACTCATTCATCGCTTATAGAATACTTTTGGTTCAAACTAAAATACACTCAATTTAAAGCTCAAGATGCTTTACAAGGAATAGATTCTGCTAATATCGAAACAATAGAAAATAATTTATCCTCAGAGCATCCTCTTTACATTAAAACTACTGATTTGAGAGCGGAGTTTTATTTGATGATTGAAAATTTATCGAAAGCGCTTGAACTAGCCGAAAAATCAGCTTCACTACGAATGAATAAATACGGCGAAAAAGATTGGGAAACAGGATATTATTACTCTAAATTATCTGATGTTCAAATCGAGTGTGGGCAGTATCGTTCTGCAGAGGAAAATAGTAAAAAAGCTATAGCCATCATAAAAAGAGATTTAGGAACAAGCGCGTTGGAATACGCTGATGCGCTGGCTGTTGCTGCAAAAGTCTCTTTAGCATTAGGAATGTACGATGAAGCTAAAAAAACGTTTCAACGAGCCTCTAATATTTATAGAGTTCTCTCTAAAAGGAATCCTCATTTGCAAGGAAGAAATATCGAGAATTTAGCTTCTCTCTATGTACAAATTGGCGAATATAATTTTGCTAACAAACAACTAACAGCGTTAATTGATAGAAAAAAAGAGATATTGGGTTTAGAACATCGAGAGCTTATCAAACCTTATTTAGAACAAGCTAATTTATTTTTAGTACAAGGCGAATACGGAAGTGCAGAAAAAATTGCCTCTCTTGCGCTAAATATTGCTCAAAATTCGCTAGGGGAAAATTCGATTAGTTATGCAGCGGCATGCGAACAGTTGGCTAAAATTTATACAGCTTTAGGTTCTTTTCAAAAAGCGCTTGATTTAGAAGCGAAAGTACTACAAATACGCAAACTCGTATTAGGAGAGCAGCATGTGTTAATGGCTCATTCACTCGCTAAGCTTGCAATGCTAAAGTACATGGTAGATGCACATAACCTTAAAGAATCTGAAAATTTGATGACACAAGCCGAAAAAATTATTCTTTATAACTTTGATGATCATCATCCGATGTATGCTGAAGCGCTTAAAGACGAAGCAATGCTTTTTATTGAAAGTAAAAAGTATGACTTGGCTTTGCAAAAACTCGAAAAAGCATCAGAAATTCTTGAATCCAAGTTAGACAGAAAAAATACTATTTCAGCAGAAATATTTTTAATGCTCGGAGATATTTACTTGTACCAGGACCAAATACGAAAGGCAGAAAAAAGTTATCAAAAAGCTGAAAGTATCTACGCTTCTTTATTGAGCAAGAAACATCCTTATTACATCAGAACTCAAAGCAAATTAGCTCAAATGCATTACATTAGCGGAGATTATAAAAAAGCCAACGAAGAAATCGAAATTATTATACCAGCATATTTGGAATTTATTCAGAAGTACTTTCCTAATTTGAGTGAAAATGAGAAGGCGTCTTTTTGGCAGTTGATGCGTCCGGATTTCGAATTTTTTAATTCTTTAGCTATTGCACAAGCCAAAGAGCGCCCCAAAATGTTGGCTCAAATGTACAACCATGCGCTTATCACAAAAGCTCTTTTATTGAGTTCTTCTCAAAAGTTACGCGAAGAAGTGGCAAAGAGCAATAACTTGGAACTGAAGGAACTTTATGCGAAATGGATAGAACAGAAGGAGTTTTTATTGAGCGTACTTTCTATGAACCAAGAACAAATTACAGAAAATCAAATAGATGTTACTAAACTTCAAAACGAAATTGAAATTATAGAAAAACAATTGAGCGAAAAGTCCGATGTTTTTGCATCATTTTTTAAGAACAATACTTTTACATGGGAAGATGTTCGAAAGGTACTTCGACCTGGAGAGGTTGCAATAGAAATTGTAAGATTTCGACATTATGAAAAAGGATTTACAAACCAAATCAAATACGCAGCGCTTATTGTAAATCATCAAACGCAAAAGCAACCAGATTTAGTAATCTTCGAAAATGGAAATGATTTAGAAAATAGATATCTTACATATTATCGAAATTGTATGATCCATGCAATTGATGATGATAACTCTTATAAGGTATTCTGGCAACCTATCGAGAATGCTTTTCCTTCTAATACTTCAAAAGTATTTTTATCGCCCGATGGTGTTTATAATCAACTGAACATTGAGTCTTTTTTGGTAGAAAATAGCTTGTATGTCTTAGATAAATACTACGTGAATTTAGTGAGTAATACCAAAGAACTCATTTTAAAACGCCCTTCTGTTTTAGAAGTTTCTGCTAAAAAAAGTAAGTCAAAACACAAGGAAAAGGTTGCTTCTTCCGCCATCGTTTCTTCTTCAAAAGCTGTTTTGTTTGGAAATCCGCGATTTCATAGCAGTACATCAGAGGAAACACCTTACAAAATAATACCTTTGCCTGGAACAGGGGTTGAAATCGAGCAAATTAGCCAAATTTTAAGACGAAAAAACTGGCAAGTGGTAGAGTACACTGATGAGATGGCAACTGAAAAGGCTTTGAAGTCAGAAAGTAATCCTACTCTTCTTCATATTGCTACGCATGGATTCTTTGATAAGTCTAAAAGTGAAGAAGAGTTTATCACTTTTAGTGAAATAGTAGAGAATCCTTTGCTTAAATCTGGATTGTTGGCAGCTAATGCAGGAGAAGTTTTAGCTTCTGGCTCATATAACACACAAGAAGGAATTCTTACTGCTTTCGAAGCGATGAGTTTGAATTATAGCAATACAGAAATTGTAATTCTTTCTGCCTGCGAAACAGGGCTTGGAAAAGTAGAAGCAGGTGAAGGAGTGTTTGGGTTGCAACGTTCTTTCTTGACTGCTGGAGCTGATGTAGTCATTATGAGCATATTCAAAGTTGCTGATGAGGTTACCCAAAAACTTATGACTAATTTTTACACAAATTGGATAGAGAAGGGAATGAAAAAGAGAGAAGCTTTTTATGCAGCGCAAAAAGAAATTAGAGCAAGTTACCCTAATCCCATTTTTTGGGGAGCCTTTAATGTCATAGGAGTTGAAAAGGAATAAACTTCTAAGGTTGAGGCTCAAATCCGACTACTATCAAGTCGAGAGAAGACCCAATTCTTATTTTTGTTCCTTTTTCTGCCATAGGAGTTTGGCTAAGAATAGTTCCTGTCGGAGCGTCAGAAGATTGAATGTATTGAATGTTCCCAATTGTGAGACCGATACCTGCTAATAGTTCTTCAGCTTCGGTGAGCAGCATTCCTGTTACATCAGGTACTTCTATATCAATAGTACCTAAACCATCGCCTAAGATTAAGTCTACTACAGCACCTTTGGGAAGCCGAATGCCTTGAGCTTCGTCTTCTCGAGTATAAATTTTGTTTTGATAACGAATTTTGAGAACAGCGTTAGCAGCCAAATCGGGTTCATACTCTACTTTTCCAATTTTTAAACCGACGCTTTTTAGAATTAATTCTGCATTTTTTCGGGATACATCAAAAACATTAGGAATCCGAACGCTTGGAGCTTGATAAGTATTGATAGTAAGGTAAATCTTGCGTTGAAGTTTGACTAACTGATTAGCTTCAGGAAATTGAGAAATCACTACTCCTGCAGGCAAACTATCTACGTAGGTCGAGTCGGCTATTTCATAGCGAAGATCTCGTGATGACAAAAAGGCAGCTACTTCCTGTTCTGTCATTCCGCGTAAGTCTGGTACTGTAATGGTTTCACCGTGCCGGGTAGCGATAGGTAAATAAATGTAATAAAATGTGTAGATAATCAGAAAAAAAATTCCCAATGCGATGCTTATATGAATTAGGACGCTTCTTAGAGAATTTTCTCGAAGAATTTCTAAGAATTTTTCCCAATAGAACTTTAAATCGTTCATATAATTTAGTATAAATCAGTTTCTTTAACTCAAGTAAATCAAGTTTGTAAGATTTTCAAAATCTTCGACATTCAATTGTTCTGCGCGACAATCAAAAAGTGAATGAGAAAGAATTTCTGGATTAGTAACAAGTTCTTTGAGCGCATTGCGAAGAATTTTGCGGCGTTGTTGAAATGCTTTTTTCACTATAGTGATAAATTGTTTTTCTGAGCAATTATAAGATTGTTTAGCATTTCTCCGCAAACGAATGACAGCAGATTCTACTTTAGGAGGAGGCAAAAAAACACAAGAAGGCACTGTAAATAAGTATTCTACTTCATAGAAACTTTGTAAAAAAATGCTTAGAACTCCGTTTGCTTTTTTTCCTGGTGACGCATTAATTCGTTGAGCTACCTCTTTTTGGAGCATACAAACTACCTCTAAGATGAGGTTTCTATTTTCAAATACTGTGAATAAGATTTGAGAAGCAATGTTATAAGGAAAGTTTCCAATAATGCCAAAAGGTTCTGAAAAAATTTCTGATGGTTTATATTTCAAAAAATCGCCTTCTATAATTTGACTTTCTTGTAAATATCCTTGTGCTTTTAAGAAAGCTACTGACTCACTATCGATTTCGATTGCTTTAAAGCAAATGTGAGGATTTTTTGCTAAAAACTGAGTAAGTACTCCCGTTCCAGGACCTATTTCGAGTAGATTTCGAGTTCCTAAATGATACGTATAAGAATTCGCAATTCGTTCTGCGATTGAAAGGTCTTTCAAAAAGTGTTGCCCTAGAAATTTTTTAGGTTTTACAGAAGTAAATAAAGGGTTCATGAGATTAACATTCGAAAGATTGAAGAGCGATATGTTGTTTTACTTGACAAAATTCTTGCCATATATCGGCAACAATCTCGGCAGCAGATTCTGAGCGGTTGAGCATCATAGAAACTTGCCCAATTTCAAGCTCTCCTTCTTGAAGATCTCCCTCAAAGATTCCTCTACGAGCGCGCCCTTTTCCTAGTAAATTGCGAAGTTCTTCTACAGAAGCACCTCTTTCTTCCGCTTGTCGTACTTGTTCGTAAAAAGCATTTCGAATCATGCGAACAGGCGTGAGTGCTTTTAAGGTTAGGACTGTGTCGCCTTCCTGAGCGCGCAAAACAGCTTCCTTATAAGATTGATGTGCAGATGATTCGTGCGAAATAGCAAAGCGGCTTCCTACTTGTACGCCTTCTGCTCCTAGTGCAAACGCCGCTAACATAGCTCTTCCGCTTGCAATTCCGCCTGCTGCAATCAAAGGAAGCTCGATAGCCTGACGAACTGCAGGAATCAAACAAAGAGTTGTAGTTTCTTCTCTGCCATTATGTCCGCCAGCTTCAAACCCTTCTGCTACAACAGCATCTACTCCTGCTTCTTGGGCTTTGAGTGCGAATTTTACACTTGAGACCACGTGTACGACTGTAATTCCTAAAGATTTCAAGCGTGATGTGTAAAGTTTAGGGTTTCCTGCTGAGGTAAATACAATTTTTACATTTTCTTTTTCGATAATTTCAATCTGTTGTTCAATTCCTGAATAGATCAGCGGTAAGTTAACACCGAAAGGTTTTTGAGTGGCTTTCTTGCACTTTTGTATATGTTCTTGCAATACGTCTGGTGTCATAGAACCAGCGCCGATAAGTCCTAATCCCCCAGCATTGCTTACAGCAGAAGCTAATTTCCAACCGCTACACCATACCATTCCTGCTTGGATAATAGGGTATCGGATTCCTAAAAGACGTTGTATACGGTTCGACATGCTTATTCTCTTATATCTTTTAGCACAAGTTGTAATGTTTTTTGCCCTCGAAATTCATTCATTTCAATCGTATAACAAATTTTGAAAGGTTTTTTACCTATAACAATCGGATAAAAATCAATCATATTGAAACCTATTGCTTCGATTTGTTGGGTACTCCCGATTTGCTTGAGAGTCATTTTTAGATGCTTTTCTTTAAGAATTTTGACTTCTCCTACTGACATTACTTGCTCTGATGCAAAAACGGGCTGCATATTTTCAGGACCAAAAGGAGCGAATTGCTCAAGTACCTGATACATTTTTTCATTGATGTTATCAAAATTGAGCAATAAATCGATTTCTATTTTAGGAGTAAGTTGCTCTTCTGTAATACTTTGGGCAACTACTTGTTCGAATTTGTGTCTAAATTTTTCAATGTTTTCGATCGGAAGAGTAATGCCAGCAGCATATTTGTGTCCACCAAAATGTTCGAGTAATTCTGCGCAGGCTGAAATGGCTTGGTGTACGTCGTATCCATCTACTGAGCGAGCAGAACCACTCGCTTTTCCGTTAGATTCTGTGAGAATAATAGTAGGTCTATAGAAGTATTCTACACACCGAGAAGCTACGATACCTACTACGCCTTTATGCCAATTAGCTTTATACAGAACAGTAGTTTTCATATCTTGATAACCTTCTTGTTCTATCATTCTGAGAGCCTCTTCTGTGATATCAGCATCGTAGCCTTTGCGAATGGTATTTTTAGTATCGATATGTTTTGCTGCCTCCCAAGCTGTTTCATCTTTTTTACTTAAAAGAAGTTCTACCGCTTGATTAGCATGTGAAATCCTGCCCGCTGCGTTAATGCGAGGTCCTATTCCGAAGACAATATCAGAAATTTTTAGGTTGCCTAAAGGTAAAGAAGCCATCTTACAAAGGGCTTTCAGAGCAGGCTGAGGATTTTTATTGAGAATATCTAAACCTGCTTTGGCGAAAATTCGATTTTCTCCAGTGATAGGCACTAAGTCGCAGGCGATGCTCACAGCTACTAAATCGAGCTTAGTAAAAAGTTGTCCTAAATCTATATGGAGTTCGGGAATAATAGCTTGTAAGAGTTTAAAGCCTACTCCGCAGCCTGTCAGTTCTTTGAATGGATAAGGGCAGTCAGCTCTTTTAGGATTTAAGACAGCAAATGCTTCGGGAAGTGTTTCTCCAGGCGTATGATGATCGCAAACAATAAAATCAATTCCTTTTTGTTTAGCAATTTTGATTTTATCGTGTGATTTGATTCCGCAGTCTAATGAAATGATAAGTGTAAATCCGTTTTTTTCAGCATATTGGATTCCTCTTTCTGAAATTCCGTAGCCTTCTTGATAACGGTCAGAGATGTAATAATCTAAATTCTGGAAGTATTTACTAAGAAATCCGTAAAAAAGCGCAACAGCGGTAGTTCCATCTACGTCATAATCTCCATAAATTAAGATTTTTTCTTGTTTTTTAAGAGCTTTTATCAGTCTTTCTTTGGCTTTTTCCATGTCTGCCATTAGAAGAGGCTCGTGCAGAAGTCCTAAGTGCGGACGGAAAAAGTTTTTAGCGTCTTCAAAGTCGGCATACCCTCTTTGTACTAATAACTGAGCGATTGGCAAACTCACGTTAAGAGTTTGCATAGTATTGATAACAAGTTGCTCGTCGGGTAAGGGCTTAAAGACCCACTTTTTTTGTCGGCTTTTTTCGAATGGCACGGCAAATTTTACAAAAAATTGTTTATTTTCAACTTGTAATATTAACCTTAGTTTTCGAATAAATCAAACTTTGCGAAACAAAATCCACGAGCAGATTCCTCCAACTAATAAATAGTAAGCAGATTGAAACCCATGGACTAGGATAGCCAATGCGTTCCCATACAACATAGGGATTCCAAAAAGAAACATCGCTTCTGAAAACAAGTAATGATAAGCCCCCATTCCTCCTCCTTGGATGGGAAGCAATCTTGCTAAACTGCTTACAGTCATCATAGCAATACCGACGCTAGGTGATAGATGAGAAGTTTGAGGAAAAGAAAAAAACCACCAATACGTCATTAACCAATAAGTAAACCAAATATAAATCGTATAACTTACATACACCCAAGGTTTACGGATTTTTTGGAGGGAAAAAATTCCTTCTTTGAGCTTTTGTAAAAAAGCATGAGTTTTTTGATGTAGAAAAGAGTATTGCTTTTGAAAGCATAAACTTAAAAAGAATAATACTCCTAAAGCTACACAACATCCTATAATTATTATTCTAGTTTGGAGAGAAAAAAATTGCTCTGCTCCTACAAGCAAGGGAGTTTGTAGATACAATTCATAAAATTTTACAAGAATTTTCCATTCTAACGCGAATGACAATACGACTACTATTCCTAAACAAATAATATCTATCGCTCGTTCAGTTATTACTGTTCCGATAGAAACATGAAGCGGAACTTTGTCTGTTTTGTATAAGCTACTGCATCGCGCTATTTCACCTACGCGAGGAATTACAAAAGTTATTAGGTAGCCAAACATAAGAGCTAAAAAAAGATGCCAGGTGCTCACTCTCTGAATTGGTTCTAAGGAAATTTGCCAACGCTTTGCGCGTACCCAGTGATTAGTGACAGTAATGAAGCCAATAGCGACTGCCCATGAAAAATTAGCATTTTGGAGAGTTATCCACAAAGTTTTAAAATCTTGATGTCGTAGAGCCCAGAACAACAAAACAAATGGTAGGCTCCACAGCAAGAAATAGCGTAAAAAGATTAGTATCTTTTTTAGCATTTAGAAAGAAAGTTTTCTAAGATTTTGCTACCTATCTTTCCACTTTTTTCTGCATGAAATTGAACCGCATAAAAATTTTCTTTTTGGAGTGCTGCAGAGTAAGGCAAAATATATTCTGCTTCGGCTATCGTAAACGGACTGATTTCAGCATAATAACTATGCACAAAATAGACGTATTCCTGTTCAGCAATTCCTTCAAACAAAGGTGATTTTAAATGATAAATATTATTCCACCCTATTTGAGGCACTTTTTTGACGTTAGGAAACCGCCTTACATTGACATCGAAAACTCCCATGCAATTAGTATCACCTTCTTCTGAATGATTACAAAGAAGTTGCAGTCCTATGCAAATGCCGAGCACAGGTTGTTTTAATCTTTTAATGAGTTGGTCTAATTTTTTTGAGCGCAGGTATCGCATAGCGGTTTGCGCTTCGCCTACTCCAGGAAATATTACTTTATCTGCCGACATCAATTCTTCTGCAACATCTGTAACCAAGGGTTCTATTCCTAAACGATGAAGCGCATAAATCACGGATTGCACATTTCCAGCGTTGTATTTTACGATAGCGACTTTCATGAGTTTTTGAAAATAAGTCGCAAACTTCTTAAAAATTCTTTATTGATGCAATCTTTTTGTTTAAATTGTGGAGTCAATTAAATCATTGATTTTAAATGATAAAACGGTTACATCGTCAAGTTGTTTTTCTTTACCTTTCCATTCTCGAAAGAATCTTTCTAATTCCTCTTTTTGTTGAGCAAAAGAAGACAACACAGAAACTTTTTGGATGAGTTCTTTAAATTTCACACTACCGATCTTAGTATTGAGTTCTCCTCCAAATTGGTCGCGGTAGCCGTCAGTAAACATGTAGACGGTTGTAGGCTTATCGAGTTTTAAAGAATACTTAGTAAAATAAAATTCATCGATGGTTTCTCGTCCTGCAATAGAGTTTCTATCACCTTTTAAGACTTGCATTTCATTGTTTTGGAAAACAAGAATATCTGCGCGAGCACCTGAAAAATCTAAAATTTTCTTTTTAAGATCAATTGTGCAAATAGCGATGTCCATTCCATCGCGAAGTTCAGAATTGCGTTGTTGTAAAAGATTTTTGACACTTTTATTCAAATAATTAAGAATTAAGTTAGGAGAGGAAATATTAACATAATCGACAGCTTGTTCGAGTTTTTCTATTCCGATAAGTGACATAAATGCCCCTGGAACACCATGTCCCGTGCAATCTGCTACTGCTATATAAATTCTTTCTCGGCGTTTTTTTAGCCAATAAAAATCTCCACTTACTATATCGCGTGGAAGAAATAAAACGAAACTTTCTGGAAAAATAGAAGACAATTCTGTCTCTGTTGGCATAATAACGCGTTGAATTCGTTGAGCATAAGTGATAGAAGAAGTAAGCGCATCATTTTTTCGTTGTAATTCTTTTCGAGATTCTTTTAATTCTAAAGCTGTTTGAGAGAGAATTTGATTGGTATGAGTAAGCTCTTCATTTTTTTCTTGAATAACTGCTGACTGAACTTTTAGTTCTTTTTCAGATTTGCGGATTTTTCTATAAGCTACAAATGCAAACACCAAAAATCCCGTTAAAAGACCTATAATAGCGTAGCTGAATGTTTTGGTTCTTTGTTCTTCTTTAAGAAGTTCCTCTTTCATGATGGACTCAGATTGAAGTATGCGAAGAGAATCCTCTCGTAAGCGTTCTCTTACTTTTTGCTTTTCTAATTCTAGAGCTTTCATTGCTCTATCTTTTTCTAAGAGTGCTAGTTGTTTGTCTTTTTCTTCAGCTTCTATGCGTTGCTTAATAAGAAGAAGTTCGCGTTTAGCACGTTGTTCTTCAAGTTTCTGCTTTTCAAGAGCAATCGCTTGTAGCTCTTGGTTTTTTCGCAAGATTGCTAATTCTTGTTCGCGAAGGATGAGTTCTTGTTGTTTTTTATCATTTTCAAGTTTTACTTGTTGATACTTGAGTTCTTCATTCTGACGGTTCATTGCTTCAAGTTTGAATTCCTTTTCTTGTTTTTCTAGTTTTAGCTCAAATGCTAGCAATTCTTCATGTAGCTGATTAGCTTCTTTTTCCATAATGTTTTTATTATGGTTATAAAAAGCATACCACTCTTGAGATCTCTTATAAGCATTTCTCATATTATAAATTTCAGATAACAATAAATAAGTTTCCATTTTTGCTTCGCGGCTTACTTTGTTACACTCCTGACCAATTGTAAAAGCTTCTCCTGCATAGGAGAGAGCATCGTCTTTATGTTTAGCAACAAATTCATTGTAAGCCAACTTATTGCACAAATCTACTAATAAAGAGCAGTCACCTTCTTCTCCAATAAGGTTGTAAGCGCTTTCATAATGTTGCCTTGCTTTTTTATATTTTTGCGCTTTATGAGCAATCTCTCCCATTCGTATGAAGCGAGCAATTTTTTCCTCCTTTTTATGAGCTTTTTTCAAAATATTTGCTTGAAGCTCTAAAGCTCTTTCAAAGTAAACTTCCGCCTTATCGTGCTCCTTAAGAGAAGTCAAGGAATGTCCAATGTCTGTAAGTACATCAGAAATTTGAGAAGTGTCTTTAAGTTGCGTAAAGATATCGAGTGCTTTGTTACCTGCCTCAATTGCGTGGTCGTGGTTGCCTGCTAAGCTTTGCATTTGGTGAAGTTGGCGATAAAGTTGCCCCACTTCTGCCATCATGTGGAGGCGTTGGCGAGATTGAATCGCTAAGCGGTAATAGGTAGCTGCTTTTTCATATTCTCCTAATTTTTTATATATTGAAGCTAACGATTCCTCAATATTTCCCTGTATAGCGGGCTCGTCAAGAGTTTTCACAATTTCGTATGCCTCCTGGTAATAGTCTGCTGCTCGTTTGTAACTATTTAAAGACATATACAAGAAAGCAGTTTTTTCTAAATTAGATACTTCGGAAATTTTGCTTCCGATTAGTTTCCAAAGAGTATTGGCGTTATAGTAGAAGGTAAAAGCTTCTTCATATTTTTTATTTTTCATATAAATTGTTCCCAGGTGCTCTATAGCCGTTGCCTGCCCTCTGAGGTAGTTAGTTTCATCAGCGAGTTGGAGTGCTTTTTCTGCGTGGCGCTTGGCCATGTTTAAGTTTCCGTATGTAAGTTCTGTATATGCCTGATGATTAAGCTTATCTATTTGAACACTATCGAAAAATGAATCAGGTAGAGCAGGAGGAGGGTTCTTTCCTATGCTAATATGAAGAAAAATAATTGACAAAATAATAATACTCCATTGTTTTTTAGAAAGCGAGATCATTAGCTTCTTAAGTTAAAAACTAAAAATGTAAATTTATTGTTATATTTAGCGAAAAAAGTTTTATAGTCAAAGATAGGAAAATAAAAGGTAAAATCAAAAGAATCTTAAAACAAGAAAAAACTTACAACATAAAGATTTTTCTAATTTGAAGAGCTTAGGAGAACCCGATTAGTTTTTGTTGTTTTAACTATTAAACTAATTATGGACTTGATCATGAGCGAACCAATGGAATATTATGACGATGAAGATTTTTCAACTTCCGATGTTGAAAACGTAGAAGAAGAACTTTATGAAACTCATAAGTTTACTGTTGATGCGAATCAGTCGCTTATAAGGATAGACCGATTTTTACTAACAAAGCTTCCTAAAATTTCTAGAAGCAAATTACAAGAAGCTATTGCAGAAGAATATGTATTTGTGAACGACAAACCTGTAAAAGCAAGCTATCGCGTAAAACCTGGCGACGTTATCACGGTGAGTCGACCCGAACCGCCTTGCGTCTTAGAAATTATTCCCGAAGACATTCCGCTTGATATTATTTATGAAGATCATGAAATCGTAGTTATCAATAAGCCTGCCGGACTTGTTGTTCACCCAGGTTACGGAAACTGGACAGGTACTTTAGTAAACGCCTTAGCCTTTCGATATGGATCACTGCCTACAGCCCATAATGGCGAAGATAAACCTGGATTAGTGCATAGAATTGATAAAGATACGTCAGGGCTTTTGGTGGTAGCTAAAACCACTTGGGCAATGGCGCACCTAGCAAAGCAGTTTTTTGAGCATTCTATCGAAAGAACTTATTACGCTTTAGTGTGGGGAGAGCTTAAAGAGCCTAAAGGAACTATTCGCGGAAACATCGGCAGAAGCGCCTCTGATAGAAGAATGAGACAAGTGTACGATGAAGATAGCAACGTAGGAAAACCAGCTGTTACACATTATGAAGTTATTCAGAGTTATCGATATGTGAGTTTGGTAAAATGTAAATTAGAAACAGGAAGAACTCATCAAATCCGCGTGCATTTTAGGCACATCGGACATCCTCTTTTCAATGATTCTCTTTACGGGGGAGATATTATTTTATGCGGAGAACGTTTCTCTAAATATAAGGCATTTGTAGAAAATTGCTTCGAAATAATGCCTCGCCAGGCGCTACATGCTAAGTCGCTAGGGTTTGTTCATCCTACTACCCAGCAGTGGATGCAGTTTGAATGCGACCTTCCTGAAGATTTTCGGAAGGTATTAGAATGCTGGGAAAATTATGTGAAATACAATTAATGTTGTACTTACCTCAATATTTGTTTAGTTTAGCTAAATTTTTAAAAATATTTAAATTGTTGTAAGTCATGAAGTGTGGTTCTTGTGCTTCCGGTGCGTGTGGGGTAATTAAAAGGGCAATTCATAATAAATCGGGAGGCTGTCAGAGTGGGGGATGCGCTACAAAGGGATGTGGTAAGATGAATAATTTTGATTGGCTTTCCAACATGTCTTTACCAGAAGAATATCGTTTTGACGTAGTAGAAGTAAAGTTTAAGGGAGGGAGAAAAGAATTTTTTCGCAATACAGATAAACTTGAAATTTATACGGGAGATCCTGTGGTAGTGGCCATGCAGACAGGCTACCATATTGGTTATGTTTCGATGCAAGGGGAGCTGGTGCGTTTGCAGATGAACCGCAGGGATGTGAAAAATGATGAGAATATTCGCAAAATCTATCGGATTGCAACGCAACGAGACCTTGAAAAATTTGCTGAAGTTCAACAACGAGAACTTCCTACGCTATATCGAACACGCGAAATTATTCGCGAAATGAATTTATCTATGAAACTTTCTGATGTAGAGTTTCAGGCAGATAACACAAAAGCAACTTTTTATTATTCGGCTGACGAACGAGTGGATTTTAGAGAGCTTATTAAAGTATTAGCTGCAGAGTTTAAAATTCGAGTAGATATGCGTCAAATTAGTCCGCGCCAGGAAGCGGGCAGATTGGGAGGAATTGGTACTTGCGGGCGAGAATTGTGCTGTTCTACTTGGTTGGTAGACTTCAAGGCCGTGGCTAATGCTACTGTTCGCTACCAAAATCTTTCTACTAACCCTGTTAAAACTTCAGGGCAGTGTGGAAGGCTTAAATGTTGTTTAAACTATGAATTAGATACTTACCTCGATGCACTTTTAGATATCCCCAAAATAGAGAAGCCGCTTCTTACAGAAGCAGGAGAAGCCAAACTTGAGAAAGTAGATATTTTTAAGAAAATCTTATGGTTTAGTTATGATACAGAAAGCAATTGGATACCTATTACTAGTGAGCAGGCTGCTGAATATTTAAAGATGAATGAAGAAGGAAAAAAAGTTCCTGCACTTATTCCAGAACTGAAAAATAGCTCAACAGAAAAAAAAGAGTCCGTATCTAAAAAAATTGTAGAAATATTAAAACAATCTGATTCAGAAACGCTATCTTCTCAAGAGATTTCCACCTCTGAAAAGAAAGAGGAAATTTTGTCGGAGTCTAAGAAAAAGAAGAAAATAGAAAAATTACAACAACATCAAGAATCTTCTACAGAATCTCGTAAGCTTCAATCTGTTCGAGAAATGAGTTTGAATGAGAATAAACGAAAAATACGTAAATTAAAAAAGAAACGCAGAAAGAGAAACTCATCTATAAGAAAAAATATGAATCCCGACAATACCTCGGAATAAAGTTTATAAAAAACAAAATCGTGAAGATTTATTTAGACAATGCTGCCACCACTCCTGTAGACGAATCCGTGTGGGAAAGTGCATTACCTTACCTTAAAGGTTTGCAGGGCAATCCATCATCAATTCATGCATATGGTAGATTCGCTCGTAATGCGATTGAAAAGGCTAGACGAAAAATTGCTGATATTTTAGGAACATCTCCCTCAGAAATATTTTTTACGTCAGGTGGAACGGAATCAGATAATACTGCTATACGAGGTTTTGTATTAGCTCATCAACTCAAACGCATTATTACTACCCGATTAGAACATCATGCTGTTTTGCATACAGTAGAATACTTGAAAAAATATCACGGAATTGAAGTAGTTTATCTACCTATCAATCAGTATGGAGATATTGATCTTGACGAGTTAGAAAAACTTTTGCAACAGAAGATTCCTACTTTAGTCTCGCTCATGCATGGTAATAATGAAATTGGAAATGTTCTTGATTTAGAAAAAGTAGGATTTTTGTGTAAATACTATCATGCATTTTTTCATTCTGATACGGTCCAAACTGTCGGTTATTATCCTTTTCGACTTTCGAATTTGCCCGTAGATAGCATCGTAGGCTCAGCACATAAATTTCATGGAATCAAAGGAAGTGGGTTTTTGTACATAAAAGCAGGAAGTCATTGTTTACCGCTTATATTTGGGGGAGCACAAGAAAGAAACATGCGAGGTGGAACAGAAAACATAGCTGGCATTGTAGCAATGGCAACAGCTCTTGAAAAAGCTCATGAAGATAGAGAGAATATTCTTCAACACGCTCTTTCTTTGAAAAAAACTGCTCTTTCTTTGATTAAAGAATTGTTTAACACGCAAGTTTGCTTAAATGGGCGAAGTGCTTCCCTTAACATCTTAGAAGCGCTTCCGCACTTGGTTAGTTTGCGATTGCCTCCTTCTGATGCTAATGAAATGTTATTGTTTAACTTAGACATAGAAGGAATTGCTGTTTCAGGAGGAAGTGCTTGTGCAAGCGGTTCTGTGGTGGGTTCTCACGTGATGGAGGCGCTTGGAGTTCCTCAAGAAGCAGGAGTTATTCGCCTTTCTTGGAGCAAATATAATAAGCAAGAGGATATTCGCATTGCACTTCAACAACTTCATGCCATTACAAAACGTTATCAACATGTTTGATTTTCAGGAAATTGCTTCTGTGACACTAATTCTTTTTTCTGTTATAGATATTCTAGGCTCTTTGCCTATTGTGATAGAGCTTAAGCGAAAGGCAGGAGGAAAATTGCAGCCTTTTACTGCTACTTGGGCTTCAGCTATCATTATGATTATTTTTTTGTTTTTAGGAGAAAAACTTTTGGAATTGTTAGGAATAGATGTTGCTTCGTTTGCAGTAGCAGGAGCAATTGTTATTTTTTTCATTGGTTTGGAAATGGTGTTAGGGGTTACAATTTTTAAGGATACACCTGATAGTAGCTCTACCTCAATTGTTCCTTTAGCGTTTCCTCTTATTGCAGGAACGGGCACTCTTACAACTTTGCTCTCTTTGCGCTCTCAATATCAAATTCTTAATATTTTGATAGGAATTATTATTAATCTTATTTTGGTGTACGCTGTACTTTATTATTCTGATTGGATAGAGCAAAAAATTGGAAAGAGCGGCACAGATGTCCTTCGAAAAGTGTTCGGAATCATTTTATTGGCGATTGCTGTTAAACTTGTTAAAACATATTTCACATAAACTAATATGGAATTGGAGATTGGTGAGGGTCGTATTGAGGATAGCGCAATTTTTCTTCTAGTTCTTTTTCAAGTTCAGGAGTGATAATGTGTTCAATGAGTTCAGCGTCGTTGTGGACATGCTCAGGGTTGAGTTTCAGATGCTCCATTAGATATACCTCCCAGAGTCGATGGAGTTTCACAATTCTTTTGCCTTTTTCATAACCTTCAGGAGTAAGTTTCCAACATTTTTTTTCAGGTTTGATGTACCCTTGCTTCCATAGGCGTTGTAATGCGTTGTGAAGTTTTAAAGGAGAGTAGGCTCGTTTGGAAAGAATTGTTTCTACGCTGCAAAATGAAATGTTCCCGCCCGACTTCTCGCAGATTTGATAAAATGTTTTGAGAATATTCTCGTCAAGGATTTTTCTTTGATATTGCCAATTTTGCAACAGCTTAACAATTTTTCCTTTGTTTGTACCAAAAATGAAGGATATAAATGCGAAAAAAAATGCTATAACAATGATCCAAGGCCCTGTAGGCATACGGGAAATGGTGTAAGATACATACACACCTCCTATGGAGGATAAACTTCCAATAAGCGCTGCAATGAGCAAAAGTACTGAGAGTCGATTTGTCCAAAAACGAGCCGCTGCATAAGGAATAATAAGCATTCCCGAAATAAGCACCACTCCCACAGATTGAATTCCACTTACAACAGCGAGTACCGCAAGTGTACTCAATAATAATTCCATTTTTTTCACAGGTAATCCGATAGCTTTGGCAAACATTTCATCAAAGCACAAAATTTGAAAATGTTTGTAGAGCAATGTTATAGTTATAATGATGAGAAGAGCAATTCCACCGAATATTTTGACGTCATCAGAAGTGATGGAGGCGGCTTTCCCGAACAAAAAACTATCTAATCCTGCTTGTGAAGCATTGTCAGATTGTTGAATCATGGTAAGTAGCATAATACCTGCTCCAAAGAAAATAGAAAGCACTATAGCTAAAGAAGCATCTTCTTTAAGTTTAGAGTAACGTCGAATCATATCAGTGCATACAATAGCGAGCCATCCCGAAATAAATGCACCAATTCCGAGCCATATTGGATTCTTTTCTTCTTTCCATAAGAAGGCTAAGCATATACCTGGTAATACAGCATGTGAGACTACATCTCCTAAAAGAGCTCGCTTGCGCAAAGAAACAAATACACCTACAATAGACGTTCCTATGCTTATCAGGGTGCAGCCTATTACTACGTACCGGACGTGAAATTCTGACAATAAAACAAATTTCCAAAAATTTTCCACTTTTTAACTTAATTCATTAATCCGAAACATTGCTTGAGCATAATAATTTCCTAATGGATATTTGCGAACATAGGCGCGGTAAGCTTCTATAGTATCAGCTTGTTTGGCGGCCTTCCAGTCTTTTTCCTCGTTGTTTTTTGCTTCTTCTTTTAGTTCTCTGATGCGCTCTTTGGCTTCCTGCCAAAATCGTTTGATTACAGTGTTGTTGATATAGTTGTAGTATGAGCTCAAAGTGTTTTCAGTTGTAGCTTCTTTCCATAGTTTATCTTCATAAGCATAATCTGCAGCAGTATAACCCTCTAATTTTTCATTGGAAGTATCTTGCCGCACTTTTTCTCGATTTTCTTGAGTTTCAGGTTTCAGTGTATGATGAGAAGTAAAGGAACTAATTTCTTGCAAAACGCTATCTGCTGCTGAAGTTTCTGTTGAAGTTTTATTTTCTTTATTTAGCTTATTAATCATGTAATAAGCATCTACGACATGAGAAGCTTCTTTGGTAGTGTCTACATAGTAAGTATAAGCTTCTACCGTTCCTATGCGCACAGCAGTTTGCCAGAGCTCCTCCTCTGTCATGTTTTGTTTGAAGCCTTCTGGAATGACTTTAGGAGATTCTGTGGATTTTGGAGGTTGCTTTTTGGGAATAATATCTTCTACTGAAAATAAGTATTTGATGGGTTCAGAGGGAGTCGCCGAATTTGATTCAATCTCTGCAGCAGTTTGTAATAAAGAATCGGCAATAGAAGTTCCTGAAGCTGATTTTTCAGCTACATTTACATTTGAAAGAGTAGCATCACTGGACAGCATATTCTCAGGGAGTTCTGGTAGTTGTTCTACTCCTTCGCCCGCCGATTCTGTTACTTTGCGTTGTTCAGATAGCTTAATGCGTTGCATAGCAGGCGCATGCTTAGAAATGGAAGTACTAGGTTGATTGATGATAGCAGGGTCTACGTGAATTCTAACGTTAGAAGGCTCGTTAGGAGTATTTTGTTGTGAGGAAGAAGATTTAATTTGTTCAAGTTCTGAAATTCTTTGCTTAGCTTTTTGACTGTGGATGCCTTGTGGAAAAATATCCAAATAGAGTTTATACGATTCTATATCGTTTCGAATAGAAATTCTTGTCCAAAGAGTTTCTTCGTATTTGGCATTGAGTTCTTCTGCAATTCGCGCTGAGATTTGTTCTATATCCTCTTGTTTATGTTTTTGAAGGCTAGCAGTTTGATGCTTTTCCGCTAGTTCAGCTTTATATTTTTCTTCTATTTCTCGTTTAATGGCATCAGCAATTTTTTCACGTAAAATTTTTTCTCGCTCCAAGAAGCGTTCGCATTCTAATTTTCGTCTTTGAGTCTTGTGGTCGTATTTAATTTGGAGAGCTTTTTTGTATGTCTCATAGGCTTTTTCGAAATTGTCTTCAAAGTAGTACTTATCGGCTTCATCTACCAAATCAAAAAATTGAATTTCATCGTTGCATTTGCGGAAACGTACAGAAAAAACAGCGTTATCAGGTTGATGATGGAGAAGTTCTTCGTAAAGCTGACGAGCAGCTTCAAAGTTTTCTTGTCCGTAGTAGATATCTGCTAAGCGCTCTTTGCTGCTCCATAGTTTTTTGTTAATAGTTTCGGAGTGAAAGAAACGGAGCGCATCTTCGTAAAGTTTGAAAGACTGTTCGTAAGCTTGAGCTTCGTATAAATGTTCTGCCTCTTGATAAAGCTTAATAAATTCAATCTTATCTTTCACAAGAGGGTTTCCATGAAATAAGCGAGAAGCCTCTTGATATTTTTCTAACGCGGCTTCGTAATCTTCTTTTTGGAAAAGGCTTTCTGCTTCTTCTACTAATTTCTTGAAAGTGATATAATTTCGGTTATAGGTAATTTTTTTGTCGCTCACTAATGTTTTTTTATTTCTAAGTGGTAGCGCTAGATTTTGTTTTCCGGTTCTATCA
Source organism: Cytophagales bacterium (assembly GCA_025056215.1). GTDB lineage: Bacteria > Bacteroidota > Bacteroidia > Cytophagales > Flammeovirgaceae > JANWWC01. The sequence goes on along the minus strand of JANWWC010000003.1, from coordinate 282,065 downwards.
AGAATTGCATCATAAATTTGATTGATACTTAGAAATTCTTCTTCTACTTTAATACCTTGCTCCATGACACCGAGAAAAGACTGAAGGAGTGTTTGTCGCAATTCTTGTGGCTGATTGATTGGATTCGACAAAATAACTACTAATCCTGAGACGTCTTTTTCTGCGTCCTCGATAACTGAACGAAGTACTTCGACGTCTGACTCTGAAAATGCATCAGAAGAAAGTTTAGTGTAGTGAGCATCAATTACAAAAATCTTTAACACGGCGGGCGATTCTCGCACCATTTCAAAGAGCTCAGCCAGAGCAATCCCGTTTACATGGATTTGTTGTTTTGATGAATGATTAGTTGCAATATAATATTGTCCTTTTCGATTGACGAAATGGGTAGCTATAAAACAAAAGAATACGCCGAATGTCTTTTCTGCAGTGCTTACTATTTGTTCTTTTAGGGTAGTGTTGTCCTGTGGGTTTAAAATTGTATTTACTTGCTCTTTTGGAATTTTGAACATGCTAGGGTCTGTAATTAGCTCATACAACTTGCAAAATAGTTCATGAACTAAAGGCATAGGGGCGAGTTCTGCGTCTTTAGGAAACTCTGAGGCGCCTATTAAAAGAGCATTTGAGTGCGTAGTATCAAGTGTAAAAGTCATTGTTTTCAAAATTTTATGACCATGTGGATATACGAATTTTTCGAAATTTAACTACATTTGGAAATAAATAAAAAAAATCCATTTGTAAAAGAGTTTTCCGGATTTTCAGATTTTTTGTATTAATTTTTGAAATAGGAGAGACGTGATTGTATTTAAAATTCGAAGTTATACGTAATCGAAGGAATAGCAGGAAACAAAGATACTTGTTTTGCCTCTATTCCTGTAATCACATTAGGAACTGTTTCTTGGGTGTCTAAGTAAATATAGAAAGGATTTCTGCGATTATACAAGTTGTAGATAGAAAAATTTAAAGAAGAACGATAATGCTTTCGGGGACGAAAATTCATGATAAGTGCTATATCTGCCCGATGATAAGGAGCCATTCTGAAATTATTGCGTTCGAGAATCATAGGCACAATTCCTCCATTTGTTCCGTAAATATCTTGTCCGGTATATCGTGCAGGAGGTAATGTAGTGAGAGAGCCTGTTCCATAGATCCAAGTAAGAGAAAAATGCCATTTCCAATTGAAACGATGAAGCAACACAGCGCTAAAGTCGTGTCTGCGGTCATAACGAGGTCGGAAAGGTTTTCCATAATTGATGTTTTCAAATTGACGCCAAGTGTAAGCGATTGTATAGCCGAGCCATCCTGTTGTTTTTTTAACTCTTTTTTCTAAATAAAATTCGGTTCCATAACACCAACCTTTCCCAAAAACAAATTCATTTTCTAAATTCTGATTGATGTAAAGACGCGCTCCATCTTTAAAATCTACTTGGTTCCAAAGCCACTTGTAATATGACTCTTGGGAAAAAAACAATTTATCTTTCCAAAGTGAAATCGAAAAGCCTGCTGCAACTTGTTGGGATAATTGAGGGCGAACGATTCGCGTAGAAGGATACCATACGTCGGTAGGAAGAGTAGCCGCAGAATTAGAGGCCAAATGCAAAAATTGATGTACATGCGCAAAACTTGCTTTAAAAGAGAGCCGAGGGGTAAGCCGATACGAAATTGAAAAACGAGGCTCTGTTCCATAATAAGGTTGATTTCTGGCTGAAAAGCGAACACCTCGAAGGCCAATGCGCAGTTGAAAATTTTGATAGGTATATTCATGTGAAATATAAAGTGCAGTTTGATGAGCGCCTATAAATTCTCCGGCTTCTAATTTGATGTTGTTTGAAGGACTTCCGCCATCGAAACGACCGATTATAAATTGATGATAGGTATGGTTTACACCCCAAACAAACGAATGACGATTATTATGAACATAAATCCATTCCTGAAGAAAGGCGCGGTCGCTAATGCGAGATTCTAAACTAATGTTAAAGATATTTCCTAATTTACTTGAAATTATATAGTTATATTTCGTAAAAGCCGTTGAAGTATTAATCGTCAATTTAGGGCTAATGAGATACTTCCATGTCAGAATTCCTACTAGGTTTCCCCAAGAGAAGTTGGTAGTAATGCGGTTGCGCTTAAACGTGAAAATATCTCTACCTCCGTATCCTGAGAAGCTAATAGAGTGTTTAGAAGCAACTTGATAAGAAATTTTGGCATTTCCGTCGTAAAAAAAGTAATCAGGGATAGGATCGTAGTTTGGATTTTTTTCGTTGCGTCGGTTGAGTTCTCGAGTAAAAATGTCAAAATAAGTTCTTCTTCCTGAGAAAATAGCAGTAAGTTTTTGAGGAATTATTGGAACGTCTATGGTTAAGCGCGAGGCAATGAGTCCGATTCCTCCATTTCCTTTAAAGTCTGTAGGGCTTCCGTTGCGCATTTTTACATCTACCACTGAAGCAAGCCTTCCGCCAAATTGGGAAGGAAAATCACCTTTATAGAGAGTAACGTTCTCTATGGCATCGTTATTAAAAATGCTAAACAGGCCGAACAAATGCGATGGATTATAAACAGTAGCTCCATCTAATAAGAACAAATTTTGGTCTGGACTTCCTCCCCGTACATATAACCCTGTAGTTCCCTCATTCCCCGATTGAACGCCAGGTTTGAGTTGTAACGTTTTTAAAATATCTACTTCTCCAAATAGGGCTGGGATAAGTTGGGCTTCTCTTGCAGAAAGTTGTACTTTACCCATTTGGGTTTGAGAAAGCAGTTCTTCAATATTTTCAGCGTGTATTTCTACTTCTGAGAGTTGAATTTCTGTAGGTTCTAAGATGATTTCTAATTTTTTAACTTTTTCAATAGTAAAAGTTTGTTGGTAAGGGTGATATCCTATAAAACTAACTACCAACATCACTTTAGGTTGAGGCACTACTAAGAGAAATGTTCCATCAGAATTAGTAGAAGTTCCTTTGTTTGAAATAGAATCCCAAATAGTGGCTCCTGCTAAGGGTACTCCGCTTATATCGCGCACTTTGCCGTAAACTTGAAACTGCGCATATGCTTGAATGTGGAGCAATACTAACAAACAAACACTAAGCAATCCTTTCATATAAATTTTTTTCCAATGCGAGAACTCAACGTAAGATAAAAAGGTTTGCAAGATAGGCTAAAGTATCTAGAAGCAGCTAATCTCTAGTATGTGAAAAGAAAATAGATTTTGAAAATAACAAAAAGATGTTATATATTTGCGTCTCGATTTTAGCGGATGTGGTGAAATTGGTAGACACACTAGACTTAGGATCTAGCGCTGCAAAGCATGGGAGTTCGAGTCTCTCCATCCGCACAACGTGTAACCATCACCCTAAAATTCAATCTGCGGTTTTTTATTGAAGGGCAATTAAATTCATTTACTTGTGGAAATATTCTTTGAGAAAGGCGCTGCTAACAATATTGGATATATTACTATTAAAATCACGCCTCAAGATTACCAAGCAGAGTTCGACCGACAAGCTAAAAATATTGCCAAAAACATTGATTTAAAAGGTTTTCGTCCTGGAAAAGTTCCTGTAGAACTTGTCAAAAAAAGGTATGGGGATGCTATTCGATCCGACGTGTTGGAAAAAAAAGTAAATCAAACTCTCTACGACTATATCCATTCTAATGAAATTCGTGTAGTAGGCGTTCCTTTCCTAAGAAAAGGGCAGTCTTTTTTTGATGTCCATCAATTAGAAAAAGAAAAACAGCAGGAAAAACGGTTTAATGTTTTTTTATTACCAGAAATTTCTTTTAATATCGATGAATCGATTGTAATCGATTATCCTCATCCGAAAGTAGAAGAAGGTGATATTGAAAACAGAATCAAGTTTTTGCAAAGTAAACATGCTGATGTTCAAGATTTGGATGAAATTACTCTTGAAGCTTCCTTTACTGCTTATGTTTCTTCCATAGAAGATTCTTCTTTTAATCATGTCGGCTTTTTTGATGTCAAAAAGTTTATTCCCGACGTGCAATCGATGCTGTTAGGGTTGAAAAATGGTGATACGGTGGATTTGCCGTTGTCCAAAGCTTATCAAGAAATTGAAAATGCTTTTCGAGAAATAAGTTCACAAGAAAAAGAGTTCTTAGAAAATCATAAAGTTCAGCTAAAAATTAATAGAATTTTCAAGCAACAACTTCCAGGGCTAAACGAAACATTTTTTAAAAATTTTTCTACGGAAGAGTTTCCTATTCAAGATGAGCAAACATTTAGAGAATACGTGCGCCGTCAATTGCAAGGCGAGTGCGAGCAAATAGCTCATCATCAAGCAAATAAAGCTATTAAGAATTATTTTTTTGATAGATTAAAAGTGGAATTCGAAAAAGAGCTTGTGAAAGAATACTTTCAAGGTATTTATAAACATGATACGAATGCACTTCAAAAACTCGAACAACCTGAATATTTTCAGAATTTATATCATTCATTCTGCCAACAAGCTATTATCGAAAGTTTAGTCTTGAAGTTTTCTATTGAGGTAACTGATGACGAAATTTATCAGGAAGCAGTCAATCGCTTGCGTTCTTACAGCGCTCTATACGGAATTTCGCCTACTGAAAAACAATTTGCTGCATGGTTGAAAGAATTTTTAGAATCAGAAAATGGAAAAAAATATTACGAGATTAAAGAAGATCTTAAAGAACAAAAAGTGCTTCAAATAATCCGCCAAAAAGTTCAATTGTTACCTCGCTTGGTTACTTTACATGAACTAAAAGGTCTTTGAAGAAATCTGAAAGTTATTTTTAGTTTGCTTGAAATTAATTTTTGCAAGTATTTTCTTACGCTTAACTTTTAGCTGTAGTGGTTAAAGAATAAAGCAAAATAGAAATATAGCCCTCGAGACGGTTTAGAAAAGACGTTTTTTTAAAAATTTAAAAAATTATTAGTAACGTCTCCGACAAGTTTTTATTTTTGACATCAACCTTGTTTGATTATACAATTTAATAGACATGGCAGGAACTATCAATAAAGTGATTTTAATCGGCAACTTGGGGAGGGATCCGGAGATTCGCCGCATTGATAATGGAACAGCAGTAGCCACTTTTTCAATCGCTACTACTGAAACCTATAAGGATAAAACTACAGGAGAAACTAAATCTTTAACCGACTGGCACAATATCGTTTTGTGGCGTGGCTTGGCGGAAATTGCAGAAAAATATCTAAAAAAAGGAAATAAAGTATATATAGAAGGCAAATTAAGAACTCGCCAATATGTCGGGCAGGATAATATTACGCGCTATATTACAGAAGTTATTGGAGAGGAGTTGGTTCTTCTTTCTTCTCCTCAGAGTACAAGTTCTTCGTCTTATGTGGCGCCTCCTCCTCCCTCTGAAATGCCTGCCGATTTAAGTACTCCTTCCGATGATTTGCCATTTTAAAAATTTTTGTATAAAGACATGAGTGTGTTGGTCGTTGGTTCCGTAGCTTTTGATGCGATTGAAACTCCATTTGGAAAAACAGATAAAATTATCGGGGGAGCGGCTACTTTTATTGCTCTTGCTGCGTCTTATTTTACCAAAAAAATTAATCTAATTTCGGTAGTAGGAGGAGATTTTCCTAAAGATAAAATTGCTTTGATGCAGCGCAAAGGAATTAACACTGAAGGGCTGCAGATTAAAGAAAACGAAAAGTCGTTCTTTTGGGCTGGCAGATACTACAATGATTTAAATACTCGCGATACTTTAATTACGGAGCTAAATGTTTTAGCAAATTTCGACCCTATTGTCCCGCCTTCTTATCAAGATTGCCAGTTTTTGATGTTAGGCAATCTTACTCCTACTATTCAGAGAACTGTGATAGAGCGCCTGCATCGACGCCCTAGGCTCATAGTAATGGATACAATGAATTTTTGGATACAAACTGCTTATGAAGAACTCTTAAAAACATTGAAACTTGTAGATGTTCTATCTATTAATGACGAAGAAGCGCGCATGCTATCGGGAGAGTACTCTTTAGTAAAAGCTGCGAAGAAAATTCTATCATTAGGTCCGAAAGTATTGGTGGTTAAAAAAGGTGAGCATGGAGCATTACTTTTTAAAGAACATCGCGTGTTTTTTGCACCAGCACTTCCGCTAGAAGAAGTATTCGACCCTACGGGGGCAGGCGATAGTTTTGCAGGAGGATTTATCGGATATTTAGCTAAAACTAATGACGTTTCTTTTGAAAATATGAAAAGGGCTGTTTTATTTGGATCGGCGATGGCTTCTTTTTGCGTGCAAAAGTTTGGAACAGAAGCGTTGTTAGATATTTCTGATTATCAACTCAACGAACGCGTTCGCCAATTTGTAGATTTGATGCAACTAGAAGGAGAAATTTAAAGTTATGTTTTCCACTACGCATAACAAAAGTGGATATCCGACTTCTAACGTAATTTTTATTATCACTACGGCGTTGTTCATAATAGGATTGTTTGCGTTGTTTGCGCTTCATGCTCAACTTCTCATTAGAAAGCTAAGAGAGAATATCGAAATCCAAGTGTTTTTGCATAAAAATACAGACGCTAGCACTCAAAGAAGCATTCGCCAAGCGTTAGAATCTTACCCTTTTATTTTAAAGGAAAATCAGATTCCAAAAATTCGGTTCATTTCTAAAGAGGAAGCAGCTACTGAGTTGCGACATCTTACAGGGGAAGATTTTATGAATTTTTTAGGAGATAATCCACTGCGAGATGCTTTTGTCATCAATATTTCAGAAGAGTACTATACAAAGGCGCAAATGGAAAACATCAAAAAACAAATCGAAGAATTACCTGGAGTTTTTGAAGTTACTTATCCTGAAAATCATATCCAAGAAATTAATGCAAACGTTCATAAAGTAGGAGCAGTTTTGTTATCGTTTGTATTGATGTTATTAGGAATTGTAGTGATTTTGATTAATAACTCCGTGAAACTGGCGATGTATTCTCAGCGTTTTTTGATTCGCAGCATGCAGTTGGTGGGAGCTACTCCTTGGTTCATTAAAAAGCCCTTTTTACAGCGCGCTATCTATCAAGGAATTGTAGGTGCTTGCATTGCTATTGTACTGCTAAGTTTAGTGCTGTGGTTTTTTTACACCTTTCTTGAAGAGCTTCGTGTGCTCAATGTTAAATGGGGAATCTTCGTAATTTATATTAGCCTTCTTTTTTTGGGGGGATTGATTTGCGGAGCGAGTGCATACTTTTCTGTTTCGCGTTATCTTAAAATGAAACTCGATCAACTTTATCAAAACTAACGATGCAAAAAGCTGTTGTTCTTAAATCTACAGGTTCCTGGTATGAAATTCTCGATGAAAATACGCATCAAATTCTCAAGGCGCGCCTTCGTGGAAAAATCAAGCTCAAAGAGTTGAAAGTGACCAATCCGATTGCCGTCGGAGATATTGTTGCGTGGGAATGGGAGAAAAATACAGCTCATCAAGCTATTATTCTTGATATATTGCCGCGTGAGAACTACATCATGAGAAGTTCTACGCATAAAACTGCTCATGGACATATCTTGGCAGCTAACATCGATGGTGCTTTGTTAGTTGCTACATTAGCTTTCCCACGAACTTCCTTCGGATTTATTGATCGTTTTTTAGTTACTGCAGAGTCTTTTCGGATTCCGGTTTGCATTGTTTTCAACAAAATAGATTTATTAACGTCTGAGGAAGAAAAAGAGTACTTAGATGAAATTTGTCATATGTATGAAAGAATCGGATATGACACTATGCGCATTTCAGCTATTAATAAAGATGAAAATCTCTTTCCTTTGCAAGAATATTTAAAAGGAAAGCGAACGCTTATTGCAGGGCATTCAGGAGTAGGAAAATCTACACTTATTAATCGTTTGGCTCCGCATGTCAATCAAAAAACAGCAGAAATTTCGACTTTTAATAAGGGAGTACATACTACTACTTTCGCTGAAATGTTTGAAATAGCGCCTCAAACTTTTTTGATAGATACGCCTGGAATCAAAGAATGGGGAATTATTGATATGGAGCCAGAAGAAGTTGGACATTATTTTCCAGAGTTTCGCGCTAGATTAAATGAGTGTAAGTTTCATTCTTGTACGCATACGCATGAACCTGGTTGCGCCATTCGGCTTGCAGTTGAAAATGGAGAAATTGCCCTTACGCGATATGAAAGTTACTTAAGCATTTTTTCGGGAGAAGATAATCGAAAATAATCTTTTGATTTTAGTGTGCATTTTTTGTTAGAATCACATCTTTATAGCAAAGAAGATTTGCTATTTGCATGAAAGATGGTGCTTTAAGAATACAGGTGAAATTTCTATTAGGAGTAATTCTACTCATAATAGGGTTGTTTCTGATTACTCCTTATCGCATCATGGCAGAGCAATTTCTTCACTTGGTTCCTGTTGAAAAACAAGAACTTTTTTTGCAAAAGTTTTTTACTTGTCGACAGTATTGGCTTCTAAAGTTTTTTGTAGGTTCGATAGGGCTTGCAATAGGTATAATATATTCTCGTTTTCAAGCATATTTAGAGCTTGGAATGCGTGATTTATTTGTTCAAGCGAAAGAGTGGTGGCTTTCTTGCAGAAGTACGTATCAAAATTGGACTTACACCGAAAAGTTTGTTTTTTGGTTTTTGCTAATTGGAGTGGGTTCTGTCCAGATCTTTTTTTCTTTTGCTTATCCTATTCATATAGACGAGGCATTTAGTTACGTATTTTTCGCTCATAAAGGGTTGGGTGTAACTCTTGCTTTTTATCCGGGGCCTAATAATCATATTGGTTATACGATTTTGGTCTCTTTGTTGGCTAAATTCATGCCTTCTTTAATGGCTATTAGAATTCCAGTGTTATTACAATCGATTATGACGTATGCCTTTGCTTATAGTTGGATAGTAAAAAGGTATGGTATCTTGAGTGCTGTTTGCGCAATTGTGCTTTTTGCCTTTTCGGAGTACGGGCTTTTTTATTCAGTTCATGGTCGAGGGTATTGGGCAGTGATGTTCTCTACTTATTTAGCGTTTTGGTTATTAGAAAAATATTTTCAGACTCCGCAACGTGTTTATTTGTTTGTTTTTGTTTTTGTTTGTTTGTATGGATTTTATTGTGTTCCTGTTTTTTTGTATCCTTTTCTAAGCATTTTAGTGTGGTTGGGATGGCGTTTACACCAATCTCGGTATTTTCAATGGAGGTCTTGGGCAGTTGCTCTTGTGTTGATTGGAATTGGCACAATATTGTTGTACGCTCCTGTCTTGATTTTTAATGATTGGCAAACTATCACTGCTAATCCTTGGGTATTGCGAGGAAAAAGCTCTTTTTGGAAAGATTATGTTAAGTATTGCATAGAGGTAAACGCTGCTTTTTATGGTACTGAATGCGCTGGATTTTGGTTAGTAGTAGCTTTATGGAGTGCTTCAATAGTAGGATTGTTTGTGAGAAGTTGTCGAAATGTAAGTTTTTGGATTTTGTGTGTAGGACTTTTGCCATTTGGATTCATACTTTTTCAACAAGTATTACCTTTCACGCGCGTATGGCTTTATAAGAGTGCTTTAGAGTTTGGAATTATAGGAATTTTATTGGGTTACTATCTTTCCAAAACGACATGGCAGAAGTGTATAGTAAGTTTTTTGTTGGTGCTTTATAGCTTCTGGCAACTTCGTTTGCATTATATTCGCTTGCAAACAGATGGAAACCTTTACCGAAATGCGATTGCTTGTGCTCACCGAATTTTGCAAGAAAAACCGCGGTTAGTGTATGCTAATCACGATTTGTATCAAGTAATATTGCGCTATGAAGCAATTCAAAAAAATTGTTCTGTGCTTATTGAAACTAAAAGCCTTTCTGAAAAAGTTGATATAATACTTGAAGATAAAAAATTTCCGTTGCTGTCTAAAGGAGATCTTCTGTGGGAAGATGACCAAGTAAGAGTATGGAAACTTGTTCAAACTTAGCATTAAAATGAATATCCGTTTGCGCCAGAAACCTATTTTGTTGCATTTCCTTATTTGGAGAAGACGCGCTTTTTACGGAGTCGCTAAGATCTTGACCTATGTCTTACTTATGTTGCTCATTTTTTTGATGATGCTTCAATATCCCGTGGTACAGACTTATGCAGCACAGAAATTAGCAAGGTTTCTCAGCAAAAAGGCAGGTTATCCGATTTATATTGAAAAAGTACAACTCGATTGGTTCGACAAACTAAAGTTAATAGGAGTCTACATCAAAGAAGAAGATGAAGTTCATAACATCATTGGAATAGAAGAAATTATAATTGATTACCGCCTAACAAAGTTGTATCATCAAGGCAAGTTATATTTCGATGATATTCGCATTGAAGGAGCAGATGTTAATTTGGCAATTTATCAAGATAGTGTGCTCAACATTACAAAATTTATTGATGCGATAAGAGGAAGTTCTCATCTGCAAGATTCTACTAAAATGGGCGATATTCTACAGATTTCCGACATTTATATTCGCCGCTCTCATTTTAGTTATCACGACTATCGAATTCCGCCTGAAATGTCGGAGAATGTGTTTGACGCCGCTCATTTTTCTTTTCGTGATATTCAAGCCGACATTGATTACTTGATAATTGGAGATACTATTCGAGTTAAAACGAAGTATTTATCTCTTAGAGAGGAATATTCTGGAATTTATGTCCGCAACTTGATTACCTATTTTCAGTATTGGGAAAAAGGAATGAGTTTTGCACCCTTTTATGCCCAAATTAACAAAAGCATTCTGCAGGATACACTTATCATGTTTTCATACGAAGAAAATCCTTATGAGGATTTTATCAATCGCATGAGAATAGAAGCTTCATTTCGCAAATCGGTGATTGCTTTGGAAGACATTGGGTATTTTGCTCCTTTTTTTAAGCAGTATCCTCAAAAAGTTCGTTTAGAAGGAAAGTTTCGCGGAACTATCAGCAAGTTTTTTGTCCAAGATTTCGATTTGCAAACAGGTGAACGTACTCATATCAAAGGAAATATAAGCGTAGATGGTCTTCCCGAAGTAGAAGCTACCTTTATAAACTTGCGACTAAAACATTCTAGAATATATGCACCCGACGTAGTTTCTTTTTTGACTCCATATCAAGCTTCAATTTTTCAAAAATTCGAAACTATTAATTTTAAAGCAAATTTTACAGGTTTTTTTAACGATTTTGTAGCAGATGGACAATTTCAGACCAAGCTCGGCTATTTAGATACAGATATTAATATTAAAACTGCTTATGAATACTATAAGGGCGACTTGATAACCAAAAATTTTCATATTGGAAAACTTTGGGATATGCCCGAGGTAGTCCAACAAATTACGATGAGAGGGCAAATCGAAGGAAAAGGATTCACTATCGGATCAGCTTATTTTGAAACTAACGCCTTTGTCGAGCAATTAGGAATTAAAGGCTATAATTATCACAATATTTATGTAAACGGAAGATTAAGCAAGCGATTGTTTAATGGAGAACTTTCTGTAAAAGATGAAAATTTAAATTTACATCTCGATGGGATTGTTTCATTTAAGGATAGTACTTTTCGTTTTAAGGCTAGGATAGACACCGCGAATCTTTATACATTAAAACTTTTTCCTGATACTTTGTTGGTTCATTCTGAGGTCATAGCAGACTTTAGAGGTCTTACTTTCGAAGATATTGAAGGTAAAATTGTATTTCGAGATGTATTTTTGCAGCGCATGCAACAGAGCCTTGACATAGACTCATTTTATATTTCTACTCATAAAAATACTCAACAGCGAGGATTTCATAGAGATATACAAATTTATTCTGAACTGTTGCATATTATTGTTGAAGGGGACTATCAAATTAGCCAATTGGTTGCAGATGTAAGCACTTTGCTTGAAGAATATAAATTGAGTATCGCTAAAGATACAGTTCGCACCCACCGATATTATGTTGAAAAAACCCAAAAACAACAAAATATTTTACCATATAAATTAGAGTTTAACGCTAAATTCATAGAAATCAATCCGATCCTGAAGCTAGTAGCTCCGCGACTTTATGTTGCGCCTTATACAAAATTGCACGGTAATTTAGAAATCGGAATTGAAAACTTGTTGGAATTTTCTTTCTTCTCTGATTCCTTGAAATATGAGAATTACTCTTTTTATCACGATACCCTTATTCTGTATACTTCTAAAAAAGCCTATTTATCTCATTTTGATTTTGAGATGCTTATCAATTCTAAGAACCAAAACTTCAACACGTTTCGCACGCAACATTTGTTTATGAGTGTCTATCGATTTGAAGACGTGTTTTATTTCAATAACTACCTTGAAAACGCGGAGAATACAGACAAAATTACATTAAAAGGAACATTAGAATTATTTGAAGATCGTTATGAAGTCAACCTTACGAACACAGAATTAATGATTATGAACGATGAATGGGATAACGCTGGCATTAATAAGCTTATCTATTATAAAAACACTGATAAAATTGAAGTTGAAGATTTGCATTTTGTTAATGGCAATCAAATGTTTCGTTTTGACGGTTTTGTTTCAGCAGATAGTGCTGATAAGTTAAATTTTTTGATGCACAATATAGATATATCATTTTTAGAAAATTATATTGATAAGCCAATTCGAGGAATTGTCGATATTGATGCTTCTTTTTTGCATTTATATCAGAACCCAGATGTAGAACTAAAAGCTAGAGTAGATTCTTTATTTATAGGAAGGTTTTATGTGGGAACAGTCAAAGTAAAATCGGCGTGGAATGAAAACCACAATTGGTTTGATATCACGGCATCTGTAGAAAGAAACCATAAAGTTGAACTTAATTTGTTTGGAAATTTTAATCCTCTTGCTGATTCTATTCAACAACTTGATATAACTTTGCTTTTAGAAGGAATTTCCGTACAAATAATCGAAACTTTTGTCGAAGAGCACGTCTCTCAAATTGATGGATTGGCTATTGGTTATCTTAAAATTAAAGGAAAACCTTTTGAGCCTCGTATCCGAGGAGATATTTTAGTTCAAGAAGGAAGTTTCAAAATCAATTACTTAGGAACTTCTTATAAGTTTGAAGATAAAATTTTTGTAAGAGAAGATGGAATTGAATTTCGAAAGTTTAGGCTTATAGATAAAAACAATCATGTAGCTATTTTAAACGGAAAAATTACGCATCGAAACTTTCGCAATATAGGATTAAATTTGTCATTAGATTTAAAGGAGTTTTGTGTATTAGATAAGCCACTGCGTAAAAATGAAGATTTGTATTATGGAATAGCAATCAGCTCGGGTAACATATTGGTTCAAGGTCCTCTCGAAAATTTGTTGCTCGGCGTGAATGCTACACTAATAGAAGGAACTAAACTTTATCTTCCATTAGACACTTATGCTAGTGTAGAAAAAAGCGAATTTGTAGAGTTTATTAATCCGTTGCGAAAACAAGAAGATACGCTTTCTAAAAAAATAGATCTGAGCGGTATACGCTTAGATTTTAATTTAGATGTTCAACCAGAAACCTATTGTGAAATTATTCTTGACCAACAAACAGGCGACATTATCAAAGGAAATGTAGAAGGAAAACTCAAAATGGTAATCGATACTAAGGGGGAGTTTTCGATAATGGGAAATATCGAAATTGTCAGAGGAAACTATACGTTCACTTTGTTGAATGCAATGAATAAAAAATTTTCTGTGAGAAAAGGTTCACGTATTTCTTGGAATGGAGATCCTTTTAAAGCTCAAATTGATGTAACTGCAGATTATCAACAACGAGTGTCGTTTGCTCCTTTGATGACGAACTTGGACAGTTCTATTTTGAATCGCCCTGAAATCAGAAGGCGCTATCCCGCTATTGTCATTATTAAAATGAAAGGAGATGTCCTTTCTCCCGAAATCAACTTTGATATAGATTTTTCTGATTATCCTAGTGTAGTGATGGCGGGTTCTACGCCCGTTTCATTAGAAAGCTATGTGCAAGCTTTCCGCCAGCGAATAAGAAGCGATGAATCGGAGATGAACAAGCAAGTGTTTAGCTTGATTGTATTGAAACGCTTGTTGAGCAACGATAGCGGATTTTCTGGAAGTGCAGCGGCAGGAAGTAGTTTAAGCGAGTTGCTCTCGAATCAAATTAGTTACTGGGTTTCTCAGGTAGATGAAAACTTAGAAATTAATATCGATGTAGGCGACCAAGGAATGCAAAGTATCAACTTACGATTAAGTTATAATTTTTTAGAAGGAAGGCTTCGCGTAACTCGCGACGGTGATTTTGGAAACGCGGCCAGTTCCTCCGATTTCAATAGAAGAGGACAAACCAATCCGATTGGCAATTGGTCTCTTGAATACATGATTACACCTAACGGAGAACTTCGAGCTCGTATGTACAGCCGACAGAATTTGAATGCTTTTAATGCTAATTTAGGAACCCCTTATACTTCAGGTGTAAGCTTGCAACATGCGAAGAGTTTTAACAATTTGCGCGAATTGTTTGGGATTGAATCAAAAAAATCTCGGCAAAAAATTGGTATTGTGCCATCTGAGAAAGAAATTGACGAAGAAGAAAACCACTGGTAAGAAAGTGTTTTTGTAATAAGAGAAACTGATACATTAAAATGATTTCGTAATATTGAAAACGAGACTTTTAAGGAGAATTTTTGTTTATTTATAGATTGTAATTTAATAATTCTTAGTCAATTATGGGAAAGGCAATTCAAATCACAGATGCAAATTTTAATGAAGTAGTGCTAAAGTCTGATAAGCCTGTATTAGTAGATTTTTGGGCAGAATGGTGCGGGCCTTGTCGTTTGATAGCTCCTATTATAGATGAGTTAGCATCTGATTATGCAGGTAGAGTAGTAATAGGCAAACTTGATGTGGATGCTAATCCCATTACAGCAAGTCGGTTTGGCATTCGCAGCATTCCAACTTTATTGGTGTTTAGAAACGGACAAGTAATTAATAAGTTTTTAGGAGCTGCTGGGAAAGCAGAGTTAGAAAACAAATTGCTACGCCCTGCTCTTACGGTATGAACCAAAAATCCCGACAGAAAGTCGGGATTTTGTTAGGCTACAGGCTCATGTCTTTTATTGAAGAAGATAATTTTGTTGTCATTTAAGAACATACTTACAGAGCTATCGCGAGAGATGTTTCCTTTTAAGATTTCTTTTGAGAGCTCATTGAGAACCTCTTGCTGTATGATGCGTTTTAGAGGACGTGCCCCAAATTGTGGGTCATATCCAATTTCTGCCAGATAGTCGAACACCTCGTCGTTAGGCTCGAGAGTAATGCCATTGTCAGATAATCGTTTTTGAATATCTGCAAACTGTATTTCAACAATTTTGCGCATATGAGCTTTGCTCAAAGGCTCAAACACAATAATTTCGTCTATACGGTTTAGAAATTCGGGTCGTAGGCTTTTCTTAAGCAACTCTAAGACTTGTTCACGTGTTTTTCGAGCAATTTTACTTCTGTTTTCTTCTTCAAAGTTCGCATAGTTTTCTAAAATGATATGCGAACCAAGATTAGAAGTCATGATGATAATAGTGTTTTTAAAATTAGCAACTCTTCCTTTGTTATCGGTCAAGCGTCCTTCGTCTAGTACTTGTAATAAAATGTTGAACACATCAGGGTGAGCTTTTTCGATTTCATCGAGAAGTACTACGCTGTAAGGCTTGCGTCGGACTGCTTCTGTAAGTTGTCCGCCTTCGTCATAGCCAACGTATCCAGGAGGAGCTCCAATCAAGCGGCTTACAGAGTGCGCCTCTTGATATTCGCTCATATCAATTCTTACAATAGCTGATTCGTCGTTAAACAAGAAGTCAGCGAGTGCTTTTGCTAGTTCTGTTTTCCCTACGCCAGTAGTTCCTAAAAAGATAAACGAACCAATAGGACGGCGTGGGTCTTGTAGTCCTGCGCGACTTCTGCGGACGGCATCAGAAAGCGCCTGAATGGCAACAGTTTGACCTGCTACGCGTTTGCTAAGCTCTTCTTCGAGGTGCAATAATTTTTCTCGCTCGCTTTGTAACATTTTTTGTACAGGAATTCCTGTCCATTTCGATACGATTTCGGCGATTTCTTCGGCAGTTACTTCTTGTTTGAGAAGAGCTCCTTGGGTTTCATAGCGTTCTTTGAGCGTTTTTTGTAACGATTCCATTCGGCGTTCTGCGTCGCGAAGTACGCCATAGCGCAACTCAGCTACTCTTCCGTAGTCTCCGTTTCTTTCTGCTTGTTCAGCTTCTACTTTTGCGCGTTCGATGGTTTCTTTTTCTTTTTTAATTTGCTCAATAATTTGTTTTTCTTCTTCCCAGCGAGCTTTTAAGCTATTGCGTTGTTCGTTAAGATTTGCAATTTCAGCAGCGAGCTCTTTTTCTCGCTGGGTATCTCCTTCGCGGCGCATTGCTTCTCGTTCTATTTCGCGCTGCATGATAGCGCGTTGAACATTATCAAGTTCTTCGGGCAATGAATCGATTTGCATGCGGATACGTGCCGCTGCTTCGTCCATCAAGTCGATTGCTTTATCGGGCAAATAGCGGTCAGTGATATAGCGATGAGAGAGTTCTACTGCTGCTACGATAGCTTCATCCTTTATTCTAACACCATGATGAACCTCGTATTTTTCTTTAATGCCGCGCAAGATAGAAATGGCATCTGGCACAGAAGGTTCATCTATAAATACAGTTTGGAAACGACGCTCTAAGGCTTTATCTTTTTCGATGTACTTCTGATACTCATTCAGAGTGGTTGCGCCAATAGCTCTTAGTTCTCCGCGCGCTAGGGCGGGCTTGAGAAGGTTAGCAGCGTCCATAGCGGAGTCTCCACCAGCGCCTGCTCCGATAAGAGTATGAATTTCATCGATGAACAATACAATTCTTCCATTGGAATCAATAACTTCTTGAACTACTGACTTAAGACGCTCTTCAAATTCTCCTTTATATTTTGCTCCTGCTATGAGTAACCCTAAGTCGAGTGCTACAATTTCGATGTGTTTTAAATTTTCAGGAACGTCTCCGCTTACAATGCGTTGGGCTAATCCTTCAGCAATAGCAGTTTTTCCTACTCCTGGAACTCCGATGAGCATCGGGTTATTTTTAGTGCGGCGCGCTAAAATTTGTAAAACACGACGGATTTCTTCATCTCTTCCAATAATAGGGTCTATTTTGCCCGCTTTGGCGAGTTCATTTAAATTTTTAGAGTAACGCTCTAATGATTTGTATCGCGATTCAGCATTTTGATCTTTTACATTTTTGCCTCCTCGAAGCTCTTGAATTGCTTTTTTCAGACCACTTTCTGTAAAGCCTACTCCTTTAAGCAATTGGGAAATGATATCTTTTCCAGCTACAATGCCTAAAAGAATATGCTCGACAGCGATGAATTCGTCTTTTAATTCCTCTTTGTATTTTTCAGCTTTTTGCAAAGTTTGAGCAGCGTCGTTCGATAAGTAAGGATTTCCTCCACTTGATTTTGGATATTTCTGAACAGTGTTATCTGTTTGTGCAATAATATATTGTTTATTAGCGCCTAACTTGTTGCATATAAATGAAAAAAGATTGTCATCTTGTTGGGCAATTCCTTTGAGTAAATGACCGTTTTCAATTACTTGCTGTTGATGCGCTAAAGCAATTTCAGCGGATTTCTGCAAGACTTCTTGAGCTTTAATAGTATACTTTTCGAAATTCATGGCGATTTGATGTTTTAGTTTATACAAAAATTAACAAAAAACAATCCGCTTTGGAAAAAATGTCATAATGACTGAAGAATAGAAAAAAGTTTAAAAAAAATGACAAAAAGTCATGCAAAAATTGTAAGCATGCTATCGTAATATCAATGCAATAAGTCTTTACAATTCTGGTTCTATATCTTCTTCGAGGTCTTTTTGGAGGTCTTCAGGAGCTGTAATATCGAATTTTTCGATATGTCCTCGCATTTCTAAGATTTTGTTTTCAAGTTCTTGCATGAGTTCAGGATTATCTCGAATCAGTTCTTTAACAGCTTCTTTGCCCTGCCCTAGTTTATTTCCGTTGTATGAAAACCAAGAACCCGATTTCTGGATAATATTCAAATCTACTGCTAAATCTAACACTTCTCCACTTCTTGAAATACCTTGACCGAAGATAATATCGAATTCTGCTTGTTTAAAAGGAGGTGCCATTTTGTTTTTGACTACTTTTACGCGTGTCCGGCTCCCAATAGCAACTCCTTCGTTGCTTCCATCTTTAATTTGTTGAATTCTTCTAATATCTAATCGTATGGATGCATAAAATTTAAGTGCATTTCCGCCTGTAGTGGTTTCGGGGTTTCCGAACATTACTCCAATTTTATCGCGCAATTGGTTGATAAAAATACAACAACAGTTGGTCTTGCTGATAGTAGCAGTAAGCTTGCGAAGTGCTTGTGACATTAAGCGCGCTTGTAGTCCCATTTTTGAGTCACCCATTTCGCCGTCGATTTCTGCTTTCGGAACAAGCGCTGCCACAGAGTCAATTACTAATACATCGATAGCACCAGACCGCACCAAGTTATCGGCTATTTCGAGCGCTTGCTCGCCGTAGTCGGGTTGTGCCATAAGGAGGTTGTTGAGATCTATTCCGAGTTTTTCAGCATAGTTGCGGTCAAACGCATGTTCTGCATCAATGTAAGCGCATATTCCTCCCTCTTTTTGGGCGTTTGCTACTGTATGCATGGCTAAAGTAGTTTTTCCTGAAGATTCTGGCCCAAAAATTTCAATAATTCTTCCTTTAGGAAGACCTCCAATACCTAACGCCAAATCTAATGTAAGAGAGCCTGTAGAAATTACGGGAACATTCGCCACTTTTTGCTCGTTAAGGCGCATAATAGTTCCCTTACCAAACTGTTTTTCAATTTTGGCAATCGTGGTTTCTAATGATTTAAGACGCGCTGCTTTGTCGTTAGAAGGGGAGGATATTGTTTCCTTTGCCATGATGAGAATCTTTTGAGGTTAGCACAAATTTACTATCTTTCAACAAAAATGAAAATGTTTTTAAAAATATCAAGCAAAAATAGATTATTTTTTTATGATTTTTATAAAATATTTACTAATTTATCTTTTTGTTAATGAAGCAAACATTTTTTTTATTTCTTTTGTACGCGCTCATCGGATTTTCTTGTAGACCCAAAGAAGAGCAAGTTAGAACTGATCTTCCCCTTCGTTTGCGTTTTTCGGCAGATACTATTCGTTTTGATACTGTACTGACAGCTCGTGCCACCGTGAGCAAAAGATTGACAGTATATAATCCTGAGAGTTACGGAGTTCTAATTCATCAGATTAGACTTCAAAACGAGGATCGTCAGTTTCAACTTATTGTAGATGGAAAACCCCAAAATGTTCTGTCGAATGTTAGATTACTTGGCAAGGATAGCATGCTAATTGTTGTACAGCTTCATTTGAACCCTACAGACGAAAAAAAACCTTTTTTAATTGAAAATCGGATTGAATTTTTAACAGAGCTTCATAGTCAATTTGTTCTGATTCGCGCTTACGGACAAAACGCCATTTACTTATCGGGCTCCAAAATTGATACTAACACCGTTTGGACACATCATTTGCCATATGTAGTTTTGGATAGTGTCGTCGTAGAGCCTCAAGCTATGCTTTTGATTCAGCAGGGTGCGCGTGTATTTTTCGATAAGAACGCTTATCTTTCTGTAAAAGGTTCGCTGCAAATACAAGGAAGCAAGGATTCATTAGTAAGGTTTCTTTTTTCGCGCCAAGATATTTCCGCAACTGGCACCAATTTTAAAGTAGCCGCCGGACAATGGAGAGGAATTCGCTTAGAGAATCAAAGCCATCACAACCGATTGCAGTTTTTTCAAATCACAGGTGCCACTGATGGACTAACTATTTTTACTTCTGATTCTACTCTAGTGAGTCATGGTCAGATTTATCATTGTTTTGGTAGGGGAATTTATGCTCAGAAGGCACATTTAAATGCTTTTAATCTTGCAATTGGCAACTGTTCAGACTTTGCTATCGCTTGCCAAGGAGGCAATTATTATTTTAACCACGTTACATTAGGCGCTTATATTGCAAGAGAAAGCCAAAATAACCAAGGATTAGGGTTGTTGCTTGCTAATTTTGTCGAAAAGCCAACGGATGTTTTTCCTCTTCGTTGTTTGTTAGAAAATAGCGTAATTGCAGGTGCGAATCGGAATGCAGAGTATATTCAAATTCAACAACAAAGTGGAGCTGATTTTGTTTTTAAGCAATCGCACTGTGTTCTGATTTCAAGAATTGCCTCTACAGAAAACTCTAATTTGTTAATTCACTCGTCTAATCGAAATACTCGATTGGCGGATTCTCTTTTTGTAAGTCCTTGGGAGATGAATTTCAGAGTTGATACAGCGCGAAATGGACTGCTCTCTCCGCTTAAAAATAAAGCTAAACTTACTTTTGTCCACGACGATTTAGACGGAACTTTACGCGATTCTTTGCCAGATATCGGCGCGTATGAATGGAAAAAAATCTGATTCATATAACTTTATTTTATTGTTGTGTACTTTTGTAGAAATGCTTTTTGTATGAAAATTTTAGTACTCGATAATTACGATTCTTTTACTTATAATTTAGTTCATTTGCTTAAAGAATTAGGCTATACGCCTGAAGTAGTTCGAAACGACAAGATTGCTTTGGAAGACGTGCGGCATTATGATAAGATTCTGCTTTCTCCAGGTCCTGGCATTCCATCGGAAGCGGGTATTATGTTAGAACTTATACGAGTGTATGCTTCTCAAAAAAGCATTTTCGGAGTATGTTTAGGACATCAAGCAATTGGCGAGGCGTTTGGTGGAACTCTTTACAACATGAATGATGTACATCATGGGCGCGTATTAGATACTATAGTTCTCGACCACTCTCATATTTTTAGAGATGTACCTACGCATTTTCCCTCCTGTCGATACCATTCTTGGGCAATAGAGCGCTTTAATTTACCCCAAGAGCTTAAAATTACAGCAGAAGATGAAGCGGGAACCATCATGGGAATTTCTCATGTAAGATTTGATGTACACGGTGTTCAGTTTCATCCAGAGTCTTTTCTTACAGCGCATGGCAAAACAATTCTATCTAATTGGCTAAAAACTTAAAATATGGCAGCAGAAGTGGGGATTATTATGGGGAGCCTATCGGACTTACCCGTTATGAAGCGAGCAGCACTTTTTTTAGAAGAATTAAATATTCCTTTTGAAGTTACAATTGTTTCAGCGCATAGAACTCCCGAGCGCATGGTAGAATATGCGCAAAGCGCTAAAAGTAAAGGATTCAAAGTAATTATTGCAGGAGCGGGGGGAGCTGCTCATTTGCCAGGCATGATAGCTTCTTTGACCACTTTGCCCGTAATTGGAGTTCCAATACGCTCTCGTAACTCTTTAGAAGGTTGGGATTCTTTGCTTTCCATCGTACAAATGCCTTCAGGGGTGCCCGTAGCGACCGTAGCAGTGGACGGCGCTGAAAATGCAGCCATTTTAGCAGCTCAGATTCTTGGAACCTTTCAACCAGAAATTGCGCAAAAATTGCAAGTTTATAAGGATAACTTAAAACATAAGGTTTTGCAAGCAGCTCAAAAAATCGAAACAGAAGGTTGGCAATCTATAGTCCAAGAGTAAAAATATTTCTCGAGTTTTCATTCCTAAAA
The DNA here is from genome assembly GCA_025056215.1 of Cytophagales bacterium. GTDB lineage: Bacteria > Bacteroidota > Bacteroidia > Cytophagales > Flammeovirgaceae > JANWWC01. Next base: position 260,502 of record JANWWC010000003.1, on the reverse strand, counting down.
ATTCTGTTTGGAATCTACATATGAAATGATGTATATTAGTACCCAAGGCATCATGTCTAAGTAATGATAAATCCTATTTTTACACCTAAAGACCATTATTCATTTGAATGGCTCGATGTTACAGCGCCTACTCAAGAGGATTATCAATTTCTTAGCGAAAAATATAAGCTTCATAAATCGGCAGTGAAAGATTGTCTATCTCCTTCTCACTTGCCTAAGTTTGAAGTTATTGACGGCGTTAAGTTTATTATTGGCAGAGTGTTCGATATTTCTTCTCCTCCTGAGGCGGACACTCCTCAACAACTGACTAACAAGGTTGCAATTTTTATTTCAGAAAAATTTCTCATTACCATTCATCGAAGAGAAGAACCTTTTTTAAGTAAGATTATTAAAAAGTGGAAAAAAAATTCTTCAAATGAAGATCGTTCTCAGCAATATCTTGTCAATAGTATTCTGGACGGGATTATCCACAGTTTCGATGAAGTAATGAATAAAACTACTTTAGAGTTAGACGAACTTGAAAACAAAATTTTTGCAGGTACAAAAGACCCTCACATTATAAAATCGATATTTATTGCAAAAAGAAGAGCAGCTGTTTTTAAGCGCATTTTGTTTCTCACCAAAGAAACCATCGAGCGATACGTAAAACTAAGCGGACAACAAACTCCCTATGATATCGACCTGCTTGAAAACGCTGAAACGGCTTACATTGAGAGTGAAGACCTATACGAGAACGCTAAAAGCCTTTTGGATTTTCACTTGTCGTTGTCTTCTCATCGCTCTAATGAAATTACCACTTTTTTGACAACTGTTACAGGATTCTTTTTGCCGCTTACTTTTATTGTAGGCTTGTACGGAATGAACTTTGACAATATGCCCGAGTTGCATTATCGGTACGGATATTTGGGCGTTTGGATTGTTATGATTTGTATTGTGATAGGAGTTTTCTTTTGGTTTAAAAACAAAGGCTGGATATAAATTTAGGCTGTTATGGTTTCGCTTTATGATATACTTAATGTTTCGCCTTCTGCTACTGATAAGGAAATTAAAGATGCCTATAAAGCTTTAGCCAAAAAATATCATCCAGATAGAAACCAAGGAGACTCTCAAGCAGAGGAAATGTTTAAACTTATCAAAAACGCTTATGATATTTTGGGAGATGTTGAAAAGCGAAGAATTTATGATAAGATTCTTTTTCAAGAAGCAAAGAATGAACCGATTGTTCAAAATTCTGTAGAATCTCCTAAACCTTCTTTTTGGCAAAGATACATGTATGGAATTACGGCGAGCTTATTGCTTCTTTTTATGTATGGAAGTTATAAGTTTTACTTGTATATGGAAGATACAGCGGCGTCTTACTACTTAAATCAGGCAGAAAAAGCATATTACGAAAATAATTTTAAGATAGCGCTTGAGAATTTAGAAATGGCATACCAAAAAAAGCCCTCTTCTTATAAAATCAACCGTCTTCGAGGACTTATTTTAATGGAACATCAATTTTATTCGGAGGCGGCTTTGGCTTGGAATAACGTGCTGAATAATTCTGAAAAAAAACCTATTAGTAAAGATTTTTATTATTACGCTGTTTGTATGGAGCGTTTAGGAAAGTACGAACAAGCGTCTAATTCTTTAAAAAAAGCACTTGCCCTCAATGTTTCTGACGCTGTAAGCTGGAACTTACTCGGAGAAATTGCTCTTTATCGCTTAAGAATGCCACAAACAGCCTTGAATTATTTCGAAAAAGCCCTTCAGTACTCTCCTCAATACAAAGAAGCTCACATCGGAAGAGCGGTTGCATTAGTAGAAAATCAACGCGTGGAAGAGGGAGATATCGCCTTTCAGAACTTACTTAAAGATTTTCCGAATGATGGAAAAGTAAATTATTATTATGGAATTTATTTAGTACAATATGCAAAAGACACGGCACGCGCTTGTCGCGCTTGGAGAATGGCAGATAGCGCAGGAATCGAAGAAGCGAACAATGCTCTTAAGCAATGTTGTTTGAAATAAAATATAGGGTAAATGAAAAAGGATATCTCAGTGATTGTTCCTATTTACAACGAAGAAGAATCGCTCCCTGAGTTAGTAGAGTGGATTGACCGAGTGATGCAACAACACCAATTTAGCTATGAAGTGTGGCTCATGAACGACGGAAGCACAGATAATTCTTGGCAGGTAATTAAGCAATTAAGTGCTCAGTATCCAAACGTTCATGGAAAGTCATTTCAACGGAATTACGGGAAAGCTGCTGTTTTAAATGTAGGATTTAAGTTAGCTCAAGGTGATGTTGTAATTACGATGGATGCAGACCTGCAAGACAGTCCTGATGAAATTCCTGAATTGTATCGGCTGATCAAAGAAGAAAATTATGACTTAGTTTCAGGGTGGAAAAAAAAGCGATACGACCCTCTTTCTAAAACAATTCCTACCAAGCTATTTAACGCTGCTACAAGCTTTATGTCGGGCATTCGCTTGCATGACTTTAATTGTGGTTTAAAGGCGTATAAAAATAAAGTCGTCAAGTCTTTGGAGGTACATGGTGAGATGCATCGTTATATTCCTGTTTTGGCGAAATGGAATGGATTCAATCGCATTGGAGAGAAAGTCGTAAAACACTATCCGCGCAAGTACGGAACTACCAAGTACGGCTGGGAGCGATTTATTAATGGATTTTTAGATTTACTTTCAATTTCTTTTGTTACTCGGTTTAAAAAAAGACCTATGCATTTTTTTGGACTATGGGGCACTATCGCTTTTTTAACAGGATTTTTTATTGCTGTTTTTTTAATTGCTGAAAAGCTCATCAAACTGCGACTTGGCGAAACTCCGAGAGACGTAGTTGCCCAACCTTTGTTTTTTTTAGGTTTGACAAGTATCATTGTGGGAGTTCAGTTGTTTTTGGCTGGATTTTTGGGTGAAATTATGGCTTTAGACAATGCGCGCAGTTCTGATTATCAGATTGCAGATGAATGTTAAGGCCGTTCTGAATTTTGTTGTGAAAAATAACGAATAAGGATATCGGCTTTTTTCTCTCCGATGAGCTGTATTAATTCGGTTCGCGTGGCTTCTCGGATCTTCGAAACAGATTTGAAATGAAGCAAAAGTACTTGTTTTGTTTTCTCTCCGATGCCTTTGATTTCATCGAGTTCGGAATGAAGAGCGGCTTTGCTTCTTTTGTTTCGGTGGTGTATAACTCCAAAACGGTGTGCTTCATCTCGAATTTTTTGAAGTAATACCAATGAGCGAGATTTGCGGTTGAGTTGGAGGGGTTCGCTATCTCCAGGGAAAAAAATTTCTTCTAATCGTTTTGCAATTCCTATGATTGCTATTTTTTCCGAAATGTTCAAATCTTGAAGTGCTCTTACAGCAGCGTTCAGTTGTCCCTTCCCACCGTCGATAACAACTAATTGAGGAAGCTCTTGACCTTCATCGAGAAGGCGCTTATAACGTCTATACACTATCTCGTACATTGAATCGAAATCGTTAGGACCTTCTACTGTTTTGATGGTAAAATGTCGGTAGTCGCGTTTAGAAGGTTTTCCGTCTTTAAAACATACCATAGCTGCTACAGCGTTTGTTCCTTGAAGGTTGGAGTTGTCGAAGCATTCGATATGGCGAGGCAACTCTTTGAGATTTAAATCTGCTTTGAGTTGTAGCAATGGTGTATTTTTATGGCGCTTGAGAGCGGTTTCTATTTTTGCGCTTTCGCGTTCCTTTTTGAAGTAAGTTGCATTTCGAATAGAAAGTTCTACTAACTTGCGCATATCACCGACTTTCGGAACAACAATTTCTGTATTAGGCAAATGTATGTCGGGTTGAATATTGACAATCACTTTGGGAGCAGCTGTTTGAAATTTTTTGCGAAAATCTGTAATGGCAAATCCCAAAATTTCTTCAGCAGTTTCGTCTAGTTTTGTACAAATTTCTACTGATTCGGTTTGTATAATGCAACCATTCGTGATTTTTATAAAATTGACATAAGCTGTATCGCTTTCATCTTCTTTTAAGATGGTATAAACTTCTAAATCTTGGATTTCTGGATTTGCTACCAATGATTTCTCTTGGTAGCGACTGACGAGTTCAAGTTTTTGTTTGTAGATTTCTGCTTCTTCAAACTTCCAGGCGCTTGCAGCCTCTTGCATTTTTTCTTTAAAGAAATTTTTTACGACAGTTAAGTTTCCTTTTAAGATATGAATAATTTGCTGGATGTTTTTGTTATAGTTTTCTTCGTCTTGGAGTCCTTCGCAAGGTCCTAAGCAATTTTTAATATGATATTCTAAACATACCTTAAATTTTCGGGCTTTAATGTTTTCTTCTGAAAGTACGTAATGACAAGTGCGCAAAGGATAAAGTTGGCGGAATAATTCAAGAAGTGCATTCATCATTTTGACGCTAGCATAAGGTCCGAAGTAGCGACTTCCATCGTCGCGCCGTTGTCTTGTAGGAAATACGCGCGGGTAGCGTTCGTTGCTAATGCATATAAAAGGGTATGTTTTATCGTCTTTGAGTAAAATGTTATATTTGGGTTGATGTACTTTGATAAGATTGTTTTCTAATAGGAGCGCATCGAATTCCGATTCCACAACGGTATACTCTAAATCGTGGATTTCTTGAACTAATTTCTGGGTCTTTCTGCCTATATATCTGTTTACAAAATAGCTTGAGACTCGGTTTTTCAGAATTTTTGCTTTTCCAATGTAGATGATTTTCCCCTCTTTGTTGAGAAAACGGTAAACGCCTGGTTGTTCTGGGAGAAGTTTGATTTTTTCAGCGAGTACTTCATTGAGTTCTTTTTTCATAGCTATTTTTCGATTAAATTAAATCGAAAAATCGAAAATCAGAAAGGTTCTTTTACTGGCTTTCTTCTACCCATGTGATTTGCCACAAGGATGCAGTCTTATCGTCGCTGCAAGAGATGAGTTGAGATTCGTTAAGCCAGCATAATTTATTTACAGAAGTACCGTGTCCGGCATGGCGCGACTTGTCGATTACTTTGAGCAGTTTGCCCGACTGGCTATTCCACAGCTTAATAGATTTATCTTTGCTACAAGTAGCAAAATGTTTTCCAGAGGGAGAAAAAGCAATATAATTAATAGTAAACATATGGGCCACTATATCGTATAGCAGCACATACGTTTGAGAATCTTTTTTCCATGCTTTCAAATGAGCGTCCCGACTTCCACTCCAAAGTGTCTGATCATGAGGAGAATAGCATAAAGAAAAAACAGAATTAGTATGTGCCTCTATTTCTTGTTTGATAGAAAATTTTGGGTCTAAAATTCTAATTTTGTGGTCTGAACCTCCGATAGCGATTTCATCATCTACAGCATTATAAGCTATCGTGCGCAAAGATGCATCGGAAAGTGGAATCTTACCAGCAATACTGCCTGTTTTTAGGTCAATCACAAATAGTTTTCCACTTCCTGAGGCGACAAGTACAAAATTTTTCACTGTCAGAATCTCAAAAAAAGGTGCATTTTCCAAATGAATAGAACCAATTTCTTTTCCTGTTTCAAGAGAAATTAAATGAACTCCATCGAAGTTTTGGCCTATGATAAGCCATTTTCGAGAAATATCGCAATGAAGAGCGTATACAGTGTTGGGAACTTTAGCAACTAAAAAGCCTTTTTCTGGTTCTAAAACATTCCAACGAACGACCATTCCATCAGAGCCTGCCGTATAAAAAAAATGATTACCTCCATAAGAGAGTGCGTAGATAGCATCTCGATGTCCAGTAAAAGAAGCTATTTTTTGTACTGAAGGGGTTTTAATCATGGTTTATTTTTTTCCTTCTTTTTCAAGTTGGTATGCTTGGTTTAAGCCTTCTACGATTTGATGAGTAATGTCATACATCGAATTTGCGAACCATATAGTTGTACCAGGTACATAATTTAAAATGATATCGTATTGCGCAGTATCATTGTACTTTTTAATGTAATCAGATACGCGATTGTAAAGTTTTTCGGTGAGTTCTTTTTCTTCTCGCATAAGTTTTTCTGTTTCGGTTTGATTGTATTCTTGCAGTTCTCTTTCTTGTTTAAGAAGACGCTCTTCACCAGCGCGCATTTCGTTTTGAGAGAGCAAACCTGCTTGTGCTTTTTGTTGAAACATTTGCATTTCGCTTTGAAGCGTTCGCGCTTTCTTTTCAAACTCTCTTTCTGCTATAGATCTTTTGCTCTCAAATTGTTTAGAAATCTCTTGATAGTAAACGTAATTTTTTAAAATGCTATCAGGAATAATGTACGCAATTCGAATGGGTTTTGAAGAAGTAAGCGTGTCAGCTCTCCAAGAAGAAACAGCGGGGCTCTGATGAGATTCTGTTCGAAATGTTCTCAGAACAGAAAACAACGAAATCATAAGTGAAATAGCCACTGCGATAACTAAAAAGATGTTTGATTTTGTCATGTGAATGAGATTTATAACGAATACGGAACAAACTCAGAAATAGATTTTCCATACTTGTAAATTTCTCTCGTAATAGTAGAGCTAATGTGTGCGTAAGGAGGAGATGTAATCAAAAAGACGGTTTCTAATTCTGGATAAATTTGTTTGTTGGCTTGTGCAATACTGTTTTCATATTCAAAATCGGTTGTGTTTCGCAATCCTCGCAAGATATAAGTAGCCTGATTTTTTCTTGCGAACTCGGCTGTGAGCAAATCATACGCCTTAACGCTTACATTAGGAAGGTCTGAAAGGGCTTCTGATATTTTTTCTATCATTAATTCTACAGGAAAATAACGCTTCTTTTGGCTGTTATGACCAATGCCAATGATTAAGTAGTCAAACATTTTAGCCCCTCTTCGCGCTATATCTTCGTGTCCGCGAGTAAAAGGATCGAACGTACCTGGAAAGATGGCAATTTTCATAATCATTTGTATTAAAAAAGTTGCCTGATATCACACAGACAACTTACTTGAGAAAGTTCCTAGCGTTGGTCTTCATATTTTGCCAAATAAGCGCCAATTAAAAAAGAAGCTGTTAGCAGTACAACAAAAAAGATGTACGCTGCTGTTTCCATGCTCATATTTTTATGCATTTAAGGTTTTAAACTTTAGCTGCAGATTGTTCATCTTCAGAGGTGTAAAATTTGTTGAGGCTTTTGGTATTTCCAAAAAGTTCGAGAGATTTTTGATTATAAGCCCTTGCAGCTTCCTCTGCTGTGCGGAAAAGACCTAAATCAAACCTTTCTGTGCTAGTATAGAGCACCGCTCGATACGAGTTCTTGCTAACTTGCACGACCCCTCTGTAGCCTGTTTTATTATGATGTCTTTTTTGTTGCCTGCGCAATTCGGACATAGTAGTCCATTCTAAATTCTTTGTTCGATTATCTAAAGGATTGCCATTTTTAAAACGAACAAAGAGCCTTTTAGTAGTATCTTTGGGTTTGGGTACAAATTTTTCTGCAATCAACTTGTGAAGATAAATTGTTACGTTCTTGTAAGAGCCGTCATTGCGCGGATAATTCCGTTGATAAAATACATAACCACTCGAATGCTTGCGAAGATTGTTCAAGAAATCAATTGATTTGTAATATTCGTTTCGCTCTATAAAATGATAAGCATCATCAGACAAAATTACATAGTCGTCTGAATTTTTGAGTTTAATTTTGTATTGCATGCTAATAAAGGATTTAAACCTAATAGTTGTTAAGTTAGTTTGCATGAAAAGTAAATGCAAAATAATAAATTTTGCAAATTTTTTAGTAGGAATCCATGATTTTTTTAAGAGAAATGCAGCTACTTTAGTTATGCTTTGTTGAGGTCTTGAGCGGATTCGAACCGCTGTGGAAGCTTTTGCAGAGCTCTGCCTAGCCTCTCGGCCACAAGACCTTTTACAGCCTACAAAGATGATTTAATTCTTTTGTAATTCCAAAAATGTGCTAACATAATTTTAAGATTTCTTGCGCAATATTCCTAGCAGCCTCGGGCTTAGCAAATGCTGAAATATGAGAAGAAAGTTTTTGTTGAGTAGCCGAATCAGATAATAGTTGAAGAGCAGTGTTTACTAATGTAGAATCAGCCTCTGAGTCTTTAACCATAATAGCAGCCTCTTTTTGAACTAAAGCCATTGCATTTTTAGTTTGGTGGTCTTCTGCTACATTGGGCGAAGGAACTAAAATACAAGGTTTTCCTGCTAAGCAGAGTTCTGATATACTTAGGGCGCCTGCACGCGAAATCACTACATCTGCAGCCTTGTAAGCAAAATCCATTTCAGTAATGAAAGGAAGAATTTTGATGTGCGTTGAATTTCTATGTTCTGGAGCTATATTCTGTAAGATGTTATCGTAATAATTTTTTCCTGTTTGCCATAAGAGTTGTACAGAGTGTTGTTCAAATGCAAAAAGTCCTTTTAGAATGCTTTGGTTAATAGTCTTGGCACCTAAACTGCCTCCTAAAACTAATAATGTCTTTTTTTGAGGGGAAAATCCCCAGAACGCGCAGGCTTGTTGATGTGAAATTTGATTTTGTGCAATTTTCTGACGAACTGGATTACCCGTAAAAACGATTTTTTCTTTAGGAAAGTATTTTCCCATATCTGGATAAGCCACACAAATTTTTTGAACTTGAGGAGCTAAAATTTTGTTAGTAAAACCTGCGTATCCATTTTGTTCTTGAATAAGTGTAGGAATTTTTCGCCAAACAGCTACTTGTAAAATGGCGCCACTAGCATAACCGCCTACTCCTACTACTACATTTGGGCAAAAATCATTAATAATTTGCCATGATTGATATAAACTCTTTATCAATCTGAAAGGGAAAGAAACATTTTTCCACATTTGCTGACGCTGAAATCCACTAATCGGCAAGCCGATGATTCGATAACCGGCTTGTGGCACCTTCTCCATTTCCATTTTTCCTTCTGCTCCTACAAATAAAATTTGAATATCTGGTTCGATTTGTTTGAGAGCATCTGCAATAGCAATAGCAGGATAAACGTGCCCGCCTGTGCCTCCGCCACTTATAATGATTTTTTTCATGTATTTTGCAATTTCTTTCCGATAAAATCTTTCAAGTAATAAGGCTCAAAATAAGCCACGTCTACAAACTTTTTTTCATGAAAGAGTTGAACGGCGCGTCTACCTACTTGGCGTGCTAATGGATAAACAAATGGTTTAAAAATAGCTGTTGGAGCATAAAGAATTCTTTGTGCTTTTTCTGCTCCATTTCCGATAAAAATCATGGTGTTTGAATCTAATAAACTTGAAAAAGAATCTTTTGTAAGAATGTGCGTCTGCATAGGTAGGATTTCATTTCCTTGCGAATCCACTATCATTGTATATACTTCGTTGCGCCTTGCATCTATCATGGGGCATATCAATTTTTTATTTTTGTGACTTTCTAAGAAAAATTCTTCTTGAGCTAATGCGAACAGCGTATTTACCGCAATTAACGGACATTGAAGGCTATAAGCCAATGCTTTTGCCATAGAAACACCGATTCGCAAGCCTGTGTAAGACCCTGGACCCGCTGAAACTGCCACTGCCTGGATTTTACGAAGATCAGAAGGTAAAGAAAATATTTCTTCCAGTCCTTGCGATAAAGCTTCTAAATGTTGATCGGGTTGCAGAAAGATGCGTTCAAATTTTAGTGTACCCGATGTATCATGTAGTGCCACGGAGCATTGTTGCCTTGTGGCTGTTTCAATACTTAAAATCATGGTGTTTTCATTTTGGCGATTATGTTAGTAGTAGAATAACCCTCTACAAATTCGATGGTTTTGACTTCTCCTCCACGAGATAACACCACATCGGCGCCTACAATATTTTCTACTTTGTAGTCAGCTCCCTTTACTAAAACGTCGGGTAGTAGCGTTTGAATGAGTTGCAAAGGAGTATCTTCGTCAAACAAGATAATAGCATCGGTGAAGGCTAAAGCTGCTAACACGCGACATCTGGCATATTCATTATTGATAGGTCTATGATTTCCTTTCAACTTTTTTACAGAGGCATCGGTATTAACGCCTACTACGAGTTTGTTTCCAAGTTGAGCGGCTTTTTCTAAGTAATCTACATGCCCTAAATGAAGAATATCAAAGCAGCCGTTTGTAAATACTACTTTTTTGCCTTCCGCTTGCCAAATGCGAACTTGTTCGGCTAATGCTGTTGTATTTGGAAAGATTTTTTTTGCCGTGTTTGACATGAGTTTTGCAAACTTTTTATGCCATAAATAAAGTGTCTTAAGAGGGAAATGACTCAATTTTAAAAAAGCAAATATTAATTTCTCAAGAATTTAAATAAAATCGCTTTATTATGGGTATCAAATTCGGTGTAGATTGTGTAAATTCGCCAATTGTTACGAAATTATTTTATTAGAATTATGTTCGGTGTTATTAGTCAGATACTTACGAAAATTTTTGGCACAAAATCAGAAAAAGACCTAAAGGAACTCATGCCTATTGTAGAAAAAATCAATGCTATTTTTTCTACGCTTCATTCCCTTAGCGATGATGATTTGCGTCAAAAAACCTTTCATCTCAAAGAAAAAATCAATGCTCATTTAGCAAGCATCGATGCCAAAATTCAATCTCATCATCAGGCGGTTGCTCAAAACTTTGAGATGGACTACGTCGAAAAAGAAAAACATTTTAAGGCAATCGACAATTTGGAGAAAGAACGAAATAAAGAATTAGAAAAAATTTTGATGCAAGTTCTCCCTGAAGCGTTCGCAGTAGTGAAAGAAACAGCGCGCCGTTTCAAAGAAAATGGGAAACTCGAAGTAAAAGCTACAGAGTTCGACAAACAAATAGCAGCTAAGAAATCCAATGTCCAAATTCAAGGGGAAAAAGCAATATGGCTTAATGAATGGATAGCAGCAGGCAACCCTATTAAATGGGATATGGTGCATTACGATGTGCAACTGATTGGAGGTATTGTTTTGCACCAAGGAAAAATTGCAGAAATGGCTACTGGCGAAGGAAAGACTCTTGTAGCTACTTTGCCAGCCTATTTAAACGCTCTGGCTGGGAAAGGTGTACACATTGTAACTGTTAACGATTACTTAGCGCGGCGCGACTGTGAATGGATGGGCCCTCTTATGGAGTTTCATTGTATTACAGTAGATTGTATTGATAAATACCAGCCAAATTCTGAAGAGCGTCGTAGGGCTTATGCTGCTGATATTACTTATGGAACTAATAACGAGTTTGGTTTTGACTATCTGCGCGATAACATGGCAAGAAGCAAAGAAGAAGTAGTGCAACGTCGCTTACATTATGCCATGGTAGATGAAGTAGACTCTGTTCTGATTGATGATGCGCGTACTCCGCTTATTATTTCTGGTCCTGTTCAACAAGGGGATGAAGAGCTTTATCAGATGTTTAAGAGCCGCGTAGTGCATCTGATAGAAGAACAAAAAAAGCTTGTCAATAGTTTTCTCAACGAAGCTAGAAGGCGTCTGACCGCTAATTTGAAAGATGAAGAAGGAGGGCTTGCTTTGTTTCGCGCATATCGCGGAATGCCTAAATATAAGCCACTTATTAAGTTTTTGAGTGAACCTGGCATCAAAACAGTTTTGCAAAAAACAGAAAGCTTTTATTTACAAGATAATGCTCGCGAGATGCCAAAAGCTGACGAGCCTTTGCTTTTTACTATCGATGAACGCCATAATACAATCGATATTACAGAAAAGGGCATTAAGATGATTACGAAGGCAGGAGAAGACGAAAATTTCTTTATTTTGCCCAACATTCCCATTCTCCTTAACGAGATTGAAAACGATAAAACTAAAACTGACCAAGAAAAGGTAGATGCTAAAGAAGCTATCTTGCAAGAATACGCTATAAAATCTAATCGCATTCATGCTATTCATCAACTTTTGAAAGCATATATGCTTTTCGAGCGCGATAAAGAATACGTGGTTATAGATGGAAAAGTAAAAATTGTAGACGAGCAAACAGGGCGCATCATGGAAGGAAGGCGCTATTCAGATGGATTGCACCAAGCCATTGAAGCTAAAGAAGGCGTTAAAATCGAAGAAGCTACTCAAACTTATGCAACTATTACGCTTCAAAATTACTTCCGTATGTACCACAAATTAGCAGGTATGACGGGAACAGCAGAAACAGAAGCCACAGAGTTTTGGGATATTTATAAACTTGACGTGGTTGTAATTCCTACCAATAAGCCTTGCATACGAATAGACCACCAAGACAAGGTTTATAAAACTGTAAGAGAAAAGTACAATGCTGTCGTACAAGAGATTCAGGACTTAATTAAAAAAGGAAGGCCCGTGTTGGTAGGAACTACCTCGGTCGAAAATTCAGAAATTTTGAGTCGCATGCTTCAACGCCTCAAAATAGAGCATGAAGTCTTAAATGCAAAGCACCATGCGCGCGAGGCTGAAATTGTAGCACGCGCCGGACAGCCATCTGCTGTCACAATTGCTACAAATATGGCTGGGCGCGGAACTGATATCAAGTTGCACCCGGATGCCAAAAAAGCGGGAGGCTTGGCAATCATCGGAACAGAAAGACATGAATCAAGGCGCGTGGATAGGCAGTTGCGTGGGCGTTCAGGACGGCAAGGCGACCCTGGAAGTTCTCAATTTTTCGTTTCTTTAGAAGATAATCTTATGCGCCTGTTTGGCTCCGAACGCATTGCCAAAGTCATGGATAGGCTCGGTATGGAAGAAGGAGAAGTAATTCAACACCCTATTATTACGAGGTCTATTGAGCGTGCACAGCGCAAAGTAGAAGAAAACAACTTTGCGATGCGAAAAAGACTTCTCGAATACGACGATGTGATGAACAATCAGCGCAATATCATCTATAAGCGGCGCAGAAACGCACTCTATGGAGAGCGGCTTTCATTAGATATCATGAATTTGTTTGTTGATGTTGCCTATAACATTATAGAAACTTCTGCCGATTTTAATACTTTTAAATTAGCTGTGTTGCAAAACTTTAATATTGAGTCTCCTGTAAAAGAAGAAGAGTTCGCAAAGATGAAAAAGGATGTGCTAGCTGAAAAAGTTTTTCAAGCAGCACACCGTACTTATCAACAGCGTTGCAAAAATATAATAGAACGAGCTCTCCCAGTGGTAAATGATGTGTACTTAAATACTCCTGACAAATTTCAAGAAATTATTATTCCATTTACGAATGGAAAAATTACGCTTCATATTGGCGTTTCGCTAAAAGACGCTTACGAAAGTCAAGGGAGAGCTATTATTTCTCGAATGGAGCAAGTAATTGTTCTCTTTTTGATCGACCAAAACTGGAAAGAGCATCTTCGTGAAATGGACAATCTCAAACAACAAGTACAAAACGCTGTTTTCGAGCAAAAGGACCCGCTGTTGGTGTATAAATTTGAAGCATTTGAGCTATTCAAGCGCTTTTTAGGCGAAATCAACATGGATACCTTGCGTTTTCTTACTCATATAAGTATTGAGCAACGCTCTGGTGAAGAAATTCGTCAAATGCAAGCTGCTGAATTGGCACGCCGTGCCGAACTCGAAAAGCGTCGAAAAGCAGAAGAACGCAAGATTCAAACAGAAAAGGCTCACATAGATTCATCTTTGCAATCTCCCGATGATTGGCGCCGTATAGCTCAGTTAGCGAAAGACGAGAATCTCTTATCAACTAAACGACAGCCGATTATATCCCCAAAAACTTTTAATCGAAATGATAAAGTAACCGTGCGCTATGCGGATGGTACTATTAAAACAGATGTAAAATACAAAAACGTAGAAGATGATATTTTGAACAACAAATGTGTTATCATCAATACTTAGCTTTAAAATATAAATCTCGATGAGTTTGTTGATTCCTGCAATAGATATCATAGAAGGCAAGTGTGTTCGCCTTACAAAAGGCGATTATACTACCCAAAAAATTTATTCTAGTCAGCCTTTAAGTATTGCAAAATCTTTTGAAGATATTGGAGTTAAACGCATACATTTGGTAGATTTAGAAGGAGCAAAACAAAAGAAAATAGTAAATTTAGATATTTTAGAAGAAATTGCATCAAAAACTTCTTTATTGGTAGATTTTGGAGGAGGAATTCAATCCACTTCTGATTTAGAAAGCGTATGGAACGCAGGAGCTTATCAGGTTACTTGCGGGAGCATTGCCGTTATAAACAAGCCTTTATTCGTAGAATGGGTACAGAAATATGGACCTGAAAAATTTATTTTAGCAGCGGATGTACGAAACGAACAAGTGGCTATAAATGGTTGGCAAGAAAATTCGCAGCGCTCTATTTATGAATTGATTGAAGAATATAAAGAAATAGGAATTGAGTACGTGCTTTGTACGGATATTGCAAAAGATGGAATGCTCTCAGGACCTTCCGTTCAGCTTTATAAGCGAATTTTATCAAAATTTCCTCACTTGAAACTTATTGCGAGCGGAGGTGTTCGCTCTATTGATGATTTATTAGAGATTAGAAAAAATCACCTCTTTGGCGTGGTGTTCGGCAAAGCTTTTTACGAAGGCAAAATCACCTTAGAAAGTTTAAAACAGATTCTTTAATATAAAGGCAACCTAAAGTAGATTGCTCGATTTTTTAGGCTTCTTTAGTTTCTTCTGCTTTGTTTGCCTTCGATTTTCTAAAAGCTGCTACAATGTTTTTCTTCCGAAGAATGATCTTAGGCATTTTAACAGTTGTTTTGACAGTTTCCAGGCGCCTACCTATTTTTTCCATTCCCTTGATTGCTTTCGCTAGCAGCTCGAAATAAAGAGCAATGTATAAAATGAAAGTCATGAACCAAATAGCCATGATATTGAAAGTAAGTGTATCGAATTCCTTACCCATGAAGATTTTTTTAGGTGCGAAGAAGTGAGTACGATAATCTAAGAAAAATCTTCCGTAAGAATCAGGAATATTGTAAACAGGATCAATAACTTGAACAATGCGGTTTTCTGATACTACGCACTTTTCAGGTTTATTGGCTCCCTTTAGTAAGTCAGCTAATTCATCGTTATAAAATTGATCTTTGAATTTGGTGAATTCCATATTGTATTCTTTTTCTACTTTTTGTTGCATAACGTATAAAATAGAATCTTTTTTTTCAGTAGCTCCTGTGAAAATGGTATTGTAGTAGTTCCAACAGCCTTCAGCATTATCCGATGAAAGAAGAGCCTCGATTTGCTCTAAAACTTCTGGTCTGAAATTCTCGAGTTTTAACTGATTCACATCAAATTTTGCTATGTTTCGGAAAAAGTCATCTGACTGAATTTCATTCGCAATTGTTGTAAGATTGTTTGCAATCAGTTCTTTTTTTTCGGGAGTTTGTTCTCCTTCAAGTGCGTCTTGTACCTCATTAATAATATCCTGAAGTTTAGGAATCCAATAAGTGACTTTATAACTATTTTCGCTTTCTATGATTTCAGTTTCAAAAAGTTCTCGATTGTAGTCATTATCACGAAATTGCTCTACTGCCATTGCTTCGTAAGCCCAGCGAGAAGCCATAAAATCAGCAATCAGAGGAACTTTTCCTCTGTCGCTTATACTATTGTTGAGTTTATCGTAGTCAAAAATTAAGCCAGACAAAATCATTTGCGGAATTAAAAGGAGCGGAATAATGATGTATACCGTAACTGCAGAATTAAATGCAGACGATATGTTGAGTCCTAAAACATTGGCGTGGCAAGAAATAGTAAACAATACGAGCCAATACATCCAGTTTAGGTCTTCAATATCTAAGATAGTGTTTCCAATTAGCACGAAACTAAGCGATTGTATGGCAGAGAGTCCGAAGAGGATAATGAGTTTAGAAGAGAGATAACTGAAGCGGCTGAGATTGAGAAATGTTTCTCGTTTTTGAATTTTGCGGTCATGGATGATTTCTTCTGCCGAAACGGTCAGTCCCATGAAGAGTGCAATAATGACAGCAATCAAAATGTAAGCTGGAATGTTATCGTTGTGCCGGTAAATGTATTCTAGTTCATCATTTTTTCGATAGCGAATAACCCATGAAAGCAATAAAGCGAGCAAAGGGGCTTCCAAAAGGTTGATTGCCATATATTGTTTATTGCTGACTTTAGATAAAAAGTCTCTGGTAGTAAAAATAATCGTTTGAACAAGTCGATTAGGAATCGCCAGATTTTTGGGAGGGAGTTCATTTACGTCGGGTTTTTTTTCTATTTTGATTTTTTCTTGATAAAGATTGTGCCATTCGTGAGGCATTACTTTTCGTTTGTTTGTGAACTCTCCGTATTCATCTACTACTTTTGCTTCAATAATATTAAAAATTTGTTCTGGATTTACGTTACCACAAGTGGGACACTGTCCGCGCTCCGCACCTACTTGTTGAGCAGCAGTTTTGAAGTAAATTACAGCCTCTACAGGGTTTCCATAAAACACTGGGTAGCCTCCTGTGTCCAAAATCCACATTTTGTCAAACATTTTGTAGATATCAGAGGAAGGCTGGTGAATCACGACGAATATTAATTTTCCCTTAAGAGCAAGCTCTTTGAGAAGGTCAATCACGTTTTCAGAATCGCGTGAAGAAAGCCCAGAAGTAGGTTCATCGACAAATAATACAGAAGGTTCTCGAATAAGTTCTAAAGCAATATTGAGGCGTTTTCGTTGTCCACCTGAAATTTTTTTGTTGAGTACATTTCCTACAACAAGGTCAGAAATCCTGTCTAACCCTAAACTTGCTAAGGTATCTTTTACTTTTTTGTCGATTTCTTCTTCGCTTAAATCTCTAAAACATAGTTTAGCATTGTAATAAAGATTCTGATAGACAGTGAGTTCTTCGATAAGCAAGTCATCTTGTGCGATGTATCCAATCACGCCCTCGATTTTTTTAGGTTCTCTATGAACATCGAATCCATTGATTTTCACAGAACCTTTATAAGGTTTCTCTAGACCTGCTAATACGTTAAGCAAAGTGGTTTTGCCAGCTCCAGATGCCCCCATAATACCGATAAGGTTCCCTTGCGTTTCGGACAAATTCACGTTTCGCAAACCGATAGTTCCATTAGGGAATCGAAATTCTACATTCTCTACATTAAATGAAATGGGAGTTACTTTTGCATCTTGATTGAACTTGCTTACAAGATCTGAATAGTACAAAGGAGCGCCTTTGGGAGTTTTGAAAATGGAACCCGGTGCAAATTGCAACAAACTTCCTTTGCGAACAACCTTGTTATTTAAAAGAATTTCATCG
This sequence comes from Cytophagales bacterium, assembly GCA_025056215.1. Classification (GTDB taxonomy): domain Bacteria; phylum Bacteroidota; class Bacteroidia; order Cytophagales; family Flammeovirgaceae; genus JANWWC01. Next base: position 243,388 of record JANWWC010000003.1, on the reverse strand, counting down.
TTTCCGTTGTATTTGGTAAAATACAAACCTACACTTTTAAGCCTTACAAAAATGATTTCTCCGTCTAAATATCCTGAGTCAATCCATTTGGCTTTGACATTTTCACCAATAGGTGGTTCTTCATCGAAAATTAAATAGTTTTCATCATCTGTAAATTTGGTAATATCATTTTCTTTGGCAAAGCGTTCTAAAAGTCGATATTCCTCGGGTAGAATATTAAATACATCAGAAACAGTATGAATAATTTCCATTTTTGAATCCGAAAAGTCGTTGTCGGAGGCGAGCATTTCTAGAAGTTTCACCAATACAATGACTTTTTGGCGCTGATTAAGCGTTTTATTAATTTTTTTACAGAGAGCCAAAGTACGAACAGAATCCTTTACATTTACAGCCGATTTTTTAGTTTTCTTTTTTTCTTCATCTTCTCCGACTTTTTCTTCTACTCCGTATCCTGCAAATTGGTCGTACATTTTGATGTATTCTTCTAGAGTTGCTGAATCTAGCTCCTGACGAAAGTAACTAATCACAAACTCTCGTTCCGTTTCTGAAACTCCTTCGTCTTGTTTTGAAATGATAGCGAAAAGTTGCGTTAGTGCTTTTAATATTTCTTCACTCATGATTTATTGCTGATTTTGGAGTATTTATCAATCAACGTATGGAGGTAGTTTTTATTTTGTAATAGTAAAAAATCGTTTTAAACAACGCAATTTAAGAAAGTTTTGAAATCATGAACAAATTTTAAGTAATAGATTCAAGTTTTCTTTTCAGCATTTTAGAAAGTGCTTCTCTTTGGGAGGGTGTAGGTGATAGCAACATTTTATCTAAGCTAAATAATTGTTTTTGAATCATGATGTTATCCCAGATTGAAATACGAATGACTTTTACAGGCAAACAAGTAGTAGTAAGGTCCTCCCAAAAATGTGTAAAAGCAAGCATTTTTAAGCCATTCGAGCCATTTCCGTTCCACTCTCCTACGGGAGAAGAAGGTCCAAAAAAGTACTCACCTTGTTGAGTGCTCCAAATGGTAGGAGTGTTCGTGGCTGTTTTAGCACATTCCGTTTCAAACTGACGACAATAGCGCTGATAGTTGGATAAGGAAAAACCTTTAAAAGTCTGATAAAAAGGATAATACAACGTTTCTAGGCGATAACGGTTGAAGCTAATATTTTCATCGAGACAAACGGCTATGTTTCCTTCTAATTCTATTTGCCAAGGTCTAGGTTGAAATTTTATCAATCTACTTGGATTTCCTCCCCATTTTTTTACGAGTTCATGCAGCATTTCTTTTGAAGAATCAGATAACATCTCGTATCTTAACTGAGGAATAGGATGAAATGTGTGCTTAGCGATTTGATAAATAATAGTTTCTAAAGTACGTAGACGAACTGACATGATGATTTTTTTATTAGCAAAAAAAGTCTCACAAAAATATGTGAGACTTTGCAAACGTGATTTCTTGTTTTAATTAAAAGTTGATTATGTATTGCATTTTATAAAATCCATCATGCTTAGAACGGTCTTCATCGCTTGAAATATTAGCTCCTGCTGTCATTTTGAATACAGAACCATTGCTTAAAGAAAACGCTACGTAAGGACCTAGCCAGGTATAGAGATTGTATCTTTTAGGGTTGTTGTTTGTATCTCTTACACCTTGTTCATGATTTAGCTGCTCGAAATGCGCGCCTACTGTTATAAAGTTGTTTACTTTATAGCCAGCAAATGTCCAATAATGAGTAAATATATTGGGGTCTGTGTTAGGAGCAAGATTGTTGCTTTTACCGAGTGGCATATAATAACCAAAGTATAATTGCCCCTCAATTTTATCAGTTCCTAAGTTTACAGTAAGATTAGGAACCAGACCTTCTCCGAAGAGCGGGCGCGCAGATTTTGATAACAAAGATCCAGAAAGTACTCCTACTTGCGGATTAACGCCTAATTTTCCTTCTGCTAATTTGATATTTGCGCCTACTCCAAACTCGCTCCAAGTTCCGAATCCACCTCCACCGTTGCTAATTCCTGTCCACATAATTCCGTAGTAAGTAAAATCCAGGTTATCAGCAAGGGGATACATACCTGCAGCAACAGGATACAAACCAAAAAACATGTCGTGATTGATAGATAAAGAGAAACTTCCCTTTTTTTCTTCCTCTTGAGCAAACGCAAAAGAGACCGACATAAGTAATAATAATGTTCCCTTGATTACTTTTTTCATAGTTGATAATAGGTTTTAGTGGTAAAATAAAACAAATACAATTTGTTATAGACGTCTAATAACAGCGACAAAATTAGATAAATTTTTAACTTTTGCAAAAGAATCGCTCATTTTATTAAAAAAAAATAATAAAAATTCTTTTTTATTGTAAAAATTAAAATAATTTCGACTAATCTTTAGCGTTTCTTAAATAAAAATAAAGAACTCATTTTGAAACGAGTTCCCTTTTTGATAACAGAAAAAATTTTAAGCCGAAATTAATCGTTTGTAGATGGATTAGCTTGAGTAGATTGAGATGAAGCTTTACCAGATTCTGCAATTTGTTCTCGCATTTCGGTATCAGCTTGAATGTTTTTCATACGATAATAGTCCATAATCCCTAAGTTTCCTTTTCGGAAAGCTTCTGCGATAGCCAGCGGAATTTCAGCTTCTGCTTCAATTACTTTGGCGCGCGCTGCTTGAGCTTTGGCTTTCATTTCTTGTTCTACAGCCACTGCCATGGCGCGACGCTCCTCGGCTTTAGCTTCTGCGACTTTTAAATCTGCATTGGCTTGGTCTATTTGTAATTTCGCACCAATATTAGAGCCTACATCAATATCTGCAATGTCGATGGAGAGAATTTCATAAGCTGTCCCAGAATCTAATCCTTTAGAGAGAACAAGCTTGGAAATTTTATCAGGATTTTCTAATACATCTTTGTGAGACTGTGACGAACCAATAGAAGTGACAATTCCTTCTCCAACGCGAGCCAAAATAGTTTCTTCTCCTGCTCCTCCTACTAATTGAGCGATGTTAGCTCTCACCGTAACGCGTGCTTTGGCGATAAGTTGAATACCATCTTGAGCGACTGCTGCTACAGAAGGAGTGTTAATCACTCTTGGATTGACAGAAGTTTGCACTGCTTCGAATACGTCTCTTCCCGCTAGATCAATAGCAGCAGCTTGCTTAAATGAGAGCTGTATGTTTGCCTTATCGGCTGAGATAAGAGCTTTGATTACTAGCGGCACATGACCACCTGCTAAATAATGGGTTTCTAAGTCTTCCACAGTAAGACGAAGACCTGCTTTGGTAGCAGTAATTAATGATTCAACAATGGTACTAGGTGGTACGCGACGCACACGCATAAATATAAGTGAAAGAAGAGAAATCCGAACACCAGAAAAAATAGCAGTTATCCATAAATTTACAGGTACAAAATATAAAAATACGAAGAAGCCAATCACTAAAAGTAGAATTAATACAAGTAGTTCCATAGGTAATTTTGTGATTTAAATTATATTGCGAGCTCAAATTATAATGACTTTTCTAAACATCAAAATTCTATTCTTGAATTAACAAAATATATTCAAAAACTTTTCTTTGAAAAAAACGTTTGCTTACATACATCAACTTTTTAACAGAATGAACCAAATTAAATACTTGATTCGGTATTTTTTGTATTTACCAACTACTTTCTTGTATGCTCAAACAGATGCTTACGAAGTAAACTATCATTTCCCAGAGAATAAGAGCGATAGTCTTGTTTTTCAGGCGCAAATTGCTTATGGAAATACTTTTCTGAATGCTACTAAAAATCCGAATCCGCTGAAAATTTACGGAAAATACCATTCTACTAATACTACTACAGATTTTATTGCTAAAACAAATCGAGTAAATTTTGTAGTACTTGAAAAGAGTGGCTTTGCATTGAAAAAACTTGCAGAAAGTTCATTGCCTAACATATGGCATCTTTATGTTAATGATAAAACTGTTTACCGTTTATTATTTCATTTAGGGTCAGGAGAGTCTTTTTTTAATCTTTCAGAAATTTCTATTAAACACTTAGCTATTAAATCTGGAAATAATAAAATCAGAATTAATTATTTAGCAGGAAAACCTAATCCTATTTCGATGGATTCTTTAGTGATTAGAATGGAATTCGGAGAAATCGAAATTATGCGGTTGAATTATGCGCGCGCAAAAGAAGTAAATGCAGAACTAGGAGTAGGCAAATTGCTGCTAGACTTTAGCAAAGACAATCTTCATCCTTCTGTGATTAATGTAAAAGCGGGAGCAGGAAGTCTTATAGTTCGATTGCCAGAAACACAGGAAAATATTTTGTTAAAGATAAAAAATACCTCTTTATCAAAAATCGAGCTTCCCAAGAATTTCAAAGAAAATACCACTGGTATCTACGTTAATAAACCACTAGAAAATAACTCAGTGCCTATGATTACTTTTAATATTGACGTAACTGTGGGAAAAGTTATTTTCGAGAATAAGTAGATTTTTGATGATAACCGTAACAACTTTTACTAAGAAACGTTATATAAGCTATGGAATTGCAAATTACAGAAGAACAGCAGTATTATATTATTACTGTAAGTGGAGATTTAGATGCTTCATCGTCAGTAAAACTTGATGATGAACTAACAAGCGCTGTAGAAAAAGGTAAAAATGTGATATTAATAGATTTTTCAGGACTGAATTATATATCTTCACCAGGGATTGGTGTCTTCACTTCTCGCTTAGAAGACTGCGAAAGTGGAAAACTTTTTTTGGCAATCTATGGTGTAAGTGATAAGGTGATGAAAGTGTTCAAACTACTCGGATTAGATAAGCTTATGCCTATTTTAAACACGAAAGACGATGCAAAACGACACGTACAAAGTCTACAGAAAAAAAGTAAACTGTAGTATAGATAGCTTGAAAGAAGTCCGAGAGTTCGTCGGAAGTGTGTTGGCTCAGTATAATCTTAAGGAAGGAGACGCCAACTTGATGATACTCGCAGTTGACGAAGTGTGTTGCAATCGAATGGAGCATTCTCATGGTTGCAATCCAAATGAATCTTTAGAATTAGTGATTTATGTAGATGTTTCTCCTAGGCAGGTTCCTCACCAGCTAATTTTTGAAATTCGCGATAAAGGAGAAATTTTTAACATCGTAGATTACGCAGTGCCTACAATAGAACAAATTATCAAAGAGCGCAAGCGAGGCAATATTGGATTAGGTCTTGTTAAAAAAATTATGGATAAAATTCAAATAGATAAGCGTGAAGGAATTTCGGTATGCAGAATGATTAAAGAAATTGGCGGTACAAAAGCTATTTAAAATTGAACACACTAAATCAGCTTTCTAAAATACTCTTAAGTGCTTTCATTGCTCCGTCAACAGTCTTGACATCTGTCATTTCGAAAATGGCTCTTCCTTTTGCATCAATGAGTTTGCACCTTTGAGGACGTTTAGCAACGTAGTTGACTATCTTTCCAAAAATTTCTCCTTTATAATATTCTTCATTTTGGGCAGGAACTAATTGAGCTTTCATGGTATTGTTTTTTAAAATAATCTTTTCAAAGCCAAGTTGTTTTCCAATCCACCTTAGCCTAACGACTTTGAAAAGCTCTTGTACACTTTCAGGAATAGGTCCGAAGCGGTCGCGAAGCTGGTTGGCGAATTCTTCTAACTCTTCTTCGTTTTTAAGGTTATCGGCAGTAATGTAGAGGTTGAGGCGTTCTGAAATATTAGCAACGTAAGATTCAGGAATGATAATTTCAAGATCTGTTTCTACGTTGCATTCTCCCAAAGAAGCTCGTAAGGGTTCGTCAGCAAAGAGTTCTGCAAATTCTTCTTTTTTGAGTTCTAGAACAGCCTCTTGTAAGATTTGGTTATAAGCATCAAATCCTAATTCGTTGATAAATCCACTTTGTTCTGAATTGAGTAAATCTCCTGCACCTCGCAGGTCTAAGTCTCGCATAGCAATTTTGAAACCATCTCCTAGCTCCGAGAATTCTTCGAGTGTGCGCAATCGTTTGAGTGCATCAGGTGGCAAAGAATACAAAGAGCGAACGAGCAGATAACAATAGGCTTTTCGGTTAGAGCGCCCCACGCGGCCTCGCATTTGGTGTAAGTCGCTCAAGCCGAACATATTTGCATTATCGATGATAATTGTGTTCGCATTTGGAATGTCTAATCCTGATTCGATAATATTGGTAGAAACTAATACGTCGTATTCACCTTCAATAAATTTAGCCATAATTTTTTCGAGGCGTTCATCTTCCATTTGTCCGTGAGCGTAAGCAACTTTGGCATCTGGTACGAGACTAATGATATTGTTAGCGACTGACTCTATATCTGTAACGCGGTTGTATACATAAAATACTTGACCTCCTCGACGTAGTTCGGCGCGTATGGCATCTCGGATAATTTCATCGGAATAATTATATAATCGAGTAGTAACAGGTTGGCGGTTAGGCGGTGGTGTATTGATAACGGATAAGTCTCGTATGCCTATCAAAGAAAAGTATAAGGTTCTCGGAATGGGAGTAGCTGTCAGTGTGAGAGTATCTACATTTACACGCATTTCGCGGAGTTTTTCTTTGGCTCTTACGCCAAATTTTTGCTCTTCGTCGATGATGAGCAGACCTAAGTCTTTGAATTTGATTTTGTTACTAAGAATGGCATGTGTACCGATAAGTATGTCGATTTTTCCTTCAGAAAGCTTCTGATAAATTTCATTAATTTCTTTTTGAGTTCGGAAACGGCAAATATAATCTATGGTTATCGGAAATTTTTCCATTCTCGCAGTGAAGGTTTTATAATGTTGGAGCGCTAGAATGGTTGTAGGAACTAATACTGCTACTTGTTTTCCATCGAGAGCAGCTTTAAAGGCAGCGCGAATGGCGATTTCTGTTTTCCCAAAGCCTACGTCTCCACAAATAAGCCTGTCCATTGGAATAGGCTTTTCCATATCTGCTTTTACGTCGGCAGTAGCTTTGGCTTGGTCGGGCGTATCTTCGTAGAGAAAAGAAGATTCGAGTTCTGCTTGTAGATAAGAATCTTTGCTGAAAGCGTACCCTGGTGTAATTTTTCGTTTAGCATACAGTTGGATAAGCTCTCGCGCAATATCTTTAAGTCGTTTTTTAGTTTTAGTCTTCTTTTGTTCCCATTCATTACTTCCGAGTTTGCTTAGAGGAGGAATTCTTCCTTCTTGCCCTGTGTATTTAGAAATTTTATGTAGTGCATGAATGCTTACATAAAGCAAATCGTCGTCGCGGAAGATGAGACGAATTGCTTCTTGCATATTTCCTTCGGGAGTAGTTTTGCGTTCCAGTCCTCCAAAGCGCGCAATTCCGTAGTCGATGTGCACTACATAATCTCCAACTTTCAGTTCTCTAAGCTCTTTGAGTGTGAGCGCTTTAGCTTTAGTATATTGAGCTTTTTCTTGATAGCGATGAAAGCGCTCAAAAAGCTGATGGTCTGTATAGAGTAAAACTTGATGTTGCTCATCGTAGAATCCCCCTCTCAAAGAGGTGTTCAAATCGCGATATTGAACAGAAGGAAATACTTCGTCGAAGATTAACCTAATTCTATGGAGTTGTCTCATAGAATCAGAGGCGATAATATTAGTAGTTCCTTTCAAGGTGTGTTCGTAGAGTGTGTTTCCAATTTTTTTAAAATCTTTTGCAAAAGAAGGTTGTGCTTTGGTATGTACTTGAAAAGTAAAAGTGGGATTATCATAAAATTTTACTCCGAATTCAACTCTAGAAAAAGATTTCCATTTTTTTTCGAATTCAGCTCTAGTTTCAAATAGCTCTGTTGGTTCTTTGATAATCTGAATATCGCCACCCGATGATTTTAAAATTTGTTCGAACTCATCATTGGCCTTTTGAAAGTAATAAGTGAGTACTTCGAATAAATGATGGGCATCTTTTGTCCAAATAATACTATTTTGTGGAATGAACGATAAAAAAGACTCTCTTTTTTCTTGCAAAAGTTTAGTTTGAACATCAGGAATGATGGCAATGTATTTTTTTTGTTCGAGAGATAGTTGCGTAAGAGGGTCAAAAGTGCGAATACTTTCTATTTTATCTTCAAAGAATTCAATCCGATAGGGTAAGTCATTCGAAAAACTAAATACATCTACGATTCCGCCTCGAATAGCATATTGTCCGGCTTCTGCAACGAAATCCGTTCTTTCGAAGTCGTAAGTTATGAGCATTTCTTCCAAAAATGCCATATCTATCTTTTCGCCTACTTTGAGAGCAAAGGTGTGTTTTATTAGAGAAGCTTGTCGAATTACTTTTTCGGGTAGGGCCTCTGGATAAGTCACTATTAATTCACCCTCTGGGTTTTTGTTTGTAAGCGCATTGAGCACTTCAGCTCTTTGTAAAATATTTGCGTTCTCTATTTCTAAGAATTGATAAGGCTTTCTGTAGGAGGTAGGAAAAAACAAGATTTCTTTATGTGGAAGCAAGTGCTCTAAGTCTTGAGCAAAGTACATTGCTTCTTCTTTGTCGTTGAGTATAAAAAGATGAGTTCCTTTTATTTTTTGATAAAGAGATACAGCCCAAACAGCATCTGAACTTCCTTGAAAGCCTTCTAAATGAACCACTTGACAAGTCTCCTGAAGATGCTCAGCGAGCAGATGAATGTAAGCAGAGTCTTGGTATAAAGCAAGCAAATCGTTTACCGAAAATACTTTATCTGTTTCAGTTGAAACGCGAGAAGAATTTTCCATATGAGAGTTTGAAGTTTTTTACTCGGATTGACGAATTTCTCGCTTTCTTTCAAAACATACCGTTTCTTGCTCTTGATTTTTTAGCTTTTTCTACTTCTGGAGAGTTTTCAAATTCTTCGATAATTCTAGTATAGGCCTGATTAGCTTTTTCTAGGTTGTTTTGTGCTTCGTAAGCTAAGCCAAGTTTGAGAAGGTAAATAGGAGTAAACTCTTCGGTGGGTTTGTATGAGGCAGCCTTTTCATAAAAAGAAGCGGCGTTTTGATATTCTTTTTTTTCCATGTAAGCGTCTCCGATTAGGCAATAAGCGCGCGCCTGTACTAATAAATCGTTTGCGTCAAATTCTTTTAAATATTGGATTGCTTTGTCAAACTCGCCTTTTTTGAGAAATATAAACCCTGCATAAAAGTTCGCCAGATTTCCCGCGCGCGTCGAACTATAATTTTCTGCAATAGCAACAAAACCATCAGTAGTGTTATTATCGCCATAAAGCGCTTTGTTGAGAGAATCTTTTTCTAAATAAAAAATAGCAGGAAATAATTGATTTTCAGCTTCCTCATTTTGTTGTTGAACATACCAGTTATAGCCGACTATCGTTGCAATAATTCCCACAATTCCTCCGAGTACTGCTGATACAATTTTTTTATTATTTTCAAGAAACGCTTGCGTTTTGTTTAATTTTTCTTGTAACGCTTCTGCGCTTTCTAAAATTTTGATTTCTTCCTTATTTGCCATAAATCAACTATTAGATGTGCAAAGTTAAAAAATCATACCGAAAACCAAAAGTGACGAAGATTTTCTGTTGAATGCCAAACAAAATCTTCATAAAATTATTTCAACTTTTTTTGAGAAAGTTTAAAAGTTTATTAATTGCAGCAATTTAGTTTCTTGCTTTCTTGCTTCAAAAAATGGGAATATACCAAAAAACTGTTTTCAGCCTGCTGTTTATTGGATATGGACTGTGCGCAAATGCTCAGAGCTTATTTTATACTCTTCGATTTCCAGAACCGCAAACTCATTATGCGGAGGTAGTGCTCGAGATCAAAGATGTAAAACAAGACTCATTAGACTTAAAGCTTCCTACTTGGGCACCTGGCTCTTACCTGATTCGAGAATTTTCTAAAAATGTAGAGCGCGTTTTTGCTTCGGCAGACGATAAGCCTATTCCTATTCGCAAAATCAATAAAAATACTTGGCGTGTTTATACGCAAAAGAAAAAATTTATTAGTATCAAGTACAGCGTATATGCTTTTGAATGGACAGTGAGAACGAGTATCGTAGATGAGACACACGCTTATTTGAACGGTTCTAATGTGTTTATGTTTGTGAAAGGCTTAGAGCATTTGCCTATTCGACTCAAAATCGAGCCTTATCAAAGCTGGAATAAAATCTCTACGCAACTCCCGATGGAGGCGCAAGATCCTTGGATACGCACAGCTCCTAATTACGATTTTTTAGCAGACAGCCCTTTAGAAATCGGAAATCATGAAGTAGTTTCATTCGAGGTACTAGGGGTTCCGCACGAGTTTGCTATCTACGGGGTGCATGCTTTTGACATAAAAAAATTGATAGAAGATACTAAAAAAATTGTTCTTCAAGCTGTAAAAGTGTTCGGAGAGCATCCTTGCCCGAACTACACGTTTATTGTACATTGTGGACATAATTTAGGAGGTGGATTAGAACATCTTAATTCTACTACTGTAATGACTGAAAGTTTTACGGGCGCTACTCCATCAGCTTACGCAAATTTTTTAGGACTGATAGCTCACGAATATTTTCATTTGTGGAACGCCAAGCGTTTGCGCCCTGATGCACTTGCAAAAGTGGATTATGAAAATGAAAGTTACACATCACTTCTTTGGATTGTAGAAGGTTTTACAAGTTATTATGATGACTTACTTTGCTATCGCGCAGGAATTATTAACAGGGATTTTTATTTGCAAGAAGTGTTAGCTAAAAACATACATTCAGTGGTTTGTACGCCCGGCGATTCTGTGCAGTCTCTTGCAGAGTCAAGTTTGGATACTTGGATTAAATACTACCGCAAAAATGAAAACACAAGAAATTCCCAAGTAAACTATTATCAAAAAGGCTCGGTGATTGGCATGTTGTTGGATATGGAAATCATAAAATCTTCTCAAGGAAAGTATAATCTTGATACGTTGATGGCGCGTTTGTATCATCATTTTTTTAAGAAAGGGAAAACGTACTCAGAAAATGATGTTAAGCAGCAAATCGAATTTCTTGTGGGCAAATCTCTCACTTCTTTTTGGCAAAACTACATCTATGGAACAAATCCTATCCCTTACGAAGAATTTTTTGCTCCTTTTGGGTTAAAATTAGTATATGAACCTCAGAAACTGTTTTTGGGTATTTTGGTAGAGGAAAGAAATTGCAGATTGTATGTCAAGGAAGTAGAGCGCTCTTCTCCTGCATGGCGGGCAGGAATTAGTGCGCAAGATGAATTGTTGAGCATTAATGGTCACCGAATTGAATCTAAGGCATTTTGGGATAATTACATGAATTACTTGCTCCCTTCTCAGGTAGTTCAGATTATGGTAAGTCGCTACAACAGAGTGCAAGAAATCCCTGTAAATACAGGAAATTATGCTAATTGTCCTTTTATTCAAATTAAGCCCTTGCAAGATAGTTCAGATAACTTTATACAGTCTGTTTGGTTAAAAACTTCGGAATAGCACACTAATATGCTTGTTGGGCAGGTTGATTTTTTTCTGATAACCATAAGCGCACGTACTTGCCGTCAGGGTCATAAGTTTGTGCTTGTCGTTCTATATTAAAATAACGATTCTCGCGCGGGTCGTTGCCAACTCCTGCAATATAGTTCCAATTTCCCCAATTGCTATAAACGTCATAGTCTATGAGCCACGATTCAAACCACTCTGCTCCCATTACCCAGTTTACTTTTAGGTCGTGCACTAAAAAACTCGCTACGTTTTGTCTGCCTCTGTTTGACATAAAACCTGTGAGTAAAAGCTCTTTCATGTTAGCATCAACGAAAGGAACTCCAGTATTTCCGTAAGCCCATTTTTCAAAAGTTGCGTATGAATCTTGTAAGTTCAAAGGTTTTTGTTTGATGCCCTCCTTTCGAAAAATAGCATTGCCGTACTTTTTGGCAATCCATCGGAAATAGTCGCGCCAAAGAAGCTCGAAAATGAGCCAATAAGTCGATTCGTTTTGAAAGCGCTCTTTTTCATATTGTAAAACTTTATGATAGACTAGCCGAGTAGAAAGGCATCCATTCGCAAGCCAGGGAGAAAATTTCGAAGAATAGTTCGGTCCAATTAATCCGTTGCGCGTATCTTTATAATAGCGCAAAGCATCAGTTTGCCAAAAATATTCTTGTAGACGCACGAGTGCTCTGCTTTCTCCTCCTCGAAAAGGAAATGCTGTGCGGGCGTCTGATTCGAGCAAAGGAACGTTCCAAGAAGGTTGATAAGTAATTTTTTCAGAATCTGTTGGAGGTGTTTCTATTTTTTCTGGGGTAGGAACAGGAGGCGGAACTTTTGCAAATTTTTCTACTTCTTTGCGGAAATTTGTGAAGACATCTGGTACTTTTTTAATAGGAAATGGCAAATCTTCAGGGTGATAAAGAGAACTGTTCCAAAACAACTGAAGTGGTATTCCGTTTTGTAGCAACTTTTTTTCTACGGCTTGTTCTACTTTCACTTCTTCTGAAGCAATTTCTTTTGAAGCATATACAGCGGAGGCATTTGTTTTTTGAGCGATTTCAGGTAGCACCTCTTCGGGCTTTCCATAACGTACAATTAGACAGCCACCGAGAGATGCAATATTTTTTTGTAGGTCAGCAACAGATTCTAATAAGAATCGAGTGCGAAATCCTCCTGTTTTAGGAAAGCCAAAAGAAGTTTTTTCCCATAAGCGAGGGTCGAAGCAATAAACAGGAACGATGTAGCGCGTTTTTTGGAAAGCTCTAAACAAAGGAACATGATCGTGAATGCGCAAGTCATTCCGATACCAAACGATAATGGTTTTCATAGTGTTTGTTAGTTTGCTAAGAAACAGATTGTTTTTAAGATTGTTTATAAAGATGATAAAGAATTTGGATGCGATTTGGAATGAAGTTCGCGCAGCTTAACATATTTGATGAATGTAGCAAAAGAGGAGATCACGCAAATTACCCATCCATAATATCCATCTAAAAATCCTTTCTGCCAAAGGAAGGATTTTAAAAACTTTATGAACGGACTCAGCAAAATCTTATAAAAAGGAGCCTTCTTATTCTCTTGAAAAGCTGCTTTCGACATCAAATCGGTAAACAAATCGAGTTGCTTGAGGTGGTCAGAAATGGTATAATAGCTATAATGCAAAATGTCGCCGCGAGCAGTTTCAATAGAGACAGGCGTATGAAATACTAATGATTCATGTACAATTCCTTCCCAATGTGCTAATTCTTTTCGCCATAATCTTGTTTTGTAATCGGGATACCAACCGCAATGTCTTATCCAATTTCCGCAATAATTAGTAAGGCGCGATATGCGCATAGCATCGGGAAGTTGAGTTTTGCGAGCGAGCAAATATTCACGAAGTTCTGATGATAAGCACTCATCAGCATCTAAGGACAAAATATGCGAATACTGAGCAAAATGATCTCCATAGTTTTTAGCAACAGAATAATTTTCCCATGGCTTTTGAAAGAACCTTACTTTCGGATATTGCTGACAGATTTGCGGAGTTGTATCAGTAGAAAAGGAATCTACTACGATAATTTCATCAGCTACGTCGTTAAGAGAATCTAAACATCTCTTAATGTTATGCTCCTCGTTGAAGCAAATGATAACTGCACTAATTCCTACTTTCGACACGACGGCAAACTAAAATCTTTTGTTGATAAGTTTGAAGAAATCTATAGTTACCTCTGCATTCAAGTTCCAGTGATATTTGAGCATGTATTTTTCTTTTACTAAAGCTAATGCTGTATGGTAATCTTTGCAATTGTCAATCATTTCCAAAGCGTCGTTGAGTTCTACTATATTTTTACCAAAGAGCTCGTTTTGAAACCGAATTCTATCGTGCAAGGTAAGCATTGTTTTGATGGAGACTTGCTTATTAGAATTTTTATTGACTAATCTATCTGCAAGAGTTTGTTTTTGTTGGGCATTTTGAGCTAGTTTTTCTGCTAATGTAAGAGGAGTATGAGATGGAGAAGTTGGAGAAGGAGTTTCTGGAATTGATTTGTTTTCTACAGAAGAAATCTTTTGAGATTCTGGTTCAGAAAAAGCAAGTTTCGATTCGATAGGTTGAGCGGTTTTAGATTGCAAAGCATGGAGGGAGGCTCCCGAAATTCCTCTTTTTTGTTTTTCCATATTTTGTAGGTATTCCTGATAAATTTCTTCTTGGGTAGGAGTTTTTTTGCTCGGAGAAGGCGCAATCATTTCTTTGGTATTACTCTCTGATATTACAGTATTTTTTTGAGATTGAATTTCTTCTTCCAAAATTTCTTTTTTTACCTGATTTTGAATTTGAGTAAGGATTTGTTTAGTTTCTTCTGTAGTCTTTTTGGTAGGAGAAGATGGCTCTGTATTGGCAAAGCCGAGTTCTCTTTCAAATCTTTCAATATCGAAAATCGTTTCACCACTTTCTTCCTGTAAAAGGGCTTTTGCAGAAATGGGGAGAACAGCAGAAAACTCCTCTATTACAGGCTCTATATCTGTATTAGCAAGGGAAGGTTGTTGTTCTAATAGTGTTTGTGCAATAGCAATGATTTCATCCAGCGAAAGTGTACGTTGAAATTGCGCTTTTTTTATTTCTTGCTTCCATTTTTCTATTAGGTTAGGATGAAATTTCAGATAGCGCAAAGTAGGAAAAATTTCTTTTTCCCACGATTGATGTTTTTTCACAAATTGCCTCAAAAATTCCAGAGGTTCTATTAAGTAAAGCAATGTTTGGTAAGTTGCTTTTTGAAGTAATGGCTCGAAATGGTTTCGGTTGATTTTGATATGATGAGCTAATAAATTCATAAAATCGCGAAAAGCCTTTTGGACTTCAGGAGCCTGATAATCGAATATGGGACTTTGAAGTCTTTGCGCTTCCGATTGCCAAGTGCTAAAAATCTCTTTAATGAGAAGTTGATTAACTTGATGAACTGTCGAAATAGCGCTAAGTTGCTCTCCTCTCACGAAAGATTGAGTAGCAAATAGTTTATCGCACACCGTTTGCGAATATTTTTGAGAGTACTGTTCGGCAAATGCCTTGTCGAGAACGTATTTCATTTTTGTTATTCTCTTTTGTAATCTTCTAAATAAACAATAATTTCATCTTTTACAATAAAGCTCTGTGGAAATTCTGATGAAAGCATAGTATACACTTGGTGTGCCTCCAAGCGAGTGAGAAAATTTCCGATTTTTACCTTAAAATTAGGCTGTTCATACCTAATTTCGGGTTTTAGATGAGAATAGTTTTTCATCGCCTCCTTAAGAACTTCTTCGGCTTGTTCGCGTTTTCCTGAAAAAATTTGAATCTTATAGCCTGATGTTCTATAAGAATTGTCTTTGATAAGTTCTTGGTTTTTTTGGGCAATTTGAAGGCAGATTTCCTCTATTCGTTCATTTTCTGGAGAAACAGAGATTTCATTATTTGCTAAAGGACTAGAAAGCATCAAAGGTAAATCAGATTTTGAAAACGGCAAAGGGTCTGAAAGTTTAATGCGATAGGGAGTTAGGTCTTCATGATAATCCAAAGGCACTACCTTTCCTAGAGGAGGTTTTTTACATCCCCATAACAAAAAGATACTTATGAAATAAACGCTTTTCATAAGGCAGTACATTTTAGCAAACATATGAATTTATGGCTATTTCTTCAAAGTAATATTCAAGAATGAGCGAGTAATTTGTAATTTTGTGTAAATATCTTTTTGGTTTTTATGTATGCGTATTTAAGGGGAAAGATCGTACATCTTACGCCGACTTTTACAGTGATCGAAACTTCTTCTGGCATTGCTTTTGAAGTTCGCATTCCATTGAGTACATCATGTCGACTTACTGTTTCTGAAAACTCTATTTTGTTGTTTACTCATTTTTATGTAAACAGAGAAGGAGAACAATCGTTATTTGGTTTTTTATCTGAGCAGGAAAAAGAGATTTTTGTGCAACTCGTAAGTGTTTCGGGCGTAGGCCCCTCTACAGCATTAGCATTTTTATCTTCTTTATCTTCTGAAGAGATTGTTGAAGCAATTGCTAAAGGAGATATAAAAACAATTAAATCTATCAAAGGGATTGGCGCAAAAACTGCTGAAAGAGTGATTTTAGAACTAAAAGAAAAGTTTCAAAAAAGATTTGTCGTTTTAACTCCTAAAGCAGGACTTTCGGCGATTAAAAATAAAAATATTGCTGATGCATTAGAAGCTTTGATGCATTTAGGAGTTCCGAAAGCAGTTGCTGAGAAAAATATACAAACTGTTCTAGAACAACAGGGAGAACACCTTTCTACTGAAGCAATTATCAGACTTGCTCTGAAAACAAAATGATACTTTCGAGCTATATTCAACGAATTTCTCAATTGTACGATGAAAAAGAGGCGCGCGAAATCGCTTTTAGACTGTTAGAACACCATACCCAAAAATCGAGAATAGAATTGCTAATTACCCAACAGTTGTCTGATTCTGTTTGTTGCAATATTGAAAAAGACCTTAGGCGACTGCTGAACCATGAGCCTATTCAGTATATTTTAGGAGAAAGTTTTTTTTATGGATACCGTTTTAAAGTAGATACTTCAGTGCTGATTCCACGACGAGAAACAGAAGAACTTGTACACTTTGTTGCGCTTGAATATCAATCCAAAGAAAATCTAAAAATTTTAGATATAGGCACAGGTAGTGGTTGTATAGCTATTATGCTCGCCAAATTACTCCCCCAAGCGGAGGTTTTCGCAGTAGAAAAAAGTGAAAAAGCGTTAGAGGTAGCGCACAAAAATGCGCTTTTGCACCAAGTGAGTGTTCATTTTATCCATGCAGATGTGTTTAGTACTTTTTACAGCAAGTTACCAGCGATGGATATTATAGTGAGCAATCCACCCTATGTAACAGAATCTGAGAAGCGACTTATAAGACCTAATGTGTTTTTTGAGCCTGCGGAAGCATTATTTGTACCCGACGAACAACCTCTCGTTTTTTATGAGCGAATTGCCGAATTAGCTGATATTTTGCTGGTTCCTTGCGGGAAAGTTTTCTGCGAAATCAATGAAAGGTTTCCTTGTCAAGTCAAAGAGCTTTTTCAAAAAGCTGGATTTGAAGGAAGTGTTTGGCAGGATATGCAGCAAAAGTTTCGGTTTTTAAAAGCTACTCGTATGAATTAAACTTAGGCTCTTCAGCAGAGTAGCGCGCAAACTTAAAAATGGCAATTCTTTCATTTTTTTGCACATCAGCTAATTTAAAACTAGGATATAATCTTTCAAACTCTCCGATAACAAATTTTTCTGGGTTCTGTTGATAGTGTTTGTATTTGGAGTGTGCAACATGATGTTTCAGAAGGTATTGATGTCCTACAAAATATACTTCTGAGCAGGGTGCCAGTGCAACGCTATCGCTTATATGATAATTAATAATAGCCAAAATAGACCAATTGATGCGCTGATAATGAAGTGGATATGTTCCAATATAGGGCAGTGTGTAGTTCAGCACACAAGCATCGTCAGGCGAAATGTTTTGAAGATATTCTTCTAAAAATGATTTGTCTTCATTTCGATACCGAATAGCCTCTGCTTGTGATTTTGACATAAACCATTGGTAATTTATTTCTGGTAGATGTAGTAGACTAAAAGGAATCAATCCTGCTAAGCAACATTTCCAATAAATAGGAAGTGTAGAAAGGGAATAACTCCGCAGATGATAGAAAAATACAAGCCATAACATAGCAGCAAGTGGAGTCCAATACCATGGGTAGTAGTAAGCGCTCCAAAAAATAAGGATTGTGTAGGTAATGCCAACAAGTATTAATCCTAATGTTTTGAAGTCAATTCCTTTGTGTTGTTTTTCTAAAAAAAGCCCAATCAAAATGGGCAATGGAAAGGAGAAATAAAACAAGCCATATGTACTTAAAACTCCGTCAAAAGCAAAACCTTCTAAACGCCATAATTTAATTAGTACCCACGTAATGAGATTTTGAAATACAAAAGATATTTGCCACCTTCCTGTGTATTTCTGCAAAATTTCCTGATAAATTTCCCAGTTGCTTTCCGATAGAAATAAAGGCGGGTTTGACAAGAAAAAAGAAAATAACATTATAAACACAACGATAATAAGATGCTTAAGGGTTATCCAGCGTTGTTGAAAAGCGAACAATGGCAGCCACAAAAAAGGAAGAGTATTGAGCTTGATACCTGCTTGTAAAATTGTTAAACCCAAAACCAAGGAAAATGCTATAAAACGACGATGATATAAATACACATATACGCTTATGCTGCTAAAGGCTACCAACAAAGGTTCAGGACTTAGCATTTTACCATACCACCATGCAAAAGGCATTGGTAGATAGCACAACAACGCTATACTTAACATAATATTTTTAAAGGGAATAATCGCTGGTAATAAAAAGATGGGCGTAAGATACATCAGTACAAAAATGACTCTTGTAGCGCGCAATGCGCTCATATCCTCCTCAAAAAATGGAAATAATAGTTTGATGCAATACGAAGTAAATACCCAAAAGCCACTCCCATACCCCAAGCGATTTTCGTAGTAAAATAGTATCTTGTACCAAGGCAAATGAATTGATTCTTTTGCAATTTGGTAAAAAGATGTTTCGTCTAACACGAAGCCTCCAATAAAAAGCTGTTGATACAAAACAGCACTTATGGCAATAATGTAGCAAATGGAATTGATAGCAGCAAATACACGTTGAAGAGGCATTTAGGCGTTGAAAGTCTTTTTTCAAAATATAAGACTACAAGAATCTAAAAACTTTCTACACTCCAAAGTCCAGTGCAATGTTAGGAATTATAAATTTTAACTTTATGAAATTCTTTAGCATCACTTTTTTGCATGACACTCCTTATCATTTCTTCTTTGTGAGCGTATTGGATGAGTTCGTTTACTTTTGAAGAATGATTATCAAGCCTTCTCTTCAACTGAATGATTCGCAGTTCGATTTCTTCTAGTTTCATTGTCAGAATATTTGTTTTCAGCTATATAACTGAATTATCACATTTTTTGTTTTGAGAAAAATCAAAACATATGTTAAGGAGCATTGTTTGAGGCTGTTCCTCCCTTCATTTCTTCTTCAATTTCTCTGATAGAGGCTAAAATACTCGCATTATCATCTGGAGAAGGTACTAGGTTGAGTGCTAATTGATAAATTCCTAAGGCAGGTTTAAACTTTTTTTGAGCTTTGTAGGCATCTGCAATATCTTTCATGCAAATACCATATTCTTTGCTTCCTGCTCCATAATACACTTTGTAGATGTCGCTTTTGCGAACAAGGAGAGGTTCTGCGTCTTTGTAGTTATTTTGTTTAACGTAGATTTGGGCTAAAAGTCCTAAAGAATGTCCGTATTCAGGATGGTTCACACCTGGTTTTTTTTCTCGAAGTTTCATTGCTTCTTCGACAACAGTTTTTGCTTCGGCAATGCGGTTTTGTTGGATGTAAAATGCAGCCAGATTATCAAGTCCCATCGTGTATTCGCTGTTTTCTACTCCCAAATTTTTTTGTCGTAACTCGTTTGCCTTTTTGAAGTTGGCTTCTGCTTCTGCAAATTTTCCTTGTAAGACGCATAACTGAGCTATGCGGTCGATTCCGCGCGCATATTCAGGTTTGTTTTCTGCTCCTGCTTTTTTGAGAATATCAAGAGCTTTCTGGTAGGCAGCTTGAGCTTCCGCAAAATTTTTGAGCTTAGATAAATTATCGCCTAATCGGTAATGTAACATCGCTACTTCGTTAGCAGCATCTGCTGACTTCGATTTCAGATCGATAAGTTGTTTAAGTATTTTGGCAGCTTCATCGTATTTAGGAAGTTGTTCGAACATCTCTACAGAGCGGTAGAGTTCCTCAGCATACTTGGTCGGATTTTGAGCAAGTGCAGCGCTTTGATATTGCAAATATTTATTGTAGGCTGCAGTTCCTTCGTTGTGTTTACTTATAGAAAAGTACGAAACAGCCTGGCGTTGATAAATTTCTCCATAGAGCTCTTTTAGCATGTTAGTAGGCGTTGCAATTTTTAGAAATTCGTCATAGCGCGCAATCGCATCGGCAAATTTTCGATATGCATACAATATATCAGCGTACTCTTTGATAATAAGCAAATACCGCTCTGATTTTGTGCCAACAACAGGACCTGCATTTTTGTAAAGTTCACTAAAATATTCCTCCGCTTTTACGTATTTTTGTCCTAACAAATAAACCTTTCCTGCTTCATAAAGTGCTTCAAAATAATCCACTGATTTTGTGGCTTGTCGCCCTCTGTACACTTCAATGGCTTCATCGTAAGATTGTGCTGCTTTCGGATAGGCCTTTCCTGCTACATAGGCTCGCGCCAAACCTACCAATGCTTCTGCATATTCGTTGGATTGTGTATTGCGAGCTGTTTTGAGAGTTCTAATCAAATTCAAATAGATAGTAGCAGATTGCTTGAAGTCGCCCAATTGTAGATATGTGTCTGCAAGCCGCGAGAGAGTCATTCTATAATTAGGATTGAGTTCTCCGAATTCTGCAATACCTGCTGCTTCTGCTCTTTGAAAATAAGGAAGAGCATTTTTGTAATCTTTGGCAGTATAAGCGCTCATTCCTTGTTGATAGAATGCTCTCCAGTCTTGCGCCTTTCCTACAGCGAGGCAGGTCATTGCTATTAAAAAGCCAAGCAAGAAATTCATTTTTTCATCATTTTAGTTTACCATACTTATTTTTAAAACGCTTCTTGTAATATTTTGCGTATGAAGCATAGTTGAAAAATTAAGGAACTTTGGTTCTGATGAGCAGGATATTTGCAATTTTGATAAAGTATTTTTCTTTGCACTTCCCTAACCGTTTTGGAATCAGTTGGATAGTGATTCTCGTTATAGCGTTATACGTAAATTACGGTGCTAAGTTGTGGAACTCAGATAAACATCTTTCTTTTTTAGAAGCTATTTTTTTATATGGACTAGCTTTTTGGGCAACAACTGGCTTATGGCTGTATTTTCAGCTCCCAAAACGCATATTCAAATTCAAAGAGCTTTTTAAGTTTTCTTGTTGGGGAGTATTGCTTCCACTCGCTTCTAATGCTGGCTTTGAAGTGCAGTTTTGGATAATACCTCCTCAAAAAGTTCCTTTGCCTCTGTGGGATTTTTTTTATCAAATCTCTTATAACTTGCAAAGTATTGTGTTTTATTCTTGTATTCCATTGATATATGCTTACTTATATGAGAAACATCAATTTCGGTCTATATATGGATTAAAAGATTCTGATAACTTAAAGGTGTATGTTGGAATATTAATAGCAATGATTCCACTGATAATATGGGCCTCTGTTCAACAGGATTTTTTAGAGATATACCCGCGTTACCGCTATGGAAGTGCGGAAGAGTACTTAAATATAAGTCCATGGATAACGACAGCTTTGTATGAGCTTACTTATGTTTTGCATTTTATTGCTCTTGAAGTTTTTTTTAGAGGATTTTTAGTTAGGACCCTTGCCATCTGGCTCCATGATTATGCTGTATTCCCTATGACTGCTTGCTACATGGTGCTTCATTTCGAAAAACCTTTAGCTGAATGTATAGGCTCTATACTTGGAGGATACATTTTGGGAATTTTATCTTTTGAGACGCGCAGCATTCAAGGAGGAATCGTTTTGCATGTTGGTATTGCAATCATGATGGAAATAGCCGCTTTCTTACAAATAAAAAATTGATTTTATTTCTTTTAAGAATTTTATTTTGTACCTTCATTTATTTTTGTACAATACAAACAATTGCGCTTATTTTGGAAAAAAATCAGATTGGGCAGAAAATCTCACGGTTAATATGAAATTTTTGGTAAATACAAATACGTTGTTAAAACATTTGGGCTCAGTCCAAGGAGTAATTCCTAGTAATCCTTTAGTACCTATTTTAGAAAATTTTCTTTTCGATATACGCAATGGCTTGCTAAGTGTGACAGCTTCCGATTTGCAAACCACGGTTATTACCCAACTTGCGGTTAACGCCGATGGTGAAGGAAGTATTTGTATCCCTGCAAAAATGCTTACTGATACGTTGAAGAACCTTCCAGAGCAGCCTGTTACGTTTCATATAGATTTTAATACATATAGCCTTGAAATTGTTTCTGATAATGGACGCTATAAGATTGCTTGTGAAAATGCGTCTGACTTTCCAAAAGTACCAGAGTTGCATAAAGCAGAGTCTTTAGAAGTTTCTACACAACTTATTTCATTAGCAATTAACTATACTCTTTTTGCTACTAGTACAGACGAAATGAAACCTGCTTTAAATGGAATTTTATTTAAATTTCAAAAAGGAATAGCAAATTTTGTTTCCTCTGATAGTCATCGCTTGATTCGTTATCGCTATGAAGGAATTAGCCAAGATGTAGAAGCCTCTTTTATTGTACATCGCAAAGCGATGCAGATTCTCAGAAACGCACTTCCTTCCGAAAACGTTGTGTTAGTAATGGAATTTAATGCTTCTAATGCGATGTTTTCTTTTGGCAACTACAAAATGATATGCCGACTCATTGACGAACGTTTCCCTGATTATGAAAATGTGATTCCTCTCAAAAATAATAATTTAATTACTATTGACAGGCAAGAGCTTATCGGTTGCCTGAAACGATTGAATATTTATGCGAATAAAACCACTAATCAGGTTCGATTTAAGATTAGTGGAAACGAAATGCAAGTTTCCGCAGAAGACTTAGACTTTTCGAATGAAGCAATAGAGCGCTTGTTTTGCGAACACGACGGACCAGAAATCGAAATAGGTTTCAATGCCAAATTTTTACTTGAAATGCTTAATAATTTGCATTCTACAAGTGTAACATTTCGACTCTCAGAACCGAGCCGAGCAGGAATCGTAGTGCCCTCTAAAAGTGAAGACGATGTTTTGATGCTTATTATGCCGATTATGTTGCATAATTATGCTTAACTCAATTTTAGAGGTATTTTAACTTCAATATTGATTTCTGAATAAATTAGCTATTATAAGCCCATTTTAGATAAACTGCACCCCAAGTAAACCCCCCTCCAAATGCGGCAAGAATGAGATTATCGCCCTTTTTAAATTTCTTTTCATAATCCCATAAACATAGAGGGATTGTCGCTCCTGTGGTGTTGCCATAACGTTCGATATTCATTGTTACTTTTTCGGGTCCAATCCCCATGCGTTCAGCAGTAGCGTCAATAATGCGCTTATTAGCTTGGTGAGGTACTAAATAAGCAATATCTTCTCCTACAAGGTGGTGACGCTTCATCATTTCTTCAGCTACATCTGCCATGCGAGTAACTGCATATTTAAAAACTGCTTTGCCATCTTGAAAAAAATACCTATCAGGAGAATTCACATTTTCTTCAGTAATGGGGCAAGCAGATCCCCCTGCTTTGATGTATAACAAATCTTTTCCTGACCCGTCAGATTTAAGAATAGCGTCTATCACTCCTAATCCTTCAGTATTAGGTTCGAGCAGCACAGCACCTGCTCCGTCGCCAAATAAAATGCAACTCGTTCTATCTTTGTAGTTTACGATAGAAGACATTTTATCAGCACCAATGACTACCACTTTTTTGTATCTCCCTAATTGAATATAACTAGCGCCAGTTTCTAGAGCGTAGATAAATCCCGAGCAAGCTGCTAACATATCAAAGCTCATCGCATTTTTAGCACCTACCATGTCGGCTACTAAGTTAGCTGTGCATGGAAATAACATATCGGGCGTTACAGTGGCACAAATAATAGCATCAATTTCTAAAGGATTTGTTCCTGATTTTTCTAATAATCCCTTTACTGCTTCTGCTGCCATAAAAGAAGTTCCTTTATTTTCGCCCTTGAGAATTCTTCTTTCTTTGATGCCAGTTCGCTCTGTAATCCATTGGTCGGAAGTGTCTACCATTTTTTCCAGTTCTTGGTTAGTAAGGATGTAATCAGGTACGTATCCATGAACGGCGGTAATGGCTGCAGTGATTTTGTGTGTCATTATGGTTATAAATTAATTAACGAATATTTTCAAACAACGACGCAAAGGTAGGTTTTTCGCGCAAATAAAAAATATTGAATTTAAAAATTTCGTTTTAAGAAAAAAACTTACCAAATTTCTCAATAAAAGCAGTACGCGCTTGCTTATCATATACATACTTCCCAACGAATTCGTCGCGCCACATGTTTTTATCCACTTTTAATTCTGCTAGATCCATTCCTAAAAACTCTTCTGCTTCTTCGCGATCTACGTCTATGGTGTATTTTTTGCCTTCAAAGTTGATAGTCATTGTGATTCTATCTAAAAAATCCATCCGAGCAAGTAGCCGAATAGGCTCGTTGACAAGCATTTTATCAATTTGTTCTTCTTTTGAAAAATATCGTTCGTAGGCTTCTTTGCTGACGGGGGCATGAGGGTTGCTTTCTATATATTCTTCATAACTTTCAAAGAAACTAATAATACCGCGTCCGTTTATATATCTTGCACTTTTGATGTACTGATGCCCTTTGATTTTTTGAACTTGTTGAGTAAAAATATCTTTTTCGGATTCTTTATGAAGTTCTAAAACTTCTTTGAGGTCGATTTTGATTTTTTTAGCTGGAATAATAATATACCTTCGAACATACCGGTGAAAATTTCTATCTCTTTTTTGCTTAGCAGCGATATCGTTTACGCGCAAGATAAAACCTAAAGACGCCGTAAAAAGTCCTTCCATATTAGAGAAGAGTTGATATTTTTCTTTTTTGCTTAGGTTTGACGCATTAATTTCGTGAATAAGCGGCTCAAAAAGAGTTAGCACATAAGCCATTTGGAAATATAAAGGTTCTAAAGTGTCTTGGCTTTGTTGTTGGTCCTGATTATTGAGAGCATCGAGCATAAAATACCAGATAGCCTCCGAATATTGATAAGTAACGTTGTTTTTAGTATAGCTTAATGAACGAATTTCATTTTTGATAGCGTTCAAAGATTCTTGTAGATATTGGTATTCCATTCGCTTTTTTTGGTTAGCTAAATCACTCACCTGGCGTTCGTTTGCTTTGTATTGTACGTAAAAAGCTAAAAAAGTAAGTACAACTCCTATGAGCCCTATGATGGGGTTGGTAATGCCTCCTATTGCATCACCAATTTCATTAGGACTAGCCAATCCCCATGGGTGTAAGTGAGGTAATACGACAGGCAGTATGATAGCGAGCAACACGCCTATGGTTAAGATAGCTAATGCTGTTTTAGTAGTGTTCTCATCTGTAAAAAAGCTCAATTTTTTGCGCCATATGTTATGCATATTTAAGTGAAAAAATTGAAGTTAATTAGGTTTTACAGAAACAACAGTTTTAGCACCTAATTTTGCGCAAATTCCTCCTAAGTCTATCGTGTATTTGGTAGGAACACTTTCGTCAATAGAAAGTACTACCGTTTTATCTGGCGAAACTTTGAGAGCATCAGCAAGTTCTTCTTCTAACAAGTTATAAGGAATTTTTACCTCATTGATATAATAATGCAAGTCTTTAGTAAGACCCACATTGATTTTGGGCATCACTTTACCCGATGCACGACTTGTAGGCAAGTTGATCTTTAGTCCTGATGGTGTTACGAAATTAGAAGTAAGCATAAAGAAGACTAATAGCAAAAAAATCATATCTGTCATCGATGACATATTAAAATTAGGATCTGGTTTGTGTTTAGCACCTAAGTCCATAGTTTTTATTTAAGAGGTTTATAAATGAAATCTAGAAATTCTATAGCTGAAAGTTCCATATAGTACACTACTTCGCTAATGAGCCGAGTGAGATAGTTGTAACTAATGTAGGCAATAATCCCTACGATGAGCCCTCCTACAGTGGTAAGCATAGCTTCATAAATTCCTCCTGAGAGCATTTTAGGACTTACAGCGCCTTCCTGTTGAGCGATGGACATAAAAGCGCTAATCATCCCTGTAACGGTTCCTAAGAAGCCAAGCATAGGTCCTGCACCTGAAATAGTAGCTAGCGTAGACATATTTTTTTCTAATCGGAATACTTCGAGTTTTCCTGCATTTTCGATAGCCTTTTCTACAGATTCGCGATCTTGAGTGAGATGTTGAATTCCTTTAATGAGGATTCGTCCCATAGGGGTTTGAGATTCTTCACACACTAAGAGTGCGCGATTAATGTCTCCAGCTTCTACTGCCATTTTTACTTTATCAAGCATTTCTGTAGGTACTTTTCGTGCACGGGTGATATAGCGATAGCGTTCTACGAATACGTAAACTGCAATAATCAACATCGCTAACAATCCATGCATAAACCAACCTCCTTGCAAGTATAAATCTATAATATTAATAGATTCTTGTACTTTAGGACTTGCCAAGCCTTCTACAATTTCCTCCTCAGATGGATTGGTTTGAAGAAAAATGTAGGCAAAACAAAGTAAGTATAACATACTTGAAATTCATTTAAATTTTGCTACGTAATATTAAAGCTAATAATTTAAAATCCATGCGCCTGGCACTTCTTTTTTGTAAATAGGAAGATTTTGTTCTGCTTCTGTTTTGGTGGCATAATCTGCTAAAGAAATTCTAATTTTATCGGACTGAAGAATTTGAGCATTAGCATATCCTTTTTTTTGAAATTCTACTAATGCAGAACGCGCTTTCGCAAGGCTCGTATAACTTCCTACAATGATGTAAAATCTTTTGTTAGAAGGTAAAGAAGAATTCTGTGTAATTGTAGAACGGTTGGTTAGAGTATCTATCGTATTTTCTTTGAGAATGTCAGAAGGTTCTAAAACATTTTTTTCTTGAAAGGAGGAGGATATTGATTCATTCAAATCTTTTTCTTCCGACGATGTTTCTGGCAAAGGAGGTAAGTTCTCTTGAGGAGTCAAAGGTTCAATAGTCTGAATATCTCCTTGAATGAGCAATTTAACTTTTTGATAAGCGTCTTTATCGTATAATAAGTATAGTCCGAAAAATAAAAGAACTGCAAAGGGAACGAATAGAATCCATAAAATTATTTTTTTCTCATCGCGTTGAATAGGAGCAGTTGTAATGATAACTTTTCCGTTTTCTTCCTCTTCGTCGGAAATAGGAAAAAGAGGAACTGTAGTTATTTTAGGCAATCCAAAACTTTCTGCCCAAAAGATAGTATCTTCTTGAGGCTCAAAAGAAAGCTTGCCATTTTTGTTTACGGAAAATGTGCCGAAGTCTGGAATCGTAAATTGTTCTTTTTCGCGCAGACGCACTTGAATTTCTTTTACGAAATTTTGAATATCCTCCTCTATGTCTAAGCGATTTCGTTTTTTTTCTATGCTATGAATATAATCTCCTAGCGAATCAAAGTCTGAGCTAAATATATTGTCCGTAAAGATTACTTTTGCATTAGGAGGTAATAGAAGACTGCCGTTATTTCTGAGTTGAGCAGGCTGAAATTCTGTTTTAAAAGTACCTAACGCAGGTACTACAACACGTCCATTTTCTATCAGAGCATCTTTAATGTATTCAACAATCATGGTCAGAACAAGCCGAACATATGCTCCTGAACAACGAGAAAATAGAAAATACCTGCAAAATATCCGATAAGTGCAATCCAACTCACTTTTCGAAGGTACCACATGAATTCGATGTGCTCCAAGCCCATAGCAGCAACGCCTGCCGCTGAGCCAATAATGAGAGCACTTCCTCCTGTTCCAGCGCAATAAGCTAGAAGTTCCCAGAAATTATGGTCAGTAGGAAAGGTATTTAAATCATACATTGCCATAGCGGCGGCTACTAAAGGGACATTATCAATGATAGCGGACAGTATTCCCATGATGATGCCAATCATATCAATATTTCCTACAATATCGTCTAAAGCGTTTGCGAGTTTCTTGAGAATACCAGCATCTTGTAAGCAAGA
This sequence comes from Cytophagales bacterium, assembly GCA_025056215.1. GTDB lineage: Bacteria > Bacteroidota > Bacteroidia > Cytophagales > Flammeovirgaceae > JANWWC01. Next base: position 215,676 of record JANWWC010000003.1, on the reverse strand, counting down.
GACAGCCATTAAAATACCCAGAAAGAACAACACACTGGGCACATCTACGCGTCGAATTACATTAAGCACTGATAAACTTCGCTTGATTTCACTCTTATCTTTGCGATGAATGATTTCAACAAAAATCCAAAGCACACCTAAGTTCATCATCACACCTACGAAAGGAGGCAAATGAGTGATTGTTTTGAAAACAGGAACGAGTATAAGCGCTAACAATCCTCCTACTAGGACAGAACGACTTTGAGAGCGTTCTACTTCGATAGAATGGTGGCTACTGTGCGAGTGACTACTATTAGAATTTTCACCCTGGTAAGCATACTCATCTTCCTCCTTGTGATCGGGCGTTTCGATTTTTAAAATGAAACTGATGATTAAAATAGGAACTATAGCGCACAATAAGCTCGGAATGAATAACTTCACGATAATATTTAGAGGAGTAATTTGTCCGCCAATCCAAAGCATTGTGGTAGTAACATCTCCCATCGGCGACCACGCTCCTCCTGCATTAGCTGATATTACTATCATGCTTGCAAAGTACAAGCGCTGAATCCGAGAAGGAATGAGCTTTTTAATTAGCGCTATCATCACGATAGTTGTAGTAAGGTTGTCTAAAATAGCTGATAGGAAAAAAGTACACGCGCCTAAAATCCATAATAGTTTATTAGTATCTTTTGTGGTAATTCGCTTAGTGATAGAATAAAAACCATTGTGTGCATCGATAATTTCTACGATAGTCATGGCTCCAAGCAAAAAAATGATAATTTGCGCAATTTCTCCAATGTGAGAAAGAAGCTTTTCATCCACGACATCTGGCGGAAGTCCAGATTTTACAATATAGATGAGCCAACACAAACAACCAATAAATAAGGCTGTTCCTGCCTTGTTTACATCGATTTGATGTTCGAAAGCAATTGCCAAATAGCCAATAACAAAAACAACAATCAATAAAGATTCCATTTACCTGCTTTTAAGTGTGATGGCTGATTAAAAGAATACTAGAGGCGAATATAGTAGCATAAAATCCATTGCCAATATTTTTATCGAAAAAAATCGTTAAAAACTATTTAAAATTTAAAAAAACCTTTGAAATGGTACTCAATTTTAAGTGGCACTCTTCGTATTCTTGTTCGGCAGAAGCATCGTAGGTAATAGCACTTCCTGCTTGAATGGATACAATGCGGCGATTTTTATTATAAAAAAGAGTACGAATTACTACATTGAAATCGAAATCGCCGTTTGGCAAGATGTAGCCGATGCTTCCTGAAAATAATCCTCTTTTTGTACGTTCGTATTGCTCAATAAGTTCCATAGCCTTGATTTTAGGAGCTCCAGTCATACTTCCCATTGGAAAAGTAGAAGCTAAAATTTCAAGAAAGCTTGCATTAGGTTTTAGATGTGCTTTTACAGTAGAAATGAGTTGATGAACCATCGGAAAAGAATATACTCCAAACATTTCTGCGACTCTTACTGTCCCTACTTGAGATATACGGGCTAAGTCATTTCTTACCAAATCTGTTATCATCATATTTTCAGATCTTTCTTTTTCGCTGTTTTGCAAGGTGTATCGCATCCTTTCATCTTCGTTTGGGTCAGGGCTTCGTTTGGAGGTGCCTTTGATAGGTTGAGAAATGATTTCTTGGTTAATTTTTTTGAGAAAACGCTCAGGAGAAGCGCACAATGCGTATTTTTCTCGATGTTTTATAAAAGCCGAGAAAGGGTTGTAAGAAATTTTTTGTAAACGCTCAAAAAGTTGAACAGGAGAGAGTGCGATATCTTCAGCAAATTGTTCAATGCAAAAATTAATTTCATAAATATCTCCTTCTTCAATATGATTTTGCAGTGCATGCACTGTGTCTATGTACTCTTTTTTTGAAAAAGTAAACTGCCAACGAATTTTGGTGGTAGCATTCTCGAAGGGAAGTAATAAACTTTCTATCTGAGAATAAACTTGAAAAGGTTCTTTGCTAAAAATTTCTACTTGTTCATCGTAGAAATAAATAAGATGTTCTGGAATAAAAAAAAATGCATCTGGAAAACCAATCTTATCAGTATGATGACTAAAGAGAAAAGGCTCTAATTGATTTTTAAGGTCGTATCCTAAAAAGCCAAATAGCGGGAATTCTGAAAAAGGAGCTTTGAAATAGGTTTCAACAACCTTTAAGCTCTCTTCTTCAGGTACATGATTAGCGCAAGCTAACACCCAAGGAAAGCCTCCATACGGATACTTTACGCTGCTATTATTCTGAAGAGCAATTACATACTGAAAAGAAGCATCTGCCCATAAGAGAGCTTTTTGCTTCCATGAGGCAGAAGCTGGAAAAATGGACATATCAAAGTTTTTTAGACTGCAAAGCTTTCGCCACAGCCACAAGTGCGAGAAGCGTTCGGATTAACAAATTGGAAACCTTTTCCATTTAATCCATCTGAAAAGTCGAGAGTTGTTCCTACCAAGTACAACAGACTTTTTTTATCTACTAAAATCTTGATATTCTTATCTTCAAATACTTGATCTTCTGGCTTTATCTGATTGTCAAACAATAAGTCGTATTTAAGGCCTGAACAACCTCCACTTTTGACAGCTACTCTCAAATTATAGTCTTCGCCTTTATGTTCTGCTGCTCTTAGTTCTATTAACTTTGCTTTGGCTTTTTCGGTTATTGTTATCATATCTAAATGAGAATTCTGATAATATAACTTAATTGAATATTAAAGAGTTCGCGCTATAGAATTAGTTTTTCTGATTTAATCAAATCGCCTCCTTACAAACCAGCGCTCATTGATTGTAATTCCTAAGCAAAATCTAAAAAAGTTTTCTTTTACTCCTTGAGTGAGATGGTAAGCTCTTACCCCCACTACTGTTGCAAAGTTAAAACTTGCAAAGTTGGGCATAGGAAAAGTAATCCCTGCTGAAAAGTTGATTTCCTGGATAGATTCGTTATTCAAATACCAAGGATGTTGTATATAGCGAAATCCGCCTCGATAAGTAACTCGCTTAAAATAACTTGTTACAGATTGAAAATTTGGAGTATATTCACCACCTATGTTGACAAAATAACCATTTCGCAACTTTTTTCCACGCGTAGGGTGCAGAAAATTTTCTCCTCGAATTATGCCCACTTCTGTTCCTATTAAATAATAATATTTTCGTTCTAAAGCTAAACCTAATTGATACTCCTCAGGAAGCTGAAACTTACTGCTTTGTTGGTAAGCAAGTGTATCGATAAAAGTATAAATGTTTGTAGAGCGTTCTGTCTGGCGTTGGAAGAATGAATGCAAAACAGGGCGATTAGTAGCTGTAAAACCTATGTTGAGCGAGGTTTTTCTGAAGATCGTATCAGTCAAAAAAAAACCTCCTTTGTAAACAAGTCCTCTGAGAGTTAGTTTTTCATAGATGCCTACTCGCATGTTATCTAACCCTGTAAGAGAGTCTATTATTTGCGAATAAGACTGATAAATTAAGTTTCCGAATGCGTAACCCAAAGAAGTTCCTACGCTGATTTTTCCTTTTTTATCTATCCCGAAACCGTTCGCCCAACTTACGTGGGAAATACCGCCTTCTGCTTGTGATTCGAGAAGAGAAGAACTGTAGTCAGCACCATCAATTGTAACGACTCTTCTGTTTTGATAATTGACATAGCTTAAAGGCGAGAGCTGAAAAGAGGTTGTCCAGCGAGAAGAAACAGGAAATCCTAAAGCAAGATACATCAAGTTTCCTCCGTATGAGCGAAACAATTTTTCATGAGCCCAAGTCGAATTCCGCTGTTCTACAAACAAACCTGCATCGAATATCGTGAGTTTGTTGTGCTGTAGCAACGCCGGATTTTGCTGATTAATAAACAAAGGACTTGCATCCACAGTACTTAATCCGCTCATGCCTACTTCGCGAACATTATTCGTGAAATGAGGTTCTCCGTATCCTTGTGAAGAATAAGGGGAGTTAGCAATCTGCCCGAAAGTAAAGGTAGCTGTGAGAGATTTATAAAACCATAGTATTATGCATAATCCTAAATGATATTTCATATAACTTTATTCATTTTGTCTACAAAGATGAATCCTTTGATTGTAAATTCCCTAAAAACGTTTAAGTATTGCTAAAAATTTGTTTGATTATGAAACAACGTTTAGTAGTGCTCGGAGCAGGTGAAAGTGGAACAGGTTCTGCCTTATTAGGAAAAAAGCAAGGATTTGATGTTTTTGTTTCGGATGCAGGAAAGATACAGCCTCCGTTTTTAGAAGAACTCATTGCACATCAAATTTCTTTTGAAGAAGGAAAACACACACTACATCGAATTTTAGAAGCCGACTTAGTAGTAAAAAGCCCTGGAATTCCTGAAAAAGCTGAAGTCATTCAGGCAATTCGTGCACAAAAAATTCCTATTATTTCAGAAATTGAATTCGGTTTTCGATTTACGAATGCTTTTATTGTTGCAATTACAGGTACTAATGGCAAAACTACTACTACCATGTTTACATATCATTTGCTTAAAAACGCCGGATTATCTGTAAAATTAGCAGGCAATATAGGAAATAGTTTTGCTCGGGCTGTCGCTCATGAAAAACACGATTACTATGTTTTAGAAGTGAGCAGTTTTCAGTTAGATGACATAGATAAGTTTCGCCCTCACATAGGAATTCTGACTAATATCACGCCAGACCATTTAGACCGTTACGATTATAAAATGGAAAATTACGTCGCCTCTAAGTTTAACATGATTCGCAACATGAACATAGGAGATACTTTTATATACAATGCTGATAGTGAAATTATTGCATCTCGAATGAAAAATAAAGTGTTTCCTTTTCATACATTGCCGTTTTCTGAATCGTATTATCAAAACACTCATTTGTTAATTCCTTTTTTAAAATCTTCGCAAGATTTGGAAACAAAAGATACTTTGCTTCGTTTTGATAACCTTCCATTGAGAGGAAAACACAACGGTATGAACATGAGCGCCGGCATTTTGGCGGCTTTGCAAATTGGAATTTCTCCGCAAGTAATTCAGGATTCGCTCCCTTCTTTTAAGGGAGCTCCTCATCGATTAGAGTTTGTAGCAGAGTGGAATGGTATAGAATTTATTAATGATTCTAAAGGAACAAATGTAGATGCAACATTTTACGCATTAGATAGCTTTCAAAAACCTATTGTTTGGATTGCAGGAGGAGTAGATAAAGGAAATGATTATCGCCAAATTGAAGAATTAGCGCGCAAACACGTAAAAGCGCTTGTTTGTTTAGGAAAAGACAATACAAAACTTAAAGAATTTTTTGGCGAAATAATTCCTTACATCGTAGAAACTACCAGTATGAGAGAAGCAGTAATCAAAGCATATCATTTTGCCGAAAAAGGAGATGTAGTGTTGCTTTCTCCTGCATGTGCAAGTTTCGATTTATTTAAAAATTATATTGATAGAGGTGAACAATTCAAATACTATGTTCTGAAAGAAATTCTTCAAACTCATTGAAATAATATAGATCTTGTAAACTCTTAAAAAACTTTTACTACATTTGGTAGACTATTAAGCTGAGGAGGATATGGTGCAAGAAGCTACGGAAAGTTGCGAAAAGATACCTTCAATTTTAGAGGTCAAGCAGTTGCGTGTAGAGTTTACAACAGATTCAGGCATCGTTCGAGCAGTTAATGATATTAGCTTTTCCCTTAAGAAAGGAGAGACTCTTGGGATTGTAGGAGAATCTGGTTCTGGAAAGTCTGTCACCTCTCTTTCTTTGCTTAATTTAGTGCCTAATCCTCCAGGGCGTATCACGCAGGGTGAAATCTTATTTCATTCGCGCGAATATGGAAATGTAGATTTACTCAAACTGCCGCGCGACCGCATGAGACGTATTCGCGGAGGGGAAATTGCGATGATATTTCAAGATCCTATGAGTTCTCTCAACCCGGTCTATACTTGCGGGAATCAGGTAACAGAGACGATTATTTTGCACGAAGGAGTATCTTATCAAGAAGCTAAAAAACGCACGCTACAATTGTTTGATAAAGTAAAGTTGCCGCGCCCTTCTCAAATTTTTAAGAGTTACCCGCATCAGATTTCAGGAGGACAAAAACAGCGCGTTATGATTGCGATGGCACTAGCTTGTAAACCATCTATTCTGATTGCAGACGAACCTACTACCGCTCTCGATGTAACTGTGCAAGCTACCATCTTAGAACTTTTCAACGAGCTACGACAAGACAAAGATACTTCTATTATTTTTATTACACATGACTTAGGAGTAATTGCGGAAATTGCCGATCGCGTAATGGTCATGTATCGTGGAAATATTGTAGAGAATGGAACAACTTGGGATATTTTTTCTAATCCTCAGCATCCTTATACAAAGGGATTGTTAGCTTGTCGTCCTCGCTTGGATTTAAAGCTTCGCACTTTGCCTGTAGTATCCGATTTCATGACTACCGATAAAGAAGGCAATATCACAGGTATAAGCGAAGCGCGTTTTAAATCTGTAGGACAGGCTCTTATGCTCAACTATCAAAGTGAGGAAGAATTAAGGGAAAAACATAAACAACTTATTTCACAAACTCCTTTATTGGAAGTAAAAAATTTAAAAACGTATTTTCCAATAGATAAAAACCTTTTTGGAAAGCCTAAAGATTACGTCAGAGCAGTAGATGATGTTTCATTTAATATCTATCCAGGAGAAACTTTAGGACTTGTGGGAGAATCAGGTTGTGGAAAAACAACGCTGGGACGCAGTATCTTGCGCCTTATAGAGCCTACTGCGGGTGAAATTCTTTTTGAAGGAACGAACACCCTTCATCTCAAAGGAAACGCGCTACGAAGGCTGCGGAAAGATATGCAAATTATTTTTCAAGATCCTTATGCGTCGTTGAATCCACGTATGAGTGTGGGGGAATCTATCGTTGAACCTATGAAGGTTCATGGCGTGCTAGAAAGCGATAAAGCGCGCCGCGATTGGGCTATTGAACTCCTAGAAACAGTGAATTTGAGTGCCCAACATTATTATAGATACCCTCATGAATTTTCAGGGGGGCAACGCCAGCGCATTTGTATCGCAAGAACTCTAGCATTGAAACCTCGCTTTATTATTTGCGACGAATCTACTGCTTCACTTGATGTTTCCGTTCAGGCACAAGTACTTAATTTGCTCAATCAACTCAAAGAGAAATATAACCTTACTTACATTTTTATTTCTCATGATTTGGCTGTTATCAAGTTTATTTCTGATAGAATTATGGTAATGAACCACGGGAAAATTGAAGAAATTAGTTTTGCGGAAGATATTTATACCAATCCCCAATCGGAGTATACTAAAAAACTTATCGGCGCTATTCCTAAAGGAGACTTAGAAGATATTCGAAGAGCTACTCTCAAACGAAAGTTAGCAAAGCCAAAGGGAAAATAACTGAGGTAAAGATTTTAAAAAAAGGAACAAATCTTTTAATAATTTTGATGCACTAATTTGATTAAATAATAATTTCATGGAAGGATTGATTATGACTGCTCAACTCTTGCTAGCCCTAACTATTTTGGTAGGCTTGCATGAATGGGGGCATTTCTTTACAGCACGTTTGTTCAAAATTAAAGTAGAAAAGTTTTATCTATTTTTTGATTTTCTTTTTCCCTTTTCGAATGTACTCAATTTTGCTTTATGGAAATACAAAAGTGGAGAAACCGAATACGGCTTGGGCTGGTTTCCTTTGGGAGGATATGTAAAAATTGCAGGAATGATAGACGAAAGTATGGACAAAGAATTTTTACAAAATCCTGTACAACCTTGGGAATTTAGAGCAAAGCCTGCCTGGCAGCGTTTAGTTGTGATGTTGGGAGGAATTATTATGAATATGGTTACAGGAATCTTAGTCTTTATTGGACTTGCTTATTGGGTAGGAAAAACAGAAGTCCCTATTTCAGAAGTGAATAAATATGGAATTTATGCATATGAACTTGCTGAAAAAATTGGATTTCGAACAGGAGACAAAGTGATTGCTATCAACAACAAACCCGTTGAAGTATTTAGTGAACTTTATCAGCCAGAATATTTGATGGAAGCAGGTACTGTTTATACGGTAGAGCGTCAGGGAGTTCGACAAAATATTGTAATTCCTCCAGGTTTCGCAAATGCTATCGCACAACAAGGAAACAAAGGAAATTTTTTAGATATTCTTGCTCCTTTTGAGGTAGGAGAAGTACTTCCTGAAAGTAATGCTGAAATGGCAGGACTCCAAGAAAAAGATAAAATTATCGCGATAGATACATTCCCGATTCGTTATTTTCAAGAATGCAAACAAATACTTGGGCGCTGCAAAAATGGCACCGTAACTTTAAGAGTTGTTCGGAATACCGATACTTTATTTCTTTCTTCAAAAGTTACTGCAAATGGAACTATCGGATTTCGACCTCATTTGTTAATACAAGAAACAAAAAAGTTCTATTCGTTAGCAGAAGCTATTCCAATAGGAGTTAAAGAAGCATTTGGTGTTATGTTTTTGCAAATCAAAGGGTTTCAAAAAATTTTTAGTGGAGAAGTTTCTGCTTCTAATTCTATTTCAGGACCTATCGGCATGGCAAAATTTTTTGGAGGACATTGGAACTGGATAAAATTTTGGACTATTTTAGGAATGCTTTCTATGGTGTTAGCTTTCATGAACTTGATTCCTATTCCTGCACTTGATGGAGGACACGCTCTTATTTTGTGTTATGAAATAATTACGGGCAAGGCACCTTCTCCCAAAGTTTTGCAAGTGCTTCAGGGAATTGGAATGACTATTTTACTTGCTCTCATGATTTTTGCCTTTAGCAATGATATTTACAAATTGTTCTGAAAAGAAAATTTTATCTCCAAAAATACTCAAGAAAGTTACTTTAGCCTCGGAATTTTGTAGTACAAGTAGATAAGCGGTTAATGCTCTCTAAAGAGTAAATATGAGAAATGAGAGTAAGATTTACTTGTCTTTTTTTATGTTGTGGTGCAGTTCCGATTCACTGTAAAAAGAATCGGTTTTAAGTGTGAAAAATGAGAGTGGAGAGCCGATAGACCTTATTTATCGGCTCTTTTGTTTGTAGAATACCTTTGCATAACTTGAAAATATGAAACCTTTTCATATACATATACTCAAGAAACTAAAAAATATCGTATTAGTAAGCCTAAGTGCAGCAGGGGCGTTGCTTCGTTTAAACGCTCAAAATAATATAGATCAACCTATCTTGCGCATAGAACTACTTACGAGTTCTACGGTGCTCCCTTTTCATACTGCAACCTTTGAACTAAGTGCAAAAGTCCATGCTTTTCAACCTGAAAGGTTTTCAGTTCGCTTTTTTTCTGGGGTGACACCTATCACACGCCGAGCACCTGTCGGAACTGATTCTATTGCTAGAGCGGTTTGGTGCATCACTACCCTGCAAAGGCAGGAAAAGCATCAGATTTATGCAGTGCTAACAGATAATTTTTATACAGGGTATAGCGATACTATTTATGTCTCTTTTCAACAACCAGAACTCCCCGTAGGTTGGCAATATTTGATTACCTCCACTTTTGGGTTAGTTTCTATTCCTTTAGAATCTAACCCAACGTTCGATGGCGAGCCTTTAGAAGAAGGCGACCTTATCGGAGTTTTTTACGATTCTATGGAGATTCGGCGCGTGGCAGGATTCGGCGCATGGCAAAGAAATGGTATAGTGATTCGAGTATTTGGCGCAGAAGCTCAAAAAAACGGATTAGAACGCCGAGAAAAATTCAGATTTTGGCTCTGGAAAAAACAAAAAATGTGTTTCACTGATCAAATAGAAGTCGCTTTTTGGGAGCCTCACCACGAATACTTTACTCCTAATCAAACTTCTGTAGTTCGTTCTTTTCGAGCTTACTCTATTCCTTTTTCTTTTGATATACATCAAGCGTGTGCTCAAGAAAGTAAGGTGATTAAACCGATTATCAAGCGCGGAATTACTTGTAGCTTCGAGGCATTTGAAAAATTGCATATTGATGAAAAAACTGGCATGATTAACGTTGAAAAAAGCCAAGAAGGTGTGCACGTAGTTCGCATTCACAGTTTAGGTTGTTTATCGAAAACAAGTGATACGATTCAAATTCGTTCACTCCCTAAGTTACACATCGAAGATACATTGTATAGTTGTGGCGATTCTTTAATTTTAAATGCTAAATTTCACCCTCAATGGAAATATTTGTGGGAGTCAGGGAGTCAAACGAATCAAAGTGTTGTTTATCAGTCAGGCTATCATCGCGCTGTAATTATAGATGAAGCGGGCTGTGTAGGTCGCGATAGTGTTTACGTAGTAGTGCGGCAAATGAATCCTAAGCGAATTGATATCGAAATGTCGCCTACTTCATGTGCCGATTCGAGTGCTACTATATGGGTAAACCTTTTAGGAAAGCCAATGAAGTATGTTGATTTTGTGCTGTATTCTTTTCAAGGAGATAGTATTGCTTCTTCTCATAAGCAATTTGCCAAAATTAAACCAGGTTCCTACTGGTTGTATATGCGTTATAAAGATGAGTGTTTTATAAAATATCCAGAAGAAATAAAAGTTTCTGAACCGTTGGGTTGTGTACATCATATTCTTGCGCCCTCTTTGAATCAGCAAGCTTCGGTTGTTCCTTTTCCGTATCAAGGGAAAGTTCAGATTTTCGATAAGAACGGCTTTCTAGTTAAAGAGCTTATCACACCCAGCTTCTGGGACGGAACTAACCATCAAAACCTTCCCGTCGAGATGGGAGTTTACATAGCCATAAGTTCTCAAGGCGAACAAATGCAGATTACAGTGCTAAGATGATGATTCATAAATTAGCACTCGCAAACTTCTTGGACCATGCGCTCCTACTACCAACGATTGTTCTATGTCGGCAGTTTTAGAGGGACCTGCGATAAAAACGCCATAACCTGTAGAATTGATGAGTATTTTAGAATATGCTTCGTGCATATTCCATACAATCTTGTGGCGATGAAGTACTAAGATTAAGTGCTGCGCAATAAACGGAACAGCCCGATGAAAAGCGTCTTCCTCTGTTATCCAGATAGCGGCATTTTCTGCTACTCCAAGCTGACCTTCGAGAATTGCTAAGTCTAATTGTTCGAGTTGATGAGGTTGTTCGATGTTAGATATTTTTATATTTCCAAGCATTGCCCACGAAACTGTAGAAACTACGTTTGGGTAATCTGTTGTCCATTGGCGAAGAAGTTGAAAAGCTTCTTGTTGTGATGTCGTAAAAAAAGCTTCTCCTCCTATTTTGGTAAGAGTTTTAGCAAAAATAGATGCTAAGTCTTCTAAGGGAGATTCGAAAAAAGGAATCTCGGGAAGAGGTGAAAAAGCTGGTTTATTCCGCTTAACAGCTTGTAAAATTTGTTCTCGGCTTTTCATACATTCAAATGTTTTACTAGTGCAGCTGCGCCCATCATGCCAGCATCGTTGCCGAGAGTAGCGCGTATAATTTTTAAATCTTTCAAGTAGTAGGGAGATAGATGTTGATGACATGATTCTATAATCGAAGGAAAAACATATTCCCAGTTGTCAGCTACGCCACCACCGATGAGGAAGTTCTTGATGTCCAGAATGCGTGCTAGTGCGATTATTGCTTCTCCAACATATTTACCCACCTCTCGGTATAGTTTGATAGCTAATTTATCTTTTTCATGAAGTGCCTTTTCTATATCTTTATAAGATGAGTTTTTGTTTAAACTTGTTTTTATTTCATCTTTTTTGAGTTCATTAAGCATCATTTCAACGATTCCTTTTTTGCCGATGTTCTGTTCGATAGTTTTTCCATTGCTAGCCAAGATATGCCCAATTTCCAAAGCATTTCCATCTCCTCCCAAGTAAATTCTTCTGTTGATGATTGCGCCTGCCCCTACTCCTGTGCCTAGAGTAATCAATACAAAATTATCGGGTAAGGTTTGCCGAGAAAATACTAATTCACCTATTGCAGCTGCATTAGCATCGTTTTCAAGACAGAAAGTAACGTGCGGAAAAGCTTCTGAAAGACGGTCGTGAAGAGGAATATAACTTAGTTTTGGAAGATTAGGATATTCTAACGTAAATCTACGGTCTTTGGTGAGAGTTCCTGGCACACCGATGCCTACTTTCTGAATATACGGAAACTCAGCTAGTTTCTTTTCTAGAGCATTAAAAAAATTAACTACGAAACTTCCTTTATCGTGTAATTCTGATGTTTTGATTTTTTCTTTCGCTAATAATACTCCATCTTCACGTACTGCTCCAAATTTTACATTTGTTCCACCTATATCGACTCCTAAAAAAACTTCCATTAGAAAATTACTTTTTTTGGCTTGCTCTAAATAAAATCTGCTTTTCTTCATTAGTAAGTTTTTCGTAGCCTTGTACTGAGATTTTATCTAGTATTGCATCGATGACTTCTTGAGTAGGTTCGAGAGATTGGGAGCGCAACGTTGTTTTATAGGAGGCATGTTTTCCTCCGACAGTTACTTTCATACTACGCTTGGGTTTGAACCAGTTCTTTGTCCAGTTGCGAAATCTGCCGAAAGGAAGAGACCAGTCACGTCCGCGTTGTAAGTTTTTAATAAACATATAGCCTAGGAGCGCACCTCCGAGATGAGCAATATTTCCGCCTGAGTTTGCTCCTGCTGTTCCGATAATGGAGAGAAAAACATAGACTGCCGCAATATATTTTATTTTGACAGGTCCAAAAAGTAGTAGGTTCATGCGAAAATCAGGAGAAAGTGTAGCTGCAGCTACTACGATTGCATAGACACTGCCCGAAGCACCTATCATACCCGAACCTGATGATCTTTCAAAGAAAGGAATAGTATTAGAAAGCAAGAGATAGGCTATCCCGCCAGCAATGCCTCCTAAAATATACAAAGCCGTAATTCGGCTGCTTCCTAAAAAATCGTTTAAAATAATTCCGAACCAGTACAGAGCCAACATATTGAATACCAAATGAAAAAAGTCTTGATGTGTGAAAAAATAAGTAATGAGTGCCCATGGTTGTAAAAGAAAATCCCAGAAATAGGGAGGCAGTGATAAAAAATCGATAGTCTGATTAAAAAAGCTCATATTTCCTGCAAAGCGACAAATCAACCATATCAAATTGATAAAAACGAATACTACTACATTAATGATAATAATTTTGATAGGGGCATTGTTAGGTTTGCTCCAAGCATATTCTAAATCTTTTAGGAACGTATTCATAGTGGCTTCATTTTATTATGTGCAATATACAAAATGCTTTGTAATTTGAAAAGTTATATAGAGTGCTTAAATGTAAAAAATCGTGAAACTTATAAAAATCGCTTTGATAGTTCGGGAGTAGGAACGCGGCATGAGTTACTCTTCCCGAACCAGCGGTAACGATTTTTTGCGACAATATCGTAAAAAAAGTCGCGGATAGTTTTTGGAATAAAGTAAAGAGGAAATAACAAAAACCACAAACCATCCATGCGTCGCGCAATTTGAAGAGCAGCAGCCGATTTTGTGTAGACTTTTTGAGGGGTAATCAGCACAATACTCTCTAATTTTTCGGAATCAATTCCGTGCTGAAGAGCTAGTTTTTTTCCTATTTCTGATTGTAAAGAAGCGAATCGGAATTTTTCTTTTTTGTCATATGTAATGATAAGGTTTACACTTCTGTTGCACAAATTGCATATGCCATCAAAAAGGATAATGCATTCTGAAAAGGTTTTCATAAAAAATATACGAACTGTCTTTACAACTACAAAAATCGTTGAAAAGTTACAGTTCGTATAGGATAAGGTGCAAAATAAAATGCTGCTAAAATCCGCCTCGCAATTTGTAAGTATCTGCTACTTTGGCAATCGCTACGATATATGCCGCAATGCGCATTGGAACGTTGTATTTTTTAGCTGTGTTATACACATTTTCAAAAGCTTGTTTCATAATGCGGTCACTTCTGCGATTGACGCGATCAGCTTCCCACTTATAGCCCATACGGTTTTGTACCCACTCAAAGTAAGATACGGTAACCCCTCCTGCATTTGCCAAAATATCGGGTACTACTACAATTCCTTTTGAATTAATAATGTCATCAGCTTTGTAAGAGGTAGGTCCGTTAGCGCCTTCTACGATGAGTTTGGCTTGAATTTTATCAGCATTGTGGACTGTGATAACGTCTTCTTTTGCACAAGGCAAGAGAACATCAACAGGCGCAGTAAGAAGTTCTTCATTAGTAATGAGATCACCGCCTTTGAAGCCGTCTAAAGTTTTGTTGTGAGAATCGCGGTATTTTATTACCTCTGCAATATCAAAACCTTTATCGTTCCAATAGGCTCCTGTTACGTCGCTAATAGCTTTTACTTTTAAGCCTCGTTCTGCCATAAACATCGCAGCGTGGCTTCCTACGTTTCCGAATCCTTGTACGGCACAGCTCGAATGCGCGGGATTCATCTTAAGTTTCAGCATTGCTTCGAGTGCTGTTATCATTACGCCACGCCCTGTGGCTTCCGTTCTTCCAAGCGAGCCTCCTAATACGAGCGGTTTACCTGTTACGACCCCTTGGACTGTGCGTCCATTCATTTTAGAGTATTCGTCCATAAGCCAAGCCATTTCTTGCGGTCCAGTGCCCATGTCGGGTGCTGGAATGTCTTTATCAGGTCCGAATACGTCATACATTGCTTGGGTATAAGCGCGTACAAGGCGTTCTAATTCTCCTTTGGACATTTTGGTAGGGTCGCATTTTATAGCTCCTTTCGCTCCTCCATAAGGAATATCCACGACAGCGCATTTCCAGGTCATCCAGGCGGCTAGAGCTTTCACTTCATCGATGGAAACATCCATTGCAAAACGAATACCTCCTTTTGCAGGACCTAAAGTATCGGAGTGAATGACGCGATAACCTTCAAACACTTGCTTTTTCCCGTTATCCATCGTAATATGCAAGTTTACGATGACTTGTTTTACGGGATTTTTGAGAATTTCATAGGTTTCGTTGTCCAAGCCGAGCAGTTCTGCCGCTGTATTAAAACGCGACATCATTGATTCAAACGGGTTCTCCTTGTCTATAATTGGAGCGGGTTCGATATAAGCCATAAACTAAAGAAAATTAAGGTTGAAAGAATGTGTTGTTTAAGTTTAGCGAAAATTCGCTTTTAGTCTACGTTCAAAAAAATTTAAAGTTTCAAACGCGACGCAAATCTATACTAATTTTTTATTATTTCAAACGATTGCATAACATTACATAAAAAAAATTTTGCCTTTTTGGAATCCTTTATTTTTTAGTTACCATAACAACTAACTACATAACGCTCCATGCCACTATTTTTTTATTTTCTAATAGCGCTCATGCTAACAAGTTGCTCCCCTAAATTTTGGGAGCTTAAGTCAATTAAAGGTGCTTTTCTTGAATTAGATGAGCAGGTTTCTTCTGATTCATCAGTGATAAGGCAATTTTTTTCTTATAAACAACTATTAGATAGTTCTATGAATGAAGTAATAGGATGCATAGAAACAGACATGCCTCTAGTAAAAAGTGGTGCTTACGAAACATTGCTCGGAAATTTTGCAGCAGATGTGATTTTGAGTCAAGCTCAAAAAATCATAGGTAAAAAGCCTGATTTGTCTGTAATTACTACGGGAGGTTTAAGAATACCACTTTATAGAGGGCAAGTGACTGTTGGAACCATGTTCGAATTTCAACCTTTTGACAACGAAATGGTAATTTTAGAAATTGAAGGTAAACATTTGTATGAATTGTTCGAATACCATTTACAAAGGAAAAATACAGCCATAGGAAATGCCAAAATCGTTTTTGAGAGCGGAAATCTTTCTGAAGCTCTTATCAATGGAAAACCTTATGACCCAGAAAAAGTTTATACAGTAGTAATTTCAGATTACTTAGCAGATGGGGGAGACGAAATGAAGTTTTGGCAAAAAAGTTTGCGAAGAGAATATTTATATGTAAAAGCAAGGGAAATGTTTATTGATTATTTTAAAGCAATTTCGGCAGAAGGCAAACAAGCTACGGCTTCACTCGAAAATCGATTTGTGGTTAGATAATTTTTTTATATGTTGAATAACGAGTTAATAGAAAAATATGTACCCTGGTATTTGCTTCATTCTGAAGATTACTCTTTGGTCATTACAGACTTAGAAGGGCGTTACATTTTTGTGAATGAAGTTTTTAGAAAGCGTTTCTCTTTTATCTGTGAAGATTTTATCGGACAACCTGCCTTTATAGCGATTTACCCAGAAGATCATGCCACTTGCTTGAAAGCTGTAGAAGAGTGCCTTGCTAATCCTGATAAGATTGTGAAAGTGATTTTGAGAAAACCCGATACTACTTTACAAGATTTTTATTGGACATCGTGGGAATTTTCTGTTTTAAAAGATAAACAAGCAAATCCGATAGGCATCATTTGTTTGGGGCACGATATTACAGAAACTGAAAAAGCAAGCCGCCAAGCCAAATCATTTGCTCAAAAAGTGGATACGATTATCGAAGAAATTACAGATGGGTTTTATCAGCTAGACAAAAACTGGGTTTTTACAAAAATCAACAAAGTAGCAGAACAAACTTTGGGATTTTCTAGAGATTATTTGTTAGGAAAGTGTCTTTGGGATGTTTTTCCTGACTCTTCTAATTTTGAATATCCTTCTCAGTATCGCAAGGCAATGCAAGAAGGGCTTACGGTTACCTTTGAAGATTATCGCCCTGACATAGATCAATGGTATAGTGTAGTGGCTTATCCTTCTGTGGAGGGATTGACTGTTTTTTTCAGAAATATTACTCAGCAAAAAAAGGCTCAACAAGCTCTTGAGATTTCTCAAAACCGTTTAAAAGCTATTTTGGATTCCACAAATGATATTAACCTGTTAGTCAGTCCTGATTATAAAGTTTTGAATTTCAATAAAATTACGTACGAAGTTTTTCTTCGCTATTATAAGAAAGAACTTTTTCTCGGAGCTGACATTCGAGATTATTTTCAAGAAGAGGATACTGATTTACTCAATCGATATTTTTCATTTGTTTTAGGAGGTGAAAAATTTTCACTTGAAATTGAGAGAGTTACAGAAGGAAAAAAATTATGGTTCGAACTTACATATATGCCTGTCTACGATACCAAAGGACAAATATTAGGTTGTAATATCAACTTGAAAGATATCACGGAAAAAAAATTAACAGAAATCAAACTGAGACAGCAAGAATTTATCTTACAAGCGATTTACCAAAGTACGACCGAAGCGAATGGATTTGTCGATAAAGAACTTAAGGTTCGGTATGTTAATCAAATGACGCGTATTATTACAAAACAAATTTTCGGAAGAGAAATACAAATAGGTGATGAATCCTTAGATTTTGTTTTGCCTGAATATCGTGCAGAATTTGAGGAATATTATAAAAGAGTTTTTCAAGGCGAAAAAATCGTAGTTGAAAAGTCAGGTAGGCAGAGTGACTGGTGGCAGTTTTCTCTGTTTCCAGTGTATGACGAATTTCACAATATAATTGGTATAGCGTATAACGTTTTAGATATTACGGAGCGCAAACGAAAAGAAGAACAACTCAAAGAAAGTGAGCTTAAACTACAAAGAACAATTGAAGCTATTCCGCATCCTCTACTTATTGTAGGAGAAGGTGCTATTATTCATTATGTAAACGAAGAATTTGAAAAGGTATTTGGCTATAAGGAAAATGAGATCGTAGGAAAAACAATAGATATTTTAATTCCTGAAAGATTTCGGATTGTTCACCGCACGCATTATGAAAATTATATGAAACAGGAACCTTCCAAGTCTATGCGAATGGGTCGCTTTATAGCTGCCCTTACAAAAGATGGAAAAGAAATTGCGATAGACGCAAGTCTGAATTGCTTTACAACAAATCACCAAAAGTTTGTAATCGCGATACTTCAAGATGTAAGCGAATTAAAAAAACGTCAGTCGATTATTTTAAAACAAAATCAGATTTTGCGAAAAATTGCTTGGCAACAATCGCATGAATTGCGCGGACCAGTTGCTACTATCTTAGGTTTGTGCGATTTGCTGAAAAATTATCGAGAAGAATCAGAGAAAATGAAAGAATTATATTTAAACCATTTGATTAAAACAGCACAAGAGTTAGATCTTGTGGTCAAAAAAATTGTTCAACAAACTAATGAGGTAGATTTTGGAGATGAAGAACCTAATCTTGAGATTTTTTGAGCTTTTTAGGTTTGTAAAATGCATATAGATAGCCTATTTGAAGTGAAATTTGGTTCAAATAAAAATCATCATCTACGTAGCCATATTGAAACAAAAGTTCATGGTGGGTATATCGGTGAGTAGGGAGCGATTGGTTAGTAAATCCATAAAGAAATTGACTTTTCATAAAAAGAAAGCCACGAGGAATTTTATAGCGAAATCCTACGCCCAATAATCCAGCATATCCTAATGGGTTGCGCATTTCTTTCGCAGCGATGAACTGTGTTGAAAGAGGGATACTGATGTTTTGAAAATTGTTTCTATTCGCCTCTAAAAAAGAAGATAAGAGATGTTGAACAATAATTCCGCCTTGTATAAAACCTTGGATGCGATATCCTCCCAAAGCATAACTAATAGCAAGCGGAATTTCTATAATAGATTGATTTTCAGATACTTTTAATTCTGTAAATTGAAAAAGTCTTTGTGTTTGCTCAAACCGCCGAATAACGTAAGAAGGTTCTAAGTGAATCGTCCAAGATTTTTTTAAGTGAAAATTAGCGACAATTCCTCCTGAAAAACCGAGGCGCTCAGTATAGTGAGCGAGCTGCTTGTCGTTATCTGTACTTTTAGACTGGCTAACAACTACATAGTTTTGGTTAGGACCTGCTTGGATTCCGAGTGTTAGAATAGGATGAGTTCGAAAAGTTTGATAAAGTTTCGTAAATTCGTTTGCTTCAATTGCAGGATTTAGGCGATAATCGGGGTTGGTGGAAAGAAGTGCCATCATGTACTTTTCAGCTTCATCTAACTGGTCTGTATAAAGCGCTATTAGGGTAAGAAGGCGGTAGGCGCGTGTTTTTTCATCGTTAGTTTGAAAACCGTTTTTTTTTAGACAATATAAAATTTTTTCTTGTGCTTGTGCTAAGATGCCATCGTCGTACAACTTTTGTGCTTGGGTTAATTCTTCTGAACATACGGATTGCGCCCATAATTGGTTGAAACAAAAAATAGCAATACTTATTTTCAGAACATTTTGCAGCATGGTATTTCCCGAAATCATACATTCAACAAAATAAAAATTATTCAGAATAAACATTTTATTTTTTTGGTAAAACAAAATTAATTCATAAATTTGTATGGAATTTGTTTAAAAAACTTATTATAAAAATTGTGTATTACACTTTTTTCGAAATAAAATTTTGTTTTCATAATAAAATTCGGGTTTCTACCAAATAAGATTTTTTTAAATGCAATCTGATTAGAATTTTCAATGGTTACAAATTTTAAATACATGGAAGCACTTACCAAATCTGAACGCATCGCTCCCATCACTAAAAAAGAGAATATTACAGGTGCAGAAGCCGTAGTTTTATCGCTCCTTGCGGAGGGAGTGGATACTATTTTTGGCTACCCTGGTGGCGCCATTATGCCTGTATACGATGCCTTGTACGATTATCGGGATCAAATTAACCATATTTTAGTTCGACATGAACAAGGTGCTATTCACGCAGCACAAGGTTATGCGCGGGTTCGCCCTGACAAAGTAGGCGTGGCGCTTGCAACTTCCGGTCCAGGAGCTACTAATCTCGTTACAGGGATTGCGGATGCGATGATTGATTCTACTCCTGTGGTGTGTATTACAGGGCAAGTGGCACGTCACCTTCTTGGAACAGATGCTTTCCAAGAAGTAGATGTGATCGGAATCACTATGCCTATTACAAAATGGAATTATCAAATTACCTCTGCTGAAGAAATTCCTGAAGCCATTGCAAAAGCTTTTTACATAGCTCGAACAGGAAGACCCGGACCTGTTTTGATCGATATTACTAAAAATGCACAATTTGCAAGACTTAATTTTAATTATCGAAAATGCACAAGTGTTCGTAGTTATACGCCTAAACTCAAAACAGATTTAGCCGCCGTAGAGCAAGCTGCTAAACTTATCAATCAAGCGAAGCAGCCTCTTATGTTAGTAGGGCATGGCGTTTTGCTAGGAAATGCTCAAAAAGAATTATTACAAGTGTTAGAGAAATCTGGAATTCCAGCGGCGAGTACTTTACTGGGCCTTGGCGCTGTTCCTACCGATCATCCTAACTACGTCGGGTATTTAGGCATGCATGGGAATTACGCTCCTAATGTGCTAACTAATCAGTGTGACGTTCTTATTGCGGTAGGCATGCGTTTTGATGATCGCGTAACAGGAGATCTGAACACTTATGCTAAACAAGCTAAAGTTATTCATTTTGAAATCGATCCTGCGGAAATCAATAAAAATGTCAAAGCAGATATTCCAGTTTTAGGAGATTGTAAAGAATCTTTGGCATATCTTTTACCATTGCTTCAGAAAAAAACCTATCCAGAGTGGTATGCGAAATTTAAAGAATATGACCAGGTTGAGTATCAAAAAGTAATAGCCAAAGATTTTGCTCCCATTACCGATAAAATTAAAATGGCAGAGGTTATCAAAATGCTCTCTGAAAAAACTGATGGACGTGCCGTTATTGTTACTGATGTAGGGCAACACCAAATGGTAACGTCTCGTTACTATCGCTTTAAAGAGCAAAATACAAACATTACTTCAGGAGGCGCCGGCACAATGGGTTTTTGCTTGCCAGCTGCTATGGGCGCTAAAATTTCTGCCCCAGAAAAGCAAGTAATTGCTATCATCGGTGACGGAGGTTTCCAGATGACACTCCAGGAGCTCGGAACTATTATGCAATACAACATTGCTGTCAAAGTGATTGTTTTAAATAACGATTTCTTAGGAATGGTGCGCCAATGGCAGCAACTCTTTTTTGACAACCGGTACTCGTTTACAGAAATGGTCAATCCTGATTTTGTTAAGATTGTAGAAGGGTTTTTTATTCAGGCCGAAAGAGTACGAGAGCGCGAAGAGCTCTCTAGTGCTCTCGACCGATTGTTAGCTTCTGAAAAGCCATACTTTTTAGAAGTAGTGGTAGAAAAGGAAGAAAATGTATTTCCTATGGTACCTGCCGGTGCTTCAGTAGCAGATATTCGTTTAGAGTAGTTTTTCAAAAAAATTTTTTTAAAATCTAGCCTCTCACTTGTGAGAGGCTTTTTTTAATTTTTTTCTGCTTCTGAATATATTGATTTTATTCTTCAACTCTTATATTTAGGAATAAATGTTGAATTTCATTTTTTGCGTATGAAGCGTTCCAATATTCGGTATCTGTTGGCTATTTTAAACACTGTAGAGTTGGTGTTTTCGGGTCTGTTCACGGTTCCTATTATTGCAATGCAAGTGTTATTCGCAATTCAAATTGCTGATATTTTTTTCGAATATTTTACTGTTTTCCCTGATTATCAAGATAGAGATATTCAGTCAGTCTATTTTATTAATGGTGTAGCGATTCTTTGGTTTTTATGGACTATTATAAAACTTTATAAGCGATTTCCAAAATTTTATTTGATAGGGGACATTTTCTTAAGGTTGTTATTTATAGGGTTGTGTTCCTATCTTTATTTTAATCCTTTTGTTACTCCTTTAATTGTGGTTTGCATAATTTGGATGGCACTTATGATTCTATTGAATGCATGGGTATTGAAATTGATGGGATTTAGAATCTCTACTAAATGAGTTATTTTGATAACTTTTTAGCAAGGTACTTAATGGAGTCTAATATTCATTGGATGACTTCAAAAATGCCGGGTTCCCACATTGCGCTTATTAAGTAATTTGTGGAAACTAAAACTGCCAAATCTAAGAGCCTCATGGATTTCAATCAAAAAAGCTGGCGAATATTACAATTAAAAATGCGCATCTAACAATTAATTTGCAATAGATATTCTGAGTTTGTTAGGAAGTAGGAGGGGCTATTAGTTTAAACTGTAAAAATTTTATGAAATCGTTTTTGGGCTTTATAGTGATTGCCAACTTTCTGACTTTGCATCTGACCAAAGCACAATTGCTTCCCAAGCGCCAAAACAATCTTTGGGGAGCTATCAACTTAAAAGGAGAGCTTGTTTTGCCATACGAATATCAATCTATGACCGATTTTAATGCAAAAGGTTATTTGTTAGCGCGTAAAAATGGGTTTGTGGGAGTTTTCCGTCAAGATGGAAAGGCCGTGATTACTCCTGATACTTACGAAAAAATACAAATACTAACACCAGAATATTTTGCAGTGTGCCAACAAGATCGCTGTGGATTAATTGATAGTACGGGAAAAGTCTTGATTGCTCTTCAGTACGATGCTTTGGAAATATTAACTCCATCCTTAGTAAAAACATATCGAAACGACCGTTTTGGAGTTGTAAGCACGGACGGAAAGGAAATCTTATCAAATGAATACGACCGTATAGACCGCTTTGAAAATGCCCCTATTACTTATTTCTTTAAAAACAGTAAACAAGGCATTTTGCAAAAAAACGGCACTGTTTTAGCAGAAGCAATTTACGAGAAGTTTAGTTTTGAGAATCCTATAAATACTGAAAAAGGGATTTTACAGCCTATTCGCGGCGATAAGCTCAAAGGAATTACGATTTTTTATTTAGATTCATCGGGAAATTTGGTATCCAAACAAGAGTTTAATAATGAAACTCATTTAATTCAAACAAGAAAAGCTGAACTCGCTAAAGCGCATTCTAAGATTTTACAAACAGTCCCTGATGCCAAAAAACCTAGATGGATTCAAGAAGGCTTCGACTATAAACTTACCGATGCTATTGGCAGAAATCTGTTAGATACGCTTACTTTTTGGGATGTCGTTTTTGATTCTACGTCCCAACTTTATGCTGCTAAGCGTGTCAGAACTGAAAAAAAAGATGCTAAAGTATCTTTGCGAATAGATGAATGTTATGTAATAGATACCAGTGGAAAAATCTTGTTCAAAGCAGATGCTAAAGAAATCGTATTAGAAGATTTTGCAACCAGTCAGTACGCTCGACTTACGCTTGATACGCTTTATGATGCACTCATAGATAAAAAAGGAAATATTATCAAAGAAATCAATATAGGGGGAAAAGCGGTTAAAATCCAAAATGTCGGAAATTTTAGTTATCGCTTGGCGTGGGTGCAACTTGCCAACCGGTATGGTTATATCAATACATCGGCTCAATTGGTAATTCCTGCTGAATATGAGTTAGCTTCTGATTTTGCAAATGGATACGCATCTGCCAAAAAGAACGGAAACTTTGGCTTGCTCGATACAAAAGGAAATGCTGTTATTCCGTTTGAATGGCAAGGAATAGATGTACCTACTGCCGATGGAGCGCTTCGCATCAAAAAAGGAAAAGGTGCAGAAGGAAAATGGGCGTTGTATTCTGTTAAAAATCAGCCTCTAACAGCTTTTGTGTATTCAATGATTTATCCTTTTGAAGGTAAAGAGGCGCGTTGCATCAAAGAAGGAAAATGGGGCGTATTAGACACCAAAGGTAAGGAAATTGTACCCACAGTTATTCAAGCAGATTATCTTTGGAAATTTGAAGGAAACATCGCCAGAATTGCAAATGAAAAATATATTGTCGAAGAAAATGGAATCAAGCAAGAAAAATTCCGAAAATATGGGTATGTAAACAGGCAAGGCTCAGAAATAATTCCACCTGTATATGAAGACATTATAGGGTTTGAAAAAGTATATTCGACCAAACAAGGACTTGCGCGCATCATTCAAAACGGAAAAGTAGGATTTTTGGATTATGAAGGAAAAATCATCTTAACTCCTTCGTACACTAATGTAACTAACTTTGAAGAAGTTTGGACAAAACACCGTGGTATTGCGCGCGTATATGAAGGCAAGCGTTTGGGCTACATCGACCGAAACGGAAAAGTAGTTGTTCCGATTGTATACGATGAAATTCAAGGATTTGAAAAGATTTATTCGGATAGTACTGGCTTTGCAATCGTGATGCAAAATGGAAAATATGGCTACATCACCCACCGAGGTAAAATTCAAGTTCCATGTCAGTATGAGTATTTGAGTGAGATACGAGAAGGGAAAATGATTGCGCGCCAAAACGGAAAATACGGCGTGATAGATACGGCGCAAAAAATCATAATTCCTTTTTTGTACGACGGAATGCGCTTTACAAGCATTACTGAAAATTGGATAGAAGTTTTTGTAAATCAACCCAAAACATTTTATGTAGATGCTCAAGGAAATTTTCTTACCCAACAACCTGATACACTGCAAATAGAAACCGCTTTAAAAATATTCCAAAAAGATAAACTTTATGGCTTGCAGAACGCTACAGGAAAAGTAGTCGTAAAGCCTATTTATGCGCAGATTGAACCTTTTTCAGAAGGGTTGGCTGTTGTTAAGTTAGTAGAAAAAAATATTGCTCAGTACGGTTATCTATCAGAAACAGGAGCATTAATAATTGCGCCGCAGTTCGCAGCGGCACGCTCTTTCTCGGATGGAAAAGCAGCAGTGAACCTAAAAGGAAAATGGGGTTATATCGACAAAACTGGCAAATGGGTGATTGCGCCTCAATATCTTTCGGCAGGAGATTTTTCTGATGGATACGCTATCGTAAACGATAGTCTGATTATTAATGCAAAGGGTGAAAAAGTAGGACAGTTTGCCATTACAGCCAAAGCAAAATCTGTCTTTAAAAAGGGAAGAGTGGCAGTCCAAACGCTTACAGGCGAATGTCATCTCAAAACTAATGGAATTCCTGCCTATTTCGTAAAGCATGATGAAGTAACAGATTTTCAAGGAAATATTGCTTTTGCTAAGCGTGGCGAAATGTGGGAACTCATTCGAGATGTAAATGGCAGAACCGTGCGTCTTCCTTTTACAAAAAGCAAAAAACAGTTGTATGAAGAAGAATATGGCCCGCGTCGCAAAATAAAAGATGAAAAAGATGGCGAAATCATCAAAGATATAGGTTGGGAATTGGTACGAAAAGGAAATTGGAAAATGATTGATGCTGATGGAAACCCGCTCAGCGATATCGTATTTGAAGATGTCAAATCTCTTAAAAACTGTTTTCAAGCAGTGGTGAGCCGTTTGTATGGACTGTTGGATATAGAAGGTAATGTTATCGTGCCTGCAGAATATGAAATGATTCGAGCCATAGAGAATACTCATTTCTTTCGATTAGAAAAAGATGGAAATACGAGTTATTTGTCCTTTTGGGGTTTCTGGATAAAATAAGGCACTTTGTAGGATATTTCGCTTATAATTCATCATTTTTGCGCTTACACATCAACTATATAAGCATTTATGGCAAAAGAAAGAGTAGTTTTAGCGTTTAGCGGGGGTTTAGATACCTCTTTTTGTGCAAAGTATTTAGCACAAGAAAAAGACTTAGAAGTTTATGCAGCTACTGTGCAAACCGGCGGTTTTTCTGATGAAGAACTTGCGCAAATACAACGAAGAGCAAAAGATGTAGGGTGTGCTGATTT
The DNA here is from genome assembly GCA_025056215.1 of Cytophagales bacterium. Classification (GTDB taxonomy): domain Bacteria; phylum Bacteroidota; class Bacteroidia; order Cytophagales; family Flammeovirgaceae; genus JANWWC01. Next base: position 190,203 of record JANWWC010000003.1, on the reverse strand, counting down.
TATTATATTAGATGAAACGCAAGAGTTTTATCAAAAATGTATTCGCTATTTGGTATATGGAAATGTTTTGCGAAACAATACTTATCCTCTTTCGGTGAGTGCAGAGCGCGTTTTTCAAGCGATGGCTGTAGTGAAATATGCAAGAAAGATAGGCGCAAAATATATTGCGCACGGCAGCACAGGAGCAGGCAATGATCAAGTGCGCTTCGATATTGTTTTTCAGATTATGGCGCCTGATATTGAGATAATTACGCCTATACGAGATTTAAAGCTTTCTCGAGAGTCTGAAATAGAATACTTAAAAAAAGCGGGTATCCAAGCCGATTGGAAAAAAGCAAAGTACTCTATTAACCAAGGGCTTTGGGGAACAAGCGTCGGAGGAGTAGAAACTCTTACCTCTGATGGTATTTTGCCTGAAGAAGCTTATCCTAGTCAATTAGAAGAAACTAATCCGATTCAGATAACGCTTCATTTCGAAAAAGGAGAATTGGTAGGTCTCGACAATTTGCGGGATGAACCTGTTCGAATGATTCGCCAACTTCATCAAGTCGCTAAGAAATATGCTATTGGCAGAGGAGTTCATGTTGGCGATACTATTATTGGAATCAAAGGAAGAGTAGGTTTTGAGGCGGCGGCACCTCTAATAATTATCAAAGCTCATCACTTATTAGAAAAGCACACCCTTACCAAGTGGCAGATGTATTGGAAAGATTATATTGCCAATACTTACGGTATGATGTTACATGAAGGACAGTATCTCGAACCTGTGATGCGAAGTTTTGAGGTATTTTTGGAGAGTACGCAGGTTTACGTGAGTGGGAGCGTCAAAGTAAAGTTAGCTCCGTATTTTTTTGAAGTGTTAGGTTGCCAATCAAAGCATGACCTCATGTCGTCTCGGTTTGGAAGTTACGGAGAAATGAATCGTACTTGGAGCGGTGAAGATGTGAAAGGGTTTACTAAAATTCTTGGAAATCAAACTTCTATTTTTTATCAAGTGAATGGTTTAGTTCAAAAATAAGTTTTTTCGACAGTTGAATACTCCATTTTACATTGCTTGGCGCTACTTTGTAAGTTTCCGTCGACGAACGCAAGCCGAAAGTTTGCTAAAAAATGGAGTGTTACTTCTTTTGTCGTTATTGAGTTTTTCTAAGCAAAAAATTCGTTCTCAGTACGTCAGATTTACGGATGCTTTTATTCGACAGAATTTTATTAAGATTCTTTCCAACCTTTCCATGTTTGGAATTGGAATCAGCACGGCGGCTTTGGTAATTATTTTGTCTGTCTTTAATGGATTAGAAGATTTTACAAAACAACTTTATCGTTCTTTTAACGCTGAGATTAAGATATCGCCCACTTTTGGAAAATCTTTTGAAGTGTCGGATTCTTTACTTTCTAAAATAAAACAAATTTCTCATGTACAAGAGGTCACAGAGGTTATCGAAGATAATGTACTACTTCGCTATAAAGACTATCAAATGGTGGTTACAGCCAAAGGAATGACTCAAAATTTTAATCGTCAGTACAATATTGAAGCCACTATTGTAGAAGGAAAAGCTCAAACTTGGTTTCAAGACCATGAGCCGCGTGCCATTATCGGAGCAGGTGTTAAGCATCAACTCGGCATTTTACTGAGTGATGCTTTTACAGGATTGCAACTTTGGTATCCTAAGCATTTGCGAAACTTTATTAATATGGATATGACCAAGGCTTTTAATAAATTTGCTATCCGTGTAGGGGGGGTCTTTGCAATCGAACAAAAATACGACTTTCATCATATTATTGTTCCTATTGAAGTAATGCAAGAACTCCTTGAATACACTAATCGAAGAACCTCAATAGAAGTTAAAACTGATGGGAAGAAAAGCATAAAATCTGTTCAGAAAGACCTAAAAAAAATTTTAGGAAACCAATTTATTGTGGCAACTGCTGAAGAGCAACAAGCAGATGTAATTCGAGCAGTTCGCATCGAACGTTTTTTTGTGATGGTTTCTTTGATTGTAGTTATGGCAATTGCTTCTTTTAATATTTTCTTCTCACTTGCTTTGCTTGCTATCGAAAAAAAGAGAGATGTAGTACTTCTTAAAGCAATGGGAGCAAGTAAGCAATTTATTTTACAAATTTTTCTTTGGGAAGGCGTCATTATTGCTTTGATTGGAGCTTTAGTAGGATTGATAGGCGGGTTTTTGCTTTGTTTGCTCCAAGACAAATTTGGGCTTGTTGGATTAGGAGTTGAAACTACTATCATTAGTGCCTATCCTGTAAAAATGGAATGGCAAGATTTTATTATCACTGCTTGTGCTACAATTTTTGTAACTATCGCAGCCTCCATTTTTCCTGCTTACAACGCTTCTATAACAGAATTTGAAAAATAGCTTTGTCTAAGAATATTGAGTTTTTTTAAAAATGTTTATATTTTCCTAAAAAAAATCATGTATTCTATAAGACAACAAAAAAATTTTCAATTATTTGAAAATAATTGTTAGCAATTGTAAACTTTGTTTTATTTCAATCGTTTGATAACTTACAGCGAAGTGTAAAGAATTGCTTTTCCACATTTTAAATACCGTGTAACAATGATAAAGGAACTAACAATTCTTCCTAATCAACGACAAGCGCGCATCCTTTTAGTTGATGATGACAAGGTATCTGCCAAAGTTCTTAAACGTTATTTGGAAGTACAAGGTTACGATGTAGAATGGTGTCAGAATGGACTTCAAGCATTAGATGTTTTTCAGCATGAGAAGTTTGACTTGTGCATTTTGGACATTCTTATGCCTCAAAAAGATGGTTTTGCGGTAGCGCAAGAAATTAGAAATAGGAATACACAAATTCCAATTTTGTTTCTCACCGTTAAGTCAATGACTGAAGATAAAATCAGAGCCTTTAAAATGGGAGCTGACGATTATATTACTAAGCCTTTTAGTCAGGAAGAGCTTTCTTTGCGCGTTCAGGCAGTTTTAAAAAGAGTCTCTCACCATTATCCACAAGCTTCGGAGCCTAATCGGCTTGAAGATGTACTTCCTAATCAAATTCGAATAGGAAAATATTTATTAGATAGACAGTTTCAAAGACTTCGCCTAGGAGACTCGGAGCGCAAGCTCACTGCTCGCGAGTGCGATTTGCTTGTTTTTCTTTACAAGCGAAGAAATACAGTCGTAAAAAGAGAGCTTATTTTACAAGAAATTTGGGGGGATGACGACTATTACAAAGGAAGAAGTTTAGATGTATTTATTTCACGCGCAAGAAGATATTTGTCAGCTGATAAGAACGTAGAAATTATCAACATTCATGGACTTGGCTTTAAACTAGTAATACGAGAAGAAAATGAAAACTCACAAACATTCTCACCAATTTCTAATATTACAGGGTAAAAAAAATTTAGTACTAACGACCAATTAGCGCTGTTTTTATAATTTATTAAAGCGTGTATCTTCAAGAGAAGAGTAGTCAGTTTCTTCGTCTGGTTTCCCGTAGTATATTTCTCTTTTTACTAAAGAACTTTCTGCTAAGTCTAACAAACCAAAACCATTTTGAGTTAATTCTCCAAATCCATTGCAATATACGAACTCTTGGACAATTGGATCTGCATATAGAGTGAACGGAAATGTATAGCCTCGAATTTCTTTGATTTCATTCTTATAAATAGTACTATAAATACGAGCAAATTTTTTTTCTGATAATTGTATTCTTTCTAAATACTGGATATCTGGAGAGAGTTGAAATTTAAATAAAGAGCTTATTTCGTAAGGTTTGAAAATACCAGAGCGCTCCATTCTTAAAATGGTAGATTCATATAATAAATCTGAAAATACATCTGTAGTAGGGTGAATAAACTCCTTATTTTTGCTGATACTTGTTCCATGATAAACTACTAAAGGAGAAATACACAAGTATCGCACTTCTTTACCTAGAGGCTCGTGATGTTCTTGTTCTACATATTCAGGTGCTAAAATCAAATCGCCAAGTCGTATTTCAGGAAAGAAAAAGAAGCGCTCAATAAGCTTATCCATAAAGCTTTTTTCCAAACCTGAGAAAACCAATGTCACTCTTTTAGAAAAGTAGTGAAGTCCATCCCTTCCTACTTTGGTTTGCCCTTTCAGACCAGAAAAACTAAAAAATGTGTTTTCGTAAGAATACGAAATTCCTAACACATTTCTCATCATGGAGCAGATTAAACTTTGATGATGAAAAGGTAAAACCGCTCCTTTATTCTTTAATTTAAAAATTACTCTTATTCTCACTTTTTTAATACTTTTTTAATTTTTTTGTTTTTCTTTTAAGGATAGTTGAACGCTGCTAGGAATATGAAAATTTTCTACTTTGATTTGATAAAAAAATATAAAAATGCTCGAAAATCAGAGCTTTAGACTGCTTTTTGTTCATGTTTATAACTGATAAGTAGTGTTGTTTGTTTGAATTGCATTAAAAAATATTCAGAAACTTTTTTAGATGGATTCCTACTACTAAGTTTGCGAACTGTGAATCATATTTTGCTTTTATGATTATTAATAAGATTCGGGAGAGAGCTGGTCTGGCAGTAGGCATAGTAGCATTAGCGTTAGGGTTGTTTATTGTAGGCTCAGATTTGTTAGGCCCTAACTCGCGTTTGTTTGGTTCGGATAGAAGCGTAGGAGAAATTGATGGAGACAAAATTGATTATGAACAATTAGACGCTGAAATTGAAAGAGTAAAGCGCATCTATTTTCTAAATACAGGCAAGCAGCCAGACGAAAATGATATGCAAATGGTGCGCCGACAAGCGTGGAGTCAGCTTATTTTTAAAATTGCTTATCATAAAGAGTTTGAAAAACTTGGCTTGCAAGTTTCAGATGCAGAACTTGTAGATATGGTGCAAGGAAATAACATACATCCAGCTATTCGCATGATGTTTGGCGATAAAGAAGGAAATTTTGATGTGAATCAGGTTAAAAATTTTTTAAAAAACTTGGATAAAGTAGAGCCGCGCTACCAAGAAATTTATAGAAGTTTAGAAGAAGGAATTCCTATAGAGCGACTAAGAAATAAATACGAAAACTTATTAACGCAAACTTATTACATCACGGAATATGAAGCCAGAAAAGAATATGAGAACGCCAATACAATGGCAGATATAAAATATTTGTATATTCCATATAACACTGTTCCCGATTCTCTCTTAGATTTATCAGAAAACAAAATGAAAGAGTACTTCAATAAGAATAAAAAAAGTTATAAACTTCAAACTAATCGCCATTTGCAATATGTTACTTTTCCCATTCAAGCTACAGCAGAAGATGAGCAAAAAATTTTCAAAGCAACTCAAGAGCTGATTGAAGACTTTGCTGCTACCGATGCAGATACTGCTTTTGTAGAGGCAAAATCTGATGCTACTGGAAACCATTTCTTGTCTGCCAATAGAAGTGGACTTCCCTCTGAATTAAATGATGTAGAACTCGTGAAGGGCAAAGTCTACGGCCCTTTTCGAGAAGGAAATTCCTTCAAATTGTACAAGGTAGTAAATGAGATGGAAGATTCGGTGTATTCTATTCGAGCTCGCCATATTTTACTTAAAGCTAACAACAATACAGAAGCATCGAAAGCGGAAGCTAAGAAAAAAGCGAATGAAATTTTGGCTAAGATTAAAGCGGGTGCATCCTTTGCAGAAATGGCTTCCCAATACGGAACTGATGGAACTGCATCGAGAGGAGGAGATTTAGGATGGTTTTCAGAGGGAACTATGGTACAAAAGTTCAACGATGCAGTATTTTCTTCTCCTAAGGGTTTGATTAATAAAATTATAGAAACAGAATTTGGATATCATATTGTAGAAGTAACTGCTAATAAAACTAAGAAAAAATATGTTGTTGCGGTTCTTCAAAAAGATATTACTCCTAGCGACGAAACAAGAGAAGCTGTTTATAGACGCGCTGGAAAATTTGCTAATTTCAAATCTCGCCAAGAATTTATTAACGCTGTAAAAGCAGATTCTACGCTTGTTTTAGAAGAAGACCGAAATGTGACAAAAGACGATAGAAATCTCGATGGTGTATTTACAAATAAAGTACGCGAACTGATTCGTTGGGCTTATAATGAAGATACAGAAATCGATGACGTTTCTGAGATTTATGATTTGGATAATATGTTTATTATTGGAACTTTGGTAAATGCTACTGAAGAGGGAGAAGCATCTTTTGAAGATGTCAAAGAACGGGTAAGGCCAGATTTTATAAAAGAGCAACAAAAACAATATATTCTCAATAAGCTTTCTTCATTAAAGGGTTCTCTAGAGGAAATTGCACAAGCATATGATCCTTCAAAAGCTTTTGTTTACAGCAGTCCTACTACAACGTTCAATACTACTTCTTTATTGGGAGTAGGATTAGCCAATGAATCTATTGGAGCAGCTTTTGCTCTTAAAGAAGGCCAGATCTCTAAGCCAATTCCTGATAAATATGGGGTGTTGATAGTTCAACTCAATAAGTTAACACCTGCGTCTGAGATAGCGGATTATTCGTCACAAAAAGCATCTTTATCATCAAAATATAATATGAATACACAATCTCGCATTGCATCAGCAATTGAGAAACATTATCAAATAAAAGACTGGCTTCATAGATATTTTTAGTTTTTTTTAAAATTTAAGCCACATAATGTAATTCTTTAATTTAACAATACAATGGTACAAATAAGACCCGATGAAGTATCAGCAATTTTGAGAGAGCAACTCTCGAATTTTAGAACAGAAACAGAACTGGAAGAAGTAGGTACGGTTCTCCAAGTAGGTGACGGTGTAGCGCGCATATATGGTTTAACCAAAGCACAAGCTGGCGAGCTTATTGAGTTTAGTGCAGGACTTCGAGGAATGGTACTCAACCTTGAGGAAGATAACGTAGGAGCAGTAATTTTTGGAGATTCTAAACTTGTTAAAGAGGGAGATGTTGTAAAGAGAACAAACAAGATAGCGTCCATTAACGTAGGAGAAGGCATGCTTGGGCGAGTGATTGATACACTCGGAAATCCGATTGACGGAAAAGGACCTATTCCAGGGAAAACTTATGAAATGCCGCTAGAGCGTAAAGCTCCTGGCGTAATTTTTAGAAGTCCTGTAAGTGAGCCTCTTCAAACGGGCATTAAAGCTATTGATGCAATGATTCCTATTGGACGCGGGCAACGGGAACTTATTATCGGAGATCGCCAAACAGGTAAAACTACTGTTGCAATAGATACTATTATTAATCAAAGGGAATTTTTTGACAAAGGGCAACCTGTTTACTGCATTTATGTAGCTGTGGGACAGAAAGCTTCTACTGTTGCGAGTATTTACAGCACTCTTGAAAAAGCAGGTGCTATGGCTTATACGGTGATTGTTGCGGCTAATGCTTCAGATCCTGCTCCTATGCAATTTTTTGCTCCGTATGCAGGTGCTGCCATCGGAGAGTATTTTCGTGATACAGGGAGACCAGCTTTAGTAGTGTATGACGACCTTTCTAAACAGGCGGTCGCTTATCGAGAAGTTTCGTTGCTCTTAAGACGCCCGCCCGGACGTGAAGCCTATCCTGGCGATGTGTTTTATTTGCATAGCCGTTTGTTGGAGCGCGCTGCCAAAATTATTCCTTCAGATGAAATTGCGCGTCAAATGAATGATTTGCCCGATTCTATTAAGCACATGGTAAAAGGAGGAGGCTCTCTTACAGCTCTTCCTATTATCGAAACTCAGGCTGGTGATGTTTCTGCTTATATTCCTACTAACGTGATTTCTATTACGGATGGTCAAATTTTCCTTGAGACTAACTTATTTAATGCAGGAATTCGCCCTGCTATTAATGTTGGAATTTCTGTAAGTCGCGTAGGAGGAGCAGCCCAAATCAAGCCGATGAAAAAAGTGGCTGGTACGCTGAAACTTGACCAAGCTCAATTTCGCGAGTTAGAGGCATTTGCAAAATTTGGTTCAGACCTTGATGCAGCAACTCGACTTGTTATTGAGCGCGGACGTAAAAATCTTGAAATTCTTAAGCAGCCTCAAGGTTCACCTATGCCTGTGGAAAAGCAAGTTGCAATTATTTACGCTACTACTAACGGATTTGTAGATAAAGTGCCAGTGAACAAAGTTCGCGCTTTCCAAGATGAATATTTAAGTGAACTTGAAATGAAACACCGTTCTGTACTAGATCGCATTCGAGGAGGAGCGTGGGACGACGCGATTACAAATGAACTTGCTGAAGTTGCAAGAGCAGTTGCTAAAAATTTCGCGTCTTAAAAAACTGTTCACCAATAGGTTGAAGCTATAGGGCTATCTATAAGATAGCCTCTTTTTATTAATAATGAAAAAGATATGAAAGAAAATCTAATTCTTTTATTGTTGTTTGTATCGTTTCAAGCGTTTTCACAGAAAAAAACTCAACACTTTTGCTTTTTTACACAGTACGTCGAACCTTTTTGGGGAACAGATAGCAAAGGACGCGCTTTTGCGGGTGTTTGTTTGCCTTTTAGTATCGTAAAAGTGGGACCTAACTGTCTTAATGTACCTTATCAGACAACAGGATATCTTTCCAATAAACCCATTGTAGGATTTAGCCATACTCATTTGAGTGGAACTGGTGGTGGTGGACGCTATGGAAACATTCTCATTACTCCTCAGGTGGGAGATTTAGACCTTAAAAACAGAGAATCTGTTCAAAAATCAAACGAAGTTTCTTTTCCTGCTTATTACTCGGTAGTACTTCAACGCATTCCAGGAGATGTAAGAGTGGAACTTACTGCTACTGAGCGAGCTGCTTTTCATAGCTATGAGTTTTATACCTGGAAAAAAGAGCAAATAGAATTTGATGGACAAATTTTAATAGATTTAGCACACAACGTCGGAAGAAAACCTCACGAACAGTGCACGGGTGCCGAAATACGCGTGGTTTCTCCTGTATGTATAGAAGGGTTTGCAACATACCAAGGAGGTTGGGGCGGAGAAAATCCTTATAAAGTTTACTTTGTGGCAGAATTCAACACTCCTGCTCATTCATTTGGTACTTATAAAGATTCTGTTTTCTCAAATAAGCTCTCAGAGAGCGGTAAATTTATTGGTGCGTATGTGCGTTATCGCCTCCGACAGCATCAAAAAGTTATGGTGAAAGTAGGAATTTCTTTTTCATCAATTCAAAATGCAAAAAATCACCTTCAAACAATTCCTGATTGGAATTTTGAAAAAGTTCGTTTAAGAGGTGACAGCATATGGAATTCTTATTTAAGCAAGGTAAGGATAGAAGGAGGTACTCCCGAACAGCGTCGGATGTTTTACACAGGACTGTACAGAACCTTGATTATGCCTACCGATTTAACAAATGATAATCCACTTTGGCAATCAGATAAGCCTCATTTTTGGGATTATTATGCTATTTGGGATACTTATCGGAGCGTAATGCCTTTGCATACTTTATTATATCCACGTCATCAGCAAAAAGTAATTCAGAGTTTACTAGATATTTACGAACATAAGGGTTGGCTTCCTGATGCATGGGCAGCGGGCGACTATCTTTTTGTTCAGGGTGGAAGCAATGCCGACGTAGTGATAGCAGATGCTATTGTGAAAGATTTAGGAGGATTTGATATTCAAAAAGCTTTTTCTGCTGTTCGAAAGAATGCTGAAACTCCCTCCGACAATCCTTATTTGTATGGAAGGCAACTTGAGAACTACATCAAAAATGAAGGATACTTAAATGCTAACTATGAAAGGTGTGTTTCTCGTTCTTTAGAATATGCATATAATGATTATTGTATTGGTAAGATAGCAGAAAAACTTGGCTATGTGCAAGTGGCGCGTCAATATTATAAGAGGGCGATGGGAATTTTTCAGTTGTTTGATGCTGAAACAGGTTTCTTTTTGGCAAAAGATAGTCTCGGAAATTTTGTAATGGATTCACACCCAGATATTAAGCAAGAAAAAATCTACCAAGATGCTCCCTATTTTTACGAAGGAAATGCTTGGATATATGCTACTTACGTACCACATGCTTATCAGGTATTAGTTCAAAAGCACGGAGGTAATCAGAAATTTGTGAACTTTTTAGATAAAATATTTGATGAAGAACATTATGAAATAGGCAATGAACCTGGCTTTTTGACGGCATATCTTTATAATTACGCACTTCGACCTGATAAAACAGCTGAGCGAGTGCGTCAGTTGCTTCAAAAATTTTATTTAGGACGAAGTGGGCTTCCAGGTGATGATGACTCAGGAGCAATATCCTCTTGGTTTTCTTGGAGTGCTATTGGTTTGATTCCTGTTGCTGGGCAATCGTTATATTTAATAGGTTCTCCTCTTTTTTTTAAAACTATTATTCAATTAGAGAACGACAAAACATTTACTATTATAGCCAACAATGTTTCTCATGAGAGAAAATATATTAAATCTGTTAAACTCAACAATAAAAGCTATCAATACAGCTGGCTTACTCACGAACAAATCTTAAAGGGAGGAGTTCTAGAAATAGAAATGAGCGATATTCCTGACAGTGAGTGGGGTAAAACTGTTCCTCCTCCTTCTCCATTAAAATTTTAGCTTAGTAAGGTGTTTTGTTTTCTATTGATTTCCAAATCCTAAAAACTTCTTGTGCTGCAACTCGGTAGGAAGAGAGATGAATCATAGAAATTTTACGGCACTCGTAAGGTTGCTGGATTTCATGATAAATGAAGCTATCATCAAAATGAGCCTCAGCAGCGTCTTGGTGTGTGGCAGCAAAATAAACTTTTTCTAGTCTTGCCCAATAAATAGCGCCCAAACACATCGGACAAGGTTCACAGCTTGTATAAAGGATACAGCCCTCTAGTTGGAAACTTTTTAAATAAGCACAAGCTTGCCTAATAGCTTGAATTTCCGCATGTGCTGTAGGATCGTTAGTAGTAGTGACTTCATTTACGCCTCGTGCAATGATGTGATGATCTTTGACAATCAACGCTCCGAAAGGTCCTCCTTTACCTTTTTCTACGTTTTGTTGAGCCAGTTGAATTGCTTCTGTCATAAATTTTTCGTTCATTCTATAAACGAATTTGGTAAAAGTGGATTACTAAATGAAAGATAAAATAAAAAAATCAAAATTTCATTTGCGAATCTGAACAATTTTTTACTACTTTGAAGTAGCTTACAATCCTTCCTTAAGAACTTTCCATTTCTCCATTAACTTGTACTAACTAAAGGTGAGCATTACGACAATATTTACGGGATATTGTTGTTATGCAAGAGAAATGATTCTTTAATTGAACAAAAATAGAGTTTCTATGCAAGAGCAAAAGAAAATTGTTGTCGGTTTGGATATCGGCACTACCAAAGTATGCGCTGTTGTAGGTTGTCAAAATGATTACGGCAACATCGATATTTTAGGGATAGGCAAAGCCGTCTCTGAAGGTGTTAAGGAAGGAGCTATCAGCAACGTAAACATGACGGTCGATGCGATTCTAAAGGCTGTTTCACAAGCCAGTGAAGATTCGAGCGTCAATATTTTTGCTGTTAATGTAGGCATCGCAGGAAAAAATATCCGCTGTGAAATACATCGCGGAAGTATCATTCGAGAATCTAACGAGAACGAAATTCAGGCAGAAGATGTGAGCCGCCTTACGTCGAGCATGTATAATTTAGTAACAGAACCTGGTTGGCAGATTATTCACGTACTACCACAAGTGTATACAATCGATTACCAAGAAACTACTAAGTATCCTGTCGGAATGTCAGGAGCGAGATTGGAAGCTGATTTTAACGTGATATTTAGCTCTGCTAATAATGTTCATAATATCAAAAAATGTGTAGAAAGAGCAGGTTTAGAGGTTGAAAATCTTATACTTCAGCCTTTGGCTTCGAGTTTAGCAGTATTGAGTGAGCAAGAAAAAGAAGCTGGAGTTTGTTTAGTAGATATTGGAGGAGGAACTACAGATGTTGCTATTTTCGAGGATAAAATTTTGCGACATACTGCTGTTTTACCTTTCGGCGGTAATATCATAACAAGTGATATTAAGCAAGGATGTGGTGTTTTGTTAGACCAAGCAGAAAAAATGAAAGTTCGCTTTGGGAAAGCACTTTCTAGCCAAGCATCTGAAAATGAAGTGGTCTCTATTCCAAGTGCTTTCAATCGCCCGCCAAAAGAAATTTCCATTCGCAATTTGGCAGCGATTATAGAAGCAAGAATGGAAGAAATTGCAAGTTTCATCCTTAAAGAAATAGAAATAGCGGGCTATCGCGATAAGCTTGCAGCGGGAATCGTTTTGACAGGAGGCGGTTCTATGTTGAAAAATCTGGCTGAACTTTTTGAATATAAAACAGGTATCGATACTCGCATCGGTTATCCGAATATTTATTTAGGAAAATGTAAGCACGATGAAGTAAAAAATCCTCAATATGCTACTGCAGTAGGATTAGTATTGAGTAGTTTTCGCTCTCTTGATGATAGAGAAAGAACACTTGAAGAAGCTAAGTTTCTTTCTCAGCCTTATGAAAGGATATCTAGGCAAGATAAATCCTTGAAAAAGGAAATAAAGCGTGAAACTGAGCAGCAAATTCCAAGTATTTTTAGCTCCATCGTAAAGAAAGCTAAAGAACTTCTTATCGATGATTTCGATGATAAAATGCGTTAATTAAAACTTTCCTCTTACAAATTGAACATTTTAAAATTGGCAAGATTATGATAAATTCAAAAGAAAAACCATTAATTCAATCAGGTGAATCTATTATCAAGGCGATTGGGGTGGGTGGAGGCGGAAGTAATGCTGTTAATCACATGTATCGCTTAGGAATTCAGGGTGTAGACTTTTACATTTGTAATACAGATATTCAAGCATTGTCACAAAGTCCGATACCTGCCTCTAATCGGATTGTTTTAGGAAAGAACCTGACTGGAGGTTTGGGAGCAGGTGCAAAGCCAGAAGTGGGGAAAAACGCTGCTCTTGAAAGTAAAGAAGACATTCGCAACTTATTGAGTGGGAATACGCGCATGGTTTTTATTACTGCGGGTATGGGAGGAGGTACTGGTACAGGAGCTGCGCCTATTATTGCCGAAGTCGCTAAATCATTAGGAATTCTTACTATTGGTATTGTTACGATGCCTTTTCAATTTGAAGGTAAACCTAAAGAAAAACGCGCAGAAGATGGATTAGCCGAACTTAAAAAGCATTGCGATGCAGTACTAGTAGTTATCAATAATAAGTTAAAAGATATTTACGGAAAAGCTACCTTGCGCGAAGCATTTGCCCAAGCAGATAATGTATTAGCTACCGCGGCGAAAGCTATTGCAGAGATTATCACGACAGAAAGTGATGTAAATGTAGATTTTGAAGATGTAAGAACAGCTCTTTCAGGAGCAGGTACAGCTGTGATGGGAATTGGAGTAGCTGAAGGAGATAGCCGGGCTTTTAAAGCTACTGAGATGGCACTCACTTCTCCATTGCTCAATAATACGAATATTCATGGAGCAAAACACGTGCTTCTTCATGTAGTAGCCGATGAAGAAACTTTCCAAATGGATGAGCTTGCAGAAATCACCTCTTACATCCAAGAAAGAACAGGAGAGGACTGCGAGTTAATCATGGGGGTAAAATTCGATAGTACAGCAGGCAAAAAAGTAACTGTAACTGTGATTGCAGCAGGATTTGACGGCGTTATAAAGGATAAAAAGCTAGAATATCAACAAAAAATTATCGACTTAGAAACCCAAAAAAAGGTTACTCGCCATAACACTGCTTTACCACAGTACTCAGAAAAATTTATTCCCTCAGATGGAGATGACTTTTTTGACAAAGTTTCATCTAAGGCACCTACTCCCCCACCTGCTAAGCCTGAGAAAATAGTTTTTTCATTAGATGATTTCGAAACGTATCAGGAAGAAGAAGAGAAAAAAAAAAGAGAGGATGAACTGCAAAAACGCCAGCAACACTTGGCTAAGTTAAAATCTGTAAGCCAAATGTCTCAAGAAGAACTTAAGCATCACCAAGATGTACCTGCCTACTTGAGAAAAGGCGTTCAGTTTACTCCTACTCCCTCTTCAAATGATAGCCTTGCCTCTCGCATCTCTGTAGGAGAGAATAAAAAACTGTCAGAAAATAAATTTTTTGCTGATAATGTAGACTAAAAGCTTAGCAAGCCTGTTTAGGCAAAATGTTTTATCTTGCATAGTTCAATTAAATCGAAACCTATACTGTTTTGCGGTATAGGTTTTTTTAAAATCGATTGGTAAGTCCGAAGTGGATTTTAGAAAATCGTGGGTGAAAAGGTTGCTCCTCAGATTTTCCGATAGCGTAAGCTAAGCTAAAAATACCGCTTCTTGTGCGTACAGAAATCCCTGCTCCTATGCTCCAAGGTTGTTGTTCTTGAGCTCGTTCTTTCACGTTTTCTCGCAAAAACGCAACGTCTGAAAAAATAAAACAATAAGATTCTTCTTCTAGGCGCCAACGTTGTTCTGCCGTAAAAATGTGGTGCCACTGTGTAAAAAATGTATTTTCATTAAAACCGCGCAAGGAGTTAATGCCTCCTATTCTGTATAAATCGTTTAAAAATAAGTACGGATTCTCAACCCAAGCGCTTTGCCAACGAAAAAGCATGGTAGCCCAACTCGATTGTTTTAAGTGATAAGACATTTCTCCTTCTAATCCGAGTTGAAGGCTTTTGAGTTTTATTAAGGTATCGGGCAGGAATTGAGAAGTATTTTTGTTTCCTGCCCAGATATCAAGTTTCAATTTATAGCCTTTCTGAGGGAAAGAAATATCATCAAGTTGTTGTAGGTGGTATCCTAAGCCGTAAGAGATGATTTGAAAAGCTGCGATATCCGTAGAAATATTTTTTATGGGAACGCTGCTTGTCATACGCTTAGCAAAAACACTAAATTTTCCTAAAGATGCAGGGTAGCTTAGCCTTAATTCTTGCATTACATTTTGAAAAGAAGAGTCTTGTCTTAAAAGGCGAAGGGCACCCATAGTTGTAATACCTGTTTTGAGAAAATGAGGATGCTCATAAAGAATATTCAAAAGTTGTGCGTCTTGATGCATACGTTGCCACTTGAGAGCTAATTGTTTGCCTGAGTATAGCAAATGATGCAGCTGAATATCTAATTGACCTGTAATGACAGTTCGAGTGTTTTGCTGAGCGTTAGGTAAAATTCCTAAAATACCGTCTATCTGATTGGCTTTGCGATGTTCGGTAAACAGGTGTATTTGAGCTTTATTCTCTACAAAAGTAATGAGAGGTTCTTTTGTTAGACGCAAGTAAGGTTGCTGCCTAAGAGTTTGAAAGGCGTTTGTGATTTTTTGTTGTTGAAAGGGTGCTCGAGGTTGTAAGTTCATAAGAGCCATTAAATAAGAATATCGAATTTTTAGATTTCCATGAAGAATGATTGTATCGAGTGTAACTTGAAAATAAGATCGATATTTTAAGTTTGCATATAAGTTTTGATTAGAAAAATAAACAGAATCGAGCTTGACTTCTGCGAACGGAAAGCCGTGATTCTCCGCATAGGTGAGTAATTTTCGATAGATTTGTTTCCATGTCGAAGGGGTAATCAGCTTTTTTTGCAAATCAGGAATTCGAATGCGGCACTCTGAAAGAATATAAGGTGAAACTTCTTCCACATTTAAATAAAATCCCCGATACTGTTTTCCAATGTGTAGGGTAATATATAAAGTATCGTCTTTTTTTTGCCACTTATCTACATTAGCAAGCAAAAACCCTTTTTGTTGAAGTGTTTGGATAATTTTATGAAGAGTTTGTATTTGTAAAATACTATCCTGCGGAATCTTATAAGGAAGTTTGAAATAATTAAGCGGTTTTTCTGTATTAACAAGCTGATAGACTACCGTCTGAGCAAATGACTTGAACAAACAAATCCATAATGCGCTAATACAGAAAATTTTTTTAATATACAGGTGTTTTTTGCTCGCTTTAGGCAAAAAATAACGCCAAATAAAAAGTAAAAAAGGATACTTTCGTATCCTTTTCTTATATTCAATCGTACTTTGTTTCTTAACGCCAATCATTTCCTTTTCTGGAAATTTCTTCAGGAACGCGTTGTTCCAGTTCTTTTGCTTGTTCTGGAGTAGGCGTATAGCCTAACATCAGAAGCCTTTGAATGATTGAGTTCATCGTTATTAGAGATTTGATTAAAAATTTACCAGCATTAAATTGCCGATACAAATTTACTTGTTTTAACGAATTTTAAGAAATAAAGTTGCAGCTTTTTATTAAAATTCTTAAAAAATGTTAATACTTCGTTTTCGAGCTCAGGTATGTTGAATTCAGTACTGTGGGAAAATATCCACACAGCCTTCATTTCTCTTCGCATTAATTGGTTGCGCTCATTGCTGACAGCCTCTATGATAGCTGTAGGCATTGCAGCTTTAGTAGGAATTCTTACGGCTATCGATGCTGTAGAGCATTCTGTTAATGTCGGATTAGGAAGTTTGGGAGCTAATGCAGTTACAATTAAAGATATTGACCGAAATCAACGAATAGAAGGAAAATTACAAGTTCAAAAACCGCGCATTACTTACGCAGAAGCGCTGGCTTTTAAAGAAAATTTTCAGAGAGCTTCTCTAATCAGCATTAGTGCATCTTTAGGAAGTACATCAAATATCACTGCAAAAAGATTTTCTTATAAAACAAATCCTAATCTCAAACTTGTAGGAGTGGATGAAGATTTCTTTAGCTATAAAAAATTCAAAATTGAGCGTGGACGTACTTTTTTCAAAACTGAAATTCAAACCAATCGTTCGATTGCCGTGATTGGTGCAGAAGTGGCTCGACATCTTTTTGACGAGTTGGAAAATCCTGTGGGGCAAAAAATTAATATTTTAGGAAATTATTATACAGTGATTGGAGTTCTCCAAACTACTAAAGGGTTGCGAGGAGGTGAAAGTGATAGAGGAGTCTTCATTCCTATTACAACACTTTATCAGCATTATTCGAGTGAGAAGCGAATTTTTATAGGAATTAATATACTACTCTCTGACAGAATGCTTACACCTTTGGCACTCGACGAAATAAAAGCACTTTTTCGACAAATTCGGCGCGACACTCCTTTCCAAAAAGATTCCTTTTTGATTTCAAAAAGCGATAATTTATCAGATAAACTTCTCGAAATTTCGCATATTCTTCGATTAGGAGGCTCTATTGTAGGAATTATGACATTAACAGGTGCCTCTATAGGTCTGATGAATATTCTTTTAGTTTCTGTAACAGAGCGAACAAAAGAAATTGGAATTAGGAAAGCATTGGGCGCAACTCCTCAAATCATTATGAATCAATTTCTTATAGAATCTACTGTGATTTGTTTAATAGGAGGTTTAGCAGGAATTTTAATTGGGATTGGTTTTGGGAATGCTGTAAGTCAAATTATAGGAAATGGAGAGTTCTTATTTCCTGTTCTTTGGGTGGGAATAGGCTTCATGATGAGCATTCTGACAGGAGTAGCAGCAGGTTACTACCCAGCTCGAAAAGCTGCTTTTCTCAATCCTATTGATGCGCTAAGATATGAGTAATTTCTTAGTGTGTTCGTCCTGTCTGCTTGAGTAAAAAATGAAATAAAGATTTTGGGGCAAACGTTAGTAGCCACCGAATGTAGGGGCTTACACTATATCGTGGATAAAGTTTTATGCATTCTGCGAAGTTTTTACGAGCTAATTGTTTGTTATTTTCTTGGTCTGCTTGAATGCCTAAAATCAGATAGCAATAAGCTTTTTGGCGTGCAAATAAGTGGGTATATTTTCCTGGAAATTCTTTTTCGAGCTTATCGAGGATATATAAAATATCGTGTGCTTGCTTATCTCCTCGAATTTTCTGCATAATGCTTTGGTTATGAACGCGATATTCGACTAAGTTTTCGTGGATATATCCTATTTTTCCTTTTTTAGCAATTTCAATCGTAATATACCAATCGGCAATTGCGTAAAGATTGCGGTCGATGCCTTCTTTAGGATAGGCAGATTTTCGAAATACTTTTGAAGAATTTGCAAAAAAACTGCTCTCTACAATCAGATCCTCGATGGTGTACTCTGGTTTCTTAAAGCGAGGTTTTATGTATCGAATAGTTTTCCCTGTTTCGGAATCAAAAGCGCGCGCATTATGCCCCACCATGACGTATTCTGGGTGTCGGTCGAGCATCTCTATTTGTTTGTTCAACTTGCCAGGCAGCATAATATCATCTCCGTCGAAAATGGCTATGTATTCTCCTTGGCAAGCTTGCATGGTTTCATCGAAATTTCGGACATATCCTAAGTTGCTGTTGCGAGGCAAGTTTCGAATAATATCTGGGTATTTTTGTTGGTAGGCTTCAATAATCTGCCCTGTTTTATCGGTAGAACAATCATTTCCAATCACTATTTCGAAGGGAACTTGTAAGTTTTGGGCAAAAATGCTTTCTAGAGCTGCTGCGATATATTTTTCATGGTTGTAGGTAGTCAATGCGACGCTAAGTTTTTTCATAAGGTTGTAGAGTTTAGTATTTTTTGAATGCCTTCGGATAAATCAACGTGAGGTTGCCAACCAAATTCTTTCTTAAATCGCTCTGATTGGAGCGCTATGGAAGGAATATCAAAAGGTTTAGCTGCTTCATAATTAACAAAAAGCTTTTTTCCAGTATAAAATTCTACCAAATGAATAATTTCTCGAATCGAATAAGACTTTCCGAAAGCCAAGTTATATATAGAATGTTGAGTTTCAAAGTTTTTATCTACAATGCAAAAGATAGCTTCAATAAGGTCGTCCACATAGAGATAATCTTTTTTTCCAAAGCCATCGCCCCAAACAGTAAAGGAACGTTGTTCTCGAATTGCTTTTATGATGTGAGCTACAACACCTTGAGGTTTATGGGTGGTTTGCCCGATTCCATAGACTGTAGAAGGGCGCAAACAAACAGTCTTTAGACCATAGTGAAGTTGATACAAGTAGAGATATTTTTCTGTTGTCAATTTAGTAATTCCATAAGAAGAAATGGGGTAAGTAGGATGTGTTTCATCAACGACAGCTTGTTGAGGAATTCCATAGATAGCTCCGCCTGAAGAAATAAAAAGTAAATTCTTGACACCATAATTTACGCAAATATCGAGCAATTTTATGTTAGTTTCGATGTTTTCTATGGCATCTTGTATTTTATTTTGCATAGAAGAAGCTGGAACTGTAGTTGAAATAGTATGGATAACAGTTTCGACGTTATAAAAGAAATCGGCGTGTTTTTCTATGTCTTGCCAAAGCCCTTCTCGAAAATCGAAGGGCCGCAAAAGGAAAGAGGGCTTTGTTCTAGAAAAAATTTTGAAAGGGATTTTTCGAGTTTCAAATTGTTTTGCTAATGTTCCTCCTATTAGCCCACTTCCTAAAATTAATATCATTTTGTGGGAAGAAATTTTTTAAATATTTGAAGACTTTAATTATGAAAACTCTTTAAAAAGAAAAACCGCTTGGTAGAGCGGCTTTGTACACCATAGGGGAATCGAACCCCTGTTACAAGAATGAAAATCTTGTGTCCTAACCCCTAGACGAATGGTGCATTTCGGTTTTTGCGACGCAAAATTCGGAATATTTTAAGAAACTAAAAAATTTTAACCTAATTATTTTTAAGTAACAGCTTCGTCTAAAATTTTAATTACACCTTTGTCGGCATAGATTTCAGCAGAGATTCCAATAGGAAGAGTGCACTTGTCCGGAATGTGTCCGAAAGGAGCGCCATAAAAAGCAGGGATTCCTAAAGGTTTCAAATGATATTCTAATACTTGTTGGAGAGAAAGAGAATGTTCAGGCTCTTCGGGATCGCATTTTTCGCAATGTCCAAACACAAAACCATTAATTTTAGAAAGAATTCCTGCTAATTTTAAATGAGTAAGCATACGGTCTATTCGATAGACTTCTTCATTAATTTCTTCTAAAAACAGAATAGCATTTTCGAAAGACGGCAAATACTCTGAACCTACTATTCCAGAAAGTACGGCTAAATTGCCTCCGATTAGCCGCCCAACAGCTTTTCCGGGTGTAATAGTATAGAACTGATTATTTCCCCGAGAGATTTTAAGTTTAGGTTTTTCTTTATGGGCTACAATTTGCATGAAAGAATGAAAAGTAAAATCTGTCCAATTAGAGTATCCGACAGAAGTGTGGAAAGTAACTACACCTGTTTTCGCATAAAGCGCTAAGAGTAAAGAAGTAATATCGCTAAAGCCTGCTATAACTTTAGGATATTTTTGAAAAGCTTCGTAATCGATAAGAGGAAGAATGCGCGCACAACCCCATCCTCCACGCATTGCAATAATAGCTTTTACTTTTTCGTTTCGCAACATTTCGTTAAAATCTGCTGCGCGCTCCTCATCTGTTCCTGCTAAGTAGCCGTATTGATTTTCTAAAAATTTTCCTTTTAGTACTTGAAAACCAGCATTTTCTAAAAAGGATTGAAAATTATGAATAGCATCGCTTTTCAGAATAGCGCTAGCGGGAGCTACTAATCCGATAATGTCGCCATGTTTTAGTTTGGGGGGACGAATAATAGAAATTCCAGAAGAATCGTTTGTTTTTTCTACAAAAGAAAGGTGAGGCAATCCTGTTACTGATAAAAGCGTTTTCTTTAAGAATTCTCTTCGAGACACTTTTCTGAGTTTATGTTTTTTTTTTAAAATTCAAATTCGTAAATTTGGATTACTTTTTTCAACAATTCAAGTGTTCTCAAAATCTTTGCGCTGTGTCATTCTTTGATAAGATCATTGAAAAGATTTTTCACTCCCAAGCAGAGGGAGAAAGAATTTCTTTTACTGAGCCTATCAAACGTCAAGCGCATCATGTTCGAGCGTATAACGAATGGCGTCACAGCAAGCGTTTTCAACAAATGCTAGCCGAGATTTTGGACGCTTATATGATAAAAAAACAAAAAGGAGATAATAATTTATCTGTTCATTTGTATGAATCCCCACAAGCAAATGGGTGGGCTATAACTTGTAGCAAATTTGATTATTCTCCAGAAGAGTATCGAAACTTTTTCGATTATTTAAAAGAAAAAGTACTTGCGCTTAATTACTTTTTGCAGTTTTCCGAAAGAAGAATGACTGACAAAGGAGATTTTGTAGAAACGTTGGAAAAATATTATTTAAAACCACATATTCCTCTGCAAGACTTTCAACAGCCTTTTCATCAACTTTATGGAAATATTACAATAGATTATATTGTAGTAGATGATACTCCGAGTTACATCAAATTTCTTTCTACGGTGTACAACGATAGATACTACAACAAACCGTTGCCTTTCGATGAGTTGGTTGCTTATTTGTTTGATGCTAACAAAACTTTTTGATCTAAGCAGAAAAGAACACTCGCTTTACACGTTCTCCGATGTTAGTCAAAATTTCGTAAGGAATTGTGCCGATTTGTTGGGCTAATGATTCGATAGATGGGTTTTCTCCAAAAATAATTACTTCATCGCCTTCTTGAGCATCTGTATTAGAAACATCTATCATTGTCATATCCATGCAAACATTTCCGACAACAGGGCATAATACGTTTTTTACGCACACTTTGCCGACTCCACAGCTAAAGTGGCGGCTATAGCCATCTCCGTAGCCTACTGCAATAGTAGCAATGCGCGTAGGTTGCTGAAGAGTTACTCCTTTTCGCCCGTAACCAATCGTTTCTCCTGCTGGTAAGGTTTTGATTTGAGAAATGGTAGTTTTAAAAGTACTAATTGGTTTGAGAAGACGTGAAATTTTTTGATTAGCATCTATTCCGTACAATCCGATGCCGAGCCTTACCATGTCAAATTGATAGTCGGGGAAGCGCGTAATTCCAGAAGAATTTAAAACATGTTTTAAAATAGGTTTTTGAAATTTTTCTTCCGCATAACGAGCGATTTGCTCAAAAGTATGGATTTGTTTTAAAGAAAACTCTTGATGTTTGTCTTCATCTGCTCCTACCAAGTGAGTGAAAACGCTAGTAGGAATTAAGAGCGCATGATTCTGTATGTGAACGATAACTTTTTGTATTTCTTCAACTTCAAAGCCTAATCGTCTCATGCCTGTATCTAATTCTATATGGACTTTTAAAGGCTTTTGGATTCTTAAAGCGTTGTTGATAATTTCTTCTAAAATAGAAAAACCATACACTACAGGCTCGAGATGATATTCCCAAAGAAAAGGAAGAGTTTCGGGCATAGGATTCATGACCATAATAGGAATTCTGATGCCTGCTTTTCTTAGTCTGACTCCTTCGTCTGCATATGCAACTGCTAAATAGTCTACTCGATGATACTCTAATAACTTAGCCACTTCAACAGCTCCCGCTCCATATGCAAAAGCTTTTACCATCGCCATGATTTTTACAGAAGGTTTTAAAAGGCTTTTATAGATTCCCAGATTATGAGTTAGTGCATCGAGATTGATTTCTAACTTTGTACCATGAATTTTTTCTTGAAGGGCTTGTACAATTTTCTCAAACCGAAAGTGACGTGCACCTTTGATTAAAATACTCTCATCTTGAAAAAAGGGCTGATTGGCAAGAAATTCATCAGTAGATTCATAAAAGTACAGGCGCGGTATATTAGTTTGAAAAAGTACTCGATTTTCACAAAGGTGTTTACCAATTCCTACAAAACATTGAATTTGATAGTGAGTAATAAGTTGCGCAATTTTAGAATAAATGCTTGCATCTGTTTGTGCGAAGTCAGAAAGAATGAGAGTTTTGTTAAGATTCTCAGTTTGTTGGCTCTGAAATTGAAGAGCGATTTGAAGCCCTACAAAATCATTGTTGTAAGTGTCGTCAATAAGAGTGCATCGATGAATTCCTTTTTTGACTTCTAATCTCATTGGAATATTGCGCAAAAGAGCAACTTTCTGTGAAATTTCAGAAGGCTCTATTTTCAAGAACAACATCAGTAATATGCAATGAATAGCATTTTCTATGGAAGCATCATCTACAAAAGGAAGTACAACCGAAAAAGAAGGAAACCTTAAAGAAGATGCCAAGAATGAGAGACGGCAACTTTTAATAAGTATTTCTTTTTCAACCAAAAATGTAGCCTCTTGATGACGTTGAACAGTCCAAGTGAGTACATTAGGAATCGATATTTCTTGTAATGCTTGTACAATTTCGGGATAATCTACGCAATAAATCAGTGTTTGAACATTAGAAAAAAGCAGTGCTTTTTCTTTTGCTTTTTCGTAGCGATTAACAAAACCTTCGTCGTGAGCAGAGCCAATGTTTGTAAAAATTCCGATTGTAGGTTGTATAATAGAAGCCAAGCGTTGCATCTCTCCTTTTTGAGAAATTCCAGCTTCGAAAATAGCGAGTGTATGAGAAGAGTCCATTTCCCAAACGGAAAGAGGCACGCCGATTTGGGAATTATAGCTTTTGGGACTTTTAACAATAGCGTAACGGTCAGAAAGAAGTTGATAGAGCCATTCTTTGACAATCGTTTTACCATTACTTCCTGTGATTCCAATAACAGGAAAATGAAACTGTTCTCGATGTTGTTGAGCAATTTCTTGCAACACATGAACTGGATTTTCACATTCTAAGAATTGTGCTTCTGGCAAGGAAACATTAGGCAAATGGCTTACTACAAATTTGCGCACTCCTTGCTCATAAAGCCAAGGAATGAATGAATGTCCGTCATGCTTGACTCCTTTTATAGCAAAGAATACAGTGCTTTGAGGGACGCTCAAGTTACGGCTATCGATAAGCAAGTAACGCACATTTTTCCAGAACGAACAATTTTGAATTTTCACTGTTATACGTTTTTAAAAGTAAATATAGTTTAAAAAGGATATCCTATTCCAACATTAATGATCATTTGCTCCGGCTGCCCAAGTAGGTTTTTTTTGTTGATTTTTGAGAGAACAAATCGTTCTGAGAGAGGGCGAGCAGGCTCATATGCTTTTAGAGCAAAGTCGAATCGCACGATTAGAATATTAAAATTCATTCTGATACCGTATCCGATTCCTATAGCTAGTTCTTTCCAAAACCGATTGATTTCAAAATCGGCTCCTGGTCTGGCTTCATCTTTTTTTACTGACCAAATATTTCCAATGTCTGCAAAAGGAGCACCTTCAAAAAAGCTAAAAATAGGATGCCGCCACTCGATGCTATATTCTGCTAAGATATCTGCTCCTTGTTCGAAACGATAGTCATAAGTGCCGTCAGATCGACGGGGAGGAGAAAATGAACCAGGACCTACGCGGCGCGCTGTCCAAGCGCGAATACTATTACTTCCACCAGCAAAAAACAGCTTTTCGTATGGGAGAACAGCGCCTTTTTCTCCGTAAGGCATAGCGTATCCGAAATGAGCGCGCATTGCTACACGCGCCTTTTTACCTGTATTAAATAGCTTGCGATATTCAGCGTTAACCTTATAATAACGATAAGTTTGTAAGCCTAAAATTTTTCCTTGGGTATTTAGTTCAGCAATATTCAAAAAATTCAGATAGGAGCCTCCTGCTTCTAAGTATATT
Organism: Cytophagales bacterium; assembly: GCA_025056215.1. Taxonomy (GTDB): domain Bacteria; phylum Bacteroidota; class Bacteroidia; order Cytophagales; family Flammeovirgaceae; genus JANWWC01. Next base: position 165,789 of record JANWWC010000003.1, on the reverse strand, counting down.
TTAGCGAAACTTTGTCTTTCGTTTGAAAGCAAGCTCGTATTTCTAGAAAAGGAATAACCCAAATTGGTATTTGTAATGATGGCGTTATTAAAACTTCTTTCTAAAGGATTACCTAGACGAGAAAGTTCTGAAAGCCTCTCTCGAAACGATGGGCTTATGTAAGAAGTTTGTACTAATGCAATATCTAATAAGCCAAATGTCCAAAAGCCATTTTTGTTATTTCGCCATTTATAGTTAATAGCGCCTATCAAATTGCTTCTTGCATATTCGGGGCGTTGTACCATGTTATAACCTGATGAAATAATTGTTTGAGGAATTTTGAGTGAGAGACTTTTTTTGAGTTGCCCGCCTAATGGAAGCATAATCCAGGGAAATGTCCATACTCCTGTGACTCCTGAAGCGCGTGTAAGGAGATTTGTTCCGATGTCAGTAGCGGCTGCTTGGGCTTCTACAGAGTATCTCACGGATACATCTAAGATGTCGCAACTTCTTAGTAAATTTCTATTCTTGAAAGATACACCCACAAACGGACCAGGAAGCGTTTGGGTAACATTCAAGCCTACTTCAGTAGTAAGCGAATATTTTTTAAAAGGACTCGTAAAAATATTAGCTCGAAATTGATTGCCTGTCGTATCGAATTTAATATTAACGAACTTAAACATTTCCGTAGAAGCTAATGCGCGTTGCGTTTCTTCTGTATAATATTGACTGAATTTCTCTTTGGGACGAATAAAAATTTTAGAGTCTAATACGCGTGCAGAAAAAAGTTCTCTATGTAATAAAAAAGTAATTCCATTAAAATTTTTGACTTTTTTTATGCTTCTTTGGCTTGTAACATCAGTATCAGTATCCATAAGAACCGTATCAATCACGTACACTTTTGCGCTATTGTTAGGAAAGTTAATTATGCCAATTACATCTAAAGAATCTGGGTGGTAATTCGAAACAGTATCTACTCGAAAGCGTATTTGATTTTTATAAAAATTAAAATAACCGTGGTTGCGAAACAACTGCGTCAAATAATCGCGCTCTGCTTCTAAAAGTTGTTCGCTATAAATTTTTTTGTTTTGAAGAGGATGTTGAGTTTGTTGCTCTACCAAACGAAGAGCAGCACTATCTTCTATATTCCAAATAATCTTTCTAATATAGGTGGGAGAGGTTTCATGAATTACAAATGTTTGTCCGATGAGCTTAGCCCCGACATTTAGGTTAATTTTTAAACGTTCGTTTTTTAGTTTATTTAAAGGAAGTTTATCTAAAGTATCCCATACAATGACAACAGAGCTACCAAAAAGTCCTTTTTTGTACTCTAAATATTTCTGGATTTGTTGGGCTGTACTATAGCTTAAGGAAGTGTCAAGAATAGCGGGTTTTTCTCCTACTACCCGCATGAGCCAGTTTCCTTCTTGAATTTTAGTTTGAAGTTTTAAGAGTTTGTCATTTTTTTTCTTTATTAATTTTTGTTTTTTTCTATATAAACGAGCAGCCTTAGGGTATTCCGCAAATAGTTTTTCATAATCGTCTACCTCTTTAGAAGAATTTTCTATAATACTATCTAATTCTGTCTGTAATTTTTGAGTCAAAGAGTCAAAATATTGTTCTGTTTCTTGGTACAAAAGCGAATCCTTAGAGAGATGTTTCAGCCATTTTTTTTTTCCTTTGTAGTAGGCATATAAGTAGGGAGTGATTGGCAAGTTTAAAATGCGCCGATTCGGTTTTTGACGAAAGAAAAGCACGAGTTCCTCTGCTGAAACTAATTGATTTCCTATAAGATTTTGTTTATAAAGAAGAAACTCATGACTTTCTAATTGATGGATGGGTACGCATCGCATAAGTACCCATGCAAGTAATAATAATAATGATCCTCTGCTCTCAAAGTGCACTTTTGTATAGCGATTTTTATCATATATTATCAATCAAAGATTCGCGACGTCTCATTTTGCCTGCTGGGATGCCAAACATCATTTTAAAGCGGCGACAAAAATAAGCAGTATCTTTATAGCCCACTTCACTGCTGATAGCTCGAATACTTTTTTTAGTAGTGCGAAGCATCATTACTGCTTTTTCCATGCGTTGATATTCGATGTAATCTTGTGGATTAATACCCGTGAGGGACTTAAAATATTGTCCTACGTAATCTTCTGATACATTGGCAACGCGAGAGAGCACCTTGTTGGATAAATCGCCTGCTAAGTTTTCTTTAATAAAGTTAAAGAGCTGAATGAGTCTCGGATCTTTGAAATAGCTATTATTAGTAGCTAATTTTTCTACGAACATTTGATTTGACAAAATGTAACGGATCAGATCGATAACAATTTCTTCTGTAAATAGGTGAATAAGCCGATTTCTACCAGGTTCAGAACTAATGACTTCTCTATGAATTTTTCGTATCAGGCTTCCTGTGGTAGCATAATTTCTTATAATGAACGGCGGTATATCTAACTTAGTGAAAAAATTGACAGAATCAAATGCTTTTGCCTCAAAAGTAAGTTTTGTAAAAACAGTAGTAGTAAGTTTCGCATTGTCCATTCCTGTAGGAATATGCTTGGCTCTCAAGTATTTATCATGATTTTCGATAAGCTCTTCATTTGTAATGCTATGGCGGGCATCGCTTCCTAGTGTCAATGGTGTAAGTTTACCTCCTGGAATGAATAATGCTTCTCCAACGCTCATTTCTTGTCCGTTTCCTAAAGAAATATTTCCTGCATTCAACAGAATTAATGTGTTCTGCACATCGTAGAAGCTTGTAACATTTACAGGCTGTATTACTTCGAGCATGTTTAGCTTTACAAACTTTATGAAGAGCGACTCTATAATTTTATTGTAATCTTCCATAGGTATAGATGATTAGCGTGTGTAAAATTATATAAAAATTGCAAAAAAACATATATAAATATAACAAAATCAATACAATTTTTTCTATTAAGCATCGAGTTGTTATGAAAATATTTAGATGATAAATGATTTTTATACGTAACGTATCATCAGTTTTTAGAAATGGCTCTCATCAATGTTCTCAACAAAATGCCTAATTTTAAGTATATTTTAGGTTTTTTTGTTTGTTCGCAGGTCTTCAAATTTCTCTTAGAGGGTTTAACAAGAGATTGAATAACAGTATATTAGTTAGAAGCGTAAAACTATAAGCAATTCAGAAAATAACAACAATCTTGAAACCTTTTATAGAGCTGTAGTTTATTAGCCTCGAGATTTGCAAATCTTTTTTTCTTTGTTTGATAAGAGATTTATATGCAAAGAGTTTTGATAGCTTTCGCTGTTTTTAAGTTTTTCATGATTACAATAATTCTTTTCAATAAGAAAAACCTGAATGATTTGTAACTATTACTTAAATATCCAAGGGTTATTACAACAAAATGTGAAGAGAAAGTGAAATAAACAAACATTCAAAATTCTTTTCTTCTTGCTCTGCCTTTAAAATCGACAGATTGTTTTTTTTTTGAAGACTCTGGATCAATTCTAAAATTAATTAAAAAAAAAGACGATGGAAAAAAACAGCTAAGAACAGTTTGTAGAGTTAGCAATAAGGGGAATTGCTTTCTTTTAATAAAACCCCGATTTAATCATATGCTCAAAAGAAAGTGAGAAAATATTTGAAAGCGTATTGACTAAGTTGAAAGAGAGAAGAAGTATGGTTCAAATGGTTTGATGAAATAAATCACATGGAGATTACTCTTCGAGAAGCAAAGGATATTCGCCAAATCAAATTGTAACAACTTAATAATACAAGTAGTACGAAGTTTTATGTCATCTGTATTGGTTAGTACTGCAATTGTGAAGGGAATAAGCATACTGAGCCGTGGAGTAAGCTTTAATCTAAATTTAGATTATTTGTGTTATTTGAAAAAGATTAAAATTTTATCTTTTGTCAAAAATTCTTTAAGGATTTGCATAAAAGATTAGTTTTGCCATCATAATATTTTCTACTTTGTGTCCTTTCTTCATTTGAGAGATTATCGATTTATTAAAGCTTTCTGTAAATTTCTCTATGGGGGTATACATCTTTCCTACAAAAACGACCGTGTAAAATTCATGGTGAATAGTTCGGTGAAAGTGTTCGTAATAGTCGCTTGACGAAAGTCTTCAGGTCGTGCTGTAAACCATACACATCGCTCTTCATGAGCAAAGTAAGGATTTTCTTTTTCAACTCGTCCGATAAACCCGAAGCTGCTTCAAACTAGGGTTTTAAGAGCCATCTGCATCACGGCTTTTTTGTATGTCCTTCTATTCTGTTATTCAAATTAAGCTTCTTTTGGCTGTTCTCGTAGGATCATTTTACCGCCCACCTCCTACATCTGTTTCATGCGATAGAAAAACCATCGCGGCTGTATCTCATCACTCTACAAGCTTGGGACGCATCGCCCAGTTGTTTTGCTAATTTTAGAAGTCCTATTTTTATTTTTTGATGAGCTTAGTTTCAATTCATATTTTGGAAGCTTAAAGTTTTACTAGAATTGGTCTGATTTTTCAAATTTACACTTAAACCGTCGGATGAAGTTTAAACTAGTACAAAAAAGGCTAAATATCAACCTTTCCACCCTGCTTGAAGCTGAAGCTGTGGCATTACATCAAGCACGTAATTAAAAAGCTTTTTTGCACTCTCTCGAATGAGAGTATTTCAGCAAAATATAGACGCTGGTAAGTCAGTAAGCAACTGCAAACAAGACTCTTTGGGAAGAAGGTTTTCCTGTTAGGATGCACTTTCCTTTCTCTTGAGGATTTTGCAAAGGAATACAGCGTATAGTGGCTTTGGTTTTTTCTTTAATAATTTCTTCTGTTTGAGTAGTTCCGTCCCAGTGTGCTTCTACGAATCCTCCTTTTTGTAGTAAAATCTCTTCGAATTCCTTCCAAGTATCTACGCGGGTAGTATGCTTTTGTCTAAACTCCAGTGCTTTTTGAAAAATATTTTTTTGAATTTCATCCAATAAGTTCTTGATAATACGAGCAATATTCTCCATAGGGACAGTACTTTTTTCTTTAGTGTCGCGTCTTGCAATTTCTACGGTTTGGTTTTGTAAATCTCTTTCTCCGATAGCCAATCTTACAGGAACCCCTTTAAGTTCCCATTCTGCAAACTTAAAACCAGGTCGTTCTGTGTCTCTGTTGTCGTATTTTACAGTAAGTCCTGCTTGTCGTAATTCGGGAATAATTTTTGAATTTACTACTTGAGAAATTTTTTGTAAGCCCTCTTCTCCTTTAAAGATTGGCACGATGACCACTTGAATAGGAGCGAGCTTAGGAGGAAGTACTAAGCCATCATCATCAGAATGTGCCATAATAAGTGCACCCATCAGTCGAGTACTTACTCCCCACGAGGTGCCCCACACGTATTCTTCTTTACCGTCTTTTCCTGTAAACTTGACATCAAAAGCCTTGGCGAAGTTTTGTCCTAAAAAATGAGAGGTTCCTGCTTGAAGAGCTTTTCCATCTTGCATAAGTGCCTCAATGCAATAAGTATCTACCGCTCCGGCAAAGCGCTCATTGGGTGTTTTAACACCTTTGATTACGGGCAATGCCATATATTTTTCTGCAAATTCGGCATAAATCTCGAGCATTTGCAGAGTTTCTTCAATAGCTTCCTCAGCAGTCGCGTGGGCTGTATGTCCTTCTTGCCATAAGAACTCAGCCGTGCGCAGAAACAAACGCGTTCGCATTTCCCATCGTACTACGTTTGCCCATTGGTTGATGAGCAATGGTAAGTCGCGGTAGCTTTGAATCCAATTTCGATAAGTGCTCCAAATGACGGTTTCAGATGTAGGGCGCACGATAAGCTCTTCTTCAAGTTTAGCTTCTGGATCCACTACAACACCATTGCCATCGGGAGCATTTTTTAGTCTGTAATGCGTTACTACTGCGCATTCTTTAGCAAATCCTTCTACATGGCTTGCTTCTTTGCTAAGATAAGATTTAGGAATAAACAAAGGAAAGTAGGCGTTTGTATGTCCTGTATCTTTAAACATGCGGTCGAGGGCATCTCTCATTTTTTCCCAAATAGCATATCCGTAAGGTTTGATTACCATGCAGCCTCGTACTGCTGAATTTTCTGCTAAGTCTGCTTTTTTTACCAAATCTTGGTACCATGCAGCGTAGTCTTCGTTTCTTTTCGTAATTCCTTTCGTTGTCGACATAAAAAACCTTTCAATAAAAATTCATGCAAATAAAATAACCGTTCTCGATTTAAGAACGGATTTTTATTAAAAGTTTATTTAATTTAGCTTAAGTTTAAATTTTTAGGCAGAACTTATTACTTCAGATTTGTTTAGCTACAAACCGAACGTTTTCGATGGTGTAAAAGGCATTAGGATTGTAATTTTGGATGAGTGCAATAACTTGCTCAAGCTTTTTTCGTTCTACAATGGTGAAAATGATATTTACTTTGCCATAAGCTCCTTCCCCTTCTACGTTTGTTAAACCGAAATTTCGTTTGCGCAGTTCATCAATGAGTTGGTGAGCAGGTTTAGCAGTAATGATGCGAACAATAACCTTCCCGATAGCCAAACGTTCTTCAATTCGGATGCCTACCCATATTCCTGTAGCAAAGCCTCCTGCATAAGCTATGTAGGATAGTATGCTCCCCACGTTTTGCATAATTTGGCCAATGGCAATCAGCCATATAAAAGCCTCGAAGAATCCTAATGCTGGTGCTAATTGTTTTCCACCTGAAGACATAAGCATTACTCTCACTGTGTTAATCGAAACATCAGCAAGACGCGCTAAGAAAATGAGACTCGGAACAACTATCCAATGAAATACATCAGAAGAGATTCCTAACGACTCTGCTAAAGCGCTGTTCATGCAAATATTACCTGTATTGAATGCTATTGTAATATTTGCGTTTTTGTTTTCCTGCTCTCGTCTTACATTCTGGACGGGCACAACCTATTAAAAATGAAATTATTAAAAAGACAATTACCAAAAAATTGATTTTCATCTTATAAAAGTTTTTTGTTCCATCTCAAATATACGAAAATTTCGAGTCTTAAACAAAATTTTTGATTTGTACATTTAATCTTGGAGTGAGATAGATTTTCGAACATAGCGCCGAAAGTTTATCCAAAAGGCTAAGAATAAGTATATAAGCACTGGAGAGCCTAAAGTAAGAAAAGAAGTATAAATAAAATACAAACGAATGACGGCAGAGGAGACCCCTAGCATTTCACCTAAACGACTGCAAACACCAAAAGCTTGTTTTTCTAAAAAAAACAAAACATATTTCATACTTATGAATGATTTTTGGTTTTTAGACAAAGTAAATAATTTTCAGGCATTTATTCCAAACGAAAAATGGCATAATTGTTGCACAAATTTTTTTAAGTATCGTAACCGTTATTATTATTGCAGCATTATTTTTGGAACACAAAATTTACCACATTAAATTATATACAATCATGAAAAAACTGGCTTATTTTGCAGGTACGGTGGTATTGGGAAGTGCGTTTCTGTCGGGATGTGCTCTTAAGCAAATGATAAAAATGGCAAAGGAAGCAAAGCCTGTTGTAGAACCTTCTCCTTTAGAATTGCATGGTGATTCTGTGAGTTTCTTTTCTAAGCTTTCCTTGCCTCCTAAAATGCTAAAAAAGAATTCTCGGTTTACCCTAGAAGTATACAGTCGCCCTACTAACCTGGAGCCTGTGAAAGTAGGAGAACTTGAGTACGATTATAAGAATTTCTTGGATAAACAAGGGAAGCCTGTTCAAAATCCTACGGTTGAGAAAACAATCTCTTATTTTTATGAAGATAAATTTGAACAGAGTCAGTTAGAAGTAAAAGGAATTGCAGAAAAAGGCGGAAAATCTAAGGAAACTCCTATTCTTCGCCTAAATGAAATCGATAAGTCAAAACCTCATTTTGGACGTGGAACCATTACTACTTCACGCTTAGTTTTAGCCTCCTACGATGAGAATTATATGCCTCATAACTTTCAGTATAAACCAGAGTATGAGCCCGTTTATTTTTCTTTCTATTTTGAAAAAGGAAAATCAGAACTGAGAAAGTCAGAGCGCAAAACAGAGGACTCTAGAAAAATGGACGCTTTCGTAGCTGCTAAGAACGCTACAAAGACCGTTACCATTACAGGTATGCACTCTCCAGAAGGTACTGAAACCATCAACCGCTCTCTTTCTTCTGAGCGCGCAGAGGTAATCAAAAAGTACTACATGGAAATGATGGCTAAATATAATTACCAAAATGAAAAAGTAGATTTTATCACTAAACCTATCTCATTAGATTGGACAGCTTTTAAGAATGCCGTGCAAGCAAGTACCAAGCTTACAGAAAAGCAAAAATCCGATATCATGGCAATTGTAAATGGTGGAGATGATTTTGTAACAGCTGAATTAAAGCTCCAAAAACTACCTGTTTATCCTATGCTTGTACGCGATATTTACCCACCTTTGCGTACAGCGAAAGTGGAGGTGTTAGTAGAAAAGAAAAAAATGACCGAGCCCGAAATTGTGGTGTTGGCTCAACAAATTGCTAAAGGAGAAGAGCCTGCAAGCAAACTATCGGAGCAAGAGCTCCTTTTTGCAGCATCTAAAACTCCTGATTTAAAAGAACAAGAAGCACTTTATAATGTTTGTATCAATCAGAAAGAAGGAAGCGCAACAGCTTACAATAATTTAGGAGCAGTATACTTAAGGATGTCTAAAAAAACTAATGATCCTTCGGAAAGAGAAGAACTTATTAAAAAAGCTATTACTAACTTCGAAATGGCATCTAAAAAGCAAGAATCTCCTGAAATTTTTGCCAACTTAGCAGGAGCAAAGCTCGCTTTAGGCGATAAAGCAGGTGCTCTAGAAGCTCTTAATAAAGTAAAAGGAGGAAGTGGAACAGTTCCTACTACTACTAATGCGCTTAAAGGATATATCGCTATTACGAAGGGAAATTATGGCGAAGCCGTTCAACTCCTTTCTGCAGGTGGTGATAATCCTGTAGTACTTTACAACAAGGCACTCGCTTATTTGTTGAAAGGAAGCAAAGAAATGAATAAAGACGATATCATGAAGGCAGAGTCTGCATTTAAGGATGCAATCGAGGCAGATAAAAACAATGCATTGGCTTATTATGGTGCAGCGATTACAGCAGCTCGTCTTAATAAAGAGCAGGATGTCGCTAAGTTTTTATCGCAAGCTGTAACGCTAGACAGTTCTTTAAAAAATCGTGCTGTAAAAGATTTAGAATTCTTAGCTTTCCAAGATAAAGCTTCCTTTAGAGAAGCATTAAAATAATTCTTTTTTTCAAAACCAATTAGGTAGGCAAGGGATTCCACCTTGCCTTTTTGTTTGAATATTTGATGCTATGAAAGTTACAGGATTCAGCTTTGTGCGAAACGCTCTCTTGTACGATTATCCTATTAAAGAAGCTGTTCTCTCTATCTTGCCGTTGTGTGACGATTTTGTCATTGCTGTGGGTAAGTCTGAAGATGCGACGGAAGAATATGTGCGGCAGATAGCGCCCGAGAAGATTCGCATCATTCCGACCATTTGGGATGATACTTTGCGAGAAGGAGGAAAAGTATTAGCACTCGAAACTAATAAAGCACTTCAGTCAATTTCTCAAGACACCGATTGGGCATTTTACATACAAGCAGATGAGGTGTTGCACGAAAAATACTTGCCCACAGTAAAAGAAGCGATGTACAAGTACTTGCACAACAAAAAAGTAGATGGATTGCTGTTCAACTATCTCCATTTTTATGGATCTTACGATTATGTAGGAGATGCTACGCGTTGGTACCGCCGAGAGATTCGCGTAATTCGTCCTCACAGAGGGATTTATTCATATCGAGATGCTCAAGGGTTTCGAAAAGGAAATAATCAAAAACTATGTGTGAAATTGATAGACGCATACATTTATCATTATGGTTGGGTAAAAGAGCCTAGAGCCATGCAGCGCAAGCAAGAGTCTTTTTACAAACTATGGCATTCTGATGAGTGGGGAGAAAAAAATATTGTGAAGGCAGAAACTTTTGATTATTCTCAAATAGATTCTTTAGATAAGTTTACAGGAACGCATCCTTCTGTTATGCAAGAGCGCATTCGACAAAAAAACTGGAAGTTCGAACATGATATTTCTATAAAACGTTATTCCTTAAAAGAAAAATTGAAAAGGACTATAGAAAAGCTAACAGGTTATCGAATCGGCGAGTATAAAAATTATAAGATTTGCTAACTTGCGAGTGTAAAATCCTAAACTCTTGTTATGATGCAAAGTAAGTTTCCGTGGGAAGTTATTAAACCTTTTGAAGATATTCGCTTCGAATATTACGAAGGAATTGCCAAAATCACTATTTGTCGTGAAGAAGTTCGAAATGCTTTTCGTCCCAAAACGGTCCGAGAGATGATAGAAGCTATGGAGCACTGCCGTTATGACAACAAAATCGGAGTTGTCATCTTGACAGGTGCTGGTGACAAAGCGTTTTGTAGCGGTGGTGACCAAAATTACAAAACATTCGGGGGATATCAAGATGAAGACGGAACTCCTCGTTTAAATGTCTTAGACTTACAGAAAAAAATCCGCTCTTTGCCTAAACCTGTGGTAGCTATGGTGAATGGATATGCTATTGGGGGAGGACATGTGCTCCATGTAGTGTGCGACCTAACAATTGCTTCTGAAAACGCTATCTTCGGGCAAACAGGTCCTAAAGTGGGAAGTTTTGATGCAGGATTTGGTGCTTCTTATTTGGCACGTATTGTTGGGCAAAAAAAAGCACGAGAAATATGGTTTTTATGTTTGCAGTATTCTGCTCAGGAGGCTCTCGAAATGGGGCTTGTCAATAAAGTGGTACCTCTCGAAAAATTAGAAGAAGAAACTGTTAATTGGTGTAAAATTATGCTCGAAAGAAGTCCTTTTGCGTTGCGAATGATAAAATTAGGACTTAATGCAGAACTCGACGGACAGGCAGGTATCCAAGAATTTGCTGGAAATGCAACCCTTTTATATTACCTAACTGAGGAAGCGCAAGAAGGAAAAAATGCCTTCTTAGAAAAGCGTAAACCTAATTTTCATAAATTTCCTAAATTTCCTTAGTGTTATGCAGCAATATCATGATTTGCTCCGCACCATTCTGACAAAAGGCGTTCCCAAAACAGACCGAACAGGTACGGGAACACTCAGTATTTTTGGCTATCAAATGCGATTTGATTTATCAGAAGGGTTTCCTTTAGTTACTACTAAAAAACTGCACGTCAAATCGATTATACATGAACTTTTATGGTTTTTGAAAGGAGAAACTAATATTAACTATCTCAAGAAAAATGGTGTAAGCATTTGGGACGAATGGGCTGATGAAAACGGAGAACTCGGACCTATCTACGGAAAACAATGGCGTTCTTGGCAAACCCCAGATGGAACTACCATAGACCAAATCAGCCAACTTATCGACATGATACAAAAAAACCCTGATTCGAGACGATTGATCGTAAGCGCATGGAATGTAGCTGATATTCCTAAAATGGCACTTCCACCGTGTCATACACTTTTTCAGTTTTATATAGCTCAAGGAAAACTTTCTTGTCAGCTTTATCAGCGCAGCGGCGACGCATTTTTAGGAGTACCCTTTAATATCGCTTCTTATGCGCTCCTTACAATGATGATAGCCCATGTAACGGGATATCAGCCCGGAGAATTTATCCATACATTTGGCGATGTGCATCTGTATTTGAACCATATTGAGCAAGCGGAGTTACAACTTTCTCGCATACCTCGACCTCTTCCTCAGATGAAACTAAACCCGAAAATCACCTCTATTTTCGACTTTCAGTATGAAGATTTTCAACTTATCGGCTATGACCCTTACCCTGCTATCAAGGCTCCTGTAGCCATATAGTTATCCTTGGATGTGCCATTTATATCTATTGTGTTTGTCTTTCTTATACAATTTTGGCGTTGGCTTATGTGGAAATGTTGGTTTATACTAATGGTAGGATGTTATGAAATTGCAGCACAGTCACAAAATGCAGAATTAGAATTGATACAAAAAAGGCGAGAAAACGAGTTTCGTTTGCGAGAAACAGAACAAGTCTTACAACGCACTAAATTAGAACAAAAAAATAGTTTAAGTCGTTTGAAGCTCCTGAACCACCAGATTTTTTATCAGAATTCAATAGTAGAGTTTTTAGAAAAAGAAATCGCGCTGATAGAGGAAAATATCAAACTTCATGCACACGTAGTAGACCTTCTGAAGTCTGATTTAGAAGCATTAAAACAGGAATATGCTCAGATTATATATGCTACCGCTAAAACTAGCCATGAATTAGAAATGCTTTCGTATCTTTTTTCGAGCAATTCTCTCAAACAACTCATTGCAAGGTTGCATTATTTGGAACAATATAAAGATTCTCGCAAGGCTCAAATCGCTGAGATTCGAAAAATTGTAGTAACATTAGAAGAAAAGCAAAACTATTTGCGAGAAAAGCAAAAACAAAAAGAAGAACTTTTGCAACAAGCACATCAACAAGCCACTCAATTACATAAGCTCAAGAGTGAACATCAAGAACTTGTTCAGAAGCTTAAACGCAAAGAGTTAGACCTTCTACAACTTTATGATGAACAAAAAGAACAGCTCTCTCAACTTGAAAATATGATTTCTAAAACCATTTCTGCAGGTATGAAAAGTGTCACCGAAAAAGTATCAGAATCTACGGGAATTCCTATACTTCATACGGAAGCAGAAATTGTTTCGCATCGGTTTAGCGATCACAAAGGGAAACTGCCTTGGCCTGTGGCTCAAGGAGTTATTGTAGTGCGATTTGGCAAGCAGGAGCATCCTTTGTTAAAAGGGTTATACGTAGAAAATCCAGGCATCGAAATTCGCACAGGCGATGCAGAAAAAGTATATGCTGTTTTCGATGGAACTGTTAAAGCAGTAAAACAAGTGCCTGGCTTAGGCACTATGGTGATTTTGCAACACGGAGATCATTTTACTGTGTATGCTAAACTAAGAAATGTTTTAGTGCGCCCCGGACAAACCGTAAATTGCAAACAAGAAATCGGAATTGTGGATAGCAATGAAGAAGGTGCTTCAGAGCTACTCTTTCAGATTTGGAAACAAAACCATAAGCTCGACCCAGAGCAATGGTTGGCATTCAAACAACCTTAACGAACAGGTATATTCAGAAGTTCAAAAACGTTTATCCCTTTTTGTTCAACACGTTCAAGAATGTGTTCATCCGTAAGGAGGCGCGTATCTTTAGTAGGCAAAAAAACGGGTGATTCTTTTTCCTTTAGATATGTAGGAATAATGATGCCAGCGCCTTCCAAGTCTTCGAGGGTAAGTTCTACAAATCGTTGAGGAATCTCAACTTTTTTGCTCAGCTCTGTCAGATTCATAGCAGGTTTGCCTTCTTGGAAATTTTTGATGATGTGATGCATGATCAAAAGTGCTAATTTTTTGCGAGAATATATGCTAAGTTGGAGAGATTCTTTTTCAAATTCATACTTATAAGAATTCTGATGAGCAAAAGCTATTTCAGCACCGAAAAGAATAATAATCCAACTTATTTGCAACCATATAATAAATAAAGGTAAAGCAGCAAAACTTCCATAAATTGCGTTGTAGGTAGCCACTCCTACCTGAAATTTGATATAAGCCCACTGCGTAATATGGTAAGCGATAGCTGTTAAAAATCCTGCCAGGAAAGCAGATTTAAAATTAACATTCGTATTGGGAATGATGATGTAGTTAATTGAAATCAGCAGCCAGATAAGCAATAGAGGAAGTAAATCGTAGGTGAACAACAAAATAGGATCTAAAAAGCTTAAAAAATTCTCTGTTTTATTTGTGATATTTTTTAGTCCGGTATGAATATATACGGTAATACTACTCGAAAAAATAATCATGATAGGAGTAATCATCATGATAGCTAAGTAGTCTGTGAGTTTCCTTGCAAGTGAGCGCGGTTTAGTTACCTTCCAAATAGCGTTGAAAGTTCCTTCCACATTGTGCAACATACGCATAACGATAAAAATAAGTACAATTAGACCTACTCCCGCAATGATATCACCTCTTGTATTTTTCAGGCTTGCCATTGAAAACTGCATAAGTTTATTAAAAAGTTCTTCTTGTCCCACAAACTTGCTGCGAAGCGCTATTCGGAGATTTTTTTCTAATCCGAAACCTTTAGCAATTCCGAAACCTAATGCTAGAATAGGAACAATCGAAAGCAAAGAAAACAAAGTAAGCGCAGAGGCGCGCAAAACGCATTGCGTTTCTTTAAAACCTCGAGAAGCTAGTACTATTGTACGAAGGATCCGAATAAGTATTGCTTTTTCTTTAGAGATCTTATCTATCTGAACGTGCCAAAGGTCACGTTCGAGGAACTGAGAGACTTTGTAAAGAAAGTTTTTATTTGATGTCCGAAAGTACTTAGTCATATTCTCATCTGTTAATTTTTAGGTTATTCCCATTGAATTGCTTTGAATTCTACTCTTCGATTGAGTGCTCTTCCTTCAGGAGTTTGATTATCTGCAATAGGCATGCTTTCACCATAGCCTTTGATTTTGAGCCGGCGCCTTGGCACGTTGTATTTGATGACCAAGGCATTTACGACAGCAGTAGCTCGCTGTATTGATAAAATTCGGTTCATTTCATCGGAGCCATTGCTGTCCGTATGTCCTCCTACTTCTATGATTAAACCCGGATAAATGTTGAGATAGTCTAAAATTTCTTTGAGCGCTGGTTCGTCATCTTCATCTAAATTGACTTTTGCATTTTCAAAAGTAATTTTATTTTTCATTTCTAACACCATATTAGTTTTTTGAGGAACATCATGCTGTTTTCGGGGTTCTTCTTTTGAGTTTGAAACAAGAGGATGTGCAAGATTATTAGTTTCTTCTGTTTCAGTTTGATTGGATTGGGTGATAGGTTGTTCTTTTTCCGTTTCTACTATAGGAGAGTTCTTTTTGTCGGAAGGAGGTTCTTGCAAAGTAATTTCTTGAACGATATTCTCGGTAGATGTATCAGTAAGCGCTAAGTCTGCATTTGCTTCATGCTTTTGGGCAATTTCATGAGCGGAAGAATCTTCATTACTATCTTCTGATAAAGTAGTCGGAAAAATTTCCGCAAGTAGCGATTCTGAAGGTTTCGAAAATAGTTCCTTATCTTCAGGTCGAAAAGTTCGAAATCGAAAGATGTCGTCGCAACAAGTAATATTGCCGCGCATATGCGCGGAACCTGGGCGGTTAGAAACAATAAATCCCTCAATCTCTTCGTTGATTTTAATCGGTGTATAAAACATATCGTCGTAAGAGGTGTTAAGACTTTTGCCGATATTGATAGGAGTTTCTTCCCATTTATTTCCTGCTCCGCGAATTTTAAAAATATCGTAGCCTCCTAATCCTGGGTGAAAATCGGAACTGAAATACAAGGTAGAATCCTCCAATACGTAATAAGGAGAAATTTCATTTCCTATTGTATTGATAGCACGCCCACAATTTTGAGGATTGGAAAAAGTTTTTTGCTTATTATCCCAAATAGCAAACCAGATATCTAAACTTCCTCCTATGCTTCCTTTGCGATTACTTACGAAATATAAGATTTCTTTTTCAGTTTTACCTTGTTTTATTTTTGTGACAAACGGATGCGTAGAAGTGCTATTCGATTGATTGATGCTGCCTTGAAGTTTTTTGGGCTTTTGGATGACTCCATTTTTTACTTCTGCTACATAAATATGGCAAATCATGCCATAACGAGCATTTTCAGTGCAACGCGTAAAATAAAAACGAGAACCATCAGGAGAAAAAACTCCATTTCCATTGTTTTCAAAATATGTATTGACAGCTTCTACCTCGATAGGCTCACTCCATAGTGTATCGTTTACCTTGGTTTGTAAAATCTTATAATGTTTAAAATGCGATGTTCCGTATCGATATTTTACAAGACTATCTTCTTGTAAAGAAGTAAATATTAAAGTGTTGTCGCTTCGTAACCTTGGAGCAAAGTCGCTATATCCTCTGTTGACGGTTTTAGGAAGCGGAAAAGCAATATAAAGTTGCGTTGTGTCTTTTTGCATTTGCAAAGCAAATTCACAAGCTTTTATTTCCGATTGTGCGAAAACTTTCATTGTAGGGGCTTCTTTCCCTTCATAGCGCTTTGCTGTAGCATATTCTTCGAAGATGCGTTTGGCAGAATCGTATTTCCCTAAGTATTTTAGAGTTTCAGCATAATAAAAAGAAGCTAAAGAGTATTTGCCTGATAGTTGTTCTTTTCGATATAGATTTTCAAATAAAGATTTCGCTTTTTGATAGTCTCGTGCTCGGAAATAAGATTCTGCTAGCTTAAATTCATATTTAGGATTGTTCGGATGTTGCTCACAAAGTTTTTCTAAAATCTCAATAGCTCCATAATAGCTTCCTCGTTGCATTTGATAATGAGCAATCTTATGGCGTGTTTCTGCATCCATTTTATGAATGCGGCGTTGTTGTGCAAGTGCTATATCAGAAAGCAATATCCAAATGGTGATGATTACCTTATATTTCATTTTACAAAATTTTATTTAAAAATAGACTCAAAACATTAATGCACAACTTTACATGCAATTTTTTAGTGAGTAGTTCTTTTCTATCAAATATGCCTTTCACGTTCTATTTTTCATGCTCATAAGATTTGTGTGTTTTGAGTATTGCCACTTTATACGAAAGGCTCGCTAAAGACAAATAAACATCTTCTTGCCGCTTTCTGTTCGGTGATAGTTCTTTTTTTTATGAAATTGCATTGCGGAACAAGGCTTTTATCCGTTTTCTAAAGTAGTTTTCCCCACTTTGGAAGAACGTGATTGGCGTGAAATTTGTAACTCTCTTTTGTATTACTTCCTCCACAAATAACACAGTTAAATGTATCTCTTTCGAATATTTTTTGTTTGGTATCAGATTTGAAGAATTTTTCATAGTTTTTTGCACTACATAATCAGGTTCATATTTGTGTATTCCTTTTTGAAGTAAATATCTGTTGGCTTTCCAAGCATCTCTTGGTTTTCTTTTGTATGGATACAAGTACTTTTCTTTTATACCTGTCCATCACAGCCCTGTGCCTCAAATTTCTCGAAGATGTTTTTGAAAATATTTAAAAAATTCTTTGCTTGGCAGCTAACAATATTTACTGTCAATTTTCTAAACCCCAAAAAAAGAATGCTTATTAGCGACGAGAGTTGCGCTATTGTCTGCAAGCAAAAGTTCAAATATACACTGCTTACAATAAATAATTCGATATATCAGTAAAGCAATTTTATTGAAAAACAAATTGGATGCCTGACTTTTTTTACATTCCTCCACCAAAAAAGTCCATAGTTGATTTGTTCATTCGATATTGTTTGTACAACACATATAAATAAAATAGGGTGCTGAAG
Source organism: Cytophagales bacterium (assembly GCA_025056215.1). Taxonomy (GTDB): domain Bacteria; phylum Bacteroidota; class Bacteroidia; order Cytophagales; family Flammeovirgaceae; genus JANWWC01. The sequence goes on along the minus strand of JANWWC010000003.1, from coordinate 148,432 downwards.
CTGGGAACCACGAATTCCACGCGGCTCTTCGAGAAATATTGCCTTCCTTACACATGTACACATAGCGATGTTTCAACCGATTTGTGTTGAAAGTATTGTAATAGGGTGGCATCTATCCTTTTTGTCCTCTTTTGTTATCGAGTGGAATGGGTAGATATAACTTTATGCACGGCGTCGCTGACCATTTTTCGTAAACTAAAGAACCTTGATGAGAAATTGTGCCGAATATCGATGTAGAGAAAGAAGAAGTAACGGAAAACTCATAAATTTCTTGATCAAAGTTATTTTCGTTGGAGTGCATTTAATAGCGCAGTGCAATTTTATGATGACGATACCGAATGTTTTCTGTTAAATTTTGCATTTTTTGAATGTATAATCCGCTAAAAAATGTTGAATATGAAATCATATGAGTTCAGGTAAAAAGATGGTAAAAGTAGAGCCTTTATAAGGTTCGCTTTCTACTTGAATTTCACCGCCGAGTGCTTCTACTTGTTTTTTTACCATATAAAGTCCTAATCCTTTTCCTTCTAGGTGTAAATGAAATCGTTTGTAAAATCCAAAGAGTTTATCTCTGATAAGATTCAAATCCATACCTAAGCCTGTGTCTGATACTCGAAGAATGATTTTTCCTTTTTCTTTAGAAGTCGAAATTTGAATGTTTTGCGGCTTCATAGGGTCATAATATTTTAAAGCATTAGAAATCAAATTGAAAAGAATACTTTGCAAATACAACCGCACAGAAACAATGGTAGGAGTTTGTTGAATTTTTAAATGGATTTGAGCTTGAATAGCGTCGATTTTATCGCGCAAGGAAGTAAGAATTTCTTGAATGAGCGAATGTAAATCAATATATTCTGGAGTAACATCTGTTTTGTTTTGGAAGTCAGTAATAGAAACTAAGTCTCGAATGACGCTATCGAGATGATGCGTTACCTCTTTTATTTTTTGGATAATTTCTTGGTTGAAAGGGTCTTCCATCTTTTCATGATTGAAAAGCTCGAGTAAACCCATAATTCTGGTTACGGGTGCTCTCAGATTGTGGGAAGTAACATAAGCGTATTGCGAAAGATGATTGTTTTTATTTGTCAACTCGCGGTTGCTTTTGATAAGTTCTTCTTGTGCTAATTTTCTATCTGTAATATCTTTCGCAATGCTAATGAAAGCAATGATTTTTTTTTGATCGCCGTATAAACAAGTAGTAGTTAGCTCTATCCAGACAGGGTTTCCATTCTTATGAGAGGTTTGCCATTCACCCGTAAAATCTCGATAAGGAGTGAGCGTATTAAATGCTACAGGGAGAGAATTTTCTAAAGGCACCTCTATAAAGCGAGGAATGGGATATAGCTTGTCAACCGATTTGCCTATCATTTCTTCGGCAGTGTATCCAAAAGTTTTTTCTGCTCCTTTGTTATAATAAATTATAATTCCTTGCAGAGAAGTGACAATGATGGCGTCTTTGACGTTTCGAAGTACATTAGCTTGAAAGTAAATTTCTTTTTCGGCTTTCATTTTTTCAGTATCTTCTTGCACGATAATGATTCCAAACTCAACAGTGCCTTTTTGATTAAAAATTGGAATAGCGACTTCTTTGAAAAATTTACTGTCTTTCCAGTATTCTGTCTGTACAATTTCTCCGCGCATCATTTTATGATAGCGAGGCAAAAGTTCGTTGAGTTCTTCTCGCGTATGAGCGTCGAACACTGTTTTAGAGAGCAACTGTTCTTTAGAAAAACCTAAGGAAGATAATCCTTGTCCGTCTGCTAGAAGATAGCGAAATTCTTTGTCAATAATCATGAAACTATAGCCAGGAGTAAAATTTGTAATCGAACGATACAATGCTTCGCTTCTTTGGAGTGAAAGCAAGATTCTTTGTTTTTCTTCCAGACTTCGACGCAGTGCTTCCTGATTTTTGATGAGTTCTTCATTAATTTCAACAAAATCATGGTTAAGTTTTTGAAGTTTGTTAATCGAATCAACAAGCTTTGCTTGAGAATCGAATAAAAGAGTTACGTCTCTTCCCAATAGATAAATATGTTGTTGATGCGGCTCAAAAATACCGTTCCATGTAATCCAATATTGAGCTCCATTTTTAGTGCTGACAACACGATTAGTATAAGATTTTAAAATCTTTGTTTGTAAGATAGCGTTTAAATTTCTGCGTGCCATATCAATTTCTTCAGGATTTACAAAACTGAAAAAATCGTTATGGGTGTAAGAGATGTCTCCTAAAAGCGATTGCCAAGCAAAGTTGACTTGTTTGAGACGTCCATCAGGATAACAAACGCAAAACAAATCGGGGAATAACTCAAAAAATGCATCAAAAACTTGTTGAGCATAATGAAAGGAACTAACCTGCTGAGCAAGAGTAGGAAAAAAAGACGGATTTTCGAAAAAGTGAGAAATTTCTTGATGAGTAATTACAATTTCTTCCGAGTTGTGTTTAGAAAAATGCAACAGCAAGAAGATATCTTTATTCTTTGTTTTCCATAACAGACGCTCAGTGTGATTGTTTTTATGCTCTGCAGCGATAGTATAGATTCCCTGATGAAGTATTTGTAGATAAGAGTTTGAAGTTTGATAAGTAGCTAAATACTCTACTATGTTAAAATTTAAGAGCAAGAATTCCGAAGGAATTTCTGTATGAGAAATAATCCATTCAGACCATTTTTGATTATAAGCAACCAAAAATCCGTTTTTTAGTACGATGATTGGCAAAGGAATGGTGTTGAGCAAAGTGTACATACAAAGTTAAAAGTTTGTTGCCTTCGCTACTAAAAGGCAAAGTGTAGCAGAGAAGATATGTTAAAAAATACAAAAAATATAAAGAAAAGCCATTTTTTCGCTTCTAATTCACTACTTTTTGCGTATATTCTTACAAAATTTAATGTGAATAATTTTGATTTGTAAAGACTCGTGCTTTTTAGCGCGGGTTTTTTAATTTTTCAGCCCGTGTTTCTCATTCCGCTTGCAATAGCATTGATAGAAAGTAATAAGTTCTGCAAGGTTTCTTGCGATTCTTCACCGAGTTTCTTGAGAGTACGCCACTTGTGCAACAGCCGAATTTGATATTCATGTAAAGGAGCGAGAGCTTCTGCCCTCAAGATGTTAGAATAATAATGCTGAATGCGTCGTTCTTTAAAAGGTTTTCCGAAAACATCTTCAATCATACGACGAGTGAGTTCTAACTCTGTAAGTATTTTATGGAGAATTGTATTTCTAGCTTCTTCATCTTCTACTAAAGAGGCATATTTTTTCATAATTTCTTCATCGGTTGCTGCAAGGCTTGTATCTACGTTAGTGAATACATAAGTAATAAACGGGTCGATGAGAGAGGCTTTTTGTAGAGCAGCATATTCTTCGGGAAATTCTTTTTTGAGTTTCAACAAGGTAGAGCCAACGCCATACCATCCCGTAAGCTGGTATCTGGATTGCATCCAACTAAACACCCACGGAATTGCTCGCAGATCTGCTAAAGTTCGTTTGCCAGTGCGCCTGGAAGGTCGAGAGCCTATTTTGCTTTGTTCTATAGCATCAATAGGAGTAGCTTCGCTGAAAAATTTAATGAAATGAGGGTGGTCTACTAATTCTCTGTAATATTTACGGCTTTCAGAAGCCAAAAATGACATCGTTTTGCTAAAAGGATAAGGCTTTTGCTCTGTAAAAGCGTGTAAAATGCTGTTGCCTGCTGTTCCTGCAGTGAGGAGCTCTATGTTAAATACAGCGTTGATTTTGTTAGCGTACTTTTGAGCGATAGTTTCTCCTTGTTCTGTAAGGCGCACATCTCCGTTAATAGAAGAATGAGGCAACGCTTTTAAAAACCAATTCGTGGGACCTGCCCCTCTCGAAATAGAGCCGCCTTTTCCATGAAAGAACCTGATTCGAATACCATGGCGTTTACCGATTTCAGAAAGCTTGCTTTGAGCTTCGTACAAGTTCCATTGACTTGCTAGAATTCCACCGTCTTTGTTAGAGTCTGAATATCCAATCATCACTTGTTGTACGAGTTCTTTTTCTTGACGAAGTGTTTTAAGGTATTGTAAGCTTCGACGCGTGAAAGGATGTTCTAGAAAGCTCTCTAAAATAAAAGGAGCATTTTGTAAGTCTTCGATTGTTTCAAAAAGAGGTACCACTTGCAAGAAACAAACGATATTTCCATTTTCATCTAAGGTAGTAAGTCCTGCCTCGCGCGCTAGCAAGTATATGGTTAATAAATCGGATAAACTGCGCGTCATACTTACAATAAATGAGCCTATTCCGTCGATTCCATAATTTTTTATAAAGTTGGCAATTACAGTATAGCAACTAATTACAGCTTCAGCCTCTGCTTCCAATTTCACGCCTGGATGAGCAAATGGACGGTTGGACAACAGTTCTTGATTGATAAATTCTAATCTCTCTTTTTCACTCCACTCTAAAAATAATTTTCCATTCATGCCAGCTGCATTCATGAGTTGCACAATTGCTTTATCATGAAAAGAACTGTTTTGCCGAATATCCAAATGAGCTAGATGAAAACCAAAGCTATAAACCAATCGCAGAACATCATTGACATCAGCATAAGCAGATTTTTTGGCACCGTAGATTTCTAAAGAATCTTGTAGAATTTTTAAATCATGGATGAGTTCATGGGCTCTGCGGTAAGAATAAGGTTGTTCGCGCAATTCGACAGCGTGTTCTCGTCTTACATCTAAGGGGAGTTTGAGCATCAGTAAGCTAATAAATTGGCGAAATACTTCTCCTTTGTTGCGTCGGTACGCTTCATCAGCTTCAGGACCAATTTCTGATTTAAGCGCCTCTAATCTGTCGCGCAGTTTATCGTCGCATTGCGTGGAGGAATACGAAAAACTTAAATTTTTGACTAACTCTAGCAGTTTTCTTCTAATGAGAACAAAAGCGTTCAAGCGCAACTGATAAAGAGCATCTTGAGTAACCTGAGCAGTTACCAAAGGATGTCCGTCTCTATCGCCTCCTACCCAATTCCCAAATTCGATTTTAGGCAAGGATTCTGCTCTTCGAATTAGTTCTACATCAAATCCGACGTATTCCCATGCTTGTTTAAGGCGTCGGTCGTGTATAGGAATCACCTCTGGAAATACATTCACTAAATAGTGCAAAACATTTCGCAATTCTGAAGCTACGTCAGGTTTTTCTAGAAATATTTCTCCCGTGCGCCAAAGTCTGTCTAACGCTAATTTAATTTCATCGCGAATTTCGCGTTGTTCCATTTCGGTCCACATGCTATTTTCTCGCTTGACAATGAGTAAATAGATCAAACGATGATGCTCTAATACAGTGGTTCTTTTAGCTTCGGTGGGATGTGCTGTTAGAACAGGCTCTACGCGAATTTCTGCCAAACGATTAGCGATTTCTACGGGAGGAATACCTGCTTCTTTGAGCATTTTTAAGTTTTGTGCCCACAAACCGTTTACGCTGCTAAGGTCTTTGTTTTCTTTTTTACGTCGGCTTTGTACTTCATTGTTTACTTCTACCATATTTACTAATTGGAAGGCGATAGAGTACAACTGAACCAAGCGAGGAGACATGTTTTCTGGCTTTAAGTTTTGAGTATCGCCTATCCAAGGAAGTTGTGATGCAAGTTCTACTTCTCCACTTTCGATTACAACTTCTTTTAAACATTGAAGTAAAAATTCTAAATCTTCGTAAGGTTTTCCTAGCTTTTCTTTTACTAATGCCAAGGTGTTCATAATGGTTGACTATGATATTTTTCAAATTTATAAAAACGCGTTCTTTGGGAAGAAGAATTTAGTGATTTTTCCGATTAATCTTGTAAATTTTCAATTATAAAGTTTTGCAAGCATGACCCCAAACAATATTATTGAATTGCTTCAAATGCTGATTGCCACTCCTTCTTTTAGTAGAGAAGAAGAAAAGACAGCTGATATTATAGAAAGTTATTTGTGGCAAAAAAACTTTGTAGTGCACCGATATTTGAATAATGTTTGGGTGAAAAGCTATGATTTTCAAGAAAATAAACCTACCATTTTGCTTAATTCGCATCATGATACTGTGCAGCCGAATGCAGGTTACACGCGTTCTCCTTTTGAACCTATCATAGAAGATGGAAAATTATATGGGTTGGGAAGCAACGATGCGGGAGGGGCTTTGGTGGCTCTTTTAGAAACTTTTTGCCGTTTATCTCAAACAGAACAACCTTATAATTTGATTTATGCCGCAACTGCTGAAGAAGAAATTTCAGGAGCAAACGGCATAAGTGCGATTCTACCTTTGTTAGGTAAGATTGACTTGGGGATTGTGGGAGAGCCTACTAATTTGCAAATGGCTGTAGCAGAAAAAGGGCTTATCGTATTGGATTGTATCGCTCACGGAAAAGCAGCCCATGCAGCCAGAAACGAAGGTATTAATGCCATTTACCAAGCAATGACAGACATAGAATGGTTCAGAACATATCAATTTCCTAAAATTTCACCTACATTAGGTGCTGTAAAAATGACTGTTACGATGATTGAAGCAGGAAAGCAGCATAATATAATTCCTGATATATGCCGTTTTACTGTCGATATACGCACTACGGATTCGTATTCAAACCTTGAAATTGTGGAATTGATTCAGAAACATGTAAAATGCGAAGTCAAGCCTCGTTCTCTGAGATTAAATTCTTCGCGAATTCCTATGTCGCATCCTGTAGTACAGCGAGGTATTAAAATAGGACTTTCTTATTTTGGTTCTCCTACTTTGTCCGACCAAGCTCTTATGCCTTTTCCTACTTTAAAAATAGGACCTGGAGATTCAGCTCGTTCTCATATTGCTGATGAATATATTCAAATTGAAGAAATATGGCAAGGAGTGGAAGTATATTGTAAACTGCTCGATAAATTGCAGCTATAACTTCAAATGCTCAAAAATTCCTGACCAGTAAAGATACTCTTGTAAATCTTCTGGGGTTCCCCACTGGCAAAAATGAGATATCTTGTTGTACACATAGATTTTTAATCCAGCTTGAACAAGGAGATTATAGACTAAACTTGTATAAAATTCTCCGTTGAGCGAGACATTCTGATCGATTTGTTGTTTGAAATACTTTTTGATGTAAGTTCCTTTAGCAAAGTAGTACATTCCGACAGAATGGTTCGATTTTGTTTTATCTTCTGTGAAACTGTATTTTTCTCGTATTTCGAGAAGGTATTGATTCTCATCGATGTTGCAACCAGCATAAAAATTATGAGCGTGCAGCAAATGCGGATGAAATCCTGTATAACAAGGAATTGCGCCATCACATCCGTTTTGGAGAACTGTTTTTTTGAAGTCTATATAATCCCAGTTCATGTAATAATCGCAATAATTTACAATTACAGGCTCATTATCATCAATTAAATGTTGTACCTGAAGCACGGCATAGTTAGGACCTAGTTTATGTCCTGGAATTCCAACGATTTTACCGCTTGGCATCAGGCGCTCTAATGTTTGGCGCATATGAGTTGTTTCCAAGTGTTCGTTACGGCAAATAAAAATAAAATCTTTTTCGCCCGGAAAAAGTCGGATAACGTACTCTATAATAGGTTTGCCATGTACTTCGATAAGAGGTTTAGGATAGGCGTACCCCGCTTTTACAAAACGAGAACCTAGACCTGACATTGGAATGATAATTTTCATGATTGTACTTTTGATTTTCTAAATTTTTCAGATTCCATGTTATTAATGTATTCCATATCGGCTTGGCTGATGAATTTAGGAGTAAACCCTAAGCGCATCATCTCAGAGCGGATATACAAGTAAGCTGTTAGAGTTTGCAAAATGGTAAGTGCCTCTCTTGGATTAGCGCGAATTTCTACTTTTTTGTTTGCGATATGAATTTTTTTAGGATCCTGAGAGGAAAAACTGATGTTTCCGCTAAAGTAAACAGTTTGGTCGGGGAACAATACTTGTTCAAAGTAATCTTCTGAAATTCCGCAATGAGTTATAAAATTTTCGATAAACGTTCCTCCATCTTCAAAGCTATTTTCTGTTTTAGGCAGAAGTTTAATAGCAGGATAAGGAGACAGTTTCAGAAAGGTTTTGATGCGCTCATTTATCCAATTATCTAGCTGAAGGCACTTCTCTGCTTCAGGCGCTGATACAATTAACCCATGGTTTTCTAAAAAAATAAATTCCGGAAAATGTTGATGTTCTCTTTTATATTTATCAACTAGTTCCCGAATTTTTCGAGAAATAAAAAAACCTGGATTTTGATAGGGAACGAACAAAGGCACATAAGGGCTCCCCTCAAATAGCTTCTGAATAAGTTCTTGAGCTTGAGTGCTGCAATTTAGGATATTAGCATAAACAGAATGCGTATGAAGTACGTATTTGTCTAATACGGAATGAAACCCCGTTTCCATAGAGGGGCGTTGGATAGGGAGTCCTTCCCAAGCAATAGCTTGTTGTTTTACGAAATTAGCAGTATAATCGTCTAAATTAACGTTTTGAGGATATTCAGAAATGTTTTGCGAAAAATATCGAGCAATATTTTGGTAATTGACAACTGCATATCCTGATGTAAGAGTCACCTCTCTAAGTTCGAATCCCGAAGCTTTGATTGCCATAAGTGTGTCAGAAAATTTTACGGATGTGTTTCCCCCTCCGCCTTGCACTAAGTCGGGTGAATTGCCAATTTGGGTAGACATTTTTGCGAAAGCCCAAAGTTCATTTTTGAAGTTCATACGATTCCAGTTTCATTTTGTAAAAAATATAATACAGCAAAAACACCTGTATGAATCCGTTGTAATTCTCTTGCCAACGAGGAGGTTGAAGCTGAACGTCTTGTGCTTCTGGCACCAATTTTTCTGCTAATTCTTCAATGGTTTGAGTATTTAGATTTCCATAGCACTCTAAAAATTGATAATCGTCTTTTTCGCTATAATAATGTTTGATTTCAAAGTCTTTTATTTCTCCTAAAAGAGTGAGGATAGGTTCTACATCTACTAAATTCTCAAACTTGAGTTTGAGAAACTCATCAGTTTGAATTTGTTCGTTTCCGATGTCTTCTATAGGTGTTTTATTGGAAAGCATTATTACGATATCGGCATATTTCTCCTGAGATTGGATATATTTTTCAGCGTCTTCTTGGCGACTGATAATTTGCTGCATTACTTTTTCGCGCGAATAACCTCGCTTTTTTGTATCGCGAATAATTTTCCAGTGTTGGCGTAACTGTTCTTCTGGTTTGACAAATATTTTTAAATCGTATGCGTTTCGCATGCCAGCCAAAAAGAAAGGATGTAATCCTTCAAAAATAATCACTCTTTTGGCTTGTGTATGAATAGGAGAAGTAAATTTTCCTGTGTTATGGTCGTAATGGCGCCGTTGGATTTTTTCTCCTTTTTTGAGTGTGAGAGTATGGCGCAAGTCGTTGTGCAAGAGATTAGCTTTGGGGTTGAGATGTGTAAATTCTCGCCATTTCTCGTGTCCTCTTTCCCATTTGTGCATATCGTCTCCGCGCACCACGACAGTGTTTTCTTTTCCAAATAAGTCTTCAATAAGTCCGGATAGAGTACTTTTTCCCGCTCCAGAGTCGCCTCCTAACCCTATTAAAAATGGTTGATACAAAATTTTATATTGAGTATTTACCTGAACTCCTTTTCGATAAATAATCACGCAGTTTAATAATAAAGAAGTTTGTAGCAAGGTAAAGACTAAATTTAAGGCTCTTTCTGCATTAATATGTTGTTCTTTTAGCCATGCAAACAGAGTAAAGTCAGATTTTTGGGTTGTCCAGACCCACAATTTAGCGTAATCAGAGTCAGGAATAAGGCCAAAATAGAGAAAATAAAAGATAGGTAATAGCCAAAAAATCAGATTAGCTCTTTGAATTTGTTTAAGATAAAAGTAGATCAAAAAAGGAACTACCCACAAATACCATCCGGGCATAGGCGGAATAAATACAGTAATAAGTCCAAAAGCAAAGCCCAGAAACATCATGAATAAATCTTTATGAAAAAAACGATATGAAAAACATTGGATAATGAGTCCGAAGATGACAGCAGGTGCGATATATAAAAACAAGCCTCCTGTAAAGACATAGTGCAAATCGAACAACTTAGCTTGCTCTTTGTTGAGAAATATTGTAACCCAAAAAGATTTTTCCCATAAAAACGGAAGATTGATAATGCAAAAACCTATGGGCACTATTAAACTTAGCTTTAGAATATTCTTTTGTTTTTCGGGGAGGGTAAGCAAATAAGCAGCATAGAAAGGGAGTGCCAACAAGAGGTGGGTTTTGGAGCTAATCCCTAAGGTGAGAAATATAATGGAGGCAGAAATGTAATGTTTGAAAAGAAAATATAGCGAAATAAACAGAAAAGCAGTAGGAATGATATCTAATTGTCCATGTAAATAATTGATATACACTATAATAGGAGAAAGCCAATACAGTATAAATACCCAAATTCTTTGGGTGCTAAGCCAACGGAGCAAAATAATAAGAATCACGAAATCTGCAGCTAACAGCGGGATTCGATACAACACAAGGTCGAGAACTGACAAAGATTCTAAAGAAAAAGGGATTAAAGAGCGCGCTCCCACAAGCGCATAAAGCATCATCGCTGGGTAAGGGAACTTTTCCGTTTGCCCTATTTCATAAAAGTGTGTGTAAGGATTTTCGAAACCAGAACTGATAAAATAATTTACAAAGGGAATGAACAGTTCTGTAAGATAAGTCGACGCAAAACTAGTTGAAAGCAATATCTTAAAAATTGCTCCACCCCAAAAAAGAGGAGAACGAAGCCCTAATCCTTTGATTTTGAGTTGTTGGGTTTTAGGATTATATAAAAAATTAGTTTTCATTGAAGAAGAAATTTTTTAGCTTTTAAGCATATTTTGAATTTCGTGTACAATTGGCAAATCGGCTATTGCCCAATCGAGCGTATGAAGCTTGTCGGCTTCTATCCATTTAAAATCAGAATGTTCTGTAAGGGTAAGAGTACCTCCTCGAATGCGGCATGCAAAAGGGATTAAGCGAATCGTTTTAAGGCCGGTATGTTGAACGGAAGGTTTTAATCGTTTCATAGGTTGTATTTCTAAATGGAGTTCTTCTCGGATTTCTCTGCGAATGGCATTAATTTCTGATTCGTTAGGTTCAATTTTTCCACCTGGAAATTCCCACTTGTAGGCAGGAGGTTTATGAGGACCGCGTTGCAAAGCTAATATTTTTTTGTTTTCATCGATAATGACCGCACAAACAACATGAATAGTTGGCATATGAGGTTATTTTTTACAAATTGCAAATGTACTAATTTTCAGAAATCTTTTTTATTTTTAGGAAACATTACAAATCTAAATTTTGTTCTTTTAAAAAATCTTACTGTTATGACGACCTTTTTGCTTGCTATTGGCGTATTTGCTTTTTTCTTCTTTATGCTTTCAGTTCGTTTAATCTTTTTAAAAGATGGGCATTTCAGAGGCACATGTGCTTCTCAAAATCCGCTCTTAAATCAGAATGGAGAAATTTGTGGATTATGTGGAAAGTCGCCAGAGTTCTGCGAAAATAAATCTTCTCAACTCAATTCAGAACTCCCTCTTATCAAATAAAGTTAATGCTTCGCAATTACTTTTTGGGTAAGGAAGGAGAAAGGATTGCATGCGATTTTCTCGAACAAAAAGGCTATTCCATCAAAGAAAAAAACTTCCGATACAAGCGCGCAGAAGTAGATATTATCGCTCAAAAAGATAATGTTTTAGTGTTTGTAGAAGTAAAGCTTCGCACTTCTGTTCGCTTTGGAGAACCAGAGGAGTTTGTTACAAAACGCAAAATAATGCAACTCAAACAAGCAGCGGAGCATTATGTATCTTTATTAACAGAAAAAGTTTTTTTCAGGTTTGATATCATCAGCATTTTAAAAAAGAAAAACACCTACCAAATTGAACATTTAGAAGATGTTTTTCTGTAGTGCATCAAAATTAATCTTCAAATTTTTTAAGAACAATAGAAGCGTTGTGTCCTCCAAATCCAAATGTATTGCTGAGTGCATAGTTTACTTTTCTTTTTTGGGCGACATTAGGGGTAAGGTTGAGGCGCGGATCTATGTTAGGGTCTAATTTGAATTGGTTGATAGTAGGAGGAACTATATCTTTATAAACTGCTAAAATACAAGCGAGCGCTTCTACTGCTCCAGCGGCTCCGAGTAAATGACCTGTCATAGATTTGGTAGAACTGATGTTCATGCGATAGGCATGTTCTCCAAAGAGCGCTTGAATTGCTTTGAGTTCTGCAATATCGCCTAATGGAGTAGAAGTTCCGTGTACATTGATGTAGTCAATCTTATCGGGGGAAAGTTCTGCATCGGCTAAAGCTTCTTTCATGACGTTGCGCGCTCCGAGTCCTTCGGGATGAGGAGCTGTCATGTGGTAGGCGTCGGCGGTGGCTCCTCCTCCTACAATTTCGGCATAAATTTTAGCTCCTCTTGCTTTGGCGTGTTCGTATTCTTCTAAAATTAGACATCCAGCTCCTTCTCCGAGCACGAATCCATCTCGATCTGCATCGAAGGGGCGAGATGCTGTTTGAGGAGAATCGTTTCTCTCAGAAAGAGCCTTAAGCGCATTAAAGCCTCCTATGCCTGATTCATTTACAGTAGCTTCAGACCCTCCTGAAACGATAATTTCGGCTTTCCCCCAACGGATGTAATAAAAAGCATCGATAAGCGCATGCGTAGAGGTGGCACAGGCAGATACAACCGAAAAATTAGGACCCATAAATCCATATTTCATGGAAATCATTCCGCAAGTCATATCAATAATCATCTTGGGCACAAAAAACGGGTTGAATCTAGGTGTTCCGTCTCCTTTTGCAAACTCAAGTACTTCTTGTTGAAAGGTAGTGATTCCTCCGATACCCGATCCCCAAATGACGCCTACTCGCTCTTTATTGATTTTTTCTAAGTCAAGACCCGACATTTTCATAGCTTCATCAGCGGTGATGAGAGCATAATGCACCACTGGGTCCATTTTACGAATTTCTTTTTTATCGATGTACTGAGAGACGTCCAAATTTTTTATTTCACAAGCGAACCGGGTTTTAAATTTTTCAGCGTTGAACTTTGTAATAGGTGCAGCTCCGCTTACTCCCTTTTCTAGATTTTCCCAGTAATCGGGTAGATTATTTCCAATAGGAGTGAGGGCTCCCATTCCTGTAACAACAACTCTTCTTAGCTTTTTCATAGTGATGAAATGTGTTAGCTTAACAAGGTAAAAATTAAAAAAACAACAACCTGCAAACCCAACTCAATTGTGCTTGCAGGTATGTCGAATAACCTAAGTTCATTTTTTTATTTTACATGTTGCTGTAAGTAGGCAATCGCTTGCCCTACCGTAGTAATGCTTTCAGCTTGGTCATCCGGAATAGATATGTTGAACTCTTTTTCAAATTCCATAATCAATTCAACGGTATCAAGCGAATCAGCGCCTAAGTCGTTAGTGAAACTTGCATCTGGTGTAACAGCCGATTCTTCTACACCAAGCTTTTCGACAATAATTTTCTTAACTTTTGCTGAGATGTCTGACATTGTTCTTATTGTTTAATTATTAAACTTTGCAAATAAATAAATTTCGAAACTGAAATTCCAATAAAAAAAAACTAAATCTTTTTGACTATTTTTTCATTTCAATTGTCGCCAAACGTTTTTTAGGTTTGTTGTTGCAAAGCTATAAAAAACTTTAAAGTGAGCAAGATGTTTTACATTTTTTAGCACTTTTCTGTATAAGCTTATCAAACTGTTACGTGTGTGAATTGTTGATTTCTTCAAGAGAGTTGTTAGATTTGTAGCATACAAAATTTAGTAGATTTTCGTGTATGGAGGATTTTTCACTCAAAGGTCAGATTTACATTCCTGAAATTTATTTTGACGTAGAGTCAAACGAATTGAATTTTTCTGGAGAATCTTATCCAGAACACGCTATCAAGGTGTATGAGCCTGTTTATCGTTGGATAGACGAGTATCTTAAAACGCCTCATCGGAATATCAAAGTAAATTTCAGAATGTCTTATTTTAACACAAGTTCTTCTAAATGCTTGTTAGAAATTCTTAAAAAATTAGAAGCTTATGTGCTTGCAGGAAAAGGCAAAGCCAAAGTATATTGGTTTTACGAGGAAGGCGATATTGATATGCTCGAATTTGGCGAATTTTTCGAAAATGATGTGAAGTTACCTTTTGAGTTTTGTGTAATTGAAAAATAATCAAATCAGGTTTTTGTTAAAATAATCTAAAATTTTGCGGTTGATATGGAGGCGGGCATCGCCTCGGAATTGGTGTCCTTGCTCGGGATAGAGCAAGAAATCAACCATTTTTTGATATTTGATGCATTCTCTAATGAAATCTAAAGAGTGTTGTAGCACTACAGTGTCGTCATGTGTGCCGTGTACGATTAATAAATTTCCGTTGAGATCTTTAACAAAGTTGAGGAGATTAGCTTTGTAGTAGCCATCTTGATTTTTTTCAGGAGTGCTCATGTATCGTTCGGTGTACATGATTTCGTAGAGTTGCCAATCTGTAACGGGTGCTCCTGCAATGCCAGTTTTAAAGACATTAGGTTTTTTAGTCATGAGGGATAAAGTTAAATACCCACCGTAGCTCCATCCCCACACACCAATTCGATTAGGATTGATGTAGGGCTGCTTTTTCATAAATTCTACTCCCGACAGTTGGTCTGCCATTTCAATTTCTCCTAAGTTTCCTACAATTTTTTGTTCAAATTCTAGTCCGCGATACTGAGAACCTCTTCCATCTACTGTAAAGATAATATAACCATTCTGAGCTAAAAAGAAAAGAAATAAGTCGGCACCTCCCATCCATTCCTCGCGAATGAGTTGAACATGAGGACCTCCATAGACATAAACCAGCATCGGATATTTTTTGCTTACATCAAAATCGAGAGGTTTAATAATCCGATAGTACAACATGGTACCATCTTGGGCTTTGAGTCGGTTAATTTCTATTTTTCCTATTTTATAGTTAAGAAGCGGATTTCTAGAGTTAAGAAGGGTTTTTATAGGTTGATTCGTAGCTAAGTCGATGATGCGAATTCGCTTAGGAACATCTAAATTGCTATAGCTATCGATAAGGTATTTTCCTGAAGGACTTAGCCACCCTTGATGTACACCTTTATCAGAAGAAATTTTTGTAAGTTGCTTGGTTTTTAGGTCTATTTTATAGATTTGCCTTTCGATAGGAGCATCTTGCGTAGAAATAAAATAAACAAATTTCTCAGAAGGGTCGATTCCCAAAACTTCTGTCACCTCCCAACCGCCAGAGGTAAGTTGCTCGCTAGTTTTTCCTTCTGTATCAGAAACATAAAGATGTTGGAAATTAGTTTTTTCACTCAAATATAAAAACTTGTTTTTTGTTTTAGGAAAAAAGAATAATCCGTTTTCTGGTTCTATGTATTTGATGCTTTTTTCTTCTAAAAAAGAGGCTACTTGTTCGCCTGTGGTAGTGTTGTATTTTCTCCATTGCATGATGCGCTGACTTCTATCGACTACAGCTACGTAAATAAATTGTTCAGTAGGGTCCCACGTGATATTAGTGAGATATTGTTCTTTAGGCGTACCTGTCCGAAGGTAAGTAGTTTGTTTGTTTTCCAAGTTGTATATGCCTATAGTAACTTCATGGCTTTTTCCACCTGCAAAAGGATAACGGATAGTATTTGTTTTAGGGGGACGCACTGAAAAATCAAGAATGGGATATTCTGTTACCATGCTTTCATCGGTGCGATAAAAGGCTAACAGTTTGCCAGAAGGAGACCAAAACGTTCCTTTGCGAATTCCAAATTCATACCGATGAGTCGCCTGCCCTACCAGAATAGCAGGGTTGCTTTCCTGAGATACAGCTACTAACTCTGTTTTGCGAATTATCCATAGATTGTTTTTAATGGTTTGAGCTACATCGTATCTAGGAGAAACATCGCGGAAAGATGCAGAGTCTGGCAGTTTGAGTTCGAGCGTGAATGCGTTTTTGTTGATGTCGTATTCCCATAAGGTATTGTCGTGTATGAACCAAAAACTGTTGGGTGTTTGCCAAGTAATAGAAGGAAAACTAGAAGGTTTATTTTTGCGGTTTACCATTTTTTCTGCTAAGGTGTTGATTGTCAGAATAGGTTTGTCGTCGCCTTTGATGTTTCCTTTATAGAGTGTATCGTTTTTTACATAAGCATAATCGTCGTTGGCGCTTATCCACTGAATTTGCTCTAAGTTCTCGGGAGCTAGTTCGCCTGTGGCCATTCCGAAAGTAGCTTGCTCGATAGTAAGCACTTTTTCAGATACGCGCGAAGTAGGAGTTTTGGGTTGTCCGTACGATTGTTGTAGAATGATTATCAAGGCAAACAAGTAATAACACTGACGATTTTTCATAACAGCGCAGATGGTTTGAGTACGCTTCAAAGTATTATGGTTTTCTCAAAACTAACGATGATTTTTTAATTTCATTGTATTTGTGGCAAATTCATGCGTTTTGCAGAAAAATTGCAGAAAATGTCAATTCTCTTCCTTACAGAGCAATATCAACTCATTGAAATAAAAAACACTTATGGCTTATAAAGAAAACCACCTTAACGTGATGAGCTTTCTACAATCTCGATTTCTTCTTCCGTTAAGCCGTATAGTTCATACACCATGCAGTCGATTTGAGCTTCTAAGGCAGTGGTGTCGGTTGATGGGTTTTGTTTCTTAATAGAAATAATTGACTCAACAACCGACCTAATATCTTCTTGTTGGGTTTTCTCTGCTATCACAATGGGAATTTTCTTTAAATAAGGAATATCAAAACGAATGTAGCCACCCCGTAAATGCGTATTTTCAAAATAGTTGATATACCAAAAATTGATAAGTTTTGAGTTGAGAATCCCTAATAAATAGTAAGGATTAACATCTTTATTCCAATCGAAAAGAACGGTAGATTTTCCTACAAAAAAATATTCTGTATCGAGAGCAGCTTGTAATTTCAAGGTCATTCTTGCGATAACAATTTTTTCTTTGAGTAAGAACTTCTCAATTACTTTTGGGGAAAAGATTTTTTGGGGAATATATTCCTGCTTCCAATCAATGACATAACTTTTAATATCTTTTGTCTGAATAATTCTTTGATACGCTTGTTTTTCGTTCTCAGATAGTTGTAAGTAGGTATCATGAGTGATTTTCTTTTGACCATACCCGCTTTGAGAAGTTCCCCAAATCATATTACATATCGAACTGAGTTTTGCTTTATCTTTTTCTATCTTATTAACAATCAATTGATTAACATTAGTAATAATCAGATATTTTCCGTTTGCTATGATATCATCTTTTTGGACTTGCAGAGTTTCTTTTCCGATATCATCAACATGATAGCACTTACTAATTCGCACAGAATAATTTCCATTGATTTGTTTTTTGAACGACCAAACTACCGTGTAAGTAGATGCTTCATCAAAAATTTTAACGTAAGAAAGGTCGTCAATAAATTGAATTATCGTATTCTCGACGATAAGCTTTCGCAAACCGTAGCCTGCATCGATCGATAAAAATTGGTTGGGATTGATATAACAGAAATAAGCATTTTCTCGCATGATTTTATAGCCTAACTCGATGAAAAATTGATACAGATTAGGACGTGGCGAGTTTTTTAATGTTTTGTAGTGTTGTAAATGCTTTATTTGGTTTTTGTCAATTTCTCTAAAATCAACATACGGCGGATTTCCGATTACCACATCAAAGCCTACAAAATCGCCTTCATCATTCAATACTTCAGGAAATTCAAAACGCCATTCAAAAGCATTTTCAAAAATCTTGTTGGATGTTATTGCTTCAATGTCGGTTTCAAGTTTTTGGATTTCTTGGGCGAGTTGTTCGGCTTTTTTGGCTTTTTCTTTTTTCTCTTTTTCCGAAAGTTCAAAGACAGAAGTTTGGTTGATGAGATTAAAGAGTTCGCCTTCGAGTTTTCGCTTGCGGATAAGCTTGGGGTCATTTTTGGCAATTTCGCTCCTAAACTCGGATTTAATGTCGGCAATGAGGCGTTCCATTTCCCGTTTTTGTTCCTTGCTTTGGGCGTTTCGGTAAGTGGCAACGGCGTTTTTGTAGGTATCTATGTTCCATTTGCTTTTTTTCAGGGCTTGTTTTAAATCTGAATCAATGGCAAAACGGCTCACCAAAGAGTTTCCGCATTTGATGTTGATATCTATGTTGGGCAATGTTTCTAATTCGGTAGCATTTTTGTAGTATGCGTTTTTGAGAAGTTCAATCCAGAGCCGCAATCGGCAGATTTTGACAGAGTTGGGATTGATGTCCACTCCAAAGAGGCAGTTTTCAATGATGGTTTGCTTTTCGTGGAAAAGGGTTTCTTGTATGCGTTGGCTTTCTTTGTTGGTCGGGTTGTATTCGAGGAGTTCGCCGTCTTGGTCTGTTACGATGAGTTCGTCATTGACTACTTCTACGTGGTATTCTTTGAGGCGTTTTCCGCCACGGTCTTGGAGAATTTTCAGGTCGTTTTTGATGGCAATTATTTCGTTGAGTGCCGAAACCAAAAAGTGTCCAGAGCCTACGGCAGGGTCGCAAATTTTGAGCGTGTTTACAATTTGGTTGGCTTCTTTTCTGCCTTCTGCGGTTGTAAAATCAATTTTTTCGTAGAGTTCGTCCATGTTTTGGCAATTCCAGCCTTTGGTTTCGTTGAATTTCTGCACTACAGCTTTCCGAATAGTTTCCCGGCACATGTACATCGTGATAAAACCGGGTGTGAAAAATGAACCATCTTGGTAGCCGTTTATCTTCTCAAAAATCAATCCCAGCACGGAAGCGTTAATGAGTGTTTTGTTGTCTTCCTGAATTTCTGCTCCGCCTTCTGCTCCAAAATCGTAAGCATCTAAAAACTCAAATAAGTATTGCAGCGTATTGAGATTGCCTGTTCGCTTTTTGCCTTGCTGGTCTTTGAGTACGGTTTGCGAAAAAATCGGAATGGTTCTATTGTCTCTTAGATTGCTGATAAAAATAGTGTTATGTTCTAAGTCGGTGGGTTCGAAGAGCGAAGAATTCAGGTAAGGAACCTTCTCAAACACATTTTTTACATCTTCGTTACGTTCGTTGGGTTTGCGAGCCAATAGCTGAAAAAACAAGGTGTTCAGGTCGTCATAATCTTTGATTTTCTCGAGATTAAGGAACGAATAAGATTTATCGCCTTTATGGTAGGTGATGAGTTGCGCTTCCAGTAACTTCAAAAACAAAATGCGGTTTATCCAAGTAATCGAGAGTTCTAATGCCACGTTAAAAAGTTGTTCTTCTTTGTTGTTGCCGAATTGGGTGGGTTTTTCCAATCGGCTGAGTTTGTCTAGGCTGTCGAGTTGCGCGATGGCATTTTCGAGAATTGTTCCAGAGTGGCGTTCGCCAGCTTTGTTTCGCTGAATGAGCTTCTTAGTACCGTCTTTGGTTTCAGTCAGCCCGATAATGTGCAAGAGTTCGCTGTAAAATCGTTTGTCGAGGGTATTGCTGTCGTTGGCGAAAGGAAGTTTTAAAAGATGTTCGGGCGAAAGGATTTTGAACAAAGCAATGAGTTCGGTATCGTCCGCCTTGTCTTTTTTTTGAAAATCCTGAATATTGAAATAGGTAAATTCGATTTCAGAAACAATGCTGTCAATAAATGGCTCTGCAATTTGTTTGTAGAAAAAGTCGGTTTTGGTGTCTGCCAAACGACCGCCTTCAAAGTCGTTGAATTTTTGTACGAGGTTTTTGTTTTGGGCAAAGAGCCTATCGAATAAGGTGGCATCAAAAATAAACCATTCGTAGATATTGGTCGCTATCAAGTGCTTGATTTCAAGGTTTTGATGCGTAATTTTTTCCCGTAAATAATGCAAAACCAACTCCTGCAATGCTTTTTTGTTGAGGTTGTCGGTAGTAAGCATTTCGGTTTTGTTGGTCGGTTTTTTGGTTTCAATGATTACGCCAACGGTCGAACTTGCATTTTGTCCGTTGTGAATCACCAAGTCGTTTCTGCCTTTGGTATTGATAAAATGGTTCGGTTCGTAATAGGTCTTCTTTAAAAAGTCAATGACAAGATTTTTATGAAATTCTTCACTTTCTTTGTCGTTTGTGCTGTCGATGAGCGTGCTAAGATTAGCCTTAAAGGCTTCAATTTCAGTTCTAGTGGGCTTTAGCTTTAAAAAGGCTTTGTTGAGAGCCTTTTTAGGTGTTAGAACAGTTAAATCTTTCACGTTTATTTGGTTTTTTACAAGTTCACAGACGGGGTATTGCACTAATTTGGGAACACTAAAATACGGAATTATCGACGAGTATTAAGGCATTTATGGAAAATTTTAAAGTAAAAATAAAAATTTTTGAATATTTGTCAAAAATCTAAAGATTTTATGATTAGAAAAATCATGCGCCTTTGAGAAAACTTTACATGCGAGCATCCAAGCTGTTTTTTAGGAATGCGCAGCAGATCAAAAATTAATACCTTTCGTACAGCTCTGTATTTTTTAGCGAATTCAATCTTTTTCTGAAGGTTTTTATAGTTTTGCAAAAAAAATTGTTTTGAGAAGGTATTTTTTAGTTGTCGTTTTCTTTTTCACCTCATACGCAACGTTTGCGCAACAGAGACGCGATGCTTCTTCTGCTCCTAATCAGAGCAATATAAACGACCCTTTCGGAAATGTGAACCGCCCTCAAAGCCCTTTTGACGATAGCAATAGCCGCATTCGAGTAGATGAGAGCGGGAGAGCTATTCAAGATGATTCTACTAAACAAATTTATGGTGCCTTCACGACACAATTTTGGCATGAACGCGATTGGTTTGAAAATACTAAATGCATACAGCATCCTGATACTACTTTGTTACATTTGCACCGCTATAATGCAGTAGCCAAAAGTGGTTACTTGCTCCAAGACTTGGGCAACGTAGGTACGGCAACTTTTCCTGTATATGTACAGCCAATTACAGAATTAGGAACTAGACATGGATTTGATGTGTACAATCCGCATATTTATGACGAAGACCGCATCCGTTACTATAACACTAAATCGCCTTTTTCTTTTTGGGAATACGTGCAAGGGGGAAATCGGCGCTCGTTGTTAGATGTAGGCTATGCGCGCAATATAGGACCTTATATCAATATATCGGGTCTTTATCATCGGATTGATGCGCCCTTATTGGTAGCCAATCAACGAATCAATAACAACGATAAACAAGTACGACACCAGACTTTTTTATTCAGCTTTAATGCAAAAACTGCTAACGAGCGCTACAAGATTATGGCAAATGCCTCCAAGTATTTTCATAACACAATAGAAACTGGAGGCGTTCTCGTAGAGATTTTGCCGAGTATTTACACGCCTTTTATGCAAGATAATCGCGGCACCGTAAATCGCCTTTATAACGCCACTGCCGAGCAGTATCGCGAAAAATGGCGATTGTACCACGAATTTGAGCTCTTGCCAGGCACTCGTCTATTTCATCGTTTTACTCGTTATTCTCAGAGAAATGCTTTTTCTAACGACCTTATGCGCGCTGCAGGAAGCGTTTTTGCTACAGGCACAGATGCAAATTTTTATAGAAACATTTTTCTCAATCCGCGGTTTACTTATCACAAGTTTGTTTATCAGTTTTATGAGAACCAACAAGGGGTTAAGTATCAGCGCGATAATAAATTATTTTTTGCGCTCTGGCACAGACAAAAAAGCTATGTAGCAGCGCAAGAATATATGACATTTGATAAAAACCTTTATGACCGCATTCCGTTTAATATTTTCCCTGAGCATTATGCAGGGGTTGTAGGAAGAATTTATTACGATTCAACTACTTATTTAAGAGTGGAGCAAGAACATCTTCTAAGAGGCAATTATGTTCCCCAACGTAAATTAGAATGCTTGCTACATCACAATCGGGCAGAAATAGGATTTTTTCAGTATCAGATAGCTCCTTCTTTGCCAGTCAGGTATTACTTCGGAAACCATTTTCGATGGAATCATTCATATTTTAGCACTACTTTTTATCAAAAGTGGTCTGCAAAAATAAAATGGAAACGAAGAAATTGGAGTTTTAAAGGTTTTTTAGAGATTCACCAAGTTCGAGGGTATGTTTATTGGGATACTGCAGCCATTCCTCGGCAAGTTCCTGAAAATATTTCCTACAGTCTAACAGGATTGAATTTTAGTTTGAAAACAGGCGATTTGATGCATCATCTCGATTTTTATCAACTTCTTCAAAAGAATTATTACATGCGTATGCCTCAAAGTCTTATAAATTATCAAGTATATTTCCAAAAGTATCTCTTTCGCAATGCGACACTCTCCCAAATGGGTTTTGATTTTCATTATCATACGTCGTTTTACAAACAAACTTACATGCCTGTTACTCAGCAGTTTCATTTGCAAGACGTACGACCTTACGGAGATTACTTGATCGCCGAACTTTTTGTAAATTTTATCATTAAAAACACGAGAGTTTTCATAAAGATTACGAATCTGCTCCAAAAAATAGGCTTTAATACGCCGGGCTATTACGTTACTCCTCATTATGCAGGTCAGGCAAGAGAGTTTGAGTTCGGGTTAAGTTGGTACTTTTATGATTAAATCTGAAACTTCTGGGCTTTCTGGCGCTTCTCAAACCAGGATTGAGAGTTTGTTTACATGAGAAAACACCAATAAATTGCCATTTTGAAATTGAAAATTTTCAATTTTTCTAACACTAAACATGAAAAAGTTTTTGATTCTGTGGCTCTCGATTTATGAAATTGCCTTTTGCCAATCTAGCAATCCTTTTTTTTATGGAAAAAAGCTTCTACTAGAAGGAAAATACGAATCTGCTATGACAATATTTGAAAGTGTAGCCAAAAATCCTTCTGAAAAAGCTTACTTTCCTTACGCAGTATACTTTTATGCTTATTGTGCTTATCAACTTAATAAGTTCGATGAAGCGGTTCGATGGCTGCAACTTTTGCAAAGCTCTCAACCTTCTTGGGAGAAAAAAGAAGAAGCGTATTTTTTAGAATCGTTGTGTTTAATGGAAAAAAAAGAATACTTTTCTGCCCTACAAATGCTTCAAAAAATTCAGGATCCTTTTTGGGCAGAAGATGTGTATTTAGCTAAAAAGAACATTTACAATAACTTGTCGATTAACGATTTAGAAGCTAATTATTCTTCTTCGTATCAGGACCGTGCTTTTTTGGAGATTTTGTTCTACAAACTTAAAGAGCAGCCTTACTCTTTGAGAAACCACGCTTTGTTTGAGCAGGTCATTCAACAGCTTTTGCACTTAGAAAACTCTCCTGTTTTGGCTTCTTGGGTAGAAAAACCAAATACTGGCAATCATGGTTTAAAATCTTTCATAAGAGTAGCATTACTATTACCGTTTGTATTAGGAGACAATGCTGTTTCGGCTCGTTCTATTAAAAACCAGTACGTGTTCGATTTATACGAAGGGGTTCGGATTGCAACTGAAATTTTAATGGAAACATTTCCTTCTTGTGTGTTTAATCTTTTAGTATTCGATACTAACAAAGATAGTTTGAAAGTGAGGCGCATTCTTGCAAATCCAGAATTTCAAAAGTCAAATTTGATTATTGGTCCTCTTCACCCTAATACTGTTCCGTTGGTGAAGGAATTTTCAAAGCAGTATCAAATTCCTATGGTCAATCCTTTGTCTACTAATCCACAAGTGATTGAAAATAATCCTTTTGCTTTTTTATTGCATACTACTCCCGAAACTCAGGCAAAACAAGCAGCTCTCTTTGCAATTCGCTATTTACGAGTCAAATATGCTTGCATTGTGTACGACAAACAACCCTCCAGCAAGTTATTAGCTGAAACCTTTAAAAAAGTATTTCAACAAGAAGGTGGCAAAGTAGAACTTTTTCATGTTTTTGAGGTTGGTAAACAAGGTTATAAAATTTTATCAGATTCTTTACAAAAAGTTTCTGTTTTGCGCCAGAGTTGCATCTATGCGGCTACTAACGATGTAACGACTGCATTTAATATCTTATCTGCTTCTCTTTCTTTAAATTTGAACATTCCTATTTTGGCTGATTATAGTTGGTTGGAGTTCGACCAAATAAAATTTCACCAAATTGAGCGCGCAAATGTTCACTTTGTTTATCCGCAATTTCAAATCAATCAAGATTCTATCTTAGTCAAACGGTTTACTCACAAGTACATCGAAAAGATGGGAATTCTTCCTTCTAAATTTGTTCGATTAGGATTCGAGACAATGTATTTGTTTGGGAGTCATCTTTGTAAGAATCCTTCTTCTTTGATTGAAGCCATGCGCCAATCTTCTTTTCTCAGAGGGGTAATGAGCGTAGGCTATGATTATTCTCGTTCTAATGAAAATGAATATGTTCCCGTCGTAAAACTTGTGAATGGAAAGTTAGAGTTGCTCAATCCGCGGTGAACAAATATTCTTTCTTGAGGCTGCAATCGTTTTCAAATATTTTCTAAATTTAGCGCATCATAACTTTCAACCAATTTACTTATGGGCACAAAAAATATCGTGAGAAAAGAAGATGCGCTATACTACCACAGTCAGATTCCTACAGGAAAAATTGAGGTAAACCCTACAAAAGCGTATAAGACCCAAAGGGATTTAGCTTTAGCTTATTCGCCAGGCGTAGCGTATCCTTGTTTAGAAATCGCACAAAACAAGGATGATGTTTACAAATATACTTCAAAAGGTAATTTGGTAGCAGTGATTTCTAACGGCACTGCAGTGTTAGGGCTTGGCGATATAGGTCCGGAAGCTGGAAAACCTGTGATGGAAGGAAAAAGCGTTCTATTTAAAATATTTGCAGGAATTGATTGCTTTGATATAGAAGTTAATGCCAAAGATGTAGACGAGTTTTGTCGCGTAGTCAAAGCGCTTGAACCCACATTCGGGGGAATCAACTTGGAAGATATTAAAGCGCCTGAGTGTTTCGAAATAGAAACGCGCTTAAAAAAAGAAATGAACATACCCGTCATGCACGACGACCAACACGGAACAGCCATTATTTCAGCGGCAGGACTATTAAATGCAGTTGAAATCGTCGGTAAGAAGCTAGAAGCCTTAAAAGTAGTAGTTTCGGGCGCTGGTGCATCAGCAATTAGTTGCATTAGAATGTTCATCAATTTAGGAGTTAAAAAAGAAAATATTTTGGTATTCGATAGCAAAGGAATCTTAAACCGAAATAGAACTGATTTAGGTGAAATTAAAGCCGAGTTTGCAACTGATTGGAATGGCACTCTTCAAGAGGCGCTTCGAGGTGCTGACGTTTTCTTAGGTCTTTCTAAAGCGAACATCATGACGCCTGAAATGCTTTTGAGCATGGCAGAAAATCCAATTGTGTTTGCATTAGCCAATCCGGATCCTGAAATTGATTATGAAACCGCTAAAGCAACGCGTCAAGATGTGATTATTGCTACAGGACGTTCCGACTATCCAAATCAAGTAAATAATGTGTTAGGTTTTCCTTTTATTTTTCGAGGAGCTCTTGACGTGCGCGCTACTGAAATCAACGAAGAAATGAAAATGGCTGCCGTGCGCGCCATAGCACAACTGACGCGCGAGCCTGTTCCAGAAATCGTTTTAACTGCGTATAATCAGAAGAATCTAAAATTTGGCCGTGATTACATTATTCCCAAACCTTTAGACCCCCGCCTTCTTACTACTGTAGCTCCTGCTGTGGCACAGGCTGCAATTCGGAGTGGCGTTGCGCGCAAAAACATTACAGATTGGGACGCTTATGTCGAAGAACTTCGCCGCCGTATGGGAAGCAACGACAATATTATGAGAGCGCTTACCCAAAAAGCGAAACTCAATCCGCAACGCATCGTATTTGCAGAAGGAGATGACATCAGAATTTTGAAAGCCGCTCAAATTCTTATCGATGAAGGCATTGCAGTTCCTATTTTACTAGGGAATGTAGAACAAATCAAAGAACTTTGTCAAGAGCATCAAATTGATATTGAAGGTGTTGAAATCATAGACCCGCGCGATAACAAAAACGCCGACCAACGAAACCGATATGTAGATTTGTTTTTCGCAAAGCGCGGTAGGAGAGGATACAACTATTATGAAGCGCAAGTAGCTATCCATACGCGCAACTATTACGGAACAATGATGGTAGAATGTGGCGATGCTGATGCGCTCATCACAGGAATTAGCCGTCAGTATGCTACTTCTATTCGACCGGCTCTCGAGATTATAGGACCTTATGAGAAAGGTAAAAAAGTGGCTACTATGTATTTGATGCTTACCAAGCGCGGCCCGATTTTCTTTGCTGATACTACTATGATTCCTAAACCTACTTCTGAAGAATTAGTGGATATAACTTTGCTTACAGCTCAAGCTGTCAGAAAGGGATTTAATATAGAGCCTCGAATCGCATTGTTATCTTATTCTAACTTTGGAAATTCGGACGATGAAGAGCCACGTACAGTTCGGAAAGCTGTTGAAAAATTAAAAGCTGAGCATCCTGAGCTTATTTTGGATGGAGAAATTCAGGCTAATGTAGCATTCAATAGAGAAATTTTAGCGTCGAATTATCCATTTTCTGAACTTGTACACAACGAACCTAATGTGTTGATTTTTCCAAACTTGTCATCAGCTAATATTGCGTACAAATTGTTGCAGGTGATGAATGCAGCTGAAGCAATTGGTCCTATCGTATTAGGAATGAGGAAACCTGTTCATATTTTACAAATGGGCTGTTCTGTGCGAGAAGTAGTAAACATGGCTGTCATTGCGTGTGTAGATGCTCAAAATCGAAAGCCTTGACCATAAGCCGCAACCTGTAGAGTATTGAAGCTTTGCAGGTTGTATTACCAAAAATTAATAAAGTCTGCCCAAACTTCTTGCCGAACGGGTCTTCCGTCTTCTCCTATTACAATTTTGAATTGGCCGACTCGCGCAGTAGCTACCTCGTATCTAGGCAACTTGATTCGGTAATATAATCGATTGTCTTTTAGCATTTGAGGAGGAATAGTAAAGGTAATAGTTTCATATCCCTTTAAACGATGAGAAGGAGATAAATCTTCTATATCTTTAGGAACAAAATCTACATAAAAAGTTCCTTTTAAATCTTCTTCAAAACAAAGTGTGTTGCGCAGTTCAATTTCGTTGCCTTTTTGTTCGAGTACAAATTTGGCTTGTCTCTTCTCTTGCACGGGAAGTGGCGGAATTTTTGAGAGATATTCGTTAAGAAGCGCTCTTAAAGAGTCTTTTGGCGGACGTTTTTCGTGGTGCCAAGCAAATCCTTTTAAGTATTTATCGGGTTCCTCTATTTCATGAGGAGGAATGAACTTTGCCTCAGGCTGATAAAGAAAAGTAATAGATTGCACTTTGTTAGAATCTCCAAAAAGTACTACAATATTGCTGCATACAATAGAATTCATGCCTAATAATATGGAATCGTTATCGAGTGCGAAATAGATACACTGACCGTTTCCGTTCACATCAATGCGTTTGATTTGGTTTTCTTGGAATCGACAAATCATTTCTCTGCCTTTGATTTGGTTAAAATTGCCGATGCTATCTACAGATACTACAAAAGCATTATTCCAAATATGAATAGTATCAATTTCTTTTCCTTTGAGTTGTACTTTTACGGTATCTCCTGTAATTTGATTTTCGATGTTCCATAAGATAGGCTCGTTAAAGAAATGAATTGTTGAATCGGCATAATTGTAAAAAAGAGAATCGCAAATGGCTTGCAGTTCCTGAGAGCAAATTTTCACGTGGTAGTAAGCTTTTACAAATCGCTCATCGGATAATGTGTCGAACACTGAAATAAGAGTATCTGCTTGCAAAAGTAGTGTGTCTTTTCCGAAAGGTTTTTCCATAAGAGCGTTCTCCCACACTTTGGCGAATTTTTTTTCTCTGTCAAAAAATCCTTTTTGTCCGTAAATGCTTACAGTGTCTTTTTTGCTATAGAGCCTAATATTTCCACGCCCGAATCCTTGTTGAGTGTTTTTGTTGTAATTTAAGTAATCACCAAACATAATATATTCAGGATGATCAATGCTTGCGTTTTCTTCAAAATCGGCTTGTCCTGAATTATTATCGTAGGTTCCTCTGTTGGCTATCAGCACTCTATCTTCATTGTAGATATAAGTTTTAGTAACAAAAAAGCTTTTTTTGGTTTGTGTATCGTAGATTAGTGTATCAGAAATTAGTTTGCTTTGTTGAGAAGGATTTTCAAGTTGAACGTTAGTTTTAAAAGTCATGAGTTTGGTGGCTGTGTTGTAGTAGCCTTTTAGGCTTGTCAAAGTAGTAGAGTCGTCTTCCAGACGCCCCCCATTTTCATACCAAGCAATTCCCGTCAGACGATTATACCGAATTCTATCGGTGATAAGTCTCAAAGAATCTGTAAATAAGACCACATTTTGCCCCCATACTTCTGCAATTTTTGTAAATCCATTGTATACGGCTGTATCGCCGTTGAGTGTAACGCTATCGCCTTGCGTGAATACAACTTCTCCGTAGGCACGCACCTCATTTGCAATCGGATTTTGGATTGCTTCCCAGCATTGTAAAGTCATAGAACCTTGCGTAAAGATGACGCGTTTGGTGCGAGCCGAATCGCTTTTTACATAGCGCAATTCTTTTCCTTGTTCGCGTACTACTTCTAGTTCTGCCGCTTGCTGAAGCATTACCACATTACTTTCCTCTGAAATACTCGTTTCTTGCGCTTGCATCAGAACAGGAAAGAAGAGCCCTATAATAGGCAGCAATCTTTTGAAAATGGTCGGCATGAATTAAGAGAATCTACTTTACAAAACAAGTAACTTTTATGCGATTGCTCAACATCTTTTAAACCAAATTAGAGATTACTTCGAAGGTTATTGAATCTGTCCTTGAAAGGCTTTTTTTTTGTAAAAATCAAAATGGGGTATATGCCTACCTACCAAGAATTTTTAGCAGGTCAGTTGATTTTAGTAGATAAGCCACTCCGTTGGACTTCTTTTGATGTAGTAAATAAATTGCGCAGTGTGCTTAAAATAAAAAAAATAGGGCATGCCGGAACACTCGACCCACTCGCTACAGGACTCTTATTAGTGTGCACTGGTAAGATGACTAAACAGATTGAAACTTTCATGCATCAAGAAAAAGAGTACGAAACTACCATTGTCATCGGGAAAACCACTCCTTCTTTCGACCTTGAAACGCCGTTTGATACTCAAACTGATTGGACACATCTTACAGAATCGGAGATTCGTCAAGTGATTCTTTCATTTCAAGGAGAGATTTGGCAAGTTCCGCCTCAATACTCAGCAGTGAAAGTGAATGGAAAGCCGGCTTATCGAGCAGCTCGAAAAGGAGAAACTCTTTCGTTAGCTCCTAAACGAGTAACTATTTATTCTCTTGATATTCTAGAAATGCAACTTCCCGAAATTCGTTGTAGAGTGATTTGTTCAAAAGGTACTTATATAAGAAGTTTGGCAAGAGATATAGGACAAAAATTGGGAGTAGGTGCTTATCTATCCTCGCTGCGAAGGACCCGCATCGGCAATTTTACGATTGATAAAGCAATTCGCGTGGAAGATTTTTCTTCTCTTCTTTCTACTAATTTTGTAGACTAATGTAGAAATCCCTTTGAAAAGCCATAAGTTTGCAGTTCAAAAGCTTGGTTTTATGAAATCTTATTATTTAAATCATCTAAAAGAGCTTGAGTCGGAGTCTATTTACGTAATTCGAGAGGTAGCTGCTCAATTCGAACGGCCTGCTTTGTTGTTTTCTGGAGGGAAAGATTCGATAGTGGTTTCTCATTTGGCGCGAAAAGCCTTTTTTCCTGCTAAAATTCCCTTTCCGCTTGTACATATCGATACGGGTCATAATTTTCCTGAAACGATGACCTATCGCGATAACTGGGTGAAAGAACTCGGCGTTCAGCTGATTGTAGGTTCTGTACAAGAATCGATTGATACAGGGCGTGTGCAAGAAGAAAAAGGCTATAATGCCAGCCGAAATGCTTTGCAAACTGTTACCTTGCTCGATACAATCGAAAAATATCAATTTGATGCTTGCTTGGGGGGAGCGCGGCGCGACGAAGAAAAGGCACGGGCCAAAGAGCGCTTCTTTTCTCATCGAGATGAATTTGGACAGTGGGACCCTAAAAATCAACGTCCAGAGCTATGGAACTTATTTAATGGCAAGAAACATGTAGGAGAACATTTTCGCGTTTTTCCTATTTCAAATTGGACTGAAATGGACGTTTGGATGTATATAAAATTAGAAAATATTCCGATTCCATCTCTTTATTTTTCTCATCAGCGTTATGTGATTAATCGTAATGGACAACTTTTAGCAGATTCTCCTTATTTAAACAAGCGTCCTGAAGAAAAACCTGAGCTTATGACTGTTCGCTTTCGCACCATTGGCGATATGACTTGCACAGGAGCAGTAGTTTCTCATGCTTCTACTATCGACGAAATCATTTCGGAGGTAGCGACAGCGCGTCAAACTGAACGCGGAACGCGCGCCGACGATAGACGTTCTGAAACATCTATGGAAGACCGCAAAAAGCAAGGTTATTTCTAAAATTATTTTAGTTTGAGTTTACCTTTTCTGGTGTAATGGCGAAATTCACCTGTGTGGATGTCGTCTTCATAGTAGAGGTCTGTTTTGGGTTTTCCGTTGGGGTAATAGCTTCTGCTTAAACCTTGTTTTTTACCTTCTACAAAGGTGGTAATGTTAAAGATTCTTCCGTTTTTGTAAAAATATTTCCAATCTCCGTGAGGAAGACCATTTTCTATTTTTCCACAAGCATACAAAGTACCGTCGTCATAGTATAAAAATCGGGTACCTTCTCCTTCTACTACAGTTCCTGCGTCGAGTTTTCTTCCTTTTTTATCATAATATTCTGGGATAGCTAAAATTTTTCCATTTTCCCAAATCTCAATCATACGCAACTTCCCATTCGGATAAAAGTACCTCCAAGTTCCGTCTTTTTTTCCTTTTTGATAATTACCTATTGCAATTATACTCCGCTTAGAACTGTACTCTTTCCATTCGCCATTTCGGTATCCTTTTTCATAATCTCCCTCTTCGGATAAATAATGTTTTCTTTTTTCATATTGGAAATATTTCCAGTGTCCTTGCGGTATGTTTGCAATGTAATTTCCTGTTACTGAAAGGTTGCCATTTTCAAAGAATTCAGCGTAACTCCCGTATAAGGAATCTCTTTCATATTGAAGTGTTTTTCTCATCTTTCCTTCCATGGAATAATAAGTAGCGATTCCGTGCTTTTTGCCATCAAGCCAATTTTCTTTGGATTTAATTTTTCCGTTGGAATAGAATTCTTCCCATGTGCCTGTTTTTTTGTTGGCTACGTATTGCCCTTGTTCTCGAATTTTACCGTTTGGATAATAGAAAGTCCAAGTTTTATAACGTAATCCTGCTGTATACCAACCTTTTATTGCTACAGTAGAATCGGCATAGAATTCGATGTAGATGCTATCTAAGAAATTGTTTTTATGAAACCCTTTACAGAAAATTTTTCCATTTTTGTATTCGGCAAATTCTCCGTTGAGTGTATCATTTTTAAAAGTTCTTTTTACTTTGATTTGTTGGGTGCCAGGTTCGTATTCAAGGTATTCTCCGAATAAACGACTGTTTAAGTAGCTTACTTTAGACTTAAGATTGCCTTCGTCGTCATAAGTGAGTCTCACTCCATTCCCTTTAGAAAAGTTGCCAGGGTTGAGCTTTTTTCCGTCTTTGGTTTGAACAGTGCTTACTTCATAAATTCTTCCGTTCTTCCAAATTTCTGTTTGCTTGACGATACCATTTTCGTAAAAATATTTCCATGTTCCTTGTGGAACTCCTTTAAAAAAATACTTTTCGGAACGCAGGTTGCCGTTCTCATAGTATTCTTTCTGAGTAGCATGCAGTTCTCCATCTTCGTAATATCGATGTTCTAAGAGCGTTCCTCGGGAAGAATATATAAAAGCATTTCCTTCGAGTTCACCTGCTAAATAAAACATTTCTTTTCGTTTTGTTCCTTTTCGATCATATTCTAAAAATTTGCCGTGCAACACTCCGTCTCGGTAGTGCGCAACAATTCTTACAGTGTTGTTTTTATCGATATATTGTGCTTGTTGAGTAGGTAGACCTTTAGAATTAAATTTTCCTATGAAAGCAAAAGAAGAATCTTCCATCCAAGAATGGTGTTGGGCATACGTAGGCTTGCTAAACAAGAGAGCGGCTATCGCAATGTTAATCCACAGAATAGCACATAAGCTCATTTTTTCATTTTCGTTGTGCAGGAAAAAGGTCTATGATTGAGGAAGAGCATCTGCTCATCTTAACAGATGCTCTAAGTATATTAAGTTAAAAATATTTGATTTTATTGGTTTGTCGAAGTGTTTGTGCCATGGTTTCGCCAATAAAAGCGGGAGATTCTACTACTGTAATACCACATTCTTTCATAATTCTCATTTTGGCAGCAGCAGTATCTTCAGTTCCTCCAATAATGGCACCTGCGTGTCCCATTCGTCTGCCGGGAGGAGCTGTTTGCCCTGCAATAAAGCCCACAACAGGTTTGGTTCCATATTCTTTAATCCAACGCGCTGCTTCTGCTTCCATGTTTCCTCCAATTTCTCCAATCATGACGATTCCTTCGGTTTCAGGGTCTTGCATAAGAAGTTCGATAGCTTCTTTGATAGTGGTTCCGATAATAGGATCTCCTCCAATACCGATAGCAGTAGAAATGCCTAATCCTGCTTTTACGATTTGGTCAGCAGCTTCATAGGTAAGCGTTCCAGATTTTGAAACGATTCCGATACTTCCTTTTTGAAATACAAAGCCTGGCATAATTCCTACTTTAGCTTCTCCTGGAGTGATTACACCTGGACAGTTAGGACCAATCAAGCGAACATTTTTGCCCTTGATATACTCTTTTGCTATTACCATATCCTTTACAGGGATTCCTTCAGTAATTGCAATAATCACTTCTATGCCTGCATCACCTGCTTCCATGATGGCGTCGGCAGCAAAAGCGGGGGGGACAAAGATAATAGATACATTCGCTTTTACTTTTGCTACGGCTTCTGCTACTGTATTAAAAACTGGACGATCTAAGTGAGTTTGTCCTCCTTTGCCAGGCGTAACACCTCCTACTACATTTGTTCCGTATTCAATCATTTGTGTAGCATGGAATGTTCCTTCACTGCCAGTGAATCCTTGAACAATCACTCTCGAATTTTTATTGACTAATACACCCATCGTAAAATAAAATTGTTGTAATCCAATTATATGGCGACAAGATACACATAAACAAAAAATAAAAAAATCTATTTAGAATTTGCTTCCATTTTTTATAGCAGGCGAATAGAGGATATACCTCCATCTACTGCTAAAATTTGTCCTGTTATCCAGGAAGATTCTTCAGAGAGTAAAAATAAAGTGGCTTGTGCGATATCTTGGGGCAATCCGATACGCCCTAAAGGATGTCTTTTAGCAGAGTTTTCTCTTTTTTCGTCTGAAGAGAGCAAATTTTTGGCTAAGGGAGTATCGGTCAAAGAAGGCGCAATAGCATTTACCCGAATTTTAGGAGCTAATTCTGCTGCTAAAGTTCGGGTTAGTCCCTCGATGGCACCTTTAGCTGCAGCTACACTTGCATGAAACGGCAAGCCTGTTTGTACAGCAACAGTGCTATATAATACAATAGATGCCTGAGAAGCATTCCGAAGTGCTTTTAAACTTGCTTGGATAATTTGTATTGCACCTCCAACATTAATTCGCCAATCTGACAGAAAATCATCTATTGACAAGCGATTAATAGGTTTTAATTGAATGCTTCCTGGGCAGTATACAAGTCCATCTAACTTTTCGAGATGCGATAGCTCATCTCCCTTCATTTGTAACACATCCATTAAGAGATGTTGTTCTACATTGAAAGGACTAGGACGCCTTGCAATCGAAACAACTTGACAGCCTTGTTGAAGAAGTTGCTGAGTTACAGTGTATCCTATACCAGAGGTGGTTCCTACTACTAAGATTTTTTTTGAATCGAATTTATTTGCCATTTTTTTAATGAGTTAACACTAAACAAACTTTTTCATTATGAGAGATGTTTAAATTTTTTTATTTTTGCAAAAACCGATGCGGTGAGCAAACGTAAAAATTGGGTTGCCGAAGTCATGCTAATCTTGGGGCTATTGATGAGCCTGGTAGGAAACGCTTCCATCCTAGAACCCTTAGAACACGAATGGCTGGTGTACGATAGCGAAGTAGGTAGTTTTGTGCCTTTTCTTTCAGAAGAACATCTCTATTTTCATCGTCGCCATCTTTTAATTTGCCTTCCTGCTGATAGTCAATCATATCTTGAAATCCATGCTACTAAAAATGCTTATTTATTCGTTAATAACAATTTACACGCTCACTTTCCTGATTCAGGATATTTATTTCTTTCTACTTATCAACTTCGATTATTATATCCATCTGATAGTCTTACATTGATTACGCTTCACTTAGAAGATGTGCCTTCTAAGGTTGCACCCAAAGCATTTTTTCGCTATGTAGAAGATACTGCACTCTCTCCCAGATTTCATCGATATGAGCGCACTATGTTGCAACCTATTAACGAATATCAAATCAAAAAACCAAAGAAAAAACCTAATATGCTGCTTTTTATGCTTCCTTTTGGCATTTTTTCTTTTTTGTCGTTAGGAAATGCCGTAAAAAATTACTTTTTAAATACGCAGTCAGTAGCGCAGTATTTAAGAAGTTTTATGCGCTATCGAACAGATATTCGAAAAGTAGACTTAGGCAGCCTTTTACTGTATCTGCTATTTTATAGCGCCTCTATGGGATATGCAATTTTTCTGTTAAAAGAAACTGAGAATGCTTATAAGGGATTTTTTCTTGAGTATTTCTTTTTTGCGTTCTTGTTTTTAATGCTGAAGATTGTTTTAATGTATTCTTTAGGATATTTGCACACCAGTATTTTGATTTCACAGGTACATCTTCAAGAGACAATCTTTCTTTCTGTGTTGTTTGGAAGCTGTTTTTTAATATTAGGACTTTTAGCTTACTCTTACTCACATTTTTTGGGTTATCCATTTTTACGTTATAGTATCATATTTTTGATATTTTTACAAATCATTTTGGTTGTATTCAAAGCAAATAGGCTTCTGGATATAAAAAAGTTGTATTTGATTTCGTATTTTTGTGGCACAGAAGTGATTCCTACGATAATATTTGTTAAGTTATTCATAAAATAAATAGTATATGGAAAGCAAAGAACTTGTTACTATGCCTAAATTATCGAGACCAGTCAAAACCATTCTCATTACGCAAGCGGACCCAGGCACACCTAATAATCCTTACCAAGAGTTAGCAAAAAAATATCAGCTTCAAATTGACTTTCGTCCCTTCATCGAAATCCAACCTTTATCTGCCAAAGAATTCCGCAAACAAAAAGTGAACATCCTGGAGCATACGGCCATTATTTTTACAAGTCGAAATGCAATTGATCATTTTTTTACTATTGCTAAAGAGTTGCGCGTCGAAATTCCCACCGATATGAAGTATTTTTGCATTTCTGAGCAAACTTCAAACTATCTTCAAAAATACATTGCTATTCGAAAACGAAAAATTTTTACAGGCAAAAAAACAGCCCAGGATCTTATAGAAATCATGAAAAAACACAAAGACGAAAAATTTTTGTATCCGTGTTCTTCTATTCGTAGAGGAGATATTCCAGAATTTTTAGAAAAAAATAACTATCAATATACAGAAGCAGTAATTTACGATACTGTAGCAAGCGACCTCTCTAATCTCGATTACAAGCGATATGACATGTTAGCATTTTTCAGTCCTTCGGGTGTGAATGCTTTACTTAAAAACTTTCCTGATTACCAACAAGGGGACCAGTTATTTGTCGCTTTTGGTGCTACGACTGCTCA
Organism: Cytophagales bacterium; assembly: GCA_025056215.1. Taxonomy (GTDB): domain Bacteria; phylum Bacteroidota; class Bacteroidia; order Cytophagales; family Flammeovirgaceae; genus JANWWC01. The sequence goes on along the minus strand of JANWWC010000003.1, from coordinate 112,590 downwards.
AGCCATCCGCGATCACAACTTGCGAGTAGATGTAGAAGCGCCTATGCCCAATGTACAATCTATGGCAGGAGCTATAGAATGGTATGTTAAGCAATGTCAAATGCAATCTACGATGTAGTTAGTGGGATTAGTTTAAAAGAGTATTAATCATCTTAAAAGCCACTAAAAGAGTATTATGCTTTCATATTTGTCATCGAGTTTGTTAGATTCTTATCATCATAGTGCCGTAGATAATCCTCAAAAAGGGTACGAAAATTTTCCTGCAAAAATTCTTCAATTCGGCTCAGGCAATTTTCTGAGAGGGTTTGTAGGTTTTTTTGTCGAAAAGGCTAACAGAAAAGGCATTTTTCGAGGAAGGATCATAGTAGTTCAGTCTACCAATCAAAGAGCAACAGATACCTTCTCAAAGCAAGATTGCCTTTATACTCTCTTAGAGCAAGGTATTTTGAGAGGAGTTCCTACCCGTCAATTTACGATTGTTAGCGCTATTCAATCTTGTATTTCTGCTCAACAGGAGTGGGAAAAAGTATTAAAATATGCTGAGAATTCTCGTATTCACATTATTGTTTCTAACACTACTGAAGCAGGTATTGTTTTGGATGCTCAAGATTCGATTTTTCAAACTCCTCCTTCGAGTTTTCCTGCAAAATTACTTGCTGTGCTCTACAGGCGTTGGCAGACCTACGGCAGCCAAGCGAAAGGATTTGTCATTTTGCCTTGTGAACTTTTGGTAGAAAATGGAACTCAACTTAAAAGTATTGTAGAAAAACTTGCTGAATTACATCAACTTCCAAATGCTTTTGTAGAATGGCTACAAACTCAAAATTTGTTTTGCAATACATTAGTCGATAGGATTGTGCCTGGGAAACCATCTGATTTGCAAGAAATTTTTCAAACTCTTGGTTACGTAGACCACATGCTAACAGCGTGTGAATTTTATCGCCTTTGGGCTATTGAAGGAAACCAAGACGAGCTAATAGCCAAAGTACCGTTTTTAAGTGCTGATGAAGGAATTGTAATCGCTCCCGATATTACCCCTTACCGAGAAAGAAAATTGCGCATTTTGAATGGAGGACATACCATTGCAGCAGCCTTAGGATTCTTAAAAGGCTTCACCACTGTAGATGAGTGCTTGCAAGACTCTGAAATGAAAAATTTTTTTCGGTGCGTGATTCTTGATGAGATTGCTAAAACTCTTCCCTACGACGAGCAGGAAACTACTTTTTTTGCTCAAGAAGTACTTACGCGTTTTAGCAATCCGTTTTTGCATCATCAGCTACTATCTATTTGTTTAGAATACACTACTAAAATGCGCATGCGAAACGTACCTACTTTTTTTCGGTACTACGAAAAATTTAACAAATTGCCCGTGCTTATGTGCAAAGGATTTGCCGCTTTTTTGGTGTTTATGCTTTCTGTAAAAGAAGAAAACGGAAAATTCGTAGGAGAGTGGAAAGGAAAAACTTACTCTATTCAAGATACTCATGCTCCTGTTTGGATAAAAAAAAATGCAGTTTTTCCATCTCAGCCGCTGGAAACATATGTTCACCAAGTAGTATCTGATACTACTCTATGGGGACAAAATTTAGCTTCTTTGCCTGGCTTTGTGAATGCAGTAGCTCATGAAATGCAAATTCTTGTTTCTTAGTGTTCTATCTTTTTGAGAATGTTTGATTTATTGAGAAAAAAACTGTTTTTTAGGATTGAAATACAAAAATGAATGGGTCGCGAGTTAAAGAGTTCGCTAAAACAAAAAGAAAAAAAAACAAAGTCTGCTAAAAAACAGAAAGCTTCCCCCACGCTTGGTTTTTCAGAGCAATCTATTATTGACTTCTTTCAAGAGCGAAAAGGAACTATCTTCAGTTTGCAGCAGTTAATAAAGGCTTTCGATTTGCGCAGCCGAAAAGAAAAATCAGAGTTCAAAGCATGTCTTAAAAAGTTAGTGAATCACCAGCAAATTGCGCAATATCAAGGGCGGTACGGTCATTTTCTTGAACCACAATTGGTAGAAGGTATAGTAGATTACGTAAGTCCTCAATATGCTTACATAATAGTGGAAGGACAAGAAACAGATATATTTGTGCCTACTTCTCGGCTGAAGCACGCTTTAGATGGCGATCGCGTATTAGTAGAAATTCTTCCGTCTTCTTCCCCTAAAAGAATAGAAGGTAGTGTCAGAAAAATTATTGAACGCAAGCGTACCGATTTTGTAGGAGAGCTTCAAATTGTAGGACAATATGCTTTTCTAATTTCCGATCTTAAAAAGATGCACTTCGATATTTATATCCCAAAAGAACACATCAAAGGAGCTCAGAATGGAGATAAAGTGATTGTAAAGCTGATTCGATGGCAAGAAACAGACAAAAATCCTATTGGAAAAGTAGTGAAAGTATTAGGAAAAGTAGGCGATAACGATGCAGAAATTCACGCAATTATGGCAGAGTACAACTTGCCATGGGAATTTCCTGAAGAAGTAAAGAAAGCAGCTGAAAAAATTCCTTCTAAAATTCCCAAAGCAGAAATTAATCGTAGGCGCGATTTTCGAAACGTTCCTACTTTTACTATCGACCCTATCAACGCTAAAGATTTTGATGATGCTTTATCAATTCGACGTTTAGAAAATGGGAATTGGGAAGTAGGAATACATATTGCAGATGTTACTTATTATGTGAAACCAGATTCTCTTTTAGAAAAAGAAGCTCAGCAACGTGCTACATCAGTTTATTTAGTAGATAGAGTAATTCCAATGCTACCTGAAAAGCTCTCAAATGAGCTTTGCTCTTTGCGTCCTGAGGAGGATAAGCTAACTTTTTCAGCAGTTTTTGAGCTTGATGTAAACGCGAAAGTTCTTTCAGAATGGTTCGGTAGGACGATTATTCGTTCTCGAAAAAGATTTACCTACGAAGAGGCGCAAACTGTTCTAGAAACCCAACAAGGAGAATGGGCAGAAGAGCTAATAACGCTCAACCAACTTGCTCGAAAACTGCGAGAAAAACGCTTCAAAGCGGGTTCCATTGGTTTTGAGTCACCAGAGTTTTATTTTGAACTCGATGAGCACGGAAAACCTTTGCGTATTATTCCTAAGGTGCGCAAAGATGCTCACAAACTGATCGAAGAATTTATGTTGTTAGCCAATCGACACGTGGCTGAGTTTGTATATAAAAAAAAGAAAGGCAAACAATTGGCTACTTTTGTGTATCGAACACACGACGATCCTGATCCCGAGAAAGTGCAGCAATTTTCTATGTTTGTAAAAAGATTCGGATTTGAATTCAATCCAGAAAATCCTGAAAAAATTGCTCGCGCTTTGAATATGTTGAGCGCTCAAATTGAAGGACATCCTTGTCAGGCTAGTATAGAAGCGCAAGCCATTCGAGCAATGGCAAAAGCCAAATACACTACCGAACCATTAAAACACTATGGGTTAGGATTTAAGCATTATACCCACTTTACATCACCTATTAGGCGCTATCCAGATATAATGGCGCATCGCCTTTTGCAACACTATCTAGAAGGAGGAGCACCTGTTAGTAAAGCTGATTACGAACCTAAATGCAAGCATGCTTCTGATATGGAAAGGCGAGCTGCAGAAGCAGAACGCGCCTCTATCAAGTACAAACAGTGCGAGTTTATGCAACAATTTATAGGAAGAGAGTTTGAGGGCATCATTTCTGGCACTACTGAGTGGGGAATTTATGTAGAAATTATAGAAACAAAGTGTGAGGGAATGGCGCGCCTCAATAGTCTCAAAGACGATTTCTATTACTACGATAGCGATAGTAGGCAAGTTATAGGACAAAAATATAAAAATACGTTTTCTATTGGAGACCGTGTTTGGGTGCGTGTCAAAGGTACAGACCTTAACAAGCGGACAATCGATTTAGAAATTATTAATCCAAAATAAGGAAAGAATCTGCGAAAAAAATGTGCTTTCTACCATATTTTAAAATCATTTTCCAAGTTTTCTGTGCGGCTTGTTGGGTGTTGTTTCCCCTCACTGAGTTCAGTTACTCGCTTGATTACATAGCTGCGGAGTTCAGAGACCGTGATTTTTTGATCTTGGTTCGCGTCTGCCTTCATCGATTTTAAGCCCTCTAATACTGAATACGTAAATACGCCATTTTTCCAGGCTTCGCTCTCGAAAGCAAATTCTTTGCCAGAAGCTGAAGAAATCACTATCGCACCTGTACCTTTGCGCAAGTCTGCAAAAAGTTCTTTCATTAGCTCAAACAAATTATCTAAAGCCAAATCATTGCTGGTTGATGCAGTAGGTTTAAACCCGCGCGATTTTACACCGCCGCTTGTTGCTGCCACATTCGCCAGATTTTGAAATCTTGGCACATTTTCCTCGTCTTTATCTACTTCTCCGCTGTGGCAAGCGTCTATAAGCATCAGTTTATGGCGCGCTGGAATGCCATCCAACAAGTTTTCTAATTCTTCATATGGTAATCCTTTCAAGCTTGGATTATTGAAATCTACGTCGGTAGTAGCAATGAAATAGTCTAAGTTTTTATCTAAAAGCCCGTGTGAAGCTACGAAAACAATTACTTTGTCGTCAGGCTTAGAGTTCAATAAATCTGCTTTTGCCTTCAGAATATTCGCTTTAGTGGCTTTGGAATTGATGAAGGACTGAACATAAATATTTTCGTATAAGTCTGTTCTACTTTTCAAGATGTTTACCAAGTCTTCGGCATCTTTGGCAGCATAGGTTAAATTCATGATATTGTCCGAAAACTCAGAAACGCCAATTGCTACTACGTACAAGTTAGGTTTGGTAGTAGAGGTAGGTGTGTAGGTAATTTCTTGACGCTCTCGCACTGATTCAATCCCTTGCTGGTTGATAGCAGAAAGTTCTATAACATTTTTTCCATTTGTTAAAACAACTTTTTGACTTATTGAGACCTGATAGCGGTTGTTAGTTTTTTGATTAGAGTTGCTTACCTCTATTCCTGCTCGCCCTAATACGGGCACTCCATTGATATAAATTTGTGCTTTACTAATTGGTTGTTGGCTGTCAAACGCCGAAAAATTGACTGTCACGGTTGGTTCTGAGGTGGTCAGCGGCAGTGGTTTTTCTATTTTTACTTCAGGAGTATTGATAGTAAGTGCTTGTCCATCAAACACTTTAGGATCAAAGCCTGCTTTGCGTACACGCTTTTCCCACGCTTTTTTGTAAACAGCTATCATTTCAGGACTGGCATATCCTAATTGCCCTAGCACAATATCAGGGCGATTAAAACGCAAATCAAATTGATCGAATAGATATGTATTTTTTCCTATGGAAAAATGGATATCTTGTATAGAAGCCTTAGAAGCCATGTAGTATTTTTCGGGAGTAAGGAAAACGGCTCTATTATCGATTCCTATTTGCAGAGCTGTGAGTTTCTTTTCTTGTAAATCTGGGAGCGTATAGAAAATAAGATAGTCTAAATCGGCTTTGGTATCTTTCATAGCACTGACCAAATACCTACTATCTGCAGTAAAAGAAGTAAAAAAGGCTAAGTCTTCTACTAATTTGACAGTTCTACTTTGCAAATCTAAAATACAAGCAGATGAACCTTTGTAGTTACTAAAATTGCGCAGAACCACATACCTGCCATTCGCTGAAGCTAACAGTTGATATTTATAACTGGATAGTGGAAGATCACCTTCCCAAATTTTGCTGTTTGATTTTACATTAAAGAAAATAAAATTTTTTTCCTTGCAAGCTAAAATCCAGTCGCCAAGTGGAGAGATAAGTAAATTTTTTCCCTCAAAGGGCAAGTCTACTAGTTTTAAAAAATTGCCTTTTTGGGTGTCAAAAATTCCTAATGAATAAGAGTTTCCGCGCAAGAGTGCAAAAAGACTATCGCCTGTGTAGCTAAAAACGACTGTAAAATCCATGCTATATCCTTTAGGAAGTTTGAGTTCTTCAATTAGTTTATTTTGAGTGTTGTCGTAGAGCGAAGCATTCCAAATATTAGCTTTGTTTTTATTGTTTAAGACAGCTACTTTTTTACCGTCGTTGCTCACAAAATAATCATTCCCGATATTCGTAGGAGATTCGTTATAAAGAGCTTGGTTAATTCCTGCAAAAGGGAAACAGTATGAATTTCGACTTAAATCGATATATGCACCGCCATATCCTAATACTTTTCCATAGGTAGGGATCCGAAGCGCGTAATCGAAATGCGTTTTCGTAACAGCAGGATTTTCGTTCTGAAACTTTAGCGTTTCTACTTTTCCGTTTTCAAAATTCCACAAAGAAATTTTTTGATTAGTAGTAATTGTATATAACTTCTCTGGGTAAAATTGCCCGCCGCTGACAAATTTATTCTTATCGGAGAGTTCTGCTTTTTTTCGATTCACTACAAAATTATGAACTCTTGCGCCATTATAGTAGTTGCGGAGTGATTTGTCGGAATAGAGCAGTTGAGCAGGTGGATAAATAGCTATGTTGTTAGGTTTTATGTTGAGAATCAGTGTATTGATAAGCGTGCCATCTTGTTTGTATACTTTTACTTCATCGTGTTTTATTGCCAGAATATCTGTACCTGCTAATAACAAGCGGTTGTTTTTTTCTTTTGTCGTAAAAGTATGAATGAGAGTAAAATCTTGTAAGGAAAATATTTTGATAGTTCCGTCCATTCCATTGATAATCAGTCTGTTTTGAAGTGTATCGAAAAGAATTTGTGTCACGAGTTTTCCTTCGTACGGGGCGAAACTTTTCAGCGGCGTATTTGGGTTATTGGTGGCCCAAACTGAGAGTTTTCCTTCCCAATCCGACGAAGCAACCCATTTACCGTTAGAAGATGCTGTAAAAAGTAACGTATTGAGGTTTTGTACAATATTAACAAATAATTCGTCGCCGCTGTTTGTATCAAAAATGCGCGAGGAGCCATCAGAATACTGCAATACAGCCGTTTTGTTCTCAGAATTGAGAGTTGCCGATTCGTTGTATACCTTACCAACAGACATCATGACTCCAAGAAGGTTGCCCGTTTTGATATCGAGTATATTACCATTTTCGCCATTGATGACGTATTTTTCATTAGGAGAAATAAAAGGATTGTTGAGGCGTTGGTATTGAGGGTTATTTTTTTCATCAAAAAGTACGTAGATTTTCTTTTTCTTCTGCACATCGTATACAAAGGCTTCTTTAAAATAACATAATAATAATAATTTGCCAGATGGAGAAAGTTTAAATTTGATAAGTTCTTTATTTTTAGAGTCTTCTATTGTAAAAATGATTTTGCTATTTGAAAGATCATATACTTTCACAGTGTTTTCATCTCGGATAGCGACAAAAGGATTGTTTTCAGCAAAATCAACATCGTCATCAGAAAAAGAATTTCCAGATGCCATTTTGTCTTCTGCAAGTTTGGTTTGCGCAGTAAAATAGTAAGTGTGCTCTGCTCTGTTTTCGTTAGTAGCGTAACTCTCATGTACGCGGGCTAATGAAAGAGTAAAAAAAGCAAAATTTGAACTTTTGAGAGATTCCCCTGAAATACAATATTTTAAGTCAGGCGAGAGAACATGCGTATTATTAGGTTGAAAATCCCCTTTTATACTGACGTCGATAAATCTTACGTTGTAGGAAAAATCACTTATAAAGTGTAGGTACGCCATACCTGATTTGTACGGATGAGGCTTTAGTGTTGCGATGGGTTTTTGAGTAGCTACCTCAAAGATTTCATCGCCTGCAAGAAGTTGTTTTTCGTCTGGCGAAAATGCCGCTGCATTCATGGGTTTAAGGGTAGAAAAATGCTTTTCATGCTGAGCGAAATGCCGTTTAGGGTTTTTCTTTTCAGGTAGAATGAAGCGTTGTTCTAAGGTTTCTCCATCAAAAATGCGGCGGTTGAACAGAACGTATTTACCTGAAGAAGACCACGCCGCATCGAAAATCGTAGGATAGCCGTTTAGGTCAGTGCCACAATAATTAAGGTCGGCGGCGTTTCTCCCTGTTTTTAGGTCAAAAATCTGCCCTGAAGTGCTGATGAGATGTCTTCCATCAGGCGAAAAATAACCATCACCTACGATAGGCTCAGACATACGGACGGTTTGAGCTCGCAAAATACTCGTAAAAATGCTCAGAGCACTAATACATGCGTATCTAAAAAAAAATCTAAGTATCATATTTTGAGTTTAGCAAAAGTTAAATTCTATGTTTTTAAGGTAAGCGCATTCCAATTTCTTGCTTTGAGTGTCAATTTATTCGACTTTTTATTTCTTTCATAATAGTGATATAAAAATTTTCGATCATTTGAAAAAGTTTTAAGCGTATTTTTACCATCTCAACCCTAAAATATTTAACAGTGTCATCTGGTTCTCAGGGGGATAGCTCATCCATTCTCGTTTTCAACAAGCATCTTTAAGAATTTAATGTTTGCGTTGGGTGTTTAATACCCTTAGCGGCGTTAGCGTAGAGAACCTTCTGTTTTTAATTTAAAAGGGACGTTTGCGCTGGGCTTTTATCGCATAAAACAGAGAATAACAAACTCTACGGCGTTTGTACATTGTGCTGGTTGTGTTGCTGAAAATGACATAAGAGTATTAAACAGTTTCTAAGATTTTTTTTGATTTTTGGAAACTTTCTATATGAAAAGTAGCGAGATTTTTGGGGAGCTATATAGTTTTGTATAGATTTCTAATTCAATGAAAGTTTTACGCGCTGATAAGTTAGTCAAGAAATATAAAAATCGGTTTGTAAACAAAGATGTATCTGTAGAGGTTCGCCAAGGTGAAATCGTAGGACTTCTAGGTCCTAATGGCGCTGGCAAGACTACTTGTTTTTACATGATAGTAGGCCTTATTAAGCCGAATGCAGGGAGGATTTATTTAAACGAGGAAGATATCACCGATTTGCCTATGTTTAAAAGAGCGCAAAAAGGAATCGGTTATTTAGCTCAAGAAGCTTCTGTTTTTCGCAAGCTAACAGTAGAAGAAAATATTTTAGCACCCTTAGAGCTTACTTCTCTCTCTAAAAAGCAACAAAAGGAGCGCGTAGAAATGCTTTTGGAAGAATTCAGCCTTACGCATGTACGTAAAAATTTAGGAATGGTTCTTTCTGGAGGGGAGCGAAGGAGAACCGAAATAGCTCGCGCTCTAGCAATCGATCCTCAATTTGTGTTGTTAGATGAACCTTTTGCAGGAGTAGACCCTATTGCTGTAGAAGAAATCCAACATATTGTAGCTAAGCTTAAAAAAAAGAATATCGGTGTACTAATTACCGACCATAACGTAACGGAAACTCTCACCATTACGGACAGAGTGTATATCTTATTTCAAGGTCAAATTTTTGCGCAAGGAGTACCTGAAGAATTGGTAGCTGACGAAGAAGTGAAAGCTCGTTATTTTGGCAGACAGTACGAATTCAGAAGAAAAGTTTTTAATGTTTAAACGAGAGACTTATCTTTAATTCTTGTGTTTTTAACTGTATTCTTTGTTCTTTGCTGAAAGTTTTTGAGAATTCTTTTTTACAAATCAAAAAAAAGTTAAATTCAGCCAAACCACAACTCAAAAGTTATGAAACGAATCGCTGTGTTTACATCAGGAGGAGATGCGCCAGGAATGAATGCCTGTATCAGAGCAGTTGTGAGAGGAGGAATTTATTATGGTTTGGAAGTGTACGGGATTATTCGAGGATATAAAGGCATGATAGAGGGCGACTTTATCAAAATGGACTCCAAGATGGTAAGCAACATCATTCAAAGAGGAGGTACTATTTTAAAGTCTGCTCGTTCGGAAGAATTCAGAACGAAAGTAGGTCGCGAAAAGGCTTATCAACAAATCAAAGCGCATCATATCGACGGGTTGGTATGCATCGGAGGAAATGGTTCTTTTACGGGAGCAGAAATTTTTTATCAGGAATACGGCGTGCCTACTGTTGGAGTAGCTGGTACAATTGATAATGACCTTTACGGAACGGATTACACACTTGGTTATGATACAGCCGTGAACACGGCTCTTGATGCCATCGATAAAATTCGCGACACTGCCGATTCGCATGACCGAGTATTTTTTATTGAAGTTATGGGCAGAGATTCGGGGTATATAGCAATTCAATCAGGAATTGGAGGAGGAGCTGAAATCGTAATGGTGCCAGAAAACCCTGATACTTTTGAGGGAGTAGTAGAAACTCTTGCCCAAGCTACACGCAGCACCAGACGCTCTTCTTCTATTGTGATTGTTGCAGAAGGCGAAGAACTCGGTAACGCGCATACTATTGCAGAGCATGTAAAATCCAAGTTGCCTTACTTAGACATTCGCGTAACCAATTTAGGACATATCCAGCGAGGCGGTAAACCTACTGCTATTGATCGCTTACTAGGAAGCCGATTAGGACTTGCAGCCGTTGAAGGACTCATCGAAGGGCGAGCTTGTGTAATGGCAGGTATCGTGAATGATAAAGTAGTTTATACTCCTTTCGGCGATGCTATTCGCAAAAAGAAACCTTTAAATACAGATCTGATTAAGCTTGTGAATATTTTGAGTATTTAGAATCTTTAAAAATAACAGCAAGAACTTAAACTTTTTTTGTTTGCAATCTTTCCGATATTAGATTTGCAAAAAATTATAGGATAATTGGCAAAATCATGGAAAAAAACAGGCATTTCCTTGTAGGAATTTTTAATGACGAAGATATTTTAATAGATGCAGTCAAAAAAATACGTGCAAAAGGTATCACTATTCATGAAGTTTATACTCCTTATCCTGTTCATCATTTAGAAGATCACTTGGGCTATAAGCGCTCTTGGATGCCAAAAGCTGCCTTCATGTTTGGGCTTACAGGAACTATCTGCGCTATTGTAATGCAAACGTACATGCTTGGCATAGATTGGCCCATGATTATCGGAGGAAAGTCTTATATTGCTATTCCGGATTTTGTGCCTGTTTCATTTGAAATGACTGTTCTTTTTGCTTCCTTTGGAATGGCTTTTACTTTCTTTTTTGTCAGAAATCTTTTACCTCATAGAGTTCCTATCATTTTTGATCGCCGTGCTTCTGATGATAAACATGTCATGGCGATTGACTTAGCTGCCAATTCTTTCTCTGAATCCGAAATTAGAAAGGTTCTCCAAGAAGTGCAAGCAGAAGAAATCTACAGAAAAGACCTTACAGAAGAAGAACTCAAAGGCAATTTTATTACTTATTTGGTTGATTTATTTACCAATGGAGTGACAAGTTCTAGCCGAAAACTCAATTAAAAGAAAACTTGTATTAATATGAAGTATATTCTTTATGCATCTTTGACAGTCGGATTATTAGGTTGTAAAGCCGATGGTAACTATCCAGGCGTAGAATATGCACCTAATATGTATCATTCAGTTGGATATGAGCCTCTTAGCCAAATTACCCCTGATGGTATTCCTTCTGGTTTTTTAGAAAGAAATTATTATGTCACCAACTCTTTGCCCTATAACGATTATAATGGCAAAGCTCATATCAATATGAGAACCCCCGTGCAGGGAACTGTTAAAAGGCAATACAATCCTACTTTGAACCCTGGCAAGGTCCAATATACCCCTGGAGATAAGCTTCTTTTTTACAATCTTCACCCAGATAGTTTAGAACTAGCTTCTCGCATTCTAAAAAATCCGCTGCCAGAAACAGATGCAGTATTAGAAGAAGGAAAGCATCTTTACACGCAGTTTTGCTATCCTTGTCATGGTGAAAAAGGAGATGGCAATGGAAAAGTAGGAAAAGTGTATAAAGGAGTTCCTAATTATGCTACAGGGCGCTATGCTACCATGACAGAAGGACATATTTTCCATGTAATCACACACGGAAAAGGTAGGATGTGGCCGCACAAAGGGCAAATTAGTCCTGAAGATCGTTGGAAGATTGTTCGTTACGTACAAAAACTGCAAAAGGGCGGAGCTTGAAATTTTTGTTTTAAGTATACTAAAAAATATCTTATATGGCATCTACACAACATGAACATCACGACTTGCACGACACTCACGACGTGCATTATAATTTGGATGAGCGCTTCGAATTCTCATCTAAAATCAAGAAAGATGTGTTTACCATTTTAGGAATTGGAATTGTACTTTTTGTTATCGGACTTATTTTGAGTATGATAGGTGGCGGGCATCATCATGCTTCAATAGAAAATGCCGATAATTTAGTAGTTTCTATTAATGGCGGACATGAAGTAAACCCTGTTCAAAATGAGCAGGGCGCTGGACATGGTTCTCATCATGGTGCTATCGGTTGGCTTCAGAGGTTGTATGCTAATTTGTGGCTCAACAATGTATTTTTTACAGGCATTTCATTGATAGGCATATTTTTCTTTGCAATACAATATGTTGCTTCAGCTGGCTGGTCTGCAGGGATTATTCGAGTAATCATTAGTTTGAGTCGATTCCTTCCCTACATGGCAGTAATGATGCTAGGGGTTTTTCTTTTAGCGCATCACGATTTGTTTCACTGGACACATCATTACCTTTATGAAAAATTCTTGGCCGATGGAGTAACCCCTAATCCTGAATATGACCCTATCATTAATGGAAAAAAAGGATTTTTAAACATACCTTTTTTCTTGTTTAGAATGATAGTTTTTTTTGGTATATGGCTGTTTTTCGCTTATGTGTTTAGAAGTGAATCAGCAAAGGAAGACTTAGAAAATGGAAGTACTGTTCGTTATCGGAGATTGGTTCGTTTTTCTGCTTTCTTTATTGTCTTCTTTGCTATATCATCAGCTATTTCTGCGTGGGACTGGGTCATGTCCATCGATACACATTGGTATTCTACCATGTTTGGTTGGTATGTGTTCGCAAGTTGGTTTGTTACAGGGGTTGCTCTTATTACAATGTTAATTATTCATCTAAAAGAATGGGGCTACTTGCAATTTGTTAATGAAGCCCATCTTCACGATCTAGGAAAATTCGTATTTGGTTTTAGTATCTTTTGGACTTACATCTGGTTCTCACAGTTTCTACTTATTTACTATGCTAATATTCCTGAAGAAACTGTTTATTTCTTTGAAAGGTTATCCAGAGACCAATATGCACCTCTCTTTTTCTTAAATATCTTTCTCAATTTTGTTTTTCCTTTCTTAGGATTGATGACAAGAGACTCTAAACGGAAAATGCGTATTTTAAAAATTGTTTGTACGATAGTCATCATCGGACATTGGTTGGATTTTTATCTGATGATTACGCCTGGTACATTAAAAGATGCAGGAAATTTAGGTTTATTAGAAATTGGTTTAGCAATGATATATTTAGGCGCTTTCTTATACGTCGTATTTCAAGGACTGCAAAAGCTGCCTCTTATTCCTAAGAACCATCCTATGCTCGAAGAATCTTTACACCATCACTGATGTTTCTTAATCAAGAAGTCCTTGCGGAAAACGCAAGGGCTTTTTATCTTTTACCATGGTTAAAAGCGCTTTTTATTTTTTAGTTTTTTTGGTTTTAGCAAGTTGTTATCGCTCAAAAGAGACGCCCAATGAGCCTACGTCTTTTTGCGACAGTGTCTTGTGCAATATTTACGATTTAGGAAGGCAAAAAGACTATTCCGCTTTAGTTTCTTATTTGAAGCATCCCAATTCGCTTTACAGGCAGGAGGCTTTGCTTGAGTTAACTTCTATTTCTTCAAATACAATTGTAGATTCTGTGTTAATGCTTCTCAACGATACATCGGAAGAAGTACGTTTACAAGCAGCTTTTACATTAGGATATTTTGCTGATTCTACATTAGCAAAAGAACTTATTGTTTTTTTACAAGAAGAATCGGAAACTTTTCCTGTAAAAGTTGAACTTGTTAAATCTATCGGGAAATTAGCAGATTCTGCAGAACTCAATTGGTTATTGAGCTATCATACGACCAATTCTGACTATTTGTACGCTCAACTTGTAGCCGTTGCTTCCGCTAAACAAAGAGGAATTTTTACGACTAAAGCCATGAACTTTCTTCAAAATTACCCAGATACAACTTTAGCCAAAAGAATTATGCAACTAACCCCAATTTTTGATACATCCACTTTCCGAGTTTTGAATTTAGAAACTCCCTTAAAGCCTACTTTCTCTACAAAAAAAATTGACTGGAAAAGCGTACAGCAAAGACAAAAATACTATTATCTTTCACTGCCTACTCAACAAAGAAACTTTGTAGTTCAGCTTTTTTTAGATAAAAATCCTGCTTGGGTAATTCGTTTAGAAGAATTAGACAGACAACAATTTTTCCATAAGGCACTTTTTCGTGAAACTCCTGAAGCTTACTTGTGGGAACTTCCGAATGATTGTTATGAATTGCCTCATCGTTTTGTAAGAGGTTCTGTTTTAGAAGGAACATGCTTTGTCATGAGGGAACATCAGAAAATTTGGTTAGCAATCGCAAAAACTTCTTTGCCCGAGTTGGAAATAAGAGCTATTATAATAGGGAAAATTTGGTAATCATTCCTCTTTGTATTCAAATTTATAACCTACTCCTTTGATAGTTTTGATGTAGTCATTTCCGATTTTTTCACGCACCCTACGGATGTGAACATCTACTGTCCGAGCTAATACGTATACATCTGTTCCCCATATGTTCTGGAGAAGTTCCTCTCTGCTGAATACTTTTTTGGGAGTTTTCGCTAAAAAATAAAGGAGTTCGAATTCTTTTTTAGGCAAGGAGACGGGTTCTTCTCCTATATAGAGAGTATAGCTTGTTTTATCAATGGTAAATTTTCCGATTTTGATAACGTCAGCAGCCTCATCAGCTTTTTTAGCTTCTTTTCGAAATAGCGCCGAAATACGGCTGGCTAACGCGCGAGGCTTTATAGGTTTTACAATATAATCGTCTGCTCCGACTTCAAATGCAGCTATCTCTGAGTATTCTTCTGCTCTGGCAGTGAGAAAAATGATATGGGTATTTTGTAGCTCTGGTTGCTCTCGAATGAGCCTGCATGCTTCTACCCCATCCATTTGAGGCATCATAATATCCATCAAAATAAGGTCTGGCAAAAACCTCTTAGCCATTTCGATTGCTGTTTTTCCGTCGGATGCTGTTTTTACTTTATAACCCTCTTTTTCAAGATTATATTTAAGCATTTCTACAATATCAGAAGCATCATCTACGACGAGAATTTTATAATCTTTCATAGATTTACTTAAATTTCAGGATAAAATTACATAAAGAGCTGGACGTTGTGCAATTTTGATGAAAAGTTTTGCCGAAAATTCATATTATTTTGATGTAAAAGTAACATGTAATTGATGTTTGACAAAGAAAAATTATGTCAAAATGGCAGTGTTGTATGTTTTTGGCAATATTCTTGCGTCCTTCTAATTGAATCAAACTAGAAGAGCTATGGAGCAAGAAATGAAAGAAAACTTAAAAGAACATACTGAGATTGTGGCAGAAGAAAACAAAGGAGAAGAATCTTCAAATATAGATGAGCAAGAAAGTAAAGCATCTTTTGAAGAAGTACTAACCAAATTGCAAGCAGATTTAGCAGAAGCAAAAGATAAATATTTAAGACTATACGCCGACTTTGAGAACTTTCGCAGAAGAACAGCAAAAGAAAAAATCGACATGATTCATACTGCTTCTGAGAGTGTTATCAAAGATTTGCTTGTCGTTTTAGACGATTTTGAACGTGCTTTCAAAAACTTTCCAGAAGAATCATCGTTACAACCTATTAAAGAAGGATACGAGCTCATTTATCATAAATTGAAAAGAACTTTAGAGTCTAAAGGATTGAAAACCTTAGAGGTGAAACAAGGTGACGTGTTTGATACAGAAAAGCATGAAGCCATTACTCAATTTGCTGCACCCAATGAGGAAATGAAAGGGAAAGTGATAGAAGTAGCAGAAAAAGGGTATTTGTTAGGAGAAAAAGTATTGAGATTTGCCAAAGTGGTAGTAGGAATTTAAAACTATGTGAATTATGGCAACCAAAAGAGATTATTATGAAATATTAGAAGTAAGTAGAGACGCTTCGGCAGAAGATATCAAAAAAGCTTATCGAAAAATGGCGCTCAAATATCACCCTGATAAAAATCCGGGAGATAAACAGGCAGAAGAGCGCTTTAAAGAAGCAGCAGAAGCGTATGAAGTGTTATCTGACCCTGAGAAACGTAAAATTTACGACCGATATGGACATGCAGGTCTGAATGGCATGGGAGGAGGAAGCGGTGGAACTGGTCCTTCAATGGAAGATATTTTTAGTAGATTTCATGATATTTTTGGAGAGAGTCCGTTCGGAGACTTTTTTGGAGGAGCTTTTTCATCGCGCAATGCAGGGGGAACCCGTCGCCCTATGAAGCGGGGCTCTAATTTGCGCATCAAACTCAAATTAACACTCGATGAAATTGCTAACGGCACTGAAAAGAAAATTAAAGTAAAGCGATACGTAACCTGCGAAGCTTGTGGCGGAAACGGTTCTTATAATGGTAACTCTTTTAAAACTTGCCCTACTTGCAATGGTGAAGGACAGATTAGAAAAGTAGTCAATACAATGTTAGGACAAATGATTACTACTTCTACTTGTCCTACTTGTGAAGGCGAAGGAAGAGTAATTGTGCAAAAGTGCAACGTATGCCAAGGAGAAGGGCGCATCTTGAAAGAGGAGGTTATTCCTATTAAAATTCCAGCAGGTGTAGCAGAAGGAATACAAATTTCGATTAGTGGAAAAGGAAATGTGCCTCCTAGAGGAGGATTGGCAGGTGACTTGCTTGTGATTATCGAAGAAGAAGAAGATACATTTTTGAAAAGAGAGGGCAACAATGTACATTATGATTTGTACATTAGTTTTATTGATGCGGCATTAGGTACTATTGTAGAGGTGCCTACCATTCAAGGCAAAGTAAAAATCACGATTGAACCGGGTACTCAAAGTGGTAAAATTTTGAGGTTACGCGGTAAGGGCATTAAAGATATTAATAGCAACAACGTGGGCGACCAACTCGTTCATGTAAATGTATGGACTCCTAAGCAACTTTCTCTTGAAGAACGCGCTCTATTAGAAAAATTGCGCAACTCTCCTAATTTTAAACCTAATCCGTCTAAATCTGAAAAGGGGTTTTTTGAGCGTGTAAAAGATTTCTTTGCATAGAAGATTACTTACAGAACTCTTTTTTGAGTTTAGAAGCCTGAGAACTTCCAAGGCGCTCTGCTTTTTGCCAATATAGGCAAAACCCTGATTGTTGATTTTCATATAGTATTTTTCCTTTTAACAAGTAAGGTTCGTATCGGTTCGGAAATAGTTGAGCGGCCCAGTCGCAGTCATTAAGAGCTCTTCGTAAATTATTCAACCGATGAAAGACTCTTGCTCTCACACAAAAAATTTTTAGATGAATTTCAGAGAACATGTTAGGTTCTATGAGTACAGGATATGCTTCTCCGTAGCGACTTTTGTATTCTTCTACTAAGATTTTTACAGCACTATCACATACGAGAAGTGCCTCTTGGTCGCGAGAAAGTTCAGAGAGCAAAAGCGCTTTGCGGTAGTAGGGCTCTAATAATTGTCCATACCGAAGGATAGTAGTTTGATAAGTTTTTAAAGCTAATTCATACTCTTCTAATTTTTCATAACAGAGAGCAATTTGCAAGTACAAATCGTATTTTCCTTGCTCTGAGGTGTTAATGCTTTCTAATAAGATTACTGCTTGTTGGTAATTTCCTTCTTGAAAAAGTCTTTCTGCTTCTAAAAGAGCTTTTTCCAGAATTTGCCTTCGATAGGTAAATACTTCTTCGTATCCTGCTGTAATTTTTAATAAAGAATCTAAATAAAGAATAGCTTTTTGAAATTCTTTTTCTGCTTCATAAAACTTTACTTGTCGAAGGATTTCTTCTTTTGCATAATAAGCAAATTCTTGCCGTTGATGTATGATCCACCCGCGAATAAGATAATAACCTATTACTAAAATGGTTACTAAAAAAATAAATCCTAAGATCCATTGTAGTGCGTACTGTGTATCGTTGATAGTGGTGGCTGTTTCAACACCAGATTGATGAGAAGGTTTTTCTTGATAGGTATAAGTATAACTGCCATTTGATGTATAAGACTGATAAAAAGCTTGATATGTTAATATAGCATCGTAATGTGCGCGCCGCGTTGTATCAGAAAGAGTCTGATAAGCTGCATTAATCTGTTTAAAAATTTCTTCTGAAAGCGCGCAGCCTTGGTTTTTATCAGGATGATAGCGAACTGCCAATTTTTTGTAGGCTGCCTTGATTTCCGCTTGGCTGGCATTTGGAGGAACTCCTAGAATTTCGTAATAGTTTAACACCTTTCGCTTCTTTCTAATAAAAACAGAGATACTCTAAGTTTTGTTCCTTTCAGAAAAAGTGAAGGATTATTTTTTTCGAATTATTTTTACTTTGTATCCTTCTATGCCGTAAAATGCGATGTAAGTGTAGCAAATCACTGGTATCCAAAAAGAACTCTGAATATTTATTTCAGCAACTAACCCTTGTAGAGGAGGAATAAGGGCGCCCCCTAAAATCATCATGATGAGCAAAGAAGAGCCTTGACTTGTGTATTTTCCTAAATCACTAATGGCGAGTGTAAAAATATTCGACCACATCACGGAATTAAAAAGTCCTATTCCAATAACAGACCACATAGCCCATTTGCCGGTTCCTAAGATAGTGATCAAGAGTAATCCAATCACTACGACTGCAAAAATTCCTAAAGTGCGAGCAGGAGTGTATTTGCCCAACAAAAATGCTATGAAATTTAAAACAAGAATGATAATATATGGAGCGACTTCTTGGAATTTTAGTTCGCCGCCACTTTTAAGATTTGCTAAAAGAAAAATCAATATGAAAACACTGGTAGATACTATTAACATCGATATCATTTTCTTTATAGTCGGAATATCGCTTAAAGAGATTGAGCCTAAAAATCGTCCAATCATGGCTCCTCCCCAATAGAATGCTAAAAAAATATCGGCTTTCTCTTTAGTTAATCCTGCAATGGTAGGCTGTTCTAAAAAGCTAATCAGGATACTACCGATAGTAACTTCCCCTCCTACGTACATAAAAATTGCTACCATTCCTAAAACTAAATGGCGATATTGTAAAGCTCCCGCTCCTTTTTCAATTTTTTCTTGATGCTTAAAATCGGGTAAGTGAGTGAGCTTAATTATAAATGCTAATATAATAAATAAAAAAGCTAGCATGACGTAGAAAATTTTGAGCTTTTCTACTCCTTCAATACCAAGAGTTTTAGGAAAGTACGTAAAAATAAAAAAACCACCGATGAGAGGTGCAATCGTGGTTCCAAACGAATTAAACCCCTGCGAAAGATTTAAGCGGCTGGTCGCTGTTTGGGCAGGTCCTAAGATAGCTACATAAGGATTTGCCGCGATTTGAAGAACGGTAAAACCCAGCCCCAAAACAAACAATGCTCCTAAGAAAAAACTGTAAGCATGAAATTGGGCTGCTGGATAGAATAAACTACAACCGATTGCTGATACTACTAACCCTATCATCAAACCATTTTTATAGCCAATTTTGCTAATAGGGTCTCCAAAGTTGACAGAAATTATAAAATACAGAAGAGCTCCAATAAAATAAGCCATAAAGAATGCGAACTGAACGAGCATGGCTTGAAAATGGGTAAGAGTAAAAGTGCTTTTTAGGTCAGGAATCAAAATATCATTAAGACATGTAATAAAACCCCACATAAAAAACAATCCCGTCAAGACAATTAACTGGACAGTGTACTTCTGAGGTTGTACTTCTGAAGAAGACAAAGAAGAAGAAATCGGTGCTCCTGCCATAAAAACTTAAAACTTAAGGAAAATACAGACAAAGTATTTTTTGTAATTTTTCAATTTTTTGCAAAAAAGTAATTTTTGAAGTGCTCAACAAAGAAATAAAAAAATAAGTTTTTATAATTTTCGCCTCAAATCAAATAGATTAATGGAGAATTGGGAGACAATACTTTTTATTGGTTTTATAGCAGCTATAGTAATACAGTTGTGTTACCAGATTTTATTTATTTCTTTGTTATCTCGCAAACCTCTGTTGGCGGAGAACGGGCAATTTGTTCCTGTTTCTGTGATAGTAGTGGCGCGCAATGAATATCAAAGCTTACCATCGCTTATTCCAGCGTTGTTAGCTCAGAAGCATCCAAAATATGAGATTATTATTGTAGACGATCGTTCTGATGATGAAACTTACGATTACCTATTAAGCATTAAAGACAAGTATCCTAATTTACGCATTTTAAGAGTAGATTATACTCCTGAATATATTCATTCTAAAAAATATGCTATTACGTTGGGTATTAAAGCTGCTAAATATGAGCATATTCTTTTGACAGATGCTGATTGTATTCCACGTTCTGACCGATGGATCGTTTCTATGACAGCACCTTATGTTTTAAAGCCAGACACTCAGTTTGTTTTAGGTTACAGTGGATATAATCGATATTTTACATTTTTAAATGTTTTTATTCGTTATGAAACAATTTACACAGCACTTCAATACTTAGGGTTTGCTAATATTGGATTTCCTTTTATGGGAGTAGGCAGAAACCTTTCTTATACAAAGTCAATTTTTTTAAACAATAAAGGTTTTCATAAACACCAGGAAGTAGTGGGAGGTGACGACGATTTATTAGTAAATCGGCTTGCCAAAGGAAGAAATACACAAATTGTGTGGATAGCAGATGGACAAACCATTACAGAACCTAAGCGCACGTGGGCAGAATGGTATCAACAAAAAAAAAGACATTTATCTGTAGGAAAACACTATAGCTTGGCGTCGAAAATTGTTATAGGGCTTTTGCATCTTTCTCATTTTTTGGTTTGGATACTAATGGGTATTTTGATATATTTTAATATATTTTGGAAATATGCGCTCATTTTATTCGTACTCAGAATGGTTGTTTGGTTGATAATTTTTGCTTTCTTTGCTAAGAAAATCAAAGAAAAACAACCGCTTTATTTATTTCCATTACTAGATTTTGTATTTTTAGTTTATTATTTCGTTTTAGGAATTGCTACGCTCACAACCAAAAATATCCAATGGAAATAAACGATATGAATGAAGAAAATTCTTTTTCACAAGAATTTTCAGAAAAAGCACTAAAAGATTTTCGTCTCATCGACCGAGCAGTAAGTGGAGATGAAAAAGCTTATGCTATTTTGATGAATCGTTATCGTAAATCTGTTTACCATACTATTCTTAAAATGGTGCGCAATGTGGACGATGCTGAAGACCTTACCATTGAAGCTTTTGCAAAGGCATTCCGCAATTTACCTAAATTTAAAAAAGACTATACATTTTCTACTTGGTTATTTCGAATTGCTACTAACAACGCTATTGACTTTATACGCAAAAAAAGAATAGATACTTTCAGTATTGACACTGAAATTAGTTCCGAAGAAGGAGATAATATGAAAATAGATATTCGAGATATCAATCCTAACCCGCAAGAAGAAGCTATTAAACAACAAAAAGCCGAACTTATTCGAGAATTTGTCAAAAGTCTTCCTCCTAAATACCAAAAGTTGGTGCGTCTTCGCTATTTCGAAGAAATGAGCTATGAAGAGATAGCAGAAGAAATCAAAGCGCCTTTAGGAACAGTAAAAGCACAATTACATCGCGCTAGAGAACTTCTTTACGATTTAGTGAAAGATTCCAAAAATATTTTTTAATTCATAAAAAAATACAACCCTAAAATCAAAGAAGCATGGACTTAACCGCAAAGCAAAAAGCCGAAAAGTGGCTTAATGGCAACTACGATGAGGCTACCAAAGCCGAAATACGCGCAATGATGCAAAACAACCTATTAGAACTCGAAAATGCTTTTTACAAAGATCTAGAGTTCGGAACTGGCGGAATGAGGGGAATCATGGGAGTAGGTACAAACAAAATGAACAAATATACTGTTGGCACTGCAGCCCAAGGATTAGCCAACTATCTCAAAAAACAATTTCCTAATGAACTTATCAAAGCTGTAGTTGCACATGATTGCCGCAACAATAGTCGTTTTTTTGCTGAAACTACGGCTAATGTTTTAGCTGCTAATGGCATCAAAGTATTTTTGTTCGAAGACTTACGCCCCACTCCAGAGCTTTCCTTTTCAATTCGACAACTTAAAGCACATACAGGAGTGGTCATTACGGCTTCTCATAACCCCAAAGAATACAACGGATTCAAAGCATATTGGTCTGATGGTGGACAATTGGTGCCTCCCCATGATAAAGGAGTGATTCAGGAGGTATATGCGATCCAATCGATTGATGAAGTTAAATTTTCGGGAGGAGAACATCTCATCGAACTGATTGGCGAAGAACTCGACGTCCAGTACATCGAGATGCTTAAGAGTCTTTCTTTATCGCCTGAAGCAATTAAAGCTCAAGAAAACCTTAAGATTGTTTTTACTCCTATTCACGGAACAGCAGTTTCATTAGGAGTTAGGGTGCTTCAAGCGTATGGATTCAAAAACATCAATGTAGTAGAGGAGCAAATGAAAGTAGACGGAAATTTTCCTACCGTAATATATCCTAATCCAGAGGAATCGGAAGCGCTCACTATGGCTTTGCAGAAAGCTAAAAGCATTGATGCTGATATTTTATTAGGTACTGACCCTGATGCCGATCGCGTGGGTATTGCTGTTAAAAATCATAAAGGAGAATGGCAATTGCTTAATGGAAATCAAACGGCTGCTCTGTTGTTTAACTACGTGATTTCTGTTCGCAAAGCCAAAGGGCGAGCTACTCCGCAAGACTTTATTTGCAAAACAATCGTTACTACGGATTTGATTGACAAATTTGCGGCTAAACATGGTATACGATGTTTTAACGTTCTTACTGGCTTTAAGTATATTGCCGAAATGATTCGCGAAAATGAAGGAAAGCTCAATTTTGTTTGTGGAGGAGAAGAAAGCTATGGTTATTTGATTGGAGATGCCGTGCGCGATAAGGATGCTATCGGAGCTCTTGCTATGATTTGCGAAATGGCAGCCTATGCGAAAAACCAAGGTAAATCTCTGTTTGATTATTTGCTCGATTTGTACATCGAATATGGATTTTACAAGGAAGGCTTGATTTCACTTACTAAAAAAGGAAAGTCTGGAGCTGAAGAAATCAAACAAATGATGATTGATTTGAGAAAAAATCCTCCTAAAATAATCAATGGCTCACAAGTGATTAAAATAATGGATTATCAAACTCAAATCTCTAAAGATTTGGTTACAGGAAAAGAGGAAGCCATTCATTTGCCAAAATCCGACGTGTTGCAGTTTTTTACAGCAGATGGAAGTAAAATCTCAGCGCGTCCCTCTGGTACTGAGCCTAAAATTAAGTTTTATTTTAGTGTCGTGGAACCGCTTTCCTCCAAAGAAGAGTATGAAAAAGTTTCAGCGTTATTAGATAAAAAAATTGAAGCCATTATTTCTGATATGAAACTCTCTTAAAGACGCAAAAATGAACTATCTTGCTTGGGGAGATGGTTCATTTAAAATTCCAATTGCAATGAATTTGCTCATATCCATCGCCGTGATAGTGATAGGGTCTTCTTTTGCTTCATTTGCTCAGAAAACTCCTCTGGCTCTTTTTGAAATAGGTATAAGTGCAAATGCCTATCGAGGCGATTTAGGGAAACCTTACAGCAAATACGATATGTCAATACATGCAGGCCTGCGAATGAACAAATATAAAAGAATTAATTTTCATGCGCGCATTACTTATGGGCATCTTACAGCTCAAAGTACTACTTTTCAATCCAAAGATTTGACAAAAACTCCGGCCAGCTATGTAAGAACAACTCTTGCGGCGCTTCAAGCAGGGCTTTATGCAAATATTTTCAAAACATCTCGCTACAATCTTTTTATAGCACAAGAAATAGGATTATTACGCTTTGAACCTAAAGATGAACAAGGAAGAAAGTTGGCAGATTTGCCCAACACGCGAGCTCAGGACGAATCTTATAATACAATTGCGCTCATTTTTCCAACTGTGGTAGGCGCTGTTTATTATTTTTCTAATGGTTTCGGAATTGGAACTCAAGTAGGTTGGTATAATACTCTCACGCCGTATTTGGACAATATCAATAAACTAGGTGGAGAAAAAGGAAATGATAACATTTACGCATGGAAATTCTTTTTCTATGTTCCTCTTAAGATTAGGTAAAGATATCGATTAAGTGCTTATCGAAGTAAAATATCGCCCCCAGCTTTATCTGCACAAGAATATTCTGATATCAAAAATTTTTGGTGTTTTTTTTGATGATAAATCTATTTTGAATAAGTTTGCGCTCCGTTTCAGTATAAAGAAAGTATGGTTAGTTAAAGTCAATTAAGAGAATCAAGCAAAGATGTTGCAAAGAAAATCTTAATTGACCTCTTAAAATGTAAGTGTATGCCGGGAATTATTGGAAAAAAAATCGGTATGACCAGTGTGTATGATGCAGAAGGGAAAAGCATTGCATGCACTGTAATTTTAGCTGGTCCGAATGTTGTAACGCAAATAAAAACAGTGGCTACTGATGGTTATGACGCCATACAAATTGGCTATGGCGAGAAAAAAGAGAAAAATACAACGAAGCCACTCTTAGGTCATTTTAAAAAGGCTGGCACCACTCCCAAAGCAAAACTTGTAGAAATAGACTCTCTCCCGATGGAAGTAACGCTTGGTAAAGAGTTCAGAATTGCGGATGTATTTTCAGAGGGAGACATTGTAAATGTGATTGGGACTTCTAAAGGAAAAGGTTTTCAGGGCGTAGTAAAACGTCATGGATTTAGAGGAGTGGGTGGTCAGACACACGGACAGCACAACCGTCTGCGCGCTCCTGGCTCAGTGGGTGCTTGTTCGTTTCCTTCGCGCGTATTTCCTGGATTAAGGATGGCAGGAAGAATGGGTGGTGACCGCGTAAAAATTAAAAACCTAAAAGTTCTTAAGATTATGCCCGAGCATGATATTATCGTAGTGAGTGGAGCCGTGCCAGGAGCTAAAAATTCCTTTGTGGTGATAGAAAAATAAAGTGTAGAAAAATGGAATTAGCTGTTAAAAATATTCAAGGCGGAGAAACTGGAAGGACAGTACAGCTTCCTGCCGATTTTTTTGAGATTACTCCTAACGACCACGCTATTTATTTAGATGTAAAGCAATATTTAGCAAATCAGCGTCAGGGAACCCACAAGACGAAAGAAAGAGGAGAAGTAGCTTTTTCTACGCGTAAAATTAAAAAACAGAAAGGAACGGGAGGAGCTAGAGCAGGCTCTATCAAAGCACCCAATTTCAGAAAAGGAGGTACAGTTTTCGGACCTCGTCCGCGCGATTATAGATTTAAACTCAATAAAAAATTAAAGTTATTAGCTCGCAAATCAGCCCTTACTTATAAGGCGCGTGAGTCTAAAATCGTAGTGGTAGAAGATATTCATTTGGAGGTTCCTAAAACAAAATCTTATCTGAATATTTTAAAAAATCTTTCTTTGGACAACGTTAAAACATTGTTTGTTTCTGCTGAGCTCAATAAAAACTTATATCTTTCTGCGCGCAACTTGCCGAAATCGCATGTTACAATGTTTTCTGCTCTGAATACTTACGATATTTTGAACGCCGATGTATTAGTACTGAGTGAAAGTGCTGTTGCTAAGTTTTCATCTCAAAATCAAGAACTATCATGAAGGAAATTATTATAAAGCCTATAACTACTGAAAAAAATACTAAAAAGCAAGCTCAAGGCATTTATGCTTTCCAAGTTGCTATTGATGCTGATAAGCCCACGATCAAGAAGGCAATAGAAGAAAAATTTAACGTGAAAGTAGTGTCAGTAAATACGCTTCGTGTACTTGGGAAAAAGAAAACGCGCTATACGAAACGAAACGTAATGATTGGTCGCAAACCGTCTTATAAAAAAGCTTACGTGCGAGTAGCAGAAGGGCAGTTTATCGATATTTACGGAGGAAATGTTTCTTAACATTCTGCAACATATAGGGGGAAGGCAAGTTTAAGTTTTTTTGCTGTTGTAATTAAAATGTTCAACAAATGGCTTTAGTAAAATTAAAACCCGTTACGCCGGGCACGCGCCATAGAATAGCACCAGATTTTTCAGAAATCACCAAAACCACTCCTGAAAAATCTTTATTGGTGAAAAAAATAAGCACCGGAGGGCGCAATAATCAAGGAAAAATGACGGTGCGCTACAGGGGAGGAGGACACAAAAAGCGCTATCGCTTAGTCGATTTTAAGCGAAATCGCCATGGTATTCCCGCAAAAGTCAAGAGCATAGAGTACGACCCTAATCGCTCCGCTCGTATCGCGCTTATCTATTATGCAGATGGCGTAAAGTCTTACATTCTTGCTCCTGAGGGGCTTAAAGTAGGCGATACTGTGATTTCGGGACCTGATGTTCCACCTGACTTGGGAAATGCGCTTCCTCTTTCTGCTATTCCGATCGGAACAATTATTCATAACATCGAGCTCAAACCTGGAAAAGGAGGGCAATTGGCACGAAGTGCAGGTACATATGCGCAGCTGCTTGGAAGAACAGGTAAATATGCTACTATTAAACTTCCTTCAGGAGAAACGCGCATGGTACTCCTTTCTTGCTATGCATCAATTGGAACTGTTTCTAACGGCGATCATATGAATGTAACTTACGGAAAGGCGGGACGTAAGCGTTGGTTAGGAGTTCGTCCTCGTACGAGAGGCGTAGCAATGAACCCTGTTGACCATCCTATGGGAGGAGGAGAAGGGAAAGCGTCGGGAGGTCATCCGCGTTCTCGTAAGGGTTTGTATGCTAAAGGTTTAAAAACTCGCTCGCGTAAGAAGTACTCTAACAGGTTTATTATTAGCAGGAGAACTAAATAACAAGATGTGATATGGGAAGATCTCTTAAAAAAGGTCCATATATTGATTTCCGCTTGATGAATAAAATCAACAAAATGAACGAAAGCGGTAAAAAATCAGTGATCAAAACTTGGTCACGTCGTTCAACCATCTCTCCTGAATTTATTGGTCATACTTTTGCGGTGCATAATGGAAATAAATTTATTCCTGTCTATGTAACAGAAAACATGGTAGGGCACAAGTTAGGAGAATTCGCACCAACTCGGACTTTTAGAGGACATGCAGGTAAGAAAGATAAGGCTGGTAAAAAATAATTTTTAATATGGAAGCAGTTGCCAAATTGAGAAATCACGAAATAGCACCTCGGAAAATGGGCTTGTTATGCTCCTTGATTCGAGGAAAAGATGTATATAGCGCCTTAAATATTCTTCGTTTTCAACGCAAGGCAGGCTCTTTGGCTTTAGAAAAACTTCTTCGTTCTGCTATTTCAAATTGGTCGAATAAATACAATATAGATTTGGATGAAGCGAATTTGTTTGTAAAAGAGGTGTATGCTACTCCTGGACGTACATTGAAGCGTTTCCGTCCTGCACCACAAGGTCGGGCGTATCGTATTCGCAAGCGTTCTAACCATGTTACGTTAGTAGTAGCTTCTCGCCTCGAAAGCGTTTCAAATCCTTCGCAGGAAGTTGTAAAAGAAGAACCAAAAGCATAAAATATAAATTAATTCAAAAATGGGTCAGAAAGTAAATCCAATTGGTCTTCGTTTAGGGTATATCAAAGGCTGGGAATCAAATTGGTACGGAGGCAAAAATTTTGCTGAAAAACTCGTAGAAGACGATGCTATTCGCAAATATATCGCCAAGCGTCTTCCTAATCCGCGTGCAGGTATTTCTAAAGTGATTATTGAGCGTACGCTCAAAAGAATTACGCTTACTATTAATACAGCTCGTCCTGGAGTAGTAATCGGAAAATCTGGGCAAGAAGTAGATAAAATAAAAGAAGAATTAAAAAAGCTTACCAACAAAGATGTACAGATTAACATTTTCGAGATTAAGCGCCCAGAATTAGATGCTAAATTAGTAGGGGAATCGATTGCGCAACAAATTGAAAATCGCGCATCCTATCGCCGCGCTATGAAACAAGCTATTGCAAATACAATAAGAGTAGGACATCAGGGGGTAGGAATTAAAGTAAGAATTTCTGGTCGCTTAGGAGGCGCTGATATGGCGCGAGTTGAAATGTACAAAGAAGGACGCATACCACTGCACACTCTTCGCGCTGATATTGATTATGCTGTATCAGAAGCACAAACTGTTTACGGGAAAATCGGTATTAAAGTTTGGATTTTCAAGGGAGAAGTGTACGGTAGAAGAGACCTTACTCCTAATGCTGGAGAAGCAGTTGGTGCTAAACAACGCGAATCTGGAGTCGATGTTCTTAAAAATGAGAAAAGCAGGGATCAAAAAGACACTAAAAAGTCCGCAAAAAAGAAGAAAAAATAAAATGAATCTCCGAATTTACTCGGAGATTTTTGTTTTTTAATGTTGTGCCAACCTCTAAAGCTTATGAAAACGGAAGCTGAGTTCATGGAATTTTTTCAACATGAACTTTTGCCTAACGTAGAAGTTTTGGAAAAACGTAGGTATGGACTTTTGAACAAGCGCCTTAAAGTTGTAGGAGGCGGCATTATGTTTTTAACAGTAAATTTTTTATTAGTACAATCTGATACTTTGCCAAAATTTAGCTTCTTTATATCATTATTTTTAGTGCCTATTGTTTGTCATTATCTCAATATTCGCTTTCTTCAAGATACAACTCTCGATTTAGATTTTAAATTTCAAGTGCTTTCTCCTATTTTAGCTTTTTTTGACAGTTCTCTTCACTATGCTCCTCGAGAGTATATACCTTATGAGGATTTTTTTGATAGCGGGCTTTTAACTTTCAGACCCGACAAATATACAGGAGATGATTTAATTAGCGGTACTATTGATGGAATTCCTATTCGTTTTTCTGAAATACGCGCCTCCTATCGCATATTTCATAAACCCAAAGATTATTGCAATCCTTGTTTTCAGGATATCTTTTGGGGAATCTTGCTTATTGCCGAATATCCTGTTCCGTTTGAAGGAGAACTTTTGATTAAAACAGATGAGTTACAACATCATTTAGGATATATCGGCAGATTAGTGCAAGAAAATAATACTATTTACGGAAGTTACTTGTATTCCAAAGAAACGGATTTTTCTCGCTATTTTTCTGCCTACACATCTGATAAGCTGAGTGGAGAAAAACTGCTTACAAAACAGATTCAAGAAAGGTTGCTTCTAATTAGAAATCGATATCGTGCTCCCATCAGCTTGGTTATGCGTGGCCAAACTATATGGGTCGCTCTTCATACTAATAAAGAATTTTTTAGCATTCGAAAGAATCGAAAATGGACAGATTACCGATACATAAGAACTTTTTATGAAGATCTAACTATTGTACTAGGCATTATTAACGATTTGAATATTGATGAATTAGAACTGCCTATATCTCAAAATCAGGGTGAATCAAAAGATAAATTTGGAAGAGAAAAGCTCATCACTAAGCAAAAAGTTCGGCTTTTGCTCGATAAAATGTTTGATTATTTAGTAGAAAAAGTACCGCGCTTACAAAAAGAAAAAATGAAAGCACAAGAAATGTGAAAAAATGTATATGCTTTTTGTGAAATTTGTAATAATGAAGCATCTATATATAAAAAACTGATGTATTCTAATGAAAAGATTTTTAGGAACTCTTCTCGTGATAGGAAGTGTCGGGGGCGGAATATTCGCACAAAACATGGATTTTGATGAGTGGAAAAAACAGCGTGATGCTGAATTTAAAAAGTTTAAAGACGAGCGAGACCGGCAATTTGCCGAATTTTTAAGAAAACGATGGGAAGACTTTCACACCTTTAGAGGAGAAGAGCCTTTTTCTAATCCTAAGCCTAACCGTATGCCTAAATACGACGAAAAAACTAAAAAATCAACTCCTCAGCAGCTTCCTGTAAAAGACATTACAAAACCACTTCCTCCAGTGCCACATCCTCCTAAGCCCATTGGAGAGCCGTCAGAGCCCCAGCCAGAACTTCCTGAATTTAAAGAACCTTATCGGCGCACAAAAAGTACGGAGCCTTTCTCTAAACCTACAGCACCTCAAGAGATAACTGAAGCCCCTACTAATCTTATGCAAGCCTCTACAACTTTTTTTGATATAAATATCCCAATTACGTACGATAAGCGCTATCCAATTTCACTAAAATTGCCCGTTAATGAGTCGAACATAGCAGCTTACTGGGAGACCATAAGCAATACAGATTTTCAACCTTTGTTACAAAAGTTTCAGGAGCATCGTCAGAAAATGCGCTTAGGCGATTATGGATATTATCGTTTGGTTCGTACAACGGCTGAAAAAATTCATAGAAATATAAACGACATTAATATGTTTTGTTGGTTTATGATGATAAAATCGGGATATCGGTGTAAAATCGGATTCAACGAAAATACAGTATATTTGTTACTTCCTTTTGACGGAACAGTATATGCTATTAACTATTTCAAGTTGGATAACGCTACCTTTTATTGCATGTCTCCACAACTAAAAGAAAACAGTAGGCTCTATATTTATAGCGGCGATTATCCTGGTGCTACGCAGCATCTTACGTTACAAATTCCTCAAACCATGAGATTTAACGATAATTATGCTGTTCGAACTCTTAAATTTACATACCAAGATAAAGAATACCAATTTAATGTTCGCTATGAGAATTCTACTATCAAGTATTTTTATGAATATCCGCAAGGGGAATTCTCCATTTACTTAGATGCTCCTGTAGACGCAAATACAGAGACAGACTTGCTAAACGCAATTCGCCCCCATATAGTTGGAAAAAATGAATACGATGCTGTTAGTTTTATTTTAGCTTTCGTGCAGTTTGCTTTTGACTATGCGACAGACGACGAACAGTTCAAAAGAGAAAAACCGTTATTTGTGGAAGAAACGATTCGCTATCCTTTTTCAGATTGTGAAGACCGTTCAATTTTATATGCTTTTTTAGTGAGAAAATTAGTAGGGCTTGATGTGGTAGCAGTACATTATCCAGGGCATTTGGCATGTGCGACTGCTTTTAATTTCGATGTTTCAGGAGATTATTTTATACTTGACGGAAAAAAATATGTTGTAACGGACCCCACTTATATTGGGGCTCCCATTGGTATGCAGATGCCTCAATTTCAGGGGGTTGAAGTGAAGCTTATTAAGACTAAAAAACTTTAATTTTCTTGTTCAAAGTGATTAGCGCAAAACTTGTTTCTTTTTTTATTGCTATTACGATTTCCCTTATTACAGTAGCGTTTCTTTCTTTGATAAAATCTGCCGATGTCACCATTTTGCTCGTAGCAGGAGGTATTTCTTTTGCATCGGGCTTTATTTTAATTTATTATACACTTGAATTTCTTATTTTTAGGGAAATTAATAAAATTTATGAAGTTATAGGAAAAATAAAAAAGAAACACTTGCGCGATTTTGACACAAGTGTTACAGAAGTCAAAAACTCGGATAATCCTTTGCGCACTATTAAGCAAGAAATTGTGCGATATGTTTCAAGAAAAGAATTAGAAATTGATAAACTTAAGAAACTTGAAGCCTATCGGCGAGAATTTATTGCTGATGTTTCACATGAACTCAAAACTCCCATCTTTGCAGCGCAAGGCTACATACTTACGCTTTTAGATGGCGCAGTAGATGACGATAAGGTAAAATACAAATTTTTACGCAAGGCTGCTAAAAGCCTAAATAATCTTGATGTATTAGTGCAGGACCTTCTAACTCTATCTCAACTAGAATCAGGTGGTATTACTATGAAAAAGGATTATTTTAATTTATACCACCTTGTTTTAGAAGCTGTCGACCAACTCGAAGATAAGGCTCAAAAAAAACAAATCCAAACAGAAATTGTAGCACCTGATAAAGACCTAATAGTATATGCGGATTACGTTCGGATTATGCAGGTGATGTTAAATCTAATTAGCAATGCAATCAAGTATAACAAAGAGAAAGGGAAAATCACTATCGAATTAGAAAACTTAGAGAAATCTGTTCGTGTAACTGTAACTGATACGGGTATTGGAATTCCTGCAGAACATATTGACCGCATTTTTGAAAGATTTTATAGGGTAGATAAAAGCCGCTCTAAAAAACAAGGCGGAACCGGTTTAGGGCTCTCTATCGTGAAGCATATTTTGGAAAATCACAATTCCAAAATTAAAGTTACAAGTGTAGTAGGAAGTGGAACTTCATTCAGTTTCAAGCTAAAAAAACGAAAAGAAGATGCTGAAAAATCTAAAGATAACGACTAATTATTTGTAATAATTCTAAATAAAAAATTGGGCTATTTTTTTCAAATTCATATGCTTTGTTTTACTTGTTTTGTGATATATTTTTGTAAAGATTAATATGAAATCTTCAAACATAACTTTTAAACAAGTCGTCTGATTAGTGTCAATCAAATATTTAATTTTATGGCTTACCTAGTTCTTTTAGCAAGCATACTTCTTTTCATTGTAGTGATGTCGCTTATTTATAGAGTCTTGTCGTTAGTAAAGATTGCTAACAAGACTTCTAACGAGCGCGTAGGATTCAGCAATAAAGTGCACGCTGCTCTTTTCCCTTTGTTTTTTGTTGTCGGATTTGGACTCATTATTTGGTATTCGGGAGTTGCTAAACAGTATTTTCTTCCAGAGGCAGCTTCAGAGCACGGTGTTCGAACAGATTTTCTATTTTGGGTAACAATGGCGATTATATGCACTGCTTTCTTGATAACTCATGTTTTGTTGTTCTTTTTCCCTTACTTATATCAGTATAGAGAAAATAGAAAGGCCTACTATTATCCTCATAACGACAAATTGGAAGTAGTGTGGACAACTATTCCTGCCGTTGTAATGGCTATTTTAGTGTTTTCTGGCTACGTAGTGTGGTCTGACATTACAGCAGAATCACCCAAAGATGCGACAGTGATTGAAATCTTAGGAAAGCAGTTTAATTGGCATGTGCGTTATCCAGGTTTAGATGGACAATTAGGTGCTTACAATTATAAAAAGATTGATGCTACTAATTCGATGGGAGTGGATTTCAAAGATCCTAAGTCGCTTGATGATTTTATGCCGCGCGAAATACACCTTCCAAAAGGGAAGCCTGTTCGTTTGCAGATTAGAGCGCGCGATGTTATTCATAGCGTATTTATGCCCCACTTCCGAGTAAAAATGGATGCAGTTCCCGGTATGCAAACTACTTTTTGGTTTATTCCTACTAAAACTACAGAGGAAATGAGAAAGGAACTTAATAACCCTAATTTCAATTACGAATTGGCTTGTACAGAAGTTTGCGGCGGAGGGCACTTTGCTATGCGCATGCTTATTATCGTTGAAGAGCCTGAAAAATTTGAGACCTGGGTAAAAGAGCAAGAGCCTTGGGCAAAACAAAATAAAGAATATTTAGCCTCCCTGGGTATTAATTATGACAAACTTGTAGCTTCAAAAAAATGAAAATTTTCGAAATAGTTTTACCTTTAAATTTAGATAATTATGTCAGCAGTTGAATTACACGCTCATACAGATACTCATTCACATGAGCATCATGAGCATCGCGAATTGAACTTCATTCAGAAGTACATCTTTTCAACTGACCATAAGATAATTGCAAAGCAATTTCTTATTACTGGTCTTATTTGGGCGTTGATTGGTGGATTACTTTCATTAGTGTTTCGTTTGCAATTAGGTTTTCCAGGAGCAGATTTGTCTTTCCTAAAACCTTTTTTAGGTCATTGGATTACTGAGTCAGGCAAGCTTCATCAAGAATTTTATCTGGCTGCAGTGACGATGCACGGAACCATCATGGTGTTTTTTGTGCTTACTGCTGGATTGAGTGGAACGTTTTCTAATTTCTTGATTCCGCTACAAATTGGCGCTCGCGACATGGCAAGCGGGTTTTTGAATATGCTTTCTTATTGGTTTTTCTTCTTGTCAAGCGTAGTTATGTTGATTTCTCTATTTCTTGAAACAGGACCTGCTGCAGGAGGTTGGGTAATTTATCCTCCATTAAGTGCGCTTCCTCAGGCAATATCAGGTTCTGGACTGGGAATGACACTCTGGTTAGTTTCAATGGCATTATTTATTGTTTCCTCTCTTTTAGGAGGTATCAATTATATCACCACTGTAATTAATCTAAGAACAGAAGGAATGTCATTTACAAAGCTTCCCCTTACTATTTGGGCGTTTTTCATTACTGCAATCATTGGCGTACTTTCTTTCCCAGTGCTGTTGTCGGCTGCTTTATTGTTAATTTTTGACCGCAGTTTTGGAACTTCTTTCTATCTTTCTGAAATCTACATCGGAGGAGAAGCTCTTCCGAATGTAGGAGGTAGTCCTATTCTGTTCCAGCATCTTTTTTGGTTTTTAGGACATCCAGAAGTGTACATAGTGCTATTGCCTGCCCTTGGAATCACATCTGAAATCATTGCTACTAACTCTCGCAAGCCTATTTTTGGCTACCGTGCAATGATTGGTTCTATTCTCGGAATTGCATTTCTCTCTTTTATTGTATGGGCTCACCATATGTTTGTTACAGGAATGAATCCTTTCTTAGGCTCTATATTCATGTTTTTGACACTTATCATCGCGGTTCCTTCAGCTGTCAAGGCGTTCAACTATATTACAACTTTGTGGAAAGGAAACATCATATTCACACCTGCGATGTTGTTTTCTATTGGATTAGTATCGTTGTTTATCTCGGGTGGATTAACAGGTATCATTCTTGGGAATGCTGCTCTCGATATTCAGTTACACGATACCTATTTTGTAGTAGCTCACTTCCACTTAGTAATGGGCGCAGCATCTTTCTTTGGAATGATTGCTGGAATTTACCACTGGTTCCCCAAAATGTTCGGACGTATGATGAATGACAAACTGGGCTACCTACATTTTTGGCTTACTTTTGTAGGGGCATACTTAGTATTTTTCCCAATGCATTATATAGGAATAGCAGGATTCCCACGTCGCTATTATTCATGGACGAACTTTGATGCTTTTAATACTTTCCATGATTTAAATGCTTTTATTTCTGTTGCTGCAATCATTACTGTTGCTGCGCAACTTATCTTTGCATTCAATTTCTTCTACAGTATGTTTTATGGGAAATTAGCTCCTGCGAATCCATGGCGCTCTAATACACTAGAGTGGACAACTCCTCGCTTCCCTAAACATGGTAATTGGGAAGGTCCTCTTCCTACCGTTTATCGTTGGCCTTACGATTACAGCAAACCAGGTGCTAAAGAGGACTTCATTCCGCAGAATGTTCCTTATTCTGCTACACCTGAATCTAATTTACCTGGTGAACAAGATATCAACCTTGAAGAAATCGATTTTGAGGTGGTTAAGGATGAGCAAGCACATTAATTTTGCGCATCTCAATCAAAATAGAAAACTCCGAATAGCTCGGAGTTTTCGTTTTTATTTTTCTTCTATTAATTTTTATCTTATTTGAATGAAATATCTTTTTTTATTACTACTGCCAGTGGTAGTTTTCTCTCAAGCTCATTTGCAAGGTGTATTAGTTGATAGTATTGATAATCAACCACTTGTAGGTGCAAATATTGTGCTCTTATCTTCAAAAGATTCTTCAAAATTGTACTTTGCTGTGAGCAACAACGATGGTAGCTTTGCATTAGAAAATGTGCTCTACGGAGAATATTTTTTTAAGGTGAGTTTTGTAGGTTATCAAGAACTGGTACAAAAATTGCTCATTAACAGGCCTGACATAAATTTAGGATTTTTAAAACTCTCCTCTGATAATCGTTTACTGAAAGAAGTAAAAGTAGAAGCTAAACTCCCTATAGGTGAACAAAAAGGGGATACAGTCGAATTAAATGCGAATGCTTTTAAAGTAAATCGAGATGGTACGCTAGAAGATTTAGTGCGAAAGATGCCTGGTATTACAGTTGAAAATGGTAGTATCAAAGCGCAAGGTGAAACTGTCCAAAGAGTTTTTATTGATGGAAAAGAATTTTTTGGCGATGATGCTTTGATGGCTCTTCGTAATTTGCCTGCTGAAATTGTGGATAAAGTACAAATTTTTGACCAATCGTCTGACCAATCTCGTTTTACAGGGTTTTACGATGGTAATACTACAAAAGCACTTAATATCGTTACGAGAAGAAGCTTACAGTCAGGGCAGTTTGGAAAAATATATGGGGGGCATGGTTCTAATGAGCGTTATCATGCAGGAGCTACTTATAATTCTTTTAGAGAACAACGCAAAATCACATTTTTGTTATTAAGCAATAACATAAATCAACAAAATTTTTCTTCTCAAGATTTGACAGCTATTGCTGATAGCCGTGGTACAAATGCAGCTCGTGCCAGGACGATGGGTTTGCTAAGCGGTATGCAAGGGGTAAACAGCACTCGAAATATGGGACAGTCTTCTGCACAAAACTTTTTGACATCTCCCTTAGGAGGTATTACTTCTACACAATCTGTGGGTGTTAATTATATTGATAAATGGAATGCTAAAACACAAGTTTCATTGAGCTATTTTTTTAATTATGCCCAGAACACTAATAAGCAACAACTTACAAGAGCTTTTTTTTTGTCGTCGGGAAATGCTCAGTCGTATAAACAAGAAAGCATAGGGAATACTGTTCATCAAATCCACCGCATTTCAGGAAGAATAGAGCATAAATTCGACTCATCACACTCGATACTTCTTGTGCCTCGATTAAATTTTCAGACTACGGGCTTTCGTGAGCAAGTTAGCTCTCAGATGTTGCTGAACGATTCTTTACAACAACAACAAAACAATCGCTTACTGTCAGACGCTTTTGCTTTTTATCTTCAGAATGAATTTCTCTATAGATATGCCTTTCCTAAGAAAGGAAGAACTTGTTCTTTCAATTTGAATACACAAGTTAATTCTCGTCAAGGAGAATCGCACTTAAATTCTCAAAATGATTTTTGGAGGTTTTATCAATGGAACCATGATACAATTCTTCAACTTACACAACCAAATAGAAATGCAGGTCAATTGCTCGGTGCGACTGTAGCTTATACAGAGCCTTTATTTTCTGACAAAAGTCAAGTTATGCTAGAGTACCAACATAGTTATAGTTTCTCAAACGCTGATCGCCGAGTAAGAAGACTAAATCGTCTTTCGCTTGAAACGATTCGTTTGGATAGCACTCTTTCAAATACTTTTGAAAATATCTTGAAAATAAGTAGATTCTCAGGAAGCTATCGATATGGAAATAATCAAAAAAATATCAATGTAAGCACAGCATATCAACAGACCCAACTTTTAGGCAATCAGATTTTTCCTTCGACAGAACATGCTACAAGAACCTTTCATAACTTTTTGCCATCTTTATTTGTGCGGCTAGACTGGGAAGAAGGAAAAAGTGCTCGCATTATTTATCGGACTTCAATCAATGCTCCGACCATTCAGCAACTTCAAAGTGTAGTAGATAATACCAATCCAATTTTGTTGCGCGCTGGAAACCCATTTCTCAAGCAAGAATATGTCCATTTTGGACTTATTCGTTATTCTGTAAACAACATTGAAAAAGCTTCTTCTTTGTTTTCGTTTTTAGCATTCACTCATACTCAAAATTACATTGGATCTGCTACTTGGATAGCGTTAGAAGATTCTCTAGTAAATGGTATTTTGCTAAGAAAAGGGGCGCAAATTACTACCTTTCAAAATATCGGCGCGCAAACAAGCTTAAGGGGGTATTTTTCTTATGGAGTACCTCTCTTTAAAGGCAAATTTACAATTAATACTAATTCGTCAATTTCATATGCTCAAACACCTAGTAGTGTGAATAATATTATAGGTTTTACTTACTCTACTAATTTTACGCAAGGAGTTACATTGGCGAGCAATATTAGCGAAAAAGTAGATTTTACAATAGGATATTCCGCTCAATATAATTGGATTCGCAACTCTTTGCAGGCTTCTATGAACAACAATTTCTTATATCACAACGCTACTATTACAGCAAATTGGGTTACTTGGAAAAGTATTTTATTACAAACACAAGCCTCTTTTACAGAATTTGCAGGACTTACCCATTCTTTTAACCAAAATTTTACTTTATGGAACCTTGCGATAGGTAAAAAAATATTTGCCCATCAAAATGGCGAGCTTAAGATTACCGTATTTGATGTACTCAATCAAAATAATAGTGTGTCCCGAAATGTTACAGACACTTATGTAGAAGATACGAGAATAACTGTTCTGAGACGTTACTTTTTGCTTACTTTTACGTATAACTTTCGTAAATTTTCTTAATCAACAAAAGATAATTTTGTATTTGTTGTTCAGATAAAGGTTATTAGATTTGAGAATGATTCTTTTTGTGTAGAAATGTAATTTTTAGATATATTTAACCGATACAGATTGGATTGATATGAAAACCTTGTATAACTATCTGTTGATTATTGTATTTTTATCATTTGTAGGACTTACAAAGAATTTTTCCCAAAAAAAAACTAATCCTAAAAAAATACTTGCGGAAGCCAAAGAGTACATTCGTGTGCAAGAGTGGCATCATGCATATGAATTATATAAAGAATATCACAAACTTGTGCCTTCTATAGATAATCTGTATGAATTAGGCGTTTTATGTATCAAAATGAAAAACAAAGAAAAAGAAGCTCTCTCGTATTTTCAACAAGTTCTCAGAAGTGGAAAGCAATATGAAAAAATATATTTCTACATGGCACGTGCTTATCATATCAACAATAAGTTTGATAGTGCGATTATGTACTATAATATGTATAAGGCTAATTTGATAGGTGGAAAAGTGCATGATGACATTAAACCAGATATGTTAGATTTGTATATTATGCAATGTAATACAGGTAAAAAACTTATTCAGCGTCCTATTGATGTAAAAGTTACTAATATCGGACCAGCTATTAACACTAAATACCATGAATTTGCTCCTTTAGTATCTGCTGATGAGACACGGCTTATTTTTACGACAAGACGCCCCAGACACCCTCACGATAAAACGCATGATATCTATAACGAATATTCAGAAGATATTTATATGAGTGAAAAAGGACCCGATGGAGAGTGGAAACCTGCTAAGCGGATGGACGCTCCTATCAATTCGACAGGACATGATGCTTCTATCGCTCTTTCTCCCGATGGACAATATCTTTATTTGTATCGTGGACAAAACATGTCAGACAATCGATTAGCAGGTGATATTTATTACAGCGTGTGGCAAGATTCTACTTGGAGCGAACCCAAACCCATGCCTAAAGGTATCAACTCCAGATATTGGGAGCCAAGTGCTAGCATTACAGAAAATGAAATGACTTTTTTCTTTACAAGTGATCGACCAGATCCCAATGCGCAAGGCGGCAGGGATATATACATGGTAAGAAAACTTCCTAATGGTGAGTGGGCAGAGCCTAAAAACCTAGGTCCCCCTATTAATACTCCCTATGATGAGGATGGGCCTTTCATTCATTCAAATGGAAGAACTTTATATTTCAGTTCCAACGGAAAGAATAGCATGGGAGGATTTGACATTTTCATTAGTCACTATAATCCCGAGAAGGATACGTGGTCAGAACCTCAGAATTTAGGTTATCCTATCAACACTGCTGAGGATGATATTTACTTCGTGTGGTCTGCTGATGGAGTAAGAGGCTATTTTTCGTCAGAGCGTGAAGATAGCTACGGAGAGACCGATATTTATGTAGTAAGCATTCCAGAAAAAGAACTCAATCTCATCGTCATGAAGGGAAAAGTGTATGATGAAGAATCAGGAAAGCCTTTAGGAGCTACTATAGAAGTAATTGACAATGAGAAACAAAAAACAGTTTTAGTTTCTAACTCCAATGAATTTAATGGGCGTTATGCCATTGTGCTTCCTCCTTATCGAAATTATGGAATTCGCGTAGGAAAGAATGGTTATCTTTTTAAATCCTTCAATATCAACATCCCCGACCAATTTGAGTATTTAGAGATTATCGAAAATATTGGTTTGAAAAAACTTTTAAAAGATAATTCGCAAGAGGCAGTTACTGTACAATACGAAACGCTGAACAACATGTTCTTTTCTCCTGAAAATGAAGTAAAAGTAGAGTCTGAAAGTGAATTAAATCGTTTGAAAATGTTGTTAGATGCTGATGAATCATTAGAGTTGGAAATTGCAGTGCATACTGATAATTCTCAAGATAGCTTAGTGAGCCTGTTTATTTCCCAGGCGCGCGCAGATGCTATTGTGAACACTTTAAAATCTCTTGGAGCAGACGAAAAAAGAATTGTGGGTATCGGATATGGCTCTCGCTTTCCAATCGCTAGTAATGAAACAGAAGAAGGAAGAAAAGCGAACAATCGCGTCGAATATATCACTGTTAAGCGCAAAGAAGAAGTATCTAAAGATCATCACGAGGATGACCACCACCATCATTACGTGACTAAAACTACTCCTTTTGTTGACTACTTTGCAGTGCGTCCTGAGTTAAAACTTGGTTCCAAAGAGACCGAGCTTAAAATAGAAAAACCAGAAATTGAAATCAAAGAAATCAAAAGAGAAGAAGCTAAGCCAGGCTACAAGCTTGATTTGAAGTATACTATCCGATTCCAAACAGGTACTTCCCGTTTAGAGCCATCAGCCAATAAGGCAATTGAAGAAATTTTAGCTTATTTGCGTAAATATCCGCGTTTAGTATTGGAAGTAGCAGGCCATACAGACAACATAGGAGAAGCTTCATATAATCAAAAACTTTCTGAAAAGCGTGCTGCTGCTGTTGCACAGGTATTAGTTTATCGCGGAATTTCTAAGGACAGACTTAAAATCGTCGGATACGGAGAAGAGAAACCTATTGCAGATAACTCTACTCCAGAAGGACGTGAAAAAAATAGAAGAACAGAATTCACTGCTATTAGTTGGGGCCTAGATAATCAAGAATGATATGGATATATTTGAAATTATTGCTACAGTTTTAGGACTGATTTTTTATTTATGGCTTAACAGTCGTAAGCCCCTTGACGTTCCTTCTCCGACAGAAGAACCTGTTCCTCAACCTACTTCCGAACGAAAAACTAAGAATAAATCAAAGGCGACAAACAAGCGCAAATATGTCAATCCTGAAAATCCGAGAGAGCAAGAAGAAATTGAAGAGATACTTCAAAAGTATAAAGCGAAGCCTTCTCCTCCTTTAGAACAGGAACTTCCAGTACAAGCTTCGTCTTACGAGACATTATTCGATGAACAAAATCGGGCACCTGTTTCTTTTATCTCAAAGAGCGATCTTCTCGATACCCGACCGTACATGAAAATGGCTTCTTCTGAAAGAATGAATCGCCTCCTCAAGATGATTCAGGATAAAAAAACTCTTCAGGACGTGTTTATTTTGAAAGAAATTTTTGATAGAAAGTGGGAATGATTTTTTATTCTATAAGATAAATCTGGTGCTTTTTGACATAATATACTGAATCAGTTTCAATGCTTTTTACTTTTAACCAGATATCTTGTTTTCCTATGACATTAAAGCGATGTCCTTTCGAGAGCGTTTTTATCAATCTACTTCCTGCTGAAGGTGCTTCCATGAGATATGCTTCATCGGCAGTTATAATTCCGTATTTTAGTTCTAAGCCATAGTTAAGAACAAATGTCGTGCTTAAAAGTGTGATAAAAAAAATAGCAAGTCGGAGTGTGATAGGTTCTTTTTTTTGTTTTGCTCTGTAAATTACATAGAGCCAACTGCTGAAAATCAAAAATATAACCAACAAAATCCCATTAAAATGCTCTTTATATAAAGCGTAAAGGTACTCTATATCTGAAACTACATAACCTTTAAGATTTTTGTTTTGGGCAATTTCTGACATTTTCTGTAAAATAAAGGAATTAGGTTGATAGTGATAGCACAAATTGAGGTAGATAAGCGCTTCAGTAAATTGTCCTAAAGATTCTTTTACATAGGCCATTCGCCATAACATTTGAGGGGAGTAGAAATTTTGCTGAAAGAGGCTGTCATAAAGAGTGACAGCTTGTGTAAATTTCCCCGCTTCAAAAAGCGAATCGGCTTGATGGAGTTTAATATGATTGCATATCACAGGGTGAGAGAATAAAAGTAAAATAAGCAAAACTTGTTTTTTTTTAAACATATCTTTGGGATTATCAAAATTCGGTTTTACTTTTGCAGGGCAAAAAAAGAAAAAAAATAAGCAAAAAAAAACAAAAGATTCCGTAGCTCAGCAGGTAGAGCATTACACTTTTAATGTAAGGGTCCTGGGTTCGAATCCCAGCGGGATCACGGAAAGGTTTATAAGAAAGAGCTTTTTCGTCCACATTGCGCACATGTTGGAATTGGTAGACAAGCTACTTTGAGGTGGTAGTGGGAGCAATCCCGTGTAAGTTCGAGTCTTACTGTGCGCACTTTTTCTGATTGTTTTCTTCTGTGTGTTTTTCAAAGCTATTCTTTTATAAGTTTGTAGGCACAATAGCT
This sequence comes from Cytophagales bacterium, assembly GCA_025056215.1. Taxonomy (GTDB): domain Bacteria; phylum Bacteroidota; class Bacteroidia; order Cytophagales; family Flammeovirgaceae; genus JANWWC01. Next base: position 70,319 of record JANWWC010000003.1, on the reverse strand, counting down.
TTGGCGACGAATGCTTGCGTTACAATCGCTCAATATGACTTTACGGCCTGGTTTACAAATGAAAATATCTTGGTTGATGGTCATTTGACAGATTCTTCATGGAGGTATGCGCCTGTGCTTACAGATTTCCAACAAAATTTTCCCTACGATACTCTTAAAGCTATTTCCCAAACAAGGGTTCGCGTTTTGTACAACCAGGAGTTTCTTTTTGTTGGAGCAGAGTGCTTAGATAATCAGCCAGAAAAAGATTACGTCATTACCTCTTTGAGACGCGATTTTTCGGGCTCTGATTTGTTTGAAGTATACATCGATGCTTTTGCAGATGGAACTAATGGGTTTGCTTTCGGAGTATCGCCTTTGGGCGTTCAGCGAGAAGGACAAATATTCGATGGCTCGCGCGTTAATTGGGATTGGGACGGAAAATGGTATTCTTTTACACAGCCTCAACCTTATGGCTGGTCAGTTGAAATGGCAATTCCTCTAAAAACAATTCGATTTCCTGAAGGGGCTACATTTTTTCATATTAACTTCGTTAGGTTTGATTTTAAGAGAAATGAAAAATCTACTTGGGTGCCTATTCCTAGAATTTATGTTATGTCGAATTGTGCTTTTATGGGAAAAATGTCATTCGAAAAACCTCTTTACAAAAAAGGCACTAATATTTCTTTTATTCCTTATTTAACAGGAGGTTATGCAAAGAATTATTTACCATCAGAAACAAAGAATTTTTCAAAAGGAACGGGTTTGGATGCTAAAATGGCTGTGAGTTCATCACTAAACTTAGATTTCACTATAAATCCTGACTTCTCGCAAGTAGAAGTCGATAGACAAGTAATCAATCTTACGCAGTTTGAGATTTATTTTCCTGAAAGACGTCTTTTTTTCTTAGAAAACTCTGATTTGTTTGCTCGCTTTGGATTTAGTCGTATTCGTCCTTTTTTTTCTCGAAGAATTGGCGTAGGTAGAGATCCTAACACTGGGCAATTTCAACAAAATACTATTTTATACGGCGCTCGGCTTTCTGGCAGAATAGATGCTCAATGGCGCATCGGGCTAATGAATATGGTAACTGCTCCTGAAATAGCTCTTAAAATTCCTGCTACAAGTTATACAGTAGCAGCAGTACAACGGCAAATATTTAAACGGTCTAACATTGCGTGCATTGTAGTAAGCAAAGATAATATGCAAGATTCTGCTTTTGATTGGAAGCCTTTTCAACAATATTACAATCGAGTGGTCGGTGTTGATTACAATCTTCAATCGAAGGACAACCGTTGGACAGGTAAAATATTTGTGCATCGTTCTTTTGTCCCTTTTCGCTCTCCGCATGCTTGGGCACATGCTACTTATTTAGACTTTACAGATAATCAAAAAACATTACAATGGAACCATGAATATGTTCACCGCGATTACAGAGCAGAGGTAGGGTTTGTGCCTGGAAATGTGGTAAGAGGTACCTTTTGGAGAATTCAACCGTTAGGAAGGTGGTATTTTTATCCTAAAAGCAAGTTTATTAATCGTATCGGACCTACTTGGGGGTGGGATAGTCATCATAACCAAGATTTTACAAAATGGTATGATTCTAATGCTGAATTAGGAATTTATACTTATCTTCAGAACGCAGGCGATATTACTTTGCAAGTGCGCTTCGACCGTTATTATTTGTTTAGGGATTTCGACCCTTCTGGGAGGGGCGGTAAAACTTTTCCTAAAAATACATTTTATCATAATTGGACATGGATATTTCGATTTAATTCTAATCCTAGACTTAAATTTTCTTATGGAGCAAGTTATCAGCAAGGAGGATATTACATAGGAACTATTCAAACTTTCTCTTTTTATCTTTCAAAAAGAATTCAACCTTATGGAAATGTCGGTTTGGAATGTAGTTCTAATAGAATTAGACTTCCTGAGCCCTTTTATGATGCAAATCTATTTTTGATTACTCCCACTATTTACTGGGCTTTTACAAAATCTTTTTTTATGAGTGTTGTTTTTCAGTATAATAACCAGATTCAAAATATCAACACAAATATCCGACTTCAATGGCGTTTCAAGCCACTTTCTGATTTATTTATAGTTTATACGGATAACTATACCGATAATTTTGTAATCAAAAATAGAGGAGTAGTATGTAAACTTTCTTATTGGTTGTGAATAATAAAAATATTTTGAATAAATTAAATGTTTTAGTTGATTTTTTTGTATATTTGCAAAAAATCAAATTTTTATTTTGAATTAAGAGTCATAATTGAATCAAAGCAAAACATTCTTTCAAAATGAACGAGAAATTATTTACTATTTGTGTGTTTACAGAAAACAAGGTCGGGTTGTTAAATCGAATTTCTGGAATTTTTACGCGCCGGAAAATGAACATTTTAAGCCTTACTACCTCTGAATCTGAAATTAAAGATGTGTATCGTTTTACCATTACCATTAAACAGCCTTTATCGGAAGTTATCAAAGTAACTAAAGTAATTGAGAAACAAGTAGGCGTTTTAAAGGCATTTTATTATGAAGAAGATAACGGTATTTTTCGTGAAATTGCACTTTATAAACTTCCAATAGAGTTCGCTACTCCTGAAAATATTGAAAAGTATGTTCATGCTTATGGAGCTCGCGTTATTGATCAGGAGCCAGAATTTATTATCATAGAAAAAACAGGAACGGAGCGAGATACTCAGGTGCTGTTTGATTTATTGAAGCCTTTTCACATTATGGGCTTTGTTCGTTCAGGTAGAGTAGCGTTAGCGCGTTCTCTTCCGCAATTAAGGAACTATCTTGATCAACTTCATCTCGACTCTTTTGAAGAAGTGAGCCTCTTAAACTAATCTCTGCAGTTTTCTTTTAAAGATAATTTGTATACGTACATATTGTTTTTAAGCATTTTTTGCATGCTAATATATCCAAAGGAATGTGCAGTTTGAATCGCTCTTAGTGTATCTATTTGGATTTCATCAAACTTGATAGAAGGACAAATAGGCTGCATCATTTTTACGAACCAAACTGAATCTGAAGAGGGTGAATTTCCTAAAAAGTTAAACGCGATTACGCTTTGGGTGTTTTCAGGGTAAGAAATAGGCAAATTTTCTAAGTTTTTAGCTGTAAAAACGAAATATTCTTTTTTAACGTCGGTCATAAGTTGAGCTACCGTAGTCCAAGCGTACTCTATTAACACCGGTTTTTGAGGAGCATTTTGTAAAAACTCTTTAAAATCTTTTTCGGTGTATAATGCTTTCCGTTTGGATTGCTCCTCAGGATAATGCATCATAAACCAAATTGCGACCAAGAATGAAAAAGATAGAACTGCAAACAATTGAACTTTTTGGGTGATTTTTGAAATGTCTAACAAAAACTTTAATCCATAACTTATCAAAATGACCAAAAAAGGAAGTAATGTGAGTTGATGGCGAGTAGGGCTTAGCGTGAGCTTTTGCATCAAAATGAGTGCAATAAGCACAGACGCTGTTATGCTCGTAAATTCGATGAAAGCAATCGTTTTTTCTTTATAAGAAAACAAACAAGCTGCGCATCCTATCACGAACAATAAAAATAGTACAATTGAAAACAAATAATAAGAGGTAGATTGATATGCAGTAAAAGCTGTAATAGCTGAAAACGTTTCAAAAAAATTCAGAGTAAAGAATTTGAGAGCATAAATAGGAAATTCTAAAAAGTTATCGGGAAATTTGAATAAGTACTCTTCATTATCTCCGATATTCCAATAATTTGTGCTCATGTGAAGCACACCTGTGTATTTTAAAATTAATAATAAAGGAGAAATTACTCCTACAAAGCAGATTCCTGTAATAAACCAGTATCGAAGTACTTTTTGAAGAGAACTTTTCTTTTTTGCATCGTTTAGAAAGAAATAGAGAAGCAAAGAAGCTCCATAATACATCATGCTGTATTGCCACCAACTGAAAAAACCTACTATCGATCCTAAGAAGATAGCTTGTTTCCATGATGTTAGTTGAAAATTTTTGCGAGTTGCTAAGATGAGAAAAGAAATTGCTGCTAATCCAGCACAATAGTTGTGCATTTGTTGCGATGCAATAATGCTCTCCCACGAAAAAGCCATGAGAGTCATAGCAGGAATAAACAGAATTTTTTTCTCTTGATGAGGAGATAAAAGAAAATATAATCCTATGTTTGCAATAGCGACAATTGCGAAGAAGACAGAAGGAATTCGCCCCCACCAAAGCAAAGATTGATAGCTATCTTCTAAAGATGTTAGAAGGTGAGTGATAAAAAACTGCATGGGGGCAAAAGTTGTTAAAAAGGATACGGACAAAGGTCGATAGATTAGCTCCACTATGCCGTAAGAATCTAAAGTTCTTAGAATTTGAAAAAGAGGTTTGGTCTCATTTTCAGGTGCATATATTTTTTGTTTCAGCTCATCATATTTGAAGAAAATAGCATAAAGCACATGAGTATCATCGAGATTGGGAAAGAATTCCGTTAGATGCAAAAGTCTTGTTGTTGCAGCAATAATGAGTAGAACAAAGAAAACTATCCAAAAAGTTTTGAGATTCATATTGAACAAAATTTATAAGCCATGATAATTTTTTGTATCAGCAATTCCTATGCTATCATCTTCTGCTAATCGAATAGGTCCGGTAGGCTCTAAAATTTTATATCGGCTGAAATCTTCTTTAGCGCGCATCCCAATCCCGTACAGTTTGGCAGCTTCAGAGGTTACTCTTACAATAGTGTCTGAATAGATTTCTTTAGATTTTCTATCCCAAAATAAGCGAGGAGTTTCTAAGGTTTGTTTTTCTTGATAGTTCGTAACTATCACATGTCCTTCCATACGCACGAGTTGATTGGTTTCATCCCAATACGAATAATCAGCTACCATGTTCACTTTTTTGTGTCCGAATTCATCGAAAGCATCGAGACGGATGCCTTTTGGAAACTCCTGATTTCTGTTTTCGTATAGCCACCTTAAAGGTGCATTCATTTCAACGCGTACTACAGCATCGATACTATAATACATTTTGTTGTTATAAAATTCGAGTATAGGACCAGCATAACGAGTAGTATCAACTTCATCGCGCATTTTAATTTTAGTTTTTTTACAACTTGATAGTGTAGTTGTAGCAAGAACAGCAAGAAGAAAAGTATAAAAACTCATAGAGAAAGAATCGCAGTGGATTTTTTTATAAGGATATCGTTGTTCTGTTTTTTATTTACGATAATATTTGAACAAATCAAATTAAACGATTTTTTTTAAAAAAACAATCGTTTGAGTACATCATAATAAAATCTATTTCGTACTTTTATAAGAGCTACTGAAGACTAATAACTAACCAATATGGCAAAAAAATATAAATATCAAGCAGAGTTTGAGATTCATTGCGATCCCAAAAGGCTCTATCAGTACATTTCTACTCCAAGTGGTTTGCAATCTTGGTTTGCTGATCGCGTTATCCCGATTAATGATAAAATGTATGATATGATTTGGGATAAGCAAAGCCATCCGGCGCGCATTGTTTCTAAAAGACAGAATAGCCATATTAAATTCCAGTTTTTAGATCCTAGTGGTTCAGAGGAAGATTTGAATTATATTGAGTTTAGAATCGATTATAGTGAAATTACTCAAACGTCTTTTCTTCATATTACTGATTATTCAGAGATGACAGAAAAAAGTGATTTAGATGATTTATGGAATAAACTTGTAGGATATTTGCTCGATGCAATCGGAAGCCACATTCATTAAAAAATGAAAAATATTGGAGAAAGTTTTCGAATACCTGTAACTGTAGCTTTGCTTTTTTGGAGCATTGAGTTGCTCAAAGCAGTGGGACTCGATTTTACTTCATGGGGAATCTATCCGAGAACGTTAAAAGGCTTATTTGGAATTTTATTTGCTCCTTTTTTGCATGGAAGCATTTCTCACTTAGTTTCTAACACTCCCGCCTTTATTCTCTTAATGGCTTTTATTTTATTTTTTTATAGGAGAGTTGCTTTTTGGGTAATTGTGGGCATATGGTTTTTTACAGGTCTGAGCGTATGGCTTTTTGCGCGTTCTTCTTACCATATTGGAGCAAGTGGACTTGTTTACGGATTTGCAAGTTTTTTGTTTTTTAGTGGTCTTTTTCGCAAAAATATTCGATCTTTAATGATTGCTATAAGCGTTTACTTTTTGTATGGAGGAATGGTGTACGGAATCTTTCCAGTGCGAGGGGGTATTTCTTGGGAGTCTCATTTATTTGGAGCTTTAGTAGGGATGTTTTTAGCTTATTTTTTTAGAAATCAGAAGGAACAACTCCCCTCTGACAAAAAGAACGACCCTACCCATCTTGAAGGCTATAATCCTTTAAAAAGTAAAACCTACAAATACTGCTTTATAGAAAAAGAGCCTACAAAAACTTTCTTTTGTAGGCAAAAAGATTTTTTTGACGTCAAACTTTAATTTCTACGTCTACCCCACTAGGCAATTCCAACTTCATGAGAGCATCTACTGTTTTAGCCGACGACGAGTGAATGTCGATGAGTCGCTTATGAGTGCAAAGTTTAAATTGCTCTCTCGATTTCTTATTTACGTGAGGAGAACGCAAAACAGTAAAAATTTGTTTTTCTGTAGGCAATGGAATAGGTCCACTTACTACTGCACCTGTCGCTTTTACAGCGCGAATAATTTTTTCGGATGAACTGTCCACTAATGTGTGGTCATACGATTTGAGTTTGATTCTGATTTTCTGTGTCATAATCGTTAGAAATTAGCCGACTGCCAATTGAATATTTTGAAACGAAAAGCTAAATTACATAAAGCAATTTAGCTTTTCTAAAAATTTGAGAAGAAATTATTTTGCAGTTGCTACACCTTTTGCTTCTGCAATCACTTGTTCAGCAATATTGCGAGGGACCTCTGCATAATGCGAGAAAGTAAGAGTAGCAGAAGCACGACCCGAAGTAATAGTGCGCAACTGAGTTACATATCCGAAGAGTTCTGCTAAAGGAACATCTGCTTTAATAATCACAGCAGAGCCGCGCATGTCTTGTCCTTTAGGCATACCACGGCGGCGGTTTAAATCTCCGATGACTGCTCCAGTATATTCTTCTGGCGTAGCGACTTCTACTGACATGATAGGCTCTAAGAGAATAGGTTTCGCTTTTTTAGCTGCCTCTCTAAAACCGATTTTTGCAGCCATTTCAAATGAGATTGAGTCGGAATCCACCTCGTGATAAGAACCAAAGAAAAGGCGTACTTTCATCGATTCTACTGGATAACCTGCCAGAACGCCAGTGGTCATCGCTTCCTCAAAGCCTTTTTTCACGGACGGGATAAATTCTTTTGGAATAACGCCTCCTTTAATTTCATCTACAAATTGTAGACCTGGAGCAGGAGCGGTTTTTCCTTCCTCGATATCAGCAGGTCCGAGTTCAAATTGGATATCTGCAAATTTACCCTTACCTCCAGTTTGTTTTTTATACACTTCTCGATGTTCTACTTTTGCGGTAAGAGCTTCTTTATAAGCAACTTGTGGTGCACCTTGGTTTACTTCTACTCCAAATTCTCGCTTTAAGCGGTCAAGAATAATTTCAAGGTGAAGTTCTCCCATACCTCTCAACACGGTTTGACCTGTTTCTTGGTCTGTTTTCAAAGAGAGCGTGGGATCTTCTTCTAGGAGTTTTTGAAGAGCATTTGAAAACTTATCTAAATCTGCTTGCTTTTTAGGTTCTACGGCATATCCAATCACAGGCTCAGGGAATGACATAGATTCTAACACGATTGGCTTGCCTTCTTCTACGAGTGTATCGCCTGTTTTGATATCTTTAAAGCCAACAGCAGCACAAATATCTCCTGCCTCTACAAAATCGATAGGATTTTGTTTGTTGGCGTGCATATGCATAAGGCGGGAAATTCTTTCTTTTTTGCCTGTTCGCATATTTATCACATAAGAGCCGCCGTCTAAACGCCCAGAATAGCAGCGAATAAAACAAAGGCGCCCTACAAATGGGTCAGTAGCAATCTTGAAAGCCAAACCAGAAAATGGTTCTTGAGGATCTGCTTTTCTTATTTCTTCTTGTCCTGTTTCTGGATTAATGCCCTTGACGGGTGGAATGTCTAATGGAGAAGGTAAATAAGCGCAAACTGCGTCTAAAACAGCTTGTACTCCCTTATTTTTGAAGGCTGAACCGCAAAACACAGGAAAGATATCCATATTAATTACTGCTTTGCGAACAGCAGCAATAATTTCTTCTTTAGTAATGGAATCAGGATCATCGAAGAACTTTTCCATGAGATTCTCATCGTACGTAGCGACTTGCTCAATAAGGTTTTGTCTCCAATGTTGTACGTCGCTTTTAAGATTCTCTGGAATTTCTACGTATTGATAGGTGAATCCTTTATCTTCTTCATTCCAGATAATTGCTTTTCCTGTTACTAAGTCGACAACGCCTTTGAAATTTTCTTCAGCTCCTATAGGAACTTGCATAGGAACCGCATTAGCGCCGAGTTTTTCTTTAATATCTTTTACTACGTAAAAGAAATCAGCTCCTGCTCTGTCCATTTTGTTGACAAAACAAAGGCGCGGGACGCGATATTTTTCAGCTTGCCTCCACACAGTTTCTGACTGAGGCTCAACGCCATCGACAGCAGAGAAGAGGGCGACAGCACCATCCAAAACACGAAGAGAGCGCTCTACTTCCACAGTAAAATCTACGTGTCCGGGCGTATCGATAATATTAATGGAATAAGTTTGAGTTTTTCCCGGAATAGGTTGGTTTTGTTCTGTAGGATAGTTCCAATTGCAAGTAGTAGCGGCTGAAGTGATTGTAATGCCGCGCTCTTGTTCTTGTGCCATCCAATCCATAGTGGCAGTGCCCTCGTGAACTTCGCCTATTTTATGATTGACACCTGTATAATACAAAATGCGTTCAGTTGTTGTTGTTTTGCCTGCATCGATGTGCGCCATGATGCCGATATTTCTGTGCAAAACTAAATTTCTCTTTGCCACGGCTATAAAATTTAAAACTTGAAGGACTAAACGAAGTGCAAAGTTAATAAGTAGAACTCAAATCTTACTAAAACAACTTGAATTTTTTGTGAATTTGCTTTTATAAAATTTTAAGTCACAAAAGGCGTGTAAAAATTTTCATTTTCAAGTGCTTCATTTAAAAACTGAATGAAAGGTTGTGCAATTCGGTAACCTTTTAGTATAAAAGTCAGCGCATTTGGAGAGGCGAGTAAATCGTCATTAAGAGGATGTTCTACTACAAAACTTTTTAGTTTGAGCCATTCAGCATAAGGGTGATGTTTAGAATAACCTTTAGGAACCGATTTAAGACTATCTTGAGTTGTAATGCTGTGATAGAACTCTTGAAAATCAATTTTTTCTGTGATTTCTTTTAGTCGTTCCCCGTTATAATCGATTTCTTGGCGCACCAAAGCGAGTTCTTGAGGTTGTGGTTGCCAAAGCCCAGCAGCAACAAAAGATTCTCGGGGAGCAATATGGACATAAAATCCAGCGTATTTTGATTTTTTACCTCCTTTCGCAAAATAGGCGCCGAAGTTATTTTTGTAGGGAGACTTATCTTTGCTGAATCTTACATCGCGATGAATGCGAAAAATACACTGTGAAATTTCTAAGAATTCTAACGTTTTATCGTATCGCGCAATGTTTTCCAGAATTTGTTGGGCGAATCTGATAAATTCTAAACGCGCCTCTTGATAAAAAGAACGATTAGCCTCAAACCATTCTTTGGAGTTGTTCTTTTGTAAATGAGCAAGAAATTGGAGACTTAAAGGGAGCATGCCATAAGAATTCAAGCTATTTGCTTATATAGTTTTGATTTTTAGTGAAATTAAGTCTTATTCGAATGTCTGAAAGTTTGTTTGCCCAAAGCATCCAAAGCGTAAAAATGATTGCGTAGACTACTATGGTATAAGTAAACTTATGGTTTAATTCAAAAGAATTTTTTCGATAAACATAATCAATAGCTAATAACATGCATCGAACGATATTTATAAAATATATCAAAAAAACTCCTACAGGAATCACCAAAAGTTTGAGTTTCCAATCGCCGTTGTATGCGAGAATGAACCCTGCAAAAAGCGCATATAATATTAATCCGTTGCAAGGATGTCCAATGATAACTGCTATTTTGTTTCCTATGCCTACGTAGGCATTTCCTTGAGTAAAGGAATAAGTTCCGTCGTATCCTATGAGTTGCAACCCCACAGCACTACTTTGAGCGACATTTGCAGAAAGCCATGTATCGAGAGGGCTGTTTTTTAAGAAACTATAATAAGTAAGATTCCATAATAAGTATAAGCCACCTGCTTTTATCAAAAACTTCATCAATGGAGAGCTGTTTTTCCACCATGTAAGCATTTTTATAAGATTTTTGCTTATGATAAATAGAAAAATTTCTTTATTCGAAACAAAGATAAAACTTTTATAACTTTATAAAAAATTCATACAAAACTATCAAATTATAAAAGCAGGAAATATCGGATTCAACTATGAGTAGGCTATTGCTTTGCGTGTTTTTAGGAATATGGAAGAGTGTTTTACCTTGTTTTTCACAAAACACGTCTATCACTACCAAATCATCAAAAGCGGAAAAATACTTTTTGGAGGCGCGCGAGCAAGTTAAAAATCGCGATTGGCAGCGAGCACTTCAACTTTTCGACAAAGCACTCGAAGCAGACGAACAATTTGCAGAAGCATGGCTCGAAAAGGGAGTGTTGCTTATCAGAATGATGGAACTCGAAAAAGGGAAAGATGCTATTCGTCGATGTGTGCAATTGCAGCCTAATCATCCGAAGTTCAAAGATGCTTATATCTCTGTTGCGCAATTTGACCTTTCTGAAGGCAATTATGAGAATGCAGAAAAAATGGCAGATTTATATTTGAAATATTCTGAAAATGTAGTAGGAACGGAAACTTATAGGGCAGAGGCTAAAAAAATTAAAGCTACTTGCGCTTATGCTCGCCAGTTGATGGCAAATCCTGTTGTTTTTCAACCTGTTAAGCTTGGCAAACCTTTGAATGAATTTGATATGCAGTATTTTCCAGTACTTACTGCCGACAATCAAACTATGATTTTTACGGGTATGATGCGCAATGGAGATGAAAACATCTATCAAACGAATTGGAAAGATAACCAATGGAGCGAGCCTATATATTTGAAAACTATTAATACACACCTCAATGAAGGAACTACCTCCATTTCTTCCGATGGGAAATATATGGTTTTTACTTTTTGTGTAGGAATGCCAGAGCGCCGCGTGTTGGGCAGATGCGATCTCTTTTTGAGCAGGAAAGTAGGAGATGTGTGGGAAAAACCTGTAAATATTGGAGCACCAGTCAATACTCGTTACACAGAAACACAAGCTTCGCTTTCTAGCGATGGAAATACGATGTATTTTGTTTCTGATCGCCCGGGCGGTTTTGGCGGAACAGATATCTGGAAAACCACAAAAAATGAACTCGGACAATGGACTACCCCAGTAAATTTAGGAAATGTTATCAACACACCCGGAGATGAAGTTTCTCCTTTTATTCACGCCAACGGAACTTCCCTTTATTTTTCTTCAGACGGACATTTGGGAATGGGAGGAATGGATCTGTTTGTAAGCGAATGGAAAGATGGGGCATGGCAGCCACCTAAAAATTTAGGTTATCCGATTAACAAACACAACAACCAAGTAGGGTTATTTATTACAGCAGACGGTTCGAAAGGTTATTTTTCTGACGAAGAAATGCGAGGCAATCAACTTTATTCCTCTATTTTATATTCATTTGATATTCCGAAAGAAGCAGCTCCTTCTAAGAAAGTAAACTATGTAAAGGGCGTTGTAAGAGATGCGCAAAATGGTAAAAAGTTAGAAGCGCGCTTAGAGCTTCTCGACCTAAAAGAAAAAAAACAAGTAGCTGTTGTACAATCGGATAGTGTTAACGGAAGTTATTTGATAGCACTTCCACAAGGAAGTGAATATGCTCTTTATATCAGCAAAAAAGGATATTTATTTCGAAGCTTAACGTTTGATTGTTCTGAATCGTCAGACAATGTAGAAATTAATATTGATTTAGAACCGACTTTAAAAGGCTCTAAAACAGTACTCAACAATTTATTTTTTGAGTCTGGAAAATATCAACTTATGGAAAAATCAATTCCTGAAATAGAAAAAATAGCAAAATTTTTGCACGAGAATCCGAGTATCACTATCGAAATAGGGGGTCATACAGACGACGTAGGCTCTGACGCAGCTAATTTGGAACTTTCTCTCAAGCGCGCTCAGGCAGTAGCCGAGCGTTTGTATTCTCTCGGAATCCAAAAAGAGCGCATCAAGGCTCTAGGTTATGGAGAAACTCAACCTCTTTACCCTAATACGAGCGACGAAAACAGAGCTAAAAATAGAAGAATTGAATTCAGAATTTTGTAAGAGAATCAAACGGAGGAATCTGATTAAAAAAAGTATTTGGAAGAGAAACATCTACAAAAAATATTTCTATGCCGTTGGTGATAATCCAAAAGCGCGCAGGAACGCACGCTTGATAAATCGCAATCTGTTCTAGTGTATTTTTTGAAATTGAAATGTTGGGAGCTTTGCATTCTACTAGTACCAGAGGGCTTCCTCTTTCACTCCAAACTACAATATCTACTCTTTTGGTAAGTTGCTGATAAAAAAATACTTTTTCAACGCTCATTCTGCCTACAGGATAACCTTGTCGGACTAAGTAATGGATTGTATGCTGTCGCACCCATTCTTCTGGTGTAATCAACACATAACATTTTCGCACAATATCCCAAATGTATAACTTGCCATTTTGCTTTTGAAAGCGATAGTCGAATGCTGGAAAAGAAAGCATCTTTAAGAAGCTTTTTTTAGCAGGCGATTTACCTCTTTGAGAGACTCTTCCGTTAGAGGTTTTGTAAAAAACTTAATAACGTGTTCGTTATTCACAATTTTATCGATATCTCGTTTGTTGTCGGAACTCGATAAAATAGCAATGCGACTTTTGTTTTTGATTGTGTCTGGAAAGTACTCATATTCTACTAAGAATACAAAACCATCCACAATGGGCATATTAATGTCTAAAAAAATGATATCTGGCAAATTTTCAGGATTGTTTTGATTCTCTTTCAAATAATCTAAAGCGCTTTTCCCAGAGTTCTTAATGACAATACGTTTAGCAAAACCAACCAATTCGATGATACGCTTATTAATAAAATTATCTGTATCATTATCATCTACGAGCAAAACCAAATCTACGGGTGTTTCTTTCATGATATTTGAGGTTTTGGCTTTAAATTAGTAAAAAAACGTTCTTTCGACAAAAGCTTCATCGAAAACTTTCACAATAATACTAATATAATTATATTGTTTGTAAAAATAATGCAATTTTTCCAAGCAAAAGAATGAATAATATTTTTTTAGGAATTGGAAGTAATTTAGGGGATAAGCTACGAATTATTCAAAATAGTTTGCAAGAATTGATGCAAATAGGTCAGATTTGCATGGTTTCTTCTTTATATCAGAGCCCTGCGTGGGGAGTTGTTAATCAGCCGGACTACTTTAATCTTGTATTAGAGATAAATTCGCTATTACAACCTTATGAATTATTATCATATCTTCATCAAATAGAATACAACAATGGCAGAGAGCGCTCTTTTCGTTGGGCTGCTCGAACGCTCGATATTGATATTTTATATTTTAATGATTTTGTCATTCAAGAACCTTCTTTAAAAATTCCTCATGAAAGATTGCCTTTAAGAAAGTTCGTTTTAGAACCTCTCGCAGAAATCGCTCCTTACAAAGTACATCCTGTTTTACAAAAAAATCACCTCGAACTCTTGTCTATTTGTCCAGATGCTTCTGAACTACGTTGCGTATATCATCAAGATTGGCAAAATTTCCTTCATGAAAATATTTATTCTGCCGAGAATAAAAAAGCGTTGCTGGAATAGCTCCAGACCATTGCGTTTCTATTTTATCTATCCATACATTTGCGTCTGTTTCAGTAAGCAGGTAGACAGGATATTTAATTTTTTGATGAGCAATCAACTTTTTTAAGCGAGCTGTATCGCTCAGGAAGTCCAAACTGATAAAGTACAAAGCAACACGGGGGGTCTGATTAGCAAATTCTATCAAGAACGGCAATTCTGCCACGCACGGCGCACACCATGTCGCCCAAAAGTTAATTACATATAATGAATCAGTTTCTCGAGATACTATTTCGTAAAGATTTTCTTTTGAAATTGTACAAAATGATTGACCTACCACTTCAGAGCCCAAACAAATTAGAGCCACTAAAAAAAAGCACTTCATTTTTTATTAGTAGAAATGATATGTTTTGCAACTCTGAGCAACTGAGAACCAATAATGAGTTCTACATCGGTAGCAGCTTTAAGGTTAATTTCAAATAAATACTTTTCATCTGTAAAGTTGATAATTCCGCCGTATTGGCAAAAATTCGCAATATTGTCGCCAATGGTTAAAACACTTACGTTTTTATATGATTCGATTTCTTCTAAGATTTTTTTTATATTAGGTTCTTCTGATTTGCAAATGAAAATAATATTAGCTCCTTTTAAGTCTCTTACTACGTTTCCATATCGGATTTCAACGGGTTTACCATTGATAGGGCGATTTTTGACTACTCTTTCTAACACATCTCCGAAAGGACTTTCGCCAAGTACGCCTATGATGAACTTACTTTGTCCTTTCATAATTTTTTCGCTCCACGTAACATGTTTTGCAAAAGTGTAGATTTGAACGGATTTGATTTCATATTCATCATACTGAGCAAAAACCCAATGTTGAACGAAAACTAAATATGAAACAAACAAAAAAAATTTGAAATAGCTGACAGACGCATTACAAATCAATTTATTCATGTTCAAATAAGCGTAATTCTACATTGATGTAAGGACTATTAGGATAGGCATTTATGTCGTTTTTTACAATGTGGATGCGGCTTTCGGGAATTTGTTTTTCTTTAAAAATGTCTTTGATAAATTCAATTTTTGAAAGAATTTGATCTTCAGGTGAGACAGCATCGAAAAACCAACACAGTTCTACTTTAATTTTAGTATTTTGTTGCAAAAAGGCTGCAATAGCAGCGATTTCTTGTTGTTGTCCGTTTTCTAATCCACTGTAATTTCTTTTAAAAGAAAGAGGATAAGATAAAATAAGATGCTTTCCTTTAGAGGATGTTTTATAGTGCAAAGAAACTGATTTAGCATCTGCAGTGCGAGGCTTGTCGAGTTCTAAGAGTTGCTTGGCGTCTCCTTTGGCAATGGCTTCTTCTACGAGGTCGATTAAAGGCGTATAAAAATCATCAGGGCTATATTCTTTTTGTTTTTCGCGCATGATGGTTTGTTGGGCTAATTTTTCGAGATGATCGATTTGGGTAAGTCCTTCCATATCAGCGGCATCTACGATCCGTTCCATGAGCAGTACAAGAGCATCGTATCGAATGTCAGTTTGGAAAGTATCTGATTGCATTCTTTTAGAGATTTTGAATTCTGATTTTTCTACTCTGCTATTTTCACCGACTACATTTCCCAGAAGAGTAATATCGTTTACAAGAATTTCTTGATTGATTTCGTAGTTATGAGTTTCTTTAGGAATTTCAATTTGCACTGTGTGATATAAATTAACTCCATATTCTATTTTAATTTTATAACTTTTGTTGTGAGGCAATATCATAAAGTATTTTCCATTTGTGTCAGGATTGTAAATGTACTTTTGAGGAATATTGTCGGGCACATCGTACACAGAAAGCTTTACAGGAATCATTTTTCCGTTTTTGGTAGCTTTAATAACTCCTCTCACCATGGCAAAAGGTGTAGGCGATTCAGGTCGGAAAGCGCTCATGATGTCCCATCCTCCTTTAGATTGCGTATCAGATTCGCGATTAGTAGAAAAATAGGCGTATTTTCCGTTGGAGTAACTCGTATAAAACAATTCATCACTACCACTGTTGATAGGAATTCCTAATGAAACAGGGCTATTCCATTCTCCTTTTCCGAATTCACTACTAAAAATATCGAATCCTCCAACGCTGTTAAGTCCGTTCGAACTGAAAAAAAGTTTGTTGCTAGGCATCCAAAAAGGCGTTACTTCGTCGTATTCGCTATTGATTTTTCCACCCATGTTTTGGTGATTGGTAAGATTTCCTTTTTCATCAATATCGGCAATATAGATATCATAACCTCCATATCCGCCGGGCTTGTTGCTCGAATAAATAATTTTGCTGCCTCCGTAAGCGAAAGAGGCTCCAAAAACATAGTAGTTATCTCCCATTTTGAGAGGTTTGGGTTCTGTCCATTTTCCTGCTTTAAATCGAGAAATATAAAGTGCTCCTTTTTCAATACTGTTTCCGATGCACAGCAAAAGTTGTGTGCCATCGCTATTGAGAGAAACGGTGCTAATCGAACTTTTATGTTTGTTAAGACCTTGAGGAAAAGGAAATTGCCATACTACTCCTTTGCGAAAGCTTACAAATACATCAGTTTGTTTGTTTACTAAATTATCTGGTAAAAAAGGATACTCATCTCCATAAATCAGATTGGTAGCATTTGCCAAACGGTTGGAGGCAAATACCATCATGTGAGCTTTGCTAGTAACTTGAGGAGCGTAATCGTCATAAGAAGTATTAATAGGAAAATTCATTACTTCTGTGGTTGCACTCTTAGGAAAAGAGGGCTTCATTTGTTCGATGGCAACTTTGCAACGTTCAATTTGAAGAAGTGCATCTGTAAAAAGCGGCTTATCTGTATTTTTAGTTAGATGAACATATTCTTCGTATTCTTGGATAGCTTCCACAAACATATCTTGCAAATGATATGTTCTCGCTAAATAGTAATGCACTTCGGGAGGGATAGGAGCTGTATTTTTATGTTTGATACAAAATTGAAAGTGAGGAATTGCTTTTCTTCGAGCGTATTCAGCGTGAAAGTAGCAAATTCCGATTTTGTAGTGCAACAGAGCATCTTCTAAGCGAGTGATTTCTAATTTTTGATAAAGAGGCAATGCATTCCGATAATCTTTATTTTCAAAGAATTTATCAGCTTTTGCCATGAGATTCTCAATTTGACCCCATAGCAATAAAGTTCTCAGACATAAAAGAGTTATAAGAATGTATTTCACTTTATATCCGTAAGTTCTACTTTGGTAGATAACGCAAATTTTTTGTTGGTTATTGCATGGTTTCTTTAAGAAAGAAGCTTTATTCATCGAACAAACTTGGCTGAGAGTTCTGAAACAAATTAGAAGGAGGTGTAATTTTCAAATGATGATATGCTTTTAAAGTGGCTTCTCTGCCTCGGTTAGTTCTTTGAATGTATCCTTCTTGAATTAAAAAAGGCTCATAGACTTCTTCAAGAGTTTCGACTTCTTCTCCTACAGCTGTTGCTATAGTACTAATTCCTACGGGTCCTCCCTTGAATTTTTGCACAATGGTAGTTAGAATGCGATTGTCCATTTCGTCGAGTCCGTCTTGGTCTACATGAAGAGCATTGAGGGCAGTTTGCGCAATAGCGAGTGTGATTGTACCATCGCCTTTGATTTGAGCAAAATCGCGGGTTCTTCTCAAAAGATTATTCGCAATGCGAGGAGTTCCTCTGCTTCTTCGTGCGATTTCATAGGCAGCTTCTGGCTCAATAGGCGTTTGCAAGATAGCAGCAGAGCGCATAACGATTTTTGTGAGAAGTTCAGCATCGTAGTATTCTAATCGACAATTAATGCTAAATCGCGCGCGCAAGGGTGCTGTGAGCAATCCGCTTCGGGTAGTAGCGCCAATCAGCGTAAAGGGATTAAGACCGATTTGGATGGTACGTGCGTTAGGTCCTGAGTCTAGTACAATATCGATTCTAAAATCTTCCATAGCAGAGTATAAATACTCTTCTACTACAGGATTTAATCGGTGAATTTCATCTATAAAAAGTATATCTTTCTCTTCTAGGTTGGTAAGCATTCCTGCCAGGTCGCTTGGTTTTTCGAGTACTGGACCTGATGTAGTTTTGATGTTTGCTCTCATTTCGTGAGCAATAATGTTGGCTAAGGTAGTTTTTCCAAGCCCCGGAGGACCATGTAGTAAAACGTGATCGAGCGCTTCTCCGCGCTGTAGTGCTGCTTTAGTAAAGATTTGTAGGTTTTCTACAATGCTTTTTTGTCCAGTAAAATCTTTGAAAGACAATGGACGAAGAGAGTTTTCAATTTCTTTATCTTTTTCTGAGAACCTTTCTTTATGAGGGTTAAGATAATCTCCGCGCATAGCCTTTCAAAATTCTCTCAAAGTTATGATAAAAAAATAAACTAAACAGATTTATTCAAGGTAGTTTCTTGATCTTTTTTATGAACTCTGAACAGATTTTTTAGCTCTTCGCAAAAGCCAAATTCCTAATCCGATAAAAGGAAGACTCAAAAGTTGTCCCATATTGAGCAACATGCTTTGTTCAAAATCTACTTGTTCTTTTTTAAGGAATTCTACTAAGAAACGGAATCCGAATACGAGCACGAAGAACATTCCAAAGATTTTACCTTGCGGAGTTTTTTCTTTGTATTTTATGTAGTAAGCGCGCAGAAATAAAAAAGTGAAAAAGTAAAATATAGCTTCATAGAGTTGAGCTGGGTGGCGTGGAAAATTTTCTTGATTTCTTACAAAAATAAATCCCCATGGTAAATCAGTTGGTTTTCCAACAATCTCAGAGTTCATTAGGTTTCCTATTCTGATGAAACAACCCCCTAAAGCGACTGGAATTACAAGTCTGTCAAAAAGCCACAAATAAGGTTGATCAGGAAATTTTTTAGTATAAAGCCAAATAGCAATCATGATTCCGATAGCTGCTCCATGGCTTGCAAGCCCGCCTTCCCAGATATACAAAATTTGAATAGGGTCTGCTAAATAAATATCGGGTTGATAAAAAAGACAGTGACCTAAGCGAGCACCTACTACTGTAGCGATTACCATATACAGCGTAAGTACTTCTACATCTTTTTCATTTTTACCTTCCCATTTGTAAAAGCGCATCATCATATTTTGCCCTACTAAAAACCCTAAAGCAAAAAGGAGCCCATACCAACGTATAGCGAAGTTTCCTATCGAAAAGATTTCTGGACTTACATCCCAAATAATCCCTAATAATTTCATGATCCTTCTCAAAAAGCTAAAATAGGCTTGTAACTTTTGATGCGAAGCTATAAATTATTTTTGTGAAAATTAGGAATTTTTTGTAAAAAAACGACGAATACTTTTACTTGGTATTTAAATCAGTGAAAACGATGGTTTTAGTACGTTGGATTTTACAATTTTTGTGCTTACTTATTCATCATAGCATATTAGCCCAAGCAGAGCGCAGCGCTTTTTCGGCGACGGGAAGAGGAGGAATAGCTACTACTTTTGTTACAGATTATCAATGCATTGGTATCAATCCTGCAAACTTAGGCTTTACAAAAAGTTTTCGGGATCCTAAAATAACAGCTAGCGTGTTAGAAAGCTCTCTCTCGTTTTATTCTGGTGCTCTTTCAAGAAGAGATATTTTAGGCGTTGTGTTCGGAAAAGCGAGTAGGCAACAATTCAATTATTCTGAAAAAACACAAGCATCTCAAAGATTTGCTGAGAAGGACAATTCGTTAAATGCAGATTTGATGCTATTAGGTTTTAGCATTCGATTGCCCAAGCGCCGTTTGGGTAGTTTTGCTTTCAGTTTGCAAGATGGTATTCGGTTATACTTGCGCTTGAATCGAACGGCTTCAGAAATTGCATTCTTGGGCAGCAATGCGCCTTATTTCCCTTATGTGCAGCGCGGGGACCGATTTAACTATCTTCAAAATCCTAGGAATCCAGATGCTAAAGATAATTTTTATGCAGTCAACGGACTCTCAGAAGAAGACCAAGTAGCAGTGTTTCGCGGTAGTTTTTTGGACTCTGCTCAAGCAAAACGTTACGGAGAAATTCTCAACAACTCTCGCATTTCTTGTTCTTGGTTTAGAGAATATAACATAAGTTACGGTTTGCCTCTGATAAGTTCTTACAATTTTACTTTGCTCGGCGGCGTAGGTTTTCGCTATTTAAGTGGAATTGTCTACATTGATTTAGCAGCAGAAAATAACCGACTTACTCGTAATTCGTTGTCAATTTCTCAGTCGTATGGATTTAGTTTGGAAGAAGCTTCTGATGGAAGAGCTACAGCCCCTAAATTGCGTGTTCCTTCTACCAACCTTTTTGAGCGTTTTTTATTTCCTAAGCCTGTCGGACGTGGATTCGGATTTGATTTCGGATTTACTGCTATTGTCAAACGAAATTTGTACATAGGTGCTGCTCTTACCAACTTTGGGAAAATTGTTTGGGAAGGAAACTTGGTGCAAGTAACAGATGGAAAACTAATAGAATTTCAAGGAACAGGCTTCAATAACTATAATTTTTTTGGAGCAGACCAAGGTGCTTTGCAATTTGCAGGGGATAAATCTCCTTTGAAATGGACAGGAGGAGTTTCGAGAGAAGTTATAGAACTTCCTAGTACGTTTCGCGTGGGCGCCAGCTATGAGTATTATAAAACAATTCATGCAGGAATCGATCTAATAATTCCAAGAAACAATGTAGCAGGAAATTTGACTCGTACTCTTTACGGAATTGGATTGGACGTTCGTCCATTCAAAATGTTTCGCATTTCTGCAGGGGCAAATTTTGGAGGAAATAACGGAGATAAAATTAATTTTCCTGCGGGATTTACT
Organism: Cytophagales bacterium; assembly: GCA_025056215.1. Classification (GTDB taxonomy): domain Bacteria; phylum Bacteroidota; class Bacteroidia; order Cytophagales; family Flammeovirgaceae; genus JANWWC01. The sequence goes on along the minus strand of JANWWC010000003.1, from coordinate 49,621 downwards.
TATCTAAGTCGCAAAGGGTTTTATGAAGCAGGTATTGCTACGCGCGACCTTATCACTTATATTGTTGATTTAGGCACAGGGAGTACTCTATCGGCGAGTGGGGGATTTTTGCGCTTTAAGTTTTAATTTTTTTACTATTTTTGCATATAAAAGAAAGTACCTTTGGAAACTCTTCAGCCTATCACCGACGAAGAACTTTTCAAACGCATTAAAAATGGAGATAGTCAAGCGTTTGAATATTTAGTAAAATGGCTTTATAAGCCGATGTTTCAGCTTATTTACAGCATGGTAAAAGAAAAAGAGTACGCTGAAGAGCTTACTCAAGATGTATTTGCTAATTTTTGGGCGAAGCGCGAACAAATTCAGATTACAGGCTCCTTAAAATCTTACCTTTATCGAGCATCGCGAAACCACACACTTAATTTTTTAAAAAGAAAAAAATTCGAGCAAAACTATCAACGACGTGTAGCCAAAGAAATGGTTCTTTACAAAGAAGAAACAGAGGATAATTTCTTTTTTCGGAATCTGCAAACCAAAATCGAGGAAGCAATTGAGTCGTTGCCAGATAGTTCTCGAGAAATTTTTAAAATGAGCCGATATGCTGATATGACCTATAAAGAAATTGCAGAAACTCTTGAAATTCCTGTTAGAACAGTCCACTATCAAATAGGATTAGCATTGAAAGAACTGCGTGAAAAGCTCAGAGGACACGTGAGAAATGAAAAATGGTTAGAATAATTATGCCTCACAAATGCGTTTTCTTAGATCGAGATGGAGTGCTCAACTTAGATAATCCGAACTACACTTATCGCCCTGAGGAACTATTTTTCATTGAAAACTCAAAAGAAGCGCTTTGGCTTCTCAAAAGAGCGGGTTTTAAGGTCGTAGTAATTACGAATCAGTCCGGAATTGAAAAAGGAATCTATACGCATCAAGATGTAGCTCTAATTCACCGCCTTATGCAAGAGTACTACGAGTATGCGATAGATGCTTTTTATTACAGCCCTTATCATCATTCTGTATCTGCTAATTTTTCATCAAAGCCAGGCTCTTTGTTGTTCGAAAAGGCAATCGCAAAATTTAATATTCAAGTTGAGCACTCCTGGATGATAGGGGACCGAGAACGAGACTTGATTCCTGCTCAAAGGTTGGGAATTCGCTCAATATTAGTAGGAGAGAATCCTGAAAATCTTCAGGTAGAATTTTATGCAAGAAATTTGTACGATGCAGTGCAAAAGTTCATTTTATGCTGAAATATTTTTTCGTTCTCATTTTTTTCTAATAAGCTGACTTTGCGCTTTTATCAATAACGGTTGCTTTTGAAAATCGATAAGGAGCTTATTTTCATTTATTTTTGAGACTTGCTCCAGCTCTTCGCGAGATAATCTCATTTTTTCCTAGAGCTTATTTTCATTTATTTTTGAGACTTGCTCCAGCCTTTCAGCAATTTTAAAAGATGAGAAAGCAAAATGTTAGTTTAAGAATGCTCACGTCGACTTCTACATTATCCATCTTCGGCTATAGTATGCAATTTTTTATACTTTTTTCAATCTTTAGCAGGTACATGTTGCACAATTGATGTACTAAAATACAGAAATTTCCTTTTAAGGATAGAGAATTATTTTTGGCAGAGTGTTTTGGGGATTTATATTTCGCACAAGCGAAAAAAATATAACTTTGCGCAATTTTGCAGTTTAATTTTTGAGATGAAACAATCCAACTAAACATGCCACGCAACAGAAGAATTAAATCAGTGCTTATCATAGGTTCAGGTCCGATTATTATTGGGCAAGCCTGCGAATTTGACTACTCCGGCTCCCAAGCAGCGCGCTCTTTGCGAGAAGAAGGAATCGAAGTAATTCTTATCAATTCGAACCCCGCTACTATCATGACCGACCCTATGACAGCAGACAATATCTACCTGATGCCATTAGAAAAAAAATCGATTATTCACATTTTGGAAAAACATAAAATTGATGCGGTACTTCCTACCATGGGAGGGCAGACAGCTCTTAATTTGGCTTTAGAATGCCACGAACTTGGAATATGGGAAGAGTACGGTGTTGATGTTATCGGTGTAGATTTTAACGCTATAAAAACCACTGAAGACCGAGAACTTTTTCGCCTCAAAATGCTCGAAATCGGGGTGGGAGTCTGTAAGGGCCGTATTGCTAAATCGATGCTTGAGGGAAAAGAAATCGCACAAGAAATTGGCTTCCCTTTAGTGATTCGTCCTTCTTTTACTTTGGGCGGGACAGGAGGAGGATTCGTAGAACGCAAAGAAGATTTTGAGGAAATGCTCAATAGAGGGTTGACAGCCTCGCCCGTTCACGAAGTACTTATAGAGCAATCTATCAGGGGTTGGAAGGAATACGAATTGGAACTTTTGCGCGATAGTGCTGGCAATGTCATTATTATTTGTTCTATAGAGAACTTTGATCCTATGGGAATTCATACGGGCGATAGCATCACGGTAGCTCCTGCTATGACGCTTTCTGATACCTGCTACCAGCGAATGCGCAATATGGCAATCAAAATGATCAATTCTATTGGGCAGTTTGCAGGAGGTTGTAATGTGCAATTTGCAGTAAATCCTGACAACGAAGAGGAGATTATTGCTGTTGAAATCAATCCGCGCGTTTCTCGGTCTTCAGCTCTGGCATCTAAAGCGACAGGGTACCCTATTGCAAAAGTAGCAGCAAAGTTAGCAATAGGATACTATCTACATGAGATTCCTAATGCGATTACCAAAACTACTTCTGCTTGTTTTGAGCCTGCTTTAGACTATGTGATTGTAAAAATTCCTCGATGGAACTTTTCAAAATTCAAAGGGGCTGATACGTGTTTAGGTCTCCAAATGAAGTCGGTAGGAGAAGCAATGGGTATCGGACGAACATTTCAGGAAGCACTTCAAAAAGCATGTCAATCGCTTGAAATTAACAGAAATGGATTAGGTGCTGACGGAAGAGAAATGAACGACCCCGACATTATTCTTAAAAAACTTGAAAATCCGAGCTGGGATAGAATTTTTGCTATTCATGACGCATTTCGCGTAGGAATATCTCTTAAAACTATTCAAAAACTTACTAAAATAGATAAGTGGTTCTTATCCCAAATTGAAGAGATTGTGCTTCTTGAAAAAGAATTTGAAAAGTATACGCTTGAAACCCTTCCCAAAGAACTTATGCTAATTGCCAAACAGAAAGGATTTGCAGATAGGCAAATAGCTCATTTGTTGCGCCGTTTAGAAAGTGAAGTTCGCTCTAAACGTCTTGAAATGGGAATTAAGCGCGTATGGAAATTAGTAGATACGTGTGCTGCTGAATTTGAAGCCAAAACACCTTACTACTATAGCACTTTTGAAGTTGAGAACGAATCTGTTGTGTCTGACAAAAAAAAGGTTGTAGTGCTTGGTTCAGGACCCAACCGCATCGGTCAAGGTATAGAGTTCGATTACTCTTGCGTACATGGAGTACTCGCCGCTAGAGAATGCGGATACGAAACCATTATGATAAATTGCAATCCCGAGACAGTGTCTACAGATTTTGATATTTCTGATAAACTATATTTTGAGCCTGTTTTTTGGGAACATATTTACGATATCATCGAACATGAAAAGCCTGTAGGAGTCATCGTGCAACTGGGTGGACAAACAGCTCTCAAACTTGCTGAAAAACTCGAGAAACACGGTATTAAACTCATCGGTTCTAACTTTGATACCCTCGATTTGGCAGAAGACAGAGGAAGGTTTTCTAATTTGCTCAAAGAACTGGGAATTCCTTATCCTCCGTTTGGAGTAGTTACGAATGCAGATGAAGCAATAGAATTGTCTAAGGAATTAGGCTTTCCACTTTTAGTGCGTCCTAGCTATGTGTTAGGAGGGCAGTCAATGAAAATTGTTATTAATGAGCAAGAATTAGAAGACCATGTTCATCAACTCGTAAAAGAATTGCCAGGAAACCAAATTTTGTTAGATCGTTATTTAAATGGTGCTATCGAAGCGGAGTCTGATACAATTTCAGATGGAGAAAACTCTTACATTATTGGAATTATGCAGCATATCGAGCCTGCGGGAATTCATTCGGGAGATTCGCATGCAGTACTTCCTCCTTACAATCTCGGAGCTATGGTGATGGAGCAAATCCGAGATATTACCCATAAGATTGCAAAAGCAATGAATGTTATCGGATTCATTAATATTCAATTTGCAATCAAAGATGACGTAGTTTATGTAATTGAAGCAAATCCAAGAGCCTCAAGAACGGTTCCTTTTATCTGTAAAGCATATAACGAACCTTATGTGAATTATGCTACAAAAGTAATGTTAGGCGTAAATAAAGTAAAAGATTTTCACTTCAAGCCTGAATTAAAGGGGTACGCGATTAAGATTCCAGTATTTAGTTTCAATAAGTTTCCAGGTGTAAATAAAGAACTTGGTCCAGAAATGCGTTCCACAGGAGAAGCTATTCATTTTATTCAAAATTTGCGCGATGAGTATTTTCTAAAAGTGTATTCGGAGCGCAACATGTACATGAGTCGATAAATGAACACTTCTACGAAAAAGTCCTTTGCGAGGCGAGTTTTTTGGTTGTTGGGTAACTTCGTCGAAAAACTTTTGTTTACTCAATAAAACTAAGGATGGTCATTCTACAAATATTTTTAATCCTCATTGCCTACCCAGCTTCAAACAAAAAAAGGAGATTTTTGCGCTAATCAACAATTTGTTATGTTTGTTTCCGCAACATTAAATTAAATTATCGTGCAATGAATTATGTTTATCAGTTGTTTGCTTTGGAAGGTAAAACCGCTATTATAACAGGAGGAACAGGCGTACTCGGAGGAGAAATGGCAAAAGCCCTAGCGCGTTGTGGAGTGAAAGTAGCAGTATTAGGAAGAAATCAAGAAAATGCTGATAGAATCGTAAAAGAAATTCGAGAAGAAGGAGGGGAAGCCATTCCTCTACTTGCCAATGTGGTACAAAAAGATAGTTTGGAAAAAGCAAGAGATACATTTTTCAAATCATATAAAAAGTTAGATATTCTTGTGAATGCAGCAGGAGGAAATATGCCAGGAGCCACGATTACACCCGAACAGACTTTTTTTGACCTTGAGTTGCAAGATTTTCGAAAAGTAATGGATTTAAACTTAATCGGAACTGTTCTCCCTACGCAAATTTTAGCTTCTGCGATGGCTACCCAAAGAAGCGGAGTGATTATCAATATTTCCTCCATGGCTGCTCAACGAGCTCTTACGCGCGTGGTCGGCTATTCGGCTTCAAAAGCTGCTATTGACAATTTTACGAAATGGCTAGCCGTTGAAATGGCAAAAAAATTTGGAGAAGGAATCCGCGTGAATGCGATTGCTCCAGGTTTCTTTATCGGAGAACAAAACAAAAGTTTGCTTCTAAACTCTGATGGAACTTATACAGAACGCGGAAAAACTATTATTCAACACACTCCGATGGGGCGCTTCGGAGAACCGTCTGAGCTTATTGGTACTCTGATTTGGCTTTGTTCTGATGCTTCTCGATTTGTTACAGGAACAGTAATTGCTGTAGACGGAGGTTTTTCCGCTTTTAGCGGAGTGTAGTTTTGGAAAAAAAGACTCTATGTATATATTTGTCTTGGTCGATAAAAAGTTTTTTAAGATGATAAAATTGCTGTTCTGCGTGGTAAGTTATCTTGCAGTTGTTTTTTGCGTTTTTGCTCAAACACAAGACATTCCTTTTGACAAAAAGTTTTTTCCTGACAAAAAGCGCTTAAAAGAAGCTTTGGAAGCGCTTGAAGAAGGCAATGGAAATTACAACTTAGAGCACTATAATGCTGCTCTCCCTTTTTTTGAAAAAGCTTACAAGCTTAATCCCAACAATGCTGATTTGAACTTTAAAATAGGAAAGTGTTATATTGAAGGTGCAAACTTAGACAAAGAAGAAGCCATTAATTACTTTAAAAAAGCTTACGAACTGAATCCTTATGTAAATGAAGATATTGTTTATTATCTAGCAGAAGCGTATCATTTTCATTATGAGTTTGAGAAGGCTATTGAGTTTTACGAAAAATATTTGAGAAATAGCACCAAAGGAGCAAAGATAGAGGCAGCTACAGTTCAAAAGAAAATTCAAGAATGTAGAAACGCTATTGAGCTATCGCAAAAACCAGTAAGGGTTTTTATTGATAATTTAGGAACAAATATAAATACCAAATATCCTGAGTATGTTCCTGTGATTACTACGGATGAGTCTGTAATGTATTTTACTTCTAAGCGCCCTGATACTTATGGAGGAGGCATTGATGAGTCTGACGGACACTATTTTGAAGACGTTTATGTTAGCAGGTTTGTAAGAGGAAAATGGACCAAAGCTGAGAATGTAGGGCAGCCTATTAATTCGTCACGCAACGATGCAACGGTAGGTTTATCTCCTGATGGTTCTATCTTGCTAGTGTACGAAGAAGGAGATATTTATGAATGTCGCCTGAAAGGTAACAAATGGAGCGAGCCTAAAAAAATGCCAAAGGAAATTAACACAAAATACATAGAGACTTCAGCAAGTTTCTCAGCTGATAATAAGACACTTTATTTTGTAAGTGACCGTCCTGATTTAAGCATAGGAGGAAAGGATATTTTCGTTACTACCATGAATCCCGATGGTTCTTGGAGTCAGCCTAAAAACATAGGAACTACTATTAACACACCTTACGATGAGGAGTCAGTCTTCATTCACCCAGATGGAAAAACTATGTACTTTAGCTCCAAAGGACATAATACCATAGGAGGATACGACATTTTTCGTTCAGTTTATAAAGATGGAAAATGGTCTAAGCCAGAAAACTTAGGTATGCCAATTAATACACCCGATGACGATGTCTTTTTGGTAGTAACTGGAAGCGGAAAAAGAGGATACTATTCCTCAGGAAGAAAAGGAGGAGAAGGTGAGCAAGATATTTACTTGGTTACTTTCTTAGGTCCAGAAAAACCGATGCGCACTAGTACTGAGGATAATTTAATTGCAGGTATTAAGTCTACCATCAAAGATGTGTTAGTAGAGGAAAAAGTAGAAATATCGAGCAGTCAGCTTACAATTTTTAGAGGAACTACTCTCGACGAGCTTACCAAACAGCCTGTCAGTGCGGAAATTATCATTACTGACAATTCTAATGGAGCTGTTATCAATAAACTTGAATCTAATTCATCAACAGGAAGATTTATTGTAACTTTGCCAGCAGGGAAAAATTATGGAATTGCTGTTACAGCAGAAGGCTATCTGTTTCATTCTGAAAACTTTGATATTCCAGAAGGAGGAAACTTTCAATTAGTCGAAAAAGACGTCTTGATGAAAAAAGCAGAAATCGGCACAAAAGTAATTCTAAGAAATATCTTTTTCGATACAGATAAAGCTACTTTGCGACCTGAATCTAAATATGAGCTCGATAGGCTTATCAAATTGTTAGTTGAAAATCCGAGACTCAAAATTGAAATTTCGGGACATACAGATAACCAAGGAAATGCCGCTTACAATCAAAAACTTTCTGAAAGACGTGCTAAAGCAGTAGTAGATTACTTGGTCAATGAAAATGTGGAGCCGCATAGGCTCACTTACGCGGGATACGGACTCACCCAACCTATTGCAGATAATAAAACCCCTGAAGGAAGACAACTTAACCGAAGAACAGAATTTAAGATTATAAGTAAGTAATCAACTTTTATTACCAAATCGTTTCAATTTGTTTTATCATTCTGCAAAACTCTCCAAAATTGCAAGGTTTTATCCAATAAGAGCGAACGGACATTTGCTTGCTTTTTGAAATATCAAATTCTGCATCAGAAGAAGTTAGGATGACAATAGGAATATTTTCCAAATGAGTTTCACTTCGCAACTTTTGCAACACTTCATGTCCTGACATTTTGGGCAGATTTATATCTAATAATATTAAATCAGGACGAGGGGCGCCATAATATTTACCGCGACGATATAAGAACTCGAGAGCTTCTTCTCCATCTCGTACAGCGTACAAGTTGGCATTGATAGCAGTTTTTTGCAATGCTTTCTGAGTAAATACGATATCCGCCAGATTATCTTCCACCAAAAGGATTTGCTTTTTTTTCTCAGGTAAGAGAACTTTCATATTATCAAAATGTTCTCTTATAAAAGCATTTTGGGAGACATTTTGTTTTTGTTTGAGTGAAAATTTTGTAAATAAAAAAAGCCGATGAAGCAAATAAAGCATCATCAGCCACAGTAATGTTAAGTTAAAGTAACTTAATTAACCTTGTACATTCAGCTTAGCTTTTATCTCGAAAGATATTTCAAAATTATCATCAATAAGTTTATCGCCTAAGTTTTTGAAGAATTTACCAGAACCATATTTTACATTGTAAAGAGTGCGATCGATAGTGATAGTTCCTTTAGCACTTAAAACATTGTTTTCAACGGCTTGAATAGTAAGAGGAAATGAAATTTCTTTTTCAATTCCTTTTATAGTAAGCAATCCTTTAGCCGTATACTCGTTAGAATTATTTCCCTGTGTTACGCTTGTAAGTTTGAGGGTAGATTTAGGAAACTTAGCTACATCAAAGAAATCAGCACTTTCTAAATGTTTTTTGAGTTTGCCATTTTCTTCTTTATCTGCTGGAATATCTAATACAGCAATAGTTTTCATATCGATAGTAATTTCTCCAGCAGAGAGCCTTCCAGAATCAAGTTTTACGGAACCTGCTTCTATTCCGATAGTGCCGTAGTGCTCACCTGTTACTTTTTTACCTTTCCAGTTTACTTTACTTTCATCTTTCGAAATTGCATAAGTACCATCTGCTAAAGTAGGTGCTGCTGGTGCTTCTACTTTTACGGTGTCGGTTGCAGTTTGTTGTGTTTCAGTAGTGGTATTACTACCGCCACAATTGTAAAGTATGCTGCTCAATCCAATCAGTGATAGAATGCGAAGGTTTTTCATAGTTCAAAAGAAGTTTAAAGTGAATAAATTTTGATTTAAGTACGCAAATTTATAAAACACAACACGAAATTTACCAAAATATTTTTAACATTTTTTAAGTTTTTATGATAATGCGATTTAAAAAAATAATATTGTTTTTTTTTCAGCAAAAAGCCCGATAGAAAATCCTATCGGGCTTTAATATTTTTTGATGTGAAAAAAACCGCTATTGTTTGACTATTTTGCGAATCTCTGTTCCGGCGGGTGTTGAAATTTGTAGAACATATACGCCTGAAGCAAGATTCGCTAACGAAACCACTGTGTTTTTATTTACTTTTCCGCTCCATACTAACTGTCCTTGAAGATTAAACAGGAATGCAACTCCCTCTTCTGCAGAAATATTCAATAAGTCTACTACAGGGTTAGGATATATTTCAATCACAAAACTTTCTGATGAATATGCAGAAGTGATTACGCTATGAGTTGGAAGGGTCTTTGCAGAATCTAGATTGGAAATAGATTGAGGAACATTATAAGTAGCTACCAAATCAGAAAATTTATTCCGTACTCTTAAACGGTACTCATATGCTGTATTTGGAACGAGTGCACTGCTATCAGTAAAAGTAACTGCACTTCCGGCAATCGTAGCTACCAATGAAAAGCTTCCTGAAGATCCCCACAAGCGTCGTTCAATAACAACACTATCTGTGCGGATAGCCCCTGACCATGTTAAAGCAACTTTATTAGTATCAATTCCTGTTGCTATCATGTTAGTAGGAGCAAAAGGAATTACAATTAAACTATCAGCACGGAAAACAAGATTTTGGATACGCTGATCTTGGCTTATAGAAGTTTCAGGAGTATTGTAAGCTGTTGTGGAGAAAAATGCCTTGAGATATTCCGCAAAAGCATCTTGCTCTGTGCTATCCCCTGCGAAATTTGCTTGGTTCAAAATAGAACCTGTTTTAACAGTTTGATAATTGGCAAAAGTTGGATTTGCATTGCGGAATGTTTGGAAAGGATAACCGTCGCCTCCTGTTGCTAAAAAGTTTAAGGTAACGATGCGAATAGGGCGGTTTGTATCGCCTACCATGATACCGTTTTGGCGAATGACATCAGTTACGTTTCCTGCGCTATCTACAAGAAGAATAGAGCGAACGCGGTCTCCTACTGGGCGACGTGCATCGAAGCTTACTTTCACGCCTGCTAATTGTGGAAATCTTCCTGGTGTTTTTTGTAAGAGAGTATCAGAGTCTCCAAATCCATGTTCTAAAGCGCGGTAGAGTTGCGCAGCAGTAAGCGTTTGCAGCACTAAAACGTTATTGAATCGAAGGGAGTTGACAATATCCAATTGTGAAATATCGCCTGCTTGCTTTCCTGCGCTTGGATTCGCTTTCGGAGGTAATTGTTGAGAAACACTACCCACTACTACCACATCGCCAATGTGGCTGCGAATTCCTCCTCCATTTTTAATAGAAACTCTTACGTTGCTATCTACGCGGCGAGCTGCCCATAGGTTAGCTTCTGCCGTCAAATTGCCCAAATTGGTTTCTTCTGTTCGTACTTTGCTGCGTCTTCCTTCTAAAAATACTGATGTTTTACCAAAAATGTTGCCATCTTGCGCTTGAATCACGGTATTGATAGCGTTTGCCAAACGGCGAACCATTTCTCCTTTGGTGTTAGCGGCAAAAGCAAGTGCTGTATCACCGTTCCATACAAGGCTTACAACTGTATCTAAAGAAGCATAAGCTCCATTAATTGTAGAATCTAAGGAGTTCGTCATAATTTTACCGTTTGAGCTGAAGGTTACTACCAATCGCCCTACGTATTTATATTCTCCATCGGTGTTTACAATAAGGGCTGTATCTCCATCTAAGTTAGTAGTAATAATAGGATATTTTCCTTTTACTGAGTCTCCAGAGCGGATAATATCGTTTCCGTCTGCCAGGATAGCATGAGATCCTCCTGCTACTACAATATCTACCCCCCGCAATTTTTTAATTAAATCTTGTTCTAATTCAATTTGTTGTAGGTGAGAAAGCAAGATAATTTTATTGATACCTCGGTTAATCAGTGTATCGATATACGGTTGAAGGGTATCGGCGAGCGCTTGCATATTGTTGGTTTTAGGTCCTTTTACGCGAACTCCTCCCGTAGAAGAAATCGTTTCGACAATTTGTGTAGTAGCGCCTACTATTCCAAAGAGTTCTCCATTTCTCTCTACAACAGTGTAAGGAGCTACTTTTTTGTACTTAGAAACAGGAGTAGTAGCTGTAGGAGTTGTTTGCGTAAGCGTATCGGGGCGCGTTCTGTATGCCGTGTTAGGAAGTAAGCTGTCCGTATAAATATTGCGGAAAAAGTCATCATCTTTAAAATTGAGATTAGCAGATAAGTAAGGGAATTGTGTTCCTGCCCATTGACGATCTGTTTCACTAATAATAACTCCTATGGCGCGTGCGGCTGTTTCAGTGCCAGCATCAAACTCGTGATTTCCGAGAGCGGAAGCGTCAAATCCTGTAATGTTTAGAATAGTAATATCAGGACGCGCGGAGGCGGTTCGTAGTGTATTGCTGCTTAAGCCAAAATATTGATTGTAAATCTGACGTATTACTCCTTCGATAGGGGAAGAGGCGCTTCTATCTTCTGAGGCAGCAAACCAAGGCCCTGGAATGTAGTTGTCTCCTGAAGAGAGAATAAGCGTGTTAGGGAAGGAATCTTCGAGTGCATCGATAATAGCAGCCCACCGAGGTGCATTTTGTACAGCGGCTACCCCAGCTTCCATATCAGAACTGTGCAAGAGTTGTAGTGTTGTAGTGGTAGGCATTGTCACTGTCAAAGAAGTGTTTTGTGATGTACTATTAGTATCTACGTAAGCTCTAATTTGGTAAGTATAAGAAAATCCACCTGTCGTCGTATCTATGTAAGAACGCGCTGAGCTTGGCAAAAGAGCAATTCTTTGAGAATTTCTCATAATTTCGAAGAACCTATTGATTCCTATTGTATCATCCCAAGAAAGTTTTAAACGCTTTGGAGAAAGAGGAGTAGCCGTAAAGTTTTGAACTTGGCTAGGATTTTGTTCTATTTGGTAGAACGAAACCGTTCCACTCGTTTCGTTAGCCAATAAAAGCAGGTCCTTTCCGTTAGGACTTTGAGACGCTGGAATAAATAACATTCCTTCGGGGCTATCGTCTATTGCTGCGTTGGGCACATAAGCGACGTATTTTATTTTATCGATGTTTGTAATATCGTACATCATGAATCCACCTATGCGTTCTAATCCGATAAATGCGTAAGTTTTATTCCCGATTTTCCCAGCTACTACGTACTCGGGTTCGGGTCCTTTATCGTCGGAGCGTGTATCAAATAAGTTTCCTGTGGCTTTTCGGTCTCCATTGAATCGATGAGGAGTTTCTTGTGATGTAATCAATTCAAATTCGCTTTTGCTGTCGTAGGCGAGTTGTCCTGTTTGAGCGTCCCATAAAGAGAAAGAACGCGCTCCAAAGGTTACGATCTGACGAAAGGGGGTTCCATCAGGCTTCCTTGCAATTACGGTATCGATTCTTAAGCGGCCGAGTTGTTCGTTTGTACGCAAGCTATCAAAAGACAATTGGCCTGCTACAGAATCATAACGAGAACGGAGTTGTGCAGCTGTAAAAGTATTTACGCGAGCAAAGTCCACAAAAGAACAAGTAGAACAATTCTCAGGATATTCGCGCATTTCGCCTTCATTAGCAGAAAGCACATAGCCTTTTCCACCGATAACAACGTAGTGGATACCATCGGGTTGATAAGCTCCCCAAACAGGATAGTTTCGAATGCGGATGCTCGTTGTATTGGCGCTATCGCGATCGCTTGCATCTAAACCGCCTCCTGCTGGAAAGTTTTTGTATCCTAAAGAAAAAATAGTGTCAATGCGCGCTGTAGGGATATCAATCCGAGCAATAGCATTGTTTTCTTGCAATGCAACGAACGCTTTTGTACCGTCATCTGAAATTGTAATATATTCAGGTTCAATGTCTTGAGATATTTTAGAGCCTTTTCCAGCTGAAGAAGCACGAAAATCTTTTGGAAGTTCGTGGAAACGAGAACCTGAGCTATCAAAGTCAGTAAATTTCAGAACCTGAACGGTAGCACTCGTAATATTAGCAATATTTCCTCCTGGAATAGTAATAATACTTACACTTCCTTCTGGATCGATGGTGTAGTTCGAGTTGGGCTCACCTTCATCAGCAGTAAGTACTTTAGTTCCGTCGGGTGTAAAGGTAAGCATATCAGGTTGAACACCTACTTGTACCTGATGCAAATAGTTACCGTTTATATCAAAAAAAACTACTTTTCCAGGATTAGTTCTTGTACTATCTTCTACAGCTGTTGCTACAATACCATTCTTCACGGCTACGCTATTTACTGCTAGCCCATACTGCTCCATATCAATAGAGAGAAGATGAGTAGGGTTAGAAGGGTTGGAAATATCTAAAATTTCTAAGTAAGAACTATTCGTTGGGTTGCTTACCAAAAAGAGTCTTTTAGTTGCAGAATCGTAAGCAATAATTTCGGCAGCGCCTACTCCTTCTTCTGTATCATAACTTGTGATGTACCGAATTGTAGTATTGTTTTTATTAGCCACAATGGTGTTTTCTGCTTCCATTCCAAGAGCTGTTGTGCTCACTGTTTGAGTGGTAGCTCCTGTGCTGCTTACTGTAATAATAGTATTTCGAGTTCCATAAGTAAGAGGTGCAAACAGTACAAAAATAGTATCATTGGTAAGCGATGTAACACCTGTAATGGTAATAACTGTGTCGTAATTAGAGGCGGAAGCGCGGCGCAAAATAAACTCGTCGCTGTTCGATTTGATAATCACATTGCTAGTGAGATTGTTGGCATTGATGACAAAATAAATAGAGTCGGACACATCTCCTACTCTGGTATATTTTGGAAAATTGAGAGAGTTCGTATTCAAAGAAATCGTGGGTGTAACAGGAGCGCCCACAATTGAAATATTAGTAGCATTTTCTGTATGAGGAGTGAGAGTTGCAGCCCAAGAGCGGCGCACTGTGAATTTATTTAGAAGCGTATCGAATGTTCCAGCTGTAGCGCGAATATAGGAGCCTGCTGTGCCGGGGTCAGGAGCTAAATAAGTAGCTGTAGTAGTGGATGTATCGTTAGGTCCATTACCTGTCACAATGCCAGATTTAAGTTTTCCTCCTATGTAGCGGTCATTCACGGGAAGTTGGTAACCCTGTGTTCCACCGCTTACTACAGCTCCTCCGTGACCTGTTCCAAACAAGATGGCATCTACAGGAACTGTAGAAGAGGTTATCGAACTTACTGGAAGATTAAAAACAGCCACTCCATCTGAATTAGTACCTCCGTTTCCAATCACTCCTCCATTGGGCATATTGTTTCCAATGCTACCATCTCCAGGTTGTCCTACGAATTTTAAGCGCAGTTTTTTCGCGGTATTAGAAATTTTCATATTTGCACCTCCCACATAAAAGACTTCTCCTGGGCTGACTGTTCCACTGGTGATTTCAAAAGCGTAAGTTACGCTTCCGCCTTGAACCCATCCACTGGCATTCGCTGCTCCGTTATTGCTTACGATTACTGTATAAGGCGTTACAGAAAAGTTAATAGGTCTAAGAGCTAAGAGCGCTACAAATTCGGAGTCAAAATCAGTTCCAGGAGGGTTCACATATACCTCTGAAATGAGCACCCCAGGATTAGTTTGAGCTTGCAAACCTTGTAAAGCTACCCAAGAAAGCAATACTATAAATTTTAGTAAAACAAATCGGCGTATCATTTTCAACATTTTTAAAAGTGGATAAAAGAACAAGAAGCATGAACAAATATATGCAAATTTTAAAAACTTGTATATTAAGTCAATATGAATTTTGCAAGTCATCGTAATTTACTTACCACAAAATAGTTTTGGAAATCATAAAAATAAACTTCTATTTTCGTAATGAAACAACGGGATCGATGAGTAACTATTTTAAAACTTTAGCAGGCGATTTATTGCAATTAGAAGTAAGTACCATTTTGGTAGAAAATACTACTAATGAAAAAATGCCCTCATCGCGCAGAAAGGCTTTACTCGATATCGCAGACAGCTACCGCAACAAGCTTGCTGAGCTTGGGTTTATTTGTTATGCAGATGGAAGCTATGAAGAAAAAGCTAAATTTCGACTCAAAGACCCTCTTAAACTGCAATGGTGGTATGGCGGAGAATTCTCTTTCGTAGAAATTTTGCATACGTGTCAGTTTATTTTAGAAAAAATTGATGAACGCCTACCGCAACTTTCAAGACAAGAACATATACAAGAACTTCGCAGTATTCGCAAACTCGTAGAGCGCTTTGCTGCTAATAGTTCTGGAATCATAGGGATGTTTAAAAAAAGAAGGGCTTTCTACCAGAAGCAAATCGAAAACAACGAAGATGGCTTTTCTACTGAAAGAGTAGTGGCAGGAATGATTCAAAACAAATATGCTTCTCAGTTGTTTTCTAAGGGCTGGAATAACGACCTTTCTCTTTCTGATATCAATAGAGTAGAAGATATGGAACTTTCTCCCGAAGAAATTACTTTAATTCGAAAAGTGTGGGAAATTGGCACTCAGCAAGTTTTACTACAAACCGTCATCCAAATTGATGGGGATATTACTTCTTATATTGCTACTCCTTTGTTAGAAATGAATCAGTACCTACAAAGTATTATTTTAAATATTCATAATGACGCCGTAGCTACTTCTACGCGTTCTTGGAGTGCTCTTTTTAATACTATCATGAGCATTGCTGGAAAAACCTTCGACCGCATTTTTAAGAGCAAGTAACCTTAACAAGTTAAAAAACTAAAATAGAATTTGTTCGATAGCCTTTGAATATTGCTTCTAAAATCAGACTTTTACGATAATTTAGTTAAACACACAATTGACATAAGTTGCATATGGTATTTGATTTTGAAATGATCCAGTCGGTATATGCACGCATGGGAGAGCGTGTTGCCGCAGCGCGAAAAGTAGTAGGAAGACCTTTGACACTTTCTGAAAAAATATTGTACGCCCACCTTTTTGAAGGAACTCCTACCCAAGCCTATGAACGCGGAAAATCGTACGTCGATTTTGCGCCTGATCGTGTGGCGATGCAAGACGCGACTGCCCAAATGGCGCTTTTACAATTTATGACAGCCGGCAAATCGAAAGTAGCTGTTCCTTCTACTGTTCATTGCGATCACCTTATCGTAGCAAAATCTGGTGCAAAAGAAGATCTTCAAGCTGCTATCAAAACTAATCAGGAGGTATACGATTTCTTAGCGTCCGTTTCTAACAAATATGGAATCGGATTTTGGAAACCGGGTGCTGGCATTATTCACCAGGTGGTATTAGAAAACTACGCTTTTCCGGGCGGCATGATGATTGGAACAGATTCTCATACTCCTAATGCAGGCGGATTAGGCATGATCGCTATCGGGGTAGGAGGCGCTGATGCGGTCGATGTGATGGCAGGAATGCCTTGGGAATTAAAATTTCCCAAGCTAATTGGGGTGCACCTCAAAGGAAGACTTTCTGGATGGACGGCTCCTAAAGATGTTATCCTAAAAGTAGCAGGAATTTTGACTGTTGAAGGAGGTACAGGTTACATTATAGAGTATTTTGGGGAAGGAGCAGATTCAATCAGTTGCACTGGAAAAGGAACTATCTGCAATATGGGGGCAGAAGTTGGCGCTACAACTTCTATTTTTGCTTATGACAACAAAATGAAGGCTTATTTGGAGGCTACAGGGCGCGCCGATGTAGCTGCTTTAGCAGATAAGCATAAAGAACATTTACGGCCAGATCCAGAAGTATACGCAAACCCAGAAAAATATTACGATCAAATTATTGAAATTGATTTAAGCAAACTTGAACCGCATGTAAATGGTCCTTTCTCTCCTGACCGCGCTTGGTCTATTTCAGAATTAGCTAAAGCCATTAAAGAAAATAACTGGCCTGAAACTCTCTCGGTAGGACTTATCGGTTCTTGTACAAATTCATCTTACGAAGATATGACGCGTGCCGCTTCAGTAGCTGCTCAAGCCAAATCCAAAAAGCTTAAAGTCAAATCGGAATTTACGATTACGCCGGGCTCTGAGCAGATACGCTATACAGCAGAGCGCGATGGAATTCTATCTACTTTTGCTGAAATTGGAGGAGTAGTATTAGCAAATGCTTGCGGACCTTGCATTGGGCAGTGGGCACGACACGGCGCCGAAAAAGGTGAAAAAAATGCTATCATTACCTCTTTCAATCGAAATTTTAGATCAAGAGCTGATGGTAACCCTAATACGCATGCTTTTGTAGCATCTCCTGAAATCGTAACAGCTTTGGCAATTGCAGGAAAAATGACTTTCAATCCTCTAACCGATACCCTTTTGAACGAAGAAGGAGAAGAAGTCAAACTAGACGAACCTCAGGGAATTGAACTCCCTCCTAAAGGATTTGCAGTAGAAGATACAGGCTATGTGCCACCTGCTGCTGATGGAAGCAAAGTAGAAGTAATTGTTTCTCCTACGTCTGAACGTTTGCAATTACTCGAACCTTTCCCTGCTTGGGAAGGAACTGACCTAAAAGGATTGAAACTCCTTATCAAAGTAAAAGGAAAATGCACTACCGATCATATTTCAATGGCAGGACCTTGGTTAAAATATCGCGGACACTTAGATAATATTTCCAACAATTTGCTTATCGGAGCTACAAATTATTTCAACGATAAAACCAATTGGGTAAAAAACCAACTCACAGGACAATATGGAGAAGTTCCTGCCACTCAACGCGCCTACAAGGCTGCAGGGATCGGAACGGTTGTTGTAGGAGACTCTAACTATGGAGAAGGTTCGAGTCGCGAACATGCTGCTATGGAGCCTCGTTTCTTAGGGGTTCGCGTAGTGCTTGCGAAGTCATTTGCTAGAATTCACGAAACAAATCTCAAAAAACAAGGCATGCTAGCTCTTACTTTTGCTAATCCTGCTGATTACGACAAAATTCAAGAAGACGATACAATCGATGTAATAGGATTAACTTCTTTTGCGCCCAACAAACCTCTCACCCTCGTGTTGCATCATGCTGACGGTACAAAAGAAGAAATTTTAGCAAATCACAGTTACAACGAAAGCCAAATTGAATGGTTTAAAGCAGGTTCAGCCTTGAATCTGATAAGAGCCGGCCAAAAGGCGTAAGAGTTTTGTTTCACTCGTCTGATAAACCTATGAGGAAGCTCATAGGTTTTTTTAAATTTTAGAAAGCAAAATGAGCAAAAAAGGAATGATAAAATATACTAATAATAGGTATAAGAATCCTGTGATGCGCCATTTATGAGTAAGAACTCCTATCCGATTAGCTAAATAGATGGGGATATCATAAAAAATCTTAATAGGAAAAAAAATCAACATTCCAATAAGGTTAAAAAGCAAATGCGCAACTGCCAAACTCACTGCTGCATCTGACTTCGACACAGCAGCCAATAATGCTGTAAGCGTAGTTCCGATATTGCATCCAATAATAAAAGCAAATCCGTTGTACAGCGATACTTTTTGAGTAGCTACCATCGGCACTAAAAAAGAAGTAGTGACCGAACTTGATTGAAGAGAAGCTGTGATGAGTAACCCAGAAAGCAGAGATTTTAACTTATTGCCAAACAAATATTTATCAATAGTTTTTAATTGATTTTCGAAAAGAAAGTTTTTGAGTATAAATGTAAGTGCCCGCAGTATTATTATTAACAAAAAGATACCAATGATAAATTCCCCTAAGCGATTAATTTCAAACTTTTTTACTATCCAATAGGCTACAGGGCGAACTAGTTTAAAAGTAATGTTCCATTCCGAAAAGTCTTGAAATGAAGAAGGAAAAAGCACTGAAGCAAAAAAACTTGAAAGTCGTTCCAGAAAACGAGTAAAATAATTTAAAGGAAAAACAACCGCTGCAGTCAGCATGTTAAACAATCCGTGTGTGGTAGAAGCAGCAACAGCCTTTCGATACTCAGAGCGCGTCGTGATGTGGGTAAGAGCTACGAATGCGCAAGTGACGGTCGTACCTATGTTGGCTCCCATTACAAAAGGAAGTGCTTGTTGGATAGAAATAACTTCAGACGCAACCAAAGCAACTGCTAGTGAAGTGGTAATAGAACTGCTTTGTAGGACGGCTGTTGCTAAGATTCCAATAAATAACGTAATAAAAGGATTAGAGGTAGCTTCAATGATTTGGGATAAATAAAGAGTATCTAATGTTTTACAAGCATGGCTAATCAATTCTATGGAAACTAAAAAAGCGTAGAAAAGCAACACAACAATTGCGCTGCTTAAGAGGTGTTCATACCTTTTGTTTTTTAATGTTTTGTGCATAAATCTGATGATTGCGCAATTTTAAAAACAAAACCACACAACACAGGTAATGAAATTCAGAAAATTTGTTAGAGCAACTACTTAATTTTTTTTTGAAAAATTAGCTTGCTTTGTAGCAATAAAAATAAGCTTTTATGCACGACTTTTACACGCATTCTCACTTGAGTTTTTCTGAAAAATACTTACAAAGGAGTGAGAAAAGAATGCGATCAGTGGTTTTTCTATCAGGAACTACGATGCTTCTTGAAATAATAGTAGGTTGGTATACTCATTCTATGGCCTTGTTGGCAGATGGTTGGCATATGGCTTCTCATGTCTTTACGTTAGGGTTGACATGGGCAGCTTATATTTTTATTCGTAAAATAGAAAAATCTCGACACTATCACCTCAATCAGAACAAAACCTTAGCCTTATCAGGTTTTACCAGTGCTGTTTTTTTGTTAGTTGTAGCTTTGCTAATAGCAGTAGAGTCGATTGAAAATATTGTTAAACCTAAAGAAGTAGCCTTTCACGAAGCCCTAATAGTAGCGGTTTTAGGGCTTTTTGTCAATGGAGTGAGCGTGCTACTTTTAAAGGCATCTCATCATAAACACGATCACAATCTCAAAGCGGCTTATTTGCACGTTCTTGCAGATTGCTTGACGAGCGTATTCGCCATCTTCGCACTGAGTATCGGAATATTTTATAAATCTGCTATTCTAGATGCTTGTAGTGGAATTGTTAGTGCTATTATAATTGGAATTTGGGCTGTGGGGCTTGTACAGAAAACAGCATTAGAACTTATCGACTTCAGTAAGAGCTCATAAAAAATTTTCATTTTTTTAGATTTTCTTATATGTTTGTCAAAAACGATTAAAGAGAGATTTTATGCGTTTCAGATTTCTTGTTCCGTTGCCTCAGCACCGCATCTTCCAATACCAACCTCGCTTTTATGACGAAGCAAAAGAAGACCTTCGAAATAGACAAGAAAGCATCGCAAAAGCTCTTAGAGAAAAAGACGATTCTTTCTCTAAAGAACTTATCAAAAAAAGAATAGGATTTGCTTTTCAGCGCCGTAAGCATCAAGAAAATACTGTGGTGTGGATTAGAATTTTGTTTGTAGCTCTCATGATGTTTTTACTATGGAAGTGGTTACTATAAGTTAAAATAATATTAAAAAAATCCACAATTTTTTTAGATTTCTCTGTAATTATAAAAATTTATGGCTTCAACAAGAAAATGACAAGAATTGTATCAATCTTCAAACTGCAACTATCAATGTCTAACTGCATAGAATTTGTCAGATTGTATTGCGCAAGAGCTTTAAAAGGTATAATTGTGAGCTGCGCACTCATCGCCTACGAAAAAAGTTTTGCACAGGAAGTCACCACTATCGTAGGAACAGTAGCCGAAAAAAACAACAATTCTCCTCTTGTAGGAATGAACGTTCTTGTCAAAGGAAAAATGATAGGAACTACTACAGACCCTGACGGGAAGTTTACGCTCAAAACTTCTTTGCAACCTCCTTTTACTCTTGTAATTTCTGGAGTCGGCTTTTTAGCTCAAGAAGTTGAAATCACCTCGAAAGATCAAGTGGTAGATATCCGATTAGAAGAACAAGAAATCTTAGGACAAGAGGTAGTAGTATCAGCTTCTCGCGTCGAAGAGAATATTATGAAATCGCCTGTTTCTGTTGAAAAGGTGGATATCGTTTCCGTAAAACAAAATCCTGCTATCTCATTCTACGACGGTTTGCAAAATCTTCGCGGCATCGATTTTGCTACCTCTAGCCTTACTTATAGGAGCATCAACACTCGTGGGTTTAATCAAGTAAACAATGTTCGTTTTGTTACCTTGGTGGACGGTGTCGATCAAATGGCTCCCTCTTTGAACTTAACACTGGGAAATATTTCAGGACCAAACGACCTTGATGTAGAAAGCGTGGAGCTTATTCCAGGCGCTGCCTCTGCATTATATGGTTCGCAGGCGATTAATGGTGTTCTGAATACCACTACTAAAAGCCCTTTTCTATATCAGGGATTGAGTGCACAGGCTAAAATGGGTGTAAACCATTTAGACAGACGCGACAGAAATCCTGCTCTCTTTCAAGAGTATGCTATTCGTTATGCGAAATTAATAGGTTCTAAATTTGCTTTTAAAGTGGGAGGCTCTTATCAGAGCGGACAGGATTGGCAAGCTAATCAAACTACGCTATTCAGAAATGAAAACAGACCTGTAGTCGATTATCTTAATATCTACGGCGATGAAATTTCGTTGGGAGTTATTGGCGGACGCGATATTACTAGAACAGGTTACGCTGAAAGAGATTTAGCAGATTATCGAATTAATAACTTCCGTATCTTTGGTTCGGCACACTATCGCCTTTCGGAGAATGTTGAAGCAAGCTACGGGTATAGGCTGGGAGCAGGAAATACTGTTTATACAGGGTTACAACGCTATCAACTCAAAAACTTTACTTTACAACAACATCGGTTAGAATTAAAGGGAGCAAACTTTTTTCTTCGACAATGGGCAACGCTAGAAAATTCTGGCGATACCTATGATATGGGGCAAACAGCTCAACTGATAGAAGAGCGATGGAAATCGAATACAGTCTGGCTCCAGGAGTATATAGCAGCCTATAACGGTTTAGTACCTGGAGTACAAGGTGCTAATCATACCGCTGCCCGCGCTTTTGCTGATAGAGGAAGACCTTTGCCGGGTTCTTCACAATTTGAGCAACTTTTCGAACAAGTTACTACTACCGATATCGGATTTCGACAAAATCAAGCAGGAGGCTCAAGGTTTAATGTTTCTTCCAATCTTTATACTACGGAAGGAATGTACGACTTTTCAAAATATACATCGAAAATCGCTGATATAATGATAGGAGGAAGTTATCGCTTTTTTGATTTGAATTCGAACGGTACCATCTTCCCAGATTCTGCTGGCAACGATATTACCATGTACGAGTATGGGCTGTATACTCAAATTTCAAGAAAAATTACTAATAATTTGAAACTTACCGGCGCAATGCGCTATGATAAAAGCGAACAAATTGACCGCGCACGCCTTACACCGCGAATCGCGGCTGTGTACACTATCAAAGAAAAACACAATATTCGAGCTTCTTATCAAACAGGATTCCGAATGCCTACCACACAAGAGCAATTTATCAACTTAAATTTAGGTTTTGTTCATCTCCTTGGAGGATTGGAACCTATTTATAACTCTCAGTTAGCAGGAAGCAATCTTTATACGCTTGAATCTGTTCAAAAATTTGGAGTAGCAGCCTCTCAACAAATCGCTCAAGGAACTGATGCTTTGCAAGCTATCAATAACACTCGCGGACTATTAAAACCTGTTTCTTCTCTCGAAAAATTGAGACCAGAAGGTGTCAAAACGTTTGAACTAGGATATAAAGGACTCTTTGACCAAGACCGAATTTTATTAGATGCCAGCGCTTTCTACAGCATTTATACCGACTTCATTGCACCTTTTGTGATGGTTGCAGTACCCGCTAATGCCTCTGTAGATCCTTTAGGAGCCGGACAAAGCATTTTGCGTGGAAATCGAAAGGTTTATGCTGTCTATCAAAATGCTGATAAAGATGTAAATGCTTACGGGGCTTCTGTTGGAATGACTTACAGCCTAAGAAGCGGATATGTAGTAGGTGGAAATTACACTTATGCAGATATTGATTTTAATGAACTTGAATCTGAACTCATTCAAGGTTTTAATACTCCGCGGCATAAGGCAAATATAACATTCGGAAATCGAAACCTTTATAAAAATGTAGGGTTTAATATTACCTGGAGATGGACAGATGCTTTTGCATGGAAGTCTTCTTTTTCTGAAGGTATTGTGCCCTCTATGAATGTGTTTGATGCACAAGTGAGCTATCGTTTAGAAAGTTTGAAATCTATATTGCGAGTAGGAGGAATGAACGTGTTCAATCAGCGGTATACACAACTCTACGGCGGACCAGTGGTAGGCGCTCTTTATTATATTTCTATTACATACGACCAATTCGGCAAATAAATTGTTGATAATTTTAAAAGATATTGAACATGAAAAAATTTAGTTTCCTTATCATTTGTGGAATATCAGTTTTATTGACAGATTGCTCTTATCGGTTTCCCGATGAAAAGAATATTTCTCCTGTTCAACAAACTCCTGTGAATATTACAGCTCAAGATTTAGGAAATGTAAATTTTGAGAACTACATCGCTATTGGAAACTCGCTGACAGCTGGCTTTATGGATGGCGCATTATATCCAGAAGGCCAAATGAATGCCTATCCGAATTTGTTAGCTGAAAGATTAAAAGAAAAAGGACTTACGTCGTCGTTTATAAGTCCATGGTTGCCTTCTGATAAGCCTAAAGGAATCGCTTTCCGAACTTCTTCTACTGAGTTGCAAGTATTAGGTAGATTTCAGTATCAAGACTTGAATCCTGCTTGCCCTCTCAACGGATATACGCCTTCCCAAACTGTTCAGACAAGCGTTCTTTTGTCTTCTTTAACAAGCCCTGCAGGATTGCAACCTCTTATTCCTTTTATCGGACTTGCGAATAATGCGTCTCCTTTGAATATCAATAATTTTGGAATACCAGGTATTACTATTTCTCAATTTTCGCAAAATAATTATGGAAATGCTCAAAATGTACTGACAGGTGCGAATCCTTACTATATTCGTTTTGCTCCTTCTCCAACTTTTACTTATGCAGGTTCTGTTCTTAATCATGTTATTGTGAGAAATCCTACTTTCTTTACTTTTTGGCTTGGCAATAACGATGCATTGGGTTTTGCACTCAACGGTGGAGAAACGTTCGGCGTAGGAGGGCTTTTATATCCTACTTCTCCTTCTTCTTTTGCTGTTCAGTTTGAAGCAGCTCTAGACACCCTTTTAGCGCGTACATCAGCAAAGGGAGTTGTTTTTAATTTGCCAGATAATACATTAGCAGCACATTTTCGCCAATTTGCTTCTCGTACTTCTCCAGTATATCAACCGTTTACACTTACTTCAATTGAAGCAGATAGCTTAAACAAGATTTACAGATATGTTTTTGGGAATAAAGCAGCAAATCCTGGAGCGCCTGATAGTGTGTATTTTTTTGCTAATCGACCCAATTATTATATGATGCAAGTAGATAAGTTCGTGCCAGGGACCACTACAGTGCATACTACTTTTCGTCAAATTATACCAGGGCAAGACCTTCCTTTATTAGGCATTGGCGCTGTTTTAGATTCTTTAGGAAAAGGCAACATTGTAAGTTGTGGACAAGTAACACCTCTTCAGCGTGCGGGCTGGGGAAGAGTTTCTACTACAAGAACTACTTTTATTTCTGGGTTAAATATTAGCGTGCCGACTCCTATGCCTATTCCAGATCGTTTGATTTTGGATAAAGACGAAGTAGCTACTGTAAAAAGCGCTATTTTTGCATATAACCAACAAATTGCAGACATCGTAAAACGCTTGAACCAAAGGTACAACAACCGTTTATCCTTGTTAGATATAGCTACGTCATTTGATCGTCTCAATCAATCAGTGGATCCGATTCGTGCATCAGTAGAAAATGGGCGCATGTATATGGATATGAGTCCATTGGGGTTTTATTCGTCGGATGGCATTCATCCTACTCCAAAGGGACAGGCATTAATTGCTAATTTGCTCATCGACTTCTTGAATGCACGTGCGAAAGATAAAAACGGAAATCAATTAAACCTGAGAAGATACGAACTTACCCTCTTTAGAGGCAACGATTTTCCTCAGCAATAAATTCTTTTTCTTGAGAGTAAAAGAGAAACAAAAGTTTATTTATAATTTTTTTCACCTGCTAAAATAGGAATAGGCAGGTGATTTTCTTTAGGAGGAATCGGACATTCATAAGCGCTGTTGTAAGCACAATAAGGATTGTAAGCAAAATTAAAATCGAGTATTGCTTTTCCTTTTTTGATTTCTACATCCAGATAGCGCCCTCCGCCATAAGTTTCTTTTCCTGAAGTTTCATCTGTAAAGGCCAAAAAGAAAATAGAACTTGCGCCTCGTTCTAACGGTTTAAGCAAAAGAAGTTGGTGCTGGATATTCATAAAGGTAAAGCGAACATATCCAAATTTTTGATAGCGCTTAGAAGTACCCGTAGAAGTAGAAATTTCGATGGTTTGTTTGATATCGAATGGAATAAAATCTGCTTCTAGTTTGTAAGCAGGATTGATTTCGTAGTATTTTAGACCTTGAAATGTTTTTCGTTCTTTTTTATCGAGGGGAGAGTTTTCGGATTCTTTAAAGTGCCGATCTTTGGTAGCTCGAAACTCTGATACCTTTTTTAAGTAATTCTCGTTAGCTTGTGTGCCTCCAAACACGTAAATCATAATCAACAGAACTACACCCACAACCCCGAGAAAATAGAAGTATTGTGTTTTCATTTTGATAATGCTTTTGCATAAACTTAAAAAATTTTTACAAAATCTCAAAAAAGAAAGCTCCTTATCACTTTTCTTGATTATACTTTGTTAAGATTTCTAAATAAGTCTAAATAAAATTGTAAAAGATACATTGTTTTCATACATTTACTTAACAATCTCCATACTTTATAAACCTAACAAATAAACGCTCATAAAAGCCTTCTCTTCAGACAGAGAAGGTTTTGTGTTATAATCGATTTAATTCTCTTACAGGCAAATTAGGTTTTGCGTATTGCAGACGTGCCAGTCTTTTGGTAGTATGGTAGCTATCTAACGCACTCGAAGTAATGGTTCCTGCTTGTTCAATATCTAAATAACCATCGTGCCATAAACATTCTTTCGGAAAAATGACTTCTATGATTTTTCCTATTATCAGAATTGTGTCATTGAGTTGAATATTAATTCGTTCGGCAAATTCTAGTCCAATCCTAATATTAGACTCTTGGACATAAGGCGCATGCGGAAGCAGAGAAGAATAAACAGGAGTAAATCCACAAGCATCGAATTCAGATATTTCTTTAGGGTAGCGAGCACTTGTTTGATGAGCTTGCTGATAAAACTCCTCTCGAATATGGTTCAATGTAAAACAACGCGTAGCTTCTATATTTGATAGAGTATGACGAGGCGATTTTTCGGGGCGCACTAAAATTCCAATCAAAGGTGGATTTGCACCTATATGAATGATTTGTGAAAAAATGGCTAGATTGGTTTTACCTTCTTTATCTTGCGTACCTACTAAACAAACACTTTTAAATCCAGTCAGGGAATTCACAAATGTTCTCCGAAAGAAATCTTCCATTTGAGCGATCTCTTGGGCTGTGATAGTTCTAAGCATGTTATATCAGATGGTTCTCACGTAACAACGCTAAAAAATGAGGTTCTGTTTCGCTTCGAATGTATTTATTAGCGTATCCAACCCAACTAACATCGCTTAATAAATCGAGTTTACAATCGAAATCCTTTCCGTAGACATCTGTAAGAATAACGCCTGCTTCTTTCGCAATAAGTGCTGTGCAAATATCGTAAGGATGGCAGATATGTCCTATTTTTTTTCCTTCTCGTTTGAGTTTGGCAAAAAGCACCCCCCGGATATCAGCAATAAAACGGTCGTGACCCATCAAGAGTTCGTAAAGTTGCCCTCCTGTAGAAATATATTGGTCTTCAAAAACAACGGTTTTCCCCTCTGGATAATCAGGAATAATACGTGCAATAAGTTCATCCTCCATTTTAGCTAAAATATCGCGTCCGGGAGGAAAAAACTTTGCAATAGAAGCAAATCCTCCGTAGATACTCTTAGATTTAGAAGGTGTCACTTCTTTAGGAAAAATTTCTCCTGTAAGTAAGTTACGAGTAAATGCTTTTGTTCCTCTTCCTTTTATAGCGTAGAGCGTATCGCTTTGATACATTTTGGAGGTAGAAAGTTCTGTCATAACAGCTACTTCTACATCGGAAAGTTTTGTTTCTTCACCTTTGTTGGGAGCTACTGCTGCCAAAAAGAAAGCAGAACGCTTGTCGTACATGATATTTCGCGTTCCATCGATAGGATCTACGATGAGACGAAGTGCACAAGTTTGATGAGTCATGCCTTGAGGCAGTGGGATTCCTGAAGCAGTCTCTCCGATTCCTTCTGCTAACAATACAATTCCTCCAAATTGGGAAGCGTATTTTTCCAAGAGAGGAACTAAAATGTCTTCGACATCTTTATCAATCTGATAAATTGTATCATCTTCTCCTTCCTTATGAACTGCGCTTCTCGCTTCAGCGCTTTGAGTTTTAAGAGAGAAATATACCTTATCGCATATGGCAGCACCGATTTTAATAAGAATATCTTTTATTGTTTCGTGATCCATGATAATAAAAATTTCGATTGCAATTAAAATCAATAGCGAGACTGTTTTAACAGCCTCGCTATCAATTTATGTAAAAAATTTTTTACGCTTGGGCTGCTGCTAATTTGTTCACATAGCGCGCTAATTTAGACTTTTTATTTGCGGCATTTTTCCAGTGAATAATATTTTTCTTAGCCAATTTATCGACCATAGAAGATACTACTTTATAGAGCGCTTCGGCTTCTGCTTTATCAGTGGTGTTTCTGAGTCTTTTAATAAACGTACGCGCGGTTTTTAGTTGATAACGATTTCGGAGACGCTTTGCTTCATTAGCACGGATACGCTTCCTGATAGAACGCTCATGCTTTAACGCCTTTTCTGATTTTTTCTTTCCTGCCATTGTAAATGTATATTTATCTTCAAATTCGAAAACGGAATGCAAGTTTATGCGTTTTCTCGCTACGAATCAAGAAGTTCACATTGTTTTCATAAAAATATCTTACTTTTGCAATAATCTTTTTTGAAAATATGGAGCAACAAACTCAAAAACCAGCAAAGCCTAGAATAGGTATTACGATGGGCGACTTTAACGGAATTGGTCCTGAGATTATCATAAAAGTTTTAGTAGATACTCGTTTGAATACTCTATGTACTCCGATTGTTTATGGCTCTGGAAAAATTCTAACGCGCTATAAACGCCTCATCGGATTGGAGGATTTCTCTTATCATCAATACAATTCTCAAAGTTTTTTACATGAAAAAAAGCCTAATGTTATTAATTGCTGGGCAGAACATATCGAAATTGAACCTGGCAATATTACAGAAGAAGCAGGGCAATGTGCAATGATAGCACTTCAACGCTCTACGGAAGATTTGAAAGCTGGTTTCTTAGACGCGGTAGTAACGGCGCCCATCAACAAATCTAATATTCAAAAAGCAGGTTTTGCATTTATGGGACATACAGAGTACTACGAATATGAATTCGGCAATGGGAGAGAATCTCTAATGCTTATGTGCAGCGAATCGCTTCGTATCGGATTACTCACTGCTCATGTTCCACTTCGGAAAGTGGCAGAAATGATTACGCCTGAACTCATCGTCAAGAAAGTTCAAATCTTGCAAAATAGCTTGCAAGAAGATTTCGGAATTCAAAAGCCTAAAATTGCCGTATTAGGGCTGAACCCTCATGCAGGTGAAAGTGGATTGCTCGGAGAAGAAGAAAAGGAAATTATAGCACCTACTCTCGAACAATTGCGCCAGTCAGGCTTAATCGTGATGGGACCTTATTCTTCTGATAGTTTTTTTGGTACACTTCAATATAAGAATTTTGATGCTGTATTAGCTTGCTATCATGACCAAGGACTTATTCCTTTTAAAACACTTTTTTTTGAAACAGGTGTAAATTTTACTGCAGGTCTACCTATTGTGCGTACTTCGCCAGACCATGGGACAGCGTATGATATTGCAGGAAAAGGAATAGCCGATGCAACTTCTATGAGGCGAGCGATTTTTTTAGCTCTCGATATCGTGGCCAATCGCAAAAACAAAGTTCAACGCATGCTGCGCGTTCAAAAAAAATTGACCAAAGAGAAAGCATAAGCAAGCTTTTAACGAAATGAAGAATAGTCGTATAAAGGTTTCCACTTGATAGGATTTGTTTCATGCATAAAGTCGTAAATGGCTTCAAAAACGGACTCGGGATTAGGTTTTGAAAAATAGTCGCCATCGCTAGCATAGGCAGGTCGATGTGCTTGAGCGGTGATACACAAAGGTTTTGAATCTAACCAACGAAAAGCATCTTGCTCTTCTAACACTTTTTGCATCATGTAGGCAGTGGCTCCGCCAGGAATATCTTCATCGGCAAATATTACGCGATTGGTTTTTTTGATGGATTCTGCAATAATATGGAATCTATCAAACGGAATAAGTGTTTGAACATCAATTACTTCGCAATGAATATCGCATTTTGCAAGTTCATCTACGGCGTCTAAAACAATTCTGCACATAGAACCATAAGTAACCACTGTTACATCAGTGCCGCGTCTTAAGATTTCTGGTATACCCAGTGGAACAGTAAAATCTCCTATATTTTGGGGCATTCGCTCTTTAAGCCTATATCCATTTAAGCATTCAATTACGATGGCAGGTTCATCTGCGCGTAAAAGAGTGTTATAAAAACCAGCTGCTTGGGTCATGTTGCGAGGTACGCAAAGATACATTCCTTGCAAAAAACCGATGAGTCCACTCATGAGTGAACCAGCGTGCCACATTCCTTCAAGGCGATGTCCTCTTGTTCTTACTATCAAAGGGGCTTTTTGTCCTCCTTTGGTTCTATAGTGCAGGGTGGCTACATCGTCGCTGAGAGTTTGAAGAGCGTACAAAATATAGTCGAGATATTGAATTTCTGCTATGGGGCGAAAGCCTCGCATAGCAAGTCCGAGTCCTTGGCCGATGATGGTAGCTTCTCGAATTCCTGTGTCAGAGATTCTCCATTCTCCATATTTGGCTTGCAGACCTTCCATGCCTTTGTTTACATCGCCAATTTTTCCGACGTCTTCTCCAAAAGCTAATAACAGAGGTTCGCGTTGAAAAGCTGCATCAAAACAAGCGTTCAAAATCAGTCTGCCATCTACGATGGGGCTATCTTTGTGATAAATAGGCTTGATTTCTGGGACATTGAGAGCTGATTGAGAAGATTGACTGTATAAAAATGAATTGTATTTGTTGTGATGAACTTGATGAGCGTTCTTTATCCACTCGTAGAGTTCTTTTTTAACAAAGGATGGTTGATTGCGAAGCAGACGAACCGCTTTTTTCATGACAGCTACGGCATGTCTCCTTCCTGGAAATATAACAGAGTTTAGCTCATCGCGCAATTCTGCTAAATCTTGATAGTGTTCTGTTTTTTGAATGAGCATTTCGAGAATTTCAATGGCTTTCCGTTGGTCTGACATTACATCGTCAGTAAAAGCTTTCCATGCATTATTTCGCTGTTCTTGCACAAAAGAATAGGCTCTTTGTTCTATTTGTAAAAGTTCTGCTTCAGAAGCAATTTTTTCTGCAAGTATCCACTCTTTCATTTTTTTGATACAATCGTGTTCGGCTTCCCAAGCTAATCTTTCTGCTGACTTGTAGCGTTCATGGGAACCAGAAGTAGAGTGTCCGAGAGGTTGTGTAAGTTCACAAACATGTACAATGACAGGTATGCCTTTGTAACGACACCAAAGCTCTGCTTGTTGATAGGTGTGAATAAGTTCTGGATAATCCCAACCTTTTACTTTAAAAATTTGAAATCCTTCTCCTTTTGCGTTGTAGCGAAAGCCTTCAAGGAGTTCTGTAATATCTTGTTTGGCTACTTGGTCTTGATTGTGCACAGAAATGCCGTAGTCGTCGTCCCAAATAGAGACAATGACAGGCACACGCAACACCCCACAAGCATTTAATGACTCAAAAAAAATTCCCTCTGCTACAGAGCCATTGCCTATAGAAGCAAAAACAATTTCTTGTCCGTTTCGGGTAAGATGAGGAAATTGCCGCGCTAATTCTGGATGTTCGCGAAAAAGCTTAGAGGCAAGCCCTAATCCCACAAGCTTTGACATTTGGCAAGCTGTCGGCGAAACATCAGCACTAGAGTTGGGGCGTTCTGCTAAGTTGAGCCATTCTCCTTTCGAATCCAAAAAACGCGTTGAAAAATGCGAATTCATCATACGACTCGCAGAAGAGGGCTCGTGGTGCTCATCAGCATGTGCATAAATCTGAGCAAAAAGTTGCGATACTGTAGCCATCTGAGTAGCTAACATCCAGGTTTGATCTCTGTAGTAACCAGCTCTGAAATCGCCTGCTCTAAAAACTTTGGCAAGTGCAAGTTGAGGGAGTTCCTTTCCATCTCCTAAAATAGCAAACTTCCCTTTTCCCATAAAAACTTCCTTGCGCGCTACCAAACTCACTTGTCGGCTCACATGAGCAAGATAATAGTCTTGCAAAACTTCTTCTTTCCCTAAACTTCCATTTTTTTCTGAGCTTTCAACAACTGTAGATGGTGCAAACATCATTATCAAAATATAAAATCTCTTCAAATATGAGAAAAAATCTGTTTGTTTTCTTAGGAGAAGCTAAAAAAGTTTATAGAAAAGTTTACTTTTGTTTAACTAGCAAAATTGCATCTACCATAGCGGTTTTTTCTAATCTATCTGCGAGAACTGTTATTTTGTATTTTTTTCTTTTTTGAAAATTGTAGCTCCCTAAAGGTGCCCAGTTTTTTTTGTATTGTTGTTGATTGACAACCACTTTTGATTTGCCTTGCTGATGCAATATTTCAATAGGCAATTTATCGGTGAGAGTAATTGCGTTTTTTCCGCTTCCTCCTGAAGGGCAATAAAAATACACATTGTATTTGCCAGAAGTAGGTACTACTAATTCAAATTGTACTCTTGCTATGGGAGTGTGAGGTTCTGACATCAAGCAAGAACTCAGATTCGATTCTGTATGCCGCTCATTGTTGAGTTTCCAGTTTCCTTTAAGAGTAATTTTATTGGTGTGCTCGTTGTCTATTATAATATCTGCTTGAGAGCCATCTAAATAAGGATTCTCTGCCATAATTTTTTGTAATTGTTGAATATCAATTTCTTGAACGGCTTTGTTTGCCTCGATAGCTATTGCAGCGGCAATAGCAGCAGCTTGCGCTGTAATCATAAAAACGGGCTCCATACGAATAGAGCCGTATGCAATATGGGAAGCAGATAAACAAACAGGCACCAGTAAATTTTGACATTCTTCTCGTTTGGGAACAATAGCACGATAAGCAATCGGATAAGGCTTTGGAACAGGATGTTGAACATCTCCTTCATTGATAACATATCCATTGACTGCATGCCTATCGCAATTATGGGAGTCCATATTGTAGGCTCCATAGGCAATTCCATCTGAAACTGTAGTAGTTCCTAAGCAGTTGTGCTCTGTCATAACATATTCTCCGATAAGTCTTCGCGCCTCTCTTATGTAAAGTTGCCTTGGGAAGCCATTATTTTCTGGGAATTCATCTTTAGGAAATCCCCATTGACTCATTTCATCGCGAATTTCCTTTGGAATGCGAGGGTCATTTGCTAAGAAATATAAAAGCCCTTCTGTATATTGGCGATGTTGTTGTACTATCCATTCTCTTTGTTGGTAGTTTGCTTCTGGGTAATCCCAATTGAAACCGATAAAATCTGTAGAGAATCCTCCTTTGTTATTAGTGTCTGTTTTTTGGTTAGGAATTGGCATCATGCGCAAAAAAAAGGCATGAAGAGGTTGTTTCCAACCCATTTCTGCACGTTGTTTGATGGTCCTGTACAAGATTTCATATTTAGTAGAGTCATAGTTTTGAGGTCTTGAAAAAGGAATTCTGTTTTCTGGGTTGTTAGTAAGGCAAAGCCGAAAATTGTATGCTTGGATTTTTTTATCGCCCGTTCCTATAGGTTGAATAGGTTCAGGATTAATTCCCCATAAGAGTCCACTAGTGCTATCACCCTCTATGATATAGGCAGAAATTTTTTCAGAAATTTGATTGCCACTGTGGATCTGAACACCGTTTAAGGTTTCTTGATATTGGCGGTTGTCTTCTCTTCCTACAGTATAACTGACTCCAGCTCGCGCCATAAGGTCGCCTTCATAACTACAATCGATGAATATTTTAGCCCCTACTATTACCTTAGGTGAATTTACATAACGACTATTTTCAAGAGTAATTGTTTTTAACAAATTGTTCTCTTTAAAGGCTTTTATAATGCGATGTTGGTATAACACTTCTATGTTTGCTTCTTGAATATATTGTAAAAAGATTTTTTCAGCTACCGAAGGTTCGAATTGCCATGCCTCGAATGTTCCGTAATGTTTTCCCAAACGGCGATAAAAATCTCGCGCCAAGTTAGTAATTGCATATTTGTTTCCGATATCAGTTTCGCCTAGTCCGCTGCTGCTCATGCCTCCTAAAAATAAAGTAGGTTCCACTAATAAAACGGATTTACCCATTTTTTTGGCGGAATAGGCTGCGATTACTCCTGCTGATGTACCTCCATATACAACGACGTCGTACGTTTTAAAAGTTTGATGGGAAGAAAGAATAATTCCTACTCCAATTAAAAAAGCAACTTTTATTTTTTTCATATTTTTTTAAAATTTCAGAATCTTAAGAAAATTATTTCTGAATTTTTTCAACTTTTTGTATGGTTTAATTTCCAAAGCAAAAAATGTATGAAAATGAAAAAAATTATTTTCATTGCAATAGCATATTTATTGGGAAAGTGGGTGCACGCCCAAGGTTTATTTCGTTCTTATGATGATAGCTTGCTTCCGTATGGATACCATTTCAAAAGTTGGGAAAAACCACTTATTATTACCAAAACTTATTATGTAGATGCTCAGAAAGGAAGCGATAATAATCCAGGCACAGAAAGCAAGCCCTTTCAAACTATCAATAAAGCCGCTCAAATCGTAAGAGCTGGTGAGCGTGTTCTTATTAGAGCAGGTGTATATCGCGAAAGAATTACTCCTAAATATGGAGGGGAGTCTCCCGAAAAGATGATAATCTATGAAGCTTATCCTCAAGAAAAAGTAATTGTAAAGGGGTCTTTTGAAGCAGAAAAAAATCGCTGGGACACCATAAAAGGCTGGGAATTTGGAGAAGCTAAATCCGCCCAGTCTCAAGTGCAAATTCTTCGATACAAGTTTTATGGCAATGAATTCAATGGGTACAATCCGTTTGGTATGATGAACATCCAACACGACCGAACATGGTTAGACTATAAAAAAGTAAAAATGAAAGCGCATTTTGCAAGGAGAGGAATGGTTTTTTTAAACGATGTGCCTCTCAAGCAAGTAGAAAAATCTACTGATTTGCTTTCAGAAGAAAACGGAGCCTTTTGGACAGAGCACAACGGTATGATAGTGTACGTAAGATTTCCTAATGGAAAAACGCTTAAAGATTTTCGCGTAGAATTCACTAACCAAGAACAAGTTTTTGCTCCTGAAGAGTATGGACTTGGCTACATCAAGCTAAAAGGAATTATTTTTCAACACGCAGGAAATGGGTTTCCTGTACCGCAACGTGGCATGGTCTCTGCTAATAGAGGGCATCATTGGATTATTGAAGATTGTACTATCGAATGGGCAAATGGTACAGGAATAGACTTAGGAAATGAACAATGGAATACAGTTTCGCAACCTATTTTAGGTCATCACATTGTTAGAAGAAATGTCATTCGAAACCACGGTATTTGTGGATTAGCAGCCTATCAAGCAATTCAATATTTAGTAGAAGATAACTTGTTTGAAAATATAGGTTGGCAAGATGCTGAGCATGGCTTTGAAGCTGCTGCCATCAAGTTTCATTATGCCGAAGATTTGTTGTTCAGAAGAAACATTGTGAGATACATTAAACATGCGTCAGGATTATGGCTCGATTATTTGAGCAACAAGAATTGTAGGGTTACACAAAATGTATTTTCAGATATTGTTACAGCAAGAGGAGCGGTATACGTAGAAGTAAGTCATAATCTTTGTCATATAGACCATAATATTTTTCATAAAACATTTAGCCAATATTGGATTAGCGGTGATTATGGAGCAGGAGGAAATGCTTTTTATACAGATGGTTCGGATAGTATTCATTTTTATAGAAACTTTATTTTAGATATTGAAAATACTGGATATGGTTGTTATTGGAACGCTGAGCGAATCATCGGAGGGCGAGGGGGTATTACACGAAATCATAGAATTTATCAAAATACTTTTATTAACTGTCAGAAATGGGCGATAGAGCTTCCTAATCATTACCATTGGACTGACCAAAATGCATTTGCGTCTCCGAATTCTCCATTTCTTAAGCTCAAGTATCCGGAGCCCTCTATGTTGATGAATCTGCCGGGTTGGCAACAGCTTTATGGTTGGGAAACCAATACAGTAAATTTAAAGGTGAATAGAGCAGAAATCAACACTGAACGCCTAACAATTTGGTTAGACGTTCAAATAAGTCAAGACATTTTACCTTTTTACAGCAATCGTTTAGAAGGAATTTCGTTAGATATTCGTAAAAAAGCTGCTCAATGAGTATTAATTAGTTTTTGCCATCAATTTAGTTTGCACGTCGTCGTATTCGTATTGCGCAGCATAAGCAAAAGGACCTTTTGCAGCATTTTTAAAAGAAACCTTCGCTTTTTCGTAATCTTGAACTGCTTTGTACATCAAGCCTAAAGTAAATTCATAAGAAACTTTATCCATAGGAGTCAGTACAGGCTCGTTGAGTAACTCGTTCATGATAGTAATAGCATCGAGTGTTTTCCCTGTTTCGTAAAGGGCTACTGCTTTTATAAAAGAAGCCTTTTTGTTTTTAGGGTCGCTTGCTAAGCATTCATCAGCATATTTAATAGCCTCTGCGTACTTGCGAGATTTCATGAGCAACTCGATAAGCTTAACATAAGTTTTGATATCTTTACTATCTGCTTTTACTGTTTTTTTGTAGTATTCGATAGCTTTACTTTGGTCAACAGAGTTTTCGTAGATTTCTCCTAATAGAGAATTAGCAGGTGCAAAGTCAGGATCTATTTTAATGGCTTCTTTGGCAAACTTAGTTGCTTCTTCGTAGTCATATACCATAGCATGACAGTTAGCAATGTTTGTATAATAGTCAGGTTGAAATTTTACTACCATTGCTCTGAAGGGCCCAAAATTTGCTTTTTCGAATGCTTCTTTACTTTTAGCATACTCTCCTAATTTATGGTATGCAAACCCAAGTTCGTAGTAGAGCTTTGCTGTCACCTTAGGGTCATCAGTGCCTGCATTAGCAATAGCGGTGAGCATACTTTGTTTAGCAGCAGCGTAATTGCCTAGTTCGTTGTTAATTTCAGCATCATAATACAGAACGTCTAAATCTTTGTTGTTGAGAGCCATCGCATCTTTAATATGAAGAGCAGCGCGTTTGTAGTCTTTATTTTCACAAAGAATTTTTACAATTTCGAGCTTAGACTCTAACTTTTTAATAGAATCTTTTTCTATCTTAAACAATTTATCAAGCACTTCAATTGCTTTGTTATCATCGCCCGTGCTTTTATGAATTTTCATCAAATTCATGTACGATTGTTTCATGTTATTATCGATGGCGATAGATTTTTCAAAACTTTTAGCAGCAGATTCGTTGTCTTTAAGGTTAAGATAGCAAAGCCCTATTTTATAGTGTGTCATTCCATCATCAGGGTCGAGAGCGATTGCATGCTCATACTCTGCAATAGCATCCGTGAATTTTTTTTGAGCGTATAATGCGTCTCCTTTTGCAATAAAAGTTCTAGAAGGAGAAGAAGCAGTGGGTGGCTTTGCAGGAGAATTCACATTATTTTGCGCTAAGGCGACTGTTCTTATTATAAAAAAGAGACATACTGCAACAGATAATAAAGTTTTCATAGATGAAAGAATTATGATTTTCTTATATAACAAACTAAAAAGTCGAAAAGACAATAAAAATTGCCTCAAATATAATATTTTTTAGTCAGAAAAGTGTTAGTTTTTCATTTTATTTGAAAGAAATTAACAAATATTTGCAAGATTACAAAATAAGAATTTTTTTCAAATCAAAAGTATAGCCTTATGAAAAAACAAATTTTAGTAACGGGAGGAGCGGGTTACATTGGTTCTCATACTGTTGTGGAACTTGTCGCGCAAGGATACGAAGTAGTAATTGTAGATAACCTTTCTAATTCTGAGAGAAGTGCTTTAGATGGAATTTCTAAGATTTGCGGATTTTATCCACCGTTTGAGGAAATTGATTTAACGGATTATCAAGCTACTGAGCATTTATTTCAAAAATACAATTTTGTTGCAATTATTCATTTTGCAGCTTACAAAGCCGTAGGTGAATCCGTACAAAAGCCTTTAGCCTATTATCGCAATAACTTGGTTTCTCTCATCAATTTGTTAGAATTAATGAATAAGTATGGAGTAGATAATATGGTATTTTCATCCTCTTGCACAGTGTATGGACAGCCAGAAAAACTCCCTGTAAGTGAGTCCGCGCCGATTCAAAAAGCGATGTCGCCTTATGGAAATACAAAACAAATTAGTGAAGAAATTATTCAAGATGCGATTGTGGCTATGCCGCAACTGAAAGCAATAGCTCTTCGCTACTTTAACCCTATTGGAGCGCACGAATCGGCTCTTATTGGCGAGCTTCCGCGCGGAGTTCCTAATAACTTAGTGCCATTTATTACTCAAACAGCGATTGGTGTTCGCGAATACTTGCGCGTATTTGGCAGCGATTATAATACGCCAGACGGAACTTGCATTCGAGATTATATTCATGTAGTAGATTTGGCAAAAGCTCATATTATTGCAATGAAAAGGTTACTTGAAAATAAAAATAAATCTTCTTTTGAATTTTTTAATTTAGGAACAGGGAAAGGTGCTACCGTCTTAGAAGTGATTAAATCTTTTGAAAAGGTTTCAGGGCAAAAATTAAACTACAAATTAGTAGAGCGGCGACCAGGAGACATAGAAAAAATATGGGCAGATACTACTCTTGCTAATCAAGAACTAGGCTGGAAAGCAGAAAAAACGTTAGACGATGCGATGCTCTCAGCATGGAGATGGGAACAACACTATCGCAGCACTCTTCAGAAAAAGCAATAAAATTGAATTCTTAAATTTTTTTGTAATTGAGTATCTTTGTAGAAACACTTAATCTTACAAAGATATGAAAAATGAAGATAGAGAGAGTTTAGCATTTTTTTTTGCTATTGTAGTTTTTTTGTTGCCCTTAGAAATTTTTTCTCAAATAATGGGGGCAGACATTAGCTATCGCTATAATTCTTTGGGAAGATACGAAATCAATTTAGATATATTTCAAAATTGTGATGCTGCTATCTCACTTCCTGATTCTTTTCCTATACAATACGTAGCTTCTTCTCAAGGAATTAACGGTATTTTATTTGTGTATCGCCAAATAGGAACTGAAATTTTGCGCCCTGGTTGTCAGCGCCAAGCTACTCAGACTCGTTGCGAAGGAGGAAATGGAATAGGAGTCCGCATCACACGATATATTAATAACAGGGGTATACCAGGCTTTTCTATTCTTCCCGCTCCTGATTGGAGATTCACTTGGACCAATGGAACCATTCAAGTCAGTGCCACATTGAATAACAGTTCTTCTAATTTTACTTCCCCTGCTTTCCGACAAAATGCATTTGAAATGCCTCACTTTGTTTGTAGCGGAGAAACACGCGCGCTTCCATTGCGGATTATAACAAATGGCATAAGCGGAAGTTTTAACTTATTTGTAGACAAATCTTTACCTAGTTTTTTTGGTCAGGCAGTTCCTAACAATGGTGCTGCTGCTGGAAGTTCTGTAGATAATATTAGCAATCTCGCTGTTTCGCCTACTGCAGCTGGAACAGGTGAAATTCTTTATAGGATGACTTTCCCTAATGGGAGCATTCAAAGGAGCATTATCATCCATTCTTTAGCTTGTAATAATACTCCTCCTACTATTTCTGGCTTTGATAACACTTCTAACTACACAAAGACTACATGTGTTGCTCAAAATATTACTTTTCGTTTAAGAGGCAGCGATGCAAATAATGACCCTATTAGGGTAATTTACGATCCTAATTATAAGCCTGAAAATCAACCTTTTTTTGATAATAGTATTCCAGGAATTTGGGTGGAAGGACAAAATACATCTGAGCTTACTTTTCGATGGGACGTTCGAGAAGGGAATCGACATTTTTTTGTAAGTGTATACGATGATGCTTGTCCTCTTCCTTCTGTAGGGCGTCATATCCGGTACGATTTGATAGTAAAAGATACGCTCGTAGCATTTGCGGGCAACGACACCATAGGAGTAAATTGTAATGCTCCTTTAGTGCTTAATGCTACGGTGCGCGGAGGAGAAACGCCTTATTCTTATCAATGGACGTCACCACAGTTTCTGGATATTAATGGAACCCCTCAAATTTTGTCTACATCTGCCTCCTTAACAAGAAACGGACAACTCCAACTCGGTAAAAATGGAAGAGGAACCTTCAAAGTAACAGTGACAGACGCTAATGGCTGTGTCGCTTTCGATTCTTTGTTAGTAGAAAGCGAGTTTCAGCCTCGTTTAGCATTTTTCGATTCTACTTGTACGAGTAATCAAAGAAACTTCACTACTGTTATTCGGGATAGTTCTTTGATTCGGTCCCCGGGAAGTATCGTATCTCGAAATTGGACATTGCAAATTCCAGGTGGAGGCACGGTTAGCAGTACATCAAGCTCAGTTGCTTATTCTTATCCTTTAGGAAGCGAAGGAAAATATTTGGTTACTTTAGCCATTACAGCTAACTCTTCCATAAGTGGAACGTGTTCGGATATTCTAACAGATACCGTTCACATTCGTAGGTTACCTTTTCAAACTTTCATAGATACATCAGGAAGATGTCAGTTAGCCGATATTACATTTACTCCTAAGGATACTTTTGATGTTTCCTCACAAAATAGGGTGACCATGGTAAAAAGAGTGTGGCACTGGGGCGAATTTAGCTTTTCACAAAACAAGTTTCTTACTACCGAATCAGGAACGGGCCCCGTAACCCACGCTTTTAAAGGAGAAATTCTCAACCCTGA
Source organism: Cytophagales bacterium (assembly GCA_025056215.1). Lineage (GTDB taxonomy): Bacteria > Bacteroidota > Bacteroidia > Cytophagales > Flammeovirgaceae > JANWWC01. The sequence continues at coordinate 9,423 of JANWWC010000003.1, read as the reverse complement.
CAGCACCGTACGAATAACTCATAGCGATACTACTTATCGTGTGCGAGTAAAAAGCATTGAAAAAAGCGGTTGTTTCCGCGAAGATTCTATTACAGTGACAGTGCGCTCAAAACCATTTATCACTATATACCATACTAAAAGCCAAAATTTTAAGAGTGGGTCTCCCTGTGATACTTGCGATTATTTCTTCAAGTGCAACGACCCTATTGACTATCTTTCGTGGAAACACACTGGCGGAAACGCACCCTTCCGAACTATCTACTGGAACAACACAATCATTGATGGAAGGTACTTTCGAGAAAATCTTAATTTGCCTGATATAAGAAAATTTGAATTAGAAGTTTTCCAACGTTTTGGTTTTGATTCAATTTATCAACTCAATGAAGCAGGAGAATATAGACTCAATGTCATAGATTCGTATGGTTGTACAGGTGAAGATAGACTTCGGGTTTACTATCCTAATGTTACAAATTTTGACTTTGATGAAAATTCGCCGTTTTGCGGGATAGAACCCTCTAATTCTGTGATCAAAGTAAATGCCAAAAATACTACAGTGGGCGGACGAGATTATCCTTACTGGCGCGTGAATAATCATGTTTGGCATTGGGATTTTACGCGCAACCGGAACGATAAGGATAGCGTCGTTTTTCTCAATACATCTTCCAATTATGCTCAGCATTCTTATGCCGATACTGTTGCTTACCAAGAAGGTTATTACGTAGTAGCATTGCGAACTATCGATACGACAGGTTGCCCTGATTGGACAGCTAAAACCTTCATGAGGACATTTCCTCGCAAAGAAGGAGTTTTTATAGATTATATTAGTAAAGGTATCGTACAAAATCCGTTTGATAGTGTTTGCCCTAATGTCTCTATTCCTTTGTTAGGTCCTACTTTTGTTACGCCTGATCCTAATCAGCGACCTTTATACAGATGGCGATTTACTTATCCGTTGCTTTCTCGCGTAGATTCTATAGTTACTAGGCAACCTAATATAGAACGCTCTTTTGCTGATTCTAATTGGCATCGAATCGAGTTGCGCATTTTTTATAATTTTCGCCTTAATGAGTTTGGCAATGTGCTTTTAAATGCTCCTCAGTGCACCACCCAAGTTTATTTGGATTCTGCATATGTATATCCGGGCTTAAATCCGGTAGTGTTCTACGATGGGCAAAGTGAACCTCCCTCCTCTACTCGCGGAAGGTGCGTAGGAGAGCCTCTTACGCTTTATGGAGCCGTAAATAATGACCCTCGCATTCATCCTGTAAGGTGGTTTTGGAATATTACTTACAATAACAACGAAGGAATTTCTCAAGATACAATCGTTCTTGTGCGCGATACTACCTACTCCACTGTTTCGCAAGATAGTTTGAGAACTGTTATTCCGCTCTCAGCTATCAGTCCAGGCTATCGAAATACATTGGTGCAACTCACTCCAGATAATTCATTTTTTGCTACTTTACACGTGGAAGATAATAAAAGTTGTCTTCATAAAGTAACACAACTTATTTCTCAAGAACCCATCAGTCGCCCTAAGATTCAAGTAGAAGGAAATTGCGCTAATGAGCCTTTTACTTTCAGTATAGAACCTACGTCTGATAAGTTTAATAACTTTTTGCGCACCGAATTGCGTTCCTTGGGAGGCTTTTTTGCACCTAATAATACTCCTTTTGGGCAATCATTTCAATTTTCTTATCCCTTCGAAACTGTCGACACAGTAGTATGGCGCGTAACAGGGGTGCGATGTAGTAAGAGCGACACCTTAGTAGTACGTGTAAATCCGAGACCGACAGCGCGCTTTCGAGCTGATACGGTTTGCAATGGAACGCCTACTCGGTTAGATGCATCGCCTTCTATCGCTGCTACTTCTCCCATTGTAGATTATCGGTGGTTATTTTTACACGATAGCACACGACAAACAGGGAAGATAGTTACTAAATTATATTCTTATAGCGATACTGCTTTTAACTCTTTGGACACTATGCGCGTAAGGCTTACCGTTGTCGATGAAAGAGGTTGTCGAGATTCTGTTACAAATCGAGTAGTAGTAAAGCCAGGAGTAATTGCTGGTATTATAAACTTTGATAGCTTGCAAGCAAGTGCCGGAAAACCTATTGCGTTTACGAACTTATCTTCTCCTAATGCTACTCGCTATATATTGGACTACGGCGATGGCTTTACGGATACTATTTTAGGGTATCAACCTACTTTTACGCGCACGTATATAAAGCCAGGAATATACACTCTCACACAAAAAGCGTTTAATAATTTTGGTTGTTCATCGCTAGCCCAAGCTTCTGTGAATTTAAAAGTATATCTTATTTTGCCTAATATTTTTAATCCTTCTTCTGCAGATGTGTGTAACCGTGAATTTAGACCTATGGGAAGAGGCATCAGACGAATCAACGCATTTTTAATATACAATCGTTGGGGAGAAAAATTATATGAAGCCAGGGGAGACTTGGATGAGTCTATGTCTATTCTACCATGTAATAATGGAGAGCATAACACTCTTCTCTTTTCCCGAGGATGGGACGGTACTTATAAAGGACAGGAGCAACCTATGGGTGTTTACTTGTACTATATCTCGGCGGAAACAGTTTACGGAGAACAAATCGCACAGCAAGGCGAAGTGAGGCTTATCCGATAGCATTTATGAAAAAATCTTTATTTTCTTTTGATAATTTATTAAATCAGGTCAAAAATCGTTTACAATCTCAGGGGATAGAAATAGCCGTTTGGCTTAGATTGGGGCGCTACTGAACTAATAGCGCAAGACCAGGTAACTTTTAGCCTCTAACGTCGTAACGCTGAATGCAAGAACGTAGCTAGCCCTTGAGTGCTTTTCTTCGAGGTGATCAATAGCTTTGAGCTAATTTTATAAAATGTTTAAAAACTCAAAGAGCAAGCCGATGTAATGCATTCGATGACGGTACGAACAAAATACCGCTTATGATGGTAATCGGCAAGGCATATGTGTGCGCAGGAGTTACAAACAGCGTCTTGAGAATTAGCTCTACCACTTTTACGCTACAATCGAACAACGTGCTGTACAACGGTGCTAACGGAATACAAGGAAGAGAATCTCTTCAAGAGGAGCTATCTGAAGAAGAGCACAGCGAGAGTGCAGTGATATATCCGAATTCTGCGCGAGAAGTCTTGTATAAATAGGAAAATCAGGAGTGGCTCGCGCATTAGATGCGACAGGTAAGCAAGTTTTAATGACGACCTTTGAAGGAACTACTACAATAGATGTCAGCGGATTAGAGCGCGGGTTGTATTGCATTCAGACGATAATCGATGGTAAAATACAGATCACTGAGATCCTTGTAGAAGACAATTTTGAGTAACAAGAGTGTTTCAGTTATACAACTGTTAAAACTTTTTGCCTTGCAAAGGGTTTTTGTGGAGGTCTTCTTAGAACGAGAATTTTGTTGCATTTTTGAAGATTCTTTTTCGGTTCTTAAAGTTTTTGCCGAAGGCTGTGAACGTTTTTGTTTATGAATTTTCTTAGAGATTGCAATTGCACATCGGTTCCTTATATACAATTGTACGAAAAGTTATTAGCTACTCGCTTATATGAAGAAAGGATGTTGTTATTGCTCAAACAGAATCGAATTGCGAAATGGTTTTCTTCAATTGGTCAGGAGGCGATTTCGGTAGGTGCTACATTAGCCATGCGCCACGATGATTTTATTTTGCCTGCTCACCGCAACTTAGGGGTGTTTATTTCTCGCGAGTTGCCTTTGGACCAACTCACTGCCCAAATTCAGGGCAAAGACAATATTTTTACAGCGGGGCGCGACCGTTCTTTTCACTTTGGTTCTTTACAGCACTATATTATAGGCATGATTTCACACATGGCAGCTCATTTACCTGTAGCCTGTGGCGTTGCGTTGGCTCACAAGCTCGACAAAGCGCCTAAAGTAGTGCTTACATTTTGCGGGGAAGGAGCTACTTCAGAAGGCGATTTTCATGAAGCTATCAATATAGCAGCTGTTTGGAAGTTGCCTATTATTTTTCTAGTTGAAAATAATGGCTGGAGCATTTCTACGCCTGTAAAAGAGCAATTCGCCTGCCGTTCTATTTCGGAGAAGGGAAGCGGTTACGGCATCGAAGCATATGAAGTGGATGGAAACAATATTCTTGCTGTTTATGAACTGATTGTAAATCTTAGAAAAAAGGTGGCGGAAGATTCTCAGCCTGTTCTAGTGGAAGCGCTAACTTATCGCGTGCGCGGGCACGAGGAAGCTTCTGGAACTGCTTACATGCCTCAGCAAGAAATTGAAAAATGGAAACAAAGAGATCCCTTGTTGTGGTATGAATCGTTTTTACTCCAAAATCAGATTTTGTCTCAATGCGAAATTCAGCAAAAAAAAGACTCTTTAGAAAGCTGGATTCATCTTCAAATTGAGAAGGGACTTGAAAGACCAGAGCCATTAGCTTGCCTTAAAAAAGAAGTTGCAGATGTATTTGCGCCTGTGGAGCCACCTAAGTTGGAGTCGGGTAGTTCGTGGCAGGAAATGCGTTTGGTCGATAGTATTCGGCAGGCGCTTTGGCAAGCGATGGAAAAGTACGACAATCTGGTTTTGATGGGACAAGACATCGCAGAGTACGGCGGAGTTTTCAAAGTTACGGAAGGGTTTTTAGACCGATTCGGAAAAGAACGAGTGCGCAATACGCCTTTATGCGAATCGGCTGTAGTAGGGATGGCTGTAGGGCTTTCTGCTTTGGGCAAAAAGTCGGTGATTGAAATACAGTATGCTGATTTTGTGAGTTGTGCTTTTAATCAGATTGTAAACAATGTGGCAAAAACTTACTATCGCTGGAAATTGAAGGTAGATACAGTGATTCGGTTGCCAGTGGGAGGAAGCATCGGGGCAGGTCCTTTTCATTCTCAGACGGTAGAAGCGTGGTTTACTCATGTGCCAGGGTTGCAGGTGTATTATCCTGCTTTCCCTGAGGATGCGAAAGGGCTGTTGGTGACGGCTATTGAACAGCCTAATCCTGTGCTTTTTTTGGAGCACAAGGCGCTTTATCGAAAAATCAGAACTCTTGTACCAAAAGAATATTTTTGCATTCCGCCTGGCAAGGCTAAAATTTGCAAGTCAGGAGATAGGCTTACTTTGATTGCTTATGGATTAGCTGTGTATTGGGCTTTAGAAGTTGCCGAGCAATTTGAAGGGATTGAAGTCATTGATTTAAGAACTCTCATTCCTTGGGATAAGGAATGCGTGCGTAGCTCGGTAGCCAAAACAGGAAAAGTATTGATTTGTCATGAAGATACGCTTACGGGTGGCTTCGGTGCTGAAATTGCGGCTTGGATTGCGGAGCATTGTTTTTCGTATCTCGATGCGCCTATCGTGCGAGTGGCCTCAGCAGATACACCTATTCCATTTGCTAAAAATTTAGAAGATGCGTTTTTAGCTTCTTCGCGCTTGTATCAGAAGGTAAAAGGGTTGTTAGCTTATTAGCTTCGGGCGACTGGAGAACGCTGAGGAGCTTAGTTGGTGGGTGCGCGGTTGATATGTTTTTTTTTATTTTACTAACGAAATTGCAAATTTTATGGCAAGAGAAGTAGAAATAGAAAAGAGTCTCATCGATAAGCTAGTAGAACTAAAATACACGTACAGACCTGATATAAAGGACTTTGTTTCGCTCAAGTGCAATTTTCGCCAAAAATTTGAAGCTTTTAACAAAGTCAGATTAACAGACCATGAGTTTGAGAAGCTTTATGAAGAGATGATAACGCCCGATGTTTTCACTGCTTCGAAACGCTTGCGGCAAGTCAATACCTTTATGTGCGACGATGGAACTTCTTTCCATTACACTTTAATGAATGTCAAAGATTGGTGCAAAAACGATTTTGAAGTGATTAATCAGTTGCGAATTAACAATCAAAACAGTTATCGGCGCTACGATGTGATGATTCTTATCAATGGTATTTCATTGGTTCAAATTGAATTAAAAAGTTTAGAAGTAAATCCTCGCAGAGCTATTCAACAAATTATAGAGTATAAAAATGATGTTGGCAACGGCTATACGAATTCCTTGTTGTGTTTTATACAGTTGTTTATTGTGAGCAATCGCTCTAATACTTATTATTTTGCTAATAACAATCAGAAGCATTTTAGTTTTGATGTGGATGAACAATTTTTGCCAGTTTATTAGTGGGCTGATGAAAACAATAAGAAAATAGCGCATCTACACGACTTTTGTGAAAAGTTTTTGAGCAAATCTTCGCTTGCGGAAATGATAAGCAAATACATGGTTTTAGTAGAGTCCGAAAAGAAAATTTTATGCATGCGTCCTTATCAGATTTATGCTGTGAAGAATATCATTCGATGCGTCGATGAAAACAGAGGAAACGGCTACATTTGGCACACGACAGGAAGCGGAAAAACCCTTACTTCTTTTAAAGTGTCTACTTTGCTCAAAGAAAATCCTCACATCGAAAAATGTTTGTTTGTAGTAGACCGAAAAGACCTCGACCGACAAACGCGACAAGAGTTCAATAAGTTTCAGAAAGATTGTGTAGAAGAAAATACAAATACCGAAAAGTTAGTAGAAAGAATGCTTTCAGAAGACTATGTCGATAAAATCATCGTAACCACTATTCAAAAACTGGGGCTTGCTTTAGGAGAATCTCGTTCTTCTTACAGGGAGAAGCTTCAAAAGCTGCGCAATAAGCGAATGGTTTTTATTTTTGACGAGTGCCACAGAAGTCAGTTCGGCGAAAACCATAAAGCTATAAAAGAATTTTTTCCTCATGCACAGCTTTTTGGCTTTACAGGAACGCCTATTTTCGAAGAAAATGCTACCTATAAAAAAATAGACGGCACACAAGGTTCTTACCTGACTACCAAAGATATTTTTCAAAAACAACTCCACGCCTACACTATTACTCACGCCATTGAAGATAAGAACGTTCTTCGCTTTCATATTGATTACTTCAAACCGAGCGTACAATTTGTCGACGACCTCGAGTACAAAAAAGCAGTAGTGAATACTATTTTAGAAAAGCACGATCTGGCTACTCATAACAGACGTTTTAATGCTATTTTTGCAACATCTTCTATCGACGACGCAATTACTTATTACGAACTCTTTCAAACTCTCCAAACCCGAAGAGCTAAAAAAGACGAGAATTATATGCCTTTCAATATTTCTTGCATTTTTTCTCCGCCTGCAGAAGGAAATAGAGATATCCAACAACTGCAAGAAGACTTACTACAAGAGCAAGAAGACATCAAAAAAGAACCAGAAAAAAAGAAAAAAGCGCTTCAAACCATTATAGCAGATTACAATCGACGCTATAACACAAATTTTAGCATTGCCACGTTCGACCTTTATTATCAAGACCTTCAGCACCGAATTAAATCTCATCAATATTCTTATGCCGATTTTCCGCGCAGCCAGAGAGTAGACATCGTCATTGTGGTAGATATGCTCCTGACGGGCTTCGATTCTAAGTATTTGAACACTTTGTATGTAGATAAACACTTAGAATATCATGCCCTTATTCAGGCTTTTAGCTGCACTAATCGCGTCTTGAACGACACAAAACCCTATGGCAATATTCTGGATTTTAGAGGATTGCAACACGAAGTAGACAAAGCCATCGCCCTTTTTAGTGGTGAAAATGTCATTAAATCCAAAGAAATTTGGCTCGTAGAAGAAGCCTCTAAAGTAATTCAAAAGTATCGAGAAGCTACTCAAAAGCTGCAAAATTGGATGAAAACTCAAGACCTCTTGCCAGAGCCTTGCGAAGTCTTCAACCTCAAAGGAGATCTTGCCCGGGCAGAATTTATTAATCTCTTCAAAGAAGTGCAGAGAATCAGAACACAACTCGACCAATACACCGGACCTTACTCCAGAACAAAAAGAGCAGATTGAAACTCTTTTGCCGCAAGAAAAACTAACAGAATTCAAAAGTGCTTATTTAGAAATTGCCAAACAGCTCAAAAAAATACAGCAACAAGAAACCAACAACGCGCCTCCTGAAGTGCAACAGTTAGATTTTGAATTAGTCTTGTTTGCCTCTGCGCTCATCGATTACGATTACATCATGAGGCTCCTTTCTAAATATACCCAACAGAACCCCCAAAAAGTAGAGCTCACTCCAGAACAGCTGATTCGCCTCTTGAGCAGCAGCGCTAATTTGATGGAAGAAAAGAAAGAAATTCAAGAATACATCCATACCCTACAAGTAGGCAAAGGATTGAGCGAACAAGAAGTCAAAGAAAATTATCAATTGTTTAAGGCTAAAAAAAACGATCAACAATTGACCCACATCGCTCAAGAACATGGCTTATCTTTTAGCGATTTGAAGCAACTTGTAGAAACTACCCTTAGCAGAGGAATTTTTGACGCAGAAGCGTTAAACCCACTTTTTGCGACCTCTACAAGTTGGAAAGATAGAAAAAACAAAGAAACAAAATTGATGAAAGACTTAATTCCTTACCTCAAAAAACAAGCCGAAGGAAAAGAAATTTCAGGATTGAAAGCCTATGAACAAGAATGATAAACCCAAACTTATTCCTCGCCTCCGTTTCCCTGAGTTTCAACAGGAAGGAGAGTGGGAAATTATGAAAGTTGAAAACTTATTAAAATTAGAAATCTCAAACTTAACCTTGAATAAATTAACTTTTACAGAAGTGGGTTATCCTGTATATGGAGCCGAGGGTATTATTGGATACATCAAAGATTTTCAACAAAATGAGCAATATATTTCAATAATTAAAGATGGTGCGGGTGTTGGACGTTTGAGACTTTGTGAAGATAAGAGTTCAGTATTGGGAACTTTAAGCATACTCAAAGTCAAGGATAAAGAAAAATACGAATTGAAGTGGATTTACTATTTGCTTCACACTATTAACCTTAAATCATACATAAAAGGTTCAGGCATTCCACATATTTATTTTTCAGATTACAAAAAAGAAATCATCAAAGTCCCATCACTATCCGAACAGCAAAAAATTGCGGCTTGTCTTTCGTCATTAGACGAGTTGATAGAGGCACAACGGGAAAAAATAGAATTGTTAAAATTGCATAAAAAAGGGTTATTGCAGGGTTTATTTCCAGAGATTACAAATTTGTAAATGTATGAATGAACATCAGCAACTTGGCAAAACGCTTTGGGCAATCGCAGACGAGCTACGAGGAGCGATGAATGCCGATGATTTTCGGGATTATATGCTTGCTTTCTTGTTTTTACGCTATCTGAGTGATAACTATCAGCAAGCAGCTCAAAGAGAATTAGGCAACGACTATCCCGCAGTAACAGGCAACGGCGGGAAAACACCCCTTTCGGTATGGTACGAACAAAACCCCACCGATATTGAAGAATTTGAAACCCAAATGCGAAGGAAAATTCATTATGTCATTGCTCCGCAGTATTTATGGGATAACATTGCCCACCTT
>JANWWC010000002.1:299051-508426 GCA_025056215.1 Cytophagales bacterium | reverse complement strand
GTGATATTTGCACAACTTTTATGTATCTCCTAATTATTTTTTTTAAGTTGTGGTTTGCTTTCAAAAGAAAGTTTTGTGATATTTGCACAACTCAGCTACTTCGCATTCGTTTAATATCTCTGTTGTGGTTTGCTTTCAAAAGAAAGTTTTGTGATATTTGCACAACCTATCTTCTCCGAGCGGACTCGAGCGCGACGTTGTGGTTTGCTTTCAAAAGAAAGTTTTGTGATATTTGCACAACTAATTTTTACGAGTGTATTAAACTTGTTATGTTGTGGTTTGCTTTCAAAAGAAAGTTTTGTGATATTTGCACAACCATCACGCCTTCGGCCCTACTGACCTGCTAGTTGTGGTTTGCTTTCAAAAGAAAGTTTTGTGATATTTGCACAACCTGATTCTAGTGTGGCAACTCCACTCCACTGTTGTGGTTTGCTTTCAAAAGAAAGTTTTGTGATATTTGCACAACCAACACGGATACGTTGCTTGTAGCAGGTCAGTTGTGGTTTGCTTTCAAAAGAAAGTTTTGTGATATTTGCACAACGGTTTTCTGCAGCAACTCAACAGACCCAGGTTGTGGTTTGCTTTCAAAAGAAAGTTTTGTGATATTTGCACAACCTTTAGTTCCAACAGAAATAGAAAGAGAAGTTGTGGTTTGCTTTCAAAAGAAAGTTTTGTGATATTTGCACAACATTTTTCGGGTTAAACTGCTGAAAGTTAATGAATTAACCGCTCTTTTACGATGTAAAAAAACGCACGTAATTGAGCGGTTTTTTATTTTAAGAAAGAGTTAGAAGAGCATCAGTTGTTCGGGCGGCGGAGGGGTATCTACGCGCATTCCCGCGTGAAAAATTTCCATCATTCCAAATTGTTTATCGGTAATTGTGAAAATGATAACGTGTCCTTTAGGAGGGAGCCAAGATTTTACGCGAGAGACGTGTACCTCTGCATTAGCTTTTGAGGAGCAGTGGCGAGCATAAACAGAGAACTGAATCATTCTAAAGCCATCGCGAAGCAATTTTTTGCGAAATATTTCATATTGCTTGCGGTCTTTTTTGGTTTTGGTAGGTAGGTCGAAAAAAACAGTAACCCACATAATTCTATATTCATTGAAAACCATATGAAAAAAATTTGAGTGTTATGTCAATTATACCCATTCGGGGAATACAATTTTGCGAGATTTTCCTTCGAAGCATCGCGCTAATGATGCAGTGGTTTGTTGTAAGCCCACCATTAGAGGACTTCTTTCTCCGCCTATGTAAATATCTTGAACTGGGAGAGTGAGCAATTTCGATTTAATTTCTTTAGTGATTTCTTCATAAGGTTCTCCTGAAAGTACGATTTCCAAGACGATGGCATCGGCAAAAGGGCGATAGGGTTCCATTATATCGTCGGCTAAGCAATAGGCGTTGTATTGATTGCGGTGAAAGATTCCTAGAGTAGGGAGTAGCCCGGAGCTGACCAATCCTCGTGCGACAATAGCTCTTAAGACAGCATAAATGTAATTGAGCAAATTGTTAGGCGGTAGTCCTTTTCGGTTTCGCTTAAAAGGTTCTGGTAAGTTAGCTTTGCTAAATAAATGTTTCCAGTAATACACCGATGCGGCTGATTCGCAGTTATCCACATCGCCTGAACGCACCTGAGAGGCTAGCTCCCTTAAGCGCGTAGCTTTCATGCCGGTAGCGCGCTCAAGTAGTACAGCTTGATTTTGAATTTTAGCTTTTACGGTTTGTGCCCATAGTTGTTTTTTGAGAGGCTCAGAAGCAGCAATTTGTGCCTGAAAATAGGCACTTTGTCGGTGGTGACGGTCGAGCGGGAGCATAAGTCCTACTGGATGATGAGTGGCGTCGCATGTGATAAGCGCTACGTTGTTTTCTAAGAGCGACTCTAAGGCTGCTTGCGTGATAGTTACTTGAGCGTTGTCCAAAATTACTACTCCGATGTCTTCTATAGGAATAACTGTTTCGTTTTTGAGATTGGGTTGTTCGTCTTGCGGCGTTCTAACCACCAGTTGAGCATCTCGCCTGCAAAGATAGGCGGGATTGCCAAAGTAAAGCGTTCGTTTGATCATGGCGAAAAGGCGTTAAAAGTTTTTTTATTATAGATGCACTTTTAACGCTTTTCCATAAATCTTATTCAACTTTTTTTACAATTTCTCCCAACGGACTTAGAAATACTTTTACTCCTTTGAATTTATTACTGCTAATTAGCTTTTTTATAGGAAATTTATCTCTGTCAGCATTAATTTTAGCGATGTGATGTTTGCCAAGATAGATGTTATTTCCCGACATTTTTATTACGTAATAGAGACGGTTGAAAATATCTGCTGGATTGTTCCAATCTATTTCTTCTGGATGATTGTCGTAGAGCACGAACATGTCTTTTTTAGAAAGCGTAAGCCATAAAGGAAGCTCTATTTCTCTTTTCTGAACTACTTTCTTTTTAATAGGTTCGAAAATTGCTTCTCCTCTTTTTTTTCGGTTAAATGCTTCGATAAAAGTAACGATTTCAGAAACGCGCTCATCGGTTTGAGGATCTCTATAAATTGCCATCATGTAGTTGTTATCAGGCTCTACATACAATTTAGGATTTTCATGAGGCTTGAGTGGTATAGCAGTGTTACTTTCTACAAAAAATCGCACTTTGTAGATAGGGTTAGGAGTGCCTTTTTTGGAATAGGTCAGGACGGGTTCTTTTTGGATGGCTTCTTGAGAGAAAGCTCGTTTTCCATTAAAATCGTAATTTCTTAAGCGTTCTAAAAGAATGTTGGCTATTTTTCTATCTACGATTGCTTCGCACTTTTTCACTGATTTTTCTTCATTTTCAACGTCATTAAAGTAATCTGCTAAAGGTTTTCTTTGTACGTATCCCTTTCTACCACAGGGAAGTTGCACAAAGCCGTAGTTGGTTTCGGCGTGCAATTTATCTCTAGGAACGATCGAAATTGTAACAGAGTTGCCTTTTTTAATTTTCTTTTTGGAAAGAAGCCTTTTTTTGTTTCTGAAAGCTACCAAAATATTGGCAACGCTTTTGTTTACATCGTTTCTGAATGAGTTCAAAGTTCCCCATGGCAAAGGAATTTCTTTTACTCGCATATGTCCTGAGGAGGAAAATTGTGCTTCTCGCGCAAGTTTATTGAAGATACTTTGGGAGGTAAGAGCAATTACAATCGCATCGATGGCGTGATGTCTGTGATCTTCTCTCATTTTTTCTTCCTGTGCAGTTTTATTGTCAGAAGATTCGTTGGAGCTGAGTAGTTCTTGAGAAAGGTTTTGTTCTTGCCAAAGTTCTTGAAGTAGATTGTGCAAACCCCAATGCCTTCTGATGATGGCAGTTGCTTTCCCGTTGGTAATGTAGACATTCTTACAAACCAATTTTAAAAGCTTAGTGAGTTCTTTGGCAATATAAGCCGTACTCTGAAAATCTACGTTAGCGAATTCGTCAGAAGCTTCTTTTGCCAGAAAGTATTTTTGTTTATATTTAGGAAATGCGGATATTCTTTCGATATACTCGTCGAGCTCTTTTTTTCCTTTGGATTGCATATAGGCGAAGGCTGTGAGATTTCCTTTTTTAGCGTTTTCTTCGCGTTCGGCAATGGTTTTGTTGGTCATAGAGTCATCTCCTGAAAGCGAGTAAGGGATGATGTGCTCAATTTCGATGTCAGAGCTGAAGAGCTTGGTAAGGCTGATGGTTTTGCCTGTGTAAGGAGAGACTCGTCCGCATTCGAGCCAAAGGGCATATTTTTCTTTGTCTTTGGAGTTTACTTTTTTGGCAAATTTTTTAAACTCATTAATCTTTCTATCGTCTATAAGTTTGTTTTTAAGTTCTCCATCATCGAGACCGAGTTCGAGCCACAGTTCAAACTTTTTAATAATATCACTTTTGGGATGAATATTCCAATCTGGCTTGTACTTTTTGAGTAATTCTACGTATTCTTCTCTTCTTTTTTTGATTTCGTAGTTTTTTCTTGCTCTCTTTTCTCGTTCGCTTTTAGGTTGTTTGAATTCCCTTGCCATTTCTACTCTGATGTGGTCGGGTTCTCCAAATTTTTTTACTAAATGGTTGACCAAACGAGCCGTTTCACAAATAGCCTTTTGTACGATAGGAGCTCTTAGGTTAGGAATGTCTTTAGGTGAAATTTTGCCTTTTACGGGAATTTCTTGTTTAGAATGGTGAAAGCCTGCGTACATACAAGCCTCGTGATATTCGTATCCTTCTTTCATATAAGCCAAGATGGAGCGAATTGCTTCCAAAGAGAGAGATGCGTATCCTTCTGGTAGGAAAATTTTAGAATATTCTTCTGCTTGTTGCTCAGAATATCCTAACTTTTTGGCATACTCTTGGAGCCATGAAGTAGAATCAGCAAAGAGCAAAGCATTCCAGAGTTTATAAAATTTGGTTTTGAAGCGCTCTGATGTTTTAAAACAGTTTTGTTCGTCGAGGGCTTCTTTTTGTTTATATTCTTTTTCCATTTCTTCGAAGTCCTTGTTGCCGAATGCTTTTTTAAAGGCAACTCTTACAACATTCCCTTTGTAATCGATATTTTCGGCAGAGAATTTTGCGTTTTCGTATCCTAATTCCTTTTTAATGTCGCTGATAGTAACTTTTTCTTTTTCAGAAAAAAGTTGAGCGAGCTTCTTTTTTTCTTCTAAAGAGAGCGGTTCATTGTAGCGAGGGCGGGATTCAAATAACGAAAGCTGATTTTGAGCTTTTTTAGCTTCTCTTTTAGAGGTAGTAGTAATTCTAAGGTTTCCTAAGAATTGCCAAATGCGAAATTCCTGAAATTCAAGTGCAGCAATAGGACACCTTTTTTTGTGAGGTAAAAATGTACAATTCCCGACTAATTTTTTTTGAGATTTGAGCGGGCGTTGAAAAAAAATGCACCAGTTTTTAATTTGATAATACAAAGTTTTGCAAAATTCCGAGTTTCGCACATCTCCACTTTTATCGCCCGATAATTTATCAGGGTAATATTTTTTTTGTGCTTCCCAGATTGCTTCAAATTCGTCTTCATACATCTTTCTTTCGGTGTAGCAATTGCGTATTCTTTGTATAGGTCTGTCTTTTTTTCCTTGTCGGTTTGTAAGAGGACTTTTGCAAATAAGCTTATAAAAGTATTCTCCGAGCGTTCGAACGTTTTCTTTTTGCATTTCTTCTTTAAGAGCAGAAATTGCTTTTTCAATTTCTCCTTTCTTTTTTTCGTCAGTTTTTTCTTTTCGATTGCTTTTAAAGCCTCTTCGTTTGGCGAACTGCAGAAAAATGAGCCCTAATTGCCAGAGTTCAATACGAGTATCGAGTGCTTGAGCGCGCCAGCTATAAATATCGGTGCTCAGAAACCCGTTTTGATGCATGTATTGCTGAATTTCTGCCGAAAATTTTTTGAGCAAGCTCGAGCGCTCAGCTTTAGGCAGGTTTTTGTATTGCTCTCGAAGGTTTTGAGGTTTTTTAATAGAAGCAAAAAATCCGTTTTCTTCTAACAAAAATAAGAGTTGTACTACGCGCAACTTTCTTCGAAAAAGCCTTCTTCGAAGACTTCTTGCCAATCTTCTTGTTTGATTTTTAGATTCTTCAGCGTAATTTTTGTTATAACTATCCTCATTTACACCTACTGGAAAGATATAACATCCACTTCCTAGTATTTTTTGCTGCTTTTTTGAAACCACAGCCCATCCGATAGAAGTAAAACCTATGTCTATTCCAAATACGATGTCGTGGTTTTCTGTGATACTTTTTTGTATTTCCATATTTTTTGTGTTAAACTCTTGTTGCAAGATAATTTTTTTCTTAAAATTGCGAAAACTTTCTTTTGAGCTTATCACAATAAAGATCATTCTGCAGGAATTTTATTCCTCGCCCCACGTTCTTCGATGGGGCTTTTTTGTTTTGTGGGTTTTTTAAAAAAAATATTCACCTTTGTGCCAAAATTCTACGATTATGGGAACTACAAAACCAAGCTTACCCAAAGGCACGCGCGATTTTGGCACTCTTCAAATGAATAGGCGCAACTTTATTTTTGATACTATCAGAGAAGTGTTTACAAAGCATGGATTTCAACCTATTGAAACACCTGCTATGGAAAATCTTTCGGTTTTAATGGGTAAGTACGGAGAAGAGGGCGATCAACTTCTATTCAAGATTCTGAATTCTGGCGACTATTTAGCAGAAGTAAAAGAGGAGGATTTTCGGCAAGGAGCCAAAAAAATGTTGCCTAAGATAGCTGAAAAAGGACTTCGTTATGACCTAACAGTTCCTTTTGCGCGTTATGTAGTGATGAATCGTCATGAGATTACGTTTCCTTTTAAGCGCTACCAAATTCAACCTGTATGGCGCGCCGACCGTCCGCAAAAAGGTCGCTATCGCGAATTTTATCAATGCGACGCCGATGTTATCGGAACGAACTCGCTACTTTGTGAAGTCGAAATTATAAGCATGATAACCGAGACGCTTCAAAAACTCTCGATTTGCGATTATACCATTAAAATTAATCATCGAAAAATTTTGGCAGGCATTGCAGAAAAAATAGGAGCGAGCGGAAAAGAAGGAGACTTGTGCGCAACAATCGATAAACTCGAAAAAATTGGAAAAGAAAACGTTCAAAAAGAGCTACTTGCCCGCGGATTTTCTTCTCAAACGCTCGAAGCATTAGAACCTGTTTTGCAGTTTTTTGGAGACAATTCTGAAAAACTTTCTTTTTTAACTTCTTTTTTTGGAGACTCGGCTATCGGTAAAATAGGAATTTCTGAAATGCGCACCATATTAGAATGGTCTGAATGGGCAGGCCTACCTCTCCAACATGTACAACTCGACCTGACTTTAGCGCGAGGCTTAACCTATTACACAGGTACTATTTTTGAAGTAAAGGTCAATAATGTTCAAATAGGAAGTATCAGCGGAGGCGGAAGATACGATAATTTAACAGGAACATTTGGGTTAGAAGGCGTTTCGGGAGTAGGCTTTTCGTTTGGAGTAGACAGACTATACGATGTTATGAACGAACTCAATTTATTTCCCGAGACAGTGCAAAAAACTACAGAAGTTCTGTTTACGCAATTTGATGAGGCATCGTTTCGCTATTTGCTTCCACTGATGTACGCAGTTCGCAAAATAGGTAAGTCTGCTGAAATGTATCCTGACGCTGTAAAACTTAAAAAACAACTCGATTATGCAAACACCAAAAGAGTGCAGTGGGTAGTACTAGCCGGCGGTAATGAAATAGCTGAAAACAAAGTAACTCTCAAAAACATGACCTCTGGCAATCAAATTCAACTTTTTGCTCATGAATTGGTAACCTTTTTGGAAACTCATTAGTGCTTTAAAATTAAAGCTACTTCTTTGGCAAAATAACTCAAAATAATATCGGCTCCTGCTCGTTTGATGCTTAACAAAGTTTCGAGCATGCATTTTTGCTCATCTAGCCAACCTAAGCGAGCAGCTCCTTTTATCATCGCGTACTCCCCGCTCACGTTGTAAGCAGCAATAGGAATGCAAAATTTTTCTTTTAATCGATAAATGATGTCTAAATAAGCAAGAGCAGGTTTGACCATGAGTATATCCGCTCCTTCCTGAAAATCGAGTTCTGCTTCTAAAAGGGCTTCTTTAGCGTTAGCAGGGTTCATTTGATAAGTTTTTTTGTCGCCTTGCTTAGGAGCCGATTGAAGCGCATCGCGAAAAGGCCCGTAAAAAGCACTTGCATATTTGGCAGTATAAGAAATAATTCCTACGTCTATAAATCCGTGCTGGTCGAGTACTTGCCTGATATGTTGCACTCTTCCGTCCATCATATCAGAAGGACCGATCAAATCGGCGCCCGCTTCTGCTTGTATAAGAGCCATTTTTCCTAAAATTTCTACTGTTTCATCGTTCAAAATTTTTCCGTCTCGAAAGATTCCATCATGTCCGTCAGAACTATAAGGGTCTAATGCTACGTCCGTCATAATACAGAGCTCTGGAAAGCGCGCTTTAATACTTCGAATAGTAGAAGGATATAATCCTTCCGGATTGCAACCTTCACTTCCTATTTTGTCTTTTTTGTCTTCAGAGATGTTCGGGAATAGGCAAATTGCTCGAATGCCTATGTTCATACATTCTTCTATTTCAAAAAGCAACCTGTCGGGCGAAAATCGATAAATTCCTGGCATAGAAGCAATTTCCCATTGCTGTTGCTTTCCTTCTTGTACGAATATCGGATAAATCAAATCGTTGGTAGAAAGCGTTGTTTCCTCTACTAAAGCGCGTATTGCACTCGAAACGCGATTCCTTCGGGGACGTCTGATGATTTCCATGTTTTAAATCTCTATTTTGTTTGCACTGTAACTCCTAATTTTACCTTTCCTTCTTTAATGTCTTTTACAGGTTGGAACAACACAATTTCTCTATTTTCTGCATTAAGTGTGTAAAACTGTTGTGGAAAATAATTTTTTATGCGCCTTTCTGTTCTGATGATACACCGATACTGAAGATTTTCATAAATGAGTTGCTTATACTGTGTGAGTTCTTTATCAGAAGTGAGCCAAGGTTGTAGCTTTTCCACAATAGCATCGAAATAGAAATAGTGCGGTCGCGTAATTGTTTTTTTGCGCCATTCGTATTGTGGAGCACCTTCCACAGAAATACTTCTCGATAAATATTCGTTAAGAGCTTGCACGTTTTCAAACTCAAATTCTAAGCCATAGATTAAGTTTTGTCTGTCTATTCTGGGAGCCACGTGGTGAATTCCTTTTTGAGAATTGGATAATTGTTGGATTCCTTCTTTAAGAGTTTCTTCAATGAGGTCTAAAGGATTGGTTTCTGTACCAAAAGGATTTTTTTTCCCAAATTGTAAGCCCGAAAGAATAAGTGTTTGGATTAGTTTTTTATTTTGAGAGAAGTTGAATTGTGCTATGTAGCGCCCAGAGCCATTTTTCCGCATATAAATCTCTTCTGAGATCTCAAAGCAACTGCTTAAAAAAGTAGTTAACAATAATAAAGCGAAATAGAAAAAAGGATTTTTCATGAGTTGTTAAGAAGGTTTTGCTAATTTGCAAGCAAGTTTGATATCTGTTTTAGCAATTTAAGAAATGATGAAAATAACGCAAAAAACAATTCAAGTTATTCGCTATCCTCAACGAAGTACGTGGAAATCAATCGTTGAGCGACCTTTAATAGAGTTTAGCTCAATAGAATCTCAAGTAAGGTCTATCTTAGAAAATGTCAAACAGTACGGAGATCATGCTCTAAAAAAATATACTCTCGAATTTGACAAAGTAGAAGTAGATGATTTTTCAGTAAGCGCATATGAAATCGAAGCAGCATCGCACAATTTGCCAGAAATTCTTAAAAAAGATATTCAGTTAGCTAAGCAGAACATAGAAAAGTTTCATGTTTTACAAAAAGAATTAGTAAAAAAAATAGAAACTGTGCCAGGCGTGACATGCTGGCGCAAAAGCCTTCCTATTCAACGAGTAGGGCTTTATGTACCAGGGGGTTCTGCACCGCTGTTTTCTACTGTTCTGATGTTAGCGGTACCTGCTAAGATTGCGGGTTGCTCCGAAATTATTTTATGCACTCCGCCAGATAAATCGGGACGCGTTCACCCTGCTGTGCTATATGCTGCTTCTATTACAGGCGTGACCAATATTTTCAAGGTAGGAGGTGCTCAAGCCATTGCTGCTATGACCTTTGGAACATCAACGATTCCGCAGGTATATAAAATTTTTGGGCCTGGCAATCAGTACGTTACCGTTGCAAAGCAATTAGCTACGCAATACGGCGTAGCGATCGATATGCCTGCAGGACCTTCTGAAGTAGCTATCTTTGCAGATGCTACAGCGCATGCATCTTTTGTAGCAGCTGATTTGCTTTCGCAGGCTGAGCACGGTATTGATAGTCAGGTGTTTTTGGTAACAACTGAAGAAATACTTATTTCGGCAGTTTTAGAGCAACTCGAAAAACAGTTATCTGAGCTACCTCGAGCCGAAATCGCTCGACAAGCGCTTTCGGGCAGCAAAATTGTATTAGTTCACGATACTTATGAGGCTATTGAATTGTTGAATGAATATGCTGCCGAACATCTCATTTTAGCATCAGACTACGCAGAAAAATTAGCTGAAAAAATTCATACGGCCGGCTCTGTATTTTTAGGACACTTTACTCCTGAATCTGCTGGCGATTACGCTTCAGGCACCAACCATACTTTGCCTACAAATGCTTTTGCGCGGAGCTATAGCGGCGTTTCGTTGGATAGTTTCGTTAAAAAAATTACTTTTCAACAAATTACACCTGATGGAATTCGCCACTTAGGTCCTTCTGTAGAGAGAATGGCAGAAGCTGAAGGATTACACGCGCATCAGAAAGCAGTGCGATACCGTTTAGAATATCTCGCTAAACAATTTAGCGCATAAAAACAATATAAGCTCCTAAGCAAATTAACAAAAAACCAAGAACATAATTCCACTGAAAAGGCTCTTTCAGATAAAAGACACTAAAAAGCACAAACACGCTAAGGCTTATCACTTCTTGAATCGTTTTGAGTTGTGTAAATGTAAAATATTGACTTCCAATTCTGTTAGCAGGTACTTGTATAATGTATTCAAAAAATGCTACTCCCCAAGAAATTAGGATTACAGTCCATAATGCTTTTTGTTTGAAATCTTTAAGATGTCCGTACCAAGCGTAGGTCATAAAGATATTAGAAAAAATGAGCATCAAGATTACTACTGCGCGCATATTCAGATAAAATTAACAAACTGGGCGCAAAATTGTTTTTTTGATGCAATTTTTTCTCATTTTTGTCGGTGAATTATTTCTAAATTTATGATACATCTTAAGCCAATTATTGAAGCTGCATGGGACAACCGCCAACTTCTCAAAGATGCCGCAACAGTAGAAGCCATTTGCGACGTAATTGAAGCGTTAGACCAAGGCAAATTGCGCGTTGCAGAGCCTACTCCTCAGGGGTGGCAAGTGAATGAATGGGTCAAAAAAGCTGTAATTTTGTACTTTCCTGTTCGCCATATGGAAACTACTGCTGTAGGTCCTTTTGAATATCACGATAAAATGGCGCTCAAAAAAAATTACGCTCAGTTGGGAGTGCGCGTAGTTCCGCCTGCAGTAGCTCGCTATGGAGCTTTTATCAATAAAGGAGTGATTTTGATGCCCTCTTACGTAAACATCGGAGCTTATGTAGATTCTGGTACAATGGTAGATACGTGGGCTACTGTCGGTAGTTGTGCTCAGATTGGCAAAGATGTACACTTAAGTGGAGGAGTAGGAGTAGGCGGAGTTTTGGAACCTGTTCAAGCCAAACCTGTAATTATCGAAGACGGAGCTTTTATTGGGTCTCGATGTGTATTAGTAGAAGGAGTTCATATCGGAAAAGAAGCTGTATTAGGCTCAGGAGTAGTAATTACAGGAAGTTCAAAAATTATTGATGTAACTCAGGAAGAGCCTATTGAATACAGGGGTTACGTGCCAGAGCGCTCTGTAGTGATTCCGGGAAGCTACCTTAAAAAGTTTCCAGCGGGCGAATACAATGTTCCTTGTGCCATAATTATTGGCAAACGAAAAGAAAGCACCGACCGCAAAACGTCGCTCAACGAAGCCTTGCGAGAAAATAATATAGCCGTATAGAATTTTGATGAAATATTATGATTGCCTATAAGAAGCTATTAACTTTGCAAAGTATTTGAAAAAAATTTATGCAAATGGATTTTCTTATGGGCATACTGCTCTTCGGAATGCCGGGAGGCATGGAGTGGGTAATCATTATTTTTGCAATTTTGTTGTTTTTTGGAGCTAAAAAAATCCCTGAATTGGCGCGTGGTTTAGGCCGCGGTATTCGAGAATTCAAAGAGGCTACTCGGGAAATTAAAGAAGAAATTGAATCCGCCTCTAAAGAAGAACCTAAACCGAAATCTTAGGGCATGGTGGTTGGCATCATTCCCGCGCGATATGCGTCTACTCGTTTTCCGGGAAAGCCTTTGGCTCTTATAGGAAATCGGACAATGATAGAATGCACCTATCGCCAAGTAGCAAAATCCAAAGTAGATAGAGTAGTAGTTGCTACCGATCATCCTGCAATTGCTGAAGAAGTAAAACGATTTGGAGGGGAAGTAGTGATGACGTCTCCTCATCACCCCAGTGGAACAGACCGATGTTGCGAAGCACTTTCTTTGTTAGACGAACCCTTCGACTTTGTTATCAACGTTCAAGGAGACGAACCTTTCATTCGCCCTGAGCAGATTAATCAGTTAATTCATTTACTAACTCAAGAAACTCAAATTGCTACGTTGGTGACTCCTATCCGAGAAGTAGAAGAACTTAAGAATCCTCATGTAGTAAAAGTAGTGATGAATTGTTTTCAAGAAGCTTTGTATTTTAGTCGTTCGCCTATTCCTCATCTGAGAGGAGTTCCTATAGAAGAATGGCTTTCTTATTATGCTTATTGGAAGCATTTAGGAATTTATGCATATCGATCAGATGTGTTGAATAAAATTACACGTTGGGAAACTTCCTGTCTTGAGAAAGTAGAAGCCCTTGAGCAATTGCGTTGGTTAGAAAACGGAGTTCGCATCAAAATAGACATTACTCCCTATACAAGTATAGGAATTGATACACCTGAAGACTTACTTCGTGTTAAACAACTTTATTCTTCAGAAGACCAAATTTCGTATTGATTGTTTTCGTCTAAACTTACAATTAACCGAAGAGGGTTGGGCAAAAAAGCTAGTCGAAGGGGTTTGTCTGTAAGTTTAGGCATTTTTACTAAGATACCTTGTTGAGCGTTACAGTGATACGTTTCTTGGTCGACAAGGTAATACTCTCGAGCAATATAGCTAATAGGAGAAAGTACTTTTTCTTTAGAAGAATACTTTTCATACACTTCTTGAATAACCTTTTTGAGAGTCTTTCCAAAATCATTTTCGAAGATGTCTTCTAAAATATGTAACCTATCCTCTATTTCGTCGTACTTTGGGTCGTTGTATGCCAATTGGCTTAGTTCTAAGCGACATTTAATAATATCTACAAGGAGTTTGTTTGCTTTTTGAAAGCTCATCAATCTATCA
The DNA here is from genome assembly GCA_025056215.1 of Cytophagales bacterium. Taxonomy (GTDB): domain Bacteria; phylum Bacteroidota; class Bacteroidia; order Cytophagales; family Flammeovirgaceae; genus JANWWC01. Next base: position 495,386 of record JANWWC010000002.1, on the reverse strand, counting down.
ATTAAAGTGAAACATTCGACAAATCAACCGAGAAAGAACCCGATTGATTTTTTTAATCAATCGGGATTAATAAAGAAATGCTATGCTATTAGTCTGCATTTATAACATTCAGCTTAACAACAGCCTTCACTTCTTTGTGCAAATCAACGATAGCTTCATATTCTCCCAACATTTTAATTTCTTCTTTAAAAGAAATTTTTTTTCGGTCTATTTCGAATCCTTTTTCTTTAAGAGCCTCAGCTACTTGAATAGAAGTTACTGCACCAAATATCCTACCCGTTTCTCCTGCTTTAGTAGGAATTTCGAGCACAATTGAAGCAAGTTGGGCTGCAAGCGTTAACGCTTCATTTTTAATTCTTTCGGCTTTGTGCTGTGCTTGCCTTAGGTTTTCTGCTAACATTTTTTTAGCAGAATCAGTTGCTAAGATTGCAAGCCCCTTAGGAATGAGATAGTTCCGTCCATATCCGGGCTTTACTTTTACAATATCATTTTTATAACCTAAGCCCTTGATGTCTTCCTTTAAAATGACCTCCATTTTCTAATAAAATTAGAGTTGAGTAATTATTTTAAACCATCTGTTTCGAAAGGCAACAAGCCCAAATGACGCGCACGTTTTATAGCAGTAGCGACCTTTTTTTGGAATTTAAGGCTATTCCCTGTGATGCGACGTGGAAGAATTTTTCCCTGCTCATTAACAAACTTTAGTAAAAAATCAGGATCTTTATAATCTACATATTTGATGCCGTATTTGCGGAAACGGCAATACTTGCGAACATTTTTCTTATTTTGGCTGTGAAGAGGTTCGTTTACTAATGTCATGGCTATTCGTCTTTATCGATTTCAATAATTGGTTTTTCGACTTTTTCTTTCTTAACAAATTTTCCATTGCGTCGGTCTTCGTTGAACTTAACACCGTACTTGTCGAGAGTTACGTTTAAGTAGCGAATGATGCGTTCATCGCGACGAAGTTCAACGTCAAAAGTAAGGACAGTTTTAGGGTTTGCTTTGTATTCAAACAAATGATAATAACCAGAAGATTTTCCTTTAATGGGAGTTGCAAATTTTTTAAGCCCCCAATGTTCTTCATGGTACACTTCTGCACCATTTTTCACCAATACATCTTTAAACTTTTCGATAGTTTCCTTTATCTGGGAATCAGATAAAACGGGAGTCATAATGAAAACTACCTCATAATGCCTTGTTACGTTCATATTATTTTTAATTAATGAAATCTTTTTAAGGAACGCAAATTTATGCTGAAAGGATGGAACAAAACAATAGAATGGCTATTTTATTGTTTCTGTAACAAAAAAATTTTTAATTTTTTTATTGAGCAGAAATTCTGAGATATATTTTTTCAATTGATGAATCGAAATGTCCAAATGTATTTTCCCTTGCCATACACAAGTGATAGAGCCTTTTTCTTCCGATACTACAACCACTAATACGTCTGTCAATTCAGAGATTCCAACGGCTGCCCTATGTCTCAGCCCTAAGTGAGGAGGAATCTCGTGGTTTTCTGAAACGGGCAAGATACAACCAGCTGTAGTGATGCGGTCTTTGTAGATAACACATGCTCCATCGTGCAATGGGCTATTTTTAAAGAAGATGGTTTCGAGCAAACGTTTTGAAATTTTAGCGTCTAGAACATCTCCTCCTCGAATAAAATTTTTGAACGAATCATCGGTAGCGATTACAATGAGAGCACCAGTTTGGCTTTGAGACATACCTCGAATAGCTTCTGAAAGAGGAGTAATCAAATCTTGCGTAAGATGAACTTTTTGGTTGATTTGAAAAATATCGCGCCAATGAAAGTCTTTGAGTTCGGTTGTTTTTCCTACTAACAGCAAGAATTTTTTAATTTCTTGTTGGAATAAAATCAAAACAGCGATGACTCCTACTCCCATAAATTGCCCTAAAATAGTAGAAAGTAGTTCCATTTGAAGCGCCCTGACAATCAGGTAGAAAAAATATAACAACAAAAATCCTACAAATACGCGCAGAGCAATACTACCTTGCATCAATTTATAAAGAATGTAAATTAGCCAGGTAACTAACGTAATATCAATTACATCTACCCATTTTACTTCTAAAAAACCGATATGAAACAACCACATCATTACTTTAGCTAGTAAGTTTGTAGAGCGCGATAGATTTGCAAAATTTCGATAGCTGGTTTAACATCGTGTACTCTTAAAATGTTAGCTCCGCGCGAGAGCGCCCACAAATGTAATGCACTTGTTCCATTTAAAGCATCGTCAGGAGAAGATTTTAGAAGTTTCCATATCATGGATTTGCGCGAAATCCCTACTAAAATAGGGAGCTCAAAAATTTTAAATTTTTCCAGTTGATTCAAAACTAAATAGTTTTGTTCTAATGTTTTAGCAAATCCAAATCCTACATCGATAATGATATCGCAACAACCGTGTTGAATAAGCTTATGAATGCGGTTTTGAAAAAAGACCATGATTTCTTCAATAAGGTGAGTATAGTTTGTTAAAGATTGCATGGTCTGAGGATTTCCACGGCTATGCATCAAAACATAAGGCACTTTAAGCCTCCCCACACAAGCAAACATTTGAGGGTCTGCTTGTCCGCCGCTAACATCATTAATAATATGAGCGCCCGCCTGAATAGCTTTTTCTGCGACGTGACTTCTAAAAGTGTCTACTGAAATACAAGCATTCGGAAAATATTTGACGATAGTTTCTACTGCTACCAAAACCCGTTCTAGTTCTTCAGAAAGTGGTACATCCGATGCATTCGGGCGGGTAGAATAACCGCCTACATCAAGAATATGAGCACCTTCTTGCAGCATTTGTCCTGCTCGGTCAGCTATTATTTGAACAGTTACGCGACTGGGAGCATAAAAGGAATCTGGCGTGACATTGAGGATTCCCATCACGATTCCTTCTCGCAGAGAAAAAAGTTGGCGATTTACTTGTAGGAATTCTGAAGAATGATTAAAGCGCATTTTGATACCTTAAAATTGTGATTTTATTAAGTAAAAATGAAACTACATCAAAATTTATGTGATTTTAACATTTTTTAATGCTTTCCTTAGAAAGATTTTTGCAATCCTTAAAAGAAAAATGGTTATTTTTACCAAAAGAAGATTTATTTTCAGCCTATTAAGTATTCACCTTTAAATGCTCAGTACTATGATACAAATTATTCCTTCCTTGGCCATAATGGATGGTAAGTGTGTGCGCCTCCGACAGGGAAATTTTGATGACGTGCAAGTGTACGATGAAAATCCTCTCGATTTAGCAAAGTCTTTTGAAGACCATGGCATTCAACACCTACATATGATTGACTTAGAAGGTTCTAAGCAGGGTAAGACTATCAATTTCGATATGCTTTATATGATTGCAAAAACTACAAATTTGAAAATCAGCTATGGAGGTGGGCTTGCCAACGATGAAGATATCGTAAAAACTCTTGAGTATGGTGCTACACAAGCTACTCTTGGGACAATAGCCGTAAAAGATAGAGAATTAGTAGCTTCTTGGCTGATATCTTTTGGAAGAAATAAAATTATGTTAAGCGCCGATGCGTTAGATGGCATTATCCATGTTTCAGGTTGGCAGAGAAAAACTAATATCTTGCTTACTGACTTTATTAGCTTTTTCCACGACAGAGGAGTTCAATACGTGAAATGCTCTGATATTGCCCGCGATGGTCTGATGAAAGGACCTAACTTTGAGCTTTATAGAAAATTAGTCAATCTCTTTCCTGCGCTTCGTTTTATTGCCAGCGGAGGTATTAGCAAAATGGATGATATCAAGCGTTTAGCCGATATTGGCGTTTACGGCGTGATTGTGGGGAAAGCGCTCTATGAAAAGGCTATTTCTCTTCATGAAATCGAAAACTATATTACTTCGAGTGTAAACTCTTAAACAAGGCGGCGCAGTAGTTGTACCTCGCAGGTGTGTCTGTTGCGCCTTTTAATCTTCGTCGTCTTTTTGCCGCACATCTTTTCGACGAGCAGACCTTATCAATTCTCTCCAAATAAAAGGATTTGTAAGCGAAAGGGTAGGTACTTGGTAGCGGTAAGAGATAGAATGTACTTGGGTAGCCATAAAATATTTGTAATTCTCAGATGCGTTCATAGGTGCAGAATAAGCCCACGCTTGTATAATCTTGTAATCTAATCTTTTTTGCATTGCCAAATAGTTTTCGTCTGGCAATCCCATCGACAAAAACGCTTGTTTAAAAATTTTTTCATTTGGATAAGGAAAAATTTCTACTACAGGAAGAACATAATTTTCAGTCTCCATATCTAATAAAACTGTTAGGCCTACTTGTGAAACCTGTGGGACGATAAACATTTTTTTCTTATAGCCAATAGCACTAATAATGAGTGTATCTCCGATTTCGGCTAAAATCGTAAAAAAACCTGCTTGGTTAGTAATAGTTCCATAGCGGAAATTAATTTCGTAGATGTGTGCCCCAGAAATTCCATGAGCACTGTCTCCTTCGATGACAATTCCCGAAAGTTGTATGTTACCCCTGCTTTGGGCGAAGAGCTCTGAGCCAAACCACCCTAACAAAATGCTCAGCAGTATTCTTTTCATCACTTTTGAGAGTATTTTTCAGTAATAACGTTAAAGTTCAAGATTAGTTAAATTTGTCGAGAAATATAAATAAAAAAGATTTTTATAAAATTTTCAAGAATTAACTCATGCTTGCAGATTCTCCAATTTGGCATCCGTTTACTCCCTACTTATCGGATACTCCTATTCTCATCACAAAAGCTAAAGGCTGTAAATTGTTTACCAAAGAAGAAAGGGCTATTCTCGACGGAATTTCTTCTTGGTGGGTAACGCTTCACGAGCATGCGCATGAATATATTACAGAAGCTATTTACAAGCAATCGCAGCAGTTGGAACAAGTAATTTTTGCAGGGTTTACGCACGAGCAAGCTCAGCACCTTGCGCAACGTCTTTTGTCTATTTTGCCTAATAAGGCGCTCAGCAAAGTTTTTTTTTCTGATGATGGAAGTACTGCAGTTGAAGTAGCCCTTAAGATGACTTTTCAGTATTTTTATAATCAAGATATTCATCACAAAAAAAAGGTAATTGCTTTCGAAGGTGCCTATCATGGCGATACATTTGGCGCTATGTCGGTGGGTGAAAGAAGCCCGTTTAATGCTCCTTATGTGCCGTACTTGTTTGAGACAAAGTTTATTCCTCTCCCTAATTGCGAAAATTTTTCGGAAGTATTCGAAACTTTTTGCCAATTAGCTCACAGCCAAGAGGTAGCAGCATTTATTTTCGAACCTTTGATTCAGGGAGCAGGTGGTATGCGAATTTATCAAGCAGAATATTTAGATTCTCTGATTCAAGAGGCACATAAACACGGAATTGTTTGTATTGCTGATGAAGTAATGACGGGTTTCGGAAGAACAGGAGAATTGTTTGCTTCCTCTCAACTTCAGCATCAGCCAGATATTTTTTGCCTTTCAAAGGGATTAACAGGAGGTTTTCTTCCTTTAGGAGTTACAGTTTGTGCAGATTTTATTTATGACGCTTATCGCACGGATGATTTCATGAAAACATTTTTTCATGGACATTCTTTTACAGCTAATCCTTTAGCTTGTGCTGCAGCAAATGCATCTCTTGATTTATTACTTACAGAAGAGTGCTATCAAAAAAGAAAGCGTATTCATAAGCGTCATACTCAGTTTTTGCAAGAACTCCAGCGATGCTCTGCTGTTGAAAATGTGCGATGCATAGGAACGATAGCAGCTTTTGATGTGAAAACAGCCGAATATACTTCTTATGTGAATGAAGCGCGTGGAAAACTTTATGCATTTTTCATCAATCGAAATGTATTGCTTCGTCCATTAGGAAACGTTGTCTATATTCTCCCTCCTTACAATATCTCCGATGATGAACTCGATACTATTTACGATGTGTGCTTAGATTTGGCAAAAAATCCAAATTTATAGCATTATAGAAGGAACTTGTTGTAATTTATCAAGCATTACAAAGTGTCAACTTGTATTTTAATTTGTTTATAATTAACATTGCATAATCTTACTTAGGACGCTGAAAACTGTTGGGCAATCCTCCTTCCTTTTAGGGAGGATTGTTTTTTATTGTTTGTAAAACAATAAAGTTTTTATTTTCGCACTTTCAAGATTTTTTAAATTTTATTTATGAAAAAGATAACATCCGCTTTGATTTCAGTTTTTTATAAGGATAATTTAGAGAATTTAGTCAAATTATTAGCTCAACACAACGTTAAAATTTATTCCACAGGAGGAACGCAGGAATTTATAACATCGTTAGGAATACCTGTAGTAGCAGTTGAACATCTAACCAACTTTCCTTCTATTTTTGGAGGACGCGTTAAGACGCTTCACCCTAAAGTATTCGGCGGAATTCTCTACAGAAGAGAAAATAAAGAAGACATCGCTACTGCTCAGCAGTTTGAAATTCCGCCAATCGATATGGTAATAGTAGACCTTTATCCTTTTGAAGAAACTGTTGCTAAAGGAGCCTCTCCTGAAGAAATTATCGAAAAAATTGATATAGGAGGCATTTCATTAATTCGTGCTGCAGCAAAGAATTTTCAGGATGTTTTAGTAATTTCTTCTAAAGAACAATATCAAATGGTAGAGATGTTGCTTTCTCAACAAAATTGTGCAACCTCTCTACAAGATAGGCGTTATTTTGCGGCGCAGGCCTTTGATATTACCTCGCATTATGATACAGCTATTTTTCATTACCTTAATCAAACAAATGAGAAAAAAATATTTTCATATAAAGAAAGTATCAGGAAAGGCAAGCAATTGCGCTATGGAGAAAATCCGCATCAAAGTGGCTTCTTTTACGGAGAACTTGAAGCCATGTTCGACCAACTCAACGGAAAAGAACTTTCTTACAATAATTTAATAGACATCGATGCTGCTATTGCTCTTATAGACGAATTTCCTGTTCATCAGTCGATCGCCTTTGCTATTCTGAAGCACAACAACGCATGTGGTTGCGCTACTGCTTCTACTGCTCATGAAGCTTATTTGAAGGCATTAGCTGCAGATCCCGTTTCTGCTTTTGGAGGAGTATTAGTTTGTAATGCAACCATTGATAAACCAACTGCTGAAGAAATTAACAAACTTTTTATAGAGATACTTATTGCTCCTGATTTTACAGAAGATGCGCTTGCTGTGTTGAAATCGAAGTCTAACCGTATACTGCTGAAAAGAAAATCGGTTAATCTTCCTACGATGCTCTATCGCACCACGCTCAATGGTGTAATCGGAATGGAGAAAGATTTAAAAACAGAAACAGAACAAGAACTCAAGGTAGTTACACAAATTGCGCCTACAGCTCAACAAATTCGAGATATGTTATTCGCAATGAAAATCGCAAAGCATTCTAAGTCGAACGCGATTGTATTTGCTGTCGATGGGCAAATGTACGCTAGTGGAGTAGGGCAAACTTCTCGCATCGATGCTCTTAAGCAAGCAATAGAAAAAGCCCAACGATTTGGATTTGATTTAAGGAAGGCAGCTATGGCTTCAGAGGCGTTTTTCCCTTTTTCAGATTGTGTAGCAGAAGCTCACAAAGTAGGAGTGAAGGCAGTAATTCAGCCAGGAGGCTCTAAAAATGACGTAGAAAGCATTCAATTTTGCAATCAACACGGAATGACAATGGTGTTCACAGGAATTCGACATTTTAAGCATTGATCTATGTCGTTGATATTTGGCATAAAACCTATTTACGAAGCACTTCGAGCTGGCAAAGAAATCGATAAAATTTTAGTGCAACGAGATATTAGAAACCCAGAAATTGTTCAATTACTTAAAATGGCGCGAACACAAAACATTCCTGTAGCCTACGTTCCTGTGTTCAAGTTAGAAAAAATTACCTCTAAAAATCATCAAGGAATTGTCGCGTATTTAGCGCAAATCAGTTATGCAAAATTAGAAAATGTGTTGCCTTCCGTTTTTGAAAGTGGTCAAATTCCGCTTTTGCTTTTGCTTGACCGCATTACTGATGTCAGAAATTTTGGTGCGATTGCTCGCAGTGCCGAATGTGCTGGCGTCCATGCGATCGTACTTCCTGAAAAAGGCTCTGCTCAAATCAATGCAGATGCTATGAAAACCTCTGCAGGGGCTCTTCATATCGTCAACGTATGTCGTGAAAAAAGCTTGCTGCAGGTTGTCAAGTATTTGCAAAACTCTGGTATTCAGGTGGTAGCTTGCTCAGAGAAAGCCACTGAGCTTATTTATACTGCTAATTATACACTTCCTACAGCCATTATTGTGGGTTCGGAAGAAAATGGCATTTCTCCAGAGCTTTTGCGTTCCGCAGATTGTATAAGAAAGATTCCTATGTTGGGCAAAATTACTTCTCTTAATGTTTCAGTAGCTACAGGAGTTATTCTATATGAAGTTGTGAGACAGAGAATTCTAAAAAAATGAAGGTTCTTTTTGCAACAGTATTAAAACCCGTTACAGATACGCGCGTTGCTGAAAAGTTAGCTCCCTTGTTTTTCCCAAAAGCTGAAGTGCACATTTTCGGAAGAATAATTTCTTTTGAAAAAAAATTTCCATTCGTGTTTCATGATGCTGGAATTAAAACAAGAGCTTTTAGGAGTCGCTGGAGGGCGCAAATAGCTTTTGTAAAAACTCTTGTTAGACTAAACCCTACTATTGTAGTAGTAGGTGCCATTGAACTGTTGTGGATAGCTTTTTGTTTAAAAAAAATTTTGGGTTTTTACTTGATTTATGACATCAGAGAAAATTATCGCCGAAATGTGCGGTATCAAAATATTTACCCCATTTTGTCAAAACCTCTTCTACTAATCTGGATTTGGATAACGGAAGCTCTTTCTGTTCTCTTTGTAAATGAGTACTGGTTAGCTGAAGTTGGCTATGAGCAAGAACTTTCTTTTTTTAAGAAGAAGTCCTATAAGATCGTCGAGAATAAATTCGCCATTTACCATTTTTTTTACTCGCCGAAAGTTCCAATTTCTTTCAAAGAAAAACCTATTATCACATTTGCAATAGTAGGAACATTGTCTGAAACTTTTGGTACTATGCGAGCAATTCGTTTTTTTGAAGAGTATAGTCGATATTTTGCTGCTCGACTTTTTATTACAGGAATGGCAGCAAGCAAAAACATCTATGAGCAAGTGATGAAATTATCTTCACAAATTAATGTTATTTTAAATGTGAGTGAAATTCCAATTTCTCATGGAGTGATTCTTCAAACAATGTGCAGTTCTGATATCGTAATGCTTCCTTACATGCCTAATAAAAGCACTCAAAATTGTATTCCTACTAAATTATACGAATGCTTAGCTCTAGGAATCCCTATGCTTTTATCTGAGAATTTGCTTTGGGAAAAACTAATAATACCGCATTCTGCTGGTATTTTCACAAATTTCTTACCCAGTGATGTCAAAAACGTTCACCAAAAAATAATTGAGACTGTGTTTTATCCTAAGGGCTTTGTAAAAGAAGCGTACTTCGACCATGACCACTCCTTTCAAACTCATATTGAAAAGCTCCTTTGTGCTTTATCCTAGTTGATTGGAACTTTAAGAGATTTTAGTTCGTACTCAAATCCGCCAGACAGAATTGGAAAGCGACACCAAGAGCGAGGGTCTAAATTGCGGTCATCGAAATGAAAAGAAGGAGCATATCGCTCTCTTTTCCATTGATTGCGCGCCCAGAGTTCAAAAAATCGAATGGTCCATTCTTTGAGTTTGGTAGAAGAGTATTGCGGAAAATCAGATTGTAAGCATCTCAAACAATCAGAAGGAGAATATTTATCTCGTATGGCATATGCTTCTAATTGATTAAGAACGGAATAAGGCATTAAGTCGTCTTCATCTGTTTGCTGATAGGACAAAGGACGGAGTTCAGCAGTGGGTTTTTGTTCGTTTACCAAACGCAATACTGGAAAGCGTAGCTCTCCTTCTAAACCGACTTGTTCGAGCCACAGCAGCCATCTTTGAATAAAAGGCTTATCAATTCCTGCAAGTGGACTTAGTCCGCCAGATGTATCGCCGTCCATAGTAGCGTACCCTACTGCTGCTTCTGAGCGATTGGAAGTAGCTAATAAAAGCGCTTTTCGCAAGTTGGCAAGTAACCAAATACTCGGGGCACGGACGCGCGCCTGAATATTTTGGAGTGCGATGTCGTCTTGTTGCCAAGAAAGCGGACGCCCAAGCGCGTTTTCAATGGTTTGGACATATGCTTTAAAAATCGGATTAATATCAAACTGATAAAAGGTAGCTCCAATGCTTTGGGCAAGAGATTGGGCAGCCTTTTGAGTAGTTTCACTGCTATTTTCAGTAGGTTGGTAGGCAACTGCCAAGAGTACAGAACAAATTTCTTCTTGTGTTTGGCAACGTTGTAAGTCTGCAATGTATTTGAGTTTTTCTTTGAATTTTTCAAGTCCTAATTGCTCAATAGCCAAATAGATCATTAAACGCACTGCTATTGCTAAAGAAGAAGAATCAGCCCCTCCGCTTAGGGAGAGAACAAATCCATGAGAGCGGGTTTTTCGCATATAATCAAATAGTGCTAATGCAATGGCGCGAGCAAATTCCTCTTCTTTCAAATAAGGACTCGCTTCCCAACTTTTTTCTTTTAAAATCGGAGGAGAAATCTTCTCTGGATAATTTTCTAAAAAACTAATCTTGACAAGAGCAGGGTAGTTTCTTAAATCAGGTTGAAAAATGCCACTCATTTGAGCTTGTTGTTGGTGTTGAGTAGAAATCGAAATATCTGCTTTGGTAAGATGAACATTGTGGTAGGTAAAACGCTCAGAAACGCATAATAATTTGCCATTTTGAGCGATTATCACTCCTCCATCATAGATAGCACGTCCTGCTTCGTTGCCTACTAAATTGGCATAAATATAAGTGCAGCCGAATTGTCGAGAGCCGTCTACGACGAATCGCTTTCTAGTTTCTAATTTTTCAAATGAAAAATGGCTTGCACTCGGATTCAACACAATATCTATACCTGATTTATAAAGGTTTCTACCAGGGCGCTCGGCAGCCCAAGCATCTTCGCAGATCTCAAATCCTATTTTGAGTTGGTTGACTTCAAAGATGACATCTCCAAATGGATATCTTTTTCCATCTCGCTCGATTTCAGTTGCTTTTCCTGCTTGCCAGGCTGTAAACCATCGCGTTTCGTAATGAATGCCGTTGTTGGCTAAAAATTGTTTGGCTACAAAACCGACAATTTTTCCGTCAGCGAGTAAAGCAGCTGTGTTATAAACTCTATTGTAATGCCATATCGGAAGCCCTACATTCACGGTAATCTGAGTGGTTTCAGGCAAAATAGTTTGCAAAATGTACCACGCTGTTTCGGCAGTAGAGTAAGAAAGGAACATATCTTCGCAGCCGTATCCACAAATACATAGCTCTGGCAAGCAAAGAACATTTACTTGGTTTTTTTTGGCTTGTCGAATCGCTTCTATGATGTTTCTTCGGTTATTTTCCCAGTCTAAAGGTGTCTGATTGAGAGAAGCGCCTGCTACTTTGAGAATTTTCATGTGATAAGTAATTACTATTACTGCAACGGTTTTAACGTCATATTCAGAATAATAGTTTGAGAAGATTTTTTGTTATAGGTTGAAATATGAAAGAATTTTTCTGCATATCCTTTCTCAGAGATGTGAATAGTATAGTTTTTTTCATTTTCTAATTCAATAGTGTATTCTCCTTTAGCGTTGGAACGCAGTTGGTACTGTTTTTCCTTTTCTAAATCTAAGACTGTAATAAGAACATCAGGCAAAGGAGTATCTTGGATTTCATCTTTGATTTGTCCCCGTATAGTGAATTTATATTTGGCAGGTTCGATATATAGGTGGAGGTTAATAATACTATCTGTTTTCCCTAAAGTATTGAGAGTAATAGGTGTAAAAAATTCAAACCCGATAGCGCTGCAGCCTATTTCATAAAGTCCATCGCTAAACAGATTAGCAGAAAAAATACCTTCTTCATTAGAACGTAGGGACTGAATTTCGTCGTTGATAAGGTTGCGAATTTTCACTACTGCTCTGGGTACAGGATTTCCACTTGACTTATTAATAACTTTTCCAATCAAGTGAAGTTGTTGGATGGAGAGTAAACTATCGCTATTATCAGTTAACAAGCGAGATGGACTTAATTTTTCTACTTTCAGTTCGTAAATGTCGTTTTTTCCATGCAAGTGATTATCTGAAGAGAAGTCAGGACGGTCGGAAGTAAAATAGCCCAAACGTTTTACTTCATCTAAAACGAGCCCAAAATCGTCATAAGGTGAATTGATAGGCGAGCCTACATTTTCTACGCGTACAAATCGCCCGATTTCTTTATCAGGGATGGCTTCAAAGATATCTAATCCTCCCATTCCCGCATGACCGTCAGAAGCAAAATAAAGTGTTCCATCTTGATGAATGAAAGGAAATAATTCGTTGCCAGGAGTATTGACAGGTTGACCTATGTTTTGAGGAAGTGTCCATTGGCCGTCGATGAAACGAGAAATGTAGATGTCCGTTCCTCCTAACCCGCCAGACATATCAGACACAAAGTAAAGTATCGTTCCATCTTCTGAAAGGGACGGATGAGTGATAGAATAACATTCGCTATTATAAGGGAAAGAGACGACTTTGCTCCATAGGTATTCTCCTGAGGGCTCTGCAAAATAAATTTTTTGCGTAGGAATCCGGTTCGTATTGTTGCGGTCGTGATACATTGTAAATATCACATTAGGAGCTTGTACAGAAGAATTGGGCGAAAAAAAGTGTTTGTTTTTGTGTTGTAGATCGTCGAGATAAACGGGTTTTGTGATTTCTTCTCTTTTGTAGTAAGTAGAAGGAGAATAAAAGAGATTGTATAATCTTCCGTTTCCACGTAAAGAGCGCCCGTTATGCACAGGACGATCTGAAATAAATAAAATTCCATTTCGATGAAAAGTCGGACACATTTCATCGTATTCTGAGTTGATGCTTCGCATAGGAGTTACTTTGTAACGGTTTTCACGATGAGTAAAACGCTCTGAAATAACGATGCTTTCTATGGGTTGGTTAATGGCGTAAATGCGAGGAAGCTGGTAAGGATTTAAGTTTTTAGAAAGAATGTATCGCAAAAAAAATTGAGAAATTAAATAACTATCTTTTACGTCGTTAGTATAGCGGTTAGTTCCTGCAGGTGCTTGCGTAGGATTTGCCATTTTTTGGGCGAGTTGATTGTTTCCGAATAGTTGATTATCTACGTATTTCCCGCCTACATCGTCTAAGTAATCTGTAAAGGTCGGACGCAATCCTACTTCTATTCCTATTTCAATTTTGCTGTGCAATTTGAAGTTGATTCCTGCTCCGAACGGAATTACAGGTTGAAAAAGAGAGTATTTAGGAGAAAGAATTCCTTGTCCTTCTGTTCCGAGTGGCTGCAAAGGAATCCATACATTTCCAAATTCTTGTGGTAAAAATCCTTTAGGATTGTGATATATCAAGCCTATGCCTCCAAAAAAATAGGGATTTACAAAAGGTCTTAGAGAATAATGTCCGCCCAAATGGAAAAAATCTAATTGAAAAATAGTAGAAAACTCAAAAATATCATTGCGAAAGGTGAGTTTTTTAGCCTCATGGCTCCCTCGAATGCGGCACCAATTTAAGTTTCCTCTGATGTGCGACAAATCGCCTATTTTTTTGCTAATTTCCATTCCTAAATTCATTCCGGCTGTAGAACGATGAAAGTACTGATTTTTAGGTGATAAGTCTCCTTGGTAGGTTGTGAATCCTTGGTTGATTCCCCATGAGATGTATCTATCTCCTTTTAGAAATTGGCATAATGTAAAGGGGGTAGTAGTTAGCAAACATGTTAAAAAGAGAAAAGTTACTTTCATTGGCTTTTTTTCATCATGTAACAAAAATACGATCTTATTTTGAAAATTATTTTGTATTTTAAAAAGTTTTACCTTTGGAAAAGTAGAACCTTGCAAAAACCTGGCACTTTTTATTTAATGCTTTATTATGTTTAAAAGATTTTGGAGCTATCGCTTTTTACTCTCTTTCTTGCACGCTTTCTTTCTTGTTTTTCTGACACTTTGGAGTTTGTCACTTCCTTTCACTTTTGGAGATGAGGCTACTCTTATCCAGTACTCCGCTACTGTGAAACGCAAAATTCTACCTGAGCTCGATAAGCCCGATAGAAATCGGTTTATGTTTGTAGGAGTAACGTGGGAAAAACAACTCATTGAAAAAGTAGATGAAAAAACGGGTTTGCCGATTGGATATGATGTAATTACCAACCGAGAGTCGCTCGGAAAGTTTCTACAGATGCTCAACCAAAATCCGAATAACCACAAGTTTTTGCTGATTGATATTTTTTTTCAAAATAAATCTCCTAACGATTCGCTACTTGCAGCAGAGTTGAAGCGTGTCAAAAATTGCGTTGTATCGTATCATAAAGACGAGAAAGGCGCTCCGATGTACCCCATTTTTGAAGCACCTCTCGGGCTTTCAGATATGCAAACCGATAGCTGGACAGACATGGTTTTAAAATATCATCTCATTCAAGGAGATTCTCTTAAAACAACTCCTTTGGTGATGTATGAAAAAATATACAACCAGCAGATTGAACACGGCTTGTTTTTTGATAAACTCAATGGAAAAACAATATTCAACTCTTTTATTATTGATTATCGCCTTAGGAATTACGATTTATTTGACGCTGATGAAGAAAAGCGCTATCCATTTTTTTATATCAAAGATTTGATAGAGTTGCCCTTAGAAGTGTTTGCAGAATTCACTAAAGATAAAATTATTATCGTAGGAGATTTCCAAGGAAGTGACACTCACCCTACTATTGAGGGAGATATGGCAGGACCGCTTATCCTTCTAAATGCATTCTTGGATTTAGAGGCAGGCGACAATGTATTATCGCCTTTTTTTCTTGTACTTTTGTTTGTGTTTTATTTTGTGATTTCTCTCAAAATTTTTACACCTAACGACGTAGTGACTCAGTACGTAGAATCAAAAGTAAAAAACAAATTGCAAAAAGGCATCATTCATGCGCTATTAGATGTTTCAGTATATGTTTTTTATATGGGAATTCTTTCTATAATGTCTTATTTTTTATTCGGAATTCATCTTACAATATTAACTTTATCGGTTTACATGGAATTTTTAGAAAAGTTTGTAAATTGGCTTCATGAAAAGCTTCTCAAGAAAAATGATGAAATGGCTGTGGGTTAGCTTAGGTTGGATAGGATTACAATTCTGCTTTGCTGATGATGGAAAAAATATCGGCAAGATTAACCAAATAAAACAACGAGCTCAAAAAGCCTATCAGAACCAAGATTATCGAACGGCTTCCATGCTATATCAAGCGCTGATAGATCAATTTAAGGTAGAGGACGCACAAGTTCGCTTGAATTTAGCACATGCTTATTTCCATTTAGGGAAGCAAGAAGAGGCAACTCGTTACTATGAATCTGTAGCTCAATCGGATGATAAGTCTTTAGCATCAATTGCATACCAACAATTAGGTGTTTTAGAAAGCAATACAAACGTTGAAAGAGCCTTGCTACACTGCAAGAATGCGCTTAAGATGAATCCATCTAATCAAGAAGCGCGTTATAATTACGAGCTGCTCAAACGCAAAATTTCTCAGCAAAATCAGCAGCATAATGATAAAAATCAGGACAAAGATCAACAAAACAATCAACAAGGAAAACAAAGTCAGCAACAGCAACAAAATCAGTCTCAACAGAATCAAAACCAGCAAAATCAAAGCAATCCAAAACAAGATTCATCAGAGTCCCAAAAGTCTGAGCATCAAAAAGAAAAAGAAGAAAAAGACCAGCTAAACCAACAAGGAAAAGAAAGCAAGGAAGAAAAAGAAAAAAAAGAAAAAGAGCGTGAAATGATGCAGCGCCAACAGCGTTTACAAAACATTAATATGACCGAAGAAAAAGCGCGCTTGATTCTTGATGCTCTCAAGAATAATGAAATACAGTACTATCAACAAATGATGCGAAAACCTTCTCAAAAAATTGACAAATCTAAGCCCGATTGGTAAAATTCTCTCGAAAATAAGAATATTTCAAACTGAAAATTTGACAAAATTTAATTATTAAATACTTTTGTTACGAAAGTTGTATTTCAGTTAGTCTATCATTGTAAATTTATTAAAAAATGAGATTCTTTCAATTCGGCAAATGGCTTCTTTTGGGAGCAATCGTCAGTGTCCTGATGTCAGGTTGTCAAAAAGATGACGACAAAAAGGAACAAAAAACACCGCCACCTGCGCCGGTAGCGAAATTTATGGTAGTGCCCTCCTCTCCCGTTGTGGGACAATTGGTAAACTTTATTAGCACATCGGAAAACGCATCTACCCTTGAATGGGATTTGGGTAAAGGAGAACCGAAGCTTTATGGAACGACTGTTTCTACTACATATTCTTCTACAGGAAACTATACCGTTACACTCAAGGCTATTGGACCAGGAGGAGAGAACATCGCTTCTCAAACTATTACGGTAGGAGCTCTTAGTGTAGCGAGCTTAAAAGCTATGTTTCAAATGTTCGATCCTACAGGAGCTTCAGTGCGCGCAAAGTTAGATACTATTACTTTCTTTAATACAACCATTGCTGGAAATGTTGGTGGATTGCTTCCTACCTACAAGTGGCAAGTTATTACTTCAGGTGGAACTGTAATAGATTCCTCTACAAGTGTCAACTTTACATATGCTTTTGCAAATGGTGGAAATTATCGCGTGCGATTGACAGCTACCACAGCCTCTGCTACTGATACCACTTCTATGCTCGTGACTGTAGTAGCGCCGCCAGCGCCTACCTCTGTTTTGGTAAGACCTACTGATACAACTATTGTGCGTGGAAACACGCTCGTGATTACTGAGCGCTCTCGCACCAACATTTCTGATTTCTTAAACTTGAATTTGGTTCTAAAAGTGTTACGAGGCGATAGCGTGATTTATACCGAAAGTAAGCTTAAAACAAATACATCAGATGTCAATTTCAATTTTAGTGTACCTGTATCTACTCCTCGCGGTACTTATAGAGTGCGTTTGGTAGCTTCTAACCAGTTTGGAATAGACTCTACTGAAATGAACATTTTAGTGCGTCCTCGTCCTACTGTTGCTTCCTTTACGTTTTCTCCTAATCCTGCTCTCTATAACAATCCCGTTACTTTTACAAACACTTCTACAGGAGATAGTTTGTCGTTTATTTGGAATGTAAATGGTAACGTTTATACCACTACTAACGTCACTTATAACATTCCGATGCTGATGACACAATTTCCAGTGGTGCTTATTGCAAATGGCGACGGTGGTTCTGACACGCTTTCGGTATTGATGAGCGCCTCTGATCCGGGAGCAGTCATTGCAAGCTTTAATGTTCCCGCTACTTTAGAAGCGCGTAATCCAATTGCTTTCACTAATACATCAATTAATGCAACACAGTATCATTGGGACTTTGGCGTGCCAACTCTCACAAACGATACTGCAAATGTAGCTAATCCATCTTATACTTACGATAATCCGGGTACTTACACTGTAAAGCTTATCGCTTCGGACGGAGTAAATTATGATACTGCTACTCTCGATATTGTTGTAAAATCTCCTTACGATTTGTACGTGATAGATTTTACATCAAACGCTGCTGATAGAAGAATTGTGATGATAGATTTGGATAAGCCCAATCCGGATTTCAATAATATTTCTGACGCCGATACAATGTCTGTTCCTAGTGCAGATATAACACTTGCTTACGCAAATGGTAACTTGTATTTTGTCAATACTTCTACAAACAAGCTTATGCGTCGTTCCGCAAGTGATTTTGTGGGTACAACCTTGCAGGAAGTAGGTTATACGTTTACCACTCGTCCGAACGCGATGAGAGTAGATGGTGACAAATTATATTGGATTACGCCTACAGCAGTTCATCGCATGAACCTCGATGGAACGGGAGTAGAGTTAAATTTCATTACTTCTCCTAATACTGGTGCCGATTTTAGAGATTTTTACATCGATGGAAATAACATTTATGTGAATGATGTTATTAACAATGTTACCTTAAATGGCGTCTATCGAGCGAATAAAACTGCAGGAGCAACCATGGTACAGCTGTTTGACCGTTGGCTCTATGGAATAGCAGTAGCAGAAGGAAAAATATTCTACTTCCCGAATGAAACAGATATGGGAGTAAGCGGAAGCGATGGTGCAATTGTTTCTCGCCCTCTATCTAATCCGTCTGCAACTCCTACAATAGTAGCTAATCCATTATCTCCTAAGGGAAGAGTATTGTTTATCACCCCTGCAAGAGGAAAGCTGTATCTTTCTAATCGTTCTCCACAGCTACTTCAGGTAAATATTTCTGGTACTAATCAAACGCAAACTCCAGTTTTGCAAAACTATAACTGGGGAGCTACAAACTCAGGTCCGCGTCAATCTGTTGTCATACAGTAAATGAAATAACACGGGGGCACGTTCCTGCGTGCCTCTTTCATAAAAATTTTTTTAATTCCAAGACTTTTAACCTTACAGGATATGGACTTCAAAACTAATTATCGTTTTCTTCAACTACTTGCTATAATATTAGGGGCTATTTCTTTTACAGGCTGTAAGAATGATAAATTAGAAAAGGAAGGAGTTCCTCCTGCTCCTGTAGCAGCCTTTGAAATGAAGCCAGTAGAGCGAAAAGGGCTTTTTATTGCGCTCCGAGATGGACGTTCTATCTTGTTCATCGATAAATCTAAGTTTGAAGGAATTTCTTTGAACGATGTGAAGGTCACTACTCCTACGACTGTTATCAAAACTAATACAGAAAAGGTAGGAGTTGCAGTAATGAATGAAAATTTGTTTTATACTGAAATTACCAATAATCGCTTATGCCGCGTAGTAATTAATGGTTTTCGCGTAAACAACCCGATTGAGTTTGTAAACAAGTCATCTATTTCGGGGAATAATACTTCTACTTTGTGGTCTATTGAAGGAAGTACTCAATCTTTTTACATTACGCAACCTACTGTAACTATGAGCTTTGAAAAACCTGGCTCATATACAGTTCGTTTAGCTACGTCAGATAAATATGGACAAGCAGGAAAGTCAGCCGTTTCTACCACCATGCAAATTGATTCTTTGGAAGTACAAACTGTGATGTCCATTCCTTCACGTCCAAGAATCATCGCAATTGCAAATGGTTTTATGTATATTGCGGCAAGTTCTCAACCAGGAAGAGGAATTATCTATAGAGGAAGCGCAGATGGAGGTAGTATAACTCCTTTTATCAACTTTACCATGCAAATCACAGGATTAGCAGTTGACGTATCGCGCAATAAGATCTATTGGACTGTAAATACAGAGCGAAACGTTCAGTTGGAGGCTGCGGGAATTTATGTAGCAGATTTGCCTAATGGAGCGAATCCCCGCTTATTAATAGGTGGGCAAGACTGCGACGCAGTGGCCGTTAATCCTACGAATGGTGACGTATATTTTGGAGATTATCAAACTCGCTCTATTAAGCGCGTAAAATCTGACGGTACATCGCTGCAAACGATTGTGAGTAACCTGCCTAACGCATCTGTTTTGGGATTGTATGTAGATGCAGAAACCAACCGTTTGTACTTTAGCGAAACGAGTGGGACTGTTAATATTGTAGATATTTCTCCCTCTGCTACATTTCCAATACCTTTCAATCGAACTATTTTACTTGCAAGCAACCTTAACAATCCTCGCGGAATTTTTATGAGAAAATAACCACTTTAAATGGAAATTGCTATGAAAAAATATTTGTTTTTTATCTTTCTTTCTTTTTGTATACTTCTTTTAGGTTGTAAAGAAGACCTTTATAAAAAAGAATATCCTAAGCCTCCACAAGGAGCTTCTCTAAAAGCTTCTTTTACATTTGCAGATGTTAATAATACGAAATTTCGCATCGGAAGAAACAATGAGCCTGTCACAGTGAGGTTTACAAATACATCGTTTAACGATGCGGGAAGCACTTACTATTGGATATTCCCAGATTCCACTGTTAAAACAAATAACGGCTCATTAGCAGTAACCTATACCTTCAAGTCGCCGGGCCGTTATACCGTAAAATTGATTGTGGAAAGTGCTCGTGTAGTGGCTTCTACCGAACAGGTAGTAAACATTTTACCTGCTCAGCAATTCGGGCAACCACTCTATTTTACTGATGGAAGCACAAGAATCTCAGTAGTATACTTAAATAATAATGCGCCTATCAAAGAAGAGATACCGTTAACATTCTCTACTATTCGCGGACTAGTAGCTGATACTACTGCAAGTAAGCAAACGTTATACGTTTCAGATAATGGAGAAGGTAAAATCTATAAAGTAGTGATTGACGAGGTAGGAGAAGTGACAAGAACTGTTGTGGCTGAAAATCTTTCTTCTCCTCTTGGATTAGCGCTCGATTATCGCGAGAAAAAATTGTATTGGTGCAATGGTACTACTATATTCCGCGTTGATTTGACCAAACCAATGCCAATTACTCCAGAGGTGTATTCTACAGGTTATACTGATATAAGAAGACTAGCTATCGATGACGCTACTGGAAAGATTTATACAAACGAGTATGGCGCTGTTCCTCCTACAGGAATTTGGAGTGTTACCAGAACTTCTGGCACGAGAACAGCTGAAATTCCTGCTACAGGAGGAGGAATTGGTATTGCTGTAGGAGCGGGAAGGTTGTTCTATCATGATTTTTCAGGAACAGGCAACCACCGTATTCGTGCAGTTTCGCTTAGCAACCTTACAGGACCTTCTATCGATTACGGGGATGTAGGCGCTAACGACATTCAGGATATTGTTTATTCTGCTGTAACTAACAAAATTTATTGGGGAGATATAGGTCCGAGTGCTGCTAATCCTTCCGATACAGGTGGGCGACAAATTTATCGGGCTAACCCTGATGGCACGAACATAGAGCCTAATTGGATTCCTAATATTGTAGTGAGAAATTTAGCTCTTGGTAAAGTAGTACAACCGCAACCTTAAAACTTTTCTATAAAAAGTGCCCTGTAACAAGATCTTACAGGGCTTTTTGCTTCTTTCTAAAAATAAGATTTAGTTATTTAAAAGAGCGATATGCTAAAAGCAAAAGAGATTTCGAAATATTATGGCAATTTGCACGTTTTAAAAAATATTGACTTAGAAGTAGAAAAAGGAGAAATTGTAGCCATTACAGGACCTTCGGGCGCTGGAAAAAGCACTTTATTGCATATTTTAAGCACTTTGGATAAACCAGATAGTGGATTAGTGCAAATAGATAATATCAACGTGCATGAACTTTCTGAAAAGAAACTATCTTCTTTTAGAAACTTAAAAATAGGAATTGTTTTTCAGTTTCATAATTTACTTCCAGAATTTTCGGCGTTAGAAAATATTATAATGCCAGCTCTTATTGCAGGTAAAAACATTCAAGATGTTAAAAAAAGAGCCTATGAATTAGCTGAAATTCTTCACATAGAAGAAAGACTCGAACATAAACCTTCTGAAATGTCAGGAGGGGAACAGCAGAGAACAGCTGTAGCTCGTGCTCTGATCAATCAGCCCTTAATTGTGTTTGCTGATGAGCCAAGCGGAAACTTAGACTCTAAAAACGCTGAAGAATTGCATCAACTTTTTTTTAAATTATGCAAAGAACTTCAACAGACATTTTTGATTGTTACACATAACTACCAATTTGCTCAACTTGCAACCAAGCGAATCGAAATTAAAGACGGAAGAATTGCTTCTGTTCATATGAATGAAGAAGGCAAACTATAAAAAAATTTTTGCCTTCTTCTGTTTTTTTGTTATCTCATAAACAGCATTTCTCTGTATTTAGGCAGAGGCCAAAACTCATCTGCCACAAGAGTTTCGAGCTTATCTACGGCTTCGCGGAGCTTTTCATGGTGCTTGTGTTTGACTTCGTGGCAAAATGCTTTAGCTCTCTCGGCGGTACCTTCTTTAGCTTCTGCTTTGAGGCGATCAGCGCGCATTGCTTCTACTCTTTCTTTTACTTCGCCAACCAAATGAGCAATTTCTTTGATAAGATCGGCGATTTCTTTTTTATCGGCGCCAGCAGCTTTCAACCCTTCCATTGTTGTACACAATTCATTTAGGTAAGCCATCGCTGCAGGGATGATAGAAGTCATGGCAAGCTCTTCCATCAATTTTGTTTCGATATCTACTTTTTTAGCGTAGGTTTCTTGCCATATTTCATAGCGCGCATGAAGCTCTCTTTTATTAAATACACCATGCCTTTCAAACATTTCTTCATATTTTTTTTCAATGAAGAAGTCCAGTGCATCTGGTGTATCAGGAATATTTTTCAATCCGCGCCTTGCAGCTTCTTTCTTCCATTCTTCTGAATACCCATCGCCGTCGAATCGGATAGCTTTTGAAGATTTTACGTATTCTAAGCAAACTTCTAAGATTGCATCGTTTTTCTTTTTTCCTGACTTAATAAGTGCATCTACTTCAGCTTTGAATTTAGTAAGTTGGTCAGCTACAATCATATTGAGTACCATCATAGCTGTTCCGCAATTAGCTGAACCTCCTACCGCTCTATATTCGAATTTATTGCCCGTAAAAGCAAAAGGAGAGGTGCGGTTTCTATCTGTATTGTCTTTAGGAGCGTCAGGCAATCGGGAAATTCCGAACTGCATGTAATTTTTCTTTTCATCGAGTTTAAATTTGCCTGTAGCCTCGAATTCATCTAATACTTTTGTAAGAGTTTCTCCTAAGAAAATAGACATAATAGCGGGAGGTGCTTCGTTAGCTCCTAAGCGATAATCATTAGCTGCTGATGCAATAGAAGCGCGCAAAAGGTCTGCATTTTCATGAACAGCCTTGATAACATTTACCAAGAAAGTAAGAAAATACAAGTCATTTTGAGGTTCGAGAAGGTTGCGCCCTGTATTAGTTGTAATAGACCAGTTGTTATGCTTTCCACTTCCATTAACTTTGGCAAAAGGTTTTTCGTGGTGAGAGATAAAGAAGTTATGTCTGTCAGCTACTTTTCTCATGATTTCCATCATGAGCAAGTTGTGGTCTACAGCGACATTAATTTCCTCGAACAAGGGAGCAATTTCATACTGTGAAGGAGCTACTTCATTGTGGCGCGTAGTTACTGGGATTCCCACTTTCAAACATTCTACTTCGAGTTCTTTCATAAATTCAAGAACTCTACCAGGGATAGAACCAAAATATTGGTCTTCAAGTTGTTGTCCTTTTGCAGGGGCGGCGCCGTAAACTGTCCTTCCTGTAAGTACAAGGTCTGGGCGTAATGCTGCAAAAGCTTTGTCTATCAAGAAATATTCTTGTTCTGGACCTAAAGTAGCGTATACATAGTTTACTTTGTCATCAAAGTACTTACATACGGCTACTGCTGCTTTGTTTAATGCATTAAGAGATTTAAGAAGAGGAGTTTTATAGTCGAGCGTTTCACCCGTGTAAGATACGAAAGCTGTAGGAATGTACAGCGTTGTATCCATAATGAAAATAGGTGAAGAAGGATCGTAAATGGTATAGCCTCTTGCTTCGTTAGTTCTTCGGATACCACCAGAAGGAAATGATGAACCATCGGGCTCTTGTTGGATGAGCTGCTTTCCACTAAACCCTTCTATTCCAGAAAGATAACTAAAGAAGGCATCGTGTTTTTCGGCAGAAAGACCTGTGAGAGGTTGAAACCAGTGCGTATAATGGGTTACTCCTTTGTTTACAGCCCAACTTTTGACTGCCGATGCGATTGCTTCAGCAGTTTCTAGGTCTAACTTACTTCCCGTTTCGATAGCTTGCTTTACTTTTTTAAATACGGCGGGCGCTAAAGTTGCCTTCATTTTGTCGAGAGAAAAACAATTCTCTCCATAATACTCTGATGCTTTGCCAGGGACTCCGTAGCGAACTACCTTTCTGTTAGCGATTTCTTCAATTGCTCTTAGTCTTAAATTAGCCATTGTTTACTTAAATGTTTTAATGTTTAAAATGCGGTTCAAAAATAGGAAGAAATACTATTTTTAAAAATTTATGCCTGTTTTTTTATCCTATTTCAGGTTAAAAATGGTCTTTTTAGCTATAAAATGGCTTAAAAAAAGCCATTTTTTTAAATAAAAACGGTTTTTTAGATGTTGGTATATCTTTTTTCTACCTCAGTAAAAGTATAAAGTTCCACGTTTAGAAAGTTCTTAATTTTAGCGGAATTTCGCTAGATGTTATTTTGTTTTTTTTAATAAAAGCTTTAAAAAATTAAGAAAAATATATTTTTTTGAATAATTTATTAAAATATTTGTAATTTAATAAAATTGTGTTCAATTTTGTAGTGTCATAAGCAAATGCGTTATATACACTGTGGGGTGACGAAATTGGCAGCCGTGCCCGCCTATCTCGCGGGTGGGGATCTAGGGATAAAGCGAAAGCCTAACCGCCCCTTGAAGGTTCGACTCCTTCCCCTACAGCCCAAACAAAACGTCAAGTATTTTCGTTTACTTGGCGTTTTTTATTGTTTCTATGAAAAAAGTTGTGATTATAGGTGCAGGAATCGCAGGAATTGCAGCCGCTATTCGTCTTGCTAGAAATTATCGAGTGATAGTATTAGAAAAAAACAGCTTCTTAGGGGGGAAACTCTCAGAAATTTGCTTGCAAGATTTTCGTTTTGATGCGGGTCCCTCTTTATTTACGTTGCCAGAGTTAGTAGAAGAACTTTTTGAGATTTGTGGCGAATCAGCAAAAGATTTTTTTACTTACCAAAAACTACCTATAATTTGCAAATATTTTTATCCTGATGGAACGATTCTTTTTGCTTATGCAAATATAGAAAATTTTGTCGATGAAATAGCCCAAAAATTAGGAGAATCACCTGAAGATGTAAAACGGTTTTTACAGAAGGCTGAAAGAATTTATAAGATTACGAAACCCGTTTTTTTAGAAAAATCTCTTCATCAATTTTCTACTTATTTGAGTTTGACCACATTGCGTTCTTTGCTTCTTGGATACGAAATTGATGCTTTTCGCACCATGCATCAGGCAAATAAGTCAATGTTTCGCAATCCTAAAACTGTTCAGTTTTTCGATAGATATGCTACATACAATGGTTCCAATCCTTATCAAGCACCTGCTACATTAAACGTAATTTCTCACTTGGAACATTGCTACGGAGCCTTTTTTCCTCATCAAGGAATGTATAGCTTAGCTATTGCGCTTACAAAACTAGCAAAAAAGCGAGGCGTAGAGTTTTTAACACAAACAGAAGCCCAAAAAATTATTGTACGAAATTCTAGAGCAATAGCCGTACAAACCAATTCTCAAACAATAGAGTGCGATTATGTGATAAGTAATGCCGATATAATGTTTACTTATCGGAAATTACTTTCAGAACATAAAGCACCCGAGCATATTTTAAAACAACCGCGTTCAAGCTCAGCACTTATTTTTTACTGGGGAATCAATCGACAATTTTCAGAATTAGAACTTCATAATATTTTCTTTTCTCAAGATTATCAGAAAGAATTCGAAGCTATTTTTCAACAAAAGACAATCGCCGATGATGTAACAGTTTACGTTTTTATTAGTAGCAAAATAGTTTTCTCTGATGCTCCTAAAGATTGCGAAAACTGGTTTGTAATGATTAATGTTCCACCCAATTCTGGGCAAAACTGGGACGAACTCATTGTCAGAGCTCGCCAGTCGATTGTTCGAAAAATCAACGCTATTTTAAATACAGATATTGAAAAGCTGATTGTAGTAGAAAGTGTACTAGACCCTCGCAAAATAGAAGAAAGAACTTCTTCTTATGGCGGTGCTCTTTATGGAAACAGCAGCAATACTATGTTTTCAGCGTTTTTGAGACATCCTAATTTTTCTAAAAAAATTTCTAACCTTTATTTTTGTGGTGGGAGCGTTCATCCAGGAGGAGGCATACCGTTGTGCATGTTGTCTGCAAAAATTGCAACTTCTATTTTGATGAGCAAAGATGGATTCAAGTATTTATAAATCTTAAAAATATATTACATCTTGCGTTAGTTGATTTCTACGGTACTTTTCCACCCAGTTTACTGAAAAAGTCTATTTTTGAAATTTTTTTATAGGTAAAAAGGGGCGAATTGTTAATCAGTAAAAATAGTGCTGGTGTTTATTGGATTCGCGTCAATTTTGCAAGAAACACCAACTGCAAAGCGATTACAATCCGTTTTACTTATATAACGTTTTCAACTCACGCCTAATTTTTATTTGCGAAGGTGGCAGTCAAACCTTAGAAGTATTTGCAGCAAATGCAGAATTGATTTATATGGCAACTGGCTGGAGAAAAGCAACTTCTTTTTTGATTGATAGGGTAGGCAATGCAGCGTTACCGATAAAAACGGGTGTAGTAATACTGATACATTCGTCGTTAGTAATTTACGCAAACCAATAGTGATTGTTTACAAGTATTTACGCTTAAATAATGGTGGTAAAAAAATGGTTGTTTTTCAGGTATTTGTTCGGAATATATTTAATGGTAGGACAATTTTTTAGCTGTTTTTTCTAATCCTAATAAAGTGAGAGACATCAGAGTAATTTTCATTGTTTAAAAACGAAACTCATTTGTAAGATGGATTTCTTAGAAAATATGAAAAACGCATTTGAGAAATAACTGATATGCGATAATCTTGGAAGATTTTGATAAATCGATTTAAATTCTCAATCTTAAAAAATTATATGACAGAGCACTAAATAAAGGTTTGTTCACGAGCAAATAAAAAAAAATCGCTTTCTACGTGTGAAATAAAACTCATTGAAATCCATTGCAAAACATCATTGATGAGAAATATTAAAACAATTTCTTTAATTGTTTTTATAAGTTCATATAAACTTTTTAAGAAATCTTTGATAAAAACAAAATCATTTACAAAATTGCTAAATAACAAAACTTTTCATTTATGCGCAGTACATTTTCATACTTTTTTGTGGTAGTAATTTTTTTAGTTTTAGGAGCTTGTCAAGCTTCTCAGAAGAAAGCCGAAGAAACAGATAATAATGAAGAACAAGTAACTAAAGAGAATGAAGAGGCTTATCAAGCTTTAGTAGGATATTCTGGAACATATCAAATAGAATCTGGTGAAAATGAAGGACTAAGTTCAAAGCTTACTCTTCAATATAACAACGATAAAACTTTTGATTTTACTTGGAATTTCGAAGTACATTCAGAGGAAACAAACTGTACTGGGAAACTGCAGGGTAAAATTTTAGTAGATAACACGCAACATGGTTTCTACCAAGAAGGAGATTGTATCGTACATTTTAACTTTAATGGAATTTATAATGGAAAATTTTTGGTAGAAATTCCGCCAATAGAAAAGAGTTCCTGTCAAACATTGCAAGGAGAATGTGCTTTCGGGGGTACTTATGTTATGGTGGAGTAAATTTTAAAATTTGCCTTTTGTAAATCCTTTCTAAAGAGATTGAATTTTAAATAATCGAAAACTTATTGCAAGTTAGGATAAGTTTTTTAAATTTGATGAGTGCTTAATTTTTTAATAATGAAATCTTATATTCCAGTTGTATGGGTAATTTTTTTGTTGCCCAGTTGCACTTGGTTTTCTGATACAAACGAAGTAACAATTATTTATCGAAACTTTTCAGATGAAATAGAAGTCCAGCAGAACTTGGATTTTACTTTCAGCCATGATTTAGTTTCAGAAAGCGAAATAGGAAAATGGATACAAGAGCCCTTAATTGAGATTGTTCCACAGGTTCGAGGCAAATTTAAATGGCTTGGGAAAAATCGTTTAATTTTTTCTCCAGAAGTAGGTTTCCAGCCCAATACTATTTATGAAGCGAAGCTTACATCAAGAATTGTGAAGGGGATTTCTCCGCAGCTCTCGGTATCAACCGAAAAAATAGTTTTTCATACCCCTTATCTAACGATTCAAGGAGCTCATGTATACTGGGCACACAATTATCAGACAAATTCTCCTGAAATAAGAGCGGATTTAATGTTTAATTATCCGGTTGATCCTCATGAATTGCTTAAATTACTTAGCGTTTCAATTCACCAAGATTATTTTCAATATGAACTTCAAACATCGAACGTAAGTTCAGTGATTCAGCTTAGCATGCGCCCTTCCGATTTTAAGAGTCAGCAAGAAAAGCCAATATTGTTTCGAATAAAAGAAGGATTGTGCGTTTTTAATAGTGAAAGAAGAGGAGAGGCTCTTAGTTTTGAAAGTGTTATTCCGAGCATCGAATTCAGAATTTTGCAGGCAATCGCCGAATACGATAACAATCAAGAAGTGGTTTTGCGAGTTTATACTAATCAGGCTGTAAGCACTATCGAGCTTGCCAGTGTAGTAGAAGTATACGATAAATCTATTCAAAATTATTCGCTTCCGATTACAATAGAAAAGCTATCGCACGGATTTTTGATTCGTGGAGATTTTCAATCTGGAAAGATGTATCTGTTGCGCATTAAGAAAGAGTTAAGCGGAATTTTCCAAACTTCTTTACCCTCTGATTTTGAACAAATCATAGCAGTAGGCGAATTAGTGCCACGGATTGCTTTTGCTTCTGCTAAAGCAATGTATTTGTCAAACGCAGGTGCTAAAAACGTTGCGCTTCGGATTGTTGGCATTTCTAAAATTACAGTGACGGTTCACAAAATTTTTGAGAACAACATTTTTCCATTTATTTATAACACTCAAGAATATAGTTATCTTGACGAAAATTCTATTTATTATCCGAATCCTGAAAGCTACGGAAACTTAGTGTTTTCTCAAGAGCTTGAGGTAAGTTCTTTAAAAAAACAAGGCAATTTAAGTTTATTAAGTTTAAATCTTGCACCTAAAAACGAACTAGAGAATCAATCGATTAATGGAGTTTATTTAGTAACGGTAGCTTCCTGTAACGAACAATGGAAGCGCGATACTCGTTTGATTTCTATTTCTGATATCGGATTAGTAGCAAAGTACAACGGCGATGAAGCAATAGTATTCGCTCATAGTATCGAGAGAGCGGAGCCATTAGAAAATACTGAAATTTTTCTTATTAGCAATAATAATCAACTTCTTGCTAAAGGAACAACTGATAAAGAAGGTGTCGTTCGCTTTTCGGAATTGCGCAAAAAAGCTCCTTCTTTTGAAGTAGGAATGGTTACTGCTCAAAAAGGAAAAGACTTTACATTTCTTCATTTCAAACAAACACCAGTGAATACATCTTCTTTTGAGCTTGGTGGAATGTATGAAAACACAGCAGGGCTGCAAGCATTCTTATACGGAGACCGCGACCTATATCGCCCCGATGATGATGTATTTCTAAAAACTATTGTTCGCGATAAAGAATGGAAAACTGCTAAAAACTATCCCATCAAACTGAAAATTTCTTTGCCTAATGGGAGGGAGTTCGCAGTTAGACGAGGAATGACTAACGAAGAAGGAACATTTGAAACGTCTTTTAAGATTCCTCCTTCCGCTATTACAGGATTCTATTTGGTAGAAGTGCTTAGTGGAAACGATATATTGTTGGCTTCTAAAAATATTAGCGTAGAAGAGTTTTTACCCGACCGTATTAAAGTTAATATTTCTATAGAGCAATCAAATGCTAAAGCGGGAGGTAATCTTTCGCTCAATGCGCAAGCAGTTAATTTATTTGGAACTCCCGCTGCTAACAGAAAAGTAGAAAGTTCGCTTATTCTTTCTTCCAAAGCGTTTCAACCGAAAGGATGGGAGGAATATTCTTTTTCGTTGTATGGAAGTAATGTTTCATATTTTGAAGAAATATTACGACAGGGACAAACAGATGAAAAAGGGAATTTTCAAACATATTTTCAAATACCCTCTGAGTATACAAATTTAGGAATGTTAGAAGCCAAAATTTATACATCTGTATTCGATGAAAATGGAAGGAGAGTTTCTCGATGTATTGTTACTCAAATACCTACTCAAGAAGTATTCTTAGGAGTTAAAAGCACGGAAAGCTATGTAAATATAGGGCAGGTGCTTAACATTCCGATAGTGGCTCTTAATAAAGAAGGAATGGTTTATAACAATGCGAGGGCGAGAGTACAAATAGTGAAGTTGGAATGGCAAACCATTGTGGAGAAAGATGATTATGGATCTTACCGCTATATTTCTCAGCCTAAGGAAAAAATTTTGCAAGATTATATTGTGCAAATATCGGGAAAAGGAAATTCTTGCCAGTTTGTTCCTACTGAATCAGGAGAGTATCAATTTCGGATTTACAATATAGGAGCTTCTACTTATGTAATGATGCCTTTTTATGCTTATTCGTGGGGGACCACCTCTGAAACCTCTTTTGAAGTAGAAAAAGATGGGAAAATAGCAATCCAAACCGATAAAGAAAAGTACTTGGCAGGAGAAACAGCTAAAGTTTTGTTTAAATGTCCTTTTGATGGTAGGTTGATAGTCACTTTAGAAAGAAACCGCGTTTTTGAGTATACGATTGTCCAAACAAATAATCGGGTGGCAGAGCTCTCTTTTAAACTTAAGGAAGAGCATTTACCAAACGTTTTTGTATCGGCGACACTTCTTAAACCGATAGCAGAAAATGCGATACCGCTAACAGTTGCGCACGGTTATCACAATCTTTTTGTAGAAAAAACTGAAAATCAAATTGAACTCAACATTGTTGCTCCTGAGAAAGTGCGCTCAAATTCGTCTGTAGATATTGTTGTGCAGTTATCTAAAAAAAATAGTAATGCAGAAATAACTATAGCAGTAGTAGATGAAGGGATTTTGCAGATTAAAAACTATAAAACGCCTAATCCGTATGATTATTTTTATCAAAAGCGGGCTTTGCAAGTAAACTCTTACGACCTTTATCCGCGTCTTTTCCCTGAGATACGTCATTCGGCCACTCAGTTTGGGGCTGATGGTTACGATTTAGGTAAACGTAATAATCCGCTTACCAATAAGCGCGTGAAGTTAGCATCTTTTTGGTCTGGGACACTCAAAACAGATAGCGACGGAAAAGTAAAATACTCAATAAAAATTCCAAATGGTTTTTCGGGAGACCTTCGCATCATGGCGGTGGCGGCTCAAGGAAAAGCGTTCGGCGCTGCTGAAAAAAGTATGAAAGTAGCAGATCCGTTAATAGTGAGTGTAGGAGTTCCTCGCTTTTTGTCGCCTGCTGATGAAGTAGTAATTCCTGTTACGGTAAGTAACACTACTTCTCAAAAGGCTACTGTTACTTCGAAGATAGCCGTTTCAGGAGCACTTCAAACGCTAGGCGAGAACAAACAAACCCTGCAAGTTTCTGCTAACGGAGAAAAAACAGTATATTTTACTCTCAAGGCAAGTTCGCAGATGGGTACAGGCGAAATTTTGGTAGAAGCAGAAGGACTTGATGAAAAATTTACACAAAAAACCGAGATTACAGTTCGCCCTCCATCAAGTCTTTTAAAATTTTCATCTTCAGGAAGGATAGAAGGCGGAAAGTCAGCTCGAATAGATTTAAAGCGGAATTATTTGCAATCTTCTGTTTCTGGGAAACTACTTCTTACAAAAGTTCCTTTTGCAGAATTTGCTAAAGAAATGAATGACCTTATTCAGTATCCTCATGGATGTTTGGAGCAAACTATTTCTACAGCATTTCCGCAACTTTATGCGGGAGAATTTCTCAAAAAAGTTCGCCCTGAGCTTGCTCACGATGCAGCACATCATATTTATGAAACTATTCGAAAAATTCAATCTCTACAATTGTACGATGGTTCTTTGGCTTATTGGCAAAATGGAGATTATTCGAATTGGTGGGCGACGGTGTATGCAGCTCATTTTTTAACAGAAGCCCAAAAGGCTGGCTTTGAAGTAGAAAATAAGCTTTTAGAGCGCCTTTATCAGTACTTGCAAGCGCGCGTCAAGTCAAGAGAAATGACAAGATATCATTTCATTACTTCAAATAATCAAACTGTTTCGCAAGAATTCGCACCTCGAGAAGTTGCGTACTCGCTTTACGTTTTAGCATTAGCAGGAAAAAAAGATCTTCCTACCATGAATTATTACAAATCGCGTTTACATTTGCTCACTACCGATGCGCGCTATATGCTTGCAGGAGCTTTTAGTTTAGTGGGCGATATAAATGCAGCTCGCAAACTTCAGCCTACTAGCTTTTCTGCTAACAAAGCTATTCGAGAACTCGATGGCTCTTTTAGTTCGTATTTGAGAGACATAGCTCTCTCTCTGAGCGTGTTACTCGAAACAGAGCCTGATAATGCTCAAGTTCCTGTATTAGCAAAACAAGTGGCAGAAATTCTTAAGGCAACGTCGTATCCTACTACACAAGAGCTCGCTTTTTCATTGACAGCATTAGGGAAAATTGCCCGTAAAGCTCAAAATACCTCCATCACTGCTATTATCAAAGCGGATGGAAAAGAAATAGCTCGCTTTGATGGAAATGATTTGGTGTTAAAACAAAATGTAGTGGGAAAAGAAATAGAAATCATAACTTCAGGCACAGGAAACTTGTTCTATTTTTATGAACTCCAAGGTCTTAATGAAAGTGAAAAAGTAGAAGAAAAAGATAACTTTTTACAAGTACGGCGTGAATTTTATGACCGACAAGGCACACCAATCAATTCTTTTAAATTTCGACAAAACGATTTAATAGTAGTAAAACTATCATTAAAATCTTTGTTAGAAAAAATAGAAAATGTAGTATTGACGGATGTGTTGCCCGCCTGCTTTGAAATTGAAAATCCGCGACTTGAAGGGATAGAATTGCCATGGTTGAAAGATATTGCAGCCACTGCCCAACATATAGATTATCGAGATGACCGCATTCATTATTACACTACAGCTCAAACTAGTAAACAAGAGTATTATTATTTGGCGCGGGTTACAAACAAAGGAAAATTTCAGTTGGGCATTGTCTCCGCCGATGCGATGTATAATGGAGATTATCATAGTTATTCAGGAAGCGGAGAAATCGTAGTAGAATAGCCTTGTAGAATAGCTTTCTGTGGATTTGTTTTTTAGCGGTTTGTTTTGTATATTAACAAAAAACTGAAAATAAATCCTATGATAAGCACAGGCTATTCGGAGGAGGAAATCAAAACATTAGTAAAAATGTATCGGACGCTCTTACGCAAAATGCGTCCGGTTCTTAAAGAAGGAGATGCTAAAATCATCAGGAAAGCCTTTAATTTTGCTTTAGAAGCCCACAAAAACGACCGCAGAAAATCGGGAGAGCCTTATGTATACCATCCTATTTCGGTAGCGATGATTTGTGTGGAAGAAATGGGATTAGGCACCACTTCTGTATTGGCTGCCCTTCTTCACGACGTTGTAGAAGATACACACTACACTATAGAAGATATTCGCGAACACTTCGGCGAAAAAGTAGCCCGCATTGTAGATGGACTCACTAAAATCAAGGTTACGATGAGCAAAACACCTACTATTCAAGCAGAGAATTTTCGCAAGGTGTTGCTCACAATTGCGGAAGATGCGCGCGTAATTCTTATCAAAATTGCTGACCGCTTGCACAACATGCGTACCCTCGATAGTATGCCTAAAGATAAACAACTCAAAATTGCTGCAGAAACAGAATATTTGTATGCACCACTTGCACATCGGTTAGGGTTGTATTCTATTAAGTCAGAACTTGAAGACCTGTATTTGAAATATGCAGATCCTTCGGCGTATGAAGAGGTAGTAAGCAAACTTAAAAATTCCGAAGAAGCGCGAAAGCGATTCATTCGCATGTTTTCTCGACCTATAGAAGAAGCTCTTCAAAAAGAAGGATTTAAGTTCATCATAAAGAGCAGAACAAAATCGATTCGTTCGATTTACAATAAAATGAAAAGACAGAACATCTCGTTTGAGGAGGTATATGACTTGTTTGCCATTAGGATTATTTTGCAAGACATTCCGTACGAACAGGAAAAAAAAGCGTGTTGGACAGTGTACTCTATTGTCACTGATTTCTATACGCCCAACACAGAGCGCACGCGCGACTGGATAACCATTCCCAAAGCTAACGGATATGAATCGCTTCATACGACTGTAATGAGTAAATCCGGAAAATGGGTAGAAGTCCAAATCCGTACGGAGCGCATGGATGATATTGCTGAAAAAGGGTACGCTGCTCACTGGAAATACAAGGATAAAAGCGGAATAACTACAGAGCAAGGTATAGAACTATGGCTCAACCACGTGCGCGAAATGCTCGAAAAAAACGATACGAGCGCCATGGAATTTATGGACGATTTCCGTTCTAATCTTTTTCAAGATGAAATCTTTGTTTTTACGCCGAAAGGTGAAATGAAAATGCTTCCTGTAAATGCCTCCGTACTTGACTTTGCTTTTTTGGTGCACAGCGAAATAGGAGCAAAATGTATTGGAGCTAAAATCAACAATAAACTTGTACCTATTACCCATAAGCTCCAAAATGGCGACCAAGTTGAAATTCTTACTTCTGCAAAAGCGCGTCCCAACGAAAGTTGGCTCAAGTACGTGGTTACATCGCGTGCGCGTTCAAAAATTAAAGATCTTATCAAAGAAGATAAAAAACAAATTGCTAATTACGGCAAAGAAATTGTGGCACGCAAGCTAGCCCAGCTAAAAGTTCCTTTCGGCGAAAAAACAATCCAACAGATGATGGAATATTTCAACCAAAAAACAGAATTCGACTTGTTTTATAGCATTGGTTCAGAAATGATTCCTCATAATGAAATCAAGGCTTTTTATGATGCTACTCAAAGGCTGGAGTCTACTCGCATTACAAAGCGCACTGACGATGCTTCTTTGATAAAAAAAGAAATTAAAGCGCTTACAGGAAATGATGAGCTTATTATTGGAGATACTAACGGATTAGATTTAGAATATTCTTTTGCACAATGCTGCCGACCTATTCCAGGGGATGAAATTTTCGGATTTGCTACTAGTACTAACGGAATAAAAATTCACCGAGTCAGCTGTCCTAATGCTACCAAGCTAATGGCAAACTATAGTTACCGTATTTTGAAAGCGAAGTGGGCATCTCAAAAGTTCATTCAAGAGTTCGATGTGTTGCTTCACGTAGAAGGAACAGATCGCATAGGAGTCATCAATGAAATCACACAAGTGATTGCTAATAAAAAAGTGAACATTCTAACCATCGATATGAAAGCTCACGACGGAATATTTAGCGGCTCAATAGGACTTTCTGTTCATGACCGTGCTGAACTCGATGAGCTTATTCGTCAATTAGAAAATATTAAAGGTATTGTCAATATTGCGCGAGAAGATGAAATTACTGCTCAAAGTACTTAAAATTGGAATTCTGACGACTTGGTGTTGGGTTCTTTTTGATGCTGTATTAGCAAAAATGCCTGAAGTACCTACGTTGCACGAGGTGATTGCTAATAAACAGGTTAATTATAAGGCTGTCTCAAAAGGAGGTTTCTATGGGGAAGTGCTGAAAGTAGATTTTCAAAATTTAACTCAAAATTCTCTTGAGTTTAAAATCGAAGCGGGAACCCAGTTCGATAGCGATAATGAATGGCAACAAAACCTGGTTGTTGTACGCGAAGTAATTGTAAAGATGATAAAAAAAGAGCGAAAGACAGTCGAACTGTATGTTGCGTGCACTCAGATTCACTTTGCTTCTCCTATTGCAGGCGCCACTTTTACTTTGTTTCCGAAAGATAAAAATCATCTTTGGGCTTTATTACAAATGGCATCTGAAAGTGGTTACTATACAAGTACGGCGCTACAATCAGCTGTTTGGTCGATTACTGACGATTCTTCTATAGAAAATATCTATGATGTTGATTCTTTTGCTTGCAAAAGAATGCGAGAGTTTGTTTGTACAGTCAAAGGAATTGCTCCGTGCGATTTGCATGTTTTGCCTCGCCCTCACCGTATTTTTTCTGTTCAGACTTCATTAGAATGTCTTTTGCCGGATTACGTTAAACAAGCCGCTTTGCGCGCTTATAATCGTAGAGGGCAATGTGTGAGAACCTATTGGAAAGAACAAACGCTTCAACCGGGTTTTTATCAGTTTAAAGTAGGGATTTATCATTACGAATCCGATACATCGACGTTTGTTTTGCGATTAGAAACTCCTGAAAAAGTTCTTTTTGAAAAGATTGCAAGTCCTTCTGATATTATTATTCCTGTCAGAAGAGTAGAACAAGAAACGATTCTTACTTACGAAGTTCCCGAAGAGATAACAGCGCGTGTAGCTATTTATGATTCAGCCGAAAATTTATATGCTCTTTTAGCAGATAACTATAAGCTTATCAAAGGATTTCATCAAAGTATTCTATCCAAAACGCGTGAATTGCCTGTAGGAATTTCTTATTTTTTGAAAGTTATCAACCAATCTAACGGGAAAGTAGTGGTAAGCAAAAAAATCCGTATCGACAAAGAAGAACAACAAAAGCATCCTCTTATTACTAGGAGAGGAACCCTTCAGATAGAATTAAAACATGCTATTAACAATGCTAAGTTAGCTATTTATGATGCTGAGAATCAAATAGTGTGGGTAGTTTTTGAAAATAGCTATCTCACTCATGGCTTTAAATCGTATCCATATGTTTTTCAGCATGATGCAGGGGAAAATGCTTACTTTGTTGCTCGCATCACTGATGAAGAAGGAAAAATAATAGCAGAAAAATGTGTTCAAGGTTGTACTAAGTAGTTTTAGGATGCTGCTGAGCTACTTCAAGAAGTTCTTCGTACCACTTTTCACCATATTTTCTGATGAGTGCTTCTTTTAAAAACTGATACAAAGGAATTTTTAGTTTTTCTCCGAGTTTACAAGCTGCCTTGCATATTTTCCATTTATGATAATTCAAAACTTCATTTCCATCAGGATATTTTTTAATTCTAATAGGATAAAGATGACAAGAAATTGGTTTTCGAAATGTTGTTTTGCCTTCTTTCCATGCTTTTTCTATACTACAGCTAATAATCCCATTTTTTTCTCGAATAGCATATGCGCACAGCCCATCGGATAAAATAGGAGTGGAATAATCACCTTCATAATCTTTTACATAAGGTCCCCATTCTTCCAGGCATGCCTGATTTTCAGGGGCGAGCATGGGCATTACTATCTCAAATACTTCTTGCATTTTTTCTAATTCACTCTCTTCGAGAGGTGCTCCTAAATCGCCTTCTATGCAACAAGCGCCTTTGCATTTTTCTAAGTCACAAAGAAAATGTTTTTCTGCAATGTCATCGCTTATGAGCGTATTTCCTATGAGTAGCATGTTTAGAATTTATAAGCAGGCAGAAAAAGAATTTTTTCAAAACTTTTTATAGTCAGTTTTTCAAATATTATGGAAATGTTTTTTGTGTATATAAAAACAACTTCAAACTGTCAATTTTAGTTTCTATGTAGCAAGGAATTGCTAAGCAACTGTCATTGAGAGCAATAGCCACGTGCTTGCCGTACAACACCGCTGATTTGCGAAAAGAATCTTTAAAGATATTTTCAGATAAATTTACTGTATCGGGTAATAAACAGAAATCAGTAATAATAAAATCGGGTTGAGAAGAATAATCTAAAAAAGCACCCCAAATCGGACGAATAAGTGCTGTTTCAGGTTGTATTCTGAATTGATACAAAGCTGGTGCATAAAATCCCAATAATGTTTTGTTTTTTTGTCGATAGAGCTTATTAATGAAATTTTCAGACCATATTTGTTGCTTCACTTTAAAGATATGTTGCGGATTTTGAGTTCTGGTCGCTAGTTCTTCATAAACATTTTTCGTATATTGAAGTTGCAGAATTGTTCCGTTAGCAACCAGTATCAACCCTAAGATAATTCCCAAAAATCGCACTAACTTTTGATGTATCTGACTATACAATAAATTAAATGCCGCCAAAGCACCTACCACCAACAATGCGCTGCCCACCTGCAGATAAAATCCCCACAGCCGCTTAACGGTGAACATAATAAACAAATTCATCAGCCAACCACCAGCTAATACAAGCCCTGCGTTTCGATATGAATGATTGCCTTTGATAGCTTGAAAAAAAGTAAATGCAGATATTAAAACGAGTAAACTCAAAAAAATCCACATCAATCTTCCGTGTATTCCAGCCCAACTATTAATGACAAACATAAACCAGTCTGAAAATTGTAGGTTGATGTTGTCTTCGCCATGTACGACATTTCCGCTAATCCAATCCCAATAAATTTTGGGACCGATATAAAAAATAGGTTCTGCTAGGTT
This sequence comes from Cytophagales bacterium, assembly GCA_025056215.1. GTDB lineage: Bacteria > Bacteroidota > Bacteroidia > Cytophagales > Flammeovirgaceae > JANWWC01. The sequence goes on along the minus strand of JANWWC010000002.1, from coordinate 457,246 downwards.
GAAACCGATTATTAGCCAGGCAATTGTTTTGAGTAGATTTTTGATAAAGGCAGCAGTTTCTTGATTGTTTTTGTCCTGACCCAAAAGAGCCATTCCAAAGGCAGATGCTCCCCAAAAAGCTACCAACGGCAATGTAGCTATTTTAGCTCCTGTTGCTGCTCCCAGCCAAATCCAATACCAGTTACCGAGCAAAAAACTTTTTTTAGAAGCAAACCATACAAACAAAGCAATAAAGAATAGTTGAAATGGCTCTGGTTTGGGCATGGTGGCGTAGTAAGGGGTATGAGGAAGCAACAAAAGCAAGGCAACAGCTACGCATCTTAATGTAAAACTTTTTAAAAGAGCGTGTGCTAATATTACGTAAGAAGCAACTAAAAAGAAAGCCTGGGTAAATCGGGTAGCTACTATTACGCCTTTATCACCCCAAATAAGTGAAGGAATGAAAGAGGTCAATGCATTGATTATCCATAAGATTCTGCCATAGCGATGGTCACCACCATCTAAAAATTGGTCAATGATATATCCTTTGTCTAAGGTGTATAGTGCCTGATGTAGTTTTTTAACGCCAGCAAAAGTAATGTTTTCGTCCATGAATATCCACGAAGCATCTGTCAAATCGGTGTTTGCAGAGTAGATGCCTTTGAGTTGTAAGACAATAATGAACGCACTAATTCCTATAAGCAGAAATTTGATAAGTTTCATTGGAAAAAAATTGTTGAACAAAAATTATGAACAAATGTTAAACTTATCAATATAGCTAAAAATAAAGATAAAAATCCAAGTTTTTGTCTGACGGGAGTTACAAAATCAAATATTGCTTTTGTTTCTTTTTCAGCCACAATAAGTTGTCCCTGCTTAAAATAATTAGATTTATCTTTATTATCTAAATGCCATTGAGCAGCATCAGGAAGCCAATTTTCAAAGCTCTTTCCAATTTCTTGGCTATGTTCTGCATAATATTGTTTTACCCCTTCATCATCTTTCATGATGTTGATAAGTTGTTGTTTGATGGCTTTTTCATCTGGTTCTTTAAAAGATAAAATATAATCTTGGAGTTCTCCATTTACAAAGTAGGGAGATTGATGTTTATTTTGATAGTGCCATTCGGCAGAAGAAGGCAACCATTCTTCAAAACTTTTTCCAATGCTCTGTTGATTTTGTTTATAATACATCAGAACGCCTATGTCATGGCGCATATATGCTATCAATTTGGGTAGGTTTTCTTTCATTTTGTTTTTTTCTACCCAATTTACGTATTCTTTTGATGTACTATCTCGTTGAAATAATTGCAAGGTTTTAAGAGAATGATCGCGTATTCTAAAATACGTATTTGTTCCGTACTTCAAAGAATCAGTATTTGCGCTTTCAGTAATGATGAAATTAAGTAAAGTTGGTTTTTCCAATATTTTACTCAAGTTTTCAACGTTGACATGACAAACGGTTCTGGGAATTTTTAGTGCAGAAAAATCTGCTGTATAAAGTGGATATTCCCAGCTGTCTGCTCCTATGATAATCCCGATGCTGTCTTTATCTGCTAGAAAAGAGGAGATATTTTTGTAAGTATCAATGCGTTCTTGTGGGTGTGAAGGAAAATGCCTTTCGTACCTTGGTTTGTTGCGCACAAAATGCGTTACATTTTCGATTTCTACCAAAGGACGTATTCTGTTGAATACACTAAACAACAATGCATAGATACTGATAAATACAATAGCTGTATTTCCTAAAAATTGAACTAAATATTTGATTTTGAATAATAAAAACCCAATTAGCGGAGAGGCGAGCAGAAATAAAGAGATATGTAAACGCGTAGCCCACGGATTCCATTTTATCATGGCGCAAAACAACAAACCACTTATCAGAATAGAAACTACATAAAAGAAAAGTGGCTTATTTTGATAGATTTTCTTAATAAAAAACGGCAAACACAATAAACCAACTAATACCAAAAGCGTTGCCAGAAAGGAAGAAGCATAGTCTTCGCTAAATTCGGTAATTCGGAGTTCAAAATTTAATCCTGGAAAAGTATTTACAGGGTTGTTCAAGTAATTTTCAGGTATGATTTTTTTAACTATCCATTCTGCCGAATTATCGATAAAAGGCTCTTTAAAATGCAAGCTGATATTTTTAATGATATTACTATAAATAGCATTGAAAGTGTATTCTTCGCAGGCGTATAGTTTTTGGTCTTCTGGGGTTGTTCCAAGTATGTTGCCAAAAAGATGAAAGTTTCGCAAGAAATGCGGAAGAGGAAGCAACACAGTAGGAAGCAAAATGCTCAATCCTACTATAAGAAATGATTTGATATTGATTCGATGTTTGGTAAGATGAAGTATTAAAACCAACGCTGTGACTAAAGCAGGCATCACTAACCAAATAAATGATACTCCTTTAGTAAGAGTAAGCAACCCTGCTGCCGTACCCAGCCAAATAGGGAAATAAGAAATCGGCTTTTGCCAAATCTGAATAATTAGCCAATAAGTAATAACCAAAAAACAGCCTGTTACAAGGTCGTTTTGCGTAGAAGTGGCTTGTAAAACAGACATCGGAAAAGTTAGAGCAACAAAAGCACTGTATAATTGTATGTGTGCATTCCCACCTAAGGTTTTTGCTATGAGCGATACACCACAACAAGTGAGAAGCAAATAAAACAACTGAATACTATTGAACCATACATCAGATTTGTGTAACAAAAAACTATGCAAGGCTACAAACTCAGCAAAGGGCGGCATAGATAGCTGTCGTGGAATATGGGTAGCGTAATGCGATACACTTTTTTGGAAGGTCCATCGCATCACGCGCGCCAAGTGATAAGTCATGGAGTCATAATTATTAGGCGCGTAATACAAACCTTGATAGAAAAGCAAAGCAACCAATAAAGACATAAATAATATGACGCTTTTCTCCCAAACTCCGTATTGAGAAGGAATGGAAATGGTAAACTTTCCTTTCAGAGATTTCCTACTCTGCCAAATCAATAGAACATTGACGCTTGTTACTATTATCCAAAATGTGCGAATCCAAAATGGTGTAATCCATTTCAACGCAGAGAAGAATTCTGTACTCACTATTATCAGTCCAGACCATACTAAACTACTCACTATCAGTGCTTCACGCCTTGATGAATAGTATTTTGTTATCCAAGCGTAAAAACTTAGAAAGGCTATATACATCCACATACTTTATAAAGAGATAAATTTTGTAACATAAAAATATAACCCCAATTGTATTCCTGAAAATGTCTTATTGGCACACGTATTCGACTTTGAATGAACTCCTGAGGAGTTTGTTCAATTGTCTGATTTTTTAAAATGTGATACCGATATGAGTTTTTATCCAAAATAATAAAAACCTTTTTGTAATCAGATAAAATTTCTTGCAAATATTGATGATTTTCATGCAGAAGCAAAGCAGTAGTAGCTGCATATGCGTCGTAGCTGGAAATAATTTTCCCTTGCGAAAGTTCTATTTGTTTGGCGCATCATACGCATCAAGAAAAGGCAAGACGTAGTAAGAATTGATGCAAAGTTTTTGAGTAGTATATTAGCTATTTGTTAGTATAATATCAATGGATAGCATTATTTCTGTAATCTGAAATGGTGATATACTCTTTTTGCAACAAAATATGCTCGTAAGTTCTTCACAATGAGGTAGGAGCTACCATTAAGAGAAGTTAATTTATTAGCAGAGATTTTATAATTTCCCAGAAAATACCTAAATACACTCCAATGAGTGGAAGCCAATACCAATGGAAGTAAGTAGGCGAACTCGTTATCAATAAAATGACAGTTAACACAGATATTGATAGAAAAAAGCTGATTTTTTTTGTTTGTGTATTGAATATCAGATAGTTAGGCTATAAAAAATTAACAGATTAAAAAAAGGTAAATAACATGCGCATGATAAAAATTTTATAGTAACTCCATTTTTCCGTACAAGAAAGCATTTTTCTGTTGGAAGCCAAACAGGATAAAATGAAGTTTATCCCCCAAAATTGATATTCGCATTGTTAAAAGTGTTAATGTCGAACGAAATATTTTTCCAATAAATCGTGAAATTGTGGTTGATGAACAAAAAATATTAGCAAAGAAGAAACCCGCTGATGATGAAAGAATAACGCGTATGAAATAATTCGTATTAGTTTGAAAAGGTGTGTTATTTAAAAAATAATGGAAGATTGCAGCGAAAAACAGAAAAATAAAATTGAGTTAATGCCCACACTCCTAAGCCAATCAAAAACATGGTTAGAAAGGTAGATTGATTACTCATAAATAATAACGTAGTGCAAATAAAGGCAAGTGAAAAACTAAGGTTTCGCAGCCAATCAGTTACCATACCACCATGAAGAACTAAAAGAAGACAAAGTATTATAAAATACAAGCTATTTTTATTTGAATAATTGCCTGATATACAACAATTCTTAATGGTAGTATGGTAAAGAATAAACTCAGTGCACGGCATAGCGTAGCCGAGTGGGACGGAGAAATATCAAAAATCAAGGCATTAACAATCCAGAAAAGAGAGCCGTATCCCAAATGATTGATAGTTAGTAAGATAGGTGTTTCTCTGATGTATCTGTAGTGGATGTGACAGAATATCCTTAAAAAAATATTCTTCGTCCCAAAGCCGTGCAAGAGCATTGATTATGTAAAAGTAATATTGAGCACCAGTACATTAGAAATAAAATGAATAAAAGTATATTTTGCTTTTTTGTTGTAGAAAATTTATTTCGTTTTAGTTTATACAAGCTTATGGATTTTGAAAATTTAAGAGAAAAATGAAATATAAGTTTGTAATATACGTAGTATTAGGATATATATTTTTAACTCTAATTTCCAGTTTTTTCATTAAAAATGTCGTTCATACTAAAGAAAAAGAGCATCTTTTAACTTTGATGCAACAAGATTTAGGTGTAAAAGAGTATTATGAAAAACATAAAAATATTATTAATAAATCCTTTAACGAATGGCTTCCTGATGCCGCAGAATGGCACTTCAATCATAAAAATTCTTCTCCATACTTTCATAATGGGAAGTTATTAATTCCATCTACCAATCTTTCTTTTTGGTATTCATTTTTAGAGTGGTTTGAGATAGCAAACAAGATTATTCTTCTTTTTACTTTTTTCGTAATACTAAGCTATTTTCTTTATGTATTTTATCTAAGAGCGAAATACTTTGTGAAGCATCGAAATGAGAGCTTGAAATTCTCTTTCTATGTAATACTTGCGATTAGTGCGTTGTTTTGTATTTTTCTATTTGATAAAGCATTCTTTTTTCAAGTAAGACAAGATTATGTATTGCTCAAAGTTATTCAAGCGGATGAGGGAGTAAAGCAATATTATCAGCAAAATCAGGCGGAAATTTCTAAACCTTTTGATGTGTGGATTTACGATGTATTTTATTGGCATAAAGAAAACAAAGATAAATCTCATTATTTTGAAAATGGTGTGCTAAAGCACGATATTATAGACGTATTATTTCCCTACGAAATTGAAAACAAATTAATTATTAAACTTCTGAATATTCGACGGCATTTTTCTACAGACGATATTTTGTGGGTGATATTGTTCTTAGGGATATATTGGTTAGTATGGCTGATTAACAATTTTTTCAGAGCGTGGATTTATCAAATTTTTGAACGCCTTGAAACTTTAGTAGCTATTGTCATTTTTGGAATACTGTTCTATTACCTTGAAAGCAGAAACTTTTTTTTGTATTTCCTTTCTGATGACAATTTAGCTCAGTTCATGCCTTATATGGTTCATTCGTGTAGAATTTTATTTGAAATGAAAGAGATACCTTCTTACGCTCATTTTAATGGAGGGGGTACGTATTTGTTTCAGTTCGGAATTTATGCTTCTTTATATCCTATAGTATGGCTTTCTTGGGCGATTGCCAAGTATTTGTTTAAAAACGAAGTATATCTAATAGAGATTTATACTTGTATTCATTTTTTGATTGGAATTGTTTCCGTGATTCGCTTTTTAAAGTATCATCGCGTAGATTCTTTTATTTCTGTTTTTTTTACAATTGCCTGGATATTTTCAGGCTACCATTTGATGACAACGCGCTCGTGGTATTATACTTCCTCTGTAATTGCTTATTTGCCTCTTTCGTTGTATTTAGTTCAAAAAATAATCAATGAAAACAAGTGGAAGCACGCTTTTTATTTATGCATTGTTTTTTTACTTTTTTATTTTTCAGGTAACGTTCAATTGTTAGCTTATAGTGCTTTATTTTTAGGCATTTTTGTGATTTCTCAAACTTTCTCAGCTAAGTCTTTAAGTTTCTATCCGAAATTGTTTTTTGCAGTATTTGCTTTTTTGGTTTTATGTTCTCCTTTCGTTTTGCTACAAATTTCAAATGTTTACGAAGCTTATGGAGCGCGCCATGACGATGGAGAACTGAGTTCTATTGCTCATGGAATACTTTCTATATTTTTCCCCTATCCTTATTTTTTTAGCAATCATCCCATGGGTTGGCCTTACGTTAATAGGGAACTTATTTATGAGCATTGTATTCCTAACGAAATTTCTAATTTTTATTTCATCAATCCTATTGTAGTAGCAGGATTGCTGTTTTTAATTCCAAGTAGCTCAATGTTTTTTTCTACTCGGAAAGTTTCTACTACTCATGTATTGAGCTGGTCTTTGATAGGAATGGGAATTTTGGCTTTTGTTTTGTGTTTAGGCAGTTACGGATTTCTTTGGAATCTGTTACAAAAGTTACCTTTTTTTGATAAATTTTTTGGAGCATTTAAGTTCTTTCCATTTTTCATTTTATTTCTTACGCTTTATTCCGCTTTGGAAAACAACAGAGTTTTTGCAGGCAAGAAGTATTGGCTTTTTGTAGTTTCGATGTACGTTGTATTAAGCATATGGTTTGCTTTTTTTGTTATTTGTCATAGCAATTCGTCATTTTATCCTTATTACGCTAAAAGCATCTTGGATTTAGAAAAAAAGTCTGTTTACGATGAAATCAGAAAATCAGGCTCTTACGTTTGGAGCATTACTCCTGAAAGAAGCGCGGAAAAAAATTATGTTTTTACTTTGCCTCACAATATTTCTACTCTGTTGAAAATTCATTCTCTCAACGGATATGAAAATTTTTCTTCAAAACCCGTCTATCAAACTGTCGAAGAACTCAGAGAACACGCCGTAGGCTGGATAATCCTTCCTCAAGGCGATATTGTTTCTTTTAATAGGTTTAAAGAGTTTGATGGAGGCAGATTAATCCACGAATCTAAACTTTTCTTTGAAGATAATGATATAAAAGTATTTCAGCTAAACAATAGCTTGCCTATTTTTAGGTATTCCGATGGTCAGAAGGTAGAGGTGCGCTATCGAGGTTTTGGATACGAAATAAATTCTCAGAATCGAACTGCAGAACTTATCGCCAATATTGCAGTTAGAGACAAACTAAAAATTTATAATGAACAACGTGAACTTGTGCAATACACTGCAAAAGATATGTATACGATTATCATAAATTTGCAGAATCCTTGTCAAAAAGTTTACATAGATTATTCTCCTTTTTTTAAGACATGCATTCATACGATTATCTGATTGTGGGCGCAGGATTATTTGGCGCTGTATTCGCTCGCGAAATGACTAATGCCGGAAAAAAATGTTTAGTGATAGACCGAAGACCACACATCGGTGGAAATACGTATTGCAAAGAAATAGAAGGGATTAACGTTCATTGGTATGGTCCACATATCTTTCACACGAATGATAAAGAAATTTGGGATTATGTCAATCAGTTTGTGAGTTTCAATCATTACATTCATGCGCCTACTGCTATTTTTCAAGGAAAGGTGTATAATCTTCCCTTCAATATGAATACATTTCACCAAATGTGGGGTGTGATTACACCTGAAGAAGCACAAGCTAAAATACAAGAACAAATTCGAGAGGCAGGGATTACCCAACCCAGGAACTTAGAAGAGCAAGCCATTTCTTTGGTAGGAAGAGATATTTTTGAAAAGCTCATTAAAGGATACACTGAAAAACAGTGGGGAAAATCGTGTAAAGAACTTCCTCCGTTTATTATCAAACGCTTGCCTGTTCGCTTTACGTACGATAATAACTATTTTAATGACCGTTATCAAGGAATCCCGATAGGCGGTTACAATAGACTCACTGAAGGATTGTTAGCTGGGATAGAAGTACGACTAAATACAGATTATTTTTCAGAAAAAAGTTATTTCGACCAGTTAGCACCTAAAATTGTTTATACAGGCAAAATAGACGAGTTTTTTGATTATCGGTTTGGAGAGCTTGAATATAGAAGTTTGCGCTTTGAACACGAGATTTTAGAAAAAGAAAACTTTCAAGGAAATGCTCAAGTAAATTATACAGATGTAAATGTGCCTTATACTCGAATTGTTGAACATAAACATTTTGAATTTGGTAGGCAACCTATTACAGTAATCACGCGGGAATATTCTAAAAAATGGCAAAAAGGAGATGAACCTTATTATCCTATCAACGATGAAAAAAATAATGCTATTTTTAAAAAATACGAAACACTTGCTCAATCATTGCCGCACGTGATTTTTGGAGGCCGCCTTGCTGAGTATCGTTATTACGATATGCACCAAATTATTGGTTCTGCACTGGTAAAAGCCAGAAAGGAAAAAATGTCTTTTTAGGGATTGATTACTTGTCGATTTGGAGCGCTCACTACTTTTATCAATCCTTTGATAAAATGGATTTTTTCTAAAAGTTGTTGTCGGTTGGTTCCTAAAACGGTGATATGCCCCATTTTTCGATAAGGTTTTGTTTGATGTTTTCCGTAAAGATGGACATAGGTTTGGTCGAGTTGGAGCACCTTTTCTAATCCTATATAAGCCGCTTCTCCTTCATGAGAAGGTTCTCCTAAGAGATTTATCATAGCAGAAGGTGCCCTGAGTTGAGGATTCCCTAAAGGAAGGTTTAGAATAGCGCGCAGATGTTGAGCGTATTGAGAAGTAAAATTACCCTCAATAGTTTGGTGCCCGCTATTGTGAGGGCGAGGAGCTACTTCGTTAATAAAAATATTTTCTTGAGTGTCTATAAACATTTCGACAGCAAGAATTCCTACGAGTTCTAATTTTTGAATAAGTTCGATAGCAATTTCTTGAGCTCTTTTTTCTAACTTATTAGCTATTTCTGCTGGCATAATCAAAAAATCTACTAAGTTTTGGGTAGGATGATATGCGCACTCTACTACTGGAAATGCTTTTATTTCTCCATTTGAGTTGCGCGCTACAATAACGGAGATTTCTTTATAAATAGAAATCTTTTTTTCCAAAACAGAGGGTAGTTCAAAACCTTTGCACCAGTCTTCGAAAGTTTCTAAAATTCTAACGCCTTTTCCATCATATCCTCCTTTCCCGCATTTGTGGACAGCAGGAAAAAAATCAGGGTAGTTCTTTAGGTCTTCTTTTTTTTCGGTGAGCACAAAGGGCGCTGTAGGAAAGTGGTTTTGCTCGTAAAATTGTTTTTGTAATCGTTTATCTTGAATGAGTTCGATGAGATGAGGTTGTGGAAATACTCGGACACCTTCTTGTTCTAAGCATCGTAGAGCGTTAGTGTTCACATTTTCGATTTCAATAGTGATTATTTCAGCGTTCTTTCCGAACTGGTAAACTGTTTCAAAATCGGTCAGGCTCCCACAAACAAACTGATTTGTAAAAGAAGCGCAAGGAGCATTGGCATTGTGGTCTAACACGCGAAACTCTATATTCAAATCGACGCCCGCTTGCAAGAGCATTCTCCCGAGTTGTCCGCCTCCTAGTAGACAAATGGTTGTTTTCTGATACATACACGGTAGTTTTTAGGAAAGATTTCCGCAAAAAAAGCAGAATCTGCGCTACTGGTAAAATTTTTTGAAACGAATAAAACTCTCTACATCAGGATGAAGCAAATATTTCACTGATTTCCCCTGCTGGAGTTGTTTGCGTATAAAAGTAGCTGAAATGTCTAACAAAGGCGCCTCTATTAATTTTACGTGAGGGTGATGAATAAGTTCATTAGGTTTTGCACCCGGACGCGGATACACTAAGAGCGTATAGTAGTGAAGAATCTCCTGATAATTTTTCCATTTATGAAAGTGTTCCAAGTTATCTTGCCCCATAATGAGCTGGAACTCGTGTTGAGGATATTTTTCAGATAAATAGGTAAGTGTATGAATAGTATAGTTAGGTTCGGGAAGATGTAATTCTATGTCTGAAACTCTAAAATGAGGATTATCGGCGATGGCTAATCGCACCATATTCAAACGGTCGAATGCATGCAACAATCCTGATTTAGATTTAAGAGGATTATGCGGCGATACCACAAACCAAACCTGCTGAACATCGCTGTTTTCTTTTATTGTTTCTGCAATAATTAAATGTCCAATATGAATTGGGTTGAAAGAGCCAAAGAATAATCCTATTTTCATTTTCTTGTTGCTAATTTTGCACCATATAAGGCGAATATATTTCTTTATGAATTCTTACGGAAAACTATTCAGAATTACTACGTTCGGAGAGTCGCATGGAAAAGGAGTTGGCGTAGTTATTGACGGATGTCCAGCAGGATTGCCATTTGATTTACAAGCCATTCAAGCAGAGCTCGATAGAAGAAAGCCAGGTCAATCTAAAATTACGACTCAACGGCAAGAAGGCGATAAAGTAGATGTGTTATCAGGGGTGTTTGAAGGGAAAACGACAGGCGCGCCTATCATGCTTTATGTGTTAAATGAAGACCAACGCAGCAAAGATTATGCGCACATCGCTGATAAGTTCAGACCTTCTCATGCCGATTATACGTATCATGTAAAATATGGCATTCGAGATTACAGAGGAGGAGGAAGAAGTTCTGCGCGTGAAACGTTGGCAAGGGTTGCTGCAGGAGCGATTGCTAAGACATTTTTAGCGCAATACAACATTCGCATTACTGCTTACGTTTCGCAAGTAGGCGCTCTGAAAATTACAGATGATTATTCTACATTAGATTTTAATCAGATAGAACAAAATATTGTAAGGTGCCCCGACCCCGAAGTAGCTCAACAAATGATTACTCTTATTGATGAAACGCGCAAAAATAGAGATACTATTGGAGGAGTGGTGTCTTGTGTGATTCAGGGAGTCCCACCAGGATTGGGAGAGCCTGTTTTCGACAAGTTACATGCTGAGTTAGGAAAAGCTATGTTGAGTATCAATGCTGTAAAAGGGTTTGAGTATGGCTCTGGATTTGAAGGCGTTAAGCTTAATGGTTCTCAGCACAACGATATTTTCTATACAGATGAAAATGGAAGAGTCCGCACAAGAACTAATCACTCAGGCGGTATCCAAGGAGGTATTTCTAATGGAGAGGATATTTATTTTCGAGTAGCTTTTAAACCTGTTGCTACTATTATGCAAGACCAAGAGAGTATCAATGAATCAAAAGAAAAAGTAATTGTTTCAGGCAAAGGCAGGCACGATCCCTGTGTAGTGCCGCGCGCAGTTCCGATTGTGGAGGCAATGGCTGCCATTGTTATTGCAGATTTTCTTTTGCGCAAAAGAGCCAATCGATTATAGTTTTATTCGTCATTGTCATTCGAACCATGAGGCTCTATGAAGTCGTCTAAAGGTGTTTCGCTAGGATAAGGGAGATATACAAATTTGATAAAATCTTCATCAATGACAAATAAGCAACAAAACTCATCTATGTTTTTGTAAGTACTCTGAAAATAGCTTACATCTTTGATTAGACCGCGTTGCACAAATTCATCTAAATAAGAGACATTGTAGTTCCATTCTGTTCGATGTTGGGAAGTGCTAATTAGGTTAAGTCCAATTACAGAAGGCGTCTTGCTCATTACAAAAATGGGATAATCAGAAATTTTTCTCACTTTGATTTGGTAACTCGCTTCTTTAAGCAATTCTGCGACCTTCGCAAAATCTTTGGTAATTGTTCCTAAATATTTTGCTTTGGGTTGTAATTCTGGGTCATTAAATATCGATGACATGTTGCAATTCTTTAATTTCTTTCACAAATTTTTGAATAAGAGAAAAATTTTTCAAACCAGCACTTTCTTCAAATCGGCTGTTGATGTCTATTCCGTACAAAAAAGGCTGCTGTTTTTTAAGTTGTAAGATTTCTTGAATATGCTCTAAGCCAATGCCTCCACTCAAAAAATAGAGTTTTGGGCTGTTGTATTTTTGTAAGATTTCCCAGGAAAAGCGCATCCCACTTCCACCGTGCTGAGGAGTAGAAGTGTCGAAAAGAAAAAAATCTACGCAATCTTCATAAGAGACGAGTTGGTTAAAATCAAAAGAAGAAGAAATTCCAAATGCTTTGGTAATAAGGCGGTGGGTATCTTCTTTAATTTCTCGGCAAAAATCGGGAGATTCTTGACCATGTAACTGGAGTACGTGAAGTTCATAAGTTTGGCTTTTTTCGAGAATGTATTCTTTAGTTGCATTTACAAAAACACCTACGCGTTTAATTGAACATGGCAGATTTTTTACTACCTCTGCTGAAAGGTTTTCAACAAAACGAGGAGATTTTGCATAAAATATAAATCCGATAAAATCGATAGGCAGTTCTGTTATTTTCTTGATATTTTCGGTATATTTCATGCCACAAACTTTGATAGCCAAAGATTTCATTCTAAAAAGAATTTGCTGTTACTTAAAAAAATGCAAAACCTTAACTAAACATTTTCTATGATTAAAAAGTTATAAGGTTAGTTCGTTGTTAAAAACAAAATTATTAAAAACTCGCGATGAAAAATACGTACTCAATCCGAGACTTAGAACATTTAACAGGTATTAAAGCCCATACGATTCGAATATGGGAACAAAGGTATAATATCATCACCCCAAAGCGAACAGATACCAACATTCGCTATTACGATTCTGACGATTTAAAGCACATGCTCAACATCAGCCTGTTGAATAATAACGGCTACAAGATTAGTAAAATTGCTGAAATGACACGCGAGGAAGTATGTAGAGAAGTCTTAAAAATTATCGAAAAGAACAACAACTATAATGACCAAATCAGCGCTCTGACAGTTGCAATGATTGATCTGAATGAAGAGCAGTTTGAAAAGATTATGTTTACTAATATACTTCATTTGGGTTTCGAGCAAACGATGATGAATATTGTATTTCCTTTCTTGGCGCGAATTGGTTTTTTATGGCAAACCGATGCTATCAATCCGGCACAAGAGCATTTCATTACAAACCTTATCCGACAAAAACTCATCGTAGCTATCGATGGAATTGTAACTAATCCGCATATCAAGATTAGAAGAAAGTTTTTGCTGTATCTTCCTGAAGGAGAGTTACATGAGATAAGCTTGTTATTCGCTTATTATCTTATTAAAACGCGTGGACATCAGGTAGTGTATCTTGGTCAGAGCCTTCCTTTGGACGATATGCAGAAAGCCTTTGAAATCCATAAACCTGATGTGATTATGACTATCATTACTTCCTATCCAGACATTGATAACGTGCAAGATTATATCAACGAATTAGGAAGGCGTTTCCCAGATACAGATATTTTGCTTTCAGGCTATCAGGTGGTCGGGCAAGATTTGCAACTTTCTCCTAATATGACGGTGATTCCTCAGTTTAAGTATCTTGTAGAACTCTTGGAAGAAATTCAATACAACCGGATCGCTCGTTAATGTTTCAAATTTTTTATCTTTGGCAAATTTCACTTGCCAAATGTCTCGTATTTTTTTACTAATTTCTATTTATTTATCTTCCTTTGTTCTTTGGGGGCAGAGTAATAATATAATACCTCAAGCCTACGACACTTTTCAACTTCAAAGAGGGCGCTCATCGGAACTGTATCAAGCGCTTTCAGACGCTATCCAGCAACTTAAGAAAGTTGAGAAATCAGGCGCGGCATCCGAACTAATAAAAGCCTATGCAAATGTTGCCCACGTTTACAGACAAATGGGATTGTTAAAAGAAGCTATCGAATACACTCAAAAAGCGCTGTTAATAGCAAGGAAGCACAATCCTTTGGAGCAAGCGACTTTGTTGAGTCAAATGGTTTTGTTGCATTTAGCTAATCAAAATCTTCCTGGAGCTTTGCAATATGCGGAGGAAGAAAAAGAACTTTATGAGAAACAACACGAGCCTCATGGACTTGCAGTTTCTTTATGTGTTTTAGGAGATATTTATATCAAGTTAAAGAAATATCATGAAGCATCTGTAGCGCTTCACCAGGCGCACAGGCTTGCTGTTAAAGAAAAAAATCCTGATTTAGAGTGGAATGCAGTGATTAATTTGTCGGAGTTATACGTGCAATTAGAAGATGCAGAGCAAGCAGAAATTTGGTTGCATCGCGCTTTTGAGTTGCTCAAAAAAAACTCCCATGCTGAGTGGGTTGAATATTATTTGTTGCTTTCTAAAACCTACCTTATTCAAAAAAAAATAGATAAAGCGATAGAGGCTGCTTCTTTTTCACTCGATAGAGCCACTTCTTCTCGCTCTGTGGCGTTAATCGCTGAGTCTGTTTTGCAACTTGCTACATTGTATGAAGTGGCTCAACAACATCAATCTTCTCTTCAGTACTACAAAACTTATACTCAGCTCATCAAATTACTTCAAAGCAATAGTTTTTATCACAACATAGAGCAACTAGAAATCAAGTTTGAAGTAGAAACCAAAGATCAGCAAATCCAGATGCTTACTAAAGAAGCCGACTTTGCTCGCTATCAAACTATTATAGGGAGCATCGCCTTTGTAATTGTTTCTATACTTTTGTTTATTTCTTATAATGCCTATAGAGACAAGCGCGATAGCGAAGCTCGTTTGTTAAAAGCAAACCAAGATATACAAGCTCAAAATCAAGAAATTTTAAGACAGAATGTTACAATTGCACATCGAAACAAATTAATTGCTCAAACGGTTCAATACGCTAAAAGAGTGCAGCAGTACGTTTATGCAGGGCAACCTAATTACTTCAAAGTTTTTAAAAATGTATATGTTAAAGACATTCCATTGGAAACTGTTTCAGGAGATTTTTATTGGACAACCTACCGAGCAGATTCTTTTGTATTGGTGTTTGCTGATTGCCCTGAACACGATGTGGCAGGCGCTTTCAATACAATTGTGATGAGTGCTTTAGCTGCTCAAGTGATTCAAGAATACAATTATCGAAATCCTGCGGAAATTCTTGAGGAGATAGATGCGCGCATGAAAAAGCTTCAAAACCCTAATGAAAATTTCAGCCTGAGTTTCGGAGTAAGGATGGCTGTTTGCACAATCAACGTTAATAACAAAAGAATGGTATTTGCAGGAGCCCGAATTCCTTTGTATTATATTCATCAAAATCAGGTGTATTATATTGAACCTGATAAAAGGACACTAGGAAAGCGCTATTTAAAACAAAAACCTAAATTTCAGAATCATATTTTCACCCTTTCCCCTCACGATAAAATTTGGTTTATTTCTGATGGATTTACAAACCAAATCGGAGCTTTTTCTCAAACGTGCATGAGAAGAAAAATTTTGCATCAATTTATGCAAGAAAATGCGGCACTTCCTCTGTTTACGCAGGGAGAACACCTTGTAGCCTACTTTTACTCTTGGAAAGAACAACAAAAGCAAACAGATGATGTGCTTCTTTTCGGATTAGAAATATAAACTTGCGAGTCCTTTTTTGTTGAAGCTTTTAAATGTTTGACGCTTTTTTGTTTCTTGCAAATTAAAATTTAAAAAAGCTAAAAAATGCAAAAACTTGGAAACTGGGTATGCCTTGCAGCGTTTGCTATTGTATTAATGAGTTGTCAAAATTCTCCTGAAGAGCTTCTCAAAACAGCCAAAGGCAAGCCTGAAGAAATTCTGATTATCATGGATACAGTTTTGCGAAATTCGAAAGTCGGCGAAGCAATAGATTCTATTTTTCAAGAAAAAATTCCTGGTTTGCTCCAAAGCGAGCCTCGCTACAAATGTATTTTCATAAAGCCTTTCGTTTTTCAGGAAGGTTTGCGCGAATATGGCAACATTGTAACAGTAGCTATGTTAAATGCTACTACGCCTGAGGGGCTTTATATGCTGAATCTTTTTTCGGAAAATACTCTTACTAAAATACGGCAAGATACCTCTTTGTTTCTTCATCAGGGGAAAGATGAATACGCCAAAGGGCAGCATCTTTTGCACATTTTTGGGATGGATGAAGAAGTTTTAGCTCAACAATTGTTAGCCAATAAAACTAAAATTCAAGATTATTTTGATAAAATCGTGCGTGAAAAAACTGCTAAACTCCTTTTTGAGGAAAGAAATACGACTTTAGAAAAAGAAATTTTTCAAGAACACCAACTCAATCTCAAAATTCCGATCGGATTTTTATTAGCTAAGTCTGAAAAAAAAGATAAGGAAGGATTTATTTGGATTCGTCAGATGGATAAAAGGTTTGATAGAAGTGTAATTATTCATTATGAGCCTTATAGGAGCAAATCTCAGTTTTTGGCTGATTCAGTTTTAGCCCTTCGCGATTCGATTTGCAAACAACACTTATACGAAGATCCTGCCAGACCGCATACTTTTTTAGTAACAGAGCGGTTGCTTCCGCCTGATGTCCAACCAGTTAATCTAAACAACCGATATGCTTTGCAATTAAGAGGTATGTGGCGTACCAACCATTTGAGCATGGGAGGTGCTTTTATTAGCTTCGTATGGGTACATGAAAAATCTGGAACGCTTTACTACACGGAAGGTTTCTTATATGCTCCTGGAAGCACCAAAAGAGATTTGCTCAGAGAGTTAGAAGTCATGCTTTGGAACGTTGTTCGAGAATAAACTTGCTTTCTTTGATAAAATGGTTACATCGCTCATATATTTGTTGTAATAAGCGTTTGCAAGATTTTAACTCATCTTCTGAGAAGTGAGCCTCTATAAAACGGTTATCCTCAATTACTAAAGGAAGAATTCTTTGAATGAGAGCCCGCCCGCTGTCGGTCAAATGTATAATTTTGTTACGGCGGTCTTTGCTATCATCAGTGCGTTGAATAAGTCCGCGTTTGGCTAAGTTGTCTAAAATGCGCGTTACACTTGATTTATCTTTTTGAATGTCTGCTGAAATTTGTTGTTGGTTTTGACCGTTCTTTTGGTGGAGACTATTCAAAATCAGCCACATATCAACTGTAAGGTCGATATTCTCGAGATTAAAACGCTGTTGCAAAGCGTTATGTGTAACTCTAAATACAATAGAAAGCAAAAAGCCTAATGATTCTTTTCTGTTATAGGTTACATTCATTGTTTTTTCAGTATTCATAAGTGGAAATATGAGAGTTAGGATAATTTCAATTGGTTAGAGAAAGATAAATAAAGTTTTTATTTTTTCAACCAACTTTCGATTTCCTCTTTTGTTGGAAGGCGTAGGTTTTCGAGTTTGAGTTTTTTTCGAACTATTCCTAAGTCGTTAAGAATTTTGTTTGGAGAAGCTTCCCGAAGCGATTCGATGGTCAGAAATCCGATTTTTTGAAGCAGTGGAATGAGTTCCTCTCGGATTCCTAAAGCAAGATATTCAGCATGAGAGGCGGCTTGTATTGTTTTCTCGGGTCTCATTTGAGGGAAAAACAACACGTCTTGGATAGAAGGTTGATTGGTTAAGAGCATCGTCAAGCGATCTATTCCGATTCCCATTCCTGCGGTAGGAGGCATGCCATATTCTAAGGCGCGCAAAAAGTCATAATCGATGTACATTGCTTCGTCATCTCCTCGTTCCATGAGGCGCATTTGTTCTTCGAAGCGTTCTCGTTGGTCGATAGGGTCGTTTAGCTCAGAATAGGCATTTGCAATTTCTTTTCCATTGATAAACAACTCGAAGCGTTCAGTGAGCTGCGGATTGCGGCGATGCCTTTTGCACAAAGGAGACATTTCTACAGGATAATCGATAATAAAAGTAGGTTGGATATAATAATGCTCGCATTTTTCTCCAAAGATTGCGTCAATAAGTTTTCCTTTTCCCATTGTAGCTTCTACTTTAACGCCTAATTTTTGGCACGTTTCTCGAAGTTCTTCTTCATTCATTAGGCTGATATCAATACCTGTATGAAGGCGGATAGCTTCGTATATTGAAATTCTGGGAAAAGGTCTTTTGATTTCAATTGTATGTTCTCCTACTACAAATTTAGTGTCTCCTAGCACTTCAAGAGCTACGTGTTCGAGCAATCGCTCTGTGAAATCCATCATCCAGAAATAATCTTTGTATGCTACATAGATTTCTAATACTGTAAATTCTGGATTGTGGTTTCTATCCATTCCTTCATTTCTAAAATCTTTTGCGAACTCGTAGACTCCATCAAATCCTCCTACAATCAATCTTTTTAGGTAGAGTTCGTTAGCGATGCGCAAGTATAAAGGGATATCTAAAGCGTTATGGTGCGTAACAAAAGGACGTGCGGAAGCTCCGCCTGGAATAGGCTGCAAAATAGGAGTTTCTACTTCTAAATAGCCATGCGAATTGAAAAAATTGCGCATAGCATTGATGATTTTAGTTCTTTTAATAAAAACTTGTTTTGCATCGGGAGTGACTACTAAATCTGCATATCGTTGGCGATATTTGAACTCTGCATCTGTTACAGCGTCATAAGTTTTGATATTGCCTTGCGTATCTTTTTGTTGTTTGACAATAGGTAGGGGCTTTAAAGACTTTGCTAATAATTTTAAAGAGGTAACATGGATGGTAATTTCACCCGTTTGAGTTGTAAAAACGTAGCCCTTTACTCCTACAAAATCACCAATATCGATTAGTTTTTTGAATACTACATTGTAAAGTGTTTTATCTTCTGTAGGGCAAATTTCGTCGCGTGCAATATAAAGTTGGATGCGTCCTGATTCATCTTGTAATTCTGCAAAAGAAGCAGCTCCACTAATGCGAATGCTCATCAATCGACCCGCAATCGAAATATCTTTGTATTCTGTTTTGTTGCGCGTATAATTTTTAAGAATATCCTTAGCGCTCACATTAACGGGAAACGCTTCTGCTGGATAAGGTTCAATTCCCATTTCGATAAGTTGCTGCCTTTTTTGGCGACGCTGAATTTCTTGTTCGCTTAAAATTTGCATAAACAAAGTACTTTTAAAGTAAAAACACGATTTTTCTTACATTGTGGACAAATTAGAAAAGTTTACCAAAAAATCATAAAATTTTCCAAAAATTTCACGTAACATGCTTAAATGATGAGCATTGCATCTCCATAAGTAAGAAAATGGTATTTTTCTTTAATAGCCTCTTGATAGGCTTTCATAACGTTTTCATATCCTCCAAAAGCGCAGGTCATCATCAGAAGAGTGGACATGGGTTTGTGGAAGTTTGTCACAAGGGCGCTGCAAATTTTAAAATCGTAAGGAGGAAAAATGAACTTATCAGTCCAACCGCTACTGGGTTTAAGACGTCCGTTTGCTGAAACAGAAGTCTCTAGAACTCGCATCACGGTAGTACCTACCGCCAAAACGCGTTTCTTATTGTCAAGGGTTTGATTGACAATTCGAGCAGTTTCTTCAGGAACATTGTAGTTTTCGGAATCCATTTTGTGTTTAGTAAGGTCTTCTACGTCTACTTCTTTGAAAGTGCCTAACCCTACGTGCATAGTGACAGCGGTTAATTGAATTCCTTTGATTTCCAGACGCTTCACTAATTGGTGTGTAAAGTGCATTCCAGCAGTAGGAGCAGCAACAGCACCTTTATGTTTTGCAAAAATTGTTTGAAAACGTTCTTTGTCTTCTGGTTCTACATTTCTTCCTAAATCTTTGATAGGGATAGGAGTCTCTCCCAAAGACTCAAGTATTCTGTAAAATTCTTCATCTTCTCCATCAAATAGAAAACGAATAGTCCTTCCTCGAGAGGTAGTATTATCTACTACTTCTGCAACTAATGTACCGTTGCCAAAGTAAAGTTTATTACCCACACGGATTTTACGAGCAGGGTCTACTAATACGTCCCATAGACGTGCTTCTTTACTGAGTTCCCTCAAAAGAAAAACTTCAATTTTAGCACCTGTTTTTTCTTTGTTGCCATACATGCGCGCGGGAAATACCATAGTATCATTGACAACAAATGTATCTCCTTCGTCGAAGTAGTGAATAATATCTTTGAAAATTCTATGTTCGATAGCACCTGTTTTTCGGTGCAAAACCAACAATCGGGATTCGTCGCGCACAGGTGCTGGATTTTTTGCAATCAGTTTATTAGGAAGTTCAAACTTAAAAGATGAAAGTTTCATGTAAGCACCAAATTTTTGAGTTAAAAAAACAAGTGGGGCTCAATTTTAATAAAACTTTGCTTTTTTATTGCAAAAATGCATTTATTTTATGCTAGAAACAATATCTTTTAATATTTGAAAAGCAAGGTCCGGGTTTTCAATCATTCCTAAGTGCCCTACATTGTGCATAATGTGTAGTTTTGCGGAAGGAAGTTGCTTTACTTGTTCTTCAATACTTTGTAAAGGAGTTACACTATCGGCGTCACCCGCAATCCAAAAAATAGGCTTCGAAAGTTTTTGAAGCACCGACAGCCTTTCAGGGCGATCTCTCATCGCAAGTATGGCGTTGATAGCTCCTTCTACTTGCGTAGTAAGCCGCGCTTGAGTAATGACAAGTTCTAGTTTATTTTTGAGAAGAAAAGCGTTTTGAGGAGCAATAAGTCCGTTGAACAATTGCGGTAAAAACTCATCCAAGCCATTTTTGCGAATGAACTCTATTGTTTTGTTTCGATTAGCTTTCTTTTCTTCTGAGTCAGCATAAGCAGTAGAATGAAACAAACAGACACCAGAGAGTTTTTCAGGAAAAAGTTCGGCAAATGCAAGAGTTACGTATCCACCTAAGGAATGTCCTATCATCAGTACGTTTTGCGGAATGTCTTGCAGAGTTTCATACACTTTTTGAGCAAAATAGTTAATGCTAGGTTGTAAATCGTTATGGTGCCGCAAACCGAAACCAGGCAAATCCATCGCACGGCATTTATAACCTTCTTCCGCCAAGAGAGAGGGCAAATCCCCCCAAATTTCTTTGCTTTCGCAAAAACCATGGAGCAATACTACTACTCCTTTTGAGTCTTTCCCAATATCGAAATAATCTAACATAAATTAAAGTTTTTATAAGTCATTTTATATTGCATTGGTAATGTTTTACTTTATAGTGTTACTTTGGTAGCCTATTGCATGTACTAAACCGTTGTTTTATTGTAAGTGTTTAAATGGGCTTTTTATGATTAGTTACATAGAATTATCGTCGTCGGGGAGTTCTTTTTTTTCAGAAAAGATATCTTTTATAGCATGGAATTTAAAAAATTGAGGTTCTTCTTCAGCGAATTCTTTCATTTCAGAAAGCAGGATGTTGAGCGCATCAATAGAAAGTTGGATTTCTGACATTGAAAGTGCTAAAGAAGCCATAAAAAAAAATAAGCTTGTTCCGAAGATGATTTTTCCGAATGTTTTTTCTCCTAGAAAAAGTAAGATAATACAAAGAACACATAGAAAAAGGCTAAAAACTCCTAAAAATTGCATATTTTTGATAAGCTCTACGCGGCGTTTGAGACTTTTAATTTGGCGAAGTGTAGTTACTTCGTTATTTTCTTTGTAGCGCGCATACAAGTTTCTAATTAGATTGCTAATTGCTAAAAAGCGATTAGTGTAGGCTAACATCAGAAGAGAAATAGCAGGAAATAACAACCCAGGTGTTGTGATGGTGATTTCCATATGTACAATTATTTGATTTTACAGTTTGGGAATCGTTGAGCAAATTCGTTGATTTCTGCTTTAGAAACAAAGGAATCTGAACACTTTATCTCTTGTAAGCTCGCCATATGAGCGATAGGTGCTAAGGAAGAAATATGGGTTTGTGAAAAATAAATTTTTTTAAGGTCTTTAAAGTGGGAGATAGGTTCTAATTTGGCGATATTAGTATTTTCTATGTACAAGTACTTTATAAAATGCAAATCCTTGATAGGTTCTAAAGAGGTGACTTTTGTAGTGCTAACATTGAGAATTCTAAGACTTTTAAGTTGTCCAATAGGCGTTAAGTCGCGCACAAAAGTAGAGGAGCAATCTAAGTATACTAAATCATGTAAGTTTTCAAGGGGCGAAAGGTCTGCAACATTAGTTTTGTAACACCATAGTGTTTTGATTTTGAATAAGTTACGTAAAGGCTCTAAAGATTGGACCTTAGTTTCGTTTAAATAGATGTATTCTAAATCGGCAAAATGAGAAAGCACAGAAATATCTTGCACTGGGGTTTGTGCTAAACTAATCTCTCGAAGATGTCGCAAGTGCGCTAAGTCTGATATATCTGAAATTTCACTGCCTCGTAAATATAATTTTTCTAGTTTATCTAATTCGCGCAGAGGTTTGAGGGTTTTAATAGGAACTTGATCTGTAGAAAGCGAGCGCAGTTCCCAAATTCGATTTATGAAGTTTTCGTTGGCCTCTCCTTTATAGTTGAGCGTTTGGCGGAATACTTGTTGCCAGTCTTTAGAAAGGGAATTCCACCATGTTTTCCAATCGTTTTTAGGAGCGTTTTTACTAATAGAACGGTTTTGAATTTTTGATTCTCGCGACTCTATGGGATCATCTTTCAAAGGGCTATCGTTTTTTCTATTTTTAATTAAGCTTTTTTCTTCATTGAAAGCAGAGGTATCTGTAGTAAGTTTTGCTTGGAGGGTGTCAACAAATGAATTTTTGACGCTGTCTTTAGAAGAAATAAAGAATGGTTTAGAACTGGCTTGAGAAGGTTCATCTTTTTTTTGACAAGAAAGCAGCACTCCTTGAACAATGGCTGAGATAGTCAATATAAAAAAGTGCCGTTTTTTTAAACTCATGATAAGCGGTGATTTATTCATAATTTTTTTAATCATTTTCGAAAAAATGAAGTTACCTAAAAGCACTTTTTTAACCTCTTAATGTGTTAAACTTTTTGAATATTTACAAGAAACTTTCAAAAAATTCATCTTAGGTTCCATGAAAAAGTATTTGCATCTATTTGCTAAAGTAATTTTCTTATTTTGCAATGGAATTATTGCTTGTACTTCCTCTTCTCAAACAGAGATTCAATACTCAACTATTATGTATACACCTGATAAACATAGTTTTGCCAAACCAGAAGAAGCAGTTGTTAAACATTTGGATTTGGAACTCTTGGTCAATTTTGAAGACAAAACTTTATGTGGAACTGCTACATGGACGATTGAAAATCATCAATCAGAATATATTTGGTTTGATACAAAAGACCTATTTATTCAAGAAGTAAAAGTAGATGACAAAATCGTCAATTTTCAGTTGCACGAACCTTTGCCATTTTTAGGAAGTGCTCTTCAAATTCCGATTCAACCCTATTCAAAGACGGTTCAAATTAGTTATTGCACGTCTCCTCAAGCAGAAGCACTCCAATGGCTCACTCCTGCTCAGACTTATGGGAAGCGCTATCCTTTTTTATTTACACAGTCGCAAGCCATTTTGGCCCGCTCTTGGATTCCTTGCCAAGATAGTCCAGGCATTCGAGTAACTTACGAGGCAGTAGTTCGAGTGCCTTGTGGATTATTAGCGCTAATGAGCGCAGAGAATCCTCAAACTGTTTCTGATGATGGAGTGTATCACTTTCGGATGATGCAGCCCATTCCCTCTTATTTGTTTGCTTTAGCAGTAGGGAATATCACTTTTAAGCCTATTAGCTCTAGGTGCGGCGTTTACGCAGAACCAGAAATGATAGAAAAATGCTTTGAAGAATTTTCAGAAACAGAAAAAATGATAAAAATCGCTGAAACCTTATACGGAACGTACCGATGGGGACGCTACGACATTTTACTTATGCCTCCGAGTTTTCCGTTTGGAGGAATGGAAAATCCGAGACTTACTTTTGCTACGCCTACCATTCTTACAGGAGATCGTTCTTTAGTAGCTCTCATCGCCCATGAACTTGCGCATAGTTGGTCGGGAAATTTAGTAACCAATGCTACCTGGAACGATTTTTGGATTAATGAAGGATTTACTGTTTACTTCGAAATGAGAATTATGGAAAAAGTGGCGGGCAAAGATTATGCGGATATGCTTGCGCTGATTGGATATTACACCTTATTACAAGAGCTCGAAGAACTAAATTATAACGAAGATACGAAACTTAAACTTAATTTAGAAGGAAGAAATCCCGATGATGCTGTCAATGCTATTGCATACGACAAGGGATATTTCTTCCTCAGAACAATCGAAGAAGCTATCGGACGAGAAGCATGGGACAATTTTATGCAAGATTACTTTAACCATTACGCATTTCAAGCAGTAGATACTGAAACTTTTTTGAGCTATCTTGAAAAAAAGATTTGGAGTCGATTTCCAGAAGCAAAAAAAAGAGTACAACCTGAAAAATGGGTGTACGAAATTGGATTACCAGAAAATTGTCCTAAAATTTACTCTCAATATTATCGAGAAGCAGAAGAAGCAGCGCGGGCGTTTGCAGAAGGAGAAATTCCTATCCATCAACTTCAAATTGGCAAGTGGTATTATCAACAATGGGTTCATTTTCTTAATCAACTGCCTTCCGACATTTCTTTAGAACGATTTGCAGAGCTCGACGCTCATTTTAGGTTGTCAGAAAGTCCTAATACTGAGATTTTGTTTTGTTGGTTTCTCAAATCCATACAAGCAGGTTACAAAAATGTATATGCGCGTTTGCAAAATTTTCTTACTACAGTAGGGAGGAGAAAATTCGTGCTTCCTTTGTATGCAGAAATGCTTAAAAAAAAAGAATTGCAAAACTTAGCGTCTGAGATTTATCATAAAGCAAGACCTTATTATCATTACGTAACTATGTATTCGGTTGATAAACTTTTCGAGCAATATCATATTAAGGTTGCATCGAAATATTAGAAAATAGAGATCACATGAAAAATTTTATGTTAAAAGAAGCTAAGTATTCGTTTCAATTGAATTGTTATAAATCCAGAAGATTTTTTAAGCTTTCTATCGAAAAAGAGAATTAACACGAAACGCGAAATTATCCACTCAAAAATAACAGTTAACAGCCACATTCTCCATAAAAAGGAATAGTAGTAGTGCTTCCATCTTTGGAAGTTAATTGAATAGTTCCTGATTTGGCTTGGGTTTCTTCGCTTTCGCTTGGCTGGTCAGTCATTTCGACAACGATTGAATAATTTTGATTTTTGGCTTGGAGAACGTTTTTGTTTTCATCAACTTTTTTGTTATAAATTTGTTCAAATTTTTCAAAGGAACCATTAATCTTAAGAAAAGCTACTTTCTCAAAATCGCTTGCGTAAATATAATTTTGCTGAGCAAACTCATCAATGTTATTAGAGAAATAACAAGAGCA
The DNA here is from genome assembly GCA_025056215.1 of Cytophagales bacterium. Lineage (GTDB taxonomy): Bacteria > Bacteroidota > Bacteroidia > Cytophagales > Flammeovirgaceae > JANWWC01. Next base: position 431,950 of record JANWWC010000002.1, on the reverse strand, counting down.
CCCCGTAATTTCTTCGGGAAAAGAAGAGAATGATTCTATTGATAGAGTTGTGCTTTGTTGTTGGGTTTCTTGTTGAGTAGAGGCATTTTTTTGACAAGAAATAACTAACCAAGCAAAGGAAATCACTAAAAAAGCTTTTGTTTTCATTATATTTGAACTTTATGAAAGTGATAATAATTGTAAAAAATTTTTTCAAGTTATTAACAAGGCTGAACTTATACAAGTCTTTAAAAGAAAATTTCTTGAGCTAATCGGAAGGTATTTGCGTGTGCTTCTACAATATCAGCGATTCGTTCGGAATATCCTCCTCCCATAGAGGCTACTACAGGTACTTTGTTTTGCTTGCAAAGAGAAAAAACGATTTTGTCGCGTTCCTTGCAGCCCTCTCTCGAAAGAGAGAGTTTTCCTAATTTATCTGTCGCCAACACATCTACCCCTGATTGAAAAAATACAAAGTCAGGTTGCACGGTATCGAAAAGGCGTGGCAAAGTGTGTTTAAGGAGACTCAAATAAGTCGCATCGTCTGTGCCATCTGGCAGTGAAATGTCTAAGTCAGATTGTTCTTTTTGGAGAGGATAATTTTTTTCGCCGTGCATGCTGAAAGTAAAAACGTTCGGTGTATGTCGAAAAATTTGAGCAGTTCCGTTGCCCTGGTGAACGTCTAAGTCTATGATTAAGATATTTTGAGCTAATTTTTGACGCAAAAGATAGCTGGCAGCAATTGCTATATCGTTGAGCAAACAGAATCCTTCTCCTCGATTGCTAAAAGCATGATGGGTTCCTCCTGCTACGTTCATGGCGCAGCCGTATTGAAGCGCAAATAAAGCAGCTTGTTTAGTTCCCTCTACAATAACTGTTTCGCGATACACCAACGAAGAAGAAAGTGGAAATCCTGTTTTGCGAATTTCTGACTCTGTAAGTTGCAAAGAAGATAGTTTTTTCCAGTAGCTTTCTTCGTGGGTAAGCGTAATAATTGCTTCCTCAATAGGAGTAGGTTCGAATAAGTTTTCTGAGGTAATGGTCCCTTCGTATAAGAGTTGTTCTGGCAACAACTCATATTTGAGCATAGGAAAGCGATGACCTTCAGGAAGAGGGTGTACATAACAAGATTTCCAAGCAATTTTTAGCATGTTCGGAGATTTTTGAATTGTTCAACTGCTTGCCATAAAGAAAGGTTCTGAGAAAGCACTTCGTCTAAAAGTTTATCTTGTAATTCTCCGATTTCTAGAGCTTTCCGATAAGGAATTCGGCTGAAAGTTACTAAGCTATATTGTGGAATCCATACATCGGGAGCCATTTTTACGAGCTCTCTTTCAATTTGCTTTTTAGCTAAAAAACGCTCATCAGTTACGAGGTCTCTCATTTCGATAAAATTGCGCATTGCCAGTTCTGCAATGGCATCTGTATCGGGCTTTCGACTATCCGCAAAGACTTGAAAAGCTTTAAAAATGTCGCATGGCGATTTTTGTAAACATTCTTCTAAAATTAAACAATCTTCAAAACCAGCATTCATGCCTTGCCCATAAAAAGGTACAATAGCATGAGCAGCATCGCCGATCAAGAGCGTTTTTCCTCTATACCAGGGCTCACAGCTTACCATTCCTAAAGAAGAAGTAGGATTTTCAAAAAATTCTGAAACAAAATTAGGTGCTACTCTTACAAAATCTTCAAAATAGGTCTTAAAAAAAGCACTTACTTTAGCTTCATCTGATAATTTTTCAAAAGATTCTTCTCCTTCGAAGTCTAAAAACAAGGTAGCTGTGAAAGTTTTATTACAATTAGGCAGAGCAATGAGCATGAAGCGTTTTCGCGGAAAAATGTGCAATGCGTTTGGATTCCATACAAAGTCGCCGCGCGAATCAGGTGGAATAGAAAGTTCTTTATACCCATGGGAAATATATTTGCGACAGAATGAAAATCTGTCTGTTTTTGTAAATGCTTGTTGAATAGAAGAGAAAGCGCCATCGGCTCCGATAAGTGCATCTGCTTTAAAAGTATCTCCACATTCTGTATGTACTTCTGCTGTGAAAATATCTGCCGATACAATTTTTTTTTGATAATGAACTACAACGTTAGAAAAATTTTGCAGGCGTTTTAATAAAAGAAGGTTTAAGGTATTTCTAGAAACGGAATAAATTGCTTGATTATCAATAGAATAAGGTTGAAAGCTAATTTCATTTGAAAGGTGATGAATCGCTCTTCCGTACATGGGAATAGCATGAGAAAGCAATTCTCGTTCTAAGCCAATTCGTTGGAGCGCATGCCAGCCGCGAGTGCTGAGTGCTAAATTAATAGAGCGTCCTTTTTCTTGAAATCCGCTTACGAATGGATTATGCCTCTTTTCAATAACATGAATTTCGAAGGAAGATTCTGCTAAAATGTTTGCTAGCATGGCTCCTACTAATCCTCCTCCTGCAATGATAATTTTAGGCATGTGCAAATTATTATTTTTGCGAATAAAGCAACCTTTTTTAAACTAATATTACAAGATTTATTTCAAAAATGCCTAAAGGAGTTAAAAAATCTGATTTGCCGACCAAAATATGCCTGGTGTGTAAGCGTCCGTTTGCTTGGCGCAAAAAGTGGGAACGCAACTGGCACTCAGTTAAATATTGTAGTGAAGCTTGCAGAAAAAAAGCATCGAAAATTCAAGTGTGAATTTTTCGGAAGAATTTGTTCTTTTTGTATCTTCAAATTAGTGTAACAATGTGGCTTAAAAAAATTCTTTATCGATGTCTTCCGTTAAAAAGTTACTTGAGAACAATCTCACAAATTTACTTTTGGACGTATAGAATCGGCATTCTTCGAAATTCTCCTTATTATGAAAATCATTATTTCGCGCGCAATTTTATAAAAGAAGGTGATGCGGTCTTAGACATCGGCGCTAATTTGGGTTACTATACAATTTTGTTTTCTAATTGGGTCGGAAAAGAAGGGAAAGTATATGCTGTGGAGCCCGTAGAACTCTACGTACAAGTTCTCCAAGAAAACTTGTATCAGTTTTCAAAATATCCTGAAAATGTAGTACTATTTCCTTTTGCACTTGGAGCAGAGGAAAAGGAAATTATCATGGAAGTTCCTGTTATTAACGGACTTTTAAGCCAAGGAAGAAGCCATGTAGCAGAAATTTTGCAAAATGAGGAGAAGCACTGCATCACTTTTCGTGCCAAAATTCAAAAACCACAACGGTTATTCAAAGAAATTCAAAGATTAGATTACATCAAAATAGATACAGAAGGATACGAGCTTATTATTCTTAAAGAGATGATGGATTTGATCCGCACGTTTAAACCTATTTTGTTCATAGAGTCTGACAAACAAAATAGTCCTATGCTTTTTGAAATGTTGGCTTCAGAAGGATATTCTTTTTTTTATCTTGTAAAAAAGAAACTTTTTCGAGTTGTAAGCTCTATTCAGATGCCTTTGACTGGATATGAGTTTTATGCTGTTCATACCGAAAAATTGTTTGTTGTAAATAAATTTATTGATTTACAATGATAAACTGGGAAAAGAGCCTCGAAGAATTTGCAATATATCTGAAACTAGAAAGAGCATATGCTCAGAACACGCTTCAGGCTTATTGCACTGATATCCAAAAATTGATTTCTTTTTGCCAAAAGGAACATATTCTTTCTCCTGCTCTTTTGACAACCGACCATATTAGTCAGTTTTTAGCCACGCTCTATCAAAAAAATATGAGTCCTGTTTCGCAAGCTAGAGTTTTGTCGGCTGTCAAGACATTTTTTAAATTTTTATATCTACAAAATTGGATTCAAGAAAATCCTGCTAAGCGCATTAAAACTCCTAAATTTGCCCGAAAGTTACCAGATGTTCTTTCTTTTGAAGAAATAGAAAAAATTCTTCAAGTATTGCCTTTGCATACTCTTGAAGGAGCGCGCAACCGCGCTATGTTTGAAATATTATATAGTTCAGGATTGCGAGTTTCAGAGCTCATTAACCTAAAAATCAGTGATTTATATTTCGATATAGGATTGCTCAAAATTGTTGGAAAGGGAAATAAGCAACGTTTCGTGCCTATTGGAGAAGAAGCCATTCGATATGTTCAAGAATATATACAGCATTTTAGAAACAGACAAAAAATAAAAAAAGGACATGAGTCTTACGTTTTTCTCAATCAAAAAGGTTCGAGGCTGAGCAGAACTTATGTATTTATGGCTATCAAAGAGACCGCTGCTCTTGCAGGCATTTCTAAGAGGGTGAGTCCCCATACTTTTCGGCACTCGTTTGCCTCTCACTTATTAGAGAATGGCGCCGATTTGCGCGCCGTTCAAGAAATGTTAGGACATGAAAGCATTACTACTACCGAAATTTATACTCACTTAGATATGTCTTATCTTCAGAAAGTAATTCATCAATATCATCCGAGAGCTAAAAAATTAAAATGAACTTGAAAAACTTTAAAGACATTTTCACGACGCATTTAAGGTGTCGGAAAATCGGTATTGAGTGAAATAGGTGTTTCGAGATTAGTAATAGTAGGACTCACTCCCATATCTAGAGGTTGAGCTGATTCTTGAATAACCATTCCTGGAGTTATCAAAATTGCTTCTGGTTCTTTGAATACTGGAGCGGGAGACGGAGCAGTTTCTATGCGCGGAGCTACTGTTTCTTTTTCAAGATTCATAAGCATACGCACAAGCTCAGGTTGAGGGTGGCAGTCGCTTTTATCAGAGCGAACGCTCGTATGAGTCCATATGCCAGGTTCTCCTTCAAGGGCGCGCACACTGATATCCCACATATCAGGGTTGTATCTTTTAGGAATTCCATAGCGGTCGCATAAAAAGTGAAGCAACAATCTAAGGCTTTCAATTTGAGCATCTGTATAGCGGTGGTAATATTTCTGACCGCGATAGCCGTTCTTGTCGACGTACATCAATACTTGATCTTCTGGCACAATAGAGCGAAAAGAAGAATAGAATTTTCCGTTTTGATAGGTTAGCCACCCTGCGTTGCAAATTTCGATAGCAATAGAAGCTTTTTCAAGTTCGCGAGTCCACTCTCTTGTTTTATATTTAGCTGGGATTTGATTGCTACTTCCATGAGAAGCTAAGTGTAGAGCCCAGTACTTAGAGGGAAACGCCTGCACGATATCTCCATCTTTATAATTTTTTTCATTCGGATACGGTTTTCCTGCAATGACTACACAGGTCGCTACGCGAATCCCTTGCGACTTCCAATAATCAATGTTAGAAAAAGGATTCGGATGAGAAACTGTATGATGCAAATAGATTTGTTTCTTTGGAAATTCTTCCCGAAAATAATTTGTAGGACTCAAGGGATAATGAACAATTTTTCCTAAATCGAGGGGTTGAACTATCATTTTTTTGAAAAGATTATTTATTTCAAATGTACTCATATGAATTTGTTTCTCAAAAAAAATATCGAATTATCTGTTTATAAAGCGAATATTTGCTTACTTTAAAAAATGTGTGAATATGCGTTTTTCTTCTCATACGATTGCGCTTATCAGTGTTGTTTCGCTGTTTTTTTTGTTTGGGTTTGTTACGGCACTCAACGATGTACTTATTCCACATTTAAAAGGAATTTTTCAATTGAGTGTAATGCAATCAATGCTGGTGCAGTTTTGTTTCTTTGGAGCCTATTTTTTGATGTCGATTCCTGCAGGTTGGGTTTTAGTGCGAATAGGAAATCAAAACGGTATTGTATTTGCGCTTACGATTGTTGGAATAGGTTTATTACTATTCATTCCTGCTTCTAAAATAGTTTCTTACGAAATGTTTTTGTTAGCGTTGTTCATAGTAGCAAGTGGAATTACAATGCTACAGGTGGCAGCAAATCCTTATTTGTCGCTCTTAGGACCTATAGAAACGGCTACTGCCCGCATCAATTTGGCGGGTGGGCTGAATTCTTTGGCTACTACTCTTGCTCCTTGGGTAGGCGCTCAACTTATTCTGATAGAGTCGAACGCTTCGCCAGAAGTAAAAGCAGCTGCTACGCATGTTCCTTATATTGGGTTGTCGGTTTTTGTGTTGTGTTTAGCCATTCTTTTTGGAAGGATTCGTTTGCCAATAGTAGTAGTATCTGCTACTGAGCTATCCTCTTTTTTTGTATTGTTAAAATTTCCGAAGCTTTTACAAGGAGCTTTAGCCATATTTGCCTACGTAGGAGCAGAGGTGGCTATCGGAAGTTTGTTGATTGGATATTTAGCTCTTCCTGAAAATGGTGCTCTTTCATCGCAAGAGGCTGCAATTTATGTGTCGTATTACTGGGGAACTATGATGATAGGAAGGTGGATAGGCTTTTTGTTTCTAAGCAAAATCTCTTCAAAAACAATGTTGGTAGGTGCTGTTTTAGGAGCTTTCTGTGCAATTAGCGTAGCTTTGATGTTTCAGGGAACAATTTCAGTGTGGGCATTAGTAACATTAGGTTTGTTTCACGCTGTGATGTGGCCTTGCATATTTCCTATTTCCATTCAAGGTTTGGAGAATTATACTAATCAAGGGGCAGCTCTCTTAATCATGATGGTAGTAGGCGGAGCTCTTATTCCATTGCTACAAGGTTGGATAATAGATCATTATGGCTATCGCTATTCCTTTTTAATTGAAATGTGTTGTTATGCTTGGATAGGCTGGTTTGCTCTTTCCCCTCAAAAAAATGTTTTGAAATAACGATTTCATAGGCTATTTTCGCAAAATAGATTTTGTTTTTTTTTTAATTTTTATCGAAATGCAAACGGTTGCGCTTTTCCCTATTCAAAAAACAAAGCATTCTAAACTTCATGAAGTAGATATTAACAACGCACCTTTTGGGAAGGTATTTTCAGACCATATTCTAATAGCCGACTACGTAGAGGGTAAATGGAGAGATGCCCGAATAGTTCCGTATGGTGATATTACTATTAGTCCTGCTACTTCTGCATTGCATTACGGACAGTCTATTTTTGAGGGGCTTAAGGCTGATAGACATATAAATGGCAAAAATATTTGTTTGTTTCGACCAGAAGCGAACTTTTTACGCATGAACATTTCTGCAGAGCGCATGTGCATGCCTTCTATTACAGAAGAAATTTTTATTGGCGGAATACGAGAACTTTTAAACCTAGACCGCGATTGGGTGCCGACTTCTCAGGGTTGTTCCTTATATATCCGCCCTTTTATGTTTGCTACTGATCCTTATATCGGCATGAAACCTTCACAAACGTATAAATTCATGATTTTTACTTCACCTGTAGGGGCGTATTATAGCGCACCAGTAAAAGTGAAAGTAGAACAACATTATACGCGCGCCGTAAAGGGAGGAACAGGCTATGCTAAGTTTTCAGGTAATTATGCTGCATCGATGTATCCTACTAAGTTAGCAGCTCAACAAGGATACGACCAAATTATTTGGACGGATGGGCAAACTCATCAGTTTATCGAAGAAGCAGGCACGATGAATATCATGTTTGTGATTGATGGCAAACTAATTACTCCTGCTACAGGTGATTCTATTTTAAAAGGTGTAACGCGAGATAGTGTACTTACAATTGCTCGTCAGTGGGGAATGACAGTAGAGGAGCGTCCTGTGCCAGTAGCCGAAGTAATTGATGCTATTAAAACCAAGCGTTTACAAGAAGCCTTCGGAGCAGGAACTGCTGCTACTATTGCTCATATTTCTGTAATCGGACACGAGGGGGTTGATTATACTCTTCCTCCTATTCACGAGCGAGAATTTTCAAATAAAGTATATCGAGAACTTTATGATATCAAACACGGTATCAAACCTGATCCATATGGATGGGTGCACGTTCTTTAGGAAGGAAGTTTGTGTTGAATGGAGTTCCGATAAAACAACAGCAGCATAAAACCTACTCCGATCAGTGAAAACAAAGAGTATGGATTGTTTTCTATGGATTCTATGGATTCTGAAAAAATCAATTCTTTATGGGGGCTCAATGCAATCATTAGAAGAAGGGTAAGAGCGTTGTTCAAAAAGTGTGCCCACATCGAAATCCAAAGCGTTCCCGACCAATAGTAAAGATAGCCGAACAGTACACCTAACAACATGCGCGGTACGATTCCATATAGTTGCAAATGGAAAGCACCAAACAAAAAGCCAGTCACCCATATTGCTATATGGATATTTCCTAATAGTTTGCAAATTGTTCTTTGTAAAAGTCCTCTAAAAAAAAGTTCTTCTCCTATTCCAGGAAGTACGGCAATGACGAAAAAACCTAGAAAAAGTTCAATAGGAGTCTGAAAATCAATGAGATATTCTGTTATTTTTTTGATTTTTTCTTCAGAGAATTTTGCTTTTGCTTCGAATTCCTGCAAAAAATCGGGCAGTTTCCAACTTTCGTTCCACTTTACTAGATAAGCAGTAAGGGGAAAGTAAGAAATCACTAAGAAAAAAACAATTACAAGAAATAATCCTACATTCGAAATTTTTGAATCAAAAACATCTTGATAAGCATTTTCGCTAAACCTGATATACAATAAGGGCATTACTAAAAAAACAAATAGGCTATTTATGGCTTGCATAAGGAGCAGCGTAGTGCGGTGTTCTGGAAATAAATGGGGAGTTTCGAGCAGCAAGTGAACGGCTTCTCGATTGCCTTGGCAAAGAGCTATCCCTACTGCAAACGATAAAAAATTGCCTACCATTATACCGATTGAAACATACCCTATCAGAAGGAGTAAATCGTAGAATTTAGTATACTTCGATGGGAGATTCGTCATGTTTAAAAGATTTGATTTCTCTGAATCGTCTATAAGCAGTGATGCAAAGCCCTATCGAAACAAAAAAGGTTCCTATCCAAACCAGGTTAATGTAAGGTTTTTCTACTGCTTTAAGAATTAACCAATCGCGTTGAGTCGTGCGCACTTGGAAAGTAAAAGCATTTTTTTCAGGGTCGATCTTTTCAAAAAGAATTCTCACGCCTAGTTCTGCTACTGTGTGTGGGATTAATCCTACTTGTTTGTCTTTAATGATAAAATAAGGTTTTAAGAGGAATTCTCCTGTTTTAGTGAAAACTTTGATGTTGGCTATTATGGCAATATCTTCTGGTCCTAAAGAAACTCCGATTACTTGGTTTACTCTTTGTACACTTTCGAGAATAGCTACGTAGTCGTTCAAATAAAACGTGTCGCCGAGATGGAGTACAAAAGTTTCAGGTTCACTCCATTTGGTTTCGGCTTGAGGGTCTGGAATGTTAGTGACATGCGTATAAAGGTCTTTGTTCCAAAAGTGCCGAATGTCTGGAGAAGGAACGAGATTAGATTCTCCTCCCATTTTGGTATTGAATTGTATTCGTGGGTAGAGTGAAAATGTTCTCCCCTGTTTATCTTTGTATTCTATTTCGTAATACATGTTTTCGTGATAGACTTGAATAGTGTCTCCTGCTTTTCGCGGAGGGTAATCTTTTTTGAGAATGAATCGGAAAGGGTTTTCGGTAGGGAATAGGTCTTCTTTATCGATGTAACTATCGATTTCTGCTGATTCCATGCGGATTCCTTTGTAGATAAGCGTATAATCTTGCATTTTTTGAGGCTGACCTCTAAATAAAAGCAAGTGTTCCCGATTCATTTCATCAGAGAAATTTTTATTGTACAAAAATCCAGTGTTGTTTAAAGAGATTGTTTTAGAATAGCCCGCCGAAAATAAGATGCCTATTAACATCAAAGCTATCCCAACATGTGTAACGCTCCCTCCTGCTAGCTTAAAATTAGACGATTTAAAGAGTTTTAACAGAATACTTGCATTAGCAATGATAGAATAGATAGAGGATGTTAGTAAGAAAATGTGCTGAAGGTTATGGATTTTAGCAATAACAATCAGCGCAGCAGAGACAAGCAAACTGAGCATAGCAGGGATAGCAATAGCTTCTCGCAACTTGCTGGGTTCCATTTTTTTCCAGAAAAACAACTGACCTGTTCCGCTTAATAGAGCAATAGCAATGGCGAACCATATTTGAAATTTGTTATAGAACTGTACTTGGTCAGCGGGAGAAGCCAGTCTAGATTCGATACCGAATAATTTTACAAATTGATTCCACACGGGAATAGAAGTAGGCACGAGCACTTGAAAGCTTGTTAAAATAAGAGTAGTTACGCCTATAAATATCCAAAATTCACGACTATATGCTGAAATTTCTTTCTGAGAGCCAGGAATTAATTTCCAACGCCAAACTATCAATCCGCTAGAGAGTCCAGTAAAAAAAAGTAAATACCCGATTAATTGTCCTGAAAGTCCTAAGTCGGTAAAAGAATGAACAGACGATTCTCCTAAAATACCACTTCTAGTCAAAAAGGTAGCGTACAGCACTAATAAAAAAGTAGCGACTACCAAAAAAATAGAAAGTTTTAAAGCCGATTGATTTTTTTTGTAGATAATCATCGTATGAATAGAAGCTACTGAAATTAACCAAGGAATGTAAACAGCGTTCTCTACTGGGTCCCAATTCCAATATCCTCCGAAGTTGAGTGTTTCGTACGCCCAGTAAGCGCCCATCATAATGCCAATTCCTAGAATTCCTGTGCCAACGATATTCCATGGCAAGGCATAAGTGATCCATTCTTGCACTTTTCCCATAACAAGTGCGCCTAAGCAATAGGCAAAAGGGATTAAAGTAAGCGCGAATCCTAAGAAAAGAGTAGGAGGGTGAATTACCATCCAATAATTTTGCAACAAAGGATTTAAACCGTTTCCATCTTCAGGTTTGTAGTCGGGGTTTAATTGGAAAATAGGTGCTTTTATCACATCTTTTAATAGTACAAATGGAGAACTTCCAATCTTAATTTGGGTGAAAGGAATAACAACTCCTAAAATCATGGAAATTAAAAATGTTTGCACTAACATGAATACCAACATAGTAGTTGGCTTCCATTCTTCTCGAGTTGTTTTGAGCAGAACTACTCCTAACAACACATGCCAGAATATCCAGAGTAGAAAACTTCCTTCTTGTCCTTCCCAAAAACAAGAAATCATATAAGCTACTGGCAAATTGTTAGAGGAGTGGCTCCAAGCATAATGATACTCATACCAATGATTATAGATAATCGTGAACAAAGCTATGATGACAATTCCTACACAACACGCATGTATCCAGAAGGTAGTAAGAGCTAACGACTTCCATGCTAATTTTTCTGATGCAGAAGAACGATAACTTTTCCAGAAAGCATAACTACTTGTTAATGAGCTTACAAAAGATATAATAACAGCCAAATGCCCAATTTCTCCTACAAGTTCGCGCATAAAATTTTTACTCAAAGCTTATTGCAAAAATACACTCAAATGGAATAAACTTCAGTGATAATCTGATTTTTTTGTAGATTGATGTTACATTTGAAATAAAGTGTTATAGTGAATAGTTTTAAGATGTACGAAAAAGAAGATATCTTTTTATCAGAAGCGCGCAAGTTGTTAGAAAATCCTCCCGAATCGTTGGAAACATGGAAGGAATATTTTTCTGTATTGCTCAATCATTATGAAATGTTGTTAAAAGATATTCGATTTGTGATGCGCGTGAGCGATCGTCTGCAAACGCGCATGAGAATTATAAATGAAAAACTGATCGAAAGAACAAAAGAGCTCGAGAATGCTAAATCTTTGATTGATAATCAAAATGCAGAACTTCAGGCTGCTAAGCAAGAGCTACAAGAAAAAGTACGACAACGCACAGAAGAACTTATTGCACTTAACGAAGAGCTAAACATTAGCTATCGTGAACTCGATGACTTTATTTATAGAGCCTCCCACGATATCAAAGGACCTTTGGTCAGCATTATCGGATTATGCCATCTAGCAGAGATGGAAACAAAAGATGAGCATTGTTTGCAATACTTTAAGATGATTGCGCAAACTGCTATTTCACTTAGAAATTTGCTCACGCGATTACTTTCAGTGGATAATCTTAAAAAAATGGAAATCAATCCCCGTGTATGGCATTTAAGCACGATTTTTGAACAACTGGAAAACTTTGTTCGACAAAAAGAAGATGAACGAATTCGTTATGATTTTATTTATCCTCCCAATATATCTATTTATGTAGATAAGAACGTGCTGACAATTTTGTTAGAAAATCTGCTTGAGTATGCTTTTAACAATATTACGATTAAGCGCTATAATACTTCTTTTTTAGAAGTAAAAGCAATTGACAATGCAAACGATTTATTATTTTTTATTAGTTATAACGGCAACACCATCCCTCCAGAGCTTTCAAAGGAGATCTTTAAACTTTTCCACCGCACTTCGAACCATTCAGGACATACGGGATTAGAGCTTTACAGCGCCACCCTAGCCGCTACTAAGTTGGGCGGAAAAATAGAACTTGTTTACTCAACAGAAGAAGAGACGTTGTTCAACATCTTCTTGCCCAAGATCATAGTGTAATTATGGAAAATAAGTAGCGAATATAATTATAACCATGACTACTAAAAACAGTCCAATTAAGCCGAGTACGAAGCCTGCAATTCCCATGCCCAGCCCGCCAAACTTTTTTTTTCGACCTGACTTGGCAATTCCGATAGCACCAAACACGACAGCCGGTAAGAAAAAAAGCAATAACTCAGGGAAACTGACATAAGCCAGAACTCCACTTGCCAGCGCTGCTATGTTTGACCAATGAATACGGCGTTTTTCTGAAGGGGTAACTTGAGGATCGTCTGTTTTAGGGTTTGTTGGGTTAGATCTTGTTTCTGATGACCAACTACAATTTTTTGAAATTAAAGGATGGTAAAAATCATCTGATTTTCTTAATTGTTCGAAAGGTAAAGTAGCTGCACTCAGCCATATGGAGAGAAAGATGAAAAAAATACTACACTTGCAATTTTTCATAGAATTTTAACATATATTTTTTGGATTCGATGAAAGAAGAATTTAGGTTAGTAGCGAAGTTATGGTAAAAAATTTAAACTCTACAACTATGGTAAAAAAAATCTTGTTACACTTTTGGGTAGCTTCTATGGCATTTGTATTAATGTCATCTAATGTATCAAAAAGCATTCAGATTGCAAACTCGCCAAGTGTTGAAGAAAGCCTTATCCAAGCTCTTCCAAACAACGCCTCAATTGTTGAGAAAGAAGTTCTAAGCAATTTATCGCTCTCAGAAAAGCTCGTGGTGAAAGTTGCTGAAAAAAAAGTTAAAAAAGAATTAGAAAAGAAGAATATGAATGGAGAAAAAAGTCAGGTTGTGGCTCTAGTTTTAGTGCTTCTCGTAGGTACGCTAGGAATCCACCGTTTTTATTTAGGATATACATGGCAAGGAGTTGTACAACTTCTTACAGCAGGAGGTTGTGGAGTTTGGACTTTGATCGATCTTATTCGGATTGTTACTGGCAACTTGAAGCCTAAAGATGGTGATTATGCTAAAAAACTATAATTTATTTCAAAACAAAACGTTTTTATTGGCGAAAATAATAGGAATGATTTTAATTCCTATTATTTTAGTTTTATTGCCTGCTGATTTTTTCGATAGAGGTCAAAGCTTATGTCTTTCTGTTTTGTTGTTCGATGTAGAGTGCTACGGTTGCGGCATGACAAGAGCTCTTATGCATCTTTTTCATTTTGATTTTAGGGCTGCGTGGGATTTGAATAAGATATCTTTTTTAGTTTTTCCGATTTTGTCTTACTTATATTTCCAAGAACTTCTGCAAAGTTACCATAAGTATAGGTTTGCCAAACAAGACGTTCATAAAGTGAAATCATCATAGAAGAAAGAGAAGAAATACGAGAATTCCAGCTGCAAGTCCTGCAATTCCCAGCCCTTTACCTGGTTTGTTAAGGCCTATTGCGCCAAATACTATGGCCGGAATCGAAAAAAACCATAGCAAAAAACTTATTACGCCCGTTGAAATTGCTACAATGTTAGCCCAGTGTATACTTCCTTTAGAAGAAGCTTGCGATGCATCAGTTTTTTTTTGTTCGTAAATCTTTCCAACACTTTCAATTTCTTTTTTTACAACCTTGCTGTTAGAGGGTAAACTTTTCGATTGAATAGTTGCTTGAAAATTTGGGACTAAATTTCTCTCTTCAAAAGTTGAGTGGGGTACGTTTGCCGAGCTTAAAAGCAACGAAAAAGACAACAAATGAACAATTTTTTTAAATCTTTTCATGGCATAAAGCATTAAGCATACTACAGGTTCAAAAATATTCCAAGTTTTTAAATTAAGAAAAACTCTTACTGTTTTTTTTTAGTGAAATTACTTTCACATCTTTGCCATATCTGAAGAATTTCTTCCACTAATTTTAGAGGATAATGACGAGCGTAATTTTCTATTTTTGTTATTATAGTCGGAGAATGATTAAAGGTTTGGTGATAGTGAGCTCTCGGTTTTAACTTCTAAAATATGAAGAGCTTTATCGCAAAGTAATGTAACTCCAATATGAAACAATGATTTGCTTTTCGATTTTGTAGTGCTTCATCGTATTTTCCACAGCACTTTTAAATCTTTAAAAACTGAGTTCTTCGAATAGTGGAAAACCTTATTTTCTTTTCCAAAGTTTTGTTTAGTTTGTTAAGCATTTGCTCGGAAGGTATATTTTTTTCTGATAAGGTTATCAATCCATTTATGCGTTCGTATTGATAACTCATTTTATTGTTTTGTTTTTATCTACAATCAAACAAACAGCCATATCTCCTGTAACATTGACAGTAGTGCGAAACATATCTAATAGCCTGTCAGGAGCAAAAATCAGTGCTAAGCCAGATACAGGAATATGCGCTTGCTCTAATACGATGACTAACATTACTAATCCTGCTCCCGGAACTGCAGCTGCTCCGATAGAAGCCAAAGTAGCCGTGAGAATAATTCCGAGTTGGTCGGCAATTGAAAGATCGATGCCATATGCATGGGCGATAAATACAGCTGCTACACCTTGATAAAGACTTGTTCCGTCCATATTAATAGTAGCGCCTAGAGGCAACACAAAACTTAATGTGGAAGGTTTAACAGAAAAATGTTTTTCCATACAATTCATAGTAACCGGCAAAGTTGCAGCACTTGAACTTGTTGAAAATGCCATGAGCTGAGCTGGAAAAATTCCTTTAATAAAATTAGAGTATCTTTGTTTTGTAAAGACAATAAGCAAGAGAGGATAAATTACAAAAATCATAATACTCAAGCCTACTATTACTGTAAGAGTGTAGTACAACAAAGCAGTAAGAATTTCTACAGCCTTTTGGGGTTGATTCCCTGCAATTTCTGCAATTAGGGCAGCCATAAGCGCAAAAACTCCCAAAGGAGAAAGGCGCATGACGAGCATCACCATTTTCGTTATTATTTCATGAAGAGCATCAAAAAAATTTTGTATTGGCAGCACTGTCGTTTCAGGTAAAGAGAGCATTGCAAACGAAAATAATACGGCGAATACAATCACTTGCAGCATATAGCGATTGTCTGTAGTGGCTTTGAAAATATTTTCTGGAACAGCATCTACTAATGGTTGCAACGGAGATTGTTGGCGAATTTGTTGGGCGTCGTGGCTTTTTTGAAGGGTGAATTCTGCAAATTTTGTTTGAAGCTCTGTTCTTACTTGGGCAGAGAGCTTTTTGCCTGGCTGTATTGCATTGACGCATACCAACCCAATGCTGATGGCGACAACAGTTGTGAACAAATAAATCAATATAGTTTTGATGCCGATGCTTGAGAATTGGCGAACATCCTTAAGACCTGTGATTCCTTTTATGAGAGATGTAAGAACAAGAGGAACAGCCATGAGTTTGAGTAAGTTAATAAAGATAGTTCCTAAAGGTTTGATCCATTGCACAGCAAAAGAAGTAAATTGAAGGGCGCTCAGCCCAATACCTATTAAGATGCCTATTGCCATGCTAATTAAAATTTGCCAATGCAACGGGATGCTCTTCATAGTAAAATAGTTATTGAATTATCAGAAGCAATTTTTTAAAAAATTTGAGTGTTCAAAAAAATTTTCAAGCAAAATCAAAGTTTTTTTGTGTTTACTACAACTTTTTGATAAGCGATTGTGAGGTAGTTTTTGTTTTTAATTACAGAAATTTAAAAACACTTTTGAAAAAGCTATTAAGTTGAGTAGCTTTAAGAAATGAAAGTCGAGAATGAAAAAAATATTCTTATTCTTTCTGATATCTTACAAATTGTTGGGTCAGCATTTTGATGAACCATTGGCAGATAAGTGCTTGTTTCACTTGAATTTTTCTAAAAATTTTCAAAGAAAAGCTCAGGAAGATTTTGAAAATCGTTTGAGGAATTATTCGAAAATGGCGCGCATCGCCGAACAGGATGATTCGGTGTATCGGTTGCCATATATTGTGCATGTGGTTCATGGAGGAGAACCTATCGGAATTGGTACAAACTTAGATGCAAGACAAGTGTATTCTCAAATAGAAGCTACCAACGCTGATTTGCGAAGGCGCAATTCTGACACTGCTCTTACGCGTTCTATGTTTGCAGCAGTATCCGCTGATACAAAAATTGAACTAGTGCCTGCTTTGTATGCTCCTGATGGCACTCCATTAGAAGAGCCAGGCATTCATCGCTACAATGGCGGTAAAGAAGTCTATAGTTTTGATGAAGTAAATAATATCATAAAAGCTGCTACTAGTTGGAATCCTAATCAATATCTTAATATTTGGTCAGTTCGATTTTATGTAGGAAGTTCTGAAAGCACTTTGGGATATTCTACTTTTCCTTTTGCGCCCTCTGCTGCTGCTGACCTTACAATGAATTTCCCGCCTCATGAAGATGGAGTTTTCATTCATTATAAGGTGTTTGGTTCACGCGATATTTTTCCAGGCGCACAACTCAAATCTGTTTATACTAAAGGAAGAACACTTACTCACGAGCTTGGGCATTTCTTAGGACTTTATCACGTATGGGGCGATGATTATAATTGCAACGGAACAGATTACTGTGACGACACCCCTACTAGTCAGCGAGATTATAATCAATTGACTTGCCCAAGTAGTTCTATGCCCTCTTGTGAAGCAAACAAACTAGATATGTGGGAAAATTTTCTCTTTTATTCTCCTGATGCTTGCATGAACCTTTTTACCCGTGACCAAAAAAATCGAATGCGGCGCGTTTTGGAGTTCGGAACAAGACGAAGCTCTTTGCTTACTTCTCCAGTGGCTACCCCCAGAGAAGTAACAGCGAACTTCAAAGCTGTTCGCGAAGTATGCCGTATGTTGCCAGTTTCTTTCGAAGATAAATCTTTTGTAGCTAATTCTTCTGATAGCATTGTGAATTGGTGGTGGAATTTTCAGGGAGGAATTCCTGCTACTTCTACTGTCAGGAATCCTATAGTGGTGTATCCTCATACAGGTCGTTTTGATGTTCGTTTAGTAGTGCAAACCCAGTCGGGCAAGCGCGATACTTTGTTAAGAACTCAATACATTGCCGTAACCAACTATGAAGATTTGATTTCTTCTAACGATGTGTTGTTATCTGAAAATTTTTCATCTCTTTCCTCTCAACTTCCTGTGGGGTGGCAATCCATAGCGAGTAATACTTGGGTATATGCGTCTCAAAGCGCTACAGAACATACGTCTGGTTCTGTTATGGTAGATAATTTTAATACATCACTCGCCGAACAGCGGAATAAACAGATGTATTTGTTTTCTCCTTTTATGCGTACAGATGCTGAAACGCTCTTTATAGATTTTCAGTTTGCACATAGTTTGGCACCTGCTAGAACTAATTTTGATACTTTGGTGGTAATGCTCAGAAATGTTTGCACTCACGAACTACATCAAATTTTAAAGATGGGAGGAAATCAGCTAGTTACTGCGCCATCTCGTTCCAATTTTTCTCCTTCATCTTCTGCAGAGTGGCGTTCTATAGGCACAATATTTCGAACGCAGCGACCCGCTGTATGGCAGTTGATATTTCAGAACCTTGGAAATAGAAATAATCGCATTTTCTTGGACAATATTACGGTTAAGACGGCAGGGAATCCTGCTCATTACATTTTGGCTTATCCTAACCCGACGAGTGGCGATCTAATCATTCAAACTAATCTTGTAATTTATACTATGCGGTTGTACACTCTGGAAGGACGTTTGCTCAACGAATATTCTTGTCATTGCACTTTAGAGCAACTCGATTTCTCCACTGTTCCTAATGGAATTTATATGCTTCTTTTAGAAACCTCTGAAGGAAAAAAATATTTTAAAATTAGTGTCATGAAGTAGTAAAAACCGAAGTGAGAACAAAACGTTCTAAAGTAAGTTACGTTTAAATCAATTAAACATTTTCTTCAATTTTATCGCACATATGAAGATTTTGGTTTGTATTAGTCATGTTCCAGATACGACGACAAAAATTAAGTTTGTAAACGATAAATTAGATACAAACGGAGTTCAATTTATTATCGGTCCTTACGATGATTATGCGCTTTCAAAAGCTGTGGACTTAAAATCAGAAAAAAATGCGACAGTGACCGTTTTGAATGTAGGAAAGCCTGAAACAGAACCTACTTTGCGTAAAGCGCTCGCTATAGGAGCAGATGAAGCAATTCGTATAGATGCCGACCCAATAGACGCTTACTTTGTAGCTGTACAAATTGCAGAATTTGCCAAACAAAACCAGTACGATTTAATTTTAATGGGGCGCGAATCTGTAGATTTTAATGGAGGTTTGGTTCACGGCTTCGTAGGTGAAATGCTAGGGATTCCATCTTTATCCCCTTGTATGAGTTTGGAGTTTGTAGGAGAGCGTACTGTACGCGCTACGCGCGAAATTGAGGGAGGAAAAGAAACTTTAGAACTTGAACTTCCTTTCGTGGCAGGTTGTCAAGAGCCTATTGCAGAATGGAAGATTCCAAACATGCGTGGAATTATGACAGCCAAAAACAAGCCTCTGAAAGTAATCTCTGCCATTTCTGTAGAGAATGTTCTTGTTCATCGCAACTTTTCGTTGGTGCCAGAACGAAGCGCTTGTAAAATGATTAGCGTGGAAGAATTAGCCGAGCTTATTAAAAAATTCTGACTATGAAATCTTTGGTAATCATTGAAACTGAAAATCAACAAATCAAAACTTCCTCTGCCGAAGCCATTTTTTATGGGCGACAAGTGTCTGGAACAAGCGGAGAAGTAATTGCTTTATGCCTTCATTCTAACGATTCTTCTGTATTAGAAACATGTGGAAACTTCGGTGCTAACAAAGTGCTTGCATTGGCATCGCCTCATAAGGAAGGGGATATTATGATTACAGCGGAATATGTGTCGCAAATTGCTCGCGATTTTGCAGCAGAAGTTATTATTCTCCCTCGTACTTCCTTGAATGATGCAGTAGCGCCTCGCATTGCTGTTAAACTCCAGGCACAAGTTGTCTCGAATGTTGTGGGTTTACCAGATTTTTATAATGGTTTTACAGTAAAAAGAAGTATCTATACAGGTAAAGCATTTGCAGAAGTAACTTTGACTTCGCCTAAAAAAGTACTTACCATCAAGAAAAATATTCTTTCTGTAGAAAAATCGAATCAAAAAGCATTGGTAGAAATTCTTTCGATTCCTGCCATAGGCTCGAAAGTAAAGTTGTTAGAGCGCCAAAAAAGTGAAGGGAAAATTTTGTTGCCTGAAGCTGATAAAGTAGTTTCTGGAGGTAGAGGCTTAAAAGGACCAGAAAATTGGGGAATGATAGAAACTTTAGCTCAAAAAATAGGGGCAGCTACCGCTTGCTCAAAACCTGTCTCAGACGCAAATTGGAGACCACACCATGAGCATGTAGGCCAGACGGGCATTAAAATCAGCCCCAATTTGTATATTGCTATTGGAATTTCTGGAGCTATTCAGCATTTGGCGGGTGTAAGTTCCTCCAAAACGATTGTTGTTATCAACAAAGACCCTGAAGCGCCATTTTTTAAAGTAGCTGATTACGGAATTGTAGGAGATGCTTTTGAGATTGTTCCTAAACTCAACAGCTTGTTGTAAAGTTAAACAATTTGGAATTGTTTGATTGGATTTTTGCAATTCCTTTGCCTTACTTTGCAAGAGAAATTTCTAAAAGTATGGCAACAACGGCAGATTTTAAACCTGGTCTGTGTATAGAATTTAACAACGACATTTATACAATTTTAGAGTTTCAACATGTTAAGCCGGGGAAAGGCCCCGCTTTTGTTCGCACAAAGCTCAAAAGCCTCACTAACGGAAAAATCATCGATAACACTTTTACAGCCGGAGTAAAAATTACTACTGCGCGAGTAGTGACGCGCCCGCATCAATATACTTATAAAGATGAAATGGGCTATCACTTTATGGATAGTGAAACTTTTGAAGAAGTAATTGTAGAAGAGAGCAAAATAGAGGCTCATGATCTTTTAAAAGAAGGGCAACAAGTAGATGTAATGATTCATGATGAAAAAGGAGTTGTGCTTCAGGTCATTTTACCTCCTTATGTAGTATTGCGCGTAACTTATACAGAGCCTGGTGTGAAAGGAGATACCGCAACAAGTGCCATGAAGCCTGCTACTGTAGAAACGGGAGCGCGCATTCAAGTTCCTCTGTTTATTGATAACAACGAGCTCATCAAAGTAAATACTTCTACCTACACATATGCCGAACGAGTAAAAGAATAACTTTTGAAATTTCATTTTTTTGGAGTTAATTTGGAAAACTTTAACTGAACCAACCACATGAAAGTAAAAGAAATTCAAGATTTACTTGGCTTTATTGCTGCTTCAGGCTTAAGCGAGGTAAATCTCAAAACATCGGAGATAGAACTGCATGTAAAACGAAATCCCGATTCTCCTGCACCTGTTCCGTATGTGGAGCCTGTTGCTTCGACAATGCGCGCAATACCGCAAATTGTTTCTACACCGTCAGCAGAGCCAGCAGTCAAATCTTCTCAACCAGCGGATATTGCTGATACATCCAAGTATGTAACGATTAAATCGCCTATGGTAGGTACTTTTTATGCGGCTCCCTCTCCTGAGAAGCCTCCATTTGTTCAGGTAGGCGATTTGGTAAAACCAGGAAAAGTAGTTTGTATAATTGAAGCAATGAAGCTTTTTAACGAAGTTGAATCGGATGTAAGTGGTAGGATTGTAAAAGTGTTGGTAGAGAATGCTACTCCTGTCGAGTACGATCAACCTTTGTTTTTAGTGGATCCAAATGTTTAAATTTTTGGAATTTTGAACTTGTAAAAAATACATGTTTAAGAAAATATTAGTAGCAAACAGAGGCGAAATAGCTCTTCGGGTGATTAGAGCATGCCGAGAGATGGGTATTAAAACGGTTGCAGTCTATTCTAAGGCAGATAGAGATAGTTTGCATGTCAAGTTTGCCGATGAAGCTGTTTGCATTGGCCCTGCGCCAAGCCCAGAGTCGTATTTAAACATTCCATCTATTATTTCTGCGGCTCAAATTACAAATGCCGATGCAATTCATCCAGGCTATGGGTTTTTATCTGAAAATTCTCGTTTTGCTTCCATATGCGAAGAGCATGGAATTGTTTTTATTGGTCCTACTCCTGCAATGATTGATGCCATGGGAGATAAGTCCACCGCAAAAGCTACCATGAGAAATGCAGGTGTTCCTGTAGTGCCAGGTTCAGACGGTCTTGTAGAGTCGTTAGAAGAAGGCAAACAGATTGCTGCAGAAATAGGTTATCCTGTAATGCTCAAAGCTACTGCAGGAGGAGGCGGAAAAGGAATGCGCATTATTAAATCGGAAGAAGAGTTTGAAAGCGCTTGGGAAAATGCTCGCAAAGAAGCCAAAAATGCTTTCGGAAATGATGGAGTATATCTTGAGAAATTCGTAGAAGAACCTCGCCACATTGAAATACAGCTTTTTGGCGATAAGCATGGCAATGTAGTCCATCTTTCGGAGCGCGAATGCTCTATTCAAAGGCGTCATCAGAAGTTAGTAGAAGAAACTCCTTCTCCCATCATGACTGATGAGTTGCGAGAAAGAATGGGAGAAGCGGCCGTAAGAGGAGCAAAGGCAATTAATTATATAGGAGCAGGAACCATAGAGTTTCTTGTAGATAAGTACGGCAATTTCTATTTTATGGAAATGAATACGCGTATTCAGGTAGAGCACCCTATTACAGAACAGGTTACGGGTCATGACTTGATTCGAGAACAAATCAAGGTAGCAGCTGGCGAAAGACTCTCTTGGGGCAATCAGTATCCTAAGCTTTATTCTATGGAAGTGCGTATCAACGCCGAAGACCCTGCGAATGATTTCAGACCTAGCCCAGGAAAAATTACTAATTTACATCTTCCAGGGGGGTTAGGAGTGCGAGTAGATACGCATGTATATGCCGGTTATGTAATACCTCCTCATTACGATTCGATGATTGCCAAACTAATTGTAACTGCTTCCTCGCGTGAACGTGTTATTCTTCGCATGAAACGAGCTCTTTCGGAGTTTGTCATCGAAGGAATTAAAACCACTATTCCTTTTCATCTCGATTTGATGGACAACGAGGATTTTAGAGCAGGAAGATTTACTACTAAGTTTTTGGATACTTATGATTTTTCTCGCCTAAAAGATAGGTAATAGATTTTGATTTCATGGGATTTAAAGTTGTAAAAGAACACTGCATTTTGCGGTGTTTTTTTATATTTTTAGTTTGTCTAACGAAAATACAGGAGAATAACAAGTTTGATTTTTGCAAACATAAATAGCTGTTTGGTTGGAGAAGATTTGCTTTCCTTCAAAAATAGGTAAATCGTTAGGAAGGGAAGAAGTGGCTCCGATTACGATATGAGGAATAAAATATTTTGTGATTTCTGCTGAAAAGTCGAATGCATCTTTTCCAATGATTACAATCTCTGAGGTGCCCTCTACTAATTCTGCATAAAAAGCTGCCCAGTTCGATAAATATTGCGTTTCTACTTGAAAAAGTTTGATAATAGTTTCCAACATTGTTTGTGCTTTGTTTCGATAGTCGTTGTTGTTTAAAAGACTTCCTAATTTGTATAAGCCTCTCGCTAACATGGAATTAGAAGCGGGAATAACGTTATCAAAGATTTCTTTTTTGCGTGCAATTAAAGGCTCAGCGTGTATATCTGTATAATAGAACATGTTTTCTTGATTGTCATAAAAGTTTTGAATGACATACTGAGCATATTTATCTGCTTGAAAAATCCACTGATTATCAAATGTAATCTGATAGAGCTGTACAAAAGCGTCAATTACAGCGGCATAATCATCTAAGTAGGCGCGTATGTGAGGGGTTTTGCCTACTTGCGTAGAGTGCCACAAACTAAAATCGGGCTTTGTCATTTCTCGGAGAATCCAATGAGCATTTTTAAGGGCAATTGTTTTGTAAGTAGGACATTGAGTAGCTTTGTAAGCCTCACATAATCCTTTGAGCATCAATGCGTTCCATGAAGCAATGAGTTTGTTATCAAGTCCAGGGCGTACTCTTTGAGCGCGTATTTCTAAAAGTTTTTTCTTCCATTTTTGTAACAATGTTTCAAATGCTTCAAGGGAAATGGAGTGCTTAGCAGCAAATTTTTCTGGTAATTGTTTTGTATGTAAAATGTTGAATCCGTGTTCCCAGTTGCCTTCTGGGATAACTTGAAAGTACTGGCAGAATAAAACAAACTCATCTTCAGGAAAAAGCTTTTGTAATTCGTCGTAGTGCCAACAATAAAATTTTCCTTCTACTCCTTCGCTATCGGCATCGAGAGCGGCGTAAAATGCTCCGCTTTCTGGGTGGTAGAGTTCTCGCAAAACAAATTCTATGGTTTCTTCAAATATTTTTTTGAAGAAAAGGTCTTGGGTGAGAGCAAAGGTTTGAGCGTACAAGGCGATGAGCTGAGCATTGTCGTAAAGCATTTTTTCAAAGTGTGGAACAAACCACTCCGCATCTACTGAATAGCGCGCAAAACCACCGCCTATTTGGTCGTAGATTCCACCCTTTGCTATCTCTGTGAGTGTAAAACCTACGTGTTGCAATGCTTCCTGATTTTCTGTTACGTAGTAGTAGCGCAACAAAAATTCGTAAATACATGGCATTGCAAATTTAGGAGCTTTGTGCATT
Source organism: Cytophagales bacterium (assembly GCA_025056215.1). Taxonomy (GTDB): domain Bacteria; phylum Bacteroidota; class Bacteroidia; order Cytophagales; family Flammeovirgaceae; genus JANWWC01. The sequence continues at coordinate 408,020 of JANWWC010000002.1, read as the reverse complement.
CCTCCGTGCCGCTTGTCAAAGCGTACTTTGAGAGAATTAAACATTTTATGAAGCAAATCTACGCTGTATTCCGGTTCTGATTGAGATAAGTTATATTTTACGACTTCGCTTTTTTGGAGTTCTTGCGCAAATTGTTCTGCCGATTCGACAATTTCAGCGGTTCGTTCGCGATAAGCTTTTGCAATTTGTTGGAGAAGGTTTGCCCACGTATGAGGGCGAAAATATGTTCCTCCGTAGAACGGTTTACAATCGGACGTTAAAAAAACATTTAAAGGCCAACCGCCTTGTAAGCCCATGAGATGTATAGCTTCCATGTAGATTTGGTCTACGTCGGGGCGCTCTTCTCTATCTACCTTGATACAAACAAAATGCTCGTTCATAATTTTGGCAATGGTCTCATTTTCGAAGGATTCTTTTTCCATTACATGACACCAATGACAAGCAGAATATCCAATACTTACTAAAATAGGTTTCTTTTCGATTTTTGCTTTTTGGAACGCTTCTTCTCCCCATTCATACCAATCTACAGGGTTGTACGCGTGTTGCAGTAAGTAGGGACTATGGCTTTTAATCAAACGATTAGGGGTTCGGTTCATAATGAATATTGATGAATTTGTTCTGACTCGATTACAATATTTCCCTTTGCATCGGATTTTGCTATTTCCAACATTGCGCGGGCAACTTTCAAAGCAGAAACAGCTCGATAGCGCTTAGGAATAAGAAATCCTAATAACTTATCTATTTTGGCTGCTATACTTTCTGCAATTCTGATTTCATTTCTTTTTCCTAAAAGCAAAGAAGGTCGAAAAATAGCACATAACTCAAATCCTAATTGAGAAATAGCCTCTTCTATTTCCCCTTTTACGCGGCTATAAAAGAAGATTGATTTTTTGTTAGCTCCTACAGCAGAGACAAATAAAAATCGTTTTGCACCCCATTTTTGGGCTAACTTTGCAAAAAGATACACATACTCATAATCTACCTTCCGAAAAGCAGCTCGCGATCCTGCTTTTTGAAGCGTAGTTCCTAAGCAACAGTACGCATCTGTAATAGAGACATCTAAGGTAATTTCCGAAAGACGTTCAAAATCTGTAATGATATAATTTATTTTAGGATGTTGAGTGGGTATAGTTCTTCGCGCAATGACGATGATTTTTTCATAATCGCTTTGATTGAGCAATAAATTAAGAAGTTGAGAACCCACTAAGCCTGTTGCTCCTGTAAGTAGGGCTGTTTTCATCATCGAATTTCTTTTTTTTCAAATAAAGTAAAATTTTGACTTTTTACTATAAAATTTATTTTCGTTGCATAGTGATTATAATTCTTTCTTATGAGTTTGGAAAGCGCAACCCCTATTAAATGATTTGTACCGCTATCGAGAAATCTCATTCGATGTTTAGAACACGCTATTTTAATTAGTAATAGAAAAAGATTTAGCAAAAGCAATTGTTAAAGAAAAAAATTTATCTGAACTCTCAAAAGTACAATTTGGGTTGGCATATCAGCGACTTTTTTATTTAGTTCATTCAGTTGCTACAAGAAGCAGATGTAGAGAGTGCCTTTTGACTTTGGAGCCTTTTAGTTTTTTGAGTAAAACCCTGAGAAGCTTGTAAAAAGAATGATTATGGCAATTGTTGTATTTTCGCTTATCATGTTCACTACTTTTTCGCATAGCAATTGTTATATGATATTTTAAGGAACAGCACGAAATCGAACAAACCATGTGAAAAACAACGATAGCCTGATGTTGCAAGATAGGTACGTGCCTGCAGTTGCCAAGAAAAAATTCGAATTCTTCAGGGCGATTTGTTGCATCTCGGCCAAGATTGTTCCGAGAATACCAATTTCTTTAACTCATTTCGCGAAGATTGCTTCATGGACAACTCAAAAAATTGTGGCGAAAGTGAAGTCATAGAAACCGATATTCGGGAAATTGAGAAAGCAAATCGTATGGATTGTTAAGTCCATTTATGCATATTCTTCCTACGCTATATGGATTGTCAGGAGCGTCGGTCGTGTTTAAATATGACCCAAATTCAGATGTATTTACGGGAACAAAATACTATCGTGTGTTGCGCATGGTAAAGAGAACGCCTTTGGACTCATTATAGGATTGTTTTGGGGCAGACAACTCTATCTATCCCGATAATCCAGAGATTCGAATAGTAGTTCATTTTGTAGTCGCATTTTTAGTAGACTATCATTACAGAGTTCTTATTTGCAGCTATGGACAAAGCAATAGACGGATTGCGTTCTCGCATTGAGTCACTCGAAAAATCTCTCTCCTGAAAAGAAGTTTCAAGAAATTCCCCTTAAAGAGGAGAAGTTTTTAACTTGCGTTCCGTAGGTATCTTAAATCAAAAAAACATGCAAACAGCTGAACGAAGTTCTGCAGCATTATCGGATAATTTTGTTTTTCAAAGACATCAACATGCATATCAAGAAGCAATTCCTTATGTAGAAAATGCAGTCGTGTTAGAAGTAGGAACTGGAACAGGTTATGGCACAAAGCGTTTATTGCCTCATGCTAAACAGTACGTTGGTATAGATAAGTATAATTTTCCTTTCCCAGAGTTAAAAGAGTTTTATCATTTTACGTTTTATCGAATGAAGATTCCGCCATTAAGAAACATAGAAAGCAATTATTTTGATACTGTAGTAAGTTTTCAAGTCATTGAGCATATCCAGGAAGATGAGCACTTTATTAGAGAAATTTTTAGAGTGCTAAAAGAGGGAGGCAAATTAGTTTTGACTACACCCAATATCAAAATGTCGTTGACGCGCAATCCTTGGCATGTGCGCGAGTACACTGCTGAAGAGTTATACAAATTGCTTCAAAAATACTTTTCCGTAGTAAATCTTAAAGGAGTGTATGGGAATGAAAAAATTACTGCTTATTACGAACAAAACAAGGCTTCCGTGGCTAAATTAAAACGTTGGGACTTTCTAAACTTAGAATATCGATTGCCTAGAAAATTACTTCAAATTCCTTATGATATTTTAAATCGGTTTAATAGGCGAAAACTCTTAAAGCAAAACACGGAATTAGTTTCTCAGATCTCTCTGCAAGATTATTATTTAGGAGATGTTTCCGATAGCTGTTACGATTTTTTTTGTGTAGCCACCAAATGATTTGTTAAAAAATATGTCTTATTTAGTAGCTATTACGGGAGGAAGTGGGTCAGGTAAAACCACTTTTTTGCGCAGGCTTATCGAAAAAATTGGTCAGGAAAACGTCTGTACGATATCACAAGACAACTATTATAAGCCAAAAGAATTACAAGCGATCGATGAAAATGGTTTTCGAAATTTTGATTTACCCGAAGCTATAGAATACGACCATTTTATTCGCGATGTAAAAAAACTGAAGGGTGGTCAGACTGTTGAAAGAATGGAATATACATACAATAACCCGACTCTTACTCCTAAGTTATTAGTGTTTGAACCTAAACCTATTATTATTGTAGAAGGTCTTTTTGTACTTCATTATCCTGAAATTGTCAAATTGGTGAATCTCAAGATTTTTGTAGATGCCAAAGATCATATCAAGATGAAACGGCGCATTTTGCGAGATGAAAAAGAAAGAGGTTATGATTTAGAAGATGTTTTGTATCGTTACGAAAATCATGTAATGCCTTGTTATGATAAATACATTAGAATTCACAAAGACGATGCCGATATTGTAGTAAATAACAATAAAAATTTTGATATAGCTCTTGAAGTGATAAGCCATTTTATAAGGTCTAAGGTAACATAACGAAAGTTTTGTAGAAGAAAATTGCGATAACTTGTTTTAATTTTAAACACAATTCAATAGAAAATCAGGTTTTAGTTCCTTAGAATGGACTGGAAGCTATTTTTAAAAAGAAGAAGTAAATAAAGTAATAGAGTTTTGCAGTCCAGTCTATATTGTTTTTTGGCATGATGTTTTAGGAACAGCAAATCAAGTAAAGAGTTTTTTAAAAAGTACTTGATAAAAGGTATGCTACTTTGTAAACAGTAGTTCAGCAGCTTTTGCAGTAGCTCCAGATGGAAGAGGTAGCTGAAACGGATCTATTCAAACGTGCAAAGCTTGTGGATATATGAGCGAAATTTCTGATTACAGACAATTTAGTTCAAAGAAGTGTTTTGATTACTTAGAAAATGTAGATAAAATTCTCAAGTATATGCAGAAGTAATGAATAAGCTTCTATCTTAAATTTTTGTATTTTTGCATAGATTATAGCCATTTGAATCTACAGTATGATAAAAATTGGTGCTATCAACTTAGGAGAATTTCCTTTGCTTCTTGCTCCAATGGAAGATGTGAGCGATCCTCCTTTTCGAGCTGTATGCAAAGAAAACGGCGCAGATTTGATGTACACCGAATTCATTGCAGCTGAAGGACTAATCCGAGATGCCTATAAGAGCATTCAAAAACTCGACATTTATGATTATGAAAGACCTATAGGAATTCAAATTTTCGGACAAAATACTGATTCTATGGCAGAAGCTGCCAAAATTGTAGAGCAAGCAAATCCTGATTTATTAGATATTAATTTCGGATGTCCTGTTCAGAAAGTGGTTTGCAAAGGTGCGGGCGCTGCCATCTTGCAAGACTTACCTAAAATGCAACGCCTTACTGCAGAAGTAGTTAAATCTACCAAACTTCCCGTTACTGTAAAGACCCGTTTAGGGTGGGATTCAAATTCTATCAACGTGTTAGAAGCTGTTTTGAGATTGCAAGATGTGGGAGTACAAGCAGTGACGATTCATGCGCGTACCAGACAACAAATGTATAAAGGACAGGCTGATTGGACTTATATTGCAGAAGTAAAAAATCATCCTCAGGTAAAAATTCCGATTTTTGGAAATGGAGACATCGATTCCCCTCAGAAAGCTTTGGAATACAAAAAGAAATATGGTGTGGATGGTATTATGATTGGACGCGCTTCCATTGGTTATCCTTGGATTTTTCGCGAAATTAAACATTATTTTCAAACAGGAACACTTCTTGCCCCTCCTACACTCCAAGAACGAATCAGTACTTGCCGTCGTCATGTAGAGTTTTCTGTGCGTTGGAAAGGCGAAAAAATAGGAATCTACGAAATGCGGCGCCACTACGCTAATTATTTTAAAGGATTGCCTGATTTCAAAGAATTTCGCATTCAACTTGTAGAAGCACCTGATTTTGCAACCGTAAGCCGACTCCTCGACGAAATAATAGAGCATTACGCTCAGAAAGAAGAAGCATTAAATTCTTAGTCCTAACAAAGTTACGTCGTCTCTTTGTTCTGCTCCTTGTTGGAAATTATTAAATTCTTCTTCCAAAAGAGGATAAAGTTCCGAAAAAGGAAGGTGGTAATGATTAGCTAAAAATTCTTTTAAGCGTCCTGTACCATAGCTTTGTCGCATAGGGTTGATTAAATCCGCTACGCCATCAGTAGTAAGAAACATCGTGTCGCCTTTGCGAACAGTGAAAGTTTCTTGTGTAAATGATGTTTCTTTAGACTTAATACCTCCGATTGAACGCCTGCAAGGTTGGATAGTTTGAAATCCTTTTTCGCGCGTAGCTATATAAAGAGGGCGCTTCGCTCCTGCAAACGATAAATTATATTCATTTTCCTGAGAAGTTTTCTCTATTTTCACAAAACATATATCCATTCCGTCTTTATTAGCACCTTCCCGTTGTTTAAGACGGACAATAATACCTACATCTAACATCTCTAATACGAATTGGGGCTCATATATTTCTTTTTCTCCTACAATTTCGTTAAGTAGCTGGCTGCCTATCATGCTCATAAAAGCGCCTGGAACTCCATGACCTGTGCAATCTACTACAGCCACACAACCGCCGTTCTCAATTTCTGAAAACCAATAAAAATCTCCTGAAACAATATCTTTAGGGCGATAGATGACAAAGCTTTCTGAAAATACATGATTTATTTCTTCTAAAGGAGGTAAAATTGCTTTTTGGATGGTTTGAGCATAATTGATGCTGCTCATAATGACAGAAGCTTGTAAACGAATGTTTTCATATGCTTCGTTGAGAGTATCCCTTTGAGCAGCAATTTCTTCATTGAGTTGTTCTAATTCGGCATTTTTAGCAGAAATTTGTTCGTTAGCAGCGATTAATTCCTCTGCTTGTTGTTCGAGTTCCATTTTTTGCTGCATGATAGTAGCGGTTCTTAGTTCTACTAAGCGTTCGAGTTCTTGTTTTCGCTTTATAACAGATCTTACGCGCAGCTTATAGGCTGTGTAGCCACCTATCACCAAGGCAAAGAAACTAAAGATTCTGAACCACCAGGTTTCCCAAAAAGGTGGGATAATCTTAATTTTAATCGCTTTCCCTTCTTCATTCCACAGACCATCGTTATTAGCAGCCTTAACGCGGAACACGTATTCTCCTCCAGGAATGTTTGTGTAAGTGGCGAATCTTCTGTCTCCTACATAGTTCCAATCTTTGTCGAATCCTTCTAATTTGTAAGCATATGTATTTTTTTCAGAAAGGCTATAGTTTAAAGCGGCATATTTAAAGGTAAATACGTAGTCAGCATAAGAAAGAGTGATGCTCTCTGTGAGATTGATGTGTTGTTTTAGAGGAGAATTTCCCCCTATAGGAACGCTTTTGTTAAAAATCTCAAAGTCTGTGATAGCGACAGGAGGAATATATGGGTTTTCCTTAAGAGTTCTGGGATTAAACTCATTAAAGCCTTTAATTCCTCCAAAGAATAGCAATCCATTGAGACCTTTGTAGTAAGCACCTGAGTTGAATTCGTTGCTTTGCAATCCTTCTCTATCGTCAAAATTTCTAAATTTTTCTGTTTTAGGGTCGAACTTAGAAAGTCCTTTGTTGGTACTTAACCATAAATAGCCGTCATCATCCTGCAATATTCCGTAGATTACGTCATTGCAAAGGCCGTCTTTTTCTTGGTAGACTTTGAAGGTTTCCGTTTTAGCATCAAACTTATTTAATCCACTGTAAGTTGCTACCCACATTTGTCCATTTTTTTCTATGAATACGCAGTTCACAAAGTTGTTACTCAAAGAACCTGCTTTGTTGTTGATTTGCTTATAAACTTTGAATTGCTCAGTTTGTTTATCAAAATATGCTAAGCCACCACCACTTGTAGAGATCCACAAATTCTTATCTTTGTCGAAAGCAATATGGCGGACACGGTTGGCGGGCAAGGAGTTGGGATCTTCTTTGTTATTTTTGTAAGACTTAGCTTTTCCTGTTTTAGCATTGAACTTACATAATCCACCGCCTCTGGTAGCCAACCAAAAAATTTGGTTGTCATCTTCTAAAATCCACCATATATCGTCATGACTAATACTTTCAGGGTCTTCAGGATTATTTTTATAGATAGTAAAAGTTTTTTTATCGGAGTTCATTTTGCAAAGTCCTCCACCACTTGTTCCTACCCATAAGTTTCCCGATTTATCTATCATTAGCGAGCGCACTTTATTATTGGGCAATGAATTAGGCTGTTTAGGGTCGTTTTTATACACTTGAAATTGGTTAGCGATCCTATTATAACGCGTAAGTCCTCCTCCTAAAGTGCCTATCCATACGATGCTGTCGTTCTCTTGTAATAATGTACGCACGTCGTTATTGTTTAGTGAGTTTGGATTTCCAGGTCTATTTTGGATAGTTCTGAATTTTTGGGTGTTTCTATCGTAATAGTTAATTCCTCCTCCGCGCGAACCAAACCAAAGCACTCCCGTATTATCTTCAAAAATAGACATCATGAAATTGTTCAGAATGCTGTAAGGGTTGAGAGGGTCGTGCTGCATTCGGTAGAAAATTTTTTTATTTCTATCAAAAACATGAATGCCGTTTTCGGTAGCCAACCATAATATTCCTTCTCTATCGAGATGTATATCTATAATATTGTTGCTCGCCAGACTATACTCCGATGATTCTGAAGCTGTATAATTTGTATAGTTTCCAGAAGGAAGATGAAAAACACTCAAGCCACCTTCTGTTGCAATAAATAATGTGTCTTGTACTTCTATAATATCCCACACTTTGTTAAATATCAAAGAATTAGGATTTTCTGGATTTTTGTTGTAGTTTCGAAAAGTATAAGTTTTTAAATCCATTTCGCTAAAACCTGCATTTGTACCAATCCAGAGTTTTCCTGCTTTTCTAGATGGAACAATACAATTAATTTGATTTCCTTTTAGGGTATTAGGAGAGGGAGAATTATATGCTAAAGGTGTAAATTTTTCGGTAGCAATGTCAAATACGCATAAGCCTGCGTCGTCAGTACCTACTAAAAGTGTTTTGCCAGCTTCAAGTTCATAGAGTACGGAAACTCTATTGCTTGCAATAGCATTAGGATTTTGAGGATCTGCTTTATACGATTTAAATTTTTCAGTTCGACGGTCAAAGCGACATAATCCACCTGCGTCTGTTCCCACCCAGATCGTCCGGTTGGCATCTTCTAATACGCAATAAATGTAGTCGTCGGCTAAACTATTTGTATCTTGAGCATTGTAGCTGTACACTGTAAATTGATATCCATCGAATTTGTTAAGACCGTCTTGTGTACAAATCCAAAGAAAGCCTTGATGATCTTGAATAATTTTGTGAACGCTGCTTTGGGAAAGTCCTTGTTCTATGGAAATATGGCGAAAACGCACTTCGTAAGGGTCGAAGCCTTGAGAGTAACTATTTTTATATAATCCAGCAATAAAGATAAAAATCAAGCGATAGTTTTTCACAGCTGATCTGATAATTTTAGCTAATATTGTTGAAAAGAAATCGAAAAGCAAAAATAACTCAATTGCGAAAATAGCAAATTATTTTTCGTTTTTTTAAAAAAAATTAAATAAACAATTATAAATTTATCATTTAATAAAATTTATGCTTATAACGCTCTCAAATTTTTAAATGATATGTTTATTTATGAAAAAATCCTTGTCATTTTTCAGCGAGAGTATTTTACTCGAATCTCGTCGCTGCTCTTTTGTGTTAAGTTCAGTTTAGACTTGTGTTTATGTTGTTCGTTTATGTTTCTCCTTACATATTGAGTGAGTTAGTAGCAAAAAAATAGAAATCTTGGTAACTAGGTGAAAGTTAGTTATTCCATGAGAAGTTTCTTTCAGAAAAAAATGCACTTTCCATTTCTGCTGTTTTAAGAATAGTATCAACTTGTTCAATTCTCGTGTAGGAAAATTCTACATCGATTGTTACAAAATAGAGAGTGTTTTAGAGGAAGAGATCCTCAAACATTGACTTGAAAGGCTGTATCTCATATGCTTTACAAAAGTTTGAAAGTAGATATCAATTTAAGTCCTTTGTATCAGAAAAAACTTATTAGGCAAATAACTCTCGCCTTTTTTTGGGCTCGGAATAATTGGAATTACTGCTGAGGGACGCTTATCTATTTATTTTATGTATGTATAAGTTCCTCAAGTATTGCGAGGCGCAGTAGAAGAAAAAATAGGTAGAATCATTGAAGTAATGTTTCTAACAGTCAAACCGTTGCAATTGATGTTCAGAAAAATTTTAGATATTGTATGTGTAACTCTTACACAAATGACAATTTGTTTAACACAAGTGGTAGAAATAGCTCGCGGGCATTCCTTTGGCAACTTTTTTGCTTTCCAGCAGCAAGATCATGCGATTCCTTGGGTATTTTTGGATTTTTGCTTCAATTGAAGCATTAGCAGTAACGATTCGGAAAATGCATGTGCTTTCACTAGTAGTCACTTCTCCCTTGGTGATAGCTATTTTTCAACAGGAGCGAATTGTTTCTTATCTGCATAGTTTTATAGCAGTATTACTGTCTTTATTTAACTTCGCCTATCGTCATGGTGATGCGCTTGCCTTTTGAAGTTCAACTTTGGGAGTTAGAGTTATCTATGCTTTTTCTGATACTCGGTTTTTGGGCAGTTACTTATCCTGCAGCTAATTTTTATTATGTCTGGAAAAAAGGTCAGGGGTAAAAAATATTTTAAAACGATTTATTTTGGGAGAGTAAGCAATCACTTTTGTAAACGCATAGGTACGTATACAATTTTTTTAGTTTGGAAATATTCTTCCCTAAAATAGCTTGCTATTTCGATAAATCGGTAGTGATGTTTGAAGCATGCGAATTCTTCTTTTAAGTCGCCCCCTTTGAGAGCAAGGATTCCGTTATAAATTTTGTGTTGTGAGATTTTTCGAAACTTATTTTTTGTCCATTCATAAAGTTCTGAAATAGGAGCAACCGCTCGTGTAACTATAAAGTCGAATGTTTCAGAGAGAGTTTCAGCTCTTGCATGAAGAGGACGAACGTTTTTTAAGCCAAGGCTCTCATGGATAGCTTCGACTACTTTAATTTTTTTTCCAATTGAATCTACAGCCCAAAATTCTGTTTGTGGAAAGAAAATAGCTAACGGAATAGCAGGAAACCCTCCACCTGTTCCTAAGTCCATTACTTTAGCATAAGGTAGAAACTGAATGTATTTTGCAATCGCCAAGCTATGAAGGACATGATGTTCATAAAAAAAATCGATGTCTTTCCTCGATATAACGTTAATTTTTGCATTCCATTCAGTATAAAGGTCTTTCAGTTGTTCAAATTGTTGTTGTTGCTGTTGGGTAAGTTCAGGAAAGTAACGCAATATGATTTCCATAATCTTTTTATTTTAGAGAGGATTTCAATGCACTCTTTTATTCATTTAAGAAGTAATAATTTTTTAATATCTTCTGCTTTCCATTCGACAATACTTCCAGGTATCATGTTTTTTTCGATAGTAAGATGCTCGATTGCGTATCTTACCAAACGAAGTGTAGGAAATCCTACTGAAGCAGTCATTTTGCGAATTTGTCGGTTTTTTCCTTCTTTAAGTTTGATTTCGAGCCATGCTGTGGGTATATGAGCGCGGTAACGGATGGGAGGAATGCGCACTGGAAGAACAGGTTCTTCTTGCAAAAGCCTTACTTGTGCAGGTTTTGTACAATAAAGCTTGTTGTCTATTCGAATTGTGACGCCGTTCTGAAGGGCTTGAATTGCTTCTATGGTAGGAATTTGTTCTGTTTGTACAAGGTAAGTACGTGTATGTTCATAAATAGGATTGAGTAAGTATTCAGTAAGCGTTTTATCGTTTGTTAGAATTAAAAGTCCCTCAGAGTCTGCGTCTAATCTTCCTACAGGATATACTTTTTTAGGAAAACAAAATTTCAAGTCAGCCAAGGTAGGGCGCTTACCTTCACGACTGAATTGTGACAACATGCCGTAGGGCTTATAAATTGTCCAATATTGTAAAGCAGACATGCAACTAAAAAAACAAAAACCTATAAGGAAACGTCCTTATAGGTCTGTGGGACAAATAGGATTCGAACCTATGACCCCCTGCTTGTAAGGCAGGTGCTCTGAACCAGCTGAGCTATTATCCCTTTTGATTTTTCGCTTGCAAAATTAGCACCCTCATTTAAAGTTACAAAATAAAATTGAAATAATTTTTTGGATTTCTTTTAAGAGAATTCTATTTCTTTATCTGTGTTTTTTGGAAAAAAGCGAAACATTCTAAACCTTTGAATTCATTAAACAACAAAATACAATGCTTTCGATTCAAGATGTAAAATATGATTGTCTATATTTTCGAGGTACGGTTCCTTGCAAGCCTAATAAATTATACAACGAAGTTTGTTCTACTTGTCGTTTTTATCAACCTATAGAAAAGCGCATTTTAATTATCAAGTTAGGAGCGCTCGGCGATGTGATTCGAACTACTCCTTTGGTTGCAAGCTTTAGAAAAATGTATCCTTATTGTCATATTACTTGGGTTACACTTTCGCCTGAGATTTTGCCTAAAACCCAAATTAATGAAATCTATAAATTAGATGCAGTTTCTTTGTTTCTTTTGCCGCAACTTTCTTTTGATATTGCTATCAACTTAGATAAAGAACCTGAGGCCTGTGCTCTTTTAGCACAAGTGAAGGCGACTCAAAAATTTGGATTCTCTTGGAATGGAAAACATATCGTACCTGCTAATCAGAATGCAGAACATAAGCTTATGACAGGTTTTTTTGATAACATTTCTAAAACCAATACCAAAAGTTATTTGCAGGAAATTTTTGAAATATGTGGATTGGAATTTCAGTATGAAGAATATCTTCTCGATGTGGAAGAACATTTCGAACAAAAATGGAAAACAATCCTTCGAGAAAAAGCGAACGGTAAAAAAATTATAGGGCTCAATACAGGTTGCGGAGCCAGGTGGCTTACTAGGTTGTGGCCCGAAGAATATTGGATAGAACTCATCCAGAAATTGCAGCAAAGTGGGTATTTCCCAGTTGTCTTAGGAGGCAAAGACGAAGAACCTAAAAATTTGATGTATGTTCAGCGAACAGGAGTATATTATCCTGGGACGTATTCGATTCCAGAATTTATTGCTATCAATCAAAATTGCGATGGCATTGTATCGGCAGTTTCTATGGCAATGCATATTGCAGTAGGATTGAAAAAACCTTTGATTCTTTTCAACAATATTTTTAATAAACACGAGTTTGAATTGTATGGACGCGGGGAAATTGTCGAACCTTCGGTAGGGTGTGATTGTTTTTATGGCAATACATGCAAGCGAGAAGAACACTGTATGAAATATTTATCTGTTCAAACAGTTTATGAAGCAATTTTACGTCATATTCCGTTATAAATGGATTGTATATGATTAGTGCAGAAGATAAAATTGAACTGCTCAACATTGAACTTAGAGGACTTTTTGAAATTATCGACGCGATTAACAATAATGAAAAAGAGGAAAGTTTGTATCGCATTTTTCGTTTTACATTAAAGTCTCAGTTTTATAATATTATTTCGGCAATGGCGCTTTATACTTTTACAGAAGAAGGGTGGCGCTGTCAGGAATTTTACGGATTGCCTTATCGATTTTCGGAAATTCCACTGCCTGATGTTCTTAAAAATCTCACTTTTGTAGAACATCAAAGCGAGTTGATTGAAGAAGTTCGCGATATTTTTCCTTTTAATGAGTTTGATTCATTAATTCCGATTGCTCACAAAAGTCAACCGCTAGCGTTTATTTTTCTCAAAAAAAAGTCTTCTGTCCAAAACGAAGAGTTGTTCGATAAGAAATTTATCTCTGCGCTCTGTAATATCATTATTGTAGCTATTGAGAATAAAAAATTTGTAAGGCGCGAACAGCGACAACGGCATCAAATTGAACTTGCTAAAAATGTACAGCGCTTGTTTTTTCCTAAAAAGTTGCCATATTCTCATGAGCTTAAAATTGCAGCCAATTACCAACCTCATAGCAGTGTAGGTGGAGATTACTACGATTATATTCCGCTTGGAAAAGATAGATTCATTATTTGTATTGCTGATGTTTCTGGGAAAGGCATCTCTGCTTCTTTATTGATGTCTAATTTTCGTGGGGCAGTGCATATGCTTACGCGCTACACCGATAATTTGAGTACGATTGTTCAGCAACTGAATGATTTAGTATATCAAGTAGCTTCTAAAGATTTTGTAGAATCCCATTTTGTTACAGCCTTTTTTTTGCATTACGATTTTGCTTTTAAAAGAATTCAATACATCAATGCTGGACACAATGCTCCTTTTTTGATTGATAAGGAAGGAAAAGTAGTACAGCTCGAACCTGACACTACCGTCTTGGGCGCTGTAGAGGAACTCCCTAATTTACGAATTAATGAAATCGAAAATATGACTCATTGGACTATCGTATGCTTTACAGATGGGATTACGGAAACTACAAATTTTGCTCAAGAACAGTTTGGCGATGAGCAGTTAAAACAATTTCTACAAAAAAACTTTCATTTAGAACCCCTACAAATGAATGAAAAATTATTGGAGGAACTTGCCAAATTTCGAGGAAGCGAATCTACTGCTGACGATATTACATTGCTCACTTGTCAAATAAAAGCATCTTAAAAAAGAGCTATCTTTAGATAGCTCTTTTCAAAGTTTTCTTTATTATTCTGAGAATTTAGAAGTAGAAGTTCATACTAATGTTTCCGCTGAGGTTTTCAAATCCTGCAGACCATCGACTTCCATAGTTTCTTCCTATAGGTTCAATATCCCGCTTATAAGTAGAAACACCGTTGATATCAGGATTCCAATATTCGAAGGTTTGAGTAGTAATAAAAGTTGTTTGATAATTAAGCATGTATCCGAACTCACCTCCTAAAGAAATTTTAGGGAAAATAAAATATTCTACCCCTACAAATGCTCTTGCTCCTACCAAAAGTCCCCTACCTCCTTTTTGTTCAATCATGCGAGCTCCGTGAGGAAAAACAGAAGGATGAGCCGCGGGCGCGATAACATTATTCAATCCAAAATCCGATGTGAAGGCAGAAGCGTTAGTTATAGCAAGTGGATTACTAAGAGTGGACACATCCTTAAAATCATTAGTAATAGGATTTCCGTATTGAAATTCTATACTTAAACTACTCATGCCAAGTACGAGTTCTCCTCCATAAATTCCGAATAAACGCCCTTTTCCTCTCCGTTTTTCTAAACCACCTGCCAAATACAAAGCAGTATTTTGGCGGATCATCCAATCATCTACAAAAGTAGCATACTTGGGAGAATTAAGAGAAGAAGCTACTGTAGTAGCTTTATCAGCGTCTCGCCAAATATCGGCTCCGAGGCGAAGGCGTATAGCGGTATTTGCATCGAGCATTTTTTTACTGGAGACCACAATACCGCTGGAAGCAGGAGCATAATTAGCATTTGACGGAGTAGGATAAGGAGCTTGAAAAAAAGAACCTACAGTATTACTACTCATAAAGAAGTTTCTTACGTTAGAAGTACCTGAGATTCCTATAGACCAGTCACCTTCCTCAGCTGGGATCACATAGCCATTCTTAGATTTCATTAGCTCGACAGTTTCAGAAGAGCTTTCAGAAGTATCTTGTGCAGGTGCAATGCTAACCGCCATTGCCACTACAGCAGTAGTGAAATATATTTTTTTCATTGAAAACTTCTTTTAAGGGATGAATAATATTTTAGTTTCTATCGCTTCTTGTGATTACATCATATTCTATATTCATAGAATAGTTCTGACCGCGAATAGCACCTGATAGGACTTGGTTTGCGTTATCAAAGTGACGAGTAGGAATTTCAATTTTAATATTTTCAACAGAAGAACCTACTGTTACTTTTGCATCGATAGAAAGAGTTCTATCAATACTTCCTAATTCGAGTCTAATATCGGTCGGTCTGGGGCCTACAGGAACTTCAACAGAATAACTTCCATCAGCATTTACAATCCCGTTAATAATTGTTACTCCTTGATTTTCAAGAGCGGTAGGGCTTGTATTAGTAAGGTTAAGATCTACGTTTTGTACAATAGCAATTAATTTAATATCTCCATTTACTGGAGTAACAATACGGAACTTTTTGAAAGGAATGCTTGCATTAGAAAGGGTATCCAAATATTTTTCTCTCGCCTGACTAGAAGAGGAAGCAGATCCAAGATTAATAGTATCTCCTGCTACTCTTGCAAATATTTTACCTGTGACCATAACCTTACCTCCCTCACGCTTTACAGCGCTAGCAGGGGCAGGATTTTCAGTTTTTTTGTTTTCACTGCAAGAAGCTAATAATGCAATTACAGACGCAACTATCAATAACTTTCTCATAAAGAATTTAGTTAAATAAAGTTAAACAAAATTTAAAACAAGTTTTCAAACCTAATGAAAAAAGTTTCTTATCCCAAAAAAACACTCACAATAAAAGTTAATAAACTTAAAAGGGGGCAACTATTTTTTTTGTAAGTATTTGATAATGAATACGTAAATTAATCTAATGAAATAGACAGCTGCAATTAAAAACCAGAATTGAAACCATGTACGATTAGCGTAATAATTTAAATATAATGTACTCATGCCGCTGAACGAATAAATTTCAGGAATAAACTCAATTATTAAAATGATGGTAAGAAAGGCTAAAAAAACTTTTATTTCGTGTAACAAAAAAGGTGATAATTTTCTTTTTTTCATGAGAAGGGATTAAGGTTTAGAGATATTTCCATCGAAGCGAAAACCTACTACAATTACGTCGTCAATTTGTGGTTCGTTGCCGCGCCATTCTGTAAACTCGTCGAATAAAATGTTGTGCTGTGTTTCAGGTTTCATTCGACTAATGCGCGAAAGAAGTTTGCGAAACCGAGCAGATTTGTATTTTTCATTTTTAAGCCCTCCAAATTGATTAGGAAAACCATCCGAATAAAGATATATGAAAGTTCCTTCCTCGAGATAAACAGTTTGTACATCAAACTCAGGAGATACACCTGTGAAGCTTATCCCGATGCTTGTAAAATTACCTTTTAAAGTTTCTTCTACGCCATTTTTTTTGACAATTGTAAGCGGAACGCGCGCTCCGGCGTATTCTAGTTTCCCTGTGCTTAATTCAATAATGCAAACGCCCATGTCTAAGCCATCGTTCAAGTTTTCGCTTGAAGCATGTTGAAGAATGTTTTTAATATCTTTGTCAAGTTTCAAAAGAACGGTATCTGCTGAGATACTATCGTCTTCATTAAGGATTTTGTTGATAAAATCGTTGCTAATTAGAGTAATAAAGGCTGCAGGAACACCACTTCCCGTGCAATCACCTACAGCAATCATTAATCGATGATTTGATAAATAACGCACAAATAAAAAGTCTCCAAAAACAATTTTTTTAGGAATTTGTAATACAAAACTGTTAGGGAAAAATTTAACCAAGTCCGTATGATAAGCAAAAATAGCATTTTGAATTTTTCTACCATATTCCAAGCTTGAAGTAAGTTCAGTAGTATATTCGATAAGTTCTTTATTTTTAATATCGATTTCTTTGAGTACTTGTTCGAGCTTAAGGGTTTGAGCTTGAATATGTTCTTTTTGTTTTTCGATTTCGGTAGTTCTTTCTCGCACTTTTAAGGCTAATTCTGCTTGTTTCCTTTCTAAGTAACGAATTCTGAATTTGAGATAAATATAAATTCCAATTGCAGATATTATAAATACAACAACATAAAAAAACCTAGTTTGATAAAAAGGTTTAGTAATTTCGAACTCTATAGAAGCAGGCTTATCGCTCCAAACACCGTCGGCACTGCAAGATTTTACATAAAAAACGTAGTTCCCTGGGGAAATATTCGTATAGACAGCCTCGTTTCGATAAGTGGCGGGCACCCAATCTTTATCAACACCTTCCAATTTCCAGCGGTATTGGATTTTGTCAGAACGGTCGAAAGTGAGCCCTACAAAATCGAAAGTAAGGTTGTTTTTATCGTGAGGTAGCTTGAAATAAGGCGGTAAATTTAGCCAGTTTTTATGGTTTTCGGTATATTCTTCCCACTCTATAGGTTCGAAAAATAATCTTACGTTGATGATGTAAGTAGTAGGAGGCTTTTTAATTGAAATACGCTTAGACATATCGAACTTGGTGATCCCTTCATTCGTTCCTATCCAAAGTTCGTCGATACCGTCGTACACCATCGCTTGCCGATTGACTTCTAAAGGTAAAAATCCCTCGTCATTGGTATAGTTGATCACCTCTAATTGATCATTATTCCAGATATATACTTTATCTAATCCTCTATCAGTTCCTACCCAAATATGGTGGTTTTTATCTACTACTACACTTCTAATGTTGGAAGAAGAGACATTAATTTCTTCATAACAAGTTGTTTCGAAATCATGAATGCTAATTTTACAAAGGCTATTGCCTAGTGTAGCTACCCACACTACAGAATCATCAATCGCCATATCATTGATTTTTTCTCCTATTAATCCTTCTATCGCTGTGAGTTGCTTATAAAAAATATCATCTTGATAAATGAAAATTCCGGATTTATCTGTACCGATCCAAAGTTTTCCATATTTATCCGTAAGAAAGGCAGTAGCTGTAGCTCCTGCAATATCTTCTGGTTTAAGATAAGAGTAAAATTGGGTTCCATCAAAATATACAATACCATACTGAGACGATAAGTACACTCTTTGAGAGACTTCATCAAAATAAATCGTTTTGTATTCTCTCGGCTTGAGAGAAGAAACTTTATCGGCAAAAAACGTAAACTTACCGTTTTTAAGTAAGTACAATCCAGTGGGTGCCGTAAAGAGAATACCGTTCTGGTACATTGTCATTTTAGAAGTGTTTTCCATGAGAGGTTTAGGAAGTAGCGGAGAGATTATATTTCCATCTTTTTGAATTACGTTAATTGAGTTGCCATTACAAACCCAAATGTTGTGAGATTTATCGATTAAAATGGAGTGAATTGAGTTGTCGGATAATCCATTCTCTTTAGTGTAAGTGAGAAAAGCTTCGTGATTGAGGCGATATAATCCTAAAGTAGAGCAAAACCAAATTCCATTTTCGTTGTCTTCAAGAATGTCTGTAATAGAGCCATCTAGTCCATTTCTATCGCTTAAGAATTTTGTATAGTTATGGTCTAAGCAGTAAACACCTCTTGCGGAGCCGAGCCACATACGGTCTTGTTTATCTACAAAAATCTTATAGACAGGAAACTTTTCAGGTAAATGACGAGCCTTTAAGGGAACGACTTTAAGATTTTCAATTTTAAAGACTCCCACTTCTGTTCCGATGTAGATTTGATTTTGGTACTCTGTAATGCAATGAATAAATGTTTCGGGCAATCCAGATTGAGCGTTAAAAAAGCGAGATTTTTTTCCATCAATTAGAAATAGTCCTTCGCTTTGGGTGCCAATCCAAATTCGATTTTTTTTGTCTATTAACATGCAAGTTTTAGACATGATGGAAGCACGCTCGTTTCTTAGGTAAGTAATCACGTCGTTTTGGATATATCCTACAGCGCCTTCTTGTGGACAAAACCAAAGGCGATGAGCCGAGTCGTATCCTAAAGCAACGTATTTAGAAGTGTTGTTTTCTTTTTTCTGAACCAGATAAGTTTGGATTTCTTTTCCGTAAATGCGTGTAATTCCGTTTCCAGTACCTACCCATAGGTTTGTTTTGCTATCTTGCAAAAGAGAAAAGATTTGATTGTTAGAAAGTCCGTTTCTGGTGTTGTATAGAGTCATATTTTTGCCGTCATAGCGGCTAATTCCTTCATTTGCAGAGCCAATCCACAAAAATCCTAAATGATCTTTTAAGATACATCGAGATTCATTTTCTGCTAGTCCATCTTTAATTGTAACTTTTTTAAAAAAGTACACTTGCCCAGTAGCTGTATGACTTAGCGCGAAAATTCCTCCTAAAATGATTTCCCAAAAAGGTAGTTTCATGGCTTAAAAAATTCTAAGGTAGCTTTTAAAAAAAGTTCTGGTTGTTCGGCGTGTATCCAATGACCTGCTCCTTTGATAGTAATAAACGACGCCTTCGAAAAAATTTTCAAAATGGCTTTTTCGTCCTCCGATGTAATATACCAAGATTTTTCACCTTTCATAAAAAGAACGTCCACATTTACATTTTTGTCAGATTCGATAGCAGCTACCACATTAGCAATTTGTTCGGTAAGCACTGGTAAATTGATTCGCCAAGCAAACTGGTTGTTTTCATTTCTATAGAGATTTTTGAGTAAAAACTGACGTGTATAGATATCTTCTTCATATTGACTAAGAATTTGATCTGCTTCTTGTCTGGAAGAAATAGTAGCCAAAGGAATCGCATTAAGACCGCGCAAGATTTTTCCATGGTGGATAAGATATTGTTTAGGAGCAATATCCACTACGATCATTTTTTTGATTTTTTCAGGATGAGAAATAGCGAATTGCATAGCAGTTTTCCCACCCATCGAATGTCCAATAAGATAGATTTGATGAAGGTGATGATGTTCTAAAAATTCGAGTAAGTCAGCTGCCATAGAAGAATAGTCGTGCAAAGGAGCATGAGGCGATTGACCATGATTGCGCTGGTCTATCATAAAGACTTCGAAACCTTGTTCGCTTAATAGTTTGCCCATTGTGAGCCAGTTATCTGAAGAGCCGAAGACGCCATGTAAGATAACGAGTGGAACTCCTTTTCCTGTTTTGCGATAGTAAAGTTGCATATGTTTTTTTGCTAAGTTGGAACTTGAAATTAGGAATTTGCTTGTTTAAAAATCTCAATTTTATTTTAAAGATTTCAGAAAAAATAAAAAATTGAACTTTAAAAATAACGAACTTAAAAAATCGCCTAAAGATTTTTTAATTCGGAACAGATACTACTTTTTTTGTTCTAAGTTTTGAATATTGCTTGAAGAACACTCATAAATTAGTACAATTTTTGTTTGCTTTCCTGAAAGAATTCGATAAAAATTGAGCAATTGTTTAGTCAAAACTTTTTATGAGACAAATTTTAAGAAGCATCAACCTGATTGTAAACTACAAAACGTTAATAGTTGCTTCAATGGCTTTGACAATTACGACTCTTTGCCACATTTACGATTTACGTGCGAATTTTCCTCTCAATCTGATTGGAATAGCAGTAGTTTTTCCTATTGTATTTTCAATTAACAGTGCTTATCAGCGCCGCGAAAATGCTTTGCAGCAACTTTCTACTATGAAAGCACAAGGAATTTCCTTGTATTTTGCCATACGCGACTGGCCCGAGAACGACCACGCTCATCACGCTCATTTGGTTAAATGTTTGTTAGAAGATATTTTAAATGCTTTAAAGAGTTTCTTTTTGTCTGATGCTTCAGAAGCACTCATTAAGGAAAAAACGATATATCAAAAATTTTCTGAGATCTCTAAAATTATCAATCAACTTCGGGAGCATAACGTTTCAGGAAGCGAAATTACTCGATTGCATGCCTATTTGAGTAGTATGATTCAGTCGTTTGATAACATGAAAAATATTTACTATTACCGCACTCCTGTTACATTGCGCGCTTATAGTAAAGTATTTATTTATTCTTTTCCTATCATTTATGGACCTTATTTTGCATTCGCGTTTGATGAATATGCTCCCGGACTGGCGTATGTTGTTCCAATTTTGTACAGTTTTATCTTGGTAAGCTTAGATAATATTCAGGAGCATTTAGAAAACCCTTATGACTTAATAGGGGAAGACGATATTAAAATTGACGTAGAAGCTTATATTTCAACATTCGAATAAAAAAAACTAAAACATCTTGTACATTTAAAAAAATTGCATTTAGTTTTAAATATTCGTTAAATTCGCTTGGAACTCTTTGAACTTTCAACGTAAAAATGATACAAATGAACTACGTGAAAACTTATGGATGGGTGTTAGGCATCGGATTATTTACTAACCTCTCTTTGGCACAGTACTTCGAACCTGTGAGTTTTATAGGAGCTGTCGGGCAAAACGATTGGACTCTCGGCTGGACGGACTATGCTCCTAACGGTACAAATTATAATATTGGTACTAAAAAAATTGTCCCTCTTTCTGGAGCAATTGAGAAAGATTTGATATTGTACAATAGTAACGTTTATCTTTTGAAAGGTCCTGTTTTTGTGCGGGGTGGGGCTACTCTTTTTATTGAGCCTGGCACTCTCATCATGGGAGAGCAAGCCACTGCAGGAGCGCTTATTATTACCAAAGGTAGTAAGATTATTGCAAATGGTACGCGAGAGCAACCGATTATCTTCACGTCTGCTCAACCAGTAGGTAAGCGAGCGCCCGGCGATTGGGGGGGCGTCGTGATTTTGGGAGATGCTCAAATCAACATTCCTGCAGGTGAACTTCAGATGGAAGGACCTGGTACATTACCTAAGTACGGCGGAAAAAACGATATGGATAACTCTGGTATTTTGCGATATGTTCGCATTGAGTTTGCAGGAAGAAAATTCGGACCTGATAAAGAAATGAATGGACTTTCTTTATGTGGTGTTGGAAATGGAACAATAGTAGAGTATGTGATGGTTTCTTTTAGCAAAGATGATGCTTACGAGTTTTATGGTGGAACAGTTAATTGCAAATACCTGATTTCTAATCGATGTGGAGATGATGATTTTGATCTAACACAAGGATATCGTGGCAACATACAATTTGCAATCGCCCTTCGGCATAATTTGATTTCTGATGTAGAAGGCTCTAGAGCTGTAGAAGCCGATTCTTACCAGGATAATAGTCATAAATTTATGAAACTCCCCACATCAGCTGTTATTTCTAACTTGACCGTTGTATCGCCCGAGCAAGTGCAAGGGAAATATGGAAATCCTAAATTAGACCAAGTAGTCAAGATGTATCACGGGGGAGTTATTTCAGTAGTAAATAGCTTGTTTATCGGGTTTCCTATCGGGTTTCTAATAGAAGGAAGTGACATTGCCGAATATTTTAATCAGGAAAAAATTCGCATTCATAACAATATTCTGGTAGGTATCAAAACTCCTGTAGAATCTCATGATATCGATAAACGAATATTTGATTTTAGTTCTTGGTTCATAGAACCTGCGCGAAACAATCAAATTTTAAAGTCAGACCAAATTCCAACAATCTTTCAAAATCCTTTTACTGAAAAAGCTCCTAATTTCGAAATTAATCGTCGCTTGAGCTATACACCTAGTTTTAACGATTTGCCTACACCTCCTGCTGTAGCACAACCTTTCTTTGTAGCTACTAACTATTTAGGAGCTTTATCTGCTTCTAATAATTGGTTAAATAATTGGACGAATCTGAAACCTAATAGTGAAGATTATCCCGAAGCTGATGTGGTTATCAAGGGTGAGATTAAGGAAGATATGGTTTTTGCTGCCAATAAGACTTACTTATTAAAAGGAGATGTAGTTGTGAACGACGGAGTGACAGTTACTTTTGAGCCAGGTGTGATTGTGAAAGGAGAATCTCAGAGTGTGGCATCGCTTATTATTTCTCCAGAAGCTAAAATTATTGCAGAAGGAACACCCAATAAGCCTATTGTTTTTACGTCTGATAAGCCGAAAGGGAAACGTGCAAAAGGAGATTGGGCAGGTATTTATATTTTAGGAAAAGGAAGAATTTATACAGAAAAGCCTGTGATGTCAGCCAAAGAAGTAGAGGCGTGGTTGCCTTCTACTATTAATTTAGCAGGTTTACAGAACCTTCAAGACCGAGGCATTCTCAAATATGTGCGTATCGAATTTGCAGGCGGGCTTAAAAAACACGAAGTAAAAGTGCAAGGCAAAAACTCAGCTTCTGAGCATACCTTAGCAGGAATTATTTGTGCGGGTGTAAGCAACTTAAATATGTCTCATATTCAGGTTTCTATTTCTGGAAATGATGGTTTTGAATTTATTGGGGGAGATGTAAATGCAAAATATTTATTTTCTTATCATTCGGAAGATGATGATTTTAGTATTTCTCATGGGTATAATGGGAAAATACAATTTGCTCTAATAGTGCGAGACCCTACGCGCGCTGCTTTCGATGGAGCTTACGCTATTGAAGTAAGCAAATATGAGCACTATAAAGACTATTTGAACATTCCGAGTTTTTCTAATTTTACTATTATAGGACCTCGTTTTGGAAATCCTACTAATGTCAATCAAAACTATAGAACAGGAGTTTCTGCCTCTGAAAATGGCGCCTTCCATTTCCGCAATTCCGTGATTGCGGGTTATGATAATTCTATTAATGTAAGCGGAAACGCTTCTACTTACTTTATTAAAAGTGGTTTAGGAACTTTTCAGAACAATATTATTGCTGGCAGCAAACCTGATGCAGTTTTTCTAAGAGATGGCAAACCTGATAAGTCCATGGAATTAGCTATTATTCGAAATTCCTCTAATAAAGTGAGCGTTTTAAAAACAAATGAAGAATTACAACTCGATAATTCATACATCCCAGGAAATAAATCTCCGATGTTGAATGTTTCTTTTGTAGAATAACTTAAAATTTCGCAAGTATATTTCCCTACAAGGTACGGACCTTGTAGGCTTTTTTCATTCTTTTATCCAAAAAGTCGGAAAAATGGCGCGTCTAAAGTATGGAATTGAGATTAAATTTTTTATTTCGATAAAACGATGACTTTTAAGCCATGTCGGAACAATTAGTAAATTATCCTTGTTCTAATTGTGGTGCTTCCCTGCGCTATAAACCTGGCACCATGAGCCTTGTATGTGAATACTGCGGTTCTGAAACCTTAATTAAAGAGCATCAGGAACCTATCGCTATTCAAGAGAATGATTTAGAAAGCTTTCTTAAGAGTTTTGAACAAAAAGGATTAAAGTACGAAACGAAAGTTGTAAAGTGTACAAACTGTTCTGCAGAAGTGATGTTAGAACCTAATATTACGTCAGAGAACTGTCCTTTTTGTACGACCCCTTTGTTAATAGAAAAAGCATCAGTTTGTCAAGTACATCGACCGCAGTATGTGCTTCCTTTTTTAATAGATGAAAAAAAAGCTCAACAACAATTTGCTAACTGGATAGAAAGTTTGTGGTTTACACCTAATGATTTAAAAAATTATAAAAAGCGTCACGATAAAATGAAGGGAGTCTATCTTCCTTATTGGACATACGATTGCCTGACTACAACTACTTATAAAGGAGAACGGGGAGTATATTATTATGAAACAGAAACTTACTACGAAAAAGTAAATGGGGAATACGTAAGCCGAACAAGAAAAGTTCGCAAGACACGATGGTATCCTGTTTCAGGAGTTGTTACTCATAATTTTGATGATGTATTGGTTCCTGCCACAACATCTTTGCCAAAACAATTCTTGCGAGCACTCGAACCATGGAACACTCAAAAACTTGTTCCTTTTGATGCAAAATTTTTAGCAGGGGTGCGCACAGAACAATATCAAATCTCTTTGGCAGAAGGATACCAACTTGCTAAAAATCGTATGCAAGAGGCTATTCACTATTTAATACAAAAGGATATTGGAGGAGATGAGCAGCGCATTACTTACAAAAGCACAAGTTATTTTAATCCTACTTTCAAGCATATTTTGTTACCTGTATGGGTAAGCGCTTTCCGATACCGTGGTAAGTTATACCAGTTTTTAATAAATGCTCAGACTGGAAAAGTTCACGGAGAACATCCTTACAGCATTATTAAAATTGCTTTGTTAGTGATTTTGATTATCTCTATTGTAGTACTTTACTTTTATTATGGAACATCCTACTAAAAAGCTAACCTGCTCTCTAAAAAAGAGCAGGGTTATTTCATTAAAATAGGCTTTTCCCTACAGAAAACTGCACCATTCTGATGCGATTTTCTACACCGCTAATATTACTGATGTTAGAAATACCTAAGTTGTAGCGCAAATCAACGCGAAATCCTAAAGGCAAATCTATGCCGATGCCTGCTACTGCTGAAACATTAGAATTTTTGAGTGCTTGTTGTTTAGCACCGTTCGCATCTTTGAAATCCTGTCCGTTGACTTTAGTTGCTTGGCTAAGAAGCATTGAAAACTGAGGACCTGCAAATAAACTTAATCCGAAGGCTTCATTATCTATAATATAGTACTTTGCTAATAGCGGAATATGCAAGTTGAGCATTTGCACTTCAGTTTTTACTTGTTGTGCTGTAGAAGGAAGGTTTACAAGGCTTGTGTCGAGATTGAAAGTGGGCTTGTCGTAAGAAAGGAAGGCTTCTGGTTGAATTCCGAATTTAGTGAGTTTTATCATTCCGAACAATCCACCAAAATAGCCGAGAGCATTTTTGCCAGGTTCTGTCATATTTCCTCCGCTTGCGTTGAGTTGAGAAAGATTTACCCCCATTTTAGGCCCTAAATCAAAATCAACACCTGGAACTTGTGAAAAACCTATTAGATTCATCAAGAAGAAACAACTTACAAAAAATAATCTTTTCATAACTGTATATTTTTTTACTGCAACTACAATGAAAGTAAAAACATAAAAAAGTTTTTTCAAATAGTAGACAATTGAAATTTCTTAAAAGTCATAACCGATACTTAAATATGCTTTAATAGGCTGTTGAATTCCGTCTAATTCGCCGACAGCAATATCGAGTTTTGTATAATATCCAAAAAGTGTTGAGCGAATTCCTACTCCATATCCGATGATGAAAGGATTGCGATAATCTGTAACTTCTATGCGAAAAGCACCGCTTTCGATAGTGCGTGTGCTGATAGAGTTTTTAGGATTAAAAAAAGGATTCGAGCCGCGCCAAGCACTTCCGATATCCACAAATCCGACTAATTGCAAGTTTCTTAAAAAGTTTGAATTAATATTGCCTTGGTAAAAGTATTGCGCAACAGGAAATCTCAGTTCTGTATTCCATAAAAAGACACTATTGCCGTTCATTCGATTGAAATTAAAGCCTCTCATGTTGGTTACAAATCGAGAAAACATCAAGTACGATAAGTCTGTATCGGCTGATTGGCTTACTAGAGGGTCAGAAGCTCCATATTCGGTATCATAATCAAAGCTGCGGAAAATCCAATTTTCCATACCTCCTAAAAAGTAATATTTAGGACTTTTACCGCTGAATTGTCCAAAAAAGCTACGAGTAGCTAATACTAATGTTTTATGCAACTTAAGATAGTTGCGAAAATCGATTGTGAGTTCTTGAAAAGGAAGGCTGTTGGACTTAAGTCCTCGCCAAAATTCATTTCTGATTTTTAAGCGAGTTCCTTGTCTCATGTTAATGCCGCTGATAATACTATTATCAAATACAAGTTCGGCATAGCCTCCTGCGTAGTTTCTTACTACATCGCCTCTATCTAAATGGGTAATACTAGCATTAATAAACCGCGTACTGCTGTAAACGGGGGCTATTGTAAAGCGAGTTGTGATGTTAAACGGATAAGAGAAAGACGTTTCGAGGCGGTTAGCTTGATATTGGTGGTTAAACACTGTGCTTCTTTCTTCACTAATAAGATTAAGGTTGCTTCTATCGTAGCGTATGCGAATGTCTTCTCTCCTTTTCAGATACTCATATTCAGCAAACAAAATAGTATTATTTCGATTTAAAATTCCGTATAGACCTCCGTTGAATTTATGATTTTCTAGTATATCAGTTGCACTTACTTCAGTGACAAGGCCAAAGCCTCGCAATGCATCAATATAGAAACTTGTTACAGAGTTATCGAGAGTAAAGCCACTTTTGTAATCCTGCGATTTGCTTATTTTCACTTCTTTGGTAGAGATGTTATTTTTAAGTTGGTTGTACTTATTAAGAAAAGTTTTTCGTTTGTCGAGTTCGGCGGTATTAGAGAACTCATAATTGTCGGTATCTACTTCATCAGGTGGAAGAGATGATAGTTTAGAGAATTTTTCTGCTTCAATAGACTGGGCTAATTGTTGCGCTGCTTCTAGTTCAGCTTTTGCTTTTTTATTTTTTTGTTTAATGGTTTCTAAATTTTTTAGGTCTCTTATTTCTTGTCGATAGGTTTTAATTGTAAAGTTTTGTTGGTGTAAGTTAAAAGTATCAAATAAAAAGATTCTCATTTTATCGTCTTGTAGCATACAAAAAGCAATTTTGTTGTGAGGAGTGACGCTGTAATTTTTGAT
Organism: Cytophagales bacterium; assembly: GCA_025056215.1. Taxonomy (GTDB): domain Bacteria; phylum Bacteroidota; class Bacteroidia; order Cytophagales; family Flammeovirgaceae; genus JANWWC01. The sequence continues at coordinate 380,698 of JANWWC010000002.1, read as the reverse complement.
ACTTGTATAATACTTGGTAATCTGGTGAACGGTAGAATCTATAAAAGAATATTTAAAAAGTTGTGTGATGCCTTTTTGGTCGCTTAAAAAAAGAAAAGCCGTATCTGCAAGTGCTATAGGTTTTGAGTCTGTGTTAAGAGTTTTGGTGAGTCTCGTTAGGAGCTCAGGCTGAGCCGGGTCGTATAAAAATAAGCTAAAGTGATCAGAAATATCTAAAAAAGATGTAACAATGGCGTTGATGGAATCAGTTTGTCTGTTAGATGTGAAAATAATGCGATTTGAGTTTCCTACAAAAGTGGGAGAAAGATCGTCGAAGCCGTCGTTTGTGATTTGGGTAAGTCGCTGACTAGCGAAATGATAGATATAAATATCGCTTTTCCCTTTTCGTTCGGCGCTAAAAACAGCTCTTTTGCCATCAGCAGAGATGCTAAAATCGTGGATATGGGCAAAGCGGTCGAACAAAATGCGTTCACGTCGGTTAGTTTTTTTAGAAAAATCATAAAACCAAAAATAGTGTTTACCATTTTTAGAACTAAAAATGACCAAAACATCGTTGTTTTGCCAAGCTAACAAAGGCAAACGTTTTTCTGTGCGCTGGTTCATAACGCGAAATCCTTTTCTTAGGATTATTTGCGAAGACTTGTTTTCGAGATTTTTGACAACTACTCTATATTTTCCATTGCGATTGAGGGCGTAAGCTAATTTTTTTCCATCAGGAGAAAGCATTATGTCTGCGATAACATCATTTCTTCTATTTTTGACGATGATATTTTGTGAGGGTGGCTTTTCTAAATCATTTTTTACTTTTCTGTACTGTTCTGTGTAGTATTTTTTCCAGTTTTTTAAGATAGTCTTATAATCTTTTCGGAGTGTATGTTCAATAGCTTGTCTTTCTTTGCGAGTAAGGCGCGTCATGTTGAGAATGTTAGCAATGGTAGCAGAATTGTGTTCTTGTACAATAAAATTCCAGAGCGATTGCCCGATAAGCGTTGCTTCTTCTTTTTGATAGCTTTCTGGTTTTTTAAGTTTGTTGCGGCTCACCGCGTCTCTAATGAAGTCGTCCATATCTTCACTCCATCCTTCAGCGATATATTTAGCGGCGCCTGCCATAAACCATTCAGGTAGGTTCATCAGATAAGAATTTTTGAGAACGTCTTTCAGACTTCCTCCGTACATCATTTCAAAAATTAGAATATCGGAAATAGCGCGTGTGATTTCCGCTTTAAAAGAATATTTATTTCCTGTGTAAGCTACCTCTATCTGAGAGCGAAAAAAATGAGTTTGCCCCCCTACGTCTACTCCTTGGTCGCTTACTCCTACGTTGCTTTGGCGCAAATCATTGACAGAAAGGTATACAAACATTTTTACTTTTTGGTAAGGAGCATATCCCACCAGGTCAGTGATGCGTGGAAATTCACTTTCTGCGTACTGTGCTGCTAATTTTGCAATTTCGTAGCCTTCTCCATAGTAAAAAATATTAAAATTAGCACTTTCGATTTCTTTCCATTCAAACTGGCGATGTTGTAAGCGATTTTTTCCGAACACGTCTTTACCAAACTGAGCATAAATACAAAAATATTTTGCCAGCAAAAGGTATAAGCACAAGGATAGAACGACAATATATTGCATATTCAGAACGTTCTGTTGTTTGTTTTTTATAAAGGTAACTAATTTGTTTCTTTACAAACAATTTGTTGAAGAAGAAAGTATTTTGGTTCGAAATTAAAAGAAGGATTAGTAGAATTTTTTAAAGATTGTTTTTTTAGTTTAAAAAATATGGAAGCCTTATCACTGATATTGTTTGTTGTGGTTTTTAGTTTGATTTTAATAGGATATCCAGTAGCGTTTACATTAGGAGGAGTTGCGGTCATGTTTGGCTTACTCACATTCGGACCAGATTTTTTTTACTTATTAGCTCTTAGAATTTATGGCACAATGAGTAATTTTATTCTCATTTCGGTTCCTCTTTTTGTATATATGGGTGTGATGCTTGAAAAATCGGGAGTAGCTGAACGCCTATTAGAAAGCATGGCTTATTTGTTTGGACGTATCAAAGGAGGTTTAGCCATTTCAGTGATTGTAGTAGGAACTTTGTTGGCAGCTTCTACGGGGATTGTAGGAGCTACTGTGGTAACAATGGGGCTTTTAAGTTTGCCTTCGATGTTAAAAAAAGGATACAGTCCTGAATTAGCTACTGGTACTATTGCTTCTGCAGGAACATTAGGGCAGATTATTCCGCCTAGTGTTGTGTTAGTTTTGTTAGGAAGTGTTTTAAATGTATCGGTAGGAACATTGTTTGCAGCAGCTATTTTGCCAGGGTTGGGGTTGGTAGGATTATACATATTATATGTGGCAATTTTGGCGCAGTTGAAGCCGCGGTTGGCGCCTGCTATGACAGAAGAAGAACTTCAGGCTTTTCAAACTGACAATATCTTTAAAAAAATTCTTTTTTCTTTTGTATTGCCTATGTTATTAGTCTTGGCAGTATTAGGTTCTATCTTGGCGGGTATCGCTTCTCCCACTGAGGCAGCTGCCATTGGAGCTTTTGGCGCTTCTTTACTCACTATGCTGCAAAAAAAATTTTCTTTTCAAGTTCTTATAGATGTAATGATGGAAACCACTCACATTACGGCTATGGTTTTTACAATTTTACTGGGAGCCGCCGCCTTTGGACTCGTATTCCGTGGAATGGGAGGAGATCATTATTTGGTACGTTTAATTCAAGAAGCTCAACTTACTCCTTACGCTTTTTTAGCCTTAGTAATGATGGTCATATTTATAGCAGGTTTTTTTATTGATTTTATTGAAATCGTATTCATTATTGTGCCAGTAGTAGCACCCGTTTTTAAGGCAATGCAAATGGACTTGATTTGGATTGGTGTTTTAATTGCCCTTAACTTACAAACATCCTTTTTGACTCCTCCTTTCGGTTTCTCGCTTTTTTATTTAAAAGGAGTAGCTCCTCCTCAGGTAACAACACTACACCTTTACAAAGGAATTGTTCCTTTTGTTTTCATTCAACTTTTGCTTGTTTTGTTAGTCGCTATTTTTCCTCAAATAGTAAATTGGTTGCCTAATTATATAGGAAAATAAATTTTAAAGGCTTTAAGTTACTGCGTAGTTAACTACGTTTGTATCAAAAATGTGCCCAATTTAAAAGCTCTGCTTTTATTAGCAGAGCTTTTTTAGTTATCCTAAATAAGATTTTAGAGCTTTGCTGCGCGATGTGTGTCGTAGGCGTCTAATAGCCTTTTCTTTAATTTGCCGCACGCGTTCACGCGTAAGATTAAACTTTTCTCCAATTTCTTCTAAAGTCATGGCATTTTCTCCATTCAGACCGAAATACAAAGAAATTACATCGGCTTCTCGCTTAGTAAGAGTAGATAAAGCACGTTGTACTTCTTTGCGTAGAGAATCATTCATTAAAGAAGCATCTGGCTTCTCTTCTGATTCGTTTTCTATTACATCATACAAGTTGTTTTCTTCGCCTGCTACAAAGGGCGCATCCATAGAAACATGTCTTCCAGAAAGTCTCAGAGTACCATCAACTTCACTTACAGGTAGGTCTAACACTTCAGCTACTTCATCGGGAGATGGTTCTCTTTCAAATTGTTGCTCTAATTCAGAAAATGTTTTGTTAATTCTATTGAGAGATCCAACGCGGTTAAGTGGCAAGCGAACAATACGTGACTGTTCAGCTAATGCTTGTAAGATAGATTGACGAATCCACCAAACGGCATATGAAATAAATTTGAATCCGCGGGTTTCGTCAAAGCGCTGAGCAGCTTTGATAAGACCTAAGTTTCCTTCGTTGATAAGGTCTCCTAAAGAAAGCCCCTGATTTTGGTATTGTTTGGCAACTGAAACAACAAAGCGTAAGTTTGCTTTTGTGAGCTTTTCGAGTGCTTGTTGGTCACCTTCTCGGATTCTTTTTGCTAATTCTACTTCTTCATCTGGGGCTAATAAATCTACTTTGCCGATTTCTTGTAAATATTTGTCTAAAGATTGACTTTCACGATTAGTGATTTGCTTGCTGATTTTTAATTGCCTCATCTTCAAAAACGGGTTTTTCTAGCATTTCTTTTGTAACAAAAATATTGCCATAAAAGTTCACGAGAACAAAAAAATTGACTTCAATTAGTAATCTCCTAGTGTTTCTTCCAGTTGTGCAAGAGCTTTTTGCAGTTGTTCGTCGTTAGGGGCGATGCCATGCCATTTATGAGAGTTCATCATATAATCTACTCCATAACCCATTTCTGTTTTCATCAGATTGATGACAGGCTTTCCTTTTTTAGCTAAAGATTGTGCTTTTTGAAGAGATTCAATCACTTCTTCTAGATTATTTCCATTTTTTGTATGAATAACTTCCCACCCAAAAGCTTTCCATTTAGCTTCTAAGTCTAACAAAGGCATTACTTGTTCTACAGGTCCATCTATTTGTTGTCCATTGACATCTACTGTAGCAATAAGATTATCTACTTTTTTGCCTCCAGCAAACATCGCTGCTTCCCAAATTTGTCCCTCTTGCAGTTCTCCATCTCCCATAAGAACGTAAACAAATCTATCGTCTTTGTTCATCTTTTTAGCTAAAGCTGCTCCGATTGCTACAGAAAGACCCTGTCCTAAAGAACCGGATGCAATTCTTACGCCTGGAAGTCCTTCTTTTGTAGCGGGGTGACCTTGCAATCGACTATTGATTTTGCGAAAAGTAGCTAATTCTTTCACTGGAAAATAACCAAATCGAGCTAAGGTGCTATAAAATACAGGAGAAATGTGACCATTTGAAAGGAAGAAAATATCTTCGCCAATACCATTCATAGAAAATTGAGGGTTATGTTTCATAATGTAGCCATAAAGAGCTACAAAAAACTCGGTGCACCCTAATGAACCTCCTGGATGTCCTGATTGGGCTCCATGTACCATGCGAACAATATCGCGACGTATTTGGGAAGCTATTCGGCGAAGTTGGATGATATCAGTGCTCATTGAGATGTTTAGATTTTTTTGAAATTCGGCTGCAAATAACTTACTTTTTTGAAAGTTTTGCGAGAATTTTCTGAATTTTATATAAAGCGAACTACTTTAATTGATTTTAGTTCTTTTATGGAATCGGAATAACTTTGCTATCCTTAACGGTAGAAAGGATTACCATAGTTTGCATGTCAATAATAAAGTCGATTGCTGAAAGCTTTTCTGAGATAATTTTTTGATACGCTTCAATATCTTGAGCGACAACTTTAAGAAGATAGTCACTCGAACCAGTAACGTAATGACATTCTATTACTTCGTCAATCTTGTGGATATGCTCAATAAAGGCATCGTTAGTTTCTTTGTTATGTCGAGCAAGTTTAATGTTGATAAAAGTAGTAACTCCCATGCCCAATAAGCGGGCATTTACTTTGGCGTGATAACTCTCAATAGCGCCAAGCGCCTCTAATTTTTTAACCCTTTCGAGAGTAGGAGCAGGGGAGAGATCTATTTCCTTGGAAAGCTGGGCATTCGTAATTTTTGCATTGCTTTGTAGGATATGCAAGATTTTTTTATCTATTTCATCGAGACGATGCAAAATTTGGTTCATTTTCAATTTACATTATGACTTCAATTCTTAAGCATTCAAAAGTACTGTTTGAAATCAAAAGTTCAAAAGAAAATTTGATGAATCCTTCTAAAAGAAAAATTTTAAAGCTCTCTTTATGAGATGAAAGCTATTATAAATTTTTGGCGACTTTTTCTGCCAACACTTCATTGATTTTTTTGTACGATTCTACTGTCCAGCCAGCGATGTGGGGTGTGAGTATGACATTTTTCTGTTTTGCAATCCATTCGAAATGAGTTAGTTGCTCTGGCGTAAGTGTGTGAAGTTTTTCGTTTTCGAGTACGTCTAAAGCTGCGCCGAGCCATTTTTTTTGTTCGAGCATGTTTCGTATGGTACTGAACTTTACCAATTCACCGCGCGCTGTGTTAATAAAAAAAATAGGTTTAGCAAATTGTTGAAAGTAGTGGTCGTCGAAATAATTTCGATTTTGCTCAGTTAAAGGAACGTGTAAACTTAGAATATCAGCTTTTTCAAAAATTTCTTGTTCAGAGCTTTGTTTTGCAAAAACATCGCCATATCCCGATTTGTATTTATCGTAAGCTAAGATTTTACAGCCAAACCCTAATAATCTTTCTGCTAGGGCGCGTCCTATATTGCCATATCCGATGATACCGACAGTTTTTCCTTTGAGCTCTATGCCACGATTGGCTTCTCGGTTCCATATTTTACTTCTTACTTCTTGGTCTGCTACAAAGAGTTTATTGAGCAGTACAAGTAACATGCCAATAGTGTGTTCTGCTACAGCATCTCGATTGCCTTCTCCCGCTGTGAACAAAAAAATGTTTTTTTGGGATAAAAGTTGGTCGTCTATATTGTCGAAGCCAGCACCTGCGCGTCCTACAAAGCGCAACTTCTTGGCTTTTTCTATCACTTCAGCATCAACTCTGATTTTACTGCGCAAAATCAGTCCTTGGTAATCTCCAATAATTTTTAAAATTTCTTCTCGTTGTATAGTAGGCTGATAGTCAATTTCCCAACCGATTGAATTGAACAGTTCTTGAAGGGAGTTGTGCATTTCGTCTATTACCAAAATGCGACCTTTGTAATTTGTATTCACAGCCATGTAACTTTTTGTTGCCAAGGTTTTCTTTTGCCTTCTTTTTGTGCTTTAGGTTTGCCGATGTAAAAGAATCCTAGTATTTTGTCAATAGGGAGTAGTCCGAAGTGTTGTTTCAGTTCTTCGTAATAAGTAGCACCTCCTGAGCTCCAGTAACCACCGTAGCCATATGCAGTGAGAGTGAGATGAAAATTTTGAACAGCACAAGCAACAGCCTCTATTTCCTCAATTTCAGGAATGAGCTGAGCTTCTTGTCTTTTCATGATGATGGCTACCACTGCCGATGACTTGAGAGGTAGCTGTTTAAGTTTTTGATATTTACTTTCTGAATATTCAGAAATAGGAGTTTTTTCTTTATAAAGAGAAGAGTGTATTTCTGAAAGTTGTTGCTTAGACTCTTCAGAAAGAAACACAACAAAGCGCCATGGTTCTGTAAGCCCGTGTGTTGGTGCCCAATTAGCGTTTTCGAGTGCTTTTTCTATTATTTCTTTGGGTACCGAGCTTCCATCGAACTCGTCAGGTGTGTAAGAGCGACGTTGAGAAATGACGAGATTAATAGCATCAGAAAGAGACATACGATTATTGTTTTTTCTAGCTTTTTGTTACTTTGTTTTCCATAAATTTTTAACTTTTTCTTTCCAAAAGTTCAAGAATTCTAAGAACATCTTTTTTCGAGTAAATACCTCACGCACTACTTTCCAATAGCTTACAGAAGGAGAAGGCGATGAAATAGGTTTTTCAGGTTGAAAAATAGTGATGGTTTTCTCTTTTCGATGCTCTGCAAGGATTTTTTTTATATCAGGTTTTTCAAAATGCTTTCCTTTATCAGCGATTGCGTCTGCTTGAGCGAAGCGTTGTGCTGCTGATTGTTTGTAGCCTAATTGTTGTTCTAACAATCCTAAATTATTGAGAGCGATAGCATCTTCAGGGTCTAATTTGATACACATTTCATAATCTTCAATAGCGCCAAAAACATCTCCTATTTTTGCGCGAACAAATGCTCTACTGGAATAACGATATGGATTTTGAGGATCTAAGCTAAGTGCTTTATCCAAGTCTTCTAGGCTTTTTTCTGATTTTCCTGCAAGAAACCAAGCAATTCCTCTTTGGCTAAAAATATCAGCGGTAAAAGGTGCTAACGAGGCGGCCTTATCAAAATCTTCGATTGCTTCGGCGTATTTGTGAATTTGTAAAAAAGCCGTACCTCGATTATAAAGCGCTTCTACATGGGTAGGGTTTTCCAAAATTGCCATCCCTAAATAATATATTCCTTCTTCGAAGTTGCCTTGTTGGCAGGCTTGTAGACCTTTTAAATAATTGGCTGTCATTTTAGTAAGCTTTTAACTAAAACACTGCGTTTTCAAAAAGGTTTAGCAAATCTTTTTTGTGCTAAAACTTATACAACGCATAAGCGATAATTGTTTTACATTTGTGCAAATCGTGAGAACGCTTGACTATATTTGTTAAACTCTTTCTCAAAAAATTCTTTTTCTTCCCTTAGCTTTTGGAGATCACCTTCATTAGGAATACTTATACCCTTATTTTCTTGTTTGAGTTTTTCAAGCATTTCTTGATGCTGAATCTGATTTTTTTTCATTTCTACAATATTTTTATAGATGCTATATAACTGATTTAGAATAAACAAACTCCGCTGCCTTACAACTTCGTAATTGTTGCGCCGTGGTTTTGAAAGATATTCTAAGTTAGCAATTGCCCGATTGCCCATTTTGTCAGAGATTTGTTTTGCTTTTTTTTGCTCGCCTAACAAATAATATAGTTCAACAAAACGAGGAACATAATAGCTGTAAGGAATAGAAAAATCAGGGATTTTATTAAGTCCTTCGTCTAAATAGTAAATCGCCTCTTCAGGGTTATTTTTTTGGAAACAATCTAATGCTAATCGGTAGAAAATAGAGAGTTCGTTAGCAGCAAACTTTCTGTACTCTTCATCGTGATACACTTTAGGATTTTCAAAGCCCCTAAACTGAAACTTCTTTAAATTTTCTTTTAAAACTTCTGTGTTTACTTCTCCGAATTCTCCAGAAACATTTTGCGTCGGAATAGGCATTAAACGATAAGCCATGCCTTCTAAATGCAAATATTGGCGAAGATCGATGTTGCACGTATTGGCGGATGTGTTGTTAAAATAAATAGGTCGGTCCCAATTGAAATGAACTAAAATATCTAAAATAGCTAGATCGCTTTTATAAATATAATTAGTACCTGGCATAAGGCTGAATTCTAAACGAGAAACTACGCGGTGCTCTTTTCCTTTAGGAATGAAACCTTTTTCAATTACTTTTGCAGAATCTACTTTGAGAAAAAATCGACGAGATACTAATACAGCGTTAGAACTACCGTCTTGAAATTTCGCTATTACACGCGGATCTTTTTTATTTACAAGATCGATGTAACTCACCAAATTTACAGGAGCATCTACTTCGCGTGCTAATGGTACGAAGTCGTTTGTGCCTTGTAAATAATTCACAGGGTCTATGCCAATAGGAAGAGGTTCTGAGTTATACACCTTTCGACGCATTTGCGAAATGTACCAATCAGTAGAAAAATAGCTCAATACGACTACTCGCACATCGGTTCTAAACCCTTCTACCTCTTGTACATACCAAAGTGGGAATGTGTCGTTGTCTCCTCCTGTAAATAAAACAGCATTAGGAGCCAAACTCGCTAATGTATTGCGCGCTTGATCTACTGAGTGATATCGATTAGATCGGTTATGATTATCCCAACTTTTAGCTCCCATCATAATAGGTACGCAAATTGCCAAGCAAGTAGAAAGAATAGCGCACAGTACTTTAGCTCTAAGCACTTTAGAAAGCCATTCTGCTATCTGAATTACACCGAAACCAATCCAAATGGTGAATACATAGAAAGAACCTACATAAATGTAATCTCTTTCACGTGGTTCGACAGGAGGGGAGTTCAGATATAGAACAAGTGCTAATCCTGTTAAAAAGAAAAGTAAGATTGTCATCAAAAAATTGCGTTTATCACTATTATATTGGTACATCAAGCCTAAAAGTCCTAGAACAAGAGGCAAACAATAGAAATTATCTCTTGCTTTGTTATTAGCAATTTCTTCAGGTACGCCGTGATTGGTTTCAAAAGGAAGTAAATAACCTGCATCTTTGTCGTCTCCATCTCGTCCTGCAAAGTTCCATAGAAAGTAACGGAAATAGATATGCCCGAATTGATAAATGAACAGATATTTGATGTTGTGAAGCATAGTGGGTTCTTCCTTTTCACGCAGTCCTACCCATTTTCGGTATAGATCAGGGTGTCCTTCTTGTTGGCTATACATGCGCGGGAAAATTGTGCAACGCCTAGGGTTGTAGGTAACTTCGCGTTTATAATCGTAGATTTCGTACCTATCCTTTCCTTTTCTGTATAAAGGCTCTGTTTGTTTGACTTCAATTCTTTCTGCATCAAAAAAATGCCCATATAAAAGGGGGCGGTCTCCGTACTGCTCTCTTTTAAGATAAGAAACAAAACTGATGACGTTTTCAGGGTCATTCTCGTCAATAGGTGGATCGAAATTAGAACGGATAAGCACCAAAGCATAAGAAGAATATCCGATCAATACGAATGTAAAAGCGAGTAGCACTTGATTAAGCAATACTTTTTGGTGTATTTGAGAGTAATAAATACCATAAGAAATACCCCCTAAAAAAAGAATCAAAAAAAAGATGATTCCACTTCCAAACGGTAGCCCTAAACTGTTCACGAAGAAAATTTCAAATTTCCCAGCAATAGAAGGTAAACCCGGAATAATAAAATTGTTAATAATGCCAACAATGAGAAGCCCTACTAGAATAGCCCCTACAGTTCCTATGAGAGATGGCTTGGGATATTTTTTGAAATAATAAATGAGTGCTAATGCTGGAATTGTTACTAAATTGAGCAAATGAACTCCAATAGAAAGCCCCATCATGTAAAAAATAAGGATAAGCCAACGATTGGCAGAAGCTTCATCTTTAATGAGTTCCCATTTAAGCATTGCCCAAACGACAAACGCTGTAAAAAAGGAGGACATTGCATAAACTTCTGCTTCTACAGCAGAGAACCAAAAAGAATCAGAGAAAGTATAAGCTAATCCTCCTACGATACCAGCTCCAATGATTAAGAGCGCTTTTTCGAGTGGAATATTCTGAAAGGTGTAGTTGGAGGCTACTAGTTTTTTAGCAAGCAAAACAATAGTCCAGTATAAGAATAAAATTGTTGCCCCACTGCAAATTACAGAAACCATATTTACCCAAAAAGCCACCTTATACGCATTGCCCAAAGCGAACATTGAAAAAATGCGCCCGATCAATAAGTAAAAAGGCGCACCAGGAGGATGAGGTACCATAAGTTTATAAGAGACTGCAATAAACTCTCCGCAATCCCAGAAACTTGCTGTTGGTTCTACAGTGAGCGCATATACAGTAGTAGCTCCTAAAAACATCAACCAGCCTATGATATTGTTTACGACTTTAAAATTTTTCATTTAGTCCTCTTTTTTTAAGAAATGGATTTTGCATTGTAAAGCTAAGTGGTTTTTAGATCCGATTCCAAATTTTTTTGTTATATCCTACAGTTTTTGCAGTTTCATATGATTATTTTGTATTTTGCTAAGTAGAAAATGACCTTTTCAATGGACTCACTGTTTACTTTAAAAATTCTGACAGATATTACACGAGTAGGAAGGATTGCAGTTCTTTGCTACGATATGGTAGAGAACCGTTTTTCGCTTATCGGACGAATTCCAGAATGGATACCTGAAGAGTTAGCCAAGTTTCAAGAAGGAGTAGATTCTTTTTTTGAACATTTTTTTCACCCACAAGACAAATCATTTTTTCCGATTTGTATCGAAAAAATGAAGAAAGGAATTGAGTTTGATTGGGAACGAGTTCGCTTTAAAGGGAAAGAACTTAATTTTACTTATATTTCGTTTTACTACCGAGTTTATCCTGATGAAATTCATCCTTTAAAAGGATATGCTTTATTAGTGGATTTGACAGAATTGCGCGAAATTGAAGTAGAGCGCAAAATGCAAGACGCAATTAGCAAGCAGTTTCTTATGAAACTGGAGCAAAAAAATAAAATTATTCAAGAGCAAAAAGAACTTTTACAAAAAGCTAATGCCGAACTAGAAGCCCAAAAGGCGACCTTAGAAGAGCTTAATCATACTAAAGACAAGTTATTCTCCGTTATAGGACATGACTTAAGAAGTCCCATTCATTCCGTCTTAGGACTTATGGACTTACTTGAATTAGAGATTATTGAAGAGAGTGAAATAAAAAATTATATTGCTAAATTGCGTTATAGTGTTGCGCAGACATCAGAGTTGTTGAATAATCTACTTTTATGGGCTAAAAACCAGCTTTCAGGTCTTCATGTTTGTATGGAGCCTGTTAATTTAAAAAAAATGTTTTTAGATAAATACAATTTGCTCAAATATCAATTTAATAAAAATCAGCTTATTTATGATACTATTCATGAAGATTGTTATGTTTTAGCTGATGCAAATATGTTGTCGGTAGTAATACAGAATCTTTTGTCAAATGCAGCTAAGTTTACACCTGATGGCGGAACTATAAAAATTACTGCTGAGGAGAATCCCGAGAAAAAGACGGTTCTTGTAAAAATTTCAGACAATGGAGTAGGGATGTCCGAAGAAACTAAGAAAAAAATCTTTGGAATTGAGTATTTTTCGACTCGTGGCACAAAAGGAGAAGGAGGAGCAGGTTTAGGATTAAAGATTTGTCAAGAATTTTTAAAACAAAATAAATCTGAGTTGATAATTGAAAGCCAAGAAGGCCAAGGAACTACGATGAGTTTTGAACTTCCATTAGCAGAAAAAAATGAAAAAAATCAAGATTCTATTAGCGGACGATCATCGGTTGTTTCGTGAAGGAATTCGTTTGATACTGAGTCGGATCACAGATTTTGAGGTTATTGGAGAAGTAACAGATGGAAAAGCTCTTTTAGACTTTTTACATCACCAACAACCAGAAGTAGTTTTAGTGGACATTTCCATGCCATTTCTTGGCGGATTAGATGCAATGACAGAAATTAAAAAAATGTTTCCTTTTGTCAAGTTTATTGTGCTTACTATGCATGAAGATGGAGACTATATTGTTAAAAGTATCCATTTAGGCGCAGATGGTTATCTTTTTAAAAACGTAGAGCCTTATGAGTTAGAAAAAGCAATTCGATTAGTGGCTAAAGGAGAAAAGTATTTTAATGCGGAGGTTTCTCATCTTTTTATTCAAAATCTTTCAAGGAAAAATTATCAAGAAAATCAGCTTACGAAGCGAGAAATCGAAATTCTTAAATTAGTATCGGCAGGTTATAGCACAAAACAAATTGCTGACCAATTGCACATAAGTCATCGAACCGTAGACACTCATCGCGTGAATATGATGCGAAAACTAGAGGCTGTTAATACGGCGGAACTGATTCGTAAAGCTATTGAAAAGAAACTGATTCCTTAAAATATGAATTTTATTACTTTAAAGCCCAGTGCGTTGTTAAGCATTTTGTACCAGAATCGGGAGCTAATAGATGTTTTGTTTGGTAGAAAAGACTCTATTCACCTTTCTGAGCTATTAGTAGAAAATCAGGTAGAAAATATTAAAATTGAAATTTTGAAAGAGCGGGAAATATTACATGATTTTCATGGTTTTATTTCATTAGACGAGCGACTCATCGGCTTTTTTGAGAGCTTTTTAGAGATCGGTGAAGTACATCCAGAATTTATTGAAACTTCTTTACAAGAATTAATCGATAATATTGCATTTTACCAGGCTAGTCCGCGGCGTGAATACGCTAGAGGCATTAAGCAATCTCTGCAAAGAATTAGTTCTGTTACATCTCGAGAGGTGATTAAGCTTCAAAAACTTATTGACGATACTTATAAAAATGAAGATAATTTCCTTATAAAGAAGCAGAAACTTGAAAAGTATCGCCAAAAACGCGATGTAATTATCGAACTGATTCGACAATCTGAAAAAACCTATGAAGAACATCGCAACTTATTGCTTACTTTAGATCCAGAGTTAAACAACATTGTCAGTTTCTTTCGACTTTCTCTCCGCAAGAATCGAGATTTTCTCAATAAAATTCAAGATCAAATCATTGAGTATATCAACAAAATCAAATATGAAAGTGAACTGTATAAAAAAATTCAACGTCTTAAAGATTTAAAAGACCGTCTCGAACTAGCGCATAAAACAAATTATCAAGAGATAATTCGGCAAAATTGCGCTTTAATATTTAATCTAGATGAGCGTCCTAAAATTCGCACTAAGGTTTCGTTACCATTTCTTTATACTGATGAAGGTAAAAGGATCGCTTATAAAACAGCCGAAAAACTCAAGTTAATTCGAGCAGATATGCGAGGATTGGCTCAGCGGAAGAGTCAGTTGGCTGGGCTCGACAAATCTGAAAAAGAAGCCCAAATTGATACAGCATTGTTAGTAGAGAGTTTTTTTAAACAAACTTCTGACTTACTAAATTTTCTTCTCCAGTACGAGTTTTCTTCTCAGCTTGGAGTTGTTTCTGTAGAAAAGAGACTTTCCTTATATGTAGAAATAGCCTTGGACTACGAAGAAAAATTAATTTTTTCCGACGAATTCGATTATTTTACCTATCGAGACGCTTTAGGTGCTACTCGAAGAATCGGCTTTGCAAAGATTTGGAAAAAAATTTGAATCTGACATGATTTTTTTGCTTGACAAATGTTGTATTAGAAGTTTTTTTCCTCAAAGCATATTTTTTATGTGAATAATAACTCTTTTTTTTGTCGAAATTTGATATATTTGAAAAGTGGAAAAAATTTTATTCTTCTATGAGTAAACGTAGTACTGCACTTGTTTCCTTTTTATTGGGCGCTGCCACAGGTGCTATCTTAGGGGTTCTTTTCGCACCTGACAAAGGAAAAAGTACGCGCGATAAGCTAAGTTATCAATTAGATAAATACAAGCAACTTCTTCAGGAAACAATTGAAGGATTAATAAGTGGGAAAACAGAAGCTGTGACGGCTGCTAGATCGGAAGGAAAAAAAGTTGTTAACGATACCATTAGGCAAGCGGAAGGTTTGATGGGAGAAATTGATGCATTGAGAAGCAAAATTTCAAGCAAAAAATCCTAATTTTTTTAAGGTATTAAAAAAAGTTAAATTTTTTATAAACAATTGCAAACCATTGCGCTTTCGTTTACATTTGCCAATACTTAATCGTTTTAGCCTTAGTCTATGTAAAGTATGAAGATGAATCGATGAGTAGTCTTCAACCAGCGATAATCAACTCATAAAAATAACTATCAAAGAAATTAACAACTGTCCAGCTTGTTTGGACAGTTTTTTTTATTTTTGCTAAAGCTAATCTCAGATTTTTTGGATGATAGACTCTTTAATGCTTCAAAAGTACGATATTCCGTTGCCTCGCTATACGAGTTTCCCAGCGGTGCCTTATTGGAATCCGCAATCTATAGATGTACAGACTTGGAAAAAAAATATCCAAGAAACTTTTAGACAGGAGAATAAAAAACTTTCAGTTTATATACATCTTCCTTTTTGCGAAGAGTTATGTACTTATTGCGCTTGTAATAAGCGTGTTACAAAGAATCATCAAGTAGAACTGCCTTACATCGAAAGCTTGTTAGCAGAATGGAGGATGTATTTAAATATTTTTGAAGAAAAGCCTATTCTCGAAGAAATTCATTTAGGAGGTGGAACGCCTACTTTTTTTTCACCTCAGAATCTTTCTTATTTTCTTCATGAACTCCTCAAAACAGTGGAGGTAAGCGCTGAACATGAGTTTAGCATAGAAGTTCATCCTAATTATACATCATATCAGCATCTCGAAGAGTTGTCGATTATAGGTTTTCGACGCATTAGCTTAGGCGTACAAGATTTTGATAAAGAAGTACAATACATAATCAACCGTCCCCAGACTTTCGAACAAACAAAAAAAGTAGTAGAGTGGGCGCGCCAATTAGATTACCAAAGTATAAACATCGACTTGGTATATGGTTTGCCAAAACAATCAGTCGGAAGTTTTACTAATACCCTTCATCTTGTCCGAACTCTTCAGCCGAACAGAATTGCGTTGTACTCTTACGCTCACGTACCGTGGAAAAGTAAGGCACAGCGCCGCTATTCTGAAGAAGATCTCCCTGACGCTCGTTTGAAATGGGAGATTTATCAAACAGCGTACCAATATTTTACTCAAAATGGTTGGCAGCCTATTGGCATGGATCATTTTGCGCTTCCATCAGATAATCTTTTTATAGCCTACCAAAAAGGAAAATTGCATCGCAATTTTATGGGTTATACTACTAACACGCATCGTTTGCTTATCGGTTTAGGTTGCTCCTCAATTAGCGATACGTGGACGGCTTTTGCTCAAAACGAAAAAGAAGTAGAAGCTTATCAACAGAAAGTGCAACAAAAAACTTTGCCTATTTTTCATGGTCATTTATTGAGCGAACAAGACAAAGTGATTCGAAAGCATATCCTTAATTTGATGTGTCGGCATCAAACTACAATTCAACCTGCTGATTTTGAACTTAATATGTTAGAATCTATTTTTAAAAAACTTCTTTCTCTAGAGCGGGATGAACTTCTTCAACTACAAGGCAACACGGTTGTAGTAACAGAAAAAGGAAGATTATTTGTCCGAGTGATTTGTGCTGCTTTTGACAATTACCTTCAACAAAATCTTTCTTTTCCAGTCTTTAGTAAAGCTATCTGATGATTCTGAAACTGAGAGCTACATTTGCATAACCATTTATATGCTGATAAAATGCGAGATTATCTGCGACTTCACTTTGTGGTATTTTTGTGGGGTTTTACTTCTATTTTAGGAAACCTTATTACACTCACTGGATTAGAACTTACTATTTGGCGAACGATGTTAGCCGCCATCGGCATGGCAATTTATATGCGCTTTAAAAAATTGTCTTTTCGAATTTCAGGAGAAGGATTGCTCAAAATTATGGGGACAGGTGCCATAGTAGGAGCGCACTGGGTTTGTTTTTTTCATGCTGCTAAAATTGCTACCGTAAGTGTTTGTTTAGCAGGAGTAGCTACTACCGCAATTTTTGTACTCTTTTTAGAAAGCTGGTTGATGAAGGTTAGAATCAGTAAAATGAACTTCTTGATGAGCATTTTAGGAGTTTGGGGGCTTTATCTCATATTCAAGTTTGAATTTTCATACTGGGAAGGGCTGATTATTTCTTTAATAGCTGCTTTTTTGAGTGCTTTATTTGGAGTTTTCAATGCTTTATGGGTTCGTCAGTATCCGGCGCATGTGATTACGTTGTATGAAATGATATCGGCTAGTTTTTTTACTTGGTTGGCCTATATACTAACTGAAAAGCGCGTTACGTTCCTGCCAATTCCTGCTCCTACTGATTGGATTTACTTGCTCATACTCGCTTGGGTTTGTACGGTATATGCTTTTTTTGAATCTACAGAATTGCTCAACCGTCTTTCTTCTTTTGTAATTAATTTGTATTTAAATTTAGAGCCTGTCTATGGAATGCTGTTAGCCATTTTGATTTTTCAAGAAAATCGAAAAATGACATCCGCTTTTTATGCAGGAATGGCCATTATTTTGATTTCAGTAATGTTGTATCCTATTAGTCAGTATGTTCGAAAAAAAAGAGCCCATTGTTCTTGAGAAGAGAATTCAAAATTTCCCTTTAGAATTGATTTGTCATCAGTTCAGTATATTTCGGCGTTGGTCTGTTCGCAGAAGGTTAATGCTTTTTTTTACCTCTTTGATATTGCTGCTTACTCTGTTGCAGTATTTGTGTATTTATTGGGTCAACCAATACTACAACGAACAGGATTTTATATTGCGTTTGCGGGAAAAAGCTATTTTAGAAACTCAATTATTTTTAGAAGATTCTATTCAAGCCCATCAAAATCATATTATTCAGAAGCGTTATCAGTCGTTTACATACGACGAAACCATTTGCATTTTTAATACAGAAGGAAGCGTTTACTACTCAGGAACTAATACTTGTACCGCACTTTCTAAAAAAGTCATAGAAAAAATAAAGCAATACAAGGAAGTTGTACAAAAAAGCAACAATGGGAAAGTAAGTCTATGGATTCTTTACAACAACGGAGCTTCTGATTACATTACTCTCATTAGTGCATACAATCGATACGCTGAGGAGCAAGATGCGTTTTTTCGAAAAGTTTTGATTTTAGGTTTTATAATTTCTGTTTTTTTAGTAATAGCTATTGGTTTTGTGCTTACTCATATCGCATTACGACCGTTTGAGCATATTGTAGAGCAGATGAATGCTATTTCAGTAACAAATTTAAATCTACGCTTAGCTGAATACCACGAAGAAGATGAAATCGGCCGACTTGCGAAATCTTTTAATAAATTCTTAGACCGTCTAGAAGAAGCTTTCAATATGCAAAAAGCATTTGTAAACAATGTCTCTCATGAATTAAGAACTCCGCTTACTAAAATTATTGGAGAGGCGGATATAGCGTTGAGCCGCGAGCGCACTCCTGAAGAGTATCGAAGAGTTATCCAGGCACAATTGAAAGAAGCTGAAAAGCTTCAAAAAATTACAAATCATCTTCTTTTGTTAGCTCAAATAGGTTCGCATCGTCAGTCATTTCTTGATGAGGAAATACGCGTAGATTTTCTCATTCAGCAAGCCATTGAAGATGTGAGAAGAGAACAACCACAAGCAGATGTATTGTTTGAATTTACTCCTCCTTCCGATGGTACTTCTATTACTATTCTTACGAACTACAATTTATTTAATATCATGCTTAAAAATATCATAGAGAACGCTTGTAAGTTCTCGGATTTTCAACAAGTGAGTGTTCAGCTTTTTAGTCAAGATAACAAAGTGACTATTGCAATAAAAGATAAAGGAATCGGAATTCCTGAAAGTGAAATTGCTCATATTTTTGAGCCATTTTATCGAGGCAAAAACGTAGAGAAACGGAAAGGTTCTGGAATAGGAATGTATTTAGTGAAAAATATCGTGCAACTTCATGAAGGGGAAATTAAGATTGAATCCGTAGAAAATAAAGGCACAACTGTTTATCTTTCTTTTGCAACGATTTATTCTCGCCCCAAACTCGAATAGACGTCGTGAGTTTTTTTAAAATTTAGTTGCATGAAAATTAAAAAAATTATTAATGACCCTGTTCATGGTTTTATTTCCATATCGTCTCCTTTAATATTAGAAGTTATTAACCATTCTTATTTTCAGCGCTTGCGCAGAATTAGACAGTTAGGATTAGCAGAATTTGTGTATCCGGGTGCTATTCATACGCGCTTTCATCATGCTATTGGAGCGATGCATCTAATGACTATTGCATTAGATATGTTGCGCAATAAGGGTCATTTTATTTCTGAGCAAGAATACGAAGCTGCTCTATTAGCAATTCTTTTGCACGATATTGGACATGGTCCGTTTTCACACGTTTTAGAATCTGTATTACTGCCTAATTTGAACCATGAAAAGATGTCTCTTCAAGTTATGTATCTTCTTAACGAAGAGTTTGAAGGAAAACTAAACTTAGCCATTCAAATTTTTGAAGATACTTATTCCCGCCACTTTTTTCATCAATTAGTTTCTTCGCAATTGGATATGGATAGACTCGATTATCTTCAGCGCGATGTCTATTTTACAGGAGTGGTAGAAGGGAAAGTAGGTTTTGACAGAATTATTCAAATGCTCGACATTGTAAACGACACAATTGTAGTAGAAGAAAAAGGGATTTATAGCATAGAAAATTTTTTAAATGCGCGCCGTCTGATGTACTGGCAAGTTTATTTACACAAAACGACTCTCAGTGCAGAACGCATGCTTATCAAGATTATGAAGCGGGCAAAAGATTTATGGGTAAATGGTTATTCTTTGTCAATTACTAAAAACCTTGAATTTTTTTTGAATGCAGAAAACTTGTCTTTTGCCGAAATAGTTCGTCAGTTTTTAACATTAGACGATTATGATATTTGGGCAAATGTTAAAAATTGGCAGTTCGAAAAAGACTTTATTTTAAAAACTCTTTGTCAGATGTTTTTAAAAAGAAATTTGTTTCGAATGGAAATTTCATCGTCTCCTTTTTCTGAAGCTCATATTTTGGAAAAGATTGAAAAGATTCGAAACAAACTGTGTTTCGATCAAGAAGAAGCTTCTTTTTTTTGGGAGAGTTCTACGATTTCAAATGCAGGATATGTCTCTGATGCTCAAAATATTTTAATTCGGCATAAAAACGATTTTCTCCTTGATGTAACCAAAGCATCAGATTTACCTAATATAGAAGCTCTCTGTCGCGTAGTAACTAAGCATTATTTTTGTTATCCGCGCAACTTATAATTTTTATTAGGGTATTTTGGTAAGTTTTCATAATCCCAAATGTAATAGGCTTCGTGTTTTGATTAAGAGCACATTATCGAGCCAAAGTGTAATTGTTCTTTTTTTGCAGAATATTTTTGTTCAAATTTTATTTTTTCGTAAGTTTGAAATTATTTGAAAATGAATGTGAAAATGAAAATTCGATTACTAATAAGTTGGTTTGTAGTGTTTTTTAGCTGTACATCTCAAAAAATATTCTCGCAAAATCCGATAGCAGAATTTTACGCTCAAGAAGGATATCCTGCCTGGACAGACTCCATCAAATGGCATCATCGTATCAATATGGCGACATATTCTATTCCTGGTAAGCCGAATGCTACTTTGTTTGAAAAGTTTGAACACGCGCGCGATGTACTATATGCCCAAGGAGGAGGAGTTCTATATTATCCTGCGGGTATTTATAATTTCGCAGATACACTTACAGGAGGATTTCCCGAAGACTCTGTTCACTCGCGAGGCTTGATGCTAAAAAGTGGAGTAGTGCTGATGGGCGAAAAACCTACCTCCGATAGTTTAGCTACCAAAAACGAAGATGGAACCATGAATTTAGGAACCAAGTTCATATTTCCTTTTAGAAAAGTAAATATAAGAAAGCCTGCTATTAAAATCAGATTTATCGAAAATGTAAGAAATGCTGTTCTTCCGAACAATACTCTTCCAGACACTTCCCGATTTGAAAGAAATCTAGCTCCTTTATCGAGCATCAGTTACCGAGATTCAGTAGTAGTTCGCGCTCCTACTTACGTGAATACAACTGACAGAAGGCTTTCTCCAGGTAGCCCTTCAGGCTATAGTTTCGTAAACAGTGGAACGGTATTGCGAATCGTCTATGAAAATCGAATCAACGGCGGAGGAAGTGTAGCTGATACTTCAAAGTATGAAATCTATGATATTCCGCGTTCTTCTTTAACTATTACTATTGATTCAACTGTTATTCGCGCAGCTAACTTTGTGAGCAGTAATCAACGTTTTGTAGCTCCTGCTGGGCTAGATTCCATTTCAGGAGGTTTCAGAGTTTTTCGTTTTGAAGTAGTAACTAATGGAGTGGCAGGCGATACTTCTATATTTATTCGCAATGAATTAGATTCTAACGATGTTTTTATTAGAGAAGTAGGAAGAGATACTGTATTGCGAGCATCAAATTACGTGAATGCTAACACTACTAGAACACTTCGAGACTCTGTAACACAATGGAGAATTTTAGGACAGGGAGAAGTTCCTGGACGTTGGAACTTAGTAGGAATTATGCCAGGAAGTCCTACAGAACAACTAAAAGATATTAAAAATGTAGGCGTTTGTTGGATAGATTTTGAAGGAGCTATCGTATATATGGGAATGCAACTCGAATGGAATACGCGTTATGATACGATAGGATTTAGCGTTACACAACGGCGCGCATGGGAATCTCGCTTCGTGAAAACAGGCACTCCATGGGGAGCGCGAAAACCTGACGGTACTCATTTCTTAGATATTTTTTGCGGGGCTCGAGGCAACAGCAATGGCTTTGAAGCTACCTTTGAAGGCGCTCCTTCTAATATCGTAATTTTTGGTTGTCAGTTTAATAATGCAACCCCTTTCGTAGACCAAATTGATTATACTAAAAAAAGTTGGATTTATGCTCAAAGCCAGCCTGGAGAAGTAATCGAAGCTTACAACGAGCCTGATTTTTATCATACTTATCGCTTTGTGGGAAGACTTACTGTGTATGGCAGTAATATTTTTGTGGCAAATAATTCAATTCCTAAGCCTAATAAAAACTTTCTTTACACGCAGCTAACATACGATCGCAACAACCGTCTAGGGCATCGAGAAATATTGTTCGATTATGCTAAAACAATCGGAATTGATATTAACAAACAACTTACGGGGCAAGTGAGTGTTCTACAGCGCAAAACGGTTTCTTCCACAAGTCCTTATTATCTTCCTAACATAATCGTGCAAGATAACTTTGTGTATAGTCACGGACAAAAAGGTTATGAAATCTCTGGCGAGTGGGTAATCATTAAAAGAAATCGCAATAAACGCGACTTTTTAGACCAAGATAATACTATTTACGGATTGCCAAGTGCGATACTTACATTAGATGGTTCTCTTGTAGCCAATGAAATTGATGACAATCTTTCTCGCGCTTTTGACCTTTCAGGAAAATCTATGTGGATTGATAGCAACTGGTTTAATTCTACTGGTTCACATCCTGGCAATGATGGAGAAGGTATTTTGTGCCAACGCCATGGCGATGTAGAAATTTTCGACTGGGCAATTACTCGAAATCGATATCAACAATTATCAGGAGAGCCATCGTATATGGCAGGTTACGATGTACATGTGTTAGGAATGCTTACATATAAAAACATAATTCCTTCTGGTGCTGTAGGTCATTATCCAAAACCTGCTAATATTATAAAAGGTGCTGCATGGGTTAATAACATTTCGGCGCAAATATGGGGAACCAACCCTACTCAGTACAGTACAACTCCTGAATTCATTGCTTCTTGTCCTACTATAAAACCTACGCAGCCTTTTAATTTGCAAGTAACTCCAGAGCCGCACTTAGGGAGAACGCGCATTTCGTGGACGGATACAAGCTCTTTTGAAATAGGGTTTCGAGTAGAAAGGAGAAATCTTACTGGAGATACTACTTGGAAACTAATTGCTTACCGTCCGATGAAAGCCTTAGATACTGTTCTTACTTCCGATTTGGGCTATCCAGGTCTTATAGCATCGCGTCCTATTCCACCTACGATTTGGTATGATTACACTACTACAGGGCTACCTGTCGAATATCGAGTAATTGCAATTGGTTGTTCGGAGTTCATAAAAGCTGATTTTACTTATCGGCAACCTGATTTATGCAGAAAAGATTCTCTTGTATTTTTTGATAGCACTCAATACGATTGGAACGACTTTTTTAGAAGTGCCGAATGGGATTTTAACGGAGATGGTGTTACAGATTTGGTGCAAAATACAGTTAATCAGAATGTTTCATATGTATTTTCTCCTGGAACTTATCACGTAAAACTAAAAATTACTTCTAATAATTATGATTACGATAGTATTATAAAAACAATTGTGATTGGCAGTGTGCCTATTATTGATTTTTCTGTAAGTGGCACGCTTCATGTCGGACAAAAAATTTACTTTAAAGGGCTTACTCTTCCTACAGGAGCTACCTATGCATGGGATTTCAATGGGGATGGAACTTACGATCTAACTACCGATCGAGATACAGTTGTTTCTTTTGTTTATACGAGTGCTAACACTTATAGTGTAAAACTTCGCGTAGTGCAAGGTTCTTGTGTAGATTCAGTTGCGAAGAGTATTACAGTGGTGGTGCCTAATCAAGCTCCCACAAACATTTTACTCTCACAATCTGCTATTAACGAGAATAATCAAATAGGAGATGTAGTTGGTACGTTCTCTGCCATAGATCCTAATACTGGCGATACGTTTACATTTAGTTTAGTAAGTGGTACAGGAAGTACAGATAATGCTTCTTTTTCAATTGTAGGAAATCAACTTAAAGCAGCCCAAGTATTTGATTATGAGCTAAAAAATTCATATTCAATTCGGGTACGTGTAACAGATAACGGAGGGCTTTCTTTCGAAAAAGTATTTACAATTACAATTAACGATGTAAATGAAACTCCGCTTGGTTTTTATTTGCCATCTAATGTTGAATGGGTAATAGCGTACCCTAATCCGACGCGGGATAAATTGTACTTTGATTGGGCTAAAGCGTTCGAAAAAGTTTCGGTTAGCGTGGTAAACGTCCTTGGAGAGACACTTTCGAGTTATGTTGCTTCTTCCAACCAACTACCTTATATAAACTTGAGCAACTTCCCGGCAGGTAGATATTTTGTTAAAGTGTCGAGTGGACAAGGAATTAAGATTATTAGTGTACTAAAAGAATAAATTTAAACACCTGACAAAAAACATTGTCAGGTGTTATTTCAGAACATTTCTGATAGTATCGATAAGTTGTTGATTCGTAAAGGGTTTGACTAAATAAGCGTCTGCTCCTATGCTCATTCCTTCTTGGATAACAGATTGCTGTCCCACAGCACTTATAAAAATAATTTTAGATTTAATATTTTCTTTTTTGAGGACTTTTAAAACATCTAATCCTAACATGTCGGGCAAAATATTGTCTAACGTGATAAGGTCGGGCTGAAGTTCGAGAGCTAAATCGATAGCACTTTCGCCGGTGGCTGCTTGTCCTACCACTTCAAAGCCTTCTGCTACCAAAGTATCTTTGATGATAGTACGCATATAGAGAGAATCATCTACTATTAAAACTTGTTGTGCCATATTATTTTTAGTTTTCAAGTGTCAATTTTTCTTCTGCTGAAATTGCAATATGAAATTGAAAATCGGTAATAATTCGGTCGATTTTTTCCCTAATTTTTTCTAAGCACAAATTTCCAATGCTTCCTTCGTGAGTATGATGAATAGTTTTTATTTCTTCGTATTCTTGATTTTCAATAAGTTGTGACACTTTTTGGTAAGCATCTCGAAAAGAAAGTCCTTTTTTGACGAATTCATGAACTAATTCTACGCTAAACATATATCGATAACAATCGCTTTCTATAGCGCGTCGATTGATTTCCAAACGCGGAATAGCATAGAGTGTCATTTCTAAACAATCTTTGAGTTGGGTGATAGCATTGATAAGTGGTTGTTTTATAATCTGCATTTCTCTATGATATCCAGAAGGTAGGTTGTTCATAATAAGGCTTACTTCATTAGAGAAAGCCGTAATTTGATTGCATTTTCCGCGAATGAGTTCGAAAACATCAGGATTTTTTTTGTGAGGCATAATACTCGAGCCTGTTGTGAGCTCATCAGGTAGTTTCCAGAAGTTATAGTTTGCACCACTGTACAAGCAGATATCCATTGCCAAGCGGCTTAAAGTAGAAGCAATACTATTGAGTGCAAAGCCTAAAATTTTTTCTGTTTTTCCTCTTGTGAACTGCGCATTTATAACGTTGTAGTTCATGGTTTCGAAGCCGAGAAGTTCGGTAGTCATTTGGCGATTGAGCGGAAAAGATGTTCCGTAGCCTGCAGCTGAACCTAACGGATTTTGATTAGCTACTCTATAGGCAGCTTGCATGACCAAAAGGTCATCCGTGAGGCTTTCGGCATATGCGCTAAACCACAATCCGAAAGAAGAAGGCATAGCTACCTGTAAGTGCGTATAACCTGGCATGAGCACATCTTGAAAAGATTGCGCGCGTTCGAGTAGTACCTCGAAAAGTTGGTGTACAAGATGAGTGATTTGCCTTATTTCTGCTCTTATATAAAGTTTGAGAGCTGTGAGCACTTGGTCGTTTCGAGAGCGTCCACTATGAATTTTTTTACCAGTTTCCCCTAATTTTTGGGTTAAGACAAACTCAATTTTGGAATGAATGTCTTCTAAAGGAGGTTCAATCGAAAAAGTGCCATTTTTGATTTGTTGATACATCAACAAAAGTTCTTTTCGAATTGCTTTTAGCTCTTCTTGAGAGAGTAACCCAATCGATGTAATCATGTGGGCATGTGCTAAAGAAGCAAGAATGTCGTAAGGTGCTAAAAAGATATCTGTTTCGCGGTCTGTTCCGATAGTAAATTTTTCAATCATTTTATCGGTTTCGAAGTGCTTTTGCCAAAGTTTCATGTCGATTGTGTATTTTATTTTAGGAGATTAAAGCCTTTGCATGATTTGTGGCAAAATAGCATTTTTCCAAGCCATAAAGTCTCCTTGTAAGATATGTTGGCGGGCTTGCCGAACCAACCACAAATAAAATGTAAGATTCTGAATAGAAGCAATTTGTGCTCCAAGAATTTCTTTTGAGTGAATTAGATGGCGAAGGTAGGCTTTTGTGTAATGCGTGCTTACATATCCGCCTAAAGACTCGTCAATTGGAGAAAAATCGGTTGCCCATTTAGCATTTCGAATGTTAATGATGCCTTGGGTAGTAAAAAGCATTCCATTTCGAGCATTGCGCGTAGGCATCACGCAGTCGAACATATCTACTCCTAAGGCAATGCACTCTAAAATATTGGCAGGCGTTCCTACTCCCATAAGGTAGCGAGGCTTGTTTTCAGGGAGAATTTCGCACACTAAGGCGGTTATTTCGTACATTTTTTCAGGAGGTTCTCCTACAGAAAGTCCCCCGATAGCGTTGCCTTCTCGGTTTAAAGAGGCAATCCATTCGGCAGCGCATTTTCGCAAGTCTTTATAAGTGCTTCCTTGTACGATAGGGAACAAAACTTGTCGATGTGAATAACGGGAAGTAGTATTATCAAATTGATGAATACAACGCGTTAGCCACCGATGTGTGAGTTCCATGGATTTTTTAGCGTATCCATATTCGGAAGGATAGGGTGGGCACTCGTCGAAAGCCATGATAATATCGGCGCCAATACTTCTTTGAATATCAATAATGTTTTCAGGCGTAAAAATATGTTTAGAACCATCGATATGAGATTTAAAAATTACGCCTTCTTCCGTGATTTTTCTATTTTCTGCTAATGAAAATACTTGATATCCTCCGCTATCTGTAAGGATAGGGCGATTCCATCCATTAAAACAGTGTAATCCGCCAGCTTTTTCTATTACAAAAGTTCCTGGGCGCAAATACAGATGGTATGTGTTGCTCAAAATAATTTGTGCGCCAATTTCTTCGATAAGTTCTCGTTGATGAACTGCTTTAACAGTACCCGCTGTACCTACTGGCATAAAAATAGGAGTCTGAATAATTCCATGTTCAGTATGAATTTCTCCTGCACGGGCTTTGCTCTGATTATCAGTATGTTGTAGATAAAAAAACATTCTTTGTTAGGTAAAATCTTTACAAAAATGAAAAATTTTTCTGATGATGCGACTCTTTGGGAAAGATGAATAATTTTTGTACAAGACTCTTATAGATATTAGATTTTCCATAAGTTTGTGGAGCATATTTAAAAAGTGGTTTTATGAGAAAACGAATTGTTGCTGGCAATTGGAAAATGAATACAGATAAAAGTAGCGCTATTGCTTTGGCAGAGGCAGTCAAAAATCAGCTTGTGAGTGTTCCTTCAAATACAGAGGTCGTTTTATGTGTTCCTTTTGTCCACATTTCTGAAGTCAAACGAGTTCTTGACGGAAGCTCTATTAAAACAGGAGCTCAAAATTGTTACACCCAACCTTCAGGTGCATATACAGGAGAAGTTTCTGCTCCGATGCTAAGAT
Source organism: Cytophagales bacterium (assembly GCA_025056215.1). Classification (GTDB taxonomy): domain Bacteria; phylum Bacteroidota; class Bacteroidia; order Cytophagales; family Flammeovirgaceae; genus JANWWC01. Next base: position 353,428 of record JANWWC010000002.1, on the reverse strand, counting down.
CGTATGGAGTAGAATACGTAATCTTAGGACATAGCGAACGACGAGAGTACTTCAAAGAATCGAATGCAGAATTAGCGCAAAAAGTAAAAATAGCTTTAGAAAACAACTTAATACCCATTTTCTGCGTAGGAGAGGTAAAAGAAGAACGTCAAGCAGGTGTTCATATTTCAGTAGTTGAACGTCAGTTAGAAGAAAGTTTGTTCCATTTATCTGCCGAACATTTTTTTAAAATTGTGATTGCTTATGAGCCCGTCTGGGCAATTGGCACAGGACTTACTGCTACTACAGCGCAAGCCCAAGAAATGCACAATGCAGTTCGGCAAATGATTGCCAAAAAGTACAGTTCTGATATAGCTGAGCGAATTTCAATTTTGTATGGGGGTAGTTGCAAACCTGAAAACGCTCGTGAATTATTTGCTTGTGCAGATGTAGATGGAGGGCTGATTGGAGGAGCTTCATTAAAAGCATCGGATTTTGTTGCGATTGTGAATAGTTTTTAGTTATTTTTGCCTCAAAACCTCAAAAATTTGGAGTACGCAAAAATCATATTTCTGATCAGCCTGTTATTTGTATCGTCTTTTCGATACAGTTCAAGCGCTGCTATTGCATTAAACGCAATCTCTAAATTTTCAACTCAACCTGACGATGAAGAAAAAAATATTAGTTGGCAGATAGCTAATGACGCGGATTTTCTTCATTCCTCTTTCCCTATCATCGAATTTTCCAAGTTTATACATTCTTTTGAAAAGCATTCCCATTATTTTTTGCTACTTGAAAGTAGAGAGCTTAGCAAAATATGTGTTTTCTTATCTTTTTATTTTGTCCTTTTCCGATATATTATTGCTGCAAATGCTCCTTAAAAGGGATTCCTTTCTCTTGATTAGTCAATTCTTTTTTAAACAGACTTTATATTATTCACTTTAATCACTTTAAAACAATCAAATCGTTATGCGAAATAAAACAGGTGTGATAACACTCGGTATTGTTATTACAGTGTTGTCGTTATTTTACTTATCTTTTACGCTAGTAAGTCGGAGCGTAGAAAATAAAGCGAATGAATATGCGCGCGGAGCAGATGGAAAAATAGATTACTCCAAGAAACGCGCTTACCTCGACTCTATATATAACACAGTAGTCTACGACTTAGGATTTGCCAAATACACTTATAAAGAAGTAAAAGAAAATGAACTGAACTTAGGCTTGGACTTACAAGGAGGAATGCACGTCGTTTTGGAAGTTTCGCCTGTCGAGATTTTGAATGGACTTTCTGGCAATAGTGATGATGCCGATTATTTGAAGGCGCTCAAACTTGCTCAGGAACGCCAAGCGGGAAGCAACAAGCCTTTCGCTACATTGTTTTTTGAAGCATTTGCAGAAATAGCTCCCAATCGTAAGTTAGCTGAAGTATTTGCAAACTCTTCTAATAAAGGAAGAATAGATTTCAATTCTTCAGATGCAGAGGTGCGTCGCGTTATTGAATATGAAATTGAAAATGCTATCAATCGCGCTGAAAAAATTGTTACTACTCGTATCGATAAGTTTGGAGTTACTTCTCCTAATATTCAGCGCATTCAGGGAACTGGAAGAATTCAACTCGAACTTCCAGGCGTAGATAACCCTGAACGTGTTCGCAAGCTTCTGCAAGGAGTTGCCAAACTCGAGTTTATTGAAGTATGGGAAACACAAGAAGTGGCTCCTTATTTAGAAAAAGTGAATGATTTTCTCGTAAAGCGCCAAAAAGCCCAGTCTAAAATTGACAATGTCTCAACAGATACAGCCAAAGTTGTCGTTAAAGATGAGCTTTTTGATGACACTCAAATTACTCGACAAGATTCTGCTCAAACTAAGCAAGATACTACTGAACTTGCTGAAGTTTCTGACATTTACAAATTGCTCCGCGCTCGAGATGCTCTAATTTATGAAACGCAAGATACTGCTAAAATCAATTCAATTTTAAATGATCCTGCTGTCAGGAATCTTTTGCCTCAAAATATGCGTTTCTTGTGGGCAGTTAAACCGTTTACAAGTGACGACGGAAAACAATATGTGCAATTATTCCCCGTCAAAAAAATGAAAGGAGCTAAAGCACAAGTAGGAGGAGAAGAGATCGTAGATGCGCGGCAATCGTTCGACCAAATGGGGCGCGCCGAGGTACAAATGCAAATGAATGTAGAAGGTGCTAAGCGCTGGAAAAAGATGACAGCTAACAACATTGGCAAAAAAATAGCTATCGTACTTGATGATTATGTATATTCTGCTCCTGTTGTGCAAGCCGAAATTCCTAATGGTTCATCTTCTATTTCTGGCAATTTTACTGTAGAAGAAGCACAAGATTTGGCAAATGTGCTGAAAGCTGGAAAACTTCCTGCTCCTACCAGAATTGTAGAAGAAGCCGTAGTAGGTCCTTCTCTCGGAATAGAAGCTCAAAATCAAGGACTTATTTCCATAGTCTGTGGTTTGATTTTGGTAGTAATTTTCATGATCATGTATTACGGGAAGGGAGGACTGATAGCAAATGCAGCCTTATTGTTCAATATGTTTTTTATTTTTGGCATCTTAGCGCAGCTTCATGCGGCTCTGACCTTGCCTGGAATTGCTGGAATTGTTCTTACGATGGGAATGTCCGTAGATGCTAATGTTTTGATTTTTGAGCGCATCCGAGAAGAATTGAAAAAGGGTTCAGCTCTTACAAATGCTATTACAACAGGCTACGAACGCGCATTCTGGACAATTTTCGATTCTAATATTACTACGCTTCTAGTGGGATTCTTCTTATATTCTTTTGGTTCTGGTCCTGTGCAAGGTTTTGCTGTTACCCTTATGGTAGGTATTGCTTGTTCTTTCTTTACGGCAGTATATATTACAAGGGTAATTGTGGAATACATCCTTTCTAAGAAAGCAGATGCGAGCGCTATTAATTTCGAAACAGCACTTTCTCGCAATGCGCTTTCTGATTTTAAAATAAAATTTATTCCTAACCGCAAGATAGCTTATGGAATTTCTGTTTCTGTAATTATAATAGGAATGGGGCTTATTGCCATTCAAGGGCTAAACTTAGGGGTGGACTTTTTAGGAGGACGCTCTTATGTCGTAGAGTTTGGAAAACCTATTGTACCCTCAGAAATGAAAGTAGCTTTGGATAAGTTTTTGGGAGATAATGCGAGTGTAGAAGTAAAATCTTTTGGCTCAGAGTATAAAGTAAAAATTACGACTAACTATCTCGTAAACGACGAAAGTGATGCTGCTGATGAGAAAGTCTTGCAGACACTTATCAAAGGAATTACAGAGTTTACAGGTGCGCAATATGTAGAAAATGCTTCGTCTGTCACAGGAACTGAGTTCACAATTCCAAGTACTGCAAAAGTAGGAGCTACTATTGCCGATGACATTGCCGAATCTGCGCGTTGGAGCGTGCTTCTATCTTTATTAGCCATATTCTTTTATATTTGGATGCGATTCCGCCAATGGCGTTTTGGATTAGGGGCAGTAGTAGCCTTGTTGCACGATGCGCTTATGCTTCTAGCGATGTTTGCTATCACGCGTGCAATAGGTATTAGCTTCGAAATCGATCAAGTGTTTGTGGCTGCTATGCTTACTATTATTGGCTATTCTATTAACGATACAGTGGTCGTTTTTGACCGTGTACGCGAGAACATGAATGTATCTAAACTGCCACTCTCTCAAACTATCGATAACGCCATTAATGGAACTCTAAGCCGTACATTAATGACTTCTTTTACTACTTTGATTGTGGTAGTTACCTTATTGATATTTGGAGGCGAAATTCTTAGAGGGTTTTCTTATGCGCTTTTGGTAGGAATCTTGTGGGGAACTTATTCTTCTGTATTTATTGCAACGCCTCTTGTTTATGATACAATTCAGTTAGCCCAATCCCAAAAGCAGGTTCCTCAAGCAGCATAATGCATAGCTCGTCGAAAAGCGAGCTTTTTAATTCAACTGAGATTGGTGAAAAGGAGAAACGTTGAGTTTTACTAAAAATTCTAATACTTTGTTTTTTTGAAGAGGTTTCTCCAAAAATCCGCTGAAACCTTTTTCTAAGTATGTCTTTACTTGCGCAGGTAAGATATTAGCGCTTACACCTATGACAGGGGGAAGAGAAACATATTTTTGCCGAAGTGCTTGAAGAGTTTGAATTCCATTGAGTTCGGGCATTACAATATCTAATAAAATCATATGATACGACATAATATCAGGATTTTGAAGAACCTCTTCTCCGCTTTTGCATTCTACTACTTGGCAACCGAAATATTCTAAGAGCATTTTGGAGACTCTACGACTCAGGTCATGATCGTCAGCCAACAAAACTTTGTATTTTTTGGCTCTAATATCTTCAAGGCAAGAAGATAAATCAATTGGTGAAGGAAAGCTTTTTATTAAAAGAGGATGATTCTTAATAGTAAAGTAGAAAGTATTTCCTCTTTTTTGTGGGACGATACTAATTTCTCCTTCTAATTGCTCCGTGAGTTGTTTTGCTATAGTGAGCCCTAATCCCATTCCATCATCCTTGTTGCTGAGGCGTGAAAAAGGCATAAAAAGTTTATGAATATCATCTTCTTCAAAAGGTGTAGAATCGTTGTAAATTTCCACTTTCAAAAAATCCTGTTGATAGCTTACAGCAATCTGAATTAAATTTCCTGTAGAGTACTTAATGGAATTGTGGAGTAGGTTGGAAAATATTTGAATAAACTTTACTTCATCGCTATTGATGTTTTCAGGAACACCGTTCGAAAAAGTTAGAGAAAAGTGTTTATTTTGTTTATGAGCTATTGGTTCGAAGAGAGATACTACTTGATTAATTATTACTTTGATAGGGAAAAGAGAAAAATGAACGGGTAAATCAGTATAATTGTCCTGAATTTGAATGTTTTTTTGTAAAATATTTTGAATTTGTTTCGATGCTTGCAGTAAGATTTCTATCCGTCGATAAGTTTCTGGATATTGTAAGAGCATTTTTTCTTGAAGAAGCATTTCGATCGTTGCTATAATACCATTAAGTGGATTTCTAAGCTCATGGTTTAACTTCTTGAAAAGAAGTAAACGGAAATTAAGGAGTTCTTCTAATACCTTTTGAGTTCGGATAGCTTCTTCCTTTTGTTTTCTTTCAGTGATATCTCGTTGGACGCTGATGAAATGAGTAACTACTCCTTGAGGATTTTTAATAGGAGTAATCACTAATTCTAAATAAAACGGGGTTCCATTTTTGCGATAATTGATCAATTCTTCGCGGATTGTTTTTCGCAACTCCAGTGCTTTTGCAATTCTCTTAAGGGCTTCTTTATCAGTATCTTTTCCTTGCAAAATGCGAGGAGTTTTTCCTAAAACCTCTTCTTTAGAGAAGCCAGTTGTTTCATAAAATGCATCGTTAGCAAAAATAATATGAGGTCCTCCTTCTGCTCCGCTGAGAGTATCTGTTATAAGAATTGCATCTCCTGCTGCATTCAAAGCGTTCTCAAATAAATAAGCTTGTGCTTCGTATGCCAAATGATGTATACTCATAGTAGTGTAATGTTAAGAACGTTTAGCAAGTAGGTCTCTAATTTCTGTCAGCAAGATTTCTTCTTTAGAAGGAGTAGGCAGTTCTGCAGGCTTAGATGCTTCCTTGCGGAACAATCGATTAATAGCCTTGATTAGTAGAAAAATGACAAATGCAATGATTACAAATTCAATGAGAATCTGAATAAAATTGCCGTATCCGATAGCTACCTCTACTTTATTTTCGGATGGATTAGCTTCTTGAATAATAAATTTGGCATCTTTAAAATTTATTCCGCTCAAAAGAAGACCTATAGGAGGCATTAGTATATCGCTTACGAGTGAACTTATAATTTTTCCAAATGCACTTCCGATAACGACTCCAACAGCTAAATCGAATACGTTGCCTCGCAGTAAAAACTGTTTGAATTCTTCTATCATGTATCGCAAGATTTAATAAATTATGGTATCTGTAAGTTTTACATCAAAATTAGCATATTTGCATCATTTTCAAAATTTTTTATAAAATACGAGATTATGGTTTTTGAACATACGATTTCATTGAGAGTTCGGTATGCTGAAACGGATCAAATGGGGTACGTTTATTATGGAAATTATGCTATTTATTATGAAGTAGCACGCGTAGAATGTATTCGTGCGTTGGGTTGTTCTTATAAGTCTTTGGAAGAAGATGGCATTTTGTTACCTGTTTATGAACATTATAGCAAGTTTATTGCACCCGCTCGCTACGATGAAATTCTTACTATTAAAACAAGAATTAAGGAAAAACCTACTTCAAGCCGAATACAGTTCGAGTATGAAATTTTCAATGAAAACGGAAAAATTATTAATATCGGAAGTACTACTCTCGTTTTTGTCAATAAACAAACAGGAAGACCTTGCTTGGTTCCCGACAGGATATCGCGCCTTTTCGATGTTCTTTCATAAGCGTTCCTAATTGAACGTACAATTCCCTTATATCGATCATCGTAGGTTTGTAGTGGAAAACGATTAACTATTCACTTATGGCGATTGTAGATGTAAATGATAGCAATTTTCAAAATTTTTTAAATGAAAATCCGAAAGTAATAGTAAAATATTACGCAGATTGGTGTGGTAATTGCAGATTGTTCAAACCCAAATACAAGCGTTTATCGGATGATGAACGCTTCAAAGATATTGTTTTCTTATATGTAAATGCAGAACACAATCCGCAAGCTCGTCAATTAGCTCATGTAAACAACTTGCCGTTTTTTGCTATTTTTAAAAACGGAACACTTCTTAATAGCGTAGCCACAAGCAAAGAAGAAACCGTTTTAGAATTGTTAGAGCAACTAAAATCAGAATAAAAAATATGAAAATTCCTATCATTAAAAAGTTAGTGGAAACTTATACATCCGCTGAACTTAAAAAAGCAGAAGAAGCGCTTTCAGAAGGACTTCCTCCTGCTATTTTCATCGAAGGAGAAGACGAAGGTGAGCAACTTACACACGCCTATGCGGCTTATTGGATTAAAGAAAAAATAGAAAAAGGTGAGTCTTTCACAAATGCTTTGCGAGAGTACACACAGCGTGTCCGCCAATCTATTTCTTAAATGCTTGGTAAACTTATCGTTGTGGTGTAGCTTTACGCTCAAAATTAAAACTCAATGAAGTATCTTAAATTTTATTTAGTGGCTTTTCTCATTATTTTGCTCGACCAATCTTTGAAGCTTTGGGTTCATCATCATATGGAATTTGGTACGGCAGGCGAAATTCCTATATTTGGAAACTGGTTTAAACTTCATTATACGATTAATGAAGGAATGGCTTTCGGCATTAAGCTGGGTGAAGAATATGGAAAGCTTATTTTAACTTTTTTTCGCATAGTAGCTGTTATAGCAATAGGATATTATGTTTATTACTTAGTGAAAAAGAAATATCCTCAGGCGTACATTTGGTGTATATCGCTCATCTTAGGAGGAGCTGTTGGTAATGTGATAGATAGTGTTTTTTATGGGGTCTTTTTAGAAGGGAACGCCTCCTATTATCCGTCAGAAGAAGAGCCATGGCTTTACCCTTGGTTTCATGGAAAAGTAATAGATATGTTTTATTTGGATATTTGGCAAGGTTATCTGCCTGAAAATATTCCGCTTATAGGAGGAAGTTACATTTTTTTATGGCCTATCTTTAATGTAGCTGATTCTTCAATTTTTATTGGAGTATGTATTATTCTTCTTTTTCAAAGAAAATTTTTTGTATCTTCTACTGAAACTACTCAAATTGCGGAGTCATCTAAACATCATGGGAACAATACAACTGTTGGGACTTGAATTTTTTGCTTATCACGGTTTTTACAAGGAAGAACAAAAAATAGGAAATAAATACGGTGTAGACGTAAGTATCCATACAGATTTATTCCCTGCCGCTACTGACGATGAACTCCGAAAAACTATTAATTATGAACATATTTATCAAATGGTTTGTGAGGAAATGGAAATTCCTGCTCGCTTGTTAGAGCATTTGGCTTTTCGCATTGGAGAACGCATTCTTAGAACCTATTCTGCTGTAAAATCAGTAAGCATTACAGTCAAGAAGTTTAATCCGCCGATTGGAGGCGTTTGTCAATGTGCGGCTGTAACGCTTCATTTGCCAATTTGTTCGAAAGAAAGAGATAAATCAATAATGGCAGGAGATTGATAAGTTTATAAAACTTTTCTTTCGAGTTGGAAATTTTTAAAACATTTTTGATAAGCATGTAGCAGTTTTGTTTTTTTCTATTTCTCTTGGTTAAGAAATTTCTTAATTTCCTAAATTCTTTCGCACGCCGTTGCTCAGAAGTAGTTTTTATCAGAAAGGTTAGAAAAAAAAATAAACTAAATCAGAATTCTTCAAATTTTTTATCCGACCTAATGAAGATAATCTGTGCAAGAGGAATTATAAACCAAAATTTATAGTTGATTAGTAGTTTTTCGAAATGATTCTTGTAATTTGGCACCTAATCAAAAGTTAAATTCAATGTTATGTCGGCAAAATTTGATGTAATAGTGATAGGGGCAGGTCCAGGTGGATACGTAGCTGCAATTCGGGCTGCTCAGTTAGGCATGAAAGTGGGCGTAGTAGAACGCGAGGCACTGGGGGGGATTTGTTTGAACTGGGGTTGTATTCCTACGAAGGCTCTTCTTAAAAGTGCACAAGTATTTGAGTATATTAAGCACGCTTCTGAATATGGGATAGACGTTCCTAAAGCAGAGGTGAATTTTGCGGGTATGATAAAACGCAGCCGTGATGTGGCAAATGGCATGAGCAAAGGAATAGAGTTCCTATTCAAAAAAAATAAAGTAGAAAAAATAATGGGAACTGGTAAAGTATTGCCAGGCAAAAAAGTAGAAGTAACTACTACTGATGGCACAAAAACAGTTTATCAGGCTGAACACATTATTATTGCTACAGGGGGGCGAGCTCGTGAACTTCCTAACTTGAAAATTGATAACAAAAAAATTGTAGGTTACCGCCAAGCGATGGTTCTCGAAAAACAACCTTCCTCGATGGTAGTAGTAGGGTCGGGGGCTATTGGTGTAGAGTTTGCCTACTTCTATAATACTATTGGTACGAAAGTTACAATTGTAGAATATATGCCGCGCATCGTGCCTGCTGAAGATGAAGATATTTCTAAGCAACTAACTGCTAGTTTCAAAAAAGCGGGCATTGAAATTATTACAGATGCTACTGTAGAAAATGTGGATACTTCAGGAGCTAACTGCAAAGTGAAAGTAAAAACCAAAGAAGGAAAAGAATTTTTTTTAGAATGTGATATAGTGCTTTCAGCAGTGGGGATTCAAGCTAATATTGAAGGGATTGGTTTAGAAGAAGTTGGAATTGCTACAGACAAAGGCAAAGTGTTAGTAGATGATTATTATCGCACTAATATTCCTGGGTATTACGCTATTGGGGATATTGTAAAAGGGCAGGCGCTTGCTCATGTGGCTTCTGCTGAAGGTATTATATGCGTTGAAAAAATAGCAGGATTAAATCCACATCCATTAAACTATAACAATATTCCTGCTTGCACTTATTGTTCTCCAGAAATAGCTTCTGTAGGTCTTACTGAAGCAAAAGCAAAGGAACTCGGTTATAATATCAAAGTTGGAAAGTTTCCGTTTTCTGCCTCTGGTAAAGCGAGTGCCGGCGGTTCAAAGGAAGGATTTATCAAAGTCATTTTCGATGCTAAGTACGGCGAATGGTTGGGTGCTCATATGATTGGAGCTAATGTAACGGAAATGATCGCTGAAGTAGTAGTAGCCCGTAATTTAGAAACCACTGGGCACGAGATTATTAAGTCTGTTCATCCACATCCTACTATGTCAGAGGCTATTATGGAGGCTGTTGCAGCCGCTTATGGAGAAGTGATTCATATATAACAATATTCTTTCGGAACTATGAAGTTCCGAAAGTTTTAATAGTTCTTTTCGCAACTCTAAAGTTTGTTTGATAGTTAGACCTGTAAAAACTTATTAAAATCTTTTTTGGGAAGGTTTCGATTCTTTCAGCGCGGTTTAATTTTTTTCTCGTCTTTTTATTTTAAGTGAAAGCATTTTACGGGCTTTAAGTAAGTGGTTTGAATAACGATTATAACTGCGTTATAGTTCCCATCGGGCTTTATGATTCTAAGATTTCTTGAACTTCTGCAAGTTCTTTTAAATTATCTTTCATTTTTACTCGATTCTAAGAAAAGTATTGTTTTCTCTGCGGATATCATTTCCCCTTGTTGGGTAAAAGTTCCTTGAGGTTTTAGAAATTCTGTTAAGTTTGTTTTGGACTTTGATGGTCAAGATATTCACTCTGTTTTTGTTTATCGTGTTCGGTTTGTTGATAGAACTGCTTTCGAGAATGGCTTGAGCTTGTATTTTGATGTCATCGAGACGACAAGGTTAGTTTTTCGATAGCCCAATCAAAGTGAATGATTTGTTTTAGTTGGTGTTTTTGTTATCGCAATATTGCGATAGAAATTGTATCATAAGTCAGATTTTGGTATGCAATTCTCTCTAATTTCCAGTAAGGGTATCGGAAGCCCGTAAGAGAATCGAGTATTTTGAGAAGCTTTTCGCTTTGTTGGGTGTAATAATATTTTCTTTTAATTTGCTCAAAAACGGAATGATTTATTTTAATTTCGGACGCATCAAAAGTTTTGAGTTGTAAAGCAGAGGTTCCGCAGTAAATGCTAATATTTTCATTTAAAGTTTCCTTTTTTCTTGGTTCTGCAAACATACCGAAACGGAACATCGGGTAAATATCTCGCATCAAGACAAAAGGTATGGCGAGTGTAATAAAAAACAACCATGTGACTCGTTTTTGCATGTTTTTTCTATTTTTGAATGTTGAATTCTTGACAATATACTCAAGTTTAAGCAATGAAAAAAAGGAAACGCGTTTTGTTTTATTATTCTAATAATAAAAGTTCTATTTCCATTGAAACTTTGTTAGAAGAATTACAGAAACGAGGATATAAAATTTATTTTTTAAGCACTACAAAGCGAGGAACACTTCATGATGATTTGGAAAAATACGACATTCGATGTTGGGCACATCCTGTCGAAGAGAATAAACTTTATTACATTAAGCAAATTTTGTTTTTGGTATGGTTTTGTTGGAAACATCGCATAGAAGTTGTGTACAGCAATTTGCAACACGCCAATGTGATTGCATGTATAGCGCAATTTTTTTTTAGAGCTAAACTAATTGTGGGAAGGCATCACTTCGATTTCGTAAAAGAAATTGACGGAATTTCTTACACTCCGCCTTCAAATGAAATTTTATTTGATAAGATTATCAATCGTTTGGCAAAAGTTATTACAGTTCCGTCTTCAGGGGTTTATAACGGAATGAAAAATTATGAAAAAGTGGATATAAAAAAAGTATACATTGTTCCTTACATTTATGATTTTTCTAAGTATCCCAAGCCTGACGAGAAAAAAGTAGCAGAAATTCGCCAACGTTATTCTTCCAAGCTCATTCTATTGGCATGCATGCGCCTGATGAAATTAAAAAGACATCTTTTGTTGTTAGAAATTGTCAAAGAGTTATTAGAAGAAGGTTACGATGTTCAGCTAATTTGTTTGGATAATGGTCCAGAAAAAGAGCGTTTAGAATTATTTATAAAGCAACATCAACTTGAAGAAAAAGTTCATTTGCTTGGCTTTCAAACAGAATATATTCAATATATGATGGCTGCAGATTTATTGCTACATCCTTCTTTAACAGAGGCAAGTAATAGCGTTGTAAAAGAAATGGGAATGTTAGCAAAGTTAGTAGTAGTTTGTAAGGGTGTGGGTGATTTTGACGACTACATAGAACATCGAAAAAATGGATTTTTAGTAAGCCGCGAACATACGCATCAGGAAATGAAAACTATTATCAAAGAAGTTTATCAAAACCCGATTGCTTTTCAGGAATTAGGCATTCGCTTGCGCGAAACAGTTTATCAAAAGTTTAATCGTTCAGAAGAAGTGTTGCGCCTTTATGATAAGTTATTTCAGAATTAGCTAACTTTGGCGCGTATTTGTCGGGTATGAAAACTAAAAAGTTCCAAAAAGATAAAGTAAATATCATTACTTTAGGTTGTTCTAAGAATTTAGTAGATTCTGAAAATATTCTTACGCAGCTGCGCGCTAATCAGATAGAAACAGTTCACGAATCTAAAAAGCGCGATGCTAACATCATCATCATTAACACTTGTGGATTTATCGAAAATGCAAAGCAAGAATCGATTGATACTATTCTTCGTTTTGCTGAAGCAAAAGAGAAAGGAAAAATTGAAAAACTTTATGTTACAGGTTGCCTTTCGCAACGTTATAAAAATGAACTTGAGAAAGAAATTCCGCAAGTAGATGCCTTTTTTGGAACTAACGAACTTCCTGCGTTGCTGAAAAAATTCAAAGCGGATTATAAACATGAGCTTCTTGGTGAAAGAATTACCACAACTCCCAAGCATTATGCTTTTTTAAAGATTTCTGAAGGTTGTGACCGCCCTTGCTCTTTTTGTGCAATTCCGCTTATGCGAGGTCGGCACGTTTCTCGCCCTATGGAAGAACTTGTTTCTCAGGCGCACCACTTAGCAAAAAATGGAGTTAAAGAAATTTTGCTCATCGCTCAAGATTCTACTTACTATGGAATAGATCTCTATAAGAAACGAGCTTTAGCTGAACTTTTGGAGCGCCTGGCAGATGTAGAAGGTATAGAATGGATTCGATTGCATTATGCCTTTCCAACTGGTTTTCCCGAAGATGTTCTCGATGTGATAGCAAAGCGCTCTAATATTTGCAAATATTTAGATATTCCGCTGCAACACGCCTCTACGCGCATGCTAAAAATTATGCGAAGAGGAATTACTAAAGAAAAAACAGAAGAACTTATTGCGAAGATTCGCCAAAAAGTACCTGGGATTACTCTTAGAACCACCATGATTGCAGGACATGCTGGTGAAACAGAAGCCGATTTTTTGGAGCTTCTCGATTTTATTGAAAAGATGCGTTTTGAACGCTTAGGGGTGTTTACTTATTCTCATGAAGAACAAACTTATGCTTTTAGTATGGAAGACAATGTACCAGAAGAAGTCAAACGAGAACGCGCCGAGGCTATCATGGAATTGCAGCAAGAAATTTCAGCTCAAATTAATCAAGAGAAAGTTGGTACTATACAAAAAGTTTTGTTTGACCGAAAAGAAGGTGGTTATTTCATAGGAAGAACAGAAGCAGATTCTCCAGAAGTAGATAACGAAGTACTTGTAGATGCCAAAAACAATTATGTTCGCATAGGCGATTTTGCAAATGTAAAAATTACTCATGCAGAAGAGTTTGATTTATTTGGAGATATTGTCAAATAAAAATAAAAATCCCTTTTGGAAAGGGATTTTTTGGAAATAGTTGATTGTATTGAGATTAATTATTAGAAAACTTGTATCCGTAGGCACTTAACTTATCTTTTAATTCTTTGCGAGCAATATGAATTCGATTTTTAACTGTTCCAATCGGAATTTTTAATCTTTCTGCAATTTCGTGGTATTTAAACCCTCTGAAATGCATGACAAAAGGAATTCGGTAAGATTCATCTAACTTTTCGATTTCTCTTTCAATATCAGCGACCGCAAAGTTTGAAGTAGCTAAATTATAAGTTATGCTTTCACTTGAATTGATGAAACGAAGATTATCCGTCGTATCAATAAAGGTATTTCGGCGAGCATTGCGCTGGTAATTGGTAATAAATGTATTTTTCATGATAGTGTAAAGCCACGCCTTCAAGTTAGTACCTTCGGTAAATTTATCGCGATTGGTGTAGGCTTTCATCATAGTTTCTTGAAGCAAGTCGTACGCATCGTCTACATCTTTTGTCAAACGAAGAGCAAAAGGTTTCAATGAATTCTGAAGTTTTCCTATATTTTGAGAAAATTCGGCAATTGTCATGGCAGCATTATTTATTTTTGTCTAACCAAAATTATAAAAAGTTAAACAAAAAACAAATTTATTTGTATAATTTTTTCTAAAAAAGATTCAACAAATTCTTACAATGAAACACTATACTTTGTTAGAAATATGCCAAGGTATTAAGCAAGTTTTTAACAGTTTTGAAACAGAATTTTGGATTTTAGCAGAAATAGCACAAATAGATTCCAGAAACCACGTATATTTAGATTTGGTTCAAAAGTCTGATAATCAGATTGTTGCTAAAATGCGCGGTATTATTTGGGAGAATGTAGCGCGTTATTTGAATCAAAAAAATCATCAAAACTTGTGGAACATCCTTAAAAAAGGAAATAAAGTTCTTTTTTTGGCTACTCTTCATTTTCATGAAGTCTTCGGATTATCGCTTATTGTTCAAAACATCGATGTTGAATATTCTTTAGGAGAACTTGAACAAAAAAATCAGGAAACGATTGCTTTATTGATTAAACAAGGTCTCAATCTTCAACAAAAGAAGCTGTCTCTTCCTCTTGTTCCTCAGCGAATAGCGGTCATTTCTTCTGCAAATGCAGCAGGTTATGAAGATTTTATGCAGCATCTTTCTAAAGAGCATTCTCATTATTTCTTTGAAATTACCCTTTATCCGACCTTGGTGCAAGGGGAAAACGCTGTTTCTCTTCTTGTAGAGCAACTCAATCGCATCGATGAAACAAAACACGACGTAGTAGTAGTAATTCGAGGTGGAGGCTCAGCTTTAGATTTGCAAGTATTCAACGAATATGAAGTTGCTCAAGCTATTGCACTGTGCCGTTTGCCAGTGCTTACAGGAATTGGACATCATCGAGACCAGACGGCTGCAGACCTTACAGCTTACCAATCTTTTAAAACGCCTACTGCCGTGGCTGACTTTCTACTTGAGCGTCTAGTTTCTTTTCACCAAACTGTTTTGCAACTTCGGCAACAAATTGAGCAGTCGGCCCACATGCTTGTACTCAAACAGAAGTATCAGCTTCAAGAAATAAAATTGCTCGTTTATCAAGTTGTTAAAAGCAACATTGAACAAGAGAGACATTATTTAATAGAGCTTGAAACTAAAATTCGCTATGCTGCTGAACAGTTTCTGCAAAGGCAAAGACATAAGTTAGCTATGATATTCAACGAAATTCAAGCGCTAAATCCTCAAAAAGTGCTTGAAAGAGGATTTACTCTTACAGAGGTCAATGGAAAAAATATTAAAAATCAAATTGTAAACAAGGGAGATATTTTAACTACTCATACAGCTACGCAAACTATTCAATCAGTAGTTATTTCATGAAAAAATACGGAATATGTCATCGCGCCTATGTGCCTGTTCGGAAAGAGCCGAGTCATGCATCTGAAATGGTTTCTCAATTGATTTTAGGAGAATTGTATTCTATAGTAGAACAAAGTTCTTGTGGCGAATGGTATTTGATTCTCGCTCACGTCGATGAATACTTAGGTTGGATTCATAAGCGAAATTATTCCGAAATTTCTGAGCAACTATTTCAAGAACATTTGCAAGGCATTCGTTTTTGCAATCCGCATCTGCAAATAGTTGCTAAGACAGTTTCTGAGTTTCGAATAATAGCTCCCTTAGGTAGCTTTTTTTACAAGATACACAATAATGCTCATTTGCAAGTAGGAAATATGCAATTTAAGGTTCCTGTTGAGCATCAGTTCAAAAAGGCAGATATTATAAGAACTTCCAAACGTTTGATTGGAGTACCATATTTATGGGGTGGAAAAACAGTTTGGGGATTTGATTGTTCGGGCTTTGTGCAAATACTCTATCGCACACAAGGCATTTTTCTTCCAAGAGACGCTTGGCAACAGGCGCAAAAAGGAATTTCTATAGAGTTTGCAATGCGACAAAAAGGAGATTTAGCGTTCTTTACAAACGACGCTGGAAAAGTTGTTCATGTAGGTTTTTTAGCTAATAGAAAGCAAATTTTTCATGCTTCGGGAGAAGTTCGAATAGATTCATACGATTCTTGTGGAATATGGAGCGCTTCAGAAAATTGTTATACTCATCGAGGTATTTTTTTAAAAAGAGTGTTATAAAGAAGTGTTTAGGTAGGTTCGTTTCTAAACAGAATAGACGAATCGCCGTAGCTCAAAAATCGAAATTCATTTTGTAGGGCATAGTCGTAAATTTTTTTCCAGTTTCCATTTGTGAAAGCTGCTACAAGCAAAATAAGAGTACTTTTAGGTTGGTGAAAATTAGTAATCAAAGCGTTACAAACTTTAAAGTCGTAGCCAGGTCGAATAAAAATCTGAGTTTCTCCTATAAGAATTTCGGTTTGTAAAGCTTGCATGCGCTTTTGAACTTTTTGCACAGCTTCTTCTAAGGAAGGTAGAGAACCGCAATATTCGTATGCAATATTTTGCGGAATGAAAAATTCTGCATGTGGGTTTTCTTGTAATAAAACTCCATACCAATACAAACTTTCTAAGGTGCGCATCGAGGTTGTACCTACAGCGGTGACAAAAGTTCGATTTAAAAGCGTTTCTACATTGCTTTTTGAAACTATTATTTGTTCTTTGTGCATCGTATGCGTTTCGATACTGCCTTTGATAGGCTGAAAAGTTCCAGCAGAAACGTGCAAAGTAAGTTCTTCTAAGCGTATGTTTCGTTTTTGAAGTTCTTCTAACACATTTTCAGTGAAATGTAAGCCTGCTGTAGGAGCCGCGACAGCACCTTCTTTTTTGCTGTAAACAGTTTGATAAGTTTGATAATCGTTTTTTTCAGCTTTCCGTTTTAGGTAAGGAGGTAGCGGAATTTGTCCGCAACAGGTGAGCATTTCTGCAAAAGAAAGATGAGAAGGCGTCCAACGAAATGTAACCAGTTGTTCTTTTCGATTGTAAAGCGATGCTTGCAGTTGCAAAGGTTCTCCTTTTTCGGTGTGAATTTCTAAGGTGAGAGTTGTCTCTGAATCCCAACGTTTTAAGTTTCCAATCATGCATTTCCAAGTAGCAGATTCAGTAACCAACATTGCTTTATCTGTTACAGCAGTAGGAAATACAGGATTTACTAAGAATATTTCGATAGTTGCTCCTGTTTTTTTTTGAAAAAACAACCTTGCTGGAATCACTTTTGTGTTGTTAAAAAACAAGGCAGAATTAGCAGGTAATAATTTGGGTAGTTCTCGGAATATAGTATGCTGAATAGTAGGATGCTTGTAAATGAGCAACTTTGATGCATCACGAGGCGAAACAGGATATTGAGCTATTCTTTCTTCTGGAAGTTCGTAATCAAATTCGTCGAGTGAAAGAGAATTCATATACAGAAAAGTTTTTTGTTACGGTGTTTTGAGCGCTTTGCAAGTTGAGCGAAATAAGGTTTCTATTTCTAAATTATTTTTCGTATTTGAGTTCTGTTTCGCGGATTTCTTTTTTCCATTTAATTTCTCCTTTGCTATTGATGAGAGAAACTGTGAGAACTCTTTCTTTGCGTTTTCCGCTCACTTCAAACCACCCAAAAGCACGTTCGGCGACAAAAGTACCATTTTCCCGATAAATATTTCCTTCTGTAGCTACTTCGTAAATGCCAGAAGTAAGAGGTGAAATCGTGAAATCGTATAGCGGATAGTATTTAGAAAATTCTTTAAAAACGCTAATTTCAGAAAAATGCCGGTCACCTGTCAGAAATATAACTCCCTCTATTTTATTAGCACGAATTCGTCTGATAATTTCTTCTCTTTCAGGATAGATTGCAAAGTTTTCTTTATCGGGAACAGAGCTAATAAATTGCGTTCCTACGCATACAAACTTGAAAGGAGCTCTGCTAAAAGCAAGTGCATCGATAAGCCAATCAATTTGTTTTTTTCCTAAGATTTCTTTGTTACCTTCGCGCAGATTTTCTGGTGCTCTAAACCAACGATTATCTAAAAGAAAGAAATCGCAATCATTCCAAGAAAATTTTCCTGTAATTCCTCCCTCTCCTGTGGCGTTGGTCGTAGGGTTTGCCCAAAAAAGTTGAAATGCTTCATAAGAGGCTTGTTTATTCCAAAAGCTCCTATCGGCATTGTTAGGACCATAGTCGTGGTCATCCCAGATAGCGTAATGGTGAGTAGTTGCTAAAAGTGATTGCATTTCAGGAATAGAGCGCGTATGAGTGTATCGGTATAAAATCCCGTTGAAGCTATCCCAATCGGGCTCTCTTAGATAGATATTATCGCCTAACCAAAGCATAAAATCGGGCTTTCGACGTGCAATAGAATCAAAAATGAAGTACTCATCTCCGTATCCTTTTCCTGGGCGGTCGTATTTTTCTTCATTAATAAATGCACAACTTCCTGCAGCAAATGAGAAAGGCGGAGGGTCAGTTCGATATTGCCACAGAGGTTGCGTTTGGAAAGTAAAAGCATACGGACGAATATGTTTCTTTCCATTAATAAAAAGTTCGTATTCGTATTTTTTGCCCGGTTCTAAAGGATAAACGACAATTTTTCCCGTATTGGCGTAAAGAGCTTGTGTTTGAATAGTTTCTGACTTAAATCGATTCTTCACAGAATCTTTTTCCCAGTATTCGATATAAACAGATGCTGGCTGAGTAGTTTGTACCCATATAACCACCTCTCGCATAGTAGAATAACCTGCCATCGGACCAGATTGCAACAAACTTGAGAAAGTTTTTTGGGCATTCAAACCTGTTGTACTCAATCCTAACAGAAAACACCCTATTAAATACTTCATGAGAATTTTAGAATGTTTCGCATAGCAAGATACAAGGATGCAGTGGGTTGTCAAAAGTTGTATTTAAATTTTACAATCTTGCAATCTTCAGGTAATAAAAAACTAATTCAGCGGATGCGGCGCGATGTTTGAAGTTTCAAAGTTTTTGTTATTAGAAAAGTTTAATCACAAATTTTTTTGAAAAGAAGAGTTCTTTTTTAATTTAAAGCCATGAAAAATTGGATGGTTATAGGGTGCTTATGCATCTATGCAGTTCGCCTTCCGGTAGTGGAGTTATTTAAACTACCGGCATTGATGGAACATTTCGAACAGCATCAGCTTCAAAATGAGACTCTCAATTTTTGGGATTTTTTAATTTTACACTACGCTCACTCTAATTCCGAAGAAAAAGAACATCAAAAGTTACCTTTCAAAAGTCCATCTTTTTTTCTCTTTACAGATAAATACCACTTACCTACTTGTGTTAGAATAATTACAGATAACCTTTTTGAAGGTGTCCTACTACCAGAAAAGCGAGAATTTTATCGGTTTAGCAATTGTTCTTTGTTTTTCTGCTCCATTTGGCAGCCTCCCAAGAGAAGTGTTTGAAGGTATTTTTCGCTTTACAAATTCGCTTTCATTATTTCTAATCTACTTCAAACATGATACTCTCTTACATGATTTATTTTTCCGTAAGGAACAAATTAGTCATCGGTTTATTGGTGGCGGTTCTTCTTATATATGGAAGTTACCAGCTTGCAAAATTACCGATTGATGCTGTTCCAGATATTACGAACAATCAGGTTCAAATTATTACTACAGCTCCTTTTTTTGGGGCAGAAGATATCGAGCGTTTGGTAACTTATCCTATTGAATTTGCAGTTCGCAACATTCCTCATGTAATAGAATTGCGAAGTTTTTCTCGCTTTGGTTTGTCGTTAATAACAATTGTGTTTGAAGATGATATTGATATTTATTGGGCAAGGCAGCAGGTAAGCGAGCGTTTACAGCAAATTCAATCTCAGATTCCTTCTCAAGTTGGAAAGCCCGAGTTGGCGCCTATTACTACAGGATTAGGAGAAATTTATCAATATGTCATCAAACCTAAAAAGGGTTATGAGAATCAGTATGACATTATTACGCTTCGCACACTTCAGGATTGGATAGTGCGTCGCCAACTTTTGGGAGTAGAAGGAGTAGCAGATGTAAGTAGCTTTGGTGGAAAGGTCAAACAGTACCAAATTTCTTTGTTTCCTCAGAAATTACACGCTTTGGGAATTAGCGTGCAAGATGTACTCGATGCACTCGAAAGTAACAACGAAAACACAGGAGGAGCTTACATCGAAAAAAATGCAATAGCTCTTTATGTTCGCACAGAAGGTTTAGTAACCTCGGTAGCAGATATTGAGAAAATCGTTATTCCTGTTCCTAATCGAGAAATGCCGTTGTTTTTAAGAGATGTAGCAGAAATTAAAATTAGTCATGCCATACGTTATGGAGCTCTTTGTTACAACGACGAAGGAGAAGTAGCAGGAGGAATTGTGCTCATGCTCAAAGGAGAAAATAGTAGTCAGGTAGTAAAAAAGGTTAAAAAGCGCATAGAGCAGATTCAAAAAATGCTTCCCGAAGGGGTAATCATAGAGCCGTTTTTAGATAGGACAAAAATGGTCCATCAAGCTATTCGAACCGTTGAGACGAATCTTATAGAAGGTGCACTCATTGTAGTGCTGGTGCTAGTACTGTTCTTAGGGAATTGGAGAGCGGGTATTCTAGTGGGTTCTGTTATTCCATTGGCGATGCTATTTGCGATCTGTATGATGAATTTGTTTGGGGTGAGTGGCAATTTGATGAGTTTAGGTGCGTTAGATTTTGGTTTGATTGTCGATGGAGCTGTGATTATTGTAGAAGCAGTAATGTATCGCCTTTCCCATTCAGGTGTACTTTCTCATCAACTTTCTAAAAACGAATTGGTAGTAGAAGTAGCTACTTCTATTATGAAAAGCGCTGTTTTTGGGCAACTCATCATTCTAATTGTGTACTTGCCCATTTTTGCACTTCACGGTATTGAAGGAAAAATGTTTAAGCCTATGGCGCAAACAGTTGTTTTTGCGTTGATAGGAGCCTTTTTACTGTCTTTTACTTATGTTCCTATGATGTGTGCTTGGTTTCTGCCTAATGCTGCTCATACTTCGTTTGCTGATAGTTTTTTCGATTCTCTTCGAAGATTTTATCGACTGTTGCTTTTAAAGACCCTTCGGTTTGGAAAGTATGTATTAGTAGGAGTTTTAATTGTGGGAACTTGGGCTTTTTGGATTGCACTGAATTTAGGAGGAGAGTTTATTCCTGTTTTAGAAGAAGGCGATTTCGCCGTAGACACGAAAGTATTGGCTGGCAGCAACTTGAATACTACGATTCAAGCTACGCAACAGGCTGCGCGTATCCTGAAAGAAAGGTTTCCAGAAGTAGAAAAGGTAGTTACTAAAATTGGCAGTGGAGAAATTCCGATCGATCCTATGCCCATGAACGCTGCGGATATGATGGTAATTCTCAAAGAGAAATCTAAGTGGGAGAGCGCTCGAACTTTTGCGGAGTTGGAAAAAAAAATGAGCCAGTGTTTGGCAGAAATTCCAGGGATTACTGTAGGATTTCAATTTCCTGTGCAAATGCGCTTTAATGAACTCTTGACAGGTGCGCGGCAAGACATTGTTTGTAAGATTTTCGGAACAAACTTAGATACTCTAGTTCGCCTTTCTGAGCGTTTATCAGAACTTGTTCGCAGAGTAGAAGGAGCTACCGATGTGTATGTAGAGCCAGTAGCAGGTATTCCACAGGTAGTTATTTCGATAGATCGCGCTATGTTAGCTCACTACAGATTGTCTGTTCAGAAAGTGAATCATATTGTCAATACTGCATTTGCTGGAAGGCAAGTAGGTTGGTTTTACGAAGGTGAAAAGCGATTTGAAATAGTAGTCAGATTAGCAGATTCGGCGCGCAAGAACTTCGAGGATATTCAAAAATTGCTCATTCCTACACCTATAGGAGTGCAGGTTCCACTTTATCAAGTGGCTCAAATCTCATTTAAGGAAAGTGCTAACCAAATTCAGCACGAGAATACGCAAAGGCGTGTTTTTGTAGGGTTTAATGTAAGAAACCGCGATACAGAAAGTATATTGAAAGATTTAATATCACTTGTAGAGAAAGAACTTCCACTTCCAGAAGGATATACAATCGAGTACGGCGGAAATTTTGAAAATCTGCAAGCGGCTAAAGCTCGGTTGGTTGTGGCTGTACCTATTGCTTTGCTTTTGATTTTTATCTTGTTGTATAGCGCTTTTCAATCTTTTAGATATAGTGTATTGATTTATACTGCTATTCCTTTTGCTGCAATTGGAGGTATTTTTTCTTTGGGAGTGCGTCAGATGCCTTTTAGTATTAGTGCAGGAGTTGGTTTTATTGCGCTTTTTGGAGTAGCTGTTCTCAATGGAATTGTATTGATTGCTTCTTTTCAACAAATTAAACACCTTCAAACGGTGTCGTATAGAGTTTTATACGGTGCTACTTCAAGGCTTCGCCCCGTTTTGATGACAGCGTTAGTGGCTTCTTTAGGGTTTTTGCCGATGGCGCTTAGCAAAGGAGCAGGCGCTGAAGTTCAGCGCCCCTTAGCGACAGTAGTCATTGGAGGGTTGGTAACATCTACACTTCTTACTCTTTTTATTCTCCCTTTGTTGTACACACTTTTTCAAAAAAAACTTTTTAAAATATCTTCTCACATGAATGTTCTCGGTCTGATCGTAGTAATTCTATTAAGTTCGGCTTGTACAAAAAATACTCATAAGTCTAACGAAGAACCTTCAGAATCGCATTTTTCTGACATAGTTACACTTTCGCAGGTACAAATAGAGCGGGCAGGGATTGTAGTAGGAAACATTTCTCGCAAGCCTATAAATGCTGTTTTGCAAATGAACGGCATAATAGAAGTACCACCTCAAAATTTGATTTCTATTAGCGTTCCCATAGGAGGATATGTAAAAAGTATTCGACCAATTGTTGGCGCAAAAGTAAAAAAAGGAGATACTTTAGCTGTTTTAGAAGATTTAGATTATATTACTTTACAACAGGAGTATTTAGTAGTAACGGCTCAGTTGTTTGCCATTGAAGAAGAGTATTTGCGCCAAGAAAAGCTTTTTCAAGAGCAGATCGGCGGAAAAAAGGATTTCCAGCAAGCTAAAGCAAGCTATTTGGCTCAAAAGGCGCTGCAAAAATCTTTACAAGAAAAGTTGCGACTGTTAGGAGTGCGTTATCAAACACTTTCGGAAAATAATCTTACTGCCTCAATTCCGATTTTATCGCCTTCTAATGGATATATTACAGAAGTGAATGTAAATGTGGGCAAATACGCAAACCCATCAGACGTAATTTTTAAAATTGTCAATACAGAAGATATTCATTTGGTAGTTCATGTTTTGGAAAAAGATATCAATAAACTTGACATAGGTCAGCAAATATGGGCGTATACCAATTACGCACCTGAAAAAAAATATCGTTGTCGCGTGATTCAGATTGCAATGTCGATTACCTCAGAAAGAACATTTCCTGTACATTGTCATTTCGAAAGATACGAATCTACTTTGCTTCCTGGAATGTATATGAATGTGGAGGTACCGATTCAGAAAGGAGAATACTACGCTGTTCCCTCTGAGGCGGTTGTACGTTTTGATGGGAAAGATCAGATTTTTTATCAAATAAGCCCTAATACATTTCAAATGAAAGAAATCAAAGTAATCCATAACGAAAAAGATTTTACAGCTTTATCGTGGCAAAACGTGCCTTTTCTCGACACTCAGAATGTGGTTTTGAAGGGCGCTTATACACTTTTAATGGCGCTTAAGAATAATGAGTCACCCTGATTTGTTATGATGATTTGTGGCTATTAACATCTATTTTTTAGGAGTGTGAATTTTTTGTGATCATTTGAGTACATTGTTTTAAAATATGTTAGCTGTTCTTTATTTTGTTTAAAAATAAGAGAAGGTTTGAGAAATTACTTAATAATAGCAGGGTTGCTTTTCCCTTTGTTTGGAAAGGCACAATTGGGCTTAAATGTGTCGGGCGCACGTGCAACAGCGATGGGAAACTCGGCTGTCACGATAGCGGATCATTGGGCTATTTTTAATAATGTAGCGGGGTTGGCTTGGGTTGAGCAATCTGCAGCTGCTTTGGGGTATGATTCGCGTTATAACGTAGAAGCTTGGAGAACAGTGTACGCGGGTTTTATAGCGCCTGTTCCCAGATACGGGACTTTTGGAATGGCAGCATCCCGCTTCGGCGATGATATCTACAACGAACAACAACTCGGAATAAGCCTTGCGCGCCAAATAGCGAATGTTGCATTAGGTTTAAGAGCCAACCTGCTTCAGTATCATATCGAATCTGTGGGAAATAGGGCAATTCCTACGTTTGATTTTGGCGCACTTGTTCAACTTTCTGAGCAACTTTATTTGGGTGGAAGAGTTACAAACATGATGCGCGCTAAATTTTCTGATTTTATGAACGAACGATTGCCTTCGCTTGTGAATGTAGGACTTTCTTATCGCCCTCATGAACGTCTTATGGTGAATTTAGAAGCGGAAAAGGATATAGATAAACTCGCACTTTACCGATTTGGAATTGAATATCAACCTGTTAAGAATGGTTTTGTGCGCGCTGGCGCTAATACTTTTCCTACAAAAGCGTTTTTTGGAGTAGGGTATGTGTATCAAAAATTTTCTTTTGATTATGCTATTGATCGCCATCAAGTATTAGGTTTTTCACACCACTTTGCGATTTCTTTTAAGATAGAAAGAAGGAAGCAAGCATCGCCTATGCTTGAAAATGCAGAAAAAGAATGAGAAGATTAGTTTGCTTGTTAGTGTTTTGGGGAACGATAGTTATAGCGCAAACGCCCAAACGACCTGAAATTGATGTGGATGATTTTATTCAAAATTTATTCAACTTACAAGACGAAGAGGCTGATTACGAAAGTTTTTACGAAGCCATGTTACAAATGTACACAGATCCTCTGGATTTGAATCGCGCTACAAGAGAAGATTTGCAAAACCTATTCATCCTTACAGAATATCAGATCAACTCGTTTTTAAAGTATCGTGCTAAAAATGGCAAACTTCTTACTATTTATGAGTTGCAAGCCATCGAAGGATTTGACCGTGCAACTTTTCAAAAACTGCTTCCTTTTGTGGAGGTAAGAGATGCAGGCATGGCCGCCGATGCGTCCTCTATTTTTCGGCGTATGCTTCAAAACGACAACAATCGATTTTTGATGTTGCGCTATGCCAGAACATTACAAACCAAAAGAGGTTATCGCCCTGAAATAAAAAATGGTTATTTAGGAGACCCCGACCAGCTGTATGCGCGTTTTCTCTCGCGAAACACTCAAGATTTTAGTTATGGATTTACACTCGAAAAAGATGCAGGAGAACGTTTTTTTTGGAGCCCTCCAAGGCGATATATGGGAATAGATTTTTTTTCTTATCATCTTACGCTTTACAACCGTGGGCGCTGGAAAACGATTTCTTTAGGAGATTATCAGTTGCAGATTGGACAAGGTCTTTTGCTTACAGGAGGCTTTCAAGTCGGAAAAGGAGCAGAACCTACGGCTACGCTTCGACGCAATACGCTCGGCATTTTACCTTATACTTCTTTGCTTGAAACTCGGTTTTTTCGCGGAGCAGCTGCTACTTACGAACTATCTTCTAATGTAGAGGTTACTTCTTTCTACTCCGATAAGTACATAGATGCAGGCATACGTGAAAATAGGACTACCTTCTCTGCTGCCGAAGAGTTGGATTCTTTGGCTATTCTTACTGAAGAAGGAATTCAAAACATCGATGAAGTGAGTGAGTTTTCAGCTACTCTTCGGCAGTTTGGCATGCATCGAACTGCCTCAGAACTTGCTGCTTATAAAACTTTGCGAGAACAAGTAGTGGGCACAAATATACATTATAAAAGTCCTAACAAGCGATTCATGGCAGGACTAACAGCTCTCAATACTCTATTTAGCATTCCTATCCAAAGGGAGCCTACAGATTATAATCAGTTTGAATTTCAGGGGAAAAATAATTTTGTTATAGGAGCCGACTACGCTTGGAGTATCCAGAACACTTCTTTTTTTGGAGAAATAGGGCGCTCTCAGAGCGGAGGAATAGGTATTATTCAAGGCTTGGCTTCAAGTTTGGCAAAAACTGTAGAGTTTGCTGCTTTTTATCGGAACTATCAAAAAAACTTTCACACTCTTTATGGAAGAGCTATTGGCGAAAACTCTCGCAATATTAATGAGGAGGGCTTTTATATGGGTTTGAAATATTCGCCCAGTCGCCAGTGGCAGTTTGCTTTGTATTACGACCAATTTCGATTTCCTTGGTTAAAGTTTCGAGTAGATGCACCTACAGCAGGCGATGAATGGCTCTTTCGCGCTACTTATCGCCCTTCTCGTACGATTACGCTTTATTTTCAGGCGCGGCAAGAAGATAAACCTCGCAATTTGGCAGATAACATTACAAGAATTGACTATCCGACCCCTACTACTCGGCGCAACTACATGGTAAATGCAGATTATAGAGCCTCAGAAAAAATTCATCTGCGTTCACGCGTGCAATGGAGCGACTTTTCCCAGATAGACCTTGATACGAGGCGAACAAAAACTACTTATGGTTACGCTATTATGCAAGATATTACTTGGGATATTACCTCTAATTTTGAGCTTGCGGCCCGATTTGCTAATTTCGATACTGACGATTTCGACAATCGGCAGTTTGCTTATGAAAAAGATGTTTTATATGCTTTTGCTATTCCAGCTTATTACGGAAGAGGTTGGAGAAATTATTATGTCATTCGTTGGAAGATTACTCGTAAGATTGATTTTTGGTGCAAATACGCTTATTTTCTTTACCAAAGAACTCCTAATGACAATAATACTATAGGTTCAGGACTTGAACAAATCAACGGAAATCAAAAAACAGATATCCGCGCCCAACTTAGATTTAAATTTTAGAACATTTCCCAAGAATAACGAATTTGGCTTCCGTCTTTTTTTTGTTGGATATATGCAAATACATTGATTTTTTGTTGCAATTCTTCTACATGTGAAATGATTCCTACTATACGGTTTTCTTTTTTGAGGTTTTGAAGCGTTTCGATTACAAGTTGCAAAGATTGTTTATCCAAATTGCCAAATCCTTCATCGATAAAGAAAAAGCTATGAGCTACCATGTTTGCAGAATGGATACTTTCTGCTAACGCTAAGGCTAAACATAAAGATGCTTGAAAAATCTGACCTCCTGAGAGTGTTTTCAGAAGTCGCGTTTTTCCTCCGTTTAAGTGATCGTGCACAATGATGTTTTCTTGAGTTTCATCAAGAGCCAAGCTAAGAGAATAGTTAGTAAGAACTTGAAATCTTCGGTTGGCAGAAGCAATAAGTTGCGAAAAATAGTAGCCAGAGACCCATTTCATGAAAGCTTCTCCGTACAGGAGTTTTGAGATTTGTTCAAAACCAGAAACTCTTTTTTCTAATACTTTTATTTCAGAAAGCAATTGTTTTTTTTTCTCTAATTTTTGTTGAAATATTTGTAAATGATGGTTCAGAGCTCCTAACTTTTGAATAAGGTTTTGATATTGAAGGTTTTGTTGTTGAAACAAAGCTCGATTGCTTTCTAAGAGTTCTGCTTGATACGGGTTGTTCTGTTGTTTCTTAGTGAGTTGTTCATATCGTGCTTTGGCAATTGCCAATCGATGTTCGTACTCAGAAATGAAATTGTTTTCTTTTTCTATTTCAAGCGGATTTTTTATGATGTTTTGAATGTTTTCTAACGACTCAAATCCACAATCTTTAAGAGCAATTGAAAGTTGTTGTTCGTTATGGACCAGTTCCGAAGAGATAGATTCCATTTGTTTTTGTTTTTCTTCGAGTTGAACTTTGTTAGAAAGAATTTCTTTTTCAAGTGTTTCCCGCCGTTTTTGGATTTGATGATAGTTTTTTTCTATTCTTTCGATTTTTTCTTTTCCTTTCGAAATCGATTCTAAGATTTTTTCTTTCGGGTAGTTTAAGTAACTTAAAAACTGAATGTTCTTAATAGTAGATTGAATATTTTGATATTCTCCATTTTTAGAAGCAATGCGTTGTTGGACTTCAAAGTATTGATTTTGAAGCTTTTCTTTTTCTGCTTGTGTCGATTTTATATTTTTTTCTATTTCATATAACCTTTTTTCTTTGATTTGAATTTCATTCAGATATCTTTGAGCGTTTTCCAAATTTTTTTGGGCTACACTTAGCTCTGGGGCTCCAGAATACTTTGTTTTTTGATGTTCGATTTCATCAATTCTTTTTTGGAGTTCTTCTTCCTGAAAATTATATCTTTCCTGTTCAATCTGAAAAGATTGCAATTTTTTTAGATGATTTTGACTTTCTTGTAAAGAAATATTGTATTGTTCGATTTCTTTTTCGAGAAATAGGCGTTTTTCTTTTTCATTATCAGTATATTTATGGGGGTGATGCGTTGAACCGCAGAGTGGACAAGGCTCTCCCTCTTGTAGATGATGAGCAAAAGAGGCTAACTGTTCTCGAATGCGATACGGCTGCAATTCTTTAGAGAGTTGCTCTATTTTTTCGAGGAAGTGATTAGTATAACTTTCATAGATTTTGATAAGCGAAGAAAGAGCAACATTTTGCTGGTTTTCAAACAAATATTTGATTTCTTGGAATACCTGTTTTTTTTCGTTTTGAATTTTTTTTATTCTTTCTTGTAGTTCAGTTAGCTGAGTATTAAGATTTTGAAAGTTTTCGGCAGCTTGTAATTTCTGAGCAAGGAGAGCTATGTTAGGCGTTTTTTCTTTTAGGCGAATGATTTCATTTTTTAATAAGTCGTACTGTTTTGTTTGAGATTCTATTTGTTTTGTGTAGCTTTCTAAGCGCACTTGCAATTCTTTTTGTTGATTTTGAAGGGAACTTATTTCTTGTTTACAATCAATAAGCGAAGCAATAGCTTGTAAATCATGTATTTTAGTTTGGAAGTCTTGTATTTGTTCATAGTCTTGTTGGGTTTTTTGAAATTCATTCTCTACTGAAGCATTTTCTGACTGCAAATTTTGCAAAATGTTTGTTAATGATTGCAAATCTTTGTAAATATTTTGCGAGGCTTCTACGAGCTCTTGTCGTTTTTCTGCTAAGGGTCGAACTATAGCAAAAGCTTTTTGATAAGAAAGAAGTTGTCGTTTTTTTTCTTCAATGGATGGTTGTTCTTCTAAAAGAGCAGAAAGCTGCTGTTGAGCTTGTTGGAGTTCTTGAAATGTTGTAAAAGCTTCTTGCTGAGCTTTAATAATATTTTGTGTTTGTTCTAATTCTTGAAGTATTTTTGAAGATAGTTGTTGTACAGTAACAAGTTCTTTTTGAGTTTCTTCATATTTTTCTTCTGTAATTTCTTCGAGTTCATCGAGTTTTCCATAAAGTTGGCTTAATTTTTCTTTTTCTTTGTTAAGTAGCTTTCTGGCGCTTTGTCCTAATTTAAATGGCTCTAAATGAAATAAATCTTCTAATAAATTTGCTCTTTTAGTAGGCGAGAGCTCTATGAAATCTCGAAATTTCCCTTGTGGAATGACAATAGCTTGCTTGAAATATTCATATTTTATATGAAGAAGCTCTTCGCTAAACTTATCATTTTTTTCAGTGGGTAAGGCTTTCCAAGCAGCATTTTCAAATACATAAATGCGATGTGATTTTTTTATGTCGCCTTCTTTTTGGCGAATAGCTTTCCATTCAAATCGATATTTTGAAGTACCTACTAAGCAATCGAAAATAACATGTGCCTTTGAAGATTGCAAGTTGATAAGATGATTTTGTTCTTTGGTGATGACGCGTTCATTTTTTCCGTAAATGGCAAGCGTCATCGCCTCTAAGAGCGAAGACTTTCCACTTCCAACATTGCCAAAAATCCCGAATAATTGGGCAGAAGTTAGTTTTTCAAAATGTAATTCTTGTCTTTTTCGATAAGAATAGAGCCCTTCTATAGAAAGATAAAGAGGTAACATAGCTAAGAAAATCGAATAGATTTGATAGGTTCGATGCGCGTAATAATAAAAGAAGGTAGCAAAATAACAAGTGCTACAAAGCTGATAGTAAGAAGGTTAAAAAATACAATCGATAACCAGTCAATTTCTACAGGTACGAAGCTGATGTAATAATTTTCGCGGTTGAGCGGAACGATGTGCGTATATTTTTGTATCAAACATAAGCCTATGGCTAAGCTGTTTCCGATGAGCAATCCTTTGATGAGAATTCGCAATCCATTAAAAATAAAAATATATCTTATTTGAGTATTCGTAGCGCCAAGAGCTTTTAAAGTACCAATCATTTGAGTTCTTTCCATAATCAGAATCAAAAGAATAGAAATGATGTTAAAAGAAGCCACGCAAAGAATAATAAAAGTAAAAATCACTACATTTCGATTGAGCATGATAAACCAATCAAAAAAACTGCTGTAAAGGTCTGTAATTTTAATAATTTGAATGTCGTAATCCATAAAGTCGTAGATTTCAAAAAATCTTTTTTCGAGTTCTTGAAAATCACTTAAGATAATTTCAAAGCCGCCTACTAGTGTATCTGCCCAGTTGTTGATGCGTTGAATAAGGCGAATGTCTCCTATTACAATTTGATTATCAAAATCCTCGATGCCAGAATCGTAGATTCCGACAATTTTGAGTTTGCGAACGCGTGGCGGTTCTTGCACAAAAAAAATCGTTACTTCGTCGTGGAGTTGTAAAAGGAGTTTATTGGCGATGCGCTGACTTATAACAATTTCAGAAGCGTAATCGCCTTTTTGAAAATCTGGTAAACGCCCTTGTGTAATCATTTCTTTAAATGAAGAGGTATCGTAGTCGGTAGAGATTCCTTTGAAAATGACGCCTTGTACTTCTGTTTCTGTACGAAGCAAAGCTGCTTTGCGAGCGTATTTTTGGATATGTTGCACTCCTGGAAGAGTTGTGGCGTGCTTATATAATACACTGCTTGTGCTAACAGGAACTTCTTCATAGGAATTTCCGGAATCGTGTTTGGTCGCTTGAATATGTCCTCCAAAGTTAAAAATTTTAGCTTGAATGTTTTTTTTAAATCCTTCAAAGATTGCAAAAGAGACAATCATTACACTTAAGCCAAAGGCAATACTTGCAATCGCGATTTGCGTAATAAGGGATGAAAAACCTTTAATCGAACCGCTCCGCAACCGAGATGCAATGAAATACGACACGCGAAGGTATGGCGGAAGTTTAAGTTTCATAACACTGTTTTTCAATACAAAGAAAAAAAATTGCTATTAATCTAATAAGCATTATCAGCTTTGAAAGGCTTCTTTATTCAAAATGTGTGTTGGATATTCTTCTGAAGATTTTTTTGCAAAAAGATGAATGATATTTTTGCATATCATTTTTTGTATTTCTTAAAAATAAAGAAAATCATTTTTTCTTTTGCAGCACTTTTGAGATTCGTTTGCGATGCTTTTGCACAGAATAGAACAAGGGTCAGGAGCAAGGAGAATTTTTACTGTGGGTACTGCAGGCTATTCTTCTGTTACTACTAAGCCTATAATGCAAATAGCACTACAACTGGAAACTTGGTATTTTGCACTAGGTAGAACTTACTTTTTTTGAGCGATAATCTGGCTATTGGAGCTCGCTTGCAATACACAACTGCTGTGGCAGAAAATATAAAAAGGAGGTACTACGGAGTTAGGTATTTTAGGGTGTTATTACCAAACTGGAGCTTAGCTTTAGGCAAGCTGAAAGTGGCTCTTGGGGAAGAGGCTAACATAGGGTTTTCATTCTCTGTGGCACAATATCCTAAGAATGCCAATAAGCCTAAATCTGTAAGCGCTTTTGGAATTGGCGTTGCTCCTGGCGTAGGTCTTTATCCGAGCAAATGGGGCATCGAATTTACTCTTCCTTCTATAGAACTCACATCTTCTTTGCAAAGCGGTGAAGCAAGTATTCAATTGCGAGTTCAAACTCTTTCACCTGCAATTACACTTTGTGTATTACTTAAAATATAAATTTAATTCGTATGAAAACTATTGTAATGGGTGATAGAGCTTTAAATGACGGGTTTTTTTGAGTTGCAGTAAATTCAATGAAAACAATCCTTTGCTCAATTAGCCTTCTCAACAAAATCAGTTGCTCACCGTAGCACTTCGAGAGGTGATTCACCTGCAGAATTTGAGAATCTTGCTTCTACATTACAGTGTAATTGATGAGGCTCCAAAAATTGCCTAAATCATTGGTTAGTTTTTTTAAGAGAGATTGTAAAATTTATACAGATAAGATTCCTGTATAAATTTGTGCTTTCAAAATAACAAACTATGAAAGCAAAGTCTCTTTCGCGCGTTGTGCTTTTCAATGTTGCTCAAGTGGAATATGCGAATATTAAGTTAGATGGAAATACTTGTTTTATAGGCAAAAATAATTTGGGCAAGACTACTATTTTACGCGTGATTTTGTTTTTTTACAATGCGAACACTCAGCGTCTAGGAATTTCACGCTCTAAAAAGCCCTTTGAAGAGTACTATTTTCAATATCCTAATTCGTACATTATTTACGAAGTGAGTGATGGAGTAAATGCCTTTCACATTTGGGTATATAAAAGTGATAGTATCAAGTACAGATTTGTCAATGCTCCTTTTGATAAGTCTTACTATCTCGATGAAAAAGAGAACGTTTTGCCGATTACTGAAGTACAAAAAAGGTTCATTACTGCAGTTCCTCAAATCGAGTTTACAAAACCTATCGACTCATTTAAGCGCTATCGCGAAATTTTGTACGGTGCTGTGCAAGAAAGAGAATTTAAAAAATATGCGCTGCTCTATACAAATGGACGATTTGATAATATTCCGCGTGCAATAAGCGATATTTTTAACAGCGCTCACGCCGAAATAAAAGCCGATTTTGTGAAAGAATTTATTGCGAATGCGGTTTCTGATGTCGGTACTGAAATAGAGCTTTCTTTATTGCGCAATCATCTTAAGCAATTTTCAGGCAAATTCAGAGATTTAACCGATTACAAGAAACCTGAAAATGAGCAGCGTCGGCAGCTTATTCAAGAAAAATATCAACTGCTTCAACAACTCAAAGCACAAGAAGTAGAATTCGCCGACCGTTTAGGAGCCGCTCTTAAATATACTGCATCAAAAAAAATGCAGCTAGAAGCGCAAATTGCAGAATTAGATCATCAAATTAATGAGTATCAACTTCAGCTCAATGCTTTAGAAAGCCAGTACAAAGTCAGCACAGACGGAATACGCGAGCAACTCGGCATTTACAAGTCAAAGCTCCGGGAGGCTGAGAGCAAACGACGCGAGTACGAAAGAATGAATATCGAACAAATATTAGAACTATTTGCTCAAAAACCGGATTTAGAGCGAAAACTTTCTCAACTCTATGCCGATCGCAATGACTTGACAGCTGCCTATCAAGATATTCAAAGCCAGTTTGACAATCGTCTTTCGCGTTTGCGCAACGAAAAAAAAGAATTCGAACTTGAGTTGCGAGAAGAAGTAGCTCTTGCTGAAAAACAATTGCGTGAAGAAATACAACTCCAAAAAGAATTCTATGCAAAAGAAGAAAATACAGCCAGAGAAAAATGTAGTGCTCAAATTGCAGAACTCAAAGTAAGTATCGAACGAGCTAAAGGTACAATCCGCTTGCTTGAAAATGAAATGCTCAATATTAAAAGGCGAGATTTTTTTAAAGCTGAAATTCAAGCTCTTCGCGATGAACTATCTGCTCTCGAAAAACAACTTATTCAAAATCAGTTGAATTTTTTGAGTGGCGAAAAAGAACTTCAGCGCTTAATGGAAGAAGGCAAAAAAATTGATGCTCAGCTCGAAAAAGAATACGAAACATTTCAAAAGAATCAATATGCTAAGATAGAAGCTTCCGAACAACAACTTAATCGCATCAAACATCGCCTTCAAATAAAAGACGAGACTTTTTTTGGGTTCTTAGAAAGAGAATATCCTAAGTGGACTGAAACTATCGGAAAAGTAGTGAATGAAGAAATTCTATTTCGCTCTGATTTGAATCCTGAACTGAAGGCTACTGCTTTTCAAAACTTTTATGGCGTAAAGCTGAATCTGACGAATGTTCCGATAAGTGTTAAAAAAGTGGCGGATTATGAGCAAGAAAAGCAAATAATCCAAAAAGAAATTCAAGAGTTGGTTCGCCAGCTTCATACTTTTGAAGAAGAGTTGAAGGAAAAAATCAAAAAAGAAAAAACAAAGTTTGCAACTCAAAAAAATGAATTAGAAAAGAATCTGCATCAACTTCGCTATCAAATTGGGCAAGCTCACAATCGCAAACAAGAAATTGAGCTCTCACTTGCCGATTATTTGGCAAAAGCCGACGAAGAAATTCATAAGCAACTTGAAATTTGTAAACAAAAAATTTCAGTTCAACAAATTGAGATTTCTAAAACAGAACAAAAAATTCAAGAAGTTACTCAAAATCTGAACATCACCTTAGAAACACTTCGGACTTCTCTTTCTCAAAAAATCAATCAGTTGCAACATGCTCACACAGATAAACTCGCTAAATTAGAAGAACGACGACGCATACAAAATGCTGCTTTTCACAAAGAAGAAAACGATATTAAACTTCAGTATAAAAAAGCTCTCGAAGAAAAAGGTATTGATTCGAAGGATATCGAAAACGCTGATAAGCGAATCGCAGAAGTTCAGCAACAACTTCACGAATTGCGAAATATCGAAAAAGTAGTTTTCAAGTATCAGAACGACAAAGAAGAGTATCTCGACAGGATCGAAGAGTTTAAATTAGAACGCGCCAAGCTCGAACAAGAACTTTGTACTTTAGAAGAAACTTTTAAAACAGAGCGAAAACATCTAATAGCTCTTCAGAAAGAATGTTATGACAAGCGAGTTGAATTGGAAAAAGAGCTCATCAAATGCAATGAAGGGCTTAGCTACTATGAAAAGGTTCGCCCAGAATTACACCCGCATCTTGAAGCGCGTATCGAGAGTGCTTCAATGCGCGCTGTTGACGAAGAAATTAGCATCCTTTGTAAGAATATTGATAACAATGAAAAAGAAATCTTAAAAGAAAGAAGTCTGTTTGAAGGATATATTCGCGATTATGTAGGGCGTTTCAGGGAAGGAAATCATTTCGGCTTTCGAATCGATAGAAATGCCTCTGCACGAGATTATGAGCGATTTGCTGAAGAGCTCGAAAACTTTATCAACGAAGGACGCATTAATGCCTCTATAGAAGAAATCGCTCAAAACAGAAATATGCTTCTCGATACGATTGCTATGAAAGTAACTGAGTTGATAAGACAGCTCGACAAGATTGATGATAAAATTGCCGAAATGAAGCGTGACTTCAAGAAAGCAGAATTTGAAGATGCGAAACTTATTGAGTACATCGACGTAAGAGTGCAAGAAGCAGAAAGTCCGATACTTAAAATTTTACAGAAAATTGCTAAATTTCATGCAGAGAATTCTTATTATTTGAGAAAAGATTCAATATTTACAGATAATACTTCGCACAGCGACCTGGACCGCAAATCTGTGGAGCTTTTAGAAGCTCTTCAAAATCACCTTGAAAAAGAGCCTCAGCAGGAATACATTAGTTTAAAAGATTTATTCAAACTTCAATTCAAAATCAAAGAAGGAAAAAATGTGATTGATTGGACCGAACGCTTACACGATATAGGCTCTGAAGGCACTGATATTTTGGTAAAATCTATTATCTACATCACGTTGATTTATATTTTCTTGAAAGAATCTGTTCGCAATTCACAACAAGAGCCTTTCATGATTCATGCAATGATCGACGAAGTGGGAAAACTTTCGGCTACTTATCTTAGAGAGCTTATCGGCTTTGCTCAAAAAAGACATATCTATTTGGTAAACGGATTGCCTAATGAAAGCAAGTTAGAAACTTACTATAACTATACGTATAAGCTCGAAAAAGAAAGTTCAGGGAATGTACTTGTACGTCCGCTACTAACCAGTGTTATTGTATAGAGTCTGAATTTAAGAAGATTATGAGTAGCATCTCCAAGCAACAAATTATCAATTTTTTGAGAATAGTTTCGTATGCATACTTGATACTTCCTCATCTGATTTTCTTTCTTACTTGGATAAATTCTTTTGTAGGAATTCCTATCATAGGGCTGTTAGGATTTTCCTTTTATACAATAGTTCAGCAAAATCGTTTATTGGTTTTGTTCGAAGGGCATGAAAAAGTTGCTTTAAGAACGATAGGGCTGTTAGTAGCTATTTCATTTTTATTGACTTTGTGGGCAGGAGTAGGAGGATACTTCTTTCAAAGGCACGATTATATTAAAATCAATGCGATTTTTCGTACGCTTATTGAAAGAGAATGGCCCATTCATTTTTACAACTTGCCAGGTATTGCCGAAACATCAGCGCATTTTAATTATTATATGGCTTATAAACTTCCTATAGCGTTATTTGCTAAGTGGATAGGAATTCGTTGGGCAGACGATATTGCTTTAATATGGACATTTTTGGGGTTTACCGTAGTACTTTTATGGTTCGCTTTGCTTTCTGGTAAAGATTTTTGGATTCCTGTCATAGTATTTTTTTTGTTTAATGGGCTTGAACCTATTCTTATCTACGGATACGTGTGCTACAAAATTCTGATAGGGCAGGCAGACTGGGACTTTTTATATCACATTCTCCGCACGGGATGGGATGTGTTTTTAGCTGACAAGGTATTTCGATATAATGGAAATTATATCGCTCTTACTTGGGTTCCTCATCATGCAATTGGCACTTGGCTTGCTATGAGTTTGTTTCTTTATGAAGTCATTCAGAACAAAAAGTTAAGCAATGTAGCGTTTTTAGTTGGCATTATGCTTTTGTGGTCTCCATTTCCTAGTGTTTCAATAGCTCTGTTAGGATTGTTTTATCTGATAGCACATAGG
The DNA here is from genome assembly GCA_025056215.1 of Cytophagales bacterium. Taxonomy (GTDB): domain Bacteria; phylum Bacteroidota; class Bacteroidia; order Cytophagales; family Flammeovirgaceae; genus JANWWC01. Next base: position 316,808 of record JANWWC010000002.1, on the reverse strand, counting down.
AATAATACTATAATAAGTTTTCAAAATTTATTCGTAGCTCCTGTTTTAGCTTTAGTATTTTTTTTCATGTACAAAGCGCATTACCCACTTAACTCTCCAGATGCAGGCGATTGGACTTGGAAAGCAATTCCTTTTCCAACTTACATATGGATTTATCTTGTTTTTGTAACAATCAAATTTGGCGCATACGCAACTTGTATTCATCAGCACGTTGTAAAATCGGTTCATAAACACCTATGGTATTTTATGCTAATTATGTTGTTACTTTTGCCACATTATCGCATCGGTACTAACAACGACTCGTTGGCTAATATGTACGTTCCATTTATGTTTCTGCTCATGTGGCAGATGGCTCGACATCTTTCTGAGCGTTCTTTGTGGAAAGATTTGCGTATTCGCGTGTTAGCTTTTTTGCTCTTGATGGGCGGTAGCGACGCCATAAGAACGGTACTTATTTCCTGGTTTAGACCTATTTTAGAGCCTACTCTTGTCACAAGCGTTCCTATTCAACAGAGCCGAGTTTTTGAAAAACTTACCGAAGTGTATGATGAATGGTTTTTAAGGCAATATATCGGGAAAAACGATTCTTTTTATGCTGAATATTTATTGAAAGAAAAATAAAAAAGCGCTGTTAAGCGCTTATGCTTGTATCAAACTTAATTTGCTAAAAATCGTCTTAGATTAGAAAATAAGTCACGGTGCTTTTCGATAACGTCATGAAAATTTAGTAATGCCCACGAGTATAACTCGGAATATTCGTCTTTGCTCAAGAAACGTTCTGCCTTGTGAAGTTCTTTGCTGAACAAGCCAGCATCGAAACTTACTTTTTGGAGAATCATTTTCATGTACTCGAGCATTGTTTTACTTAATTTTGTGTTAAAAGAAAAATTTTCTAAACAAATTTAAGGACGTTTTTGAAAAAATCCAATTTCAAATATAAATTTTAGAGGAGAAATGTGTTAAAAAAAATTAAACAAATATTTTTTGAATATGAAAAAGTTGATATGCGTCTTATGGGTTTTATTCTTATTTCAATCGTTTGCGTTTTCGCAAGATGTAACAATTTCACTTAATACGACTCAAATCGGCTTAAACGAAACTTTGCAACTTATTGTTACAGTACACAATGATAAAATCAAGGAATATTCTAATTTTCCAGAAATAGATGGTTTTAGAAGAGGCGGAATTTCTTCATCAAGTTCTACTAATATTATCAACGGAAAGATTACTTCTCAACAGAGCGTTATCCAGAATTATACGCCTACTAAACAAGGAACATTTGAAATAAAGCCTTTTACAATGACTGTCAACGGAAAGCAAGTGAGTATGAAAGCTACTAAAATTACAGTAGGTCCTCCTGTTCAACAACAGTATTATGACCCTTTTGCTGATTTTTTTTCTTTTGACCCCTTTTTTGGAGGGCGCTCTACTCGTCCACAAGAGTTTATTGATGTCAAAGAAGATGCCTTTTTTGCTGTCACATCTTCCAAATCAGAAGTATATGTCGGAGAAGGATTTACCCTTACAATTGCTTTTTATGTAGCTGTTCATAACAAAGCTAAAATGGAGTTTTTTAACATCAGCGAACAACTCAATAACATACTCAAAAAAGTAAAACCCGCTCAGTGTTGGGAAGAAAACTTCGGAATTGAAAAAATAGAACCAGAATACGTTTTAATTAACAATGTCCAATATCGTCAATACAAGATTTATCAGGCCACTTACTATCCTTTGAATGCTCAAGCAATCGAAATACCATCGGTAGAGTTAGAAATGATTAAATACAAAGTAGCAAAAAATCCCTCTTTTTTCGGACAAAATTTGATGGAAGATAGAAAAACTTTTTATTCGCAACCTGTTCGCATTAAGGTGAAAGAATTACCGCCTCATCCTTTGCGCGACCTTGTAGCAGTAGGAAACTATCGCTTAAAAGATAAGATTTCTGATACAATAGCGTTTACAGGAAAAAGTATTTCATACAAGTTTGATATTCAAGGAGAAGGAAATATTTCGGCTATCAGAGAACCTCAGACTTTTTCGAACGAAGCATTTGTTTTTTATTCTCCTAATACTACTATTAACATTAATCGCTCTAATGGAATTGTGTACGGAAATAAATCCTTTCAATATTTTATTGAACCTCAAGAACCAGGCACATATGATTTGGCAGACTACTTAATGTGGATATATTTTAATCCACAGCAACATCGATATGACACTTTACGTCCTTCTATAAGAACGCTGCAGATCAGAGGGGAAAGCAAACGCAACGAAGCAATTGCTTCCTATGATATAGGGCTTTTTTCATCAAAAATTCCTACAGATAACCGTTTGCGTTCTCGCTTTGGGTCTTCTTATGGAATATGGTTGTTCAATGCAGGAGTAGGAATTTTATTAGGAACAACTATTTTGTTGTTTTGGAGAAGAAAAAAGGAGAGCGATGTCTCATAAAAATGTTTTGAACATCAAAAGGAGCTTTTAAGCTCCTTGTAAATTACTCTGTAATAAAAGGGTAGTTAGGCTCAGCATATACGTCTTTAAAAATTTCGTCAGGAGTAGGGAAAGGAGATTCTTCTGCAAATTTCACTGCCTCTTCTATTTGCTTTTTGATTTTAGCTTCTACAGCCTCAAAATAAGCTTCATCAGCAAATTTATTTTCTAAGATAGTGCGTTTTACTTTTTCAATAGGGTCTTGTTGTTTGTATTCTTCTACTTCTTCTTTAGTGCGATATTTAGCGGGGTCTGACATTGAATGCCCGCGATAGCGATAAGTTCTGAATTCTAAAAGGGTAGGACCTTCTCCTTTTCTGGCGCGTTCTGCTGCTTCACTTACTGCAATATGAACCTCTTCTACTGTCATGCCATCGACAGGCGCCGAAGGCATCTGATAAGCTTCTCCTAAAATATACAAATCCGTTACGTTAGAGGTGCGCGCTACAGAAGTCCCCATAGCGTAGCCATTATTTTCTATTGCAAAAATGACAGGCAATTTCCAAGTCATTGCCATGTTGAGCGTTTCGTGAAAAGAACCTTGCCTTACAGCGCCGTCCCCCAAATAACAAATGCAGACGTTATTAGTTTCTAAATATTTTTCAGCAAAAGCAATTCCTGCTCCCAATGGAATTTGTCCTCCGACAATTCCATGTCCACCCCAAAATCCTTTTTCTTTGTCGAAAAAATGCATAGAGCCTCCTTTTCCTTTGGAGCATCCTGTGGCTTTTCCGAAAAGTTCAGCCATGAGTATTTTAGGGTCAGTACCTAAAGCAAGAGGCTGTCCGTGGTCGCGATAGGCTGTGATAAACTTATCACCTGGAGGATTAAGAGCTGAAACTGCTCCGGAAGCGCAGGCTTCTTGCCCAATATACAAATGGCAAAAACCTCTGATTTTTTGTTGTCCGTAAAGTTGAGCTGCTTTCTCCTCGAAACGGCGAATAAGCAACATATTTTCGTACCAGAACAAATATTGTTCTTGGCTAAATTCGTATTTTTTCGATGATTTTTTTTCAGCAGTGCGCGTCATACTCAACTATTGATTGTTAAAATTAAAACTGAAATTATTTTTTCTTGTTTCCGCTTTCTAGAACTTCTTTGATATCGCGACGCTGGTTGTTTTCGTAAGCCACAATCCAAGCGTCTTTTACGCCCATTTCGCGCAAATATTTTTTGAATTCGTCGGCTTCCCAATACTCTCTAAAGAAACCGATAGTATATTTTTTTATGCCGTCAGCATCTTCCATCCAAAAGTTTCCTCTGTTTTGGAACTTTGCCAAATCTTTGTTGCGGAAAGCACCGACTTGTACTTTATATACAAGCCCTTTAGTATAGTCATCGCAGTTGGAAGTAGGCTTAGAGGTAGTCGCCGCTGCTGCTTCTGCTTTAGCTTTTTCGAGTTCTTCTTTTAAAGAAGCAATTTCTTGGTCTTTAGCAGCTAAGAGCGCCTCGTTGTTGCTAGCTTGGCGTTGCAAAGCTTCTATTTGGCGTTTTAATCCTGCAGATTCTCCTTTCATGGTGTTGTAATCTTCATACATTTCTTTGAATTTTTCTGCAGTCATTTCTTTCTTTTTCTTTTCCCATTGCTTGATTTCACTTTTGCTCATGCCACTTCCTTTTTCTTTTTTCTTTTGAGCATAAGCTACCTCTTGAGTTGCAAACAAGCAAACTGCGAGAAGTAAAAAAGCATATTGTTGGATTTTCATCGTCATCAATGGTTTTATTTTGCGAAAGTAATTTTATAAAATTGATGCCAAAATGATAAAAAAAATTAAAATTAACGAATCGGAATCTTTTTTTCTTTTAAAAATGCTTTTAAAAAAGGAATTTCAATTTCTTTAAAATGAAAAATGCTTGCTGCTAAAGCGGCGTCTGCATCATCGTTTCGAAAGATTTCATAAAAATGCTCTATTGTGCCAGCTCCTCCCGAAGCAATTACAGGAATATGAAGCATTTTTGTGATTTTTCCCGTAAGCTCTACAGCAAATCCCGATTTTGTGCCGTCATGGTCCATAGAAGTGAGAAGGATTTCACCTGCACCGCGTTCCTGAGCTTCTTTTGCCCACTCGAGAGTTTTAAGAGAAGTAGCTTCTCGCCCTCCTTTTATGTGTACAATATTTTCTCCGTTGATAGATTTTGTATCGATAGCAACTACAACGCATTGAGAACCGAATTCTTTGGCTAATTCATCGATTAAAGAAGGGTTTTGTACAGCAGAGGAGTTTATCGATACTTTGTCGGCTCCGCTATTTAATAAAACTGAAACATCTTGCGCTGTGCTGATACCTCCTCCTACAGTAAAAGGAATATTAATCTGCTGAGCAACTCGTTTGACAAGATCTGCAAGCGTTTTTCTTTTTTCGACAGTTGCTGTAATATCTAAAAATACTAGTTCATCAGCACCTTGATCGCTATAGTAGGCAGCGAGTTCGACGGGGTCACCCGCTTCTCTTAAATTTTCGAAATAAATGCCTTTTACAGTTTTGCCGTCTTTGATATCTAAACAAGGAATAATTCGTTTGGTCAGCACGTGCACATAAAAATTTTATGTACAAATCTACAAATAAAGATATTCTTGTAATAGGTTTGTAAAAAAATTCTCTTTATAATTTCTAAAATCACTTTTGAAAATGAAACTTATTAGATTTGGCAATCCTGAGGCAGAAAAACCTGGAGTACAGCTTTCTGATGGCACAAGGGTAGATGTAAGTGAATTTGGAGAAGATTATACTCAGCGTTTTTTTCAAAATAATGGCTTAGAAAGGCTTTCCAATTGGTTAAAATCGAATGTTTCACGCTGTCCAATAGTTTCTCCTGAAACGCGATTAGGTCCGCCGATTGCTCAAGTGAGTAAAATTATTTGTGTAGGGCTTAACTACATCGACCATGCCAAAGAAAGCGGAATGGAAGTACCTAAACAGCCACTCATCTTTTTTAAAGCTACATCAGCCATATGCGGACCTAATGATAATTTAATTATTCCTAAAAATTCTGTAAAAACAGATTGGGAAGTAGAGCTCGGCGTAGTAATAGGCAAAAAAGCAAGCCACGTAAGTGTAGAAAACGCCTACGATTACATTGCAGGTTACGTGCTGCACAACGATTATAGTGAGCGCGAGTTTCAACTTGAACACGGTGGGCAGTGGGTGAAAGGAAAATCGTGCGATACATTCGCTCCTTTAGGTCCTTGGTTAGTTACTAAAGACGAAATTCCAGATGTGCATAACTTGCGTTTGTGGTTGAAAGTAAACGGAGTGATTAAACAAGATGGAAATACTAAAAATCTGATTTTTAATGTACCTACTTTGGTGAGCTATATAAGCAGGTATATGACTTTACTACCAGGTGATATTATTTCTACAGGAACTCCTGCCGGAGTAGGATTAGGGTTTAATCCGCCTCAGTATTTAAAACCGGGAGACGTCGTAGAACTCGGAATTGACGGACTAGGAAGTTCTATGCAGAAAGCGATTGCCTACCAAGGATAAAGGGCAGCTCGCGTGCCTTTTTAATGATAAAATATCGATATATGAAACAAAAAGCAGTTATTTTTGATATGGACGGCTTGCTGATTGACTCTGAGCCGTTTTGGAAAATTGCTGAAAAAGAGACATTTCGATTAGTAGGTTTAGAGCTTACTACCCAGATGTGTGAGCAAACGATGGGCTTGCGTCTTGATGAAGTAGTAGAATATTGGTACAGTCGTCATCCATGGTCTAATTATTCAAAGAAAGAGATAAGTAAAAAAATAGCAGAACGCGTTAAAGAACTTATCGAACAACAAGGAGAATTAATGCCAGGCGCTTTGCGTGCTCTACAAATGGCTCGAGAATTAGAGTTAAAAATAGCTCTTGCTTCAGCTTCTTCTACGGTGTTAATCGATGCTGTTTTAAATAAGTTCGACTTGCGTTCTTTTTTTGATGTGGTGCACTCAGCACAGTTTGAAGAATATGGGAAGCCTCATCCCGCTGTGTTTCTGACAACGGCACAAAAATTAGGAGTTTTACCCTCTGAGTGTACTGTTTTAGAAGACTCTTTTTACGGTGTAATTGCAGCAAAAGCAGCTCGCATGAAGGTAATCGCTGTGCCAGATGCCTCTCATTTTCCCCAGTTGCGCTTTTATGCTGCAGATGTCAAAATCGCGTCTTTAGAGGAACTTACTCCTGAAATGTTGACTTTATCTATTTCAACAACGCCTTTAGTGGCACAGTAGCCATGGTTGCTTTCTTTTAATCAAACTTTTTGCACTTTTATAAAATAACCTGAAAATGAGCATTTTGAATTGGGTATTAGTAGCGTGGCTCTTTCCTTTGTTTGTGTTTTTGCTTTTTTTGTTGACTGAAAAATACCTTTCTTATAAGTTCATCAATTTTGTGGTGAGTGTGAGCACACTTTTTATTGTAGGAGTCGCTCTGTATTTGTTCGGAATCGTGTGGGGGAAAGACCAAACTTATTTGAGTTATTTTTCTTGGATATTCTTTTCTGAAAAACATTTTTCATTTTCAATTAGGCTTGACCATTACAGCGCTATAATGTTCTTTCTTGTTGCTTTGATAGGTGGATTGGTGCAATGGTTTTCATTTACTTATTTAAAAGATGAACCATCTTATGCCAGATATTTTGCTTATCTCAGCATGTTTGTGTTTGCAATGCTAGGCTTAGTAATGGCCGATAATTTACTTCTTTTTTATGTTTTTTGGGAGCTTGTTGGATTTACTTCTTATTTGCTCATCGGCTTTTGGAGCACTAAAACATCGGCAGTGCGCGCTGCTCAAAAAGCTTTTTTGTTGAATCGAATCGGAGACACAGGATTTTTAATAGCCATTATTACTACTTATACTGTTTTTCAAACCCTTAGCCTTCAAGAAATTGCGCAAAAAGAACTCTCATCAACTTCTAATGAAATGCTTTCTGTCATAGGTTTAGGGCTGATGGCAGGGGCGATAGGGAAGTCAGCACAGTTGCCGCTCTCTTCATGGCTTCCCAATGCAATGGAAGCACCGACACCTGTTTCGGCTCTACTTCATGCGGCTACTATGGTAGCAGCAGGGATTTACTTACTGGTGCGAACGCATTTTTTGCTTTTGCCATTTGTACGAGAAACCATCGTATTTGTAGGAAGTACAACAGCTTTGATAGCTGCTTTTTCTGCTCTTTCTCAAACAGATATCAAAAGAGTACTGGCTTTTTCTACAATTTCTCAAATCGGTTATATGATGATAGCCATCGGATGTGAAGCACCTCATTTGGCGATGTTTCATTTGCTTACACACGCTTTTTTTAAAGCTTGCTTGTTTTTATGTGCAGGAGTTATCATTTCTTACTTGCATCATCAACTTCCCGAAGAGATAGATGCACAAGACATGCGAAACATGGGAGAACTTTACTACAAGCTACCTACTGTTTTTTACGCGTATTCTGTGGCTATGTTAGCATTAGTAGGGTTTCCATTTTTTTCGGGTTTTCTTTCTAAAGATGCTATTTTATCTCAAATAGTGCATTCTTGTATTCAAAATCCGTCTTTTTTAAAAATAGTTTGTGCAATAGCTGCTTTTTTAACTGTTTTTATCAGTTCATTTTATATGATGAGACAATATTACTACGTTTTTTGGAAAAAATCTCTTTTTGTGCTATCTCCTCAAAGGCAATCGCTTTTTTTGCTTATTCCTACATTAATTTTAGCGATTGGTTCCTTAGGTGTTGTTTTTTCGCCTTCGATGTTTTCAGCAAAATCTGCTTGGTTTTTGCGAAAGTTTGATGTTGTACATCTGTGGAGTGTAGAAGTAATTTCGATATTGCTTTCTTTGAGTGGAATGATAGTAGGCTATGTTCAGTTTTTTAGGCGGCAACAAGAATGGACGAACTTTTACTTTTTAAAGCAGATTTCTTTGGAGTTTTGTTTTTTAGATAGACTTTATACTACGTTTACTCGTTTTGCTCTTCTAGCCAGTCGATATTTAGAAATATCCGATTATTTTATAAATCAAATCCTTCATTTGTGGGCAAAATCCACGGTAGTGGCGGGGTTTTTATTAGCTTGGTTTGATAGGACATTTGTGGACGGAGCAATTAAAATAACTTATAAAACTGCATTTTTTTTGGGAAAGGAGATTAGCAACATTCAAAAAAGTAATATTCAAGTGTTACTCAAATGGACAATTGCTCTCATGTTGAGTTTAGTAGGATTGATTATTTTCTTATGATTCAAGAACTTTTCGGTAGATAGGTTTTCTGTACATAAACTGCATCCAAAGCGCCATCTTGACAAGAAAATAAGGAACATACCAAGGTGTTTCAAAAAATATTTCATCTATGATAAGAGTTCCACTTTGGAAAGATTCAATCCGATGAATATGTTTCCAAGCGCTCAACATGAATGGCAAACTAATTCCTTCGTCTATAAAGTAATAGCCTTGTGCAGTAGTATTGTTTTCTATAATTTTAGAAATCCATGTTTGTTGAAAAATTAAAAAATCTAAGTTCAGGGCTACAATATCACCGACCTGGCAACCATCAAAACGAAGAACAACTACGCGTGGGAAAGGAGGATTAAGTTTTGTAAATAAATTCTTATCGAATTTTTTCCACACAACATCAGGATTTGCTTTTATATAAGTTTTGAAAATGAGATGCTTCATAAGAAATTTTTAACTTTAAGATATTTCTACTCGGAAACTATTTGCTTACCCAAGGAGTTTTCAGACGAAAGCGCCAAGGCAAAAGAGCGTCTTCTTGAGCGTACTCAATGCCGACGCGTGGACTTATTATAAGCTCTTCAAGAGGAACGTTTGGCGCATCTTCTATCCAAATGCGCTTAGGCAAAGTAAGGTCAGTTCCGTAGTCTGATGTTTTGATGCCTAATGCTGCAGAAACTGCTCCTGGTCCTGTAGTAAGAGCATAGCCTTTAGCGCCTTTTCTTCTTTGTTTCATAATTTCGATTCCTTCTAAAGGCTGTATAGAGCGAATTAAAACAGCATCGGCAAATCCTTCTGCATTCGTTACCACGTTGAACAAAGCATGAATGCCATAACAAAGATATACATAAGCAGTACCTCCTTTCCCGAACATCACTTGAGTTCGCTTGGTTTTTTTATTCAAATAAGCGTGGCACGCTTTATCGGTAGCACCGCAGTACGCCTCTGTTTCTGTGATCATTCCTGAAGTGAAGATTCCTTCTTCGGAGAGCGTACAGAGAGTTTTTCCGATAAGTTCTTGGGCGATGAGCACAACGTCGTTTCTTTCGTAAAAGTTTCTTGGAAGGACTTTCATGACGAAGCTAAGCCATTAAAAAGATACGACTTTTTAGAAAAATATTCCAACACGCCAGGTAGTGCGTAGACAACATTATTTTTTGCTTTGATATTATCGTGAAAAACTACAATTGAGCCGTCTTTTGTGTATTGTATAGTTTTTTGCAAACAAATTTCTGGAGATATTCTCGATGAATAATCGTAAGTAAGTACGTCCCACATAACAATTTCATAATCCTTCAGGAGAGTTCGAATTTGTTTTTGAGTAATCATACCGTAAGGAGGACGAAAAAGCGGTTTTTGAGAAGTATACTGATTAATATACGTTTGGCATTTTTGAACGTTTTCTACGTATACGGCGTGACGAGTGGACCATCCTCGTAAGTGATTAAAAGTGTGATTGCCAACAGAGTGACCTTCTATAAGAATTCTTTCAAAAATTTTTGTGTGTTTTTGGATGTTATCGCCCACACAAAAAAAGGTAGCTTTTGCGCAATAATCTTTTAAAACATCTAATATAAAGGGAGTAAGAGCAGGAATTGGCCCATCGTCGAACGTTAAATAAATTGTATTGTTGCCTGAAGGACGCGCCCATGTAAGAGAAGGAAATAACCATTTTCTTAAGGATTCTGGCGGACGATATAAGCGAAACTGATTCAAAATCATAAAAACTACAATAACACTTATTAAAATTATTTGGCACTAAGGTAAAAGCTAGCGTTCTTTGTAGTATGATTTTAAGTCATATTTTTTTCAACTGAACTTTTAATTCAGTCATTATTACGATGGCAATCATGATTACAGATGAATGCATCAACTGTGGTGCATGCGAGCCAGAATGCCCCAACACAGCTATTTATGAGGGTGGAGTAGAGTGGACTTGGGGCGATGGAACAGGCCTTAAAACTGTTGAACTTGAAGATGGAACAATAATTTCGGCAGACGCTAAGCAACCGCCTTACTCTAATGAGTTTTATTACATCGTATCAGGAAAGTGTACAGAATGCGTAGGTTTCCATGAAGAACCTCAATGCGCAGCAGTTTGCCCCGTAGATTGTTGCGTTCCAGATCCTGACTATGTAGAAACCAAAGAAGAACTTTTAGCAAAAAAAGAATGGCTTCATTTGAGTTAAATTTTTTAAGAGATGGAATATGTTATGCCTGCAAAAAAGTTGCAGGCATTATTTTTTGTTGATGAGCCATGCCCCTAAAAGCAAGAAGGCGACTCCTAATAAGCGTATAAAACTGATAGGATGATGCTTAAAACCCAAAATTCCAAAATGATCGTAGAGCAAAGCTGTAATGAGTTGTCCGCTAATGATGAGAGCAAACAAGTTAGTAGCGCCGACTTTTTGAGCAGTGAGAATTATTACAGTTACAAAAAAAGCACCTAACGCCCCACCTGTCCATTTATACCAACTTATTTTAGTCCATTCTTGAAAAGGTAATAAGTTAGACCTATCATAAAACACCAAAAAAATGATGAACAAAAGAATTGTTCCTGTCAAAAAAGAGACGAGAGCAGCCGCGATGGGGCTATGCAGAGCCCAACGGAGTTGGCTGTTGATACCCGATTGAGTTGCGGCGGCTACACCGCAAAGAAATGGTAGAATTAACAATAAATATTTCAACGCATCTAAAATTTTATTCAAAACTAAAAGATTAGCAACTAATAAGGAAATTCCTTCGCTACTTCGTTAGCGACGACAATTCCTGAAATAAGAGAAGGCGGAACCCCTGGCCCTGGCACTGTTAATTGTCCTGTATAGTACAGATTTTTTACTTTTTTGCTTTTCAACGAGGGTTTAAAAATGGCTGTTTGCATCAGAGTATTTGCTAAACCATACGCATTTCCTTTAAAGGCGTGATAGTCGTTGATAAAGTTGGTATGTGCGTAGCTCTTTTTAAAAATTACGTGGTCGCGTATAGATTGTTGGGTAAGGCGTTCTAAGCGTTCCATTACGATATGATAATATTGTTCTCTAATTTGGTCGTCGTCCTGCAAGCTATGAGCTACAGGAATAAGAATAAAAACATTTTCGCAGCCCTCTGGAGCTACACTTTTATCGGTTATAGAAGGGACTGATACATAAAACAAAGGTTTAGAAGGCCAGCGCGGCGTTGTATAGATTTCTTCAGCATGTAATGAAAAATCTTCATCAAAAAATAAATTGTGGTGAAGCAAATTTTTTAGTTTTTTGTTAATGCCTAAGTAGAATATTAAACAAGAAGGGGCCATCACGCGGCTATTCCAATATTTTTCGGAATAACTTCTGTATTCAGTTGGGAGTAATTCCATTTCTGTATGGTGATAATCTGCTCCAGAAATGATTATTTCTCCTTCGAAATCTCCCTGGGAGGTTTTTACATGAGTAATTTGATTGTTCTGAAGGTAAAACTTTTGTACTTCTATATTAAAATAAAAGTTTACACCTTTCTCTTGCGCTAATTTACACATTCCTTCTACAATTTTATACATGCCTCCCATCGGATACCACGTGCCTAAAGCGATGTCTGCGTAATTCATAAGGCTGTAAAGGGCGGGTGTATTGCGCGGCGTTGCTCCTAGAAACAAAACAGGAAATTCCATTAATTTTAAAATTTTTTCATGGTGAAAGTATTTTCGGATATGTGAGCTGAAAGATTTAAAAATGTCCATTCGCAGTATGTCATACAGCAAGCGGGCATCTAAGAATTCTCTGATAGAACGACTGGGCTTGTATACTAATTTTTTAATTCCAACTTCATATTTGTATGCGGATTGTTCTAAAAAATTTTTGAGCTTTTGAGAAGCACCTTTTTCATGTTGTTCTAATAAAGCTTCAAATTCAGAAAGAGAGGCAGGAATGTGCCAAATATCATTTTCTCCAAAAATTACGGCATAACTAGGATTCAATCTGATAAGTTCATAATAATCAGATACTTTCTTTCCAAATTGCGCAAAATAACTTTCAAACACATCGGGCATCCAATACCAACTTGGACCCATATCGTAATGAAATCCATTTTCTCGGAAGTAACGTCCGCGCCCTCCAGGAACAGGATGTTTTTCTAATACAGTAACCTTGTATCCGCGATGTGCTAAAGAAGTAGCTGCTGAAATTCCAGCAAAACCTGCTCCAATGACGATTACTTTTTTCACAATTTTATTTACAGTTTTCTGTTCAATAACTTTTGTCAAAAAACTTTTGTTTGAAAATCGTGTTTAGCGTTGAATTAATACTTTTCCGATATAGATTCCTTCTTTTTGTAAGAGATAGATCCCTTCAGGTAAGTGACTAATATTTAAAGAGATACCATTTGTTCCTGGCTCAGTGTCAGATTCTAACAGTATTTGCCCTATAGTATTACTAAGCACAATTTTTTCACTTTTAGAAAGAGGTTCATCCCATATCAGATATAATAAATCGCTCGCTGGATTAGGGAATATCATTACATCAGCACTCGTTGAAATATCTTTGAATCCTGTTTCATTTTTTCGAAGAGTGGTAGCAGGTTCTGCATAGGCGATTTGATAAATTTCCCGAGTTCTGCTATTTTGTATCCATGCTACTACAGCCACTTTATTGACATTATAAACAGAGCTCAAAGTCCACTCTGACGAAATAGAATAAGATTTTCCACTGTCCAACTCCAAAGGACGGAAAGCATATCCAGCAGCATCAGGTAACATTTTTTTCAGAACAAATCGAAATTGTTCTGTAGCATTAAGTGCTGGAATAAACCTTTCTATATCTTTTTCTAATACTGCAAAGTGAACGACCCATTCATCTTTGTTTTTCTTAAGCGGAGTAAACGTCGTTTTTACGCGAATTCCTCCTGTTGGAAGACTTTCAATAGTAGGTTTTAAAATTTGTACTTCTGCATCACTGAGCGCTTCTCGGCGAATGATGTTCGTATCCAAAAATAAATTATTATATTCAAAAAGTTTTCCATTGATGTAAATCCTAGGTGATTCTTTAGCTCCATAAAATAAAGCGCGTGCACTGGGGTCGGCGGTGTTGTCTAAGTTAAAAATATCTTCTCGCGTCTGAGCAAAATCAGTATGATATTGGATTAGATAAGCATCTTTTTGAAGAACAGGATTTTGTAGTACGCCACTATACAAAAATTTTTGGGCGCGAAGTGAATTTTGACTTGGAGCAAACGCAAAATATTCCATTGCTACTTTACGGCTTCTTTCGCAGATTGTGATATTATCGAAAGCAAACCCAACGCGAGGTTTTCCATTTTCAGCTATATCTGCGTTAGCATCGGCACCAAATGAAATTCTAAAACGGACTTGTTGTTTGTTAGGAATGTAATCTAAATAATTGCGGGCGGTTATCCAACCGTTTGAGTTTCCAGTCCAAGCAATTGGGTTAATACCGCTTTGGCTGCTTCCTGGAACACTCGCTACTCCTGTAGAGTTATACCAATTATAAGGATCAGAAGTACGTCCTAAAAGTTGCCAAGTAATTCCTCCATCGTTTGAAAATTCTAATACTGCTCCATCGGTGTTAGGCGTAGTGTTGTAAGCAATATCCATAGAAATCATAGGGCGTTGCAGTGAACTTAAGTTGAAGCATGGTAAATCGACAAACGAACGTTCATTTCTTTTATAGCGCTGAGTTACCCAAAATTTTTGGGAAATATTAGGAATTTGCGTTGTATCAGGTGAGTTTCCGAGTATCCAAGTGCTACTATCTCCTCCAGCAACATAGAGCTGATTTCCTGATTCAAAAGTTTCTGTATAAGGAAAAGTTGCAATGCTAGGTAAAATCGAAACAGTAGCAGTTGTATCGTCAGAACACTCTCTATCTGTGTTGGCAATGAGTCTAACGGGATAGTTACCTGGTGAGGGAAAGCGATATTTGATAGGATTTTCATTAGGGGTGCGTATTGTATCGTTTCCAAATATCCAAACGTATTCGCTTACTATATCTCCGCTAAAAGATTTGGTTGTCAGATTCATAAATATGGTAGTGTCTGTGAAGCAGAAAAACCTTGAGCCAAAATTTGCTGTAGGCGCACCTCCAAATCTTACGTTGCGAAAAACTGTGTCGTCAGTACAACCTGCTTGGGTAGTAGCTTTGAGTGTGATGTTATAAATGCCTGCTTTGTTGTACTGATGAAGTGGATTTTGTTGGATAGAAGAAATGCTATCGCCAAAATTCCAAAGCCAAGATACAATAGTTTGGGGTTTACCATCTACTACCGATGGGTTCACTGTAGAGAGGTCGGTAAATTGGATAGGAATTTCACTACAAAAGTTTTCGATGCGAAAATTTGCTATTGGATTAGGATTGACCGTTACAAAAAAGAACAAAGTATCGTCGCATCCCTCTAGGTTGCGGAATGCCCAAGAAAGTTGGTGTTTGCCTGTTCCTGCACTATCAGCTCGAAAGGTGCGCCCATCAGAAAGTAAACCAGCACCCGAAAATCTTCCAAAACCTCCTGCGTTTGGAAAGCCTTGCAAAAGAATTTCTTTACTTTTTAAACATAACGAATCTTCATCGCGTAGTCCAATAACGCTCAAAGTAGGTTTAGGAAGCACACGGATAGGTAAAGAAGTTTGATTTCGGCATCCTTGTGATGTGCGGAAGGTGTAGGTAATCGTGTCGGTTGTAATTTTATCGTAGGCAGAAGCAGCACCAGCGCTTTGAGCATTTTGTGAGGCTAAAAATACCATTTTATCGCCTAAGTTGACAATTGCGCTTGTTCCCCATCGGCTGCTAAAGCCAGCAGAATCTCCTGCATTGATTTGAGGGAATCCTAAAATAGTATCTGGAAAAGCATCGTAACAATACTGGTTTTTTAATTTTTCTATGCGCACTTCAGGAAGAGGTAAAATTCGAACATGAAGAGTATCTTCAGATTTACAAGTATTTGCATCTGTGTAGCTATAGATAATAGAAATACTCGAGGTGTCGGCATTTCTGAAGCCAAATCGAAAAGCTAAATCGTGAGGGTTCAATGAAATTGAACCTGTATCAGATACTAACAATGTGGTTCCTACTCGAAAAGAAGCGCCTGCTCCTAAAAAATTTCCTTTTAAGCTGAAATTATTTTCATTAATGCAATAAGAATACTGATTTCCTGGAATGCGAGAAACTCCATCTACCTCTATAATTTTTGTAGAAGGTAGTGTATCTACCCGTATCAAATATGTAGTATCGCTTACGCATCCTTTCCCATCAGTAATTTGCAATCGTACAGTGTCTATGCCTGTATGCCGTGGAATATATGAAAGCCCTACAATGTTGTTAAGATGTGAAAATAAAGAAGGTGAAACGTTATTAGCAGTAGAAACAGGTGTTAATGATAAAATGGAAGCATTTTGGCAAATTTGCCTGTTTGCGGGAAACCCAATGATGCTATCGATAGGGCGCGGCGTAATGTTGATATAATATTCAATGGTATCGCGGCATCCAAAGCTATTTTGATAGTAGAAATAAATTGTATCTTTTTGAGAAAGTAATCGACTTGCTCCTAAAGCATAATACGCTTTTGAAGGTACGTATTTAAGAGTATTGTTGTTGATGCCCGCAATACGACCAAAACCGCGAGCAAAAAAATTGGAAGCTGTTAGATTTACTTGATTAGTTTGTATGTCAATGGTATCTGTGTGAAAGCAATAGCTTCTTTGATTGCTAATGACATCAAATCCGCTCGGGGAAAAGAGATTAAATTGAAGAGTTGGCGTAGGATTGATACGTATTGTATCTCTTTCAACAGAGGTACATCCCAGGTCGTTGGTATATTCATAGTGTAAAATGTGTTGAGAAATAGCACCACTAGGCGTGCCTGCTAAAATTCTTACTGAATCTGGTAGAAAAATGATATTTCCATTTGCGTCGGGAAATCTTTCTCTGTTATCAATCAAAAAACGTGACTTTCCTGCAACGTATGCAGAGTCTGGGACAATTATCAATGAAGGATGTTCTTGGCAGAGAGAAGTATCAGCCGGATTTCCTGAGATAGTTCTTAATTTCAAAATAGGAGTCGGGTAAATTGAAAAGACAACTGTATCGTGCGTTTTGCATCGTGCATCTGCTAAGAACGTTTCGTAAATAATAGTATCTAATATTATTTGGTGAGCTAAAGAAGGATATAGGCGAACTGTTCGCTGATATGCTGAATCTGGAATGTAAAGAGCTGTGTTATCTCCTGGAATTGCATCTAAAATTCCTCGACCTCGAATAAATGTTCCGTTGGCAATTTCATCTCCCGTACACACAAAAGCAGGAGTATTCCGACAAAATGTACGAACACTATTCGTTAGTTGGTTATTGAATGGATTTATCCATTTAAACTTTCCTATTGGTCGTCGGTAAACAGTAGAAATTTGAAATCTCGAAAGTAATGAGTCAAAAGTAAAATCGTAGAAATTATAATTCGAAATGATTTGACCTACGTTATTAGAGAAAAATTTTACAGAGTCAGGCGATAAGGTTACAATTCGAGCAGGTGATGGAGACGTATAAGCCAGATTCTCATAGAACTCAACAATTTCTCTTTGTTGAAATATCGGGAAGTTAGTTTGTTCGTAAGAAGAACCTGAGTACATTTTTAACTGACTTCCTGTATAAAACAATCCGTCATATACGCCTACCGTATCGAAAAATATGAAGCTTGATGGATCTCCTGTGCAATAGTAAGAACGAATGCCCGGAATAGTATCTAATACTGGCGGTTGTATTGTAAGAGTTTTCGTTGTAACTCCTTTACATCCGAAAGAATTTGTATACTCATATGATATCGGATAGGAACCTACTCCTACTGCGTTTGGGTTAAAATAATATTGATTATTCAGATTTCTAAATGTAACACCGTTCCCTGAAAATACTCCTCCATATGGAAATCCTACGAGTCGAATAGTATCTACTTGCCCAAGTGTATAAACTGATAGAGTTGGCTCTATGATTAATACGGGCGAAGGAACGGTATCTACGTTAATTTTTATCCAGGAGTCAGACGTATCGGAGCAAAGGGATGTGTTGGTGACGACGACTTTGAAGCTATCGGTTGCAAAGAT
>JANWWC010000002.1:207921-298952 GCA_025056215.1 Cytophagales bacterium | reverse complement strand
GGCGTTGCGATGAGAGTTACAGAATCTCCTTGGCATACGTTGGTGGCGGATGCGGAGAGTTCTGCGTTGGGTTTGGGATGAATGAGAGCGATGATTGTATCCGTGTTCCAACAGTTAGAAACAGTGTCGCGCGCTATTCCTACGTAGCGTTGTCCGTTCACGAGTTGGTTTGTACTAACCATACTGTCCAAGATATCGTTTGCTATAATGCTGTTAGCGCTGATGTTTCGAAAAGTGTAACGAAGTGAAGTTGTGTTGCTTGTTATTTTGAGAGTATCGGTGTTTCCAGCACATTTGCTTCCGTAGTGGAGTAAGGTAGTTGCAGGTGGTTCTACTAGGCTCAAATAAGCTACAGTGCTGTCCTGATAAATAGTGTCGGTTGCAAAGAGAATCTTCATACTATCGAATGCAGAGGGAGTTCCTATTGCGCGCATTTCTAGATTGGAGATCTGAAAAGTATCTCGGTGAGATGTACTTCCAATTCGATAGGTGATGTATAGTTTATTTGATGTTACAGAGATAGAGGGAGTATTTAAGAAGTCATTTCCCAATCCTTGTATGGTACCTGTTCCAGGTTTAAATTCATAAGAAGAGGGAAGTTGCACTATCATAAGACTAAGAGCGCCTTTGGTAACAGCAAAAGACGTATCAGCGAGTTCAATAATTTTGAATGTTTTTACCTTGCTAAAAAAAGTATTTTTGCAAACCTGAAGTGTATCAAAAGCATATGTTTGGTTTGCAATGAGTACAATAATGCTTAGAATTCGTAGAAAGAGCATATCGAATTTCAAAATTTTATTGTAAAGATAATAAATAAAAGTGAACACATTGCAGAAATCATAGTTAAAACAAAAGCTCTGAAAGTTTAAAAAATGTGAAAAAACAAAAACTTTCGTTGAATTCCTGTAAATTAGCAATTCCCGAACTGAATTAGTAAAAGAACGAAAAGAAGATGTATTTTAGTCGTAAAACAATTGTTTTTTTCGATGGTAAGTTTCAAAATGCCACCGAAGTATTCGTAAATCCTTATTCTCAAACGCTTCATTATGGTTTTGGAGTAATAGACGGGCTGCGTTCTTATAAAACGGATCAGGGCGTTCAGATTTTTCAGGCAAGGCAGCATTACCAGCGCTTTTTAAGTAGTTGTGAAAAATTAGGAATCAAACTTTCTTTTTCTGCCGAAGAGCTTGTTCATATTTCTTACCAACTCTTGGAAAATAATGGACTGACAGATGCGTACATTCGTCCGATTGTATTTATGGAGCAAAACATGGGTCTTACAGAGACATTGGAGCATCATTTGTTAATTACTGCATGGCGATGGCGAAATTTTTCGCATCGTGGAGAATTAAAAGTTTATATCTCTGATTTTGTGCGGCCTGTTCATCATCCTTCTTTAGTTGATGCTAAACTAACCGGAAACTATTATAGTACGATTCTAGCAACTATTCAAGCGCGTAAGATGGGATACGATGAGGTACTTTTAAAAGATGCCGATGGATTTATTTCGGAAGGACCTGGCTCTAATTTCTTTTTTGAAAAAGATGGAAAATTGTTTACGCCACAACTTGGAAAAATTTTTCCTGGCATTACAAGAAGTGTTGTGATAAAAATTGCTCATGAAATGGGTATCGAGGTAATAGAAGGAAAGTTCAGGTCGGAAGATTTGCAAGAAATAGATGGAGCTTTTTTTACTAGTACGCCTTCAGAAGTAGCAGTAATTACTAGTATTAATCATCAAAAATTCCGGAAAAAACCTGAAGATACTATTGGCTTTAAAGTAGGTCTGCGCTATAAACACAAAGTTTCTCTTGAAGAATACGACCACTACTCAATTATTTAACCTTAAAACATCGAAATTTTGCATGAGTACTTTTCCTTTTCGCATAGGTTACGGATATGATGTTCATCCATTAGAAGAAGGTAAGGAATTTTGGTTGGGTGGTGTGCAAATCGCTCACACACATGGGGCAGTGGGACATTCAGATGCAGATGTGCTTATTCATGCTATTTGCGATGCATTATTAGGGGCTGCTAATCTCCGAGATATTGGTCATCATTTTCCGCCCTCTGACCCTCGTTTTAAAGGAATTGATAGTAAGATTTTACTAAAAAACGTAGTACATCTTTTGCATCAACACGAGTATGTTATCGGAAATGTGGATGCCACTGTTTGTTTGCAAGAACCTAAAATTAAGCCTTATATTCCTCAAATGCAAGAAATCTTGGCTTCCATCTTAAAGATAGATACAGGTTGCGTTTCTATTAAAGCGACAACCACTGAAAAAATGGGTTTTGTGGGGCGAAAAGAAGGAATAGAAGCCCATGCTGTGGCATTGATTTATTTGATTTTATGATCTGTTGTGTAAGATATTTTTCTTTTTGGAGAGGATTTTTATACCTTTGCAAAGAAAGAAGCCAGAGATTCTAAAAATTTTTTGAAATTATGTTTAGCTGGTTTAAAAAGAAGAAATCTGAAGAACAAGAGAGCGAACTTCACTACGACCCCTCTGATATTCAAATTGAAGACTTGCGAAAAGGTTACTTAGTAGATTTCGACCTACAAACATGGCACGTTGTAGAAGAGTACGAATATGACTGGGGTAATGAGCGGTTTTCTTACGAGTTTAAATTAGCAAATGAATTCGATGCTTGTTATTTGTCACTCGATGAAGAGCGAGGAGAGATAATTCCAGTTGTTTGCCGACCTGTTTTGTTTTCGGAGTTGGATGCTACTATCGAAGAAACACTTCGCACTACTCAAAAGCCTCCTTCTACTATTTCGTATAAAGGAATTCTTTACAAGCGTCAAACAGAAAAGATTGGTTATTTTCGAAATATTGATTCAACTAATTGGTTTGAGTATATTGTTTGGGAATTTGTCGATGATACTCGCAAAAATCGATTTTATATTGAGCAATGGGACGAAGAATCTTTTGATGCATTTGTAGGGGTAGTGAAAGAAAAA
Source organism: Cytophagales bacterium (assembly GCA_025056215.1). Lineage (GTDB taxonomy): Bacteria > Bacteroidota > Bacteroidia > Cytophagales > Flammeovirgaceae > JANWWC01. Next base: position 295,984 of record JANWWC010000002.1, on the reverse strand, counting down.
CACGCCTTTACAAATATTTTACCTAACTAATTATGAGAATTTATTGGCGTGTTATTTCTCTTGTAGGCTCAATTCATCATTATTTGATTCCTTTTTTTTTATTTACGTCTGCTACCTCTATTTTTGGTGTTGCAAATTTTGCTTTGCTCATTCCGCTTTTGGATTTACTTTTCGGAAGCGTTCAAACCCATGTTTCGATAGAATATCCTATTTTTCGCCTCGATGTTAATTACTTGAAAGAACTTTTTTATTATTACTTTTTTCAAATTATGGTTCACTACGGTAAAATGTCTGCTTTGCAATTTGTTTGTGCCGTAGTGGTGATAGGAGTATTTTTAGCTAATTTTTTTGCCTATTTGGCGATTCGCATCAATGAAAGATTACGTGCTCACGTTTCACAATGCTTACGCGAGAATCTGTTTAAAAAAATTTTGAGTTTGGATATCGGTTTTTACAGTGAGCAACGAAAGGGAGACATCATGTCCAGGTTTACATCAGATGTTTATGAGATTGAGGGTGCGATAGCCAGTGCATTAGCTTCTGTTGCTAAAGAGCCATTTCAGGTAATTATATATTTTGCGGTTTTGTTCAGTTTATCGGTGAAACTGACTTTTTTTACGCTTGTGATCATTCCCCTTTCAGGTGGAGTTATTGCGTTAGTAGTTAAATCTTTGAGAAAAGATTCTCGTAATATTCAGCATACGTTGGGTATGATTTCTAGCATGCTCGATGAAGCCATTTCAGGTTTGCGTGTCATCAAAGGATTTAATGCAGAAAGATTTGTTCAACATAAGTTTTTTCGTCAGAACCATGTTTACACGCAAAAGTTGATTAGTTTGGGCTATAAGAGAGAGTTAGCTGCTCCTTTTTCGGAGGTTTCTGGCGTAAGTATTGTGGTAGGTATTTTGTTGTACGGAGGAAGCTTGGTGTTGAGTCAGTCATCAGAGCTTTCTGCAAGTCAGTTTGTTACTTATCTTATTATTTTTTCGCAAGTGTTGAGGCCTATTAAGTCGATGGCGGGCACTATAAGTTCTGTACAACGTTGTGTGGCAGCGGGAGAGCGCATTTTTTCTATTTTAGATGCTCAGCCTACTATTGTTGAGAAATCTAATCCAGTAGTGTTAGAAACTTTTCAAAAAGAAATCCGATTTGAAAATGTAAGTTTTGCGTATGGTGAAAAAAATGTTTTAGAAGAGATTTCCTTTACGGTAGAAAAAGGACAAACGGTAGCAATCGTGGGGCAATCGGGTAGTGGAAAAAGTACTATTGCAGATCTCATTCCTCGCTTTTACGATGTAAAAGAAGGTGCTATTTTGATTGATGGTATCGATATTAGAGAAATTTCTCTTTATTCGTTGCGCAAACAAATGGGAATTGTTACGCAAGAATCGATTTTGTTCAACGATACGATTTTCAACAATATCGCTTTTGGCGCTGAAAATGCTACTTTGGAGCAGGTGATGCAAGCAGCAAAAGTGGCAAACGCCCATGAATTTATTATGCAAACAGAAAACGGTTATTATACTATTATTGGAGATAGAGGACTAAAACTTTCTGGAGGACAGCGTCAGCGTTTGAGTATTGCACGCGCTGTTTTTAAAAATCCTCCTATTTTAATTCTCGATGAAGCTACTTCTGCTCTTGATACTGAGTCAGAAAAGTTAGTGCAAGAAGCACTGAATGCTCTTATGAAAAACAGAACTTCTGTTGTGATTGCGCATCGGCTCAGCACAATTCAGAATGCTCACAAAATCATCGTACTTGAAAAAGGTAGAATTGTTGAGAGTGGAACTCATCAGGAGCTTATTCAAAAACAAAAGGGAAGATATCGAGAATTGAGAATGCTTCAGGAAACTTTTTGAAGTAAAATAAAAAAAGAGGCTATCTTCAGAAAATAGCCTCTTGAGAAAAAGTGCAAGTGTTTAAATTAAAGCGTAGGACCGTTATCTACTCTTGACTCTATCACCGCCTGAATAGAGGCAGGAACATTTGAAAGAAAATCGTAGCCTGTGGCTGCTTCAATTGCATCGACTGTAGTGCGGTAGTTACCCCAAGGTTGCGAATTTACAGTTTGTGTATTAGGCATGTCCACAGCAATCACTCTTGTGGAAGTATTGATGCGGCTTATATCATTACTACCTACTGGCAATACCACTACAATTTTCCATAGACGCGCTGGTACTACAATTTGCCCGTTTGCAATAGTGTTAGCATTTCCATTCGTTCCACTTCCTCCTTGTCCGTAAGTTCCTGCGATGATGTAAAGTTCATTTCCGCTGTTGATGAGTACACGGCAATAATCTTCAAGTGCTTTCCAGGTGATTTGGTTATTATTAGGAGCTTGTGGAATAATGTTAGTCATATTAAATGTAGCGCGATTATCGTCGCTGCTGCCATCGCGGTCTTCTGAAGGACATAGATGTCCTCTATCGAAGCCTGTATTGGTGTAATGAGAAGAAGTAGCGCGAAAGAACGTAGAAGGAAGAGAAGCATCAGCCGCAAAGCAATCACAACGAGCTGCACTTCCTTTCCATGCTGTAGATAGATGCCAACTTACCCAGTTAGCAATGCCTTTGCTATTGTTGTATGAAAGTGCAAATTGAGGTTTAATGACTAGATAGTTGTTAGGATTGTTGGTGTCAGTAGTAGCATTACTTGGGTTTCCGAGTGCGATGTTGTCGTCGCGGGTAGGAGTTTCTACGGAGTTATCGTCAATTGTGAATTCATCGATATTGATGCGTCCGGAGCCTCCTGTTTTAGCAATTCTAAAGCGCACATTTCCTGAGTAGTTCATGGTAAAAGTAATGCTCTGTAGGGTTTGTGCAGATGTCGTTACAGGATTGCCAACTCTTGTCCAAGTAGAACCACTATTAGTAGAAACTTGCAATTCCCATGTGCTGGCTGCGTCTGTTCCAAAGACAGCGTGTTGGAGAGTCACTGCTTTTGCTCCTGTAGAAATATCAAAGTTCATGGTAAGGAAACCTGTTCCTGTGATGCGCACCGACTTTGTTCCTACTTTTTTATCAGAAGTAGTGTTGCCCACAAGAGCGTTGTCTAATGTCCAACTTCCTGTGCCGAAGTTCACTGTTCCAATAGTATAGGCAGTTTTGGTGCCTGCTTCAAAACCTTCGGGGAAGCCAGGTACAATTCTAAAGGTTGGTGTTCCTTGCTGAATTTCTTCTGTAGGAACTGGTTCATACTCTTTCTGACACGATGTCAGAATAGCTACAATTCCAAAAACGATATACCAAGTAATCTTTTTCATGTTATACATCAATTTTATGGGTTAAATCGCACAACAAAGTAAATTAATAAAAATTACATCGTCCGATTACAGTTTTGCCCTTTTAGTAAGATGAGTTAGCGAAACAAAATGGCAACTTTTTTGAAACCATCATGAAGTATTGCACCAATATGTTTGGCAAAAATTTTTATAGGCACATGGATTTAATTAACGAACTAGTATTTGTTTTAGGTAACAATAAGTCTACTTCTTTCGAGCTTTTAATTCCTAAAAAGTCTAAAATCAGGCAGTTATATCATTTAGCCGAAAAACAAAAAGTCTATTCGGACGATGAAGCTGCTCAGATTATCTACGGTACTGATGGAAAGTCTAAAAAGTATTTAATGCTTAAAAAACACCTGATTAGTAAATTATGCGAATTGGTGATTCTTACTGAAAAAAGTTCTTCTTATGAGTCAGATTCTTATTTACAAATATATCATGAATGTAGAAACTTACTCGTAGTCTCTCGAAAATTGCTTTTGTTGAATGTTTATCATAATGCTGAGTCTATTCTCTTCAAAGTAAGAAAAAAAGCACAATTTTATGAGTTATTAGAAATTGAAAAAGAATGTTTACTGCAATTGCGAAACTTGTATACGCTAAAAGGTTTTGCTAAAGAGACTCAAAACTTCCACAAAGAATTGCTACAAAAATGTGTTCAGCTACAAAAATGGGAGGAAATGGAGGGGATTTATGAAATTTTTCAAAGCCAACGAAAATTCTCGTTAGGGGTTTCTCCTGAACAGCTTGCTGATTTTGATAGCTTTACAGAAAAAATCTTGATGCTTAATAGCCAAGTGAATACTTCGCATAGCAAATTTCTACAGTTAAAATTTTTAAGATTCATGCATCATACCAAAGGTGAATGGAAAGATGTAATGATTGTGAATTATCAGATTAAAGAGTTGCTTCTGCAATATCCTTATTTGCGCACCAATGCTTCTAATTTGGAGTACGAATATTTTCAGGCGTTTGCACATTGGGGTTTACAACAATATGCTGATTCTGAAATCCATTTTAAGAATGCATTAAAATGGGCTGACTATCGAGCATTCAATAAGTTTGAAGTGATGGAAATAGGATTTCGCATTTATATGCATACATTTCAATGGAAAGATGCTGGTAAGATTTTACAAAGCGTTCGCAAGCAACCTCAATTTCAATATCTCGATGAGCGCGACATTGCTCTATGGAGGTTGCGAGAGCTGTGGTTTTTTTTAGGAATTCAAATTTCTCCTCAAAAAGAAGAACTCATTCGCGAATTTATTCCTGCGTTCGAAAAAAAGAAGGTATGGGCTTTTTTATCTAACGAATTGAGCTCGCTTGCAAAAGATAAACAGGGAAGCTACCTTTCTTTTTTATTAGCAAAGTTTGTATGGGACAATCTTCATTGCCAGGATCTTCCAGAAGTAGAGAGCTTATCTGTTTACTACCAAAGATATATCAAGAATCTCAAAAACTACGAGAGAACAAAAATTTTTGTTAGAAGTTTGTTGAAAAAATCTAAGTTTGAGAATTCACACGAATGGCTTCAAGAGAATCTTTTAATGCTTAAAAATTTGCCTTATTGCGAGCATATAGAATGGCTAAGCTACAATTTCATTTTAGAACTAATTTCATGAAAATTATGTTTGCTATATGTTAAAAAATTAAGAAAAATAATTTTTTAAATTTGCTCAAAACGGCTTTTAATGTGAGTTCCCGAACTAAGCTGAGTACCATGAACAATAGCACAGATGATGTAACTCTTTATGCTATGTTTGTTTCTGATATATTAGCTGTTTACAAAGATAAGCAGGATATTGCTGAGCCTATTTTTAAAATGGCAGAACCTTATGATTTGTCTAATCCTCTTAATTTAGTACCTATAGAATTATACAACAATATTTGCGAGTGGATAGAAAATAATCTCGGCCCCGCCAATTTGAAAGTAATAGGAAGTCGTATTGGTGAAAAAATCTATGATATGCTCTTAGAAATGAAAATTATTCATGAAAACTCTACTCCTGAAGAAGTGATTCGTGCGCTTGTGCATGCCACTCAGATAATGATACAAGACCCCTTGAAAAGAGGTTGGGAAATTTTAGAAGTCAAAAAAAACTCTATTCGATTAAGACGTACACAAACTTTTAATGGAATTTTACAACTCGGATTGCTTAGGACGCTTGTTCAAAAAACAGGTTGCCTGCTTGTGAATGTAGAGTATATAAAAAGAGTTTCAGAAGGAGATGAGTTTGATGAGTACTTGATTTCTTGGAAAAATTAAAACTTTTGTTCACCTGGTTTTTTCTTGCTTTTTAGCAATGAAAAAAGCGCTTTTAGTTTAAAAGCCAATAAAAAAAAACTACATTTGTCACATACGTAAAAGATTATGGCTGAGAATCCAATTAAAAAGCGCACAACAGGAAATCAAAGGTTTACCTCTAAAACTCCTATTCAAACAGTATTAAATGAGTTAGGTAATGTTCCGCCACATGAAATCGCCTTAGAGGAGGTCGTGTTAGGTGCTATGATGTTGGAGCGTGATGCTCTTACAGAAGTGATTGATTTTCTTACACCTGAAGTTTTTTACGATGAGAGGCATCAAAAGATCTTTCAAGCTATTCGAGAGATTTTTCAGCGTTCTGAGCCTGTGGACTTGATGTCTGTGGTGGCTGAACTTAGAAAGCAAGGAACGTTAGAATTCGTAGGAGGTGCCGTAAGCGTAGCAAAGCTAACAGAGAAAGTCAACTCATCAGCAAATATTGTTTTTCATGCTCGCATTTTGCAGCAGTATTATATTAAAAGAGAACTTATACGAATCGCTGGTGAAATTCGTAGTGAAGCTTTTGAAGATACATCAGATGTATTTGAATTGCTCGATCGCACCCAGCAGGCACTTTTTGATATCTCTGAAAAAAATATTCGCAAGAATTACGAGCCTGTTTCAAGCATCATGCAAAAACTTGTTTATGAGTTAGATGCTCTTCGCAAACGCAAAGACGGATTGAGTGGCGTACCTTCTGGGTTTACAAAATTAGATAAAATTACCTCTGGATTTCAAAAATCTACTTTAGTGGTAGTAGCGGCGCGTCCTGGCATGGGTAAAACAGCATTTATGCTTTCTATAGCGAGAAATGCTGCAATTTTGTACAAGAAGCCTATCGGAATTTTTAGTCTTGAAATGTCGCAGTTTGAAATCATGCAGCGCTTGTGCTCAGCAGAAGCAGAAATTAGAAGTGAAAAGTTTCGAACAGGTCAATTCGACGAAGCAGAATGGCAAAGGTTTGTTCACAACACAGCGCGTTTAGCGCAAGCTCCTATTTTTATTGATGATACTTCTGCTCTTTCTATTTTGGAACTGCGCGCCAAAGCTAGAAAACTCAAAAAGCAACATAACATTCAAATGATTATTATCGATTATCTTCAACTTATGCATGCAGATACAGGAAAATTAGGAAACCGAGAACAAGAAATTGCTTTTATTTCTCGCTCTCTTAAACAGATTGCTAAAGAACTCGAAATTCCAGTCATAGCGCTTTCGCAGTTAAGTCGTGCTACAGAAGCGCAAGGTTCTAGTAAGCGGCCTATGCTCTCGCATTTGCGTGAATCAGGTTCGATTGAGCAAGATGCTGATATTGTGATGTTTTTGTATCGTCCGGAGTATTACGGAATTACAGAAGATGAGAATGGAAATCCTACAAAAAACATTTGTGAAGTAATTGTAGCCAAGCATCGCGCTGGCGGATTAGATACTGTTCCTCTCAAATTTATAAGTGCTTATACAAAATTTGAAAACTTAGAAGAATTCGATGGGTTTTCAAGTCATTTTTCTAGTGAATCTCATTACTCTGTTTCGACCAACATGGTAAAAATGCCAAGTCGAATGAATGATGCACGTGAAGACTTTATTCAGAGTTCGAAAGCGCCTTTTTTTGAGGAAGACCCTCCATTCTAAAATTATCTTCTTTTGGTAGGATAGTAAAATAAGTATTGTATGATAATAAGCACTCCAAATGTAAAAAGGACACTTCCTATGGTTTTTCCTAATGAATACCATATGAGAGCGAAGTTGCTCGCTTCGATGAGTAAGAGAGTCAGATGATGTACAAAGAGAATCAGCAAAGCATATATCAAAAACCAACGAAATCCCATAGACTTAATAGTAGGAGCCATTCCTACATCATACCCTCCAATAGGGGTGTTGAGATTGATAAAATATTTTCTTAAGTAAGCTACTAATACAGTAGCAGCTGCATGAATGCCTAATGAGTTATAAAAAATGTCTACGATAATTCCTAACAGAAAGCCCGTAAGCATAATAGTTACCTGACCAATATTAAAAGGCAACATCATTAAGTATCCTAAATAAGGAAAGCAAAAAGCCCATCCTCCTAAATTAGTATGGCGTATGATCACCACCTGAAATGATACATACAATAAAAAATGAATTATATAAGCTAATAGACTAGGGTTGCTCATAACTAAAATTTTAAGCTAAGTTCCAAGGAATAGGACGTGGTGAATATTCAGATGCTATTTCGGCAATCTTCCGAATGTGTTCGGGAGTAGTTCCGCAACAACCCCCGACAATATTGAGATAACCTTCCTCCAAAAATTCGCGAATTTGGGCAGCTGTTTGTTCCGGAGTTTCATCGTATTGCCCAAATTCATTAGGAAGTCCCGCATTTGGGTATGCACTTACGGCAAAAGGAGCATTCTTAGCTAAAATTTCTAAGTATGGCTTCATGGCAGAGGCGCCCAAAGCGCAATTAAGTCCTATGCTAAGCAGAGGAGCATGAGAAACAGAGATTAAAAAGGCTTCTGTAGTTTGTCCTGACAAAGTTCTTCCGCTCGCATCTGTGATAGTTCCCGAAACCATAATAGGAAGTTCGATTTGTTGTTGCTCGAAGTACTCCATGATAGCAAAAAGAGCCGCTTTGGCATTGAGTGTATCAAAAATTGTTTCTATGAGCAAAATATCCACACCTCCCTCTACTAATGCTCTGACTTGAAGAGAATATGCTTCTACCAACTCATCGAATGTGATAGCGCGATAGCCAGGGTCATTTACATCGGGTGAAATAGAAGCAGTTCGATTAGTGGGTCCGATGGCTCCTGCTACGTATCGCGGTTTGTTGGGGTAAAGTCTCGTATATTCATCGCACAGTTTTTTGGCTAATTGTGCTGAACAATAGTTTATATCATATACAGCACTTTCTGTATGATAATCCGCTTGAGCAATCGTTGTGCCACTAAAAGTATTGGTTTCAATAATATCAGCTCCTGCTTCTAAATATTGCTGGTGAATGGCAGAGATGATATCAGGTCTTGTAATAGAAAGCAAATCGTTGTTCCCTTTGAGAGGGAAAGGATGATTTTTGAAGCGTTCTCCGCGAAAATCTTCTTCTTTTAGCTTATAGCGCTGGATCATTGTTCCCATCGCTCCGTCGATAATAAGAATGCGCTTTTGTAAGAGATCATAAAGAGAAGGTTTTATCATGCTTAGAAAGAGATTGATGCCCCAATTAAACCATTGATTCCACGAACGTAATAGTATTGATAACGTTCATAGCGTCTTGAAAATAAGTTATTGATAACTAAAAAGATAAATACATTTTCTTTGATGCGATATTCACCTTTTAAATTCATATCAGCAATTACAGGAAGTTCGCGAGCTGAAACAACACGATTCATTTCGTATTTAGGAGCTAAAATGCCTCCTAACAAAAATAAAGATATCTCTGTTCGAATATTTTCATAAACGGCAGCGCTGTTAAGCCAGCTAATTTTATACTGAGGGCGATGAAAAGGGTAAGTAAGAACGCTATCTTTGGGCATGTTGTAATGAAAATACTCTGCTGTAGCGATTGTTTTATAGTTTGAAAGGTCGTATGCGAGTTCTCCGGAGGCTGTAAACATTCCGACGGTTTTGTTTTGGTAAGCGATATCAAAAAAAGCAGAGTCAGCAAAGTGGTTGATGAAAAAATGCATATTTTTATACAAACCGTAGTTGGCAGTTCCCTTTATATTGAGCTGATTGTTAGGAGAAATTTCTGTTCCGATTTGAAGAGTAAGGGGATTATGCGTATGTGCCATTGCTATATTTCTATTGAGAAAAGGATTTTCTGCTATGAATCCTCGCCATGTTTGTTGAATCAAATCTCCTGTAATGCTTCCAAATACCGATAATTCGTGAGGCAGAATTTGAGCTTTTGCAAAAAGGTGTGGATAAACATAAAAATTGCTTTTGTAATCTTGAGGATTCACATTAGTCTCAAAAGTTTTGGCTTGATAAGCAATAATAATACCTCCGCTCAATTCGAGAGATTCTTTTTGATGATGATAGGCAGGAGCAAAGCGAAACATGTTTCTGTTGAGTTGCATAGAATCAGATTGATTGGCAATAATTAAGTTAGTTCTGATGCTAATGCGCTGTTGAGCATTCATCCTAAAATAAAGTTTTCCACTTAAGTCGAGATTGTTTTCTTGGGCATTAAAAGCATCAGAAATACGATGAAACCGTAAGTCTGCCTGATAAGTAATAGGATGAGACTTTTTTTCTGCACTCTTAAAGCTTACTCTTGAAGCGACAGTCTGATAAATGTTTTTAGGTACTTGAAATGTGTCTATAATGTTTCTGGGAGCGTTTTTTCCATAGCCGTAGTATTTTATCATTTGTCGTTCATAGCTTAAAGAACCTAACATTTCTCCTTTGGGCATAAAATATCTTCCAATGAATTCAGCTTCATTCCAAGAGGAGGCTGAGTTTTGTTTATCGACCGCTCCTCTTTGAGAAGCCAAGTGTTTTACATGTAAACCGAGTTGATAATCTTTATTAGGTTGGCTTCCTAAAAATCCTTCTAAGTAAGAAGTAATATAATTTCCTAATCCTGCTTTTAAGTAATTTGCTTCGGCAGAAGGGCGGGTGGTAAGTTGTCTTTCTGCTAAGTTGACGGCTGGGTCAATGGCATTAAGTGGATAATGAATTAATGAAAATCGATAGCGCGACAAAGTGTCTTTAGCAGAAAGTTCTTGGGTAGAAGGTGCTGCTTCCATCTTGTCAAAAATACGCCTTGCTGTTTCAATTTGAACAGAACTTTCTTTTTCGATATTGATATTTTTTTTAAGGCCAGAATCTTGCGCTATTCCTGTGCGAAACTTTAGCATAAGAAAACAAAACAGCAAGTTGCAGTAGTTTTTAAAGTTTTTCATAAGAAACGAGTTCAACGCTTTGCAAAATAAGAAAAAACACGTAGTTCAAACTAAACTCTTATTCTTTTTCGATACCAGTTATGTCAGAGCATACACAAGTTTGATGAACGTGTTTTAGCCACTCTTCATCGCTCAAAGAGTGGGAATCGTTGTCTGCGTGAATGCACCAAGAGCAAGCATTTCCTTCCTCGTCATAGCCTTTCCCTTCGCATTGAGGGCAAACATATCCGCAAGTTTTCATTTTATTCTATTTCAACTATTACATCATGGGTAAGAGGATGTCCTGTACAGAGTAAGACGTAACCTTTTTGCAAGTCGGCTTCGCTCAATCCATCGTTATGTGACATATAAACTTTTCCACTTCGACACTTTGCCATGCATGCTGTGCAAACACCGCTCTGGCAAGAATACGGCATATCCAGGCCATGTTCCAGAGCAATTTCTAAAATAGTTTTGTTTTTAGGGACGAAAATTTTATGGGTTTCTCCGCGATGAATAATGCTAACTTCTTGGTCTAAAATTTCTGTATTCTGAGAAGTAGTCTCCTCCTGATGAGGGGTAAAACTTTCAATAAAAATTTGGTTTTGTGGTACTCGAAGCCTCTTCAAAGCATTTTGGGCTTCTCGCATCATCCCTTCAGGACCACATATGTAATAAAGTGTATTTTCAGCGGGTTTTTTATTGACCAAATTTATAAAGTTAATCACATGTGCTTCTGAAATACGTCCTTTAAATCCGTTCCAATCTTCATTAAAAGGCTGGGAAAGAGAGTGCACTACTTGAAAACGTTCTTTGAATTTAGATTTCAAATCATCCAGAGCACTTTTAAAAATAATCGACTGTTCGTTCCTGCTTCCGTAGAGCAGAGAAACCGTACTTTTAGGTTCTGCATACAAGACAGCTTTTGCAATCGACATCAAAGGTGTAATTCCGCTTCCTGCTCCTAAAAGAGTAATATGTCGCTGTTTATCTTTGTCGGGCTCAATATAAAAGTTACCCATTGGTTCCATAAATTCTAAGGAATCATCCTCTTTTACTTTGTCATTCAGATAGTTTGAAACCAAACCACCGGCTACGCGCTTAACAGTAATAGCCAAGTAATCTTCTACTTGAGGAGCGCTGCTCATCGAATAGGAGCGCCTTACTTTTTTACCGTCAATTGTTAGGAGAATAGTAAGGAATTGACCTGCTTTGTATTTTACTTTTTTGAAAAAAGGTTGTTTGAGTTGAATGGTAACCGTATCAGAAGTTTCAGGAATTACTTTTATTACTTTTAAAGTAAAATAATCGCTCATACAACGAGTAGATTTTTTGCAAAGCTAAATATTTCGTGCAAGATGATTGTTTTTTGTTTGAAAATTTTTATATTTGTTGTGGGGCTTGTATAACCTGAGTTTATGGCTTTTTGAGAAAAAACGAATTTTTTATAAATGGATTATGTTTTTAACTTCAACTGCAAAATGAAAGCAAACGAAGAAAAGTCTTATCTGAAGCAAGTAATTTGTTTAGCCGCATTAGAAATTGCTATTACAATTGGTTGGATAGCATATGAAAAATACCAACCTCAATTATTGCGAAAGTTCGATTTTGTGCAATTTGCGTCGGTATTACTGATTGCTCAGGGCGTTTTAGGAGCTATATTTCATCCTGTTTCAGGATATTTATCCGATAAAATGCATGAAAAGAATGGAACTAAATTCCCTTTAATTATTTCAGGAGCAGCATTTGCTGCAGTTATTTTTATTGCTGTAAGTCTTGCTGTTCAAACAGCCCCTTCCAGTAATTTGAAATGGATTCTTCCTATTTTAATTATTTTATGGTTGGCTGCAATGGCAACTTTCCACAGCCCTTCGATTTCTTTAGTAGAAAATTTCGCTCCGGTTCATAAAATTCCTAATGTGGCTGCAATTCTTACAATTGTGTTTGGACTTACTTTCACGATTGAACCTTTCATTTTGCAAATTTTGGACAGGATAGGCATTCCATTAACTTTTGTTTTAGGAGGAATATTAGTGATGTTGACTGCTTACGCTATCAAATATATCAATCAAACAGGCTTTGCAGTAGTAAATGACGTCGCGCCTGTGCCTGAAAAACAAACGAATCTCTTTATTTTGTTTGGAATGGGATTTCTCATAGGGTTTTTTAAAAGTATTATCCTTTTTGGAATCCCAAGTATTTGGCTATCGCAGGATTTTCTAGACAAATCTTCTGTTCTTTTTTCCGATGCGGATTATTTGGAATCTGCCATTTTATTTTTTTCAGCGATATCAGCCATTTTTGTGAGTAAATTAGTAGAAAAATGGACACCCTTAACTTCTCTTCTTATAGGTTGCGTCGTAGCTTTCTTACTTTGTGTAGTTAGTTATTTAGTGAAGCATCAAAATGTGGTTTTGTTGATGTTAATTGCGATAGGAGCTACTTATGCTTTGCTTGCAGTCGCCTCTCTTCCTTACATTCTTAGCAAGACTCGTCGGGGGAATTCTGGGTACAGCGTAGGGCTGTATTACGGAGGAGTTTCTGCCTCTACAGCGCTTGTTTTATTACTTCTTTATTCAGTCGGAATTGATGCCAATTAAGAGATGGCCTGTAAGCAAAATGGCATACAGGCTCTCATAGTTAATTTTTTTCAGGTAAGAATATTTCTGCAATCATACAGCGAGCTCCGCCGCCACCAATTTTTTCGATAGTATACAAAGGAGCGTATACGATTTTAGAATACTTTTGAATTTGAGCAAGTTGCTCAGGACGAAACGCTTTGTAGGATTGCTCTGACATTACCAATAAGCTTTCACCTTTGTCGTTTGTAAGTTCGATAACATTACCGCACAAATGGTTCACTTGTTCTAAGGTAATATCGATAATCTCTTTATTTGTCTTTTTTAAAGTATTCACCACGTGCTCGCGTTCTTTGCTATCGCGAATAGATTCTAAACAAATGACTGCATACTTTTCAGCAACGGACATCATTACATTTGTATGATAAATTTCTTTTCCTGATGCATCTACCGAAGTGAAAACTACAGGAGTGTATTCATAAATCTGACAAAACTTTTCTAATAAACTTTTGTCTGTTCTGACAGATAAACACGCATAACAAATTTTATTGATGCGATCGAATATCATACTTCCTGTGCCCTCTAAGAATTTATTTTCTTCCTCATACACGCTTAGGTCGTATTCTTTTATGATTTGATAATGGGTTTTGAGCAAATCGATGATGCTGCGACGTCGTTCCCATCGACGATTAGGTGCATACATTGGATATAGAACAATCGAGCCGTCCGCATGCATAGTTATCCAGTTATTAGGGAAAATTGCGTCAGGCTTTTTAGGTTCCTCTGAATCAAAAATGACGTTTACTTTAACGCCGTGTTTGCGAAGTTCAGCTACAAATCCATCAAATTCAGCTAACGCCTTCTGTTGTGCTTCTTGAAGTTCTGCATCAGTTACTTTATGTTGAAATGCATTAGAAATGGCGGTCTGAGTATTATATCCGAAAGACGCCGGGCGAACCATCATGATGTGTTGTGTTGTTTGTTTCATAGACTGGGTTAAGGATAAAAGTAAACAAAAGAATTTTTTAAAGTTTACGCAAAGATGAAAAACTTTATTTGGTAACTCAAGCGAACATTTTTAAATCATTAAAGGATTCCCAAAAAATTTTTTGTGATAACCTATTTTATCCATATTTGCAACATTGTTGCAAATAAATATATCCTATGGCAAGAGACTTCCGATTACTGTTTTAAGTGGATTCTTAGGAGCAGGTAAAACAACTATTTTGAATTACATTTTACATAACAAAGAAAATGCGCGCGTAGCTGTAATTGTACATGATATGTCAGAAATTAATATAAATGCGCGCTTGGTAAAAGATCAAAAAGTACTGCGAGCAGAAGAAAAATTAGTCGAGATGTCAAATGGTTGCATTTGTTGTACATTGCGCGAAGACTTAATGATAGAAGTTAAAAAATTAGCACAAGAGGGCAAATTCGATTATCTACTCATTAGAGACCACTGGTATCGCCGAACCTGTTCCTATTGCTCAAACATTTGAATTTCAATCTGATACAGGAGTAGATTTGCGAAAATGGGCAAAGCTCGATACTTTTGTTACCGTAGTAGATGCTTATAACTTCTATCAAGATTTTAGTTCAATAGATACTGTCCAAACCCGTCATCTGAATAATGACCCCTTAGATAATCGTCCTATTGTGAATCTTCTTATAGATCAGATTGAATTCGCGAGTGTAATTGTTCTAAATAAAATTGACTTAGTTTCTCCTTATCAAGTAGGAGAATTGAAAGCCATTTTGCAAAAACTGAATCCCGAGGCAAAAATCATAGAAACTTCTTTCGGGAAAGTACCATTGTCAGAAGTTATGAATACGGGTTTGTATGACTATGAAAAAGCTACTAGTGCAGCAGGATGGATTCGAGAGTTGGAAAAAGGTTACCATACTCCTGAAACAGAAGAATATGGAATTTCTTCTTTTGTTTTTAGAGATCGCCGTCCGTTTCATCCAGAACGCTTTTGGTTGTATACTCAGCAATATTGGCATGCAAATATTCTTAGAAGTAAAGGATTGTTTTGGATTGCTACTCGCCCTCATCAAGCGATTAATTGGAGTCAAGCTGGCGGTTCTTTGAGAGCAGAGCCCGCAGGAATGTGGTGGGTTTCTATGCCCATGAGCCAACGAGTTCGTTATCAAGAGTTTCTTGAAAATAAAGAGAACATCAAAAGCCGCTGGGATGATGAATTTGGTGATAGAATGAATGAAATAGTGATTATCGGTCAGGATTTAAACGAAGATCAAATAAGGGAAGAACTCGAAGAATGCCTTTGTAGTTTAGAAGAGTGGAATGATATTAAAAAAGGAAAGTTTTAAAAGATAGCTTTCCATTTTAAGTTACCATCCGATGGGAGAAGTTTCTTGTACAAGGCTTTTGGTAATGATGCTCTCCACTACATCTGCATGCAATTGAAAGGTAGGTGTAAAGAATGGAACGTCTGTAATAACTTGAATAGTTTGAACTCCTTGATAACTTTTAGTAGGGTAGTATACTAATTCAAAGCTACCACTTGAGCCTGGTTGAATATTGAAAATAGGAGATTTTAAAGTAACACAATTGCAGGTAGAGGAAAGACTCCGGATGCTAAACGGAGCCTCTCCTAAGTTTTGAAAGTTTACTTTTTTGATAATCGTAGATCCTACCTGAACTCTCCCTATATGAAGTTCATTGGGCTTAAATTCTATTTTATACGATTTTTGAGGTTGAATGCTACCCTGTGGATTAGAGGGTTGTTGATCGGGCATTACTACATTTCCTTTAATTTTAATGATTTTAGTAGGTTCTGTCGCATTTGAGGTAATTGTAATTGTCTTAAAAAAGTTGCCCGGACGGCTTTTGCTGTTGTATGCAGCTTTGATGATAGCAGTTTCGCCTGGCATCACAGGTTCTTTAGGCCATTCGGGAGTTGTACATCCACACGAGGCTTGCACGTTTGTAATCACAATTGGAGCGTTTCCCGTGTTTTTGAACTTAAAAGAATATTCTGCTATCGTACCCTCTTTGATATCTCCGAAGTCGTGCTCCTCTTTTTCGAATTTCATGACTCCTTGAGCAAACGCATAACTACTCGCAATAAAACTAACTGCTATGATAAATAACTTTTTCATACTCCTGAATTTTTGTTTATAACTGCAATATTAATAAATTTTATTTGAAATAATTTAATACGCAAAAATATTCACGTGCATGTCTTTGCGGAAGTTACAGCAAAAATGGAATTTGCAATCTGCTAAGCAAGTAATTCTTGTGCTGATTGTATTTGCGCTTACAGGAAGCACTGTGTTACTAATTAAACCTTTTCTTTTCAGGTGGCTTGGCCAATATTATTCAATATCGTTCTGGAATCGGATTTGGGTTTCTGTTCTCGTTATTCTTCCTTTGTATCAAGTTTTGTTGCTTTTTTATGGTCTTTTACTCGGCCAATTTACTTTCTTTTGGAACTTTGAAAGAAGAATGATCGGGAGAATATTTTTTTTCTTTCATCGTAAAAATCATTCATAAAATATGACTTTTTAAGTATTGTTTATTTATTTGTAAACTTACATGAGTAGCGATTAAAATTTTTTTTTTTAAGTTCATTTTGTTTTTTAAATTTGAGCATCTTTCTGTAGAGAGATATCGTATTTTAGGCATACATAAGCTTAATTTGATTTAAAAAAGTTATTAAAGTTTCCACTAATCTTATAACAATATTACGTCCATGAACTCATTTTTACGAGTGCACATCTTTGTGATTTTGATAGGCTGCCAAATGGCGTATTCTCAAGTTTTTTATTCAGTTTCCGCCAACTGTGCGAGCGGTTGTAATTTTAACAATCCCGCTAATTGGGCTCTCAACCCCGATGGAAGTGGAGGAAACGCGGGGATTTTTAGTACCGCTAATGGAGTTGATAGGTTTGTCATACAATCAGGTGACTCGGTGTTTTTAACTAATAACCTGCCTAACACATGGCTGGATAGTATTGCTGTAAACACAGGAGGCATTTTTCATGGAAATTCCTTTACAATAGATTTCAATAATGGAAATCCGGGAGAAGTAAGTCTTACGAATGCTGGAAAATTTTATTCTACCTCTGGAAATATGATTATTAATGGGGAAGGAGGTTTTGTAAATACAGGTACTTTTTATCATCGCAATGGAACCGTTTCTTACACAAGAAATGCTAACATAGCAGTTGCATCTGTCGAGTATTTTCGCTTAGTGATAGGCGGAGGAAGCACTAAGACAGCTGCATCAGGTACTTTAACAGTAGCAGATAGCCTTATCATTACAGCAGGAACTTTCACTTTGCTAACTAATAACACCAATCTTGTTTTAAATGCTGCTAGATTGCAAGGTGGAACTCTTAACTTAGGAAACAATACTACTACCATGACCGCTACTCATAATGTAATAATGAACGGCGGGAATATCACATCTAATGGAGCGGTTTCACAGTATAATAGCGCTCTGATTATCAACTTAGGTACTTTTAATGGTAATTCAGCTAAAATTACAATTCAAAACCTGACCATGAACGGGGGTGCATTTAACGCATCTTCCGATACTGTATTTTTAAATGGAACCTTTACGAGAACAGCAGGAACGTTTACGCCGGGTGTAGGTACGAATACTTTCTGTTATAATGGTTCCTCTTCTCAAACGGTATTGACATCTGCAAATAGTGTTACTTATCGGCATTTGTTACTCAGGAATTCTTCTAAAACTACTAATGCAGGTACTTTGACAATTAGCGCTACATTAAATGTCGAAAATTCAGCCAGTTTACTTTTAAATGTCAATAACACAGCTCTCACGTCGTCAGGCGCAGTAACGGTAGCGTCTGGGAGCAGCATCATAGCAGGAAGTGGAACTCTTATTTTAAATGGCGCTATTACTAACGACGGTACTATTACAGGTTCTTCTGGGCAAATCGATATCAATGCTGGTCTTACCAATAACGGAACATTTACTGCTTCCTCTGACACAACCTTTTTTACGGGTAATTTTATAAACAGTGGTGTGTTTAATCATAACAATGGTACGTTTGTCTACGATGGCACTGCTCAAACAGTAGCAGCAGTAGATTATCATCGATTGCGGTTAGCAGGCACCTCCACCAAGACAATTGCTGCAGGTACACTTACCACTGCGGATAGTATGATAGTTGCAGCGACTACTACATTTGCTGTTAATAACACAACTTTAAATGCTCATTCTGTTCGCATTTTGCCTACTTTTGTGCTAACTCAAGGCACTTCTGCATTTACAATTGTCAATAGCTTGAACAACCAAGGGACTTTGACAGCTGGAAGTGGAGGAATTACAGTCGGAGGCAATTTCTTGAATAGTGGTACATTTACGGGTTCAAGTGGAAATTTAATAGTGGCAGGAACAGCACAGAATAGTGGTACGTTGAATGGACCTACTGGGACAGGTAAAATGAGATTTTGGGGAAATTTTACAAATCTCTCAGGTACTTTCAGAATGGCAGGAGATACTACTTTCTTTCATGGAGATTATATTCATACATCAGGAAGTTTGACCAATCCAGGAGTAGGCAACCGCGTGATAGCATTTGTTCGCAATGGTAACCAAAGTGTTCCTGCTATCAGTGGATATATAAACGTATTTTTTGACTCTTCAGGAACAAAAACCTTAACTAGTGGAAACTTTTCTGCAAGCGGAACTTTTGCTACATCGACTACATCAAGTTTGGTAGTGGACTTGAGTACTAATAACCCTTCTCTCGTAATAAATGGAAACACTACTATTGGCTCTAATACAAGCTTGGTAGGAGGTGCGGGGCAAATAGATTTTAATTCTGCTCTTCTCAATAACGGAACTATTACAGCATCGTCAGATACTACATTTCTGAATGGTACTTTTACTAACAATGGTACTTTTAACCATAATTCTGGAACCTTTGTTTATGATGGAACCACCCAAACTGTTGTGGCAGTTGCTTATCATAACCTTCGTTTGGCGAATGCAGGTACTAAAACAATACAACATAACACATTAGTGAACGCTCATTTAACAATTGCAGGCTCAGCAACCGCTACACAAAGCGGAAAACTTACTGTCGGAGGTAATTTAACAATTTCTGCTTCTACCACTCTTAATGCTTCTACAGACACTACTTTTGTAGGAGGAGATTTTGTGAGAAATGGTACTATGAACCCCTCTACGGGAACTTTTGCCTTCAATGGCAGTACGAATCAGACCATAGCGGGGGGAACATATCGAAATATTTTATTGAGTGGAGGTGGTACTAAAACATTTACTTCTTCATTTACAGCAAATGGAGATGTAATGATTTCAGGAATGGCCGTTCTTGATGCCAACAACTTGAACCATAGTGTCGCTGGCAATTGGACAGAAACCACCTCATCTGCTCAAATGATCAATTCTGATACAATTTTCTTTACAGGAACATCCACTTCTACTATAGGAAGTAGTGGAGCAGGTGTGATAGCATTTAAAACCATCGCACTTCCTACAAGTGGAAAAAGTTTAGTTTTCAATAGTAGCGGTGTAACATATTCCTTGAGTGGGACTATTGTATTGCCTCCTTGCGGTGGTACAGCTAGTATTAGCGGTTCTCCTGGTGCAGCATCTATAGCTCTTGCTTCTACTATCACTTTATTAGGTGCAACTACTACTATTACAAATATCAACGTTACCTCCAATCAAATTAATGCTAACTCAGGTGTCGACGGAGGCGGAAATACAAATATTAATTTTCCTGGGTCTGGCTTAACTCCATCAACCAAACTTTTTTGGATTGGAGGAAGTGGAAACTGGAACAGCTGTTCAAACTGGTCTACTACATCAGGAGGAACTCCTGCAGGCTTTCTACCTACTATCGCTGATACAGTAATTTTCGATCATAACTCTTTTCCTAATAGCACTAACAAAACCGTCACAATCAACAACTCAATTTATGGAGTAAGAACGCTCATATTTACTGATGATGCAGATGCTCCTGTAATCGCCTTTGGCACAAATCCTTTAGAAATTAAAGAAAGTTTAATCTTAATGCCGAATGTTTCTCTGACACGTGTAGGCAGTGGTGGTACTCTTAATTTTACGGCCTCTACAGGGAACGTAAATATTGTTACAGCTAATGTAAACATGTATCAGATAAATTTTAATAGCACAGGAGGTTCACAAGATGCTGTATTCAACCTGACTGATTCATTAAAAACAACAGGATTTATTAATGTTACACAAGGAACTTTTAATAAAGGCAACAATGTAGTGCGGGCAGGTGGCCTTATGACCATAGCCAGCGGAGGAACATTAACGAGTGGCTCTGGTAATATTATTCTACAAAATGGCTTAACAAACAACGGAACATTCACAGCATCATCAGATACTACCTTCCTTTCGGGAGGAACCTTTACTAACACTGGTACTTTTAACCACAACAACGGCACATTTAGCTACAATCAGGCTGCAGCGCAAACTATTATTACATCTCCTACTTACTATAACTTGGATTTGAGAACTTCAGGAACCAAAACCCCTACTGCAGGTACTCTTACAGTACAAGGAAGCCTTAGAACTATGAACAACGTGGTTTTGGCTCTTAATACCAATAATACTGCAATGCATGTGGGTGGTAATCTTTTTCAACAAAACAGTTCTACTATTACAGGAGGTTCTCAGCCCATTGTTATTGTGGGTGATTTTAATAAGTCTGGTACTACTACTTTTACTGCTTCATCTGACTCTACTTTTGTAGGAGGCAACTTTACGAATGCAGGTACTTTCAATCATAACAATGGAACGTTCGTTTATAATGGTACTAGTGCTCAAACTGTTAGGACGTCTCTTAATGGTGTTACATACAATAGATTAGTTTTAACAGGGGGTAGTACTAAAACGGCGACTTCGGGCAATCTTACAGCTCTAGGAGGTATCGAGAATAGAGTAGGTACAACTTTTATTACTACATCAGATACTACTTTTATAGGAGGTGATTTTATTAATGCTGGTACATTTAACCATAACAACGGACACGTAATATATAACCGAAATGGAGCACAAGCGGTAGCCGCTGTTACTTATAATCGCTTAGAGTTTACAGGTACAGGAGCAGGAAATACTAAAACTACCGCTGCAGGCACTGTTAGTGTTTTAGATTCTCTTATTCTACGCAATACAGCTCAGTTAGCATTAAATACTAACAACACGACACTTAGTGTTACAAATAGCGTGAACTTACAAAATACATCTTCTATTATAGGAGGAACAGCGAAAATTAACATCGGAGGAAATTTATTTATGCCAGCTGGTACTTCATTTACGGCATCATCCGATTCAACTATACTAAACGGAAATTTTATTGCAGGCGGAACATTTAGCCATAACAACGGTACTTTTGCCTATAGCGGAAACGGTATGCAACTTGTTTCTACCGCTGTAACTTATCATAACTTAGCGCTTAGGAATAGTGGAAATAAAATACCAGGTTCTGGCACACTTACTATCAATAACCAATTATCTTTGATTGGAAGCGCCCATCTGGTATTAAGCACGAATAACCCTGCTGTAACAGTTGCGAGCATCAACAACGCTTCTACTTCTTCAACTATCACAGGAGGAAACGGCAGTATTACAGTTTCTGGCAATGTGACGAATAGTGGAACAATTTTAGGAGGCAGTGGTAACATTTCAGTATCGGGCACTTTTACAAATAACGGAACATTTACTGGAGGTTCTGGTAAAATTACAGTAGTGGGTAACTTTACAAATCCAGTAGGCTCATCTTTTACTGCTTCCTCTGACACTACATTCGTGGGAGCCAACTTTACAGCTCAAGGTACGTTTAGCAACAATAATGGTACTTTTGTGTACAATGGAAGTGGTGTACAAACTGTACGCATGAATATTACTTATCATAATCTTGTGTTGGCGAATGCAAGTGTAAAAACAGTTACTGCTGCTCATGGAGGAACCGCTCTCATTGTAAATGGAAGTTTGGCTGTAAACAATAGTGCCACTTTTAATGCAAACAATTTTAATATATATGTAGGGAGACATTTTAATGAGCTAACGGCTACAGCTCAAACTATTAATACAGACACTATCTTTTTTACTTTCAATGGTATTGATACAGCAAATTTTGGAGGTCCTTCAAGTGTGGGAATTATTTCTGTAAAAACAATTCACGTTCCAGCAGGGAAAGCGCTATCTTTTAACAGTGCAGTAACTTATAATATTAATGGGCATATTGTTTTGCCTACCGCTTGTACTGCAGCAGAAGTACGTTTATTTGGAACACCAGGGGCTGCTTCTATAGCACTGGGTAACATTCAGACATTTACAGGAGCGCCTGTAAGGATTCAAAATCTCAATATAACCGCTAATCATATCAATGCTTATACAGGAATTAATGCCGGCGGTAATACAAATGTATATTTCCCAGGTGATTTGGCGTTGCCTGTTCGTATTCTCTACAGAGTAGGTGGCAGTGGAGATTGGAACAGTTGTAGCTCATGGTCTACCTCTTCTGGTGGGGCAGGGAATGCCATTGCTACGCTCGGAGATAGCCTTATTTTCGATGCGAATTCTTTCCCTAATTCTTCAAGTAATCAAACGACCATTACAACTAATGCATATGCAAGGAGCATTACTTTTACTGATGATGCCGATTTACCTCAAATTCTTCTGAATGATACACTTGAAATCAAAGGAAATCTGCTTCTGTTATCTAATGTTTCTATTGTTCCTCCATCGCCTACATCTCCCAATCTACTCTTATTTTCTGCCTCTACTGGAACAGTTTATCTTACTACTAATGGAGTGGATATTTTTAGAGCAGATTTTAATAGTTCAGGTGCTACGGAAGATGCTGTCTTTGTGTTGCAAGACGCTCTTAATGTGGCAAGAAATATTGTGTTAAAAGGAGGCACACTTAATACGAATGGAGTTGTAGTAAATACAATGCAACTTGATGCTTCTATAGGCACAAAAACGCGTAGTTTGACATTAGGAAATTCTACCATTAATCTTTCACAAAACAACACTGCTCATGCACTCGATTTGTCAGCCACTTCAGGTTTGACTGTGAATGCAGGTACTTCTCAAATTAACATTACTAATGCGACGGGTGGCAAGATTCAAATGGGTACAATATCTCGAACATTGTACAACGTTGCATTTACGGGAGTAGGCGGAAATGATACTATTTTTACGAATAATGCTAACCCTCATACATTTAACAATATATCGCTTGCTAATGATGCGAGCTTGTTTGTAAGCGGTACATCTACCAAAACTTACAATGCTTTTACTGCCGGTACAGGTAGCGGTAATGCAAATGATATTACTTTTAATGGTACTTCTACTTTTAATGGTGTAGTTTCCGTGCGTACTGCGCGCACAAGAAGCGTTGTTTTTAACAACCCTGTAATATTTAATGCAAATGTGAATTTGAATGTGAATGGAACTTCCTCTGCTGTATCAGCTAATGGAGTTACATTTGCTTCTGGGACGTCTTTGACACTTGGCGATAGCACAACAGCAACTTTTTCCAATACTAATCTCTTCAGGAATATTGCTATAGGAAAAGTAAATACCGTTTCTTTCAGTGGTTCTAATACTTTTAGCACTTCTACCAATGTAACAGTAGATAGCTTTTCTACCGTAACAGTAGCGAATAGTTCTTTTCTTGCAGGCAATAATTGGACTACTCATCAATCAAATGTAACTTATTCTAGCGGAGGAACATTTAACGGCAGTATGACCTTCTTGGGAAGTGGTGGAACTATCAATTTCCCTTCATCTGTAACTTTCCAACAACCTCTATTCGCTACTTCAAAACTTGTCTTTTCTGGAGGCGTAACCCACACAGCGAACAGCAACTTCCGTGCTTTGGATAGTGTGAATGTGATTACAAATAATACTGTATTACAAATAAATGCTTCCGCCCCAGCGCGAATCATGTTTTTAAATTTGAACAATGCTCCAATTGTTAGGTTTAATAACTCTCACGCCGATACTATCAACGTCGTTCGCTTAAGGAGTGCGATAGCCAATGCTCAAATATTAGTAAATCCCTCTGCTACGCTATATGTGGATAGTATTGTTACAACCAACTATGGCTGTTCAACTTCCTATCCGACTCCAGCGAATCGACCATTAGTTGCCTCTGATGTTACAGGTACTCAATTTACTATGCATTTAGGAACGGCAGATTCTGTTTATTCTGTTCGTTTCCGCGATGTGAATTTAGCAAGTGCTAATTTAACTGCTTTTGGTTATCCTATGTTGAGTTATAATTTAGGAAATAATACGGGTATCGTTTTCACTGGCTCTAATCGAGAATTGTATTGGGTTTCTAATGCGGGTGACTGGAACGATGGAACGAGATGGTCTTTCTTCTCAGGAGGAGCTCCCTCCGGTTGCGTGCCTGATTCTACTACGAATGTTTATTTTGATGCTGCATCCTTTACATCGCCTTCTCAAATCGTAACTACTTCAGGAAATTCTACGTGTGCTAATTTGAATTGGTCGATGAATGCAGCATCATCGTTAGACGGAGGTTCTAACCCTATCCTTCGCCTTGATGTTCCGTTGCGAGTTTCCGGAAATATCAATTTTCAAGCTACAGATCCTTGGCAGATTAATTCTCCTAACCAGCACGCTATTATTTTATCTTCCTCTGATACTCTCCGAACAATTCGTACAACAGGCGTAAGAATTCCACATTTGCACTTTAGAGGAGTAGGGGGTAAGTGGACATTACTCGATAGTTTGGTGGTGGATAGAGATTCTACAAATGGAAACGCTTACGGCTGTATTTTCTTGCAAGCAGGACATTTTGATAACAACGGTTATAATATACATGCAGGTTTCTTTAATGCTTATAGGGATACTAATGGGTTGTTTTTTAACAATCCGAGAAAATTAACCATTCGTCCGAATACAAAAGTATATTTGAACGGATACCGCGCTACTGGTTTTGGTTTGCATCCACCTTTCCCTCAAAGCGATTTTTATGCGGCATGGGATTTTAGAAATAATGGTGGAGTTGTAAACGAACCTGTACTAGAGGCTGACACAAGTGCTGAAATTATTTTTACCTCTGGTTATAACCCTAATACTCCTTCTCCAGCAAGAGGGTTGGTAAGAGTATTTTTTGGAAATCATTCATCTAAAACTTATCCGAGTATTACAACCTATGGAATTGATAATGATATTTTTTCAGAAGATGGTACAACCAATCTTCTTACTATTAATCACTTTTCGCGTTTGGCGCCCAATACCAGTGCTTATCAGTTATTTATTTCAGGAACATCTCCTAAGCGGTTTTTAGGAAATATCTACTTTTCAAGTAATATGACTAATGGAGACTCCACTAATATAATTAGGGGAAGTACATCTGTCGAAAATATTGTGTATGGAAGTGTGATAACAGGTAATAACATCGGCTCTTTTGCTGCTCAGCAACGTCCTTTTATATTCAGAGGTACATGGAGATTCAAAAAACAAGTGATTTTTGGCGATCAAGCTTATACTAGATTTGATAATGGCAATTATACAATTTTTGAAGACTCTCTCGTATACGGAGCACACACTAACGTTAACAACAAACAGCAATTTGCTCAGCGTACTGTTTCTACTAGTTTGATAAAAGCTGGAAATGGAACTGTGCTTGAGTATATGAACCAACGCAATAAATTGGATAGCATTTATCTTCATAGTGAAGCGCGTTTGTTGTTTACCTCGCTTGAAGGAAACGACACTATTCGCTCTATCCAATCTAACGATTTTAATATTATATCTTTTGCAGCTGATACTACGGGAGCAGACACTGCTAAAACACTCATTACAGGTAGAATCTATGCAAAAGTAGGTTGCAATGGTTGGATTTATGTACGCTCTTCAAAAGCTAATATCACGGCAGGGTTGATGTTTTCTCTTGACACTCAGAAGTGGAGAAACGTTACTGTTCAAGATATTTATGTATATGGTTCTCCTTATTTCCCTGTTTACGATACTGCAGGAACAGACGTAGCCAATAATAATGGAGAAATTTATTTTCCTGCAAATACTGTAGGGCAACGTTTCTATTGGATTGGCAAAGGTGGACAATTAAATCCGCTTGATAATACAGTATCGAATCTTTGGAGCAATCCTGGAAATTGGTCGCAAGACTCATTAGTTTATAATGGAAATACATGTACACCTACCTCTTTGGACTCTGTGTTTATCACAGCAGGTTCTTTTGATGGTCCTAATCAAGCTATGATCATCGATGTTTCACCTGCTACGTGTCGTTATTTCTATTTATCGCCGGCTGTTTATCTTTCAGGAGCAGGTCCAGTGCCAAGAATTGCTGCGCCAGGCGTTACTTCATCTGAAATAGAAATTTCTGGTAGTTTTGTTTCTTATGCAAATCCTACGCGCTGGACAAACGACTTGAATGGCTCTTGGACCTTTAGAGTAGTAGATACTTCTCTAACTCATGTAATTAGAAGTAACGGAGAACCATTCGTAACACCCATTAAATTTGATGCAGCCGGAGGAAAATGGATTTTAGAAGATAGCTTAGTATTGAATCGTTTAGGAGGTGTAGGAAGGCTAGTTCCTAACTTAACTATTGAGTTAGGTGAAGTTGACTTTAATAGTAAGAACGTGTATTGTGGTGGTGGCTTTTTAGTAAATAATCCATCTACTTCGGCTCGTTTTAAAGCCCAGAATACTACCGTTACTTTTCAGGGGGGAGACAACGTAAATCTCCGCTCGCACAGCACTCATACACAAAATAGATTTTTTAATATTAGAATTAACAAAACTTCTGGTGCCGTTATTTTATTAGATACGCTTCGGTTTAACAGGAATCTGGAAATTAGTGTAGGAAGATTAACGGATAACGGAAACCAAATCGTGGGTACTGATACAAGTCAGTTCATTATGGCAGGAAGTTCAGAGCTCTTCATAGGAGGAGTAAATCCTACTGAATTCCCATTAAATATCCAGAATAATAATATCAATTTAAGTGCTACTTCTACAATAAGATACAGTGGAAATGGAAGCACTACGCAAAATGTCCGTTTGTTTTCTTCTACCAATCCTGCCCAAACTTACGGAAGAATTCAATTTGCTCATGGAGGAGGTTCTGGATTAGCAGTCAAAATCCTTTGTCCGCGCATAGGGGCACCTACTGCAGATGGTCAAAATCGCTTGATGTATCGTACAGCTATGGAGATCGTAAGTGACGGTACAGAAGTTTTGGATTCAGGCTATCAGATTGTGGCCTCTGCTGGCGCGACATTTTCTATGGGAACGGGTGATGTAGTGAACAGAATTATAAATTTGGGTTCTGCTTGGAACTCTACGACCTTCCCTGTAACAGACTCTTCGTTAGTTTCTTTGGGAAGTGCTAATTCTAATACAACTGTTCGCTATATTTCAGGGCAACTCAACCAGACCGTGCAAGCATTGGGACGTGTTGCTCCCCGTGCATATCGTAATTTAGTATTGAGCAAAGATATTTCACAGCCAGGTTTTGTTGCAGGGGTTGTTAATAAAATAGCTAATGGAGAATTAGTCGTGACGAGAGATTTGACCGTAAACACGAATACTAATTTGTGTGACAATGGTTATCAAATCACCGGACAGGCAGGAAGAACACTCACTTTAGCAGCAGGAGCTTTCTTAACTCTCGGTGCAGATTCTACCGACTCCAGAACAGGAAACACAAGATTTCCACTTGGGTATGACTATGTGAACGATTTAAGTTTAAATGCAACTTCTACGGTAATTTATAACGGTGGTACTAACAAAACAGGAGGTGTTCAATATATTGCGCGTTTAAATATGCCAGGAGGTAGTATGGCACTCCAAAATAGAAATTACGGTAATTTGATTATTAGAAATAGCAATCCGAATCCTTCTGCGATAGCTATCAAACGTATTAGCAACGATTCTACCTATAAAGGCCCTGCTGTCTTTGATAGCTTGCGCGTGCGCGGTAATTTAACGATTGAGCGCTTTAACGATTTACAAGATAGTACAACTCAAATTTTCCACTCTACAACTGGAATTTTAACAGTAGACTCAGCTGCATTTTTAACACTAGGAAGCCCCACTGTTGCTACTCGTTTCCCATTGAATACAGCAAGTGCAAATATCAATTTACATGCGAATTCAACAGTAGTATATCAGTCAGGAATCAATCAGCGCGTTAGACGTTTAGCCGCCTTTAATCATACACTTAATCCTGAAAGGGATTATGCTAATTTGATTTTGCGCAATAACTCAGTAAAAATTCTAGATACTGTTTCGGGAACAGTCGTACCTGCAGTGCTCGATGCAGATGCAAATAACATGTACGTGCGCGGGCGTCTAACACTAGATAATAGTCGTTTAGATTTGAATAATTTCCGCTTAACGATGGCTGGAACGTTGAGTCGTCAAGGAACGCTTTCGAATGCTACTTTTACTGGCTCCGATAATTCTCGAATAAGCATTTTAGGTAATGGAGTGTTTGCCGATAGCTCTCTTGCAAAAAATGCTATTGCGTTTACTAATCCGACTACAACACAACTTCGAGAGTTTACAGTCAACAGAACTGCTTCCGACTCTATCCTTTTAGGTTCTAATTTAATTGTAGGAACGACCTCTAATAATGGGCAAATAAGCTTAGGAGGTAGTTTTGTCTACTTAAATGGTCATACTCTTACATTGAATTCTACAGCAGGCAACTATGTTGCTACAACAGGTGGTTTTAGAGGTTCTTCTACTTCTTCTCTTGTATTCAATGGAACTGGTAATTTAGGAAGTAATTTGAATTTCGCTGCAGGAGCTGATACTTTGCAAAACTTAACTATCAATCGTACGAGCGCAGGAGGAGATGTCGTAACTCTTGGAACAAATTTGAATTTAGTTTCTGGAGGTTTGCTTACGCTTGCTTCGGGAGGATTGAATCTCAATGGGAATACATTATTCCTGAATGGTAATTACTCTAATACTGGCGGAAGGTTTGTCGGAAGCGCTGCATCTCGTTTAGTAGTAGGAGGTAGTGGTACACTCGGAAACTTTGTATTCGATAACTCTACAACTTCTAATCATACCTTGAAAGCCTTCTATATGAATCGGAGTACTCCTGATTATGTGCTAGGAAGTAACTTAATAATTGCTGACACTTTGGCGCATGGCAGTGCTACGCTCAACATAAATGGTAATCGTCTTACTATCAATGGTGTACACACTGCAACTACAGGAGCTTTTGTAGGTAGTAATACGTCTCGTATGGTAATTGGAGGAACGGGACAATTCGATCCTTTGCGAATGATGCAAACTTCTCCTACTACACGAACTCTTCAATCTTTGACTATCACCAGAAGTTCTCATGAAATAGCAATGGCTAATCGTCTGACTGTAGGTGTTACTAACTCTGATACGCTTACTTTAGGAAGCGGCGCTGTATTGAATATTAATGGTGATACTCTCACAATCAATGGACAGTTAGCTAATACTCCTGGGGTTTTGAAGGGCTCAAACACTTCGCATTTGATTATTGGAGGTTCTTCTTCGCCACTTGCAGGAACGCTCAAGTTTTCTACTGCCACTACTTCCGATAGAACACTACGAACCCTGACACTTAACCGAACAGGTGTAAGTGGAAATGCAGTAACGTTAGGTTCTCCGCTAATTATTCAAGGTACGAATGCTACACTCACCCTTATTGCTGGTAGGTTAGGTACGAGTGCAACTAATTCCTTAACGTTGGAAGCAGGTGCAAGTGTGGCAGGTGCCGTTACCACAGGTGCAAATTATGCAGGTTCTTCTGGAGGTAGCGATGCTTCTTACATTAGTGGACCCGTAACAAAGGTATTTGGAGCAGGGGAAAATCTGACAGGCACTAATCAGTCTTTCCGTTTCCCTGTAGGAAAAAATGGAGTGTTGAGAGAGATTGGAATTGCTGATTTCAACAACTTCAGCGCGGGTGCTTCATTTACTGCTGAGTATTTTGTAGGAACTCCACCGAGTTTTGGTGCTATTGTACCAGGCGATATGACGCACGTAAGCGCCCTTGAGTACTGGGATTTAACAAGGAACGCCACAAGTACGGAACCGAAGGTGATTCTTTCTTGGAATTCTGCTAGCGACGTCGCTTCTAATCCAGTTTACCATAGTCAATTGCGCATTGCTCACCGTCGCGGTCCCGCTTACAATACTTGGTGGTCAGAAGGAAACGAATACTATACGGGTACACCTTCAGCGGGCTACTTGGTTTCTTCTAATCATATCAACAGCTTCAGCTTCTTTACTCTGGGCTCTACAGTATTCAATAATCCACTTCCCGTTACAATTTTAGAGTATAATGTTGAATATGTCGCACCAGAAGCGCAGGTAGTAGTGCGTTGGAAAACCGCAAGTGGAGCTAATTCAGCTGGTTATATTATCAGGCGCTCTACTGATATGCTGCAATGGAATGAGATTGCCTCTTACTTGTTAGATTCGAAGTTGCGCGCTAAGGGAGAGAATATGAATGTTTATTCTTACATTGATAACACAGTAAGTAGCGGAACATATTACTATCAGTTGATAGAAGTGAGTACAAACGGGGAACAAAGATTATCTCAGATAAAAGTAGTTACGGTAGCAAATAGCTCCGTTACACAACTCTACCAAAATATTCCAAACCCTGTAACTCATCATAGTACCCTAATTAGTTTTACACTTGCCAATGATGCTTATGTAAGTTTGAAGATCGTCGATATGCTCGGAAGAACAGTTGATGTTCTAAAGGATGGAGAATTATCTTCAGGATTTCATGAAATCAGTTATGCTACCGAGCATCTGCAAACAGGAGTGTACATGATTGTTCTTGAAGTGAACGGGGTTCGTTTTGTTAAAAAGATGTCTGTTGAATAAGATACTTTAAAACGCCTTATAAAACGTAAGGCGTTTTTTAATTTAATAGCATAAAAAATTGCAACATAGTTGCGTTTATGCGATTTTTTGATTAGCATTGCAACCATGTTGCAAGTTATTATTCTTATATCGCTATTTTTCGGCATCCAAAGTTTAAGCGCTCAATCAAAATCTACAGCGCTCATAGGAAAAGAGTACTCATTTTCAGGACATGTATTCGATGGAGATAGCGCTAAAGAGCTTTGGGGAGCGACCATTATACTCCTAGGAAAAGAAAATTCTTTTTACGCCATCTCTGACAGTTTAGGAAGTTTTTCAATTCATAAAATTCCACAAGGGGACTACAAATTAGTAGTTACTCATGTTGGATATGAGCCGTATGAGCAAATTTTTCATTTACATCATGAATCTGTTTATAAAAAGATTATTTTGCATCAAGTTGCTTGCCAACTTCATGAAATAGAAATCAAAGAAGAAAGGTATGCGGGTGAGCTTACGCAAGTTACTACTTCGCTCGGGCGAGATGAGTTGACACAAAAAAGAGGTTTTGGTTTGGGAGAAACTCTTAAAAACCTTCCTGGAATTACTACTATCAATTTAGGGAGTGCTATTAGCAAACCTATGATTCATGGATTATCTGGAAACAGAATTTTGATAATAAATGGAGGTTTGCGTCAAGAAGGTCAGCAATGGGGAAATGATCACGCTCCAGAAATAGATCCTTTTGTAGCAGATAGCATTGCGGTTATAAAAGGTGCATCTTCGGTGCGATATGGACCTGATGCGCTTGCGGGGGTCATTCTTGTAGAACCGCGTCGCCTTCAAAAAGAACAACTCATTCGTTCAGAAATACATCTGGTAGGAATGACCAATGGACAGCAAGGAACTTCTTCCATGCTATTAGAAGGTTTCGTATACAGGTTTCCTTCTCTTCAGTGGCGTCTTCAAGGAACGATGTCGAAAGCAGGAAATTTTCATACACCTAACTATTACTTGTACAATACTGGGTTTGAAGAGAAAAATTTTTCTTATCACGTAGGGTATTTTCCTAAAAATTTAGGAGTTGAAGTGTTTTATAGTCAATTTAATACTACGTTAGGTATTTTTTCTGGCGCGCATATCGGAAATATCGAGGATCTGAAATATGCAATTTCTTTGCAAAGACCTCAAACATTTGATGTGTTTGATTATCGCATTCGAAGACCTATGCAGCGCGTAGAGCATGAGCTTTTTAGAATTAAGTCTTGGTGGAAAACTTCTTTAGGAAGGCTTGAACTTCTTGTAGGAAGGCAGTTCAACGATAGAGCTGAGCTAGATGTGCGTCGTACTGCAGAACAGAATTCAATTTTATATCCTGATTTGCATTTTAAGCTAACTACTCACAGCACAGATTTTGTTTTTGAACATAAACCTTTCTTATATCACTTCTCGGGAGCAATTGGGCTAAATTATTTAACTCAAAAAAATACGTGGGATGGAACGCGTTATTTTATTCCTTTTTATACGTTACAAAACCTGGGTTTTTTTGTTCATGAAAAGTACAAACGTTGCCAGCACTGGGAAGCAGAAATGGGATTGAGGTATGATGTGCGTTACTTAGATGTAATACTTCCGCGTACTGAGTCAGAGGCTCCGCTTTATTACTCTTTTCGAAATTTATCTTTTACTTCGGGAATTCAATTTTTTATAGGCAATAAAGCTACGTGGAAACATCATTTAGGTTCTGCTTGGCGTGCACCTCAGGCAAATGAGTTGTTCAGCAATGGTATTCATCACGGAGCGGCTTCTTTTGAAGTAGGGAACCGTAATTTAAAGGCTGAACGAGGTTTTAAATACATTTCTATGTTGCAATTCACCGAAAAGAATTTGCAATTTGAACTTTCTCCATATATTCAATGGATTCATAACTTTATTTTTTTGAATCCCACAGGAAGATTTGTTCAAACAGTAAGAGGGGGTTTCCCTCTGTTTGAATATCAGCAGGTGAATGCTTTTTGGTCAGGCACTGATGTTTCTGTCTCTCATAGCCATAAGGCCCTTACCAATATATGCAAGTTTATGTACGTGAGAGCGGAAAACCTTTTTTTGAGAAAACCACTTCCGCTTGTGCCTTCTTGGCGTGTTTCTTTAAAATCCAACTATCGTTTTTTTGAGACAAAAAATTATCGCTTGATAGCAGGAGTAGAACTTTTACATGTAGCCAAACAAAATCGCTGGTATATCGATTTTGCTCCTCCTCCACCAGCGTACCAGCTATTGAATGTAGAATTTACGTTTTATTTTAAGCAAATTAGGGCATCATTAGAAATAAGAAATGTATTCAATACTTCATATAGAGATTATTTAGACCGCCTTCGTTATTATGCCGATGAAGTTGGTAGAAATTTCATTTTTCGATTGCACGTTCCTTTGAATCTTCTTTCACCTAATGCATAAATTACTTAAATTTTTTAATGCTATGAAAAATTTTAGAAAGTTTTCCGTTTGTTTAATAGGAGGGTTGTTATGGTTTTCATCTTGTAAAAAAGATGAACATGACCACGATCATTCCCATAAGCACGATAATGAACTAATTACTCGTGTTACAATTCGTTTGCAAAATGTATCAAATGCAAATGATACAATCCTAGTAGCCTGGAAAGGAAAAATGATGGGAAATGTAGTAGTTCCTGATAAAACAGACACATTGAGTTTGGGCGCATCAAAATTGTACAATGGAAGAATTCGTTTTTTTGATGATGTAAACTCAAAAGAAATCACTTCTGAAATTGAAAGAGAAAGCAAGGAGCATCTTTTATATTATACTTATACGCCAGTCTCTGGAGGAAATGCTTCTGATGTAGTTGTAGAAGGACGAAACACAGATCCTGATGGCAAGCCGTTAGGAACTACTTTTCGGTTACGAGTAAATGCTTCTTCTGTCACTTCTGGTACTTTGAAAGTAGATTTACGTCATTTTTCTGGAACTGCTAAGCAAGATAACCCAAATGCAGGTTCCTCAGATTTTTCAGGAGTGTTTCCTGTTTTAATTCGATAAAATAATTTATTAATGAGTTGCTTCAGAGAACCTCTGAAGCAATTTCTTTTCCATAGACACGGATTGTTTCGGAAAGCAATTGACGTTTATCTACAGGAACAACACCTGGTTTTTCACACACAAGCCCTCCGCCTAAGTTTGCAATTCCTGCAATGTATTTTAAAGGTAGTTTCTCAGCTAGACATAATGCTGCAATGCTTATTACTGTATCACCAGCGCCCGATACGTCTGCAATTTGGCGAAGATGAGCCGGAATATAGTGTTCCTCTTTCGAATTGCTAATGAAAACACCCTGTTCCGAGAGGGTCACAAGAGCAATTTGAACGTTCATATTTTCTTTTAAAACATGAACGGCCCTTTTAATTTCATCAATATTTTCGGCAGAAATTTCGGTTTTAATACCTTCCCGAAGTTCTTTGAGGTTAGGTTTGAAAAGAGTTACGCCGTGATAAGCCCAAAAATTTCTTTTCTTGGGATCTACAGCGGTAGGAACATTTTTCAGATTTGCTTCTTTTACCACTTCTTTAATAAGAGAAGGTGTGATTACTCCTTTGTCATAATCTTCAAAAATGATTACATCAGTATCAGAAATAAGCTTTTGAATTTTTTCTAAAAGTTGAAAAGTCTCTTTTTCAGAAATAGGGGTATCTATCTCAGAATCTACGCGCACAACATGCTGAGAGCCTGCAATAATTCTTTCTTTAATGGTAGTTACTCTTTCTTTGCTTATTAAAATTCCTTTGTCTGAGATGCAATGATTTTTTAAAAGCTCTATTAAACCTACATCGTAAGCATCTTCTCCTATTACTGAACAAATAGTTACTTGTGCGCCAAGTGCCTTTACATTTAAAGCTACATTCGAAGCACCTCCTAAGCGTTTTTCTCGTTTTTTTACATTTACAACAGGTACGGGAGCTTCTGGAGAAATTCTTGTAACATTTCCCCAAACGTAAGCGTCTACCATTACATCGCCAATCACTAACACTCTAAGGCGTTCGAACGATTGAAAAACAGACTCAAAGCTTCTTTTTTTCACACCAATGATAGTTTATTTAATTTTTTGCGAGTTATTGCTTATCCGCCAAATTCGCAACTTTGTTTTTCTAATTCTTGTAAGAGTTAGCTTTTTTCTACAAATTTCGATGAAACTGTTAATTAATTTAAAGCTTTCAGTCCAGATTAATAGAACCGAATTTTTTGAGAACATCTAAATATAAACTCCAATGCTTAAAATCGTGCATCGTATCAATACTGTTGCGCAGTTGGCTCAAGTCCCTACTCATTATGGAATTGAGTTAGATCTTCGCGCGGATGGGAAGGAACTTATTATGCATCACGATGCTTTTCAGAGTGGCGAGCGTTTCGAAGATTTGCTAAAAGTATTTCGCCATGAGCTTATTATTTTAAACACCAAATGTGAAGGACTTGAAGAGGCACTTTTGGGCTTGATGCAACAGTATAAAGTGAAAGATTATTTTTTTCTCGATCTTTCTTTGCCTTTTTTGGTTAAATATGTGCGAAAAGGGGTTAGAAAAATAGCAGTTCGATTTTCAGAATTTGAGCCACTAGAATTTGTCATGAATTTTGCTGGCAAAGTAGATTGGGTGTGGGTCGATTGCTTTAGTGATTTGCCTTTGAATTCTGAAAATTACCCTGTTCTAAAAAAACACTTTAAAATATGTTTGGTTTCTCCTGAACTTCAAGGTCATCCTTTAGAGAAAATTTCTGAGTTTAAGCAAAGAATTGGTTCTTGGGAAATTGATGCCGTTTGCACAAAAAAGCCAGAATTATGGTGAGTTTCGTAAAACGATGAATAGCAGAATTGTTGTTGATTGTAAGTATAGAGTAATTAAAAGTTTTCTGCTTCTGAAAATATTTATGGGAAATTGTCTGCATAAGAACTTTCTGTTTGAAATTGTCTCTTATGCCTTTTTTGAATAGAGTTTTCTTTTCGTGAATTATGTTTACGTAGCTCATCGGAATCAATGGGTAAATTACATAAGTAGCTTCAGGGAGGAGAGAGGTGCTTTGGGAGTAATCTTCTTGTCTTGCATTACAAACGTTCTAAAAAAATAATCACCCTTTCGGACTAAGCTTACGATACTACAGGAGAAAATATTATTGCACAGCGAAATATATATGCTTATGTTGTTAGGATTTCTAAAAAATTGGCGGTTAAACACCGGGCTAAGCTTAGATGAGATTAACAAACTCACTTCTATTTATAATAAAATAGAATTTCATAGTGATAGGTAGCCAATTTGTTTGTTGGTGTATCTGAAACACGTGCTGAAGTGAGTGTTGGAATTTATTGGAAATATAAGTGTGGCTCTTTTGCAAGAACAGGCTTCCAGTAGCCTCCTTGTGGAGACTCTTTCCGACTGTAGTATTTATTGTTCTGTTTCGAAATTAGAGTACAGAAGCTTCTTTTGCTATAAACTATCAAAATCTTGTGCAAATGTGAATTTTCTTAATTGATGACTAGAAATTATAAATTTTCAATTTTCAAATTCTTTCTTAAAAACTGATGTTGCATTACGCAGCAGAACATATCTTGCGAGCAGAAAATACAAAAGCAAATATCTCTCAAAAAAATAACATTGCGATATAATTTTTGAAGTATGGTAGCAATTCTGCAAAGAGTAAGCGCAGCTAATGTAGTCGTAGAAAATCAACAAGTGGCTTCTATCCAAAAAGGGCTAGTAGTTTTGTTAGGAATTCATTATGAAGATACAGAAGAAGATGCTCAATGGATAGTTTCTAAAATTGTACAGATGCGAATTTTTAGCGATCAAGAAGGTAAAATGAATCTTTCTGTGATAGATGTAAAAGGAGATATTTTGTTAATAAGTCAGTTTACCCTTTTGGCTTCTACTAAAAAAGGAAACCGCCCCTCTTTTGCAGGGGCTGCTCGACCAGAAAAAGCTATTCCGCTTTATGAATACGTTATTCGCTTGTTTACAGAGAAACTTAAAAAACCCATCGCTACAGGAATTTTTGGAGCGGATATGAAAGTGACTCTTACTAATGACGGACCTGTAACGATTTGGATAGATACCAAATACAAATTGTAAAAGAAAATCGAAATTTTCCCTAAGTTTATATAAACAGCAGATTAGAAAAGCGGCGATGAATCTCTTTGTTTCGTTCGCGGCGCTCCTCTTCCGTAATCATTTCAAGATTTCGAACTGCATGCTCAAATCGGTTAATGTAGGATTGACATACTTGCAAAGGTAAAGAAGTAACCGGTTCAGTTGGTTTATGGTGCATGTTAAAAATAGAAATCATAGCGATCCTCATTTAGTTTTTTAGAAAGACAACTCAAGGGAGTAGCTTGACAAATATTTTTTAGCTTTTTTTAAGATTTTTTTGGATAATAATTTTTAGAACTGCTTTACAAAACTTTCTAATTCTTCGGATGACAGCAAAAGGCACTGATAAGTATTTTTGAAAGAATGGATAATTTTTTCAGCTATTCTTTTTTGCGTCGCATTGCGGACTACCACGCCAATGGGCAAAAGTTCAAAATCTTTTCTGAATCCAGGAGCTTTGAAGGCATCTTGAAGTGTAGCAGTAAGCCACTTTTCAGAAGTGCTATCGAATAAAATCAAAGTAAGTGTACACATATTCAAGTATTTTCGATGCAAATTCCTGGCTTGCATTACATCTATGTTATAAGGTAACTGAAGTACTTTGAAATTTAAGAGTTCTAATAATTGTTCAACGGTAGTTGCCCATTTGATGTCTTTTCTATCAAATTGCAAATAGATCGCTTTTTGATATTGCTTTGAAGTGAGCTTTATAGGATTTTCATTCTTTTGTAAAAGCTCTATAAGAGTATTTTTAAAGTATTGAATTTTAGTTTGATATACTTCTGAGCGATAATCAGGTAGAACAAAGGTTTTTACTTTTTCCAATAAGTTTTGTTGATATTGATTAGTTGGATTAGCATAAAGCGAAATCCAAACAAATCGATAAAAATCTTTTTGTTGAAGAAATTTTTCAGAAAGTTGGATTTCTAACTCTGGAATAGAGATTCTATCTCCTCTTAAAATAGTTCCATAGTCGTTTCCTATTAGATGAATAGAAACATGAACTTTTTGCATTTCTTGCTCAACAAATTGTGCTGCGTCTCCATAGTCTATTGGATAGGGTTTTTCTGGCAGTACGCGAAATCCATTTTGTTTGAGTTCTCGTCTTATAAGCGCTTTTTCTTTAAAGAGGTCTTTTCCACATTCAGCAAGATAAACTGCTTTTTGGGGTACTTCTTTTTTTTCAATTATTTGTAGAATATCATAACAAATATCGAGTAATTGCAGGCTAAACAAGTCATCTCCTTGAAACTTGAAGAAAGGGGCGAAATGCTCAATTTGTCCTTTTTCGTTTTCCCAATAAAAAGGATAATTAGGTAAGTTTTCTAATTCTGCTAAAAGCGGATGATAGTCTTTTTTGCTTAAAGGCTCTTTGAGTACTTTGAAAATATAGAGTTTGCTTGGAGTTTCTTGTAAAAATTTTTTTAAGCGTTCTATGCATTCCTTTTCAGCTACAAAATGCGGGCTCAACACATTAATAAGGATAGTAGAAGAAGGAAGGAATGATGTTTTTTCATCAAAAAAAATAGAAAACTCTCTTCCCGACATTTCGTAGAGAGCCATTTTTAAAAAATCGACAAAAAAATTTATCCATCCTTTTGAAGAGTTTTGTGCGAGATTGTCTTGTGGAGCATAGTTAAGGCTAATGTCATACATCTTAAAAGAGGTAAGTAAGAAACTGGCGGTTTCCGTCTTTATGAATGATTTCAAGAATGATTCTTCCTCGCAGTCTAGCTAAGATACTTTCAAGCTCTTCTGGTTTTTCGACAGCATAATTATTCACTTTTGCGATGATAGTGCCTTCTTGTAATCCGAGTTGCGCTAAGAGTCCGTTGCCTACTTTTCGTATGCGAATGCCTGAAGTGATATTATAACGCGAGCGTTCAATCTTAGGAACAATTTCTAGATGAGCGTTTCCGAGTTGCTTAGCAATATAGATTTCTCTTTTGAGCGTTCCTGTAGTTCCTTCTATGTTAGTAAGCACTAACTCAGTAGTTTTGATATTTCCGTTTCTGCGATAGGTAATCTTGATTTTATCACCTGGCGAGTGATAAGCAATTTGCTCGTCAAAAGTAGTTTTAGTATCGATTTTGACATCGTCGATTTGCAAGATAATATCGCCTTCTTCAAGTTTTGCTTTGTCGGCGGCGCCGTCAGGTGCTATTTGAAGGATAGCTACTCCATTAAGGTCGTCCGTATTTAATTTTTTGGATAAGTTTTCATCCATTTCTGTGACTTCTGCTCCAAAAAATGCTTTTTGTACTTCACCATATTTTTTAATGTCATTTACTACTTTCATGACAATATCTACGGGCACAGCAAATCCATAACCTGCATAAGAGCCTGTTTTAGATAAAATAGCTGTGTTAATACCAATAAGTTCTCCTTTTTGATTGACTAAAGCGCCTCCAGAGTTTCCAGGATTGATAGCAGCATCTGTCTGAATAAATGATTCGATAGGGAACACATCTTTTAAAATGTTGATATTGCGTCCTTTAGCACTTACAATTCCTGCTGTAACAGTAGTAGCCAAATTGAATGGATTGCCTACTGCTAATACCCATTCTCCAATTTGTACATCGCGTGAACTGCCTACTCGGATAGAAGGAAGATTCTGAGCCTCTATTTTTAATAAAGCTAAGTCGGTAGAAGGGTCTGTGCCTACCACTTTGGCTTCGTAGGTTCTTTTTTGATGAATAATTTCAATGCGTTCTGCTCCAGAAATTACATGATGATTTGTAACAATATATCCGTCAGAAGTAAGAATTACACCTGAGCCCGAGCCGATGACTGTTTCATTCATTCGCCCACCAAAAAACATATCAAACCAACTAAAGCGCGGGATTTCTCGCTCCGATATCGTACGAACATACACTACACAACTTGAAGAAGATTTAGAGGCTTCTATGAAGTCAATTTCAACTCGGTTAGTGGCATGACGGTTTTCGTGTTTGGGTTCTGTAAAATTTGTAGTGTAAGAGGTAGCTTGTGGAGAAGGTATAGTTGGCTGAGAATTCTTCGAGCGATCATAAACCCAACTTCCTATCAAGCCACTTATGAAACCAATGAGACTTGTAAGAAAAATTTGTTTGAAATTCATAAGTAAAATATTTAAAGAAACAAAACAGCATGTTAAGCATCGCCTCTCCAAAGATAAAAATTTGTTTTAAAGAAGTTATTATTGTTTCTACAAAAAAACCCTGATGTTCAGGGTTTTTGTATTATTTTTTCTGGCGATCGGGGCGCAAAGCACGCACTTGTTGTCCAGCGCGCCACATTTCACTTTCGCGCAGAGCTTTGAGTTCTTCTTCTAAGCGCTCTCTGTAATCAGGTCTGCTGTTAGCTTCGATAGTGATGCGCGCCTCGTTTCCTGATGCAACACTTTCGTACAATTGGCGAAACACTGGTGCTACAGCCTCTCGGAATCGCGGTCTCCAATCCAAAGCGCCGCGTTGGGCAGTGGTGGAGCAGTTTGCATACATCCAATCCATACCGTTTTCACCTACTAATTTGATGAGAGACTCTGTAAGTTCTTCTACTGTTTCGTTAAAAGCCTCCGAAGGAGAATGTCCTTTTTCGCGTAAAATATTGTATTGTGCTTCCATAACACCCGCTAGTGCTCCCATAAGGATTCCTCGTTCTCCAGTCAGGTCGGAATATACTTCTTTTTGGAAAGTGGTAGGAAATAAATAGCCTGAGCCTATGCCAATTCCGATAGCCTTTGCTTTGTCTTCTGCTTTCCCAGAAGCATCTTGAAAGACGGCATAACTCGAGTTAAGTCCTTTTCCTTCTAAAAACAAACGGCGCAACGAAGTTCCTGAACCTTTGGGAGCTACCAATACAACATCTATATCGGGAGGCGGAACAATACCTGTTTGTTCTTTAAAAGTTACTCCAAAACCATGAGAAAAGTATAATGTTTTACCAGCAGTAAGATATTTTTTTACAGTAGGCCACATTTGCATTTGGCCTGCGTCTGAAAGGAGGTAGAGAATGACAGTACCGCGTTGAAGAGCTTCTTCTATTTCAAAAAGCGTTTCTCCTGGTTTCCAGCCGTCTGCTACTGCCTTGTCCCACGTTTTAGAGTTTTTGCGTTGCCCTACGATGACGCGAAAACCTTGGTCGCGAAGATTAAGCGCTTGCCCAGGACCTTGTACGCCATATCCGATGACGGCAATTGTTTCATCTTTCAAAACTTCTTTTGCTTTCGAGAGTGGGAATTCTTCTCGCGTAGTTACTTCTTCGATAACACCTCCAAAATCGATCTTTGCCATTTTATAAACGTTTAAAATTTATTTTTTTAAAATCCTGCAAATATAGACAACTTACTCATATTGAAGAGAGTTCGTTTTCTTTTTTTAAAAAAAGATTTCTGATTTCTTGACTATCTCAGCCTTGATTTGAGTAGTAGTTTTTTTATTATTGCTAAAAATTGCAGACACCCACAAAATTTAAAGTTCTTAAAATGAAGGAATTGAATATTTTTTGTTTTGCAATAGTTATCTTCTTTCAGTACAGAGTTGCTGCTCAAGATATGCGCAGCAATCTTTTTGCATGGCTTAAAAGATATAATTGCCAACTTAAGGGTTCACTCAATAAATATGACTACGAGCGCTATAACTCATTGATACATCAACAAGTTTTTGAGTTAAGTCCCAGTGGTCAGCCTGTAAGGCAATATTTTGAAATGACTGCTTGGGAAGTTAGTTACACAGCAAAGCTTGTTCGAGACCGCCAGGACGCAGTAGAAATCGAAGTTACTTATAGAGTGACAGATGGGAAAGATACCCAAATTTTACCTGCTGTAGAGTTGCATTTTTCAAAATGGGATACTGCAAATTATGTATTGCTTCCTGCTGCCGTTTATAAAGGAAATCGCTTTGCATCCAGACGAATTCAGTATTCTCCCAAATTGCTCGATCCTAAAGATATAGGTCCTGATAAGCCTACTTACATTTCTGATGTTCCGCGGTTGGCTATCGGAGATGGATTCTCGCGCATCGAAGAAAGAAGCGGAAGTATGAGCGTGCCTTCTATTGGTTTTTATGCGCCCGCTTTTCAATACGCATGTTGGATTCTTACCGATGTATCTACAAAATACGGCGATATCGGAATAAGTATAGAGGAAACTCGGCTCAAAACCGTTGCAAAAGATAGTGCGAATCGTTCACAAGCGTTTATCAAGATTACGCCCGTTTGCGTGAGAGAGCGCTATAAATACAGAATTGCTGACATGCAGTTTCCTTCAGATGATAGAGCTCCTGACTGGAAACAAGGTGATGAAATTAAACTAAGATTTAGAATCTATTTGTTTGAAGCTACTCAACTTCAATCTTTGTTTTCGCGCTTTCAAGTCATTAGGAAAGATATTGTAGGAGAGACTCCGTTCAAGCATGTGATGCCTCTTTCGGAAGCGTATCAAACTGTGCATGACAAATTCAATCGCTCTGTAGAAGAAAATGGAAATTGGGACGAGTCATTTGGATACTATACAGTTGGAAATCGGGAAAATTTCTTGCAAGATTGGCAAATTGGTTGGACAGGAGGCATGATTTCTACTCTTCCCCTGCTCATTGATGGCACAAAACTTTCGCAAGATCGCGTATTGCGCGTATTTAATTGGCTTTTTCCGAATGGCATTGCTCCGAGTGGATTTTTCTGGGATTCAGGAGAAAAAGGTAATATTTGGTACGGAGGAGACATTCGTAAGCCTACTTCTCAGAATTGGCATTTGGTAAGAAAAGGAGGTGATGGATTGTATTATGTTTTGAAGCATTTTTTCTATATGCAAGAAAATCAAATTCCTATTCAAGAAACGTGGAAAAATGGCGTCAAAACTGTAGCTGATGCTTTTGTAAAAGTTTGGAAAGAAAACGGTCAGTTTGGCAATTTTATCGATACACAAACTGGAAAGATTGCTGTAGGAGGTTCTACGAGCGGCGCGATTTTGCCTGCGGCATTGATGTTGGCTTCTGCCTTTTTTCAGAATCCTGAGTATGCCAAAGTAGCACAAGAATCTGCTGAGTATTTTTATCATCAATTTGTGAAGAAAGGTTACACGAACGGAGGCCCAGGTGATGCGATGCAAAACCCCGACTCAGAATCTTGTTATGCTTTGTTAGAATCTTTTACAATCCTTTACGATTTTACAGGAGAAAAAAAATGGTTGCAATATGCGGATGAGTTAGCAGAACAATTCACCACTTGGGTGATGGCGTACGATTACCGATTTCCTCCTGAGAGCACATTTGGGAAGCTTGGTATGAGTTCATTAGGAGCTGTTTTTGCTAATACACAAAACAAGCACGGCGCTCCAGGAGTATGTACCTTTTCGGGAATTGCGCTACTTCGATTGTATCGTTACACAAATAAAATGCAGTATATAAAGCTTTTACAAGAAATTACGCATGCTATTCCGCAGTTTTTGTGTCATCCTAAACGTCCTATTGCTGATTTGCCTTTTGGTTGGATGTCGGAGCGCGTTAGTACCACTGATTGGCTTGAAGGAATTGGAGAAATAGTTCGCCATACTACATGGGCAGAAACTACTTTGATGCTCGCCTATAGTGAATTACCTGGCGTTTATTTAAACCCAGAAAAGTCGATATTAGTAAGTCTTGACCATATTGAAGCTATGATAAAGAAAAACGAACCTAAAAAGCTTAGTGTACTTTTCAACAATCCTACAGAATTCGAAGCTAAGGTAAAGGTGTTGGTAGATAAAAACTCTTCTAAGCCATTATCGATTAATCCATCAAAGACTTACGAGATTGTCAAGATTCCTGCCCGAAGTTCTGTTGAAAAGGTGTTTGGAAAGTGATTTATTTGATTGGCTTACGTCTTTGATTATTTTGCTGCCAATTATAAACTAATTCTTATACCAGGACCTAATAAGAAAAAGAAATCATCGGCTTGCATCAGATAACCGAATCCTCCATATAGTGGAAAACTAAGCTTGGTATCTCTTTTTTGCGGAAAAATAGAACCCAATACTACAATACCTAAATCTCGCGTGGTGGTGTTGTTACTTGAAAAATTGAATGCATCAAGTGCAATTGTTCCGATACCGATGCGATAGGGTCGCAACT
Organism: Cytophagales bacterium; assembly: GCA_025056215.1. GTDB lineage: Bacteria > Bacteroidota > Bacteroidia > Cytophagales > Flammeovirgaceae > JANWWC01. The sequence goes on along the minus strand of JANWWC010000002.1, from coordinate 251,832 downwards.
GTGCAATTTTTTCAGGTCGATAAAATTTAAATTGTGCAATTACTGCTAAGCTCACCCCTCCCAGAGTTCCATATCTGTTTTCTTTGAACTTTTTGATAATCAATCCAGCAGGAAATGAGACATCTATATCGAAATTAGAGAGTCTTTGTAGATAAATTTCAGTTTTTTGCCGATATCCATCAGACTCGTACTTTTCGTTAAGATGCTGAAAAAAGAGTTCAATTTTAGACCAATCTTCTAAATCGAAAGTTTTTGTTGAAACAATATTATTAAGCCGTATAGGTTCTGTCTGGCAATCTTTTCCGCGATAGAATGCTTCTCTTACACAATTTTCGGGACAAACTGTAACGCGGTCAATTCTTTTCAAATCTACTAATTGTCCACGAACATTTGTTATTTTAATGTCTATCGAAAAAATTTGTTTACCGTATAATTGTTCTCGGCTGTCGATGCTATCTCTGTCGAAATCAATAACGATATCTCGAATAGGTTTGTTGTAAAGAATCGGACCGACAATTTTGTGCAAATACTTAGGATTATTTCCATAGTCTATGGTAATAAAGTCGAACGCATGAGGGCGCTGGTATTCTTTTACAATCAAAAAAAATCCAGTAGGCTGGTCATGGTCAAGAACTTCTATTTTGTTATTGGCAATGCTAAGGGGTATCTTCAGTTTGATCATCATCATATTTTCAGAAACGGATGAGTCAGTTTTTAGTTGAGTAGCACCTAAAAACTTGAATTGTCCTTTGTGAAGCGCTACTCCTTCTAGTTTTACATAAATAATCTCGCCTGGGTTTACAACAAGAGAGTTAGTCCATTCTCGGCCTTCTCGTAAAATGCTAATCTGGTTAATTTGTGTTTTAGGAGAAATAGAAAAATTAGTTAAAAACTTGGCTTCATCTCTATCTTTAATATATAAGTATCCTTCTGTACTTTTATGATGCTCATAAGGGCGCAAAATACAAAGGACTTGGTCGTTCGAAAGTGGAGCTTTTGTAAAAAGCTCTGCGATGAGAGCACCTCCAGGTTCTTCTTTAGCCTCCAAACGGTAAGTTCGTTGCATTTTGAGTTGTCGGTGGTTGCTAATTTGTACTTCGATTCCTGTTTTTCGGAGAGATTCGTCAAGCGTAATATCTTTGGGTTCTATCTCTAAAAAAGCTAGTCTGCTCGAGCGCACGTCGAATTGTTCTTCTATTGTCAAAAAGTTGGAGACCTGTTTATCTTTTTGTATTACTGGTTTGGCAAGTGGAATATACCCTACGAACTTGTGCAAACCTAATTCTTTGGCAACAATATGCAGTCTGATTTTTGAGCCAGAGCGAGTAATGCGATAATCGAATTTTTCAGTAGATTTCCAAAGGTTATCTACGAAAATGTTTTGAGGGTGATTGGTAGCTATTTCGAATATTTTTTCTTCTCCTATATAAAGTTCTTTGTCTTTAGGATAAATAGATGCAATAGTTTGTTGATAAGGTAAAAGTTTTATTTCGGTAAGATGCTCATAAGAAGAAGCGTCTTTTTTGTGCCTGAATATTAAGGAAATAAATTTTGAATTGGTAAGCTGATGAAATTTAAGACGTGTTCGATAGAAGTCGTAATTAAATTGTATAAGGGAATCTATCATTTCAAAGTCTACTGAAGGGAGGAGTTCGAGCTTATCTAAGTTAATAGAAGGTTGCAAAAAGATATTAAGTTCGCATATTTCGTCATCTTTTTCATACCGCAAAGGGAGATGTGAACTTCCTAAATAATGTATAGTATCTTCTTGATAAGAAAATGCAAGCGTATCTATTTTTAATATGATGTCTTTTATAGGATTAGCAGGAATAATTCTTTTATAGTACTGGGCTTGCAACCAATTTTGTATTGTAAAGAACGCTAAAAGAAAAAACAATCTAAACATTTGCCGAAAAATATTTTTTATGTTGTTTTGGAAAAAAATCAAAATTTTTGTTATATTATAAGAGATGTTTGGACAGATTCTTTATCTGGATCTAAATTTCAAATAAATACGATAACTTTTAACCAAACAAACAAAAAACAATGGCAACCGTAAAAGAATATCCTCACATTACTCCTTACGGCTACGTTGCAGACGGTAAGGTTTATTTAAAAGGATATGGAGAGTATCCCGACCGCGAAATAGGAGTGGTTCGCGAGTCTGATGAAAAGAGCTTACAATATTTTGTAGACCGCTTTTCAATGATGCGCCAAAAAATCGAAGATGTGGCTAAAGCAGTAGAAACAGCAGAAAATAAGGGCTCTTATCTAATGAAGCTTATTCATATGCGAGAGCAGCTGGCTACTTACAACGGACTGGGAAATTTCCCAGAGCTTTATGAGCGCATTCAGGAATTAGAAGCCAAAATTAATGCGTATATTTCTGCTAATCGATTGAAAAATGAAGCTATTAAAAGGGCATTAGTAGCAGAAGCAGAAGCACTTAAATCTTCTATGGACTGGAAAGAAACTGCTTCTAAGCTTAAAGAACTTAAAATGAAATGGATAAAGACGGGAAGCGCTCCTAAGGAAGTAGAAGAGCAACTTTCGACAGCTTTTCATGAAGCGCTTAACGTGTTTTATGAAAGAAGAAAGCAATTCATTCATGCGCAAGCAGTTCAAATAAAAGAAAAAGTAGAAAAATACAATAAACTGCTCAATGAAATACGTAAAATTAACAAGCAAGGAGGAGGTGTGTCGTTTTTGCAACAAGTAAAGCAATTACAAGCACAATGGAAAGAAGTCGGGTCTGTTCCTAAAAAGCGTCTTGGAAAACTTCCTTCGATGTTCAAAAAGGAAATTGATCAATATTTTAAGAATTTAAAGTCCTCTAACGCTAAAAAATCTCCTATTCAACTTAAGCGCGAAATGTTAGAAATGACAGATAACATTTTGAATTTGGGCTCTCCATACAATATAGGTAAAGTAAAACAAATGCAAGAGAAATGGAAACAACTCGGGCAACTTCCGCACCCTGAAGACAAAGAACTCAATTTAAAGTTTCGAATTGCTTGCAACGAAATTTTTGAAAGCCATTTTTTGGATAGAACTGCCTACAACTTATTCGACCAGTTCTACAAAAAACCTCTTAAAGAGCAGACTGCTATTAAAGTAGAACTTTTAGAAAAATCTTTAAAACAAGATTCCCAAGAGCTCAGTGAATTTAATGCAAAATATGGTGCTCAAATCGATGCTGATCCTACGAATCCCGCTAACCGGCAACTAATTCAAGAACGCAATAATTATATCAATAAACTAAAAACTAAGCAACGCATTCTTAAGAAACTAAAAGATTCTTTGTTACACTTATGTTTGTTATTCGTGCTATCGGAGCTTATGTTATTTTTCTGAAAAGGCTCGTTACCAATCGCGAGCCATTTCGGGTTTATGTGAAGTTGTTTTTTGATGAATCTGTAGAAATAGGCATCAATTCATTGTTTATTGTTTCGTTTATCTCTTTGTTTATCGGTGCTGTTACTTCAGTACAAACTACTTATAATTTGTTAAGTCCGTTTATTCCTTTGTATGTCGTAGGCACCATTACGAGAGATATGACTTTGCTAGAGTTAGCTCCTACGTTTACGGGTGTGGTATTTGCTGGGAAAATTGGTTCCCATATTGCTGGCCAATTAGGCACGATGCGAATTACTGAGCAAATTGATGCTCTGGAAGTGATGGGAATCAATTCTGCTTCTTATTTAGTGCTCCCTAAAATTTTGGCAGGACTTTTTATGTATCCGCTGTTGGTCATTCTCTCCGCTTTTTTGTGTATTTACGGTGGGTATTTAGCAGGAATTTTAGCTGATTTATTTACAAAAGACGACTACATTATCGGTTTGCGTTATGATTACAATGATTTTAAAATTACTTTTATGATGATAAAGTCTTATGTATACGGCTTTTTAATTACTTCTATCTCTGCTTTTCAGGGATATTATACGCGTGGAGGCGCCTTAGAAGTCGGGCAAGCTAGCACAACAGCTGTCACTAATAGCTGTATTGCAATTCTCCTTGCTGACTTTGGATTAGCACAGTTGTTTTCAGTGTATCTCTAACTTTTTTGTAGCTGTTTTACATTACAAGAAGTTTTTGAGATGTTTTTCTTAAAAAGTGTTAAAAATATAAAAACTTATGCTTGTTAATCAAAAAAGTTCGTTGTTAGTTGTGGAAATTAGGGGTCGCTTGCATCTTATAATTGAAAATTTTAAAAACTTAAATCCTACAATTATGAAAAAGTATTCAATTAGTGTTTTCACGGTTATTTTCTCGATTTTACTGGGTATTGCTTATGCGCAAAAAGAAGATACTTACGCTGCTGCGCGCAAAGCGGCTCTTAAAGATTTGGATAAACGCGTAGATAGAGACTATCGCAAACAAGCAAAAGCGCTTGCTAAAGAAGGTTATCAGCCTGTTATTGGAACTCCTCCTATGGAAAAACAGCTAGAAGAAGCTGCCGTTCGCGCTTATATGAAAGACGAGCGAGGTAACGCAAAATACTACACTGCTTCACAAGAGGCGAAAGCAGAAACTTTTGCTGCTGCTAAGCAACAAGCCATTCAGCTTTGCTTGAACGATATTGCTGCTTTCATGGGAAGTAACATCGTAGGACGTATCAAATCAGACGTGGCAAACAGTGAAGTAGTTAAAGATGCTACCTCCGTCACAGAGGTAATTGGTGCTTATCAGAACACAATTGCTGCCAAGTTAGCACGTGTCGAGCCTATCGTTCAACTCCAAAAAGTGGATAAAAAAACAGGGCTGACTTATTTCAAAGCGATGATGTGCTACGACATGGAAGCAGCTGAAAGACAAATTAAAAATGATCTTCGCAAAGAACTCAAACAGAAAACGAGCATGTTGCAAGAGGAAATTGATCAACTTATTGGTTTATAGACCTTAAAATTCTCTCTGCAAAGTGGGCTGGCGTATAAAACGCCAGCTTTTGTTTTTTTGGCATCTTAAAAAACTTAGCTTTGCTTCAAAAATGCTTCGTATGAAACTAAAATCTCGTCGGAAATTTTTAGAAAAAGCACTTTCTACTTTGTCAGGGTTTAGTTTAAGTAGTTTTATAGTAGGTTGCCACACCAAAGAAAAAAAGGTATCAAAAGATTTTTATATCAATTTCAATAAAAAATTTCATTGGAAGATAGTGACAGCGTGGCCTCCTCATTTCCCCATTCTTGGAGAAGGAGTGGATTTGTTTGCAAAATGGGTGGAAAAAGCCTCAGGAGGCAGAATGAAGATTTCGGTGTACGGAGGTGGTGAACTCGCACCTGCAATGGAAGGTTTTGATGCGGTAAGCCAGGGAGCAGTAGAAATGGGGCATGGCGCCTCTTATTATTGGGCGGGAAAGGCGCAAGCTTCTACTTTTTTTACTTCTATTCCTTTCGGAATGAATGCCCAACAGATGCATAGCTGGATTTTAGCGGGAGGAGGACTCGCTTTGTGGAGAAAAATGTACGAGCCCTTTAATGTGATTCCATTTCTAGGTGGAAACATGGGAACTCAAATGGGAGGTTGGTTCAATAAAGAAATCAATACTCTTGAAGATTTGAAAGGACTCAAAATGCGTATTCCGTTTATGGGTGGAAAAGTACTCGTAAAAGCGGGAGGAACGGCTATTTCTGTAGCAGGTGGTGAGCTTTATACGAACTTAGAGCGCGGCGTGATTGATGCTCTCGAATGGATTGGACCTTATCACGATTATATGATGGGTTTTCATGAAATTGCTAAATATTATTATTATCCAGGCTGGCACGAGCCAGGCTCTTGTTTGGAGTTTGTAGTTAATCGCAACAAGTGGAATGAACTTCCTTCCGATCTTCAGGCAATTCTAGAAGGCTGTATGATGCAAACTCATACGTATATCTTTACAGAATCTGAAGCGAGAAATGCTATGTATCTTCCTAAAATTCAGCAAGTAAAAAACTTACAAATCAAGCAGTTCCCTGATGAAGTGATACGTGCTTTTAAAAAATATATGCAAGAAGTAATTGATGAACAAATTCAAAAAGATGCTTTAAGTAAGGAAATCTACAATTCTTTTTTAAAGTACCAACAAACTGTGAACACGTGGGCTTCCTATTCTGATGAAGCGTATTTCAAAATTATTCGTTCGTTATGACGTCTACACATTTTTTTACTTTTATATTAGTAGTTACTATTATGATTCTGATAGGGTTAGCGCATCAGCAGCAGATAGAAGAAAAAGATAAGCTCTACTTGAATTGCCAGCGATCTCAAGACAGCCTTTCGGAAGCTTTTGCAAAGCAGGAACGTCTCTATCTGAAAGAAAGACAAAAAGATAGTGCTCGAATAAAGCAAATTCGCGAAAACAAATTGAATGCATTAGGCAATCCGCTTTTTCGTGTATACGGATTGTTTTTTGATGCAAACAAACAATATACAATTTCTCAGATTGCTTATCAATTTCGCATCAACAACATTAGTGAAATAAAATACTCAGATTTTCCTAAAGAAAGGTGGTTTATTGTACCTGTCAAAGGAGTTCATTTTGTAGATTCAGGGGAGACCGCCACCACCATTGCTCGACTTTATTATAGAAAACTCGCTGATTCTGTTTTAATTAAATCATTTAACAAAACAATAACTCCAGGTAAATATATTTTTATTCCTTTCGAATAGGCAAATTGATGAGCGTATTATGGAACTACTCAATACAGAATGGCTCGATATAAAGTGGTTTCGTTGGGAAACGTTAGAGCGGTTTGAATGGCAATATCCTTTGTGGTTGTATGGATTAGCTGCAATTCCACTGGTTTATTTGCTTCGTTGGTTGTTTCATTACAAAACGCTGCAAAAGTTGGATATAGCTTTGTTGCCCAATCAAGTAAAGTCGAGTCCTGAGGCGATATTGCGCTTTGTTCCTCCAATTTTTATGAGTTTAGCTCTTGCTTTTATATTAGTAGCATTGGCGCGTCCACAAATCACCGATGAACATGTAGAGCGATGGACAGAAGGAATTGATATTATGTTAATTTTAGATATTTCAGAATCAATGCAAATTGAAGATTTTTCTCCTAATCGCTTGGAGGCAGCGAAGCGCGTAGCGCGCAATTTTATTAAGGGGCGATTTCAGGACCGCATTGGAATTGTTATCTTTTCGGGAGAAGCTATTTCATACGCTCCTCTCACTACTGACTACGATTTGCTATACGCTCTTATCGATGAGATTAATTTTAATATGGTCCAAAAGAGCGGAACAGCTATCGGGAGCGCTTTAGCAGTAGGAATTGCTCGTATGTTGGAATCAAAGAGTAAATCGAAGGTGATGATCTTACTTTCGGATGGAGAAAATAACGCCGGGAGTGTAGACCCTCAAACAGCTGCTAAAATTGCTTACGCCGAAAATATCAAGGTCTACACCATTGGGGTAGGAAAAGAAGGAAGAGTTCCGTTTGGTACTGACATGTTTGGAAGACCTCGTTACGTGGAAAATAGCCTTGATGAAACTACTCTTAGGGCCATTGCTGAAATGACAGGAGGATTGTTTTACAGAGCCACGAATAATTCTGCTCTTCAGGAAATTTTTGCTACTATCGATAAATTTGAAAAATCAGAAATCAAGGAAACAAGATTCAAGGATACTAAAGATTATTATTTTATTTATCTCATGTGGGCATGCGTATGTTGGTTGATATGGCTTTTTCTTAAAAGTACGTTTATGAGTAACATTTTAGAAGATTGAGCATTCGATAAAAAAATGCAGAAGTTTCCAGAAGATTTTCAAAAAAGGATGTTTCGCCAATTAGGTGAACAAACAAATGCTTTTTTACGAGCGCTTTCTGAAAAGCCTCCGACTTCTGTAAGGCTTAATCCTGCTAAGCCGAGCAATCGTTTTTTGAAAGAACCCTCTGTTCCTTGGTATCCTGAAGGTCGGTATTTAAATGAAAGACCAGAATTTGTAACAGACCCTCTCCTCTTCGCAGGAGCATACTACGTGCAAGAAGCCTCTTCTATGTTTATCGGACATATTTTTCGGACTTTTGCTCCTTCTTCTCCCTTGAAAGTGTTAGACATGTGTGCGGCGCCAGGCGGGAAAACCACTTTGCTTTCTTCTTTAATCAGCGAAGATAGTTTGTTAGTAGCCAATGAGTTAGTTAGCAAACGCGTGAATTCTTTATTAGAAAATATCGTTCGATGGGGAAGTACTAATGTAGTAGTTACAAATAACAACATCAAAGATTTTGCTCCTTTGAAAGGTTTTTTTGACGTTATTCTTTTAGATGCTCCTTGTTCGGGCGAAGGAATGTTTCGAAAGGATTTTAAAGCAATTCAACAATGGTCAGAAAATTGGGTTCGTTCTTGTGCCATTACACAGCGCCAACTTATTGAGCAAGCTGTAGATTTATTAGCTCCTGATGGTATTCTCATTTTTAGTACTTGTACCTTTTCAGAAGAAGAAGACGAACAAAATATTTTGAAACTGCTTTCTTTTTCGGCTCTTATGCCTTTGCGCGTTCCGATTCAGCCGGATTGGAACATTTTGGAAGTTCAAGTTTCTTCCAATGGCAGGGTAGGATATGGTTATAAGTTTTATCCTCATCTTTTAAAAGGAGAAGGCTTTTTCGCCACTATTTTTTTGAAGCAATATCAGGATAATTCTAAGAAAGTTCGATTTTCAAAGAGCAAATTAGAGCCACTTTCTCGACGACATTTGTCTATACTTGATGAGTGGGTTTCTTCTCAAGACTGGAAGTTTTTTCTTCATAACTATAAACTTTTTGGAATTCATCTCTCACAAGAAGATAATTTTAAGGTTCTTCATCAAGTGTTAAAAATTGTTCATCAAGGCATTGAAGTAGGAACTTTTAAAAATCAGAAACTAATTCCTTCTCACGCTTTGGCGCTCAGTCAAAAAATTCTGACTAATTTGCCTTCTATAGAGCTTTCTCATAGTCAAGCGCTTCTGTATTTGCAGCGAAAAGATTTTATGTGTGAATCATTTTCATCTTTTAAAGATTGGGTATTAGTAAAGCATCAGAACATTAATTTAGGCTGGATAAAAATTCTAGATAAGCGCATCAATAATTACTATCCTGTGGAGATGCGCATCAAAAAAGATTTAGAAATGTAGTTAAAATTTGTTGAATTTTTAGCCAAAACCTATCATATTGCAGCCGACCAATAAAATTTTAAAGAAAATGAAAAAATCGGCGGTTTTACTTTTGGTTTGCCTGAGCCACTGGCTATTCGCACAAAATTATAATCCGAAAGCAAATGAGAAGGCTATTGTGAGGCTTGGAAATGCTCGGTTTACAATTTTGACTCCTCGTACTGTGCGCATGGAATGGAGCCAAGATGGGAAGTTTGAGGATAGAGCTACTTTTACATTTGTCAATAGAAATACGCCAGTACCGAATTTCCAAGTAATTTACAATAAAGAAAAAAGTGTCACTATTATTACAGATGTCCTTACGCTCAAGTATGAAAACACAGGCAAGTTTAATGAAAAAAATCTCAGTATTGCATTTAAAACAGGGAAAATGGTGAATAAAAAGCCAGAAATAATTACGTGGAACTTAGCTACAAAAAATAAAGGCAATTTGCTAGGTACAGCTCGCACGCTTGATGGATGTGATAGTGCCACATTTTTCAACTGGCGAAAGGATCATCGTAAAGAACCTTTGGAATTAGAACCAGGTATTATTTCGAGAGATGGCTGGGTATTGATTGATGATTCAGAGCGTCCTGTATTTGATAATTCAGATTGGCCTTGGGTGGAGCCACGCCCTGAAACGGACAAACAAGATTACTACTTTTTTGCGTATGGGAATAATTACAAGCAAGCCCTTGCAGATTACACCCTCGTAGCCGGAAAAATTGCTCTTCCACCTAAATATGTTTTCGGAGTATGGTGGAGCAGGTTCTGGGCATATACCGACAAAGAATTCAAAGAACTTGTAGAAGAATTTGAGACCTACGGAATTCCTCTTGATGTGCTTGTTATCGATACGGATTGGCATCCTGTAAACAAGAAAGAATGGTTTGAAGATGGAAAAAGAAAAACAGATGCAGCGGGAGAACCTTGCGGTTGGACAGGATTTTCTTGGAATAGAAATCATTTCCCAAATTCAAAAGAGTTTTTGCGTTGGACTGATGAGAAACAACTCAAAACTTGCCTTAATCTTCATCCTGCCTCTGGTATTTTGCCACATGAAGACCAGTTTGTGGCAATGGCACAAGCAATGGGACTCAATCCTGATACTACTTCACATATCCCGTTTGATATTACGAATAAAAAATTTGCAGAAAATTACATGAACATAGTGCTCCGTCCTTTGGAACGTGAAGGAATTGATTTTTGGTGGCTCGATTGGCAGCAGTGGAACACTACTAATATAAAAGGAGTCAATCCGACTATGTACTTAAATTATGTTCACTATACTGACATGCAGCGAACCTCGAATGCCAGACCTCTTATTTTCCATCGATGGGGAGGGTTAGGAAATCATCGTTATCAAATCGGATTTTCGGGAGATACTTACATCACTTGGCGTTCTTTACAGTTCCAACCTTATTTTACTGCTACAGCAGCAAATGTATGTTTCGGATTCTGGAGCCATGATATTGGTGGGCATATGGCTCATATTCAACTTCCTGAACCGATAGATGTACAGCCTACTAATCCAGAGCTTTTTACGCGTTGGGTGCAGTGGGGCGCATTTAGTCCTATTTTTAGAACGCATTGTTCTAACGCGTGGAATACAGAAAGACGCATTTGGGCATATCCTTATCCGTATTTTAAAGCTATGAAAAAAGCTATTAAGCTCCGCTATGCACTTCTGCCTTACATTTATACAGCGGCACGACGAGCTCATGATACAGGGGTTTCTATTGTGTACCCTATGTATTACGATTTTCCGGAAGATGAAAATGCTTATCAGTATAAGGAACAATATCTTTTTGGTCCTGATATGCTTGTGGCACCTATTATGCGACCTATGGGAGGCGATTCTATTGTACATCCTAATCCTAAGGTAGGAACTTTCTGGCAGCCTCGCGAACACATCGCTCATTCTGTCTATCTTCCAGAAGGTGAATGGATTGATTGGAACTCAGGAGAAAAAATTGTCGGTAAAAAATTAATTACACGCCTCTATGGGCTTGATGAGATTCCTGTATTTGTTAGAGCAGGAAGCATTATTCCAATGCAACCAGAAATGAAGAAAGTAGATGAAATAAGTCTTAATCCACTTATTCTGACTATTTTTCAAGGAAATCAGGGAAAAACTTCTATCTACGAAGACGAAGGTAATAATCAGCTCTATTTAGAAGGTAAATTTACTTTTACAAATGTTGAGTGGAAGCGAAACGGAAAGACTTTTACAGTAGAAGTTGCTCCTATTATTGGGAGTTATAGCAATATGCCTTCGCGCCGTTCTTATCAAATTCGACTGCCATTCACCTTGCCTTTACAATCTGTTTCAGTAAATGGACAAACGATTCCTTACCGACCCGAAGTAGAAGCATATTCATGGACATACAACGGGGATGAAACTATGAATATTATCACAACACAAGAGATTCCCGTTACACAAAAGGTTATTATTCAAATACAGTTTGATGTGGATACTATGTATATTCCTTTATTAGCTCGTCAGATAAAAGCCATGGCTCGCTTATATGATGCGCGGCGTTACTATTTTTGGAATGAATGGGAATATGAATCTGACCGGATTGTATACGCTATGCAAACAGGTAATCGCATATCGTATAATCCAAGTAAGGCTCAAGAAGAAATTCGCAGTTTTTATGAGATTTATAAAGAAGTTCTACCTTTAGCAGAACGGCGTGCACAAGAGGAGCCTCGTAGTTTTACAGTAGCTCTTCGGTGGTTAAAAGCCTTAAATGAAATCTCAGAAAAATGATATTACAAAAACAGTTCTGGTTTTTGTGTTTAGGATATTTATTTTTGATTTTCCACATTTTTGCTCAAAAGAATCATCAACAAACTATCTCTAAGTTAGTAGAAAGTTTTTATAGAGCGCGTCAGAACAAGCAGGATTCAGAAGCTATTCGAATTTCTCTTGAATTGGCGCGCTTGTATTATCGCGAGCAAAACGTTGCGCAAGCTATCTTGTACTACCAAAAAGCTTCAGAACTCGGGAATTCGTATCTCAATCCTCAAGTTTTGGCAGGCATCTACGATACTTTAGGAGACTTGTACAAAAAAAATAAAAATTATGAATCAGCTTTAACGCATTATAAAAATGCCTCTGAACTGTATGGAGGTCAGCTCTACGATATGAAACGATTGGCCTCTGTACTTTACAAAGCAGCAGAAATTTACCAGACCCGTAAAGATTTTAACAATGCTATTAGTTTTTATGAAAGAGTCTTTGAGATTTCTGAAAATCAAAGCCTTACTAAGCTTCAGTATCTTTCCGCTCAAAAGCTTTATGAGCTTTATAAAATGCAAAATTACCATTCTAAGTCTGATTACTATGCCTCTATATTGCAAAGATTAGATGCTCCTTCGGAAAATCTTATTACCAAATCATCGGGGTTAATTATTGGAGAAAAAAATCCTCTTAACAAAGTTATTATTTTAGTAGGAATTCTTGGAGTTGTGTTGATCGTTTTAGCAATCGGTCTTAACTTTCAAACTATTAAAAGACTTAAAAAACAAAATGACCAAATCAAAATTCAAAATAAGCAAATAGAAGACCAGAAGCGCGAACTTGTAGCTGAAAAAGAAGAGACAGAGCGTTTGATGGAAAGCATATTTCCTAAACATATTGTAGCAGAGCTCAAACGAAACGGAGTTCGCACTTCGTCGGGGAGTATGGTTGTGAAACCTCAGATTTATGAAAATTGCAGTGTGTTGTTTACAGATTTTAAGGGATTTACGCAGCTAGCAGAAATTATGTCTCCAGAGCAAGTCATAGAGGAACTTAATACTTGCTTTTCAGCTTTTGACGATATTATTGGAAGATTTCGTTTGGAAAAAATTAAAACAATTGGAGATGCTTATATGTGTGCTGCTGGAGTTCCTGTTCCTATGGAAGATCATGCTGTTGCTGCTGTAAGCGCGGGTTTGGAAATGCTCAAATTCATGGATATTTACCGCGCTCAAAAAATTAGTAAAGGACTTCCCTATTTCGATGTGCGGATTGGAATTCATAGTGGAAGAGTGATTGCTGGTATTGTAGGAACTCGAAAATTTGCTTATGACATTTGGGGAGACACTGTTAATACAGCTGCCAGAATGGAGCAATCAGGCAAAGAGAGATATGTCAATATTTCGGAAGAAACTTATCAGTTAGTGAAGCACGCTTTTGAATGCGAATACAGAGGAGAGGTTCCTGTAAAACATAAAGGAAACATTAGTATGTATTTTGTTTTAAGAAAGAAAATGTAATCAATTTGCAGAAATGTTTGTAAAAGAATTTTTTGAATTTACAGTTTTTTCGATTTTTGAATCAATTTCAGTTTACTTTAGCAATTAATACAAAATTGAAATAGCCTTTTTATGAATTTGACAACAATCGAATCTAAGTTTATAGAGCGCTTTTCTTCCAAGCCACAATGCTTTTATAAGGCTCCTGGCAGAATAAATCTCATCGGTGAACATACTGATTATAACGAAGGCTTTGTATTACCCGCCGCTATCGATAAAGAAATTGTGTTTGCAATTTCTCCTAATCATTCTGATAGGGTACGCCTTTTTACGTATGATTTTAATGATTATTTTGAGTTTAGCCTTCAAATAGTTAAAAAATCTAGTGTAAGTTGGGTTAATTATATCTTAGGAGTTATAGCTCAGTTTCAAAAAAATGGATATGCCCTTAGTGGATTCGATTGTGTCTACGGAGGTGACGTTCCTTCAGGAGCAGGCTTGTCTTCTTCAGCTGCGGTAGAATGTGGTTTAGCGTTTGCTTTAAACGATTTATTTAGCTTTGGAATTGACAAAATGACTCTTGCAAAAATGGCTCAGAAAGCTGAACATGAATTTGTGGGAGTTTTTTGCGGAATTATGGATCAGTTCGCAAGTATTTTCGGGAGAGAAGGGTATGTAGTGCGCTTAGATTGCCGTTCTTTAGAATATGTTTATTTCCCTTTTGATATGTCGGAGTATAAAATTGTGCTTTGCGATACTCAAGTAAAGCACTCTTTGGCTTCTTCCGAATACAATACGCGGCGCTATGAATGTGAACAAGGAGTCTTACTCCTTCAAAAACACTATCCTTTCATTCAATCATTGCGAGATGTGTCGATAGAAATTCTCGAAAAGCACAAAGAAGAACTTTCTACTAACGTTTTTAAACGTTGTCTGTATGTTGTTAAAGAAAATATGAGAGTTTTACAAGCTTGCCAAGCTCTTGAGAAGGGAGACTTAAAGAGTTTTGGTCAGCTTATGTACGCTTCGCATGAAGGACTTTCTAAAGATTATCAAGTAAGTTGCAAGGAACTCGACTTTTTAGTAGAAAAAGCACAACAGCGCTCTGAAGTAATTGGCTCCAGAATGATGGGAGGAGGGTTTGGAGGCTGTACCATCAACTTAGTGAAAAAAGAGAGTGTTGACTCGTTCGTAGAAGCAATGAGTCAGATGTATCAAAGAGAGTTAGGCAAAACACTCAAGACTTATATTACTACAATTCAAGATGGTGCTAAGCGGCTTTAGCTCTTCAAAATGGTTTTGACATCGATAACTCTTTATGGTACCTATAAAAGAATTTCCCAGATATACGCGTTCTCAACTGGCTTTGCGTAATGGACAGGATCGACCTGAAATTTGGATAGCTTTTCAAGGAAAAATTTATGATGTTACCTCTTCTCGGTTATGGAGAGAAGGCAAGCACTACGAGCACTGGGCAGGGCAGGACCTTACAAATGAATTAATTCACGCCCCTCACACTGAAAGAGTTTTTGAGAAATTTCAAATTATTGGACTGTTATCTGACTAAAACAAAATATTGATTAAGTTTTTAAAATTAGAAATTATAACGAATTCCGAATTGCAAGCGCCATACTTGTGTTGCTCCAAGGGAGATGAGTTGTTGCTGGTAGTTAGGATTGAAGGTGTATTCTGGTTTTCCATCAGGTCGAACGCGCTGAAAAGTGAGCAAACTACTTGTTTGATAAAAGCGAGCTACCCCCCAGTTCGGATTGAGAAGGTTGGCAACATGGAAAATATCTGCTGAAACTTCTAAGGATTGTTTAGAAAGGTTTTCATTCTTAAAGTGAATTCTTTGAATGATTTTTACGTCAAAGCGATGAAGCCAAGGATTGATAATAGCATTTCTTGGTATGTATTTACCTCTATTAATGCGCATGAAGCGATTTTCTTGGATAAATTTTTCGAAAGCCTCTGCTTGTTGTTCGGGTGTATAGCTTACTCCTCCAAAAGTTGCGCTTGCGAAAGCAAATTCATCTTTCACATTTTTAGGAATATACATCAAGTCATTTCCATTAACACCATCAAAATTAGCATCCCCTGTAACAATATAGGAGGCACGTCCGTTGTTTTGTCCGTTGTAGAAAATGCCTATGCTGGTAGAGGTTCGTTTACTGTATTTGTTAAAGGTGTAGTTAAATGCTCCAACTAAACGATTTTTAATTGCAAAATCAGAATAACTTAAAGAAGGATTGTTGAAGTTGTTGCCTGCTACTAAGCTATTAGCAAAGTTGGAACCGGCAGTACTTGCGTCTAAACTGGCTACATCCTTGGCCTCGATTTGAGAATAAGCCAAACTTGCTAAATAATTTTTGCCTTTCTTTTCTAATTTGTGGGTCAAGGTAAGTTGATGACCTAAACTCGTATTTTCTAAAACATATACGTTGTTAAAGAAGACTCCATCGTAAAAATTGGCTGAACCCTGAAAAGGAGCAGGAGCAGAAGGCTGATATCCGTATAACATTCGACCATCAGAAGAAACGAGTATTGTATCTGTTCCGCGGGGCGCTTTGGGTGCTACGCCGATGTTTCTTACATAGATATCAGATAATGTTTTTCCATACATGGCTTCTACGCTTCCGCTCATGCTGAAAGGAAGTTTAAAATCTACTGCAAGCATAGTGCGCAATACTTGCGGGTAGCGCAAACGGTCGGTCGTCATGTTAATTTCGGTGACGGTACTTCCTGCAGGTCGATATCGAGGATCTCCGATAATTCTCTGACGTTCTTGTTGAGTAGCATTAGAAGGAAATACCCATTGATTGATATCGTTTGCTCTTGTATAAATGGCGCGATTGTAGCGAATTCCATCATTAGCAAATTGATTCATAATCCAAACGAAAGGAGAGCGTCCTGAAAAAATACCGATACCTCCTCGAATTTGGATTTTGCGGGTTTCTGGTTCTGGAGTCCAATTAAATCCGATACGCGGCGACCATAATACTTGAGTACGAGGTACTACATTATTTCGATAGCCAAACTGCACTTCAAATCGTTCGTTGCGATTTACATTTCCAGCTAAAACAGGTATATCTGCCCGGATTCCTAAAGAAAGCGACAATTTTTCCCATTGAATTTCATCTTGTGCATAAAATCCGAACTGAGCAGCTGTCAGTTTGGCAGATACTTTGTACTGAGTAGGATCGCTTGCGTATGTTTTTTCAAACAAAGATGGAGTAGCTGCCTTAAACTCATCAAAAGAACCGTATTCGAAGCGTCCTGTTACATATCGCATATAGAGATTGTCGAAGTAAAAAATTTCATTTCTTGTTCCGACTACAAAAGTATGTTTTCGATGAAAATAAGTGAGGTTATCAGTAATTTCAATTAAATCTTGATGCATGTAATTAGCTCCTCTATCTCGATCGGTACCGAAATAGACAGAGGCATTTGCAAAGTCTTGTCCTAAGCGAATACGAGTATTAGGAAAATCGCGCGCCATAGGTTGGCTATCGTCTCGTAAGCGGTTATAACCTATGCGAAATTCATTGCTTAGTTTGTTAGAAAAACGGCTTTGAAGTTCTGTAACGATGTTGTTTTTGGTAAAGTTGAGGTAGAATCCTGCATTGTTAAAAATAAAGTTGGTTCGACTACTTGTAAATTGGTCGTTTGTTTTTCCTTGATTATAAGTATATCGGACAGTAAACTTATGTTTTTGGCTGATATTCCAATCTATACGAGTAGTGAGTTCGTTGTTTTCTTGTCGGAAGATCGGTCTGGCTTCGATTTCACCGACATTATAACCGTAAACGCTATCTACATAATCTTTGATGGCTTTAATTTGGTTATAAGCATCTGCATAGTCAGGAACTATTTGTGAATTGTTGAGTAGAATACGTCCATTTTCTACCCTAGTAGTGTAAGGACTTCCTTCGTCAATTCTTTCAAAGTTCACAAAGTAGAATAACTTATCTTTCACAATTGCCCCTCCGATGCGGGCTCCGTAGTTATATCGATAGAAGCTAGTTTTGTCTATAGTACTCTCTTGTATTTTTGTACCAGTGAAAGGGTTATTTTTGCTAAAGCCTCGCGTATAAAAGTAAGCAGAGCCCTCTGTCTGATTAGAGCCAGAACGCGTAATAGCGTTGATTCCACCTCCTACAAAACCGCTCTGACGCACATCGAAAGGAGTGAGTACGATTTGAAGGGCTTGAACAGCATCTAAGCTAATTAGGTTAGCACCTTGACGTCCGCCAGGAGTTCCTGCTTGTGAGAGCCCAAAAACGTCGTTACTTACCGCTCCATCAATGCTGATGTTATTAAATCGGTTATTCATTCCTGCAAATGAAATACCGCCGTTGGTAAGATTAGCTTGAGGTGTCATCCTAGTAAAATCGGATAAACTGCGCGTAAGGGTGGGCATAGTAGCAATTTCGCGTGAACTTACTGTCGTTTCCATTCCCATGCGTCCCGCATCAAACAAAGGGTCTTTTTCTGAAACGATAGTAACTTCTTGTAACTGGAAATTTTCTTCGCGCAGTTTAAAATCTATAGTAGTAGGGTTCCCGAGTTCTAAAAAAATGTTTGTAACAGAATCGCTTTGGAACCCTATAAATGAAACGCGGACTGTGTAAGGTCCTCCGGGCTTGAGTCCTGTAAGGCGATAGCGTCCGTCGATGTCTGTAGAGGCGCCGTAATGCGTTCCGCTTGGTACGTGAGTAGCTAATACATTGGCTCCTGGAATAGTCGCTTTGGTTGCAAATTCTCTTACGATTCCACTAATAGCAGATGTAGTAATTTGGGCAAAGAGCGATGTCGGCAATACTACCCAATACGCAAGAAAATAAACAGTATTTTTCATCGACCAAACTATATTATTTTAGTAGTCTAAATTTTTTGTACACAAAGAAAGAGAATTGTCGAACATTTCTTTTGCAAGGCTGCGTTAAGTTTACTTTAAATAATAAGCAAGCTACCTGAAACAGATTTTTATATTCAACCATTTTTCGCTATTTTTGTAAATAAATTGTAAACTTCTATTGCATGGATTTTCTCAATTACATTTTCAATGGATTGATGAGGCGTCGCCTCGCTCAAATAGAAAATTTCAAATTGCATCCTCATGAAGTACAACAAAAAGTCTTCAATCATTTAATTCAATCTGCCCAATACACAGAATGGGGGAAAAAGTATGGATACGCTCGCATCAAATCAGTTGCAGACTTTCAAAAACAAGTTCCTGTTTCAACCTATGAAGCGCTATTCCCTTACATAGAACGGTGTTTAAAAGGAGAACAAAATGTATTGTGGAGTACTCCTATTAAGTGGTTCTCTAAATCATCTGGGACGACTAACGCGCGCAATAAGTTTATTCCTGTTTCAAATGAATCTTTTCAAGGTTGCCACTATAAAGCGGGAAAGGATTTGATTGCGATGTACGTGCGCAATAATCCTCACACGAAAATTTTTACGGGAAAAAATATGGGAGTAGGAGGCAGCTTGCAGCGTAATCATCTCAATCCCAGAACACACTACGGAGATGTTTCAGCTCTTTTAATGAAAAATCTTCCGCTGTGGGCAGAATTTATGCGTACGCCAAGCATAGAAACTGCACTTATGGAAAAATGGGAAGATAAAATCACGCGCATGGCCGAAGAAACTAAAAATTTGAATGTAACTTCTATGCAAGGCGTGCCTACGTGGAGCCTTATGATTTTAAAAAAAGTATTGGAAGTAACGAGAAAGAAGCATATAAAAGAGGTTTGGAAAAACTTTGAGCTATACGTACACGGAGGAGTCTCTTTTGCACCTTATTACGACTCTTTTAAGCAAATTATGGGAGAAGAGGTCCGCTTTATGGAAACTTATAATGCATCAGAAGGTTTTTTTGGAGTACAAGACCAACTCGATAGAGATGATATGCTTCTCATGCTCGATTATGGTATTTACTACGAATTCATTCCTTTTGAAGAACTTCATAATGAAAATCCTAAAGTTTTAACGCTTCAGGAGGTAGAAACCGGTAAAAACTATGCACTTGTGATTTCTACAAATGGAGGTCTGTGGCGTTACCTTATCGGAGACTTGGTTAAGTTTACCTCTACAAGTCCTTATCGCATTAAAGTGACAGGGCGAACTAAGCATTATATTAATGCTTTCGGAGAAGAGCTTATGGTAGAAAACGCCGAACAAGCGCTTACTTTTACTTGCCGCGAACTAGGTGCTCGCATCTCAAATTTTACAGCGGCTCCTATTTATCTAACCACTCATCAAAAAGGAGGGCACGAATGGATTATTGAGTTTGAGAAAGAACCTCAAAACATTGAACAGTTTACTATTCTTTTAGATTACTATTTGCGCCAAATTAATGCTGATTATGATGCAAAAAGAAGTGGCGATATAGCTTTAGGAATGCCTGTGGTGCATGTTGCTCCTAAAGGAACATTCTATGAATGGCTTAAAAAACGCGGAAAACTCGGCGGACAAAATAAAGTACCGAGACTTGCCAATGACAGGCAATTTGTAGAAGAACTTCTCAGCATGATGCAGAAAGCACTTTCTTAGTTCATGAGAATCTTATTAGCCCCTGATAGCTTTAAAAGCTGTGCCACAGCGTTTGAAGTTTGTCAATATGCTCAGGCAGGAATCCATCAAACAGGGTTGCCCATTCATACTGTTTTACTTCCTATGGCTGATGGAGGGGAAGGTTCTCTTGATGTCGTACTTGCTAGCCAACGCGGAGAAAAAATCTGGACAACAGTTCAAAACCCTTTAGGAAAACCAGTACAAACTTATTGGGGTTGGTTCTCTCAGACTCAAACAGCTATTATTGAAATGGCAAAAGCATCAGGGTTGATGCTTCTTGAAGAAAGAGAGCGCAATCCTCTTTATACTAACACATTCGGGACAGGACAACTGATTAAAGAAGCTATCCAAAAAGGAGCTAAGCATGTGGTTGTATTTATAGGGGGAAGCGCTACTAACGACGCTGGTGCAGGAATGTTGCAAGCTCTGGGTGTAAGGTTTCTTGATAATGAACGACAGCCTATTCCACGTCTTACAGGTGGCAATCTTTCCCAAATTGCATTCATCGATACAAGTGAGATGTGTTACAATTCAAATCAGGTTTCTATTACAGTAGCTTGCGACGTAACCAATCCTCTATTAGGAAAATATGGTGCCTCCCGTGTATTTGCTCCTCAAAAAGGAGCAGATGCAGCGATGGTAGAAATTTTGGAGAAAAACTTGATGCACTTTGCTCAACTCACAGGACTCGTTTTAGAAAAAGATGACGCATCTAAGCCTGGAAGTGGTGCTGCAGGCGGTTTAGGTTTTGCGCTTATGGCTTACTGTAGTGCCCACATGAAAAAAGGCGCTGAAACCATTTGGGATATTATCCAAGGAAATCAATTTCTTGAACAGCTTAATTCTTCTACGGACTTAGTCATTACAGGAGAAGGGCGAATCGATAAGCAAACTCTTTATGGAAAAGTGCCTGTTACAGTAGCACGCTTTGCAAAATTATATCAAATTCCAGTTGTAGGAATTTGTGGTAGCTATGCAGCAGATATTTCTGAGCTCTACGAATTTTTTTGCGGAATTTACTCTATTCTTTCTGAACCTTCTTCTTTGGAAAATGCTATTACCCGAGCTCCTCAATGGATTTCTTATACGGTTGCTAATATTACAAGAACTTGGTATGCATCAAAAACATACTTTCGCAAGTGATAAATATTCGCTAAAAACACAGTTTAGTAATCAGTTAGATAATGTAAGGCGATTTTTGAATAGTTCGAAAAGTCTTTTATCGTGCGATGCGACAAGAATAGTAAGGTTTTGATGTTGAGCTACATCTAACAAAAGTTGTAAAATTGCTTGACAATTGTGGTCATCTAAGTTGGCTGTAGGCTCGTCGGCTAATAACAAAGCAGGACGGTTGAGCAGTGAGCGCGCTAATGATAGGCGCTGTAGTTCTCCTGCACTTAAAGACTGGATGCGCTGGTGAAGGATGTGTTCGATTCCGAGTGCGGCTACTGTTTGTTGAATACTCGGCATATGAACGGTTTGTTGAGCAATTTTTTGAGCTAGTACTAAGTTTTGCAACACATTAAGGCTATCAATGAAGAAAGGTTTTTGAGTAGCGAAGCCTATGTATCGAGCTCGAAAAGCGTCTGCTTGTTTTTTAGAAAGTTGAGAGATGGTAGTATTTTTCCAAATAATTTCTCCCTGAGAAGGTTTTAAAAGTCCTGCGATTGTATAAAGTAGAGTGGTCTTTCCGCTACCAGAGTTTCCGCTGATTAATAATTTTTCACTTTCTGCAAGAGAAAAAGAGGGATAGCTTATTTCTTTAAATTGGGATACCTGTACTTTTAAATTTTTTACAATGAGCATCAGCGTATGCGAATACTTCTGCCAGGACGTAAAATGGTTTTTTTGCTAATACCATTCAAACGGCAAATAGTAGCTACAGATGTTCCATACATGGAAGCGAGCTTTCCGATGGTATCGCCCGTACGAACGCGATGAAATTGTGCTTTGGAGCGGTTTAGTTGCTCTTGATAGTGCTTTTGAGTAAGAGTAAAATATTGGTATTTGAGAGTATCGTTATCGAAATCGAAAATAGCTTCGGGGTTAAATGCTCGTCCAAAGTATCTTACTTCGAAATGAAGGTGGGGACCTGTACTCCTTCCTGTGTTGCCACCGAGCCCGATGAGTTGTCCTGCTTTAATTTCTTGTCCTGGCTTTACAAAGTATTTGCTCAAATGACCGTAGAGAGTTTCTAATCCGTTTTCATGACGAATAAGCACGTACCAGCCGTATCCTCCTCTGTTGTATTTAGCAATTCTTACTATGCCATCAAACACCGCAAAGATAGAATCTCCGATGTTCAAATCTAAATCTATTCCGTGGTGCCATCGATATCGGCGGAAGCCAAAATCTGAATTTTTAGTTGTTTTGTAAAGTGGAGGAGACCAACTTTTCCCTTCTTCTATGTTGTAAAGCTGAAGAGTAATAGAATCGTATTCTGTAATTTTTCTTATATCAAAGTCATAAGGATCAACTGTTTTGGTATCCCAGATATTGTAGTATGGAAATTTAAACAAATATTTAGGCGAAACAGCTAACGTATCTGAAAGCCACACTTTTTCTGAACATGTCTCATCAACTTGTTTGTAAATTTTAGCAGAAGGAACAGTTTCACAATCGTCTTTCCAACCAAAATAATTTTCATACATCTCGCATTTTCCTTCTTTTTGCCAAGAATAATTTTCTACTACGTAAGAAGATGAGGTTTCTAAAAAAGAGTCATTTTCAGGTATTTCTGTATAAACTTGTTTGATGAGTGCGGTGTTTTCAACGTTTTTGCTTTGTTGTTTTTCTTTCTTTTTCTTTAAGATAGGAGAAATACCTGAATTTCTTGCTAGAATGTATTCTTGTGCTAATAAGCAATTACTTTTTACCAACAAAGTACAAAAAGTAAGTGCTGAAAATACGAAGTGTTGACGTTTTAACATCATAACTGATTGCTTTGGGTAAATAGCTAACGTTGCGGTTTGCAAATTATTCAAAAAAAAGTCGAAAATAAAAAATATTTTTGCAGGCTTTCTTGTGTTTTCTTGCTAAAAAAACGAGAAATGGGTCTCTTTAACGTCACAAACGATTGCTATGTGCTTTGCTATGAAGCTCAATTCTCCTTTTTTTTAGGAATTTTCCATATTCTTTCATGAGCTCTTTGTAAAGTAATTCTCCTGTAAAGCGTGCACCTTCGCGGGTAAAATGTGCAAAGTCACGGTTAGCATAGGCGGGCTTGTGTTTTGCCCACTGAATAATAGAGTTGCGTCCTCCCATGGCTTCATACAAATCCCAAAAAGCACATTTGTTAGCAAAAGCGGCGCGTTTTTGTGCATCGCGCACAGCTGTAAGATTGGGGTAGGATATTATTTCGCCGTTTTCTTTTTTTGCCATGTCTGAAACTCCCACTACTAAAATAGAAATATTAGGGTCAGCATTTTTGATATGCTTGAGTTGTGCAGAAATACTTTTTTCGTAGTAATCAAAATCTTTAGTAAGGTAAGGAACTACATTGATTCCAAATTGCCAAATAATAAGTTTTACATTGTTTTGAAGTAGCATTTTACTCAGTAAAGTTTGTGAAATATGGATAAAATCCGTTCCAGAACTTCCTCGCATAGCTATGTTATCGATAGCAATTCCTTCTTTGCAATCTAAGCTAACTCCAAAAATTTCGGGGCTTCCTTTTCCTTGAAATTCTATAAAGATGTTTTCAAAAGGCTCTTGGTTGGAAATTTCAAGAGAATATACGCCGTATTCCGTGTTCGGAGGTAAGTATTCATCAGTCAGGAGGGAATCGTTCCATTTTAAAATTAAGCGCAGAGAATCCGTTTCATGAGTAGAGTAATGGCATTTGATTGTTTGGACTTGAGAGGCCTGTTTGTAAGAGTTTTTAGTTGGTGCAATTTTAAGATTAGCAACGGAAAAATCAGAATCGCTTTTTTCAGTAAATGTAAAATAGCTTCCTAATAAGCCATAACTTCTGTGAGGCGCCGTTTTCCGAGAATCAGAATAAACAGCGTATTTTTTCCATTGAGAACTTGCCTTTTGCCAAAGAGTGCTTCGGATATTATCGAGTTCTACTATTGGAATCCAGCCTACACCACAACCACCAAAGCGGTTTTGAAGTTGGGCGCGGAGATGTTCTGTAATGCGATCTCCTTCGAGTTGCGAATCTCCGTAATGAAGTATGCGAATAAGATATTTTCTTTCTTTGAGTGTATAAAGAGCTTCAAAAAATCCGTCAAGAGCGTCTTCAGCATTTTCTGGATATTCGATTTTGTTTTGATAACTACTAGTATCAGCTTGTACATCTGAGAAGTCTTGTTTTTCAGAAAGAGAATTGAGGTCGTTGAGTGCTTCCATTTTTGTGGATAATATTTCAAGAGCTTTTTGGTTAGTTGTTACGTAAGAGGATAAATCTTTTAAATGAAACATCCGGAGTTCATATCCTAACATCTGAATTTTGGTAGGAGACATCCACATTAATAAAGCAATTAGTCCTCCTATATAAATGAATAAGAAAAGAATTCGGGCATGAGTTACCATATTTAAGAGATGCGAATAAATTGCTTTAAAAATCGAATGTCATTTTCAGTAAACAAGCGCAAATCTTTGATTTGGTAAAGAATCATTGCAATGCGTTCAATTCCCATGCCAAAAGCGAAGCCTGTATAAGTTTCGGCATCTATTCCGCAAGCTTTAAAAACGTAGGGGTCTACCATGCCACAACCTCCAATTTCGAGCCAGCCCGTTCCTTTGGTAAGTTTACGGTCAGCTTCGGTTTCTGTTCCTAAGAAAACATCTACTTCAGCGCTTGGTTCGGTGAACGGGAAAAAAGAAGGGCGCATGCGAATTTTTACGTGCTTTCCGAAGAGTTCTTGCGCAAAGTAAAGCAGCGTCTGTTTCAAATCGGCGAAACTTACATTCTTATCGACAAATAAGCCTTCTATTTGGTGAAAAATACAGTGAGCACGTGCTGAAATTGCTTCGTTGCGATAAACTCTTCCAGGAGAAAGCGTTCGAATAGGAGGATGTTTGGATTCTAAAACGCGCACTTGCACAGAGGATGTGTGAGTTCTTAACAAAATATCAGGATTTTTTTCAATAAAAAAGGTATCTTGCATTTCGCGGGCAGGGTGATTGTGCGGAAAATTGAGAGCGGTAAAATTGTGCCAATCGTCCTCTATTTCGGGACCCTCTGAAATATCGAAGCCAATATTTCGAAAAATACGAATGATGCGATTAAGCGTGATACTGATTGGATGCAAGCCTCCTAAACTATCAGGAATAACGGGCAATGTGAGGTCATAAGGAGGAAGAATAGGTTCATTTGTTTGGTTTTCAAATCTTTCTTGGTATTCCTTAAATTTGGCTTCTGCCATTTCTTTGAGTGCATTCAACTGGAGCCCTAGTTCTTTGCGTTGTTGAGGCGCTACTGTTTTCATAAGGCCGAACAACTCTTTGATAAGACCTTTCTGACCAATATATTTAATTCGAAATTCCTCCAGTTCTTTTTTGTTTGAAATTGTGTAATTAATTATTTCAGCTTTTACATTTTCAATTTCTGGTAACATAAAATGATTTCTGGTTTGGTACAATATTCCGAAATTCTGCAGTTGATTACAAACTATTCACACGTTTGTTATGAATTTCCAAAGCTTTCCAATATACAATTGGAATTTCTGTTATCAAATGAATGGGAACTTGGAAAAGTTCTACACCTTCATATAACGTAACTTTGTAATTTGTGTGCGTTTTAGGCATAATAGATTCGGTACAAAAAAAATCAGTAGGCAATAGTTTTTCTTCATAAAAATCTCCTACTTGAAGAAGGGCTTCGCCTTGTTTGATAAGAAACAAGTCTTCAATTTGATGTTGTTGATAGACTGTAGTTTGTTCCACCAGAATAGTTTGAGATTCTAAAGCTACCTTAGAAAGAATCGGAAAGGAAACGACTTTTCCAAAAATCCAGGTTTCACTCAAAAATAGTAAATTGTCTTCCAAGCGTTTGAGTTCGGAATACAAGTGGTTTCGCTCTACGAATGATTGATAATCGCAGATTGGAATCTGAAGAGCATAAATATTGCTAGAAGCCCAATAAGTAGCTTGAGAAGTAGTTTTTAAAAAATCGGCGTAAAATCCTACCAGAGAGCCAGCAGAAAATACACTAGGTTTGCCAACTTTAGCATCTGCTGATTCTACCGAACCCGTGAGCAATAAATAAACGTATTCGTTTAAAATTCCTTTTTTGAGTAAAATAGATCCCGAATTGAAGTTAACAATAGGGTGGTTGAGCAAAAAATTAATTTCATAATCGGGGACTGTTGGAAAATAAAAGCGAAGGTGTCTCCAGGCAAATTCAATCAGATAATCCCGCTGAGAAGGAATCAGCACATCTGTCATGCCGAAAGTAGCCGTAGAACCAATCTCTCTCTCTGCCAAAGTTAAAGGTCGGCTGATATGAGCTAAGACAATTTTTTCAGATGTGTCTTCTCGATAGTCTTCTGCTACACCATGAATGAGCCCTCCTCCGATATCGATTTTTTTAAGATTGACAGGAGTGAGATAGGTTTTGCGCGTCTCTTCGTATGTGCGAACAGACATACCTATATCATTTTCATGCTGACGCAAGATGCGTTCACATGCTGCAAAAGAAGATGTGTCTGCTAAATGAGCATATGTTTTGTAGCCTCCTTGCCAACTTACGCGGAAAAAGAAAACATTTGTATCGACAGGGTGAGGAGAGTAAGCAGGTAAAACATAAAGCCCTTCGATGTTGGTCCATTCTCCTAATGTAAGCTCTTGTAAATCAAATAATTTGGGGAATATCTCCTCCCGAATAGACATCAAAGCGCATAGTTTTTTAGCTACGCTATGGATAACCATTTTGCTTGAAAATAATTTTAAACGTCTATCAGAGCGCACCAAAGTTGCTAAGCCAGCAAAATGGTCGTCGTGAACATGAGTTTGAAAAATTCCTTCGATTTCGTTGACGCTAATCCCCAAATAATTTAGTGTTGCCATGATATTAGGGCCCGCATCGATAAGATATATCTTCCCTTGATACATTAGAATGCTCGCCATACAAGGGCGATGAACATCCCACCCATCGCCTTCACCCGAATGAATTACAGCAAAGTACTCTCTTTTGATAAAATGATGGTCGAGAAGATAAGGAGGTTCGTATTTTTCTTCAGGGCTCAAATTTAAATCGACTTCTACTGAACGATTTTGATATTCAATCAAAAAAATATTCCTTTTGATTCTTTTGATGGTCACTCCGTTTCTGATTGGAGTGGTTTCATTTCGCAAAATGCGCGTTTCAATCAAATTCTCAGGATTTACAATATTTCCGAAAGCGAACTTTAGCTTGATTTGCATCATTTCTTCTGCTTGCGGTTCGCTGATGCCTGCTTCTAAAAGTTCTTCTTTAGAAATCAAACCGTAGTTTCCCCGAAAAATATAATTGATTTGTGACCGCACTTGTTCTTCTGTTCCGATAAGTAAAGGTTTCGTTCCGTCGTTATTAGGGTGATGAGGAATGAGCATTCCTTGTAAGTACATCATTTGGAGAACAGGAAATTCCGTAACATTTGAAAAATGTCCGTTTTGAATCAGCACATCAGAAAGTAGAATGACATTAGGACCTGTTTCAAAGCGAACACCATTTTTTTCTATTGTAGTAATCAATCCTTTTTTGCGAAGGTGCTTGACGGTATCTGCCGGGCAGCCACATAACATTCTGATATTCGCCTCTGGGATTTCTATCCAATGAACACCCGTAGTAACTTGTATTTTGCGTATCTCGGACATGTATTTCAAGTGTTGGTATAACTAAATCCAATTTTATGAACCAAAAATCATTTTTTAATAAATTTTGTCACGAAACTTTCTCATGAGTTTATTAGAAAAGATGAACTGTTCAAGCTCAGCAGAGGCTGTTTCTACAATATTTTCGTTGCTTCCCTCCCATACAATTCGCCCTTGATGAATAAAAATGATATGGTCTCCGATTTCCATCATCGAGTTCATGTCGTGCGAAACAACCACAGTAGTTAAGTTATATTCTTTAGTGATCTCGTCGATTAGATTATCAATCACAATCGAAGTTTGAGGATCGAGTCCGGAATTAGGCTCGTCGCAAAACAGATATCGATTAGTTTGCATCACGATGGCGCGAGCAATGCCTACGCGTTTTTTCATACCCCCAGATAACTCGGAAGGACGTTTTTTTCCTGCATTTTCTAAACCTACTCTCTTCAAACAGAAATGAACGCGGTCTAACTTTTCGGACATGGGCATTTGTGGCATAAGGATATCTAGCGGAAAGCGAACGTTTTCAATTACGTTCTTAGAATCAAACAGTGCGCCTCCTTGAAACAGCATGCCAATTTCACGACGAATTTCTCTTTGTTCATCGCGTGAGGTATGATAGAAACTGCGCCCGTCAAATAGCACTTGCCCAGAGTTAGGTTCTTCTATTCCAACAATACATTTTAGGAGTACGCTTTTCCCTGTGCCGCTTGCGCCAATAATCATGTTTACAATTCCACGATGAAAAGTAGCATTGATATCAAATAGCACTTGGCGATCAGCAAAAGATTTATTCAAATGCTTTATCTCTATCATACTTTGCAAAAAACGTTAGCAAGTTAGAAAGTAATTTTGGGTTTTTGCTATCTTTTAAAGAAGATATTTAGCTTTAAGAAAGAAAAAAAAACTAAATTGTATTTTTTTAATAAAAAATTACCTTTTTTACTGAAAAAAAATATTTTTTTTGTACTTTTTTTGTTTGAACAAATTTGTTTTTTATATTTGCATAAGTCTTAAAGTGTGTCCGATTTTTGGAATGGAACATCGTGGCTCCTCTAAAAATTTTTTCTTGATTCGGTTTTTAGCTTAATTTGTAAGAAAGATATGAGAAATGCTTTTACAATGAAAATTAGTGTTCTTACAAAGCCTTTAATTGCTATTTTGTTTTTTTGTACATATAGCTACTCTGGAGTTCGGTATTGGGTAGGAGGCACTTCAGCACCTTGGAGTAATACATCGAGTTGGAGCACTACCTTAGGAGGAGCAGGAGGCGCATCCGTTCCTGGTGCTTCTGATACTGTTTATTTTGATGGAGCCGATATTAGCTCTGCAGGAGGAGCGCAAACAGGAAGTATATCGGTTACGATGCCTAGCGGCACAATATCTGTTATTCACATCATTATTCAAAATTTTTCTGGTGCTAATACAGTTACATTTACTGCAAGTGCTACTGCAAATACTGTTATAAATATGAATCCAACAGCTACTGTTACAGGAATCCCTGCAGGACAAAAACTGATTTTGCAAGGCAATAGTACTTATAATATGACATTAAACAATAGCAGTGCTTCTAATTCTTATGTGGTTCAAGGAGAGGTAGAATTGCGTGCAGGTACTACAGGCGTCGGACTTATCGCCAACTCTACTGATGGGAAAATGGTCATCGGAGCAAATGGTATCGTTCGCCATAATCATAACGCAGGTGGTACTTCTATTCCTCAAAATATTAGCTGGACGACAACTGCTCCAGGCGCACAACTCATTATACAAGGGGTTACCAATGCCGCTCCTACGAATTTCGGTGGTCAAAGTTATGCTAACGTTATATGGAACTGCACAGGGCAGACTGCTGCTGTTACGCTTTTATCATCAGCAACACCTAATGAATATACTACTATTAACAATGACTTCGTCATCCAGTCGACTAATGGACAAACGCTCAATTTAACGGATCAAGCAGTAACTAAATATTTGGTTATCAATCGGAATTACAATCAGAGCATGACATCAGGAGGTGTATCTTTTTCAAGTTCTACATCAACATTATCGAATTTACAGTTTTGGGTGCGAGGTAATTTCACTAAGTCTGCGGGAAGTACACTTACTAAACATGCGAATCCTACCGTTTACATTAGTTTTAAAGGTTCTGGAAATGCCACTATTACAGGACTAGACAATACTTTTACAACTACATCGACGAATATTACACTTTCTATCGACAAAGCTACTACCAACGACACAGTGCAATTAGGAGGTAATTTTAATCCTAACGGGGGACTAGCTTTTGAGGTAGATACGGGAACATTTTCGACGAGCTCTTTCGATATGTCATCGGTAACTAACAATATCAACTTAACTGTTAATGCTAATGGTCGGTTTGTAGACCCTTCCAATCTTGGTGTTACGAGTCTAAATTTGGTTACTATAAACGGAGGAGGTTCTTTAATTTCTACTGCTGTATCTACTTATGGTAACTTTTTGATTACAGGTAATATTACTTGCAACGGCAAGATAAATGCAGGAACAACTGTGATGACTTCTTCTACTGACCGCACAATTTCTGGTTCAGATACCGCTGTGTTTACAGCTTTGCAAATCGGAAATGCATCATCTCCTACTACTTTTACAGTCACCAATAATGGAATTGTGCGCGTGATGAATTCTTTACAAGGACACGGAGGAACGACAGGTAGGTTTGTGAATGGTACTAACGCTTATTTGGAATATAGAGGGACATCAGAGATTATGTTGAATGGTAATCCAACTAACCGCTTCACAGCCAGTGCCTCCGGAAATACTGTCGTATACGCAGCATCAGGTTCTTACAATGTATTTCCTGGAACTTATCACCACCTTAGCATTTTTAACTATGGAACTTCTATTGCTCAACCTGGTTTACCAGAAGCAAATGGTCCTATTGTTGTTAATGGGAATTTTACTCTAAGGAAATATGGCACTGGAGATGTGAATTGGAGTCAGGCAGGGAAGGACTCAGTGGTAGTAGCAGGAATTACTACGATTGGGAATGGAGCTACTATGATTTTTGGGGGAGCGAGCGATTCTGTTTTTGTTGATTCTTTGATAATAGAAAGTGGAGGTACATTAAATATTACTGTAAGCGACAGATTTTATATAAAGGGAGGTATCAATAATAATGGAACAATTACATCAGGCGTCAGCATGGCTAATATTATATTTTATGGAGGAACTACATGTTCAATTACTGGCTCAGGTAGTTTTAATTTTTTGCCTAATGGAATTATCAATTTATCTACTTTCGGAAATACCGTTAGAAATTTTGCAACTATTTCTGTTTATCTTATTCAGGGTGACTCAGGAACCTTTGTAAATGAATCTACAGGGACGGTAATTTCAGACGTTTTTGTCTCAGGTTCATTTACGAAAGATTTTTCGAAACCTGGAAACACTGTTATCCTCTCTAGAACATCGAGTTCAAGTATCAGTAATGTCTTGTTGTTTCATCATCTCACGATTAGAAATACAAGTGTAAATAATATAATTCAATCGCTTTGGGCAGATATTACTGTAAACGGAAAACTAATTTTAGAAAGAACATCAACGGGTTCCCTTACTTTTAATACAAGTTCTTCTTCTTTGACGGTTAACGATTCTACCATATTGAATACGGGAGTAAATTATAATGATGACAATGTGGGTGGAACTATTACCTTTAATGGTCCTGTTGTTATTCAAGCGGGAGCAAATTTTAATCCATCAATTCCGAGCCCTAATTATAATTTTAATCACAATATCATCAACAACGGAGTGTTTACTCTTAATACATCTGCTACATTCGGCGCAACAACATCGAGTACAATCAGAGGTTCTCTCACTTTTGGAGGAATTGTCACTGTGAATACCAATCTAAGTTTGGCAGATGCTACTACGCAGGTCCAATTTAATAATTCTGTAACAGTCAATTCGGGTAAGTCATTGGGAGGAGTAGCATCTTCTAAATACATTTTTGGAGGTAATTTAATAGTAAATGGTTCTTTTACGGATAGTGCTAATGTCGATTTTACGGGAACAGGAGCTGGTCTTTCTGGAACAGGCTCTTTTACATCGTTCGGTACTGTGCAATTTTTGTCCTCTTTTTTCACTATACAAAACACTCTTTCGTCAGTTTCGCTAAATGGAAGTACTATCGTTGGAGCAGGCTCAACAATATATAATAGAGAAACTAATATTGTTGTGCAGTCACTTAATGGAGCAAACGCAACTTCAACGTGGGCAAATGCACAAAACGCAACTGTAGAGTTTAAGTCTAATACTGTCATGCCGACAGGAATATTAAATGTAGACTCTTTAGGAAGTGTTGTGATTTATTCTGGAGAAGTAGCGCAAACCCAAATAAAAGCTAATAGCTACTATCACTTGAAGATTGTTTCTCCTTCTTCATTGGGGATAAGAAGGCAACTTACAGGAAACACTACAGTTAAAGGTAATTTAGAATTATATTCTTTGAGTACAGGACCTGATACGCTTGATACTCAAAGTTATGATTTTACTGTTGATGGTACTACTACCATTCAGCAGTATGGCGTGTTATTTGATGGAGTGGCAGGCGGTACCCTTACTTTTGGTGGATTGGTCAATGTTCACTCGGGAGGAGCTTATCATGTGACATCAAACACAAACACTGTTTTTCGCGGAGGAATTACTAATAACGGGACTTTTATCCACGGCAATAACGGAACAATAACTTTTAGTACAAGTGCTCAAACAATTACCTTGAATTCGAATATTCAACTAAACGGAGGAACTGGAGGAGTAAATATAAATGAAAACATTACGTTAGCAGGGTCGGGAGGAATACTTATTCTTGGCAATCAAATGGTTACTATTGCGTCTGGAAAAACCTTGAACTTTGGAACGGGAAGCGCACGCACTGTTCAAATTGGAACGAATCCTCTTACAGGAGGTTTAAATGCGTCAGGCGCTACTATCGATATGCGAAATGCTGCTCATACTTTAGAGCTTCGCAGCCCTACTAATTCGCTGGGTACTCTTCTTACAGATGGTAATCCGAGTACTGTCATTTATAATGGAGGTAATTCTATGGATGTGTTTGCAAGTCCGAACTATCGGAATCTTTCCTTTAATGGAACAGCATCTCCTTCAACACGCACTCTGATAGGAACGAGCTTAGGCGTAGCAGGCACACTTACCATAGGAAACAATATTACTTTTTCATTAGGAGTCTCAAACGTGAGTGCTACAGTTACAAAAATCAGTATTTCTTCGAGTGGTGCTCTTTCAGCAGGTTCTACTAATCCAAAAATACTTACTATTACTGATAGCGTTTTAACTACTACAGGTTCAATCGATTTTTCTTCCGCTACTAACGATAGATTAATTATTTCTGGCGTTACTGCAGGCAATGTTCCTGCAGTGTTGAGTTCTGGTGATAGCTTAATCTATAACCGCGCAGGCGATCAGCAAGTAGGCGTATCTGCAGGTTCCTGTAGCCACTTAGCAATTCGCGGAAGTGGAAATAAAACTTTAGTAAGCCCGCTTACAGTAAACAACTCTTTTACTATCAGTGAAAACGCAAAGCTCATTACTACTCTTTCTAATTTGCTCACATTGGGAGCCTCTGCTACTTCTAATCATGGTACATCTACTGCTTATGTAGAAGGACCTATGGCAAAAGTAGGAACAGCCGACTTTGTATTTCCAATAGGTAAAAATGGAAAGTGGAAACCTCTTGAAATTTCTAATATTTCAGCTAGCTCAACTTTTAGAGCATCTTATGAAGATCAACGTTATACGAATGTTGCTGATAGAACGGGATTAATGCGCGTTAGTCGCGTAGAATACTGGGTTCTCGACCGTATAGCAGGAAGTGGATCGGCGCGCGTTTCTTTGCATTGGAAGGACGCTGTAGCAGCAGGTATTACTGATAGCTCGAGCAACGATCTCAGAGTAGCTCGCTGGAACGGTTCTACCTGGGTAGATCAAGGACAATTTTCAATCGGAAGTGGGAAGGTCACCTCTAATCTTGTCTCCTCTTTTTCTCCTTTTACGTTAGGTTCTCTTAACGGGATAAATCTGTTAGGAGCTGTTCTCACAGTTACAAATACCAACAATAGTGGTCCGGGCTCGTTGAGAAAAATTATACAAGATGCTGTGGCAGGCGATACAATTCGTTTCGATAGCACTCTTATCGGTCAAACGATTAACTTGAGTGCAGGAGGTGAAATTCTTTGGGATAAAAAACTAGTGATTCTCGGATTAGGAGCTCATAACCTCACAATCACTACTAATAATAATGGACGCATTTTTAATATTAATACAGCAGCATCAGATACAAATGTACTGGCAGGGCTTACTTTAAAAAATGGAAATACTTCCAGTTCAAACGGAGGAGGAGCTATTTATTGCAGTAGTGGGCATCTATTTATACAATACTGTTATTTTGAGGGAAACGTCGTATCAGCTTCCTCAAACACATCAGGTGGAGCCATTTCTTATTTGTCTGCAGGTGGCTCTTTAAGGATATACGCTTCTACTTTTTATAATAATGAAATTAATTGTAATTCAGCCACTTGTAGAGGCGGAGCTATTTCTTTTCACCCCTCATCATCAGGGAGTGTAAGTTTATCCAATTGTACTTTCTACAAAAATAAAATTACAGGAACTGGTGTGCGGCAAGGAGGAGCTATTTATATTTCAAATGCTACCAATGGGGCATTAGTGCATAACACAATTTATCAGAATCAGGCAGGAAATGGAGGAGGATTCTATCTTCATTCATCAGCCATAGCCGATATTAGATCGAATATTATTGCATCAAACATAGGTGGAGACATATATGATGAGGGAGGAAATTTGGTTTCTAACGGTTATAATTTGATTGGCAATGGGTCTGCGTTTTATTCAAACACCGCAGGCGATATCTATGGAGATACAGGTTACAATTATCCCAATCCTGGCGCATTTAGGTACACATCAGTTCTCGACCCAGGACTAGATTCTTTGGGATATCACGGCGGGTTAGTTCCTACTATTCCTTTGAAACCATGGAGTTTCGCTATTGATGCTGCTTTTTACGATAGTTCTGTAGTTCATGATGCGCGCGGTCAAATCCGTGTAGGGGGCGCCACCACTGCTGATATTGGTGCATACGAGTACACAGGACACCGTACTGTTGTAACAAATACGCAGGATTTTTTGCTTGTTCCAAGCATTTCTCCTCCAGGCTCTTTGAGGAAATTTATCAGTTGGGCAAATGGTTATAGTGGAAGAGATACAATCCATTTTAATATAGCAGGTAGTTCTCCATGGAATATTTATATTGATAACAATGGAAATGATGGACCACTACCAGCAATTACAGATACTTTATTACTTGATGCTACTACTCAGCCTGGCTGGTCTGATGGAAATAGGGTCATTCTATCTGGTTTTTATACTACCATAGCTAGTACTCATGGTCTCATTATTCAAGCTCCTCAAGTGGAAGTACGAGGCTTTGAAATCAAGAAATTTACTACTAATCAAGCATCAGGAATTTATATTAAAAACAGTGCCTCCAACTTCAAGATTATAAACAACATTATTACTGAGAATAAAGTTGCTGGTATATTCGTAGATAGTGCTGATAATGGAATCATCCAGGGCAATAAAATCGGAATTGATACTTCATCTAATGATGTTGGAAATATGTATGGAATTTGTTTGCAAAATCATGCAGATAACATCTTAATCGGAGGAACATCTCCTTCAGAAAGAAACTATATTTCAGGTAATGATTTTTCCAATATTTATATAGGTGATTCTGATACAACTAGAATTTTTGGAAATTACATAGGTACAAATATTTCAGGCACGTCAGGAGTAGAGTTAGCTTACTCCAATAGTGGAATTTATGCGATAAATGCTAACAGAGTGCAGGTTGGAGGTGCATCATCAATTTACCGAAATGTTATCTCAGGAAACAAAGGAAGAGGAATTTTAATGCACGGTAGTGATAGTTGCGTTATTCAAGATAATTACATAGGGCTTAATGCAGCGGGAACATCCTCTCTTCCTAATTTAGAAGATAATATATATCTTTATAATACTTCATATACTAAAATCTTCTATAATAAAATCGTTTCAGCAGGCAATCACGGCATTTATATTCATCAATCATCGTTTAATTCTATCGTAGGAAATAATATCGAACAGAATAACCAAAGGGGAATAGAAATAGAAGGAATATTAGGAAGTGCTAATGGAAATGTAATAGGAGGAACTTTTTCAGCTACTGAAAACATCATTTCCCAAAATGGAGGGGGGGCCATACGTATTAGAGGGGCTTTAGCCGATGCTAACGCTATTAAAAGAAATCAAATATATTGTAATGTTTCTTATGGGGTGGAACTGACTGATAACGGAAATAATAATAAAACTACACCTGTTATTCATTGGGCTACCCCTACCTCAATCATGGGTACATCTTCATCAGGAGATTCTATATATATATACAAACACAGTGGCTGCGGAGCAATTCCTCAAGGTAGAGTGTTTTTAGGTGCCACTGCTGCTTCGGGAGGTACATGGTCGTTTTCAGGATCTTTTACGGTGGGCGATTCTATTGTAGTTATTGCAGATAGCGCAGGATTCTCTTCTCCATTTAGTGCTATTTATCCTGTTCATGACCCACTCCTCGTAACCAATACGAATAATGCAGGGATGGGTTCTCTGCGAAATGCTATCACCTACGCTAATTTGAATCCTTCCAAAGACACAATTAAGTTTAATATTTCTGGTGGAATTGGACCGTGGATCATCAATTTATCTACTCTACTCCCTAATATTACGGATACGCTTATGATAGATGGGTTTACGCAGCCCAACTCTAATGATTCTGTTCGAGTTCGATTAGTTGGAAATACATCAGTATCTACAGGTCTAAACGTTCAAGCGCCTCATGTTCATATCAAAGGATTAGAGTTTCGCAATTTTAGCAATGTTTCATCAGGTCAGGCTATCAACATCAGCGGTGATAATTACGATAATTTTGTTATCGAACGAAACATTATTAGTGGGAATTATAATGGAATTGTTGTTGATAGTGCAGATAATGGGCTAATTATTGGAAATCGCATCGGTACTGATTCTACTGCGCGCAACCGCTTTGCAAATGCTAATATAGGTATTCTGATAAGAAATACAGCAAAGCATAATACTATTGGAAATGGAACATTTGCAGGAAGAAACTACATAGCAGGAAATAATCTTCACGGAATTCAACTTGACAATGCGGATAGCAACACTGTTCATAATAATTTTATTGGATTAGGAATCGATAATGATACAATCATGAATAACCTACGAGGCATTTCGGTTCTTAATTCGGGTTATCATCAAATCTTAGGAAATGTAATTTCAGGAAATGTGACAGGAATTCATATACCAAATGGTCCTGGCAATAATGTCATAAAAAGAAATTTAATAGGAACAGATTCGACAGGAACTCTTGGCCGTCGAAATTCAGGAGAAGGAATTCATATTATGTTTCCTGCTCATAAAAATTACATTGGTGGAACCGTAAATGATAGAAACATCATTTCTGGCAACCTTTCCGGAATTTACATCGCCTCTGATAGTAACATTGTAGAAGGGAATTTTATAGGATTATCGAAAAACAACGATACCATTACAAATGCAGAATATGGAATTTACATAACTTTTAATGCAAAAGGTCAGAAAATAAATCGCAACGTCATTTCTGGAAATGGGACTAACCACGCCGGGATATACGATAATAGCTTGGGAGGAAATCAAATCGCAGGCAACTATATCGGTACAGATAGTACTGGTACTCAAAAAAGACCTAACGGAAATTATGGGATTATCTTACAATCCAAACACAATGTGATAGGTGGAACTTCTTTTTCACATCGAAATATCATTTCTGGTAATACTCAAGAAGGAATTTACATTCAAGCTGATAGCAATCAAGTATTAGGTAACTTTATAGGGATAGGAGCTCACAACGATACTATTCCGAATCTCAAAACAGGTATATTGGTTTCAAACGCAAAATTTGTACAAATCGGAGGTACTACTTTTGCGAGCCGAAACGTGATTTCAGGAAATGGTTATACATCTTCTCACTACGGCATAGAGATAGTAGGTGGAGATGGATACCATACCATTACGGGTAACTATATTGGAACTGATAGCGCGGGAGTTTCAGCTTTTCCCAATTTTGGTCATGGTATTTATTTATCAGGCGCTAATAACAAACATATTAAGGTTGGAGATGGTACTTATGAGGGCAGAAATATCATAGCAGGAAATGGACGCTCTGCTATTTTTGTAGAAGTAGATAGCGCTTCTATCTTAGGCAACTTTATTGGTTTGAATGTTCAAAATGATACATTGCGAAATAATCGTTATTCAACAACGGTAGGAGCAATTGTACTGAATGGTTCTTATAACAAAGTAGGAAATGGAACTTTTTTGGGTAGAAATGTTTTCGGAGCTTGTTCTCCGTCCTCGGCCTGTATTGAATCATGGATATACGGAGTTCATAATCAAATTTTAGGAAACTATATTGGTACAGATAGTACAGGAAATGCTTACAAAAGCAATTCAATAAGTCGAGGAATCAATATTTCTGGATTGAAAAATACGCTCATTGGTAATGGCACTGCTCATGGCAGGAATGTAATTGGAGGCGCTACTCAGTCTGCTATTACTCTCGATTTAGGTGCTGATAGTACTTACATTTATGGCAACTATATTGGAATAGGAGCAAACGGAATTACTCCTTTACCTAATGCGAGCTATGGAATCGAGTTTAGCTATGATGGAGGTTCTCGTTCTATCATTGGAGATACACTTCCTGGTTTTGGTAATGTGATTGCTTATAACAATTGGGGAGGAATATATATAAATTCTAGCAATGACAGTATTAAGATTGTAGGTAACTCCATGTTTTGTAATGCTGCTCCTATTACTTTAGCAGGAGGAGCTAATGGAAACAAGGTTGCTCCTACTATCACGTTAGCAATTCCGACAAAAGTAGCAGGTAATACTAATCCATCCGATACGGTTGATATATATCGCGATACGGCCGATGCTTGCTCGGGAGTACAAGGAAAAATTTATGTAGGCAGAACAGTAGCAAATTCTTTTGGTGATTGGGAATATAACGGTACTTTTAATATAGGGGATTCTATTACTGCCATTGCTACAGCTCCTTCTTTCAATCGTTCTTCCTCTTTAAGTGTGGCTAAAAGCGTAGTGGATCCGCTTCTTGTCACTACCATAACTGATGCGAATGTAGTGGGTTCTTTGCGCTATGCAATGAATTACGCTAATCTAAAACCTGGAAAAGACACCATAAGATTTGATGCATCTCTTCTTGGAAATGAGATTTCTCTTAATTATGCCTTGCCAGTTTTGAATAACGATAGTACAGTTATTTATGGGTTGATTGATACAGATAGTGTTCCTGATATTATAGTGTCGGGCGATAACGTGGGAGCAGATACAGCCGGTTTCCGGATCAGCGGAAAACATAATAGTATTATAGGGTTAAAACTTATTAAGTATAATAACTCAATTTCACAATTTGCTATTTTGTTAAGCGGGGATTCCAATACGGTAGCGCGGTGTTGGATTGGTACTCAAAACGGAACTACTTCTCAGCCTAATGGAGGAGGAATTAGAATTCTTTCTAATCGAAACCAGATTCGGAATAACGTAATTTCCGGTAACAATTTAGCTACGGGAAGCAAAGGAATTGAAATAGTAGGAGGCGATAATAACTTAATCATAGGTAACATCATTGGAATGGATACAGGCAATACATCTTTATCGATTGCAAACGATATTGGCATTTCCATTGCGATGAATGGCAGTGATTCTGTTTACAATACTTACATTGGCAATGGCACTCTTCAAGGAAGGAACTTTATTGCTGGAAACAATCAAAGTAATATTTATGCTGATAAAGTAAAGGGACTGTATGTAGATAACAACTTCATTGGTACAGATACCGCAGGCACGGTTGCAAGAGGAGGAAGTGAAGGGGTGCGTGTCTCCGCTTCAAGTAATGTAGTAATCAAAAACAATGTTATTTCTGGAATATCTGGCGGCAATGGCATCCAAGTAGAGGGTTCTAACAACAAGAGTTATACAATTGAAAATAACAAAATAGGGGTAAACAAAAATGGAACAAGCGCGATACCAAATTCTACAGGAATTAGCATAACTCCTACTTCCTCGTTAGATACTCTTGTAATACGCAATAATATTATTTCTGGGAACACAGCCAAGGGTATTTTTATAGAATATGTAACAAATGGCTGGATCTATAAAAATCTTGTCGGATTAAATCAAAGTGGCTCCTCTGCGATTGCAAACGGTCAATATGGAATTGAAATAGGTCTTTCAGTATCAAATGTAAAGATAGGTGATACTACTGCCGGAAATCAGAACTATATAAGTGGCAATGGAATAGCAGGAATAGCATTTACTTTCAATACGTCTAATTCCATCAAGGTAGTAGGAAATGTAATCGGTTTAGGAAAAAATAACCAACTTGTACCTAATAATCAGCATGGAATATTAGTGAACGCTAATTTGTATTCTGGTTCAGATACAATCGCTTACAATGTGGTTTCAGGGCACAGCAAAACAGGTATTTGGCTTACCAGCAGTCTTACAAATGCAAGCCTCATCAATATTATAGCTAATAAAATTGGAACGGATACTACTGGCACACTAGATCGAGGCAATGGAGTAGGTATTAGGATCGATGGAAATTCGAGTTTTGCAGAAAACCACCGGATTTATCAAAATGTGATTGCTTATAACGATACTGGCGTATGGCTCAATGGTTCTACTTATGCTGTGAGAAATATCAGGATTCGAGAAAATTCCATTTTTAAGAATGACGTTGATGCTATTAAGCTCACAGGTAATGCAAACTGGTCCATAAGTAGACCGATTTTAAGTTCGATTGGAGTAGATAGTGTTTTACATGGAACTGTTACCTCTGCCTCGAATACAAGATACGTTCAAATTTATGTGGATTCTGCTAATAATCAGGGACGTATTTTCTTAGGATATGATACTTTGAATAGTGGCGAATCTGCAATTTCTTTCAAAATACCGCCATTTGCGTTCAGTGCATTTAGTCCTTCGAGTGCAATTAAAGTAACGGCATTATATGATAGTGCGAACAACACTTCAGAGTTTTCGGATTCTATTGGATTAGTGTTATCCTCTTCAAATCCCGAGATATTCGTATCTGCCACTACGCTTGATTTAGATACCTCTAAAATAGGGACTGTAAAGATGGATTCCTTCTATGTGAAAAATCTTTCAGGTGCATCCTTAAACGCTACCTTACAATTAAAAGATAGCATTTATTTCGGGATTATATCTCCTACGGGTCCTATTACTTTGAATGCGGGAGATTCTATTTGGGTAGTTGTAAAGGCGATTGCTGATTCCATTAACTTCGAAGTGATTGATTCGCTTTACATTTATAGCAATGACACAAATCCATTGTCCGACACCCTTAAGAGTGTTCTTGTAAGAGGTACGCGCTACGATTATCATGTAGTTACTGAGAAGTTGAATAGCGGTTTTGGTTCGTTGCGGTGGGCAGTGGATTCAGCGAATTTCTATGTAGGAAAAGATTCAATTTATTTTTCTTCTTCTCTGAACGATAGTACAATCGTTCTTACATCCTCTATCTACATCAACGATGATTCGACCTTTATCAATGGTGATTTGAACAGCGATGGAAAACCTAATATTCGGATTTTTGGCAATGGAGCAAGTATTAGCGGTATTGTGATAAATGCCAAACATACTTCTCTTAGAGGGTTGAACATAGCAGGGTTTAATGGGGATGGAGCTATTGTAATAGACGGCGACTCTAATAAAATCATTTCGTCGTATGTAGGAACAAACTTAAGTGGTACGTCGAGTACGCCTACTAATAAAGGGATTTATATTAGATCTGCTCATGCGAATGTAATTGGAGGAAATGATACACTCTACAGAAACATTATTGTGGGAGTAAACGCTATTTTCATAGATTCCTCTACTAACAATCTCATCATAGGAAATTACATAGGAGTGAATTCGAATGGTACTGTATCTATTGGGACTAATGATGGCGTTTTGATAAAAAATAGTTCTCATAATTATGTTGGGAATGGGCTGATTTCAGGTAGAAATATTTTGGGAGCTGCGAATCGAAATATTCATATTCTGAACGGAGATTCTAATTTAGTGTACGGTAATTATATAGGAGTTCAACCTAATGGAGTTTCTCTCATTTCTGGAGGAGGTGGAAATCACTCGATACTGATCTCATCTACTTCTACGGGTAATCAGATAGGATTAGAAACTGGAGTAGGAGGAAGAAACATCGTAGGCGGTGCAAATGTCGGAATCTACAATCAAGGATTGCTTACTAAGGTGTTTAATAACTTTATAGGAGTAGGTGCTGATGGTAGTACAGTAGTGAAAAACTTTTTGCATGGTATTTATAACGATACAGCTTCTACTATTTTGATTGGAGATGGCAGTATTTCTAGGAGAAACATCATTTCTGGCAATGGGGATACAATCAATGAGTATGGCATATATACTAAAACAGGAGCTTATATTAATGGCAATTACATTGGGTTTGATTCATCTGGCTTAGCGAGTGTTCGCAATTACGACGCAAGCATTTTTATAGAAAGAAGTGGAAATATAGTTCAAAACAATTTAGTAAACGGTAGTTTTTCAGGTCAGAGAGCAATACTGCTAAATGTAGAAAATAGTGGAAATAATCTGATTAATTTTAATACGATTGGCTTAGATGCGAATGGAAATATTGTTTCAGGAAATAGTGGCAATGGTATTCAAGTATTAGGTTCGAATTCAAATTCTCAAGATACTATTGGAAATAATACGATTGTAGGGTTCACGAGAGGTATCTCAATTTCTTCTGCGAGTGGTGGAATAATCATGCAAGCCAACAGTATTTATAGTAATACATCAGAAGGTATTCACATTGCGTCAGGAGGAAACCATAATGTTACGAAACCAGTGATTACTTCTGTTAGTGTAGTGGGAAGTGATACTATTGTTTCTGGAACAGCAACGGGTTCGAGAGTTCAGTTGTATGCGGATATGTCGAAGCAAGGTAGGCAATTTATTGGATATTCTAATGTAGTCAGTGGTATTTGGAAAGACACCTTATCGCCTGGTCAGTATTCTAACTTGCTTTCGAGCGGATATGTGAACTTTACGGCGCTGCAGGATAGCGTGGGAAACACATCTGTTTTTTCTGATACGTTTGAGATACAAGGCCCGAAGCCACAAATTTCATTTATTTCTAATAAGTCACTGATAAATGGTGATTCCGTGAATGGTTGTCTTGGAGATACTGTAGGATTTAAAGCAGTTGTTACAAATGTACAAGTAGCGTCTTATGTATGGAGTTCGTTACCCTCTGGGTTTAGTTCAAGTTCTGATACAAATACACTTGTATTAACATCGTTAGGAGATACTGCTTACGTAGTAACAGTTACTTCTGTTTTAGGGAAAACGTCTACTGATACTTTCAAAATACATAAGTTTACTCCTCCAGTGGTAAGTGCTTCATTTATTTCAAACGATACGCTTTGTTTAGGTGATACTATTAAGATGAGTGGGTCAGGAGCAGCTACTTATCAATGGGATATTGATAACAATGGAACATATGATTACAGTAGTAACTCTATTGAGCATAAATACACTTCATCAGGGAATTATACGATAGTTCTTCGCGGTGTAGATTCAAATGGTTGCGTGGATACAGCGCATTATTTAGGAGTTATTAAAGACACGGCGGTGTTGAGCAGCATTTCAGCGGACACGGTGTGTTTGGGCGACAGCACGACGTTCAGCGTGAGCGGGTTGACGTCTGGTGCTAGTTTGATGGTGAACGGTGTACCGTTGAGCAGCACTTACAGGT
Organism: Cytophagales bacterium; assembly: GCA_025056215.1. GTDB lineage: Bacteria > Bacteroidota > Bacteroidia > Cytophagales > Flammeovirgaceae > JANWWC01. Next base: position 208,093 of record JANWWC010000002.1, on the reverse strand, counting down.
TCAAGTATACGAGTGGAGGCAGCCATGTGTACAGTGTTGCTGGGTTGTTGAACGGTTGTACGAGCAGTTTGGGTAGCGTAGGGGTTATGGTGAAAGACACGGCGGTGTTGAGCAGCATTTCAGCGGACACGGTGTGTTTGGGCGACAGCACGACGTTCAGCGTGAGCGGGTT
>JANWWC010000002.1:0-207824 GCA_025056215.1 Cytophagales bacterium | reverse complement strand
AAGTATACGAGTGGAGGCAGCCATGTGTACAGTGTTGCTGGGTTGTTGAACGGTTGTACGAGCAGTTTGGGTAGCGTTAGCGTGACCATTAACGAGCCTCCTACTACTGCAGTGATTTCTACTGCTGATACTCATGTTTGTGCTTTAACATCTTATAATATTGTAGCGAACACTCCGGTTTCTGGGGTAGGAGTTTGGAGTAAATTAACAGGAGGCGGTTCAATTGCTGATATAAATAATTCCTCTACATCGATTAGCGGCATGAATCCTTCTGGAGATAGCGTTAAACTTATTTGGACAATCACGAGTGGAGTTTGTCTACCGAGTCGGGATACGCTGACTATTCTGGTAAGAGCATTGCCTGTTATTAATAAACTTACTGCTGTGATAGGTTCAGATTCGTGTGGCGCGAATGTAGGGTATATTAATAATGTTAGCTACACAAGCAATGCACCAGGTTCACTGAATTATTCATGGAAAAACATCAATAATGTGGTAGTGGCAAACACGCCGAACTTGAACGGTGTATCTGCTGGCAAATATTACATTACAATTACTAATGCGAATGGTTGCGTTGCAACAGATTCTTTGGTAGTGCCACAGGTAAATTGTATTCCTATTATGGTGAATAACTCTGTTTCTGTGGTCTCAGGAGGAGTTGTTGATGTAAATATGGTATCAAATAACATAGATTTTAACGATACCTTAAAAATTAGAAGCGTAATATCTTTGCCTAAACGAGGTAGTGCAAGTTTACTTGTAACCATTCCTGATAGCACTACTGTGCGTTATACGCATGCTACTCCTACTTCAATGCAGGGTGATACATTAGTAGTTCTTGTATGTGATAAGAGCAATGTTTGTTCAAACGATACGTTGTTTATTGCGATATCGCCTTCTTATCCTTCAGTTTCAGATTCTTTAAAACTAGTAAGCTTATACAACTCCATTACTGGAAACAAGCCTTCTTGGAATTTGTTGCAACCTGTTTATACATGGCAAGGAGTGTATTTGTCGAATGGTCTTGTAAAAGCACTTGATTTGAGTAACGTAGGCATGACAAGCGTTGATGCTGTCTCTCTTACAGCGTTCGATAATTTAGATTCTGTACTGCTCAATGAGAACAGCTTGACTATTGAAAATGTAGAGAGCATAGAAACTTTAGCAGATCAAAAGAATTTAAATGTAGTTTATGGAACTCAGCGCATTGAGCAAGCGAGTGTGATTAGTGTTCCTTATCAGGGTTCAGTGGTGCTCACTACGAATGTGTCTTTCTCTCCAAATAGAACTTTCCAATGGCAGTTTGGAAATGTTAATATTCCGGGAGCTAATGGAACATCGTTAACTCTCACTAATCTACAGCCTCAGCAGTCGGGCTTATATAGTGTAGTGATTACTCTATCAAATATAGAAGCAATTTTTGTTCGACGTCCGTACGATGTAAGAGTATTCAAAGCTGTTTCTATTTCAGATTCATTGGCACTCGTACAGATTTATTTTGAAACGGGAGGTAATGCTTGGTCTCCTTCGCGATGGGATTTAACAAAGCCCGTGGCTACTTGGGCAGGTGTTCGAACAGAATATGTAGGAAATAACTTTGATACTATGCGCGTTACAGAAATCGTATTACCTAACAATAATCTGCGAGGCACATTTAGTTTAGGATTTACTCGATTAACACACTTGCGAGAGCTCGAAATTAGTAGCAATAGAATTTCTGACACTATTCCTTCCCAAATAGGCAACTTACTGAATTTGAAAACTTTCTCCGCATCTGAAAATATGCTTACAGGAAGAATTCCTGTGCAAATCGGTAATATGATAAATTTAACGACTATTGCACTTGCATCTAACAGACTTACTTCTATTCCATCTTCTATTGGAAACTTGACAAATCTTAGAACACTCGACCTAGGTAATAATCGAATTGAGGAATTACCTCATCAGATTGGCAACTTGGTAAATCTCACCACTCTTACTCTCAATGATAATGCTCTCAGAACGTTGCCTTCATCGATTGGTAACTTGGTAAGTTTGACGCGGTTGAACCTTCGTCAGAACTTTATTGAATCATTGCCTTCTACTATGGCTCAGTTAACTAACTTAGTGAACCTTCAGTTAGGAGATAATAGATTAACTGCTCTTGGTTTCAATGCTGCTAATTTGAACAATCTGCGCGCAATTTCTGTAGTTCGTAACTTCTTATCGCACGAAGATTTTGTTTCTCTCGGAGATACTAATAGGTTTACTATTCAGTACGATTATAATCCACAGAATCGCCAAGAACCATTTATTGATACTTTATTGCCGACAAAAAACATGTTTGCTATCACAACAGGCTTAGCTGATATTGCTGGAAATGTTTATCGTTGGTATAAAGATAGCATTTTGATTACTCCTTCAGTCGCTGCATCGCTTGGCATTACAGGATTTCATTCACCTGTTTTGGTAATCGATTCTATAAAATTAGCGCATAGAGGTATTTATGAGTGTAGAATTACTAATACTTTGATTGCTCGACAGTTAGAAGTAAAAACTCGTGCAGTGCGTGTAAATGTATTTTGCTTAGAGAGTTCTTCTCCGAAACCTATTATCACTACAGATGATGATACAGTTTATTGTTCTTCTACACGTTCGATGTTCGTTACTTTGCGAGCTCCTAAAGTAAGTGGTTACTCTTATGCATGGAAACGCGTCGGAGAAGAAAGACCTTTGTTTGGAGGAGACACTGATTCTTATACAGCTTTCAGAACAGGGCAGTATTATGTTACTATCACAGATGCCTTTGGTTGTTCTAATCATTCAAATGTGATTACAATTAAGACAAGACCTATACCTACGGTTAGATTAGATACGCTCAGCAGATTAGTATTGCGCGCAAGAACTTCTACTTCAAATGGATTATTCAAATGGTATAAAGATGGAGTTCAGATTCCTAATAAGGTGGATTCTATTTTGAGTGTAAAAGAATTTGGTACTTATCATGTCATCGTAACAGATACTACGGACGGATTGTACTGTGCTTCTGAGCTCTCTAATGCTTATGTGCTCGACGCTGTTTCGGGAGTAGAAGATGAATCTGCCGAAACTAAGGTACCTATAAGCATTTATCCAAATCCAAATGATGGTCGTTTCTTTATAGAATTTAAAAATTTCGTAGATGGTGAGATTAAGGTAATCATATTTACTTCTACAGGGCAAGTCTTGAAGATGAGTTCTTATGAGAATGTTAGAAAGCTGGAAGTTGATATCCGAGATAATCCTACAGGAGTGTACTTGCTAGAAATTCAAACTTCGTTTGGTAAGTATTTCAGACGTATCAATAAATCTTATTAGCTTTGAACTCTCCCCAAAAAGGAGAGTTTTTAGTTTTTTTAAGCTCTAAGAATCATGTCTTTGAAGAAGCGATATAGAAGTCTGTGGGCGCTTTTTTTATTACTAAAGTCACCCTTCAACGTACATTCACAAGTTTTTTCAGAAAAAATTCTCTCTTCAGCAGATAGTTTAACAAACAAAAAGTCTCAAGAAGATTCTATTAAGTTATTCGAGCTATCAGAGTTTGTAGTGACAGCTACAAGAACGTTCAAACATAAAACGGAGTCTCCAATTAGAGTGAACGTACTTGATGATAAGGCTCTCTCCAATTTGCAGGCATGCAATTTGGCAGAGGGATTGCGCTTTCAGCCTGGCTTGCGAGTAGAAGCAAATTGTCAGACTTGCCACTACACTCAACTTCGTATGAATGGGCTGCAAGGAAGCTATACTCAGATACTTTGGAACGGTAGGCCAATTTTTAGTCCGTTATTAGGGCTTTATGGTTTAGAACAACTTCCCATGAATATGATTGAGCGTATAGAAGTAATAAGAGGAGGAGCGTCTTCTCTTTATGGCTCCAATGCAGTAGGAGGAACTGTGAATATCATTACTAAAATGCCCCGAGAAAGTAGTTATGAACTGAACTCTTTCTATCAACTCATAGGAAAGAAAGCAAAAGACTTTCATCTAAATACGAATGCGACAATAGTAAACAAGCAGCAGAACAAAGGTATGACTTTTTATGCGAACAAAAGAAATAGAGATTTTTTCGATGCAAATAGAGATAATTTTTCTGAGCTTCCTAAGCTCGAAAATCGCTCTTGGGGATTATCTTCCTTTTATAAGTTTGATGATAAACAGAAGTTAGAATTTTCTTTATCATATCTTAGCGAGTATCGCATGGGAGGAGAAATGGTTCAAAAACCAGCTTTTTTGATGCAACAAGCCGAAGAACGCAAGCATAAAATTTGGTTAGCAAGTGCTGATTATCAAGTTTACTTTCATCAACGTAGATCTTCTTTGGTTGTATTCTCTGCTTTACAACACGCTCGTCGTTCTCATTATACAGGTATTTTTCCTGAAGAAGAAATTAAAATAATAGAACATATACAAAATCCTCCTTATGGAGTTTCACAGACTCATATGTTTCAGGCAGGATTTCAACTGAATCATGAGTTTCGTTCGAATCTTGGTAAAAAGATACTCACAATAGGTTCTGAATATTTGTTTGATAAGATACTTGACAATATTCCAAAATATAATTATCGGGTAAATCAAAATACTAAGAATTTGGGAATTTTCGGACAAATTGATTGGGAAATTACGAATAAAATCAACTTCCTTTCAGGGTTTAGAGTTGATAAGCATAATTTGCTACATCGTTGGATATTAAGTCCGCGTCTGGCAATCCTTTATGAACATTTACCTAATTTACAATACAGAATTAGCTATGGAAAAGGTTTTAGAGCTCCCCAGGCTTTTGACACCGATTTACATATTGCATTTGCTGGAGGAGGAGTTTCTCGAGTGCAAATTTCTCCATTCCTTAAGGAGGAAACCTCGCAAAGTTGGAGTGCATCTCTCAATTATGATAAGCCAACTTCCAAATGGATTGCAGGAATTACTTTTGAAGGTTTTTATACGACTTTAAGAAATGCATTTGTTTTGGAGAATGTTGGAAATGATGAGTTTGGAGAGCTTTTTGAAAAAAGAAACGGACAAGGCGCTGATGTTTTTGGGTGTAATTTTGAAGGGCGATTTAATTACAATAAGTTATTTCAACTTGAAGGCGGACTGACTGCACAAAAAAGCTACTATCAAAAGCCTGTAGTTTATATAGAAGGATTTCAAACAACAACATTTTTGAGAACTCCAAATTTATATGGATATACGAATTTGAATTTTCGGTTTTCTAAATGGAATTATAATTTGAATTATGTTTACACCGGAAGAATGTTAATAGCTCATTTTGGAGGAGCTGAAAATTTTTCTAATGATGCGATTGTACGAACGAGAAGCTTTTCAGATTTGAACGTTAAAATGGCATATGATGTTTCTCTTAAAAAAATTAAGCAAGTAGTGGAACTATACGCCGGAATCAAGAATGCTTTGAATGCCTATCAGCATGATTTTGATATCGGAAAGAATAGAGATAGCAACTATATTTACGGTACCCTCTTTCCGAGAACTTTTTACATTGGTATGAAAATAAAAAATGGATAGTTGTTCGCTATCCATAGTGTTTATTCTGTTGCTACGATGAGAACTTTTCGGTTAGGTACTTCAGAAGGTTCACCTTCTTGAAGGATACTTAGCGAAATGCGCGAAGCATCTATTCCTTTCGAAGCAAAGTAGTTTTTGATAAGTTTCTCGCGCTCTTTGATATCGAACTGTAATTTTTTTTCGTTGGTTTTAGCTTTGAATTCGATTTTTACGTTTTCATCTTTGAGAAGTTTGGCTACTAATCCGTCTAACCATTGTTCGTGTTCTTGTGTAATCTTAGGATTAGGAGTAAACATGATGTTCACTAAGTCATTAGGAACATAGTCATAAAATATTTTTTCTGAATTTGTAGTAGATGTAGAAGATGAAGTTTGTTGTGGAACGGTTGGTGCTGCTTGAACGTAAGGAGCATGTTCCTTCACAGCAATATGTGGAGCAATGATAAGCGAAACAATAGACATGAGTTTAATGAGAATATTCATAGAGGGCCCTGAAGTGTCTTTAAAGGGGTCGCCGACTGTGTCACCTGTAACAGAAGCTTTGTGTGCTTCCGAGCCTTTATAAACAATTTGCCCATTGATTTCTACGCCTTTTTCGAACGATTTTTTGGCATTATCCCAAGCACCTCCCGAATTTGATTGAAATAGCGCCATTAAGACACCAGATACCGTAACCCCAGCTAAGACACCTCCTAAGATTTCAGCAGAAGAGGTTCCTTCAATATTTCCTTTGAGTCCGAAGCCGATCGCTACTGGAACTAAAAGGGCTATTAAGCCAGGATAAACCATTTCTTTAATAGAGGCTTCTGTAGAAATTTTTACACACTTTTCGTATTCAGGTTTTCCTGTTCCGTCCATAATTCCCGGAATTTCTCGAAATTGTCGTCTCACTTCTTCTACCATACTCATGGCGGCTTTTCCCACAGATGAAATTGCTAATGCGCTGAAAATAAAAGGGATCATCCCACCTATAAACAGACCTGCTAAAACTGGAGCCTTATAAATATCGATAGAATTAATTCCGGCTAATCCTACGAAAGCGGCAAAGAGTGCCAAAGAAGTAAGAGCAGCGGAAGCAATTGCAAACCCTTTCCCGATAGCTGCAGTAGTATTGCCGACTGCGTCTAAATTATCGGTTCGGTTGCGCACCTCTTTAGGGAGATGACTCATTTCTGCAATTCCTCCTGCGTTATCGGCAATAGGTCCGAAAGCATCAATGGCGAGTTGCATTGCTGTAGTAGCCATCATGCCAGCAGCTGCAATAGAAACGCCGTATAGCCCGGCAAAATGATAAGAAAGAACAATTCCAGAAGCCAAAAGTAAGATAGGGAAAACAGTGGATTCCATGCCTATTGCAAGACCTGCAATAATGTTAGTAGCGCTTCCCGTAGAGCTGCGGCGTACGATAGTTAGAACAGGTCTTTTCCCGATAGCAGTATAATATTCGGTAAAAAACGACATCAACGCTCCTACAACAAGCCCAGTCACCACGGAGAAAGCCACACCATTAGAACTAAACTCAAAGCCCCGAAGTATCATTTTTTCGGGCAATATGAACTTGATTACATAAAGTGAAACAACAGCTGTAAGAATAATAGATACCCAGTTTCCTTTGTTTAAAGCTGCTTGGATACTTTCTTGTTCGTTTTTTATGCTTACAAAATAAAACCCTACCATAGAAAAAATGATTCCGATTCCTGCAATCATCATAGGAAGGATCACAGGAGCGATTCCTCCAAAATTATCTTGAGAAACGATTTCTCTTCCGAGCACCATGGTAGCTAGTATGGTAGCGACGTAAGAGCCAAATAGGTCTGCTCCCATACCAGCCACATCTCCTACATTGTCTCCTACATTATCAGCGATAGTAGCGGGATTTCGCGGGTCATCTTCAGGGATACCCGCTTCTACTTTTCCCACTAAGTCTGCTCCTACATCTGCTGCTTTAGTGTAAATTCCGCCTCCTACTCTTGCGAACAAGGCAATGGATTCCGCTCCAAGCGAAAAGCCAGCGAGTACTTCTAGAGCTTTTTCCATTTCGATGCCATTAGCACTTGCTCCTGTCCTTACCACAAACCAGTGGTAAAATGCAATAAATAGGCTTCCTAATCCCAACACGGCAAGCCCCGCTACTCCCATTCCCATAACCGAACCGCCTGCAAAAGAGACTTTTAATGCTTCTGCCAAGCTGCTTCGAGCCGCTTGAGCTGTTCTTACGTTCGCCTTTGTAGCAATGCGCATTCCGATATATCCTGCAAGAGCAGAAAAAATAGCGCCTATTATAAAAGAAACTGCGATTACCGGATGAGAATTAGGTGCTAATGTTCCAGACCAACCTAACAAAATAGCCGTAATCACTGCAAAGTAAGATAAAATTTTCCATTCCGCTTTGAGAAAAGCCATCGCTCCTTGAGCAATAGCATTGCTGATAGTGGTCATGTGTGCGTCACCTGATTCTTGTTTTTCTACCCATTTCGATTGTAGATACGTATAAATTAGAGCTATTACTCCAAAAGCAGGTATAATCCAAATTATGTTGTTCATAAGACCTAATTTTATTTAATGTGCTATTTTGATTTGCAAATAAAAAACCAAAAAGTCTTTTGACAACAAAAAACCCGCTTTTTGTAGCGGGCTTCTTGCGTGACTTCATCTGGACTCGAACCAGAAACCTACTGCTTAGAAGGCAGTTGCTCTATCCAGTTGAGCTATGAAGCCAAAAGCTCTGCAAAATTACATAATCAGAATAACAAGGCAAAAATATCTGTTTAATTTTATTACAACTTGTTAGTCAGATGTTTTCTTTTGTTCATTTTTTCTGATTTGAAGAAGATTGATATCGATTTCCTCATCGTCATCTTCTAAGTAGAAGTTATCAAATTCTTCTAAGTAAGTAGCTAACTTGAATCGATGTTGGTTAATTTCAAAAGTCCTTAGCAGGCTTGGAAGCAAAATCAGATTGGTTAGCATCGCATATAAAAGTGTAGAAGAAGTAAGAATTCCTAATGCAATGGTGCCTCCAAAGCTCGAAAATGCAAAAATGATGAATCCAAAAAATAAGACTACTGACGTGTAAAACATACTTTTCCCTGTTTCATGTAAGCTAATTGAGATAGCGCGCAATACATTGTAGTGGCGCTCTAAAAGCTCTTGCCTGTATTTAGCTAAATAATGAATAGTATCGTCTACTGAAATACCGAATGCAATGCTAAACACAATCGCCGTGCTTGGCTTTAAGGGAATTCCGAGCCATCCCATCATGCCGGCCGTGACGAGAATCGGAATAATGTTTGGAATAAGAGCAATCAAAATGATGCGCACATTTCCGAAGAGCAACCCCATAATGAGAGCAATCATTAAAAAAGCTAAAAGTATGCTCTGCATAAGATTCTGAATAAGGAAATCATTTCCTTTAATAAACAGTAGCGTAGTTCCTGTAATTCTTGCTTTGATGTCTGAATTTTTTGTAAGAGAATCGAGTAGAGGTTGTAAAGTACGATAAAGAAACTCTTCCATTTTGACAGAACCTATGTCCGCTATTTTCATGGATAGACGAACAAACTGACCAGTACTATCTAAAAAAGCCCTTGTAAGATGAGCACTATCTTGCTGCAATTTTAAGTAGGATGCAATGAAAGGAAGTTCTTTTTTGGTAGGTAAATCAAACTTTTCGGGACTATCGAAGTATGCCTGATTAGCGGCTTTTAGAAAAGTGAGAACAGAGATAGGCTCAGTCACGTAAGGCAATTGCGACAGCGCTGTTTCGATTTCATGGATTTTTTCAAGATTTTCGTATTTGCGAAATCCTTTTTTGCGTTGTGTGTCTAAAACAATTTCTAAGGGCATGATACCTTTAAAATGATGTTCGAAGAAGGCTAAGTCTTGTTTAATAGAGCTATTCTCTGGTAAATCATCTACCATGTACGTAACTACTTTGATTTGCATCATGCCGATAATGGCAAATACTAAAAGAAAACCTACAATCCAGTAAACTTTCTTTCTGTGGAAAAAGACGCACTCTTCAAAAAAATCTATGAGGCTATTAATAGGTTTAAAATCGAGATGTTTGGTGTGTCTGATTTGAGGAGATGGCATGAGTGTAAAAGTAGAAGGTATAAAAACAAGGCTAATCAAAAATGTGTTAAGAATATTGATGCCTGCTACTATTCCGAATTCTTTGAGTACTTCTACGCCTGTAAAGCACAATACAAAAAAACCAGCAGCCGTGGTGGCGTTAGTAATGAGAGTTACAATTCCTATTTTTTTGATGACGTGCACCATAGCTTTCATTTTATTTCCATGCTTAGAGCACTCTTGGTGGTATTTGGTGACTAAGTAAATGGAATTCGGAATTCCTATCACTACTAGAATAGAAGGTAAAAGTCCTGTGAGCATAGTAATTTTGTAGCCCATCAATCCGATAGTTCCCATTGTCCACACGACTACCATGCCAATCAGAATTAAAGGAAAAATCACAGGAGAGAATGAGCGAAAAAACAAAAAAAGAACTACTGCCGTAACAAGAAGCGAAATAATAATAAATAAGTTAAGTTCTTTTTTTACGATGATAGCATTTATTGTTCGCACGTATGGTAAGCCTGCATAATGTAAATCTAAGCGTGTTTTTTTTTCAAAGTCGGTGCACAATTTTAAAATATTGTTTGTTAGCTCAATTCTTTTTTCAGAATTAAGGTATTCTGTTTGATAGGAGCACAAAATAACCGTAGCGCCAGTATGAGGATTGTAAAGTCGATTTTCGTAAAATTTTTGCGTTTGAAACACTTCTAACATGCTGTCCAATTCTTGTTGATTTTTAGGAAAGGGAGAAAAGATTTTTTGTGCTTCAAATTTTTTTTCATCGGCATTAGCGACGAGTTTAACCGCTTGTGGAATAGAAATTGCTTCTGTAATACCTTCTAGTTTTCCAATATCATATGTTAGTTGGGCGAAAGCTTTAAACTTAGAAAGGTGATAAATAGCACTATCGTGAACGCCGATGACAAGCAGATTTCCATCATCTCCGAAAGTTTTTTTAAATTGTTGAAAAAAAAGCATGTCTCCATCTGTTTCAGGGACAATGCGCATAAACTCGTAAGAAAGCTGCAAATTGCGCCCATGATAGCCCATGAATGCAGTGATGACCACAAGAATACTTAAAAGAGTTATCCTATTTTTGAGAATGAAATATGCAATTTTTAACCACATAATTTTTGTCTCAAAAGTTTTTTGTTATTCCCACTCAATTGTAGCAGGGGGTTTAGAACTTATATCGTATACTACGCGATTTATGCCTTTAACTGAGTTGATAATTCGGTTGCTCACTTCTGATAAAAATTCATAAGGCAAACGACTCCAGTCAGCAGTCATGCCGTCGGTGCTGTTTACGGCTCGTAATGCAATCGTATTTTCATAGGTTCGCTCATCTCCCATCACTCCCACTGATTTGATTGGCAATAAAATAGCACCTGCTTGCCAAACCTTATCGTACAGACCGTGAGATTTGAGCGCTTCTATGAAAATAGCGTCGGCCTCTTGCAACATTTTGATTTTTTCAGGAGTAACATCTCCTAAAATTCTGATAGCTAATCCTGGACCTGGGAAAGGATGACGTTTTAAAATTGTTTCAGGCAACCCCAATTCTTCTCCTACGCGGCGAACTTCGTCTTTGAATAAAATTCTTAAAGGTTCTACAATTTTAAGATGCATTTTTTCAGGAAGACCGCCTACATTATGATGAGACTTAATGGTTGCGGAGGGTCCTTTTACAGATACAGATTCTATTACATCAGGATAGATAGTACCTTGAGCTAACCATTTGATATTTTCTAATTTACGTGCTTCTCTCTCAAAGACTTCTATAAAGATGTAACCGATAGACTTCCGTTTTTTTTCTGGATCAGTTTGGTCTTTAAGAGCATCGTAAAAGAGTTGTTTAGCATCTACTCCGCGAACATTTAAGCCTAACTGTTGATAAGAAGAAAGAACTTCTTCAAACTCGTTTTTTCGCAACAAGCCGTTATCTACAAAAATACAAAATAAGTTGTTTCCTATAGCTTTTTGCAACAATAGTGCTGTTACGGAAGAATCTACACCGCCTGATAATCCTAAAACGACTTTTTCATCTCCTATTTTTTGACGCAACTCGTTGATAGTCATCTCTATAAAATTGTGTGGCGTCCATGTCTGATGGCATCCGCATACATCTACTAAAAAGTTTTTGAGAATTTGTGTGCCGTGAGTAGAATGATACACTTCAGGATGAAATTGTAAACCAAAAACGGGTTCATTAAGCGCACGAAAGGCAGCTATTTCAATATGTTGAGTACTGGCGATGCGTTCGAAATCTTCTGGTAAAGATTTGATAGTATCGGCGTGCGACATCCAAACTTGAGTGTTAAGGGGAACTCCTTGTAGGATTAGGTCTTTGTCATCTAAGAAAGTAAGATTTGCTCTTCCATACTCGCGTTTTTCAGAGCGGAGAATCTCTCCTCCTCCTTGATATGCTAAAAGCTGCGCTCCATAACAAATTCCTAAGATAGGAAATTTTTTTCTCAAATGCAATGTATTTAATTCTGGTGCGTCTTCGTCTGTCACAGAACATGGGCTTCCTGAAAGAATAATTCCTTTAACAGATTCATCGGGCTCAGGAAAATGGTTATAAGGATATATTTCGCAGTAAATATTTAATTCGCGCACGCGACGTGCAATAAGTTGGGTGTACTGTGAACCAAAATCGAGTATCAAAATTTTTTCCATAGTTGAAAAATGAAATGCAAATTTGTGCAGTTTTTTACGGTATATCAAAAAAACTATCTTGATTATTTCATTTATAGAATTTGCTCTTTTCAAAGAGTTTTACATAGTTTTACTGCGTTTTTTTGAAAAAGTTAGTATATGGCAACCAACAGAACATTTACCATGATTAAGCCTGATGCTTTTGCTGATGGCAACAGTGGAGCTATTCTTAAAATGATTGAAGAAGCAGGATTTAAAATTAAAGCTATGAAAACTGTTAGACTTACTGCTGAGCAAGCAGGAAAGTTTTATGCAGTACATAAAGAAAGACCTTTTTATAATGACCTTTGCCGTTACATGAGTTCAGGACCTATTATTGCAGCTATTTTAGAAAAAGAAAATGCAGTAGCAGACTTTCGCAAACTTATTGGAGCGACTAATCCTGCTAATGCAGAACCTGGCACTATTCGAAAACTTTTTGCTAAATCCATAGAAGCAAATGCCATTCATGGTTCTGATTCTGATGAAAATGCTGAAATAGAATCGAGATTTTTCTTTTCAAAGCTTGAAGAAATATAAGTTTCTATCCCTAGAGTTGGCTTTGCGATGAAAAGCTTGGTGAGTTGAATTTGAGACGAACATATTCTAAAACTCCGTGTAAATAGCTCTGAGCTACTTCAACAAGTCTTTGGTTGATAGCTAATTTGTTCATAACAATAGGTTTTTGGGAAAGGAGATGCAATTCTTGCCAGTTGTCTTGATAAAGAGTTTCACCATAGCAGACAGTGCCGCGCACTAAGCGAGTCATTAAAAGATTGCGCGCAAAAACACCTGGGGCAGAGGTTGGCAGGCTGTATTTTTGAATATAAGCTAAAGGTTGCTGATCTTTGAATGTTTCATTTTTTAAGTATTGTTCACAGGCTTGTATAAAGCAATTTGAAAGAAGTATAGAATTATCTAAATCGTCAGTGATAAGAAATCTTAGAAAAGCGATGCGACTTTCTTCCGATGAAAGTTCCTCAGGTAAAAAACTTCCTCCTACAAAAGCCATATTATAGTTATGAGAAGAAAGAGGGTAGTGAGGAATCTTTTTGTGATATTGATTCCAATTGATTTCATCGATATTAAAATGAATGATTAACGTTATATCAGGTCGGAACTGGTTGATTTTTTTTGCGCGTTCTATCATTTCTAAATCGCGGAAAAAATGGTGAAAAATTACATTTTTATCTTTTTCCATAAGAAGAGAAGAATATTTTTTGATGCTGATAGTGCCTTTTTTGAGAGAAGCATTCAAATGCCGCATAAGGTCTTGAGCCAACCATTGTTCAAAGGTTTTGCCAAAAACAGAATGTCCATAATTTGAGCGCGTCAGCAGTACTTCAGCCCCTAATTTGGTAAGAGAGTCCTTGAGGATTAAAGCAGTAGCTAACGTAAGATTACCTTCAATAAGTTCAAATAAAGTATTTTCATGTATAACGCTCACAAATTTTCCCTCTATTTTTGCTGTTTCTTGTGTTCCTCCTAAATGTCCGGGGTCGATGGCAATGCGAATTCCATTCAATGGTTTTTGTGCATGAAAAGAAATCGATTTTTGGATTTTTGTTAGTTCGCAAGAACTTAGTGTAAGTTGGCTTAATCGATTTGTTTTTTTATTTTTATAAATTTCTTTGAACTTATCGGCAGGGAGCGTAGAAATGAGTTTCTGAAATTGCTCTATTTCATCAAAATAAACCTTACATTCTGGTTTATTTTGTTTTTTAAGAATAGGACTCGCGTATATACTAATTCCATCGTTATCGATTGAGTAATAATTTTCTACTTGAGAAGATTTTGATAGCAATAAAGCGCGCCGTTGAAAACTGGAGCTCTGAGAATATGCAGCAACACAAAGGAAAATTAGGCATATTCCGTTAAAAATTTTTTTCATTGTTTGAATAAGTTTTTTATTTAAAAACAAAAAAGGCGATGAAAAATTTCTTCATCGCCTTACCCCATAAGTTTATTATTTCTTCAAAATAGGAATCACAGAACTGCTCTCATTTGTCTGAATTCTCATTAAGTAAGAGCCAGATTTGAATTCTGAGAAATCTATCGTGAATGATTCTACGTCTTTTTGCTTATAAAGAAGAATTTGCTTTACAAATTTTCCTTCTAATGTATAAACCTGACATGTCAGAATTCCATAGTGGTTGTTTGATAAGAGCAGTACGGCAGCATCCTCTATTGGATTTGGATAGAGTTGCATATCATGCATTGTTTTATTTTCGAGGTTTCCTAAAATATTATCTACCCTTAATCCATCGGATTTAGTAGCGCAATTGCCTTTAAGAACTTCTACGAAGTAAGTTCCAAACTGATTAACTGTTAGGAAACTATTATTAGCACCAGTGATGAGAGAAGTTCCTCGATACCATCGAATTGTAAAGGGAGCTAAAGTAGAACCTATGTTGGCAGTCAGAAGAGCTGTTCCTAAACTTTGAGGAGTAGCTGTAATAGAAGGCTTATCAGGAGATTCGTAAACTACTATGGTATCTTTTTTTGTGAAAGAAGCACAGAGATGAGAAGCTGTAAGTTTGGGAAAGAATGTTCCTGTGTTGTAAGTAAGAGTTTTTGTGAAGGAGACACCACTTCCTGTTTGAGAGCTAATCGAACTTGCAGTATCGGGCTCTAAAGTAAAGCTCATAGAAGCACTTGCTAAAGCAGTAAACGTAACAGTTTCTCCGGCGCATACGGTATCATCTGAAATTGAAAACGTAACTGTCGGAACAGGATTAACAGTGATGTTTTGTGTAGTACTATCTTTGCAACCTCCTGTTGTAAGTACGCGTAGACGAACAGCAAAAGTTCCTGATGTATTAAAAGTATTCGAAACCATGGTAGCAGAAGATCGAACAGAATCTATGACTCCATTGTTATCAAAGTCCCATTCATAGGCGGTGGCGTGATTTACATGGATAGGTGTAAAGTTGATTGTTCCGCCTATACAAATAGAAGTTTGGCTTGGAGTAAATGATGCTATCGGATTGAGTAATCGAATAGTTTTTGTGATGGTTTCACTAAATATACCACTGCCTCGATTGGCATTTTTAACGTTGATGCGCAAACGAACATTATAATCTCCATAAGCAGGATAAGTAAATGAAACATTACTTAAAGTAGATGTAGATTGGTCGAAAGTACCATCATTAGTAAAATCCCACTCAGCACTTACTAAGGTATCTCCATCTGGAATAATAGATAAGTTGGTAAAGTTAGCTGTTAAAGATTTGCAAACTACAGAGGGAGCAAAGTCAGGCACAATAGCGCCTGCAAACGGATTACTGATAGTTACTTTGTAGGTGGGTGAGAAAGCATTTGTTTTAGCTAGTGTATCGTTTGCACGTGCGGTAATATTGTAAAATCCAACTCCTGGGATATTAAATGTGAAAGACACTGTGGAATCTGCTCCTGCAAACACATTATCAGGGCTTACAAAAGTGTTATTAACTAAGAAGCGCACTTTTGTATGAGGCACATTTCCTCCAACTACTTTAGCGCGCAGTAATATACTAGAAGTAGAAGCAGGGAATATAGTGTCTTTAGCAGGTGAAAGAAGAGCAACGCGCACTACGTTCAACTCAGAGCAAGGACCACTTACTCGTAGATGTACAGAGCGAGGAGCTGGAGTATTTAAGATAGTATCCATTCCTACGATAGTAGTATCATAAGGTCTAACAGGAGTGTAAGCAATATTTCGCACGTTTGTATTGTTAGGTTCGATAGTTACATGGCAAGGAATAATGATATTAGTATCTGCTCCAATAGGGGTCATTATATTATTCCGTATAATATTATTTCTTCCGCCTCGGTTTCCATTGATATTAAAGCGACTCACCCCAATATTGCCCTCTAATAACATATCGCTTAAAAATCGATAGTGATCTTCTTGTCCTGTGCCTCCTGCTGAGATATTTGCTTGAACTAAGATTTCTCTTCCGTCTAGGTTATTATCTTTAATAAGAAGATTATTAATATCGCCCATTTTATAAATGCCGATATACCCCTCTTGCACTAAGCGATTGCGCGTAATTTTATAATCGTTCACGGAGGTTCCTCCACAGCATTCTTGCAATAAAATTCCTTCACCGTCTACTGTAAAATAAATCGTATTTTTTAAGCGGTGGCGATAGCAACCAATAATGTTACTATCAATTGTTACGTTCCAACCAGAAAAATCTAACCCTCGGTTTTCATAAGTAGCAGAATTGTTGAGTTGACAACCGGTTCCTGTAGGAGTAAGCCATATTGTTTTGTTAGGAATGTCATACGTTTCATTTCCTTTTATAATCAGACCAATGCCTGACGCTTGCAACCCAATGCGCATGGTTTTAAATACCCAGTTATCGAGCACTTCATTGCCAGGCATGAACAAATAAGGTTCGTCTTGTGGGGTAGCGCCTGTTTTCCAAGCATACGTGTAATAAGTAGCTCCTGTGATTGCATTGCTTCCTCCTGAAAAGCTTGCAGAGGAAACAGGAGAACCTCCTATTTGAAATTTATTTCGATTTACCACAATTCCATAGTGATCAGTGTAGTTAAAGATTGTAGCGGAAGGAGGAGCACCAGAACAATCGGGTGTCATGTTGTTATACTGGTAGTTAGGCTGTTCAAAGTTGTCAGTTACCTCGTCGTTTATACGACAGTTAGCGACAATCATATTGCCTGCCCCAAAAATATCGATATTACCCGCAAAACGGAAAGACCACCGTTGCCAACCAAATTGGGGTGTAGTTTGTGTAGTATTAGGAACAGCAGGGTCGGGAAGAGCTACATTATTGCTTCTTATTCCAAACACCAAAACATTTTTATTTACATCTACAGGTTGTGCTGTGTTAGAAGCACCTCCTAATTGATACTGTTTAGGGTGAATATCTATAGCAGCTCGGTTGATATCCAAATTCACAATTGCAATATTATAAGCATTAGTGTCTGCGTCAATATGCTTGAAAGCAGTGTTGATAGGTGTGCCGTTCCCAGTAAACGTTGGAATGTATCTGGGAAACAGCAATTTAGATTGTGGACGATAGGCCGAGTCTTTTGCATTTGCCACAGCAGGAGTTTCTCCTCTCAAGATAACACCTGTTTTCAGGTAGATGCTCTCTTTGAATGGATATGTTCCTGCTGGAAAGAAAATAACACCTCCTCCGCTATCGGAAACTAATGTGTTAAGTGCTTGCAGAGCAATAGAGTTGGCTTCTGGCGTGTTACAAACATTTATCCCGTAATTAGTAGCTAAATAAATTTTATTCCATTTTAAGCTATCCGTCCAGTGATTTATAGAAGGATTGTACCTTGTACGATAAGGATTATCGGTAGGAGGAGTAGAACTTCCTGTGGAAGGAATCGAAAAATAGACAATAGAAGCAAGTGAAGAATCATTGGCACTGCGGAAGGCTCTTACGCGAATGGTATCATTTTCGGTGGCGCTAGTAATAACTAAGCTATCAGTAGTACTCAACAGTGCTCCATTTCGGCTATACCATTTGTAAGTGTATCCACTAATTGGATTAAGTATTTTAAAGACAGCTTTACCATTGCATAGAGTGGCTCTATCTGGGTTAACAATAGGAGCATCTGCTCCTATGCCATAGGGGTACATCATTACGTTAATAAGAGTATCTTTAAAGTTATTGATTTGGGCACCACTGCCTTGGGCGCGTATTCTTAGCGGTACCATTGAGAGATTGTTGTTAGGTACTCGAGTAAAGACAAGCCTTGTACCTCCGTCTATAAGTTGACCAGGGCCTGAGATAACTTGTAAGTGGGTAGCATTTGAATTAACGATAGCTGTGTCATAAGTGCGCCAACCGCTTGGAGAAGGAGCAATTCCTATGCGAATGGTATTGTTAGAAGAAGTAGTGTTGTACTGTATTGAAAGGCTTACATCTCGATAACTTTGTGATGCAGTGCTTTCTGTGTAAGCACTCACCAATACGCGGCGATTGGTTCCAAAAGTTGCATTTGCGTCAGCAATATTGATAATATTGGGAGCTATAGAATCAGCTGTGTTAGCAGCATTTCTATTTAAGAAGCCTCCTCCAGCAATTAAACGATATTTTACGGCTTTCCCCAGATTAGAAAGTGTATCAAACAAGGTGAAACGAGTAGTAAGAGGTTGATTATTTATCAGGTACTGGGCATTTGTTGAATTCCACGAAACAGTGGGATTTGCTCGCACTGCTACAGAATCTTTTGTTTTTCCAAACTGATTAAGATGATAATGACGCCATACGTGTGCAAATTCGCTATCAAAAAACCAAAATTTATTTCCTTTTACAGAAACAGAATCTGCAAATGGATATACGTTAGGAGTGCCCGAGATTACAGTAGTATCACCGAGCCAGCCTGTGTTTTCATTTATAATATTGAGTGTGATTTCTCCATTCTTAGCGTAAACACCAGGAGGAACTCGAGCTTGGGTTGCCTTTTTGATAAACATAGCAATCAGCGTATCGGCGCGAGATGACCAGTCGAAATGTCCTTCTCCTGCAGCACACGCAGCACTTACTAGATATGGATTAGGGCGCTGACGGTTAAAAATGGCACTGTCGCGCATAATTCTCCACTTTCTTTCTGTGAAGCGTTCAATTTCTTGGTTGCTTAAATTAAAATAGCTGCTGTATTCTTCGTATTGTCCATTTAAGATAAGCAAAGGAACTTGCCATTCAGGATTTGAAGCAAAAGCAGGACGCAAGGTGTTATTAAGGTTGGTGTTGTCTACTCTTACGTCTCCAAAAGTAGATTTGTATAATATGTGCCCGATAGTGCGAGAAGGTTTCCATGTAGCCAAGAAGCGCGAAAAGTTTCCGCTTGTAGAAGAACCGAAAGCAAGCCAAGGGCAATGCCTGATTTCTGAAAACCCACTTTGACTAGCAAATTCATTTAAAAATGTGATCAAAATGGAAGTATCGCCTACAGAGGAAGGATTATTCATTCCACCATTAGAAAAATATAAAATTCCTAGTCTTTCCTCGTTTGCAATTTGGCGGACTAAAGGATGAGTTACAAATCGTTCTTCAGCAGAAGCGAGTGAAGCCATAATCAAACCTCGCACGCCATGCCCATCCACAGAAGTGGGAAGCCATAAATAGGCTACTCGATTGCTTGCAGCGTGGCGGTAACTCCATTGCGAAGGTTGCGAGAAAGCAGCTGTAATTCCTACTAGCGCAAAAAGAAGAATAAGCAAATCTTTTTTCATTTTTCAAGCAATTAAATGAACAACTTTAGATGTAGTACAATTCAAAATTAAAATTATAACATCAATATTCAAACGAATGTTAGCAAAAACCTTTTATTTTAAGAAAAAAAAGGACTTTTTTAAAAATTAAAAAAATGAGCGAAAAAGAATTGCCAAAAGTTTCTATTATTGCTTTATCTTATAACCACAAAAAATTTATTTGGGAGTCTCTTTTGTCGATTAAAAAACAAACTTATCCTAATATTGAGCTCATCATTCTCGATGACGCAAGTACGGATGGGAGCCAAGAGATTCTGAAGAAGTGGAAGCAATCTTTTCCTGAGGACCTTCTTATTTTACACGAAAAAAATATGGGCAATTGTAAGTCCTTCAATCAGGGTTTTAGAATGTCGAAAGGGAAATATATTATTGATTTTGCTACTGATGATTTGATGGTTCCTCAAAGAGTTGCTAAGCAAGTAGAACATTTAGAAAATCTGGGAGAAAAGTGGGGAGTAAGCTATTCTGATGTTCTCATGATTGACGAACAAGGAAAACCGATAGGCACATTTTACAAGCGAAATAAAGAAAACCAAATCGTAGCTTATCCTCCAAGCGGTGAAGTGTATCGACATGTTTTGGGCAAACAAGTCATTTCCGCTTCTTCTATGATGATTCGAAGAGAAGTATTAGAAAAGTTGAATGGTTATGATGAATCGTTAGTATATGAAGATTATGATTTTTGGGTACGGTCTGCTAAAATTTTTAAATATGCTTTTTTGCCTGAAGTGCTTACATATAAGCGAGTAGTAGCCAATTCACATCGTTCAGGATTTTATAAAAAAGATAATGTCTCTTATTTAGAGAGTACGTGGATTGTTTGCAATAAAGCATTTTTGCAAAATGAATCCACGGAAGAACATCATGCACTTGCTTTAACAGTGAGTTATTACTTTCAAATGGCTGTGCTTACTCATAAATTCGAGACAGCATCTAAACTTGCAACATTGCTTACACAATTACGCTCTATGACATGGAAAGAAAAAGTTTTGTACATAGTAGCTAAGCACAAAATTAGACTTTATATTTTTTTTATTTTATTTATTTTAAAAGAAAAACTTCGAAATTTATTAAACAAATTAAATTCGTTGTTTAAGAGCAAAAACTCTTTTTTTTGACAGCAAAATTTTGAATATTGTTTGCAAATTTAAAGCTAATTTTACAACCAGCAAATTTTTAATGTATGAAGAAAGTTGTATGTTTAATAAGCGCCCTCTATGGGTCTTTCATTTATCACGCTTATGCTCAGTTTTCTCGCATTACAAGTGGACACATCGGAACGGATGCTGAAAGAACCTACGGGGTTTCATGGGTAGATTACGATAAAGATGGCGACTTAGATTTATTATTTACTAATTCAAGCGCTCCTGACCGTTTTTACAGAAATGATAATGGTAATTTCACTTTTTTGAACAATCTCCCTTTCACATCTGGTTCAGCGCGTGCAGAGTCCTCTATGAGCAACTGGGGAGATTTTGATAATGATGGAAACGAAGATGTTTTTATTGGTAAGTACGATTATAAAAAATCTACTCTACATTATAATTATGGAGACGGAACATTCCTTCGGCTTAATATTAAACCTATTGGAGAAAGAAATCAAACCACAAATGCGGCTACCTGGGTAGATTATGACAACGATGGCGATTTAGATCTTCTTATAGCAAACGAGTTTGAAGCAAATATGTTGTTTGCTAACCTCGGAAATGGACAATTTGAAGAAGTAGTTGCAGGAGATGTCGCAAACTTTGCAGGGAAAGCGCAAGCGATTGCATGGGGAGACTATGATAACGATGGAGACCTCGATTTATTTATTGCTAACCACGCTCCTGATAAGAATTTGCTCTTTAAAAACAATAATGGTGTTTTCAGAATTGTGGAAGGATTTCCTTTAAACACAGATATAGCGCGCTCTACAAGTGCATCTTGGGGAGACTACGATAACGATGGTGACCTTGACTTATTTGTAGCCAATTTAGGCCCCTCTGACGGAGTAGGAGAGCCTAATTTTCTTTACCGAAATGATGGGAATGATATCTTTACCAAAATTACAACGGGAGCTATCGCTACAGATGCAAATCCTTCTAGAGGCTCTGCTTGGGCTGATTACGATAACGATGGAGATATAGATTTGTTTGTTCAGAATGATGGGTTTGCAAACGTGCTTTACATCAACAACGGAAACGGAACCTTTACTAAATCTTCTTATGATTGGACTGGCTCGCACGGTATTGCCTTTGCTGATTTTGACAACGATGGATTTTTAGATTTTGCATCTGCCAATCGCTACGGTTCTCGTATTAATGGACTGTATAAGAATACACTTGCTAATGGAAATAAATATCTTTTTGTAAAACCGATTCTCACCGAAACTAATCGCTCGGGAATTGGAGTAATAGTAAAAATAAAAGCAGCTGGAAAGTGGCAAATGCGCCAAATTACGGCAAGTTCAGGTTATTGCGCGCAAGGACAATCTACTCCACACTTCGGTGTTGGAACAGCTACTATCATTGATAGTGTAATGGTGTATTTTCCTACTAGTGGTAAATGGGTAGTGCTTACAAATGTTTCTCCTAATCAAACCATTACTGTAAGAGAACCAAGGCGTGCGGATTATAGTATTCGTATAGGAAATAATTTTTACGACCCTGATACTCTTACTATTCGTGCTGGAGAAGTTGTAGAGTTTGTATGGATAGAAGGTAATCACCCTACTGTTTCTACAAATAATAAATGGCCTACATTTACCCTTAGTTCAACAAATCCTATTTATCAGATTTCCGATAGCCTTACGAGTATTATTGGGCAATATCCTTATTACTGTCAGATTCACGGAACACCTACCTCTGGAATGGGAGGGCAAATCAATGTAATTGCTGCTGATACTGTTGTATCAGCACCCGAAGAGTTGAATGCTTATTCAATTGCCAATAATGCGAATTACATGTTTTGGTTAGATAAATCGATGGAAGATTCTTTTATGATTGAGCGCTCACTTTATGAAGATTCTGCATTCGTACAAATAGGTTCGGTGAGAAGAAATCAAAACTTTTTTACAGATAATACTGCTCTTCCGAATACTGTTTATTTCTATAGAGTGCGTGCTAAGTTCGGAACTATTTACTCGCCTTATAGTAATGTAAAAAGAGCTAGAACATCGGCTATCGAATGGATACAAGATTCTCTTGCGTTGGTAGCTCTTTACGACAGCACTAAAGGTATCCAATGGTACGACCAATGGGATTTAACAGAACCTTTTAATACTTGGATAGGAGTTACTACCAATGAAGATCGCCGCGTTACTTCTTTGAGATTGCGCTATAACGATTTAGATGGAAAAATTCCTCCTCAACTTGGAAATCTTACTGAGCTAGAAAGGCTTGATTTGAGCAAAAATTTCTTAAAAGGAAGCATTCCTTCTTCGTTAGGCCGACTTACGAAGCTCAAAAGACTCTATCTCGATGAAAATGAACTCACAGGAACAATTCCAGATTCTCTTGGATTGTTGCCAGAATTGGAAGACATTATTTTGAGCTACAATCGACTCACAGGAACGATTCCTAATACTTTTGCGCGTTCAAATTCTATTCAATATATTGAAGTTTCTTCTAATCAGCTTTCAGGAAGTCTTCCTGATTCCTTAGGGTACACTCCTAACTTAGTCGGCTTGTATTTAGATGGAAATAATTTTAGTGGTAGTATTCCTGTTTCTTATCGAAATCTTACTCGTTTGCAAGATTTATATCTTTCAGCAAATAATCTTTCAGGGAATATTCCGCTCTTTTTAGGAAGCATGACGAGCTTAGTGCGTTTGTATTTAGATAGCAATCAGTTTGTGGGTACCATTCCCGATACGTTGAGGCATCTTACCAATCTGGAACGATTGTATTTGAACGACAATCAGCTTACAGGAACTATTCCTTCTTGGATTGGAAATCTTACGCAGTTGCGTCGGTTATTCTTAGATAATAATCAGCTCTCAGGGCAGATTCCTACTTCTATAGGAAACCTAAGTATTTTAGAGAGATTTTATGTTCATAGAAATCAACTGTCAGGAGAAGTTCCTTCTTCTTTAGTAAACTTGCCATTGGAACGTTTGTTGCTTCACCATAATCAGTTTACCAAACTTCCAGATTTTTCGAACGTTACTTCATTAGATAGCTTTTCAGTGGCGCATAATCGATTGACTTTCACAAGCATTTATCCTAACTTGAACAAGCTTAAGTATCCAATAAATTATGCTCCTCAAGCGAAAGTAACGATAGATCGCGTTATTTCAGGAACAGCAGGAGGCGATTATGTTTTTAATGTTCCAGTAGATACATCTATTTCGCGGATTATCTATACTTGGACTAAAAACGGTGTAGATACTACATCAGGAGACCGCTATTTCTTCCGAATCGAACGCGCTCAACTTTACGATACAGGCATTTATGTTTGCTTAATTACTCACCCTGACGTACCAGGATTGACGCTTTCAAGCGGTAATTTTGAGTTTAGGCTTTCTGAAGGCGCTGTAGTAACTGGGCTCAATAAAGACGGAATTTCACAATTATTTGTTTATCCTAATCCTTTTTCAGACTATCTAATAATAGAATTTGAAGGGAATATAGAAAGGGATGCTACACTTGTTTTGTATGATGTAATGGGTACGCCTCTTTGGAAAACTACCCTTGCAGAACTTGCTGTGCACATACCTACTGAAAATCTTCCAAAAGGTTTTTATTTGGTTAAAATACAAAACGGCACGCAAACTGTTACAGTAAAACGATTGATTAAAAAGTAAAGCTGAAGGCTACCCCTGAAAAAGGGTGGCCTTTTGTTTTCGTTTTAAAAGCATGCTGTAATCTATTCGATTTTAATGAGTTTTTTATTTATATTGTTGCCTAGCTCTACTTTTCGCAAAGCTTTTTCTAAATAGTTGTCTTCTAGTACGATATTAGAAGAGTTAGCCCCATTAATTTGTAAAAAGACTGCTGTTCCCTCTAAGGCGCGTGAACGCTCAACAATAATATCTTTGCAGTTTTCTAGTCGAATGGCTGCTTGCTGAGAGCTTGAAGGCGATTGGCTTCCTTCAAAACAACTAATGAAGCCTTTCTTTACGTTTAACAATGCCAGAGCACTTTTCCATTTAGGTTCAACAGCATTTTTGTTCCAGTTTGTTTGCAGAGAATGAATATTCAAATTTTGAATTGTTTCGAATCGTAGAATGTCGGTAGAGCGTTTATCGGCTGTCCTTTCTGCAAAATGTGTGATTTGAACGTTTTGCAAGTAAATATTTTCGAGCGGTTTTCCTTCAAAGCCAGCAAACAAGCTCGTGCCTTCTTGACGCGCTACAACGTTGATAATGTGTAAATTTTTGATACTTCCTACTTTGGAATCAGCGTTTCTTTTAAGAACTACAAACCGCATAGCATCGCCATCGCCCCACCAGTTGAAGTGTTTTCGGTTACATTCGATGATTAGATTAGAAAAGAGGACGTTTTCTACACTAGCGCCATCGCGTACAAAGATTCCGATGCCTCGGTTGGAGTTGCTAATAATGCAATTGTTGAAAATAATATTTTTCATATCTGCATAAGATTCCGTTCCGATTTTAAGAGCGCATGATGTCGAAACTAATGCGCAATTGCTAACAGTAACATTTTCTAATGCAACAGGATTCCCATTGTTGTAGGTTGTTTTTAGGCATATAGCATCATCACCTGTTTCTACAGTGCAATCCGAGATGTGAATATTTTTTCCTCCGTCAATGTCGATTCCGTCGGCATTTACTCCATAGTTGAGATCGGAGAATATCCTGACGCCTTTTACTACTACGTGTTCGCTTGCACCGATATGTAATGTCCAATCGGGAGAGCGCTGAAGCGTAATATTTTCGATATGAAGGTTTTGGATGTTATGCAGATAAACTAAACGCACCTTGGGCTCTTTAACATAAGCGCGCTTCATTTCAATACCTGACTTTTGAGCAATTTCAGTTTCCTCTCGAATAAAGTTGTCGATGGTGATTAGGTCGCTCCATTCGTGTTCAGCTTGTCCATCAATAGTGCCTTTTCCTGTAATACTGACGTTTTGGAGATTTTCTCCAAAAATAAGAAAAGTTTTATTAGGAGTTTTCGCTTGATTATCTGCTTGGTAATTTTCCGAAATAAAAAAATCATTCTTGTCTTGGCTGGCAAACAGAGTAGCTCCCGCTTCTAAATGCAGTGTAATGTTCGATTTTAGATTGATTTGACCTGACACATACTCTCCACTTGGGAACAAAACAATGCCTCCTCCTTTTTCGGCGCATACATCGATAGCTTTTTGAATGAAAGAAGTTGCTTTTTGGTTTTTTGTACCAATTGCTCCAAAATCTTTTACATTACAGATATTTTGCGCTTGCAATGTTGAGATACTAACAAAGAAAGATAGTGGGGCAGTTTTCAAAATCATATTTTTGTAAAACGTTTAATGTAACGATGAGAGTGGCTGTGTAAAGAAATCAAATAGGTGCCACTTGATAAATCTGATACACAAATTTCTAAAAGTGAATCGCTTTCCCATGAAATTTGCTTTAAAATTGTACCATCGACAGAATAAATCCGAATGAATTCAATAGGTTCTCCGTCAAATTGAATCAATAGTTTATCGCCTGTTGGATTTGGAAAAACAGTAAATATTTTTTCCGATTGGTTTGAATCTATTTTTAAGATGCTACTTCCAACGTGAATTTGGTAGCCACGAGAGCTCAAAACCGAAGAATCTGCATCGTGTCGTAATACCACGAGCGTATAATCTTCAAAATTAGAAGATTGTGGAATATGGAATGTATAGTAATATCGAGAGCTAAAGTCTGCTTGTAAATATTGATAAGTGTTTTTAGTATTCAAGAGCATAAAAGCAGACATTTGTCTATTAGCTTCATAAGGAGTTACCGTTATAAAAAACTCTTTATTGCGCACAGTATCTACTCGTATTTTGTAAAAATCGGCGCTTGCTGGCATCCAAAGAGTATCTAATTGTTGGCCTGTGCGCCACGTAACAGAAGAAGAGTTGTATTCGAGTGTTGTGAAAATGGAATAATTAGCGCATATTACGTTTGCATTGCTTCGCCTTAAGCAGTGATTAGTGTAGTAGTTGTAGTAGTCGCGAGCGCGGCTGAACGTGTTGGTCGAGTTGAAGAAAAAATCAAATTGAAGCGCATTTGCCAAAGCAAACTCTTCTAAGCTTTTTTCAAAAGAACTTCCTTTGTTTTTCAATACTTTTTTGATGTGTTGAATGGCGGGCTTGTTTTCTGTTCGAAACTCTTCAAGTATTTGAAGAATGGTATTGTTCCCATATATTTCGCTCAATCTTTTGAAATAAAGCCATACGCCGTAGTGGTGAAAGGGAAAGCGCGTATCAGTATTTCCATTGGTAAAAAGAGAAACACCATTAATGTTAGGATAAAAAGAATTTAAGTACTGAAAATAATCTTCAATGGTAGGGAATAGTTGTTCTTCAATGGCTACAGCAGTACCTTCTATAAAGTACAAATCATTTTGATTTTGAGAAGAGTATCCGAACTGTATGGCATGAAAAAATTCGTGAGTAGCTGTTACACGAATTAAATCATTGGTAGAAAGACGAGAGTTGCGAACCCAAGAGTAAGTATTTTGCATTGCCATCCAACTAGTAGTACTTTTTATTTCTCTTGCAGTAGTAAAAGGATTATCACCTATGGTTTGTTCAGGTATACATAACCCATAAATAGACCGATTCCCCTCTCGGTTTAAATGGGTTTCAATGTTAATAACATATACGTCGTAACTGCTAGAGCCTCCTGCTGAACCGTCTGAAGGGGGGCGAGCGTATCCTAATTTTTGAAATTCTTCGTATACTTGCGTAAATATGTCTGACATTGTAAGAATATAGTCGGGAATGTTGGCTAAGCGCGTTGCTGTAGGAGAAATAGCATGAGGAGAGCTTCTTTCTGTAGTATAATGGAACGTAAATATTCCGTTAGGAGATTGAAAACTTTTCATGCCTGCTATAGAAGGGCGACGAATTAATTCACTTTCTGCGCGAAATCCTGCGCTATTGTGTGATTGGTGATATTGATTTAGGATTTCGCCTATTAGGCAAGAGCGCATTTTTGTTGTTTGAACCTGAGCATAAGACCACGATATGAATAAAGCCCCTCCTAACAGCAAATAAAAGTTCATGTCTTATTCTATTTTTTTCCAAGAATAGCCGTATTTGATGCTGTTTAATGATTTGATTTTGTAGTTGAGATTCTTGAGAATATATTCGTCAGAGTGTCCTTTTTTGATAGCGTATTTTATCCATTTTACTTCTTCTTCTGTAAGTTTTTGATTTCTCTTAGAAACGATTTTTCTGCCTTTGTTAGCTTTTCCCATTTGCGAAACGCGTTGATAATGCACAGGATTTTGCATTCTAAATTGAGAAATTTCTTTTTCTGTTGCCCATTCTAAATTAGAAATTTTATCGTTAAATACGTCTCCATCCAGGTGATGAGCTTTGGTTTTAGCGGGATGTACGCCTTTGAATGCAATTAGTACCATTTTGGCGCGCATCATGCTCGTATTTTTTCCGTTACCAGCGATTCTAATAAAATATCCTCCATTTTTTGACTGATGATAGGTACATTCTTGGTTGAAGGAAAATACTCTTCCGTAGTTCGATACTTTGTATTTTCCTTTAGGAATCCAAGGGTAATTTTCAGGATCATAAAATTCTACGAATTCTTCATCTTCATACAATTTTTGGATACTTTTTTCTGTTTCCATAGTTGCCATTATTAAAAGTCGGAAACCTAATTACCATTCATTACGTCCTTGAAGGATTTAAAGTTGCAGTTTTTAGCAGTTTGATGATCTCTCATCTAGGAAGATGTAATTTTTACAAAAAGTATTGACATGAACTTTAAGGATGTATATATTTGCAATCGCTTTTAAGCAATGGCCTTGTAGCTCAACTGAATAGAGCATCTGACTACGGATCAGAAGGTTTTAGGTTTGAATCCTAACAAGGTCACCAAAAGAGAGATGGCAGAGCGGTTTAATGCGGCGGTCTTGAAAACCGTTGAACTCGTAAGGGTTCCGGGGGTTCGAATCCCTCTCTCTCTACACCCCTTGGCTTGCTACTTATTCTTAGGCTCTGTAACATCTCAATGCTCCTTTTTAGTAAGTAGCGCATCTAGTTGCAAAAATTGCATTTTTAATTCGAAATCGCTATATTGATAAAAATCTGCAAAACGATGCTCTTTCGAAAAATTTTTATAGTAGGGCTGTTGGTGCTTTCGTATTGCGGATTGCCTCCGTGCCCTATTTACAATTGTCAAGTCAGACAAGAGCATCATCATTGGGGAAAAGAATATCGCGGAAGAAAATGGTATAAAAAACAAAATTTACAAGTAGGTGAACGTTGGAAAGAAAAGCGATACGCAGACGAAATACAAGTCAATTACGGGCTTGCTGAACACAATGCGAAAGCAGTAGCGTATCAAAGGAGCAAGAATAAAAATAGTTTTACAAAAAAAGACTCTGCTGCTACTTCACCAATTACTGTCCTTCCTTCCTCTCCTTCTTCAGACAGGAAAAAATAAAAAAACAACTGCAAAAATCAGTGTTTGAGAGTATTTCTGAGAGAGCTCTTCTTCTTTATCTTTCGTTGGACGATAAGATGAATAATTTCTTAGGTTAAAATTTTTAGGAATAGTTATGACAATTTTTTTTAAATATCCTTTATTTTTTGTTTCTGTCTTGTGGGATTTTATTACGAGAGTAAGAAACTTTCTATATGACAAAAAATTATTTCGAGTTCACACTTTTTTATCTGTTCAAACTGTTGTGGTGGGCAACTTGACCGTAGGCGGGACAGGAAAAACTCCGCATGTGTGTTATTTACTAGAGCGACTTGCTTATTTGAAAGATGTGGGAGTTTTAAGCAGAGGTTACAATCGCAAAACAAGAGGATTTATTGCTTTACAAGATATTCAGCCAAGTGTAGAAACTGTTGGAGATGAAATGATCCAATATTTTTATTGGACTCAAGCTCAAAAAATAACTCCTTACTTGTATGTAGGAGAAAATCGCCCAGAAGCTATAAGAAAAATTTTACAAAGACCATATCGCCCTATCATTTTGCTGTTAGATGATGGTTTTCAGCATCGCGCCTTGCAAGCTAATCTTTATATTTTGTTATCAGATTTTCATCGATTATTTACAGATGATTTTTTAATGCCTTATGGAAATCTTCGTGAAAGTCCATGCCAGGCAAAAAGAGCTCATATTGTTTTAATTACTAAAACTCCTTTTTTTATTTCTGAAGACAAAAAGCAGGAAATATGTCAAAAAGTCGCAAAATATACAGCTGCTCCTGTTTTTTTTACAGCATTAGAGTATGGCGAACTACAGCCTATCTTTGGAGATTGGCAAACAACTTGTCTTCCTAAGACAATTGGGCTTCTTACTAGCATTGCCAATGCAGAATCGCTTACAAGTTATCTTATTGAAAAACAAGTGAATATTATAGAACACTTTCGATTTCCCGATCATTATTATTTCAAAAAACAAGATATTCAAAATTTACTTCGATTTTATCAACAAAATTCTGCACCGATACTTTGTACTTTTAAAGATGCTGTAAAACTATTTTCTTTTACAGAACTTTCTTCTGTGCCTATTGCATATATTCCTGTAAAAGTTGTGTTCTTAGGTCACGAAATAAAATTTTGGGAAACTTTTTATAAATACATTTATATTAAATGATCAAAAAAATTGCTATTACAGGTCCAGAATCTACTGGCAAGACTACACTAGCACAAGCTTTAGCGCAACATTATCAGACTGTTTGGGTTCCAGAGTACGCGAGGGAATATTTAGAAAATCTTCCACGGAAATATAATTATGACGATATTCTAATTATTGCTCAAAGACAACTTCAAAAAGAACAAGAATTATTGCTAAAAGCAAATCGTTACTTATTTGTAGATACGGAATTACTTGTAACCAAAATTTGGTGTGAGCATGTTTTCGGAAAATGCCATCAGTGGATTATAGATCACTTGCACAAACAAAAATACGATTTATATTTGCTTTGTAATATTGATTTGCCTTGGACTTTTGATCCTCTGCGTGAACATCCGCATCTTAGGGAGTATTTATTTAAATGGTATTTGAGAGAAATTAAATCTTTTCAATGGAATTTTGCTATAATAAATGGATTCGATATTCAAGAGCGTACTGCGCAAGCTATTAAGCATATTGAAAGCTTAACTTAATATAAAGTTTTGTAAAAAATATGAAAAAAATAACCATTAATGATATTCTTTTATGGGAAAATGATGATTATTTGCTAGTCAATAAACCTGCAGGAATTTCCTCTCTTGACGATAGGGACGCTACGCGTGCTTGTATTATTCAAATTGTTCGCCAATATCAGCCTCAGGCACAGCTTTGTCACCGACTCGATAAAGAAACATCAGGCGTTCTGGCAATAGCTAAACATGCCGATGCTTACCGCCATTTAGCCATTCAGTTTGAAAGAAGGCAAGTTCAAAAGCTTTATCATGCCGTTGCATTAGGTATTCACAAATTTGAAAATAAAAAAGTTACATTGCCTATTGCAATTTCTAGTAAAGGAAATGCTCGAATTGATTCGCTAGAAGGGAAACCCGCAGAAACTATTTTTAATACTTTAGATACTTATAAATACCATACGTTGGTTGCTTGCGAACCAATTACAGGTAGAATGCATCAAATTAGAATTCATTTGGCTTGCCTAAAAGCTCCGATTGTTGCTGATAAGATGTATGGAGGAGTTGATATTTTTCTGTCAGACCTTAAAAAAAAATTTAACTTAAAATGCAATACAGAAGAACTTCCATTGATTCAGCGAGTGGCTTTGCATGCTTATAGTTTGCAATTTAAAGGATTGGATGAACAAACAATAAAAGTTACTGCTCCGTATCCGAAAGATATCAGAGCTCTTATCAATCAATTAGAAAAAAACCGCTAACTTTTTACAATGAGTATCAAAATAGAGACTATTTTTAAGAATAACGAAAAATGGATTGCTGAAAAACTTTCGAATGACCCTCACTATTTTGAAAAACTATCGAAAGGACAGCAACCAGAATTTCTTTATATCGGATGTTCGGATAGTAGAGTAACAGCTGAAGAACTTATGGGATTAGAGCCTGGGCAAGTTTTTGTGCATCGAAATATTGCTAACCTGGTAGTAAGCACAGATAATAATATCAATGCAGTAGTACAGTACGCTGTAGAATATCTAAAGGTAAAACACATTATTGTTTGTGGGCATTATGAATGTGGAGGCGTGAAAGCTGCTATGCATCCTAGTGACATGGGACAACTTAATAGTTGGTTGCAGACACTTCGCGACGTATATCGGCTGCACAAACATGAACTTGACAAAATCGAAGACGAAAGACAACGGTTCGATAGATTAGTAGAACTTAACGTCATTGAACAATGCATTAATATTATTAAAATTGACCATGTTCAGCGATCTTGGTATAAAACAGGATTTCCCATGATTCATGGGTGGGTTTTTGATGTGAGAACTGGTAAACTGATTGATTTGAAACTTAATATGGCGCACGAATTCAGGGAAGTGCGCAAAATCTATGATTTAAAGCCCGGACGATTTTCTTAATGAAAATAATGACTGGAAAAATGAAAAATATGTTATTCCTTTGTTCATATCTAAAGGACTTTCTGTGAGCGAAAGCGTTGCAAAACCAAACCAAAATATTATGTATAAATCTAAAAATGCGTCCTTTCTTCGAAAAAGATACCATACAGGTACTATTAAAAATGACATCCAAGCTGCTAATCCAATAATTCCTTTGTTTAATGTTTCTTGTATGTATTGATTGTGCGCATTAGGTCCATTTTTTTTACCATCTTCAGTTAATATTTTTCCTTGCTTGTATTGATTGTAACAGTTATTAAGTTCTTGCTGAGAGTCACCCGTTCCAAATCCCCATATCCAAGTATTTTGATGTAGAAGCAAATCCTTGCAACATTTTAAAATGAAGAGTCTTGTAGAAGTATTTCCACTCGCCTGAGAAGGATCGCGCAGCGAAATAAGTATTTCTTGAGTTCTCTCTTTAAAAAAAGGGTTATAATGATAAGTTCCATAGATACCTAAAATCATACACGAAAGTATGATTATGACATTCATCCGCAAATTTGCTTTTTGATATCCTAAGTAAATTCCAAGAACTAAAACAATTATATGAAAAGCAAGTATTGTGATGCGGTTTGCTAATAGAAACAAGCATGCATATAAAAAAATGCTTATAAATCCATGGAATATTTTCAAACTTAATGATAATGGTTCGTAAAGAAAGATGTACAAAATAATCCCAATTGCAAAAGATGCATATTGAGCGATATAAATGCTATGAACTTCGATTATTTCTGTTAAATCATGGTACATGAAAGCTTCTTTTTTGAGTTCATGCCATCCTATTTCATTTTGTTTTATAGCAGCACTTATCAAACAAATTAATAAAGCAACAAAGACACTATAAGCAAATGCTTTTAATAATTGAATTATGTGTTCATAATCTAAAATTTCCGGTGTTAAAACCCCAATAAACAAAGGCATTGCAAGAATACTTATTCTTTTTTCAATGAGAAATAAAGCTTCTTGTAGATTTTCAGAAAAAAAACATGATAAAATGTCAGTCCAAAAAACTGCTGTCAATATCCAAAATAAAGGCGTAGAAATGAGATTTTTGAGTTTTTGAATTCTTACTTGAATAAGGCTTGTAACTGCTAAAAGTCCGATGGCTATATTATTATATCGCCAGTGAAAAGGAAGTGTACACACAAATAAAATAAGACTAAGAGTAATCAGTCTTTTTAGAATATGAGGAGAAATCATAAAAATTTAAGTTTTTGTAAAACGACTCCTAAAATGAATAGAGTGTTAGTAATCAAATATCTTTTCCAGAGTCGATGTGGTTCTTGATACAAGCGATACAACCACTCTAAACCGTAATGTTGCATCCATTTGGGTGCTCTTGCTTGCATACGTGCATACACAGGAAAAGCGCCTCCTACAGGCAGTAGAACAGCCTTGATTTTAGCATAATTTTCTGCACACCATTTTTCTTGTTTCGGGCAACCCAAAGCTACAAAAACTATATTTGCTCCTGATTGGTTGATTTGTTGAATATGGTTTTCTTGCTCTTCGTCAGTAAGTGCCCGAAAAGGAGGAGAAATCATTCCAACAATGCGGCATTGAGGAAGCTCTTTTTCTACTCTTGTTTTTATTTTTTCTAATACTTCAGGGGATGAACCATAAAAAAATACAGAAAGAGAATACTGATTGCATTTTTCTAAGAGAGAAGGCATAAAATCCATTCCTGCAATCCGCTCTTGGTGGACATTATACAAAAAGCGCAGAGCCCACGTAAGAGGCTTCCCATCGGCGAACACAAGATCAGCGCGATTAACTTGTTCAGCAAACGATTTATCAAGCCACGCTTCTACTACCATGTGGGCATTTGCGAAGCAAACAAAACTAGAAACGTATTTAATAGATTGTTTTACAATCAAATCAAGTGCTTGAGAGCATGATATTTTAGTTATCGAAAGATTTAATATTTTATAAGGCACTTTCATGTTTTCGAGAAAGTATAGTTCTTACTGTTAGTCCTAAAAAAAACCAAAACATACTCGCATATATAGGAGATTCGAGCGTAGGGTTGAATAGGCTGATGATACTGATAATAAAAAAGCTTAAAAATATCCATTCAGTAGAATGTTGGATGTATTCTTTTCTATACAAAAAAAAGTCTTTCAGAATATTCTTCATGATAATAAAAACTAGAACGATAGCAGGAATTCCTAATCTGCCAAACAAATAAATGAAAGAGTTATGCGCTCCCAGCACATAAGGTAACAAGGGTATTTTTTCGTAGTTTTCTATGGGAAAATACTTCAGTAAAGGAGTTCCAAATCCTAAGCCGAGAAGGTTTCGAGGAAATAAATCTACGATGATTTGTTTCCAGAGTACTAATCGCCACGTGGTATTTCCATCAATTTTCAGCAGAAAATGCCCCTCCATTAGCGCATGAATGGATTTTTCAGAGTTCTGGTAGGTGTAGTTATATTGTGAAATATCTAGGTAAGGAATCAAATGAATAAAAGTGACAACAAAAACGCAAGTTAACAAAATTAAGAAAGATATAAACGCTTTGTAATCTTTAAAAATTATTATTGATAAAAAAAATAGGCTGATAATGACTAGCGTTGCTGATGAATAAGTAAAAGAGTAAATTAGACTTGCGATTGCTAATAATAAATAATTTTGTTTTTTATTTTTTGAAATTAGAATCAAAGGAAAAAGTAACGCGACGCTAAAACGGTCTAAAAATTTAACTGGAAAAAATATAAAAGGAACAATTAAGAGAAACAAGAATTTTCTTATAGATAAAAGAATGGTAGTAGTTTTATGATGAAAAGAGTATCCTAAAAAAAAAGTGAACATAGAATAAAAAATTACTAAATTTCTCAAATAACCATACCAATTATCCAAAAAAAAGAGAGAGATTATTGCGTGAAGAAATGTCCATGCAAGAAGTAGATAAAAATAAATGAGAAGATTGTCTTTTTCTATTTTTTTTGTAGATAAAAAAGTGAGTAGTCCGAATAAAGAAAGGACTTCATTAAAAAATAAGTTTCTCTCAAAAAAATTTGGACATATTAAGTAACAAAGCAAAATGGCTATTGTAATTTTTACAAAAAGGTTTTGAAAGGATAGTTGAAGGCTTTTCATTGAAGGCTAGAGTAAATTTTTTCTTGTATTCGATAGCATTCTTCAAAGTTGTAAAATGTTAAAAATTCTTTTCGCGCTCTAATATATA
Source organism: Cytophagales bacterium (assembly GCA_025056215.1). Lineage (GTDB taxonomy): Bacteria > Bacteroidota > Bacteroidia > Cytophagales > Flammeovirgaceae > JANWWC01. Next base: position 172,381 of record JANWWC010000002.1, on the reverse strand, counting down.
AATTTTCGCTTATAAAAGGTAAGTCCTTAGCTTTTTCGAATTCCAAGAGTATCCCATTTTGCTGATTCCGCACGATAGAGCTGAGATTGTCAATATTTCGCGCAATTACTGGCGTGCCTGTAGAAAATGCTTCTAAAATGATAGTAGGAAGTCCTTCATACCAAGTAGATGGGAAAACAAGTGCTCTACATTTTTTTAGGTATTCTATGACTTTGTTTTTAGGTTGTTCGCCTAAGTATGTAACATTACCACACTCTTCAGCAAAAGCCCTGACTTTTTGTGAAAGTTCACCTTTCCCTATAATTTTGATATGAATTTGACGATTGTTTTTTGCTAAATCGAGTAAGGTATCGATGCCTTTTTCGGGAGATAATCTACCTACGAATAGAAAAAAGTTTTCTCTATCTTTTGCAGGTGAAAAGCCATAATCGGGAACAGCATTAGGTTTCACAGAAATTTTATGAGCGGGAATTTGAAGAGAAGAATTAACAATTTTTTGTTTAGCAAATTCAGTTAGAGCGATATAATGATCAATTGCTTTTTTCCAAGTACCCAAAATTTTGTGTAAGGAAGTAATAAAAGTTATTTGAGCGCTTTGAATAGCAGAATTTTTAAAACACTTATGAATAATTCCATCTAATGGAAATACTTTAGAAACACAGTCTTCGCAGATTCGGTTTTCTCTCATTAGCAAAGCGTTAGCACAGAGAAGACGATAATTATGCAGTGTCAAAACCGTAGGAACATTTTGGCACTTGGCCGCATAAAAAATAGAAGGCGACGCTACATAAAAAAAATTATGTACATGTACTACGTTAGGACGAAAGGTTTGAATAATTTTTTCAGTTTGTTTAAATGCTTTCTGATTGTAAAAAGATGCGATGCCTATATGTATTTTTTGCAGAAAGGTTTCCACTTCAATATGGGAATTGTCGAATACGAGAGTTTCTACTTGATGCCCTCTTTTAGAAAGCTCTTGTATGTCAGTTTCGAAGATTACATCTTCTCCTCCTTGCTCTTTGTAACGATTATGGATCAAGAGGATTTTCATTTTTTTCGCACTAGTACAATGTTATTAAAATACAAATCTTGATTAGCAGGCAACAGCCAAGAAAGAAAAATGCCTAGTATTGCAATTGGTGAAATGCAAACAACATTTAACAATGTGGAAATAATTTTATTTTTAGGAAAGAGTAAATGGCCGTACAGCATGCTGAGTTGAAAAATAACTTTTATAAAATTACCAGTTTTCTGGTGTTTAATCACTTCAAATCCGTTCTTTTCAAAAAGATACTTAATTCCAAAGGAGGTGTATCTTCCGTAATCGTAAGGTTGTTCGTGTTCTGACCAAGCAAAAGGAACCGTAAAAAGGCCTAATGCATTTGGTTTTAATACGCGGTGAATTTCTTTCAAAACCGCATCGGGTTCAAAAACGTGTTCTATCACTTCACTACAAAATACGCAATCAAAAGTGGCATTAGGAAATGGAATATGTTTTCCATCGTAAAATATATCTACTTGTGAATTTTCGTGAGAGTGCCCACTTGTTTCGATATCTATACCGATATATTCATCTACTGAAAAAAGGTGTCGATAAGGTTTTCGCCCGCAGCCAAAATCTAATAATTTGCCTGACAGCATGGGAGCGTAGTTTTTGATAGAAACAAAGAGTTCCTTTCGAATAAAATAAAATGGGTTCAGCCAAATACTAAAAAAATCAGGTTGAAAACTTTGATTTTTGCCGTATTCAATCAATCGTTGTATCATAATTACTTTACTGAATTGGGAGCGCGTAACCATCTCGGATAGCTTTTTGGATGGTAGCGAAATTTTCAGACATTTTTTTAATAGAAAAGTTGTTTTGTTTCCAAAATAAAAATTCTTTTAGATAAAAAGCGGCAATTTTAATTAAATTATTCGAGATGCTGTATTTTCGATTTAAGTAAATAAGATTACGAATGTGATAATACAGTTTGAAAGAATTCATTGGTTCGTAATAAAAGAGTTTAAGCTTTCCTAACATCACATATACAGAAGCAGGTTTGGGATGAAATATGATACTTTCAGCGACTGTGTAGGTTTTAAAACCTGCTTTTTGAATTCTGAATAAATACTCTACTTCATCGCCGCGAATGAACAATCTTGCATCTGGGAGTCCTACTTTTTCGATAACAACTCGGTGGATGAGACTTGCATTAAAAAATTGAGCTCCTCCATCAAAAATTTTATTTCCAGTAGCAAGCAGTTCCTTAAGAGAATGGTAGGTCATAACATTCGACATGTCGTTAACGTTCATTCCTACGTTATAGCCAAAAACGATTTCATCTTTTTTGGCGTCATTTTTATTGATAACAATAGAGTTAAATACCTTTCCGTCAGGAATTTGTAGAGCAGCGTTTAATAGTTTTTCTAAGGCATCAGGAGCGGGTTTTCCGTCGTCGTCCATGAGCCAAACCCAGTCGTAGCCATCTTCGTAGGCGCGTTTGATGCCTGTATAAAATCCTCCTGCAGAACCTACGTTTTCTTGATGAATCACTTTTAAGTATGGTTGAGTATCTAACCATTGAGGAGTTTGTCCGTCAGTACTTCCGTTATTAACTACATAAATTGTATCGGGTTTTCGGGTATTGTTTAGAAGAGATTCGATGCATTCTTGCAAGAGTGGAAGTCGATTAAAAGTTACGATAACAGCAGCTATTTTCATTGTGTTGTGATTTTCAGTTTTTGACGAACAGCATACAAATATACAGCGATCGCCGAAATTGTAATGAATATTTCGGTAATCAGCCATGCCCAAGTAGTTCCTAAATGTCGATAGGTTTCAGCTAATCGAAAGTTGAGAGCGATAGAAAGAATTGCGCCTAAGAGAGTAATAAAAAATAAGGCTTTATCGAGTCGTAGAGCTAGGAGCCCTTGTAGAGCAAATACATTGCTCAGTCCGATAATAAATGGAAGTAAACTCATCCATAGCAGGCATTCTGAAGCGGGTAAGTAGTTTTTTCCAAAAATAAATTGGATTAGAAAGTCTCTTGAAATCCAAGTGCAACTGCACACAGGTAGCATAATGCCCAAAACAATAGCAGCTACTTTCAAAAGTTTTTGATGTCCTCTCCAGATGCTTTCTTGGAACGCTACTCCTATCATTGGAAAGGCTGTTAAATTCATGGGAATCATGATAAGTGAAATTATTACAGCGATCAATCTAGAGGCAGAAGTAAAATAACCAACTTCAGCATCTGTAGCGAAAAAGCCCAGTAAAATTGTATTTCCAGTAGTGTAAAGATGAATGGTTAAAGTAGAAATGAAATAAGAAAAGCCGTCTTGCAATCTTTGTATAATGATTTGAAAATCAGGTTTTAATAAAGGAATTCGAAATTTTTGAATGCCGTAATAAAAAGAATAAACGCCTCCAATAAAAATTCCAAAGGATGTAAAAAAAGCTACATATCGAAAATCTGACGATTGCTTTACAAAGATAAACATGCAAAGCATGGAGCTTGCTTTCAATAAAAAACTAACAATAGTAACATATTTGAGTTTTTCCATTCCTTGAAATAACCACATGGGTGTAAGTAAATTTCCTGCAACGGTCAAGTAGGTGAGCCACATAAGCAACTTATCTCTGCCAAACTGAGAAGTAGTGTATAATAGAAACCCAAAAATGAGAGTAGCCAACACGAAAAGTAAGCTCTTAGCAAATGTAACAGACCAAAAAATTTGAGCAACCTTCTGAATATCGGACTTATGAACAGCAATATCGCGTGTAGCTGTAAATTCAAATCCGTATTGAACTATTAACGTAAAATAAACTACAAAAGCGCTGCTGTAAGAAATCATACCAAAGTTTTCTACTCCTACTACTCGCGAAACATAAGGCATTGTAAGAAGAGGAAGTAAAAAATTTCCACCTTGTACTAATATCAAATACAAAAAGCTTTGGATGCGCGGATTTCTGAGTATTTTAGTAATAAAGCTCATTATATCAGAGATTGTTTACAATGATTTTAGTGTCTAACACGTCCCAGTTTGCTTTGAGCGGGATAGACTGAGGATATAAATAAACTTTTTCAGGAAGAATTCTTTTTCGATAGCTTCCTTGATCCCATTTGCCATTGCTGTTTTCATCTATGAGGACTCGAATCCACTTTGTACCTGGTTTAAGCATTTCAAATCGAAATTTAGACTGGCGAACTAATTTTATTTCTTGTTCTACCTCGTATTTTTCCGATAGAACTTGAAGAATGATAGAAGGATACTGACAAATAATTTCACCAGCTAAACTAGCGTACTCCTCTGGGTTCTTGGACTTGTAACTAACAACAATGAAAGAAGAAGTATCTTTTTCAACAGAAACAAAACTTCCTTTTTTAAACAAAACACTAGTATTTTTTTGATAAAGAATAGAACCAAAATATAGAGTATCCTGGAGTTTGCTGAACTTGCTCGGGAGATTTAAAGGAATAGTGTCGTTGATAGTATCCCGAGAAACAACCAGAAAAGCGCTATCAGCGTTGTAAGAAAGCAACGGTTTAGAAAAGGTGATAAACATTTTGATAGAATCTTTTTCTAAAAATTTTTCATTTCCCGATGGGTAGATCTTGATATCCCATTTCTGAATTTCCGGCTTGCTTATTTTTTTGAATCTAAGAGTAACTGTGTCATTTAAAAAACTGCCAATAGAATCGTAGCTTTTTAGCAAAATAGGCAATGAATCGATTTCAGCATGATAAGTTTTGAAAAAGCGCAAAGTTTCTTTGTCTTTGATGCAGAAAATCATTTTATCGAGCGAAAGATTAGTATCTGTTACAAACAGTAAGGAAGAATCTAAGAATTGATAATCAAAAAGAAATTCTTCTTTATTGAATTTGACTTCGAAGTATTGTTTGTTAGGTCGCGCGCTGATGCGTTTTAAAGGTCGAAAGTCGTAAGAAGAAAGTTGAAAGTTGATAATAGTAGAGGCATTTTCAAAATCTGGAAAGGTAGTCTTTACTGAAAAATCTGAAATGGAATCTTGTTTTGAAGCGTTTGCTTTTCGATTTTCGTACAGCAAGCTATCCAAATTTTGCTTGAGTGATAAGCGAACACTATCATCACTAGTTTCTAAAATATTATTCATCAGATTTCCTATAAAATCAGGTGTTCGCTGATTAAAAATTTTTTGCCGTTGTACGTATAGAACACTATCGTATTGTTGTCTGACTTTTTGTTTTTCCTCAAAAGACGAATCAGGAAGATGACTAAAAAGATTGAGATAAGTTTTAAGTTGGTTATCTAAGGGGAGAATGGTAGGTTTTTCGTCTTCTACACCTAGCGGAATAGAGTGAGGCAAAAATCCAATTAGTTCTTCTCGTTGTGAATATCGCATGTTGCCATCTTTTTCTTTGAGAGCGAATATTTCATAAAGGCCGCTTCTCAAATTTTCGAATTGATAGTTTCCATCTTTGTCGGTTTCTGTTACATAGAGAGGTTTTCCCCCTTCTACTAATAAAGAATCATTTTTGTCGAACAGCATTACGACTGCATTTTCTACTGGTTTTTGGGTAAGTAGTTCTGCTACTTTACCACCAATAGAAAACGAGTCGATGTAGTTTCCAGTGCTAAAAATTAGATAGTTATCTTTAGTGGGATTGTTTTCTGTAACATCACAAATTCCATTGCGAAAGTTAAAGGTATAGGTAGTATTTGCTTCTAAAAGCGAATCAAACGTTAGTATAAAAGTTTTTTTTCTTGTTTTAGTAGAATAGTTTACAGATGGAATAGGAGCAATGAGTAATTCTTTTTTCAAATTATTTTCGCGAATCCACTCGTTGAAGGTGAGAATAATTTTAGGCTCTTTGTAGTTAAGTTGTCGAATTGCGGGCTTAGAAACTACCAAAGAAGGAGGAATTGTATCTTTAGGACCTCCTGTAGGAGGAACTACAGAGGCGCATCTTTGAGTGAGTAATACGATTATCCATAAAATGAAAAACAAATAAAGACACTTGCCGACGTGCATAATGATTAATTAGTTCGGCAAAAATGCAAACCTTAAATAGATTCCCCAAAAAAAGTACTTGTTTTAAGATTCTATTGCTTCTTCAATTGAATTGCTATACTTAATATCCAGCAAGTGAATAATAGTATTGGGATATTCTGCTTGAATTTTAGCTCTTCCAGCCGCTACGGCTGCTTCAAATACAGGCTGATTTTTGGGTAAAATTTTACGGTGAATGCTCAATCCCTTTTTATAAACTTCTTGTTTCCAATGAATAAAATACCACTCCATCGAAGGTTGATGAAACACGCGCAGATTTTGTTTATCAAATATAAACTTTTTGATTTGATACTTTTCAATTAGCGGTATAGCTAAAGAGAAGATTTCGCGAAATTCTTCGATTGGAACGTATTGTTTAGTAAGCTCACAAATTATAATGGACTTTTCGGGTAAAATAAATAATTTGCCGTAGTCTTTTTCTACTGCAGTTTCCCAAGAATATTGAAGTTGAGGGAGCACTGAAGAGGCAGTAAGATTTGATGTATTCATGGTTCTTGAAAGATTAAAATTTTATTCCTAAAATTAATTTATCATCTGTTTGAGAATTATTCCCTTGCCAATTTGTAAGTACTTCTAATAAAGTGTTTTTTTGATAATCAATTGCTTGTAAATGTATTTGAAAAAATAAATCGAGCAATTTTTTTTCCGAGAATTTTTGATGATTTTCTCCTCCGAATTGGTCTGTAACTCCGTCAGAGAACAAGTAAAGCATCGATTCGTTGGGAATTTTGAAGTAATAATCTTGAGGAACTTCTGTGCTAATATGAGGATTACCAGGATAAAAACGAGCTCCTTTATAATAAGTAAGTTTTTTGTTCGATATTACAACTAACGGACGTTTAGCGCCTGAATAAATCGCTTTTCTTCTGGCTATGTCGACACACAAAATACCTAATTCGGCGGTATCTTTGATAAATTGATGGTGAGTGTATTGTTTCATTATTTTGTCTAACTCGATAATCAAATTTGCAGGAGAAAGATCAGGATTCTGGTTAAAGATTTGGTTTAATGTACTTATCATAAAAATAGTGAGCATAGCAGCAGGTACACCATGCCCTGTGCAATCTCCTAATCCTAAAAAAATTTTTTTTCTGTGTTGAGCAAGCCAAGCAAAATCGCCTCCTATGATGTCTTTTGGCGTATGAATGATAAAAGAGTTAGGAAATTTCGCTTGTAAGTATTCTTCTTTTAAAAGAAAAGAATCGAGGATGTTTTTTGAATAGTGAATACTGTCTAAGAGTTTTTTATTAGATTTTGCGAGCAGTTTTTCAGATGTTCGTAATTCTTCTTGAAGCTTTTGAAGGTGATTCACCGTCATTTCAAACATGCTATACTGAGACGAGAGTTGCTCTTTAAGGTCTTTAATTTCTTTTTCTAAAACATCGGTTTGACTCATGTTTTATGTTTTTGTTTTATACAACAAGAAAATTACTAAAGTGTTTGAGTTGTCTTTGTCATAAGCTTAAAAAAATTGTTTTATTCTCTGAAAACAAGCTGAGCTTTAAAATATTCAAATGAACATTTCGTTAACACTATAAAAAAACCTTCAATTTTTTATTGAGAAAGTTTTAGCAGTATTTTAAAACGCTTTTATTTTTGCCAAAAATCTATTTTTACAAGATTTATTTACCGATATGGGTTTATTTGAATTGTTTACCAGCGATTTAGCTATAGATTTAGGTACTGCAAATACTTTAATACTTTACAAAGGAAAAATTGTTGTCGATGAGCCATCCATCATTGCTATTGATAAGACTACAAGCAAAGTCATGGCGTTAGGTCATAAAGCCATGCAAATGCATGAAAAAACGCACGACAACATTAAAACGATTCGTCCTTTAAAAGATGGCGTTATTGCCGATTTCCAAGCGGCAGAACTTATGATCAAGGGAATGATAAAAATGATTGATACGGGCAATCGCTTTTTTACTCCTTCTTACCGAATGGTAATTTGCATTCCTTCTGGCATTACTGAAGTGGAAAAGCGAGCGGTGCGCGATTCAGCCGAACATGCTGGCGCCAAAGAAGTCTACATGATTTCTGAGCCTATTGCTGCAGCTATTGGAATCGGTATTGATATAGAACAACCCGTCGGTAACATGATCGTAGATATTGGCGGAGGAACCTCAGAGATTGCAGTAATTGCACTCTCTGGGATTGTATGTGACCAGTCTGTTCGTATTGCAGGTGATGTATTTAACCGCGATATTTTGGATTATGTACGCAGACAGCACAATATTTTGATTGGTGAGCGAACAGCAGAAAAAACTAAAATAGAAGTAGGTGCAGCAGTGTCTGAACTTGAAAATCCACCAGATGATTTTGAGGTACGCGGTCGCGACCTTATGACAGGAACTCCTAAAGTAATCAAAGTATCTTATCAAGAGGTGGCGTTTGCACTTGATAAATCTATTTCTAAAATTGAAGAAGCAGTACTAAAAGCGTTAGAAACTTCTCCACCAGAACTTTCAGCAGATATTTACGAGAGAGGCATTCATCTTACAGGGGGAGGAGCTCTTTTGCGAGGACTGGATAAGCGTTTGGCAGCTAAGACCAAATTGCCAGTCCATGTAGCAGAAGATCCCTTGCGAGCTGTAGTAAGAGGAGCAGGAGAAGCCTTAAAGCATTTAGAACGCTATAAAGCTGTTTTAATGACTTAATTTGCTTTTCATGTGAACCCTTTATTTACTTTTTTATACAACAATAGGTCCTTTTTTATTTTTGTGATGCTGGAAGGAATTTGTATGTGGTTTATTATTAAAGCAAATTCCTATCAGCGGGTAGCGTTTGTTACCTCAGCAAACTATGTCAGTGGGAAAATCAACGCTACCATGACGAACATTCTTTCTTATTTTCAACTCAAATCAATAAACACTCAAATTGCATATGAAAACGCTCTTCTGCGAAAGCAACTTGCAGACCTTCAAAAAGAGCAAGTTCTTAAAAATGAACACTATTTAGTAAAATTCAATATCTCATCGGACTCTATAAAAGCTCCTACCTTTCAAAATGTATACGATGTAACATCTGCTTATGTGATTAACAATTCCGTACATCGCGCTGCCAATTTCATTACCTTAGATAAAGGAGAAAGAGACGGAATTGCTCCTGGGATGGGAGTAGTTAATAGTTTGGGAATTATTGGCAAAATAAAAGCATGCTCTCAAAATTATTCTGTAGCTTATTCTGTTTTGCATCCTGATATGAGCATTTCTGCTATGTTAAAAAAAGATAGAACTTTGTGTACAGCAAAATGGGACGGAAAAAGTCCGCAATATGTTTATTTGCATTATCTAGCAAGGCATGTAAAGGTTCAAAACGGAGATACGGTCGTAACGTCAGGGTATAATGCTGTGTTTCCTGAAAATGTGATGATTGGTGTGGTAGACGAAGTTGTCAAAGAAACAGCAGAAGTATTTTTAATTGTGAGAGTTAAACTTGCAGCTGATTTTACGAAACTTCATTATGTTTACATCATTAAACACTATCATCAAACAGAGATAGATTCTCTTGAAATCAAAAATTTTTGATAAATGATTGATGAAGCTAGCATATCAGATGAAGAAATTATGTCTATCAATCGCGCCATTTTGTTGCGCTACGGAATTGATTTTACTAATTATGAAATCAACTCTCTTAAACGGCGCATCGTCAGAATTATTAACAAATATCGTTTCGAAAATACAATAGGTCTTTGGAAACATCTTCTGAAAGATAGTCAATTTATTTTTACTTATATTGATGAAATCACGGTTGGGCTCACTGAAATGTTTCGCAATCCCGATTTATGGATAAAATTCCGTGATGATATTCTTCCCAAATTGTCGTGCAATTCCACTATTTATATGTGGCACGCTGGTTGTTCTACTGGAGAAGAAGTTTATACTGCTTCTATTGTACTACACGAACAAAACTTAAGATATTGTACTTATACACTCGCATCAGATATTAATCGAACTTTTGTAGCAAAAGCTCAGTCAGGCTGTTATGAAGCAGATTTGCTTCAACAATATCAAAAAAATTATTTAACTTTTAATCCGAACAGTAAAAAAGGAATATTCGAATATTTTGATTCTTTAAAAAATAGTGAGTTTTGTGTTAAAGCTTTTGTTCGTCAGAATATTTCTTTTGTTCAACATAGTTTATTGGAACCACTGGCTGATTCGCAAGGACGTTTCGATGTGATTTTTTGCAGAAATGTGCTAATCTATTTCGACGATACTCTTAAGCTAAAAGTTTTACAATTGTTCTACCAAACGCTTCACCCTGACGGCTTTCTTATTTTAGGATATTTTGATTCCCTTTCGTTTGGTTTGTATCAACCTTATTTTGAAATGGTCGAACCAGCCTATAAAATATTGCGAAGAAAATGAAAATTTCTGTATTAGGATGTGGGTGGTTAGGTTTCCCTCTTGCAATTCGCTTGTTGGAAGATGGATTTGAAGTAAATGGAAGCACTACCAATCCTCAAAAGTTAAATTTTTTGAAAAAACACGGAATTACGCCATTTGAGGTGAAATTTTCGCCTCAACTTATTACACCCTTACAAGAGGAGTTTTGGTTTTCTGATGTTTTGGTAATCAATATTCCGCCAAGTCGTTTTTCTGATAAATCTGAAAATTTTCATATAATACAAATTGAAAGCATCTTAAAATTCGCTAAGCGATATGATGTGAAAAATATTCTATATGTAAGTTCTACTTCGGTATATCCTGAATGTAATCAGTTAGTCGATGAAGATACAGAAATCAATGCTCACAATACTCAGCATTATGCCATTTGGGAAGCTGAAAACAGAATTCGAAACTCGTATGGAAAAGCTTCTACTATTGTTCGCATGGGTGGGCTTATGGGAGCCAACCGAATTCCAGGAAAATATTTCAGTGGAAAATCTGTAGAGAATTTTAATGTTCCTGTGAATTATATTCATAGAACTGATGCTGTTGAAATTATAAGAAAAATTATTCATCAACAGTGTTGGGGAGAAATTTTAAATGCTGTCGCACCCTATCACCCTACTCGCAAAGAAGTATTTCAGCATAGTTGTGTGAAAATGAAACTTCCTCTTCCGCATTTTATTGATACAAATACGCAGCCTCCTTACAAAATCGTAGATTCGTCAAAGGTGCAAAAATTGCTCAATTATGCATTTCGATACCCTAATCCTACCTTATTTGATTATGATGAGATAATCGAATGAAAGTCAATTTTTTATTCGACCATAATTTTCCAGTGGCAAGTTTTGTTTTTATCAATCGCTCTGAGCAAATAAGTACCACGAGTTAGAAACACTCTTTTTTGGAGCAGTTCCGTTAAAAGATATTTCCCTTTGTATTGCCCTGAAACATCGAATATTTCAACTTCCTCGTTGAATTCCTCCAATATGCAGTTCTCTTGTGGTCTTTTTTCTACGTGAACCACTTTAGAAAATTGCCAATTTTGATTTTCTTGGAAACGCAAGCGATAGTAAGTAATTGTCGATAAATTATCATCTTCAAACTCGCCCGATTGAAGGTTGTTGAATTGATATACGGAACTCCAATGATATCCATCATAACTTTTTTCAAGCACTGCAGAATCTACTACGTTAAAAAAGTTCCAATAAACTGTAGCTTTATTGTTTTGTAATGAAGCATCAAATTTTAGTAAAGAAACTGGCAGAGGTGTAAAAGGAGATACCGAACCGATCGTAAAATAACGCGTGCTATTCATAGGAATGATACTATTAGAAATATTTCCAATCGTGACGACAGGAGCACTATACGAGATAGTAATGCCATCAGCAGTAGAATAAACGTTAGCATTCGAAAAGTTGCCATCGTCATCTACTAAAAGGCGCAGATGAGAAGCTGTAACACTAGTAATCGCATGATTGTCTAGTGTTATAGAAATGCTAAAAGTTCCATTAAAGTTTGTGTTAGTAACTTTCCACTCTCTACCGATTCTTGAAAATATTCCTAAAGGAATTTCAGACATAGAAGTAGAATGCAACTTTCCATTGTCTGAGCCAATTACTAAATATTGCTTATCAGAAGAGAAAGAACCTGTATTAGAGGAGTTATAAGTAGCAAGAGAAGCGAGATATACGCGGAAAGAATCGTCTAATGTTCTGGATTGTTTTTGGAGTAGGTTCATGCTGTCTTCTCTGGCTAACCCTACAATGTTCTGGTTATAAGGAGCGGCGGTAGTATAAACGATATTGTTGTTGTAAGACAAATAATTGTGAGAGAGCGTAATGCCATATTTAAGAGCTAAATAAGAGTTAATTTGTCTTGTATTAGTGAGCGTCAAGCCACTGTCGTATACCAAGATTTCTGCAATATGACCGTAAAAAGAATAGTTAGTGCTTCCGTCTCCGCCGATGATGGAGTTAGCGGCAGTGCCTCCTATGGTTCCTGAGTAGTTATCTGTTCCGAGGGAGGTTCCGTTTTGGAAATATTGAAGATGCCCTGGAGTAGTACCATTCCAGTTGCCAGTGAGTAATGTAGGCTGGCTGATAGGAGCGCCTGATGTTACAAAGTTTGCGTTATAAGTGTGAACCCAAAAACCGAAAGATGTATTTGCAGCGTTAAGATTAGTGAGAGCGTATCCGCCTCCGCCCCAACTATTGGTTCTTCCTTTGAAGAGTACTCCCCACGGATCTCGGTTGGTGTTAGTTTGCCTTGCTACTGCGAAGATAGTGAGTTGTGTGTTTGAAGAAGGTACTAAGGCGGGGAGCACGAGGTGGTCATCAAAGCCGTCGAACGATAGGGCAGGGTTGTAGTTGAATACTGAAGAATCGAGCGTAGGGCGCTGAGAAGCGTTTGTTTGAGAGGAATGATTGTTGAAACCGCCTTGGTCTTCTAGTGAGCTAACAGCTCCTCCTGATAATGTAATTCCTGTGTCTGCTTTAAACCAACCTACAAGGCGGTGAGGATGGATGGTAAAAACTTTTTTAAGTCCTAAATTAGTAGAGTCTGAGATAGAGCCAATAGTAATATACCGTGTAGTATTTGTCGGAATCATAGAAGTAGAAATTCCGCTAATGGTTATCACCGGATTAGCATAACTGATGCCAATTCCATCGAGTGTAGAATAAACAGAAGCATTTGAAAAATCGCCATCATCGTCTACTAATAAGCGAAGATGAGCAGGGTTTACAGAAGAAGGGCTTGCAAAGCTATTCAAAACCACTTGAATGTTAAAATTATTTGAGAAGTTAGTGTTTGTTACTTTCCATTCTCTACCCAACTTTGAGTAGATTCCTGAAGGTACTTCTGTTGTTGGGTTAGCGTATAGTAGCCCGTTGTTGTCTCCTATCACAAGATATTGGTTATCAGAGCTAAACGTTCCTGTATTATTTGCATTGTTATTTGCAAGAGAAGAGATGTATAGCCTAGTAGAGTCGGTAAAAGTTCTAGATTGTTTTTGTAGTAAGGCTGTAGCGTCATCGCGTGCAATTCCAATAATTCTGTGATGATAAGGAGCCACAGTTTGGTATACAGTTGCTCCCGAACTATTTACGTAATCAGTAGAAAGCGTAAGCCCATACTTTAACGCTAAATAACTTGAGACTCGATGGTGTTGCGCTAATGAAAGTCCTATATCATAAACGGCTATTTCACTAATATAGCCTAAAAAGCAATAGTTTGTGTTGCCAGATGAGCCGATAGCGCTAACTCCTCCATCTCCCACGGTTCCGCTATATGCGTAAGTAGCAAGAGAGGTGCCGTTTGCATAATAATGAAGTGTATTAGAAGTAATTCCATTCCAATTTCCTACGTGAAGCACTGGAGTACCTACAATTGTACTCGACGATGCATTGTTTGTCCATTGGTTTACCCAAAAGCCAAAAGTAGTATTAGTTTCGTGTGTACTAACCAATCCATACCCGCCACCTATCCAACCATTTGCATCGCTTTGCCCAAAAAACATAACTCCCCAGTTGTCTCCTCCTGTGTTAGGTCGATATCCTACTGCAAAAATAGATAGGCTTGTTGAGCTAGTAGGGAGTAGATCTGGGAGGTTTAAGTATTGGTTAAATCCATTGAAGTTTACAACTGGCTGATAGTTTAAAGTGCTAGAGTCATAAGTAGGGCGAAAGACGGCTGTAGATTGTGTAGCATGGTTTGCCAGTGGGCTTTGGTCGTTCCATTGGCTTACCGCTCCTGATGAGAGTATCACACCTGCATCAGCCCTATACCATCCTCTTAAATTGGTTGTGCCGATTCCTCCAGGGTTTTGAGCTTTTATGGTTTTTAGATTTGTGAGAATGATTAAACTAACGATTGTAAGTAATTTTGTTTTCATTGACTAATGATATAAACACATCTAAGTTAACGTTTTAAAAAGTAACTTTGTTCCAAAAATATGACAATTTTTTTTGCGAATTTATTAATTTTCATAGAAAAAAACTGTTTTTTATTTTTTTATGATTTTTTTTAAAAAAAAATTACACAAGTAACTTTTATTAAAAAAAACTCTTTTAAAAAGAAATGTTTGTACAAAAATAAGAAACTGTATGAAATTTAAAAAGATAGAATGGCGCAAGCATCTTTTAAAGTTTCGTTTTGAAGCAGGAACGTCTCGAGGAACTTTAGTTGAAAAAAATACATATTACATTTTGTTATACTCTGACGGTGGGATTGGGAAAGGCGAATGTAGCCCTCTTGTAAAATTGAGTATTGATGATAGAGAAGATTACGAAGTGTATTTAACTCAGTTTTGCGAACAATTAAGAGATGTTCGAGAAATAGAAGAAATTTATCAAATTCCACAAATCGAAAGATTTCCAAGCATTCTTATGGGTTTTGAAACGGCCTGGCTTGATGCTGAAAAAGGGTGTCAACATCGGATTTTTGATAGTAACTTTTATGAAGGAACGCCTATTCCTATTAATGGATTAATATGGATGGGAAGTGAGCAGTTCATGAGAGAGCAAATTCAAAAAAAAATTGGGGAGGGTTTTCGATGCGTTAAAATGAAAATAGGAGTTGATTTTGAAATGGAATATCGAATTTTAAAAGAGCTTAGAAGCCACTTTTCTGCAGACGAGTTGGAGATACGGGTAGATGCAAATGGTGCTTTTACTTTTGAAGAAGCAATGAGTTACCTTGAAAAATTATCCAAACTTCAAATTCATTCAATAGAGCAGCCTTTACGCGCTGGCAGCATAACTAAGATGTATGAACTTTGCAAAAACGCCCCCTTGCCAATTGCACTCGATGAAGAACTGATTGGTGTATTTTCTTTGCAAGCTAAAAGAGAACTCTTACAAGCTATTCGTCCTCATTTCATAGTATTGAAGCCTTCATTAATTGGAGGTTTTCGCGCTTGCCATGAGTGGATAGAAATAGCTCGAAATTTGCAAATAGGTTGGTGGGTGACCTCAGCTTTAGAATCTAATATCGGGCTAAATGCAATCTGTCAGTTTGTAGCTCAATATCCACTTTCTCTGCCTCAAGGACTTGGAACAGGGCAATTGTATCACAATAACATCCAATCTCCTCTTGTAGTAGAAAACGGCTCTATTCGTTACAATCGAAATTTGGCTTGGAGCGATTTGCCAGAAGGATCCAAACAAAAAATTATTCCCATTTCATAACGATTGTTTCATAAGCAGGAATGTGTACGGTCTGGTTTTTGGGTTGCCAAATCTCTTTGCCTGTTCCGTAAATTAACTTAGGCGTGAGCGATTTAGGTGCAGAAATCTGGATATTTTGAGCAAAATTGCAGGAATTAGTAAATACTGTAACGAATTCATTCTCTTTTTGTAAATATCGCATAACAACTCCTTGCGCTATATTTTTGAACCTAAAAGCAGGAGTTCGAACAAAAGAAACTTCCTCCATTAGCAATCGAGAAAGTGGTGAAGCATCGGCGAGCAATTTTTCATTGTCCAACATAGAAGGAATCCAAAGAATTTCTCCCTTTTCATATTTTTTTCGAATTGCGATAGGATATTTTTGTGGCTTCGTATAGTATCCTACGATTTGAATTTTCGTTGTATCAAGAATTTCTATTTCTCCTACCCATAGTTGTAAAGGCAATTGAATGTTTTTAATGCTCACTTCGTCTTTTTCAGACGTAAGCCTGATTTCTTTAAGGCGAGCTCCTAAGAAGTTTTCCATCGGTTGAGGGCTACGCGTAAGCCAAGATGATTCGTTTTCATCAAATATTCCTGTTAATCCGCTGATGATAAGTTTGTTTCCATTTCTAACAAATTTTTCTAATTTTTCGATTTGGGATAAACTCATAGCGACTACATGAGGAAGAATCACTATTTTGGGAGAGTTACCCGACTCCCAATTAAAATCATCGACCATTTTAAAATGAGCCGCAATGCCTATTTGCATAAGCGCTTGGTAGTAGGCCAGAGCAGCAATCATATGGGCATCTCGGTGGCGTGCAGCGATATCGTTATAAGATTTTCGTTGCAAAATCATCATTGTTTCCGAACTAAGTAAAATGTAAATGTCTGACTGTGAAGGTTGTGCTTTTTCAAAAAAATCTTTTTGATTTTCTATGATTTGAGCAATTTGAGTAGTTTTTAAAAGTCTTTCGGAGGGACGACTTTGAAAATCGAGCAACGACCATTCAGCAGCTTCTGTGCCAAATTGTCGGTAGTTAAGGCACCAATAGATAATTTTGGTGGCACCCGATGCAACGCCAATCCAAAGCCATTGGGCGATATCTTGTGCAGTCGGGCAAAGAGGTTTTGTGCCACTATAAGTATTATTGCCTCCTTGTAATTCCGAAATCCAGAAAGGTTTAGGTTCGCTCGTTCCGCGCAATATCTCGCACGTAGCAGAAATGCCGAGAGTGTATTGCTCGCGCTTGAGCATTCCGAAATGCCAGCTTGGGTGAATAGAAGCTCCTTGTATGTCGAGAAAATTTCGCCACTTAGGAAGTTCATAAAGGCGCATGTTTTCAAATACGCTGTGTGGATTGGTATGTAGAATATGAGTAGTGTCGTGCTTGCGAATTTCGGTGGCTATCCAGTTCATGTACCACGTTAGATGTTCGCGCCAGAAGAAATTCCAGTCCAAATAAGGAGAAGGAACGCTAAAACCAGAGGGTTTATCCCAGAAAGGACTGTATTGAATATGGCTAAAATCTGAATAAGCTGTATTCCATTTTTCATTGAGTTGTTGGATTGTAGTGTATTTTGTTTTTAAGTATTCTTGAAAGCGCGTTATGGAAATTTCGTGAGCTTCAGGAAGTTGTCCAGGTTCGTTGTGAAGCATCCAAGCGTACAAGGATTTTCGATTTTTGTATCGATTAACAGCTTGGGAAATATATTTTTGAGCAAGCTCTAATTGATAAAAAGTAGCTTGTAAGCTACTGGCTTGCGTTTTAAAGTACATGTATTCTTCAAGAGCAGGAGGATATTGATTGGTGGTTAAAGTAGCTACTACTTGTAGGTTGTATTGGTCTGTAGCATCAAAGAGCCAATCGTATAGGGTCCAATCCCATGTAGAAGCATCTTTTTGCACATAATTCCATTGAATGAAGATGCGCACTACGGGCATTTTAGCTTCGGAGAGTGTTTTGATCCAATGTTGAATTTGAGATTGAGTCTGACCAGGTTCTATCCATATTTGTGCTCCGAAGGTTGGAAAATGATGTGTCTGCCCCATTATTTGCCCTATTAATTGAAAGTGAATCATCCATAAACTAAGTGCAATTTTTTTCATATTCATAAACGTTTAAATAATAGTGAGTTTGTCGTCTATTTCGAGAGCTATTGCTTCTTGGTTGAGTTCTTTTTTAAGTTTACGTACAAATTCAATGATTTCGTCCATATATCGGCTTAAGTCTGATTGTGTTGTATAGGAGAACACAAAATGCACTTGTTCGCCCACGAGCCCTTGTTGTGAGCTGTTCCAGACACCTTCGGAGAGTCGTGAAGTGGCTCCACCAAAGCGAGAAGCTAAAAAATTGAGTGTTTGTTGTACGTAAACAGATGTATCGAAAGGTTCGGTTGTATTGATAGTAGTCGGAATGAAGATGCCTATTTGATGATTTCTTTCTAATCGTTCGATAAGCGAATGTACAGTATCTTTAAGAGGATCTGGCACAAAATAATTTTCTTGTTCGGAAAGATGAATAGGGCTAAAATCGTATAGATAAGGAATAAAAAAATCCGCTTCGTGTTTTAGTTCAGCTACATACGATTCTTTTTTTGCACAATTTAGCACCGTGAAAAGTCCTGTTTCTTCTCGTCGGATGCGCTTTCGAACATTTTGATAGAGATTTTGAATAATTTCCCAATTTTCGATAGTAGGTTTTCCTAGCAAAACAATTAAGTTTGCATATTCTAATAAAATAGCTAAAGAGTCGTCTATCGAAGATGCATACACTGCTACGACAATATTGCGGTAGTCGTTCATTAAAGTGTCGAGCATAATTGTTGTTCGAGCAGCATCGGGCAAGTTGGAATCTTCTGTTTGTAGAATAATATCGAATCCAGAGCGATGATGATATTTTTTTTCGCGCGTTTTTAAGCGCAAGTCGGCAGTAATATGGTGAGTAGTAGGATATTCGATGTAAGCCGTAGGGTGGTGGGTTTTTTCTGCAAGGGTTTCGCAAAGCAAGCATCCTAATGTAGTGCCTCCTGCTCCTTCTGAAGTATTGATTATCAAAATTACTTTGGCTTGTGTTTTAATGCGACTAATGCGCCGGTTTGTTTCTGTGAGATAATTTCCTAAAGTTCTTGCTAGTTCGATAGCTACTACAGGAAAGCGATGAAGAATTTCCATAAACTCTTGTCGTTGAATCACGATAACATCTACATCGCTTACAGCTTGAACAGTAGCAGAGCGCGGACGGTTTTCAATAATACCTACTTCTCCGAAACTACTTCCTTGCATCAGATAGGCAAACAAATGTTCTTTGCCTGCGCTTACAATTTTTTTTACAGCTACGATTCCATTAGCGATAATATACAAGCTGTTGCTTGGGTTTCCTTCTAGCTCAATGATTTCGTTTGGAAAAAACTGCCTGCATTTGGCTTTTTGAGCAATAGCTTGTAGAGGCTCTTCAGGTAAAGATTTGAATAACGTTGAGTTTCGCAATTTTTCCGCTATGTTAATTTGGCACATATCAAGAAATTCAATAGAGTTCCATTATATTTATGGTTTGAAATATACATCTTCTTTTGCCCGAAACTACAAATTTTTGTTTTTTTGTTAAGCATCTTTTTAGAAAATATGCCTCTTTATTGGGTTTTAGTCGTAGGAGCATGCTTAATGGCTGAAGTATTATCGGCGCAATCGTTTAAAGATTTTCAAAAAATGTGGCAAAAAGGTTTTTTTCAGAAAACAAAAAAAATTCTGGAAAAGACCTTAGCGAAGG
The DNA here is from genome assembly GCA_025056215.1 of Cytophagales bacterium. Classification (GTDB taxonomy): domain Bacteria; phylum Bacteroidota; class Bacteroidia; order Cytophagales; family Flammeovirgaceae; genus JANWWC01. The sequence continues at coordinate 153,012 of JANWWC010000002.1, read as the reverse complement.
ATTCTTCACATCTTACAGCTTTGCATTTGTATAGTCTTTATTATTTGCAAACCAAAAATCGAGAATACAACGTAGATAAAGCCCATCATTTTGCTTTAAAACTCCTTTCTGCTCACGGTCGAATAGGTGTGAAAAAACAAAGAAAGTACGCTAAAAAAGGAATTTCTCTTCAAACAATTGTTTCTCTAATAGAAAAAATAGATAGTTTAGCATTTCAACAAGCTTTCGAAAAGCACACAGAATCTGCATTTCAAGATTTCATTCATGATTATCCAACTGCTCGACAACGGCAAAGGGCTGTTTTTTTGAGAGATAGTATTGCTTTTGCAAAAGCTCAAGAAGAAAATACTCATGTAGCTTATAAAAAGTTCTTAGAAAAATACCCTGATGCAATTCAGGCTCCTCTTGCCCAGCAGCGCTATGAGACTCTGCTGTATGAGTTTGAAACTCAGCAAGGAACTATTGACGATTATGAAAGATTTATTCAACAATATCCTCATAGCCCTTTTAGAGCAGAAGCCGAAACAAAACTCTATTACATGTTTACAGCAGACAATCAGCAAGAAACCTTAGCTTCGTTTTTAGAGAAATTTCCTGACAATAGACATGCGGAGCATGCTTGGTGGAGGCTTTGGTATCTAACTGAGAACAAAGCATTTTTTTTAGAAAAATATCCTTATGCGCCTATTTTTCAGGAAGCCAAGCAATTGTATGAACTCGATACAGTTGATTTCATTGCTTTTGTTCAAAATGAGCGGTTCGGATTTATAGATAAACAAGGTAATATACGGATTTCTCCTATATTCAGTGCTGTTTCAGAAGATTATTTGTGCAGTACCTTAGAAACTGACTATATTATTGCAATTCGAAACGATAGCACTTGCATTTATAACAAAGCGGGAAAGCAGTTAGTTTGTTCTCAGTTTGAAGATGTATATCCTTTTGGAAACCAGGCAATCAAAGTGATGAAAAATGGAAAATTCGGATTGCTTCATAAGGCAGGATTTGAGCTTCTTGATTGTAAGTATGAAAAATTAGAATTTATTGATAATCATATTATTCAAGCTCAGTATCAAGGAAGGTGGGGGATTATCGGCTATCTCAATGACGTGATTGTACCTTTTGAATTAGAAAAAATTATAGTTGAAAGAGAAGGCGCTATTATTCTCAAAAAACAAAAATGGGCTATTGCGCATTCTCACATGTTGTTGAACGGTCTTAAAAATAAAAACTTACAACTTTTATATGTTTATGATACAGTAGAGAGTTTTGGAAGTGAATCACACGTAAAAGTCTATCAAAACGGGAAAGTCAATTTGTTTGATTTTATTAAAGCTGAAGAAGTTAATTTTTTTCCGCGAACTCCTGAGGGCCAAACGCGCGTTTTCTTATACGAAACTCTTAAAGAAGTTCCTTTTGGTTGGGTGGCTCAAAATCAATCTAATTATGCTTTACATTTTTTAAATGGAAATTATCTCGAAAACCTATCTGCTGTTATACCTGGAACGTCTGTTTGTGCAATTCAACAAAACGAAAAATGGGGAATTGTTTCACAATACGGTGATATAGTGGTTTCTTGTTTGTATGATAGCGTTGTATTTCTGGGAGAAGATGCTTTTCTGCTTTTTCAAGGAAATAAAAAGTGGGGATATTTTTTACATTCTAATTTGGTAGATTTGTCTTCTTATAAATGGTTTACAGTTCAATCGTTGCGCAACATAGGGGAGCAAACTCGATATTTTATAATTATAGAGGATAAAAATGGAAAAAAAGGGCTCCTTTCTTCAAGAGGAGAGATGATTCTTAAGCCTAAATACGATGAGATTTATTGCATTTCAGATACTTTATTTCGCGTGAGCAAGGCATCGAAAAAAGGACTTATCGGGCTACAAACGCAATTATTGCCTTTGCAATTTGATGGAATTATTTACGATAGTCGCAATCAAACTTTTGTATTGTTGGCTACACAAAAATTCGGGTTATATCATCTTCCCTCCAAAAAATTGATTAAACCCGAATATGATGTAATGTTAAGGCATTATCAGGATACAATTTGGATTGCAAAAAAAGAAAAGTACGGTTTTGTAAGCATTTCAGGAAATGCCCTTACACCATTTGAATTTGATGACATTCAATTTTGGAACGATACATCGGCACTGGTTTTTTATAAAGGAAAATGGAGAATCTATGCATTTAAATATGCTTTGTTATTAGATGAAACTTTTGATACTTACAAGTTGTTATGCGAAAATGAAAATGAGAAAGTGATTCTTACTTATCGGAGCAGCGGATATGGGCTTTTGAGCAATCAAAAAAATAGAATTTTGCCAGAAGCTTATTCTCAAATTTACAACATTGGTTCCTTAAAGCGTCCTTTTTATGTTGCAGAAAGTCATATCCAAAAAGCGGAATTATACGTCGTATTATTTGTAAATGAAGCGGGAGAAGTTGTTAAAAAAGATGTACTTAAAGCAGAAGATTACGAATTGTTTGCCTGTAACAACTAAAATTTGAATCCTACTACTGTAACATCATCAATTTGTACATTATTTCCTTTCCATTTTTGAAATTCTTCGAGCAAAATTTGTTCTTGAGTTTTTCCTGTAAAGACATGAATTCTTTTAAAAAGCTCTACTAATCTATTTTGTGAGTATTTTTTATTATTCTCACCGCCGAACTGGTCGCAAAAGCCATCAGAAAACAAATAACAATAATCGTCGGGCTGTATATCTATTTCATGGAGTGCATAACTTCGGCGAATCTCAAAATATTTATTTACTCCTCCAATAGAGGCTTTATCTCCTTTAAATTCGATAAATTCGTTATTTCTAATGATAATTAACGGGCGATAAGCACCTGAGAACTGGAGTTGGCGCGTTTGTAAATCAATGCGAACTAATCCAATATCAAGGCTATCTTGGCAAAGCGCGTCCTTACTTGTTTGATGAAGTAAGCTAATAACAGCTTGGTTGAGTCTGTAGAGCACTTCCATTGCATTGATATGCTCATCATTGACAATTTTTTGCATGAGGGGATAAACTGTCATCGTCATTAAGGCAGCAGGAATTCCATGACCTGCACAGTCGGCTACTGCTATAAAAACTTTGTCTTCAATGCGCGTCCACCAATAGAAATCTCCGCTTACAACATCGCGAGGGTAATAAAAAACTACTACATCTTGCAACCATTTGCTTAATTGTTCGCTTGAAGGTAATACTGCTTTTTGTACTATGGAAGCGCGATGGATAGAAGATGAAACTTGCTGATAGTACTTAAGCAAAAAATCGTAATCTAAATTCATCTTTTTGTTTTGTTGGAATCTTTCTTATTTTCCTAAACAGAAAAAACAAATTTAGCAAACATACGTAAAAAATTTTCTCTCCAAATTAGATTTGGAAAATTTTTATAAGCCAAATTTTTGAGGAAATTCTTAAAAATTTTTTTTAACACTTTTTGACATAATTAACATTTTTTATAACTTTGTAGCATCAAATATGTTTCACCTTAAAATTGTTAAAAATCAAATGAAAAAGTTATTTGTATTATTCGCTGCGTTCAGCACAGTGTTTTTTGCTTCATGCTCATCTTCAACAACTGAAACTCAAACTACAGAGCAAGTAGAGGCTCCTGCTGCTCAAGAAGGAACAAAAGCAACCGAGCAAGCTGCCGATTCTACAAAAGCTGCTCCTGCAGAAGGTGAAAAAAAACAAGAACCCGGCTCTTAATCGCTGAAGTTGATTTTTTAAAGTAAGGGTCTCTAAAAGAGACCTTTATTTTTTTTCATAATATCTTCAATTTCTTCGATTTCGATAGGAACATCTGCAGATAAATCCATACAACCACCCTCTGTAATAATTACGTCATTTTCTAATCTAATTCCTAGCCCTTCCTCTGCGATATAGATTCCGGGTTCACAAGTTAATACTGTGTTGGCTTGCAAAGGCTCGCAGCGAAATCCATAGTCATGTACATCTAGCCCCAAAAAATGCGATACTCCATGCATGAAGTAATGCTTTACTTTGGGGTGAATCTGCGTAGGTTGTATTTCATGTTTAGGAATTAACCCTAGTTCTACAAGTTGATATTGGATAAATTTTTCTACTTCTTTTTGATATTCAGTAATGAGGACATTAGGCCTTAGAAGGCTCATAGCAAAACGTTGCGTTTTTAGAACTGCATTGTACACTTGTTTTTGCCTTTCTGTAAATGTTCCACTTACTGGGAATACGCGCGTTAGGTCTGCGTTGTAATGAGCATAACAACAACCTGTATCAATCAGAACCAAATCTCCATTCTGGCAAACTTGGTTATTTTCAATGTAATGTAATATACAAGCATTTCTTCCAGATGCAATAATAGGATCGAATGCATGTCCTGAAGCTCCGTGTTTGATGTATGTATAAATAATTTCTGCTTCTAATTCGTATTCTTTAAGGGAAGGTTTTAGAATAGAGGCAGCTCTCAAGAGCGCCTCTTTTGTGATTTGAATATTTTTTTTAATAAGCTCAATTTCTATTTTTTCTTTTACTACTCGAATTTGATGCAACAAAGGTGCTAGCCGTTCATATTGATGAAGAGGAAAATTCTGTTTGCAATACTGAATGAATCTGTCGTCGCGCGTGGGAACTTGATTTGTGTTGCGAATATGTTCATTCGTATTGAGATAGATTCTTTTGGCAGAAAAAGCGAGTTCCCTGAGTGTTTTTTCGAAAGCATCTTCAAATATGACGTGTTGTACTCCAGAAATTTGTGATGCTTTTTCAGCAGTTAGTTTTTCTCCTTCCCATTGGGCTATAGTAGGATTTGTTTTTCGAATGACTAATATTTCGCGCATATGAGCTTCTGGGTGGTCTGGAAAAAGAAGTAAAACAGTTTCCTCTTGTTCAATGCCTGTCAAATAAAATATGTCAGTATGTTGCACAAACCGCATCGTCCCATCGGCAGATTTCGGATAAATATCGTTGGAATTTAAAACTGCCAATGATTGAGGTAAAAGTTTTTGAGCTAGTTTTTTTCGATTTGAAATAAAAAGTTCGGTTGGGATAGGTTCGTAACGCATCAATTTTTTAGTTGTGGTGAATATCGATAGTAGGTTTTAAATACTTGATGATAACTTTGTCTTCTAAATTATCTTTGGTAATTAGTTTTACATTAGTAACCACTTCTTTGCTTACTTCTTCTCCGCGCAATATTTTTACCATCGTTTCTACAGCCCTGTAGCCCATTTGATGAGGTTCTTGAACAGCCAAAGCCAAAATTTCTCCATCTTCTACTGCATGTACAAGAGATTCGTTAGCATCAAAACCAATAAATTTTACTTTCGATGCTTTTCCTTGCATTTGTAATGCTCGCAACATACCTTGTGTAGTAGGTTCGTTGGAGGCAAATATTCCGCTAATATCAGGATATTCGTAAAGCAATTCTTGTGAATAATGGAAGGCACTTTCTAAACTTCCGCCCGAAAATTTATCTATACCGACGAGTTTGATATCAGGCGCAATTTGCTGCATGGTTTCAATAAATCCTATTTCACGTTTAAGTGTACTTCCAGAGCCTTCCATGTAGCGCACTACCAGTACAGTGCCTTTTCGTTGCAAGGCTTCTGCTAGCTTTTCTGCACAAATTTTACCACTATTATAATTGTCGGTTGCAACAAAACTTTTATACAAATGTGGATTATCAATATCCGAATCTAAAATTACAAGAGGTTTTTGAGCATTGGTAACCGATGCTAAAAGGTCGTTAAGCTCGTGTTTGTCGAGAGGAGAAACAATCAATCCGTGAAATCCTTCCTCTCTCAGATGTTCAATTTGAGCGATTTGCATTTGAATGTCGTCTTCTTTCAAGGGGCTCCGCCACAGTAGTTCTACATTATACTGAGAAGCTGCTTCTTGTGCTCCTGAATAAATTCCTCGCCAAAAAATATGAGAGGAGCCTTTAGGAACAATTGCAATTCTTAATTTTTGGGCATCTTCTAATGTCCCAAAGATGTAAGAATTTTTGGTATTGTTTCCTAAGAAGCTACAGGAGACTATCCCCAGACCCAACAAAAAAATTATACCTTTAGTTTTCATCAGAAACCTTTTTAAAATCTAACCTTGTGTACGTAAGAGTTCTTGAAAAAGTTTATATAAACTAAAACTTACATTTTCCTTTCTAAGATTTCCATTACTTCATCGACCATTTCTGCTGAGCCTACAAAGAAAGGAGTTCTTTGATGAAGCTCATAAGGCTGAATGTCTAATATTCTTTTTTTTCCGTCGGTAGCTTTCCCACCAGCCTGTTCTGCAATAAAAGCAAGAGCATTGCATTCGTAGAGCAATCGCAGTTTTCCGTTGGGATGGCTTTTAGTAGAAGGATAAATATAAATTCCACCTTTAAGTAAGTTTCGATGAAAATCTGCTACAAGCGAACCAATATAGCGAGCGCTGTATTTGCGTTTTTTGCAAAGCTCTAAATAGTACTGTAACTGTGGACTAAAACTATGATACGAACCTTCATTGATAGAATAAATTTCTCCTTTGGAAGCAAATTTCATGTTCGGATGAGAAAGAAAATACTCTCCTAAGGTAGGGTCATATGTAAACCCATTGACGCCAAAACCTGTGCTAAAGACGAGCATATTGGAAGGTCCGTAAAGGATATAGCCTGCTGCTACTAAGTTAGCACCTACTTGTAAAAAATCTTGTTCTGTAGCAGGAGTTCCTAAAGGCGAAATTCGTCGATAAATCGAAAAAATTGTACCTATCGATACATTTACATCGATGTTAGAAGAGCCATCCATTGGGTCAATAGCCACCACATATTTAGCGTTATGATTGCCTGTATCGATGATACCAGCTTGTTCTTCTGAAATAATTCCGCAAGTTTGACGTCCTCGGCGAAGGGTAGCAATGAAGCGAAATTCAGAAATGACATCCAGCATTTTTTGGTGCTCTCCTTGAATGTTATCTTCTCCCATGCTACCTGCAATTCCTGTTAAGCCAGCTTTGCTAATTTCTCGATTGATGATTTTAGAAGCTAGTGAAATATCTCGCAACAACTGAGAAAGTTCACCGCTTGCGTAAGTAAATTGTTTTTGATTTTCACTAATAAATCGGTCGAGTGCTGTACCTAAAAAGTAAGTAAATTTGCTAATATCTGCTGCCATAAAATTATGAATTTAGTTTTCATGTTGCTAAAGAGATGAAGTTTTGTTTGTTGAGTGCAAAAATATACTTTATTTAGGTATTTCAATCGTTTGCATTCAAAAATCTCTTTTAAATTTTTAAGAACTCGTTGCCCCGATATTTGGTAAAATACTGATATAAAAAGCGCTTTTTGCATGAAAGCAACTGATTTTGTTTGAGTAATATATTTTTCTTTGCAGTTTTGAGGCTACTTCTTTTAGAAAATTATGATGCCCAGAGGTTTGTATGTTTATAATTCTCTTTCTAGGCAAAAAGAAATTTTTGAGCCTCTCAATGCTCCTTTTGTAGGAATGTATGTATGCGGTCCGACAGTGTACGGCGATGCTCATCTAGGACATGCACGACCTGCTGTTACTTTTGATGTAATATACAGGTATTTGATTCATTTAGGATATAGAGTAAGATATGTGCGCAACATCACAGATGTAGGGCATTTAGAACACGACGCTGACGAAGGCGAAGATAAAATCGGCAAAAAGGCCAAACTTGAACAAGTAGAACCTATGGAAATTGCGCAGCTTTATACAGATAGATATCATGCTGATATGGAACGACTCAATGTATGCAAGCCTAATATCGAGCCTCGCGCTAGCGGACATATTATTGAGCAAATTGAAATGACACAGCAACTTATTCAAAAAGGATATGCGTACGAAGTAAATGGTTCTGTATATTTTGATGTAGAAAAATACAATCAATTGTATCGATACGGCATTTTGTCAGGGCGCGTATTAGATGAATTGGAGGCTGGAGCAGGCAATGAACGCCGACAACTCAAGCAACAAACCGAAAAGAAAAATCCTCATGATTTTGCTCTTTGGAAAAAAGCTAATCCTGAGCATATTATGCAATGGCAATCGCCTTGGGGAAAAGGATTTCCAGGTTGGCATATCGAATGTTCAGCTATGAGTGCTAAATATCTGGGCGAAAGATTTGATATTCATGGCGGAGGAATGGACTTGTTGTTTCCTCACCATGAGTGCGAAATCGCGCAATCGAATGCTTGCTTTGGAAAAATTCCAGCAAAATATTGGCTTCATAATAATATGGTTACCATCAATGGTCAAAAAATGGGAAAGTCTCTCGGCAATTTTATTACGCTTCGCCAATTTTTTAGCGGGAAACACCCTTTGCTCGAACAGCCTTATAGCCCTATGACAATCCGCTTTTTTATTTTGCAATCTCATTACAGGAGCACTCTCGATTTTTCAAATGAAGCCCTCAAAGCGGCCTCAAAAGGATATAAAAGGCTGATGAACGGTTTAAAATATATAAAATCGCTGTCTTTTTCAGCACCTGAAAGCGTTTCACCTCAAGAAAAACATCTCCTAGAAATCGAAGAAGCTATTCGACAATTTTACCAAGCTATGAACGACGATTTCAACACCGCAGTAGCCATTGCTGCATTATTTCAGATGCTCAAAAAGATCAACCAACTTTTTGTAGGACAAATTCAACCTTCTCTTTTAGGAGAGGACGGATTTAACAAGTTAAAAAATTATTTTATTACTTTTACAGAAGATATTTTAGGGCTTCTTGAAGAAAAGCCGATGTATCCTGAAAAAGCCATTCAACTAGCAGTTCAACATTATGCAGAAGCTAAACAAGCCAAAAATTATGCAAAAGTGGACGAAATACGCGCTCACTTCAAAGAAATGGGACTTGTTTTGCGCGATATGAAAGACAGAATCGAATGGGCATACGATGAAAATTAACAATATTATGTTTACCGACTTTTTAAGAAATCACTCTATGAAAAAATGGTATGTAATAGTACTTGCGCTTTTTTCATGTCATACAAAACAACGAACTCAAAAGATAGAACTTTCAAGTGATACTGTTGTTGTGTTAAACTCCGGAAAAGCTAAAGTTGTCTTTACTTTACTAGGCTCTTCTATTGTAGATTTTCAACTTCATGAATTTCCGCTAAATCCGTTTACTTGGAAACTGACGCGTGAGCAGATGCCTTCTAACAATCGTCAGTTTGTATTTCAAGGTCATTTTTTGTGTAGCGGACGGTGGGGAAGTCCGTCGCCAGAAGAAATTGCAGTAGGAATTCCTCACAACGGTGAAGTAAATACTGAAAAATGGGAAATAAGTCAGCCTCTCACGCTTGTTGATGGAGTGATGAAAGTTTCTACTTTTTGCTTTTCGCCTACTGAAAAATTAGATGTAATGCGAACAGTAGAAATGGCAGAACAAAGCAGTTTTTTTTATGTTACAGAAACGTTTACCAATCGTTTGCCCATCGGAAGGCCATTTAATGTCGTGCAACACGGAACGGTAGCAGCGCCTTTTCTTTCTTCTTCTACGCTTATTGACACAAATGCAGAGTGGGGTTTTAATCAAAAAGATAGTACACATCAAATTGAAAAAAATCCATTCAAATTTCCGCACGGCATCGATTTAGGAAGAAAAGTGAATCTTCGTACTACTACCGATACAGCCAGTTTTGTTACTACTCATATTTTTCCTAAAGAAACCTCTGTAGCATGGTTAACGGCTACGAGTCCCGAAAATTGCTTGGTGTTAGGATACGTTTGGAATCCTGCTGAATATCCGTTTGTCAATATATGGAATCAAAAAGATGATGAAAAAAAGCCCGTTGCATTAGGTTTAGAGTTCGGAACTACAGGAAAGGGCATTCAATATAAGGAACTTCTTAAAAATGGAGGAGGTAAATTTATGGGAATCTATTCTTTCGATTATATTGAACCTAACGAAGCGAAGACTTACCACTACGGTTGCTTTTTAGCAAAAGCGCCAAAGAACTTTTTAGGAGTTGGCAAGTTAGAAATCGACGGACAAAAAATTATTCTTTATGAGTATGGAAAAGGAGAAAGAAGCATTGTAGTAGACATGGGAAAAGATTTCTTGAAATGATAAATTTCTATCCGGGTCCTTCTAAGTTATACGAATTTTTACAGGAAATTTTTCCTTCGCTATTTGAGAGTTCACTTATTACTTTTAATCATAGAAGCCAACCATTCCATGAGCTTTATCAAAAAACGGAAGCTTTGTTTCGGAAAAAATTCCGTTTGCCTTATGGATACCATCTTTTTTTTATTTCTTCTGCTACAGAAGCGTGGCAAATCGTATCCTATGCGTATCCTTCTGCACATTACTTGCACATCTACAACGGAGCTTTTGGCCAAAAATGGGCTTCCGTAAGTAAAACTGTAGGAAGGCATGTAAGTGAATTCTCGTTTCATTATAATAAAACTTTGAGTATAAATAAAGTAAGAAAAAAATACCGCTCTTTACAGCCTCATGTGATTTGTTTGACTCAAAACGAAACAGCTAACGGCACCCAAATTAAAAATCGTACTTTGTTAAAAATTCGCAGAAGTTGTAAACAAGCAATTATTGCTGTAGATGCTACGTCTTCGTTAGGAGGTATCGAATTAGCGTGGAAGGCAGCAGATATTTGGTTTGCTTCCGTACAAAAATGTTTGGGGCTTCCTGCAGGAATGGCGGTATTGATTGCCAATGAACGCGCTATTCAGCAGTCTAGTGACTTGCATTACAATAGTTTACCTCATCAGTTTCGCAACAAACTCAAATATGAAACTACTCATACGCCGAATATTTTAAATATTGCTTTGCTGGAAGAAGTTTTGAAGCGCATCGAACCTGTTCGAAGAATTCATCAAAAAATCAAGAGGCGCGCTAAGTTCTTTTATAAATGGTTGTTGCAACATCAGTTTGAGTTGTTAATTTCTAATCAGCACGTGCGTTCTGAAACAGTAATTGCACTTAAGGATACACCTGAAAATGTAGAGTTTATCAAAAAATACGCTTTAGAAAATAATCTTATCATAGGAAATGGCTACGGCAAACTTCAAGCGAATACCTATCGAATTGCTAATTTTCCTGCTATCACTGATAGGGAGTTTGAAACTCTTCAACATTGCTTACTTCAGAGTAAACAATTGCTCAAAATAAATAAACTCCCCACTGGTTAGGTTTGTCCAAAACGACTGTGATATGCTGGTTTACAGTAGTAGAAAGTTCGTAGCCAATGTAATCGGGAGAAACAGGGAAACGACGGTAACCTCGGTTTACAAGTACTGCAATTTGAAGTTTTTTTATGGGAACATTCAAAAAGGGTTTTAGACTATAGCTAAGTGTTTTTCCGCTATTTTGCACGTCATCTACTAAAATGATGGTTTTCCCTTTTAAGAACTCAGGTTGGCAACTAATTTCTACGTCAGATTGAGAAGGAGCTATTTTGTCGAGCTTAACACGGAGCACTTCTACTGTGAAGGGAGCAATTTTACAGATTTCATCTTTTAAAACTTCTGCTAATAAATAGCCAGTTCCCTCAATTCCTGCTATAAGGAGGCATTCTTCTTCAAAGTTTCGCTCATAAATTTCGTAAGCAATTCTTCTGATTTTTTGCGTTACTTGTTGATGGTTTAGGATTAAGCTATCAGGTTGCATGATTTAAAAGCCTACAAGAGCATGTTTTTCTCATAGGCAAAAATAGTAAGTTTTTTAATATGCCAAACCGCTTGAGCGCACTTGCCCTGTAGCGAGTTCTTCGCGCGTGGCTTCGCGTACGTGAAGGATGTTTCCTGTAAATCGCAAGGTTTCACCAGCTAAAGGGTGATTAAAATCCATTACTACTACGTCAGGGCGAATTTCAAGGATTTTTCCTTGCAATCGATTTCCCTCTTGGTCTTGCATTGGAATATAATTTCCGATTTGCATTACGTCATCAGGTGCACCGACAAACACTTCTATGTCCAGTTCTACTATATTATCTTCATAATACTCTCCGTAACCTTCTTCAGGACTTACACTAAAATCAAAAGCATCGCCTGCTTTCAACTGAAACAATCCTTTATCAAAACCTGGAATTGTCATCCCGATTCCATGAATGAAGGAAAATGGATGAGAAGAGTCTGCTTGGTCGATTAATTCACCTTTCGAATTATGAAGCGCATACGTGAGTGTCACTACTCTATTAGGAACAATTTGCATACAATTAAATGTTAAAAACCAATAATTTTTAAAGAAACTTAAATTGCTGTTAAAAAGCAACAAAAATCTTGTTTATTATTGAGCAATCAGAAGAAAACATCGAAAAGTTTGCTTGTATAAAATATTTTTTACTTCTTTGCAGCCTAAAATTTGCAAATTGGCTTTGGGGCTGATGGCAAATGGTTTTACTAAAATAAAACGGGTGTAAAATATGTACTTATCGAAAGAGGAAAAAGCAGAAATTTTTGCAAAATACAGTCCTACGAAAAAAGCTACAGATACGGGCTCTCCCGAATCTCAAATCGCACTTCTTACAGTGCGAATAAATCACATTACTCAACATCTTCAAGAGCACAAAAAAGACAATTCGTCGCGCCGTGGATTGATGAAGCTCGTAGGACAACGGAAAAGATTACTTAAATATTTAGAAAGCAGAGATATTGAAAGATACAGAAATATTATTAAAGAGCTGAATATCAGAAAATAGAAGGCACCGTTGGATTTCCAACGGTTTTTTTATATACAAACTTCTAGTAATTGCACAGTTTTGTTTGTCGCTTTTAGTAAATGTAGACATCTGGAAAGTTCATTGAACTGTACTACTGCTGGCATTTTGCTTGTCCACAAAGGATTTTCCAATATCAAATCACCGTGTAAAAAATACAAGAAAGTTTGTTTTTTATTTGGGAAGAATACTAACAAGATGCTATCCTCAAGAGGATTTCTCCAAAACAAACTTATTTGAGGAGTTTGCTCATAGGGAAGAAGAAAAGAAGATATTTTGCGATGCTCCAAATTATACAAGTCAAGTTTTTTTTGGTTATAAGAAGCAATTAGCGCGTTTTCAAAACCTTTAGGCAAGAAGTAAAAATCAGCATTTATATTGTCAGAAACTTGGCTACGATTGATGATTTTACCTTCTAGATTTAAAACAATATGTTCTCCACTTTCGCTCAAAAGATGTAAGTAAGTATCTGAAAAACTTTTTCCTTTTTGAACTAAAAAATCTTGGCATAAACTGGTTTCAAATTTCAAAGGGAATCCATTTAATAGTTTTCCGTCGGCGTAAAAAATTTTGATAAGTGCTTCTTTGCCCACCGCTATCAAAAGCGATTGATTTGCAACAGTAACTATGCGCGGAGCATTCAGCAGTTTTTGTTGAACATTGGCAAAAGGTTGCTTCTTGAGAAATTTTCCGTCGAAAGAAAGAATGTTTCCTGCAATATCTGTTACTAAAAAACTAAAAGAAAAACCATAACTAAGAAAGTGAGTAGCAATGTTAAGCGGAATAAAAACCGGAAACCCATTTATAAGTTTTCCTTTTTCATTGATTGCAAAAAGATGATTGCCGCATGTCCATACGAAAGCGTCTTGTTGGAGAACTTTTAAAAAAATAGTTTGCTGAGAGGCTAAATCGTCTAATGCAATTTTTTCTAATAAGTATCCACGCCTATCGAATATGTAATAAATATCTTCGGCATCTTGAATTGCGTAAAAAAAGAGCTGAGAATCCTTTTTATAAGGAATAAATTCCGAATAAGCTACTTCAGAAAGATGTTGAGTATTAAGAACTTTGACTGAGACGCGTCGCTGATGAGACACTTGCAAACGAACTAAAGCAGAGTCTTTGCCGTTAGCTCGAATTGAAATGCGATCTAGCTTTCCTAAATGTTTTTTATTCGTATAAAGCCAATGGGCAATCAAAGGAGAAAATTTTGAGTAATATTTTTCAAAAAAATATTGGAAAGATGTATCAACTTCGACAGGATGTTGAGCCCAATTCGTTTTTCCTTTAAAAGAAATACCAATCGAATCGACATATATTTCGAAAGCAGCCCATGCATTAGAGCTAAACATTTCTTTAAGGTTTACGTAACATTGCCACACGTGTTTTTGTTCTGATAACAATATCTCTGCTATCCATGATGAGATGTCGTTTTGTTTTCCTGTAATTGTTCTGATAGCTTCATCGAGCAGGATACCAGAAGAAGCTATTATCATCAGGTTTTGTGCTGTAGTGAAACTGAATTGGGGTTTTCCTAGTGAATCTGTAAGTTCATAGATGAGAAATTTTTCGTATTGGCGTCGTGTGAGATGGAACGGTAGAGAAATAGCATGTTTTTTTAATAAATCGATCGCCCAAGTATGAGGATGATGGCGCTCTTTTACAGGAGAAGAAGTTACTACTAACCAAGCAATTTCATATTGTGAAATTTGGTGCAAAGAAAACCAAATGCGTTCTTGTTGCAACAGTAAAAAAAGCTCAGGCGATTTCTTAGAAAGACTATCTACCTTTTGTTTGTATTCGAATAGTTTTTTAAATTCTGGTATTTTTTCGAAATTTTTCAACCAATTATTTTGGGGGTTTGAAAAAGGCTTTAGGTGCGCATTTACTACCAAAAAAGCATGGTGCGGAATAGCACGGTAAGGCAACAAAGGTAAAGAGTAAACCCATATTACTACTCCAATCACTACTATTGTCAAAAAAATAAGCAACCACTTAAAAACGGAGAAAAATGCCTCTGATAGATAAATTTTCATATGTTCAAATCAAGCAGGGCGCAAATCTACTATACTGATTGCATTATTGAAATTTATTAAAACCAATCTAGCCAATCCGAGGGCTTTTTGAAACCATTGTAAATTTGAAAATGCTTTGCTATTTCTTTGAGTTCTTCTATAGATAAAGTTGCTTTGTTCTTATTAGAGAAAATTACAATATAAGGAAAATGTAACACGCGAATTTCATCTGCTGTTTCAGAAACTTCTTTCGTATCTTTTTTTTTAGTGAAGACTAACCGTGCCTTTATATCTGTTCGCGCGGAGTCTAACACAATATTAGGTTGCATATTTTCTCCATACTTTTCTTTAAAAATGTAAAAAAGACTATTAGAATCAGGAAGATGATATAAATCGATTTCCCACCAACCTTTTTTAGGTCTTCGAAATATGAAGTCTGCTTTGATAGTGCCTTCCATTTTTAGGCCGTAGTTGCCTGAAATATTAGAGAGTCTCTCAATCTGCCAAGTTACTAATTCGTTTACAATAGAATCTTGCACACCATAAACAGTGTTTTGCACTTCAGGGTAATGCAAAGCTCCTTCAGTATCGCCAGTGAGAGAGAGCCAGTTTGTCATAGCCAAAATATTATTCGATTCTTCTTGCATAAAAATCAGATAATTTTTTTCTTCATCAGTAAGTACTAAATAAGCTCGTTGTTTATCCTTCACAATTTGGATATTGATTTGATATCCTACTAGTTTATCGTCTGCCTGTACTTCTAAGGGAATTTTTTCCTTAAGAGAACCTTTAGGAACTTGATTCAAAATCATTTCAGCATATAAGGAAGCTATATTTATTTCTTTGGAGAATGCTTGAGGCTTTAGCCAAGCAATCGTGTAGGTAGCGTGAAATTTATGCAAGGGGTCTATAACTGTGAGTTCTGCAAAATATTCACTTTTGCTAAGGATTTGGTGAGGTTGGATTCCTCGGGGTAGATTCGTTGCAAAACTATATTCACTCATTTTGTTTAAGTATTCGTCAGAGATTTTTACAAAGATAAATTTCTTAATTCTCACATCAGGCGAATAAGGAATCGTTTCTAAAAAGATATTCGTACTTTTAGAAAACTTAGGTCTTGGCGCGCGCAAACGCGTTTTCCGATAATTCTGAATCATATCGTCGTTGAGAGGTAGAATGCGTTTGTATTCTTTTTTGTAATTCATAATATTTACATTCTTGATTTTGTATTTGTCTTCGCACTCTATTTTTTTAGACATAATAGTTTGTAAAGATTTTTCAGCATACATCATAGCGTAAAAATAGCGCCCTTCTTGTTGTGAAAACATTGCTATAGGATAGGCATTTAATCCCTTTTTTTCTAAACGGTGAATAGTTCTTTCTATATCTCCATAAAAGCGACTCCTATCTACATATAAGGCGTATTCATGCTTCTCGTTGAACTGCCTTTCGCTACATCCTCCAATCAAGATAAATAGGAAGAGAAATATTAGGTAACTTTTATTTTCAAAAAACATGAAAGTTTCATTTTAGCTACTCACCCGAGTGTAAAAATCAGAAATTATTTTACGTTGGAAAAAAAGAAGATTTAATTCTTTTCTGTCTGACGTAGAAACAAATAGTTAAAATTTAGGAAATAATCAATTTATTTATTGCAATTAAGATTGCAAAAATTAATTATCGTGTATCCAATGAACAAACCTATTTTTTTTCTTATTAGTGCGTTTGCATTATTTCAGATTGCTTTTGCACAAGATGAAACGACTTCTTTGCCAGAATCCACTTACAATAGTGATTCCATCAAACTACTGATAGAGGTCCCATTTGTTGATTTTCCGTATCAATCGATTGCCACTCAGACCAGAAAAAATTTTATTAAAAGCTACGCTAATCCGAGTATGGCACAGTCTTTAGGACTGTCAGCAGGATTGTATTGTGGAGTTCATTACGGTGTAAAACAAGCATTTAAGACTCTTAAATCTGGTTTTTTAAGGAAGTTTCTTACTTATACAGGTGTTGCTGTAGCGGATTACTTTTTGATGACTTTACCTCTTGGAACAGCATGGCTTCATGAAGAATACCATAGAGCGGTACTGACGCGTAGAAAGATAAATAGTTTTAACGATGTATATAAATTCAATATTACAAGTCCTACAATTGCAGTAAGCCGCCTTAAAGATGGTGACTTGGCGAACTTATCTGACAATTATAAAGCTGATTTTCGTCGTTTACAAACAGCAGGTATAGAAGGAGAGTACCATTTGGTGCAGAGAATGCAAAAGTATAACTTTTACTATAGCCAAGGTCTTCCTCATCAGATTTACTATTTTCTTGTTACGCTTAATAGCGCTTGGTACGTTTCAGAATGTGCTACTCCGCAAATTGATGAGCTTATCGATGAACATAACCAAAAAGAAGGTTCTAATATAGAAGTGCGAGATTTTACAGGACCTGATTTTACTGCTTGGGTTGACGCTTTATTTAATCCGAATGTGCCTTATGCAGCACGCGGAACTCACCCTTCAGGCGTAGGAATCAACCGATATATAAAATATGCTGACTTAGCTCCTAACGAACGAGCTTATTTAAAAAGACAAGGAAATCGGCAGTTTTTGAATTTTATTTCTCCTATGATGATAGGTTTTAATAAAATAAAACTTAAATCTACTGAAAAAGGAAACATATACGGAAATTTTGCTTTGCGCCATATCTTAACACCATTCGGAGAAGATGTATGCTTAGATTTGTACTATCAATCTCCGTCTGAATATGCAAAAAATATCTTCTTTTCAATTCACAACTATTCGAACTATAATGAGAGTTTTATGGGACTCGAATTCGGAATTTTTCGACAATCTATCTTGAAAAAATTTGAGTTGGATACTCGTCTTATGCTGTGGAATCAGCCTAAAAATCAAGATTTTTACACGACTGAACAACAAACAGGCGGTTTGTTGGGCTTAACTGTTTTTTATCCTGTTGCGCAAAAATGGTATCCTTTTGCAGAGATAGAAGGCAAAACAAAGGGCTGGGTAATGGGCAATGTATTTCTCGAAGAAAATTTAAGCTTCAGAGTGGGATTAAGATTCTCTCATTTTTGATGTTTATTAATTTATTAGACATTCAAAACTTTAGTTGAGAGTATCTCCGCGCAACAAGCGAAAACGTCGCCTAGCTTCTTGGTTGTAGATGCTTCCTGGAAACTTGACCAACTGATTTTTGTACATTTCCATTGCTTTAGATTTGTCATGAAGTTTTTCTTCATAGATCTTTCCGAGCATAAAATGAGCGTCGTCTGCCAATACATCGTCGCCATGATGGGCAAGAATATCTTCTAAACGAGCGATAGCCGAATCTGTTTTGCCAAGGATATTATAAATTTTGGCTTCTTGCCATAAAATATTGTCTATCAGTGAATGATTGGGGTACATATCTTTGATTTTTTTATATTCTTTCAAGGCTTCTTCATATTTGTTTTGGAATATAAGTAGCTCTGTTGTTGCATACAAGCGCAGAGCAGTTTCAGATGAATCTAAACCCAAATTTTCTTGAATAAAAACAGAGAGCTCTAATGCATCGTTAGCTATTTCGCGAGATGTAGCGAGTTTAAGAATATCTAAGTGCGCCTTAGCGAGTTCAAAATCACCTTTATAATAATGAAGTTTGGCGTTCTTGAGCTTCGCAATGTGAGCTAAAGTCGATTCTTTTTCAGATTTTTCCACTTGCGAATACAACAAAGTGGCTTCCCAAGGTTCTCCTTTCAACAAATAAACATCTGCCAAATCTAATTTGGCTTCTGCAATAGTAGAACTAGGAAAATAGCGCGTTTCGATAATTGCTTGAAGTAAATTAATAGCTTTAGGGATATCGTTCAAATAAGTAGCGTACAGCATGGCAACGCTTCTTACTGCATCTACTGTATGAGGTTTAATTCCGTTATTTTCAATAATTTGCTGATATTCATTCACTAATTCTGTGATTTTTTGCATATCTACTGGATAAGTCTTTTTTACAATTTCTTCTTTACATTTGATGTAGCTTTTTCGAGCTACTGTATAAATAGGTTTATCTGCATAGTTTTCTATTAAAAATTTGAAAATGATTTCAGCTTCTTCATAGCGTTCGTTTCCCATTGCCAGCGTACCTACGGAGTAAATCTTGTTACCTTCTTGCTTAGTTCTTTTGTCGAGTGCTTTGGCTTGTATAAAAGCTTTTAAGTAGTCTTGTCTTTGTAGATAGAGCCATGTAAGCATTTCGGCAAATCCTATCTTCCAGGGGTATTTTTGAACATAATCTATCATAATAGGTTCTAAGATTTTGAATTCATCGTCTGAGGTAAATTTTATTTGCATAACATCTTGTACAGTAGAAAGTTGAGATTCGTCGTTATTAATGATTTCCATGTATTCAATGATCGATTTTTGTTTGTTGCCACTGATGTAGTACAATTCGGCTAAGAGATAATCGTATCGCCCACTGGTATATTTTTGCCCGATTTTATACAATTTTTCAGCTTGTTCGTATTCTTTAGAGGCAATAAGTAAGTCGGCTGTTTTAAGAATAGCTCCTTCATTATTTTTGATTTGCTCAATAAAGCTATCCCAATACTTATCGGCATCTTTTTTATTGGTTTTTCTCAGAAAGTTTGTATAATCCCAATGATAAGCAGCGTTTTGAGGTTGAAGTTTGATAGCTCGTTTAATCAGTTTTTCGATTGCTTTCATATCATCGATAGCGTAGAGGGCTGCGAGATAATTTTTGTAAATAGTAGGCAAAACAGCATCATCTTTAGAAAGTTTAGCGTACAATGAAATGGCTTTTTCAAAGTCTTTTTCAGAAAAGTATTGTTCTGCTAGTTGTAAATCGGTATTTTGACAAAAAGCAACGGTATTAATAAAGGTAAAGAAAAAGAATATAAAGGCGAACTGCTTAAAAGTTGGAATCATATTATTCATTAGAAGGCATTTAATTAGAAGACTTAATGTAAATAACGTGCTTTAATTGCGTAATGTTATGATTTTTTTTAAACACTTTGTTAAGTTAAAAAATCTTTTGAGTATGAAGATGATGTTAATTTTTTTGCAAAGCTATAGCAATCCTACGAGTTTCCTATAGTTTTGTGACGTTTTACAACTAAAACTGTAAAAAAATGAGCAAAGTTCTAATTATTGGAGCTGGAGGGGTGGGTTCAGTAGTAGCCCATAAGTGCGCAATGAATCCTCACGTTTTTTCTGATATCATGCTAGCAAGTCGCACGAAAAGCAAATGCGATAAGATTGCTAAAGATATTCAAGAAATGCACGGGAAAACCATTCAAACTGCGCAGGTAGATGCTGATTACGCTTCGGAAGTGGTAAGTCTTATTAAGAGTTTTCAACCTAAGATTGTCATCAACGTAGCACTCCCATATCAAGATTTGCCTATCATGGACGCTTGTTTGGAAACCAAAGTGCATTATTTAGACACAGCCAACTACGAGCCTCGCGACGTTGCCAAATTTGAATATAAATGGCAATGGGCTTATCACGATCGTTACAAAGAAGCAGGAATCATGGCTGTTCTTGGCTGTGGATTCGACCCTGGTGTAACAGGTATATTTACTAAGTATGCTTCCATTCATCACTTTGACGAAATTCATTATTTAGATATTGTAGATTGTAATGCAGGTAATCACGGCAAAGAATTTGCCACAAATTTTAATCCAGAAATCAACATACGGGAAATTACTGCAAAAGGAAGGTATTGGGAGAATGGAAAATGGATAGAAACAGAGCCTCTTGAAATCCATAAACCGATTGAATACCCTGAGATTGGTCCTAAAGAATCTTACTTGTTGTACCATGAAGAACTTGAATCGCTTGTCAAAAATTTTCCTACTCTTAAACGCGCCCGCTTTTGGATGACATTCAGTGAAAAATACATTACTCATCTCCGCGTATTAGAAAATGTAGGCATGACAAGCATCAAGCCTATTAACTTTAAAGGAATGGAAATTGTTCCATTAGAATTTTTAAAGGCAGTTTTACCACAACCCGATACCTTAGGCGAAAACTATACAGGAAAAACTTCTATTGGTTGCCAGATTCGAGGAATTAAGAACGGAAAAATTAAAACCTATTTTATTTATAACAACTGCGACCATGCCGAATGCTATCGAGAAGTAAAAGCCCAGGCGGTTTCTTATACGACAGGCGTTCCTGCTATGATTGGTGCTATGATGGTGCTTACAGGAAAATGGAGCGGCGCAGGTGTGTTCAACGTAGAGGAGTTTGACCCTGATCCGTTTATGGAACAACTTCCTCTTCAAGGGTTGCCTTGGCACGAACTTCACGACATAGAACTTCCACACGAATATCCAAGTGTTTGATTTGATAAGTTAGCGCTTATAGGTTGGGGTTTTATGCAACAGCTACCAGTTCTAAGATAGTGATTTCTGGAAGAATGCCTATTCTTCCAGGAAATCCGATAAAGCCGAAGCCGCGATTTACGTACAGATATTGATTGTTTTCCTGATATAAATCAGCCCATTTGGGGTATATGTATTTTACAGGGCTCCAACGAAACTCTCCAATTTCTATACCGAATTGCATTCCATGCGTATGTCCTGAAAAAGTAATGTCGATATCTGGAAAGAGAGGGCGTACTTGTGCATCCCAATGGCTTGGATCATGAGAAAGGAGTAATTTAACAGATGCATCGCGAATGTTTTTGACAGCTTTAAAAAGATTTCCATACTTAGGAAAATGCCCTTTAGCACCCCAATTTTGAACTCCAATAATTGCAATTCGCTCATTAGATTCTTCTAAATAAGCATGAGAATCTTTTAGCAATTTCCAGCCCATATGATAATGCGCTGCCTCCAAGTCTTTTAGGTTTTGACGTTTTGCTTCAGCGTTACTCCAAAATACGTAATTTCCGTAGTCATGATTTCCGAGAACGGAGTATACGCCGTAAGGTACTTTAGGACTTATTTTACCAAAAATAGGAATGTACTCTTCCACTTCTTTAGCGAAATTGTTTACCAAGTCGCCAGTAAAAAATACAACATCTGGCTTTTCAGCTAATAACATTTCGACACCGCCCTCTACTGCTCTCTTATTAAAAAAGCTACCGCTATGAATATCAGAAATTTGCGCAATCCTTAAACCGTGAAAAGATTTGGGCAGATTGGGAAGATAAATTTTTCTTCGAATGACTTGATAGTTATATGCTCCAGAGATGATTCCGTATCCCATCAGAATAGTGGGAGCAGAAGCTACCCAAACACCTGTTTTTGCTAAAAATTCAGAGCGAGAGATATTGTTTTTATGGGAATTGGTTGGGTTTTGCCAAAATTTAGCAAATAAGTCTATAGTCCATTGTACTAAGCGAACAAAATCGTCGAACAGTGTGAATAACAGCAGGATAATTTTTGTAAGGAACATTCCAAAGAAAAAGGTGGCTATCCAATGGCGAAATTGAGTGCTCACATTGGCGTAAGACTCTCGAAAAATTCCAAAACTTATTAAGAGCCCAATTACTAAAATGGAAATTGCCCAGTAAATTGTTTTTATTACCTTTTGCCAAGAGATACTTCGCGATTGAAAGGCTGTTCTTACTAGCTGAAAAATGTACCAATCTAGAATTAACAATATTGTAATAATCAGCAGAAATTTTTTTACATCAGGTTCTTGAAACATATATGAAATACGCATGTGGCATAATTTAGAGCATTTAATAAAGAACGATAGGAGACAAAAAAAGTTTTACATTTTAAAGGTGCGACAAGAAGATTTTAATAGAGGGGACTCACGTATGCTTATGATTCAGCACTTATAAAAAAAGGAAGTTTAATAAAAATTTTTTTTGACCATTTCGAGTACTTCTGGATATACTTTAGGATTAGCAGCCAAAAGTTCGCGTCCAAAAATACAATTATCTCCTTTTTGGAAGTCTGTAGCTATTCCACCAGCTTCTCTTACGATGAGAACTCCTGCTGCTACGTCCCATGGTTTAAGATTGTATTCAAAAAAAGCATCAAACCGCCCACAAGCAACATAACATAAGTCTAATGCTGCAGAGCCAATTCTTCTTAATCCGTGAGAGCGGCGCATCATGTCGCGCAGCATATTCATATATTCTGACATGCGGTCAAAATCCTCATAAGGAAATCCTGTGGCTACTAAAGAGTCGGCCAGAGAAGTTGTTTCAGAAACGTTAATTTTTTGATTGTTCAAATAGGCGCCTCCATTTTGTACAGCATAAAACATACTGTTATGTACCATGTCATTGATAACTCCTAGTAATATTTCATTTTTATGCATCAGAGCTACGCTCGTCGCAATGAAAGGAAGCCCGTGTACGAAATTGGTCGTGCCATCCAAAGGGTCGACTAACCAATTGTAGCCGTTTTCCGATTTTTGTCCTGTTCCTTCTTCGGCAATAAAACCTGCTTGTGGTAAAATTTTTCTTAATTCATCTACAAGAAATTGTTCGGCTTGCCTATCTACATATGAGACCAAACTATTTACACCTTTTAATTCGATTTTATGCCGCTCGAAATTTTTAAATTCGGTCATGATAAACGCTTCTATCTCTGCTACTGCGCTAATGACTTTCTGAGATATTTCAAAGAGATTCACTGCTCAGATGTTTTTTTGGTTAGTGATGAATTTTCGCGTAAAATTGTGCTTTCGAGTATAATATAGCAAATTTTATGAATCCATACGATCCACATTTTGAAACAATTGCTATTCGGACGCAGACCGAAAAAAGTCATAATCGCGAGCACAGTGTTCCTATTTATATGACATCAAGTTTTACGTTCGAAAGTGCTGAACAAGCTCGCGCGTTGTTTGCAGATGAAATAGAAGGAAATATTTATACAAGATTTTCAAATCCTAATAATGATGAGTTTATTGAAAAAATGTGTTTGCTCGAGGGTACTGAAGATGGTGTGGCTACGGCTTCTGGAATGGCTGCTATGTTCGTAAGTATGGCAGCGTTTTTACAAAGCGGAGATCATATATTAGCTTCTCGAGCTCTGTTTGGTTCTACTCATCAAATTATTACGCAAATTTTACCGCGCTGGGGAATTACTTACACTTATTTGGATGCATCTTCTCCTATGGAAGAGTGGGAGAGACACATACGCCCTAATACAAAGATGATTTTTATTGAGACTCCCTCTAATCCTGCATTAGAAATTATTGATATTGAATCATTAGCGAAAATTGCTAACAAATATGGCGTTATTTTGAATGTAGACAATTGTTTTGCGACCCCTTATATTCAAACTCCTGCTAAGTTAGGTGCTCATTTGGTTACACACTCTGCTACTAAATTTATTGATGGTCAGGGCAGAACAATTGGTGGTGCTATTTTAGGAAGCAAAGAGTTAATCCAAACGGTTCGATTTTTTGCGCGTCATACAGGTCCTGCTATGTCTCCTTTCAATGGGTGGATCCTTTCTAAGAGCTTAGAAACGCTCGCCGTACGCATGGAGAGGCACTCTCAAAATGCACTTTTGTTAGCGTATCGCTTGCAAAATCATCCAGAGGTCAATTGGGTGAAATATCCTTTTTTGCATAGTTTTCCACAATACGAGTTGGCAAAAAAACAAATGAAGCTTGGCGGAGGATTAGTAACTTTTGAAATTAAAGGGGGAATAGAAAGAGGAAGAAAGTTTTTGAATTCTCTTAAAATGTTGAGTATCACTGCAAATTTAGGAGATACGAGAACTATTGCCACTCATCCGGCTTCTACAACGCATTCCAAGCTTACAGATGCTGAACGGAAAGCTGTTGGTATTACAGATGGATTAATTCGAATTTCTGTCGGACTTGAAAACTCTCAAGATATTATTAGCGATATAGAACGAGCTATTGAAAAATCGAAAGAGGATGAGTAAATAATAAACTGCTCTGGCTGGCTTCGAGCAAAAACCACCTTTCTTTAAGTAAAGAATTGCGTGGGAGGTATCAAAATTTTTTCATTATTGGGTTTTGGTTTCTCGCTTATCGATGAACGAAATTTTTAGCTCTTATAGAGTCTTGGCGTTCTTCAGGGGTTTGAATAGAGTGTATAAAGCTATTTGCTGATTCGAGCCACATAAAAATGTCTTTAATGGAGCGTTTGCGATGCTCTAACATCTGCTCGTCTGTTACAGTGAAAAAATACCCAACTTGGAGATGTTTTTCGTTGGTAAAATACTTCTGTTGAATTGCGTTCATAGTCATAGCTTTAATACTTCAAAGAAATAAAATGTGTTTTAAAACGTGCAAGAGTACAAAGTAAACATTTTGTGAACTAGAAAGCATTTAGCTAATATTTTTCAACCTTGAAAGTAACGATATATCTTGTTGATCTTGTATGCGATTAGCGTACTTTTTCATTTCAATCAGATGCTCTAACGAAACAATATTAATCTCGATTTTTTCTGTTCGCCTGATTTCTCTTACTTTCCACATTTCTTCGAAAGAAAAGGGCATATCAATCATGATATCGAGATTCATATAATTAGAGCGCGTATTGTAGTAGGAATAAGCAATTAGGTTTCGGTTTTTAATCACGCTGATGCGATAGGATTCATCGAGCAATTCCTGAAGTGTAAGCGGTATGAGCGATTTGTAAGCCAAATCAGCTACTACTTTTTCAAAACGTCGGATATTTTCTTCCTCAAAATCGAGTAGTAAGTCGATATCTGCAGTCATGCGCGGAATTCCATAGACATTTACCGCCAATCCCCCGCAAATTAGATAACGCACTTTAGCTTCAAAAAGACTACGAAACAAATTTAAGTACTCCATGAAATATTTATAAAATGGGTCAAACAAGCTTTCATTGTTTCAAAAAAGTTGTTGTAGTAAGTTAAAAACTCATACAAAAAGACAAATAGCTTTTTATCCAAGACAAAATTTAAATCGGAAAAATTTCTAAAATTCTGTTAAGTTCTTCGATAGAAGAATAAGGAATAGAGATTTCGCCTCGATTTTCCCCTTTAATTTTGATTTTGACTTGCGTTCCCATGCAGGAAGATAATTTTTGTTGAAGGATTCGTATTTCATCGGGTTGAGTATTTTGGGGTGATGCGTTTTTGGAGACGGCGGAATTATTAGTAGATAGTTTTCTTACAGCGTCTTCAATCTGTCTTACAGACCATTGTTCGCTGATTGCTTTTTGAAAGATAGCGAGTTGTAAGTCAATATTTTCGATGTTGATGAGTGCACGAGCGTGTCCCATAGAAATTGTTCCGTCTCGCAAAGCGATTTGAATTGTAGGAGGTAATTTGAGTAATCTTATATAGTTAGCGACGGTAGTTCTTTTTTTTCCAACTCGTTCTGCTAGTTCTTCTTGTTTTAAATTGCACTCTGCAATTAGTCTTTGGTAAGAAAGAGCTATCTCAATAGGATTTAAATCTTGGCGTTGAATATTTTCAATGAGCGCCATTTCTAAAATTTCTTGGTCGTTAGCTTCTCGGATGAAAGCAGGAATTTTGGTAAGTCCTGCAATTTTGGAAGCTTGCAGGCGCCTTTCGCCAGAAATCAATTGATAAACACGAGGTTCTAAACGCCGAACGGTGATCGGTTGAATAATTCCATGCTGGCGGATGGACTCCGCTAGTTCGTAAAGTTGTTCTTGATCAAAATCAGTTCGAGGCTGGTAAGGATTGGCTTGAATCTCATGAAGAGGAATTTCATCAAAACAAGTAGGATTAGGCTTGTTTTCGGGCAAATCTGCCGCGTCAGAGAGCAAAGCACTGAGTCCTCTTCCTAAAACGCTTCTGGGCTTTAGAGGTGATTTTTTATCCATTCCTTTTTTAGAATTGCGCAAATATACAAATTATTTTGGTGAATGTATAGCAAGCCAATCAATTCCTTTTTTAAGATAAGAAAGAGTTTGGGCTTCTGGAGAATCTTTGGCGGGTTGATAATTGTAATGCCATTGTGCTGTAGGAGGCATGCTGATGAGAATAGATTCGATACGCCCTCCCGTTTCTAAACCGAATTTTGTCCCTATGTCGTACACCAAATTAAATTCTACGTAGCGGCTTCTTCGGATAGCTTGCCACATTTTTTCTGTTTCTCCATAAGGCAAGGAACTGTTTTTTTGCATGAGTGTAGTGTAAATAGGAGCAAAAGCCAAGCCTACATCTTGAACGAATCCCCATCGGTCTTGGAAAGTAAACGTTTCATTTTCAGAAAGTTCATCAAAGAAGATTCCACCTATGCCGCGCGTTTCATTTCGATGTTTGAGAAAGAAATAGTCATCTGCCCATTTTTTGAATTTTGGATAATATTCTTTATGCCATTTATCGCAAACTTTTTTTAGTTCTGTATGAAAGAAGATGGCATCTTCTAAGAACACGTAATGTGGAGTTAAGTCAATTCCTCCGCCCAACCACCACTGTCCGTCGCTCAACTCAAAGTATCGCACGTTCATATGAATAATAGGCACCATTGGGTTTTTAGGGTGAAGCACAATTGAGACACCAGTAGCGAAAAAATTAGCATTCTCCAACTGAAAACGAGATAAAATTTGTTGAGGTGCTTTTCCAAACACGGCTGAAAATAGAACTCCTCCTTTTTCGAGAATATTGCCATTTTGAATTACGCGCGTTTTTCCACCTCCGCCTTCTGCTCTTTGCCAAATATCTTCCTGAAAAGAGGCACCTCCATCGGCTTGTTCTAATGCATGACAAATATTTGCTTGTAAGCTTTCAAACCAATTGCTGATGAAAATTTTTCTTTCTTGAAGGTTTACCATGTGCCTTTTATTGATTTATAATAGTTTACTAATATGATTAGGTCGTTCATCACTTTTCGCAAGTAGCGTATGCAACTCGGACTTTTTACAATAAAGTTGTCAATTTCTTCGCTTTGAGCTTCTGCAATTACACTCACTTGCTCTTGAGAAGAAACCACTACGATTCGAATGTCGTCAGATTTGCTTTTGATTTTTCTTATCACTTCTATACCATCGGCGTCAGGCAGAAGATAATCCATTAGAACAATATCAGGAATTTCTTGCTCCAAGCGCTGTAAAAAAGAAGTTGCGCTATTAAAATACTCAATAATCACATTTTCCATTTTCGAAAATGCGAGTTTCAGCACTAATGTTTCAGCGCGATTGTCCTCTAACACATAAATTCTATAAAGGATTGGTGAAAAAGTCATCATAAAACTTACTCAGGAATTTTGAGTAATATGAACAAAACTTACTTATTTTCATAATAATTTGAACAAAAAACTTTATCTATCTTACCTATGAAATAATTGCGGCTGAATACTCTTTTATAATTCCACTTTTTTTCTTGAAAATGAATAAGTTGATATGCGTGAGCATCTTTTGAGCAGCGTTCTGCATACGTGTCGTCATCGGTGAGCCATAGAGCAATGGGTTGTTGTCGTGAAAATTCCGTAAGGTCTGCAAAAGGATAATAAATTTTGAGCTGTGAAAATATCGTTGTAAGTTTTTGCTTTAAATACCAAGTAGGTTCAAAAGAAGGCGAAGGAAGCGAAGGAGTATAATTTCCGTTTGATACTTCATAAGCATATTGCAAATATTTTTGCAGGAGTTTTACGCCGTCATGAGTTGTTTCATCAGCGCGAAGAGCGCTCGGGAAAATGCTTGTAACGACCCAAATTTTTTTTCGCGCGCGTGTAATTGCTACATTCAAACGATTTTCCCCTTTGAGTTGGTTAAGAAGCCCGAAGTTCATAGAAAATTTTCCTGAAGGACTCGGCGCATATCCTACAGAAAAAATGATGTAATCTCTTTCGTCCCCTTGTACGTTTTCGATGTTTTTGATAAAAAGCTCTTCAGGCTTTGAGTAGAGATGTTGTTCTAACAAGTCTTCAATTAGGTTTTGTTGTTTGTAATTAAAAGTAATAATTCCAATGTTGTTTCTTCTTTCTCTTAGGAGATTTTCGACGAGTTGTAAGACTTTTTGAGCTTCTATGAGATTGGCTCCGTTTTCCCAGAAACCTTCTACTTTTATGTAATGAATA
The DNA here is from genome assembly GCA_025056215.1 of Cytophagales bacterium. Taxonomy (GTDB): domain Bacteria; phylum Bacteroidota; class Bacteroidia; order Cytophagales; family Flammeovirgaceae; genus JANWWC01. The sequence continues at coordinate 124,328 of JANWWC010000002.1, read as the reverse complement.
GCGGGTTCGTCGGTTTTAAGTATGTTTTCGTAGTGGGGCACCATTGTGAGCTTTTGTTGATAAAAATGGCGATTTGAAAAGTCGATAAGTTCTAAAGATTGACTTCTATAATGCCCGCGCAGCATAATCTGAGGTAAGTATTTTTCAGCCAAATCCAGTAAAGATTCAGATTCTAGAACGATGTTTTCTTGTGTATCATCCTCCCATCTAGGTTTGTAAAGGTCGAAGGGCGGAAGTTGTTGTCTATCGCCGCAAATGACGATTTGTTTTGCACGCCAAAGCGCTAGAATTCCTTTTTCGGCAAAGCACTGAGACGCTTCATCAAATACTACAATATCGAATAAAGAACAGAGAGGAAACACGGCAGAAACCGTTTCAGGGGAGGCTAACCAGCATGGAATGAGTCGAAAAATTTCGTCGTAAAATTGGTGAATGAGCTTTCTGATAGTCCATACGGCGCGCTTTTTGCGAACTTGATGTTCTAATTCTCGATAAGTGATGCGATGATGTAGTCGGTTGAGGGCGAGGTTTTGAAAGGTTCGTTGCCGAGCTTTCATGAGTATGATTTTTTGGGCTAATTGTTGTTTGGCTTGAACAAGTTCAATGAGTTGCTGCTCCAAAAATTCGATTCTTCCCGACGAAACAATTCTCAACTCAGGGAATTGTCTTTCGATGTGCTCAATCCAAGCACTTTTGAGAGCATTCTCAAAATGTTCAACTGCTGCTTGAGGTGTTTCAAAAGATTGCTTTTCGAGGTATTCTATTACAGAATGCTCTACAGAAGAAAATTGTTGATAAATAGCATCAGCCTGACAAAGCGCATCAAAGTCGCGCTGAAGTTCGTGTTGGGCTTGAGCTAAAGACGAAGGATTTTCTATCCACGTTTTCCATTGTTCTAAAGTGATGTAGCTGTGAACTTTAGCAAAGTATTTTTGCCATTCGGTTGCTAATTCTAAAAAAGAGAGACTCCATTTTTGAAATTCTTTGAAAGAGTCGTTAAGTAATCTTTTTTGCAAGACAAAAGGGAATTTGCTTATCAAACTGCGGAATGCATCGGCTTGTTTGATATGTTCGCACCATTTTTGAAAAGTGATTTTCCAAGCAAAAAAATTGATTCCAGGTTGCAGAGCAGGGAAAAAATCAATATCAGTTTGCTCTGCGAGAGTCTGAAGCCCAATCTGAACTTTTAAATGATTTTCAATTTGAAAAAGTAGATGTTTCAAAGCTTCTTTCAGATTTTTTTTGTTCGTAAGATAAGGTTCTATTTCCTGATAATCAGTAGAATATCGTCTCCACCACCACGCACTTATTTTGTATTGGCACAAACGAAGTCCTTTTTGTATTTTTTGTAAAAAATCTTCGATTTGTTCTGGAATATGCAAAGGAGCAAACGACTGATTTTGAAGTATTTGCAAGATTTCTGAGGTGATTATCTCAAATGTGCAATCAAGAGGTTTGAAAAATAATTTTTGCGCGTATTCTAATTTCCAAGTAGGGATTTCTGAAGAAAAAACAGCTTGTATAACAGGATAATTTTCGGCTATTTCTACTAAAGTGGAAAAGTCGATATCTTGATGAAAAATGTTTTCAAACGAACGTTTAAAATATAGAAAATCATCAGAAAGACGATGCAATAAATTTTGAATATTCAACAAATCAGAAGAGGTGAATTGACTAAAGTCTTGTCTGTTTCGCCATTGATGTTGTTCGCAAAAACGAAAACGATAAGAAAAATGGGCAAGCAATCGAGATTTTGTATGAAAATACGTTTCACTATCAAATCGGAAAGAAAGGTAATAAGGCAAGGCAGGAGTAGGGGTGGTTTGTAAATAGAGTTCTTTGATAGAAATTCCACAGATAGAAGTGTCGTACAGGGCTGTTTTAAAGCGATTGAGTTCTTGTACAATTTCGTCGATAGATTGACATATTTTGTCGAACTCTCTTTCTATGCGAATTGCATCTAAGCTAATATTTTGTTGTTGATAAAGTGATAAAGAAGAGATTTGATGAAGAATTTGCTCAAAAATGCGAGAACGATCTAACTGAATATCGTGCAAAAGAGCTACAAATTTTTCTATACTTATTTGGTGGAGTCTTTCTTTCACAATGTCGAGAGCCGCTTTTTTTTGGCAAACCACCAAAACATTTTTGTTATTTGCGATAGCATCAGCTATAATGTTACAAATAAGTTCAGATTTTCCGCTTCCAGGAGGACCTTGAATCAAAAGCGACTCCCCTGATTTAATGCGTTTCATCGCTTCTTCTTGCCAAGCATCGAGATGCAAAGGTGCGAGCAAATCTTTTTCTTTTATTTCTTTTTTAGAATTGGTTGGATAGGGATGTTTTACAAATAAAAATTCAAGGTCGTTGTCAGAAAGGTATTGAGTTTGTTGAATGAGCGTTTGGTAGTCAGGGCTTAAATAAGAATCTGTTTGTGGGAAAATGCCTAATACTGCAGATGGAAAGAGTTGTAATTTTCCTGTTTGAAATGTTTCAGCAAATTCTTTTTGCGTATACTTCTGAAAAGGATAAAGCCGCTTTTCAAACAGTTGAGGATTAAAATGTATTTCTAATTCTCCTTCTTTTAGAACTTGATAGAGCCAAATCAAAAAATCGTCTACTTGGCGAGGAATGTGCTCTAAAAGTTCGTTCCAACTATCTTCTTGATATTTTATAGGATTGTCGTGGGCGTAAGCCAAAAAAAAGGTTTTGTTCCAGCTGATTTCAGAGTTTTCTTTTACAAAAAGATACCATTTTCCGTTTTCTATTTGGAGCGATACAGGAAAAAACAACAAAGGGCATCTTATTGGAGTATCTTGTAGAGTCTTTCCTTGTACGAATGGATAGCCAAGGCGCAAATCGTCAGCGCCACATTCTTCTAAAATGCTTTTGTGTGTGCGCACAATTTGAAGAAGTTGTTTACTTGTGGGATTGTTAGGAGTGTAGGTACTATCGATAACATTGCAAAGCGCAATTTTTTTTCTTTTGTTGAGGATTTGTTCGATTACAAAAAAGGCAGGTTTGTTTTCTAAAAAGTCTAACTCTTGAATATCTAAAAACTGCGATTTAATAATGCCCGAAAGATACAGCGATTTATTTTTAGCTGTAAGATTTGTAAGCCTTCTTTGAAACGTTTTTAAAATATCGGATACCAATTTTGAGGTGAATTGTTTTGCTCAAAGTTATGATTTTTCTAAATCTTATTCGCGATGTTGAATTTTTTGCAAAAGGTTTTGAGCCTTAGCATCGAGACTTGTCTTGTATTCGTGTTTTTTGTAAGAGAGTGTCTGTTTAAGATGTTGAATAGCACAAAGCGTATCCTTTTTAATTTCCATGCATAGAATACCTAATTGCAAGTCAGAATTTGCGGCAAAATAAGTAGATAAATGTTTTCCGTGTTTTATGGCCTTTTGGTACATCTCGAAAGCTTTATCATATTGTTTTTGGGCGTGATAAATGCGCGCATATCGATAATAATACTCTGCAAGGTCGTACAGAGAGAGTTTTTGAGGCTCTACAAAAGAGAGAGCGTTGAGCGCTTTTTCGTATTCACCTCCATCGGTAAAAAAACGCGCTTGGGTAATATTTTTGTTAGGAAGTCTTCCTGTTTGAAAAAATTCAAAGGCATATTTGTCTGCTTCATTGCGAAGGGAGCCTTGTTGTAGAGCTCCGATTTTGTAGCGGGTGGTATCCGGTCGGTTCAAAAACCAACTGCATAAAAACAATTTAAAATAAGACGCTTTAATGTAATTAGTAGTTTGGGTATGGTTTAAATAATATTCAAACCATCTGATAGCAGAGTCATATTCTCCTGTTTGCAAAAAGGCATCGGCTCTCATGTAAGCTACGTAAGGAACTTGAAAGAATAAGTAAAAAGGCAGATTGTTGAGAAGTTTTTTTACTTCAAAAGCTCGCTGCTTTTTAGAGGCAATCATTGCATTGCAAATTTTTTCAAGAACTGTGCAAGAGGCATCGCACTTTATAAAGTTTTCTGGCGAAATATTGAGCAAATACATTTCTGAAAGTACTAATAACAGTTGCGCCTCTTTACTGTACCATTCATTCTGTTGGATAGCATCTCGAAGCATTTTCTTGCCTTCGTAAATGGTACCTTTGAGACCGATGGTCGTAGCAATCCATTTGTATTTTTCTGGAACGCAACCGAGTAGTATTTGAAAAAATCCTAATGTTTTTTGAGTAGGTATAAAATGAGGATATAGTCTCTGATTTCGAGTTAAAGAATAATAAGCTTTGCTAAATTCGTAAAAAGCAGACCAAGGCTGACCTATTTTTAAATAAACCATCGCCCAATGAGCGCGTATTTCTGCCTGAAAAAATAAATAATATGGAGAATTTTGTGGAAAATTTTCTAATTGGCTCAGTCTTTCGGCTTGACGTTCTTGTTTTTTTTCTAAGTCTTTCAGATTGTCGGTAAGCAAGATAGGTAATACGTCTAAATAATTTTCTAACAAGATTTTCCACGCTCTTGATTCTGAAGGATACTGCTCTAATTCCTGTCTTGCTTTTTTTTCTTCCAGATTTAAAATAGAAAGATAAGTTTGAGAAATGTTTTCAGTGTAATGATATTGCGCAATCGCCTGATAATGAAAGAGCAGTACAAAAAAAAGGTATTTTCTCAGAAACTTATCGAAAGTATTTGCCACAGAACTTTTCAAAGTTGTCTTACATTCAAAATTTGAATCTCCAAAAAACAGATTTTTCTTTATTTTTGTGCTTTCATCTATTAAAGAATTTTCTCGAATGCGTTTTTTTCTTTTTTGTTTTACTTTTTGTGCAATTGCTTTATATAAAAACGCTTGGGCACAAAAAATTCTCAATCTTCCTAATTATGACAATCGAAGATATCATTATGGATTTCAATTAGGATTGTTTAATAGCACTTTGAATTTGTATCCTAAAGCACATATTTTGTTGCCAGAAGACACAGTGAGTTATGTTGCAGGCAATAGCAACGCCGGTTTTTTAATAGGTTTTTTGTTGAATAGGCGCTTAAAAGATGAACTGTGGAGCCTGCGTTTTGTGCCGAGTGTTTCTTTTTACGAATATAAAGCACATATAGAATTCAAGAATTCTAAATTTCATGAAAGCATTACCGTTCAGAGCACTTATATTGAAATGCCTCTTTTAATAAAATATCGCTCTTTGCGTCGGCATAATTTTAGAATGTACATGGTTGGAGGCACTTCTTACAGTTTTCAAGTAGGAGGGGGAAAAGGAGCCGATGAGCTTAAAACTCTCGCACTAATTCGAGATAACGCAGAGATAGTTTATGGTTTCGGTTTCGATTTTTATTTTCAGATGTTTAAGTTTGCCCCTGAAATTCGGATCTCTCATGGTTTAACAAATGTATTAGACAAACAATTTGAAAAAAGCTACTTTACTCAAGCCAGCGAACAAATTTTTACTCATAAAGTAGCGCTGATTTTTAATTTTGAGTAAAAAGTAGTTAGTTTCTTAGGCTTCTTTGTCGAATTGCTTCGAAAACAACAACTGCAGTCGCTACGGATACATTCATGGAATCGATAGTTCCTCGCATAGGAATTATAATGTTAGCAGTAGCTTTGTTTTTCCAAAAATTGCTTACTCCTTTCGATTCAGTTCCTACCACAATGGCTGAAGGTTGGCAGAAATCTACCTTTGTATAAGAAATAGAATTTTCAGAAAGTGCTGTAACCCAAAAATTTACGTTTTTTTCTTTGAGCAAAGAATAGGCTTCTTCTGAGCTACATATCCAAATAGGGAGCGTAAAAACACAACCAATCGAAGCGCGAATTACGTTGGGGTTGTATAAGTCAGTTTGTGTATCGCAAAGACAAACCAAATCAATACCTGCAGCGTCGGCGGTCCGAAGGATAGCGCCTAAATTTCCAGGCTTTTCTACTGCCTCGATGATGAGAATAATTGGATTCTCAGGAAATAAATACCGATGAATAGAAAAAGAAGGCATTTGTGCAAGGGCTACTACGGGAACAGTTCCTTCTCTATATGCAATTTTTTTGTAAGCTTCTTCTGCAACACCGATGAGTTCGGTTGTTGGGAAAAGAGTTTTCCATTTTTCTATCTCGTTAAAATGGTCGCAAGAGAGCAAGAGAGTTTGTACTTTTACGTTCGCGCGATGGGCTTGCAAAATTTCTTTTTCGCCTTCAATTACGATTTGTTGCGTTTTTTTGCGTTCTCTCGCTTTTTGAAGCAAAGTTTCGATGTGTTTAATTTTAGGATTATGAGCACTTTTGATAATGGAAATCATAGAGTTCATAGCTGAAAGCGCAGAAAAGTTCCTAAAGGTAAACGAAAGCCCGTAGTAGAAGAAAGAAAACACTCTCCAATTTCGGTGGGTATATTTCCGAAATAGCTTTTAACGAGATTTTCAGCCACGAGCGCAGAAAGACCCATGGAGTACATATTCAAAACAAAAAAGGATTGTTGAGGAGCTAGTATTTGATGGCAAAAGTTTATAAGCTCGTCGAGGTTTTCTTCTAAAATCCACTTTTCTCCGTTAGGTCCGCGTCCGTAGGCGGGTGGGTCGAGAATAATGCCTTGATACTGATGCCCGCGCTTGGCTTCTCTACGGATAAATTTAAGAGCATCCTCTACTAACCAACTGCATTGCTCTGTATTGTTAAGAGCAGCATTTTCCTTTGCCCAATTTACTACTTGTTTAACAGCATCTACATGTACTACGGAGGCGCCTGCTGTTTTTGCTGCTAAGGTAGCGCCTCCTGTGTATGCAAACAAGTTGAGAACGCGAGCCCCTTCGCCAATTCGACGTACTTGTTCAAAAATGTATTTCCAGTTTTCGGCTTGTTCTGGAAATATTCCGATATGTCCAAAAGAAGTAAACGAAAGTTTCATGGTAAAGCCAAATTTTGGGATTTGATAACGTATTTTCCAATGGTGAGGCATGTTGTATACAGTCCAGCCTTCCTCTGGAGAGTTGCCACGCACAAAGCGAGCGTTTGCTTTTTGTTGCCAAACAGAATAAGAAAGTTTTCTTTGCCAAATGGCTTGAGGCTCTGGTCGAATCAAAACATATGGACCAAAACGTTCGAGTTTTTCGAAATTCCCGCAATCGATAAGTTCATAGTCTTGCCACTCGGTAGGTGAAAGCAAAGAGTAAGTCATGGGAAAAATGTTCGTTGTTATACAAATCAATGTTTTTTTATTTTTTAAAAAAATTTGAACTTCAGTTTTTTTGGATTTCATTCGAGGCGAGTTACTTTTTGGAGGTTAAAAAGTATTACTTTAAAACAAATCTGACCTTGATGCGCTAATTTTACAACAAAGGTTTTTTGCGAATGAAAAAAGCGTGGTGGCTAAGTATAGGGTTTTTGTTTTTTATTTTTAATGTACAGGCGCAGTTTAAGGGTCATTCTGTTTTGGCTGAAGGTACTTTTTATAAAGTATCTGTTCAAGAAACAGGTATGTACAAAATTACAGCATCGCTTCTTAGAAACTTAGGAATTAATTTATCTGTAGTGGATGCGCGGCGAATTAAAGTATTTGGAGGAGCAGTAGGCATGTTGCCAGAACACAACAGCGCACCTTTTATAGATGATTTGATAGAATTGCCTACTCATCGCGTCGGATTAGAAGACGGAAAATTCGATGAAACTGATTATATACTGTTTTTTGGAGAGTCTCCACATGCCTGGCAGTTTAATGATTCCTTGCAAGACATTACTACTCAATTGCATTTATACTCAAATCTGAATTACTATTTTATCAACATAGACGGAGCAGAGGCAAAATCTATTCCTGTAGCGCCTGCTGGAGGCTCCTGGAACTTTACTAATACTACTTATTTGCATGCGTTTCATTACGAAATAGAGCGAAACAAAGACGTTCGAGGCGGAAGGCGATGGTTCGGAAATTTGCAAACAGTAGGAACAGAAGAACGCATCAATTTCGATGCTACAGGGATCTATTCGAATGGTTTCCTTCGGATTCGAATAGTAGCGATGAGCCGAAGTGTAGTGCCAGGAAGTGGATTTTTGCTTTCTTTAAATGGTAAAGAAGTGGGAACTCTTCCTTTAGGAACTATTTTAAGTGATATTTACGCGCCTAAAGGAAGTTTAGGAGAACGTAACTTTGTTGTAAATACTTCGGAATACGTAAGTGGAAGTAATCTGACATTCGGTGTGCGCCTTATTCACCCAGCAGATAGAGGAGCCACAGGAAGCTTGGATTTTTTAAGCGTTCGTTTTCAAAGGAATCTTCAATTATACGAAAATCAAGTTCATTTCGGAATTTGGAGTGGAACAGGTGTGTATTTTCCTATTGACAATGAAACCATCGTATGGGATATCACAAACCGTGCTAATCCTTGGAATGTTACTAATCAAGCTCCCCATTTTTCAGCCTTAGAAGGATTTCGTTATTTGATAGCTTTCAAAGGAAATCGATTTCCAACGCCTACTCCTGTTGGAAGAGTACCCAATCAAAACTTGCATGGCTTAAAAGTACCAGAACTAGTAATTATTTCGGGAGAGCCATGGCTTTCTGAGGCGCATCGATTAGCAAATTTTCGGCGTCAGAACGATGGATTGCAAGTGGCTGTAGTAACTCCTCAACAAATTTATAATGAATTTTCAGGCGGTAAACAAGATGTTTGTGCAATTCGAAATTTTTTGCGTTCTCTTTATGTGCGTTCTTCAGGAAAGGATAGTTTGCGTTATGTGCTCTTATTTGGAGACGCCTCTTTTGATTACAAAGGCAATTTACCTTCTGCTTACTCTCCTCATCTTGTACCGACCTATCAATCGCACGAATCTTTATCTCCTATATTCTCTTTCAATTCTGATGATTATTACGTTTTGTTAGAACCTCATGAAGGAAATTGGTCGGAAAAAGAAAGCGATATAGTCAATGCGCGGCAGTCTCTCGATGCGGGTATTGGTCGGCTACCAGTGAGCTCTTTAGAAGAAGCCCGACACGTTGTCAATAAGCTTATTCATTATGAAACTAAAGCTACTTTCGGAAAGTGGCGCAACGAAATTCTATTTGTAGCAGATGACGGCGATGCGAATTTGCATCAGTTCCAAGGAGATAAGTTTGCGCGATTTATAGAATCAGTAGCTCCTCAATATCATACTAAAAGATTGTTTGTAGATGCTTATCCAAGAGTTTCGCAAGCCAATAACCGAACTTCACCCCTTGTACGGGAGAAACTGGAAGAACAAATTCTCAAAGGGGCGCTCATCATCAACTTTAACGGACATGGTTCAGAAGATGCATGGTGTTCTGAAAGAATTTTAGAAAGAAATCAAATTCCAAGATGGACTAATCTGAACAATATGCCGCTGTTTTTAACAGCTACATGCGAGTTTGGAAGATTTGACAATCCTGGAATTCGTTCAGGAGCAGAAGAAGCAATACTCAACGGTAGAGGAGGGGCTATAGCTTTATTGACTACCACGCGCCCCGTATATTCGAGTAGCAATGAAATTTTGAGCGATGCTTTTTATTCAGTAGTATTCGAACCCGTCCGCGGAGAAATGCCTCGATTAGGAGATATTTTGATGCGTACAAAGAACATCAGCGCTTTAGGCACTGGCGGAAAAAGCGACGGAGGAGTCATCAACAGAAATTTTACTTTATTAGGCGATCCTTCTATGCGCTTGGCCTATCCTAAAGGAGAAATTCGATTGCTCACTTTCAATGGCAAGAGTATTGGAAATGATACTCTTAAAGCACTTCAGAAAGTAACAATGACAGGCGAGATTCTTTATAATGGGCAACCTTTTGATTTTCAAGGAGTAGTAGACATCGTTGTTTTCGATAAGCCTACCTCCAAGCAAACACTGGCTTTGTTTGAAAATGCGCGCTTCGGACCTTTTGCATACCGCCAACGAGAAAATAAATTGTTTAGCGGAAAAACCTCTGTGCGGAATGGAAAGTTTTCCTTCAGTTTCGTAGTACCTAAAAATATTTTTCAAATCGACTCAGGAAAAATACAGCTTTACGCCTATGATACATTGCATTCTCTCGATGCAAACGGTGCTTATACGGGTTTGCTTGTAGGAGGAAGTGATAACAGCGCTGAAATTGATGTCACTCCGCCTCGAATTCAACTTTTTATGGAAAATGAAAATTTTGTAAATGGTTCTGCTGTAGGGCGCAATACTGAATTGATTATCAAACTTTTTGATGAAAATGGAATCAATATCTCGCAAGCAGGAGTAGGGCAGAATATCGTTGCCATTCTCGATGATGATGAAGCTAATGCACGCATACTCAACGAGAATTATATAGCAGATTTAGATACTTACAAGAGTGGAACCATTCGAACTTTTTATCAAGGACTTTCTATTGGGAAACATCGCATCAAGGTAATTGCGTGGGATACTCATAACAACCCTTCAGAAGCTACAATCGATTTTGTTGTAAGTCCTCTTTCGCTTTACGACGTTGTGTTTTATCCGAATCCTGCGAATGGAGAAGGTGTATTTAGATTTTTACATAACAATATAGGTGAAGATTTGAACGTAGAAGTTGAAATTTTTTCTTCACTTGGTGAAATTGTTCGAAGAATTCACTATTTTGTGCCGTTGAGCAGCGAAATCGTAGAAATCCCGTGGGAAGGTACGTCGTTTTCTGGAATGCCTTTGCGAAATGGTATATATTTCTATCGCATCAGGGTATTATCTGCTGTTGGAAATGCAGAAGCAACTTCAACGGGAAAACTATTAATAGTTCATTAACCTTAAACAATGTAGCCTATTGCCAATTTTTACCTAACAGGTTTAACACTCAATTTCGATGAACATTTGTCGTTTTTCAGCATTTTTTTGGGGAATATTTTATATGCACGCTTGCGCTGTATGGGCGCAACAACGCCAGGTAGGACAAGAACTCATAGGACAAGCGGAAGATAGCAGACCCGTAGTAACCGCTGTTCCTTTTCTTACGATCACTCCAGATGCGAGAGCTGCAGGAATGGGAGAAGCGGGAGTTGCTACCTCTCCCGATGCTAATGCCACTTTTTGGAACCCTTCTAAATTAGCTTTTGTAGAAGGAAGAATTGGAGTAGCTGCCTCGTATACTCCTTGGCTTCAAAAAATCGTACAAGATATGTGGATTTTTTACGGAAGCGGCTACTATCGTCTTAATAATCAACAAACTCTTGGCATCGGCTTTCGGTATTTTGATTTAGGAGAAATGCAATTTATCGATGCAAACAAAAATATTACAGCGCCTCCTGCTTTCCCTAGAGAATATGCTTTCGATGCTTCTTATGCTATGAAACTTTCTAAAAAATTTAGTATGGGGGTTTCTGCAAGATACATCTATTCTAATTTAACAGGAGGAATCAGCGTTCCTGGCGCTGACTTGCGTCCTGGGCAAAGTGCTGCTGCCGACATTTCTGCTTACTGGACTAATCCCGATTTATCTTTAGGAGGGAGACCTACTACCTTGAGTTTAGGAGGTTCTATTTCAAATATCGGTGCTAAAATTTCCTATTCAAACGCGGCGCAGCAAGATTTTTTGCCTACAAATCTGCGATTAGGAACTGCACTTACTACCGAGCTCGATCCCTTTAATAAAATTACATTCGCCTTTGATATTAACAAATTGCTTGTGCCTACGCCACCTATTTATGGAATCGATACAGCAACGGGTAAGCGCTTTATTTTAAAAGGCAAAGACCCCAATCGTTCTTTGCTTTCTGGGATGTTTGGTTCTTTTACAGATGCTCCTAACGGCTTTAAAGAAGAAATGCGAGAATTTATCTGGACTGCAGCTGGAGAATACTGGTATAACAATCTGTTCGCCCTCCGAGGAGGATTTTATCACGAAAGTCGATACAAAGGAAACCGTCAATACTTTACGCTTGGATTGGGACTTCGTTATTCTAAATTTGGGATTGATGTAGCTTACTTGATAGCTACACAACGACAGCATCCTCTTGAAGATACTCTTCGATTTACCTTGCTATTTAAGCTCGATAGTAAAGAAGCACAGGACATCGAGAGTGATAAGACTTCTGAGGACGCATTTTGAGTTCTCTCTTTTAAATGAGATTTCATTTTAGTCTTTTACAACTACTAAATGATAATTTTTTTTGCCTTTTTGTACTAATAAGTATCGATTGTGAATCAAATCGAAAGCCGTAGGTTTGATTTCAGTGCTTTCCACTTTTTGTTTATTGATGCTTATACCTCCGTTTTGCACCATTTTTCTTACCTCTGATTTCGAAGGAAAGATTTCATTTCTTGTAGCGGTACAAAGCAGTTCGGCAAGGTTATGACAATTATAAAATTCCGATGCAGAAATATGAGTTTGAGGAACTCCCTCTAATGCTTGTAAAAATGTTTTTTCGTCAAGGCTTTTGAGAGCATCTGTTACGCCTTTTCCAAATAAAATTTCAGAGGCTGTTTTTGCTTTTTGAAGTTCTGCTTTTCCATGCACGCGTTCCGTTACTTGTTCTGCAATCGCTTTTTGCAAAATACGTTGATGAGGAGCTTGCGCATGCTGTTGCTCAAGTGACTGGATTTCTTCTATAGAAAAAAGTGTAAAAACGCGAATGAGTTTATGAGTATCTTCATCAGAAACGTTAAGCCAAAACTGATAGAACTGATAAGGAGAAGTCATTTCTGCATCGAGCCATACGTTGCCACTTTCTGATTTTCCGAATTTTGTTCCATCAGATTTGGTAACTAAAGGTGTAGTGAGAGCATAAGCAGTTTTTCCGCTTATGCGTCTGATGAGTTCTATGCCTGAAGTGATATTGCCCCATTGGTCAGAGCCGCCCATTTGGAGCTTTACGTTTTTATTTGTGTATAAATAATAAAAATCATAGGCTTGCAAGAGTTGATAAGAAAATTCTGTGTAGGAAATTCCACTTTCTAAGCGTTTTTGTACAGAATCTTTTGCAAGCATATAATTGACTGTCAGATGCTTTCCTACATCTCGAAGGAATTCTAAGAAAGAAAAGTTTTTCATCCAGTCATAATTATTAACGATTTCTGCTGAGTTTGCGCCACAATCAAAATCTAAAAAATGTTCTAATTGTTTTCGAATACGAGCTTGGTTATGTAAGATTGTTTCATAGCTAAGCAAGTTGCGTTCTGATGATTTTCCAGAAGGATCTCCAATCATTCCGGTAGCGCCTCCTATAAGTGCGATAGGTTTATGTCCGCAACGTTGGAAGTGCACTAACAACATGATGGTTGCTAAATTTCCGATATGGAGCGAAGCTGCAGTAGGGTCGAAACCTATATAACCGACTGTCATTTGGGAATTAAGTTGCTGCTCTACTTCAGGAGTATGGTCTTGAATCATGCCTCTTTGGCGCAGTTCTTCAATAAAATTTTTCATTGCAAAAATTTTAATATTAAAGTGTACAAATATAACAATCAAATTGTGAAGCAGGGCTAAAAATGTGAAATCTCATTGGGGTTGAACATTACTTTACAAACCATCTGATAGGATTTGTATTTGCGGAGGTTTGATAGATAGTTAGTTGCGGAAAACGCTCTGCTAACCATCGAGACAAAAGTTCTATCGTGAATATTTCACTTTCATAGTGGCCTATGTCGGCAATAAGAATTTTGGACTCAGCGTCAAAATAGTCGTGGTATTTAAAATCGGCGCTTATGAATACATCAGCACCTTGTGAAATTGCGTTTTTAAGTAAGAAGCTACCACTCCCACCACATAAAGCTACTTTTTGGATAGGTCGATTTCTTAGAGCTGTATGTTTGAAAATGCGAAGGTTCATTTTTTCTGCTAAAAAAGTTAAAAATTTTATTTCTTCCATAGGTTCTCGGAGTTCTCCGACAAGACCGCTGCCCATGTCTTGCCACTCGTTTTCTAAACTATGCAAGTAGTAAGCAATCTCTTCATACGGGTGATGTTCGCGCATGGATTTTAGTACTTGTTTTTCAGCATGTAATGGGAAAATGACTTCTAAGCGAACTTCTTGAACAGTTTCTAATTTTCCGCGTTCTCCAATATGCGGATGAGCTTGTTCGTTAGGGCGGAAAGTCCCGATTCCTTCTACTTGAAAACTGCAATCTGTGTAGTTGCCAATTTGTCCGGCTCCTGCTCGACTTAAAGCAGTAAGCAAGCTTTCTCGATGACTATGGGGAACAAATACAGTAAGTTTGCGCAAAAGTTGCGTTTTAGGAGCTAAAATTCTGGTATTGATAAGATCTAAGCGTCGAGCAATTTCAGCATTTACGCCTTTGTGAAGGTTATCCAAATTTGTGTGGATAGCATACAAGCCTATATCAAATCGAATAGCTTGCATGACGCACCTTTCTACGTAAGTTTTGCCAGTAAGATGCTTAATTCCTCCAAAAATAATCGGATGATGCGAAATAATGAAGTTGCATTTTTTTTGAATAGCCTCTTGAATGATTTCCTCCGTTACATCAAGCGAAAGAAGGACATTTGTGACTTTATTTTCTAGGTTTCCTACCAAAAAACCGCTATTATCGTATTTCTCTTGATAAAGAACAGGAGCTTGATTTTCTAAGAATTCAATAATTTCTTTGAAAGTTGTCATAAGTTGGATGCTTTTATTTAACTTTAAAGCAAATTGGTTTTTTATGCTCAGATTATCAAACAAATCTTTGCATTCAAATTGTTCTTTTAAATAAGTGCTGACTCTTACGTTTTTAACAGTTCACAAATCTTGCTTTGTATGCAATCAGATTCTCAAAATATTGGAAAAGAAATTGATGTGGAAAAAATAGACTTAGAAAAATTAGCTGAAAAAACAACAGATACTCCTGGAATTTTGCCTTATGCTCATCAAGTGGGAAGTGCTGTTGTAAAGCCTGAAGATTTGGGAAAAATAAAAGGAAAAGCCGTTTCTGCTATGCATGAGCAAACTAAGATACAAATGCAACAGCTCATGGAACAGATGCAATTGCTAAAACAACAAGCTGACACTATTAAACATCGAGTTTCTATTTCGGAGAAAATCTATCGTGCTCATATTCCTTTTGAACCTCTTATTAATCATGTGTATTATCTTTATCAGAAAGAAGATGGCACTGAAGTGTTGTCTATGATAGCGCCGAACGAGTGGGGGCGGAGCAAAGGTTTCCCTGTTTTTATTGCAAAAGTGAAATTATTAGCAGATCATACATGGGAAATTTTGGAAGAATAGTTAAGATTCTTTCAAGGCTTTTGATAGAAAAGATAAAAATTTTTCTACGTCGGGCTCATAGCCAATAGGCTCTGCAAGAAGTTCTCCTTTTGGACTGAGCAGCACATAATAAGGCTGAGCATTTGTGCCAAAGCGCTGCATCTGAAATTCTGCATTAATACTTCCGATGGTTTTGAGCGTTTTCCCACTGAATTTTGATACAATCCATTCGTTTTCAGGAATTTCCGTTCTATCGTCTACATATAAAGAAACTAAAACGAGTTTGTGATTAAGTATTTCTTGCACTCGTGTATCTGCCCATACAATGTCTTCCATTTTGCGGCAATTCACACAGCCATGTCCTGTAAAATCGATCAATAAAGGTTTGTTTTGAGCAATTGCTACAGCTTGTGCTTCTCGAAAATCAAAGTATCCCTTAATATTGTGAGGCATTTTGAATTTATCGGCGTAGCGCCGCGCAGACAAAGAAGGAGTTTTTTCGTGATAAGAGGTTTGTTGTAGTCGAATTTGGTTTCGAATGATGTTTCTTATGTCAAAATTGTGTGTAGAAGAAGGAGGAAGTAGCCCTGATAATGATTCTAAAGGTGCACCAAACATGCCAGGAATTAAGTATGCTACGAATGTAAAGCAAATCATCGCAAGCAAAAGGCGTAAAACGGAAATGCTTTCTACTGCACTTTCGTGATGAAGACGAAATTTGCCTAAATAATACAAACCCATGCAAAAAGCAATAGCTATCCAAATAGCGATGTTGATATGTCTATCTAAAATTCCTAGATGATATACTTGGTCAATCATACTTAAAAACTTGAAAGAAAGCGCTAACTCGATAAATCCTAATGTGACTTTGACCGAATTGAGCCACCCGCCTGCCTTAGGAAGTTTTTGCAAAAGAGAAGGAAAAAAAGCTAGTATTCCGAATGGTAATCCGAAAGCAGTACCGAAAGCAAACATGCCTGCAATTGGTTGGAGAAAATCGCCTCCCGCAGATTGTACCATAATAGTTCCTACGATAGGACCTGTACAACTAAATGACACTAATACAAGTGTAAAAGCCATAAAAAAAACGCCTATAATTCCTCCTTTTTCAGATTCTGCATCTGCTTTATTTACAATCCAAGAAGGAAGAGTAATTTCGAACATTCCTAAAAAAGATAAACCAAATGCTACAAAAATTACAAAAAATATGAGATTCGGCAGCCAATGGGTGCTGAGCCAATTTCCAAAGGCAGGTCCAAATAAAGGTGCGACAAGAGCGCCAAAAAGAGTATAAATCAATACGATAGAAAGCCCATAGACAATAGCATGCCATTTTTTTTGTTGTTCAGTAAAATAAGAAATCGTAATCGGAATCATAGGAAATACGCACGGCGTAAAAATAGCAGCGATTCCAAACAAAAAAGCGTAGAGCATAAATCCTGCTAAGTTGTTATTGGAAGAAGGCTGCGATACAGGCAAATTGGCTTTAAGGTTTTGAGCATTTTGTGTGATGGTATCTTGAAAAGTTGAAGATTCTTCTAAAAGGTTGTTTGCTTTTTGCGTATCTTGTGAACTGCTATCTTGAGCAGGAGAGCTCATCGAACTATTTTCGAGAGCAGGAAGAGGGGATTGAGAGCTTTTTATTGGGTTATTGGCAAGAGGTTTTATTTTTTCATTTGCAGATAAAATCGCAATATCAGAAAAAACTAATTCTACAGTGGTAGGTGGCAAGCAGCTTTCTTCGTTACATACTTGGTACTCTGCAGTAGCTTTTAGTTGAAGGTTCTCGCTTTTAATTTTAATCTTTTGTTTGAAAACAGCTTTTTTTTCGAAATACATGATGTTTCCGTTCCAGGTAGGGTCAAATTTTTTTTTAGGTTGAACAGGCGTTATTTTACCAATAAGTTCGTAACTTTCTGATGGTTCAAAAGTAAAGGTAGTAGGAATTGCCATTACGCTTTCATCTAATCCTTCTGAGGAATACATGTACCATCCTTCATCAATAAGAGCTGTAAATATTATTTCTATTGTTTCTCCGATGTAGGCGGTTGATTTATTGGCAGAAGGTTTTTCCCATTTTACAGGATTCAAAATTTTAGATTTTGTAAACTGTCCGAAAGCATAACTTTCTAAAAAGATTTCAAGAAAAACAATTCCGAGTGCTCTCAAGATCATATTTTCAAAGTTTGACCGAAAGTTATGTAATATTGAAAGTTTTTCCAAAACGCATTTTCTCTAACATAGAAATTCTTCTGAAATAGCCAAGAAATAGCTAAATCAGAAAGTTAAATTGTATTTTTAGAAAAGATTGTTCAGATTTGCCTAACAAATAAAGAAGTATGCAACACACTATTACTGTTCGCAATAATTGGACAATAGGAGAAGTATCTGACATTTATCATCTTCCTGTTTTAGAACTTATTTATCGAGCTGCCACAGTACACCGCGCTTTTCATGATCCGCAAGAAGTACAAGTATGTACGCTTTTATCTATCAAAACAGGAGGTTGTCCTGAAGATTGTGCTTATTGTTCTCAGTCGGCGCGCTACCATACAAACGTAAAAGCTCATAAACTTCTTTCTGTAGAAGAGGTGGTAGAAAAAGCTAAAGAAGCAAAAGCAGCGGGAAGTACGAGGTTTTGCATGGGAGCAGCATGGCGCGAAGTGCGCGAAAATCGAGATTTTGAGCGCGTCTTAGAAATGGTAAAAGAAGTGAGCAACTTGGGATTAGAAGTGTGTTGTACTTTAGGAATGCTCACCCACGAGCAAGCGCTTAAACTTAAGGAAGCTGGCTTGTACGCTTACAATCATAATTTAGATACTAGCGAAAAATTTTATGGAGAGATTATTTCTACTCGCACCTATGAAGACCGCTTAAATACACTAAAAAATGTACAAAAAGCAAACATTTCTGTTTGCTGTGGAGGAATAATAGGGTTAGGTGAAACTACTCAAGATCGAATCAATATGCTTCATACGCTAGCTACATTGCCCATGCATCCGGAATCTGTTCCTATTAATGCATTAGTGCCTATCGAGGGAACCCCTTTGGAAAATGCTCCACGCGTATCTGTTTGGGATATGGTTCGCATGATAGCGACTGCTCGCATTTTAATGCCCAAAGCCATGATTCGACTTTCAGCGGGACGGCTTGAAATGACCGTGGAAGAACAAGCGCTCTGTTTTTTAGCAGGAGCTAATTCTATTTTTTCGGGCGATAAACTTCTTACTACTCCTAACCCTGAAGCAGAACAAGATACGAAGCTCTTTCAACTTTTGAACCTAAAACCAAGAAAAGCTTTTAAAGAGCAAACTCCTAACTTTATTGAAAGTTTATGAAGAACTACTTTTTTGTTATTTTGTGTATTTCGAACATTAGTGTGTCTGCGCAGTGTGATAAAAAATGTCAGAAGGTTCCTGAGAAGGTGGACTATTGTTTTCAAGATACTTTGTTATTTCCTGGTCAATGTGCGCAGTTCATTCAAGGTCAGAATTATTTTTATTTAAATGGAAAAAAAGCTCCTTTTAAAATCAGTTTTTTATTTCCTGTCGATACAAAATACTTGCTTTCATTGGCGAATAACAAACAATTAAAGCTCTCTACTGCTGATGTTTTGTTTATTCAACAAGCTCTTCAGGTTTGGAAAGTAGAAGAGAAAAAATTGGGATATACAGAATATGAGTCCGGTTTAGGTATCAAGATTTTAAAAGAGGGCGACGGCGCTTTACCTGTTCCTGGTAAAATAGTAGTAGTACATTACACAGGTACATTAGAAGATGGAACGAAGTTTGATAGCTCTATAGAGAGAGGCGAGCCTTTTCGTTTCCCTTTAGGTCAAGGATATGTAATTCGCGGTTGGGACGAAGGAATTGCCAAACTAAAAGTAGGAACGAAGGCTATGCTCAGAATTCCTCCTCACATAGGCTACGGAAATCGTCCCGTAGGACCTATTCCTGCTAATTCTACACTTTATTTTGAAGTAGAGCTTCTTCAGATAGAAGATTAACCCTTATTTTTGGTTGAGCTGACTTAATACAATTTCTGTAAGTTTGTGCTTGGTATCTAAGGCAAACTCTCCTTTCATAATCCAATCGTAATAAGTGGGCTCTTGTTTGAGCACTTGCAAAACAGGCTTCCCTTTGTGTTTGCCAAAATTGAAAATTATTTCGTTTTTTTCGTTATAAATCATTCTACCTTGCAGATCCACCATGTTTTGAGAAAATAGTTCATGGAGTTTTTCCATGTCGTTTACAATTGGTACAATCAAGTTGCCGTCTTTATCTTTGATGCTTACGTTTGCATATCTTTCAAGTTGAGCTTCTAATACTTCAAGAGTAGCTAAACAATCTGCTTCAGCGCTGTGCGCCTTAGTAAGTTCTTTATTACAATAAAATTTATATGCGGCTTCAAGGGTTCGAGGTTCCATAAGATGAAAGATTTTTTGCGCATCAATAAGTTTGCGTTTGCTAATATTGAAGTTAATATTACAACGCAAAAACTCTTCTACCAAAAGAGGAATATCGAACTTTATCATATTATATCCTGCTAAGTCGCACCCCTCTAAGAATTGGTAGATGGTTTTGGCTACTTCTCGAAAAGTGGGCTTATCGGCAACATCCTGGTCTCTAATTCCATGGATGAGGGTAGCTTCTGGAGGAATAGGAATTGTAGGGTTAATAAGTTGATGATAAGTGATGCGTTCATTATTAGGCATCACTTTTATAATAGCAATCTCTACAATGCGATCTGTAATTACATTGACACCTGTCGTTTCTAAATCAAAAAAGGCGAGTGGATTTTTAAGATGAAGTTTCATTTTGGGACAATTAAAATTATTTCAAAGTTGAAGAAGTTTTGGCGTTTCCACAAATTCTTCTTTCATATATATTGTCGAAAAAAAATGATTTTGATAATTTTTTATGCTTAAGCGCATCACAATTATTACTTCAACATTTATTCCTGAATATGGAGCTGCACCTCTTCGATTAGGAGATTTGGCTTATTTTTTGGCTTCTCAAGAGATAAAAACCGATGTGATTACGGGTTATCCTTTTTATCCTCGAAATTACGTTTTAGAGCCCTTTCAATCTAAAAGTTGGAAGTTTTCGAAAGAAGAGCCACAAAAAAATTTACAGATTTTTCGGTTGCCTGTTTATCCATCGCATAGCCACAGGCTAAGAATGAGACTGCTTACGATGCTTTCGTTAGGAATAAGTATGATAATTTTTTTGCCTTTTTATTTGTGGAAATATAAAACAGATGTTGTTTTTGTGCAATCGCCTCCTCCTTTATTCTTGTTTCATGCTTTTTGTATAGCGAAGTTGAAAGGCATTCCACTGATTATGAATATTTCTGACCTTTGGTCAGAAGCATTTCCTTCTTTAAATGTTTCGCGTGGAGTTTTTATCTTAAGAAAGTGGGAAACCTTTTTTTTAAGGCAGGCTGACGCTTTTGTTGTTCAATCAGAAGAAATTCAAAAATGGTTAGATGAACGAATAAGTAAGAAAGCACCTATTTTATTACATCGGACAGGTGTTCAAACGGAAAAGTTCATTCCTAAAAAAGACTACAAAATTTGTAGTCCGTTGCGGATTGTGTATGCAGGAGTGCTAGGAATCGCACACGGATTGGCAGATCTATGCAAAAATATGAATTTTTCTGATATAGGTGCAGAACTGCATTTGTACGGAAATGGTGCTGATCGTTCTCGTATTGAAGAAATTCTCAAAACAGAACCTTTTAAAGGGATATTTTTGTGGAACGATGTACAACCTCATCAGATTCCAAGCCTTTTAGTTCAGTATGATGCAGCGTTGATTTCTCAAAAAACTTATCTTTTAGGAACTGTTCCTGCCAAATTATATGAAGCATTTGCAGCAGGCTTGCCCATTTTATTTGTAGGAGAAGGAGAAGGAGAAAAATTAGTAACTCAGCATGAAGCAGGATTCTGTGCTAAATCAACTGATTATCAGCAGCTTCGAAAAAATATTTTAGAACTTAGTGCGCTCTCAGAAAAAGAAAGAGAAAAAATGGGAAAAAACGGACGCTTGAGCGCTGAGCTCTACTACGATAGAAAAAAACTTTTACCACAGCTTTTTCATTTTTTATCAAATATTGTGCTAAAACACAAGGCTCGATAAGGCTTTTCGAGCCTCTAAAATTTAGATTTTGAATTCTTTTCGGATCATTTCTACATAATCAAGTTTTTCCCAAGTAAAAAATTCCACAGGTTTAGCGTAGGTATGAGTAAGAACTTTTTTGACGTTACCTTCTTCGACGATTTCTACTGATTTGAAAGTAATTTCTTTTGTAAAAGGTTCTCGCCCCATGTGTCCGTAAGCTGCTGTTTCAGAATAAATTGGGTTTTTAAGCTTTAGGCGCTCGATAATTGCCTTAGGACGCATATCGAATAACTGGGCAACTTTTGCAGCAATTTCAGCATCAGAGAATTTTACTTTAGCAGTTCCGTAGGTGTTTACATTAATAGAGACAGGTTTTGCTATTCCAATAGCATAAGCTACCTGAACCAAGCATTCGTCTGCAATGCCCGCTGCTACTAAGTTTTTAGCAATGTGGCGCGCTGCATAAGCTGCGCTTCTATCTACTTTAGAAGGATCTTTTCCAGAAAAGGCTCCTCCGCCATGGGCTCCTTTTCCACCATAAGTGTCTACGACGATTTTTCTACCTGTAAGCCCTGTGTCGCCGTGAGGCCCTCCAATGACAAATTTTCCAGTAGGATTGATGTGATAAATCGTATTTGCATCCAACATATTAGAAGGTATCACGCGAGGAATTACAATTTTTTTAATATCTTCTGTGATGCGCGCCAACATGTTTTCATCTGTATCGAATTCGTCGTGTTGAGTAGAAACGACAATCGTATGAACTCGCTTAGGTTTGTTGTCATCTCCATATTCGATAGTTACTTGCGATTTAGCATCAGGGCGCAAATAAGGCATCAAATGAAGCTCTGTTTTGCGTATTTTAGATAGTTCTTTTACAATTCTATGGGAGAAAGCCAATGCCATAGGCATATATTCCGGCGTCTCATTGGTGGCATATCCGAACATCATTCCTTGATCGCCTGCGCCTTGTTCTTTATCGATTCCTTTTCCTTCATCTACTCCACGCGCAATATCTGGTGATTGGCTATGAATAGCTACAATTACTCCACAGGATTCAGCTTCAAATTTATATTCTGCTTTTGTATAGCCAATTTTTTTGATAGTTTCTCTTACAATCTCATCAATAGCTACAGAAGCTTTGGTAGTAATTTCACCTGCTACGACTACTAAACCAGTAGTGACAAGGGTTTCGCACGCTACACGAGAGTGAGGATCTTGCGCTAACATCGCATCGAGTATTGCATCTGAAATTTGGTCTGCTACTTTATCAGGGTGTCCTTCTGAAACAGATTCTGAAGTGAATAGGTACATAATTTTTTATTTTATTTAACTCTCACAAAGCTATAAAAACATTTTTAACACAATCAACAAGCAAAACTTTATTTTGCACGGGTAGAAAATTTTTCAGAATAGTGTTCTAAAAAAAATACTAAAAAAACTCCTAAAATTGCTAGTAAGATTGCCCAGCCTATATAAGCGGGCTGATGAGTGAGAGACTCATATTCAAAAGGACTCACATTTTGACGAATCAGTGGTTTTTCGATCCCATGTCTATCGGTATACGTTTGGACGACAATTTTCCACGGATAAACGGCATTTAAAGAACCTACCATAAAACCCGTAAGTACTACAATAGTAGCATCGTGAAATCGATGAAGAAGGTATTTTAAAACTCTCGAAAATGAAAGCAATCCAAAAATTGCACCTACTATAAAAGTAATAATAACGTCTATTTTAAAAGAAGTCAGAGCGCTGAGAATGTAGTGATATTTTTTGAGCAAAAGTAAAATAAAACTTCCTGAAATTCCTGGTAGAATCATAGCACAAATTGCAATAGCGCCCGAAAAGAATACAAACCAAAGAGCATCAGGCGTTT
Source organism: Cytophagales bacterium (assembly GCA_025056215.1). GTDB lineage: Bacteria > Bacteroidota > Bacteroidia > Cytophagales > Flammeovirgaceae > JANWWC01. Next base: position 101,209 of record JANWWC010000002.1, on the reverse strand, counting down.
CAGCGGGGGTAGCCACTGTAATCCAATAAGCTATTATAGCGCCTGATAAGCCAAGAATTGCGAGTGTAGCATCCCATTTTTGAATTTTTTTAGCTACAGTAATAGCTGAGGCTACTACAAGCCCAAAGAAGAAAGACCAAATCAATACAGGTTGGTGCTCTAATAGCCACGTAACCAATTTCGCAAGTGAAATAATTGATGTTCCAATTCCTGCTAAGAGTGTTAATAAAAAGTTTCCATTGATTTTTTGCCAAAAATTTTTGATTTCTAATTGAAGAAGCATCTTAATTGCTTGTTTATCAAATGCTTGTATAGAGCTTAGCAAAGTTTCATAAATTCCTGAGATAAAAGCAATTGTTCCGCCTGAAACTCCTGGCACTACGTCGGCAGCTCCCATAGCCACACCTTTTAGGTATAAGATGAGTTTTTCTTTCATGATTCATTATTTTTGTCAGATTCAAGATTAGAATTTTTCTTTTATGCAATCAATTAATCTACAAAATATTATTGCTTTAGCGCTTCGAGCAGGCAAAGCTATTATGGAAGTGTACGAATCAGGTGATTTTCAGACTACTCTAAAAAGCGATAGTTCTCCGCTTACGAGAGCTGATAAACAATCTCATCGAATTATTGTGGAGGGGCTGTCGAATTTATATCCTCAAATTCCTATCATTTCAGAAGAAGGCTTGCAAATTCCTTTTAAAGTTCGGGAGCGTTGGAAAGAATTTTGGCTCATCGACCCTTTAGATGGAACAAAGGAATTTGTTAAACGCAATCATCAATTTACGGTAAATATCGCATTAATTCGTTATAAATATCCTGTTTTAGGCGTAGTATACGCGCCTGCGTTGCAAACACTCTATTTTGCTGATGAAAAAGGCGCCTATAAACAACTCGATGGAGAGTTGCCTTTCAAACTTGTGGTTCCACATTATCCGAATTATTATAGTCTAAGAAGCGTCTCATCTGAGAATGAATCTCAATCAACTGAAATTTTAATTAAAAAAGCCTTAGAAGTTAAAACGCATACTAAAATAGGGAGTTCACTCAAGTTTTGTTTATTAGCAGAAAATAAGGCGGATTATTATGTTCGCAATAAACCCTTAATGGAGTGGGACGCTGCAGCCGGACAAGCTATTTTAGAAACGAGTGGTGGACGTGTCTACGATGCTCAAGGAAACCGACTTTCTTATAATACAGAAACTATGATGTTTGAAAAACTTTTTGCAATTGGTTATCAACAAAACGACGGAATTGGATGGAAGACTTTACAAAACATCTCACTATCTTAAATACGGCCGATGGTTCTGCTACTTTATATTCTAATGAGTTGAATGAAACTTATCATTCCTCTAAAGGTGCGTATACAGAGTCTGTCCATGTGTTTATTCAGAATGGTTTGCGATTTTTTTTAGAAAGCCATGCAGAATGCCGAGTGCTGGAAGTAGGTTTTGGAACAGGTTTAAACACCATATTAGCTTACCAAACTTCTCAAGAACTCAATAAAAAAATTTTTTACGTCGGTTTAGAGCCTTTTCCTCTCGATATCTCTATAATAAAACAACTTCGTTATGAAAATGTCTTACCTTCTTTGCTTTGGAATACTTTCTACGATCTTCATCAAGCCCCCTGGAACATCCCTATTGCAATTAATTCTCAGTTTATAATAGAAAAAAATACTTCTCCCTTAGAAAATTATTACTCTGTAAATCAGTTTGATGTGGTGTTTTTTGATGCTTTTGCACCTAAAAAGCAACCTTCTCTTTGGATTCCCGAACGATTTGAGCAACTTTATTCGCTTATGTCTGTTGGGGGAGTTTTGGTTTCTTATTGTGTCTGTGGTAGCTTTAGAAGAGCCTTATTGCAAGCAGGTTTTAAAATAGAAAAGCTGCCAGGCCCTCCTGGTGGCAAAAGAGAAATGCTCAGAGCCTGGAAATAAATAATTAATTTTCATTTTTCTTCTTTAAAAATAAGAGAGACGGAATTGATGCAGTAGCGCAAGCCTGTAGGTTGGGGTCCGTCATCGAAGACGTGCCCCAGATGTCCGTTGCATCGGGCGCAGTGTACCTCTGTTCGAATCATTCCGTAGGAATAATCCGTTTCAGTTTCCACTACGTTAGGCGCAATAGGTTGGAAAAAACTCGGCCATCCTGTTCCTGAATCGAACTTATGAGAAGAATGAAACAAAGGTAGCTGACAGCCTGCGCAATAATAAGTCCCTTTTTTGTGGTTGTTCCAATACAATCCTGTAAAGGCTCGTTCTGTTCCTTTTTGGCGAAGGATGCAATACTGCATCTCAGAAAGCTCTTTTTTCCATTCAGCATCAGATTTTTGAATTTTTTCCATTTTTTTTTGATGATTTTGAGCGTAAATATTGAAACTTATCAATGCGAAAAAAAGGACTTTCCATTTCATATCAAATAAACTTTAAAAAAGTAACAAGTCGTTCGGAAAAAGGTTTACAAAATTCTATCGGGATTTTCAGATACAAAATTTTCCCAAGACTTGCTTTGACGTTTAGAGATTCCTTTAGCATAAAAATGGCAAAGAGCTACGGCTAAGGCATCAGTGGCATCCAACAATGTGTTTTTTTCTATTTGAAATTGAAACGCTTGCGTAATCATTTTTGAAACTTGCTCTTTAGACGCGTTTCCGTTGCCTGTGATGGTTTGCTTTATTTTTTTAGGAGCATATTCTACAATAGGAATATTTTGCATGAAAGCGACTGACATCACTACTCCTTGTGCTCTTCCAAGTTTTAACATCGATTGTACGTTTTCTCCATAAAAAGGAGACTCTATTGCCATTTCATGAGGTTGGTAATCAGTGATAATTTGTAGAATGCGCTCAAGTAATTTTTGAAGTCTAATAAGATAATTTGTATATTTTTCTAAGTGGATAACACCGTATTGTAAGAGTTCAGGTTTTTGTTGAGAGATGCGAATAATTCCGTATCCGGTGATGCGTGTGCCAGGGTCTATTCCGAGAATTATTTTTTCTACAGTATTATTCTTCATGTTTTTAAGAAAATTCTGGGTTTGCAGGCTCTACATGAGTGTGTACGTTGTGTACGTTAGGTTTGAATTCTTTAATTTTATCTTTTACCAAATGAGCGATTTCATGTCCTTCTCGCACAGTCATATTTCCATCTACTACAATATGAATTTCTACATAATATTCTAATCCTGTTTTGCGAACGAAGCATTTTTCAATATCCCAAACGCGCGGCACAGTTTTAGCGATTTGGCGAATTTCCTCAGTGATTTCTTTAGGAGGAGCGCTATCCATAATTTCCGCAAGAGATGGTCGAAAAATTAACCAGGCATTCCGAGCAATCAGACCAGAACCTACTAAAGCAGCCCAATCATCAGCACTTTCATAACCTTCTCCTGCCCAAAGAGCTACTACGATTCCAAGAAGAGCAGTTAATGAAGAAATCGCATCGCTCCGATGATGCCAAGCATCTCCTTTTACGGCAAAACTTTCTATTTCAATAGCAGTTTCTCGGTTGAATTGAAAGAGAATTTCTTTTACAAAGATTACAATCACTAATACAATAGCCGTATAAGGTTCTGGTGTTTGGTGAGGGGTGATGATTTGCATAATGCTCTGATACGCTATTACCACTACAGAAATAAAAAGTAAGCCAGAAACTGCAATGGCAGCGATGGGCTCAGCTTTTCCGTAACCATAAGGGTAAGATTCGTCGGGAGCTTTAGAAGCCGTGCGAAGCCCCCACCATACAATAAGCGAGCTGAAAACATCCGAAGTACTTTCAATAGCATCAGCTACTAAAGCGTAAGAATTGCCTATTATTCCTGTAAATGCTTTGATTGCACCTAACAAAATATTCAAAAGAACGCCTGATAATATTGCATTGATACCCTTTTGTGCGGCTTTTTCTCGCGCTGTTAATGACATATTTTATTGGCAACAGTTCATCTTTTACAAATTAAAAGAATATCCCGCAAATACGAAAACAAAATGTGGCTTTCTGACGTGGTTTAGGAAATTAGATTTAGAATTGCTATTTTTTCAATATTTTGAAGCGATGCAGTTGCGAATAAGTGAGAATCTCTAACAAATACGCGCCAGAGGGCAAACTATAAACGTCTAATGTAGCGTCATTTATTTGAGTGAGTTCAAAAACCGTATTTCCTAATAAGTTATAAAGTGTGATTTTTTTCACTTCTTGTATGTCTCCATCTAAATACAATTTATCAGAAGTGGGATTAGGATACACCAAAAATACTTTTTCGACGTTGCTATGCGAAAGAGGGGCAGAATCGTCATCTTGAATTGTAATGCGGATGGTTCCATACTCTCCTATTTGTGCGTTTCCTACAACATTAGAAAGTTTAAAGGCTACAAATCGGTCGTTTTCTCTAATCAAGTTGCCCAATAATTTTACAGCTACTTGGTCAGTTGATTGAGTAGGCGAAAAAGACACCTGGTGGGTTAGCAATTCAAAATCGTTAGTAGTAGCTGAAGTAAATCGGAAGTCGATTGCAACTTGTGCTGTAACAGGGGTAGTAGGAGCAGGGTAAGCGCTAACAGGCAAGTAGATGATGCGCGTTTCATTTCCTTCCCAAAGTACTGTTTCATCAGTTTCAAATTGAATCGAAGTGTTTTGCCCTGGACTTGTAATAGTTGTATCGTCATCTTGTATAGTAAGCGTAAAAAGCTGATTCCCAATAGTAGCGCCACCAGCAGGATTGCTTAATCGAAATACTGCAGTGCGGTTAGAATTGTTAATAGTATCGCCTATGATAGCTACCTCTATCGAATCAGTGAGCTTTGTAGAAGAAAAACTTACACTGTTGGTTAGCAAATTGAAATGAGAAGAAGTAGCAGTAGTACCAACTGACTCTACACTCACCGTTGCTGAAACAGAAGACGATGGAGCAGGGTGGACCTTGACAGGAATTTTAAAAATTTTCGCGCCTATATTTCCTTCTGTTACAGAAGAAGCCATTGTTTCAAATTCAATAACGGGTGGCAGCGGAGTAGTAGAAGAGCCGTCATCGTTAAGAATAGTGAGCGCGTGAGAATGGATCGTTCCGATAGGTGCTCCTAATGTAGTACTTTGGATTTGAATAATGGCAGTTTCGTCTGGTTCTGTAATAGTGTCTCCCATGATAGTAATAGTGATATTTTGCGTTTGTGCATTCATAGAGGGCTGAAATGTAAAAGTAGAAGGAGAAAAAACATAGTCTACTCCTAAAGTAGCAGTAGAAGAGGGAGCTGCTGAGAGGGTGATAGTAGTAGGATAGGAAAGTTTGGCAGGAACGCTAATGGTAGCTGTATAAGTTTTTATACCTGTATTTCCCTCTGAGATAATTCCTGAGCCAGCTGTAAATTGTACAATAGGAGGTTGCGAAGCAAACCAAATGCGCTGCACAAATTGCGGACTATCGATTAAAGGGTTGCGATTACCTTGAATTTTAAATACTTCGTTGTTTCGGTCAATTTCTTTTTGGCTTACTGGGTCTTTGATATGCCATTCCAGGAGCGTGTTTAAATACCAGCTATGAAAGCCTGGAAAAGCAGTTCCATTTAGAACAGAACCTGCATTGCTATTCGATACCCAAGAACTTAATTTATCTTCGTAGCAAATTGCCATATAGAGTTGGGTGCGTGCAAAGTCTCCTTTGTAAGCATCTATTACTTCAAAAACGGTTCCTGTATAGCCGTAGTTGCGAGCTCCGTTGTCTTTCCCAAGCTTAGAACCATTCATTGTGGTGTGTGTAATAGTAGTTACGTATCCGTAAGGCCAATTGCTTCGCAAGCTATTTACCCACCCATCAGTAGGATAAACATGAAATAAATCGGATTGCATAGGCATACGGCTATTAAACCAACTTTGAGGAAAAGAGTGTTCGCGGTTAAAACAATCCCCTTCTTTGGTATAAGTACCACAGTTTTGGGAAAAAGAATATTCGTAAGGTGGGGTTCCACCTGGTACATCAGAGTACATACACCATACTTTTCCATTAGGTTTTTTGTCTGTTTTCTGATAGTGGGTATAGAGTGAAGAATAACTGGGTGCTGCGGGGTTTTTGATAATGTTCCATAAAGCTGTTTTAAGTTGTGCGCCACTCTTGCCGGCTGCATTGTTGTAGTAGTTAGCAGGAATTTGAGCGTTTCCTAATAGACTACTTGCGAAAACAAACGTGAATAAGATATATTTCATGATGTAAAAAACTTTTATTCAAAGTTATGTGTGTGATATTATGCGAATATTATCGGACAATGAAAAAATCTTTTTTAAGTGTTGTTTTAATGATTTCTAATTTAGAATGTATTTTTTGTGAAAATGTTAAACACATCTAATTTAAAGTTTCTTCGCAATTTTGTAGATTTTGATATTTTTGTTAAAAACTCCTCGCTTTATGATGATACCTGAAAAAGAAGATTGCTTTGAATTAGGAATGATTCGCCAAACTCATGGCCTGAAGGGGGGGCTCACCGCTCATTTTGATGTAGATTACCTAGAAGAATACTTAGACATAGAGTCAGTTTTTATTGAGTTAGAGCATGAACTTGTTCCTTATTTTGTTAAAGAGATTCGTCTGAAAGGCAAAGATGTTATTTTGCATTTAGAGGAAATCGATACTGTTGAAAAGGCGCGTGCTTTAAGAGGCCGTAAACTTTATTTGCCCTTAAGCGAACTTCCTGTACTTGATGAAGATTACTTTTATTATCATGAAATCTTAGGATTCGAAATAATTGACAATCGTACAAATCAGACAATCGGCAAAGTGGAGAGCATTGTAGAAATGCCTGCGCAATTTTTAGCGCAAACCACGATGGAGGGCAAAGAAGTGCTCATTCCTTTAGTAAAATCTTTTATTGATAAAATTGATAATGCTTGTCAGCAGATTTTTTTTAATCTTCCTGAAGGACTTATAGAAGTTTACTTGCAAGATTCTACAAAGAGAGAGCGATGAGTTTATTTTGAAGTCTAATTATTCGGAAAAAAGATGAGTCGAGGACAGCAGCTATTTCGTCGTTTTGGGGTTATTACGGTCATAGCGGTTTACATGCTAATATTAGTAGGAGGAATTGTACGAAGTACGGGCTCAGGCATGGGTTGCCCAGATTGGCCAAAGTGTTTTGGACAGTACATTCCACCAACGCACGTAAGCCAACTTCCAGAGAATTATAAAGAAATCTTTGCTGAAAAGCGCAGACAAAAAAATGTGCAATTAGCTTCTTTCTTACAAAGACTTGGCTATCGAGAAAAAGCAGAAAAAATTCTTCATGATCCTACTATTCTAATAGAACAAGATTTTCATCCTCTTAAGACGTGGATTGAATACATTAATCGACTTATCGGTGCTCTTATTGGCATTTTTATTCTGATTACAGCATTTGGGTCGTTAGCTTATTGGAAAACAGACGTTACAATTCCTGTGTTAGCCTGGTGTTCGGTTTTCTTAGTGTTGTTTCAAGCGTGGATTGGAGCTTTTGTTGTTTCTACAAATCTAATAGGGTGGATGGTTACTTTGCACATGATTTTAGCATTGTTATTGGTCTCATTGCTTTTATATACTCTGATGCGTTCGTATCAAGGAGTGTTTTCTCCCATTGATGTGCAAAACGTAAAAAGAATTAATGGTTTGTTTGTCATTTGCTTAATATTTTCTGTAATTCAAATCGTGCTAGGCACACAAGTGCGCGAAAAAATTGATGTGGTGGCTAACTTAGCAATTTCTCGAAATAAATGGGTTGAAAGCGTTGGAATGGTGTTTTATATCCATAGAAGTTTTTCTCTTCTTGTGTTGATATTAAACGGTTATCTTGTTTATGAGCTTTTGAAGAACAGCCGACAAAATACTGTTTTGTTAAAATGGAGTAGTGCTTTGGGTGTAATTATTGTGATTGAAATCGTAAGTGGAGCCATTATGGCTTATTTTGCAATTCCTGCTTTTATGCAGCCGCTTCATTTATGGTTAGCAAACATTATGTTCGGAGTTCAGTTTGTCATACTGATGATTACCAATTATGAAAACTTCTTTTTGAAACAAACTATTCAACACAATTTGCGTAAAAATGCTTGATGGTTAATCAAATTTTGTAATTCTAATTTCATGAAAACAACGTGTTTTCTTTTCATTTTTGTGAGTCTTGGGTTGAGAGCTCAAGTTCCATATTCTCTCGTTGTTTTTCAGAGCAAAGAAGGACTCTACGGATATGAGAATGCAACAACAGGTGAAGTGATAGTTTCCCCAAAATATAGGTTTGCCGCTCCTTTCCAGGGAGGATTTGCCGCGGTGCAGTTTCCGAACGGGAAATGGGGCTATGTGAATCAGCGCGGACGTGAAATTGTAGGAGCTGTCTACGATGGTGCTACTGATTTCAAAGAAGGTTATGCAGCTGTTTGTAATGGTTGCATAGCAGATTTAGCGAATCATCAGTTTCACGGTGGAAAATGGGGATTTATCAATCAGTATGGAAGTTTAGTAATTCCACTCAAATACGACGATGCCCAAGGATTTTCAGAGGGCTTGGCATCTGTTTGTATAGGTTGTTATGTAGAAATTGTTAAAAAAGAAGACGATGTAGGGCATTTTGGAGTTATTCGGCATAGCGGAAATCGCGGTTATATCAACACTGCTGACGAAGAAGTAATCCCTTTTCAGTACGAAGAAGCTCTTCCTTTTTCGGAAGGATTAGCCCTTGTTCGGAAAAATAATAAATTTATGTACTTGAGTAAAGAAGGACTCATAGTAAGCAATCAGTATGATTGGGGCGAGAGCGTAGTAGGAGGAATTGCAAAAGTAAAGCGAGAAAATAAATTTGGGTTAATTAATAATAAAGGAAAGGAAATTTTGCCTGCAGAGTACGATTTGATTAGCGATTTTCATGAAGGTTTTGCTTTTGTATGCAAAGGCTGCCAAAAAATTGATTTTGAAAAAGGAAACTACGGCGTAATTTCTCTTTCTGGGAAACTGGTGATTCCAGCAGTATATAAAAAAATAAAGAATTTCTCTCATGAGCTCTTTAAAGTGTATACACACGATAAAAAGCAAGGATTTATCAACAAATACAATAACGAAGAGCCTTTGATGTTCGATGAAGCTGATGATTTTGTTTCCGATGGATTCGTGCATGTGAAAAAAAACGGAAAATTCGGCATTATGGACGAAACAGGAAGACTTCTTACTGAATGCAAATACGATAAAATTGATGATTTTTCCGACGGTATGGCGAAAGCTAAAATTGGCGAACAATTTTTGTTTATTAATAACGAAGGAAAAGAACTTTTGCTAAAAAATCAGTACGAACAAGTTTCTAATTTTAGAAATGGATTTGCTGCTGTGAGGAAAAACAATAAGTGGGGTTATATTAACAAAGCAGGCGAAGAAAAAATAAAGCCTGAATATGATAAAATTACGCCTTATGGCTTTTCAGAAGGACTGGCGGCAGTTTACAAATATGGTAAGTGGGGTTTTGTAAATACAGACGGAGAAATTGTAATTCCCTTTCAGTACGATGAAGTAGAAGAGTTTATCAATGGAACGGCTTACGTAAAAAAAGAAAATAAAAGTTTTTATATCGATAAAGAAGGCAAATGTGTAAACCTTTGTAATTAGTTCATGTCTTTACCTATTTTTTACGATAAACACTTGGATTCTATAGCACAAGAATGGAATTTACCAGAAGAAGAAAGCTATCATCTTGTTAAAGTATTGCGGGCGTGTAAGGGCGAACTAATAGAAATCACCAACGGAAAAGGATTAGTGAGAAAAGCCATATTTAGTCATCAGCATAAAAAACAAGCTGTAGTGCATCTAACAGAAACGCGCCATGAAAGTCTACGCCTTTTTTATTATTTACACATTGGTGTAGCTCCTACTAAAAATATTGATAGAATCGAATGGTTTCTCGAAAAAGCAACAGAAATCGGTATTAATCAAATTACTTTTCTTAAAACAGAACATTCTTTAAGAAAAGATGTTCCCATAGACCGATTAGAACGTATTGCAGTAGCTGCTATGAAACAGTCTCAACAATATCACATTCCTGTGATTAAGGGTATAACGCCTTTTTCAGAGTTTGTTTCGCAACAAGATTCCAAGGTACAAAAATTTATCTGCGAATTGTGTGAGCAACCTGTTGAGATGCTTTGTGATGCAGCGAATGTTCAAAATCCTATTTGTGTAGCTATAGGACCCGAAGGCGGTTTTAGTAAACAAGAACTTTCTCACGCTCAACAACATGGATTTAGATTAGTGAGTTTAACTTCTTCTCGCTTGAGAACAGAAACCGCTGCTCTTTATGTAGTGAACGCTATAAATGCCTTAGCGCACTGTGCTAATTTATCTCGTTCAAAGCTTGGGATTCCAGTAAATTAATGTATTTTAGCTATTAAATTAAAGTTTTGCTAACATGAAAAACTTAGCTTTCTCTTTGTTGCTATTTATAATTGGGTTATTGCCTCATTTAATTTGGGCGCAAGGATACATGGTAATTGTGGGAGGAGGACCAGAATCCAATAAAGCGGGAAGTTGGAGCGATGCTCCTTATCGTTGGGCAGTAGATAAATCGCGGAATAAGCGCGTTGCTATTATCAGTACAGTGGCAGATGTAAATTCTATAAGCACCTTCATGGTAGATTATTTTAGAAGTTTGGGTGCAGTAGAAGCCAAAGAATTTAGCATTCGAACTCCTAACGCTCAGACTTACAATGAGTTGATGAGTTATGATGTATTTTTCTTTCGAGGAGGAGACCAATTTGATTATTATTCTCGTTGGAAAGGAACCACCTTGGAGCGAGCGGCGCGCGATAAGTTCATGCAAGGAGGAGTTTTGATGGGAACTTCTGCAGGTTGTGCTATTCTTTCAAGCGTAGTGTATACAGCAGAAGGAACTACAATGCAAAGTTATCACATTATTGAGAATGTCAATCATTCATCTATCACTTTGCGAGATGATTTTATTAACGTTTTCCCAGGATATTATTTTGATACGCATTTTATGGAGCGCGGAAGAATGCCTCGTTTAGTAGGCTTTTTGGCTAATTGGATGCAAACCCAAGGAAAGTATCCTTTGAGAGGAATAGGAGTAGATGATATGATGGCGCTTTGCATAGACTTTAAAGAAAAAAAAGCATATGCTTACGGAACAGCTACAGTGAGTGTCTATACGCCTTCTACTTTTAGCACGACTTCAGGTAGGCTTTCTGCAGGAACTATTTTGGTTCAGCAACTTGTAAATGGCGATACACTCGATTTTACAAATCTTTCGGTAAAGGGAAATCCTGCTAATAAGCGAAATGTGGTACCTCCTATTTTAGAGGAAACAATATCTTACCAACTTTATTTGACAGGAAGCAATGAGGTAAATGAGAATGCAGCACTTTTCGACTCTTTAGCCCAAAGTACTTTGTCAGGTAATCTTACCGATACAGTTTTGATTTTATCTTCAGATACATCTGCCACAAGTGTTGCTGCCCAGGTGAGAACGCAATTGATAACTCGGAACTTGACGAATGTATTATTAGGCAGAACCATTTTATCATCTGCCGCCGATACAAGTGCGCTATTAAATCGTGCTCGAGTATCGAAGAAATACATTTTTGTAAATAATAATTCTACAAACCTTCAAGCTTTTTTTAATTCTATTGTAGGAGATTCAGTTAAAAAACTGATGACTATGAGCCATAAAATTGTGGCTTTCGTAGGAGAAGACGCTCATTACGTCGGGAAAAAATCTGTTCCTGCTAATTTTTATACCTCTACTACATTGGCCTATGACGGTAATCTTGCTTCTATTAACGGACTTGGTTTGCTAAAAACTTCTGCTATTGTTTCAAGAGCGTTTAGCAATACCGCTTCGGGTACAGGGAGTTATCAATTCTGGGAGAACAATCAAGCTGCTATTCCATTATTGATAGGATGGGATTCTTTGCGATTTGGTTGGTACTTGCCTACGAATAGCTTTTTAAGAATTTATCCGAATCAAGGGCAAACGATTTGCCAAGCTTTTGGGCGTTCGGTCTTTTTGTATATTAATGACGGAGGGAAAGTAGAAAAGATTTCTCAAAAGAAAGAAAATCAAACACCGCAGCCTAGAAGCGGCTTAGGATTTGAAAACATGAAAATGATGGTCTTAAATACTCAATCTATTTCATTAAATCCGTTTCAGCCTTCTTTGCTTATGCCTTGCGCGTATTTTGCGGTGTTAGATACAGCCAACCTTCGCGTAGGCGATACGCTCAAGCTTTGGAATGCTTCTCATCATGCGACTTCCTATACTTGGACTATAAATGGAAGAACATATTCCGATTTTACTCCAGTTGTACGAGTGGATTCAGCAAAGGTATACTCCGTGGCACTTACCGCCAGAAATGCTAATGGTGAAAATACTTATGCTATTAATGTAGTAGTAAAACCGAGAATTACGAGTGGTTTACTAAAAGTAAACGAGAATCCTACAATTGCTATATATCCTAATCCTTCTCAAGGAGAAGTGTTTATAGAATGGGATTTTACGCCGTTTTTTGCTGAATTGCTTAGTATAGATGGAAAATCCATAGGAAAGTACACGAGCACTCAAGAAGGTAAGCTTATTATTCTACGAGATTTAAAACCGTCGGTATATTTGTTGAAAATAAGCAATTCTATAGGAGAAACCTATCTTTCAAAAATAGTTGTGTTCTAATTTAAGAATTCTACAAACTTAGTATCAAATTTTTTGGAGATTAAGAAAGATTGTTTTTAAGTTTGGGGCGAAGAAAGTTAGTTTCTTCGAGAGTAGTAAAAACTTTAAACTTTAAAAAAATGTCATTATTAAGTATTTTATTAGAGCTAACAGGGTCGTTAGGACCAATGGGAGCTGGTATTGGTGCAGGTTTGGCAGTAATTGGCGCAGGCTTAGGAATCGGACGCATCGGAGGAAGTGCAGTAGAGTCTATGGCGCGTCAGCCTGAAATTGCTGGAAAACTTCAGTTAGCAATGTTGATTTCTGCAGCGCTCATCGAAGGAGTTGCTCTCTTTGCAGTGGTTGTTTGCTTGCTCATCAAGTAAATCTCCATTCTTCAAAATTGTCTGCATGGAATAGCCATGCAGACTGTCTTCTAGAAACAATTTAAAATGCTAATCGCCTATGGATATTGTAACTCCTAATGTTGGTTTATTATTTTGGACATCTTTCCTTTTTTTAATTGTATTAGTTTTGTTGGGTCAGTTTGCTTTTAAGCCAATTATGAATGCAATTAAAGAGCGCGAACAAACAATACAAGAACAACTCGATGCGGCTAAAAGAGCAAAGGAAAAAATGCAAGAACTTACCAAAGAAAACGAAAGATTGATAGCGGAAGGACGGGCAGAAAAAGAAAAAATCATTGCTGATGCTAAAAAAGCTGCAGCTAAAATTATAGAAGATGCTGAGCAAAAAGCCAAAATAGAAAGCTCCAAGATTATTGCGTCAGCACAAGAAGCTATTCAAAACGAGAAAAAAGCAGCGCTTGCAGAAGTACGTCGCCAGGTAGCTTCGCTCTCGTTGGAGATTGCTGAAAAGATTCTTAGAAAGGAACTTGAAAAGGCAGGAGCGCATGAGAGTTTGATTGAAGCTTATTTGAAAGATGTTAAATTAAATTAAGAAATTTATATGAATGCTCGAGTAGCAATAAGATATGCCAAGCCTTTGTTTCAATTGGCTGAAGCAAAGAACATATTGGATGACTGCAAGAACGATATGGAACTCATCGCACAGACTTGCAAAATATCATTTGAATTTAGAAGGCTTCTTAAAAATCCGATTATTAACCCTTTTAAAAAGAAGCAGATTATAGAGAATGTTTTTAAGGGAAAATTGAATAGTTTGACTTTATCTTTCTTAAGTCTTATCGCAAAAAAAAATCGCTTTCACGAATTGGAAGACATATCGAAAAGTTTTGTTGAAATTTATAAAAATAGAAAGGGAATTTTAACAGTAGAAGTCATTACAGCTCTTGCACTATCTAATTCGTTGCGAAATAAAATTATTTCAATAATAGAGAAGGCTTTCCCTTCTAAAAAGGTTGTTTTGTCTGAAAAAATTGATGTTTCAGTAATTGGAGGATTTATTTTAAAAATCGATGATAGAATGATAGATGCTTCCATAAAGTCTAAGCTACAAAAGTTAAATGCTGTTTTTGCCGATGGCGGTAACGGATAAGATTTATGATTGCTCTAAAAATAGGCTCCCCTCGTAAGAGGAGAGTTTTTTATTTTGAAAACTATTTCTTTGTATGAAAGCTAATCAGTTCAAGCAGTCTTCTTCTGAAGAAACCCCAAAAGCCTTCATAGGGCGCGTGAGAATACACGATATCAAAATAGATAATGATATTGCCTTAAAGTATCTTCCTAGGATTTTTTATTTGACGTTCCTTGGGGTATTGTATATTGCGAATGTGCATTATTCAGAAAAATTGATTCGAAAGTATACAGAAGCCAAACGCAATTTAGAAGTAATACGCGTTGATTATAGTTCTCTAAAATACGAATATATCAATGCGGCTAAACCATCAGAATTGGCAAAGCGCGTTTCTAAGCTCGGATTAGTAGAAAATGATAAACCTATTATTTCCTTGGAAGAAAAGGTAGAGTAAAAAATGATTTTAAAAAAGTGGAACTGGGTTGCCTTAGTATTCGCTTTTTCTGGAGTGTACTGTCAAACCATTCAGTTCGAAAAAAACTTCTTTATTTTTCCTATTCGCCCAGGACAAACTTCTTTTCTTTCAGGGGGATTTGCCGAGTTGCGCACTAATCATTTTCATGCAGGAATTGACATCAAAACGGACGGGCGAACGGGGATACCTGTTCATGCAGCGGCGGATGGATATGTGGTGCGCCTTAAAACCTCGGCAACAGGATATGGAAACGCTTTATATCTTAAGCATTCGAACGGAAAAGTTACTCTGTATGGGCACTTAGAGTCTTTTCATCCCGTTATTGAATCTTATCTTCTCGAACAACAATACGCTCTTCAAACGATGGAGATCGATATTGATAGCCTTCCACCTCATTTGTTTACTTTCAAAAAAGGAGATATAATAGGATATTCTGGAAATACTGGTGCATCAGCAGGACCTCACCTCCATTTTGAGATTCGTTCAGAAGGCGATATCCCGTTGGATCCTCTTCTATTTGGGTTTCGAGAAGTCATAGATAATCTTCCTCCCGTTCTTGAGAAAATTGCACTTGTATGTTTAAGCCCTCAGGCGCGCATTAACGGAGAGCATACAAGAAAAGAGCTTTTTTTGTACAAGTATGGAAATACTTATAAACCCAAAGAAACTGTTTATGCTTATGGAAATATTGGAATAGAGTACAAAGGTTATGATATTGCTAATCAAACAATTAATCGTTATGGGGTTAATTACGTAACTATCTTTCAAAATCAAACTGAAGTTTTTCAACAAAAAATTACTCATTTCCCTTTTCATTTAACTAAAGCTATTAACTATTACATTAATTATCCTATCTGGAAACACACGCATCAGAAATTTGCACGTGCCTATGTACAAGATGGAAACGCGCTTCCTTTTTACAACTCTCAAAATGGTATTCTCTATATAGAACATCGAAAGTTTTATACAATAAAGTTAGTTTTTCAAGATAGCCGCGCTAATGCTACGTTCGTGGAGTTTGATATTTTAGGAAACGCTGACTATGTTCCTTCTTCTTCATTTCCTCAAAAAGAAGCTACGCGCTGGCAAGTAGAAGAGAACTGGCTTAAGATAACTTCTTGGAAAACTCTGCAAGGAGATACTTGTTTGATTCATGTAAAAGATAGTGTTTTTAGGCTTCCCGCTGCTTATGTACTTTCTCATACTTGTACTTTTTTATGGGATTTGAGACAAGGATTGCCCGATTCTATAACTACCTCTTTTGAAACTACAGTACTAAAGTTTTCTGATTTTGTTCCTAGTGCGCAACCATATCAATATTTAGGAAATAGACTTCAACTTCATTTTCAGGAAAATACACTATTCGATACGCTTTATTTACAAGTTCAAGAACATTCAGAAAGTTTTCAAATTAATACTGATGAAATTCCGTTGCTTTCTTCTTTGGAAATTCGTTTCCGACCTTTGTTTTCTTTAGGGGAACTTGGAAAAAAAACGGGAATCTGCCGCCTTTCCAACAAAGGAATTAAATGGTTAGAGACCCGTTATGATGGAGATTGGTTAATAGCTAATACATTAGAATTAGGAAAGTTCGTCCTTCAGAACGATATAGAGCCTCCTAAAGCATCTCTTGTTCGTCGGACTTTATCTCAACTTACTTTTAGAATTTCAGATAACCTTTCGGGTATTCATGCTTACAAAGGATATTTAAATGGCGAATATGTATTGATGCGCTACGACGCTAAGAGCCAACTTGTGTGGACTGTAAAGCGCCCTCATCATGTTTTTCATGGAAAGTTTTTGTTATATCTCGTGGATAAGGCTGGAAACGAAGTGTTTTATGAGCTGAAGTTATGATTATCTGTAGATAAGCATAAATACGAACAAATAAATCCATAAGATGCCTAAAAAGTGCCAATAAGTGGCGCACATACTGATTTGCAGCATATTTTTTGCGTGAATTTTCATGCGAAAGGCTGATACAAGTGTAAATAATACCACAATAATTGCACTGACGATATGCAATCCGTGAAGTCCTGTGATGACGTAAACAAACGAGCCAGAAGGATTTCCTACAAGATATACCGACATTGCTACCATTTGCTCCCAACCTTTTATCTGCAAATAAAGAAAAGTAATTCCTAAGACTGCTGTAGCAATAAGTCCTCCTTTGATATGGAAGAAATTGTCTTTTTTAGCTGCCACATATGCCCAGTGCATCGCAACACTACTCAAAATCACTATGCAAGTACTGTAGTAGAACATAGTAGGTAATTCGAAGTAGAGCCAATTTCCTTCTGACATTCTTACAATATAGGCGCTTGTCATAGAAGCGAATATCATAATCACGCTTACTAAAAAGAGCCATAGCGCAAATTTTTTAGGATGCATTCGCAAAGTAGGTTCTACAACAGAGGAAGTGTTCTCGGTGTTTTTCATATTTTTACAGATTTAATAGTATCATAGTTTTGTTTAAATCAAATGTTTGGTAAATTAAGTTTTGTCGAGTAGATAAGCGATTTGGACAGTAGGCAAATATAAAAATGAAGCCCACAACACCTTTTTCGCTGATATATCATCACCTGTTTCGATGAGTTGAAAAGTAGAAATTAAAAAGAGCGTACCTGCTAAAACGGCAATAATGGCAGAAATTGTTCCTGTAATCCCATACATAGAAGGCAAAATTCCTAAAGGAATAAGTATGCTTGCATAGGTGGCCATCAGAACTGGAATTCTTCTATTTTTTTGTTCTCCTAAGGGAAGCATTCGAAATCCAGCTCTTTGGTAGTCTTGATGTCCAATCCAAGCAATAGCCCAAAAATGTGGAAATTGCCAGAAAAATTGTATTCCAAAAATAATGAGCGCACCTGCTGAAATTTCTTCTACAGCAGCAACCCACCCAATTAATGGAGGTAGAGCGCCAGGGAAAGCGCCTATAAACACAGAAAAAGGGGTGATTTGCTTCAAAGGAGTATAAATAAAACTATATAACGCTAAGGATAACAGAGACAAGCCTCCTGTAAGAAAGTTAATATGAAAAGCCAATAGGTAAATTCCTACGATTCCTAATATAGATGCGTAAATAAATGCTTGTCGTTCGGTAATAGTTCCCGTTGGAAGGGGTCGTTGGCAAGTTCTTCTCATCAGTTTATCGAATTCTTTTTCATAAATTTGATTGAGAATGTTAGCAGCTCCTGTAACGCAAAAACTACCAATTCCCAGAACTATTAGTTTAAATATATTTAGTTCTTTGATAGCTAATAAATATCCGAATAAGCCTGAAAAAACTACTAAAATGCTTAATCGCAACTTAAGTAAAGCAATAAAGGGCTTAATTTTTAGCCAAAAACTTTTGTTCGAAAATCTGGTAGCAACAGACTCAGAGGAAGCAATTGCCATGTTATTAAAAAACTAAAATGCAGATTTTACTGTTTTCCGATAGTCACAAATAAAAATAAACCCACTTGCTATAGTTACAAAAGTTGCGGCGGTAGTTCCAGTAAAATTACTAGGGTTTTGGGAATTAACATGAAATATCCACCAACAAATCCATGTTAAGAAGAGGTTCATAAAAAGCCCAATACCCGAAAATACCCGTTTAATTCGCCAATTAATTTCTTCACGTAATTGTTTAGTAGAAATCCAATAACTTCGATTTGGAACAGGCAGCAGACTATCGGGGAAAAAGGCAATAAGGTTCCCAATAATTATCACAAAAATATTAGACATCAGAAAAAGAGCAGAGATATAATAATAATAGTAATCGCGTTGAAGAAATAAAACGTTTCCTTTATTATCCAACGGGATGCGAAGAGTTTCTCCTAAAGAAGCGTATGTCCAAAAAAATACGATAAAAAAAATAAGAAACGAAAATGCCCAAAGCCACTTAACTAATCGAAACAATTGATGAAGCCACATAAACTTTTAAGAAGTTTTTGCAAATATCGGAAATAAGATTCATAATTAGAGCATATTATAATCTTATTTTGGATTGAATAACAGATTTTGTTGCTTTGCAAAAATTTTAAACCAAAAGGATGGGAAAAACAATTATTGATAAGATATGGGATAAGCATGTAGTACGTTCTCAAGAAGGATATCCCGATGTACTTTATATAGATACTCACTTTATTCATGAAGTAACGAGTCCGCAAGCTTTTGCAGGCCTTCGTAAGCGCGGCATTCCTGTATTTCGTCCTCATCGGACTTTCGCTACTGCCGATCATAATGTTCCTACCAAAAACCAACATTTGCCTATTAAAGAAGCTCTTTCGCGTCATCAAGTTGAAACACTTATTCAGAACTGCAAGGACTTTGGAATTCAGCTTTATGGATTAGGGCATCCTAATCAAGGTATTGTTCATGTAATCGGACCTGAACTCGGCATTACGCAGCCAGGAACCACAATTGTTTGTGGAGATAGCCATACATCTACTCATGGTGCGCTAGGAGCTATTGCTTTTGGCATCGGAACAAGTCAGGTAGAACAAGTACTTGCTACTCAAACTATGTTGGTTTATCGCCCTAAGCGCATGAAAATCGAAATCAATGGTTCACTTCAAAAAGGTGTTACTTCAAAAGATGTTATTCTTTACATTATTTCACAAATCAGTGCAGGAGGCGCTACAGGATATTTTGTAGAATACACAGGCTCTACCATTCATTCCCTTTCTATGGAGGCGCGTATGACTATATGCAACATGAGTATTGAAATGGGCGCTAGAGGAGGTTTAATAGCTCCCGATGAAAAAACTTTCGAGTATCTGAAAGGTAGAGACTTTGCACCCAAAGGAGATGCATGGGAAAAAGCTGTAGATGAATGGAGACAGCTACGTTCTGACCCCGATGCACAATGGGATAAAGTTTTAACGTTTCGGGCTGAAGAGATAGAACCTATGATTACTTACGGAACTAATCCAGGTATGGGAATGGGAATCTCGCAAGCGATTCCAGAAAACGAGGTCGTCCCTACTTCTCAAGAATCTTTCGATAAAGCTTTGCGTTATATGGGCTTTCAGAAAGGTGAAAAGTTGCTCGGGAAGCCTATTGACTATGTGTTTATTGGAAGTTGTACTAATGCTAGAATCGAAGATTTGAGAATGGTAGCTCATTTTGTAAAAGGTAAAAAGAAAGCGCCTCATGTGAATGTGTGGATTATTCCAGGTTCTAAACGGGTAGAAGCGCAAGCCAGACAAGAAGGACTCGATAAAATTTTTGAAGAAGCAGGTTTTGAATTGCGAGAGCCTGGATGCTCTGCCTGTTTAGGAATGAATGAAGATAAGGTACCTCCTGGAAAATATTGTGTTTCTACCTCAAATCGAAACTTTGAGGGAAGGCAAGGCCCTAACGCAAGAACGATTTTAGCTAGTCCTCTTACTGCTGCCGCCGCCGCTATAACGGGAGTGATTACTGATGTCCGCACAATGTTATGATTTTTTTTCTTGTGATGGATTAACAATCGAATTTTTTGTTTCATGTTTCGATGAGAGAATTTTGAGTAAGAGCAGAGCAATGAAATGAAAATGTATTTTTGTTAGTTGTGTTTCGCTTTTTAAAACCAAGAAAAGGTATGATGATGAAAAAATTGCTGCAAGTGTTTATCTTTTTGTTGAGCTACTCAGTATTTTCACAAAACAAAGATGAATTTTTGAGAGAGCTTTACGACAAACAGCATGAAACTCCTGCTCAACGGAAATATCGCAAAATAGCTCCTATGCCCGCTGGAGTTGTATATATCCAAGAACCTACTGAGAGCGAAAAAGAAATGCGCCAACACTTTAGGCTTATGCGGCAGTTGGGTTTTAATGCGCTTAAGCAAATTTTAGCATCTCCTGGCTGGACAGAAGGACAGATCGCTAAAATAGCTCTCGAAGAAGGGATTATTCCCTTCTGGTACGGAGAAGGAGGCTGGGAAGAAATTACAGATGAGCTCCTCTCTAAACTTGGAATCCCTAAAAATACGCCTATAGAAGAAGTCCGCAAAAATCCTAAGATGCTAGAGTATCAAAAGCAAGTGCTTTTGAGAAGAATTGATAAGATGGAAGAATATGCTAAAAATAACGGAGGAAAACAGATTCGTTCTACTAGTGTTTCATACGATCCAGAAGTGGGCAATCGAGGCACTGAGCTGACTCCTAAGGGCGAAGAACTTTTTATAGAGTGGTGCAAAAAAACATATGGAACCATTGAAAACTTAAACAAAGCGTATAATCAGCATATCCCAGACTTATCGATTACTCCTTTTGGAGGCTTCAAAGACTGGGAAGATTTTAAAAATAATTGGAAAAAGCTCAGTGGGCGCGAATACCGTCATATTCGCGATTTGATGCGATTCAAAGCAGATCATGGCGTAGCTAGAATTAAAGAAAGTGCAGAGCATTTTGTTAAAAATGTAGATAAAGAAGCTCCATATAGAGGGGGTGGAGAAATGAGTTTATATCTCCCTGCTGCTTATATGGGAGTAGACATGGAGGCAATTGCAGAAGTTATTAAAGACTATGGCTCTTTTTATCCTTCTCAACATTTTGCTTGGCATTATGAGCAAACTGACCATGAAATTGTACTTCCCTTTTATCAACAAGCCTCTCTCATGCACGATTTTTTTAAAGGAGGTTGGGTAGGAGGTTGGGAATCTTCAGGAGGACCGCAACAAATTTCAGGAGAGCCTCAAGCTATTAACAATGGTTACTACGTAGATGGTGGAACATTGTTGCAATTTTATCTTAGTCAAATGGCGGCAGGCTTTCGAGGCTTTGGAATTTGGTGCTGGAACGCTCGTATTGCAGGTGGGGAAGCAGGCGAATACAGTCTTTTAGATAGAAATGGAAATCTCACCGACCGCGCTATTACAATCGGTAAGCTTGCACAAGCGATGCAAAAATACAGAGATGAAATTTGGCAAATGCGCAAAGAGCCTCTTGTCGGCATCTTATGGGAATGGGAAAACGATGCTATGTGGGCAGCCCTTTCTACAAACGCACCGCGAGAAAACCTTATGAAACCTATCTATGCTCGTATTGGTGTGAGTAGGGCGCTTCAAAACGCAAACATTCCTTTTGAATACGTAACAGCGCAAGATATTAGAAATGGATTGGCAGCGCGCTATAAAATTATTTATTTGCCCGCTATGCTTGCTTTAAGTAATGATGTGTTCGAACTGCTGAGCAAATATGTAGAGCAGGGAGGAAGGCTCGTTTGCGATATGCCTTCGCTATGGTTTGATGAATACGCGAGACTTATTAGAACCGGAAAAGGTTCTACTTTTGAAAAAACTTTTGGTGCCACTCTCAATAATTTTCAATATTCGGGTAATAATCGAACATTTAGCATAGGAGCAATAGAAATCAAGGGTTTTATGGTGGATTTAACGATTACAACTGCTAAAACTTTAGCAACATACAATTACAACCCTAATAAACCTGCTATTATTGAAAACAAACTTGGAAGAGGAACTTCAGTATTATTAGGCTATGAAGCCTCTTTGGCTTGTCATAAACCTAATCAATTGATGGAAGAAATGCTTTTGAAATATACTTTAGGGAACTACACATCTCCCTACGAATGTGAGGGAGCTATTGTGTATCGTTTAGCCTCTCCGAAAGTAGACTACTATTTTTTTATCAACGATGGGGAATCTAAAGATGTAAAATTACAAACACCTGCTTATTCATATAAAATTGCAATAGATGCGATAAGCGGCGAAAAGATTGCAATCGGTGAACCTATTCGTTTAGAAGCGCACTCTGCGCGTTGGTTGCGTTTTGAAAAATAATTTTTATAGATTTTTTTAAATATCTTTAATTCTAAAACATTTAGTTCAAATGGCAAAAGTAGTAACAGGAAGACAGGAATTCTTTCCTACAGTAAAGCAAATTCAATACGAAGGGCCTGAATCGGATAACCCTCTGGCTTTCAAGTATTACAACCCTGAGCAAGTAGTGGCAGGAAGAAAAATGAAAGACCTTTTCAAGTTTGCAGTTTGTTATTGGCATACCTTTTGCGGGACAGGCTCAGATCCCTTTGGACCTGGCACCAAAAAGTTCCCTTGGGATACAAGCAGCAACCCTATTGATGCAGCTAAGGACAAAATGGATGCAGCCTTTGAGTTTTTTACTAAGCTTGGTGTAGAATACTATTGTTTTCATGATGTAGACTTGGTAGCGGAGGGAAATACACTTACAGAAACAGAAAGTCGTTTACGAAAACTTGTAGAGTATGCTCAAGAAAAACAAAAAGAATCAGGAGTTAAAGTATTGTGGGGAACTGCTAACTTGTTTTCACATAAACGATATATGAACGGGGCAGCTACTAATCCTGATTTTAAGGTACTTGCTTATGCTGCTGCGCAGGTCAAAAATGCAATTGATGCTACTATAGCTCTAAACGGCGAAAATTATGTGTTCTGGGGCGGAAGAGAAGGATATATGAGCTTACTCAACACCGATATGAAGCGAGAAAAAGAACATTTCGCAAAATTTTTGATAGCGGCTCGAGATTATGCGCGACAGCAAGGTTTTAAAGGAAACTTTTTTATTGAGCCCAAACCTGCAGAACCTTCTAAACATCAATATGACTTTGATTGCGAGACTGTTATAGGATTTTTAAGATATTATGGATTAGATAAAGATTTTAAGCTCAACATTGAAGTAAATCATGCAACGTTAGCGGGGCATTCTTTCCAACATGAACTTCAAGTAGCTGCTGATGCAGGTATGCTCGGAAGCATCGATGCAAATAGAGGCGATGAACAAAATGGCTGGGATACAGACCAATTTCCTTATAATGTTAATGAACTTGTGGAATCTATGATGATCATTTTGCAGGCTGGCGGTTTGCAAGGCGGAGGCTTTAATTTTGATGCCAAAACGCGCAGAAATTCCGTAGATTTAGAGGATATTTTTATTGCTCATATCGCCGCTATGGATACTCTTGCAAAATGTGCTATAATTGCTGATAAAATTTTGACGCAATCGCCTTATTTGAAAATGAAGAAAGAACGCTACGCATCTTTCGATTCAGGAAAAGGAAAAGAGTTTGAAGAAGGAAGGCTCTCTCTTGCTGATTTGGTGGCTTATGCACATGAGTGCGGAGAACCAGAACACATCAGTGGCAAGCAAGAGCGATACGAGCAAATTATTACGGAATATATTTTTAAAGGATAATAAAATCCCCTTAATGGGGGTTTTATTAAAGTTTGGCATATTCTTTTTCATATTCCTCAATAGCTACTTCTTTAAGATAATGCAAGGCATCTTTTAAGGTAACGTCATCAATTCCGCCGTACAACTTTTTGTCGATGGTTTTAAGCGACGCGTTTAAGTTTGCTTTTTCAGCAAACACTTGTGTGATTTCTTTCGAAGTGAGTGAACTAATAGGCTTTTCTGTCAATTTTGCAAGGTAAGATTTCCATAGCGCTAATCCGTGTTCTAACTGCTCCGTATTGTTGTAGTTTTCAAAATATTTGTCTAATTCGAGTATAAATTTGAGATGAGCTTTTTGTAATTGACGGCGTTTCCATGCTCTCCAGATTCTTTTCCCGAATAAGGCTAAAAAAATTCCACAAGCCCCAATCAGAATTGCTGAGAATATTCCCCAAAAGTAGTAATCGAACTTTAAATGGACTTTTACCCAATCTGTATTGATTTTGAGCTGATTATCTCCTTCTATAAGTACGCTTTCTAAAGAAATGATTTCTGGTTCTGCAAAAATAGAGTCTCTTTTTCCTTTTTTTAGGATAAAAACAGGTAAACCTATTTTTAATGCAGAATCTGTTTCGAAGGTAGTAAGCGTATAAATTACCTTATCTGTGCTTACGCCTTCTTGGGTAATAGTGGGAAAATAGGTATGAGAGATGTATTCAAAAGGCGAGAAATCGTAAGAAGAATCAGGAAATAGAATGTCTATTTCAGGAGCATGTTGGCAAATAAGCGTATATTGAATTGTATCGCCTATTTTGAGAGAGTTTTTAGAAAATTTTCCTATTACATTTTGAGTTTTTCCGTCGAAGGTTGTAAAGAGCAATAAGAATCCGAATAATACGCGCATAGTTTTTTTTCCAAATTTAGAAGAAGATTTTCTTATAAAAGCTATTTCCCGACAGCAATGCGTTGATGTTTCCATCGGCGGTGAGACCAAAGCCAATTAGAAGGTTGTTCGTGAATAAGTGCTTCTAGTTTATCTCTATAAAGTTCTATTACAGAACCAGAGTTTTGAATATTTTCTGGTGAGACGATTTTTTCTACTTTTACTCGGTAATATCCTCTTTTAAGACGTTTCATTCCCAGAAAAAAAACTTGTGCTTTTCGCAATTTAGCTACGCGTGCAACGCCTTCGTAGAAAGCTGTATCTTGTCCTAAGAAGGAAGTCCAATAGTGGAGTTCATTCGCACCTGGAATTTGATCTGCCACCATAGCGATGAGCATAGGCTCATGACGGTTTCGTAATATTTCTCTTACTTGGTCTAATTCTACGGGTTGCGCTCCAAATCTGCTGCGAATGGCATACATGAGTTTTTCAAAAAACGGATTTTGTATTTTTTTGTACAGCCCTTTAATAGTATAAGGACGGCAAACAATTGAAGAAGCTAACAACAACCATTCCCAGTTTCCATTATGTCCACAAATGCCTATTACACTTTCTTTTTGGTGATTGTGGAACATAAGTTCTTCGATATTCAGAAATACCACGCGTTTTGTGAGTTCTTTTTCTGAAATAGTAAATGCTTTGAGAGTTTCTACTAATATATCAGCCAAGTTTCGGTAAAATTCTTTGCGAATGATGCAGCGCTCTTGTTGTGATTTGTTGGGAAAACTCCGCTTTAAATTTTCGTCTATTACCTTGCGGCGATATTTGATAACGTATTCCATCAGAATGTACAACAAATCAGAAAATCTATAGAGTATCCATAAGGGCAACAAAGAAAATGCTCGCACCAATATCATAGAATTATGATTTCATCTACAATAATTTCTTGAAAGTGAGAATAGATTGCTTTTAATAACTCAGATTTTGACATATTTAATTCGTTTCGCAGAGGAGCACTTGCAATTTTAATATACAAGCGATTACCCCGAAAATAAAGCTCTGTGGTTTTTTGCGCAATGCCATGTCCTACAATTTGGGCCCATTCAGCTTTGAGTCTTTTTTGTTGAAATGTTTTTTGGCAGTTGATTTCTTTTAGAAATTCTTCAAAAACTTGACTAATTGGTACAGGGCCGCGAGATGAACGTTGATTTTCATTATGAGTCATGCATATTAAATTTAAAAGAAGTCGAAAAATGTAGACCCCACAAAAGTAGAAATTTTTTTAAAATTGTGCACTGTAGCTTTTGATTGAGTGTTATGCCTGTAAGCGTTGAAAATGTTCTTCAAGAATTAGAAGCTCGAAAATTTGCTCCTTTATACTTTTTACACGGAGAAGAACCATTTCCTATAGATCAAATTACGAACTGGCTTGAAAAGCATGTTTTATCTGAAAGTGAGCGAAGTTTTAATCAAACAATCCTTTATGGTAAAGAAGTTGTTTTAAGCTATGTGTTAGAAATGGCGCGGCGTTTTCCGATGATGTCGCAATACCAGCTTATTATCATTAAAGAAGCTCAAGATATAGCCGAACTCAATAAAAAAGAAGGACAAGAAAAACTTCTTCAATATGCCCAAAAACCTGTTCCTTCTACTATCTTGGTGTTTGCATATAAAAAAAAGTTAGAAGCAAGAACAGAACTAGCAAAAACTTTAGACAAATGCGCCATCGTAGTAGAAACCAAGCCTTTGTATGATAGCCAGCTTCCCACGTGGATACGAGATTATTGCAAGCAAAAAAAAATTCCTATTCAAGAAAGTGCTGTGCGCATCTTGGCAGAATATATCGGAAATGATTTGAGCCGCATCGCTAATGAAATTGAAAAAGTTTGCATCAATTACCCAAAAGGAATTGAGATTACTGATGAAATTATCATGCAGCATGTAGGAATTAGTAAAGAATACAACGTGTTTGAATTACAAACTGCGATTGCCGTTCGAGATATATTAAAAGCAAATCAGATTATTCATTATTTTTCGGCTAATCCTAAAGCAAATCCTATCGTTGTAGTTCTTTCTAGTTTGTTTCAGTATTTTGTAAAAGTTTTGTTAGTACATCAAAATTCTAAAAAGACTAAAGATGAATTAGCAAAAATCCTTAAAGTAAGTCCTTTTTTTGTTTCTGAGTATCAAATGGCTAGCCAAAATTATTCTTTAGATAAAACCCTCCAAGTGATTTCTTGGATACAACAAGCTGATTTGCAGGTGAAAGGAATTGATAGCGTTGTCGATGAAACCCAAGTAATGAAAGAACTTCTCTACAAAATACTGCATGTATGATTTTTTGTTAATATTTTTTAAGTTTTAAAGCTGATAAAACGTTTTTTCGATTGTATCGTTTTAAATAGTGCAACTCTTATAAATTATTCTTATATGACTATCGATAAAAAGCACGCAATATTTACATTACATCGATTCAGTTTTTTGTTGTTGATTGCTTTTTGGACAACGGCAGGATTGAGTCATTTTGCTTCTCCTGAAAAATTTGTAAAAATGATGCCTCAATATTTGCCCGAGCCGTATTTGCTGAATATACTCGCGGGTATTGCCGAGCTGGTAGTAGTAGCAGGCTGGTTGTACAAACCTACTCGAAAATATGCTACTTATTTTGCTATATTTTTGCTTGTAGCCTTTTTGAGCGTACATATCTACCACGTACAAATTGGATATTTGCCTGTTCAGCCTGATACTCCTATGTGGATGCTGATAGCTCGCATTCCTCTCCAATTTTTATTGATGCTATGGGCATGGTGGCATCGAGAATAAGTATTTTGGCTAAAACAAATACAAAAGTAAGCGGGAATCTATCTTTTTTAGCGGAGTTATAGGAATAATCGTTTTTTAGGATATTAAAAAACAAAGTCTATACCTATAAAAGTGCCATTTGGCTAAGGTTAAAAACTACTTCTAAAAAATTAGAAGAAACATTGAGGATTAATGTTCGTAAAACAAAAAATCATAGTATTCAAAACTTCCATGATTTTTTTAGTGTTCTTAATAACGCGTAGAGTTACGACTTTTTTAACAAATGTTTGTGTTCTGTGTTTACAGCGATTTTTGAGCCTCTTTCTACTCAAAACAATGAGCGAATTATGGCTTTGACTGTTCTTGCGCATTGGCGTAAATGGGACGTTTTCGTTAAGTTGTACTATCAGTATTTTCATTTTTCTATCGTTTTTGTTAATATATCCAACATCCAACCTTTAATGCACCTACATCAATTTTCAGTTAAATTGACAACAATACCTTGCCATTTGTTGCCACAATGTGAGACTTACATCTTTTGAGTATCTACTTTTTTAAATAATAACGCCGGTATTTGCTATCCATGTAACGTTGAAGAATTTCTCTATCAACTGAGCTTAACAAGATAGAAAGTATTAAATCAAGGTTATTCATTGTATAGAACGTGAAGAAGAGTTTGTCCTACAGCTTTTAAAACGTTTTTGTCGATTTGCTCGAGATTATCAGAATGTTTGTGCCAATCTGAAAAAAACGGCTCATTATTATCGTCGTTATAGTGAATGATATCTATCATTGGAATACCGCCGTACCTATTTACAAAATAATGGTCGTCTATAACAGAGGGAGTTTCTTGTTTGACGAAATATTGCGAGTAGCCGATTCTTTCAGCAGTGTCCCAAACCTTTTTTACAATTTTAGGAGCGTATTCCATAGAATTTCCTTCCATAGTGAAAGTAGCATTTCGAGCACCTACCATGTCAAGAAGAATTCCATAATAAGCGCGATAGTTCGGAATGTGTTTATTTTTTGCCCAGTATTGAGAGCCTAAACAGTAATAAGTTTGAGAATAATTTTTTTCTTCTATCCACGTAGGTTCTCCGTAATCTTCTGCATCAAAAAATATTATATCTATTCCTATTTTGAGAGGGATAGTATCGTTATGAAGCACGCGCGCTATTTCTAATAGAACTGCTACGCCGCTAGCTCCATCATTTGCACCGAGAATAGGGTCATTTTTGCGAATGGTATCTTGGTCTGCAAACGGACGCGTATCCCAGTGAGCGGCCAGAATAATTCGTTTAGTGGCTGTGGGTTGGTAGCTACCAATGATGTTACGCGCTTTTAAAATCTTTCCGTTGTACAAGGTAGCGTCGAAGTTTTGTTGTATGACATGAAATTTGAAGCGCTCTAATTCTTTTACTAAGAAATCGCCACATTGTTGATGTCCGTGACTTCCTAAGTAGCGAGGTCCGAATGTTAGTTGTTTTTGAACATAATAAAAAGCACTATCAGCGCAAAACTCAGGAGGATTATGGTAAGTAGATATTTCCTGAGTAGTTTGTTCTTTTGTTTCGCGTTGGCAGCTTTCTAAAAGAATAATACTCGCAAGCAAACTCCCGTAGAGCAGTGTTATCCATTTCATAGGAATTTTTTGCTTGCAAGACTACGAAAAGAACCTTTACATTAAAAATAAATTTTTGATAATTCTTCTCTTTCTTTTTTGCGCGCTTGTTGTTCTTTGATTTCTGGTAGTTCAGAAAGTTTAAATTCTTCTTCTGATTTGCCGTCATCAGGTTTTACACCAAATTTTTTGAAAAGTACACTCGTTTTAAAGCGTTGAAAACGTTCTAAGAGCCCTAAAAAGAGAGATTTAGGTTTTTCTTTTTGTTGAGGGTCGTATAGCATACCTGTGCATAAACACATTTTTCGCTCAGTTCTTGTAAGGATATCGTGATTTACACAGCTTTCACAACCCTCCCAAAAAGCTTCGTCTTTCGTAAGTTCCGAAAAAGCTACTGGCCTATAACCTAAATCTGAGTTGATTTTAAGAACAGCAGGACTAGTAGTAATACCAAAAATTTTGGCTTCAGGGTATTTTTGCCTTGCAAGTTCAAAAGCCATTGTTTTAATCTTTTTAGCAATTCCACCTCCGCGATAATCTGGATGAACAATTAAACCTGAGTGAGAAACGAATTTGCGCTGTTCCCATGCTTCCACATAACAAAACCCTACAATTTTATCGCCATCTAGCGCAATGATAGCTTTTCCGTCTCTCATTTTTTGGGCAATTACTTCGGGAGGGCGCTTAGAAATTCCTGTGCCTCTTTGGCGCGCTGCAACCTCCATCATGCGCGAAACTTCCGAAGCATACTTCGTATGCGATTCGTTGGCTACTAAATACTCGATTTTAGATGTATTACTCATAGTTGTTGTGTGTTCTACTTTTTCATGTTTTAAATACCATATCAAAATTAGTTGTGTTGATAAAAGACGATTCAACGGATTAATAAATGAATTCATAGACTAAAAAAACTTTTACGAACATTAGAAAGTGGAAAATTGAACACGCCAAAAGAGAATCCGCAGTAAAATTTTAAAAGCTCAAGATAGCTTTAAGCGCGGGGGCGTCGAGGTCGTCGTCTGAAAAAGGAAGAAACGAAGCGCACACCTTGGGAGGTGCTTCTTAAGAAGAGCTTTTTATAAATTGGTATGCGCATTCTCATAAGATTTCATGTTCTCAACAAAAATAGAGATTTTATGAGTTTGATGCAATATTGTTCATCGATTTTTTTTACAAAAAACTTTTTTAGACGTTTTCGAAACTTTTGAAAAAATCCTTATTTGGATACGTTTTTTAGGATGTGAATTTGAAGTTTAAACAGATGTTGTTTTATGGCATTATCCAACTTGACAATCGATCATCGTAGAAATACTCAAGCACTTCTTATAGAAGCAGCGTGGGAAGTTTGCAATCAAGTAGGAGGTATTTATACTGTGATTCGCTCGAAAATTCCGATAGTTAAAGAAAAATGGAAAGAAAATTATTGTTTGATCGGACCATATTTTCATCACCAGGCTGCTTCGATGTTCGATCCTGTTGAACCTCAAGATTCTGACCCTTTTGGCAAAACAGTGATAGCAATGCGCCTGAAAGGATATGAAGTACATTATGGAATATGGCTTGTAACAGGAAGACCTAAAGTATTGTTGCTCAATCCTTTCCAAGTATACCATCGATTAGGAGAAATTAAGTATCAGCTTTATGCAGATCACAACATTAGTACTCCTGATGAAGATCTTATAAACCAAGTAGTTGCATTTGGATTTTTGATAAAAGAATTTTTCTTTCTTTTAAATGAACACAAAGAATATGAAAGAGAAGTGATTGCACATTTTCATGAGTGGATGGCGGGCACGGCTCTTCCCGATTTGCGAAAGTACCTTCCTCATATAAGGACCGTTTTTACTACTCATGCTACTCTTTTAGGGAGATATTTAGCTATGCACGACCCACTTTTCTATGAGTATCTCCCTTTTTATAACTGGGAACATGAAGCTAATCACTTCAATATCAGAGCACAAGTAGATATCGAGCGTGCTGCTACTCATGGCGCTCATGTCATGACAACTGTTAGCGAAGTAACTGCTCTTGAGTGTAAACATCTCCTTGGAAGAGACCCTGAAGTAATTCTTCCCAATGGTCTTAATATTGAACGATTTGTGGCTTTACACGAATTCCAGAATCTTCATCAAAAGTACAAAGAAAAGATTCACCAATTTGTAATGGGGCATTTCTTTCGGAGTTATTCTTTTGATTTGGATAAGACGGTGTATTTCTTTACTTCAGGGCGTTATGAATACCACAACAAAGGTTACGATTTGTGTATAGAAGCACTTGCGCGCTTAAACTATCGCATGAAGCAAGCCAACATGGATACTACGGTAGTATTTTTCTTTATTACCAAACGCCCTTATCAAAATATCTTGCCTAGCGTATTAGAGTCGCGCGCTATTATGGAAGAAATTCGAGAAATATGCGAAGAAATACAAAAGCAAGTGGGAGATCGACTTTTTTATGCATCAGCAGCAAGCAATGAATATCGAATGCCCGATTTAAATAATTTTGTCGATGATACCCTTAAACTTCGGTTAAGAAGGACGATTCAGTCGTGGAAATCGCATAATCTTCCCCCTATCGTTACGCACCATTTGTATGAAGATGATGGTATTTTGAATTTTTTGCGGAGTGCTAATCTTATCAATCATCAGCACGACCGTGTAAAAGTAGTATATCACCCCGATTTTATTTCTGCAACAAATCCGCTTTTTGGAATGGATTATGGTCAATTTGTGAGAGGTTGCCATTTAGGCGTTTTCCCGAGTTATTATGAACCTTGGGGTTATACGCCTTTAGAATGCATGGCAAGAGGTATTCCTGCTGTAACGAGCGATTTATCAGGATTTGGAGACTATGCTCTTAAAAATTTGCCTGATTGCGAGAAGAATGGACTTTACGTCATCAATCGCCACCATAAAATGTTTCACGATGCAGCCGAAGAACTTACTCAAATTCTTTTTAATTTCGTAAAACTTAATCGCCGTGAACGAATTGCGCTCCGAAACAATACAGAAGCAGCTTCTGTTCATTTCGATTGGTCAAATCTTATCTATCGCTATGAACAAGCTTATACTTTGGCTCTTTCTCGCTAAGCTTAAAATCATGAAACACAGTTCATAAAAATAAGGTTTGTACCCAAAAAGATTAGCGCATTTTGAAAGCCGTTCATAACTTTTTTAGAGCATAGTTCGAAAATTATGCTTTTTAATTGCTTTGAAGAGGTTTTCAACCTCTTTAAACTATGTTTTTCGTTTTATTTTCGCGTTAGCAAACTTCATAATCAATGAGAATCAGTTTTTTTTGCTTGCTTGGGTTGATGTTGTATAGCATGGTTGCCTGCAAATCATCTTATGAAAAAGCCAGAGAAGTTTTTAAAAACGGAGAATATCATCGAGCTATTGCTTATTTAGAAAAGAGTATCGCAAAAGATAGAAGTGGAAAATTGCAAGGAAAAGCTTCTTATTGGATAGCAGAATGTTATAGGCTCTCTAACCGACCACAAGAAGCAATTCCTTATTATCAGAAAGCTATTCAAGCAAATTTTTGGGTAGAAGATCTGCCTCTTCATTATGGATATGCTCTTAAAACTTCAGGACAGTATACACAAGCAGAACAGCAATTTCAGCAGGCTGTTAAACAAATTGCAAATAAAGAAAAAGCTGCAAGAGCGCAACTCGAACTTAAAAATATTTTGTATTTGAAGAATCATCAAATAAAACCTTTGTTCGATTCAGTTCGCATTGAGAACTTCAGCGCTCTTAATACGCTGAGCGCCGATTATGGAATTGCTCTTTGGAGAGATAAAATTTATTTTTCAAGTACGCGAAGAAAAGAAAAAATTTATCAAGCTACTGGCGATGGCTTCGCAGATATTTATGAATTCGATTTTGCTAAATCGGAAAGTGAAATTCAAATGTTGCCTTCACCTATTAGTTTGCCGGGAATTCATGATGCTTGTCCTACGCTTAGCGCTGACGGAAAAACACTTATCTTTGCAAGAAGTACCTCTGGAAAAAGAAGAGATTCTTTAGAAGAAGTAAACTTATTCGCTTCTTATTTGGTAGATGGCGAGTGGACAGAACCCGAATTTTTACCTGTTAATCACGCTCGCTTTTGGGACTCGTCTCCTTTCCTTTCTCCAGATGGTAAGACTCTTATTTTTGCTTCTAACCGACCAGGAGGATATGGAGGAATAGACTTATACCGCGCAACTCTCGATGCAAATGGCAATTGGTCGAAGCCCGTGAACATGGGAAAACACATCAATACACCTGGAAATGAATTGTTTCCTTACATCTCGCATAACAGAAAGCTTTATTTTGCTTCTGATGGTCATCCGGGTTATGGTGGATTAGATATTTTCGAAGCGACTCGATTAGGTGATTCTGTAGCAGTTGTGAATGTAGGTGCTCCTTTCAATACTCCGTATGACGATTTCGGACTTGTATTTATAAATCCTGAAAGAGGTTTCTTTGTTTCTAACCGAAAAGCTGACGACGCTCAGGGAGATGATGATATCTATCAGTTTTTGATTGTTCCACTCGATACTCTTGAAGTTCCAATCCAAAAAGTAGTGGCTTATTATGTTGGAGGAACCACACTTACTGATTTTCGAGGTGGAAGAAAGCCTTTAGATAGTGTGAATGTATTTCTTATTGATCACAAAGGAGATACTCTTGAAAAAACCTTTAGT
Source organism: Cytophagales bacterium (assembly GCA_025056215.1). Taxonomy (GTDB): domain Bacteria; phylum Bacteroidota; class Bacteroidia; order Cytophagales; family Flammeovirgaceae; genus JANWWC01. Next base: position 67,453 of record JANWWC010000002.1, on the reverse strand, counting down.
CTGAACGACGGAACATTTCGATTCAAAACGCAAATTGCGATTGGAAATACGTTTCAGATTCTGGCTGAGAAAAATGGTTATTCTTCAGCTACTTATTTTTACAATACATCAGGAAAACAAATCGATACAACCTATCTTACAGAGGCCTTCACAGAAGTAGTACTCGATGAACCGCAATTAGTGCTTTCTAAAAATGTATTTGAAGAACTTCTTCTTACAGGTGAAATCGTTTTAGAGAATATTTATTACGACTTTGATGATTATAAAATTCGCCCTGATGCGGCAGCAGAATTAGATAAACTAGTGGCTTTTATGCAAGCAAACCCTTCTATTAAGGTAGAGTTGGGTTCTCATACTGATGCGCGGGGAAGTGATGCTTATAACTTACGTCTTTCTACCTTGAGAGCTAAAGCAGCTGTAGAATACATCGTTAGTAAAGGAATTTCAATTGAGCGTATTGTAGCAAAAGGGTACGGAGAAACAAAACTTCTCATTCCTAATGCACAAACTGAAGAAGAGCATCAACTCAATCGCCGCACAACCGTTGCTTTGATAAAATGAGAAAAATTACTTTTTTAAAAGATATTTTGCTTTAAAATTAGCATTTTCATGGGCAACAAGTTAGAGATTAAAAAACAAGTAGAAATTCATAACCGCAAAGCAAGCCACGAGTACGTATTTTTAGAAAAGTATCGCGCGGGAATTGTATTGAAAGGAACAGAAGTGAAATCAATAAGAATGGGGAAAGCCAATTTGAACGACGCTTTTTGTTTGTTTATTGGTAACGAGCTATTTGTAAGAAATTTACATATCACGCCTTATGAAAAATCATCGTTTCAGAACCACGACGAAAAAGCTGATAGAAAGCTTTTACTTACTAAAAAAGAACTCCGCAAGCTTCATAATAAACTTAAAGATATTGGGTTGACTATCATTCCTATTAGGCTTTATATTAACGAAAGAGGATTTGTAAAATTAGATATTGTATTAGCAAAAGGTAAAAAAATGTACGACAAACGCGAGGATATCAAAAAAAGAGACATAGAGCGTGAGATGAAGCGTCTTAGTTAGCTCTTATGAGCTTCCTATATTCGTTTGCATTTTTAGGGTCTACAAAAGTTGCAATTTCAACAAACTCAGCGCGCATAGCGGGTTCAGCTCTCGCAAAGATATTAATGAGTTCTGTTGCTTTTGTATCAAAAAAGTTGTTAATAACCAACGCCATGGGCACTAATTCTTTCATTTTTCGTATTTTTCTTAGACATTCTAAAATGACTTTTTTGGCGCTTTGATTATCTTTTTCAAAGATATCGAGTGCTTTGCGGTGATAATCGTATAATACGGTTCTGAAATCTGCTAATTGCGGATTAAGCAAATTTTCTTGTAGCCAATAGCGGTCTCTTGTGTCTGAAAAAGAGCCCCAGCCTTTTCCTCCTCCGTTTTGTTCTGCAATGTTTGCAATATTGAGAGCGCGTTCAGCCCAAAGTTGCCCGCCTTTAGGAGAAAAGCTGTCGTAGTCGTATGCTAGAATGATATAAGCATAATAAGCCAAAAGTGAGGTTAGAGAAGTAGAAAATGCGTTTTCGACGAAGATAAGCTGTTGGCTTGGATTGTAAGTAAAGGTAGCTTCTCTGTCAAAATATTGAAGAAGAGGAGTTTCATAGTCTGTTCCGTAAACGGGGCGGTACGAGTTGATTTGAATATTTGCAGTAAAAGTATTTTCTGAACCGAATGTTCCTGAAAGCAATATAAATTGGATATCTACCTTAATTTTTTCTTCTTGCTGAAAGTTATCGCGCGTCCAAGCGGTGGTGTTCATAAAATTTTGAATAGCAGATTGCATCTCCTGCAAGATTTGCCTTTCTTGCGTCTGAATTCTTTGAGAATTGATCGTTACTGTGCAGTTAAGTTCTTGAGCGTGCGATTGAAAAGCTATCCAATACAGTAGTATCGCAATTTTTTTTTTCATTCTATAAAGTGTAACATTTCTTCATGGCTTTAATATAACCAAAATTTTGAGTGAAGGCAAATTTTATCTGGCAGAGCTTAAGAATAAAAAAAATCCTTTCAAGAAAAATCCTGAAAGGAGTTACGATAATAAAACAAAAAGTTCCAACGATGGTTTTACTCAAATTTGATAATTCTTGCCATTTTGGCTTTGTAGTTAGCTTTGTCTACTCCTGTAATATTGTCAAACTTGTTTGCCTTAATTTTTTCTGCATAAGCTTTGGCTACTTCTTCCTTTCCGTCGAAAAGAGCTGTGTTGCTAATAAAAGGACTGATTTGCCCAATTCCAAAATTTCCTTCCATAATTTGAGATTATTTAATATTACGATTGTGAATTTAATTTATCTAATACGTTCATTACTTCTTTAACGGCTTTTGCGGATTTATCCATTAGTGCTTGTTCATCTGGAGTAAGTTTGAGTTCGATAAGGCGCTCTACTCCATTTTTACCAAGCACAACAGGAACACCTTGATAGACATCAGTTAATCCGTATTCTCCTTTGAGTTGCATGCAAACAGGCACGACTCTTTTTTGGTCTTTCAAAATGGATTCTACCATTTGAGCAGCAGCAGAGCCCGGTGCGTACCAAGCAGAAGTGCCTATAAGTTTCACACATTCTCCGCCCCCGCGTTTGGTGCGTTCTACGATGAACTCAAGTTTTTCCATTTCGATAAGTTCAGTGACAGGGATACCTCCTACGGTTGTATAGCGAACAAGAGGCACCATCGTATCGCCGTGTCCTCCGAGTAGCATCGCTTGAACATCTTTTACAGAGCAATTGAGTTCCTCTGCAATAAAAGCTCTGTAGCGCGCCGTGTCCAAGATGCCAGCCATGCCAATTACTCTATGGCGAGGTAACCCTGAGGTGAGATGAGCTTGATAAGTCATCACGTCAAGTGGATTAGACACTACAATAATAATAGCATTTGGGGAATATTTGATAACGTTTTCAGTAACAGACTTTACGATGCCAGCATTTACTGAAATGAGGTCATCGCGCGACATACCTGGTTTGCGAGGTAATCCTGAAGTAATTACCACTACATCAGAATTTGCAGTTCTTGTGTAATCATTTGTAACACCGTAAGTTCTGCTATCATAGCAATCTATTGGAGATTTTTCAAAAATATCGAGCGCCTTTCCCTCAGCGATTCCTTCTTTGATATCTAGTAGTACAATTTCGTTAGCAACTTCGCGATATGCTAATACATCGGCACACGTGGCTCCTACATTTCCTGCGCCTATCACTGTAACTTTTGACATTTTGTAGTTGATTTTATGGTTAAACTTTGTTGTGTTGCGAATATAAATAAGATGCTATAATCTCATAATTTTTGTTCGTTAATTTTTAAGAGCATCCCAAAGAATTTCAATAGGGTGAAAAGCGCGTGTATGTGTGCCATCTTTAATTTGATGTCGGCATGAAGTGCCAGAGGCGGCAATAATGGTACTTCCGTTTAGTTTTCTTATTTCTGGAAAGAGAACAAGTTCTCCTATTTTCATAGAAATTTCATAATGTTCTGCTTCATAACCAAAACTTCCTGCCATGCCACAACAGCCAGAGCGGATTAAATGCACTTCATAGCCCTCGGGGAGTTGAAGTGCTTTTTTAGTAGGAACTAAACTCGCTAACGCTTTCTGATGACAATGACCGTGTAGTTTGATAATTTGTTTTCGAGCTTTAAAAGATTCTTTAGTGATGTTGCCCTTATCAGCTTCTTGAGCGATAAACTCTTCAAATAAAAATACATTTTGAGCAATCGCTTTGGCTTTTCGGCGCATTTCCTCGTTGGGCATAAGGTCGATATATTCATCGCGCCAAGTAAGAATTGCGGAGGGTTCTACCCCAATAAGAGGCGTTTTTTCATCGATAACACCGTGCATAAGTTCTACATTTCTGATAGCAATAGATTGCGCTTTCCGAAGCAAGCCTTTAGAAAGGTATGTTCTTCCACTTTCTAAAGTATGAGGAATGATTACTTGGTAACCTAATTTTTCTAACAATTCTACTGCTTTGATACCTATTTCGGTGTCGTTGTAGTTTGTAAATTCGTCGGCAAATAAATACACCTTGCCTTTAGTAGTAGTGTAAATGTTTGATTTTCTTTTTTTGTACCAATTTTTGAGAGTTGTTTTGTACATTGTAGGAAGGCTGCGCTGTTCAGCAAAGCCTGTGATTGATTTAAAAATACTTGATGTGAAAGAGTTTGTTACAATAAAGTTGTATAATTGAGGAGTAAAAGAAGCAAGTTTGTTGAGCAGGGAAAAATTAGCGATTAATTGAGTTCTCAAAGGAACACCATTAGCATCGTAATAGCCTTGTAAAAATTCTGCTTTAGCTTTTGCTATGTCTACATTGCTGGGACACTCTGCTTTACAGCCTTTACAACTTAAGCATAAGTCCATGACTTGATAAATTTCTTGGCTATCGAACCGATTTATTTTAGTGGATGTAGTCAAAATTTCTCGCAAAATGTTGGCGCGAGCGCGAGTAGTTTCTCGTTCGTTGCGCGTTGCCATGTAACTCGGACACATGGTACCACCTGTAATTTCTGTTTTTCGGCAATCCGCTGAGCCTGTGCATTTTTCAGCTAAATACAATACTCCTCCGCCTTCTGGATAGTGAAAAATAGTAGTGGGTTCTGGTACACGGTGCTCTGGTTGGTGCCGCAAGAATTTATCCATAGGAGGCGTATCGACAATTTTGCCTGGATTCATGATGCCATAAGGGTCGAAAGTTTTTTTGAGAGCTTTGAGTAATTGGTAATTGTGCTCTCCGAGCATGTAAGGGATAAATTCTCCGCGTAAACGCCCGTCGCCGTGTTCTCCAGAAAGAGAACCGTTGTATTTTTTGACCAATTTAGCAGTTTCTTCGGCTACTTTTCTAAATAAACGTTGTCCTTCTGAAGTTTTGAGATTAATGATAGGTTTAATATGAATTTCGCCCGTTCCAGCGTGCGCATAATACACCGATTGTAAATGGTATTTATCGAGCATTGCTTGAAATTCTTCAATATATTGTGGAAGATCTTGCACATCTACGCAAGTATCTTCGCACAATTCCGTTGGCTTAGCGTCGCCTGGAAGGTTGCCGAGCAGCCCTAATCCCGCTTTTCGCAAACTCCATACTTTATTCATATCTTCTCCATACAAAACAGGATAAGCATATCCTAAATGAAGTTCTTGCAGTTCTGCGATGAGAGCATCTCGGCGTTGATTGCGTTCTTCTTCCGTTTCACACGCAATTTCTACTACTAACACAGCACCCGGTTCTCCTTGTAAGAAAAATCTGTTTTGAGCTTGTTCTTTATTCACTTTGCTACACTCTAAAATAAAGCTATCGATCAGTTCGGAAGCGTAAGGCTTATATTTTACTGCTACGATATTTGCGCGCATAGCTTCTACGACGCTATGAGTATGCACGCAAATCAGACATTTGTGCTTAGGAGGTAAGTCGTTAATATGGAGTTTGATTTCTGTAACAAACATCAGCGTACCTTCCGAACCAGCAATAAGTTTGCAAAAATTGAAAGGTTCTTTTCCTTGCGTAAAAGGAGAAGTTTCTAATAATAAATCGAGTGCATATCCCGTATTTCTTCTTGGAATGCTTGGCTTGGGATAATTTTCTCTGATTTGTTTTTGATGATGAGGGTCAGAAAGTATGTTTGCTATAAAATTATATATTTTTCCTTCTAAGGTGTTTAAACGCGTCTTTTCCCAAAATTCTTTGTCAGAAATGGCTTTAAAAATGACTTCACTACCATCGCTCAAAAAGCCGCGTACTTCTAGCAAATGATCTCGTGTAGAGCCGTATACGATGGAGCCAGCGCCGCAAGAGTTATTTCCGACCATTCCGCCAATCATAGCGCGGTTAGCGGTAGAAGTCTCAGGACCAAAAAATTTTCCATAAGGTGCCAAAAAATGATTTAGATGATCGCGTACTACTCCCGGCTGAACGCGTACATAATTTTCTTCAGGATTTATTTCTAGTATTTTATTAAAATATTTAGAAACATCTACTACAATCCCATTTCCTACCACTTGTCCAGCTAATGAAGTTCCTGCAGTGCGAGGAATAATTCCTAATTTGTGATGTTGGGCAAATGAGATGAGTTTTTGAATGTCGCTTTCAGTTTTGGGGATAGCTACTGCGCATGGGAGTTCTCTATAATGGGAGCCATCAGTAGCGTAAAGAAGACGCATGGTTTGGTCGTAATAGAGCTCGCCTTCTAATTGAGAGGCGAGTTTTTGAAAAAAAGCGCTTTCAATCATAGAAAATACCCTTGCTTAGAAGTACAAAGCTATAACAAAAATGCGAAGTATCAAAAGTATCCTTTGGAATGGGCTCCAAGTTTATTAATCACTTTTTCATTTGAGATAAAAAATTTTCCTTATGTTACAAAGCAAGAAACTAAGTTTTGTTTTTATAGTTTGATTTGTTTGTTTTGTTTAATAAGTTTTTTAGAGTTTGCAGGTATGTCTGAGAATCAGTATGTAGTTATTATGGCTGGCGGTGTTGGAAGTCGCTTCTGGCCTTTTAGTCGCGAGTCTCATCCGAAACAATTTCACGATTTTTTGGGACAAGGGAAAACGCTCATTCAGCAAACTGTTGAGCGCTTCGAAGGGTTTTGTCCGAAGGAAAATATTTTTATTGTTACTAATGAAAAATACCACGATTTAATTAAAATGCAAGTTCCTTTCTTGGAGGAACATCAAATTTTATTAGAGCCTTTTATGCGCAATACAGCTCCTTGTATTGCATATGCTTCTTATAAAATTTACCAAAAGAACTCTCAAGCAAATATTGTAGTAGCGCCCGCTGACCATATCATTACCAAACAAGACGAGTTTATAAAATCAACTCAAATTGCTTTAGAAGCCGCATCAAAAAACGAGATTATTGTTACTCTAGGAATACATCCCACTCGTCCTGATACTGGATATGGATACATTCAGGTAAACGAGAAGGTAATGCTTGGAAATATTCATAAGGTGAAAACGTTTACTGAGAAGCCTAATTTAGAATTGGCAAAGGCTTTTTTAGCAAGTGGAGATTTTGTATGGAATGCGGGTATTTTTATATTTAATGTACAAACTATTCTCAAAGAATTTCAAGAGCATTTGCCTGATATCCATGAGGCTTTTTATGAAATTTGCCCGCACTTTTATACCGAAAAAGAAAAAAAAGCAATCGAAAGAGCTTATTCCTTGTGTCGTTCTATCTCTATTGACTACGGAGTTATGGAAAAATCTAAAAATGTATATGTACTAAGAGCAGACTTTGGTTGGTCAGATTTGGGAACTTGGAAATCGCTGTACGAAATTTCTGACAAAGATGCTCATCAAAATGTCATACAAGGAAACGTACTCACTTATGAAACTTACAATTCGATTTTTAAGATGCCCGATGAGAAACTCGTAGTCGTGCAGGGTTTAAAAAATTTTATTGTAGCGGAATACAATAATGTGCTTCTTATTTGTGAAAAAGACCAAGAGCAGCGCATCAAAGATTTTGTAAAAGACATTAGAGAACAAAAAGGCGATAAATATTTGTGACATGAGACAAATAAAAATTTGGATTCTAATAGGATTTTTGAGTGGAAATGGCATAGCACAAAAACTTAGGACGGTAAATGCTACAGAAGTACAGTTGATCAACGAGCAAATTAGTGTTAGCGAATTTAAATATCGTGTTTTAGAGGCAGCCAAACTGAAAGCGCTCGCTAATGAGTTTGGTACAATGGTTGTACAAGGTACTGACATGGTAGTAAAATCGCAAAATGCTTCTTCTTCCATGAATATGACCAATATTTCAAATGCATTTATTAAAGGAGAATGGGTGAAAAGCGATGAAGAAGAATGCAAATGGATTCTTGAACAAAAAGGAAAAGAGCAATTTTTGTACTTAGAATGCAAGGTAAGTGGAAAGGCGCGGGAAATTAATTTTGCCCAAACTACTTTTCAGGCTAACACGCTTAACTGCCCAGAAAGTTCTTGTGTTACTACTCAATTTAAAGATAAACAAAAGCTTTTTTTACAATTTAAAGCGCCTAAGGCAGGATTTGTCACTGTTTTTATGCGAGAAAACAATAAAGTGTATCGGTTGCTTCCTTATGCTTCTATGAAAGAAAGTTACGATGAAGGCTTACCAGTAGAAGCAGATAAAGAATACATTTTTTTCTCATATCGTTACAAAGATTATTTTCCATCAGAAAGTAGGAGTTTGGTAGAGTATTCTCTAACTACTGACTCAGAACGCACGTTTAACCGAGTATACGTTTTGTATAGCTCTAAGCCTATTCTAAAGCCTCTTCTGACGACTATCGATGGAATTAAGACAATGGAGCCGGAAGCTTTTGTCGAATGGCTAAACCGAGTAAAGGCTTCTAATCCTGAATTACAGGAAAAGGTTGTGTTTATTTCAATAGAAAAGTAAAAAATTTTTTGCAAGATTGAGTTTGATGTTTTTTATTTTGCAAAAAATAGTGGCATGAAAAAAGCGTTGTCCATAGCATTGATTTTATGCGTGATTGCAAAGGCTTTCATGCCATTTTTCTTTTTCACTTATTATTATCAAAACAAACAACAAATTATTTCGCTTTATTGTGAAAATAAGCAAAAAATAGAAAAAAAGTGCGAAGGTAAATGCTATCTCAAAAAGCAAATCGATAAGGCTACAGACGAAGAGCAAAAAAGTGAGTTTAAGTTCAAAAAACCTCACGAAGTTTTTTCTATTGTGAGTTCCAAATTTGAGCTCCGTTTACATTCTGCTACGTCTTCAATAACGTGCAAACCTTATTTCTTTTCTGTTATTTCAGCCCATCTTTCTTCTAATCACCAACCTCCACGTGCAATTTAAACGCACATTATTCATTCATCTTCTTTTCTTTCAATTCTTATAATCCTAAAAAATAATAAAGGTATGAAAACCAAGCCTTTTTTAGGGCAGGGGTGTGTTATTGCTATGATGTTATTGTGTTTGTTTTCATGTGAAAAGAGCGATACCCCTCTTGCTGCTTATAAGTATCCTTTTTCATGGGAAAGTTTGCCTAAGAACTTTCCACTTGTTGCTCCTTTCCCAGATAATCCACAAACCAAAGAGGGAGTGGAACTGGGCAGGATGCTTTTTTTTGATGTAGCTCTTTCAGGTGCCAATGATATTTCTTGTGGAAGCTGTCATCAGCCAGAAAAGTATTTTTCTGACGGTATCCCGCGCACTAACATAGGTGCCGATAAATCTACTCTTCATCGCCACACTCCTGTCATATTCAATATGGCTTGGCAAAATAATGGATTGTTTTGGGATGGGGGAGCGCGCAACTTAGAATCTTTGTCTGTAGCTCCTATTACTAGTATCCATGAAATGAATCAAGATTTAAAACAGTTATCATCTGAACTCCAAAATCGTTATGACTACAAAGAGCGTTTTGAGCGCGCTTTTCCAGATAAAAAAATTTCTACCCAAAACATTCTTCGCGCTTTGGCTCAGTATCAGCGAGCTATCATTTCAGCTAATAGCCGTTATGATAAATTTGTTCGCAATGAAGGGGAGCGTTTAAGCGCTTTAGAGTTAAAAGGATTGCATTTTTTTGAACAACATTGTAGGCGTTGCCACAGCACTGATTTGTTTACCGATACTCAATTTCATAACAACGGCTTGGATAGTGTTTTTAGCGAAGAACATGAACGCATTGCTTTCGGACACGGCAGAGTGAGTTTTGACAGTAAAGACATAGGCAAATACAAAACTCCCTCCTTAAGAAATGTAGCTCGTACAGCTCCATATATGCACGACGGAAGATTTTCGACCCTTCAAGAAGTTCTTCAACATTATGTAAATGGAATGAAATACTCTCCTACAATCGATGAAGGATTTCGACGAGCAGATGGTACTTATGGGATAGCGCTTTCAAAAGAAGAACAAGAGGCTATTATTGCTTTTTTACATACTCTTACTGATGAAGATTTTCTTAAAAATCCACTGATTCAGAATCCTTTTAAGCATTAGTCTATGAAACTACAATTTTGGATTATAATCAATTGTTTTTTTATGTTGATGTGTTGTCGGAGGAAAGAGAATATTTCTCCCTCTCAGAGCCCGACAAATCCAGCAATGGATGACCACAAAAAAGATTCGTTAAGGTCCACTCCATCTCACAAGGGCTTGCTTCGTGTAGAAATTAAGTTGGTGAATGAAGAACTTCCATTTTCTTTACAAACAGAATATAAAAATGCGAATGGAGATTTTTATAAAGTAGGGACTTTGATGTTTTATCTCTCGAAAATACAACTTTTTAATAGCCTTACGGGAGAAAGTTTCCAAGATAGCAAATCTTATTTAATAGAAAAGTCACTTAATAGAACGCGTCTTACTTTCGATGTTGGTTGGGTAGATACCTCTGTCGTATTCGACGTATTAACTTTAGGAATTGGGGTTGATAGTCTTCAGAATAGTCGATTAGACCACAAAGGAGAGCTCGATCCTGCTTTAGGAATGTTTTGGGATTGGGTGACAGGATATAAGTTTTTTCTCATTGAAGGAAATTATCGCATTCAAAATACAAGCTCATGGCAATTTTTTGAATATCACATAGGCTTGAATCCTAATTATCGTATTCAAAGGTTTGACATGGTAAATCGTAAGCTTAATCAACCGATTAAGTTTAGAGGTGGAAAAACTACTACTCTCATTTTAGAATTCGATGTTGCTGAGATTTTTAAAAACCCTCATACCATCGATATGAGCGCTGTTCATTCAATTCACGACTGGAAAGATTCATACTTGATTGCTGATAATTATGCAAATGGTTTTAGAGCTTTTGTGTTTTATTAAAAATTAATCTTTTTTATTTAAATAACTGATGAAAAAGTTAAATATTTTTCGAATCGCCATGCTATGTGGAGGGATTTCACTCATGGCTTCTTGTAAGAAAAAAGAAGTAGAACCTATTACAGAGGTTGTAAACGTTCCCGATACGCTCAGGCGTATTATTGTAATTCCTAATTACGATCCTAGCAAAGGAGTTCTGAGTTTAAATTTTAATCATCATTTTGGAGATCGGCCTTTGGAGCTTGGAAGAGAGTATCGGAGTGCGAATAAAAGTTTTCGGTTTCATCAAATTCGTTATTGGATTTCTGGTGTTAAGCTAATCAGGACTGATGGAAGCATATATGAAGTTCCTGATTCTTACTATTTTGTAGAAAAATTTGGGGGAGAATACTATATCAGTACGACCAAACGCGATACTCAATATGTGGCTCCTTCAACAAGAGAAGAAGTAATTATAGGAAACATTCCAGTAGGCGATTATAGAGCTTTAACTTTTAATGTAGGCATAGATAGCGTTAAAAATAGCAATTTTGCTCTTAAGGCTGGGGAGTTAGATATCGATAAAATGTACTCAGTGGCTTCTTGGGTATGGAAAACAAGCTATATTTTTAGTCGCGTTTCTGGTGTAATGGATTCCGCAAATTTGCAGTATCCATTTTACTTTGAAGCAGGTGCAAATCAAAATTTGAGAGTGATTACTATCAATCTTACAACACCCTTGAAGTCTCGCGCTGCTAAGATAAGCTATTTGCATCTGAAGGTAGATGTTAGCAAAGTATTCGAAGGAATTAATGTAGTTTCGCTTCCGAGTTCTCAACGCTTGCCGACATGGGCAATTCACAACTACTTAGCTGGAACAAAAACTATCAATGCCAGCAACGCGCCTATGATGAGCATGTATTCTAATAATGTACAGAATATGTTTAGCTTCCAAAAAGTTGTTAATCAGTAAACCTTAAATTTTTATTGCTATGAATAAAAATTCTCTTTTCTTATTTGTGTTAAGTTTAACGGTTATTTATGGTTGCCAAAAAGAGATAGAACCTAAAAAGCAGTTCATTTACAAGTCGAACGGAGATACAGTTTTTCAAGATATTTTGAAATCTTTTGTTGATTCAAGCCGTGGAATTTTGTGCTTGTCTTTTCAACATCAAATAGGTTCAACTCCTCTTACGCTCAATTCACCTGTAACGATTGGAAATTTTAAATACACTTTTCGTCAGATTCGTTATTGGGTGAGCAATGTGGAGTTATTGAAAGCAGATGGTTCTACTTACAAAGTACCCGATTCTTATTATTTGGTTGAAAACATGGAACGCGAGTTGTACATCGGAACAGTACTTACGGACACTCAATACGTTCCTGCTAACCGCCGGGAAGTGGTAACTATTCCGAACATTCCAGTAGGTAGTTACACAGGGATTCGATTTGCAATTGGAGTGGATTCAGTTCCGAACTCTAATTTTTCATTGCGCAAAGGCGAGTTAGATATCGACAAAATGGCGCAGGTAAGTTCATGGGTATGGAAAACGAGCTACATCTTTTTGCGTACGTCTGGCTCCCTAGATAGTGCTACCAAAAGATACAATTTTTATTTTGAAACAGGAGCAAACACAAACTATCGAACTGTAACTCTAAATTTTGGTTCTAATGCTTACAATGCTTTGCCAGGTAAAACTGCTACAGTCTCCATTAAGGTAGATCTAACAAGTATTTTCCGAGACATTTCTTTGGGGGCTTTGCCGCATAACCAGACGCTACCAGGTTGGTCTGTTTCTAACTACGATTCTACTTATCGCACTATCAATGCTTTTAATCCTGATATGATGACCAAGTTAGCTAACAACTATCAAACTATGTTTTCATTGCTCAATATTTCAAATTAAAAATTCAGAAACTATGAAACGTTATCTTTTTTATTTGTTAGCTTTGGAATGTTTATTGTTAGGATTGTATGCTTGCAGGGAAAAAGTAAGCAAGGAACCTGGGCCTGATCAGCGCGTAACGAATGAACAAGCCCCTCCTTCGGACTTAAAGTACTCTGATACATTATTTGTTCAGTTTGGTAGAAATGCTATTTCTGTAGAACCTACTGTGAATGGTTCGAGACCTATGATATTCGAGTTGGTAAATGTTACTGATAATCGCTTTTCTATCAATTCTCAGACGGGGCAGATAACTGTACGGGGAGGTGTTCCTGCTGGAACTTATTCTTTATCTGTAAAAGCCACTAATGCAAAAGCGAGTTACATCAAAAATAATGCTCTGGTAGTAGTGGTTTGGACAATAGTTCCCTCTAGAGTAGAATACTCTCCTTCTTTTGTTGTGGTAGATTCTGGAACAGCTTATGTTACTGCAGCTCCTACTACAAATGCATCTCAGGTAACGTATCGGATTCAAAATAGATCAGAGGTGCCTGCTGGCATTGTAATAGATTCTTTAACAGGCATTATTCGTTTCCCAGATACGTTGAGAAGCAATATTTATCGCATTCGACTGCAGTTGGTCAATAGTGCAGGTGCTTTTAGTCGAACTGATGCTTTTATTTTAGTAGTAAGACCTCGAGGATATACTCCAGGAGCGTATCCTACTTGGACTTGGGAAATTCGCCCTATTTTAGCAAGAAGAGGATGTACTAATTGCCATATTACCCGAGGCCATATTACAGGAATTGGTACTGATTATCAAGCTCTTGTTAATAAGCATCAAGAAGTTATGAAACGTATTACGATTCCTGCGTGGGAGCCTTTCATTATGCCACCTCCTGCAGAAGGATACGATCCTCTTACACCTGAAGAAATACAAACTTTTCGCAAATGGGCTGAAGGAGGATTTCTTCGATGATCTTTTTAGATATTATGCCTATATGGTATTTTTCATATAGGCATGTATATTTGTTAGTATAAAATCTTATACGACAATGAAAAAAGTTTTGAAAATCATTTTAGCAATATTGCTCGTCCAATGTTCAAATGAAACTATAAAGCCTTCTTCCAATGTTCCCCCAAGTAGTAATAATACAAGCAATCCAAGCCCCCTTAATCAAGGTAATAGTCCCAGCAACTTGCCTTCTAATGGAGCAAATGATTCTGGCTCTGCTGTAAAATTCAGCACCAGCCTAAATCCATTGTTAAGAAGCTATTGTAATTCAAGAGGTTGCCATAATTATGACTATACCACTACTAAAAACGAGATTGACAATATTATTTACCGAATTACTCTCCCAGAAGGGGACTCTCGACTCATGCCTCGAGGAGGACCTAAACTTTCAGACCAAGAAATAGAGATATTTAGGCGCTGGAAAGCAGATGGATTTTTGCAATAATTGTAGTATATGAGAATTGTTTTAGCTTTTCTTTTTTTTGCTAATCTATCTTATGCCCAGGATTTAATGCAAATTCTTGATGTTGAAACAGATTCATCAACATGGGTGTCAGCTACTTTTAAAAATACTCGTGTTATCAACGCACATAGCATTGAAACAATCGCTCAAAAACATTTAGAATTTCGCATTTCACATCGTTTCGGAAGTGTTAATTCTGGGTACTATGAACTGTGGGGGCTAGATCAATCTCAAATTCGATGGGGATTAGAGTATGGAATTACAGACCGATTGAATATAGCAATTGGAAGAAGTAGCTTTCAAAAAGTATATGATAGTTACATAAAGTATAAATTGTTTCGCCAGCGCACAGGGGCTCAATCAATACCCGTTACTATTACTTTGCTTTCAGTTGCTACAGTTCAAACTTTGAAGGTCAATTCTGCTTTGTATCCTAATTATGCTTTTAGAAATCGCTTAGCATACGTTCATCAAATCATAATAGCGCGAAAATTTTCAGAGCGTTACTCCTTTCAAGTAAGTCCTACGGTTTTGCATAGAAATGGCGTTCGAGAGGGTGAAGGGAAAAACACAATTTTAAGTTGTGTAGGGGCAGGGCGCATTAAATTTTCTAAGCGGGTCGCGCTCAATGCAGAATATTTTTATGTCTTTCCCAACCAGTTGCCTAACATCTATCAAAACGCTTTTTCGATAGGATTTGATATTGAAACAGGTGGACATGTGTTTCAACTTCATTTTACCAATTCTCGAAGTATGGTGGAAAAAGGTGTTATTGCTGAAACTTATGGCAATTGGGAAAAAGGAGATGTTTTTTATGGGTTCAACATTTCAAGAATGTTTAGTTTTCGCAAAAAATGAAGTCAATTTGCATGATAGCGGTTCTTTTTGTCTCAACAGCGGTTCGTGCTCAAATCGTAAAAACCAACCAAGGTGTCATTTCTTTTTTTTCAAGTGCTCCTCTTGAAGATATCACTGCTCAAACAAATAAAGCTGCTGTAGCTATGAACATTTATACAGGAGAAATCGCTATTAAAATTCCGATGACTACTTTTGATTTTCCTAACAAACTAATGCAAGAGCATTTCAACGAAAATTATGTGGAATCTCATAAATATCCATTTGCTACTTTTCAAGGGAAAATAAATGTAGCTCCTATCACTTTGAAAGACAGCTCTAGGGCTGTTGCTTTAGGAAAATTGACGTTACATGGAGTTACTCAAGACGTAGAAATTGCTGGTTCTATTGTTCCTCTTGCAAACGCTTTTCGACTGCAAACTCGTTTTTTTCTTTTTTTAGAAGATTATAATATAAAGATTCCTGCTCTTGTATCGATGAAAATCGCTGAAAAGGTTCAAGTTGATGCATGGTTCAATTTAAAATAAAGCTTTAAAACTGTGTTTTATTTTCCACTTGTTTTAGAAGATGTTCCAGTAGAAGGAAGAGTACCGCCTAAGTGTTTGATAACAATTTCTGTTAAATCATGCTCTTTGTCAGCATATAAGAAAATATGATCGGGAAGAACATAAGTATAACCCCTTTCTTTGGCTACTTCACTAATTCCTTTTTTAATTTTTTCGAACAATGGTTTGAGAAGTTCTTGCTCTTTTTGTTGTAAGCTGTTTTGCGCTTTTTGCTGAAACTCGTAAAAGTTTTGTTCTAACTGTTGAATTTCTTTTTGTTTCTCTTCTAAAACAAGAGGAGCCCAGTTGGCTGCATTTTTTTCATAGTCTTCGTATTTGCGTTGAATTTCATTTTTTTGATTATCTAACTGCGTTTGCAATTGTTTTTGGTAGGTTTCTAGTGATTTTGCTTGAATTTTGTACTCGGGAAGGGAAAACAAAACGCTGTCTGAATCCACATATCCAATTTTTTGGATATGATGCTGGGCAGAAAGACTCAAAGCAAAAATGAGCAAACCAACCAATATTGAATTTTGAATGTATTTCATAAGTTTACTTAATCATGTTTTAAAACATCTGCAAATAAAAAATAAATAACTTAATGTTGTATAATCCTGGGTGAAAAATCGTCGCAAAAAGCTAACATTTGAATAGCGGCTGCTGCGGCTTCTACTCCTTTGTTGCCGTGTTTTCCTCCTGCGCGTTCGAGCGCTTCCTGATAATTGTTAGGGGTAATTACTCCAAAGATGACAGGTTTTTCTGTGTCTAACGAAACGCGTGTAAGTCCTTGTGCTACTGCATGACAAATAAACTCAAAATGTTGTGTTTCTCCTTTAATGACACAGCCCAGGCAAATTACCGCGTCTATTAGAGGCAATTTTGCTAACTTTTGAGCGCATAAGGTGAGTTCATAAGCGCCTGGAGCGTATTTTTTGAGGATATGCTCTTTTTTGGCGCCTTCTTTTAACAAGGTTTGATAAGCTCCCTCAAAAAGAGCTTCTGTAATTTCAGCGTGATAATTTGAAACGACAATCCCAATCTTTTTTTGGGAAATGTCTATTTTGAAAGATGGATATTCACTTAAATTCTTTAAAGCAGAAGCCATGGTTTATAAATAAGTCGAACTAATTTTTCCTGCATCTACTAATCGGCAATAGGTAATATAATCGATATTTTTAGGTTCTACTTTACAGAGTCGCAAAGCGCGATTTACCTGACCCCGATGATAATGGCTGTGTGAAATCAAATGAAAACATACATCGAGAATAATACTGTTAAACGTTTCGCCAAATGAGTTTGTATAGTGAATAACCCGTTGAAACTCTTGAAGAGAAGCGTTTTTTAAATAATGAAGCCATTTTTCGGAAATTGTTTGAATGCGCTCTGGAAGCTGTGCAAGAGGCTGAATCTCTCTTACTTTGTAGGGAGAAGGAATTCCTTCAATGCGACTCATCCAAATATACTGAGCATTTACTACATGGCTAAATGTTTCTGCAATATAATCGTTATAAACTTCTGGAGTTAAGGTTTCACATAGGGTCATATTCGCCCAATAGTTTGCTTTATGTAGTCGTAATAAAGTATCATTCATGTTTAATGAGTCTTTTTCGTTTGTTTTTAGTCATTTTCATGTTCATAAGTTCAACAGAAAGTGCAAAAAGCATTGCAAAATACACATATCCTTTTTCGATGTGTTTACCAAAGCTTTCTGTAATGAGCAAAAATCCTATCATTACTAAGAAAGCAAGAGCGAGCATTTTAACAGTGGGGTGTTCATCTACAAAGTCGCCAATTTTTTTGGCGTATATTAACATCATTATCATTGCAATGATTACTGCAATAATCATAATAACAATTTGCCGCGATAGGCCCACGGCAGTTAAAATAGAATCAAACGAAAATACAATGTCAATCATAATAATTTGAATGATAGCCTCAGCTAGTCTCATGTTTTTTAGGAGAATCTCATTTTCATTATCGCCTTCTAATTTATCGTGAATTTCTCTTACTGATTTGTAAATCAGAAATAAACCTCCTGCTAAAAGAATAATCGATTTCCAACTAAATTCTATTTGGAGTAGCGTAAAAATGGGTTCTGTAAGAGTAGTGAGCCATTGTATTCCTGTCAATAAACTTATTCTGACAAATAAAGCTAACAGAATACCGATGCGTCTGGCTTTTTCTCTTTCTTGAGGAGCTACTTTCCCGCAAATGATAGATATAAAAATTACATTGTCTATTCCAAGTACGATTTCAAGGAGTGCAAGGGTAAATAGGCTAACAATTGCTTCATAATTGAAAAGTTGCTCCATTTATTCTCAATTTTATTTCTGAAACGTAAAGCTAAGATTTTTATTGCTTTTCCAAAAAGTAGAAATAATTTCCCATATAAGCATTTTAGTTAATTAGCGCGCAACTTGCTAAACCTAATAGTATCAGAAATGGAGGTAACTGAGGCTACACTAAAAAAGCCCAATGTGTTGGGTTCAAAGTTAGAAATAGGATTTTCTGGTACAGACTGAGCAGGAGTTCCTTTTTCTGATAGTTGTTGAATATTTTGGAGATACTGGAAATTATGAGCAGATAATCCATAAACATTGATAGTAATAAAGTCGTTGATAAAGAATGCTTCGGGAAATAAATACGTATATTTATCTTTTCCATCCCATTCTTTTTGCTCGATTACTATTATATTAGAACGCTTTTGAAGATTAATAAGAGAAAATCTTCTCCAGCCATGAGTAGCATTAGGGCGCGCATCTCTTAGAAAAATCTGTGCATACACTCCTGCCGGTTGGTTAAGAAAAGCCTCTCTCCATGTAAATACAATGCTGTCGATTTTAATAGGAGGAGGAGCAGTTGCAGTTGCTGTGTAAGTTTGTTCTTGGATTCTGACCTCCAATCGGTAAGTGCGATAAGCCACAGCCCGAAAAAAAGAATCTACTGCTTGATAATAGCCTGGACTTGTTTCTACAAAGGGCATTGTATCATTTTCTGAAATAATTCTTACACTCCCGCCGCTTACTAACGGAATAGCAATAGGAGCATCGTAAGCGATTGTTTGAGTAATTTTTACGAAGTTTAAACGACGGTCAGCGCTGTCTGTAAGCCATGCTTCGATAACAGTAGAAGGATTTCCCGCTCCGATAGGGGGACGCACAACCTCTTCACAACTTCCTAAAAGAAGTGTTATCCCTGCAAAAATTGTAAGAAACTTGTTAGCTTTGTAATTAAATCTTTTTTGCATGAAACAATTTCTCTTAGGCGCACTGATGTTATTTTTTTTATGTTACTGTACAAATGAGTGTAGTTTATTGCCATCTAATACGAATGTACTACTTATAAGCATAATTCAAAAAGATTCAATAGGAAATTTGTTTCGATCTTCTGCTTCAGGCTTAAAAATAGAATATGAAAATGGGTTACCACTCAATCGTTCACAGCAGGGGAAGTTTTACTGTCATTTGCCTATCTCTCAAAAACAAATTACAATTGTAGTTACAGATTCTTCAGGTTTATTAAGCCGAGTTCATATTTCTTTTCAAGCTCAATCGAAAATAGTTCCTCCTAATTGTGGAATGTATTTTGCTGTATCCGATATTAGTGCAAAACTAAAGGAAAATAGTTTGTTGGATTCATTAAAAGTAGTGAATCATCGCATTTTGCCTAAAGATACTTCTTCTCATTTGCTTCTTTTTATGAAATGAGTATTTTCACTTCAAACATATTCTACATGAAATATTATGTAAGAATTATAGTTTTCTTTTTGTGGAATGTTAGCTACTCGGAACCCTTTTCATCACGATCGTTAGGAGAGTTGCAACGAGAAATAATCTCATTCGTTCGCCAAGAATTATTGGCTTCTCTTAAAGAACTTAAGGAGCCTACGCACTTTCCGAATGAAATGTTTGGACTTCCTGTCGGTGGAAGTTTTACATGGGCTTCATGGGCATCTACTCTCGGAAGGTATGTTCAACTTTCTGAAAGCTTTTATTTAGAAGAGTTCTACTTACCTACTTGGATACAAAATCATTTGCTTCAGGAAGCTAAAGAAGGAAAAACTTTTGCTCAACTTTATGCAGCAGAGCTGTTTTGGAAATTTAGACAGCATACACAACATGCAGAACATATTCTCTTGAAAGATTTTGATGAACAAACTAAACAAAAACTAATAGATTTTACTGATGTAAGGCGTTATCTGTCGGAGGATTCGCTGAAAATGGTCTATCCTGCTAACTATTACGCTGTAGCGGCTTTGACTATGGCTTACCGAACCGCCTTGGGATGGGAGCAAAATTCAATTTTTGTGCATCGAATTCTTGACACTTGTGTACGTATTTTACAGAAAAATGGCGGGTTCTTAGACGATGACAAGCAAGGCCGAGGAAGATATGACCGTTATCTTCATGAATTTATTCGATTTACTTATCAAGCAGCTAAAATAATTGGTTATTCTGCTGCTATCGAACAAATGAAGCCTATGCTTAAAAAAACAGCTCAACTTTGGTGGGACACATTTTCTCCTATTACTTTTCATAGTTCACCTTATGGTAGGAGTTTGCAAAACGTTTGGGAAGACACTTGGGAACAAAGCGCTTTTTTTATTAAAAATCCCGACTTTTCGCCAACTTCTCCTCAAAATCTGTTAGCAGTTTTTCAAAAAAGTTACGAATATTACAGAAAGCACGAGTATGATGAAGAAAAGCATATCAATCGCATGTTGGATAGCGGAAGAGCTACGTACGCTTACGCAGGCAGAGATAGAATTTGGCAGTACTCTATTGGAGCACTTGGAAAGTTAGCACTATCGTTGCAAGAAATTGTCACCTCTTTGGATACTGCTACACAGATTCGAAATCCTACCTTTTCTAAAGTAAATAAGTGGTATGAGTTTAGAAAAAAACCTTCTCCGATGGGGTTATGGGCTTATCGTTGTCGAAATCGATATTTTGTCATTCCTGTGGTAGGTTCTTTTGGTGAAGCACCTGTAAGCGATTATCAGCACATTCCCTACGGGTTGCCTTACTTGGCTATTCCTGTAAACCAGAAAGTTCCTAATTTGATGCCTTATCTGAAAATCCAAGATTCAGTTTTTACTTTTGGGAATGAAGGAGTTGCCTTTATTAAAAAGCGTTCTAAAAAACTTCGTCTCTATTATTCAGATGCTTATGAAGTTACAAACGGTTATTTAAGCAGTCGAGGAATCAGCTCAGAAGTTACGTATACTATTCGAAATCGTTTTTTGCAAACTTGCATAGTTTTTCGCAATGTTTCTCATCATGCAGTTGTAGTAGATAGCTTGTGGTGTATATTCCCTTTTTTTACTTCTAATATAATTGCTTCTCAGCATGGATTGCTACAAACAAATTTTACATTACAAGACAAAAAACTCGTATTACGAACTTCGTTCGTTCCTCAAATTCGTTTGATATCTCCTTCTACACTTTCCTTGCAGCGCGGTGCTTTTACTTCTATTAATAAAATTGTTGAAGTAAGTGGTGAAAAAATCAGGTTAAATTCTCGTCAAAAAATAGTATTGCTCTGGAATTATGAGCTGTAATTATTGAATATCCCAGTGGTTTACCTCTGGTGTGAGAAATTCTCGTAGAGGACGCTCTTTGTAGTTATAGGGAGTAAGCAATGCTTGGTCAGTGTAGTTTATTTTGCTAAACGGAATATTATGTAAATAAGCGTAAGCTACAGTAAGCGCCTCATAACCCATATCATAAGGAGATTGTAGCATAATGCCATCAATTTTTCCTTCATGAATTGCGGAAATCAATGCTGTACTTGCATCGTAGCCTACTAACTTAATCTTTTTATTAAGATTTTTTCTTTCTAAAGCTCTGAAGGCTCCTACTGTAAGGGGTTCTGCAGGAGCAAAAATTCCTTTTATGTGAGGATACTTTTCTATCATTTTTTCAACATATTTTCGGCTAAAGTCATAATCGTCGCCCACAAAATCTTCTGAAAGAATTACTTTTATGTTCTTAAATTTTTTAATAGCGTCCAAGAAACCTCTTTCCCTTTCTAAAGTGCTAGCCGAGTAGGGCAAATGTCTTAATACAAGAACTGTACTTTGTTCTTTACCAAGAAGTTCCGCAATATATTTTGCACAATGCGTTCCTCCGTGATAGTTATCACTTGCAATATAGGCTACATAATCAGTTTCTACTCCTGAGTCTATGATAATAACAGGTTTGCCTTTTTTTTGAATAGTTTCAATTGGTGCGGCAAGCGCTTTATAATCACTTGGTGCAATAAGTATTGCGTCGATAGAAGGATTTTCTCCCATTTCTTTCAGGATACGAATTTGTGCTTCCGCATTTGACTCTCCTTTGGAGCCTTTCCATTCTATTTCTACCCCTAATTCAAGAGCAGCTTTGCTGACTCCTGCATGTACATTTTTCCAGTAGGCGTGAGAAGTGCTTTTCGGGATTACACCTACCTTATATTTTTTATTCGAATTCGAAACTACTGATTTATTTGGAGGACTTCCTGATGGCATACAGCCTAATATGACGAAAAGAAAAGGAAAAAGGAAAACTTTTATCATAATAATACCATTTTTAAAATTAATACGCATATTAGCTTCAAAAAGTTGTCGAATTTGTTGAGCGATTAACAGTCTTTTAGAAACCTTTGAAAAGATTATTTACCAATCAATCGGCTGTTTTCCATGTTGAAGGAGGTACTGGTTAGCTTTGCTAAAATGTTTGCATCCGAAAAAGCCTTTATGAGCGGAGAGAGGAGAAGGATGAGCTGCTTTGAGGATACAGTGTTTAGAAGCGTCGATGAGTATTTCTTTTTTTTGAGCATAAGCTCCCCATAGTAAAAAAACGACATGATTTTTTTCTTGTGAAATAATTCGAATTACTTTATCTGTAAAAATTTCCCAACCTTTATTCTGATGAGAGCCTGGTTGTCCTTCTCGAACGGTGAGCGTAGCATTGAGAAGCAAAACGCCCTGTTTTGCCCAATTGAGCAATGTTCCTGAGGTAGGAATTGGTTTGCCTAAATCGTCATGAAGTTCTTGAAAAATGTTTTGTAGGGAAGGAGGAAAGGGAACCCCTTCGTTTACAGCAAAACACATGCCGTTGGCTTGTCCTTCTCCATGATAAGGATCTTGCCCTAATAGAACAACCTTTACATTTTCGAAGGGACATTTATCGAAAGCATTGAAAATTAAGCTACCAGGCGGATAAATTTTAGGAGCATTCGGAAGGGTTTTTGCGTTTTGATATTCTTGCTTGACAAACTTAACGAGTGCTTCAAAATAAGGTTGTTCAAATTCTGATTGTAATTTTCTTTTCCAAGAAGGTTCTATTTTAACATCTATCATGCTTACTTCAAATATCCAGTAATTTTAAACTCCACTCTTCTATTTTGAAGATGTTCTTCATTAGAACAGAGCACTCCATTTTTACAATGGTTGATTAATTGTGTCTCACCAAAACCTTCTGCTTTTAAGCGAGAAGGATCTATATTTTTTTCTACTAAATATTCAAAAATTCGTTTTGCGCGCTGTTGAGATAGCTTGAGGTTATATTCATCGTTTCCTCTTGAATCTGTATGAACGCTTATGCTCACGATAATATTAGGATTGGCTTCTAATGTTCTTCGAAATCGTTCTAAGATAGGAATAGAAGACGCTTCAAATTCTAATGAATTGGGCTGGAATTCGATGTTATAAAACTTATAAGTAGTGTCTGGTATCATTTCTGTTAGTTGCATGTCTAATTGTAATTCATTTTTTTCAGCTTTGTCTAAGTGAATAACTTTGGGGGAAGAAGCTAAATATCCTTCTTTCATTGTAATTACTGAATATACAGCAGGAGAAAGGACAATTTTATAAATTCCTCGGATGTCGGTACGAGTAGTTTGCAAGGTTTGATTTTTATGTTCGATAAAATAAAGCATGACACTGTCTATAGGTTCTTCTGAATAAGTTTCAGTAATTTCGCCGCTAAGCGTAATAGGAGTAGAGAGTGTAGAGGCTTCAAGATGAGTTTCATCTAATCCACTTTCAGCATATATTTGATAAATATTAGGCTTTTGGGTAGGGCGTATATAACTTATATCGTATTCAGAAATGCCAATAGCATCTACTTGGCTGATTTCATCGCCTAACAACGATTGACTTACAATAAGTTTCACTGCAGAAACTAAATAATTAGTCTTATAATATCGTGTAACGTGTGAGATTTTGCTTACGATATCTAGAGATACGTCGAAATTATCATTAATCACATATCTATCTCTTTCAAAGCCTTGTTCGTCAATCAAAATAATTTCTTTGGGACTAATACCGAGGTTTTCTGCAACAAATATTTTTTGAACAGGAATAAATTTTTCAAAGCCTACCGTTACTGAAGTGGTTTTTTGTTGGTTAAATTTTACTGTCCAGGCGTTTTTGCTTTGTGTACCCGTTTCATCTGCGTCTGGTTCTCCAAGTATGGCAGAAAGTTGGTGCTGTTCTGGAGAGGGGTCTGTGGTGTGAATGATTCCATAAGCCCAATAAATTTGGGCGCTTACTGGTAGAAAAATGCTTACTACTAAAAAAACACATACAAAAGCATAGGTTTTCATATTACATACAACTGTTTGGATATTTTTCTTTGAATTGTTTTGTGCGTAAAAGAGCTTCTAGATAATAGTAATCGGCGTAAATAATTGGCATATCAATTTCTCCTCCTGCAGGTTTAAAACCAACGCTATGCAACAAAAAAGCGTGATTTTTGTCGTCTGCTAAATATTCCTCCGAAGAAAGCGTAGCGAGCATTTTTTGAGAAGATTGGAAATATTTTTGACGCAGTGGTTCTTCAGAATGATCAGCCAATTCAATCAGAGCTGAAGCGGTAATAGCTGCCGCTGATGCGTCGCGTTCTTCATGAGGGATATTGGGCGCCATAAAATCCCAATAAGGTATATAATCTTCTGGTAATCGTTCTAAATACACGTCTGCAGCTTTTTGAGCCTGCACGAGATATTCTTTTTGTTTTGTAAAACGGTACATCATTGTAAAACCATAAATTGCCCATGCTTGTCCGCGTGCCCACATAGAGTTATCTGCATAACCTTGAAAAGTAACTTTTTGCAAGGGAACAGGGCGGGCGCTATCGTACACTATAACGTGATAAGTTGTAAAATCGTCTCTGAAATGGTGTTGTTTTGTCATATTTGCGTGTTGTATAGCTACTTGGCGATAGCGTTCATCGTTTTTCATCTGAGCGACAAACATCAGCATTTCGAGGTTCATCATATTATCAATAATTGTGTTGTGGGGCCAACCTTTTTTGCGTTTCATCCAAGGCCAAGAAAGGATAGTTCCTACTTGTGGGTTGAATAAAGTCATGAGCGTATCGGCTGCCATGTAGATAGGAGAAAGCCAAGAAGTATCTTTTGTAAGGCGGTAGGCGTTTCCATAACTACAGTACATGACGAATCCTAAGTCGTGATCTTTCCAGTCGCGGCACTTATTAGAATCTAATACGAGAGTCCACTCAGTTGCTTTTTCTTTCCAATAGTTATCATTTGTAGCTTCGTACATATACCAGAGAATTCCTGGATAAAAACCGGCAGTCCATCCGCTCCAATGACTGCACGACCACGTTGCCTCACCATGTTCGATATTACGGGGAAGTTTTTTTTGTTGTGGGTCTAAGTTTTCAACAGATTTGCGAAGTTGCTTTTCACAATATCGAATTTGCTTTTCTACGTCTACGCAAGTAAATTTATCTTGAGTATTTTCTTTTTGGGAATCGCAACTCCACATGCAAATCATTAAACTTACTAAAGTAACTAGTTTTTTCATTATCCATTAGTTTTTACAAGACTGAATTCTTTTTCCAGAGACTTTTAAAAAAACACGTGCTACAAATCTATATTAGTTTTGCTAATAGGAAAAATTTGGAAAAATAGTTCGAAGTTTTTTTTCTTTGTAACAGTATTTCACACGGGGGTGCCTTTTGGCTGAGATTATACCCAATGAACCTGATACGGTTAGTACCGTCGTAGGGAAGTGTGAGCGTAGCACGTGCCGCGGAACGTGTCCCACCTTGCACGGGTTTATCCCAAAAATTCCCCCTGTTTTTTTAACAACTAAAATGTTTTATGTTATGAAAAAACAGGTTTTCTTTTTCTTTTTAATAGGATGTTTCTTTCATCTTAAAGCACAGCAATTGAGTATTTCTGGAAAAGTTACTGATGAAAACGGAGCTCCTTTATCGGGTGCTACGATTATTCTCAATCAGACTTTTAAGGGAACGGTTTCAGATGCAGAAGGAAACTACACGCTTTCTAATTTGAAGCCTGGCACTTATACGATTACTTTTTCTTATTTGGGCTATGAGTCTAAAACAGAAAATGTAGAACTTTCGCAAAGCAACTTAGTAATTGATGTTCAGTTTACAAAGGTGACCTCTTTGCCCGAAATTATTATTACAGATAGTTATCGAGCTGATGAGCAAACTCCCGTCACTCAAAAAACGGTAGAACTTCAGCAGATAGAAGCAAAGATGATAGGGCAAGATGGCTTATTTTTAATGGAAAAATTGAGTCCTTCTTTTATTACAAGTACCCAAGCAGGAACCGGCTTTACAAACTATGGAGATTTTCGCCTACGTGGTATGCCTCAGAAGCGTGTAAATATTACTCTTAATGGAGTTCCTTTAAACGATATGATTGATCAAGGAGTGTATTTTTCTAATTTTACCGATATCATGAACAGTGTTCAATCTTTTCAGATTCAGCGCGGAGTAGGCACTTCTGTAAATGGGACAGCTTCATACGCAGGTTCTATTAATTTCGAATCTGCTAATCTGAATGAAGGAAAATCTTCTGGCGATTTGCAATATACTACGGGTTCTTTTAATACGCACAAACTTTCTGCAGAATACAAAACAGGACTGTTGCCTAATAATTTTGCTTTCTATGGGCGTTTTTCGCAAATTACTACAGATGGTTTCAAAAAAAATTCTGGAACTGAATCTTACTCTTTCTTTTTTTCAGGAGGTTATTTTGGAAAAAAAGACATTTTTAAGCTCACCGCTTTTAATGGACAAACTAAAAACCAACTGGCTTATTTAAATGAGCCTAAAAATGTTTTAGAAAGAGATTACAGAACTAACAGCCTTGATGTGAACGATAAAGACGATTTTGGACAACAGTTTGCACAACTTCAGCATATCCACACATTTCATCAGCGTCAAAAAATTACATCCTCGTTGTACTATGGAGGAGCGGGCGGTATATTCCCGTTTGGTTTTCCATTTCCATTGTATACTACCAATAAAGACTCTACTTCTCCTGCTCAGAACGTGTTAGTTCATATTAATTATCCTTTACAAAATCGCCATTTCGGTTTTATGTCAATTTTTAACAATCGTTCACTAAATGGCAGAACAGACTGGAGTACGGGAGTACATGTTTATACTTTTTTGCGAGAAAATAAGGAAGGTTACTTACCGCAAGCATCAAATCCATATTATTTTGATAAGGTGCAAAAAAATGAAGCAAGCGCTTTTGCTAAACTATCGCATACGCAAGGAAAGACTACATTTTATGCTGATGTGCAATTGCGTGCAGTGAGTATGGATATGAAGCTGCAATATTCATTTACCGATGAATTAGATCCACAAGCGCGAACTCCTATCTTTAATCCGGATACGCTCAATATTCCTACTTATAATTGGTTATTTATAAATCCGAAAGTGGGGTTAACTTATGAAGTCAATCAGAATTTGCAAGCTTATATTTCTTTAGGAAGAACGGGGCGTGAACCTACGCGTTATGATATTTTGGGAAGTTGGCGTATCAAGCCTTCTAATTTAATTAATGTTCGCAATACATCTTATTTTAAGGAAGAGTATGTGAACGATTTGGAGTTAGGTATAAAATATCGTAAAAATCGTTCTTTTGTAGAACTTAACGGATTTTACATGCTTTTTCAAAACGAAATTACTCCAATAGGTTCTATAGTGAACGGGTTTATTGATATTCAACAAAATGTTCCTTCGAGCTATCGCGCAGGGATAGAGTTAGATTATCAATATGATATTACTCCGAAGTGGCAGGTTTTAGGAAACCTCACTTATATGCAGTCTCGCGTAAGAGAATATCGGAGTGGGGATACGGCAGTATTCAAAAGCGTTCAGCAAATTCTTTCTCCCGAATGGCTCATCAATTATGGAGTGCAATACTGTCCGTTTGAAGTTTTACAAATAGGATTATCAGCGCGTTATATCAGTGAGCAATTTATGGAACTTACTAATAATCCCGATTTTAAAGTACCTTCTTCTCATATTCTTGATGGATACCTTCGTTGGAAGTTTTATAAAGAGCATAGCCTGAACGTACAAGTGAACAATTTATTCAATCAAAAATATTACACATCAGGGGCTCCTGTAGATCCTACTTATTCAGGCAATTTTGTGCCAGGATTTTTAATTCAGCCTTTGAGAAGTGTATTTATTACAGCGCATCTAAAGTTTTAAAATCTAAAACACCAGTCTAAAGCTAACTGACTGGTGTTTTTTTATAATTTAAGTGATCCGTTCTTCTCTTCCTTGTTTTAGGTTCTATGAAATTCCTAAAAAAATCCTACATGAGGAGGAAAGTTAAAAAAATTAATCTACTCGTGAAGAACCAAAACAGGAAGATTAGAATGATTCGCCAAATGTTGTTCTGTGCTACTGCGAATCATAGATTTGAGCCATGAGCTTGAAGATTTGTGGCTCATTACTACAATCATATCTGCTTTAATATTATTTGCATACTCTAAAATGCCCTTTTCAACATCGCTGCTTTCAAATGCTTCGGCGTGATAATTTTTGAAAGAGTATTTTTCAGCAAAATACTTCATTTCATTTTGTGCTTGTAAATACTGGCTATGACTGTCGCTTTCTACAAATTTTACAAAATATAACTTAGAGCCTAAAAGTTCTTGCCAATAGCGCAACGTAAAGGCTACCTCTGGAGTGACATCTTCAAAAAGCGATGCAAATACAATTTTTTCGAAGGAAGTAATAGGTTTTTCGCCTTTTACAATCAATACAGGTGTTTTGGATTTTCGAATAATTTCATCTGCCTCAGAAGCTAAAAACCAATCTTCTGCGCCTTTTACGTTTTCTGCTCCATATACTATTAAATCAGCTACTTCTTGCGTATATACATCAGCAAAATTGATACCGTCTTCTCCATGGATAATTCTGAAACGGATAGGAACGTTTGATAGGCTGTACTTATTTCTTATTTGCTCAAATTGTTCTTTTACGTAGGTTTCTCCTACACTTGTAATCTTACCTACCTCGGTAATTCCATAATCCATGCTTACTGCACTTGCAATATTCAAGGCTCCGCCTGTATTTACTCCAGGTGTATAATGGATAATCACATATAGAAGTTCTATAGTGCAAAAAGAAGTCTTAGAAGCAATCGCTACTGCTGTTTGTACTGCATTTTCTGATTCAGTTGTGAACTCATAAGGAACACAAATTTTGCGAAGTTTCATTTTGTTAAACATTTAAGGTGAAACGATCATTTCCAATTTCGGGAATTGGCGTTAAAAAAAAGATGATTTGCATCATTTTTTATAATTATTTTTTACTATGTTAGTTTTGCGTCTTTAAGCGATAAGCATGAAGTTTGAGCCAAAAGAGAATTTGTTGCAAATATTATACGAAGATAATCATCTTATTATAGTGAATAAGCCTGCTGGAATGCTGGTGCAAGAAGATGATACAGGAGATATTAGTTTAGTAGAGTTAGTGAAAGAATATTTGCGCACCAAGTACCAAAAGCCAGGGGAAGCATTTTGTGGCGTAGTCCATCGAATTGATAGACCTGTAAGCGGACTAGTTATTTTTGCTAAAACCTCAAAAGGATTAGAAAGGATGCATGCCTTGTTTCGAGAGCGAAAGATTACAAAAACGTATTGGGCTGCTGTACGCATGAAACCACCGCATGATAGCGGCACTCTTTTTCACTGGCTTCTAAAAGATAGAAATACAAATACAGTTAAGGCTTTTAATAAACCTGTTCGAAATGGAGTAGAGGCTGAGTTACGGTATCGAATTATCGCTCGCGCAGGAAATTACTTTCTATTAGAAGTGAATCCTATTACAGGACGTCCGCATCAAATTCGAGCGCAACTTGCTAAGATAGGTTGTCCTATTCAAGGAGATGTAAAATACGGATTTTCTCAACCTAATCGCGATGAGCATAGCATTTGTTTGCATTCTCGGCAAGTTTCTTTTATCCATCCTGTTCAAAAAGTACCACTTGTCGTTTCTGCTCGGCTGCCTCAAACCAGCGATTGGCAACGCTTTAACGATTTAAACTTATAAAGTTGAAACTTTTTTGAGAGTTTTAATTGTAACTCCTTTGAGAGTTTTTATATTTGGGCCTATGAAAAAGATATTTTCTTTCGCAATAGCATTTTTATTTATTTTGCAGATAGCGTCAAAGGGGCTCGTTTGGGTGAGTTTTCAGCTCAATCGCCGCTATGTTAGCGAGTACTTATGCGAAAAAAAAGTACCACTTTGTCAAGGGAAATGTTATCTAAAAAAGCAACTTAATAAAACAGAAGCTCAAGCATTCGACTTAATTAAATTCAAGTTTGAAATACTTTATTGCTGTCCACTTCTTGTATGGGATTTTTCTTATTGTAAGATCATTAAAGAATTTAATCCAGTTCCTTACAGCTTTTCTTTAGGTAGTGAAGCAATAAACGCTATTTTTCACCCTCCACATCCTGCCTCTTTAGCGTAAGCATCTTTTTCTTTTGACAGACAATGGTACAAGTTTTAGACACAAGTTTTGTTTTTCGATTTTACCAAACTAAAAATTTTATCTATTATGAAAACATTTTCATTTCATCAATTGGCAGGATTGATAATAACTGTCTTAGCTTCTATTTTTTTAGGCTGCAATAAAGAAGGAAATAAACATTCAGAACCTGCTCCCGATATCAATAAACGAGGCAGCATTATTTTAAAGTTCGATAATGTAGTGGGAGATAAGGATCTCGTTCTTGGCGCTGCTACTTATAAAAATGCTTCTAATGAAGATTTTACAGTAGATGTTTTTCAGTACTACATTAGCAATATTAAACTTAAAACAAACGACGGAAGAGAATATATAGTTCCGCAAGATGAAAGTTACTTTTTGGTGCGTGAGCATGTAGCTGCTTCTCAGAGAATTACAATTTCGAATGTCCCAGAAGGAGATTATGTAGAAGTAACTTTTACAATCGGAGTCGACAGTTTACGTTCTACCATGCCCATAGAACGTCGAACCGGAGTTTTAGATATAGCTGACTCTGCTACAGGGAAACCCATGTACTGGACATGGAACTCTGGTTATATTTTTGTAAAAATTGAAGGAACTTCTCCGCAATCTTCCTATACACGTCCTTCTGATGGGCAACGCCGATTTTTCTACCATGTCGGAGGATTTGGAGGATATTCTTCTGTTACTGTAAATAACATTCGGACTACTACTCTCAGAAGTCCAGAACCTGCAAGGGTTCGTTCTAATAAGACTCCATCAGTTCATATCTTAGTAGATGTCTTGAAAATTTTCTCAGGAAGTTATACTGTAAGTTTTGCGACTAATCCTTATTCTCACTTTAGTGTTTGGTCTTCTAACTTGGCTAATAATTATGTTAATATGTTTAAAATTGACCATGTTCATAATGTAGGAGGACATACTCATTAGAATTTTTTCTCTTTGCTTCTTAGCAAAGATGTCTTAAATTCTGTGACTTATGAAGGGATTTATTGTGCTTATCGCGATTACATTAACGAGTTGTGCTTACAAAGAAGAAGATAAGCAAGCACCTTTTTCATCAAAAAAAATCTTGTTTCAAGTTCCTAAAAATTTTCCTTCTCCTGTTTACGACTTTTCGCGAAATCCAATTACACAAGAAGGATTTGAATTAGGGCGCGCTTTGTTTTATGATGGTATTTTATCTCGCGATGGAACGGTAAGTTGCAGTTTTTGCCATATTCAAACTTCAGCATTTACACAACACGGACATGCTGTTAGCCACGGAATAGATGATTTGCCTACAAGGCGCAATTCGCAACCAATCATGAACTTAGCATGGGTGCGTTTTTTCTTCTGGGACGGTGGAGTTTTCGATCTCGATTTGTTTCCTCCTCATCCTATTCAAGCGCCTAATGAGATGGGTGAAACGATGTCAAATGTGTTAGAAAAATTGAGAAAACATCCCCATTATCCTAAAATGTTCAAAGCCGCTTTTGGAACGGAAGAAATTACTACTGATCGTTTCTTGAAAGCACTCTCTCAATTTCAATTGATGTGTATTTCTGCTAATTCTCGCTATGATAAATTTGTGCGAAATGAAGGAGGAATCCTTACATCTGATGAACTTAAAGGATTATCTCTTTTTAGAGAAAAATGCTCTGTTTGCCATGCAGGAGAATTATTTACAGATGGAACCTTCCGAAATAACGGTTTACCAGTATACAGTAATGATTTAGGAAGAGCTGAAATTACTCTCAACCCTGATGACCGCTACAAATTCAAAGTGCCTAGTTTGCGAAATGTGGTTTATACAGCGCCTTACATGCACGATGGGCGCTTTAAAACGTTAGATGCTGTTCTTGAACATTATAGAAAAGGGGTAGTAGATAGCGCTACTACTGACCCAATTCTCAAACAAAATGGTATTCTAGGAATTCCGATGAGCGATGAAGAAAAACGCCAAATCATTGCTTTTTTGCAAACACTTACAGATACGTCTTTTATTACTCGTTTTGAGCTTTCTGAATTTGCCATCAAAACGCCTACAAACAATGTCAAAATAAGATGAGAAGGGTTGATTTATTTTTAGCTTTGGGGTTTTTATTGTTATGGAAAATCTCATTAGCCTGTGAAATTTGTGGGTGTGGTGTTGGCAACATTTACACTGGAATTATGCCGCAGTTTTCAAAAAATTTTGTAGGAATACGCTATAGGAGCATGACATTTCGGTCGCACTTAAAGAGAAGCCCTATATTTCATACAGAAGAGCACTTTTATACAGCTGAAATTTGGGCGCGATACTATCCTTTGTCTAAGTTGCAGTTAATTGCTTTTTTTCCTTATCATTACAACATTCAAATTCAAAAATCGCAAGGTAAGAAAATCGTTTTGAACGGTATAGGAGACCCTGCAATACTGGGTTCTTATGCCTTAATAAATACATCAAACAGCATGAAACGCGTAAAACAAAATTTTTTAGTAGGGGCAGGTATTAAATTTCCTTTTGGAAAATATCAGTATGATGCACAAAACACTAAAGAGGTAGCTAATCCAAACTTTCAATTAGGAAGTGGTAGTGTTGATTTTTTATTTAATGCATTTTATACGCTTCGTTTTAATAAATGGGGAATTACCACCGATTTAAGCTACAAACTTAATACACAAAACAAACAACAATATCGCTTTGGAAATAGAACCGCTCATAATATAGCAATTTTTTTTATAGCGAAATTTCGAGAACTTGGACTAATGCCTTACTTAGGAAGTTATTATGAATTTTCTGAGAAAGATACCCAAAGCCAATATCCAATAGAAATAACAGGAGGAAGGCTGTGGAATGGTTCATGGGGATGTGAATTTTATTTTCGTAAAATAATCGTAGGGAGCAACGTTCAAATTCCTTTTGTTCAAAACTTGGCCAATCAAAATATCAGATCAGAAAACAGATGGAACCTTCATTTCTCTTTTGTTTTTTGATTTTATTCATCATCGCCGAAATCTAATGTGTTAATGAGATATTTTCCATTAGTAGTTTCTTTGATGAGCATATACACGCGAAACGAACCACCTTTATAATAATATTTCCCAATAGCGTATTGAACTCCTTTTTTAGAAGAGCCTTGATGAATATATTCAAAAGATACGGGTGGAAATTTTTGAAAAAAACTTTTTAAAACGAACTGCGCTTGTGCTTTGCTATAATTATCTTTTTGTTCACGTATATTTAGTTCTACTAAATCATTAAAATAGGCGCTAAGTTTTTCCGCATCTCCTTGTGAGATAGCACTTTTCACAGAAACAATTATCTCTTCCTGTGAATGTACTTTAAAAGTCGCAAAAAAAGCAAAGAGCAAAGATAATACAATTTTTGTTTTATAGTAATGCTGTTTCATGCGTGAACATAGTTTTGATGTTCGTTTTCAAGCTAAGAAAATAAGCCAAAATAATGCCAACGACTTTTAGATAAGCGATGTTTTTTGAATTATTGTAATAAATCTTGATATTTCCAAAAAATAAAAGATTACGACGAATTTATTATTACTTGCCCTAAAGCATGAGACCATTTTTTGAAGAGATTTCGCATCTGCCCAAAGGAAGTAAGCGAGAGCAATTGTTATTAATTGTTTCGCTTAGCAGTTGGCTTATACTGTTGTTATATAGTTTGATAGAACATTTTTACTATGTAGTAGGAATGCAAACTTCTTATGCTCTTGCTTACTTTTTACAAGGACTTTTACTAAATATTTTTTTGGTTTCTACTTATGCTTATTCTGCTTTTCGGCTGCGCCGCTATGAATCTCATGATTATCATACACTTCTTTATCAGGTGTTTGTGGCTGCAGTCTTATGTGTGTTAGCCTCTTTGATGATTTCTCTTTTTATGCAATACATCAAGAACAGCCCTTTAGAAAAAAACGTTTTTTTGAAAATAGTACTCTTTCATATAGAACTCGGCTTGTTAGTAGCTTTTTTGGTGCGAGCTTATACTAAATGGCGCAGAATGATTTTGTATGAGCGTACTAAGTTTACCGATTGGAGCATGAAAATTTTTGAAATTCTTCTTTTTTCAAGTTTGATAGAACATTTTTTTCAGATTACTACCAGTGCTCAAATTTATATTAAAGTGGCAGTCGGCTTTTTGATGTTTTGTGCTCTTATTCTTTCTGTCAATGTGCGCTGGATTCCTATTCTGAACTTTAAACAAAAGATAATTTCTTTAATCTATCTACTTTTTATTTTGCTCAGTGTCGTTTACTTTTTAATGAGTATCAGTTCTTACTTTTTAGATGAAGAAAATTTAGTACTAGATGAGCTTACTAACAGTATTTTTTTTATTGCTCTTATTGGGTTTGTAGTGATTTACGCTTTAGCCTCATTTTTGGTTTTGATATTTAATCTGCCAACCTCTTCTGTTTTTGAAAAAAAAATTCGTGAAATAGAAGCTTTACAAGCGCTCAGCGAAGATATTCTCAACGAGGAGAGCGAGTATCGAGCTTATCATACTTTATTGACAGGAGCTTTGGCAACTGTTCATGCTGATTTAGCATGGGTACAAACAGATAAAAATGATTTTATTTTAAGCCATCAAACTCCTTTAGCAATAGCCCAACGCCTTACAGAATTGACGCGCGAAGCAGGTTATAAAGGCACCGATCTTTTAAAAATTAGTAGCCGAAAATCGAAAGGAAAAGATCAGCAACCTTATCAATCTATACTTGCTATGCCATTGCGCTCTCAAAATAACTTTTTAGGAACACTCTATATGGCAAGTCGTTTGAATAACTATTTTGATGCTACTGCTGTTTCTATGCTTAAAACTCTGGTTTCACAACTTAGCATAGCACTTCATAACTTAAGGTTGTTAATTCAATCCAGAGAGAATGAGCGCTTAAAAAGTGAATTTCAAATCGCTTATCAGATTCAACAAAGCTTGTTACCTACGAAAGTAGATTTGCCTGAAAATTTTGAATTTTTTGCTCACTCGATTCCTGCAGCAGATGTAGGAGGAGATTATTACGACGTATATCAGGTAAACGAATTTTTGTACGCTTTGATGATAGCCGATGTTTCAGGGCATGGTGTGAAAGCTGCTTTTGTAATGGCACAAATGAAAGGAATCTTTCAAAGTTTAGTACCTCTCAATTCTAATCCTAAAGATTTCTTAGTGCATGCAAATGTGGCAATTAGCCAGTGTATGAGGCAGCATCGCAATATGTATGTTACAGCGCTTTACTGCTTAATAGACACTCAGAGTAAAACACTTACTTTTGCAAGAGCAGGACATTGTTCAGCGCTTTATTATGTCAAGTCTGAAAATCAGTTCTTACTTCTTGAACAAGGTGGGTTAGGATTGGGAATTTTGCGCAATGAAAAATATGCTCAATATATTGATACTGAAACAAGATTTTACCACGAAGGTGATATTATTTTGCTGTATACAGATGGTATTATTGAGTCTAAAAATCCTTACACCCAAGAGGAATATGGAAATGAGCGACTTTTAAAGGTTTTTCAAAACAATATTCATCTTTCTTTATCTGGAATTTATGAAGCAATCATGGCGGATATAGAAAAGTTTCGGGAAGAAATTCCCATAGAAGACGATTGTACAGTCTTACTTATTAAATTTGCTTAATTTCTTTAAAGAATTGAAAATCCTTATAAGACATTAGTAATTCTTTTTGTGTATCCAAGCAGAAAATTGCATTATTGCAGCGCAAATTTTTTACTTCAATTCAATTTTAAGAATATGAACTTTCCATCAGAGCTTCGTTACACCAAAGACCATGAGTGGATTCGCTTAGAAGGCGAAACTGGTTACATAGGAATTACAGATTTTGCGCAGTCTGAACTTGGCGATATTGTGTTTGTAGATATTACAACAGTAGGAAAGACAGTTCGCGCCAATGATATTTTTGGAACTATTGAAGCAGTGAAAACCGTCTCAGACTTGTTTATGCCAATAGATGCAGAAGTAATAGAAGTGAATCCGGCGATTGTTCAAAAACCAGAACTTATTAATCAGGACCCATATGGCGAGGGGTGGATTATTAAGGTAAGAGCAAAAAATCCTGCTGATTTTAATACTTTGCTTACTGCTGAAGCTTATCAGCAATTAGTAGGGGCATAAAACTACTCAACCTAGCTTTACTTTTCCAAAGGCGAAAGGTTGTTTTAATCAATCGATTATTGAAAATTCCTTTCGCATGCCTTCCTTGGCTGTGAGATCAAGTTCGAACGAGCCGACGAACATCTTGGCTTTTACCTTTAAAGGAACTCTATTTTCATCATCTGAAATCCAAAAACGAATAGAATTTTCTCCGTCAAATAAAGAATTCTCGGGCATGATAGGAGACATAACGAAAGTTTTAATTTTTCCAAATTCCGTTTTAAGAATTTCTTTTCCAAGATATTTTATTTTAAAGTCATATGATTTGTCTTCAAAAAAGGCTGGAATAGTGATTGTATCTCCTTTTTGTAAGTTGTAAAAATCTAATGTTCGAATGTAGTAATATCCGCTTACCAAATCTTGTGTCCATTGTTTAATAGAAAAAGTGTCTGTTCCTATTTTCCCATCGCCTTTTTCGTATTTTACAATAGCGCGGCGTTGAGTGTGATCAAAATAGGTATATTCTTTTAGCCGGTAATTATTTTCTTGTATTTCTCGGATAAACTTATGAGGAACTATTGCAATTGTATCGATGTAAGAACACCAAAAATCATTTACTTTGAACATAGAAGTAAACATACCAATTGTTTTTCCACTTACATTCACTTTATAACATGGGCGGTTGTGAATCCAATAAATTGATTTTTCTAGTTCAACCACTCCTTGCGCAATGTTGATAAATCCGTAGTGAGCGGTGTAAACATATTTTTCTCCCTTATGAAAACTATTATTCGAAATTACGCGAAATCCAGAATCGCTTGGTAAAGAAAATGCTCCTAATAGAACGCATGTTGCAGTTAATAATAATGACAATGGGGCAGATTTTTTCATAAGCAACTGTTTTTTTCTATTTTAGCATTAAGACAATTCAAAGTAGCATTTTGACGGAAATTTACAATATATTAGTTTTTTTCAACAACTTTTAGTATCATTGCTAACAAGGGTTTATAAAAACGAATAGCCACATGAAATTTTTTTTGTATTTTTTTCTTTGGATAGGGGTTGCCAAACTGACGTACAGCCAAAACGAATGGGAAAAAGTAGGATTTACTCAAACAGGAAAAGCTTCTTTTTATGCTAATAAATTTCATGGTCGCAAGACAGCTTCCGGCGAAATCTTTGATATGTACGCTATGACAGGGGCACATCCGCTGATTCCGTTTAATAGTATTGTAAAAGTAACTAATTTGGCTAATGGTAAATGGGTAACTGTTAGAATTAACGATCGAGGTCCCTTCTCAAAAACACGCATTATTGATGTATCAAAGGCAGCTGCACTTAAATTAGATATGGTACAAGAAGGTACTATCGATGTAATGATAGAGCTCTTAAAAGTTGGTACGCCCGAAGTTACTGACGAAAATATTACATCTGCTGATACGACTATTTCTAAACAAGTGCCTCCTTTTCCATCAAAAAAAGATATTTTAAAAGAAGAAATTGCTAACATTACTCAAGAAAAATTGGAAGAAAACAAAAATACGCCTTCGGCAGATGTAAATTCTAAAGTTGCTATAGCCTCAGTGCCTACTGTAGAACTGTCAAAGACATCAGGCAGTGCAGTACCAGAAAAAACAGTACCCCGAAAAAAAGAAAAGCAAAAAATAACAGATTCAAAAAAAGAAGAAAAAAAGAAAATTGAAGAAAAAATAGTAAAATCTAAATCGAAGCCGAAACCTCAATCCACTGCTAGCGCTAAATCAGAACCTCAATTTCCTAAAGAAGTAAGTTTATCTGAAAAATTTAAACCTGTGAATACCTATAGCATCTGGGGCACTCCTAGAAAAGTTAGAGGATTTGGATTGCAAATTGGAGTGTATAGTGATATATCTACTGCAATTAGCATCGGAAAAGAAGCTATGAACAGAGGATTAGAAGAAATTTATGTTCAAGCAGGATATGAGAACAAAAAACTGGTGTATCGCATTATCTTTGGAGCTAAACCCACAGAAGAAGAAATTAAAAAGGAGCTTGTTTTCTTGAAGGCAAAAGGATATCCCGATGCTTTCGTGAGAAAACACTTCGAATGAGAAAAAAGTTGTTCTATTGTACTCTGTTTACTTCTGCTAAAATAGTAAAATCGTCTAAGTCTATTTCGATAGGATTATGAAGTTCTTTTTTAGTTTCTAACGACAGAGCTTGTGTTTCCGAACAAATGTAGTGTTTATGCCATTGAATAGCTTCATTTACAAGCGTTTGACTATCAGAAAGAGTAATTCTGATTTTGTCTTGTACATCAAATCCACTATCCTTCCGAATATTTTGAATTCGATTGACTAATTCGCGGGCAATACCTTCATAACGCAATGTATCTGTGATTCTGATATCGAGAGCTACTGTCAAATGACCATCTTTTCCTACTGACCAGCCTGGGATGTCTTCAGAAATAATTTCTACATCTTCTAAGGTAAGTAAAACTTCTTGGCCTTGAACATTAATCTTATAAGCATTAGTTTGTTCAATTTGCCGAATTTGCTCTTGTTGCATTTGAGCAATAGCGTTCTGAATCTCTTTCATCATCTTGCCCCAACCTTTTGCTCCGAGTGCTTTGAAATTAGGTTTGATGCGTTTGATGAGAATTCCAGAAGAGTCGTTAATGAATTCAATTTCTTTGATATTTACCTCTGCTTTGATAATATCTTCTACCGCTTGGATTTGCTGAGTAACTCTTTCGTCTAAATCTGGAATCAAAATTTTTTGCAAAGGCTGACGTACTTTTATTTTTTCCTTTTTACGAATAGCATGAACAATTGAACAGATTCGTTGCGCTAAACTCATGCGTTCCTCTAAAGAAGAATTTATATAGGAATCGTTAGAAACGGGAAAATAGCTCAAATGCACAGATTCAACATTTTCCGTTTTAGTTACTTCATTTAAATCTAGAAAGAGCCTTTCTGCATAAAATGGAGAAATTGGTGAAAGAATTTTAGCAACCGTGATCAAACATTCGAATAAAGTTTGATAGGCAGCTAACTTATCTTGGTTCATATGTCCCACCCAAAAACGTTTTCGGCTCAGGCGTACGTACCAATTGCTCAGGTCTTCACATACAAATTCTAACAAAGCGCGTGCTACTTTTGTGGGTTCATAATCTTGATAGGCGTCGTCGCAAAGCTTAATGAGTGAGTGCAATCGCGACAAAATCCAGCGGTCTAATTCAGTTCGCTCAGAAAGAGGAATAGAAGGCTGGCTATTGTCGAAATTATCTAAGTTGGCATACAAAGCAAAGAAGGCATAAGTGTTGTAAAGAGTTCCAAAAAATTTTCTTTTACCTTCTTCTACTCCATCCAGATTAAATTTTAGATTATCCCAAGGAGAAGAGTTTTCAATCATGTACCAACGAACTGCATCTATTCCGTATTGGTCGATTGCTTCGAATGGATTGATAACATTGCCCAAACGCTTGGACATTTTGTTTCCGTTCTTATCGAGTACTAAGCCCGTAGAAACTACGTTTTTGAAAGCCACGCTATCTTCTAACATAACTGAAATTGCGTGCAAAGTGAAGAACCAACCGCGGGTCTGATCTACTCCTTCTGAAATAAAGTCAGCAGGATAGGCAGTTCTTTGTTGTATTTTATCCTGATTTTCAAAGGGATAATGCCATTGTGCAAAAGGCATAGCACCCGAATCGAACCATACATCAATCAAGTCGGGCTCGCGATACATAGGCTTTCCAGAGGGAGAAAGTAGTACAATATCATCTACATAAGGCCTATGCAAGTCGAGTTCGGCGCGGTTAAACGGACGTTTTTGAAGATGTTTTGCTTTTTGGACTTCTTTTTCAAGTTCATCGATACTTCCAATGCAGATTTCTTCGGTTCCGTCTTCCGTTCTCCAAATGGGAAGAGGAGTTCCCCAATAGCGCGAGCGAGACAAATTCCAGTCTACTAAATTTTCGAGCCAGTTGCCAAATCTGCCTTCTCCTGTCGATTTAGGTTTCCAATTAATGGTTTTATTGAGTTCTACCATTCTTTCCCGCATTGCTGTAGTGCGAATAAACCAGGAAGAAAGAGGATAGTACAAAACTGGTTTGTCAGTTCTCCAACAATGAGGATAGCTGTGTTCGTATTTGCGAGAATCAAAACATTTTCCTTCTTCTTTCAATTTGATAGCAATAAGTACATCTACTGATTTTTCGGGAGCTTGTCCTTCAGGGTAATATTCGTTTTTTACAAACATATACGCAAAATCAGTAACTTCTTTGACAAAGCGCCCATTTTTATCTACTAAAGGTTGGAGTTTCCCATTTTCATCTTTTACCAAAATAGCAGGGATATTAGCTGCTTCGGCAGCGCGTTTATCGTCAGCTCCAAAAGTAGGTGCTATATGAACGATTCCTGTTCCGTCGGTAGTACTTACAAAATCACCACTAATCACTCGAAAGGCATCGCCTTCAGGCTGGACATAAGGTAATAGTTGTTCGTATCGAAGTCCCACAAGTTGTTTCCCTAAAAATTCTTTTAT
Organism: Cytophagales bacterium; assembly: GCA_025056215.1. GTDB lineage: Bacteria > Bacteroidota > Bacteroidia > Cytophagales > Flammeovirgaceae > JANWWC01. The sequence goes on along the minus strand of JANWWC010000002.1, from coordinate 26,467 downwards.
GACTTTGTAAGGTAATTTTGTTCCAGGTTTTAGTTTTGAAATTTCTACAGGTTCTTCTGTAAAATACTTGCTAACGAGATCTTTTGCTAAGATGACGTAAATAGTTTGCAAAGAATATTGATTAATAGTTTTTACACAGACATATTCAATTTCATCTCCTACTGCTAAGGCTGCATTCGAAGGAAGGGTCCAAGGTGTAGTAGTCCACGCGAGCATATAAACTGTTTCAGCTTCAGGTAGCCCTAATTCTTTATATTTTTCGTTTTTGATGAGTTTAAACTGAGCAATCACTGATAAATCTTTTACATTTTTATAACAACCTGGCAAATTAAGTTCGTGCGAGCTCAATCCAGTACCTGCTGCAGGAGAATAGGGTTGAATAGTATAGCCCTTGTATAACAATCCTTTTTCGTAAAGTCTTTTAATTAAATTCCAAACCGATTCAATATATTCATTTGTATAAGTAATGTAAGGATTTGATAAATCCACCCAGTAACCCATTTTTCGGGTAAGTTCGTTCCATTCCTCTGTATACCGGAATACAGTTTCACGACATTTTTGATTGTATTCAGCAATCGAAATTTTTTTGCCTATGTCTTCTTTAGAAATCCCTAATTCTTTTTCTACTTGAAGTTCAACAGGAAGTCCGTGTGTATCCCACCCCGCTTTGCGTTCTACCTTATAGCCTTTGAGAGTTTTATATCTGCAAAAGATATCTTTGATAGTTCGCGCCATCACATGGTGAATTCCTGGCGTACCGTTTGCAGATGGAGGACCTTCATAAAATACAAAGTTAGGGCATCCTTCTCGACTTGTGATAGATTTTTCAAAAATTCGATTTTCTTCCCAATATTTTCTGATTTCGTTTCCGATTTGAGGTAAATCTAATCCTTTGTATTCTCGATATTTCATAACTTTTTTGTAAAATGTGCTGCGAAATTAGTACATTATACAAAAAAAGCTAATCGTAGGCACGCGTCTTTTTCCCTTCCATAAAGTGTATAAAAGCTTTATTTACAATTCTGTTACCTCCAGCAGTAGGATAATTCCCTGTAAAATACCAATCTCCTAAATGATTGGGGCACGCTTTATGAAGATTTTCTACTTTCTGGTAAATCACTTTTACTTCTGCTTGAATGTGCGGAAGCTTAATAATTTGAGCTACTTTTTGTGAAATTTCTTCATATGTAAATTCTTCGTAAAGTTCTTTTACAAAGTTAGGAACTTTTTTAATGTCTAAATTATCTGCTTCTTTGCACTTTTGGTAAACCTGTTGTAGTTTATATTTTTCTCCTTTTTCTTCTAAGAGAGCGATCATGGCGCGAAAAGCTACAAATTCGCCAATTTTCGCCATATCTATTCCATAACAATCCGGATATCGAATTTGTGGAGCTGAAGACACGATAATGATGCATTTAGGTTCTAAACGGTCGAGCATCGTGATGATACTTCTTTCTAAGGTAGAGCCTCGTACAATAGAATCATCTATCACAACAATCGTGTCTTGTTTTTTGCGAATTACTTCATAAGTCGTATCATACACGTGAGTAATAAAATCGTCTCGGTGGTCTTCGTCGGTGATAAAAGTACGCAGCTTCGTATCTTTCACTACAAGTTTTTCCATTCTAGGGCGAAAAGAGAGAAGCTTTTCTAATTTTGCTCCTTTTATTTTGCCTTCTTCGATGGCTTTTTTACGTTCTTTTACCAAATATTTTTCTATAGCATCCATCATTCCTAAAAAAGCTGTTTCTGCAGTATTAGGAATGTAAGAAAATACAGTATTCTCTAAATCGTAATCAATAGCCTCTAAGATTTGTGGAACGAGCAAAGCTCCTAACTTTTTGCGCTCATTGTAAATTTCTGGGTCTGTTCCGCGGGAAAAGTAAATTCTTTCAAAACTGCACGATTTTTTTTCTTTCTTCTGAATAAACGGCAAAACATTATACTCGCCTTTTTTATTGACAATGAGTGCACTTCCAGGTTCTATTTCTTTGATAGCCTCATACTCTACGTTAAAGGTAGTTTTGATAGCCGGCTTTTCGGACGCTGCTACAATAATTTCATCGTCAGCATAATAGTAAGCGGGTCGAATTCCGTGAGGGTCACGTGCTACAAATGCGCAGCCTGAGCCATTGATACCCATCAAAGCGTAGCCTCCATCTAAATCTTTGCAAGCCCGCTTGACGATGTTGAGCATATCAAGTTCATTTTCTATTTTCTCTGTGATTTCATAATTCGAATAGTCCATAGCATGGTACTTTTCGAAAAGCATTTGTACTTCGTCGTCGAGAAAATGCCCAAATTTTTCCAAAACAGTGACGGTATCGATCATTTCATCGGGGTGCTGTCCTAGTTCGATAAGTTTTTTAAACAATTCGTCGTTGTTGGTCATGTTGAAATTACCTGCTAGGAGCAAGTTTCGGCTGCGCCAATTGTTTCGCCTAAGCATCGGATGACAAAAAGCTTCTCCGTTTCCTCCACTTGTTCCATAGCGAAGATGACCCATATAAACCTCTGCCACATACGGAATATTTTCTTTTAACCATTCTCCATCGAGCCAACGTTCGGGCTCATGTTCGAGTACTTTTTTTAATTTTTTATTGGCTTTTTTGAAAATATGTTGAATAGCATTTTCTTCTACAGAGCGAATCCTATCGATGTAAGAAATACCTGGCTTGAGACCTATTTTTACGCTTGCCATCCCTGCCCCATCTTGCCCTCGATTGTGTTGTTTCTCCATTAGCAGGTACAGCTTGTTGATAGCATAAGCAGGAGTTTGGTATTTATCTAAATAATATTGCAAAGGTTTTCGCAGCCTTAAGAAGGCTATTCCACATTCGTGTTTGATGAGTTCGCTCATAACATTAGGTGCCTTTGTAAAAAAGGCAATTTGTATTGTAAGATTGGTGAAAAATATGGTACAAGTTTCTGCAGCAAAATTATAGAAATAGGGATGATATACAAAAAATTACTCTGTATCTGAAAAATCCATCACGCAATTTGTTCCATAAACACTATGAGGAGCAATTCCTACACCTATAAAAGAATAATTTCGATTTAAGATGTTATTGCGATGTCCTTTGCTTTCTATTCCTTCATCAATAAGTAGATAAACGACTATTTCCATAGGGTCGTAAACGCCATAACTGCAGTTTTCAGCGGACATATTTCCGCGATGAAATAGAGAAATTCTTTCAAAGAAAGATTTTCCATTAGAAGATTTGTGTCCTATTAGTCCATTTTTTCCCATGTCTTCTGCATGATATTTTGCCGCTTTGCTTAAAGATTCTGAAGGTCGGTAGACTGCAAGTGTGCCAGTTTTTAATAAATCTGCAATTAAGCTTTTTACGTAAGCACTGTTCGATGTTGGGTATTTTTCTGCATAAGGCTTTACGATAGCATCCGCAAAAACTTTTCCGTTCAGGCGAGCTAGATTGCAAAAATAAATTACTTTTTTCTCCTCTTCTGAAAGATAGGTAGCTTTTTCTAAAATAAAGTAGGCTTGGTTCATTTCTTCATCTGAGAAACCTTTTGGTGTGATATTTTTGTAAGGATTTACAGATTTTAAGTTTTCTTGCGGTGATGCACCTCCAATTTTTTTTTCTTTATACTCCTGTACGATTTCATCAATTAAGTTGCTTAAGCTAGTAATATTATACCATATTTTCTTCCCATCGGTAATAAGCGGCATTGTAAAGTTTTCTTCATTTAAGTGAGCTACCACCTTGTTGAAAGCATTATCACAAGATTGTGATTGAGAAGTATTACATTCGACAAATTGAATATTGTTCTGTCGCAACCTACTAACAATATAGTTGCATCGACTGCAACCATCGATAGTATAAACAGTAAGTTGAGCAGCCACAGGGTAGGTGAAAAATAACCATACTATCCATTTCATCATAATTAGCGACCTTTTTTCAAAAATAAACAAAAATGCACTCATTACGGCATTTTTTGATTATATTAACAATTTGTAAGGTTCTTCTAAAAGTTCTTTAAGAGTTTTCAAAAAGGCTGCTGCAATGGCTCCGTCTACGATTCTGTGGTCTGATGAAAGAGTGACCTTCATTACATTTCCAATTACAATTTGCCCATTTCTAACAATAGGAGTTTCTTTAATACTGCCAACTGCTAAAATGCAAGCGTCAGGAGGGTTTATAATAGCAGTAAACTCTTCTACTCCAAACATTCCTAAATTAGAAATGGTAAATGTATTACCTTCCCAGTCGGAAGGTTGTAATTTTTTGGACTTGGCTTTTGCTCCTAATTCTTTAACCTCTGCCGAAATTTGAGATAAAGATTTTTGGTCTGCAAAGCGAACTACAGGTACTAACAATCCTTCTTCTACTGCTACCGCCACTCCAATATGAATGTGTTGATTATAGCGAATCTTATCACCTAACCAAGAAGAATTTACTTTAGGATGTTTCTTTAGGGCGATAGCTGTAGCTTTGATAATCATATCATTAAAAGAAATCTTGACAGGAGAGCTTTCATTAATCACAGTTCGCGCCTGAATTGCTTTATCCATATTAATTTCCATTGTTACATAAAAGTGCGGAGAGGTAAATAAACTTTCTGATAGACGGCGCGCGATAGTTTTTCGCATTTGCGAAACAGGTTCTTCTGTGAAGGATTCTTTACCTATTTCAACAAATTGCTGTACAGTAGGAATAGAACTAACTTTGGCTGCAGGTTGATAGTTTTCTACGTCTCGTTTAATTATTCTTCCGTTTTCGCCTGTTCCCGGAATTTGAGAAATATCTAAACCTCTTTCTGATGCAATCTTTTTAGCTAATGGCGAAGCGAATATTCTGCCTTTCGTTTTTTGTTGAGCATCTACGGAAGTATTTTGAATTGAGGGCGCTGCTGGTACGGGTGAAGTGGTAGTTTCTTTTCCATTGGTGGTAGAAGCTTTAGAGGACGAAGTAGGAGATTGTTGTAAAAGTGGGGTATAATCTGTACCAGGCTCGCCGACAATTGCGATGATTCCATCTACAGGAATAGGTTTACCTTCTTCTACGCCAATGTATAACAAAGTTCCACTTTCATAGTTTTCAAGCTCCATAGTAGCTTTGTCGGTTTCTACTTCTGCTATGATGTCACCTGGTTTTATTTTATCTCCCACTTTTACAAGCCACTTAGCAATTACCCCTTCTTTCATAGTATCGCTCATTTTAGGCATGCGAATTACTGTGGCTTTGATATCTGATGAAGGAGAAGTTGTGGCAGGTGAAGCTGAAGGCTTTGAAGTTGATGCATTTGATGTCGAAGTTAATAAGGCTGAAAAGTCTTCGCCTGGTTGCCCTACAATTGCGATAATTCCATTTACAGGAACTGTGCCTTTATCTGGGACGCTAATATGTAAAATAGTGCCACTCTCATAGTTTTCGAGTTCCATAGTAGCTTTGTCGGTTTCTACTTCTGCTATGATGTCACCTGGTTTTACTTTATCTCCTACTTTTACAAGCCACTTAGCGATGACTCCCTCTATCATCGTATCGCTCATTTTGGGCATGCGAATCACTTCAGCCATATTACTTCTATTTTTTCGATTTTTTAATGCTCAAAACTCGTTGGTTCTTTTTAATATGTCAAGAAAAGACTTAGCCCTTTTTGCGGATTTCTTTAAAAAGTTCATTCGCGCAAAAATTTTTTGTAAAATGGTATTTTCCAAATATTGGGTTGTATAGAATTGATAACTTTTTAAAAATCAGAGCAAAAGTTTAGCAAAAATTCGTTTTTTCTTATTATCTTTACAACTATAAAACAGAAAATTCGTTTTTCATAGGAAGAAAAAAGTTCTAAATGAAACGTTTTTTGAAAAAAATTTTTAATCTAACTAATCTTTTTGGCACAATTACAGTGTTTGCCGTAATGGGAATACTGGGTTCGATTGGTGTTCAGTTTGATTTTTTGAATGTGTTTGAGCAAGTGTTGAGCGATTACGAATTGACAGATATTTATTACACCAAATTCAGGCAGAATGACCAAGTACCCAGCGATACAAACATTGTGTTGGTAAACATAGGAAAATTGTCTCGCGAAGAAATAGCACGGGAGATCGAAATATTGAATAAGTATAATCCAGCAGTGATTGGAATAGACGCTTTTTTTTCTTATCCAAAGCCCGATAATCCACATGGCGATACTGCTTTAGCAATGGCAGTGAAAAATGCAAAAAATTTTGTAATGGTAAGCAAAGTAGAAGGTTATAATGAAGAAACGGGACTGTGGGACACGCTCATCAAATCTTATTCTCTCATTTCTGATTTTGCTCATACTGGTTTTGCAAATACCATTAGCGATGAAGAAGGAGGAAATTTTGTGACATGGCGAAATGTCCCTGTAAAAGAGAAGTTAAAGAACGGCCATGAAGAGGTTTGCTTCGCAGCAAAAATTATGGAATTCTATCGTCCCGAAAAAGCTAAAAAGTTCTTAGCTCGTGGAAATGAGGTAGAAACTATTTATTTCAAAGGAAATTTGGATAAATACACAAAACTCGATATAGAAGATGTCTTTAATGAAACGTTTGAGCCCAGTGTTATAGAGGGAAAAATCGTTCTGATGGGATACATGGGAAGTGGATATGAAGATTACTTTTGGGACGAAGATAAATTTTTCACTCCTTTGAATGAGAAATCAGTAGGAAGGGGATATCCGGATATGTTTGGAGTGGTGGTTCATGCGAATATTCTTTCTATGATGTTGGAAGAAACTTATATTGACGTGATGGACGAAACTTATAGCAATGTAATAGCAGTAGTTGCTTGTTATTTCAATGTGGCTATATTTTTGAGCATATTACAAAGTGAGCGATGGGGGCTTTGGTATAATTTACTTTCTAAATTTATTCAATTGCTCCAAACAATTGGCATTTTTACTATCAACTTTTTTGCATTTGCGTGGTATAGACAAAAAATAGATTTGACTTTGACAACATTTGCAGTTCTTTTGTCTGGTGATTTAGCAGAGATATATGTCGATGTGATTTTGACTTCTGTCAAAAAGATATTTTCAAGTTACTTCGGTAAGCCTGAAATCTCAATGGAACGAAAAGAAGATGTACAAATATATCAGTATTCTGCTCCAGCTTTGGAAGCTTCAACGGAACGAGAAAAAAATGTGCAAAACTGAAGGAAATCAAAAAATAATATAACAATGAAAAACCGTTTTTTTTACATATATTTTTTGAACAACTTAAATTTAGTGACAAACATGAAAAACTCTATTCTTTCTACGATTGGTGCGCTATTAATTTCAATAGCAAGTGCATACGCACAGGGGTACGTTTTCAAGGTATTAGGTACTAAAGGTACTAATACTGTGGCGGGAAATCCGCTTAAAGTAGGTTCTACTATTATGGAAGGACAGTCTATCACAGTGGGCAATGATGCTTATTTAGGTTTAGCTCATAAAAGTGGGAAAACTATTGAGATTCGCAAAGCAGGTACTTACACAACAAAAGAATTAGAAGCGAAGTTATCTACTTCTCAAAGCTCCTTAGCTGATCAGTACGCGCAATTTATCATTGATGAACTTACAGGAGGAGATGCTGTAGCAAGTCGTCAGTCACGCATGGCAAAAACAGGTTCTGTACAACGAGCTTTGTCAGCACCTATTCAGTTTATGTTGCCTTCGCAAACTGATGTAATCGACTCGAAAGTAATGATTAAATGGTATTTATCCGATGCATCAAAAGCAAAGGATATTACTAAATATAAATTTACTGTTAAAAACATGTTTGGCGATGTTTTATTAGTGAAAGAAGTAGATCAACCTTACATTGTACTCGATTTGAACAGCGAGGAACTTCGCAAAGAAGAGAAAGCGTTGATGTATTCTGTAGCGGCTGTAGGTGCTCCTGAAATTAATTCTGGTGATGAAGAATACAGCTTAAAGAAGCTGAAACCTTCTGAAGTAGCTAATATTAAGCGCGAAATGGCTCAACTTCCGCCTTATGATGAATCTGCTTTGAACAAAGTGATTATGGCTCGCTTCTTCGAAGATAGAGGATTGTTGGCTAATTCTATTTTTGCTTTCGAAGACGCTATTTCTTCTTCGGAGCAGGTTGAGCAATATCAAAACATGTATAATCAGTTTTTGAATCGGAATATGCTTACTAAAGAATCCAGAACAAAGAATAACTAAAAATTCTTCTCAACGGAATAGATAACGTGAAAAGCCGCACTATTGTGCGGTTTTTTCTTTTGCTTTTTAACAAATGGTATTATTTTAGAGCGCTTGTTTTATTAAATGAAAATCCGATTTGATATAATTTCCTTAATTTAAAGATGAAAAATTTTGCTTTTTTTATTATTGGCTTTATAGTATGTGCGAATTCCTACGCTCAAACGAAAGTACAGGGTAAGGTCATTGCTCCTGATGGGAGTCCAATTCCGGAGGTGATAGTCGCTATTGATAATAGCCCAGAGATAGAATCTAACAACCAAGGGAGGTTTGAGTATATAATGCCTTCAGAAAAAGAATATCCTGAAAAAGTAGAAGCAAAAAAGAAAGGATTTAAGTTACAAAATTGGGGATACGACCGAAATAAAAAGCGTTTGCAAATTTTGATGTGGCCAGCAGGAGAACCTCTGGGAGGCAAAGTTGTAGATTTGAATAATAGGCCTATTCCGAATGTTTCTGTAGTGCTCAGTGGCGTAAATTCAGATGCTCCTGTTTTTACAGATAAGAATGGAAATTTCGTTATTGAAACTCCTGCATCGTTTAAAATGCAAGATAAAAGTAAATTTATTGTAGATGGTATTTATATTAATCCCGAAGAATACTCTTACAATGCAATCGCTAATACCGTAACAATTCATTTTAGGCATAGAAATCAGAATAATACAAGCAGGCCTGCAGTACCTCCTACTGCCAATTCTGAAAAAAATTTTATGGATGAGAATTTAGAAGAAAAAATTAAAACGGCTTTGAATCCTACATTAGTAGTAGTTGTTTATGATGATGATTTGACCCCTGTGAAGAATAAAACTGTTTATGTAAATAATAGACAACATACTACAGATGAAAAAGGAGAATTTAAAATCGTATCCCAAGGGCTAGATACAAGTGATTTTTACATAGATTCATATAACATTATTCGCAAAGAATATGATGTGTTTGGCAACTATGTGTATTTGTATGTCCAAGATCCCGCTAAGGCTACGGTAGAGTTACCGATAGATTCTATAGGATTTCAATATGACCAAAATTTTAATTTTGTTTTTAATCAGCTGGAATCTGAAAAGCAAATGCTGCAAGAACATGGTGCAGAGCTTCGCAAAGAGATTGAAATCATCAATCAAAAATTAAAGCGAGAAAGTGCCACCATGTCTGTAGAAAAAAGGCGTGCACTTCAAGAGTATGTCAAACGACTAGAAAGTGCTCTTATCGAAAATGATTTAGCATATGAAGCTGTTCAGAAGAAAACTAAGATGATGATAGATAAAATGAAAGAAACTATCGTTCACAAAGATTCTATCATCATTAAAGAAAAAGAGCAGATTGAAGAAAGCGAAAGAAAATTAAAATTTTTAACGCTGGAATTAGAAGCGCTTGCAGTGATTGCGGTTCTTCTTGTAGGTTTTGGATATGTATACTACAGAAACTATCAAAAAATTCGCAAACAACATCAGGAATTGGAAAAAGCACACCAAGAAATTAAAAAAGCAAAAGATGAAATTGAACATGCTAACCAAGATATATTGGCTATGCGGGATATCGGAAGAGAACTTACGTCTCAATTAGATTTTCACGCATTAGCAAATTTTGTATATTCTCATATATCTAAATTGTTCCCTGTTGAGATTTTTGGAATAGCACTCTACGATGAAGCTAAACGTACACTTCATTATAAAGATTTTATTAAGCAAGGAGTTTTCCAACCCTCTTTTGAAGAAAAAATAGATGATAAAAACTGTTTAGCTGGTTGGTGCATCAATAACAATAAAGAACTTATTATTAATAATACTCATGAAGAAATTCAAAAATACTTGCCACATCATACACTTACCTTATCAGATTTTCCGCAGTCAGTTTGTTTTATTCCTCTTATAGACAAAGATAAAATAACAGGTATTTTTACTGTCCAGAGCTACCAGAGCAATGCTTATCATGGAATAGATATGCAAATATTGCGTATTTTAAGCTCTTACTTATCGGTAGCGATATCAAACGCGAAAATCTATGAAGAAGTAAAATTATCTAAACAAAAAATTACTGACAGCATTCGCTATGCTCAAACTATTCAGCAAGCTGTATTGCCCAGTATAGAGAGTATTCAGAAGAGATTTTCTGATTATTTTATCATTTATAAGCCTAAAGATATTGTTTCAGGAGATTTTTATTGGTTTTCATATTTAGAGAGTCATCAAATTGCTGTGCTCGCAGTTGCTGATTGTACAGGTCATGGGGTTTCTGGCGCTTTTATGTCTATGATTGGCAACACATTGCTCAACGAAATCATAAATCAGAAGTATGTTTTAGATTCTGCTCAAGTTCTTACTCTGATGAATAAAGGAATTATCAGCGCACTAAAGCAAGAAGCAAAAATGAATGATGATGGTATGGATATTGGTATCTGTATATTTCACTATAGCAATGGAGCAGAAATCAAAGTAGAGTTTTCAGGCGCAAAACGACCATTATACATAATTAAAAAAGGAACAAAAACAATAGAAACGTACAAAGGAGATAATAAATCGGTTGGAGGTATTTTTAAGACTGCAAAACAATTTACCAAACATGAGCTTTTTGTTCAAGAAGGAGATAGGCTTTATTTGACTACGGACGGATTTACACACCAAAACGATGTTGAACATAATAAAATTGGTTCTAATTATCTCAAAAAACTTTTAGAAGAAAGTGTTCATTTAAGCATGAAACAGCAAGCGGCGCATTTATTAGCAGCGCTCGACGAACACATGAAGGGTACCGAGCAACGCGACGATATTACTTTATTAGGAGTTCAGATATGAAAAAATTTTTTTCTCTATCTGATGAGGGGCATTGACCGTATTCTTGAAATGACAGGGGAAAGATGCTATTTGCGTCAATTTGGTTCGTTAAAATCAGGTGTGATAGCATTGATACGCAGGGAATTAAGTCATAGAAGTTGGCTACGTTGGCGCAAACATGTGAACAGCAGAATGACTAAGCATGTACTTTCAGAGGATTTTGTGAAGGAAGGTATAAGTCAGCCATGCAAAAAAAGCATTTCGATAAATAAACTCGGTAAAAAAGAAAGTAAAATATAATTGTATGCTGAAATCGATGACTGGCTTTGGGGCTTTTCAGGTAGACACAGAAAAATATACGCTTGCAGCAGAGATTCGTTCTCTCAACTCTAACAAAGGTTTAGATGTTTCGTTGCGAGTAAGCAACTTACTTTCATCGCGTGAGGCAGAGATTAAAAATATGATTGCGAATGGTTTAGAAAGAGGTAAAATACATTGTGTTGTTTCTATTATTAGCAAAGATGCTTCTTTGCAAAAATTGAGAATCAATTCCCTTTTGGCGGAGGCATACTACCGAGAAATTAAATCTTTAGCAGATAGATTGCAAGCCCCTTCACAAGATTTGTTGCGTATTGTCATGCTCATGCCTGATGTAGTTTCTAAAGAAACTGAAAACGATACTGAAGAGTGCGAAGAAATTTGGGAATCGGCTCAGTACGCTCTCGAAAAGTCGATCATAGCTTGTAATGAGTTTCGTTTACAGGAAGGAAAAATGCTCGCTCAAAAACTATTAGAATATATTCATCGTATCGAGCAAGGTCTTCTTAAGATTGAACACTATGAACCTCAGCGGATTGTAAGAATTCGCGAAAAACTGCGCAAACACATGGAAGAATGGATACGTAGCGAACATTTTGATGGCAATCGTTTTGAGCAAGAACTTATTTACTACATTGAAAAATTGGATATTAGTGAAGAAAAAGTTCGGTTGCGTACTCATCTGAATTATTTTGTAGAAACCATACAACTTGATTCAGAGCATTCGCACGGAAAAAAGCTCGGATTTATCGCTCAAGAGATCGGAAGAGAAATCAATACGATTGGCTCAAAAGCAAATGATGCCGATATTCAAAGGATTGTAATTGAAATGAAAGAAGAACTCGAAAAAATTAAAGAGCAATCGCTCAATATACTATGATGCAAATTCCAAAGAAAATTGTAAATAAGAGTGAAATAAAAACCAATTCTTTTAGATGAGAATCTAATTTGTGAGGAGGTTGGAGACCAATTGCGCGAAGATGACGATATAATAAGAATCCAATCGGAATAGCAAAAAGATACTGATACCATTGAGGATTAGGAAGTTGTACAACATAAAGCAAGGAACAAATCAAAGCGATTCGACATAACAATCCGTGATAAATGAGAGCTTTTTCATAACCTATCCTGACAGGAATAGAGTATTTTCCTGCAGCTTTGTCAGATTCTATATCGCGCATGTTGTTAAGATTGAGTACTCCTACTGCCAGAACCCCTGAAGAGGTAGCAGGGAGTAATACTAACCAATCCCATGTTTTAGTGTGGAGAAAAAAAGTTCCTCCTACGGCAACATATCCAAAAAAAATCAGTACACTTATATCGCCATAACCTTCATAGCCGTAAGGGCGTTTCCCATTGGTATAAGCAATCGCAGCAAGAAGAGCGAGTAGTCCTATTCCGAAGAAAATCCAAAATTCTGTCATATTATTAGGATAAAAAGCAGTTTTAAGAAGCATAATTCCGCAAGCAAGAGAAAAAAATGTCATGACAAAGAGAGCTTTTTTCATAGCAGAAGCACTAATATAACCGCTTTGCACCATTCGTTGAGGTCCTATTCGTTCTGATGAATCGACTCCATGAATAGAATCTCCATAGTCATTGGCGAGATTAGAAAGAATTTGCAGGCATATACTTGTAAGAGTAGCCCATATTAAAATTGAAACTTCGAACAATCCACGCGATGCGGCTAAAAAACTTCCCATTCCGATGCTTGCAACTGCTAAAGGTAAGGTTCGCAATCGCAAAGCTTTTATCCAATATTGAATCTGCATAGCTTGATATTAGTTTTTTTAAGTCTTTAAAATACCATGAGATTACAGCCTCTTGTATCGGTGTTATCGGCACGTCCGAGTATTTGAAAAGATTGTTTGTCAGCGTGTAGAGTTCCAATATCTTGTGTTTCAATAAAACAACAAGAGTCGAGATTAGCTAAGTCGATGATGTTGATTCCGCCAGTTTTGCGGTGAGTAATGTCGAAAGGGTCATACAAGTCTCGAAGTAAAATCCGGAAAAATGGCGACATTTTAAACCAGCCATCTCCTGTACTGTAGGCTTGAGAGAGAAGCTCGGTCATTCCGTATTCGGCGTGTACTTTTTTGATTGAAAAAGCTTTTTGTAAAATATCATGCAATTCTTGTCGGATTATTTCTTTTCTTTTTCCTTTCATTCCTCCTGTTTCCATTAGGATAGCTCCTTGTAGATTGGTAGGAGCACTTTCTGCCCAATCGAGCAGTGCGAAAGTAACTCCTAAAATTATTACTTTTTTTCCTTGCTGGAGAAGATACCTTACTTGCTTAGAAAGTTGTTCCCATTCAGCAAGATAAAAACCTGAAGGTTGAGCCGTATGTTTCATAAAAGCGCTTACCATGCTCACCAGTGAAGAGTTCGGACGTTCTAAATAGGAAGGTAATAAAGCAAATAAATGGTAATTAGACAATTTCCCGTAAAACATTTCGAACAATCGGACAGTATGACGGTGGTAAAGTGATAAATCCCGAATATAGTGTTTGCTGGGTATTTGTCCTGTAGTTCTGCTGCTTTCAAAAATAGTTTCGGCCGAAAAAGAACCTGTGATAACGATTTGTTCTTTAAAAAATCGAATAGGCAAGAAAGGAATTTTTTCTATTGTTTGAATTTTTTCTGGATTGACTCGAAGATAACTTAAATATTTCCGATAAATCTCATTATGAGAAGCTTGCCATCGAAAAATAGCGAGAGCAGTTTCTTTCCAGACAGACTCAGATTCAGAAGAGAGCTTTTCGACTGCGTTCTGAAGGATTTCTTTTGAAATGTTCATTATCCTACTAAAATTTCTGAAAAAGCGCCAGAAAGATATTTTTGTGAAAGCTCTAGTAGTTCCTCCGCTGTAACGCTGTTGATGTGTGAAATGTAGTGGTCGAAATAATTGTCGGGAAGTTGGTGATAACTAATGTTTTTGTATAAATCTGCGATTGCAATTGGAGTATTTACTGACTTTAGATAAACGCCACTCATGTAATTTTTTACGATAGTTAATTCTTCTTCTGGGATTAGTTGTTGGCATAATCTTTCAATCTCGAATTTGATTTGTTCTAAGGCTGCATCGCGGTGTTCTTTATTCACGTCTGTTCCAATAGAAAAAAATCCTTCATGACGCATAAAAGTAATGGTTGAGTGAACTCCGTAGGTGAAGCCGTGTTTTTCTCGCAGGTTTTTCATGAGCCGCGAGCCAAAATACCCTCCTAACACCTCGTTAAGGACACCAAAAGGAATTTGATGCGGATGCTTTTTTACAAATAGCGGACAAACGACGCGAATTGAAGTTTGTAAAGCATTTTCTTTTTCTACTACTATACGAGTAGGGTGAGAAGAATTTTTTGTATGAACGACTAAGGGTTGAGTGTCTGAGCAAATGGAAAGACTTCCTATCGTTTTGTTCAAAGAAATGAGATGTTTTTCGCTAATCTCTCCCGATAAGATAATATGAAAAGGTGATGCACATATGGCTTGATGATAAAAGCAAAGTAGGTCTTCAGATTGTACCGTTTGTACTAATTCTTCAGTTAATCGGTATCCATAAGGATGGGAATTGCCGTACAAACATTCTCGACTTAACAAGTTTGCTTCTTGGTTGGTTTTTTGTTTATTGATTTGAATTTGTTGGATAATCTTTTGTTTGAATTGCTCTAATTCTTTTGGTGGAAATGTGGCTTCGGTGAGTAGTTCTGCTACCATGTAAAGTAGTTTTTCAAAATGCTTCGACATGGCATAAAAGTTCATTTGGGTTTGGTCTACACCTGTTGAGATATCCCAAAAAATTCCTAATGAGTCAAAAAATTCATGGATTTGTTGCGAATTATGTTGCTTTGTGCCTTCAGCTATCATTTTACCCAACAGAGGCGCTAACCCTTGTTTTGGCTCATGCCATTTTCCCGCATTTAACAAAATTTGCATGTTGATAATTGGCTGCATGTCCGAGTATAAAACCCAGACGCACGTGCGATTATCTAAATAATAATAGACCGGTTTTACAAGTTCAAAATCGTTGAATGGCTGAACATTCGGAGCAATTTTTCTATAAGAAGCAGAAGAAACTGGTGTAGACATCAATATTTGAAAATTATTGCGTAAAATTATTGAAATTTTGCAAGCGGTGAAAAGTATTTAATATAATAACACAAGTTTTGAAAAAAAGCCTTTATCTGTATAAATTTTGATTATTGTTTAAAATTGCATTAAACAAAGTTATAAACAAAGTTTCGACAAGAAAGTTACATGAATCACTTTTTCAAAAAAAGGGTAATTTCATTAGTAGGATTAGGCGAACATTTATTACTATCAGTAGTAGGTTCGATAGGAGTAGGAATATTAGCTGGAACTTCGTCAGCTATTTTTCTAATTTTATTAGATAAGGCAACTGCTTGGCGAGAGGCTAACATATGGATAATTGCATTTTTACCAATAGCTGGTTTTTTGATTGGTTGGATATATCATTATTGGGGAAAAGAATTATCGAAAGGAAATAACTATATTTTGGAAGAGTTTTACACCCCCCAAAAGACTATTCCATTGCGAATGACTTTCTTAGTATTGATTGGAACCCTTCTTACTCATCTTTTTGGAGGCTCTGCAGGTAGAGAAGGAACTGCTGTTCAGATGGGAAGTTCGTTGGCAGATCAGATTAGTAAATGGTTCAGGTTATCGAGTCGATATAGAAGATATTTGCTCATAATGGGTGTAAGTGCGGGTTTTGGCTCCGTTTTTGGGACACCTCTTGCGGGCGCTTTTTTTGCACTCGAAGTATTTAAAATTGGTAAAATACGTTATGATGCTATTCTGCCATCTTTTTTAGCAGCTTTCGTAGGGGATTATGTATGTGATGCTTGGAATGTAACGCATACTCATTATGCAATTGAAAACATTCCGAAACTAACTATTTTTAATTTATGTTGGGCGCTGGTTGCTGGAATTTGCTTTGGAGGAGTGGCTCGATTGTTTGCCGAACTCTCTCATTTTTGGAGTCGCATTTTTAAATATATTCTTTATCCGCCTTTTCGTCCGTTATTAGGTGGTTTTTTAATTGCAATATTTGTATTTGTTTCTGGCAGTACGCGTTATGTTGGCTTAGGAATACCTGTTATTATGTCTTCTTTTTCAGAGGAGAGCTATTTTTATGATTTTTTTGCTAAAACGCTGCTTACTACTTTTACCCTAGGAGCGGGATTTAAGGGCGGAGAAGTTACACCTTTGTTTTTTGTAGGCGCTACTTTAGGAAATACACTTTCTACGTGGATTCCATTAGGACGAAGCTTATTAGCGGGCATGGGATTTGCCGCTGTTTTTGCAGGTGCTACTCATACTCCGATAGCTTGTTTATTAATGGCAATTGAAATTTTTGGTGCGCAAGGAAGTACTTATTTTGGAATTGCTTGCGTAACAGCTTATGTATTTTCAGGACACTCTGGTATTTACACATCTCAAATGATTGGGGTGGCTAAACATCGCTATTCTGTAAAATGGGTTGGTAAAAAAATCGGCGAGATCTAGAACAGCTACAAACTTGCGTCGTATGTAGCTAAATTGATGCACACCAAATGCCAATCACTACCTTTTTCTGAAAAAAGTAATTCCATAAAAGCGTCAGTAATTACTACCGCATGTGTAATGCTCGTGTCTATTGCCAAAGAAGCACGAATTTCTTCTTTTGTAAATTCCATATCGAGTTGATTTTGAAGGAGCTTCATTTTTTCAACGATTAAGGGCGTCGTATAAGGAACAGCGAAACAGCCTTTTTTGGTAAATTCGCCTGCTTCATTAAATTCAGGTAGTTCATCTGCATTTTCGAATTTACAATTGATATTTTGAAAAAGATTTTTATGATTACGAAGCCTTTGAGAAAGTTGTTCTTTGCTGTTCACGTACTTTAGTACCTCTGTATTTCCTTCTCGAAGGACCAAAAACATTCCTTTTTGAGGGTCAATCATGTTGCCTAAGTTGTTAATTACTTCGTCAGCAGACGATTTTTGTGAAATTTGTTCATTTAGTACATCGGATAACAATCGCGAACTACTTTGAGATTGTTTTTTTTCAGAAGAGGTTGTAGCGCATGCAGAAAGAAAAAGGGTCGCATTCAAGAGTAAAAGCGCTTTGAGCGGATTTATTAAGTAGTAGGTATTCATTGCGTAAACTTGTTTAAATATAATTTCTGAAAACGAATAAAAATGAAAAATCTTGAAAATTCAAGTCTTATACTTTTCAGTTTGTCGAATGGTATTATAATTTTACGCAAAAGTCAAAAAACATTTATTTAATCAACTAAAAATGAGAGAAATCCAATTCAGAGAAGCCCTGCGCGAGGCAATGCAAGAGGAAATGAGGAGAGATCCTAATGTTTTTTTATGTGGAGAAGAGGTAGCAGAATACAACGGTGCTTACAAAGTAAGTCAAGGAATGCTTGATGAATTTGGTCCGAAGCGCGTCATTGATACGCCTATTTCCGAATTAGGATTTGCCGGAATTGGAATAGGAGCTGCTATGAATGGCTTGCGGCCTATTGTTGAGTTTATGACTTTTAATTTTTCACTTGTTGCTATTGACCAAATCATCAATGGAGCAGCTAAAATGCTATCTATGTCGGGAGGGCAGTTTAAAGTTCCGATTGTGTTTCGTGGACCTACAGGAAATGCAGGACAACTCGGAGCACAACATTCTCAAAACTTTGAAAATTGGTATGCTAATACGCCGGGGCTTAAAGTAGTGGTTCCCTCGGATCCATATGATGCAAAGGGGCTTCTCAAAACTTCTATTCGCGATAATGACCCAGTGATATTCATGGAGTCCGAACTAATGTATGGAGATAAAGGCCCTGTTCCAGAAGGAGAATATTTACTTCCTATAGGGGTTGCTGCAGTTAAAAAAGAAGGAACAGATGTAACAATCGTTTCTTTTGGTAAAATGATGAAGGTGGCTTTTGCAACAGCTCAAGAAGCTGCAAAAGAAGGAATTTCTTGCGAAGTAATTGATCTTCGTTCTGTAAGACCTATTGATTATAAGACAGTTATTAATTCTGTAAAGAAGACAAATCGCTTGGTAATTATTGAAGAAGCTTGGCCTTTAGCCTCTATTTCGACTGATATTGCTTACCAAGTTCAACGTCATGCTTTTGATTATTTAGATGCTCCTATTCGTAGGATTAATAGCATGGATGTTCCTTTAGCATATGCTCCTACGCTTGTAGAGGCTACTTTGCCTAATGTGAAACGTTCTATGCAGGCAGTCAAAGAAGTTTTATATCTTGTATAAACTTGGACTAAGATGAAAAATAGTATCGTCGCTTATTTGGTAAGCATAGGATTAATGCTATCTATTACTTTGATTTACTTTAAGCCGCAGATTTTTAATGGCAAGCGAATTTATCAAGCCGACTTGCGGCAGTTTGAAGGCATGACCAAACAAGCGATGGACTATTATCATAAAACCAAACAAGTCGCTTTCTGGAATGTAGCGATGTTTAGCGGAATGCCTAACTACATTACAGGAGTATTGCCTAGTGCTCGTGCAGAATATCCTTCGCGTCTGATTTATCTTTTTCCTATTATTACACTTCCAGAAAGCCTTTTTGCTCCTGCTGTTTTTTTGCATGTATTGATGTATTCTTTCTTAGGATTGTTGTGTTTTGGCGTACGTCCAATTTGGGCAGCTTTAGGCGCTATTTGTTTTGCGTTAGGAACTCACACAATTATTCTCATTGAAGTGGGGCACAGCACAAAACTTGAAGCTATTGCGACCTCTGCTCTCATTTTAGGGGGAATTCATCTTGTTTTTACAAAAAAATGGTGGCTTGGTGCGTTGGCTATTATCATTGGCACGATTAGAAATATGCAAGCCGAACATGCTCAAATGACGTTTTATTTATTTTGGGTAGTACTCATTTTTGTAGGTGTAGAAACTTATTTTCTCATAAAAGAAAGACAATTTAAAACAGCCGTTTTTTCTTTGGGAATTTCAGCGCTCGCAGGGGGACTCGGAGCTCTTTCTAATATTGGTGGAATTCTCATGACAAAAGAGTACGGAAAATATACTATGAGGGGCGGAAGTGAACTTTCGGAATCAGTTTCTTCAGAGCAATCGAATAGAACCGCAGACGGCTTAGAAAAAGATTATGCTTTCGAATGGAGTCAAGGAATTGGTGAAACATTTACTTTGGTTGTTCCTTATTGGTATGGAGGTTCAAGCTCCGAACGCCTCCAAAAAGGATTAGAAACCTATCAGTTGCTCGAAAGAGTAGTAGGGAAAAATCGCATGAAAGAAATCGAAAAAAGTTTTCGACTGCCGTTTTATCACGGAGACCAACGTTTCACTGCCGGGCCTCTTTATGCGGGCGTTGTACTCGTCTTTTTATTTGTTTTAGGGATGTTTATACTCGAAACTCGTACTCGTTATTGGATGTTAGGAGGAGCTTTAATTTGCATGATGTTCGCTTGGGGTAGAAACTTGGCTTGGTTCAACTACTTTTTATTTGATTACGTTCCTTTGTTTAACAAATTTCGATCTGTTTCGATGGCTTTAGGAATTACGTTGCTAATCATCCCTGTGGGTGCTTTTATTACTTTGCAAAAGCTGATAGATGCTGAAAAACTATCTGATGAGCTTAAAAAAAGGTTGATTTACGCGACAACAGGATTTTTAGGATTATTTGTTTTACTGTGGTTTGCTACTAATTTTATAGAATACTCTACTCCTAGCGATGAAGCTACCGTTGCAAGTATTTTTGGAAACGACAACAAGCAATTGATAGAGCTTATGGTAAATGCGCTTTATTCGGATAGAAAAAATCTTGCTCGATACGACATTTTTCGCTCTTTTGTGCTTGTTGCTCTCTCTGCTGGCATGATCTATTTGGCATTCATAGGGAAACTTCCTAGACAATACGCTTGGGCAACAGTAGTAACATTAGCAATTGGCGATTTATTTTTAGTAGGAAAACGATATTTGAATTATGATGATTTTATAAAAAATCCGCGCGAACAAGCTCACACGGCTTCTCCTGCGGATTTAAAAATTTTGGCAGATACTTCTTATTACCGCGTATTTAATATTCAAAATCCTTTTAACGAGGCTAATACGTCTTATTTTCACAAGTCTGTCGGAGGATATTCGCCTGTAAAAATGAGTCGCTATCAAGATTTAATTGAAAAAGCTATTACTCCTGAACTTAGTCGGTTTGTTGAAGATGCTCAAAAAGGAAACCTTCAATTTGAAAGTTATTACATTTTTAATATGCTGAACACAAAATATTTTAAGTATGGTGACCGGGAAAATGACGTGATTTTGAATCCGGCGCACTACGGAGCAGCTTGGTTCGTAAGTTCATTAGAAACAGTTGGTTCTCCTAATGAAGAAATGCAAAAACTTCTTTCTATCAATACAAAAACTAGTGCTGTGATAGATACAAGTAAGTTTTCTGTTTCTGCCACTTCTTTTCAAGTGGATAGCACTGCTTCAATTCGATTGCTTTACCGGGAAAACCCTAATAAAATGGTTTATGAAACTAATAATATTTTCCCGTCTTTTGTAGTTTTTTCAGAAGTGTATTATCCTGATTGGCAAGTGAAAGTAGATGAAAAACCAACAAAGTTAGTTCGCGTGAATTACGTTTTAAGAGGCTTAGAACTTCCTGCAGGCAAGCATCTTGTAGAAATGGAGTTTGTTCCGACTTATTTTTATAAAATGACTTTGCTTACTAAAATAGGAGGGTGGCTGGCTTTTGCATTTATAGGATTTTGCTTGTTTATGATTGTATTAGAAAATAAAAAGATAATAACATCTCCTCAAACGAAATGAAAATTGTAGACTATTTAAAGCAATCTCAACGAACGGTTTTTTCTTTTGAGATTTTACCTCCGTTAAAAGGGCAGAGCATCCAATCTATTTTTGATGCAATTGACCCTTTGATGGAATTCAAGCCTGCTTTTATTGACGTTACTTATCATCGAGAAGAATATGTATTTCGCCAACTTCCTAATGGACTTTTAGAAAAACATGTAGTTTATAAAAGGCCTGGAACGGTTGGGATTTGTGCTGCTATTATGAACAAATACAAAGTCGAAGCGGTTCCTCATATCATTTGCGGTGGTTTCAACAAAGAAGAAACTGAAAATGCGCTTATTGATTTATCTTTTTTAGGTATTGAAAATATTTTGGTGCTTCGAGGCGATCCTATCAAAAACGAGCCACATTTTATGCCTACTCCAGGTGGACATACCTACGCCATTGAACTTTTGGAGCAAGTTGTAAATATGAATAACGGCAAATATTTAGATCCTGAATTAAAACTGCCTTTTAAAACAAATTTTTGTATTGGAGTAGCGGGCTATCCTGAAAAACATTTTGAAGCTCCTAATCTCAAAACAGATATGCATTATCTGAAAATGAAAGTAGAAAAAGGAGCTCATTATATTGTTACTCAAATGTTTTTTGATAACAAAGTATATTTTAATTTTGTAGAAAAATGCAGGGAGATGGGAATTCATGTTCCTATTATTCCGGGGTTGAAGCCCCTTTCTTCTAAGAAGCAACTTTCTGCGTTGCCGAGTACTTTCCACATCGATATTCCAGAAGAATTGGTGAAAGAAGTAGAAAAATGTAAAGATAATGAACAAGTTAAACAGGTAGGGAATGAGTGGTGCGTAATGCAATCTAAAGAACTTATGGAAAAAGGAGTCCCTTGTTTGCATTATTATACGATGGGTCGTTCGGAGGCGATAAAATACATCGCATCAAAGGTGTTTTAGTGTTAATTCTTTTGGGGTTTGCTGTTTATTTTTGATGCAGTTCCTTAATGGCTAACCAAGCCATAAGCCCCGTTCCGATTTTGAGCGCTTCTTCATCGATATCGAAGGTGGGAGTATGTACTCCTGAAATAATTCCTTTTGCTTCGTTGCGTACTCCTAAGCGATAAAAACAAGCATTTGTATGGTGAGTATAATAAGCGAAATCTTCAGCAGCCATCCAAATATCTAAATCTACTACGTTTTCATCTCCTAAATATTCGGCTGCAGCGTGCTTCATGCGTCTGCTCAGTTCAGGATTATTTACTAAAAACGGATAACCCTTGTCTATTTCGACAATACAACTTCCACCCATGCTTTCTGCTATTCCTTGCGCAATTTGGCGGATTTTTTCTTTTGCTTTTTCACGCCATTCCTCGTGAAAGGTCCTAAGTGTTCCTTCGATACGAACTTCATTAGGAATGACGTTGGTTGCTCCATTGCCTATAATTTTTCCAAAGGAGAGAACAGCTGGAATTTTAGGAGGAATAAAACGACTTACAATTTGTTGTAGTGCTACAATTATATGAGAAGCAATCAGAACAGGGTCTATCGCATTTTCGGGCATAGCGCCGTGTCCTCCTTTACCGCAAACAGTGAGGTATATCTCATCAGAACTTGCCATATACATACCTTCTCGAAAACCGACTTTGCCAACAGGCAAATACGGCATGACGTGTTGCCCTAAAATTCCTTGTGGAGCAGGATTTTGCAAGACGCCTTCGCGAATCATAATCGAAGCTCCTCCTGGATTTTTTTCTTCTCCCGGCTGAAAAATTAGTTTAACAGTTCCTTCAAAATCTTCTCGCAATTGAGTAAGAATTTTCGCAGTGCCTAAAAGAGAAGATGTATGAACATCATGACCACAAGCGTGCATTATTCCATCATATTTGGATTTATAGGGAACAGCGTTTTCTTCTTTTATGGGCAGAGCGTCCATATCAGCGCGCAGAGCAACTACTTTACTTGTAGGATTTTTTCCTTCAATAAGTGCTACAACACCAGTTTCTGCAATTCCTTCTTGAGGAGACAATCCCATTTGACGTAGTTTTTCTGCTACAAAAGCGGAAGTCTTGTATTCTTTAAACGATAACTCAGGATGAGCATGAATGTATCTTCGAGTGGCTACGGTTTCTTCAAAAAATTGTTCTGCTAACAGTTTTATCTTTTCGATTAAACTCATAAAGTTCTATTTTCTACAAAGATAGTCGATTTTCTAAAATTTGAATTGAGCCAACTCGAAACCTAGAACAAAAATTATTGTTTTTCGATGGCTTCCAATGCCTTTTCTGCATTTCTGATGGCGATTTGTTGAGCAAGTGTTTGTGCAATCTGCCAAAATGCGTTATAGGTAATCTCATCGGAGGATATCAATGGTTTTCCGTTATCGCCTGCTTCTCTGATGCTTTGGACTAACGGAATTTCTCCTAAAAAAGGAACTTCGTGGCGCCTGGCTAGTACCTTGCCGCCGTCTTTCCCGAAAATATAATAACGGTGATTAGGAAGCTCAGCAGGTGTAAAGTACGCCATGTTTTCTATAATTCCTAAAATAGGAACGTTGATTGCTTTTTGTTTGAACATAGAAATCGCTTTTTGGGCATCTGATAGCGCTACTTTTTGAGGAGTTGTCACTATTACGGCACCAGTAAGCGATACAGTTTGTACTAAGGTGAGATGGATATCGCTAGTGCCAGGAGGTAGGTCTATTAATAAATAATCGAGCTCTCCCCATTCTGCATCGGTCATAAATTGTTTGAGAGCAGAGCTTGCCATAGGTCCTCGCCATACTACTGCATCTTCAGGTGATGCCAAAAAACCGATTGATAATAGTTTTATTCCGTATTGTTCGACAGGAATAAGAAAATGTTTCCCATTATTTTTGGTAACTACGCCTGGACGTGCTCCTTCACAGGCAAACATCGTAGGAATAGAAGGTCCAAAAATATCGGCGTCGATGATTCCTACTTTAGCGCCACTTTTAGCAAGAGCTAATGCCAAATGAGAAGTAACCGTAGATTTTCCGACACCTCCTTTGCCTGATGCGATGGCTACAATATTTTTTACACCCGGTAAAATAGGCGACTTGCGGCTCGAAGTAACATCGGCAATCATGTTCACGGTAACGATGAGATCTTTTCCAAGGCTATTTTGGATAGTCTCTATACAACGGGAGCGAATGAGCTCTTGCAAAGGACAGGCAGGAGTAGTAAGCTTAATAGTAAGATGAATATGTTTTCCGTCGATATCGACACTTGTAACCATGCCAAGCGTTACAATGTCTTTTTTGAGGTCGGGTTCTTCAACGGTTGATAAAACTTGAAGTATTTGTTGGGTTGTAATTTCCATAAGAAAGAATTTTCTGTACAAAAATATAGCTGATGTTTAGCAAATCCCAAATTGTTCTATAAACTTGCAACAAAAATAAACTTATATTTGTTATAGCCATGCCGAGTTTAAAAGAAGTTAAAAATCGAATCAATTCCGTAACTTCCACTCAACAAATTACAAAAGCAATGAAAATGGTGGCAGCTGCAAAGCTGCGCCGAGCTCAAGAAAGAATTCTTTTGATGCGCCCTTACGCGAAAAAGCTTTCTGAAATCTTGCAAAATGTTTCAGCAACTCTCTCTTCAGAAGGAGAAAATCCTTATGGAGAAATCAAAGAAATTAAAAAAGTATTGATAGTAGTAATTACCTCTGACAGAGGGCTTTGTGGTGCTTTTAACTCTAGCGTAATAAAATCAGTACAAAGTTTGATATCAGAAAAGTATTCTAAGCAACTTAAAGACGGACAAATCGAATTGCTTTGTATTGGTGCAAAAGGATTTGATTATTTTAAAAAGAAAAATTTTTTCGTTATCAGCCAGTACAAAGATATTTTTCAAAAGTTATCTTTTGATGCTGTAAGGCAAGCAGCTGAATTTGCAATGAACAATTTTTTGAATGGAAATTACGATGTTGTAGAGATTGTTTATAACGAATTTAAAAATGTTGCTACCCAAATTGTTAAGGTACAACAATTTTTGCCAATTCTCCCTCAAGCAGGAACAACTCACCAAAATGTTTATACTGAATATATTTTTGAGCCTTCCAAAGAAGAAATTTTATCAGAACTAATTCCGAAATCCTTGAAAATAGAGTTTTATAAGGCTGTGTTGGAGTCGAATGCTTCTGAGCATGGTGCGCGTATGACTGCCATGGATAAAGCCACTGACAATGCTAAGGAACTTCTTCGACAACTTAGATTGTCTTACAACCGAACGCGCCAAGACGCTATTACCAAAGAAATCTTAGAAATTGTAGGAGGAGCCAACGCTTTAACACAACAACAATGGTGAAACTACAACAATCTTGAAACTTGCTGAACACTCACTCAGCAAGTTTTTTTATAAATTATCTTCATTCCATATTTGCCAAGCCTTTTCTGCTTGCTTGTAGAGCATTTCTAAGCCGTTGAGAGTAGTAGCTCCTTGTTGTTGTCCTTTCTGCATAAAAAGTGTATTTTCAGGATTGTACACCAAATCGTAAAGAATGTGATGGCGACTTAAAAATTCATATGGAATATTGGGACAATCATGAATGTTAGGATAAGTTCCTACAGGCGAACAGTTAATAATAAGTGGATAAGCTTGTATGATTTCTTCTGTTAAGTCTTTATAAGAAATGCAAAAATCGCTGATCGATTCATCTTGAATATTTTCAGGGTTTCTAGAAACGAAAATATACTCTAAACCTAAATCTGCTAAAGCAGCTCTCACCGCCAAAGAAGCTCCCCCTGTGCCTAAAATAAGCGCTTGTTTTATATCAGGTCTGAGATACTTTTGTAAAGACTCTTTAAATCCGTAGTAATCAGAGTTATATCCCCGTAAGGATTTGTTAGGCAAAATTTTAATAACATTAACAGCACCTACTTTTTGAGCTGATTCGTCAAGGCTTTGTAAAAGGGGAATTACAGCTTTTTTATGCGGAATTGTAACCGTAACCCCTCTCAAAGAAGGATATTTTTTAATAATCTCTAACAAAAGCTCTGCTTTAGGAATTTCAAAAAGTTCGAACTGACAATCTGTAATGTTCTCTTTCTGAAATTTTTCTGTAAAATACCTCTTTGAAAACGAATGAGATAGTGGAAATCCAATAAGCCCGTATAGTTTCATAAATAGAAAAAGATTTCAAACGTTCATGCAAAGAAACAAAAAAAGCACAACTTCCTTTGTGTTGTTTGAATCTCTCTCAAAATTCTTTAATCGTTTTTTTAAATCATGTTTATAACAAAGTATACAACGATATGGCCCCGTTTTTTAGTTTGGCAGACGGCTGAGATTGCGAATTAAGATAATGGGTGTTTGTGCGTACGCCCAAAACCATAGTGTCGCCAAGATA
>JANWWC010000001.1 GCA_025056215.1 Cytophagales bacterium | reverse complement strand
GGAAATATTGCGATGGCAAAACTTTCTATGCAAAGCTTTCTTTATCTTTGGCAAGAGATAAATTTTAGGCGAAAAATGACTTAAAATAACTCAAGCTATCAATTTAAGTCGTAAATAATACAGAGGTGACAACTTCTTTAGCCTAATTTCTATAATATTCAAAAGTTTTTGTGAGTGAAAATAACTTATTCAACAATTTTGATTTAGCCTAAAATAATGGTTTCCTGCTTAAAGCATTTTGTTAGAATAATAAACCTTGCAAAAGCACCTTTTAATAAAAAAAGGTTTTCCTATGTAATTTTACAAAAGGAAGTTATTTTGAGCAAAGCTTTTAGGTAAAGAAGTATTACTTTGTGTTCGGAAAAACCTTTTTAGCAACACAACGTTGTTTTATTGTCAAATTGTGATTGTATGTCGATAGAAGTAGTTCCTTATAAGCATTCATCTCAAGCTAAAAAAGAGCAGATAGCGCAAATGTTTGATAATATTTCAGAAAAGTATGATTTTCTGAATCATCTTCTAAGTTTAGGAATTGATATCTTGTGGCGGAAAAAAGCCATCCAACTTTTAAAAAAACAAAATCCTCAAATCATCTTGGATGTAGCAACAGGAACAGGAGATTTTGCGATTGAGGCTCTTGCTCTTAATCCTAAGAAAGTAATTGGTGTAGATATTTCGGAGGGTATGTTAGAACAAGGAAGACAAAAGCTTCAAAAAAAAGGGATCGAAACGCGCATCGAGTTACAAAAAGGAGACTCCGAAAAGTTATTATTTGACGATAATACGTTTGATGCCGTTATTGTTGCATTTGGAGTGCGCAATTTTGGGCATTTACAACAAGGGCTTTTAGAGATGAAGCGCGTACTAAAGCCTGGTGGTACAATGCTCATTTTAGAGTTTTCTCAACCTGAAAAATTTCCTTTTAAACAAATTTATCAGTTTTACTTCAAAAATATTTTACCTTTTATTGGAAGAGTCATTTCAACAGATGCTTCTGCTTATAGCTATTTACCTGAGTCTGTTCAGGTATTCCCTTACGGGAAAGAATTCGTTCGCATTTTACAAGAAATTGGCTTACAAGAGGTGCTTTGTTATGAACTTACTTTTGGCATTAGTTCAATCTATGTAGGCAAGAAATAATGTCTCAATCGAAGCTTATAATGCAAAAGCGCGCAGAACGCCTTAAGCAAATGTCGCAAGAATTAGGGTTTACAGCTTGTGGAGTTGCCAAGGCTGATTTTTTAGCAGAAGAAGCTCCTAAGTTAGAAAATTGGCTGCGCCAAAACTACCACGGAAAAATGGCGTATATGGAAAGGTACTTTGATATTCGTTTGGATCCGCGAAAACTCGTAGAAGGTGCAAAATCGGTAATTTGCTTGATGTACAACTATTTTCCTAAGAAAGATTTGAGTTCCGTTCACGGATTTAAGATTTCAAAATACGCCTATGGAGAAGATTATCATTTTGTTCTTAAAGATAAGATGAAAGAACTCGTAACAAAAATGCAAATAGAATTTGGGAATTTTCAGGCGCGCATATTTACTGACTCTGCTCCAATCATGGAGCGACCATGGGCTCAGCGTGCAGGTTTAGGTTGGCAAGGAAAAAACTCGCTTTTGCTCTCAAAACAAAAAGGGAGTTTCTTTTTTCTAGCTGAAATCGTCACAGACTTAGAAATTCAACCCGACCCACCTTTTCAAGCAGACCATTGCGGAGAGTGTACGCGTTGTATTGATGCTTGTCCTACACAAGCTATTGTAAAGCCTTATGTAGTAGATGCGAACAAATGTATTTCTTATCTTACTATTGAGTTAAAAGAAGAAATTGATAAGCAGTTTCACGGAAAAATGGAAAATTGGATTTTTGGCTGTGATATTTGCCAAGATGTATGTCCATGGAACCGATTTGCAACTCCTCATTGCGAACCTCGCTTTGAGCCTAATGAAGAATTTGAAAAGATGACAAAACAAGATTGGATGGAAATTACGGAAGAAGTGTTTCAACGCATCTTTAAAAAATCTGCTGTGAAGCGTACAAAAATTTCCGGTTTGCGTAGGAATATGCAAGCAAATCAATAAAATTTATATTTTTGTTGCTATATCCTTTTTAAAATTTACAAAATGATCAGTTATTCACCTTTAGTTACTAAGTTTTTGATTATTAACTTATTAGTTTATCTCATCCAAGCGTTAGGCAGGTTTCCTCTTCCTGATATATTAGGAATTCATTACCTTCGCTCTGATGCATTTGAACCTTTTCAGTTTTTTACTTATATGTTTGTGCACGGTGATTTTTTTCACCTTTTTCACAACATGTTTGCTGTTTTTATGTTTGCTCCTGCTGTAGAGTATGTGATTGGCTCGCAGCGCTTTATTGTATTTTACCTCGTCTGCGGAATAGGAGCAGGGATTTTGTATTCTATCATTCAATATTTTGAAGTTAGAGAATTAGAAATAGCGCGTGACTTGTTTTTATCTTCACCTACATTAGAGAATTTCGAACACTTTATAATGATTTATTCCAAAGATTTTTCGTTGCTGAACGAACATCAATATCATTTTGTGAACAAAATAATACCCAAAATTATTTCTACTCCAGAAGGCGTACAACAAGCAAAAACATTTGTTGCAAACATTTTTGAGATGCGCTCTAATGTGCCTATGGTAGGAGCCTCTGGAGCTGTTTTCGGAATATTGACCGCTTTCGGAATCATATATCCTAACTTAGAACTTCTCCTTTTTCCTATTCCAATTCCTATTAAAGCCAAGTACGTGGTAGGGGCTTATGTTTTATGGGAAATTTACGCTACTATCAATCAAAACCCTTATGATAATGTGGCTCATATTGCTCATGTGGCAGGAGCCTTTTTGGGGTTTTTGATGATTTATTTTTGGTATTTTAGAAGAAGAAGATATTAAAGTAAAGATGTTACAAGTTGAACACCTTACTAAAATTTATAATACTCAAAAAGCTGTTGACAATATTAGTTTTGTTGCCCAACAAGGAGAAATCGTAGGTTTTTTAGGTCCTAATGGAGCAGGAAAGTCTACTACGATGAAAATTGCTACAGGCTATTTGGCACCTACTTCAGGGAGCATAAAAGTATGTGGTTATGATATTCTTACTCAAACCCTTGATGCTCAGCGATGTGTAGGATATCTTCCTGAGCATAATCCGCTTTATACAGAAATGTATGTAAGAGAATACTTAATTTTTTGTGGGAAACTTCAAAAAATGGGTGGAAAACAACTTCACCAGCGCATCGAAGAAGTTATTGAGTTAGTAGGGTTACAGAGCGAAAGAAGAAAAAAAATCAAACAACTCTCGAAAGGATATCGCCAAAGAGTAGGGCTCGCTCAAGCTTTGTTACACAATCCTCCTGTTTTGATACTTGATGAACCTACTACGGGTTTAGATCCTAATCAAATTGTAGAAATTCGCAATCTTATCAAAAATATTAGCGCTCAAAAAACGGTGATTCTTTCTACGCATATCATGCAGGAAGTACAAGCAATCTGCCAGCGCGTTATTATTATTCACGCGGGGAAAATTGTAGCGAATAGTTCTATTAAGGACCTTCTTACACAGAAAAAACAAATTAGAATAGAATTTGCAACTGTTCCTCCGCAGGATTTATTCTCAGAAGTTAATGGTATTGAGCATATTGCGTATGTTTCTGAAAAAGAATGGATTTTGAATATATCTCCACTTTGCCAAGAAGATATTCGCCCTTTTCTTTTCCAGAAAGCAGTGGAAAATGGACAGGTGTTGCTTAGCTTTCAGCTTCAAACACAGAACATAGAAAATATTTTCCGACAAGTTACTACATAAAAAACCTGCAAGTGACGGAGCCTTGCAGGCAACAAAATAATTGTACGACCTACTTATACTCTTGGAGCAGAAGCAGTTTGAGGGGAATTTGTTTTAGTGGCAATGTAATTAAGAGTGAGCTTATTATCTGCAAATCCAGAAACAGCGATGGTTACAGGGAGCCCCCCGCTAGGAGTAAGTGTAAGAGTCTGTGAATTAGCATCAAATGACCAATTTCCAGTAGAAGTAACGCCTGTAGAACCATCTGGAGCAACGCCGCTTGTAGTGTTCAACGAATAAGTTCCATCGTTGTTAAAGGTAATGTTTCCTGTAAATCCTCCTGTGAAATTGAACGTTTTGCCTGCGATATCAGAGCGGTCGAAGGTAGTTTTAGTAGGAGGAGGGGTTGTGTTTTTCTTGCCACCACAAGAGAACGCTAAAGCTGCCACTATACACAATAAGTAAAATAAAAATGATGTTAATTTTTTCATAGTTAAATGAGTTTGTGCGCTTTAATTCAGAATTTCATATTTAGCTCTTACACATAACTAATTTCAAATATACGGATTTGAACGAATTTATTTAAAATTTTGGAGCAAAATTTTTTCATCGCAACACAAAATTTCTGTTTCGATGTTGGATGCTACAATAAGAATCTGGTATAAGTTATTTTTTTTTAGCAAATCATTGTACCAATTTATGTTTTGTTCGTCTAAATTGGAGGTAGGTTCGTCGAGCATCAAAATAGAGGCATGGCTGTAAAAAGCAATTGCTAACTTTAGCTTCTGTTTCATACCCGAAGAAAAAAACTTAATAGGCTTTCCCCACGACCTTTCTAATCCAGTTTGTTCTGCTAAACGATGCACCGAAATAGTAAAAGGTTTGATAGAGTGATACCACTTCAAGAATTCTTCTAATGTAAATTCTTCAGGAAGTTCGCTGTAAGGCGCTACAAAATTGATATGGCGGTATAAATGTTCGGGAGAAATGTTGCTGTAAGAAATTTTTCCTTCTGAAAGTGCCATGATGCCAGATAAACATTTAAGAAGAGTAGATTTCCCGCTACCATTAGGTCCTACGAGTGCGTACCGCTTTCCTTCTTCAAACGTATAAGTAAGATTTCTAAAAATCCATTCATTCGAAAAGCGCTTGCCGATCTTATGTGCATCAATAAAAAACATTCCCTAATAATTTAGTAATAAAAGTTGTCCTATACATTCAAAATTTTTACTATATCAAATTTAATCAGTTGATTTGATTTGTTTCACTTTTTTAAAATTCTAATTCTAACGCAAAAATGAAAAACACTCTTTTTATTGCATAAGCAATCATAAAAATATCGTTGTGGGTAACACCTAATAAATATTTTTGGAACAAGGTTTAGAGTGGTGCTGACAGGAATCAGAGAATTTGAACTGGGCTGTAGATAGTAAGCCAAAAATATCGGAATTGGAAATCCATAGAGTAGTTTGCTGTTGTTTTTAAAGAACGCAGGCTTGTTGATAGCAGCGATAAACTATAATTGTAGAGTGATAACTTGGAATTGGGTGAGCCTTAGTAGTTTTATTTTTATTAGTCCGTTGGGCTTCACTGATAGGATTGGATTTTTAGCGCATCAAGCTTACAGTCAAGACGAAAATGGACTTGAAATGTTTTTGTACATAGGTCTCGCCATTTTCAACCTTATACTCAAGTTGCAAAAAGTTTGTTTGGAACGTATTGATAGTTGCTATTGGGGTTGTACGTTAGGTATTCTTGTTTTTTTCGGAAGAAAAATAGAAACAGGGGATGTGCTATCTAAAATTTAAAAGAGTAAGTGAAAGAAGGAATTATTGTAAACAAATATATTTTAACAGTTTCCGTTCCAGAAGGTGATTCAGGGTTAGGTCGAAAGATGTAAGCGTAAGTATTGCGCCTACCATATAGGTTGTAAATAGAAAAGTTAAAGCTACTTTCATTTTTGTGTTTTATTGATAAGCGGCGATAAAAAGTAGTAGAAACATCTAATCGATGAATATCAGGCAAGCGAAAGGCGTTGCGTTCTGTAAAATAAGGAACAATATATCCGTCTTTTTCGTACCTTCCTGCGGGAACTGTATAGGCAACTCCCGAAGCGTATATCCAGGTAAGAGAAAGAGCAATTTGTTTGTGAATCCGTCGGCTCATCGCGATAGAAATGTTATGGCGTCTATCGAAAGCGGTAGGAAACCACTTGTAGTTGTTAATTCCTTCGATTTTCCTTTCTGACTTAGAAATAGTATAGCTTATCCAACCTTGAGTTTTGCCAGTGATTTTACGCACAAAAAACTCTGCACCGTAAGCACGCCCAATGCCTTTAAGAAGTTCTGTTTCAAGGTGTTCATTAAAAATAAGATTAGCATTAGGGCGAAACTCTACTTGGTTATCAAACGATTTGTAATAGATCTCGGCGGAGGCTGTGTATTCATTTTTTCGAAAATTCTGATAGTAGCCTAGCGCAATTTGTTGGGCTGTTTGTGGGGCAATATATCGGTTCACAGGAGCCCACATGTCCGCTGGAGAAGGAATTGTAGTATTAAACAACTGGTGGTTATACTGTCGGCTT
Source organism: Cytophagales bacterium (assembly GCA_025056215.1). Lineage (GTDB taxonomy): Bacteria > Bacteroidota > Bacteroidia > Cytophagales > Flammeovirgaceae > JANWWC01. The sequence goes on along the minus strand of JANWWC010000001.1, from coordinate 1,019,976 downwards.
ATCATGTAAGAGAGTTTAAGAGCATTATAGTTTCTAACCAAAAAGCGAAGAGAAAGACGAGGTTCCCATCCGCCGTATCGATTATAAAGCTGTCCTCTTCGATAGTAAACAGTATCAATGATGTTTCTTACTGTGAGTTGAGGAAGGTTTCCTGTTTCATATAAAAAAGTTTTACCTTCTCCAATATTTGCAAAAGCGCTATATCGTAATCCATATTGCAAAATAAGTTTTTGACTGAGTTCGTGTTCTACATTTCCGTAAAGAGCTCCTTCCAGTGCGAGGATAGGTTGTGTTTGAGAGCGCTCAATTCGAGAAGCAGGAAATAAAGGTTCGGTCATTCCTAAGTTATAGCGATGATAAATTAAGTCCGTGCCTATAGAAAACTGCAGTTTATTGCTCAAAAAATAGGTAAAATCGTGTTTGATACCTAAATCGCGCACGCCGTACCTGCTAAGAGCTGAAAGGCTGCTGACCACAGCATCAATTTTTTTGGCTTGGAATTGGCTCCAATAAAAAGTAGTGTTCGAGAAAACTTTGGGATTTAGAACGCAGTTCCAACGCAAAGAAAGAACATCGTTTCCCCACGTATTGATAAGATAGTCTTCGTATCCGATTTTATCAAGTCCTTGGTAATAAGCCACCATGATTTTGTTGCGTGCATTGATTTTGTAAGTGGATTTTAGATTGATATCATAAAAGAAAAAAGTGTTGCCTTGTGTGAGTGGTTGAGGCAAAGAACGCAACAAAAAATCTAAATATGTTCTTCTTCCAGAAACGACGAAAGTCCCTTTTCCTTTATAAAATGGTTGCTCGATATTGATTCGGCTTGAAATGCTTCCAATTCCTCCAGAGAGAACACGCTTGTTTTCGTTGCCTTCTTTGAGTCTGACGTCCAAGACAGAAGAAACCCTTCCGCCATATTTTGCAGGAATTCCAGCTTTATAAAGTTCTACTTCTTTGATAGCGTCGGGGTTAAAAATGGAAAAAAATCCTAATAAATGGGAGTTGCTATAGATAGGAGCATCGTCGATGAGCACAAGGTTTTGGTCTGCTCCTCCTCCACGTACAAAGAAACCTGCATTTCCTTCTGTACCTGAACTTACGCCTGGAAATAACTGTATTGCTTTCACGGGGTCAGCTTCTCCCAGAAGAGTCGGAAAATGTTGTAATATTTTGGGATTAACTTTCTGATTGCTCATCTGAAGTTGCTTATAACTTGTAATATCCTCTCTTGTATTCGAATCGCTCACTACAATTTCTGGCAATACGTATACAGCGTCTGCTAATTGGAAATTGAGAATGGTGTCTGCTGAAAGAGTAATTGTCGTTTCTTGAGTTTGATAGCCCACAGAACTAACTATTATGTTATAGATTCCTTCTGGAAGTGTGAGTGAATAAAAGCCAAATTCATTGCTAATAGTGCCGATAGGGGAGCCCTTTACAGCAATGGTAGCACCGATAATTTCTTCTCCATTTTCTACTGCCTTGATTTTTCCGTGAAGCGTATAGCGCGCGAATGGTTTATTGTTATTTTCATGAATTTTCAGAATAATAGCGTCGTCAACAATGCGATATACGAGATTCGTTCCTAAAAGTAGTGTTTGAAGAGCTACGGTAATTGGTACGGAATCTAAAGCGAGACTTATTTTTTTTCGATTAGAAAAATTATCGGAGCTGTAAATGAAGTTGCACTCGCACTGTTTGCGAACTTGTTCGATCCCTTCTAGAAGAGTACTTTCTGTAAGTCGAACTGAAATTTTTTTCTCTAACAAAGAAGGAGTTTGAGCTGATAGGGGTTGCTGAAATAGCAATGTGATAGCGCAAAAAAGAATATAAATTTCATCATGCATACTTATTTATTTTGTTCAGATTTGTGTTGTTTTAAGGCATTCAGAATTTTTTCTTTTAGTTTGGGAGTGTCGGCTTCTGTCGCTTGTTTTTCTAAAAACGCAATACCATTGAGTTGTGCATTTTCTGGAAGAATTTTTAAATATTTGCTGTATAATTCTATCATCATTTCTTTAGGAAATCCGTTGAGTTGCAAGATTTTATTTTCGAAGAAACTTGCTTTGTCGAGCAATTGATTAGAAATATAGCTCTCTGAAAGTACGTAAAGAATGTTCAGATTTTGAGATGTTTCGTATTCAGCAAGTTTTTCTTTCCATTGGGCACCCTTGTATTTGACGTAGGCGAGCAATCCGATAGAAGCGACTAAATAAGAACTATCTTTACAAGCTTGTGCATAAATATCTAAGTGTCTATCGCCATTTAAGGTAGCCAACGAACGAACAGCAGTTGCTCTGACAATAGATTTTTGATCTTTTTGAGCTACATTTCGGAGAGCAGCTTCTATGAAAGGTTTGGATTTCCCTTGGTAGTTTTCTAAAGATTCAGCAGCGAGTTGGCGAATTCCCCAAAATGGATGGGAAAGTGCATGCAAGAAAACGGGCGTAATCAAAGAATCGCTTACGTCAGAGGCAAGTTCTTGTAAAGCTTCTTTTTTGGCTAAGATATGGGTCGCATTGTAATACTGAAAAATAAACTCTTGGGTAGTTTTGAGCATGTCTATTTTGGCTGGCAATACCATATCGGCATTAGGTAAAACTAATTCGGGTTCCGCTTCGACAGGAATTTCGAAAGATTGTACTGCTAAAGGTTGTACTCTTAAATCATATCGATATGATTTTCCTTTCACCCAGATTTCTGTTGCAAGAGGGAGTTCATATAGCGGAGTGTATTTTGTATTTTGTCGCTGGAAGACAGTAAGAATCACTTTTCCGTTTTGGTATTCGTCTTTGATGTACAGTTCTGGATGTCCTGCTGATAAGAACCATTGTTGAAACCATAGCTGTAAGTCGCGTCCTGTAACTTCTTCAAAAGCCAAACGAAGATGATGAATTTCTGTTGCCTGAAATTGGTGCCTTTTGAGATACAAAGCTAAACTTTTAAAGAAGGCTTCGTCGCCTACTTCCGCACGAAGAAGGTGCAACAATAAACATCCTTTAGAATAAGAATGTCTATCGAACATATCTTCTTTGTCTAAATAATAATATCGAATCATAGGTTCTTGTTTAGTAAGAGCTTCTTGAAAATATTCTTGTGCAGTTTCTTCCCACATCCAGTCGGCTTCTTGTTTTCCATAAGCGTATTCGAGCCATAAGTATTCGGCGTAGTTCGCGAACGATTCGTTGAGAGGAAGGTTAGCCCATGATTCGCATGTTACCAAATCGCCAAACCAATGATGAGAAAGCTCATGTGCAATGATTTGTTCCCAGTTTTCATCTAATAATTCACGCGGGTCTGATTGTACGCGTTCCATAAAAGTAACTACTGTCGTATTTTCCATGGCACCCGAAACGAAATCGCGCACAACTACTTGAGAATATTTATCCCAAGGGAATGGATAATCGAATTTTTTAGAAAAAAAATCTATCATCTCTGGCGTTTTGCCAAAAATGTTGCGCGCATAAGGTTCATAAGCAGGTTCTACGTAGTAACTTACTTCTTTATCTCGCCACCAATCAGTTACTTTAGCATATTTCCCGACGCAAAACGCAAACAAATAAGGCGCATGCGGCAGCATTTGTTTCCAGTGGTCAGTGCGTGTTCCATCGGGATTTTTGTAAGAAGCAATTAGTTTCCCATTAGAAATGGTGGTAAGAGAATCAGCTACTGTTAAGAGAATTTCTTGAGTAGTCTTTTGGTTAGGTTGGTCGAAAATAGGAAACCAGCAGGAGTTGGCTTCGGTTTCGCCTTGTGTCCAGAGTTGGCGTGGCTTATAAGGGTTTTTCCCTGTGGGATTGATGAAATACAAGCCTTTATCTTCTGTAATCGCCCGACTTCCTTTGGTTTTAAGCAAGTTAGGTTTGGCTGTGTATTCGATAAAAATTTGTAAGGTGTCAGTTCGGTAGTAAGTTTTAGGCAATTGAATAGTTAACTTCAAGGAGTCGTATTTGTAAATCAGGTGCTTAGCAGGAGAAACATCGATAAGACTTACATTATTAATGTCAAATCCTTTTGCATCGAGTACGATAGAATCTTGAGAATAAAACCATGGCGACATTTTCAAGTACGCTTTTCCATATAGAAATTGTTTTTCCCAGTCTGGTTTTATATCTAACTTTACGTGATGCAAGCGAAACGTTTTGGTTTTTTCTGGGTTGTAGTTTCCTTTTTTAGATGCCCAAACAGGTTCTTTTTCATCTTCTGTTTTTAGTTCTTTTTGAGCGGGGATGGCTTCATGAGGATATTGCAAACCTGTCTTAGAACTTTTTGGAGGCTTTGGAGAACAGGCAAACCATAAAGGTAACAAAAAATAAAGTATTCTGTGAGATAAATACATACAACATGAGGTCATTTATGCTGCGAATATACAGAAAGATTAGCGATTGTTATGCGCAAATTTTGATACTGAAATAGAATAAAAATTCCATTAAGGTTTCTTAAACTTTTTAGAATAAAACAGATTTATTTGTTTATCAATTTTATGCAAAATGAAAATAGGAATTGTCTGCTATCCTACTTATGGTGGGAGTGGCGTAGTAGCTACAGAACTCGGAAAAGGGCTTGCCTATAAGGGTTACGATGTGCATTTTATTACTTATTCTGCTCCTACGCGCTTAGATTTGTTTAGTGAAAATATTCATTTTCATCAAGTAAATATTCAAAAATATCCTTTGTTTGAATACGCTCCTTATGAATTAGCTCTTACGGGCAAAATGGTAAATGTTGTTAAAACAGAACATTTAGATTTGCTGCATGTGCATTATGCAATTCCTCATGCTTCAGCTGCTATTGCTGCTAGACAAATTCTCGCTACAGAAAGGATTTATATTCCTGTAATTACTACCTTGCACGGAACAGATATTTCTTTAGTAGGCAAGGATGAAAGTTTTGCGCCTGTAGTAGCATTTAGTATCAATCAATCAGATGGAGTTACAGCAGTTTCGCGTTATTTACAAGCAGAAACTTATCAACATTTCCCAATTTCTAAGCATATTGAAATAATTCCTAATTTTGTCAATTTACAACGCTTCAAAAAGTTGCCTAAAGAGCATTTTAAAAGAGCAATCGCTCCGCATGGAGAAAAATTATTAGTACATGCTTCTAATTTTCGAAAAGTCAAGCGAATTCAAGATGTCATCAAAATATTTGCTTTGGTGAAACAAGAAATTGCTGCCAAATTACTTTTAGTAGGAGATGGACCTGAGAGAGCTAAAGCCGAGCATCTTTGCCATGAGTATAAGTTATATGACGATGTGCGATTTTTAGGAAAAATTGAAGCAATCGAAGAAGTGTATTCGATTGCGGATTTGTTTCTCATGCCTTCAGAAACGGAAAGTTTCGGATTAGCAGCTTTAGAAGCAATGGCTTGTGAAGTGCCTATCATTTCGAGTAATGCAGGAGGATTACCAGAGCTCAATGTGCAAGGTGTTACAGGTTTTATGAGCGATGTAGGAAATATAGAAGAAATGGCTGCTCAGGCAATTTATGTGCTCGACGATGCAAATCTTCCTATTTTTAAAAAAAATGCTCTTATGCATGCTCAAAAGTTCGATATGAATTTGATTTTACCTAAGTATGAATCATTTTATAAAAAGGTTTTAGAGCTTTCTAAAAAGGTGGAAAAAATATGAGATTTGCCAAAAATCCTACTATGAAAAGATACATTTTCATTTTTTGGGGGATAGTTGCTTTGCTCTCTTGCAAAAAAGAAGAGCCCAAATTACAAGAAGTAAAGTCATCTTCTTTATTTTACAAAGTAAAAGATTCTGCTGGTTATCAAAAAGATACGATTCACTATCCGCTTAATGTAGTTTTGATGATTGGCGATGGAATGGGGCTAGCTCAAATTTATGCCGCTATGACTGTCAACCGCGGAAATCTTCATTTGAAACGATGTAAATACATAGGGCTCTGCAAGACTAATTCTGAAGATAATTATATTACAGATTCTGCAGCAGGAGCTACCGCTTACGCTTGTGGTAAAAAAACAAAAAATGGAGCTATCGCTGTGGATACTGCAGGAAGGCCAATCCCTACAATATTAGAAATAGCTGCTAAAGAAGGATTGAGTACTGGTTTAGTAACTACTTGTGCTATTACTCATGCTACTCCAGCGGCTTTTGTGGCGCACCAGGTCAGTCGCGAGATGTACGAAGAAATTGCAGCTGATTTTCTCAAAGTACCTATTACTCTTTTTATCGGAGGAGGACTTAAGCATTTTCAAGATCGAAAAGATAAGCAAGACCTAACAGCCAAATTAGCAGCTAAAGGTTATCAGATTGTTCTTTCTGAGCAACAACTCGATACAATTACACAAGGAAAATTTGCAGCGCTTTTGGCTGAAAATCATTTGCCTTCCATTTCAAAAGGAAGAAACCCAGAATGGTTAAAAAAAGCAACTCGAAAAGCGCTAACGATACTCTCTCAAAACCCTGAAGGATTTTTTTTGATGATTGAAGGCTCTCAAATTGACTGGGGCGGTCATAACAATGATTTACAATATGTAGTAGATGAAATGTTAGATTTTGACCAAGCTGTAGGAGAAGTGTTAGACTTTGCTGATAAAACTAATAATACGCTCGTAATTGTTACGGCTGACCATGAAACAGGAGGACTTACGCTTAATGGAGGTTCTTTAATCAAGGGAGAAGTGCATGGAACTTTTACTTCTCACGATCATACTGCTGTGCCTGTACCTGTATTTGCTTATGGCGTGGGAGCAGAAGAGTTTAGCGGATTTTATGAAAATACAGCTGTCTTCGATAAAATAGTCGCCTTGTTAGGATTTAATATGGAATAATTTAGGTGCCATAGCCAAAAAGGCGCAATTTTCTTTTATCTTTTCGCCAATTAGGCTCTACTTTTACGTATTGTTCTAAAAATATTTTTTTGCCGAAGAACTTTTCCATGTCTTTGCGTGCTTCTGTTCCGATTTTTTTGAGCATGTCGCCGTGCTTACCGATGACAATTCCTTTTTGGCTTTCGCGTTCTACAATAATCTCTGCGTGAATCCTAATAAGGTCTTGACTTTCCTTAAAAGAAATGATTTCTACTTGGCAGCAGTATGGAACTTCTTGTTCGAGATATTTAAATAGTTTTTCTCGGATAAATTCTGAAGCAAAAAAACGCTCGGAGCGGTTTGTAATTTCATCTTTAGGAAAATAAGGCGGATGTTCAGGTAATTTTTCTAAAATGATGTGCATTACACTTTCTAAGTTAAACTTGTGCAATGCAGAAATCGGAATCACTGCTGTAGGGCTGAGTGTTTCTTCCCAGTACTTAATTTTTGCCATCACATCAGGCTGGGTAGCAGTATCTATTTTATTGATGAGCACAACTATAGGAACAGTAGTTTTTTCTAACATTTGAATAATTTCTTTTTCGTTGTGCTTTTCGTAAATATCAGTTACAAATAATATCAAGTCGGCATCTTCTAAAGATTCAAGCACGTAGTTCATCATAATATTTTGGAGTTCGTAGCGAGGAGAAATGATGCCAGGCGTATCGGAGTACACAATCTGAAAATCTTCACCATTGATGATTCCCATAATGCGATGCCGAGTAGTTTGAGCTTTATGGGTAACAATCGAAAATTTTTCTCCCATCAATTGGTTCATCAAAGTAGATTTTCCTACGTTGGGCCTACCAATAATGTTAATAAATCCTGCTTTATGCGCCATGTGCCACTAAATTTATACGAAAATACGATATTACAATTTATTCTCCTATTAGAAAAATAGTAGGTTTTTTATTGATATCAGGTAACTGAGTCTGGTGCCATTCAGAAATAAAAGCTGTTCTGATGTATTGAGTTTTTCCAGTCAGGTCGCAAGCCACACAAAGTCGCAAACTTTTAGGGAGAATGTGGGTGAGTTCTTTCAACAATTCTTGATTGCGATAAGGAGTTTCAATAAAAATTTGAGTTTGATGATATTTTATTGCAGCTTGAGCCATTTCGTAGAGAGCGGCTTGACGCGACTTTTTTTCGATAGGAAGATAGCCTCGAAAAACAAAAGATTGACCGTTAAGCCCTGAAGACATTAGAGCGAGAAAAATGGAAGATGCTCCTACTAAAGGAATAATTTCCCATTTTTTTTGATGTGCATAGCCTACTAACAACGCTCCTGGGTCTGCAATACCCGGACAGCCTGCCTCTGACATTACGCCTACTGAACTTTCTGGCGGAATTTTTGTAAAGCATTCCTCTATTTCGGGCAATGTCGTGTTTTTGTTTAGCCGAAAAAATAAACGCTCTTGAACAGGAATCCCTTTTTTGATAGCACTGACGATACGTCGGGCTGTGCGTTCGTTTTCTACGAAAAAAAACTGAATTTCTTCGATCACTTTTTCCCAAAACGGATATTGCCAAGAAAAAGAAACTTCTTCTGATATAGGTACTGGAATAAGATAAACCTTCATAAATAGCAAAACAATTGTACTGTAAAAATGAATGATTTTTTTACATTTGCCCAAAGCTATCACAACAATGCAAATCATAGACGGCAAAGCAGTTTCAGAACAAATTCAAAAAGAGATCGCTCAAGAAGTTCAAAAAATAAAAGAAGCAGGGCGTAAGGTTCCTCATTTGGCAGCAGTATTAGTAGGAAACGATGGTGGAAGCCAAACTTACGTAAATCATAAGGTAAAAATGTGCCAACAAGTAGGATTTGAATCCACGCTCATCCATTTAGAAGAGACCATTTCTCAAGAAGATTTATTAGAAGTGGTTCACAAACTAAATGAAAATGAATCGATCGATGGTTTTATTGTGCAATTGCCATTGCCTAAACATATAAATGAAACAACTATTACTTTAGCCATTCATCCATCTAAAGATGTAGATGGTTTTCACCCGACCAACTTAGGTCGAATGATGTTAGGATTGCCTTGTTTTTTACCTGCTACCCCTGCTGGAATTCTGACTTTATTGGAGCGTTATCAGATTCCTACTACTGGAAAGCACTGTGTGGTAGTAGGACGAAGCCATATTGTAGGCACCCCTATGAGTTTATTACTTTCTCGAAACCAAAAAGTGGGCAATTGTACCGTTACTCTTACTCACAGTCGTACAATCGATTTGCCGAGTTATACGCGTCAAGCAGATATTTTGATTGTTGCTCTCGGAAAACCTGAGTTCATTACTGCAGATATGGTAAAAGAAGGCGCAGTAGTGATTGATGTAGGTACTACTCGGGTGCCTGATAGTTCTAAAAAATCAGGATTTACTTTAAAAGGAGATGTCAAGTTCGATGAAGTAGCTCCCAAAACTTCTTATATTACTCCTGTACCAGGAGGAGTCGGTCCGATGACGGTCATTACACTTATTCAAAATACTTTATTAGCTTTAAAACTTAAACAAACATCGCTATGGATCTAACAGGAGTTCTCATTCTTACCTTTACGTTTACTATTTTACTAGCTTTAGGAGTGCCTGTCGCTTTTAGTATTGGGCTTTCTTCGATGCTTACTATGATGTTGAGTATGGAAGGATTGCCTGCTGTAACTACTTTAGCGCAGCGAATGGCAACAGGCTTAGATAGTTTTGCATTATTGGCTATTCCTTTTTTCGTACTGGCAGGGCAGTTTATGAACAGAGGCGGGATTGCTAATCGTTTAATAGATTTTGCTCAGGTGTTTGTAGGCAGACTGCCTGGCGGATTGGCTTTTGTTAATATTATAGCTTGTATGTTGTTCGGAGCTATTTCGGGTTCGGCGGTAGCAGCTGCCTCAGCAATTGGAGGTTTTATGGCGCCAAGAATGGTAAAGGAAGGATATGATAAAGCATTCAGTGCGGCTGTCAATATCACCTCTTCTACTACGGGTATGATTATTCCGCCTTCTAATATTCTGATAGTTTATTCTTTAGCAAGTGGCGGTGTTTCGATTGCAGCACTTTTTGTAGCAGGTTATATTCCCGGTATTCTTTTAGGACTTACTTTGATGATAATAGCAGGAATCATTGCTTATCGCAGGAAATACCCGCTCGTAGAAAAAATGTCTTTTGTTCAGATGCTTAAAAAAGCGGTAGACGCTTTGCCAAGCATGTTGTTGTTGGTCATCGTCATCGGAGGAATTGTTGCAGGCGTTTTTACGGCTACAGAAGCCTCTGCCGTTGCAGTGCTTTATACGATGTTTCTTTCGATGGTAGTATACAAAGAAGTCAAAATCAAAGATTTGCCGCAAATATTTTTAGAAACTGTCGCTACTACGGCTGTGGTGTTAATTCTGATTGGTGTTTCAATTGGAATGTCTTGGGTGATGAGCTACGAAAATATTCCGCAGGCAGTGAGCAAAGCTCTTTTAGGACTCAGCAACAACTTGATTGTCATTTTGTTGATTATCAATTTAATTTTGTTGTTCGTAGGGATTTTCATGGATATGACGCCTGCTGTTTTGATTTTTACTCCTATTTTTTTGCCCGTTGTTACTCAATTAGGAATGCATCCGATTCATTTTGGCATGGTTATGACCATGAATTTGTGTATCGGATTGTGTACGCCTCCTGTGGGAAGTGTATTGTTTGTAGGTTGTAGTGTAGCAAAGATTAGCTTAGACAAAGTTCTAAAGCCGATGTTACCCTTATTTGTCGGAATGTTAATAGCTTTGTTGCTTACTACTTATGTCCCTGCTTTTTCTCTTTGGTTGCCTGAGTGGTTCGGATTGCTAAAAAAATAGAATCTCCAAACAACCTTTAGCATGTTGAAAAAACTCGATAAACTCATTTTGAAAGAGTTTTTAGGGCCTTTTTTGCTGACATACTTTATTGTTCTTTTTATTCTTTTGTTGCAATCTATGTTGCACAAATTCAAACATTTTATCGGAAAAGATTTAGGGTGGGATGTATTTGCAGAGCTTTTTTTTTATTTTGCTACATCGCTTACTCAAATGGCGCTTCCATTGGCAGTGCTATTAGCCTCCTTAATGACTTTTGGTAACTTAGGAGAGCATTCTGAACTTACTGCTATTAAAGCCTCTGGTATTTCACTTTTGCGCGTTTTAAGACCCGTTGGCATTTTAGTAGTGTTTCTTACCATAGGTGCCGTTTTTTTTAATGATCGAATATTTCCAAAGGCTAACTTACAAGCGTATAGCTTGCTATGGGATATTCGCGAGAAAAAAGCTACTCTCGACTTAAAAGATGGTGTTTTTTATAATGGACTTCCAGGCTATAGTATTAAAACAGAGCGAAAAATCAAAGCAGCGCAAAAAGGAAATCCAGATACCCTGCTCAACATCATGATTTATAATCACTCTGCTAACATGGGTAACAAGGAACTCATTTTAGCCAAGCGAGGAATTATGGAAAAGTTTTTTTATCATGGAGAAGAATTTTTGCGCATTCGCCTTGAAGAAGGCAATTGGTATGTACAAGAAGACAATCCTTCTCCTGATGCAAAGATTGCGTTTCAGCGAAATTCTTTCGATACCAGTACGATTATTTTTAGCATGGAATCGTTTGGCATGAAAAAAACAAGAACAGAGCTTTTTGAACATCACAACATGATGAAAACTACTCAACAACTCAAAAAAGAAGAAGATTCTATTAAAAAAACATTTGAGTTGTTTCAGAAAGATTACGAAAGAAGCCTTTACGCAAATTATCCTTTTGCGTTAGACTCTTCGGCTATTAGGCACGAAAAAATCACTGATTCTTTGATGAGAATAGTTCGCCAAAAGGTTCTAACCTATTCAGATTACGAATATGCTCTCAATAAAGCTACCTCCGTCAAATATATTCTGCAAGCAAATCGAGCCACAGAACGCTCTAAAAGAGAGCAATATCTCAACGCTATTCTCGACTATCATAAGCGATATACAATCTCAGTAGCGGTTTTAGCAATGTTTCTGATTGGAGCCCCTTTAGGAGCGATCATCAAAAAAGGAGGGCTTGGAGTACCTGTATTAATTTCGATTGTATTTTTTGTAATATTTTATGTAACTCAGATGATTGGAGAAAAATATGCGAAAGAAAACATTGTTCATCCGATTGTAGGCTGTTGGACCAGTATTGTCATTCTTTTCACAGCAGGATTTTATTTTCTCAGACAAGCTCATTACGATGCTCGTTTGTTTGATACAGATTATTATGCTGTTTTATGGGAAAGAATAGTAAGAAAATTTCATAGGAAAGAATAAAAATTAAAAATTTTTTGTTTGATGAGAAAAGTTTTTTAGATTTGCTCCCCGAATTTTTCATGGCGGACATAGCTCAGCTGGTTAGAGCATCAGATTGTGGTTCTGAGGGTCGTGGGTTCGAATCCCATTGGCCGCCCAAAAAAGTTACCACTTGCCGAGTGAGGCAAGTGGTTTTTTATTTAAAATTGTGCATAACTTACTTAAACTTCATTTGGGCGATTACGTACAAGCAGTAAAGAACAACCACAACAGCCATGAAACAAACTACTGAAACACCTCCTAACGTGCTCATTAGCGGAGGAACAGGTTTAGTGGGCAAACACCTTACTAAACTATTGCAAGAAAGAGGTTATACAGTTTGTTATCTTTCTCGCCAAAAGACAGCACAAAGCGGGGTATTGTCCTATTACTGGAATCCTGAAAGAGGTGAATTAGATGAAAAAGCGATTCGCAAAGCAGATTACGTCGTGCATTTAGCAGGTGCTAATGTGGGAGAAAAGCGATGGACGGAAGCGCGCAAACAAGAAATTTTAGAAAGTAGGACGCTTTCTACAGAGTTGTTAGCAGATGCGCTTGAGTCAGTTCCTCACCAAGTAAAAGCATTTATAGGGGCAAGTGCTATTGGAATTTATGGAGACACTTTAGATAACGCTGCCTCAGAAGATTCTCCTCATGGCAATGATTTCTTAGCAAATGTTTGCAAAGAATGGGAAAAACAAGTTTCTCTCATAATAGATGCAGGGATTCGTACGGTTGTGTTTCGCATTGGAGTAGTATTGGCGCGCGAGAGCGGAGCACTTCCCAAGATGTCGTTGCCTGTTCGTTGGGGAGTAGGAGCTCCGATAGCATCGGGTAAACAATGGATTTCGTGGATCCACATCTACGACTTGTGTCGTATGTTTTTGTTTGGAATAGAAAATCCGAGTTTACAAGGCATTTTTAATGCTGTAGCGAATGCTACTACTAACCGTCAATTTATTACCCAGATAGCTCGAGAGCTAAAAAAACCTTTGTGGATTCCTTCTATTCCTTTATTTTTCTTAAAATGGGCATTAGGAGAAATGCATTGCCTTGTTACGACAAGTTGCAAAGTCTCTAATCAGAAAATTAAATCAGCTGGATTCTCATTCGAATTTGAAGACTTAGAAAGAGCATTGCGCGATTTACTGTAAATTCATACTACAAATCGCTTAATTTGAGCCCCTAGTGCATTTAGCCGCGTATCAATATTTTGATATCCTCTGTCAATTTGTTCAGCATTGTAAATAATACTTTTTCCGTTTGCAGAAAGCGCTGCAATAAGAAGAGCTACTCCTGCTCGAATATCGGGCGATGTCATAGAAATACCGCGCAAAGGTATTTGCCTATCTAACCCGATAACATTTGCGCGATGAGGGTCGCAAAGAATAATTTGTGCACCCATATCGATGAGCTTATCCACAAAAAATAAACGACTCTCAAACATTTTCTGATGAATAAGCACAGTTCCTTTGGCTTGTGTAGCTACTACTAACACAATGCTCAACAAATCGGGCGTAAACAAGGGCCAAGGTCCATCTGCGATGGTAAGAATAGAACCATCGATAAAGCGGTCTATTTCGTAATGTTCTTGAGCAGGAATGTAAATATTATCTCCTACAAATTCCATTTGAATTCCTAATTTGCCGAATACAGAGGGAATTTGCCCGAGATATTCTAAACGGCAATTTTGAATAGTAATTTCTGATGCTGTCATAGCTGCCATTCCGATGAAGCTTCCAATTTCAATCATATCGGGCAATAAGGTGTGGGTAGTGCCTCCTAAATGCTTCACTCCTTCGATATGAATAAGATTAGAGCCAGCCCCACTGATTTTAGCACCCATTTGATTGAGCATAGCACAAAGCTGTTGGATATAAGGTTCGCAAGCAGCGTTGTAAATAGTAGTTTTCCCTTTGGCGAGTACAGACGCCATAATAATGTTAGCAGTGCCTGTAACGGAAGGTTCATCTAAAAGAATGTAGGCGCCTTCTAAATTTGTAGCATCAATTTCAAAGAGATGTTCGTGAATATCGAAATTGAATTTTGCGCCTAGTTTTTGAAATCCTAAGAAGTGAGTATCTAAACGCCGTCTTCCAATCTTATCGCCTCCGGGCTTAGGAAGTTTAGCTTTTCCAAAGCGCGCTAATAAAGGACCGAGCATCATCACAGAGCCGCGCAGAGAAGACGCTTTCTGACGATAGCTTTCAGTTTCTAAGTATTCTAAGTTGATATGAGATGCACAGAATTCATAAGAATGCTCTCCTAACTGTTTTACATGGACTCCTAACTCTTCTAAAAGTGAAATCAGATTATTTACGTCTAATATGTTAGGAACATTATGAACTACTACTTTTTCTTCTGTCAATAGAACAGCGCACAGGATTTGTAAAGCTTCATTTTTTGCGCCTTGTGGAATAATGGTACCTTTTAGTTTTCTTCCACCTTCTACTTCAAAGTATGTTTTTTCTCTTCCAGACATTTTTTTATGCTTAGCGCTACAACGTTAAAAAAGTTGTCTTAAAATCTCAACATTTTTTGTAAAGTTAAGATAATAAAAGTACTGCTTTCTTGCTTGTTTTAGAGTATGTTGGATTTTGTGAAATCTTAAGAATATTTTACTTTAGAGGCATAATGCCGTTCGATATGGAAAATTTATCAGTGTATCAGCAAGAGGAAGAAAAAAAGGATAAGCGATATGCAGCTATTGTTACCACAGTGGTGCATATCATTTTGCTGATAATGTTTTATTTTATCAAAGTGTGGACTCCGCCAGATCCGCCTCTTCCTGTAGCAGGAATAGAAGTAAATTTCGGAACGAGTGCTGCAGGATATGGAGATATTCAAAGCCGAGCTAAACCAAGCCGCAGCACAGCCATAGAAACGCCGCGTCCTTCGGCAGTTCCATCTTCTTCTACAAATTCACCTTCCGCGACTCCATCGGTTTCGAATCAGGCTCCAAAAATGCCTGAACCAGAGCCCATAAAAACCTTTGATGCTCCTACAGAAGACCCTATTGCTGCATCAAAGCCCAAGCCAGAGCCTAAAAGAGAAGAACCTAAGGCAGAGCCTCAAAAATCGTCTGAAACATCGTCTCCTTCTGTCAATCCGCGCTCTGTGATAACTCCCAACCCATCGCCTAACAACACTACAGAGCCTGGGAGCGGGAACCGTCCTCAAGGAAATAACAATGGAAATGTACCTGGAGCAGTAGGGGACCAGGGAAGTCTTACAGGTAAAATTGATGCTCGTTCTTTGGTAGGAGGTGGAGGAGGAAGCGGAACTAGTTTGAACTTAGAAGGTTGGCGTTGGAATAATCCTCCCGATAAGCGAGATCCTTCTGGGGAAACAGGTTTTGTTACTATTAAGTTCAAAATCAATCAGAGCGGAGAAGTACTTGTGGCTACTATTGCAGACAGGTCTGTTTCGCTTTCAGTAGCTGAATTTTACCGAAAGCAAGTACTGGAGATGACCTTTTCACCGATTTCAGATTCAGAAGAAGACCTTCCTACCTCTACTGTTGGCTCTATTACGTTTTATCTTACTAGAAAGTAGTTATAGTTGTATGTCTAAGGCGAGTTTGAAGACGAAATTATCCGATAAAGCAGGGTAGGCATACGCGCCGTAACGTGCAAAAGCTCCTGCTCCTAATCCAGCTTGTAATCCAGGAAGTTTGACGACGAAAATATTGTTCAGATACAAACCACTTTCAAAAAAGCCTCGTTCCATGGTTTTATAATCAATATCAATTTTGTGAATCGATGATGCTAAACTTCCAAAGCCTATGTTATGACACATTAAAAAAGTTGGACGTTTTTTTAGTTGTCTTAAATTGAGTGTTCCAAATCGATGAGTCCAATGGATAGAAATATGTTGGTTAGACAAGAATTCGTTATAGAGCATGGTTTCAAAGCTGTTGTGTGAAATGGCTGCAAGAGGGCGATAGCTACCACGTCCGTTGTAGAGCAACGAGTATGGTGCGCTTCCCCAAACTTTTCCTGCTCGTACTTGAATAGAAGTTATCCCCCAGCCTAAAATTTTGGCAGTATGTTGAAATTTTAAATCAATTTTTCGATAAATAAAGTCATTTTCTGTAAATTCATCAGTGCTTTGGGCATACTGTACCCATATAATAGGCAGATAATGACGAAGCGGAATTTGACGATGTAAAGATTGCAAAAAGTATTCGTCAGGCGCATATTTAATAGAAAAGCGGTATTCTGTCGTATAGAAGGCATCGACGTTTCTTGTTTCGATGCTATACAGATACTGAGGCATAGTCAAAGTATGAGCGAAAGCTATGCGCGTTGTAAATGCGCGAAATATACGTGTTTGAAAGCCGAGCTCATTTTCAGAAAACTTATCCATGTATCGCACGCGAAATCGCCTCAAAGGTTCTTTATTAAACTGAAATTTGTCTGATATAAAGAAGGTTTCACCTGCTTCTCGAATGTCATGCGTATGTTTTAGTTCAAGAAAAGTTTGTTTTTTTCGCTGGAGGTGCCACCTCCCCCATAACCCATATTTGAAAATATTATCGTTGAGTCCGTAGCCTACGTATCCGCCTAATTCTAGTTTATCAGAAAAATATTCATTAGTAACTCCGCCAAATCCTACTCTCATTCCTTCAAATTCGTTAAAGTCTATAATTTTGTTGATAAGAATGTTCCACGTCCCTACAGGGATTTCACCGAATACGAGAGCTTCTCCAAACTGAGTGATGTTTTCTATGCTTTTGATACTTCCGATTTCTTCATAAAAACGATAGGTATTTTTGTCCATAGAATCTAATTCGATTTTTCTGACATTTTGCCAAAATGCTTCACTATCGTCTGTTTCTAAGCTGTCTCTAAAGTTATAGCGAATGTGGTCGAAGTTCTTATGACGAAATGATTTGAAATTTATCTCATAGACAAAGCTTTCATCGCTAATTGTGGTTTTTTTCCCTAAGGCATTGTAACGTTCGTAATAGATAGCAGTTTTGGAATAGGAGGGAAAATATTTCCCATTGCTCAATTTTTGATAGGATTGTATAAATTCCGTATATTCTGAAAAGTGAAAAGAAGGCTCTACGAGAGCGTAATGAATCCCAAAATCATTTGCATCGAGCCATAAAAAGCCTTTTACAAAATCAGCTTGCTTAGGGAATCTCGGGTAAAACATCACTAATAGGAGCGTTTGCACTCCATTTTGAGTGCTTACTTTAAGCGTATCTTTGACGTAAAACTTATACCATTTTTGCGCATTTGGAATTGTAGGGCTGTAATAGTGTTTCCCGCTAATGATTAGCTCCTTTTCGTAAAGCGTAAATGGTTGAAGTTGAGAAGTAATGGTAAACGTCACGGGTTTTTCTACTCCTGCAATCCGAGAGGCTAACAAAATTTCGCGATAATGCTTAGAGTTGATAAGCTCTCTTTTTGTGAGAGATTCCATCAAAATCAAGCGATGATGATTGGAACTATCATCCGAGATTCGCTTTTGAATAAACTCAAACTTATCGGCAATTCGATTAAGACGTGCTTTAAGTTGGGCGATATTAGAAGTAGTAATCGAGAATTTGTTGTAAATGAAACATTCGTAAGAATTTGCCATGTCGGGATTGTTAAGAACTGCATGACTTAAAAAACTATCTTGTACCATTTGATCAGTAGAGCGCGTTGGCACATTTTCATCTTCTAAAAGTTTAGTTTGAAGAATTGAAAATTCAAGCCTTTTATTAAATTGAAAAGTATCTGGAAAATGAATTTCAAAGGGGCGGTGGAGTGGTTCTATCACTTGCAAAACGCGTATGGGCTGCTCGGTTTGAATGAGAAAATTTCCTTGTCCATCAGTGAGATAGCAAGTATCAGAATAATTGATTTTGATACATGCAAAGGGCAAAGGCTTGTGGGTATAATGTTGAGAAACACTTCCTTCTAACCGGACTTGTGCCCAAGAAAGGCTTAGCATATAACTCAACATCAAAAAAGGAAGGCAAAACCCAAACTGTTTCATTTTTACTTGTGTCGCTGTTTTTTTTGCTTGTTTTTTCTTTTTCGAGTTTTCTTTTTTTCATGAAAAGCGCCCTGATAATCAGGATTTTCTTTTCGTTTTTGTCGGTCTATTTCGCGCGCAATCTCTTGTGCTTCTTCAAATGGAGTTTCTTCAATTTGTACTTCAGCAGGAAGAGATAAAACGGGAATTCGCATTTTAATTATTTTTTCGATTTTTCGAAGGTGATATTTTTCTGCTTCATTACAAAAAGTAATAGCAATTCCATTTTTAAAAGCTCTTCCTGTGCGTCCGATGCGATGCACATAATCTTCATATACAAGCGGTACATCGAAATTGATCACGTGTGAAACATCTTGTACATCAATTCCGCGCGCTGCTACATCAGTACTTACCAAAAAGCGAATATTTCCTTCTTTAAAAGCTTCTATTGCATGGATGCGCGTGTTTTGTCCTTTATTAGAATGAATCAGGCGTACAGAGCCGAACATTTTTTCTATGGTTTGAGCAATGTGATTTGCTTGAGTTTTGTTTTTGGTGAAAATTATCACTTTCTTAAATTCCTCAAATTGAATTAAATGAGTCAAAGTGTTCAATTTGGTTTGAAAATTAGGAATGTAATAGACATATTGTTCTATAGTATCGGCAGGAGTAGATTGAGGCGCAATTTCGACGCGCATCGGAAATTCGAGAAATTCTTCTGAGAGTCGCTCTACTTTTTCTGGGAAAGTAGCTGAAAACAGCAGGTTTTGTCGTTTTTTAGTAGGGAGAACTTCAAGAAGTTGTCGGATTTGAGGCATAAAACCCATATCCATCATTCGATCTGCTTCATCGAGAACCATTGTTTGGATATCGCGAAGGTATAGCGTTCCATCGAAGTAAAGTTCTAAAATTCGTCCTGGAGTTCCAATGATAATATCGATTCCATTAGCGATGATTTGTTTTTGAATTTTAGGACCTAATCCGCCATATACACAAGCAGCGCGAATGCCAGTATAAACTGCTAATTTTTGAAGTTCTTGATAAATCTGGATAGCTAATTCACGCGTAGGCGCTAAAATAAGAGCGCGTGGATGCATTCCTTGCGGATATTTTACTTTCATAAGAAGTGGAAGAAGATAAGCAGCGGTTTTGCCTGTGCCTGTTTGAGCAATCCCTAACACATCGTGTCCTGCTAGAATTAATGGAATGGCTTTTTGCTGAATAGGCGTAGGAGTTTGATAACCCACTTTGGAAACAGCCTCTAATAATTGCTTATTGAGTTTGAATTCATGAAAACCGTTTTGAACCTCTTTTTGTGGTTCCTCTTGTAAGTTTTCACTCATACTCTTGAGTTAAAATAGGGATTTTATTCAACTATAAAATTAAAAAGACTTAAAGAGCGTAATCTCTGCGGTGCGAATTGGCGATTCGTTTTGTGCTTCATCTTTAAATTTAATATAAACGCGTTTAAGCCCTTCTCCCGAAGGAAGGAGCCACTCTTTGGTTTCTGCATAATCTTCCCAAATAGAATTATCATCAAATTTAATACTATTGGAAATGCGCATAAATTTAGCTCCTTTTGCTTTGATTTGTAGTGTAACCTTAGGATTATCAGTAGCAGTTTTTCCATTGTTAATAGTAAAAATCATAGGAATGGGAGGTTCAGTATCCAAAATAATGCTTGCAGAAGCAACTGCTGATTCATTGCCAGCTTTGTCTCTGAATTTGACATAAAGTTTTTTTTCGCCGTCTTTTCCTGTTAAGACATAATTTGGAATAGAGCTTCTGTATGGCTCCCATTTAGCTCCTACAAATTTTTCATTATTGCTTAGCATCATTTCATAAACATCGCCTAATGCTCGTATTTCTAAGTTTACTTTGTTTTGAGGATTATTAGTATATTTCTCTCCGTTGTTGATAATTATTTCTTCTCCTACTGGTTCTTGGCGGTCAAGAATGATAGAAGCGCTAATTTGAGAAGTTTCGTTACCGGCTTTGTCGCGGAATTTTACATATACTTTCTTTTCTCCGTCCTCACCGTCGAGTATCCAACGCTCTAAAATCATTTGGTATTTGCGCCACTGAGCGTCAGACATGTCTGGTTTGTTGCTAATGAGCATTTCTGCAGCGTCGACGGCGTAAAGTTTAAGAGTTACATATTTGTTTACATCAGTACAATACGTAGCGCCTTCGTTAATAGAAAAGCGGCCTTCTTTAGGAGCTTGTCGATCTACTCCTATTGTTGCATAAGCTACTTTTGATTCATTTCCGATTTCATCTTTAAATTTTACATAAACAGTTTTAAGTCCGTCGGGGCCTGTAAGTGTCCAAGGGACCTCTGTTTGATAAGGCTGCCATTGTGCATCTCTAAAGAAAAAGTCGTTGCTAATCATCATTTGCGTAGCGTCTTTGGCGTAGATGTTTAAGATTACTTGCTTATCAGCGTTGTTAGTAATCTTATCGCCCCCATTGATTTCAACAGTTCCTTCCATCGGTGGTTTTCGGTCGAGTTTGATTTCTGCGTAAATAGGTTCACTTACATTTCCTGCATCATCTTTAAAGCGAGCATATACCCGTTTGATACCGTCTACATCAGAAAGTTGATGATTGATGTTTTCTTCTGAGTAACGCTGCCAGCGTCCTGTTTTGAAGTCTGGTGAGTTATCAATTTGCATGAGAACAGCTTCCTTAGCTTTTACTTTTACGATTACAATCCTATCAGGATTATTTGTTACAGTTTGACCTTTATTGATGATAATAGAAGTTTCGTAAGGTGGCTTCCTATCTAAAATGATGTTGTCTACTACTGTTTGACTTTCGTTTCCTGCCCAATCTTTGAATTTTACAAATACCGTTTTGATGCCGTCTTCTCCTGCTAATATCCAAGATTTGGAAGTAGCGTAAGGTTCCCACTTAGCATCCAAAAAACCAGGGTCATTGCTAATTGACATAAAAGCAGCACCTCTTGAAAAAATTGTTAGGGTTACTCTTTTATCTTTGTCAGTGCAAAACTCGTCGTTGTTATTAATTATAACCTTGTTATCAACGGGAGGTTCATTGTCAATCACTACCATATCGGAAACTACTTGGCTAATGTTGCCAGCTTTATCCCTAAACTTAAGAAATACAGAGTGGTTTCCATCGTTTGTGCCACCTAAATGCCATTTTTCTACTACAGGTTTGAATACCTCCCAATTAGAGCCGTAAAAGGTACTTTGATTGCTAATCATCATGTAGTCAGCGTTTTCAGAATTGATATGTAGAGAAACCAGTCTATCTTTGGTAGCTAGCACTTTAGTTTTTGCTAAAGAATCATATCGCATGTTAGGATGTCTAATTTCAACAGATTGATTCTTAGGAGGAGCTTTGTCTAAAATAATGTCGTCCGAAATGGTTGGAGATACATTGCCAGCAGCATCGCGAAATTTTACGTAAATTGTTTTGATACCATCTACATCATCTACAACAAATTGAGGAATTAAAGGCGCAAAAGGAATCCATTTACTTTTAGAGAATGTGCTGTCGTTCAAACTCAGTATCATTTCAGTAGCGCCCACTGCTGTAAGTTTGATGTGTATTTCATTGTGAGATTTGACATATTTATTACCATCATTAATAATAATACTAGTATTCTTAGGAGGTTCTCTATCCAATATTACTTTTGCAGAAATAACAGCACTTTGGTTGCCTACTTCATCTCTAAATTTTACAAAAACGCTTTTTTCACCATCAGGTTCCCCCAAATCGACCTCGTGGACAGGTGCGTAAGGTATCCACCCCTCTGAGCCTTTAAAGGCCATCTCTGTAGCGCCCTCAGCTGAGACATGCACTTTTACAACTCGTTTATTCACGTAAGGTTCTCCGTTTTCAATAGTAATCTTACAATTAGTAGGAGGTTGCAAATCGAGATAAATGTTGTCAGAAACTATTTCTGATAGGTTTCCAGCATTATCTTTGAACTGAGCATATACTTGCTTAGGTCCATCTTTGGGAGTAAGAACCCATCCTGTGATATGCTCTTTAAACGGAATCCAATTGGCTCCTAAAAAATCAGGTCGGTTGCTAATGCGCATTTGTGCAGCATCTTCGGCGCTCAGTTCAAGCATAACCATTCGGTGAGGATGGTTGGTGTAGTCTTTTCCTCCATTGATAATGATGCTTGGATTTTGAGGTCCTACTCTATCTAGCTCTATAGATGCTTCCACTACGTCTGAAACATTTCCTTTAGCATCGCGGAATTTAGCATAAATTGTTTTAATACCATCTTCGCCATGCAAACGCCATCCAAGTTTTTGAGGAGCAACAGGTTCCCATTGTATGCCAACAAAACTGGGATCGTTGCTAATCATCATTTGTGTGGCATTGATATATTTAATAGTGAGATTGACTTTTTTATCGGCTGCGGAGGTCACTTTTGCGCCATCGTTGATAATAATCATGCCGTTTACAGTTTGTACTTGTTGCGCATAGGTCGAAATCCCTAACACAAAAAATACAACCCAGAAGAATAATTTTTTTATCATTTGAATCAAATTTATAATTTGCAATATCCTGATAGCCTTTTAACGAAAAAAGTTTCTCTCTATTTTACGAAATTTATTTTGAACAGTTAAATAAACAAAAAAATTAGAATTTTTATAATGCAGCAGAAACATTCTACGAATTATACGCGAATCATTTCAATAGTAGTTGCAAATATGTTACTGATCGCTAATACAGTATGGTGGTTTCAGTATTCCAAACAGCGTTATTTGCTCGAAATGCGCCTTTCTCCTTTAAAACAACAACTTGCTGCTGCTCTTCAACACAATATTCCTGATAGTATGACTATCAATCATTATTATGAAGTGATTACTACCTCTAAGTCATTCCATATTGAAAAACTTTCGCAACTTTCCTCCTTCATTCATCGGTATCGAGATAGCCTTCGTCGGGTTTTAGAGCAAAATCAATTACTACTTTCTCACTATATTGATACATCAATAACAGATTTAGAGCAACTTCATAAGTTAGCTGATAATTTTAGTTGGCAACATGTGCCTTATCATAAAGTTCAAAAATACACTTTGTTAGCTGAGAGAACTTCTGATCTTCAACTTAAACAACAGTTATTGCAGTTGGTTCGAATTGAAAGTCAGAGCTATGAGAGTATTCTTGCTCTCGACCGCAACATTACAAGTTTGATTCAATTCTTGAAAGCATGGAAAAATACTCAGTTTAAAGAATTCACTCAAAAGGATACCATTTCTCATATTTCTACGATTGCTCATGCTTACGAAGCTCTCTTGCAGGCACAGCAAAAAATTGACCAAAAAATTTATTTTTTCGAAGAACTTTACAATCAAAGAAGGACCTCTATTTCTAATAAAGAATTTGTTTTGCAGTTAGATCCTTTTTACATCGAAATCCAAGATTATCTTTACAATAAGTACGTACTACAGAAACACGAATATTCGACGCCATTTTTTTCATTTAAAGATAAATTGATGCAAACTATTGAAGTTGTAGAAAGTTGCATGAGAAAAATCAACCAGATGTATCAAATTAATGAGATTTTTCGAAAAAATACGTCTTATTGGGACTCTATTACGCATCAATATCAACTTGTCAAACAACTTTGTGAAAAAGGAAAATTTTTGATTCAAGAGGATGTAAGATTTCATTTAGAAGGTAACGACTCATCCGCTTACCATGTAAGCCCTATGACAGAGCTTTCCTCTCTCAATGGTGGATTGCAAACAGGATTTGAGTGGGCTGTAATTCCCATCAAATCTGGGCTTCGTTCTCTCAAAATGGAAGTTTCAGTTTCGTTGTTAGATTCTTTAAATCGTTCCTCGATACCTGTCAAGATAATTAAAAAAGTCCCTGTAAGAATTTTTCGAGATAAAATTTGGGCTGTCGCCTCTAAAAGTAAACCTAGAAGAACTCAAGAAGAATAATAAAACAAAAACGCTTATAACTTGTTTTAAGTTGAGTAATCTTTAATAGTATGACATCCAAGATAGCTTTACACCCGTATCAGTATTGTGATAGCTTGGTCTCTTACAAACGCCGCAAAACGATTGTTGTGAATATCGGAGATGTACCTTTGGGAGGAGATTATCCGATACGCGTTCAGTCTATGACTACTGTGGATACAATGGATACCATTGGAACAGTAGAGCAAGTCATTCGCATGGTAGAAGCAGGCTGTGAATATGTTCGAATTACGGCACCAAGCTTGAGAGAAGCAGAAAACTTAGCAAATATTAAAAAAGAATTGAGGGCTCGCGGATATAATGTCCCACTGATTGCTGACATTCACTTTACTCCTAACGCAGCAGAATTAGCTGCTAGAATTGTAGAAAAGGTACGCATTAATCCAGGAAATTACGTAGATAAAAAAAGGTTTGAGTTCATCGAATATGATGATGCAACTTATCAGGCTGAAATTGAAAAAATTCGCGAAAAATTCATTCCTCTGATTAAGATTTGCAAAGAATATGGAACTGCCATGCGCATCGGTACAAACCATGGTTCTTTGTCTGATAGGATCATGAGCCGGTACGGAGACACTCCTCTTGGAATGGTGGAGTCTGCTTTAGAATTTCTGAGAATTTGTGAGGAATTTAACTATTATAATGTAGTGCTTTCCATGAAAGCTAGTAATCCGCAAGTAATGGTACAAGCGTACAGGTTGTTAGTACAAAAATTAGATGCTGAAGGACTAAAACCTTATCCTTTACATTTAGGTGTGACAGAAGCAGGGGACGGAGAAGATGGACGCGTGAAATCAGCAGTAGGAATTGGTACTTTATTAGAAGATGGTTTAGGTGATACGGTTCGCGTTTCGTTAACGGAGGCTCCAGAGGCAGAGGCTCCAGTGGCTGCTGCTCTTATTCAGCGTTATACCTATCGTGCTCAGCAAGCAAAGCCAATCCGCTCTATTAGTGTTTCTACTAAAAATCCTTATGAGTATCGGCGAAATCCTACAAGAGAAGTATTGAATATTGGGTGCGAGAACGTTCCGCGTGTGATTGCGGACTTGAGCCGTTTTGAAAAGATCTCAATGAAAGATTTAAGTTGCATAGGGCATTTTTATCTTCCTGAACCCGATAAATGGACAATGAACGATCAAGGCGCTGATTATGTCTATTCAGGAAATCAGAAAATTAGCTTTATGCTTCCCAATGGACTTAAAGAAATTGTAAATTATGCTATATGGCTTCAAGTTCCCGATAAAACCTATACTTATCCATTGTTTACTAAAGAAGAATATCTTACTCATTCTTTAAAACACGATGTGTTGAACTTTGTTAAACTCACTCCTGAAGAGATTGATAATGATTGGATGCTAATCTTTCAGAGAGATACCACCTTAGTGCTGATTTTAGAAACTGATAATCCACATGCTATGCCTGCTTTGAGGCGAATATTTTTTGATCTCTATCGCGATGGTATTCCAATTCCCGTAGTAATCAAAAGAGAATATTCTCAGATTCCTATAGAAAAATTGACTTTATATGCTGCTACAGATATAGGAGGATTACTCATCGATGGATTTGGCGATGGGGTGATGATAAGCACAGACTTGTACTTTCCGCAAGAACGAAAAGAACAATTAACTTATCTTAAGAAGTTAAATTCTCTTGCTTTCAATATTTTACAGGCAGCTAGAACCCGCATGACTAAAACAGAATACATCTCCTGTCCTTCTTGTGGCAGAACTTTATTCGATTTGCAAGAAACTACTGCCATGATTCGCAAAAGAACCGATCATCTCAAAGGGATTAAAATAGGCATTATGGGCTGTATTGTGAATGGACCTGGTGAAATGGCTGATGCTGACTACGGTTATGTAGGCTCTGGCGTTGGTAAAATAACTCTTTACAAAGGGCAACAAGTCATCAAAAGAAATGTTCCCTCTGAAAAAGCTGTAGACGAGCTTATTGAGATCATTAAACAAGATGGGAGATGGATAGAGCCTACTTCTTTAGCCTTAAAAGAGAATTCCTAGTTTTTAAGTAAATAATCTCTAAATAGATTTGACACAGATTCAAAAAAACTGCAACTTGCTACTATTCAAAATTTAAACACACTCACAAGATGAATATACATGAATATCAAGCTAAAGAATTGCTTAAAAAGCATGGAGTGAAATGCGGCGCTGGCTATGTTGCCGAAACACCTGAACAAGCTGTAGAAGTAGCCAAGAAACTTCAAGAAGAAACAGGAACAAAATTGTGGGTCATTAAAGCGCAGGTTCATGCAGGAGGACGGGGAAAGGCTGGAGGAGTAAAGATTGCTAAAACCCTCGATGAAGTGCGGGAGAAAGCAGGACAAATCATTGGCATGACTCTCATTACTCCTCAAACAGGAAAAGAAGGTATTAAGGTAAATAAAGTATTGGTAGCCAATGATTTATACTACGAAGGAGAGCACAAACCTAAAGAGTATTATCTTGCTATTCTCTTAGACCGCTCTAAACAATGCAATGTGATTATGGCAAGTGCCGAAGGTGGGGTAGATATCGAGGAGGTAGCTCATAAAACTCCTGAGAAAATTATCAAAGAATGGGTAGACAATCGCGTAGGACTGCAGCCATTTCAGGCGCGTAAAATTGGATATGCTCTCGGCTTAGAAGGAACTGCTCATAACGACTTTGTAAAGTTTTTATTTGGGCTTTACAAAACTTACTTGAATACAGATGCTACTCTTTTGGAGGTGAACCCTATGTTGCGCACGTCTGATAACCAAATTGTAGCAGTAGATTGTAAAATTAATATTGATGACAATGCTCTTTTCCGTCAGAAAGAGATTGCTGCCATGCGCGACATTACTCAAGAAGACCCTATGGATGTAGAAGCATCTGAAAATGGATTGAATTACGTCAAGCTCAATGGAAATGTTGGCTGTATGGTGAATGGCGCTGGCTTAGCAATGGCAACAATGGATATGATTAAACTTTCTGGCGGAGAGCCTGCTAACTTTCTCGATGTAGGGGGAGGAGCAAACGCTCAAACTGTAGAAGCCGGGTTTCGATTGATTCTTAAAGATCCTAATGTAAAAGCTATCTTGGTAAATGTGTTTGGAGGAATTGTTCGATGTGACCGAGTTGCTAATGGTATTGTAGAAGCTTATAAGAAAATAGGCGATATACGAGTGCCTATTATTGTGCGCTTGCAAGGAACAAATGCAGAGGAGGCCGCTAAGATTATCGACAATTCTGGATTAAAAGTCCAATCTGCAATTTTGTTAAAAGATGCTGCCGAAAAAGTAAAAGCAGCCGTTTCTTGAAATCCTATACCTTTGTAGAAAAAGTTCTGCAAAGGTTATTTTTCTTTATATTTTCTACCTTTCCATTCTATAGTGGGTGAAAAGATGTAAGCAAGTACCATACTTGAGTATACAAGTATGACATATACATCGTACATTAAGATAGCAGGAATAAGCCTTTTTTGATTTAATCTATATAGTTGAGGTACAAAGATGATGAGTCGGAGCATCAACAGAATTATCCAAGATATTATGCCTTTCCATAAACTATAAAGCCAAAGCCCTCCTATTCCTAAAAACACGAGACTGTATAAAATCATGATTAATTTCATATAAATGGGTAATCGGATAGCTCCATAAAACCACCTTGAGCGCTGTTGGATAAGGGGAAAGAAACCTTTGATGGGAAGAGTGTAGGCTAATACGCTTTTATGATTGGCATTATAATATTGATAGCCTTTTTGAACAATATGTTTAAATAGCTCGTAATCTTCTGTAAGTGAAAAAGGAAGGTTTTCATATCCTCCTGTAGCTCGATAGGCGTCTGCTAGTACGAGCATATTATTTCCCATAGAAGTGACAGGTATTCCTATGTCGGAGAGCCATTTAATATGGGAGAGCATATAGAACCAATCAAATCCTTGCATGTATTCTATCCAAGAGTTTCCTCCTTTGGGAATAGTAAATCCCGTAACAATGCCGATCTGAGAAGACTTTTGAGCAATGCTTAGTAATCCTTGGAGCCAATGAGGGTTTACTTGTACATCCGCATCGGTAAAGTACCAATAAGTTCCTTTTGCAACTCTCGCTAAGTGTGCTAAAGCATTTGCTTTTCCGCGTGCGTTCCCTAGCTGAGAATTTACTTTGTATAAATGAATGATTGGATTATGTCGAGAAAACTCTTGCACTATTTGAGCTGTGCGATCTTCTGAAGCATCGTCAGCTACCCAAATTTCAAGTTTTTCGCGTGGATACTCGCAAGCAAGGAGGTGATGTAAGCAGTTGGCGATATTTTTTTCTTCGTTGCGCGCTGCAATTAACACTGATATGAATGGGAATTCTTTTTTATGGGGCAGGAGCTCCATTAGGACTAAGTTTCATGAGTAAGCATTCTGAACCTCCTTCGTCATTTGTATCTGTATTTCCTACTACAACAATGCCTTCATCTGCTGCTTCTACTAAGTCAAAACCATGCTGGTTGCCGATACCTCCTAGCGATTGTTCCCAAATTTTGTTTCCATTTTTGTCCATTTTAATGACATACATGTTAATTAAGTCTGGACTGGTATTGACATTTTCTTTATTAGGCTTCCAAACTTCTGTATATCCGCAAACTACAATATCTCCTTTTTTGGTTTCAATCACAGAATGACCTTCGTCTGTGCTAAGACCACCAAATGCTTTTGCCCAAATTTGTTCTCCTTTGCTATCTGTGCGTACTACCCATAAGTCCAAACTAGCTGCCGTAGCAAACGAATAAGAGTAACCTGTCAGGATATACCCTCCGTCTGAAGTGCATGTAACATGGTTTGCCATATCGTTATCTCCTCCTCCGAAGGTTTTATCCCAAAGTTTTTTTCCATCTTTATCTATTTGGAACATCCAAAAGTCCCATTTCCCATTTCCAAATGATTCTGTGCTTCCTACGATCGTAAAATTTCCATCTAACGAGCGACAAATTGAAGCTCCTTCTTCGCTTGATTCTCCTCCATAGCGCTTTTCCCATATTTTATTTCCGTTTTCATCAATTTTTACGACGAGTATTTCACTAGGTATTTCTTCGGGTTCGAAAGTAGTAGTAGTTCCAACAATGATATAGTGTCCATCCCCTGTTTCTACAATCCCATATGCTTCTTCAATGCTATGGTGTGTTCCAAAAGTTTTTTCCCAAATCAAATTGCCGTTTGCATCTACCTTAATTACCCAAAAGTCGGTTATGTCTTCTCCAGCGCCGTACGAATCGGAACCTCCTACAGCTATAAATTCTCCTTTAGGCGTTTCGATAACGTCCAAGGCGCGCTCTGCGTTATCCCCTCCGTAGGTTTTATTCCAAATCACTTTTCCGTTATCATCAATTCTAATTAAATTTAAATCAATATTCCCGTTACTGTACGAACTTGATTTTCCTGCGATTAAATAACCTCCTGATTTTACTTTGATAATTGCATTAGCTTCGTCATATCCTTTTCCTCCGTACGTTTTTGTAAAAGGATTACCTGCGTACGTCGAAATGCTAATACCTAACGCAATTATCAAAAGTTTCATGGCATAATAATTCATAGAAAAAAAACAAATCGATTTAGAATTTCTTTCTCTTAAACGAGATTCGTTTACTTTTGTTTGCAAAGCTATTTTAGCTTTTGTTTATTTGCTAAAATTACGAATAAAATCATTTTTTTCTTGTGTTAAAAAAAGAAAAATTTTTCCCTTTTTCGGTGGAAGAAGCAGTGTTGTGGCTCTTACCAGAAAAGGCAATTTTTTTTCCTGAAGAAAGCATGCTAATAGTAGCAGATGTCCATTGGGGTAAAATATATCATCTTCGAAGAAACGGGATTCCTTTCCCGTTAAGAGAGCAAGAAGATTTGCAAAAGCTTGCGTTTTTGATTGCACAATACAAACCTCAAAAAGTTATTTTTTTGGGAGACTTTTTTCATCATAAAGTACAGGCAGAAATAAAAGTATTGCTGGATTGGCTTCGAGAGTATGAGCATATAGAGTTTTTACTGATAGAAGGCAATCATGATAGGCATGTAAAAAATTCGCGCCCCTCACAATTCAAAAGTGCAATGAGTTTTCTGTATAAAAACCTTATTTTCACACATGAACCTCTGCAAGAAATACCTAAGGGTATGTATAACATCCATGGGCATATACATCCTGTTGTTCTTTTAAAAGGAAGAGCCAAGCAATTTATTAAACTGCCTGCTTTTATTTTTCAAGAAAATCGTGGAATTTTGCCTGCCTTTGGAAAGTTTACAGGCTCTACAATTATAACTCCTAAGCCTTTGGCAAAAGTATTTGGCATTGTGGAAAATGTAGTTGTAGATTTAACCTAATGAATTTTTTGATTTTTTTTTAGATTTTTTAGTAATTTAAGCAGATTTTTCAGCAAACTGTAATCTTTGAAATTCGTTTGAATAGATAAGCGGTTGTAGTCAGCTCTCTTGTGGTTTTATGGAAATGAAAAAAAAGGTATTACTGCTTTTTAGTATTGGGTATTGTTTGAGCACTTTAGGATGGGCGCAATTCAATCGCCTACGATTTGGGCATGTAGGCGTAGAAGATGGTCTTTCTCAAGGAAGTGTATATGCAATTATGCAGGATTCTTATGGTTATTTGTGGATTGGTACTAAAGATGGCTTAAACCGTTATGATGGCTATAATATCAAAAGATTTAAACATGACCAATTTGATTCTACCTCTATTGCAGGAAATTGGATTAGAGCTATCTACGAAGATTTTGAAGGAAACGTATGGATCGGTACAAGCGATGGCTTAAGCAAGTTCAATCGTTCGAAAGAAAACTTTATAAACTACTATTTTAAAGACGAGAAAGGAGAAACAAACTCAAGCATCGTTTATATTTGGTCTATTAGCCAAGATAAAGACGGATATCTATGGGCAGGAACGAATGGAGCAGGCGCAATCCGTATGGATATTCATACAGGAAGTTATACGCGCTATAAGAGTGTTCCTGAGAATCCTGATTCTTTAAACGGACCAAATGTCCGCACTTTATTTCGAGATAGTTATGGAGAGCTCTGGATAGGAACGGAACACCAATTACACAAATATAATCGAAAAACCAAGAGCTTTCAGCGATTTCCCATCAACAAAACCCAAGAATATTTAGCCGATGGCACAACGGATGGGCGCATTTATGCTATTTTTGAAGATTCTAAAAAACGTATTTGGATAGGAACGGGTAACGGTTTAAATCGATTAGATAGAGACGGTTTTTTTAGAAGGTACCGAAGCGGAACAGACCCCCACCATCTGAGCAGCCCAACAGTAACAGGCATTGCAGAAGATAGAGAAGGTAACATTTGGATTACGACGCATTACGGTTTAAATCGTTTCATAGAACAATCCGAAACTTTTATTTCTTATCATGTTAGTAATTTGCCTAACAGCTTACTTACAGAGCAACTCAATACAATTACAGTAGATCACTCAGGATTGCTATGGATTGGTACTGAACTACAAGGACTTCATAAGTATGATAAAAAATTTCAATATTTTGCTCACTTCTTCCATAACCCTGCTGATTCTACTACTATCGTTCACAATAATGTGACATCTTTTGCGCTCATGGAAGACTCCATTTTGTGGATAGGAACTCAGGGTGGACTAATGCGTTATAACAGAATAACTAAAACCCATAAAGCATTCGTGCCGAGTTTCAGTAATGGAAAAAATGAACTAAGCTCTTATTATATTACGAGTTTGCTGTACGCTCATGATGGAAATTTATGGATTGGTACAAAGCGAGGGCTTAACATTATGAATCCTCACACTGAAAAAGTTACCCAAATTTTGCACGAAAAAGAAAAAGACGACGGGATTCCTCATAACGAAATCAATTACTTGTATCAATCTTCTGATGGAACAATCTGGGTAGGTACTAAGGGTGGTTTAGCTCGCTATCAGTCTGCTACTAATAATTTTAAAGTTTATAAAACCGATAAAGATAATCCCAATTCCCCTTCTAATGATAATATTCAATGCATCATTGAAGATAAACACGGAAACATTTGGTACGGTACGCGTGCTAAAGGATTAGATATGTTCAATCCTCGAACTGAAACTTTTAAAAATTACAACGTAGACCCTTCTAACCCTCATAGTATTAGTCATGTAATTGTTCAAGCATTGCATATAGACCGCAACAAAAATTTGTGGGTAGGTACTAAAAACGGTGGACTTTGCCGATATGACGAAAAAATCGATGGCTTTCATATTTATCGTGAGCGCGAAGGATTGGCAAGTAATCTTATTAATGCTATCGTAAGCGACGAATTAGGCAATCTTTGGATAAGCACTAACCGAGGAATTTCTCGGTTTAACTTGACTACGGAGCGTGTAAAAAATTTTGATGTACGAGATGGCTTACAAGGAAATGAATTTAACCAAGGGGCTTTCTTGCGCACAGAAGATGGAGAAGTTTACTTTGGAGGTATTAATGGCTATAACGCTTTTCGACCTCGAGATGTGAGAGAAAACGCTTACGAGCCTCGCGTCGTAATTACAGATCTCTACATCCATGGGAAGTTAGTAGTTCCTGATGCACAAGATGCTATTTTGAAAAAACACATTTCCGAAACTAAAACGCTTGTTTTAGACTACGAAAACAATGTATTTTCCTTTAAATTTTCTGCAATGCATTTTGTATTTCCCGAGCGAAATCGATATGCATATATGCTCGAAGGGTTTGATGATGAATGGATTTATACAGATGCAGAGAATCGGTTTGCAACTTACACCAATCTTAATCCTGGCACTTATACCTTTAAAGTGAAAGCTTCTAATAGTGACGATATTTGGAGCACAGAAAGCAAAAGTGTTCGCATCATTATTAAACCACCTTATTGGCAAACTTGGTGGTTTAAATTATTGATGGTAATTCTTGTGATGAGTATGGCTTATCTTATTTATCGATGGAGAATTAGAAGAATTCAGCTCCGTCAGATTATGCTGGAGAAAACTGTGCAAGAACGTACTGCTGAAATTCAGAAACTTTATGAGGAATCTCTTCGTCAAAAACAGCAAATCGAACAGTTTAATAATCAACTTATTGAGCAGCAAAATGAGCTAATGGAGAAAAGTAGAAGAATCAACGAACAAAATGAAGAAATGAAGTTGATTAACGAGCAACTCAAACTGCAAAAAGAAGAAATTGAAAATCAGAAAGCTAAAATTGATAGTAGTATCCGATATGCTAAACGTATCCAAGAAATAATGCTTCCTACTCCAGAAAGCTTGCAAGCTGCTTTCTCTGACTACTTTGTATATTACAAACCTAAAGACGTAGTGAGTGGAGATCTTTATTGGTATACTCATGTGAAAGGAAAGGATATTATTGCAGCCATCGATTGTACAGGACATGGCGTGCCAGGTGCTTTTATGTCGATGATTGCGGATACACTCTTAGATCAAATTATAAATATTCGAGAAATTACTGACCCAGAAGCAATTTTAATGGAGCTCAATCATGGTTTGGTTAATCTTAAACATGAAAAAAACCAAAACCAGGATGGCATGGACATGGCAATTTGTGTTATCAATAAGCCACTAGGCATTATGGAATTCGCGGGTGCTAAAAATCCTTTGCTGGTAATTGATAAGTATCAGGTAAATGGAAACGGAGAAGCTATTCATCTCTATAAAGGTGATAAACTTCCAATTGGAGGACAATTGCGAGACAAATTGGAACGCAAATATACAAAACAAGTCATCAAACTCTCTCTTACTGCAAACTATTACATTTTTTCTGACGGTTTACAGGATCAATTTGGCGGCCCCGACGGCAAAAAATTGAGCATTCGCAATATTCAAGCGTTGCTTTTAGAAAATTATGAAGCACCAATGTCTTATCAACAGGCTGTACTCGACCAACTTTTTAATCGTTGGAAAGGGCCTCATAAACAAATTGACGATATTACTTTTATTGGCTTTAGAATATAAAGTGTCTTTCAATACTTAACCCAAACAAAGCAAAATCATACTTGACAGGGTCTTGAGCATCTAGAAGTCGTAAATTTTGTGTCAGCTCAAGAGCTGCCAACCAATCAGTGCGTTTTCTTGTTAGCAAACCAAGAAAGCGGGCTGTTCTTTCTGTATGTACGTCCAGCGGACAAATTAACTGAGATGGGGATATTTTTTTCCAAATTCCCAAATCGACATCTCCGTTTCTTACAAACCAGCGTAGTAGCATGTTAAGTCGTTTGCAAGTAGATTTGCGTTCAGGGGTTGCTATGTGTTTTCGTGTGCGCGCTGGCGCAAAAGGCAATGAAAAAAAATCGCGATGAAAACCTACTAATGCAGCGCTTACATCAGTACTATTTATCTGAAGATGACGAGCAAATGTATCTTCTAAACTGTTGTGTTGGCGATAATATCCAGAAAGCCAAGTAACAAAGTATATCAAATCTGTTCCATTAAAAGTGCGATGTTGAAATGATTCTAAACGCTTTATGTCTTGCTTGGTATGGTGAAGTACAAATTCGTAAGGAGCACCATCAAATAAAGAAATGATTTCCTCGCATTTTTTAATGATAGTTTTTCTCTGGCCCCATGCTAGAGTAGCGGCTAAAAATCCCATAATTTCTTGGTCTTGCAAGCGATGAAATCGGTGTGGGATTTGTAATGGATCTTCTGTTAAAAACTCAAATCGATGAAACTTTTCATATGCATTTTCTAAAATTATTTTGATTTTTTCTAACATATTTTAAGAAAATATTTGAAAATATGCGACTCTTGAGTACTTTATTTAGCCACGATTTTTTGGGGCTGTTATGCAGCCTATACAAATAACGAAAGAATTTTGTAGAGATCTCGCCGAATATGTTTTGAATGCAAAAAAAGGAGCATCTGTTTACATTTTCACCATAAAACGTATGTCAAAATAGAGCTGGAAAGCCAAGTTGCTGAGTCCAAGTCCGATTTTGAGCTTCGGCATATCTTGGCACAACACAGAGTTGATTTTTATTAAATTTTCACAACAAAAATAAGGCTTCTATTTTTTATCAGGATTATTAGTGTAAGATTTTATTTTAGCATATATACGATTGTGCAAAGACTCAGGGGCTTATTATCAAATCCCCAACACGATGTTTTTTGTTGGGCTTGAGAGCTTAAAAATGAAAGCATTCGATGTTTGTTAGCTACTATTACTCTTTTTATCCTTTTCAGGAGAGAGGTAGTTAATGACTTGTTTCCTAATCGTACTCATTTTTTAATCCATTGAAAGAAAATTTTTATGATAATTTATGATTTTTTCCATAAAACCGACGTTATAGTAAATAAATTGTGAACTAAATCTAAATATAATTTGGAAAATTATATTATTTTTTCTTATTTTGAATAAAAAATTGATTTTTTTTAAGAATTAAAATTTTTTGAAAATGAAAAAATTGCTTTTGTTTTCGTTTGTTTTTGTTGTCTCTACCGTTGTGGAGGGTCAGGAGATTGATTCTATCGCTCAATCGGCGAAAAGTGGTGAAAGTGTGGATGTTTTTAGTATGTCTTTAGAAGAATTATTAAATACAAAAATTACAGTAGCTTCTAAACAAGAAGAAACAGTGGCAGAAGCGCCCTCTATAGTTTCCGTGATTACTTCTCAGGATATTGCTAAATATGGAGGAATAGGCTTAAAAGAAGTAGTGGAAAGAGTGTGTAATGTGTATTTTTCAAGTCCTTCATATATGGCTAATAACATGGTTTCGATTCGAGGGGACGTAGTGGCTAATTTCAATACTCGTGTTTTAGTTTTGATAGATGGCCGTCCTTTTAGAGATAATTTTAATATGGGAACAAATGTTCCTATTTATATGAGTTACCCTCTTGAAATGATAGAACGCATTGAAATTATTCGAGGACCAGGTTCTGTGCTTTATGGAAGTTCTGCTTTTGTGGGGGTGATTAATATTATCACAAAAAAAGGCGAGAATCAAACTTTTAATAGCAATGTTAGATATGGCTCCTTTCAAGGGAGACAGATAAGCGCAGCAGGAGGTGTAAAAAAAGGCGATTTAGATGTTCAAGCAGGAATTCAGTACTTTGAAAATAAAGGATTCGGAATGGAATCTAGCACTGTTTCTACAACAAGAGGTACAACGACAATTCTGCCCTTTGAAGGAGATAGCCTTTGGAGAGATGTTACTTTATCAGGTACTGTGAGAGCTTCATACAAAAACTTTACGCTTAACACGTTTTATGGTAAAACTAATCAGCCTAATCTTAATCGAAACTCTTATGATTTAATTCTAGATAGAATTTTTGGCGATTTAGGGTACTCTTATCAGCTAAGTGAAAAACAAAAAGTAGGAATAAACGTAACTTATAATTACTATGGCGCTCTTCAGCTTTATAATTACAAAACAAACTCTAT
Source organism: Cytophagales bacterium (assembly GCA_025056215.1). Taxonomy (GTDB): domain Bacteria; phylum Bacteroidota; class Bacteroidia; order Cytophagales; family Flammeovirgaceae; genus JANWWC01. The sequence goes on along the minus strand of JANWWC010000001.1, from coordinate 983,480 downwards.
ATGGAGAGAAAAGCATCATTCTAACGACTACATTATAGAGCTTTCTCATTATTGGAACCCTTCTGAGAAATTTGGCTTGGTATCAGGAGCTTACGCGCAATTAATCAATGGACAAGGTCAGACCAACGAAAACTTTATGGTTCCAGGAAGTAATCGTGTAAGAGTTTGGGACGTAAGAAAAGATACTATCGCTAATCCTACTCCTTATGTGTTCGTAAAACCTTATAATCAAATTTGGTATGCAGCCTACTCCCAGTTCAATTTTAAGTTCAAGTCTTTCAAAGTGGTAGGAGGTTTACAGGCTAATAAGATTGAAAAAATTGATTTAAACGTTGTTCCACGGATTTCTCTTATTTATAACCAAGGCGGTTTCACAGCAAAATTGTTAACTTCTCAAGCTTTTAGAGCTGGTTCAGCAACAGAACGTTTTCGAGATATTTACGCTCCTTCTATTGCAGGAAATTTATCTTTAAAACCTGAAATTATTACCACTTACGAAGCATCAGTCGGCTATTCAAAGGAAAGATTTACTTTCTTTGTTACGGGCTATTATTCTACGGTAAAAGACATAGTTGCTCGCTCAGTACCTGCAGATAGCCTTTTAATTGTCAATATCGATGGAAGAAATGAAAGTCGCCCGATATTTATTAATGCTGATAGAAAGACCTTTAGAGGAATCGAAATGGAAGGAAAAGTTCAGGTTCATAAAAGAGTGGAGTTTCAATTTTCGTATGCCTTTAATCGCTCAATGCTGAAAACTAAAAGCTCTGCTACTAGAAGAGATACCACTGTGGTTGGTGCTGATGGTCTGCCTGAGCATCTTGCAAAGATGGGAATATCTTATAATTCTCCTTTTGGTCTTATTGTGGGCATATTTAATAATTTTTACGCAGGACATACGCAATTATTCAATGTTGGCTATCGAGGACCTTTGTTTGAGCGGCCCAAGAATACTCATTTTGCTACTTTAAACGTTGCTTATGATTTCAATAAGCTGTTAAAGATGGAAAGTATAAAGGCTGCTTTGTTGAACATTTATGTATACAATCTTTTTGATTCTAAGTTTTATGCTCCTGAATATAGTTTCCGAAGAGTTGAAAGGATTTTGAATAGAAGTGGGCGAGCTATATTCGTAGGATTAAATGTTAGGTTTTAAAAACTGTATTCTGAATTTTCTAGTAAATAGGAAAATGAAATGAAAAAACTCATCGCAACGATAGTGTTTTTATGTAGCTTTTTTTGTCTTTATTCTCAGCAAATTAGTGATGAGACAATAAAAGTAGCTTTGGTCTATAAAATTCTCCAAAACTTGGAGTGGGATAAAGAACAAAACATCCGAAAGTATAATATTGCTGTTCTAACAGAAAGCAACTCCTTGTTAGAAAACTTTAAAAAATTAGAGGATCGCAAACTGAAAGAAAAGCCTATTTCAGTTATAGGGCTTAAAAACTTGAATAAAGTCCCTGCAGAAATACAAGTTTTGTATTTGGATGACAAACATTCCTTTCAAACAGATGAAGTCCTTAAAACGCTTCAAAAAGATATATTGTTGGTTTCTGATATGGCTCCAGATCAGCGATATGTGATGATAAATCTGCTTCGAAAAGAAAATAAAATTTCTTTTGAAATTCATAAAGCCAATCTCATTAATGCTGGGATTGCTCCTAGCAGTTCACTAATTTTATTAGGAGGAAGTGAAATAGATGTTGCGAAATTATATAAAGAAACTCAGTCTTCTCTTGAGAGTGAGCGTGAGAAAGTAAAGTTGCAAGCTTCTGAAATCAGTCGCCAGCGTGCCGAGATTGAGCGTCAAAATAAGGAAATAGAACGACAACAAGCTGAAATAGCCAAACAAGCTGCTGAAATAGAAAAGCAAAAATTAGAAATTGCACAACAAAGAGAAGAAATTGCCAAACAAAAACTTAAACTTCACCAACTTTCTAATGATATTGAAACTCAATCTAAATTATTAGCAGAAAAAGCATCGCTTCTCCAGAAGCAAACGAGCTTAGTAGAAGAGCAAGAAAAAATTCTGAATCAACAAAAAGACGAGCTAGAGAAGAGAAAATCTCACTTATCAAATCTGTTGGCTGAAATTAAAAAGCAAGAGGAAAAAATTCAAGAACAAAGAAACATATTAAAACAGCAGGACATCCAGCTTAATTACCAAAGGAATCTGATTTACCTCAGTTCGGTAATTATCTTTCTATTTGCAGGAATGATATTTTTCATCTATCGCAACTACCGCAATAAGAAAAAGTCTGCTAAGATTTTAGAACAAAAAAATCAACAAATTGAAGAGCAACTTCAAATTATCAGTGAACAACAAAATGAGTTAAAGCAAAAAAATGAAGAACTCCTAGCCAGCGAAGAAGAGCTCCGTCAAAATTTAGAGGAATTGCAAGCTATTCAAGAAAGGCTTGCAGAGCAAAATGTATTGCTTTCTCAAAAGAATCAGCAAATTCTTTATAGTATTCGATACGCGCAAACAATACAGAAGGCTGTTTTGCCTACTAAAGAAGAAAGGTGCAGGATCCTTAAAGAAAGTTTTTTAATTTACCTTCCTAAAGATATCGTATCGGGTGATTTCTTTTGGATATCCCAACATGATAATTTAAAAATAGTAGGAGTAATAGATTGTACAGGACATGGAGTTCCAGGAGCGTTTATGTCTTTAATAGGTCACTCCATTTTAAATGAAATTATTGTTCAAAATAAAGTTTACAACCCTGCGGAGATTTTAAATCAACTACACAGCCAAGTTATTCAAAAATTAAACCAAGCTGCAGGAAAAAATAAAGACGGCATGGACTTGGGAATAGCAGTTTTAGATTACAGCGATAATAAAATAAAATTACATTTTGCAGGTGCGAAAAACAATTTGATTTTGTTTTCAAAACATCAGCTTATTAAAATTAATGGAGATCGCAAAAATATCGGAGGAGATCCTAACTCCACTCGAAGTTATACTTGTCATACTTTAGAGGTGTTTCCAGATGATGTATTTTATTTAGCGAGTGATGGATTTGCAGATCAAGCTAATCCTTCTCGTAAAAGTTTTGGTAGCCATCGGTTTACAAAGTTATTAGAAGAAATTCATGCCCGTTCTTTTTCAGAACAAAAAGAAATTCTTTTACAAGAACTCAAATTACATCAACAATATGCAGAACAACGCGATGATATTACATTGATGGGAATAAAAGTATAAAAAAATTTAGTTATCCTTTTTTAGTGTTCCATATTCTTTTTCAATTTCTGTTTGAATGATATCCCAAGTTTGTTGTTTAAGCGCTTCCGCATCTTGTAAAGTAAGGTGTTGGGTTTGAATAGGTGTGCAGTAGATAATGCGAGCCGGTTTCCATTTGAGTCTAAAAGAGAGGTTCCAAAAAATATACCAATTGTCCAAAAGCACTACGGGCACAATGGGTATTTTTTGTTCGATAGCTAAAATAAAGGCTCCTTCCTTAAAAGGAGCTAAATGAGGAGGATTCGAAGTGCGAATGCCACCCTCTGCAAAAATTCCTAAGCTCATTTTGCGAGATAGTACATCGCGCGCTTTTTGTAAAGAAGTATGAATATCGTGAGGGCTTTTTCTGTCAAATGGAATGTGCAGACGTTTATACATATATCCAAAAAGAGGAATTTTAGCGAGAGACTTTTTGCCCATAAAAATCGTAGTAACAGGAGAAGTGGCAGAAATCAACGGTACATCCAAATAGGAGGTATGATTAGCTACAAAAATATATTGGTTGCCGCTGATATGATAAAAACCTTTGGAATATTTAATAATCGGAATGCCAATACACCAAAAAATTAAGTTCCCAAAAATTTGGTTGATACGTTTTGTGTAAATATGCCATTCTTTGCGGCTTATAAGTATTACATAAATCGGAAACAAACACAAATACCAAAAAAGGAAATTGAACACACCTAAGAAAGCATAAAAATGTTCTAAATATTTCTTCATCTTCTTTCGCTGTGTTGCATCAGATTTACAAGTTTTAACAATAATTTTGCAAATACTAAAATGTTTCACTCATTTTAATTTTAATTCTTATGCATTTCGGACACGAATTTAGAAGCTATGCTATCAAAGGGCAAGGCATTAGTAGTATGGTAGTTGATCGCTACATCGGTGATGTTTCTGCCATGACGCGAACAGTAATTGAAGAACGCGACCGCCGCTTTGCGGAGATTGATGTATTTTCTCGCTTAATTGCTGATCGTATTATTTTTTTAGGAACACCCGTAGATGATTACGTTTCTAACATTGTAATTGCTCAGATGTTATTTTTGCAATCGCTCGACCCTAAAAAAGACGTAAAAATGTACATCAATAGCCCTGGCGGGTCGGTATATGCTGGCTTAGGAATTTATGATACCATGCAATACATTTCTCCGGATGTGGCTACCATTTGTACAGGATTAGCAGCCTCTATGGGTGCTGTTCTTTTATGTGCAGGCACACCAGGAAAAAGAACTGCTCTTCCGCACTCTCGCGTGATGATTCACCAGCCTCTTGGCGGTGCTCAAGGACAAGCGTCAGATATTGAAATTACAGCGCGCGAAGTTATGAAATTGAAAAAAGAACTCTATGAAATTATCTCTAAGCATAGCAAACAAAGCTATGAAAAGATATGGCAAGATGCCGATAGAGACTACTGGATGAGAGCTGAAGAAGCAAAAGAGTACGGATTAATAGACGAGGTTCTGACTAAAGACTAATGTTGTATCTTCCATTCGACGTTTTACGCAAATGGGAAGCATCGAGTCTTAAAAAAGTATTTTGAAAGTGGTACCTTTTCCAACCGTGCTTTCTACTGACATAGAAGCATTGCATTTTTGGAGAAATTCTTTACAGAGAATGAGTCCTAATCCCGTTCCTTTTTCGTTGAGCGTGCCCTTTGTGCTGGTGCGCTCCTCTATTTTAAACAATTTTTGAAGGCGTTCAGGTTCGATGCCTACGCCGTTGTCGGCTACTTGTATTTCGAGTCGTCCATTTTCTAAACGGTGGGAAGAAACACGGATCCAACCGCCTATTTCTGTGAATTTAATCGCATTCGCTACTAAATTTCTGATAACAAAATCTAAAATATTAGGATCGGTATAGAGTTTTTCTCCTTCTGGAACGTAATTGTAAAGTGTAATTTCTTTTTCTTGGGCCTGACGGCTTAGAATGGTGAACGTTTCTGACACTGCTTTGTGTAAATCAACTTCGGTAGGATTGACTTTGATGCCATCAGTTTGCGTGAGAGACCACTGGAGCAAATTATTGGTAAGATTATAAACGTTGTTTACAGCAATCAGCATTTCAGCAGTAAGCGCTTTGATTTCAGAAGGAGAAAATCCTTCGGCATGAGAAGATAAAATATTCAAGAAGCCTCGCAACGTATTGAAAGGTCCTCGCAGGTCGTGAGAGATGATTGAAAAAAATCTGTTTTTGATATGATTTAGCTCTCTCAAATTAGCCTCTGATTCCGATAACTTTTTATTTACGATTTTGAGTTGTTCGTTTTGTAAGCTTAGTTCTTCTGACTTTTCAGAAAGTTGTTTGATATATTCTCGTAGTTTTTGAATCATCAAATTCAAGTTAGCTGTCAGTTGACCGATCTCATCTTTTGATTTTACCTCTATCAAAGGAGTTCTTTCGTCAAATTTTCTTAAAATAATCACATCGATCATAGTAGCTAGTTGAGTAATTGGTCTGGTGATGTCAGAAGCGACCGTATAGCTAAGAATAATGCTAATCACTATTGTTACAACTAGCAAACGGCTAAAAGTAAGCTGGAGACGTTTATTGTTGCTTTGGCGGCTCAAACTGGCTTTGTCCATTACAATTCCTACTGCTTCTTCAATCTGAATAATAGTATTGCGAAGTTGATTGCTAAGACCTTTTCCGCTTTTTAAACCTAATTCATCGTCTATCACTACGATTTTATCGAAGGTAGTTTTATACTCTACAAGAATGGGTAAAATATTTTTTTTAGTCTCTGAAGATAGTTTTTTTACATCAGAATTTAGTTTTTGAAAAGCAGCGTAAAAATTTTTTAAACACAAAGAATCTTGATGAGTGAGATATTCTTTTTCCCATCGTTGCACAAGTAAAAAAGACTCTCTTTTCATAAAGGGAAAACTCTCGAGCTTTGAAGCGATCTTTCGGAGTTCTCCTTCCAAACCTGTATTCTTGGCTCCTCTTTCTTTAATTTTATTGACGATTTTATCAAAAAGTCCGTGATATTCAATGAAAGCACTGCTTGCAATGCCCAATTCTTCCATAAATCCGAACTTTTCGATTTCTGGTGTATTTTCTATTTCTTTAAGACTTTCAAAAATGTAATAAAGTGTGTTTTCATGAAGTTGTAAATAATTGCTTTCACCATTTTGAAGAAATTCTTCTTTAGCAGCTTCATATTGAAAAAAGTCTTGGCCTGCTCGGATAGCTTTTTGGGTGTCTATCATCAAGCGAAAAATTTTATCAGCTAGCTCTGTTACATCGTTAGATTTTTTAAAGAAATAGTATCCAAACCATGCTACCACTCCTATAATTCCTGTAAAAATTAGGTAAGTGGCTAATAATTTGTTTTTAAAAGTTTTAAACTGCATGGTTTGCTATAAAAATTGTAAAATTTGCAATCAATTTATACAAAAATTAGAAGTTTTTCACAAAATTTTGTAATTCATCACAAAATTTTTGTATAGGAAATCCTACTACGTTATAAAAGCAACCTTCTATGCGAGAAACACCAATGAGTCCAATCCATTCTTGAATTCCGTAAGCGCCTGCTTTGTCAAAGGGAGAGTAGTGTTCGATGTAGTATTCGATTTGTGCTTGAGAAAGTGGTTTGAAGTACACGTAAGTAATTTGGTCGAAAGTGTGTTGATGCAAATAAGAACTCAAACAAATCCCTGTAACAACTGCATGTTTTTTTCCTGATAATCGTGTAAGCATCTGAAATGCTTCTTGTTTGTTTTGCGGTTTACCTAAAATTTGGTTTTCTAATATTACTACTGTATCTGCTGTAATAAGAATTTCGTTGGGAGAGAGTTCGTGTGCGTACGATTCTGCTTTTTTTTTGGCTAAAAAAGTAGGCACCTCCAACGGATGTAGGGAAGGAGAGTAACTTTCTTCTATGTTTTTTTTTCTGATAGAAAATGAAAAGCCAGCTTGTTGAAGAATTTCTTTTCTACGTGGTGAAGCAGATGCTAAAATTAAGTGGAAGTCTCGAATGATTTCGAACATCTTATTTTAGTTTTTTAAAGTATTCATCTACTTGTTGTTTATAATACGGGCTCAGCGATGGAGGAACTGTTTTGAGGAGTTCCGTTTGTTTTTCTTTTAATTTAAAATATTCTTCGAACTGTTTAGAAGTTTGCGATTGTTTTTCTTGAGCTTGTTGTGCTTCGCGTTTGTCGTCAAAGTCTCGTTCACGTTGAGCTTTTTCAGATTCGAGAAGTCGTGTTAAGATTTCTTGTTGTCTACGCAAGAGTTCATCGTCCAATTTTTTGTTTACTAAATCTTTTTCGGTTTCTTCCATAAGTTGTCCTGTCTTTCCGCCATCTTTTTGTCCATTTTCTCCTTCTTTGTTTTTATCGTCTTCAGAAGTATTTCCGTTCTGAGATTTTCCTTGCTTTCCATCAGGGTTTCCTTCGCCTTGTTCACCTTTTTGGCTAGCTTTTTGCTGCTGTTGGAGTGCTCGACGAATGGCTTCTTGCTCGGCAGCCAGTTTGGCGAGTTCTTCCGAGAGTTCGCGGCCTGTTTTGCCTGATTTTTTGAGTTCTTCAATTTTTTGGTTGAGTTGTTTTTGTAAGTCGGATAATTTAGGAGTGCTTCCTTGATTTTTCTTTTGAGAATTTTTTTGTTGCCCTTTTCCTGCCATGCTTTGCATCTGATTTTGCATTTGTTGGAGAAGATCGTTGAGCATCAAAGCGAGATTGTTCATGGAAGTCATGGCAAACTGTTGTTTAGCAGAAACAGTTTCAGGAACTCTTTTTCGAATTTCTTCCATAGATTCATCCATGTAGCGGTTCATTTCGGCGACTTCTCGCGTTACAAAAGATTGAAGTTGAAATACTCTTTTAGAAAGAGCTAAAAGACTATCTTCTATGATTTTAGCATCTTCTTTCAGTTTAAGTTGTTGTTGGCTAAGTTTGACAAACTTAGGGTCGATTCGTTTTACAGAGCGAAATTCTTTCATTAAAGCTTCTTGGTCAAAAGAGAGCTTGATGAGATTGTCTAGGATTTGCCGCAAATCATCATAGTTTTCGCCGAGTTGTTGCATTTCGCTTTCTTGCTGCATTTGCTCCATTTTTTGGGCCATTTGCTTCATTTTTTCAGCTGCCTCCTTTTGTTGTTGAATAGATGACTTTTTGTTATTTTTCTGGAGTTCTTTCAAAGCGTTTTCTTGCTTTTGGTCTGTTTCTTTTTGAAGATTTTCCAGTTGTTCGAGCTCGTATTCTTTGTGTTGTTGAAGTTCTTGGTTCATTTTTTTAAGCTCATCGAATTCTTTTTGGAGTTGGTCAAATTCGAAGTTGAGTTGTTCTTGTTTGCGTTGAATCTCTTCTAATTCTGATTTCTTAGTTTCTTCCGTTTCTTTTGCAAGATTTTCTTGAGCCTGAGAGAGTTCTTTCAGGTCGTTTTTGAGTTGTTCTACTTTCATTTCAAACTTAAGTTTTTTGAACATCTCTAAAGCTCTGTCGAGTTCGCGTTCTAAGTTGAGTTGTTTTTGCTCAATTTTTTCTAGCAAGCGTTGTAAATCGTCTGTAACAACATTTTGTTCCATCAGGCGGTTAAGTTCTTCATAAAGTTTTTTAGTATCTTTGTCTAAGAGTTCATCCATAAGTTTTTGGAGCTCTTTTGCTTTTTCAGCGATTCTTTCATTTTGGAAAGCGTTATTTTTTTCTTGTTTTTCGTTGAGTTGCCGGCTTTGTTCTTGAAGTTGCTCGATTGTTTTTTCAAGTTCTTTGCGCTGTTCTGTCATTTGTTCTACTAAACGTTTATCTTGCCAATCGAGCCTTCTTTTGCTTTTGAGACGCTCTTGTAACTCACGTGTTTCTTTTTTCGCTTCTTTGGCTTTGTCGAGAGCATTATCGAGTTGTTGTTCGGTATTAGTAGCGGTGCGCGCAATGCTTTCTTTTATTTCTGCTTTCGTAGGAGTTCTGAACCGCATGACAGGTGTGCGCGCTGATTTTCTGCCGTTTACGCCATCGTTATCCCATACTTCTACAAAATATTCTATGGTAGCGCCTTTTTCTAAATTTAGTTCTGATAAAGAAACTTGGTGAAAATAACTCTGATTGATCACATTTTTATTAAATGAGATGGGAATGCTTGCATAATGTTTGCTTGTATCTGCTCCGTAAGGATTAAATACTTTGTATTTAAAATATAGCGCTGAAATACCGTAATCGTCTGTAATATTTCCTCCCAAAAATAATTTCTCAAACAAAACAGTATCTTGAAATTGTTGCACTGTGATAGTAGGTGAAAGGTCAGGAATAACATTAATAGTATACTCTATTGGTTCTTTGTTTCGAGAGTAACGATTGAATAGTTGTATCTGATAATTTTCGGATTGATAAAATTTTCGTTGAAAGCTAAACTTATCTTTGTTTTTAGTAAGTGTAGCTGTTTGGCGATCCTTTAGAAAGAAAATGCTCATTGAGTCGGTTTCGGATGTAGAGAAAAACCACTCCACTTTTGTACCTTGAGGGATGGTAAGCGTGCCTATATTTTCCATCGTTTGAGAACTCTTATTAATGTAAGCGGGGTAGGTTAAATGAACCTGAAAATTTTTCAAAAGAGGGCGTTCGAGTACTTCTAAAAAGTAAGTTTCTTGAGAGCGAAATCCTGAACCCTCCAAATAAAATTGAAAAGATTGCCTTAGTTGAGTAAAATGATAAGTAAAAGAGTCTGTTTTTTGTTGAGAAAGTCTTAGTCTGCGCCCGTCATCAGTTATAAGGTAAACTGCTTGAGGAATTGCTGTTCCTGTAACTTTTACATTGAGTAAGAAATCTTCGTTTTGAAAAGTTTGCAATGTATCGTTCAAAATGACAAACTGAAAAGGTGCTCGCGGAATAAATTCTTTATGGTATTGAATCAGACGGGGAGTAGATTCTGTAAAAAACTGTGGAACAAAAACCCAAATTCCTATTCCTATTAAAAAAGGAGCCACAATAAAACGCAAATATTTTCGATTTTCTCGCAAGTCGATGGCAGAAGCAAAATCAATATTTTCCATTTGAGATTGTTTTTGCATGATACCAGCACGGGCTAACTCCGATTGTGCTGCTAGTTTAAAAAGTTGGAGTGTATTCAAAAGTTTATCGCCTACGTTTGGAAAGTGATTGCCAATAAATCGCGCCGCTTCTTCATCAGAAAGCTGCGTTTTTTTGTTAATAAGTTTGATGGCTGGATGAATTGTCCAAAAGTAGATTGCAACTCCTGCAATAGATAAATACCCAAAGAACAAAATCGTGCGATAGGTACTTGATAATTGGCCAAAGTATTCAATCGCGTTGACAAGCATAAACGCGCTAATAAGCAAACTTAAAGCGAGCAAGCTTCCTTTTATGCACAAATTAAGGTAATACTTTCTCTTAAATCTCTGGAGATTTTGTTGAAGGTTCATCTTTTTTAGCTTTTTTATAAAGATAGTAAAATGCAATTTTATAACAAAAAAGAGATGCGTTTTTGAATAAAGGTACAATGTTAAAAACATGTTTGTAAAAAAATTGTTAAAATCACTTGTCTTAAACGGAATAATTGTCTTGCAATAGAGGGAATCTCTTTATCGTAGGAGAGAATATTTCTTCTATTTCATAGACTAAAGCATTAGAAAAAAGTATTGTTCATCACTTTCTCACTACTTTGGATGTTTATATTCTGATTGATGTAGCGAATTATATTTTTGTTGAATGCTGACATTAACAAGACATCTTCGGAACGCAAATTTTATTCATACTTTATTTTAGCTAAGACGTTAATAGTCAGAACGTTCTTTCATAAGCTCAGAAAATACTCTTGATATTTCTGGATTAACTTTGCGAAGTCCATTTTGATATTTGGGTATTTTGCCCTATTGTAGGTCGAAAATTGTATTCGCAAGTTGAAAAATATGACAAACTGCTTGGTTCGAATTAACATGGAACAAAATTCCGATGTTTTGTAGGGAAGAGAATCGTTTTTTTGAATCTTAGTAACAAAAGAATGATAAATTTTGCTCTTGCAGAAGCGCTGTACTAATTTGTGTGACTTCTCCTTGTGGAAATAAATCCACGAAATTGATCAGGTTTTTCTCTTAAAAATCTCTATGTGAAGAAAATTGATGCGTATAGATCAGTAGAAATTTTCTCGCATTACGAATGCTCAAAACTTTTTTGGAATCTGAAAGTCTTTTATGATGAGTTTTTCAAGAATCTGACTCAGAAACATAATTTGTTCATTTACTTCTTGTTAGTCTGTGGTTACAAAAAATGATTTTATGGAAATTTGATGTTTTTTAGTACATGTTCAACAGCAGGTTTAACTAAGTTGAATTGGTAATTTTTTAATGAAAAAGAAATTAGTCTTTTTTCTTAACAATAAAATAATTATTCCTAGCGCGAGTTACTGCTGTGTATTGCCATGCTTGATTATCAGGATGATAACTTGAATAGATAAAGACATTATCCCATTCACCGCCTTGTGCTTTGTGGCAAGTAAGTGCGTAGCCATATCGCAAGCGGAATGCATTAATGTAGTTGCTATCCCGAGGATCGTTTGTTGTGCTGAAAATTTTATTGTGTTTATATTCTGAGACCCATAAAGCATCCTCTTGTTCTTGCGATAGTTCTCCAGTAGGAGAATCTAATACTTCTAAGAGCATAAGACGTTCTATAATTTCCTCATAGGAGTGTCTTTTAAAGCGAAGGCGTACTTTTGCAAAATGAAGATCTGCTACTCGGTTAATGTTTCCCCAATCTATGCTTTCGACAATAGCCGATTCGCCATTATAAAAGGTTTTGTTTCCAAGGTAACAATTTTGTTGCAATATTACCCAATCACCAGGATGTAATTTAAGGGCTTGTTTTTCTCCCCAAATGGCTTTGCGAATCTCTTTGTTAAAATTATGCACATCTTCGTTTTTCAGAGCAATTAGCACAGCGCTATCTATTTTTTCACAGTCTTGGTGATAGATTTCTGCTAATTTTTGAATACCGTCTGAATAAGAAAACCACGTTCCTTTCAGGAATTCGCCTTTTTCTCCTCTCATCATGCGGTTTCGGATTTGGGTAGCAACTTGCAGAATGATGGAATTTTCTTTTTGGCGCATAGGATTTGTTAAGGTAAACTCGTTACCTTTTAAGTTAAACTGACTTTCTAAATACTTTCGATCGAGAGCGGGCACTAGACCATCTTTTTGTCCGACGGGAGGAAGCTGAAAACGGTCTCCGATAAATATGATTTTATTTCGAGAATCTCCTTGTTTGATGAAAGTAATTAAATCTTTTAAAAGACTACTAGGTGTTAAAAATAACCCTTCTTCTGATCGAACGACGTTGCTGATCATGGAAGATTCGTCGACGATATAAATTCCTTTTGATGCGTTTTTTTTAATGTGTAATATGATTCTTCTTCTTTTTTTATTAACAGTAGGAGAATAAATAAGACTATGAATAGTGCGCGCCTCTCGGTTAGTTTTGTTACTAATCACGAAAGAAGCTCTTCCCGTAGGAGCGCACAAGAATACATTTATTTGTTGGTCATGCAGATAATCGCAAATAGCTTTTGCTAAGGAGGTTTTTCCTGTGCCTGCTGAGCCGCTTAAAATGAAAAAATCATCGCTATTTTCTGGTTGTAAAAAGTTTTTTAATAAGCAAAGAGCTTCTTTTTGTTCTTCGTTTGGTATAAAAGGTAAGAACTTTTCTATATCTTCCGAATTAGAATTATCCAGTTTGATTACTTTTTTCATTGTTCGAAAGTTTGATTAATTTTTTTCCATTGTGCAAAATAAATTTTTTAAAGTTTTTGTAAAATGATAGATTTATTTTTAGAAAAAAATGATTAACGCAAAATGACAAAGGTTGATTTAGCAACTGTCTGTTTTAAACCAAAATTCCAAATTCAGCGAACCATAAGGGACGAGCTTTTACAACAGGTATGTTGTTTGCTTTTTAGCCGCATTCCAGTTTGTTCTTATTATCGTCATAGAAATATTAAGTTGATATCTCCACAATTCTCGTTGCAAACAGCGTGAATGTAAGTATTCGTATCCTTTCCATAGAAAAGCAAACATATTGGTTTGTACTGGTGGAGCTTTCTTTGTGTCACTTAGTATGTAAGTTATATCTGTTTTCTGCTAATTGAACTGTAATACTAAATGCGTGCCTTTTTATGATATTCGCATATGCCTGCACCTGGTTTTATTCCTGCTATTTTTAAAAATATTTCATAGCTAAAAAGTCTAGGTCTTGAAATCGAAAGATTATTTATGTAAAGAAGTCGCTTTGATAGTAAAAAAAGGGGGCTTAATGTTTTTGGGGAAATAAAAAAGAAGTAATTCATTTGAATTACTTCTTAGTCAGAACATTTAGAACGTTATCAAATAAACCGTTACCTAATGATCAAAGCAAAACTAATCGATGCACGTTGATTGATGTAAAAAAATCCAATTAAAAGTACATTAAACTTTTAGCAAGTATGGAAACGAATGATAATTTTTTACTTTTACGTAAAAACTGTGACTTGTTCTATGATAGAAGATAGTTTCGGATTATTTTTTCAACCTATTGAGGATAAAAATTTTTTTCAAAACATTTCTCATGCACTAGGCAGTACAGTTGTATTTTATGATCAAAAAACAAAGCTGTCACTTTCTGAAACAGAAATTGCTATTATAGGGATAGGCAAAAGCGCTGATTTGGTACGACAAAAATTATATCAATTTTCAGCATTAAATCGTACTTTGCGCATAGTAGACTGGGGGAATTTGCGCTTAGGAAGCACTTACGAAGATACATGTGCACGCCTTCGAGAGGTTTGTGAGATGTGTCTTACAAATGATGTTCTCACTGTTATTTTGGCGGAAGACCAATCGCTCGATTACGGACAATTCTGGAGTTATGAAACGACTGGCAAAATTATTACAGTAGTTTCTGTAGATAAAACTATCGATTTACAAGAGAATACTTCTGACTCTACGCATAGTCATCGAATCCTTTCTCATCGTCCCAATTATTTGTTGGAATACACGCATTTAGCTTATCAGCGTCATCTGACATCTCCTACTATTTTAGAAATTATGCAACAGTTGAATTTTGAACTCATGAGTGTAGGACAAATGCGCGACCGCCAGCATGATATAGAGCCTATCATTCGAGCAACTGATATGCTCAGCTTTGATGTAGCAGCTTTGCGAGCAGATACATTCGCAAGCCCTAATGCTTCTCCTTTTGGTTTGACAGGCGACGAAGCTTGCCAAATTTGCTGGTATGCAGGTATGAGCGAAATGCTTACTTCTATAGGGATTTACGGCTATTCTGCTGAGCACGATAATGCCCTTCGCCGTGGCGCGCATGTTGTAGCATCGATGATATGGTATTTTTTGGAAGGCTTTACATATCGAAGAGAAATTCATCCCTTTAAGAGCAACTTTTACATTCGCTATATTGTCCCTATTCCGAATACTTCGTTAGAGATTACTTTTTACAAAAGCAAAATTACCCATAAATGGTGGATAGAGACTTCCATTCCTTCTGTAGTTCCTTATAACCGCAAAAAAGTCATTCCTTGCAGCTATCAAGATTATGAAGAAGCTTGCCGAGGCAACATTCCAGAGCGCTGGCTGCGCGCTTTAGACAAATTATAAAGGTTCTACCTCTGCTGAAAGATGCCTGTCGCATAAAGCTTGGCGCATAGGTACTAATTTTCGGTAGCTTCCTGTTTTTACGGTGCATTTTCCGCAGTAGTGAACAATATGAGCACATTGGTCTGCTTGTTCAAAAGTATGCCCGCAGATTTCCATTAGTACTTCAATAACATAGTCAAATGTGTTTACATCGTCGTTATACAAAACCAATCCATACATTCTTGTTTGTTCCGTATCTGTGGTTTCATCTTTTAGAATATCAGTATCTGTGTCGAATTCCCAAAGAGTTGCCATGTTCATACAGTTTTTGTTTTATTACTGTAAAACGCCTAAATTTCAATCCAAATATAAGAAAATTTTTAATTTCGTAAAAAGAAAATTCTGTGAAATACTTTCAAGATTTTTTTCGAACCTATCCTTTTGCATCCGTTTCTCTGGTAGTGTTGGGCTTGTTGATAGGAATTCGTTTTTTTTCTCATCAGTATTTAACAGAAAAAGAATATGTAGAAGAAGTAGAAAAGCGTATTCATGCAGAATCTCGCAAAGCACTCGATATAGTGTTTCGAATAAAGCAAAAGCTTAGAAATGGAAGTTCGTTTTATGAACTGTCAGAAGATATTTATCCATATCCTGTTTATATTTTCCACAATCGTAAATTAGTATTTTGGACAGATTATAATTTTCACCTAGGGTACAGAGATTTGCAGGGCTATTTAATTGAAAATTGCATTCGTACGCAAGACGGTATTTTTTTAGTACATAAAACTTTTTTTAATATTCATCGAATTGAATATGAGCTAGCGACTGTTATTCCCATTTATAGGAAATACAGAATCCAACACGAGTTTTTGCGTTCGCAATACAATCCTATTATTTTTCCCGACCAAACTCCTCAAATTACTTTCGGAATTCCTGATGAATTATCAGTGTACGGACTTTACAAAACCTATTTATTTTCATTAGTTTTCCTAGATTCTCCGCTTGTTATTCGCTCTACTAAAGAATTTGAGCAATGGTTTGCAATAGCAGTAATATTAGGATTTTTGGCAGAAATTATCGTTGTATACAGAAGATATTACAAAAAATACCCACGCCGTTCTTTTGCTTTTTTAGCAGGAAGTTTGATAATCGGACGGCTATTCATGATGTGGTTCGAGTTTCCTTTTCATAGTACAGAATGGAAACTGTTTCACCCTGAATTATACGCCTCTTCAAAGCTGTTTCCTTCTTTAGGAGACTCGTTTTTGAATTTTTTTGTTTTGTTAGCTTTAAGTCTTGTTTTCTGGCAACATTATCCTAAGTTGTTGCCTTACAAGCGTTTTTTAAAACTACCTCAGTATCATCGTTTTTTGATTGCATGTCTGTTGCTGTCGGCAGCATATGCCAGCGGATTTATGATGTATTATATCCTCAAGAGTCTTTTTTTCAATTCAAAGGTTTCGTTAGATATCACTGAAACAGTCAGTCCAGCGGCAGGTCGTTGGTTGGCGATGCTTATATTTTCGGCATCTTCTTTTCTTTTTTTTATAGCCATGTTTGTGGCTCTCAAGATATGCCTCAAGTTGAGTGGACGTCCTTTTTTGGGAGTTCTGACTTTTAGCTGGAATCACTGGAAGGGGAGGAGTCTCCATTTTTTACAGGGTACTTGGGGAGTTTGGTCAATTTGTACCTTAATATTTGGGTTGTTATGGCACATGTTTCAAAATCCTTTAACAATATTATTTTTGATTATCTCCTATGCAGCTTTTTTTCTATTCCGCATGAAAGCAGGTGCGTTCAAAGTATTAGGATATGAGTATTTTTTGGGGATAGTATTACACGCTGTTTTTTGTGCTTTGATTGCTGCAGTTGCTGTGTATTATTTTCATCAACAAAAAGAAGTTATTGAAAAAAAAGCATTTGCCAATAAAGTTATGGTCGAAAAAGATGTATTGGCAGAATATTTTTTAAATAGAATGAGTCTACGGATTCAAGAAGATAGAGATTTAGCGGGCATGAGATGGCAAGATATTCCTAAAAGAATCAAACGACTATATTTAAACAGATATTTCGATAAATACGATGTTATTGTATGGCTTTTTGATGAAAATGGAATTGGGCTTAATACAACAGAAACTTACGAAAATCTTTTTCAGCAGTATCAACAAATGCAATTTGCCACTGAGTTTCAGAATGTTTTTATTGATGGTAACTTACAAAACGATACTAAAAAATATTGGTGTTTCATTAAGTTGTTTCAAAAACAACCGAGCGATGCTGTAGGATTTATTGTCTTAGAACTCAAGCAAAAAAAAATCATTACTTACACTCCATCTTCTCTTTTTTTTCTTGATAAAAAATTAGCTGCTGGTAACATAGATTCAGACATATACAGTTATGCAGTATTTTACAACCAACAATTTTTGTACAGCTATGGCGATTACGTGTACGATACCCAACTTTTAAAGGTTTTTCCAACAAATATGAATGTATCTGAATACGCAACTTCTCAACATCATCATCTTAAAATTACTGACGATAAAGGAAAAACAATTATCATTACCTCAAAACTTTATCCGCTTTCCAATATTTTAGCAAACGCTTCTACTTTTTTCTTGATTCTTATTTTTGTGTATCTGGTAGGTATCGTGTTATATCCGTATACTGGTAGAAGCCAGTACAGTACAAACTTTACAGTAAAAATTCAGTTGTATTTGAATCTGGCTTTTTTTCTTCCTTTAGTAGTAGTGAGCATTCTTACGGTCAGCATTATTAACAAAGCACACACTGAAGAAACTAAGCGCTACTATATTGAAAAAGCTTATATCGCTAGCGCAGAAATTATTGACGAAACAGATGCTTTGCTACAAAAGCAGTTGGATACTGCCAAGTTTAGCGAAACAGTTTCTGAGATTGCCAAACTTACACAATCTGATATAAATGTTTTTAACAGTGAAGGCACTTTGCTTACTGCTAGTCAACTTTATATGTACGAAAATAATTTGTTAGCTACTCTTATTAATCCTGTAGCTTATGCACAGCTCAATTATCGCAAAATGGATAACGTTATCATGGAAGAAAGTATTGGAGATTTTCAATACAGTTCTGTGTATGTGAGCATTAAGTCTCATCGAGATGGAAGCATTTTAGGATATATTGGCATTCCGTTTTTTGGGCACAAGTTTAAAACTGACAAACAAATTATTGATGTAATTACGACGATTATCCAACTTTTTGCAATGACTTTTATTATTTTACTTTCTGTTTCTTACTTGGTAGCTAAAAAACTGACACAACCTCTTACTATTATTGCTCATAAATTGAGACAAACTGATTTTGCGCAACACAATCAGCCAATAGAGTATTCTTCTAACGATGAAATCGGATTGTTGGTAAATGCTTATAATCGAATGTTAATACAACTCGAAGAAAGTCGCGTCAAGTTGGCGCGCAACGAAAAAGAAATGGCATGGCGTGAATTTGCCAAGCAGGCTGCCCATGAAATTAAGAATCCTCTTACGCCCATGAAATTGCATCTTCAACAACTACAGCGACTGTTAGAACATGAACCAGAGTATATTAAAAAATCGTTAGCCTCCGTAATTGCTCAGTTGGATATAGTGAGCGAAGTCATTTCGTCGTTTTCTACTTTTGCGGCTCTTCCACTTCCACAAGAAGAAAAATTTGATATCAATGAAATCCTTAGAAATCAAGCAATTATTTTTTCTTCTAATCCGATGATTGATTTTATTTCCGATATTCCTGACGAGCCTTATTTTATTTTGGCAGACTACCAACAAATCAACAGAATTATTACAAATTTGTTATTAAATGCTATTCAAGCGGTTCCAGAGGGAAGAAGACCTGAAATTTTATTAAGAGCTTTTAAGACTTCTCAAAAACGAGTTCGAATCCAGATTAAAGACAATGGAAGTGGTATTCCAGAAGAAATTCAAGGAAAAATCTTCTTGCGTCATTTTACTACAAAATCTACAGGTTCTGGAATCGGATTATCAGTTGCCAAATTTACTATCGACCATATTGGCGGAAACTTATGGTTTGAAACAGAGCTCAATGTAGGAACTTCTTTTTTTATCGAAATCCCTATTGTTGAAACTTAAATCTTATGAGTCCTCTCGGAGTATTGTTGTTAATATCAGTTTATTTCTTGCTTATTGTTTTGATTGCCTATCTTACTACTCGAGGACAAGCAGATAGCAATTTTACATTCTTTCGTGCTAATCGAAAAGCACCTTGGACTGCTGTAGCTTTCGGAATGATTGGGGCTTCTTTATCAGGGGTTACGTTTATTTCTGTACCTGGATGGGTGAAAACTACAGGTTGGACTTACATGCAAATGGTAATGGGCTATTTGGCAGGGTATGGAGTCATTGCTTTTGTATTATTACCTATTTATTACAAACTAAATTTGATTTCTATTTATACGTACCTCGAAAAAAGGTTTGGAAACATTACTTATTTAACAGGCGCTTCTTTTTTTATTCTTTCTAGACTTATTGGCGCTTCTTTTAGGCTATTTTTGGTAGCAAAAGTACTACAAATGTTCCTTTTTGAAGAGCTTCAAATTCCTTTCGTTTGGAACGTGATAGGAACTGTAATACTTATTTGGCTTTATACGTTTCGCGGAGGGATTCAAACAGTACTATGGACAGATGTGTTTCAAACAATTTTTATGCTTTTATCGGTTATAATAACTATCTATTTGGTAACTAAACAATTATCTATCGATTGGAATGAAATTCCGAGTTGGATTGCTCAAAGTAAATACTCATTTATGCTAGTTTGGGATTGGACTAGTAAGCAATTTTTTGTAAAGCAATTTTTGGGAGGCATGTTCATCGCTATCGCTATGACTGGATTGGATCAAGATATGATGCAAAAAAATCTCACTTGTAAAACTCTTCAAGATGCTCAGCGAAACATGATAACTTTCAGTGTGAGTTTGTTACCTGTAAACATTTTGTTTTTGAGTTTGGGAGTGGTTTTATGGCATTATCACGATTCTTTGGGACTCTCTTTACAAGGAGATGAACTATTTCCTTTTCTTGCTAAACATCATTTAGGAACTTTTGCAGCTATTGTTTTTTTAATTGGAGTAATTGCTGCTGCTTACTCGAGTGCTGATTCAGCTTTGACTGCACTCACGACCTCTTTTTATATAGATATTTTGAAAATAGAAAAAAAGTATCTATCTACAAATCAAAAACTGATTTTTAGAAAAGTGATTCATGTAGGCTTTTCTCTGGCAATGATGATGATAATTATAGGATTTGAGAAATTTGGCAATAAAACCGTAATTGAAGCTATTTTTAAGGCTGCAAGTTACACTTATGGACCTCTCTTAGGAATTTTCTCTTTTGGCATTTTTACATCATACTCTTTACGAGAACCATTTGTTCCGTTAGTAGCTTTTATAGCTCCTATACTTTGTTTTGTGCTTGAACAAAAAGCACCCGCATGGCTTGCGGGCTATACGTTGGGAGTAGAACTGCTTATTATTAATGGATTGTTAACCTTTTTAGGGCTGTGGATAATTAAAAGCCGAACTTAAATTTTTTTGTTCGGCTTCAAAACTTAAGATGAGTAAGCAATAAGATTAAATGGCAAATCTACGTCATCGGCGTATTCTTCTCCACTTTCGAGCATATCTACATCATTTTCTTCGTAATACCAGTTTACAGTTACTTTTCCATTTTTTTCGCGTTGATACTCTTCTAGCATAGTAAGAATCTCCAAAAAGCGTCGCGAAGAACTTGTATTAAAGTAAGACATACGAAAATTGAAGGTAATCGTACGTCCGGGAGTTTCTAAGTATTTGCGCAACCACTCGAATACAGGTTGGAAAAACTCGATGGTATATTCATGGTAAGACTCTCCCTCGATTTCTAAAACACCTGTTTCGGCGTTAAAATTGATGGTTGGAATGTATGTAGAGCCTTTGATATGAAAATCTTCCATTTTGCTATGCAGGTTTTATTTATACACTATTTTTTTTCACTTTTACAGATAAAACATAAAAAGAGTGTTGATCGTCAACTGGTTCAAAATAGACTTCTAGGGGGTATCCAGATTTGCGGCGCATGTCGATAAATCCTAAGTTTGCACCTGGTTTTCCTTCTCGTTGAGGCATTTTGCGTTGGGCTTTGTAATATTCCTTGAGTTCTTCCTCAGAGAGACTATTGATAAATTCAGCGCGTTCTTTCATTTCTTTTGCAGATTTGTTATCGACCAGATTGCCAGAGCGCACTAAATAAAATTCGTCATCTTCACCAATAGAAATAACGCCTACGCCTACGTATGCTTTATCTTTTGCTGAATATTCTCGTTCAGCGGAGTAGTGTAAGATGTTCTGGGACATCTCTACTACGAGGGCAAATAAACGCTTGCTTATCACCTCGCTATTTGGATTTTTGCGCAAATTCAAACCTATTAGCGATAGCACATCTTGTGAAAACATGCCAGTAAAGACCATATGAATATTATGGTCTACTAATCCATTTTTGAAGTCTTTTACACTAAAATAGTTTTCTTTTTCTTCGGGCATCGTAATTATGCTTTAATATCCGAGTCCACTTAATCCTGTTCAAAAATAGCATTTTTCATTGAAAAAGAAATTTTTTTAAATTTTTCGTCTTTTTTTTTTTTAAGTTTATTATCTAATACGCATTTTTTTAATAAATGTTAATTGCTTTTTCAAAATTCTATTCTTCATTAGACGCTTTTTCTGAAATAATTTCTTTGAGAAGTTCTCTAAGCGCGTAGGGAAGTGGTTTGCCTTTTTTTTCTGAATAGTATTGTGAAAATAGCGAAAGAATATCTTGGTGAGTCTGAGAAATGAAGGGTATAGGTTGTTTGGCTAGCTCTACGTTTGAGATAGGAATCAAACTTGCAATTCGAGAATGGGCACTGTAGAGGCTTTTTTTGTCTGATAATTCTAAGTAAGAGTCTACTGCAATTTGAAGTTCTATAAAGTCTTCTGGGAATTGTAGTAGCTTTTGAATAGCTTCTGCTACATTGGTAGCTGATATGCGCCTTAAGTTTCTGCCAGTAGTAATAGGAATTTGAGTAATATGAGGCGATTGACGAGGTGAGATTTCTACTACAAGTACGAATTTATTTTGTAAGGATTCTGAAAAACTATATTGCAAAATGCTTCCGCTGTATGCTACTGGGTAGCAATGTCCTGCTACAAAGTGTTGTTGGTGTAAATGTCCGAGTGCGGTGTATTGAATAGAAGAAGGAATATCGCTTGTCCAGAAGTTTTGCGCCCCTCCTACGTACAATACTGATTGCTCATAATCTGCTTCTAATACGGTAGGTTCTTTATCGGTTTCTATCATGAATAAATGGGTTAATAAAATGTTTACGCCATCTGGATTGCAATACGTATTGGCAAGTTGTTGCCATTGTTGAGAGACCAATTGGCGGAGTTGCTGGGCTTCTAATGGTTTTTTTAAATATTTTTGAAAGCGAATTTCATTTGCATAAGGAGTAAGAATGATTCTTAAAGGAGCATTCCATTGAGGGGAGTAAATTTCTAAAAAACCTTCTGCGCAGTTTAATACCTGAAAATGATGGGGTAACATGCTAACTTTAGGAGATTTGTTAGGAAAACCCACTAAAATAATACCATGTTTATTTGCTAAAGGAGCTGGCGCTTCAATGCGCTGAGGCAAATCATGATTTCCAGCAATAGCGATTACTAATCGCTTGCCATGACCAGTTAAAGCTTCTAAAGTTTGATAGAATAATTGAATGGCTTCTACTGGAGGAGAGAAACTATCAAATATATCGCCTGCAATCAAAACAACATCGATGCGATAAAAATCTGTTATAGCGACAATTTCTTGTAAAACATTTCTTTGTTCTTCTAAGCGATCAAGCTCATAAAGCTTTTTGCCTAAATGCCAATCGGCGGTATGAAGAATACGCATAAAATATTTTAGGCAAAACATCTAACAAAATTAAAAAAATAAAAACTCCTTTTTGAGGAGTTTTTTGTTGGCCGACTAGGAATCGAACCTAGACTCTTCTGAACCAAAATCAGACGTGTTGCCAGTTACACCATCAGCCAATTACTGTTGCAAAAATGCAATGCTTTTTGATATAAGTCAAGTACAAGAATAATTTTTTTACGATTTTTTTCTTTTTTGCTCTTCTTGCTGTTGCGCTTTTTTCATGGCTTCTTCGAGCATAGAAGCGAACCTTCCTTTTTTGCCACTTGCTGCTTTCGCCTGATTTTTTTTGCGATTTTCTTCTAAAACAGCTTTAATTTTTTCTTCATCGATAAAAAATTTCCGAATGATCCATTGTTGGACGATGGTAATGATATTTGAAATGAAATAGTAATAAGTCAATCCAGCAGAAAACGAATTGAGAAATAACATAAACACAACAGGCATCACATAGCTCACTACTACCATTTGAGGTTGCATGGATGCAGCACTCATTTGGTTGTTGGTGTAAGTATAAAGAATTGTTGTGAGAGTCATTAAAATAGTAAATAAGCTGACATGGTCGCCGTACATGGGGATTGTGAAAGGTAAATTCAGAATAGAGTCGTAGGAGGATAAATCGTCAGCCCATAAAAATTCTCGCTGTCGTAGTTGAATAGCGTTTGGAAAGAAGTTAAAGAGTGCTAAAAATACTGGCATTTGAGCTAATACAGGAATACATCCACTCAAGGGGTTTACGCCTACTTGTTGGTAGATTTTCATCATTTCTTGTTGAATTTTCATGGTATCTTCGCCGTATTTTTCTTTGAGCGCGTTAATTTCTGGTTGCAGTACGCGCATTTTTGCCATTGATTTGAGCGACTTGTAAGTAAGCGGAAAGAGCAATATTTTGACGATTAAAACCAACAAGAAAATAACTAAGCCATAGTTAGAAGTGATTTTTTCTAATATCTTGAAAATAGGAATGATAACGTATAAGTTAATCGTCGAGAAAAATGCCCATCCTAAATATACGTTTCTTTCAAATCCTTCTGCAACAGTTTGACAAATATCATAGTCATTAGGTCCGAAATAATAACGCAACTGGGCGGAAGTGTCTGTGAGCACTGAAATCGGAATTTGAAAACTCATTTCCATTGATTTTACATGGAGGGGGCGAGGTATGAAATGATTGATTTGAAAACGTGCTTGTTCAAAAGATTTTTCGCTTAAAATAGAGGTATTAAAAAACTTTTGCTTAAAAGTAGCCCAACGAACTGGTTGTGAAGGAGTTTCAGTTTCAGCATCAGTAGTAGTTTCGTTCAGATAGTCGAAGGTACCATCAGCGAGATAGTAGTTGAGAGTAGTGCGAATGCGTTCTTGTTCTAAATCTTTTTCTAATTTTTTTACTTCGGTAGACCAATTAAATTGCAAAGGTTGTTCGAATTTGATATCATTTAGCTCATATCGGTATTTTAATACAAATCCTTTTGGAGGAAGAATGTAGATTTTGCGGAAGGTTTTTTCATTTTTTGTAATGAAAAATTCAATTTGATTAGAATTAATTTGAGCTTGGTAATAAAGTTGATTCAGGTTGATTTCTGTTCCGTTGTATTTGATTGTTTCGTTAATGCGGGAAAAATCAGTATCGAAAA
This sequence comes from Cytophagales bacterium, assembly GCA_025056215.1. Classification (GTDB taxonomy): domain Bacteria; phylum Bacteroidota; class Bacteroidia; order Cytophagales; family Flammeovirgaceae; genus JANWWC01. The sequence goes on along the minus strand of JANWWC010000001.1, from coordinate 959,045 downwards.
GAAGGAGTTTCTTTTTTTCGTATGTAACATAGTTCTTAAGAACAACACTTTGAATTTTACCTCCTTGTGTATTAAATGTAACAATTATATCTTCGTTTTCGAGGGTATAGGTTTGGGATTCGCCTTTGAGACCTGTGGCGAAAATATCATATCGAACTTCAAGTAAAGAATCTGCAACGACATTTTCTTTTTGGGGGTTTGTTGAGGAGATGGCTTGTACACTATCTTGTTGAGTAGTAGAAACAGCAGGAGGTTGCGGTTCTGGAGCTAAAAAGAAAAAATAAACAAATACCAAAAGAAGCAATAACACTAAGCCCGTAAGTTGGTCTTTATCCATAATGAACTTGTTCTGATTTTTTGATTTTACGGGCGCAATTTACGAAAAAAACATTCCTAAAAAACTATGCGTGTTTTTAAATAAAAGTCACGTTCAAGTAAACGTGGCCTGGCACTGGTGGGCTCACAAGGAATCGAACCTTGGACCCTCTGATTATGAGTCAGATGCTCTAACCGTCTGAGCTATGAGCCCTTTTTAAAAAGCGGTGTAAATTTATTGAACTTTTGAAGAACGACAAAATTTCTTTAGAAATATCCTTTTTATTTTAACCCAAAGGTTGAGGTTCTAAGAGAGTTTCATCGATGTTTTCTTCATTGAATTTCAGTCCTTTTGTTTGACGATATAAGTCGTATAGAGCAATAATAGCGCGAATATTTCCTTGTACGATTTCATGGCCACGTTCTTCTTTGCGTGCATGAAAATCGCGAAGCCATGCATATTTGTCGGTAATAAGTTCGTTGCTGATGAAAGTAGTTACATCTCCTCCGATAAGATTAAAGCGACTTTGAATTAGTTTAAAATCTCCTGTTTTTAAGATTTCCACTTTCCCATCGGGAGTGTAATTAAAATCTCCTACCACCGTTTTGATATCCAAAACAGTTAATTCACTAATTTTTTGTTCGATGTTTCGAATAAATGTAGCAAACATCGTAGAGTCTTTGTCGGTTGCCATATTTGAGAATTTAAAACAATTAATTTCCTGCTATCTAAGTTGGGTAAAATTTTATTTTTAAAAAATTTTTTTCATCATAAAATTTCCTAAATGTCATGATGGCAATATATTTCAGAAAATTGTCCTTACCAAAAACAACAAAGTTTTAATCAATGAATGTAAGTAAGATTTTAATTGCATTCTTGGGAATGCAAGCTCCTTTGTGGGCACAAAAGCTTATTGTAATTCCTAAGATTCAGGATGGTCAAAATTTATGCATCGCATTAGAGAACAATCCGCATGTGGTAGATGCTAATAAGCAGATTGCAAAAGTGCTAAGTGCAACAGGCTATCAGGTGGTAGATTTTATGCAAACTTTGAAACGCGCCAAGCCCAACGGAGTTTGTGATAAACCTTTACCAGAAATTCAGAAATCAATTGCAGAGTTAGCGCAAGCAGATGTCTATTTTCTTTCAGACATAGCAGCAGTTTCTTCTCCTACAGGAATGTTTGTTACCCTTACTATGTCAGCTTATCAACTAGGCAATGAAGAAATGTTGTTTGAGCTTTACGAAAAAACAAATAAATTCGTTACTGACGATGTGGGAGCTCTCGCTAAAAGAGCTATCAATCAGATGTTACCTAAGTTAAAAGAAAATATATCGAGTATTACTTTAGTGCAAAGCAATCAGTTTCAGCCGCTCAGAACATCGCTTCGCGAAATCAAATTAGAATCTGATGTAGATATCAACATTCCTAAAACAAATAAAACCAATCCCTATGGAGTAGCAGTAGTGATTGGAAATCGCGATTATATAGCGAAAGATATTCCCTCAGTAGATTTCGCAATTCACGACGCGCGCGCTATCAAAGAATATTTAATTAAAATGTTGGGTTTTAAAGAAGAAAATATTATCTATATCGAAAATGCTACTCAAGCCAACTTTAATGCAATTTTTGGGACAGAGAACAACCATAAAGCCAAATTATTTAACTACATGAAACCTAATCGGCAGTCTGATATTTTTATTTATTATAGTGGTCATGGTGCTCCTGATCCTGAAAGCAAGGAGGGTTACTTTGTCCCCGTAGATTGCGATCCAAGTTTAGTAAAATTTAACGGCTATTCGCTCAGTACTTTGTACACTAATCTTTCTAAACTTGATTATAGAACTTGTACTGTGGTGATAGATGCTTGTTTTAGTGGCTCATCCGAAAAAGGAATGTTGATAAAAAATATTTCGCCTGTTTTTATTAGTACCCGAGATAAAATACTTACCGATGAGTTTGCTATGATATTTACTTCTGCATCCTCTGAACAGGTATCTTCTTGGTATCCTGAAAAAAAACATTCTTTGTTTACTTATTTCTTTTTAAAAGGATTAAAAGGAGCAGCTAATAAAAATCTTGACTCTAAAATTACGCTGCAAGAAATGCGAGAATATCTTATAGAAAACGTTTCCTACATGGCTCGTCGTTTGAACAATCGAGAACAGATTCCTCAAATTATAGGAGACGATAATAGAACAATTGTAGAGTAACTCTGAAATATGGTTCTATCAAAGAAAATTTTGGGGATTGTGTAGTTTGTGAGCGGAAGGTAAATTTTGGCAATTTCTCTTTTTTGAAGAGATTTGAGTAGTATATTGCCAAAAACTTTCGAGACCTATCAATATGAATTCATTACAATTCATTCCTATCATCAAACGAATTGCTGAAATTATCAATCACGATTATCAAATTATCAATCTTAAAGACGATTACAAAAATAATATTAATTATGGCAAAAATGCTGAACAGTTTTTCGATGGGATTAGTGATAAAGGACAGCGAGTAGAAATCGGATTCATTCGTAATAAAACTCAAAAAGAAAATTTTTTTGATATCATCGACGGAGCAGAATACCCTATTCTTACGTTTATAGAAGAAGGAAGCATGCTTTTTCCTATTCTTTTTCGATACGTAGAAGGAAAGGAAATAGAGGCTTACTTATATCGAGGTACTGATGAAGAACATATTTCTGATGCAACTAATTATGTTGATAAAATTTATATCACTTCGGATGGAAATATGATATACGCTGCACCAATCTCTCTTAAACCGATGGTGAGCGCTTACGATACAATTTTTAAGAGAATTAACAATACGCCAGTTTCTCGATTGCTTGGTCTCCTTTCGGCTGAAAAAAAAGATATTTTACTAATATATTTTTATGCCATTATTAATGCTGCTATTAGCTTGAGTTTGCCTTTAGGTATTCAATCCATTGTAGAACTTATTTCAGGTGGCGTGATTTTTAATTCCATTGTATTGTTAATCTCAGTAGTGATTGTAGGGGTTATTTTGGGCGGAATGATGTCGGTATTGCAGTACACGATTGTGGAAATTATTGAACGTCGCGTGTTTGTTAAAGCAGCATTTGAATTTTGCAATCGAATTCCACGTGTAAAATCGGAGGCTATCTTAAAAGAATACGCTCCCGAACTCATGAATCGCTTTTTTGATGTATTAACCCTTCAGAAAGGAATGCCCAAGCTTCTTATTGATTTAACAGGTTCTATCATCCAAATTTTGTTTGGTTTGGCGCTTCTTAGTTTCTATCATCCTTTGTTTATCGTGTTTAGTTTTATGTTATTGGCTACACTTACTACCATTTTTTGGCTTACAGGTCCCCAAGGATTGAGAACTAATCTTGTAGAGTCTAAATATAAATATAAAGTAGCACATTGGCTCGAAGAATTAGCACGCGCTTTGTATTCTTTCAAACTTGCGGGACATACCTCTCTGCCTGCTCAAAAAATGCATTATTTCCTTACTAATTATTTGTATTACAGAAAACGTACATTTAAGATTCTTATGACGCAGTTTATTAGCGTTATCGGATTTAAAACAGTTGTAACGGGTGGATTGCTTATTATAGGTTCTATTTTGGTTATTGATAGACAAATTACATTAGGGCAATTTGTAGCCTCTGAAATTATCATCATTTTAACTATTACTGCTGTAGAAAAACTTATTCTGAGTGTTAGTACGGTTTATGATATGCTGACTGCAGCAGAAAAAATTGGTACAGTTACAGATATTCCACTCGAAAAAAGTGGAGGAATTAGCCTTCCTCATATTAAACACACTGGCATGAATGTAGTTATACGAGATTTATACTATAAATATCCTAATTCAGATAAATATGTATTGAAAGGCATCAATTTGGATATTAAATCAGGGGAAAGAATTTGCATTGCAGGATATGGAGGTTCTGGTAAAAATACTTTTGCAAGAATACTCGCTGGCTTGCTTGACGAGTATCAAGGTTCTATTATGCTCAATGGAATTTCTATGCGCGATATTAATGTTAATAGCCTTCGCGATAATGTTGCCAAAAATGTCTCGATTGACGATGTCATCGATGGAACACTTTTAGAAAATGTTACAATGGGAAAAACACGCGTTACTTTTCAGGATGTTTCTTGGGCGCTCGAAAGTGTAGGATTGATGGACTACATTAGCAAACTTCCAGATGGATTACTTACCGAAATGACTGCAGGTGGCAAAAACTTTTCGAGTAGTATTGCAGCACGGCTCATTTTGGCGCGCTGCATTGTAGAGCGCCCTCAGATGCTCATTCTAAATGATATTTTACATGATTTAGAAAGAGAAGAAAAAAACAAACTCTTAGACTTTTTGTTAGATAAAAAAAATCCTTGGACGCTTATTTGTTTATCGAATGACTCTTACTTATTCAAAAGATGCGACAGAATTATTCTTTTTAAAGATGGTCAAGTGGTTGCACAAGGTACTTACGACCAATTGCATAACCATCCAGAGTTTGGAACTATTGTTTAACCATAAAATAAACTTTATATGTACAAGGGGCTGCTTCACACTCATATTACTTTTGTAATACTTTTTTTAGTGCTCTATACTGTCAAAACAGGGTTACTTCTCGCAGAAAAAAAAGAAGCGCTTCATCTTTTGCGGCAAAAGACAAAAATCCCAGAAATCATAATTAGTTCTATTTTTTTTCTTACTGGAATAGGATTGCTATTTTTAATTGCTGAAATTAAAGCATTGCTCATTGTAAAAATTGTTTTAGTGCTTATTTCGATTCCCATTGGGGTGGTTGCTTTTAAAAAAGAAAATAAAATACTAGCCACCTTGATGCTTGCGATGTTAATTCTTTCTTATGGATTAGCAGAAATGTCCAAGAAAGTAGAAAAAAAAGAAATACCTGAATTGGTAAATCTTCCCGCTAATGCACCTTTGGAAGTAAATGTTCATGGGAAGGCTATCTACAAACAATATTGTACTATCTGTCATGGAGAGTATGGCGATGCCGGAATGTCTGGAGCAAAGAATCTTAAGGTAAGTCGGTTATCTCAAGAAGAAATTATTTCCCTTCTTCAAGATGGACGAGGAACAATGCCTTCATATGCAAAAATTTTATCTGATAAAGAAATAAAAGTAGTATCAGAGTACGTTATAAGTTTGCGCAAGTAATGCGCAGATTTTTACGTAATCTTTGTTATCTACAATGCTTAAGATATCATTAATTGCGGCAATAAGTCAAAATCGTGTGCTTGGTAAGAATAATCATCTTCCGTGGCATCTTCCTGACGACTTGAAACGATTTAAACAACTTACTTTAGGGCATACTGTAGTGATGGGGCGCAAGACATTTGAGTCTATTGGGAAAGCACTTCCACAAAGAAGAAATATCGTAATGAGTCGTCAGGCTAATTTTATAGCACATGGTTGTTGGGTAGTTGCAAGTGTTTCGCAAGTCTTGGAGTTAGTTCAAGAGTGGAATGAAACAGAACTTTTTGTAATAGGAGGAGGAGAAATTTATAGAAAAATGCTACCTATTGCCACTCACTTGTATCTTACAGAAGTTTATACAACTGTAGAAGGAGACACATTTTTTCCTTTTTTGGGAGAAGAGTGGAAAGAAATTAAGAGAGTCTCTCATTTCGCTGATGAAAGGCATCTTTATAGCTTCGACTTTGTAGAATATGTAAACATTAAGAAGAAACCTGCATGTTTTATGCAGGTATGATATTATGTGTAGAATGCTTTTAATCCAGGGTAATAGGCGACAGTGCCAAGTTGTTCTTCAATGCGAAGTAGTTGGTTGTACTTGGCAATGCGGTCAGTTCGAGACATAGAACCTGTTTTGATTTGACCTGTATTAAGAGCTACAGCCAAATCGGCAATAGTAGTGTCTTCGGTTTCTCCTGATCGATGCGACATAACAGCAGTAAATTTGTTCCGATTTGCTAACGTTACAGCGTTAATAGTTTCTGTAAGAGAGCCAATTTGGTTTACCTTCACCAAGATGGAGTTAGCAATTCCTTCTTGAATTCCCTTTTGTAAGCGTTTGACATTTGTTACAAACAAGTCATCTCCGACAAGTTGAACTTTTTTGCCAAGTGTTTCGGTAAGGAGCTTCCACCCGTTCCAATCATCTTCAAACATACCGTCTTCTATAGAGCGAATGGGATATTTCTGACAAAGGTCTTTGAGATATTCGACCATTTGCGCAGAAGTGAGTTTATCACCAGTCGATTTTTTGAAATGATATACTTTTTCTTCTTCTACATAAAATTCTGAGGCAGCGCAATCGAGAGCAAGCACAATATCTTCGCTGGGTTTATAACCAGCCTTTTCAATAGCTTCGATAATTACATCACATGCTTCGTAATTTGATTTGAGATTAGGCGCAAAGCCTCCCTCGTCGCCTACATTGGTAGACATTCCTCGTTTTTTGAGAACGTTCTTTAAACTGTGAAATACTTCTGAGCCCATGCGGAGTGCCTCTGAAAAAGTAGGAGCACTTACGGGCATAATCATAAACTCTTGGAAATCAATAGAATTATCGGCATGGCTACCGCCGTTCAGAATGTTCATCATCGGAACAGGAAGGGTATTAGCGTTTACTCCTCCTACGTATCGGTAAAGAGGCAGATGTAATTCAGCTGCTGCTGCTTTCGCTACTGCCAACGAAACTCCTAAAATAGCATTTGCGCCTAGCTTTCCTTTGTTTTCTGTTCCGTCGAGTTCAATCATTGTTTTATCAATCAGATTTTGCTCGAAAACAGAATATCCGACTAATTCTTCTGCTAAAGTGCTATTTACGTTTTCGACAGCTTTCAAAACACTTTTCCCCATGTACTTAGACTTGTCGCCGTCGCGCAATTCGAGTGCTTCGTGTGAGCCTGTGGAAGCTCCTGAAGGAACGGCAGCTACTCCCGTTGTTCCACTGTCTAAAGTTACTTCTACCTCTACTGTAGGAAAACCGCGAGAATCTAAAATTTGTCGCGCATGAATGTTTGAAATGTAGCTCATCGTGGTTTAAAATTTAAAATGAATAATTTGCGCGTAATTAAACAATTTATAAGGAATAATTTTATAATCTTATAAAATTTTTCGTTGAAATCTGCTTGGGTCAAACAATAAGCTAATTGTAATGACATATTGCAAAAAATTATAAGAAAAAGTAAACACTAAGTTTGTGAATAAGTTATTGAAATAGTAATTTAGCAAAAGTCTAAATAAAATTTACAATGGCGGATGCAAAAGACCTTCTCCACGAAATTACGTCTAGAGAATATGAGCATGGTTGGGCTATCCAAATAGAAACCGATGAAGCACCTAAAGGGCTTAACGAAGAGATTATTCGCTTTATTTCGCGCAAAAAAGAAGAGCCCGAATGGCTTACAGAGTGGAGGCTTAATGCGTTTAGAACTTGGCAAAAAATGACTTTACCTAATTGGGCAAATGTAAAATTTCCTCCTATCGATTTTCAAGATATCATTTATTATTCTGCCCCTAAACAGAAAGCAAAGCCTAAATCCCTTGATGAGATCGACCCAGAACTTCGTCGGACCTTTGAGCGATTGGGCATTTCTCTTAGTGAACAAAAAAGATTGACAGGAGTAGCAGTAGATGCCGTATTCGACAGTGTTTCAGTTGCTACTACTTTTAAAGAAACACTTGCTAGCATGGGAATTATTTTTTGTTCATTTAGTGAAGCAGTAAGAGAACACCCTGAGCTTGTCAGAAAGTACTTGGGTTCGGTAGTGCCCGTAAACGATAATTATTTTGCTGCACTCAACTCTGCAGTGTTTAGCGATGGTTCTTTTTGTTATATCCCCGCAGGCGTGCGCTGTCCTATGGAACTTTCTACCTATTTTCGAATTAATGCTGCAAAAACAGGACAGTTTGAGCGAACTCTTATCATAGCTGAAGAAGGTTCATATGTGAGTTATTTGGAAGGCTGTACAGCGCCTCAGCGCGACGAGAATCAGTTGCACGCTGCTGTTGTCGAGATTTTTGCGCATAAAAATGCTGAAGTGAAATATTCTACTGTTCAAAATTGGTATCCTGGAGATAAAGACGGAAAGGGCGGTATTTATAATTTTGTAACCAAGCGCGGACTTTGTTTCGGAGATTATTCTAAAATTTCTTGGACTCAAGTTGAAACAGGTTCAGCTATTACTTGGAAATATCCGAGTTGTGTGCTAAAAGGAGATCATTCTGTTGGAGAATTTTATTCTGTAGCTGTTACTAACAATTTTCAACAAGCAGATACAGGCACCAAAATGATTCATATTGGCAAGAATACCAAAAGCCGCATTGTATCGAAAGGAATCTCAGCAGGAAAGAGTCAGAACAGCTACCGCGGACAGGTTAAAATCATGAAACGCGCTGAAAACGCTCGTAACTTTTCCCAGTGCGATTCTCTTTTATTGGGCGATAAGTGCGGCGCACATACTTTTCCTTATATTGAAGTTGAAAATCCTACTGCTAAGGTAGAACACGAAGCTACGACCTCTAAAATTGGTGAAGATCAGATTTTTTATTGCAACCAACGCGGAATTGATACAGAGCAAGCTATTGCGCTGATTGTAAACGGGTATTGCAAAGAAGTATTAAATCAATTACCTATGGAATTCGCTGTAGAAGCGCAAAAGCTTTTAGCAATTAGTCTGGAGGGAAGCGTAGGATAATTCTTAAGAACCCATTGCATTATTTTCCTGCCGAATTCAAGTTAATATTTAGTAGGCTTTTTGTTTTGTAAAGTGTATTTGTTTTATTTGTTTGTTAAAGAAATCGAAAAAGTTAAGTAAGTACAAGAAATTGAGAAATAAAAGATTAAGCGTTTTAATGCTTGGTTGGGACTGGAACAACCGCAGGACAAGCGGAATAGGAGTTGCTTGCTATGAAATTGCTAAAAGACTAGGAAAAATGGTAGAACTTACTATCATTATTCCTAAAAAAGAGAGAACAGACGAAAATTTGCGCATTATTGCACTAAATGAATTGCCTTATCAGGAGCATGAGTACGTACAGGTTACTAAAACTTACTTGCCTGAACCTGTAGTGGAAATAATTACAGTGCCTGTAGAACTTGAGCCTTATCCTACTTATGAAGAAAAATTGATTTGGAGGCAATTGCCGCCCAAAACAGAAGTTCTAACCATTGTACGGCAGCGCAAATATATTCCTGAAAAAGTTTTTCGAGAAGCAACTGAATTGTACGGAAATGATATCATAACGAAGCTTAATGCTTATGCAGAGTTAGCTACAAAGTTATCGGATGACATCAAATTTGATGTTGTTTATGCGCATGACTGGATAACTTTTTACGCTGCTATGCAGATCCAGAATAGAACCCGAAAACCCGTTGTGTTGCATGTGCACTCTTTAGAAACAGATAGGAGCGCACCTCATAATAATAGAAATCAAGCTTTTGAAATAGAGAAAGAAGCTTTCGACAAAGCAGACTTAATAATAGCAGTAAGTCAGCATATTAAACAAAGTATAGAAAAGTATTATCAAGCAGAAACTTCTAAGATTTTTGTTGTGCATAATGGTGTTAATCATTGGCAAGAGTTTTTGAATTTTCGACAAGATTTTGACAACTTTTTCTCAATAGAAGGCTATCCTACTCATTACCGAATTAGCTTTATAGGAAGAGTAGTTCATAGCAAAGGAGTTATTCAGTTTGTAGAGATAGCTTCAAAACTTTTGGAGGTTTTCCCTTCTCTGCGTTTTGCAGTAGCAGGAGAAGGAGAGGCTCTTTGGGATATGATGTATCGCACCAAAGAACTTGGAATTATCACAAAATTTGAGTTTGTAGGATTTCTCAATCAGGAAAAGTTATTCGAACTTCTCAAGCGGACAGATGTAGTATTAATGCCTTTCATTTCTGAGCCTTTTGGGTTATCAGTAGCAGAGGCGCTTTCTGCAAATGTTCCTGTTGTACTTTCTAAACAAAGTGGGATCGCAGAAGTATTACCTTCCGCTTTTGCAGTAGATTACTGGAATACATCTGCTTTTGTCGAATTTTTAACAGAGCTTCTTCATAATTCATCGAAGCGGTGGGAGTACTTAAAAAACATTAAACAAGACATCACTAAAGCTACTTGGGAAAATACTGTAAAGCAAATTTTTGAACATATTCGTTATGTTGTAGAGGAGCACGATGCTCCCTGGTTTATTTAAGAACATCAGCCACTACAAATGTGCTTCCCCCCACCCATATCAAATCCTCGGTATGAGCTTCTTGGCGTGCTAAATTGAGTGCATCTTTGGGGTGAGGAATTACTTTTCCGTTCAAGCCATAGCGCTGGGCTTTCTGAAATAAATCTGCCGCATCAAGCCTTCTTTCTACAGAAGGCTGACAAAAATAATAACAAGCATCTTGGGGCAGCATGGCTAAAATACTGTCGTGGTCTTTGTCTTTCACCATACCGAATACAACTCTGAGTTGCTTAAACGAATAATCAGATAAAGTGTTAAGTATAACTTCTATTCCGTCTTTGTTATGCCCTACATCACAGAAAGTGAGTGGATGTTCTCCAATTTTTTGCCAACGCCCTCGCAGGTTGGTAAGGGTAGTTACATTTTCAATGCCTTTTTGAATGGCTTTATCATTAATAATATATCCTAAGTTAATAAGTTCATGGACGACAGCTAACACTCCTTGTAAGTTGGCTAACTGATGTTTGCCGAGTAAATCCATTTTCACATTTTTAAGCCACAAGCAATTATTTTTGTAGATATCTACTAATTTTTTATTATTCTGGCTACATCTTATAAAAGTATCTGCGAATACAATAGGAGATTGACATTCTTGAGCTCTTTGTAGAAATACGTTAGTAATTTCTTGTTGTTGTGTTTGGCTAATTACTACAGGTGTTTTCTTTTTGATGATACCTGCTTTTTCATAAGCAATTTTGGGGAGCGTATCTCCTAAAAATTCCATATGGTCGTAGCCAATGTTAGTAATAAGGCTTATTAAGGGTTCAACGATGTTGGTAGCATCGAGCCGTCCTCCCATTCCTACTTCAATAACAGCTATGTCTACTTTCTTCTCCGCAAAGTATTGAAATGCCATGCCAACGGTGAGTTCAAAAAAAGAAAGTTTGTGTTTTTCAAGAAAGGATTGATGTTGGGTAATGAATGCTGCAATGTAGTCTTGCTCTATTTCAGAACCGTTAATGCGAATGCGTTCTGTAAAATTAACCAGATGAGGCGAAGTATAAAGCCCTGTTTTGTATTCTGCACATTGTAAGATAGCTGCAAGTGTATGAGATGTACTTCCTTTTCCATTAGTTCCTGCTATATGAATAGAAGAAAATTGCTTATGCGGATTCCCAAGGTATTGAGAGAAAGCTAAGATTTTATCCAACGATGCATTGTAAGCTGGCGCTCCGATTCTGTGATACATCGGCAAAGAACGATACAAAAAAGCCTCTGCTTCTTGATAAGTCATGTTTTTTCAGCATGTATTTAGTTAGCCGAATAAGCCCATTTGCGATTGTTAAGCTTACAAACTGCTAGTTCTCGATTGTTATAAAGAGTTTGATAAGTCTGAAGGTCTTTTTCTAAGATAGCGTCTTTGTCCATATACTTGTAAATCATACCTACAAAATCTACTACTTCATCTTTAAGCGCGTAATAAGTCCATTGATCTACCTTGCGAGACGTTACCAAACCAGCATTTCGCAAATAAGTGAGGTGGCGAGAAGTTTTTGTTTGAGTAAACTCTAACACCAATTCTAAGTCTGAAGTACACATCTCCTTTTTCTTATAAAGCAAATGCAAGATCCTTACGCGAGATTCGTCGCTGAATGATTTTAAGATTTGTGTACCTAATGCCAGATTGAAGTGTTTGAGTTTCATGACAGTTTAATTTTTGTTTTTTTAAACTGAATTACGCTTAACCGTATTAGCAAATACTTCATACAAATATAATATGCAAAGGTTTTCGATGCAAACGAAATGTGAATATTTTTTGAATTTTTTGCATTTATAATGTGTTCCTATAATGTAGATGTGTTCCTTTCTTTTTGAGTCGTTTCGTTTTCTCATCTTGCGAATTTAAGGAATGGAAGCTACTCTATTTAAAATAAAAATAGTTTTTTAAGTTTTTAAAAAAAATTAAAAATTATTTCGGCTATTTTGCAAAGTATATATACAATCGGCTTTTAAATTATGAAAATTAGAAAACTGTGGTTTTTGCTAACTATTTTCATAAATCAATCTCTTAACGCTCAGCAACTTACTCCGGCTCAGGTGGAACAAGCTAAAAAATTACTCTCTTATGCGGTCGAAAGCTATTTTTATAATCTCCAAAACATGTTGGATATCAAACAAAGTGTGGAAGATAGGCAACAAAAATACGCGAATGCTTTTGCTGCTTTGTTTGATAAGCCAGAAAATCCTAATTGCCATGTAAGTGATTTCGAACCTCAGAGAGCATTAGGAGTTTCATATTCTGCTTTTGATTACGCTAAAAAAATGATTCAGTCTTATCCTGAAGGAGCAAAAGTAATTTGGATTGCTACTAATCAAATTACAGAACCTGTATGGGAAGGAGGAGTGTTTCAAATACAAATTCAACTTACCAAAGAAATTGAAGGATACTTTCAAAAAAAGATATTGCATGATAGACAACATCATCTCACATTTTATTTTCGATTCCAACAAGCCTCAAACGATAGTATCACTAATTTTAAATTGTTAAATGTAGGTTTTTCTTTGGGAGAATTACAGCCTTTCGAGCCAGAGCTTGTCTACATTCCAGGAGGAGAGTTTATGATGGGTTCTCAGCAACCAGAAGGAGAAGATGACGAATGGCCTCAGCATTTGGTGAAAGTTAATAGCTTTTATATGGGAAAGTATGAAGTCACTAACAAGGAGTATGCTTTTTTTCTAAATGAGATGGGCAATCAAACTACTTTAGGTTTTTTGTGGATTGACCTAAATGGAGAAGACCACGGAGATCGTTGCCGAATTGAATACAAAAATAATGAGTACGTAGTGCAACGAGGGTACGAAAACTATCCTGTAGCGTTTGTGAGTTGGTATGGTGCTGTTGCTTATGCGAATTGGTTAAGCAAAAAAACAGGTAAGAACTATCGGTTGCCGACTGAGGCAGAGTGGGAATATGCAGCTGGAAATGGATCAAAACACACTCGATTTAGTTGGGGGGATACCAAGCCTCAAGGCAAAAACGGTGGAAATGTGGCGGACGAATCTGCTAAAAAAAAATTTAATTGGTCTGTTTTTATAGGATACGACGATGGTTATGTTTTTGCAGCTCCTGTAGGAAGATATCATCCTAATGAATTTGGCTTGTATGATATGACAGGCAACGTATGGGAATGGTGCTCTGATTGGTACCAGTGGGACTATTACAAAATATCTCCCTACGATAATCCGAAAGGAGCCGCTTCTGGAACGAGCCGAGTCAAACGAGGGGCTAGTTTTCATAACGCAGCGATGGTTTGCCGCGTAGCCAATCGAGGAAGTAATCCTCCTAATTATACTAATCACAATCTAGGATTTCGATTAGTTCTAGAGCCTTGAAATAAATTTTATTTAACTTTTTGTAAAAGCTTTTTTTAAACAAAATAAGAGAAATGCGAAATGTACGCTATGCATTTTTTAGCCTTTGAGGAGCATAGAAGTTTTGCACTCCCTTTCCTATAAAGATTGTAGATATGACTTAAAGTCATCGAACGAGGCGCTCATTGGGATTGCTTTCTTTTCTTTTTGCAAATAAACTTTGAGATTTTCGGGCAAATCAAAATGAAAGCCGAGTGTTTTTTCCACTTCGTCGTAAAATTTAGCCGGGTGAGCCGTTTCTAAAAAGATACCTATCTCATAGGGGCTCTGAAGATATTTTTTGAGTGCAGCGTATCCAATAGCGCCATGAGGATCTACAATATAACGATGTTCTTGATAAAGTTGGCGCATGGTCTTGCGAATTTCATCGTCTGTTTGTCGAAAGCCAAGAATTTTTTCACAGAATGCCGAATAGGACTTATCAAAAAGTTCTTGCAGTCGCGGAAAATTGTTAGGATTTCCTACGTCCATGGCGTTTGCAATTGTTTTGATGGAAGGTCGTGGGTGATATTCGCCTGTACGAATATATTCAGGTACTATATCGTTAATATTAGTAGCAGCAATAAATTTTTTAACAGGTAAACCTAGTTTCCATGCCATCACGCCAGCGGTAAGATTTCCAAAATTACCACTAGGAACAGAAAAAATTATTTCTTTGTTGGGTTGGTTGAGCTGCCCAAAAGCATAAAAATAATAAAAAGACTGTGGAATAAAACGCGCTAAATTGATAGAATTGGCAGAGGTAAGTGTCATCTTTTTGTTGAGTTCCTCATCGAGAAAAGCTTGTTTTACAAGTCTTTGACAGTCGTCAAAAACTCCTTCTACTTCCAATGCTGTGATATTGCCCCCAAAGGTTGTGAGTTGTTGCTCTTGAATTTTACTTACTTTTCCCTTAGGATAGAGTAAAATGACGCGAATGCCTTTTACATTATAAAAGCCAGCAGCCACAGCACTCCCTGTATCGCCAGAAGTTGCCGCCAACACAAAGAGCTCTCGGGAATTTCCTTCGTTAAAATACGACATCAAGCGCGACATAAAACGAGCGCCCACATCTTTAAATGCCAAAGTAGGACCGTGAAAAAGCTCTAAGCTATAAATTTGTTCGCTGATTCGAACTAATGGAATCTCAAAATTGAACGATTCTTCGCAAATTTTTTTTAATATATCAGAAGGAATTTCCTGCTCAAACAAAAACGATGCTACCTCAAAACCAATTTCTGCCATGCTCATAGAGGGCAACTTCTTAAAAAAAGAAGAAGGCAGTGGATTAATCCGCTCTGGCATGTACAACCCATTATCAGCTGCTAACCCTTTTAAAACTGCTTCTTTTAAGGTAGCAGGCGCTACTTGATGATTAGTACTATAATATTTCATTGAAATTCAATTTTTTATCTAAAAAAGTTTTTCTTTCAATTTTTTGCAAAGCTAAATAGTTGTACTTTATATTTTTCGAGCTTATTACCGAATTTTTTAATTTTTAGATGATATTAAGTGCCCTTTAGTTTTTTCAGCAGAATCTCACTAAAATTGCCTCTATAAAGGAAAAAAAACTTCATGCAAATCGATATTCAGCAGATAGAGCAAATTTTTTTACGAACAACTGAATTAATACCAGAAATTTATTTGTGTGGGCTCTACTTGGTTGTTTTGATAGCAGGTTTTTTTCGGCGTAGTTCGGCATATATTGTTGAGCTGACGGTTATAGGTGTTGTTATTCATATACTCGTGCTATTTTTTTTCTTTGTTCCTTCCGCTGAAGGTGGTTTATGGCAAGTAGATGCAATTTCTCAATTTGCGAAAGTTTTTATGTCGGTTGCGCTCCTTTTAGCGATAATTCTTTTTAGAAAAAACTCTTCTTTAGCAGAAGAATATTACAGTTTGTTGATAGCAATTTTGTTAGGTGCGCAACTTCTAACAATGGCAAGACATTTTTTGATTATGTTTATAGCTGTAGAGCTTATTTCATTGAGCTCTTATGGATTAGTATTTTTTCGTTTTCGTGCGGAGGCTACTGCAAGTGCCATTCGGTATTTAATATTTGGGGGCGCTTCATCTGCAATCAGCTTGTATGGAATTTCTTTGATATATGGAATAAATGGAACTTTTTTTTGGCACCAAATTGATGTAAGCGTTGTTCCTAAGAATGCAGCGATAGCCATTTGCTTTTTAGCACTTGCGTCTCTTTTTTTTAAGATTTCTTTGTTTCCTTTTCATGTTTGGGTAAGCGATGTATATCAACAGTTGCCTTTACAAGTATTAGCTTTTCTTTCAGTCGTTCCTAAAATTGCAGCAGGTGTCGCTTTGTATCAGTTCTCAAAACATATACCACCTGCGATTTCCATTTTTTTGTTAGGCTCTGTAGCATTGTTAAGCATGCTAGTCGGCAATTTGGGAGCTTTATCTCAAAAAGGTATGCGAAAATTGTTTGCTTTTTCATCGATTGCTCATGCTGGTTTTCTGATTGTGGCTATCATTCCAAGAACTATAAGCGGTGTGCATGCTTTTCTTTTTTATGGAATCGTATATGCGCTTATGAACTATGCCTTTGTGTGGATATTAGATTGGCAAGAAAGTCTCACAGAAGATGATTCGCTTACTTTTTGGAGAGGTATTGGAAACATACAACCTTTCGTAGGAATTGAGGTTACAACATTGATGATTTCGTTAGTAGGGTTGCCTATTACAGCAGGTTTTACTACAAAACTTTTAGCTTTTTCGGCTTTGTGGGAATATTATGAATTAGAGAAGCATGTGTTTTTGATTGTCGTGCTGATAGTCGGATTGTTAAACGCATTGATTTCGCTTTTTTATTATCTAAAAATTCCTTATTTGATGTATTTTCAAAAACATACAACAGCTAATTATTTATCTTTTGCGCGAAGCATCGTTTTAACAGTTTTAATATTTCCACTTTTGGTTTTATTTTTCTTTCCTAATGTTATTCTAAACTTTTTATTTGTGTTGATTAAATAGAATTTGGTTTTCTTTTTGGAATTTTTGTGATAAAGTAGGATTAAAAGATTTAGAAACAAGTATGAAAAGTTGCTTATTATTTTGCTTTTTATGCAATGTAGTATTTGCCCAACAAAATTTTTCAGTTCTTACAAAGTACAAAACTGAATATGTCGAACTCGAACATGTTTCTCCTACTGAACTTGTTTATTTCACTAAATGCGGTGAAGCTAAAGGTGCTTTGAAACTTGCTGTTACGCCTAGTTCCTGTCAGTTTACTATCGATAAAGAAACTTATAACGTTTCAATAATTTCGGGAGGTGGCGATACTTACAAGTTTAAATATCCTGATGCACTAGGGAGAATAAGAGTAGCAGAGTTTTATTACGACAAATCAGAAAATCTTGTTTATTTTACTTTCAACAATAACGAGCGGATTTTTGTCTCATTGGAAGATGCTCGGAAGTATAAGAACGTCGACGAATGTGGTAAGAAGTAATTATAAAATCAAGATTATTGTTTCTGGTAAATAACTTTCTAGCTTACAATTAGTTATCAGAAGCGAACATCTATAAAAAAATGAGCATAGCCGATTTATTGGACAAACAAGACACCGTCATTCGCTTTATTGAATTTGGGAAAATATTTGATAAATCGACACGCAAATTTTTAGTTCATTTTATTGCTTCTCAACTTTTACAACTTCCGCTCCCTGAAGGAGAGTTCGAGAGTCAGTATTTTGAATACTTAAAACGCTCTATCACAAAACTACTTGATTATGAACCTCTTTTAAAAGCATGTCGAAATAGCCAGGCGCTCGCTCAGGATATTTTAGCAGATATTTTAAAATGGATTGAAAAAATTAACCGAAAAATTGAAGAATCAAATCCGTACTATAGAGAGTGGATTACTTTTCAGGCATGGCGCGATAAGCCTACTTTTTTATGGCGTGAAACTTGGCAAAATCTCCTTCATTTTTTACAAGGAGAATATGAGCGCAACGAACTCGATACCGATTTTTATCGCGAGAAATTGAAAGATGTGATGCGATTTGCTCCTAAAGATGCTAAAGAGCAAGCAATTATAGATGCGCAGCCAGAAATTCATGTTACAGATGTCGTAATTCACGACCTACTAGCGCAATGGGATGCGCTACTTTCTGAAAGAATTTTGCGCCACCAAATCGAACAACTTTCTGTTGAAACCGAAAGCATGCTACAATTATTGCATGCCAAAATTGATGAATATAATAAACTTGTTTCTTTGATTTCTCCTTTAGCTATTCATGCAGGCCGTTTTTGGGATATGTCTCGCGGGCTGTGGAAAGATGCAGGTTTCGATATTTTAGATAAATACCAAGAGTTACTCGCTAATGAAACAGCTATCGCCGAGTTAGTAGAGATGCTTGGGCGTATGCGACAAGCAGAGATAGAACTTGAAGAAGAAACTTTGCAAGAAGTGGTAATTCGAAAAGAATGGATAACAGAGATGCATCGATCAGAAGAAGTGAATGGAGTGCACAATAGCAATGAAATTACACGCGTGCTTCCTTCAGAGGTAGCGCTTTTAGCAGATAATTATACAGAGCCACTCTTTTGGCAAAAATATGCAGATAGCCGTTTGCTTACCTTCCGATATGAAAGTAAACGCCTGATTGACAGCAATAAAATAACTTTTTACACGCATCAACGCCAAAAACTAAAAGAAAAAGGTCCTTTTATTTTATGTGTCGATACAAGTGGGTCTATGTTTGGAACACCTGCTCAGATTGCTAAAGTATTATGTTTTGCTATCATGAAAATGGCTGCTAGGGAACAGCGAAAATGCTTTCTTATCAATTTTTCGATTGGAATTAAGACTATTCATTTGCACGATATTGCTCAGTCCATGGATAAAATAGTAGAGTTTTTACGCATGCAATTCGATGGAGGAACAGATGTAACACCAGCGCTCTCGGCAGCACTTGAGATGCTACAAACAAACGATTATCGCGATGCGGATGTGTTGATGGTTTCCGATTTTGTGATGTTTGAAATTCGCGCCGACATCTTAGAACGCATTCGGCGAGAACAACATAAAGGAACGCGCTTTTATAGCCTTATTATCGGAAGAAAAGCTAATTCAGAAGTACTTGCTGCTTTCGATAACTGTTGGTTTTATGATGCTACGAACAAACAAGTCGTAAAGCAACTTATTTCGGATTTACAAACCATCGGTAATTAGTATTTTCTGATTTTGTAAGAAGAAACTCGAAGAGGGGTTTTCCATAATATGATCATTCCAATGATAAAGAATGTACTAAGTGCTAAAGCGCTGTTCCGCATATTGCCTGTAAGATGGTCGATTAATCCATAAGAAGCAGTGCCTAATACTACAGCAATTTTTTCAGTTACATCGTAGAAACTAAAAAATGATGCATGGTCTTTTGTGTTTTTGGGAATAAGCTTAGAATAAGTAGAGCGCGATAGCGATTGAATGCCACCCATAACCAATCCCACCAATCCTGCTAAACCCATAAACTGATAAGAATTTTTTGTAAAAAACGCGCTTATACAGACTGCTATCCAAATTGCGAGCATGATGAGTAGAGCTGTTTTGTTAGAACTTTTTTCGGAAATGTGTGCAAAGAAAATAGCTCCTATGATTCCTAATATTTGCACTACTAAAATAGTAACAATGAGTTGTGCGCTTTCCATGCCGATTACGCGTTCTCCAAATAAAGAAGCTAAATACATTACTGTTTGGACTCCCATGCTGTAGAAAAAGAATGCCCATAAATATCGTTGAGTATTTGGCAAGAAGCGCAATTGTCTGGCTACTTTTTTGAGTTCAGAAAAACCTTTGCGAATGATTTTTCCTTTAAGAACATTGTTAGTAGGGTTATCTTTAAGATAGAAAAATGGAATTTGTGCAAATCCAATCCACCAAATGCCTACCATTACGAAAGAGGCTCTTGTAGCAACATCCTGATTTTCAAATCCAAACCATTCGTGTTTAAGAATAGAAAGAATATTGAGAATAAGTAAAATAACACTTCCAGCGTAACCCATTGCATAACCTTTGGCGCTGAGCCGGTCATATAAGTCAGGGGTAGCAATTTCAGGAAGGAATGCATTGTAAAATACAATTGCTCCTGTAAAACCTACGCTTGCTAATGTAATAAAAAAGATTCCATACTCTACGTTACCTTGAAAGAAAAACAGCGCCATGCAAGAAGTAGCTCCTATTGTAGTAAACAACTGCATAAAAAATTTTTTTCTTCCGCTGTAGTCTGCAATTCCTGAAAGAGCAGGAGAAAGAATAGCTGCTATTAAAAAGGAAAATGAAATAGCGTAAGAATACAAAGCGCTGCTTTTTACTTGCCATCCAAAAAAAGAAACGATTTCAGGAGTTACTTGAGAGTAATATAGCGGAAATATGGCAGTAGTAATAGTGAGTGCATACACTGAATTTGCCCAATCGTACCAACACCAAGCGTTTTGAATAATTCGATGATTTTTTTGCATTCGGTAAAATTTTGAGAACAAAATAAGATAACGCACTATTATGCTGCAAAACAACAACAGCCTTTTTCGTTTCAAAGTGAAAATTGGGTTTTGTTTGACTTCAATAAGATTTTCTTATGTTAAGAAATACGAGATCTTAAAAACCAAAACGGTTATTTTCGTAGTTCATTAATAAGCAATCTTCAAAATATGACAACCACCTCTTCTTGGTATCATAACTGGTTCGATTCTCCTTACTATCATCTTTTATATGAGCATCGAAACGATGGAGAAGCAGAGTTCTTCCTTAGAAATTTGATTTACAAACTAAGATGGCTACCTACTTATAAAATATTAGATGTAGGATGCGGAAAAGGCAGGCACGCGCGCTTTTTGAATGCTCAAGGTTTTGATGTTACAGGGATAGATCTATCTCCTGAAAGCATTGCCTACAACAAAACATTTGAAAATGAAAGACTCCACTTCGAAGTATGGGACATGCGAAAGCCATATGCAAAAAATCGATTTGATGTAGTTCTCAATTTGTTTACTAGCTTCGGTTATTTTGAGACTGAAGAAGAACATATCCAAACTTTGCAAGCATTCAGTCAGGCATTGCGCTCAGAAGGAAGTGTGATTATTGATTTTATGAACGTTCACAAAGTAATACGAACCCTTGTTACGGAAGAATATTTGCGGCGCGGCAATGTACTTTTTCACATTCGTCGGTATATTCAAAATGGTTTTATTGTTAAAGAAATTGTATTGGAAGACCAAGATACTGTGCATCATTTTCAAGAAAAAGTTCGGGCTTACGCGTTGGAAGACTTTCAGAATTTATTGAATCTCGTTCATATCGAAATCCAACAAGTGTTTGGAAACTATCGTTTAGAACCTTACAACGCTTGTTCATCTGAGCGATTGATTCTTGTAGGAAAGGTAGCAAAAAAATCTGCATGAATTTTTAAAAAACTTATTCGTTTTCACGGATAATCCTACAAATTTGCCAATTAAATCTGGGTTGTAGTTTAAAAAGAAAATACAATGAGCTTTACGGTAAGAGTCCCAGCAGTGGGCGAGTCGATTACAGAAGTTACAGTAGCCACATGGAACAAGAAAGATGGCGATTTTGTGCAAAAAGACGATGTATTATGCGATTTGGAATCAGACAAAGCAACTTTTGAATTGCGTGCCGAAACTTCTGGCATTCTTAGAATTGTAGCTAAGGCAGGTGATACGGTTCCTATCGGTGCTATTATTTGCACAATAGAAGAAGCAAAAACAACGAACGCTCCTCAAAAATCTGCATCACCCCTAACTCCTACAAAGCCTGAAATCATCGAAATGACAGTGCCTGCAGTAGGTGAATCTATTACAGAGGTAACAGTAGGAGCATGGAATAAAAAAGATGGTGAGTTTGTTCAAAAAGGAGATGTTCTTTGTGAAATAGAATCTGATAAAGCCACATTCGACTTACAGGCTGAGCAAAATGGAGTTTTACAAATAGTAGCTAAAAGTGGAACTACTCTTAAGATTGGATCAATATTGTGTAGAATTTTAGTAAATGGAACTCCTACAAGTGAGTCTGCTTCTGTGTCGCAACCTGCTGCTTCTGCAGCACAAGAAAAAAATTATGCGACAGGACATGCTTCTCCAGCGGCTGCTAAAATTTTAGCAGAAAAAGGTATTGAAGCCAGTGCGATAAGTGGAACTGGAGTAGGAGGAAGAATTACAAAGGAAGACGCTCTCAAAGCTGAAAAAGTAGAGAAAACAATTTCATTTGAACAAAGTAGTACTGATTCTTCAGCAGAAACTTCAAAGACAACAGCAGGAACGCGCACTGAGCATCGACAAAAAATGTCATCGATGCGCAAAACCATTGCTAAGCGTTTAGTAGCCGTAAAAAATGAAACCGCCATGCTAACCACTTTTAACGAAGTGGATATGAAGGCAATTGTGGAGATTCGCACTAAATACAAGGATAAATTCAAAGAAAAATATGGCGTAAATTTAGGATTTATGTCTTTTTTTACTAAGGCATGTACAATTGCTTTGCGAGAGTTTCCAGCGGTGAACGCTCAAATTCAAGGCGATGAAATTGTATTTGCGGATTACGTAGATATTTCAGTAGCAGTATCTACTCCTAAAGGATTAGTAGTGCCTGTTTTGCGCAACACTGAAACTATGACGCTCGACCAAATCGAAAAAGAAATTGCACGGTTAGCAGCTAAGGCGCGCGATGGAAAACTTACTATTCCCGAAATGACAGGAGGAACCTTTACTATTACCAACGGCGGAGTGTTTGGTTCTATGCTTTCTACTCCGATTATCAATGCTCCGCAGTCTGCTATTTTAGGAATGCATAACATCGTAGAGCGACCTGTAGCGATTAATGGACAAGTAGAAATTCGACCGATTATGTACGTGGCGCTTTCTTATGACCACCGAATTATTGACGGAAGAGAATCTGTAAGTTTTTTGGTAAGAGTAAAACAACTTCTTGAAGATCCTATACGGATGATGCTAGAAATTTAACCTATAAGGAAATATTTTTCCTTATAGGTTTTCTATCAAATTTTTAATATATCTCTGATAAATATAAAAAATGATTGCTAAATTTACGATAATTTTAGTGAGCACTTGAGCCATGAAAAAAGCGTTTTGGTACGTGGGTATTCCAGTAATTCTTTTGATTGCTGGATTGTCTTTCAAAGAAAAACAGCATTCTGATATCGATGAAAAACGAAAAGCCTTGACAGAGGCTTTGTTCAAGTGTTTGAGATTGTACCATTACAACAAGATTATAATTGATGATGATTATTCTTTGAAAGCTTATAATCAGTATATTAAGAGGCTAGATCCTAGCAAGAGGTTTTTTACCCAACAAGATATTAAACTACTTAGCCAATATCAGTATTTGATAGATGATGAAATTTTAGAAAATAAAAAGAATCTGCTTTTTGATAGTGCATGCAGTATTTTCAATAGGCGTTTGTTGCAAGCTAAGTCCTACTATCAAGAAATTTTATCTAAGCCTTTTGATTTTTCTATTGATGAAACTTTTGAAAGTGACCCAGAAAAGCGAGAATTCCCTAAAAATGAAGAGGAAATTAAAGAAGAATGGCGCAAAAATCTTAAGTATCAGGCTCTAGTAAGGTATACCAACAAATTAGATGAACTCGAAAAGCAGCGAAAAAAATTAGCCGAAAATCCTGATTCATCAGTAGTGCTTGAGACTGAATCTCAAATAGAAGAAAAAGTGAGAAAAGAGCTTCTGAAGTCGTACAATAGCTTCTTTGACCGCTTGAGCAAAATGGATGAAGACGATCGATTAACAGAGTATCTTAATGCCATTATTAGCGTGTACTGTCCTCATACTGAATATTATCCTCCTCAAGAAAAGGAAAATTTTGATATTGACATATCGGGTAAATTGGAAGGGATTGGTGCACAATTGCGACAAATAGACGGTGAAATTATTGTAGATAGAATTGTACCTGGAAGTGCTTCATGGAAGCAAAAAGAACTTAAAGCAGGTGACGTAATTCTAAAAGTAGGGCAAGGCGATGCAGAGCCCGTTAGTGTTACAGATATGCCTCTTAAGGACGCTGTAAGTCTGATTCGTGGCAAACGTGGTACAGAAGTAAGACTTACTGTAAGAAAACCCGACGGTGTTATCAAAGTGATTTCTATTATTCGAGATATTGTTATTTTAGAAGAATCTTATGTAAAGTCGGCAGTAATCGTCCATAATTCACTCAAAAAGCGAATCGGATACATTTATTTACCAAGTTTTTATACTGATTTTTCGAGAAGCGGAGGCAGAAATTCGGGAGAAGATATTCGAATTGAGCTTGAAAAGCTTAAAAAAGAGAAGGTAAGTGGTATTATTGTAGACTTACGAAACAACGGAGGAGGTTCTCTGAATGATGCTGTTGATATGGCTGGGCATTTTATTCGCAGAGGACCTATAGTTCAAGTAAAAGGAAATTCTGGCTCTCCTCAAATTTATGAAGATCGCAATCCTAATGTAGCATATGAAGGACCTTTGGTAGTAATGATTAATCGCTCAAGCGCTTCTGCTTCTGAGATTGTAGCTGCAGCGTTGCAAGATTATGGAAGAGCCGTGATAGTGGGAAGTAAGTCATCTTTTGGAAAAGGAACTGTTCAGCGGTTTGTAGAACTAGACTATTACATTAATGCAGGATACACCCACTTAAGACCTGTTGGTGCTCTTAAAATGACAATTCAAAAGTTCTATCGAATTACAGGAAAATCTACTCAAGAGGTAGGGGTTTCTTCAGATATTGTTTTGCCCGACGCCTATGATGCACTTACTACTGGAGAAAAAGACTTGGATTACGCTTTAACGTACGAAGAAATTGAACCTGTTTCTTATGTGCGAACAAATTCTTTTGATATAGAATCGCTTCAAAAAAGAAGTCAGAAGCGAGTTAAAAAAGATGAAATCTTTACTCTTATAGAAGAAAATGCAGAGCGTTTAAAAAGACAACGCCAAAACTCTTTGCAACCCTTAGAGATTACTAAGTATCAGGAACTTCAAAGAAAGTTGAAAGCAGAATCAGAAAAATATAGCAACTTAAAAAGAAATCATTCGGATTTACAAATTTTGCCAGTAGCGCCTATTGTGGAAAATGCTGTCATAGATTCTACTAAGCTAGCAATGCAGAAAGAATGGCATAAATCGATTCAGGAGGATGTTAGTATTTATGAAGCGATGAATATTTTAGCGGATATGATGTCTGCAAAAAAAATAAAATAAATAATAAATAGAAGCGTTTTTCTTGTTGAATAAGTGTGTTGAATTTAGTTGATTTTTAAGTAAATTGCTCCTTCAGGTGTAAGTAAGCTTTCAAAAATCGCAATTGTATAAAAAGATACTACGCTAAATAAAGTGTTTTTGTGTTTGTGCAGAAGCTCGTAGAAGGAAGAATTTACAGATTTAATTCTTGCAAGGGTAAGGTGAGGTACAAATTCTCTTTTTGCTGCAGGAACTCCAAAATCAGAGCAGACTTTTTCTATAGCAGTAGCTTTTTGCTTTAAAAAACTTTTGGAATCTGATACCTTGATGTATAAAACGTTAGGCTGTCCTAAAGAAGAAAAAACAGAAAGTCCTCTAAGCTGGAACGATTCTCGGTATTCTTGAAGATGCTCGCAAAGAGCATTTTGAAGTAAACTAATTCGTTCTTCATCAAAGTTTCCTATAAATTTTAGAGTGACGTGCAGTGCATTTAAATCTATCCATTTTCCTGAAAGACAATTTTCAAATTCATTTCGAAGAGCAATATATCGAGATTCGATAAAAGATGGCTCTACTAGAAAGCCAATAAATAACCTTTTCATTTTAATTAAGGGAAAGGATAAAGCCAAGTATAAGGTTTCCAAGAGTCTTGAATTTGTGTAAGATCAAGCTGAGGGTCAAAGTATAGTTTCGCTTTTTCTCCGTTCATCGTAATGTATACTTGCGCTCGTACAGCGACATCCTTCATTCCCTGTTGTTCGTAGTGTTTTTTTAAGAAATGGGCGAATTGCAAAATCAAATCGGGTTGGAAAGAAACTTGCTTAAGTTGGTGTTCATTTAAAAATTCGCTGTTAATGACTTCAAATTCTTTTCCCGTTTTTTTATCTTTTATAAAAAAAACAGCATCTCCTAATTTTTCTACTAGCATTACACGCCAACCAAAACGGTATCCTTGTTCTGTCCAATACATATTCCCCGGATACAAGTAGCACCTTAAGGGAAAAACGAGTTGGAATGCAACATAAGTAAGTAGGCTGATGGTTATCCAAGTTCTATTTTGGATGGGATAATTAGAAAATTCGAAGTTGTGTTTTGAAAAAAATCGATTCGCCCATTGATTAATAAAATCAATTATTTTTTGATGAAATGCATTGCTGAAAAAAATCAAGACCGCGCAGGACATTACAATTGGAAATATGCCAATTTGAAACATTAATCCTGTAAGAGTATGAAATACGAGCACTATAACGTAAGCGAAAATTCTTGTTGGTTGATACATCAACCAAAAAGGAATAGTCAAATCGTATAACATTCCCGCCCAGCTAAATACATATGCTGTTTGAGCATAATTAAATAACCAGCCGATTATGGGTAGGTGGCTATTAGCGGGTAGCCAGATGCGCAAAGGCATCGCATCTAATAACCAAGAAGAATTTATTTTAGCAATTCCCGCGTAAATATAAACAATCGCAATTTGAAATTTGACAAGAAAAATGGTCCAAAATGGGACATTGTTTGTTGCAGTTACTCTTTTGAGCCATACATCGAAAGAACAACAACGATGGGCAGGCACTACTATCATAATTCCACACATCAAACTAACAAAATAATAGTGATTGAGGTAATATGTAACATCGATAAGCTCGCAATAAGTGAAAGTGACGAACAACAAAAAAGCAGCGATTTTGTATCGATATCCTATCATGACACCGATGGCTGCTAATAGCATAACAATGTGAACAATATACATTCCCCAAAGTGGAAGAGGCTCTACCCATTCAAAGCCGTAGTACTTGAAATGTAAAATTGGTTGTACAAAGTGGTCTTCAATCCATCCCAGTGCCATGAATCGGATGGTGCTAAACACCATAAGTGCTCCGAAAATAATTCTAAAAGTAGCTAAAGGTTCTATGCGTACGGGGCGGTATAATTGCTCGAACATATTGTTGAAAATAATGCAGTAGTTAAAATACGGCTCAATTTATCATTTTATCGAATGATAATTAAATTTTCTTCTTTTATACGTACGCCTGCACGCACTACTGCTGAGACAGTGAAAAATCCTACCGCTTTTTTTCCATTAGGATTGACGTTTTGAATATTAGTGGGTACATTAGAGGGGGGAGAAGCTAAAAGCCCTACGTTAGTAGCTTGCGTTTGTACTTGTGTCCAGAAATCAAAGGCTTCAGATGTAATAGAAAGAATTTCTAAAGTAATGGTATCACCTACTTTATAAGGTCTGTCATTACAACCATCTGTGCAAAGAGGTCGGTTCACTGTTGAGCGAATAGGAAATATGAAAGGAAGTCCATCTTGTCGAGGATCGAAATTTCTTCCAAAGATAGTAATATCCGAAATGACGATTAAGTCTTGTGGAAGTGCTCTCAGTTTTCCGTTGTAATAAGTTCTCATGAAATAAAAATCTCCTATACCTGGTAAATCTCTGACATTAAAATCAACAAATAACCCTGGAGGATTTCCGAACTCTTGTGGTCTGGATTCGACAAAAATAGAATCGTCGTTAAAAGAAGGTACTCGGTTAGCCTGTGAAAACGCCTGATAAGTTTCTCCTTCTACTTGAACGCTCAACATAAAGCGATCGCCTATTGACCCTAGCGAATCATTAGGATTTAACTGGTAAACGTATGCTCCTGAATAAGATTCTGAAAAATTAAAAGTCCGCCCTGATGTTTGGTTAGTAATTTGCACAAACGCCCCTCTTACAAGAGGAAGAGGATTATTTTCTAAGTAAGGAGTTGTTCGTGAAAGAGTAATTACTTGTTTAGTACCAGGTTCTATAGTCACCCAAGCATCTATTACAATTTGGCTTTCACCCGGTTTGATGTTTAAATCGACTTTATCCTCGCAAGCAGTGATCCATATTAAGAATAGAAGTAAAACATAAAAATATCTTTTCATACAAAGTTAGAATTTAAAATTATAAGTGATTCCAGGAATGATGAAGGCAAAAATAGAGAGTCTTGTAGCAGTTGCTTGTTGTGCTGCTAACGCAATTTGATTTCTTTCGATGAAGGTGTATTCGCTTACTGTTCGAGTGTCGGTTGCAGTAGTAATAGAGAAGGGATTTCTTCTTCCGTATACGTTATAAAGCGAAAATACCCATTGAGATTTCCATCGGTGTTTATCATTATTTTTGCCATCGAGAGCGACAGAAAGATCTAATCGGTGATAAGGGGTGATACGAGCATTATTGCGACTTTCATTTGGGTCGTGCCCAATAAGTACTCCTTGTATAATATAGCGATTAGTGAAGTAAGTTCCAGGAACTCCTGTAAAGAAAACAAAATTTCCAGAAATACTTACTTGCTTACTAATTTCATAACTCATAGTGAGGTTTTGAGTAAATACTTTGTCGAATCGGGTAGGATACCATTCATTTCGGTTGATACCATTAATTTTTCGCTCTGTGCGTGCCAGAGTAATACTCGTCCACCCTGTGAATTTCCCTGCATTTTTCTTTAAGTAGAGTTCTAGACCGTAAGCGCGTCCGATGCCCTGCAATACTTCTCCATCGATTTGACTATTCAAAAATAAATTAGCTCCATTGATAAAATCCAGTTGATTTTGCATGTATTTGTAATAAGTTTCAATAGAAAACTCATATAGGTTGTTTTTTAAATTTCTAAAATACCCTACTGCTAACTGATCAGCAATTTGAGGCTTAACGTTATTGTTGCTCGATGTGTAAATATCCAACGGACTAGCAGCTACTGTATTAGAGAGTAAATGAATGTATTGAGCCGTCCGATTGTATCCTAGTTTCAACGATGTCTGTTCATTTAGCTGATACTTAATGCCTAAGCGAGGTTCCCAATTCATGTATTGTTTTATTGATTGATTTTTGGGAACTTGCGTTTGGTTGATAAGCGTACGGCGTAAGCCTGGGGTAGTGTCGTTATAAGTTTGTATGGTGCCGTCGCCGTAGTAATCGTACCAAGAGTATCTTATGCCATATTGAAGAGATATTTTTTGATTAACAGTTTGCTCGTTTGCTACATAGAGAGCATTTTCGAGAGCATACTTTTTAGGCAATCCTCCGGGGCGGATTTCTCCTGCTGAAAGAACTTGTGTTTCTCCGCTGTTAAAAGTATAGTGGATAGCTTGTGCACCGAAAGTAACTGTGTTTTGAGCGTTTAAAAACCATCCGAATTCTGCTTTCCCGCTGTAATTTGTAATGTCAGCTCTCCATTTGAATCCTTCTGTTCCTCCTCTTTCTACTTCAAACCTGTAATTGTACTGAGAAAAGAAAGTAGTCATGTTCATAAACAATCGGTTACTAAATACGTGGTTCCATCGAAATGTTCCGGTAGCATTACCTGTCACAAATTTGATTCCTGGGTTAAATACGTCTTCTCCGAAATAGCCAGAAACGTAGATTCGGTCTCGCATTCCTATGACATAATTAGCTTTTGCGGTAAGGTCATAAAAAAATAGGCCTGTTACCACGGGATTATCTCCTACAAAAGGCTTTGCTAAGACATCGGCGTACGAACGTCTGCCTGCAATTAAGAAGGAACTCCTATCTTTAACAAAAGGAGCTTCCAACGATAAACGACTAAATAATAAACCTATTCCGCCATTCATTTCGAATCGTTTCATGTTGCCTTCCTTTAGGCGCACGTCGAGTACAGAGGCAACCCTTCCGCCGTACTGTGCGGGAATTGCTCCTTTGTACAGTTTCACATCTTTGACCGCATCAGGGTTAAATACAGAGAAGAAACCCAATAGACGCGAAGAGTTGTAGACAGGCGCCTCGTCAAGAAGTACTAAATTTTGGTCGATGCCTCCGCCACGCACATTGAATCCTCCGGCACCTTCGCCAGCAGTAGTGACACCTGGCAAAAGTGTAATGCTTCGAATAACATCTACCTCTCCAAGTAAAGCGGGCATTTTTTTAATAGTAGAAATTCCCACTTTATTTGCGCTCATTTCTACGCTTTTTACATTTTCTTCGGGCAGTGATTCCCCTATGATTTCTACTTCTTGTAATGAAGCGATGTCTTCATTAATTTCAAAATTTTGAGTGATATCCTTATAAAGTTCAATCGTTTGCGTGAGTGTTTGATAGCCTATATAACTGATTTCAACTTGATAAGTACCTTTGGGAAGGGTAAGAGAGAAAAAACCGTATTCGTTTGTAGTGGCTCCTGTTTTGAGCGAAGGAACATAAAAGGTAGCTCCAATTAGGTCTTCTCCATTTCGAGCGTCTTTAATATATCCTTTGATAGTATATTTTTGAGCTAATGAAATGTAGCTTAAAAAGCTCGCTGCGATAATAAACCAATTGCGTATTTGCTGCATATTTTTAAATGAATAATTTTTACTATGGTAGAACCATGGAAACTTTAAAATTGTTGTGAGTTTCTTGCTAAAAAATTATTAAATTTGAGTAACGAAAAAAGACGAGATGATTTTAAAAAAAAATATACTTGTTGTAGGATTGTGTTGGTGGCAAATGGCAAATTTATGTGCTCAATCCTATCTTTCATATATAACAAAACAAAATCCTCTCCGACCTAATTATTCTACTCAAGTGTTGTTTGAAAAAATCAAGACAATACAACTTTATCCTAAAGGAAATTATTTGACAAACCAATGTTTTCCACCAGTCGTTCCTATAGGAAGCACTCTGATGCTTGAGTTTGATGAAGTAGGGACTCAAGCAGGTTTTTATGCTCTCGAAATTATTCATTGTAATTACAATTGGCTCCCTTCTCAATACCAGCCCATTGAATATTTAGAAGGAAATCCGATTATTCCAATAAATAACTTTGAGATATCTCATTCGGCAAAAGTGCCTTATACCCATTTTAGTGTGGAAATTCCTCGCCTCAAGCTCTCAGGGAACTACTGGTTGCGCGTATTTGAAGAACAGCACTATCAGAATACAATTTTTTCATATCGTTTTGTTGTGTATGAAAATCAAGTAATTATTCGCGCCAAAGTGAGGCGACCGCTGGGGGCTGAGCCTTCTATTCGCATGCAGCAAGTCGATTTTGAAATTGATTATCCTTCTTTTTTTCAAAATCCAGCTGAGAATGTGAAAGTAGTTCTTCGACAAAATTTTCGATGGGATAATGCTAAAATAGATCTAAAGCCCCTTTTTGTGGACGAAACTGCTAAACGTTTGAATTATCACTATTTTAATTTAGAAAATGCTTTTTATGCAGGCAACGAGTTTAGAGTATTTGATACCAAAAGCTTAATCCAACTAGGAACTAATGTTGCAAAGATTGAATATGATAAACTAATTAATAGAATACATTTATACCCAGAAAAACCTCGCAAGGGTCGTGTATACGGCACAGAACCTTTCACAGATATGAATGGAAAATTTCTCATTCAACATCTTGAAAGCAACATGCCTACAATAAATGCAGACTATACAGAAGTGTACTTTTATCTTCAAGAGAATTTTATACCTTTAGGCGAAGTTCATGTTTTAGGAGGCTTTAATCATTTTATTCCTACTACTTCTTCTTTAATGGAATACCAACCTTCGTTGGGTCTTTATATGGCTAAAATGCTTCTTAAACAAGGAACTTATAATTATCAATTTTTTGTAGTTAATCCCCAAAATCAAGAATTAAACGAAGAACCTATCGAAGGCGCCTTTTTTCAAACAGAAAATGAGTACGACATTATTGTATATTATTCTCAAGCAGGGAATCGGGGAGATCGCGTAGTGGGCTATCAGGTTTGCAAGTAAAAAAGGCTATCGAAACATTCGATAGCCTTTCTATGTTTAAACTAAACGAATTATTACTATTTACCCTTTACTTAAGCCCTCTTACAGATCATGATTAGTTATTTAAAACGATTGCATAAAAAATAAGTTGCATTTCAAGACTAAAAAGTTGGATGATTTTTTTACAAAAAGCGAAATTTCACTTTTTTTATTAGTTGCCTATTCGGAAAGGTTTTAAATATATTTGGAGAGAAATAACTTAATAAAAATGTTTTACTTTCTTTCTAAAACCATTTATGTAGTTTTAATGCCTGCTTTTTGGCTGCTACTTCTTTTAGTTGGTGCTTTGTTTTCGGCTAAGAAGCACAAAAATAAGTGGATTTTAGGATGTTTAATATTTTGGCTGGTTTCAGCAAACCCTTATTTATCAAACAAATTAATGCTTTGGTGGGAAATACCTCCTACGCCTTGGCATCTTATCCGCCAACAGCAGTACGATGCTGCTATTATTCTTTCTGGGGTAACCAACAACTCTAAATCGCCTAAAGATCGCGTTTATATGGAGTATGCTGCCGACCGCGTGATGCATGCAGCACGTCTGTACAGAGAAGGAATTGTTAAGCATATTGTGATTACAGGAGGTTATTATTCGCTTGGAGCAGATACTATTGAAAATGAATCTGAGCAACTTCGTCAGGTGCTTTTATTAGCAGGAGTTCCTACAGGAGCCATTACAGTAGAAGGACGCGCAATGAATACTCGCGAAAATGCTTTATTTACTGCTCCTATTTTACAAGAAAAATTTCCCAACGGCAAATTTTTGTTAGTTACTTCTGCTTTCCATCAGCGAAGAGCATTGGCTTGTTTTCGGAAAGTAGGTATCGAAGCTACCCCCTTTAGCACTCACTTTTATACATTTGACGAGCATCAGTTTTCTTTGTTTTCTGCTTTATTACCATCTGAAATGTCTTTTTTTGTTACATATAAGGCAGTCCATGAAATTGTTGGGTATATTGTTTATAAATTAGTAGGGTACTTATAAAGATGATTTCAAAGAAAACAAAATATGCAATTCATGCCCTTTTATATTTGGCAAAAAAATACGAGAGTGGAGAACTTTCGTTGATAAGTCAGATTTCAGAGAAAGAAAATATTCCTAAAAAATTCTTAGAAACCATTTTATTAGATCTTAAAAATGCAGGTATCCTGGGAAGTAAAAAAGGAAAGGGAGGAGGATATTATTTACTAAAAAAACCTTCTGAAGTAAATCTAGCTGAAATCATTAGGCTGTTTGATGGAGCTATTGCATTAGTTTCTTGTGCCACTTATAAGTATTACGAGCCTTGCAAAGAGTGCCCCGACGAAGCAGTTTGTGGTATCCGCGATGTATTCATAGATGTGCGCAATGAAACTGTAAAACAACTCAAACAAAGTACTTTAGCTAATATTTTAGAAAGAGAAAGAATATTAAAAGAAGAATTACATTCTAAATCGTAAAAAACCTACCAAAAGCTATTGAATGGGCTTGATCATAACAATAGTTTTCCCTTTATAATATTGGTTCATAGGGTATTCGAACGTAAAATCCATTTCTTCAATCACTTGCCTTCGTTTGAGAGGGTATGAATCTGTAGGTGAAGTTTCTTCCATAGATTCTTTTTCGGCAAGGTCTTCTACAGAAGTTGCAGAAGAACGTTGTTTTTTCATATTGTAAGGAGAAAAATGATTATAATAAGGATAATTATTATAGTATTTGTAGTTAGTAGAATCAGAAAATGGCTTGTAGGGATAAATAAGTTCTCGTTTGTGATAGATTACATTTTGAAATTCTTGCCTATCTGTATTGCGCCGATATTTCCAGCCTTTCTGTCTGAATTCTTCGTTCATATCGTCGTACTTGTTTTTTTCGATGTACTCTCGTATCATCTCAGCGCGTGCTGCTTTTACAAATTCTAAGTTAGGACAACGCACTACTCCTCGGTTTTGCCAATTCCATGCGTACCCATTTCGCGTATAAATTCCATTGGGACGAGTACCTCTCAAGTACTGCTCAAATTCTACAGCGAGATGGTTAGTAATAGCGTCGTTTAGGTTTCGATTTGAATCTACTACATAGCGTATTTCAAAGATGTTTGTTACTCGAAGTTGACGGGAATAGAGGGGTTCAATGTAAGCAAAAGCATAAAAAACGATTTCTTCTCCGTCTTTCACAAAATTCTTTAGATCACCACATAACTTTTGTCCGTGGCTAATTCTGATATTCCAAAGCAATATCCACCAAAACACGATAGAAAGTTTCATGAGAGTATTTTGGACTTTATTTGGAACTCAGATTGATAGGATTGTATATGGCTATATACATAAATAATACACAAAAAATAAATATCAGCGTAATAATCCACGAAAACTCATTTGTCTGAATATGTTTAACAAGTTTCATTTCTTTGTGAGGCTTAGCAAAAATCCATGCACTTAATACAGAAAGCCCTATACAAAATTGTATTAAAAAGTCAGCTAAATCTCGTTTGGGATAACTCAGAATTATAAACGATGCTCCTAACAAGAAAGGAATGACAGCAATGCGAAAAATAAATCCACGAGGTTTTTTATGAACATTTAATTTTACAGAAGGTGCCATTTTCATGAAGGGAACTGAAAGAAATTTTCCAAGTATTATGCTGAATATAAAGCCAATAATCATCAGAGGAATAAAAATGAATCTAGAAATATAAAACCATTCTGTTGCGATTGCCAGTCCTTTGTACATAAAAAAAGAATAAACTAGATTAGCAAAAAATATGTTAAATATAATGATAATCGCCCAAATAAAAACCAGCCGAAAAGGAATGCGGTTCCTTTCCAGAATAAGATGAGCGTATAATAATACAAGTCCTCCTAAAAAAAATAAAAAAGGAGGAAAGCCAAAAATAAGTATAATAGCATTGCGAGGCAAAATGTTAATAGATTTTTCAAAAGTAAAATAGTGATAAAATAATTTGACAGGAATTTTTTGTTGATAAGCGAAAAAAGCTCCTATCAATTCATGAAGGTACAGCAGTATTATGTTAATTGAAACATAAATAGCAAATGAATTAAATATCATCACGTAAGGGTAGAAGCGCATGCGTTCTTTGCGCATAGCCTCATTTTTAGCTTTTCTTATCCAATACCTTTCTTTTTTTTCAGAGACTTTTTCTTCTTTAAGAAAGCTTGAAGAAGTATTTTTTTCAGAATTTACTTGTTCATTTTCTTGTTCCATAGTTTATGAAAGTAATGATTGATTAGCCAACTGACCGCACGCAGCATCAATATCTTTTCCGCGACTTCTTCGAATACGGACATTGATGCCTTTTTGTGCCAAATATTTTGTAAACTGCACTACCTTGTCTTCGCTTGCATTGCGAAATTGCGCTTGGCGAATCGGATTGTATTGTATAATATTGATTTTTACAGGATAATGCTTTGTAAGTTGATAAAGTTCCTCTGCATCTTTTAAAGAATCGTTAAAGTCCTCAAAAAGGATATACTCGTAAGTAATTTCATTTTTAGTTCTTAAGTAAAAATCTAGCAAAGCATTTTTAAGAGCTTTAAGACTGTTGCTTTCATTGATAGGCATGATTTGATTTCTTTTTTCGTCGTTAGCTGCATGTAAGGAGAGTGCTAAATTGAATTTTACTTTGTCATCAGCTAGCTTATGAATCATTTTAGCAATTCCCGCCGTTGAAACGGTAATTCTTTTAGGAGAGATTTGGAGCCCATCAGGCGAAGTAAGGTAATGAATAGCTTTTAGCACATTTGCATAGTTGAGTAAGGGTTCTCCCATTCCCATAAACACAATATTTGTAATGGATTTTTGATAATGTTGTTGAGCAAGTTGGTTAATAGCTACCACTTGATCGTAGATCTCAGGAGCTTCTAAGTTGCGTTTCCTTCCCATATAACCTGTAGCACAGAACTTACACGTAAGCGAACATCCTACTTGCGAAGAGATGCAAGCAGTCATGCGGGTTTCAGTAGGAATAAGAACTCCTTCTACAAAGTGATTGTCATATAACTTAAAAGCTACTTTAATTGTACCATCGTTGCTTTTTTGTTGTTGATAAATATTGATTTTTCGAAATTCAAAATGGTTTTTTAGGAGTTCTCTTGTTTGGAGAGAAAGATTAGTCATTTGGTCGAACGAAAAAGCACTTTTTTGCCATATCCATTGCAAGATTTGTTTAGTGCGAAATGCCTGTTCGCCATGCTCTAACAAAAACTCTTTTAATTGAGTTTCAGTTAAAGAACGAATGTCTTTGCGAAGATGTTTTTCAATAGATTCCATAATTGCAAATATAAAAAATCTATGAATAGCTTCAAAAATGTAATCGAGTCGGCTGTAATTAAATTGGCTAACCGAAGCGTATACAAATTTAGTATATTGCTAATGTTTTGCGCTTGCTCTATTTCTCAAGAAGAAGCATCTCCTAAAAAAGATATTCGCGAAAGCGTTTATGCCATGATGAAAGATTGGTATTTGTTTTATGATAAGGTACCGATTGTCAATCCATTACATTTTGCAGATACTACTATTGTAGAAGCGCTCAAATACAAGCCAGCCGATAAATGGTCGTTTATCAAGCGAGATAACGGGGAGCTTGCGCGTGAAATCGCAAACAGTACAGAAGAAGGTAGCATAGGGGCGTATATCGTAGAGCAGGAAAAATACGCGAGAGTAATTGCTGTTATAAAAGGCTCTCCTGCTGATAATGTAGGTTTAAAACGGGGAGATAGCGTAGTTTTTATTCGCCCAACTGCTTCAGCAGTTACTTTAGAATGGTTCGATGCTCAGAAGAGATTTAAAAGCGCTACTATTCCAAAACAAACAGTTGTTATCAATCCTGTTTTGCATACGCAAGTTTTTGATACTCTTAGCACTAAGATAGGTTATTGGGTCTTTTTCTCATTTCCCGATACTACAAAATTTTCGTATATCGAAGAAAGCTTTCAGATTTTTCGCCAAGCAGGGATTACCAAGCTCATTATAGATTTGCGGTATAACGGAGGCGGTTTTTTACGCACAATGGAATTTGTCGCCAACTTGTTAGCTCCTTTTTCGGCGCGCGGAAAACTTATGTATTCTATTCTAATGAACGACCGCTATTCAAAAGCAAGAAAAGATTGTTATTTCTCCACTTCATCAGACGGTCTTCCGTTCTTATCTGAAATTGTGTTTATTACTTCTTCTTTTACAGCCTCTTCGAGTGATATGCTCATCAATATACTAAAACCTTATATTCGAATTACGACGGTTGGACAAACCACTGTAGGAAAATACTTGAGCTATCCTATATTTGAGCACTTAGGATATACGATTGGATTGATTAACGCTAAATGCGTGAATTCATTAGGAGAACCTGTTTCGTTTGAGGGAATTACAGGGTGGCAGCCCATAATTGCTGCAAGAGATGGTATTGAGTTTGATTGGGGAGATGTCCGCGATGAAATGCTACAAGCAGCCTTCAGAGTGATTGCGTCACAGGTAGTTTCGATGCAATGGAGCAGGAGGGAGAGCATGAATTTTACTTCTTATCGATTTGTTCTAGAAAACCTTTTTGATAAAGGAATAATTACTGATATTCAAGAACGATAAATTTAGTATAAAAAGCCTTTCCTCTTTACAGGAAAGGCAAGCAATCTTTTTGTCTCTCTACCAAAAAATTCTTTTTTTAATTTTGTTGCAACGGAATAACTGAAACGTAGGTTCTCTTCTTGAAACCTTCTTTAAATGATACTATTCCGTCTATAAGAGCAAATAATGTATGGTCTTTACCCATACCTACATTTTTTCCAGGGTGAAACTGGGTGCCCCGCTGGCGCACTATGATATTACCAGCTTTAGCAAATTCGCCTCCGAAAAGTTTCACGCCTAAGCGTTTGCTAATTGAATCTCGACCGTTTTTGGAGCTACCAACTCCTTTTTTATGTGCCATATCCTATCGACATTTAAAAAACCTCTCAGTTTAAAGAAATATCCGTAATCTGAATTTGAGTATATAATTGGCGATGTCCTTTTTTACGGACATAATCTTTGCGTCTTTTCTTTTTGAATACAATAATTTTTTCACCTTTTACGTGAGCAAGCACTTTAGCACTGACTTTTGCACCAAGAATAGTAGGAGTTCCTACACTTATAACACCATTGTTGTCTGCTAATAGTACTCTATCGAACGTTACAATATCTCCTTCGGCAGCGTTCAAACGTTGAGTGTAAATTTTTTGGTCGTTTGAAACTTTGAATTGCTGTCCGGCAATTTCTACAATTACGTACATGACTTTTCTGTTTTTTATGAATCGCAAATCTCTTTATATATCTTTTAAAATACAAGATAAATGATGAATTTTTAAAGCTTTACTTTGAGTGTTATAAGTTTATTTCCGATGGTAAAAATGTAACGTTTTTGTAATATTTTTAAGTCATTGAAAAACAATTTTTTAATATTTTTTCTTTCATTACCATTGTTTTAATTGTAACATTTTTTTTATAAATCATATAAAACTTTCATAAATTGTTCATCTTTCTGAAACTGCAAAAAAACGTTAATCACATAGGTTTGCGAGTAAAAATTAATACTTTACTCACGTAGGCATGCTCGTATTGACTCCAAAAACTATAATACAAAAGATAAGCTACATTTCTTTTCTTCTTTTCTTTATTTCACATTTTTCTTATTCTCAAAAAGGTAGCTTGAAAGGTGTAGTTCGTGATTCTCTTTCAGGTGAATCAATTATTGGCGCGAACGTATTTGTTGAAGGAGCAGGCTTAGGAACCGCTACAGATATAGATGGAAGTTATCTCATTACAGGAATTAACGTAGGAACTTATACGGTAGTAGTTTCCTTTATTTCCTACAAAACTATTCGATTGGAGAATATAGTGATAGAAAATGGAAAAACGACTACGTTAGATATAAAGCTTCCTGAAGATGTTGCTACATTGGGTGAAATAATAGTTGTGGGTGAGCGTGAAACTTACACAGATGTTTCGGTTATCAGTGAAATTAAGTTAAGCCAACAAGTAGTAACAGGAGTTTCTGCAGAGCAAATGGCTAAAAATCAGGATAAAGATGCGGCACAGGCTATGAGCCGTATTCCAGGCATTACTATTACAGATGGACGCTTTGTAAATATACGCGGTATCAGCGAACGCTATAACAACGTTTTGATAAATAATATTATCGCACCTAGTACGGAAGTAGATATTCGCTCCTTCTCTTTTGATTTAATTCCTAGTAGTTCTTTGGATAGAATGTTAGTGTATAAGTCGGCTTCTCCTGAGTATCCTGGAGATTTTGCTGGAGGTATCATTAAACTTTATACTCAAAACGTAGTAACAGAGAACAAATTAGAGTTGTCTATAGGTACGGGTTATCGAAGTGGAACTACATTTGGAGAACATTTCCAAACAAAAGGAGGACCTACGGATTTTCTTGGTTTTGACAATCAGTTTAGGGCAATTCCTCCTGGAACACCTGAAAATTTGATGGACGTGAGTTCTAACGTGGAAAAAGTCGCTATTTCGCGAAATTTTCGCAATAATTTTAATCCTGAGAAAAGTATGATGTCTCCTGATGCAAAAATGGGGATAAAATTCGCATGGAGGCTTTATCAAGATAAAAAGAAACTGTTTAGCAACATCACATCTTTCAATTATTCTAATACAGGTCAATACATGAAAATTGAAAGAGACCGCTATGACGCTCCTTCTTCTGGTGCAGGCAACCGATTAAACCCCCAATTTGATTTTGTAGATAATCAGTACAATCGAAACGTTCGATTAGGGTTAATTCATAATTGGATGTTTCGCCTTAACTCAAACCATAGAATCGAGTTCATGAACATGTTCAATCAGTTAGCAGAGCACGAAACTACTTTGAGAAGTGGCATTGAATACACATCAGGGGGTGGAGGAGGAAAAATGAGAAGAAACTATGGTTTCTTGTGGATGGAAAGAAGTATTTATAATGGTCAATTAGAAGGAAGGCATGATTTTACCGAAAAAACATCTGTAGTTTGGACAGTGGGTTACAATTGGCTGCGACGTATACTGCCCGATTACCGCAGGTTCAGAACTTATTTTAACGAAGCTGATTCCGTATTTGAGGCGGAAGTACCTGCTACAGCTAGCAACTTATTTGATATGAGTCGTTTTTATTCTACTCTTGTAGAGAGCAGCTACGCACAAAGTGTCTCTATCGAACACAAACTCAAAGGTTTTACGGAAAAGGATAATATCATCTTAAAAATAGGGGCTTATTTAGAGCAACGGCAACGGACTTTTCGGGCGAGATATTTAACTTACTATCTTCCCTCTTTTAATAATATACCAGATACAACGCTGAGCATTATTCGCTCACCTTTGCATGAACTTTTCGGCGAACAAAACCTAAGAACTACTCGCTTAATTTTGTCTGAGAATGCTGACCCCAGAAATAAGTATCAAGGCTACAATCGTTTGAGAGCGGGTTATTTGGGAGCAGTAATTCCTATATATAAATTTTCTGTTGCAGCAGGTGCGCGCTTAGAGGCTAATAGACAGCGTCTACAATCGAGCGATGGAAGCACTCCTATAGAAGTAGACAGACCTATCACAACGCTAATGCCTTCGGTGAATGTCTCTTACAGCTTTACAGATAAAACTCTCGTGAGAGCAGCCTATGGTAGAACAGTGAATCGCCCTGAGTTTCGAGAATTAGCACCATTTTTATTCTACGACTTCAATTTTGATGCAAATTTCTTTGGAAATGAGCAACTTACAATTGCTGTTATCGATAATTACGATATAAGATTTGAGTTTTATCCGACTGCGGGAGAAATGATTACAGTAGGGGGATTTTACAAAAGGTTTCAGAATCCTATTGAAAACCTTGTAACAAACGTAGGATTTAACCAGCAGTTTAGTTATATCAACGCTAGAGGAGCTAGCAATTATGGTGCAGAAATAGAGATAAGAAAAGCACTTGACTTTGTGAGTGATGCTCGCTTGTTTCGCTATCTTTCCATTGCCGCCAATGCTGCTTATATCTACAGCCGCGTAGACTTAGGGGATAGTGTGCGAGTAGGCGGAGCGTTACGCGCTCTAGGGCAAGATAAACAGCGCGCTCTACAAGGACAATCTCCTTACGTGATTAATGCGGGTATTTATTACAACAATGAAGAAAGGGGATTTAATTTCAACATTCTTTATAATGTATTCGGACAAAGAATCTTCGCGGTAGGAAATAATACTTATCCTACTATTTACGAGCTCCCTAGAAATGTAATAGACATAAACATATCTAAAACTCTTGGTAAGAAGGTAGAATTTAAGTTTGGTATCAACGACCTGCTCAATGCAAAGTATAGGTTTTACCAAGATACAAATCGCGACGGAAAAATTCTTCTTCAAGATGATAACCCTGTTATCCAGTTTAGACGCGGAACATATTATTCATCAAGTTTAACCTATAAATTTTAAATTTCTTTTAACCCTAAATTTTCATTACAATGAACAAGTTTCTTAGACTCGTTAGTTTAGTTGCTTGCGCTATTGCGAGCCTAACATCTTGTAAGAAAAAGGATGATTCTCCTGCTCCTGCTTCTCCTGCTAGACCAGGTGTAGGACAAGAGTTTACCTTCGATGGTAAGAAAGCAGTCATTCGCTATAACGGCGATACGGCTATTATTTTAGAAGGGAACCTTGAAACGATGACTCTCGATTCTACGAAAAAGTATTTGCTTCGTGGACAAGTATTTGTAAGAGATGGGAAAACGCTTACAATTCCTTCTGGAACTGTGATTTTTGGTGAAAAACGTACGAAAGGATTGCTCGTAATTGATAGAGGTGGAAAAATTATGTGTATGGGTACTGCTTCTCGTCCTGTAGTATTTACGTCTGCTCAAGAAGAGGGAGAGCGCGACAAAGGTGATTGGGGTGGTATCGTGGTACTAGGGCGTGCAAGAACTAATCAAAGCGATCCTTCTATCGAAGGGGTTTCTCCCGCAGTAGTATTCGGTGGAACTAATGACAACGATAATTCCGGAGTAATTCGCTATACTCGCATAGAATATGCAGGAATTGAGCTTTCTCCTAATAATGAAACTAATTCGCTTACTTTAGGAGGAGTAGGAGCAGGTACCACTATTGAGTACGTACAAGCTACTTTTGGGGGAGATGATCATTTTGAATGGTTTGGAGGAAATGTAAACTGCAAATATCTAGTCTCTTTTGGCGCATGGGACGATGACTTTGATGCTGATTTCGGATATTCTGGTAAAGTACAGTTTGGTTTAGCTATCCGCGAACCTTTTACTGCTGACCAATCGGGTTCTAATCCGTTTGAATGCGATAATAACGCTGCAGGCGATAGTACACTTCCTCAAACTCAAGCTGTTTTCTCAAATATCACCGTGCTTGGTCCTCGCGACAATACTGGTAGAGATATTAGTGCAAACTACGCAAATACCATCCACATTCGCCGCAACGCAGCAGTTTCTATTTTAAATTCTGTTTTCGTAGGAATGGCAGGAAGCATTAACGTAGAGGGAACCAACACATTAGGAAA
Organism: Cytophagales bacterium; assembly: GCA_025056215.1. Taxonomy (GTDB): domain Bacteria; phylum Bacteroidota; class Bacteroidia; order Cytophagales; family Flammeovirgaceae; genus JANWWC01. Next base: position 916,650 of record JANWWC010000001.1, on the reverse strand, counting down.
CTATGATACTACAAACAGTCCTAAAGCTATTTTAGCATACAACCATGTAGTGTTTATGCAGCGTCAACGTCCGACAGATGCTTCCGCTTCTAATCCTACTTTCTTTTCTAACAACGGGCAAGCCGCTTTTTTAACAAGAGGATTGGGCAATACGATGGATACAGTGCGCTCTACAGGAAGACCTAACAGCCAGAACGACGGCGTATTTCCAAATATGACAGGATTAGGAATTAATCAAGACTTGTTGTGGGGAGGAAAAGGCAAAGATGGTTATGTTTCTAATCCAAACTTTGCAGTGGCTTCAGGTTCAATGGCAAGTGGTGCCAACTTCACGAATGCTCGCGTAGTAGGCAAAGTGGGAGATGCCTTCTTTAGTAAAGTAACTTATCGCGGCGCTTTTGGTGCTACTGATTGGACTGATAATTGGACTGAGTTTCGTCCTTTGAACAAGAAATACTAAAAAAAGAATTATTTTGAAGGTACCTCGGAAATTTTTTCCGAGGTATTTTTATAATGCGCTACTTTTTAAAATAAGTTGTAAGACATTAGCAATTTTGTCCATATCGCAGATAAGCTTTTTTCTTGGAAGGTACTTAGCTAAAGGCATTTTATGTTTCTTTTCATGAGAGCGCAATTTTTTGAGTAGTACTAATGCTGTAGCTAACATGATTCGTATAGTTTTCCAAAATCGTTTTTTGTGCTCAACAGAAAAAGGAAGTTTTTTAAGGGCCGATTTGGTTTTTTCTATCTCGTCATAGTAAATAAATTCTAAATCATCGAAAGAATCGGCGATAGTAGCTAAAGTAAGGTGTTGGGCGTGAAAATCATCGTAATAATCTAAAATGTCGTCCATGGTTTGATAGACGCCTCCTAAGTCATATAAAAAAGATAGCACTTCAGGTCTCCAATTAGTTTCTAAATAATAAGCGCATAACAAAATTGCATTTCCGCACTTTTTCTTCGCACGTTGTGCAATATCATAAGAAATAATAAAATGCTGTTTTTCTTCGGTTTGAGCTTCTGCAATTTGTTGGATACATTTCCATTCTCTCAGTGAAAAAGGTTGATTGTTGTTCAGTAAGCAAAGAAGTCTTACGAACAATTCTTCTAACTGATTTTTAGGAGTAGCAAGTTGGAAATAATAAGTGAGCGTTAGGATGTCTGCTGGAGGCAGCAAGCCTTCGTCGTACATCACGTCGAAAAGAGCAGAAACAGAAGCCAGGATAGTTTGAGAAAATCGCTCTTGCTCAGATAGAAGTTTTCCTCTCAATGCTGCTAAGGCTTCTGAAACTCCTACTACGGTGAGTAAAGCATATTGTCGTATTTTTTTGAAGTGTTCGATAGAGAGTACTCCATCGGGTGAAAATTCCCCTAAAATAGGCTCTAGATTTCTAGCAATCCATTTTTTTTGGTATTGCAAGCGCTTATAAAGTTCAAATAGTTCGAGGCAAATACCCGGAATTTTAAAAAGGTTCATTCATGCAACAGTAAGTCTTCGTTAAAGTGAGGAAGTATTTTTTTTATAAGAGTTTTGTCCTGCCTGTCGATTTCCAAGAAAAACCAGTGTTTTCCGCTATCCTGGCTAATTGCCAACATTTTGCTAACAAGTCGGTGGTTTTCGCCATCCATTTCAAAGAAGCTTTCTCTTGGTACTAAACAATGAAGTTCTTCACCTGCTTTTACAATATGACTAGGTTCTCTAAAAACTACTTTTTTATAGATGATATTGCTCTTTTGATAATCTTGAATTTCTTTTTTCATTTGGCGAATTAGTTTTTCTCGCCCTCCCGAAAGTTCTATTACTTTCGGGTAAGTGTAGTTTAAAAAAGACTTAAAGTCTTGTTGAAAGAAGTAGGCATACATTCTTTCGGCTTGTGATAAAATAGAGTCTTGGAAAGGGTTTTGCCCCCAAGCTATTTGCTGAATAAAAAATAAGAAGAAAATTAGCAATCGAAGTTTCATTGCTGTTGTTAACTTTGGGAAAAGTTAATGGATAGACAAATGAAACCATAAAAAAGCTGAAACTTTAACCTTTTTTTATTTATTGATTTCTTCTTGATTTTCTTTTTGTGTTGTAAGTTCGTCATCAAACTGAATACCTCCAAAAAAGTGAAGCATCATTGACCGAGCTAACCGAGTAACAAACGGGAATAGCAACACTACAGGTGTAATAGTTGTAGTAAGAATAATCCAAAGCTCAGGACGCTTGGGAGTGAGAATCATAAGTGCTGTAAAACTACTAATTACTAAAGCTACATTGAGAGCATAAGCAATATAAATTGCACCGATATAAAAACCTGGTTCAGGCATAAAATTTTGACCGCAGTACGAACAACGGTCATACATATTTAAATAATGCGAGAGTTGATATCCTCTGTATTTAAAAATATCTCCTTTGCGACAACGAGGACATTTTTTCTGAAAAATAGCTTTCCAGTAGTTTAACATATAAATAAATTTTAAATTGCGCGGAAACTATATTCAAATTTAAGAGATAATTATTACTCTTAAAATTATTTCTAAGAGCTTTTTTCTTTTGAGTAGGTACTCCAAATATTTTTACAAATTTGTAACTTTTTTGGTTTAAAAAATGAACAAATTTAAAGAGGAAGAAAATCAGTTCTTACTTAGAATTTTTTCAGAAGCACTCCAAAGCGCTTCAAAAGCATTCAGTCAGTTGCTCCATAAACCTGTAAAGGTTGATTTTTTAGAACTACGAAATGAGATTCCTTTTCAAGTATTGTTAGATTCAGAAAATGAGCTTTATTATAATTTAACTACCAGTGTGAAAGGAGAGTTACTTGCTAAAAGTTACTTGATTTTTCACCATAAAGATGCTGAACATTTAATGAAGTGCTGTTTTTCTGATAAAGATTATTCGCAAAAGGAACTCGAAGAGTTTCTCTTGGAGATAGATAACATTTTGTCGGCATCTGTAGTAAGCAAGTTGGCTGATTTCTTAAAAAAATTTATTTATGGTTATGTTCCGCAACTTCAGTATGAAAGAGGAAATCTTCTTTATCAATCTATTTTCGATGAACAACATTCTTGGGAAATTACTCTTTCATTACATAGCGTATTCTTAATAGAAGAAATTTATATTAGTCCTATTTTTATTTGGAATTTTTCATCGGAGTTTGTTCAAGAAATTATCAACAATCTTCATTCTAAATGATTATTTCTTCTTAGTTTTTTGAAATTTTTTAGTGTATTCAATTCCTAGAGAAACGTAATTTCTGTGATAAGTTTGAGGGAGTCCATTGGGATGCATTCTTCCTGTGTTGTGAAAATGAAAAGCATTCTTAAAATCTTTTTTTCGGAGAAGGTAGCCATAATTTTGATTGGCCCATAAGATACTATAATAAAGGGATTTTTCTCCTTTAAGCTCTTTTATATGAATATTTAATGGTATAGAATGATAACCCATTATTTGGAGAGGTCCCCAAGAGGTAGCGAGGTCTATTAGTTCTCTATCTGAATATTTCTCCAGGTCTGAGGGTGTAATCACATCGAATTTATCGTCTTTCTCGTATTTTACTCTTTTGAGTTTTTCAAAAACTTTTGGCTCAAAACGAGAGGGAGCAGGTTTTGCTCCTGAACACTCTAATATTACTAAAGCTTTAAAATACTCAGCAGGCAAATTAAATTTTTGGCAATATTTTTCAATTTCCTCTCCGTAGTTTTTTTCTGTTCTAGTAATTACAGATTGAATAGTTGAAGTTCTTGCGGTTTTGTGGTGCTGGGGTTTCAGTAAAATAGTAGCGAGGGTGGCAACGAGAATGAAAAGTACTAAAAAAATTAGTAATTTTTTCATAATCTAACCTCAGTTTGCCAGCGAATTGGATGTTTGTAAGTAATATCTCTCATGAAAATTGAAACACCATCGATATCGTTTTCATTGTTGCGCACAGGAATAAAGTCAATTTCCCAATAAACATCATCTTTCCCTATAGTTTCTCTTTCGATGGTAGTAATGTATTCACCTTTGAGAGCTCTTGTAATATATTGTCGGAAGAAGTCTTGCTTATGTTGTGGTAAGATATCATAAAATTTAATGCCTTGACGGATAGATCCAATACCTTCCTTCTCAAAAAATTCGATACTGGCTCGGTTGTAAAGAATAACTCTTTGGTTTCGACTTAGATAGAATATAATTTCTTTTGTATTGTTAATGATAGCGTCTAAATTACTTTCTTTCGCTTTAATTTCCATTTGAATACGTTTCATTTCTTCTTGGGTAGCGGAAAGTTCTTCCATATTCTGTCGCATTTCTTCTTCTTGTGAGCGCAATTGTTCGGCGTAGAGTTGAGATTCTTTGAGTAGTTGTCTTGTACGATTCGCCGACTTTACAGTAGCGATTGTTGAAGCGATGTTTTCTGCTAGTTTTTCTACGAATGAAATTTGGTAGTCTTTAAAGTCTTTAAAAGATGCTATTTCAAGTACACCATGAATTTCATCATTAATTTTTAGAGGAGTGATGAGCAAACTTTTAGGAGTAGCTTCTCCTAAACCAGATGTTATTTCAGTATATCCTTGCGGAATTTCAGTGAGATGAATTGTTTTTTCTTCTAAGATAGCTTGTCCTAGCAATCCTTGTGTAATAGGCAATGTTTTTTGGATGTATTTTTGTTTTCCGTATGCGTAAGAGGCTACTAGTTCAAGGCGCTTTCGATTTTCTTCTCCACTAATCAGGAATAAGCCTGCTTGGTTGGCTTCTATGTAGCGAGTCAGATTGGAGATAATATTATAAGCTAATTTTTCGATATCGTTCGTATTGGCGCGCAGGATTTCAGAAAATTTTGCAAATCCTTCGTTTGCCCAATTTCTTTTCATATCCTCTTCGGCGTTTCGTTTGAGATTATCGCGCATGTTGAGCAATGCAATGCCGAGTTGATCTTTTTCACTTCTGATTTGAAAGTCTACATCAAAGTTTCCTTGGCCGACGGCAGTAGCAAAATCAGAGATTTTTTGAAGACTTGCAATCAACCCATTAATGCTTCGAATAAGCAAACCAATTTCATCTTTTTGTCCTTCGCGCAGGGTACTAGTTAGCTCGCCTGAAGAAATCAAATCGGCCACCTTTGTAACCTGTGAAAGTGGTTTAAGAGTAGAGGTTACAATAAAGAAATATCCTACTCCTAAGCTCATCAAGATGATAATGATAAACAAAAAAGAAACGAATGTAAGCTGTGATTGAGTAGAAGCTAATTCCAAAATCACAATATCGAGCATTGCTTGGTTAGCACTATAGAGTTTAGGAGAAGCGTCTACTACATATTCAAGGGAATTTTTAAATTCAGGAGAGATTACTTTAAAGCGTTTTTGTGCAGGAACGTATTCGCTAAACGACGTAATCCCGTAGTTTTCCATCCGTTCGTAGTAGTTAAAAATGCTATCTGTAAATGCCGGTGTTTCAGCCACTTCAATAAGATGTTTTTGGAGTTCTTCCCAAATGGTTACGACTCCCAGATATTTGGACGACAGTTTTTCATTGATTTGTTCTATAGGGGGAAGCGTCATTTTTTCATCGCCGAAATCGTACAAGCCTCCTACTTGAACTAAATTGATGTTTTGGTTGAATTTTCTGATTTCTGCTTCTAAATCGTTTTTTTCAATTTCGCGGCCTGAAGCTATTTGGTGGCAGTGATTAGTCATTTTATAAATTCTGACGCTATTTTCTGAGAGAAGTGTTTTGAGCGCATTCAGTTCTTTAGAGTTATCTAATACGATATTCAGTGCGTTGAAATTTGCCAAAAACAAAATGACAATAATGAAAAAAAAGATAAGTATTTTTTGTTGTAATTTGAGAGAACGCCGCATAAGTCTGATTCGCTATCTTTTAGCTTAAATTAACAAAGGTTCACTCTGAATTGCAAATATTTCTTTTTAAATTCCATGGACGTCAAGGAAGATAGAAATCGAATACGAGGTCATTCATACATTTAAAATGTTTTTTAGGACAACGACTATACCCAATTTTAGAACATGGGCGACAGCTAATTTTGTTGTTTTCGAATACCGTAAACGATGTGTTGTAAGGATACATTCCAAAAAGAGGAGTCGTATTTCCCCAAATAGTAAACAACCTGCGATGAAAAGCAGCTGCAATATGCATCAAGCCAGTATCGTGTGTAAAAACTGCATAAGCTCTTTGAATGATGGAAGCTGATTGATTGATATTAAATTTTCCACAGCCATTAAAAATCAATGTTTTTTTATTCAGTTGTGCTAATCCTTCTTCGTAGGGCTGATTTTGAGGGTATCTTTGAAAAAAAATTTCAATTTGATGAGCAGTCTCTGCATCTTCTTTTCCGCCTAAGAGTATAATAGGTTTGTTGATGCGGTCGCACAATTCAATAAGTTTAGGAAGAGGAAGGCGCTTGGTGAAATGTTGTCCTCCGATTGCAACCACTACGTATTCTTTTCGATGTGTCTCGGGTAGCCATTCGAGTTCTACTACATCTTTTGGAGGAATAAAATAATCCAATCCAAAATGATCTTTTACGACTCCTAATGGCTTGACAGCCTCAAAATACCTATCTACTACGTGAACATTAGGGAGTATGTTGATTTTAAGATTTACATAAAGCCATTTTTCCCAATTGAGCTTAGGAAAATGGTAAGCTTTTACACCTAAAAGTTTTTTTAGTAAGAATGTTCTTAAGTTGTGGTGCAAATCGATAACGACGTCGAATTTTTCTTTTCGAAGTTGCTTTGCAAACTCCCAAAGGGAACCTTCTAAGCAATGAATTTTATTCAAATAAGGATTCGCCTCTAAAATAGGAAAAAATTTGCTTTTTGTGGCAAAATGAACCTTGCTTTCAGGCAACTGCATTTTAATTGCTCGAATCACAGGCGTAGTCAACACAATATCGCCAATAGAAGAAAAGCGGAGAATTAGAACCTTCAACACTGAATTTTACTTAGTCTTTTACAATTTTTCCTAAAAGTGTTGCAGCGGTGCAATCGTGTACAAAGACGCGAACGTAATCTCCTTTTTTGGCGTTTTCTTTGGGGAAAACTACTACTTTGTTTGCAGAGTTCCTTCCTTGTAAGTAGTCGTTAGATCGTTTAGAAAAGCCTTCTATCAAAACTTCGTGAACTTTTCCGATGTCGCGGCGATTTCTTTTTAGAGAAAGTTCGTTTTGCAAGGTGATGATTTCTTGCAAGCGCCGCTTTTTGGTCTCTAAGGGGACATCATCTTTTAAACGTTTTGCAGCAGGTGTTCCTGGGCGTTCCGAATAAAAGAACATATAGCTAAAATCGAACTGCGCGTATTCCATCAAAGAAAGGGTTTGCTGATGGTCTTCTTCTGTTTCAGAGCAAAAGCCAGCGATCATATCGGATGAGATTCCGCAGTCTTCTCCTAAGATGCGTCGAATAGCGTCGATGCGCTCCATATACCACTCGCGTGTATAGCCTCGGTTCATGAGTTCTAAAATGCGATTGCTTCCACTTTGAACAGGTAAATGAATGTATTTGCATATATTGTCATATTCGCGCATAGTGTAGAGTACTTCGTCGGTCATATCTTTAGGGTGTGAAGTAGAAAAGCGTATGCGCAATTGTGGATGCACTTGAGCTACTCTTTTAAGAAGTTCTGCAAATGTAACGACATTTTTTTCTCCTGCGCGTTCGATTTGTGCTTTCCCTTTTAGCTCTGGGTTAGGCGACCATTTATAAGAGTCTACGTTTTGACCTAATAGGGTTACTTCTCGATAGCCTTGTTCAAAAAGTTCTTTGCATTCTTTTACGATTGATTCTGGGTCGCGGCTGCGTTCGCGTCCGCGTGTAAAGGGTACTACGCAAAACGAACACATATTGTCGCATCCGCGCATGATGCTCACAAAGGCTGTCACACCGTTACTATTAAGGCGAATTGGCGAAATATCGGCGTATGTCTCTTCGCGCGACAAAAATACATTTACAGCTTTGCTTCCTTCATCGGCTAAAGCTACTAACTTCGGCAAATCTCGATAAGCATCAGGACCTGCCACGATATCAACGATCTTTTCTTCTTCTAATAACTGATTTTTTAAGCGCTCTGCCATGCATCCTAAAATCCCGATCATTACTTCAGGACGTTTTCGCTTGACTGCCTGAAAATGCTTGAGTCGATTTCGAACTGTTTGCTCTGCTTTTTCCCGAATGGAACATGTATTGAGAAATATTAAATCTGCTTCTTCAAAATTAGATGTGGTGCCGAAACCGTGTTCTGCCATAATAGAAGCGACAATTTCGCTATCCGAAAAATTCATTTGGCAGCCATAACTCTCAATATAAAGTTTTCGCTGAAAAGAAAGCGCGTTGTTTTGAGTGATACGCACTTCACAAGTTTCAGCGCGATGATTATCTAAAATATCTATTTCTTTGATAAGTTCCATACTTCTACAAATCATTTTGCAAAAATAAGACAACTTTCAGATAATTAATGTGTTCAATGCGAGATTTTTAGCGAACAATCAGCAAATTCTCTTTAGGTACGTTAGGCGTTACTTCATAAACGCTATTAGTTCTTTCTAAATAATTATTGTTCAGGCGAATATTGCGAGTTTTTTCCCCATCGAGTTTTAAAAATACCTCAATAGGTTCTGCAATATTAGAATTGCTAATTTTAGCTTGTTGAACATTTGTAAAATGTATAAGTGGATTGCTTTTTACTTTAGGATTAGAATAAAAACCGTTGATGGTTAAATCTATGACGTCATCGCAGTAGATGGCAGGGCGAACATCTTCTTGCATGGTTTCTAATGAAATATCGGCTAATACGATTCCTTTTGCATGGCGAATATACAAGCCATAAGCGGGCAACGAGTGTCCGAACATTTTATTTTCAGGATATTCAGCTTCTGCTTCTGGAATGGTACGCTTGTAATCTTCAACAGTTCCTTTAGCATTAGAAACCAAGTGAATAGTTGAGAGTTGTACGTTTTCGACCATTCCATTGGGGATTCCAGTGATTACACTGCAAATTTCGCGAATGCTTTTAGCAAAGATGTTGCTAATGTTGATGTTTTTAAGGCTACCAATAGAAGGAATAGGAGCTTCGGGAAGTTTTCTTGCTCGGTTGCCCAAACGAATAAAAATCGGAGTCATGATGCTATCCATAGTAATATTGTTGATAGTGATACCTTCCATAGTTCCGCCATCGACCATTTCTAACGCTAATCCCGCTAATCCGTGTTGGCGTTGCCAGATTTCACTTTTTTGAGAAGGAGCTCTTATAATGCAGTTAGAAATTGTAATATCTCGAAATCCTCCTAATGAGCTCGTTCCAAATTTAATAGCGTTGCAATTGCTCGAAAGAATGCAGTTGGTAATCGAAATGTTTTGGCAAGTTTGATAACTTTCACTTTTTAAGCATAAAGCATCGTCATCAGAATCTATTATGCAGTCGCTCACCGTAACAAAACGGCAATTGTCTATATCCAAGCCGTCGTTATTGCGATTAGCAAAACTATGTACTTTCATGTTTCGAATCGAAAGATATTCACAACCCATATAATGTTGTACCCAGTTAGCAGAGTTTTGAAGTGTGATATTTTCGATACGGATATTTTTACAAGCAATGAAGCGGATGATCATAGGTCGCTTGAGAAGTGTATCTTTGTAGAGTTGTTTTCCTTCTGAAGGTAACTCAAAGTCGGGCGCTTTCCCATTGCCATCAATGGTTCCGAAACCTGTAATCGCAATATTTTCGACTTTTTCAGCGTAGAGTATAGATTTATCTGTTTGCACATAAGCAAATGACGAATCAGAAGGGCGTTGAGAAAAGTAATCTTGCATGCGCGGACTTCCCTTTAGAACGGCTCCGATGCTCAAATGAAGTTCTACATTGCTTTTTAAAATAAGTCCTCCAGTAAGAAAAGTACCTGAAGGAACTATCACTTTGCCACCTCCTGCTCGATGGCAGGCATCAATTGCCTTTTGAATTGCAACGGCATTGTTGGGGGAGGATGTTTTTGCACCAAATTTAGTAATTTCAAAAACTCCTGATTTTTGAGCAAACAGCCAAGTACTTGAGCAAGAGAGTATAAAAAGCAACTTTTTCATTTTAGTAATTGTTAAAAAACGTTTTAATATAGCTTAATTTAAAACAATGGTTCCTTTAGGATTGATAGCCGAAACATAAATACAATTTTCGATTTCACTTTCTTGAAATTTTTGGCTCATAGCATGAGCAACTTTTTCGGCAACTTCTTTGCCGCGACACAAAGCGAAGATAGAAGGTCCAGAACCTGAGATACTACAACCTAAAGCTCCGTTTTCAAGAGCTGTTTTTTTAACCTCTTTATAAGACGGAATCAACAAAGAACGCACTGGCTCTACGATCACATCTTCTAACGAACGTCCGATTAGTTCGTAGTCTCCGCGGTAGAGCCCTGCAATGAGTCCTCCTACGTTTCCCCATTGAGTGATGGCGTCTTTGAGAGGAACGTATTTTTTGAGTACGCGTCTTGCGTCTTCTGTGCGAACTTCGATTTGAGGATGCACTACAGCAGCGTATAAATCTGCTGGGTAGGGAATTTGTACGATGTCTAAAGGTTTGTAGCTTCTGATTAGTACGAAACCTCCTAATAGAGCAGGTGCGACATTATCAGCATGAGCAGCACCAGAAGCAGCAAGTTCTCCTTGCATAGCGTATTGCACTAAATCTGCTTTTGAGTATTTGTTTCCTAATAAATAATTAGCTCCTACTACACTAGCGGCGGCACTCGCCGAACTTGAACCTACGCCACTACCAGGCATAATTTTTTTTTCTATGATGATTTCGAATCCGCTTTCTCGGTAGTTAAGTGCATTTAAAAAGGCTTGTAATGAAACGCCTAAGGTATTTTTATGAGGTTCTGTTGGAATAAGGAAATGTGTTTTGTTGATGATGCGAATTACGGTTTCTGGAATAAGACGCATACTAATTTCGTCGCCCGGATGATTTAAACAAAACCCTAATACATCGAAGCCACAAGCTACGTTAGCAACCGTTGCAGGCGAAAAGATGCGAATAGGAGAGGTATTCATGTAAAAATATTTTTTCTAATTGTGTTACAAACTTCTCTTTTTCTTAGAGTTTTTTCTAATTTGCCATCGCGAAATTTTTTTCAACATAATCAACAAAGTTTTTTCAACATATCTAAATCATGAAAGAATATCGTTTAAAACGTCTTTTCAACGAAAAGTCAAACAAGTGTTTTGATGTGGCAATTGACCACGGATTTTTTAATGAATATAGTTTTTTACAAGGCATCGAAAATATCGAAAAGGCGGTTCGTGTAGTAGTAGAAGCTAATCCCGATGCTATACAGTTAAGTATAGGGAATGCTCACTACTTGCAATCTATTCCTGGCAAAAAGAAACCCGCTTTGGTATTGAGAACCGATGTAGCTAACGTATATGGCATGGTGTTGCCTCGCACTTTGTTTAGCCGCGTCATTGAAGAAACTGTCTTGCAAGCAGTGAGAGTAGATGCTGCTTGTATGTGTATCAATTTGTTTCAGATTCCAGGAGAGCCTGAAGTAACCGACCAGTGCATTCAAAATATTTTGAAAGTAAAACCTGAATCCGATAAATATGGAATGCCTTTGATGATTGAACCTTTGGTGTTTCGCCCAAATCAGGAGAAAGGCGGATACATGGTAGACGGAGATTTGAAGAAAATTATGCCTTTGGTGCGACAAGCGTGTGAACTTGGTGCAGATATTATCAAGGCGGACCCAACTGATAATGTTTCAGAGTACCATAAAGTCATCGAGGTAGCAGGTCGCGTTCCTGTATTAGTGAGGGGAGGAGGAAAAGCTTCAGACGAAGAAATTCTGACAAGAACTGAAAATTTAATGTTGCAAGGCGCCTCCGGCATTGTATACGGAAGAAATATTATTCAGCACGAAAACCCTGCTGCTATGGTAAGGGCGTTGATGGCTATCGTGCATGAAGGAGCCAAAGCCAACGATGTCATTAAGATGTTGAAAAAGTAAAGCGATAGGATAGTGTCTTTTTTAAACATTGCTCGTTTGCTGCCGAGAAGTATATGCGCTCTTTCCAAAAAAATACAATTTGGATTATAGGCGCCTCCTCTGGAATTGGTGAGCAAATAGTTTATCAGTTAGCCAAAGAAGACGCTATTTGTTTAATTTTATCTTCTAGAGACCCAAATAAACTCGTGAAAGTAGCAGAAAATGCGAAACTAACTTCTAAAAATTGCCAAATAGTTGCTTTGGATATTGCTACAACTTCTCAAGTGGAAGAGATTTACAACAGGGTTTTGCAAGAAAATGGTAATAATCCATTTTTAGATGGGATTATTTTTTGTCAAGGCGTGAGTCAAAGAGCTTCTTTCCAAGAAATCCGATGGGAAGTTTTTTGCCGCATTGTCAACACCAATTTTTATGGAGCAGTGTTTTTTGTTAAAAAGTTTCTACCATTTCTCAAGCAAGGAAGCTTCATAGGAGTTGTGAGCAGCGTACAAGCCAAATTTGGGCTTCCCTATCGGACGGCTTATGCTGCTTCTAAACACGCTTTACATGGCTTTTTTGATTCTTTGCGTTATGAGCTTCTTCCTCGAGGCATCCAGATTACTTTGGCTTGTCCAGGTTATGTTCGCACAGGTTTTTCCCAAAACGCTCTAACGGCAGACGGAATGCTTTATGCCCGCTCTGACTTATCTCAACAAAATGGTGTTTCTCCTCAGAAGGCTGCTCAAATTATTCTGAGAGCTATTCGAAGAAGAAAAAGAGAAATCGTGTTTGGAGGTGCAAAAGAAAGAGCGGCGTATTGGTTGAGTCGTTTTTTTCCGAGCTTGTTTTACAAAATTCTTTCTTGCAGTCAGTTTGAAAGCACTAATCGAAAGGCATAGGTTCTACCATGATTACTTCTTCTCTGTCGATAGCTACTTTGCCAGGAGGAAATCCTTTAGGTTTGCGAATATATTTTTTAGGCGTATAAATCACAGGACACAACGTTTCGTGGCGGCGCTGAGAATAATAAGCAGCTAAGGAAGCAGCTTTTTCAATTACCGTTTGCGGAAATACAGGTTGTTCTGAACGATATTTGATGATCACATGAGAACCTATTGCGTCGCGCACGTGAAGCCATAAATCTTCTTTATAAGCGTACTTTTGCGTGAGTAAATCGTTGTTTTGAGCGTTTTTTCCTACTAAAATCTCAAATCCTTCGTAATAGAACACTTTAAACAAGTCTTTAATAGTCTGTTCTTCTTTCTGTTTGTCTAGATGATGTTCTTTTAAATATCTGCGAAGCTCTTTCCAAGAAGAAATTTCTTTTATTTTTTGCAAATGTTGCTGGATTTGAGCCAAAATCTGAGACTTTTGAGCAATATTTTTTTCAAGAGTTTCTATTTCGATTTTTTGGTTTTTGGCTTTTCTATAATAATTCTCTGCATTCTTTTGAGGAGAAAGCATCTCATTAAGTTTGATTTTGATTTCTTTATTTCTGTAAAAGTCGTATAAAGTCACTTCTTTAGCACGGGGTGGAATGTTGTGAAGGTTTGCCATGATAATATGGCCTATTTCCTCATAAAGGGTAGAATGACGAGTTTCTATTAGTTTTTCTTCATTTTTTTGGAGATAGGATTTTGTTTGTTCTTCTTTTTTTTGAAGCTCTTTTAGAATCTCTTGTTTTTCGCGTTCGAAATAATACTTTTTTCCAAAGGTGAGAGCATATAAATTACACGCCTCTATTGCAGAAGAAACTTCATAAAGGATATTTCCGTGCGGAAATAATAACAAATAAGGGGTTTCATCGATTTCCGTAATCCAGAACCTTTTTTGCTGAATTTGTTGTAATGCTAAAGAGAGATGCTCCCATTGTTCTTTTTTGCTAATAGTCTCAAAATTAGAGGGTAATAACCATTTTCGGATTTCTTTTCCTAATGTAGGGAAAACTGCTTGCAGTCCTTTTTGACAAAAAGTTTCAAAATCTTGTTGTAAAATTCTATGTAAGTTTGTTATGTTGATTTGGTAATCTGATTGAATTTTTTTTCGAAAAATATCGGTGATTTTGTCGTTTTCCCAAAGTAAAATATTTGCTCGGTTTCCAAATAGTTTGAAAATAATTTGCTTATTTTCTGTTAGTTGGATTGCAAAAGCACGTTCGTGTTCGAAAACATAAACTTTTGTTGTGTACAATCCGATACACGGCTCAAAGATATCGATAGTATTACGCTTAGCACGCGCGTATTCTCTGGGGAAACTGACGAGTGCAAATTCCGGCAAGAGTTCTGCTTTTATCCAATATTCGTTGAGATGATCGCAAAAACTAAAAACGAGTTCATCTTTGTTTTGACTGAAACAACAAACAAGTCGTTTCCCTGATAGGTGTACATCTAATTCTTCAGTTAGGTGCTTAAGAAAATAGAAATTATTTATCATAGCCTTAGAGAAACGTAGTTATTTTATGGTAATAACAAACGTTCGAATCCTTGAGTAGTATAGACCTTGAGAGTACCTTCTTCGTCGTAAATCAACATTCCTTCTAAGTCAGGATTTTGTTCTAAGAGTTGTTTTGCGTTATGAAGTCCTAACACCATGCAGGCAGTTGCGTAAGCATCTGCGCTCATGCAATCAGGAGCAATCACAGAAGCGCTCAGTAAGTTGTGTTGTGCAGGCATGCCGGTTTTAGGGTTGATGGTATGAGCGTATTTTTTACCATTTTTTATGTAAAAGTTTCTATAATTTCCTGAGGTGGCCAGTGCTTGTTCTTGTAAGGCAACAGTTCGAAATACTTTTCGCTTGTCTTCAGTAACGCGAGGGTCTTCTATACCAATTTTCCAAGGCTGGTTTTCAAGGTTCAAACCTTTGCAGAGTATTTCGCCGCTAATTTCTATCATGAATCTTTCGATACCTTGTTTGCGCAAAAACTCTCCGATCACGTCGCAAGCATATCCTGGAGCAATCGCATTAAAATCGAGCATCACGCGCTTATCGAGTTTGACAATTTTCTTTTCATCGAAACGAACTAATCTGAAGTCGGAAAAAGTCAGCAAAGAATCTATAATGTGTTGATTAACTGAGTCTTTTTTATTTTCTCCGAATCCCCATGCGTTTACCAAAGGTTTTACTGCAGGATTAAAAGCTCCATCAGTTTTAATGTAAACTTCTAAACTTTTTTGCAAAACGGGATAAAAAAACGGGCTTTCATACACTAAAGAGTCTCCTTTATTGAAGCGAGAAATTTCAGATTCTGGTTCCCAAGTAGAAAGGGAACGAGTGAAGGCTGCTAGAATCGAATCTATATCAGATTGAAAATTCCTGTTCTGAACATCGATGTATTTGATTTGGTAAGTAGAACCCATCGTGTTGCCTTGTAGGGTGATCATTTTGGGCGATTGAAAGGTTCTCCAAAGCCATACAATGCCTATCAACGAAGCTAATACTAAAGAATACAGCAGATTTTTGCGCGCGTTAGTCATACTTAAATTTGTTTTTAAATGCAATCTTAGGCAAATCTGCTGAGCTTTTTAAGTTACCTACGCATTTTTTATTGCTAACTTAGAAACTCATGCTCAAAATCGAAGATACATTTTTCATAAAATTGAGCTCTTAAATTTTCTTTGTCAATTGCGAAGTCTTGGTAAATTGCCATTTGAATAGATGTTTAATAAATCGGTACGCTCTTTCAATGAAAAAATTATTTTTGTTAGATGCGATGGCGTTAATTTATCGCGCTCATTTTGCTTTTGTTAAAAATCCACGCATCAATTCTAAGGGTATCAATACAAGTGCGGTATTTGGATTTACAAATACTTTGTTAGAAGTGATTCGCACCGAAAAACCAACGCACATCGGTGTAGCTTTTGATAATGATGCTCCTACCTTTCGGCATCAACTTTTTCCTGCTTACAAAGCTCATCGCAACGAGCAACCAGAAGATATTACCATTGCAGTTCCTTTTGTGAAAGAGTTGTGCAGAGCGTTTAAAATTCCTGTTTTAGAACTTGATGGTTATGAAGCAGATGATATCATTGGAACATTTGCTAAAAAAGCTGCCCTACAAGGTTTTGTAGTTTATATGATGACTCCTGATAAAGATTACGGGCAATTGGTGAGTCAGAACATTTTTTTATATAAGCCTTCTTTTATGGGAAATAGTGTCGAAATATTAGGTGTAAACGAAGTTTGTGAAAAGTGGGGAATTGAACGCGTAGAGCAAGTAACTGATTTACTTGGAATGATGGGAGATGCTGTAGATAATATTCCAGGGATTCCAGGTATTGGCGAAAAAACAGCTTCAAAATTACTTCAGCAGTTTGGTTCTCTTGAAAACCTTTTGGCAAATGCGGAACAATTAAAAGGCAAGCAAAAAGAAAGTGTAATACAATTTGCAGAACAAGCAATTTTGTCAAAAAAATTGGCAACTATTTGTACGGAGGTACCCTTAGAATTTGATGAAAAAAAATTTGAGTACCATGAATTTGATAGGCAAGCCGTCCAAAAGTTGTTCCATGAACTTGAGTTCAGGACTCTTGCCCAGCGATTATTAGGAGAAGGTTCTGTAACTCCTACTTTGGCACGCCCTCGTTATAAAGCAAAGCAAGAAATTGTTTCACCTTCAATAAGTGGACAAATGGAACTTTTTCCTGAATCTCAAGCACATCACCAGGAAAATAAGGTAACTTCTGATTCTTCTGTAAAAAGATTTGATAATTCTTTGCAGGATTATTGGCTAATAGATACCGTAGAGCTTTGTCGTCGTTTAGCAGATTGTTTAGCACAACAAAAAGAATTTTGTTTTGATACAGAGACTACTTCCCTTTCTGCCATAGATGCGGAGCTCGTAGGGCTCTCATTTGCTTACATCGAAAGAGAAGCTTATTACGTCCCTTTGCCTGCAGAGCGAGAGGAAGCACTTAAAATCTTGGAAATTTTTAAGCCAGTTTTTGAGAATGAATCTATCGCAAAAATTGGGCAGAATCTCAAATACGATATGATGATACTTATGCAGTATGGTATCGAATTGAAAGGAAAACTCTTTGATACGATGTTGGCGCATTATCTTATCGATCCTGATACGCGACACAATATGGACGTTTTGGCAGTTTCTTATTTAAACTATCAACCTATTCAGATTGAAGAACTTATCGGCAAAAAAGGCGTTCACCAAGGTAACATGCGCGATGTTCCTTTAGAAAAAATCAAGAATTATGCTGCTGAAGACGCTGATATTACATTGCGACTTAAACACAAATTAGAACCTCAACTTGTTGAATTAGAGTTGGTTCGTTTGTTCGAAGAGATAGAAATTCCACTTATTGAAGTGTTAGCTCAAACAGAGCTTAATGGAGTTCGCATCGATCCTGATGTGTTGCACTCTTATTCTAAAGAACTACAAAAAGAAATTGAAAAAGCAGAGAGAGCAGCTTGCGCAATGGCAGGAGCAGTATATAACGCTACTTTAGGGTATTTTGAAATTGATGGAAAAGAGTTTAAGCTCAATTCTCCTAAGCAACTTGGCGAAGTACTGTTTGAGCGTTTGAAAATTGTAGAAAATCCTAAAAAAACTAAAACAGGACAGTACGCCACTGACGAAGAAACTTTAATGAAACTTGCTCCCGATTTTCCAGTTATTCAAGCAATTTTAGAATATAGGCAGTTGCAAAAATTAAAGTCTACCTATGTCGATGCATTGCCGTTGTTAATAAATCCTAAAGATGGATTGATACATACTTCTTATAATCAGGCAGTGGCTGCCACAGGTCGGTTGAGTTCCCAAAATCCGAACTTGCAAAACATTCCCATTCGTACTGAGAAGGGTAGAGAAATTCGCAAGGCATTTATTCCACGCTCAAAAGAATATATTCTAATGTCGGCTGATTATTCTCAAATTGAGTTGCGCATTATGGCTTCTTTTAGCCAAGACCAAACGATGATACAAGCCTTCAAAGAAGGAAAAGACATTCATGCAGCTACAGCTTCTAAAATTTTCAAAGTGCCTATTGACCAAGTAACCTCTGAGATGCGTCGAAAAGCTAAAACAGCAAATTTTGGTATTATTTACGGTATTTCAGCACACGGATTATCGCAAAGATTGAATATTCCGCGCCGCGAAGCAGCTGAACTTATTGATGCGTATTTCCAAGAATTTCCGGCTATTAAGCGATACATAGATAATGCTATTGCGAAAGCTCATCAGCTTGGCTATGTAGAAACAATTTTAGGAAGGAGGCGTTACTTGCGCGACATTCATTCGGCTAACAAAGTACAAGTAGGATACGCTGAACGAAATGCTATCAATGCTCCCATTCAAGGAAGTGCTGCAGATTTGATTAAGAAAGCAATGATAGATATTCATCGCGCCATGAAAGCAAATAAAATGCGTTCTAAAATGATTATGCAAGTTCACGATGAACTTGTTTTTGATGTGTATCTCCCCGAAAAAGAGCAAATGAGAGATTTAGTGGTTTCACTTATGGAAAACGCTCTTAAACTCGATGTTCCTATTGTGGCGGACGCAGGATTTGGTGAAAATTGGTTAGAAGCTCATTAAAAGTGAGTCCAACCTTGCGCTTTAATTTCGGCAGTAGTACCAGCACGCAAAATAAGCTTTCTTTCTTGGAGTGAGTCTGTTACATAGCCAATAGGTGTCACATCAGGGTGATTTTTGATTTTATCGTAATCTTGCTGTCGAATGGTAAAAAGAAGTTCGTAGTCTTCTCCGCCGTTCAACACTGCAGTGGTGGGAGAAATATGAAATTCGTCGTTAATGACAGTAGCAGTTTGGGGGTCTATGGGAAGTTTGTCTTCGAAAATTATTACTCCACATTTCGAATTTTTACTGATATGTAGCAGTTCTGAGGCTAGTCCGTCGGAAATGTCAATCATGGCAGTAGGAACGAGGTCCAAATCAGCAAATTCATGAATGACGTCTGTGCGCGCCTCTGGCTTTAAATGCCTTTTAACGACGTAGTCGTAATTGTCGAGTTGAGGCTGGGTTTCAGGGTTGGCTTTAAATGTAACCTTCTCTCGCTGTAGCACAAGTAATCCTGTATAAGAACCACCTAAATCGCCTGTTACACAAATAATATCGTTAGGTTTTGCTCCGCTTCGTTTCACAACTTTTTGTTTGGACACTTTGCCAATAGCTGTAACGCTAATTACCAAACCTGTGCGAGAAGTAGTAGTGTCTCCTCCTATTAGGTCTATTTTGTAGTTTTCACACGCTAAGCGAATTCCTTCATAAATTTCTTCTACGGCTTCTACCGTAAATTTACTGCTTAG
This sequence comes from Cytophagales bacterium, assembly GCA_025056215.1. GTDB lineage: Bacteria > Bacteroidota > Bacteroidia > Cytophagales > Flammeovirgaceae > JANWWC01. Next base: position 897,421 of record JANWWC010000001.1, on the reverse strand, counting down.
TGCAATGGAAACCGTGATTTGCTCAGGAATTCCATTCATTGCTGCAATATCTGATACATTACAAACGACAGCTTTGTATCCTAAATGTTTAAGCGGATAATATGTCAAATCAAAGTGGATTCCTTCTAACAGCATATCTGTGCTGATAAGTGTAAAATTGTGTTCATCTCGTTCGAGAATAGCGGCGTCGTCCCCTATGCCTAAGATGGTGTTTTTTTGTAGTTTGTTAGAAAAATGTTTTTGTATTTTTTCGATGAGTCCAAATTCGCCGATTTGTTGGATAGGAGTGAGTGAAGTACCCATAAGTTTTAGTGTTCAATAATTTGTGATAAAATGTTTTCTAAAATTATAACTGCTTGCGCTACATCGGCAAACGAATTGTAAAGTGGAACAGGTGCTAATCGAACTACGTTCGGTTCTCGCCAATCGCAAATTACGCCATTTTGATTGAGCAGTTCATAAATTAATTTTCCTTTTTCTATAAAACTCACTGATAGTTGGCAACCTCTTTCTTCAACTTTAGAAGGAGTAATTATTTGAAGAACATCTCGATTGAACTTCTGATTGATTTGCAATAGCAACGATTCTAAAAAAGCAGTCAGTTTTCTACTTTTTTGAACTAATTTTTCAAAGTTAGCTTCTTGAAAAATGTCTAATGAAGCTTGAAGAATTGCTAATGGAATAATAGGTGCGTTGCTCCATTGCCAAGCGTCAGCACCTGGTTCGGCAGAGAAATGGACAGGCATATTAAAGCGAGATTGAGGATTATGTCCCCACCATCCTTTGAGAGTAGGAAGGAATTGTATGTTTTGATGTACGAACAAGCCTCCTACACCTCCTGGAGAGGCGTTCAAATATTTATAGCTACACCAACAAGCGAAATCTACTTGCCAGTCGTGGAGCGCTAAAGGCACGTTTCCAATTGCATGCGCTAAATCAAAACCAGCATAAGCACCTACCTGATGGGCTTTTTGAACAATAGTTTTTATGTCGAAAAATTGCCCTGTGATATATTGTACTCCTGCAAAAAATACTAATGCTAAACTGTCTTGATGTTCTTCAATGGCTTCTACGATCTCTTGAGTGCTAAGAGGGGTAGGAACCGAAATTGAGTGATGATTCCCTACTTCGATGAGTGTTTCTTCGGGCGAAAATCCGTGCCATTCGATGTGGGATATTAAGGCGTAGCGGTCGGAAGAGAAGATTCCTTTCTCACATAAAATTTTGAACCTTTTGGGAGTAGGTCGATAGAAAGTAGCTAGCAAATTATGCAGATTTGAGGTAAGAGTTCCCATAGCGACTACCTCTGAGGGTTTGGCTCCTACAAGAGAAGCTAAAATAGGTTTAGAGATTTCATGATAATTTACCCAAGGGGTAGCAGTGGTAAAATGAGCTTCGACTCCATGAGATTGCCATTGTTGTAAAGCGTTGCTTATATAAACATCTGTTTGTTTGGGCATCAATCCTAATGAGTTACCGCATAAGTAAATCACCTCCTTCCCGTTTTTTTGTGGTATATGAAAGTAATTTCTAAAGGCAGAAAGTGGATCACAGCGGTCAGCAACGCGGAAGTCTAAATTGGCGAGTGCTTCAAAATTCATCGGAATTGAATTTTAGTTTGAAAAAAGAAGTCTGGCGAAATTTTGAGAACCGCAGTACCCCAAACAACTGGAAGCGGTGGCAATTCAAAGGAATGGAGCTCATGTTGTATACTTCCTTCTAAAAAACACAAACGTTTGCCTGCCGCATCAAAGATTTGTAAATCGAAAGATTTTCCTATAAAAAAAGGAGGAAATGCTATTTGCAATTGATTTTCTACAACAGTAGGAAATAAAATCGGCATTGTTTTTTCATAAGATGTCATTTGAGAAGCTAAAACTCGATAAGCGGTTCGAAAATTGGGAATTCCGTATCCAAGAAGGGTATCAGGTTGATGGGCGCGTTCGGCAGAAGCTAACAATGCTTGTCGAATCTGCAAAGAAGAAACAGTAGGAAACGCTTGCCACAAGCCTGCTGCAAGGCCTGCAACTTGAGGACACGCAAATGAAGTTCCAAAGTTTACTCCAATCTTACCATTCGTATCGACAATTGCTGTTAAATCGCCTAATGCGGCGAGCTCTGGCTTCAATAAACCCTCTTTTTGATAGCCCCAAGAACTAAAATTAGCATGTTTTCGTTCTCGATTAGCAGCAGCTACTGCGATTACTGAAGGCGCATCTGCTGGAAACATTAGTTTGCGCCATTTTTTGTTATTTCCTTCATTTCCTGCACTGTTGATAACTAAAATACCTACCTGGGAGGCTAATTCTGCCGCGCGACTTATCAAGGCGACGTGGTTGCTTAAATCATCAAGTTGGTAGTTCATAGCCGTGTCGTCGAAGAGATTGTATCCTAACGATGAACTGATGATATGTGCGCCTAAGCTATCTGCAAATTCTGCCGCCGAGAGCCAATAAAATTCTTCGAGTTTGGTTTCTGAATGATTTTCTTCTGTTGTGCATAAAATGTAATTTGCTGAAGGAACTATGCCTATAAAACTATCTGGCAAGTGAGCGGCTAAGATAGAGAGCACCTGAGTGCCGTGTCTTCCATCTTTAAAGACATCGGTATTTTTTTGCACAAAATTGTAGGTAGCTACGATTCGATTGTTATCAAATAGGTGGCGAAAAGCCGTTATGTTAGGCAAGTTGGCGAATCCATTGTCAAACACAGCGATAGTAACACCTTCTCCGCGCAAACCTTGTCGATGCATTTCTGAAACTCCTATCCAACTGTTTTGAAGGTAAGTTTTGCTACTAGGAGTCTCAAAAAAGGTTTCTTGATGAAAATACATTTTTCTAGAAGAGCTTGTCGTAGCACTTTTTAACAAGATAACTTCAGGCAACACAAAGGGCAGTGAGCGAACTTTTTGCAATTCGGTAGTAGTAGCTTCTATTGCTATTGCATTAAGCCACTTTGATTGTCCTACAATTTTTACATATTGCAGTAGAGAGTCTCTGTAAGGTTTCCAGATTGGTAGATCCTCGTAACGAAAGTGGATGTTTTGTTGCTTTCTTCTTTCTATAGATGCTTTTGTAAGTATTTTATCAAAATTGAATGTATGAACGGAGGAGGTTCCTTTATCTTTTAGGAAGATAAGAAACGTTTGTTTCTGTGCTTGGATATTACAAGCGCTCAACAAAAAAAACAAAACCCAAACATATTTAACAGAACTCATTATAAATATTCAAATCCTTCTGTAAATTTGCTCGCTTTTTATTCAAAGGTGGCGATTTTTAAGAAGAAAAAAAAGATTCCTCTTACAGCGCGCGAATATGTTTTTTTGCGCAACGTATTGTTGATAGCAATTACAGCGTTTGGTGGACCTCAAGCGCATATGGCGATGTTTTTTAAGGTTTTTGTAGACAAGCAGCGTTATTTGACCAAGGAAGAACTGTTAGAGCTTTATTCATTGTGCCAGATTTTGCCAGGACCTACTTCTACTCAAACCATTACAGCTATAGGTTTTCGGAAAGGAGGTGCCAAGCTTGCTTATCTTACTATTTTGTTATGGTCGCTACCTGCTGTTATTTTCATGACAGTGTTAGGAATTTTAGTTAATTATCTTGCTGAAGCGGGATTTTCAAAAGATTTTACGCGTTATATTCGCCCTATGGCAGTAAGCTTTGTGGCATTTGCTGCGTTTCGAATGTTAAAAGTATTGCAAACGCACCTGGCAATGGGCTTAGCAGCGGTAGCAATCATTTTAGGACTTTTGATAAGTTCTCCATATTTATTTCCAGTTGTTTTAATAAGTGCTGGTATTATTGCAGGTATTGTTCGAAAGTTTCCGCACGAGCCTCTAAAACCTTTTAAAGTTGAATGGGATAATTTGTTCTTATATGGAGCTGTATTTATAGGTTCTGCTCTTTTAGGATGGATTACCAAATCATTGCCTATTCGGTTATTCGAAAATTTTTACCGGAACGGAAGTTTAGTGTTTGGAGGAGGACATGTGTTAGCTCCGATGCTGTTTACTGAATTTGTAGAGTTTAAAAGATACTTAACAGCTCATGAATTCATGACAGGTTATAGCATCGTACAATCTCTTCCTGGTCCCTTATTTTCTTTTGCAGCTTACATTGGAGCGCTCTCGATGCGAGAGTATGGCATTGTAGGTGAAGTAATAGGAGCCGTGATGTCTTCTTTGGGGATTTTTTTGCCAGGCACTTTTTTGATTTTCTTTTTTATTCGCTTTTGGGACGAACTCAAAAAATACAGCAAGGTGCGCGCTTCACTTGAAGGCATTACAGCTGCAGGAGCAGGCTTTGTAGTTTCGGCAGCTTTTCATTTATTTGTTTCAATAGATTGGAACATTGCTAATTTATCGATTGTGATAATAGTTTTTGTAGGACAGTTCTTCGAAAAGATTCCTTCAGTATTATTTGTGCTGATAGGAATTATTGCAGGATTTATTTTTTGATTATTTCTAAGATTCTTCGCAATATTTAAGGATTTGTCTCAAGAAACAGAAAAAATCTCATATTTTAATTCTATTCTTTCCCTTTTGGGTTGGTTTCGTAAGTAAATTATAAAACTTCTCTCCATGAAAAAGAATCTGTATTATATTTGCGCGTCTTTTTTTTTTAGTTTTTTATGGCATTGCACAGACAATCACTATACGAAAATGCGCCTAAAGCAAAAATTAATTTACAAGGAATTCGCCGCTTGATAGGAATTTATCGATTTATGCTTCCTTATAAGGGCTACTTTTTAATGGGGCTTGTTTGCTTGTTTTTTTCAAGCACTGTTTTGTTAGCCTTTCCTTATCTTGCTGGAAAGCTCATCGATATAGCAAATGGGAAAACAAGCAGACTTTTTTCGAATATGAACCAAGTTGCGTATGCGCTTGCAAGCGTTCTTGGAATACAAAGCTTATTTTCTTTTTTGAGAATTGTGTTTTTTGCGCAGGTCAATGAACGCGCTATGTCTGATATTCGAATTGCTCTGTTCGAAAGATATTTACAACTTCCTATGTCGTTTTACGATACGCATCGCGTAGGAGAACTAATGAGTCGTATTTCGACAGATGTAGCAATGTTGCAAGATACCTTCTCAATTACAATCGCCGAATTATTTCGTCAAACAGCTATTCTGATAGGAGGGTTATGTATCTTATTTATTACAAATCCTCAACTCACAGTTTTTATGCTCGCAATTGTTCCAATTTTAGCTTTGTTGAGTTTGCTTTTTGGAAAATTTATTCGAAAACTTTCTAAATCTACTCAAGATAAGTTAGCAAAAGCAAGTATCATTACCGAGGAGATTTTGCAATCTATTCAGACCGTCAAAGCTTTCACAAATGAAGTTTTTGAAATTAATCGCTATCGCCGCACCTTACAAGACTTTGTAGCGACTGCTCTGAAGACTTCTTTGTTTAGAGGAGCGTTTGTTTCTTTTATCATTTTTGCACTCTTCGGAGGAATTGTAACAATACTTTGGTATGGCAGTCAGTTGGTTTACGAAGGAAAAATTACGACAGGGGAACTTACTTCTTTCATAATTTATACTATGTTTATTGGAGGTTCTATTGGAGGGCTTGGCGATATTCTCAGTACGCTTCAAAAAGCGATCGGTGCTTCAGAGAGAGTAGAAGAAATTTTATTAGAAGCCATAGAACCTTATAGAATAGAAAGATTTCAACAACCAATTGTTTTGCATAAGAGCATTCGCTTTGAAAACGTAAGTTTTGCTTATCCTACCCGATCAGAAATAAATGTTTTACAAAACATTAGTTTTGAAATTCGAGCAGGAGAAAAGGTCGCTTTAGTAGGTCATAGTGGAGCAGGCAAATCTACAATTGCTCAGTTGCTATTGCGGTTTTATGAGCCTACCTTTGGAACTATCTTATGGGATGAAAAAAACATTCTGAACTTTCCTTTGGGCGACTACAGAGGCGCTATTGGTGTAGTACCACAAGAAATTTTGTTATTCGGTGGAACGATTCGAGAAAATATACAATACGGAAAACCTTCAGCAACGGAAGAAGAAATTGTATGGGCTGCTAAGCAAGCAAACGCTTGGGACTTTATTTGTTCTTTTCCTGATGGACTTGATACTATTGTAGGAGAGCGAGGCGTTAAACTTTCAGGAGGCCAGCGCCAACGCATCGCTATTGCGCGAGCTATGCTTAAAAATCCAGCGTTGCTCATTCTTGACGAGGCCACTAGTGCACTCGATGCAGAATCTGAGTATCTAGTGCAACAATCTTTAGAACGACTTATGGAATCGAGAACTACTATCATTATTGCACATCGCCTTTCTACGATTCGATATGCAGATAAAATTGTCGTAATGCAGGGCGGAAGGATTATTGAGATAGGCTCCCATGAAAGCTTACTACAAAACGAGCGTGGAGAATACCGCAAATTAGTCGATTACTCAGACCTTGAATCAAAACAAACACAAGGGAGGTCGCCCTACCCTTGTGATTCTTTCAACCAGCTATGAAAAAGAAAGATAAGGTGCAACACACCTTATTTTTGCTGATGCAAATTTACATATTTTTTGTGCTATGCAAACATTTGTTATCATTTTATTTTAGTAAAATACATACTCTTGTAATGTTTTTAACATAACTATTATTTTTTAATATGTTTTTATGAAAGCATATCCCGATAAACGTTTATACAAATTATAAGTTAGCGATAAAACAGACTTATTTTCCAAAAATCGAACAATTTCCAATTATAAAAGCGAGCCAACTTGCAAAAAACCCCCAGAGGAGAGCTGGAATTTTAGTTTCTCCTATAAGAGCTATTATATACACCAACATGCCTACGATCATCGAAAGAATGGCGGATAATTGCGTTTTTCGCTTGAAATAAATTCCTGCTACTAATGGTACAAACAATGAAACTAAAGATTCCGCCGAAGATTCAGCCACTAATTCTGTAATGTTCTGAAAATATTGAGCCCATAGAATGGACCAAATTGTCATTACAACTACCGATATGCGTAATGTAATTAAAAGTTGCTTGTCGGTGGCACTTTTTAAGAAATTGGGTTTGATAATATTTTCCGCTAAAATAGAGGCGGGAGCCAGAATAGCCGAGCTTGTTGTACTCATAATAGCAGAAAGTAAAGCGCCAAAAAAGAAAATCTGAACTATAACATGAGTGCGTTGCAGTATGATGGCTGGTAAAATAGTTTGAATATTGTTTTCATGAAAGTCTATTTGAAATTGTGATTTTGCAATTAAGCAAATGAGAGCTGGCAAAAAAGCAATCACTAAATACAACGCAGCGCCTATATAAAACGAACGTTGGGAAGTTTGTACATCTTTTGCAGACATAGCGCGCTGAAAAATATCTTGACTTGGAATTGAACCTAATCCGATTACTATCCAAGCTGCAAAATATTCTGCTATAGAAATTGTATCACCAGAAGGAAGGATGTCCCAATATTGGCTAGAAGTGTTTTGGAGAATAGTTTTCCATTCTGTTTGTTGGAGAAAGCTGTAAAATATGTAAAGAAGCCCTACTATTATTGTAATGCTTTGTATAAAGTCTGTAAGAGAGATTGCCCACATTCCTCCAAAGAAAGTGTAAATCAAAACAACAATTGCGCCTATCCAAATGCCTTCTTCAATAGATACATGTAACGTCATTTGAAAGATAATTCCTAAAGCTACTAGTTGGGCAGCTATCCATCCTACAAAAGAAGGAACCATCAAAAGGCAGGCTATTAACTCTACTCGTTTGCCGTAGGTGTATCTAAAGAAGTCGCCTAAGGTGAGCAGGTTAAGTTGATAGAGAGGTCTAACAAAAAACCTTCCCGTAAGCACTAAGCAGAGTGCAGCGCCTAATGGTTCTTCAATGAGTCCCTTTAATCCGTTTTCATTGAAGCGAGCAGAAGCTCCTAAGATAGTTTCCGAACCAAACCAAGTAGCAAATACAGCAGCCACAGAAAGCCCTAATGGCAAACTGCGCCCTGCTAGAACGAAATCTTGCGAAGAATTTACTTTTCTCGAAGCAAGAATGCCCACTCCCAACGTAAGAAGTAAATATAACAGAATTCCTGCAATGAGCATCTTTTTATTTTTATTCTCCGTAGTAACGCACAAAATTGCGGGGAGTTTCCCACAACTCTATACAGTATAAAGATGCGTTAGGCGCTTTTTCAGCAATGGCAGGTGCTAAAATCTTCCAGAATTCTACTACCAAATTTTCACAACTCGCCATTTTTCCTTTCATAAAATCTACGTCTAAGTTTAGATTTTTGTGGTCTACTTTTTCTATAATCAGTTCGCGGATAAGTTTTGAGAGAAGTTTTAAATCCATGACATATCCGTATTCCTCATTAATTTCTCCTCTAACTGTTACAATTAGTTCGAAATTATGTCCATGCCAATTTTCATTGGCACAAGGACCAAAAACGGCTTCATTTTGCTCTTTTGTCCAATTAGGATTATATAACTTGTGCGCTGCGTTAAAATGTTCTTTTCTAGAAATGTGAACTATCATAGCATTTTTCTTGCAAAAGACCGATATCTTATCGGACCTACAAATTTAATAAAGGAAATTGTTTGGTAGAACTCTTTTAAAATTTTCCTAAAAACTTTGCTTCAAAAATTAGTTTGTTTTTGTCATACTTGTTTGAAAATTTTGTGAAGGATGAGGATAGGAATTGTTGTCAATACTTTTTGGAACATCTACAATTTTAGAAGAGGACTTATTAAGCATTTTCAAAAGCAAGGGCATACTGTTGTAGCAATAGCGCCATATGATGGATACGAAAAAGAACTGCAACACCTCGCTTGCCAGACTTTTCATTTGAACATGCAGCAAAAAGGAAATAATCCTTTGCAAGATTTAAAGCTTTTGAAAGAAATGTACCAAATCTATAAGCAAGCTCGTTTAGATGTTGCTTTGCATTTTACTATCAAACCTAATATTTATGGCGCAATTGTTTGCAAGTTAATAGGAATTCCTTGTATCAACAATGTGAGTGGATTAGGTACTGTTTTTATTCGCAAAAATTTCACTTCGTTTATAGCGCACCTTCTTTACAAGATTGCGTTTCGATTTCCGGCTGTAGTTTTTTTTCAAAACCAAGACGATAAAAAAGTATTCTTAGAAAAAAAATTAATTAATCCTGCCAAAACTGATTTGTTGCCAGGCTCTGGTATTAATTTGTCAGACTTTACACCAAGTGCTGTTTTTGAGCGAAATCAAGAGTTTACTTTTTTGATGATAGCGCGCCTAATTTACGATAAAGGAATTGTAGAGTATGCAGAAGCTGGAAAAATTCTTAAAAAAATGGGTCTTAGAGTGCGCCTACAAGTGTTAGGAAAAATCGAAAAAGAAGCCAACTTGGGAATTTCTGAGCAAATTCTTTCCCAATGGGAACAAGAGCGCATCATAGAATATTTGGGTACTACCCACGATGTTCGCCCGTTCATCTATCAAGCAGATTGCGTTGTGCTGCCCTCCTATCGAGAAGGAACTCCTCGCACATTATTGGAAGCAGCAGCATTAGCCAAACCACTTATCGCAACAGATGTGCCAGGCTGTCGAGAAGTGGTCAAACATGAGTACAACGGTTTTTTATGTCGGGCGCGCGACTCTGCTTCGTTGGCAGAAACTATGAAAAGAATGGCTGAGCTCGACGATGAAACTCTAAAAAAATTAGGGGAAAATAGCCGAAAACTTGTAGAAGAAAGTTTTGATGAAAAAATTGTAATCTCTAAATACGAACAAGCTATTCAAAAAGTAGTTGGAAACTTGAAATAATATCACCAAATCCAGTTTATGTGAACATCTGAGCTTATTTTTCCGAATCGAAAAAACATTGTCATACCATAAATAGGAAAAATTTTATTTACATTTCCATCTGGTGAAACTAAATTACCGTTTTCGTCATAAAGACCTACTTGATGCCAATAGTCGGTTTCTCGCATAGCGAACAAAAGAATGCTTGTTTGCGCATTCAAAAAGTATTCGAATTCTATTCGAAGCCTAGTTTTATCCAAACGCCTTCTGTTGGGAGAAACAGATTGTACTTCTTCAGAAAAACGATAAAGAGCACTAAAAACGTTAATGCAGATAGGCAATTTTTTAAATTTTTTACCTATTCCGGCATGAGCTACAATTCGAAAAAGCTCTTTGGGTTGTAGGTAATTTGTTTGCCAATATTCTAAGCTAATTTTTTTAATAAAATCAAATCCTAGAATATCACCGCGATGAACTCCTGTTATACGATAGATGTTTAATGTTTGAAAGCGTTCTGCGAAACGAGAAACGATCGCTAAGCCGTACAACTTACTAGAAAATTGTTGCTGGTATGAGGCTGTAAATTGGAATCTAGGTTCTAAAAAAGGTTGTGGAAAGTTTAGTTCCGAATTAAAGTAAGTATTTCTTGCTGTACCATCAAAACTTACTACTCGATTTGTATCTATAAAGCCGATTAAACGAATACTCGCCCAATAGGAAGGAGCATAGTATAATTGGTGTTGTCCGTTTATAGTATGGCAACTTGTGAGCAAAGCAAGAAGGTTTATGAATAGTTTCATGAGATCTTAATTCAAAACAGTAGTAGGCTTGTTTTCTTTTGAATACCGAAGCGAACGAATTAAGAAAGTTTCTCCTAACAAAGCTATTAGTGCTAAAATCAACATCCATCGCCACAAAGGAATCGCCTCAGTTTGACTTTTAAAATCATTTTTAAATGTTTGCAAATCTTGCGGATCGAATACTTTAATATGTGGAACGTTCGCAAACATTTCTTTGAGTTCTTTGTAAGTTAATCCGCGTATGTCAGATTCTTCTCGAGAGTAATTCAGCGCTATAAAATCGATAGGAACTGAATTTTTCTTTGTACAAATGCTATATGTTCCTGAAGGAAGTCCACCTTTAGGAATGCTAATATAGGCACGGTTATCAGTTATTCGCTGAGGAGGAATATAATTTGCGTTTTCGTTTATTAAATGAAGTATGTCATTTTTTTGCAAGCTATCTATTTGAAAGACAGCTGTTCCTCCTTCGAAGCGGTAAGCTAACTCTTCTATTTGCTGTTTCGAAACAAAGGCAATTCGATACATTACAGGCAGGAACAAAGCATGCGTACCTATATCTGTATAAGCGGGTTTGAGAGGAGAAGCAAATAGAAATAACTTTCCTCCGTTAGGCTGAGGAAACATACTCAAAAAAGGCTCTTGATTTTTAAACTTAAGAAGCGTTTGCCCTATGTGGGAACTCCATGCGAATGTTTGAACAGCAGAAGGGACATTTAGATTTTGTGGAATTTTTTCAAAAACACCGTGAAAAAATGGATTTTTAACATCAGGTGGTTCTAAAGCAAGCTTATATTCGAATAAGCGACCATCTGAAGGAAGCTCTTTTAATTGCATAGAAAGCCCTCCAAACAATTGATTATAAGAAACTGTATTTGCTTTTTCGTGTGGAAAAATTACTATGGAAGTGCCTTGTGCAAAGGCTTTTTGCAAGGTTTGTAAAATACCTGTATGAATATCTTGAAGATTCCTAAGAACAATCAAATCCGCCTCAGAGATCGTCGAATAATCGGGAATTTCTGTTTTTATTTTAAAAAAAGAAAGAAAACTTTCATTGCTAAAAACGTATTCTACATAAGAAGGAGAAGAATCGGATGCAGTGCTAATTTCTACAATTTTGATGTTAGGCGCAACTCTCAAAATAAAATAATAATCGTTATCAAAAGTGATAGGAAAATCGTCTAAGCTGATGCGACAAGGTAAAATTCGCTGGGAATCGGACACAACAAACGAGAATTTGAATGTTTCCGTAGATTGAGCTGCAATTTTTTCTATGACTGCGGAGGCTTGCTGCTTTTGATTGATAATCAGGCGTATGTTGATATTTTCTACAAGATTATTTCCATGGTTATGAACTTTGCAATAAAGATATTGACTTTCTTTGGGAATAATAAAAGGCTCGTCTAACCATACCGAATCTATACTTAGATTTTCAGTCTGATTGTTAGTAAAAGGAAGCAAATAAATCACGTGAGAAGAATCTTCTGCTAAATATTGAAGTTCTCCTATAGAGGATTTTTGAAAATCTGATAAAATAAAGATATGGCTCCCTTTGGTGCTACCTACTTGTTCCAAAAGTTGTTTTTGTTTTTGATAGATTTTTTGAATAGGCTGGCTGATTGCACTCATTTCTATTTTTGAAATTTTGTTTTGCAGTTGGTCTGCACTCATAGGGTTAGAAGTTCCTTCAAAGGCGTTGTCCACAAGTTGGAATTGTACGTTTTTAGGAAAAAGTGTTCCAATTTGGTCGGCATAACTCTTTGCAATATCAAAAAGGCGTTTTCCATTTATTTCGTTTTGCATGCTGTAAGAGTTATCTAAGTATACGCTTACGTAGTTGCTCCACTTAGTTTGGAAAGAGTATAATGGAATAACCGGTTGGGCAAATGCAAGTACTAAAAACACAATTGCTGCAATTCTACACAATAATAAAAGCCAATGCCTTAACTTGTTTTTAGCATGAGCAATTTGCTTGACAGACTGTAAAAGAGCTACTTGTGTGAAATATATTTTTTTAGGTTTTTGAAAATTAAAAAAATGAATAATGATAGGAATTGACACCAAGAAAAGCGCCCACAGCACTGAAGGAAAAAGGAAACTCATGTTTTTTTATATCATTTACAAAGCAAATTTTTTTGATTTTCTTGTAGCTTTCAATGACTTACAACTACCATTGAATTTTGTCTTGTTTAGTTTCCTGATTTTGGAGTTGCTTGCGTATTTCTGCTTTTTGTTCGCGCGTGAGAAGCTTTTGTTTGTACGTTCGAATAATTTGACCTTTTTCGGTTACTAACATTTCATGTTTGTTTTCTTCATCTTCACCTACTAATAGATAGGCATTTACACCTTTAGAAGTGTTGCTAACGTAGGTTTCGGTATGTTGTAGTAAATTGAACTTTTGTAAGAACATATCTACCAAATTAGAAGGTGCAGCCGACTTTTCAGTAAAAATTCCCGTTTCTAAGATATTAGCATTTGCGTCATAAATGATATACTGAAATCTTTGGTTGTAATCGTAAAATACGCGATATTTTCCATCTATTACTTCCCAGTAGCCTACAGAGGCATTTACGTACTTATCAGAGAAAGTTGTTAATACTTTTTCAGGAACGTTTACGTTGAAAGGGTTTTGACAAAAGCCTATTTTAATGGTAAAGATATAGCAAATTGCTAAGAAAAAATTTTTCATATTCTTGATATTATTTTCATATTATAACGATAAGACATTCAATTTTGTTATACAGACAATAATCGTTATCTGACTCTTATTTTTTCACCAACAGAAAGATTGTTGTCTGTTTTATTATTGAGCTTTTTGATTTTGTCTACTGTGGTTTTATGCTTTACGGAAATGCTATACAGCGTTTCCCCGCGTTCTACTATGTGATAAACGGGAGTTTCTGTTGGATAGACAGCAGGCTTTTCGTCCAAATAATAACCTTGATTATTGACATTAGCTTGTCGAACTTTAGGAGGAGTATTGTTATCCAATGGGACAGAAGGAAAGTTGTTTGAAGAAGGAGAGTTGATTGAAATTCTTGCTGAAGAAGCAAGGTTTTTATTTTCTTTTACTTTTTGGTAGCCAACAATTAGTTTCATTCCTTTTTTGAGAGAACTGATAGTAGATAAATTATTCCATTCGCGTATTTGTGCTACACTTACGCCATACTCAGAAGCAATTCTTTCGAGAGTCTCATGGTTTTCCACTACGTGATAAATAGCTTCTTCGCCTACAGGTTTTTCTGCCAATGAAGCAGGCGACGTATTTCCTGATGTAATGTTTGAAGATACTGAAATTTGTTTTTTAGCAGGTTGATTTTTGGCTAATTGATAGTCTACAATCAGTTCTTGCCCGATTGCTAATGGAACGCGCTCGTTGAGTTGGTTCCATTTTACTAGTTCTTCAATCGTAATCCCAAATCGATTGGTAATAGAAAAAATATTATCGCCCTGTTGCACAGTATAATAGCCTCCTGTTTCTTTGAGTTTTTCTTTAAGATTGAGCTTAGACACGTCTTCTACTAATAGTACTTGCCCCGGAGTGACCCAACCTTTTTCATTTAAATGATTCCATTCGATGAGCTCTCGCAAAGAAATTCCATACTTACGCGCTATGCTGTAAGCAGTTTCGCCTTTTTGTACGGTATGGCGTTTGCCTTTTTGTTGCCAAACCAATGAAGGAGAATAGTATGGTTGTTCGTCAGGAGCAGTAGAGCGTTGCTCTACAGGAGATGATGTAGAGGTTTTTTGTGTAGTAGAAGTTGCAGGCTTTTGAGCAGAGCGCGGTTCTGCGGTTTGCAAATTACCCCCTCTTCGAACGATTAGCGTATCCCCCTCTTTAAGTTGGGATTGAATGGTAAGCCCATTCCATTGAACAATTTCTTGCAGAGAAACTCCTGGGTATTTATCTACAATCTCAGAAAGAGTTTCTCCTTTTCGAACTATGTGTAAGGTTTTGCCGTCAGAAGTAGTAATAGCTCTCGAAGGTTGGGGAGAAGTTTTAAAATTTTGTGAAGGATCGGCAGCGATTTGAGGAGTTGTTTGATTTTCATGAATCTTTCTTCGAATGAGAAGAAGTTGTCCTTCTTTTACAGTTCGGTCAGCGGGAAGAACTTGTTGATTAAGTTCGATAAGTTCAGAAGGAGCCACTTGATAAGCTCTTGCGATTCCAAAAAGAGTTTCTCCGCGTTGTACGATATGTAAAACAGCAGTATCGTTTTCTAACATCTGTGGCGAAGGAGTTAAAATAGGAGTTTCATAAGTAACATCTTCTTGAGTGGGAGACACAGATTCATATTTAGATGTTACTGGGTTGTATTTGATAGGAATAGCCAAAAGTACTTTTTCGGGTTCTCCTTTAGGCCGCCGCTTTTTGAGCCATAGCACTGTTCCAGGTTCTGGTTCTTGATGATATTCTAAGCGGTTGTAGCGATAAAGACGTTTAAGTCTCATTCCATAACGTTGGGCTACTTGCCACATAGTTTCTCCGTATTTTAAGATATGAAACTCTGCATCGCCATATGCTTTCCCTTTTTTTCTTTGCAAATAATACACTGTAGAAGGTTGTATCTCAGTGCTTATATCCATGTTGTTCCAACGTCGAAATTGAGAAGCTGTTTTATGAGTAACGTCGAGAATTTTTTGTAAAGTAGTGTTTTCAGCTGCAATAATAGCATTGAGTCCGTTTGCTATTACAAATTCGTACTCTTCTAATCCTACTTTGCGTTTTTCTCTCAGAGTGATGATAGGGTAAGAACTTGATTTATCTTCATTGTAATAGTTGCGAGAAGTAATAGGAGTATCCTTTTGGACAGCAACGCTGGGTTGGGCGATAAGTCCTATATTTAATTGAAGTTTTTGTGTAAGCTCTGCAAGGCGTGTTTCAGGAACGGGTAAAATAAAAGAATATATTTTATCAGTGGGAACTCGCTCAGCATTCAGCCATTTATTAAACTGTCTGAGCATCACAGCTTGAATATGACTTTCATCTTCTAAATCGCTCCAAGATTTTCCTCCTGCTTCTAAATATTCTGCTAATATTACTGATGAGAGTGGAGAACGAGTAGCCTCCTCAAAAACAATTTTATGTGCTAAAAAGTGCAAAATGTATAAATCGGTTTGTGCACTGATTTCCATGCTTTTAGCTCCTTGAAGATTTCGAGGCATTTTATTGTAGGCACCTGTGAGTCCATCGTGATAGGCGAGCATGGCATACACCCAATTATTCATAAGGCTATTTGCTTTTTTGAAGTATTGAGCTGCAGCCCTTGTAGAGGCAATAATATTTTTTCGTTCATCTACGATTTCGTTGATAGTAATTCCTAATTCCTTGGCAGTCATTTCTTTAAATTGCCAAAATCCAACTGCATTTGATTTCGATACTATATCAGGAAGTAGGGTGCTTTCTTGCAATGCTAAGTACTTGAAGTCGTTAGGTACTTTTTCTTCTTGCAATACTTTTTCAATGAGAGGAAAATATAAACGACAACGGTCTGAAAACTCTTGATATTTTTCGCGATGTTGGGTAAGAGAGTGTATTTTTTCTGCAATTCGTTCTTGGGCATCGGGCAAAATGCGAACTAACACATCAGCAATAAGCATTTGTTCAGGTATTTGCCTTGGCTGACCAAAAATGTACAAGTTCCAAAAAAGTAATGATAAAAATATTTTGGTTTGAAAGCTCATTTTTATGTCTGATTTAATCTCAAAAGTAATGAAAAATAACTAACTCTTTGACGTTTTTTTTGTTATAACAAATTAGTACAAATAAATCTCCTGATTTGTAGGAAATGTATAAAAAAGTTTTTGGCTATCAGTAAAATCAATAATTGTGTGAATAACTTTGCAATCCTAAAAAACTTTTCACAGTTTGTTTGTGTTAATTGTCATTTTCAAAAAACATTTTTCTATGCCTTTAAATATACCAACAGGACTTCCAGCAATTAAAATCTTAGAGAGTGAAGGAATTTTTGTCATGGATTCTAAACGTGCCATGGCTCAAGATATTCGCCCAATGCGTGTCATTCTTTTAAATTTAATGCCTTTAAAGATTGCCACTGAAACGCATATTTTGCGCGTCCTTTCTAATACCCCACTTCAGGTAGAAATGGAGTTTATGCATATGAAATCACATGTTTCTAAGCATACTCCTCGAGAGCACTTACAAGCATTTTATAAAACGTTTGATAATGTGCGCCCTTATAAATACGATGGCATGATAGTAACAGGGGCACCTGTGGAACTTCTGGATTTCGAAGAAGTGGATTATTGGAGTGAACTTACTGAAATTTTTGATTGGGCAAAAGAAAACGTAACTTCTACTTTTTTTATTTGTTGGGGTGCGCAAGCTGGCATGTATCACTATTATGGAATTCCGAAGTATGAAATCGGTAAAAAAATGTTTGGAGTTTTTTCTCATAGAGTGCTTAATGAAAAAGTGAATCTTATGCGAGGATTTGACGACGGATTTGTAGCCCCTCATTCTCGCTATACAGAAAATAGGGTTGAAGATATTTTAAAACACCCTGAGTTAGAACTTCTTTCTGTTTCCGATGAAGCGGGAGTTTATATTGTGGCTAGAAAGGACGGAAAGCAGATTTTTGTTACAGGACATTCAGAATATGATCCTCTTACTCTTAAGGAAGAGTATGAAAGAGATATTCGAAAAGGTATTCCTGTCGAGATTCCTAAAAATTATTTTCCCTATGATGATCCTACGCAAATGCCTTTTGTGCGTTGGAGAAGCCACGCTCATTTATTATTCGCAAATTGGTTAAATTATTACGTATATCAGGTAACTTCTTATATACTTTCTTAGTCGGTTTGATTGAAAATTTATTGAAAAATGCCGCGCTTTAAAAAGCAAAATGGAATTTGGTTAAGCATCGTCTTTAATATTTTAGTGCCTTCTTTGATTCTTATGAAGTTTAGCAGCCCTGACCGATTAGGGACACTTTATGCTTTAATGCTAGCTCTTGCTTTTCCAATAGGTTTTGGACTATATGAATTTTTTATCCAAAAAAATAAAGATGTTTTGGTATTAGTAGGTATTTTGAGTACTCTCATCACAGGAATTATTGGACTTTTTGAACTAGATGGATTTTGGATTGCAGTCAAGGAATCGATTATCCCTTTAATATTTGGACTTATACTCGGAATTAGCCCTCATACGCCTTATTTTCTATTAAAAAAAATGCTCTATAATAGTGGAATAATTAATATTTCAAAACTAGAGTGGGCGCTCAATCAATATGGAACTCAAAAGGAGTTTAACAGGCATCTAAGGATTTCTTCTTATTTGCTGGCTACCAGTTTTTTGCTTTCTTCTATATTGAATTTTGCCTTAGCAAGAGCAATTGTGACTAGTGCGCCAGGCACCCCCGAGTTTAATGAAGAAATTGGTAAAATGACCGCTTTAAGCTATCCTGTTATTGTGGTTCCCTCTTTGTTGCTTTCGCTTTTAGTAGTGTATTATATTTTTTATGGAATTAAAAAATATACCAATTTTTCTATCAATGAAATTATTCAGACCAATTCATGAGTTGAGGAGAGTTACGAATTGCTTGATTTATCTTTTGTTCATATTGTACAAACAACCAAAGAACTGCGCTTGCTGAAAGGGCATATACAATTCTTTTACTCCATTTTTGTACTGAATATAGAAATTTATCGCTAGATGAAATGTAAGCGACGCGTTGAGTATTAAATCCCTTTTTGCCGAAAGGTTGAAATTTATTTAAATATTTTTGTTCAGTTGAAAAAGTCTTATCAGGAGCACAAAAAGCAAGTACTTCAAAAGAAAGTTTGTTTTTTCCATACTTATTGTAAAACCTTTGCAAGCTTTTTGAGTGATGTGTACCGTTTTCTAGTTCTTGGCAATGAGTCTGATAACGCCTGTACAACTGAACTGAAGAGCCAATGTAAATTCTATTATCAACTGAATTTCGTATAACGTAGACGCCTGACCGATATTTATCGGGCTCTGGTACTAAAAATTTCATAGATAGTTTTTTGGTTTAATTGCAGGGCTAATATAAATTTTTATTCTAAAAATGAAAATTTATCTACATAAAAATTGTAGTTTTAAAAGAAAATCAAAGCGTTTTCAATCGCTTAAGTAAAGCTTATGTTATTATTGGCGAAAACTCTTTATGGTCTTGAACCTTATTTAGCTGATGAACTTGCTGCATTAGGTGCTCGTCATGTAAATATGCTAAACAGGGCTGTTAGCTTTCAGGGGAATCAAGAACTGTTATATCGTGCTAACTTACATAGTCGATTAGCACTAAGCTTTTTATTGCCGATTTGCACGTTTGAGGCGTCTAACGAGGAGCAGTTCTATTTTGAACTTAAACAAATCCCCTGGGAAAACTATTTAGATGTTCAACAAACTTTTGCTATTCATGCTACAGTTCATTCTGAAACTTTTCGCCACTCTCAATATATTTCTCTTAAAGCCAAAGATGCAATAGTCGATTATTTTCGAGAGAAGAAAGGAATTCGTCCTAATGTAAATAAAGATTTTCCTGATATTTTGTTAGATTTGCATATAAGCCATCAAACTTGTACGATTTCTTTAAATAGCTCTGGGGAATCGCTCCACAAGCGGGGGTATAGACGTCAAGCGGGAGAAGCTCCTTTGAATGAAGTGCTTGCTGCTGCTATGGTTGTAATCTCAAAATGGAAAGAGCAAGATGTTTTGTTAGATCCCTTTTGTGGTTCTGGTACGATTCTGATCGAAGCTGCTCAAATAGCTGCTCGAATTGCACCGGGTTTGTATCGGAAAAGATTTGCTTTTATGAATTGGTTGGATTTCAACGAAAAATTGTGGAAAAAGCTATTACAGCAAGCTCACCAACTTATAAGAAAGGAAATAAACTTGCGTATTTATGGCTCTGATATTTCTGAAAAAGCAATTCGAATAGCGCGTCAAAATGTAAAGAATGCGCATGTAGAGGATTTCATTCAACTCACTTGCATAAGCTTTGAACAACGCAAACCTCCTTTTTCTGAAGGATATATTATCACAAATCCTCCTTATGGTGAAAGAATAGGGAACCAAAATATGTCAAATTTTTATAAATCAATCGGAGATAAGCTAAAGCGAGATTTTGCAGGATATAGATTTTTTATCATCTCATCGAACTTAGAGGCTATGAAGTTTTTCGGATTGAAACCTTCTCATAAATGGACTCTGTATAATGGAGGATTAGCTTGTACTTTTCGGGAATATGAGCTTTTTGAAGGAAGATTTTTTGATTATAAGCGTCGGAATAGTTTGCAGTAGGGGGAGAGAATTACTCTTGTCCTATAGCTAAGCTCGCATCAGGAGAAAAAGTAGAGTCGGCAAAGAGACCTGCCAAATATTTGTAGTGAGCTGCAATTGCTACCATGGCGGCGTTATCTGTACAGTATTGCAAATCTGGGATATACACGTTCCAGTTATATTTTTCTCCGGTCTGAATCACAGTTTTTCGCAGCTCAGAATTGGCTGAAACTCCACCTGCGATAGCAATTTCTCGAATTTGAAGTTCTTTGGCAGCGCGTTTGAGTTTAGAGATGAGCATTTTAACAAAAGTATGCTGCACAGAGGCGCAAATATCTGCAAGATTTTCTTGAACAAAATTAGGATTTTGAGAGGTATTTTTTTGTAAGAAATAGAGAATAGCGGTTTTGATTCCGCTAAAAGAGAAATCGTAGTTAGGAACAGCTACTTGGGGAAACTGAAAGGCTTCTGGATTGCCTTTTTGTGCCAAACGATCAATAAGCATTCCTCCAGGATAAGGTAGTCCTAAGAGTTTAGCAGTTTTATCAAATGCTTCTCCTACAGCGTCGTCTTGAGTTTGTCCGATTACTTTCATTTGTAAATAATCTTCCACTAACACTATTTGAGTATGTCCGCCACTTACGGTGAGGCATAAGAATGGAAACGAGGGATACGGTTCTTCAATAAAATGAGCTAATACGTGCGCTTCCATATGATTGACAGCGATAAGAGGAACTCGTAACGCGAGAGAAAGCCCTTTAGCGAAGGTGGTTCCAACGAGTAGAGAACCTAATAATCCGGGTCCTTTTGTAACAGCAATTGCGTCTAGATCAGAAAATTGTACTTTGCTTTGCTTAAGAGAGGCATCTACCACTGGAACGATATTTTTTTGATGTTCACGTGAGGCTAATTCTGGAACTACACCGCCCCATTGTTGATGCACTTGTTGTGTAGCAATAATGTTGCTCAGTATTTTCCCGTTTTGAATAACGGAAGCGGAAGTTTCGTCACAAGAAGATTCTATAGCTAAAATAGTAGGATATTTCATTTTTGAATTGGAGTTTCTTCACCGCTAACACCTCCGGAGACTATCATTTTCATAATTTCAGTTGTACTTACCGAAATTGGAAGTTTTTTAATATGTCTGCGTTCTACCAGATAAAAATTCCCAGAAAAATTATAAGAATGGGGAATGTAAACTCCTACCATATCTTGTAAACCTAAATGAGACAAGTCTTGCTTAGTAATAAAACCCAAACGATACAGATTGTTTTCTGAATTAACACATATGAGCACAGGCTCAGAGAACTTTCGTTTATCTCCTACGACAGCCGTGAGCAAATCTTTTACAGAAGTGTAAATAAGTCGAACAAGGGGCAACTTGGAAATTGCTTGCTCTAGTATTTCAAAAAGTGAACGTGTAATAAAAGTAGAAGTTAGATAGCCGATTAATGTAATAGCAGAAAACACTATAAGAATACCTGTTCCAAAAAAAGATGTAGGGATCAAATTATCTAACCAAATAAGAGCGTGATAAATAATGTAGAAGGTAGCTACAATCGGCACTATATACACACAACCTTGTAAGAACCAGCGTAAAGTTTTGTGAAAAAACAATTTTAGGCGCTGCATACAATCATGAATTATCTCTATGCAAATATAAAACATTAGCAAGCGCCCTAAAAGGGATTCTTAAAAGGAATTGTCAAAAATAAGTCCTTGATATGGTTTTTATAGTTAAAAGCATTTGATTTACAGTTGCTTACAAGTAAGCAAAATTTAATAATTTTTTTTGGAAAAAATTTGATGTTTCTAAAAAAAACGAAATAACTTTGCATGGCAAAAATAAAAAACGCGAGAAAAATTTTTACTTTAAGGCTGTGGGGAGATACCAAAGCGGCCAACTGGGACGGACTGTAAATCCGTTGACGTATGTCTTCGAAGGTTCGAATCCTTCTCTCCCCACTGATAGATAAAAATAAGCGGAAGTAGCTCAGTTGGTAGAGCGATAGCCTTCCAAGCTATAGGTCGCGGGTTCGAATCTCGTCTTCCGCTCCAAATTCGTAGCTGTTGTAGCTCAGTGGTAGAGCACTTCCTTGGTAAGGAAGAGGTCGAGGGTTCAATTCCCCTCAACAGCTCGTTTGTTTCTTTTTTTTAATAAAATTTAAACTTCAAAAATTATTAAAATTTAAAAAAAATGGCTAAAGAAGTCTTTGACCGTTCAAAACCTCACGTAAATATTGGAACTATTGGGCACGTAGATCACGGCAAAACCACTCTCACCGCTGCGATCACTCATGTTCTTGCTAGAAAAGGACTTGCAGAAAAAAGAGACTTTTCATCTATCGATAATGCTCCTGAAGAAAGAGAGCGCGGTATTACTATCAACACTTCTCATGTAGAATATCAAACAGAGAAGCGCCACTACGCTCACGTAGATTGCCCTGGTCATGCTGACTACGTAAAAAACATGGTAACAGGTGCAGCTCAGATGGATGGAGCTATTCTGGTAGTAGCAGGTACTGACGGACCAATGCCACAAACGCGCGAACATATTCTATTAGCACGTCAGGTAGGTGTTCCCGCTCTTGTTGTGTTTATTAATAAAGTAGATGCCGTAGAAGATCCAGAGCTTCTCGACATCGTAGAAATGGAAGTACGTGAGCTTCTCAACAAATATCAGTTTGATGGAGATAAAGTTCCTATTGTAAGAGGTTCGGCTCTCGGTGCACTAAATGGAGACCCTAAGTGGGTAGCTACTGTAGAAGAGCTCATGAGAGTAGTCGATGAACACATCCCTGTGCCCCCTCGTATTATTGATAAGCCTTTCTTGATGCCTATTGAAGATGTTTTTTCTATTACTGGCCGTGGAACAGTAGCAACAGGTCGTATCGAAAGGGGAGTTGTGCAAGTAGGAGATCCTGTAGAAATTATTGGATTAGGAGCAGATGGTTTGAAGTCTACTGTTACAGGTGTAGAAATGTTTCGCAAGCTTCTTGAGCGTGGTGAAGCAGGAGATAATGTAGGATTGCTTCTTCGTGGTATTGAAAAAGACGCTATTCGCCGCGGTATGGTAGTTTGTAAGCCTGGTACTGTAACTCCGCACAGCGAGTTTCAGGCAGAAGTTTATGTATTGTCAAAAGAAGAAGGTGGACGCCATACTCCTTTCTTTAAAGGATATAATCCTCAGTTTTATTTCCGCACTACTGATGTAACAGGAGAAATTTCTCTGCCAGACGGAGTAGAGATGGTTATGCCAGGCGATAATGTAACCATTACAGTGAAGTTGCAAAAATCAATTGCGATGGAACAAGGGTTGCGATTTGCTATTCGCGAAGGAGGCAGAACAGTAGGTGCAGGTCAAGTAACAAAAATCATAGCATAAAGATGATATTCTCTTAAAAGAGAGTGCTGCTCTTTTGGAGTAGCACTTTTTGTTTTAAAAATTCTTTTGTAAATTCGAAAAAATTTTTATGGCATTGGAGCAGCATGAGTTAGTTATTCGCTTAGTGAAAAATCCACAAGAACTTCAATCTTCTCACCTTGCTGCGCTGGAGCAGTACAAAAAAGATTTTCCTTATTTACAAGCCGTACGCGCTTTGATAGCAAAGCTCTCAGGAAGTTCTTATCATATTAAGAATGCTGCTGCTTTTACGGCTCACCGTTCTGTATTGAGAAAATTTTTAAAAACTTCTTTTGATACAAACATCAATGTGACTACCTCTGTTCCTCTTCAAACAGAAATGATTAATGCTTTTGAAACGTTTTCTTTAAACGAATCCTCGAATACTCCTATAGAGCAGCCGGAAATAAAAAAAGATTTTTTACAACCAGAAGCAGAGCTTTCTACAAAAGAACAAGAAATTTTACATCAAGAAAATTCATCAATAACTTCAGAGGTAACATCTTTGTCCCCAGAACTCAACTATCAACTTACCGACGCTTATCATCAATACTCTTCATTGTACGACGATACTTTTCATAAGCTCATGAAAGACATTGAGGAATCGAAAAAAGCTCTTGATAAAACAAGGGAAGAAAGCTTGCAAAAATTAGATTCTCATTTTATCATACCTCCTAAAGAACAAACAAATGTGAAGGATAATTCTGTATTAGATAAAAACAAAGAACAAGTCGAATCATTGGACTTTTCCTTTTTTGATATTACTTTGTTGACTGAACCTAAAGAGAACCATGATTGAGTGGATTATCGTTATTTCTTTAATTGTAGGAAGCTTACTGTTTTTGTTAGCAGAATTTTTTCTTCTACCGGGCATTACTATTCTAGGATTGATAGGAATCGCAGGGATTATCACAGGAATTGTAATGGGATACAAATATTTTGGCAACAGTGTCGGAAATGGAATACTCATTGCAAGTTTGATATTATTGATATTGAGTTTTGCCTTGAGCTTTCGAGCTGAATTCTGGGAGCGTTTTTCTCTCAAACATGAAATTACTGCTAAGGTAAACGAAGATCAAAAGCCTATTCACGTAGGAATGAGTGGCATAACGCTTTCTGTACTTCGTCCTTTTGGAAAGGTTCGTTTTGAGAATGGAGAAGTTCGAGAAGTTGTTTCAGCAGATGCTTACATCCCCGTTCATACTGAAGTAGTGGTGGTAGAAATAGAACACAAAAAAATTACAGTAACTCCCAAGTCGTAATGCCGATTCTTTCAATCGTGATTCCTACTTATAACGAATCTGCTACGCTTGTACGTCTATTAGAAAAGGTTCAGTCTGTTGAGTTAGGATGGGGATTTGCCAAAGAAGTGATTATTATAGATGATGGCTCTACTGATGATACGCTAAATATTATTCAAAAGTATTTGTCAGAGAATAGTTCATTTTTTGTAACTTATTATCGTCATCCTCGAAATTTGGGGAAGGGTGCTGCTATTCGTACTGCTATGCAATTTGTAAAAGGAGATTACATTCTAATACAAGATGCTGACTTAGAGTACGACCCATCAGATTATAATACGCTTTTGCAACCTGTAGTGGATGCTCAAGCAGATGTGGTATATGGCTCTCGGTTTGTAGGGAGTAAGCCACATCGTGTTTTGTTTTTTTGGCATTTTATAGGAAATAAATTTTTAACATTCCTTTCTAATTTACTTTCAGATTTGAATTTGACAGATATAGAAACTGGTTACAAACTTTTTCGGGTAGATATTTTAAAAAATCTTTCTCTTAAAGAAAAACGCTTTGGATTCGAGCCCGAAGTTACGGCCAAAATAGCAAAAATTCCTGGAATCCGAATCTATGAAGTAGGTATTTCATATTACGGAAGAACTTATGCAGAAGGTAAAAAAATTAACTGGAAAGATGGTTTTCGGGCTATTTATTGTATTTTAAAGTATAACTTGTTTTAAAAGACTTATGTTATGATAGTTTCATCTTCCAAAAGAGAGCAACGCAGTACTTTTCAAATGGCTGACCGTATTACTATTTTTTTATATGTTGTTATGGTGTTGTTAGGTTGGCTCAACATTTATGCGGCAGTTTATGATATTGAAAAAAAACAAATCATTTTTGATTTAACAATTAACTCAGGCAAGCAATTCTTATGGATTTGTTCTTCTACTATCTTAATATTCATTATCATGTTTAGCGATTATAAGATATATGATGCTCTTGCATATTTTGTTTATAGCGTTGTGATACTGTTGTTAGTTTTGGTATTATTTTTAGGAAGAGAAATAGCAGGTTCTCGTTCTTGGTTCGATTTTGGATTCTTGCGTCTTCAACCTGCAGAATTTGCTAAGCTAGGAGTTTCTTTGGCAATAGCAAAATATCTTTCGGAGCCTAATATAAAGGTAGAAAAATATAAAACTCTATTAATTCTATTAGCTTTTATAATGGTACCTGTTTTGTTAATCATTAAACAGGGAGATACTGGAACGGCGCTTGTTTTTGCTGCATTTGTGTTAGTTCTTTATCGGGAGGGAATGTCTAGAGGGTTAATGCTCTTAGGAATTTTGTTAGTGTTGTTATTTATAAGTACTTTGTTTTTAAAAAATTACATTGATTGGCTGGTAGCTGGAATTGTTTTGGTAGGCCTTCTTATATTATTTTTCATTGAAAAAAAACGCAAAAAAGTTATTTTTACGATTATAGGTACAGCACTAGCAGTAAGTTTAGTGTTAAGCGTTAATTTTTTTATAACCAAGGTTTTAAAACCTCATCAGCAGAAACGTATTGATGTACTCGTAAATCCGAACATAGATCCACTGGGCGTAGGATGGCAAGTGACACAATCGAAAATAGCCATTGGCTCTGGTGGGTTTTTAGGAAAAGGCTTTTTAAAAGGTACTCAAACCAAATTCGATTTCGTGCCAGACCAAAGCACTGATTTTATTTTTTGTACGGTAGGGGAAGAACACGGTTGGGTGGGCAGCATGATAGTTATCGGGTTATTTGTAAGTTTGTTGTATAGGCTTATTGTTTTAGCAGAGCGCCAAAAATCCAGATTTGCTAGAGTATATATTTATTGTGTCATGTCTTTATTTTTGTTTCATTTTATGATCAATATCGGAATGACAATAGGTTTGTTTCCTGTGATTGGAATTCCATTGCCATTTTTTAGTTATGGAGGTTCCTCATTATGGTCTTTTAGTATTTTATTATTTATTGCTATAAAACTCGATGCGCATCGCATGCAAATTTTAGGAGCTCGATAAGATATGCTAAATATCTTTTTTGCGGTATATTATAGGTTCTCGGAGCGGACCCGCGCGCGACTCCAGATATGCTAAATATCTTTTTTGCGGTATATTATAGGATTTGTTTTGTCTTGTTGGTAATAGCTTGCAATAGCAGGTATTTTTTTAAAAAGGTGCTGAACAATTTTTTTTTCGTCTACAATAATTTCTGGAAAGTCTTTTTCGAAATTTTTTTGAATTTCGATCAGTATGCTATAGTTGTCCAAGGACTGGAAATGTTTTGAAGCAAATTCCCACTGAAAATAAGGAGTAGCTAACTGGTTGTTTAAATAATAATCTTTTGTATCTCCTAATACTAAAACTTTTTTGTTTTGAAAGGGGAATTGTCGTGTTTGTACGAGCATTTTAGAATAATCTACTTTATCCCAGTCTTTAAAATAGCCATGTAAAGTATTGTAATTTACCAATAACACGGAAAAAGTTACGACCCATGAAAGAACTTCTGCCAAAAGGAACTTTCGAATTAAGAGCAAGAGGTTGGTAGTTAAAAAAGCTAAGGAAGGAACTAAAAAAATAGCGTCGTTGGGCTGTAGTTGTTGAATAAAAAGTAAGTTTAAAATTGCAGTAATTGCCCAAAGCACCATAAACTGACGGCATCGGTTTTGATAGTTGATAAATTTATTGCTTTCATAGACTGATGCGAAAAGTCCAGCTAAACCCCAGAAAACAGAAATAGCTAATAGCCAACTAATTTCTGATTTGGTTATCCATGTATTAGGGGAAATTTCATACCAAAACAATGTGAAAAAGTTGTCTAAAATATCGTAATAGTACAAGTATGTAAAAAAACTTATTATGATGGTACTAAATCCATACAGGATATTAAGAAGTGTTTTGAGTGATGAAGTTCTAAAAAATATATATCCGATAAGTGTAAGAATGGCAAACGAAATACTAGGAAAATAGAAAAGAGTTGCTATTCCCAAATAAAATCCACTTTTAAAAATATCTTGCTCTACAGTTTTATGTTCTGGGCGAAGGATGTTGCGAAGCACTAAGATAAGAAAACTAAGAGAACATAAAGCAGGAGAGAATATAAGATTATCGAAGCTAAAATTGATAAACACGACGTATAAATAGGCAGGTACATAAGTTTTTTCGTTTAAAATATTGAAGTCGATTAAAAACTTATTAAATACATAAGCTTGATGTAAAATGAGAATTAAAGCAATAAAGTGCAGAGGAATAATGGTCTTCCCGAATAAGAGTTCTGAAATTTGATAACACCACGCTGCTAACAAAGGAGTTTTATCCCAAATATCAGCGTACATTACAGCGCCACTATTAAGTTTTTCTGCTAATGTAAGCCAAGAGAGTTCGGCAACAGTAAGTCTGTTTTCGCTAAGCCAGAAAGGTAAGCGGAAAACCAGCAATAGCAAAGCAATATAAATAACGCGAAAAGGGTCGTTGATGCGAAAAAACTTTAACATTGGCTAAGAAATATTTTCATAAAGTTGGTTATTAAGTTCATCTATTTTTTGGCGAACAAACGACATAAGTTCTCGAATGTATTCAGCTGAAAAATCAAATTTAACGCCCGCCGTTTCATATACTTTCCGAAGAGAGCGAGTATAGCCTAAGCTAAGAGCCTTTTTATATTGTTCTCGCGCTTTTTGAGGATTTTCAATAAAATTTTTCCATACTCCTATAGAGCCAAGTTGAGCAATTCCGTATTCGATATAGTAAAAAGGAATTTCGAAGATGTGGAGTTGTCGTTGCCAACTAATCGCTTTAAAGTGTTCTAAGCCAGACATATCTGTAATATTATCTGAAAAACTATCTGCAATTTCTATCCAAGTGCGATGTCTTTCTTCTACTGTGTGATGAGGGTTTTCGTAGAGCCAATGTTGAAATTTATCGACAGTAGCTACCCAAGGGAGCGTGCCGATAATATCTTCTAAGTGGTCGAGTTGTGCTCGAATGACATTTTGAGCCATTTGAGGATCATCATTTCCGATAAAATAGTGCCAATAAGGCATTGTAAGCAGTTCCATAGACATAGAGGCGAGCTCTGCAATTTCGGCTGGCAATTGTTTAAAAGCAATGAGTTTCAAGTCTTTGGTGAGAACGGAGTGCACCGCATGTCCTGCTTCGTGCATCATCGTGACTAAGTCGCGTACAGTTCCTGATGCGTTCATGAATATAAACGGATAGCCACTTTCATAAAGTGGATAGTTATACCCTCCAGGCGCTTTTCCTTTTCGAGAGTCTAAATCTAAGCGTTTGAGCTCATGCATAGTACGGATGACATCTGCATAACTTTCATCTACTTGTTGGAGAGCTCGAATAGAGTTTTTGATAAAATTTTCGATAGTGTCAAATGTTTTAATAGGAGGTTTGCCAGTTTTGTCTGCTTTTTTATCCCATGGGCGCAGGGTAGGAAGGTTCATAATTTGCTTTCGTTGAAGCGCTAGCTCATTTAAGAGCGGAACTACTTCTTCTTTGACAGCCTCATGAAAGCGAAAGCAATCTTGCGGGGTATAATCATATCGGCTTCGGAGTTTGAAAGCGTAGTCGCGGTAGTTTGCAAATCCGGCATTTAGTGCTACTTGATGGCGTTTTCCAATCAGTACAGTCATCAACTCGTCTAATTTTTCTTTATCAACGTAGCGCCGTTGGTTGATTTTTATCCAAGCCTCTTCTCGAAGTGCCCTGTCAGGGCTTTCTAACAAAGCATTTGCTTGTTGTAGCGTCATTTCTTTACCTTGTATATGCACCGTCATAGAGCCAGTAATTTGGGCATATTGTTGTTGAAGGGCTTGTATTTCGGCTATAATCGGAACATTTTCTTCTCTGAAGAGCTCTACCTCTTTTTGGAGTTCTTTAATCATCATTTCATAATCAGGATTTTGGCGGAGTTCCTCCAAAAAAGGAGATGCTAAAATTTTTTTGTCTATTTTATTAGAAACGGGAGCAATATGAGGTTGGATTTGTGTAACAAAATATTTGTAATGCTCTGCTTTTTCTTGGTTTTCAGTGTCGCAGGTCATTTGAATGTAGCGCCATGCTAAATCTTCCTCAATGACTGCAGAGAGTTCGCTGCTGTCTTCTAAAAATTTTTCTAAGTCTTGCAAACTATTAATAGGGCGTTGGAGCAATTCATCAAAGTAAGGCTTAATGCTTTCCCAATTAACGAGGCGAAATTCTGGGTGGACAAATTTTCTTGTAGACATCGGTTTTAAAGATTACATTAACTGAGGGCGAAAAAATAAGATTTCTTGCTAAGATTTGTGTTTCTTAGCAAAATGTTAGAAGGGTTTTAATTAAGTTCTGCAAATTTTTGTAACCACTCTTTCACTTTTCGTTCTAAGGCGAGCGCTTTAGGAAATAAGATGCAGTTTTCAATTTGAGAATGAATTTTGATTTCTGTTTCAAACGATTTGAGCTCTTCATAAAGTAATTGAGTATATAGACTGCTCTGAGGAGAGGTTTGATAGTGATTAGTTAGTTCTCGAATGCCAGCCATGTCGTCTATATCATGGAAGTGTTCGTGGGCTGTTTCTGCAATTGAATGTTTAGAGAGTTCCTCGAAGATTTTCAAGGCATTAAATCGACGAGATAAAGCGTTTTCAAGGTTAAGAATGTATCCGAAAGTGTTTTCTTCTTCTTCCAAAATATGAGCGACAAAATCTTCTGCAAAAATTGGAAAAATAAACTTTAAATCCTCGATAACAGCAGGAGTATCAAAATAGTGAGTAGGAATTTGCGTGATGATTTTTTGTAAAAAAGGAAGCCTTACACGCATAAAAACGCGATGCGTAGATTTGAGATACTCTACTAATTCTGCAACAGATTTGTGATAAAGATTTCCAATTTCTTCTAGTCGTGCAGATTTATCTGGGACCATTTGAAGATAGTGCGCAATGCGGCGCGCATCTAAGCGAAAAAGCTCGCATACTTCTTGAAGATTGTAAAAAGGATATTTGTAGAATTCAATTCCGTAACTATCCAATACTTGAGCATTGCGATAGTTTTTTTGAACAATATCTAAAAGGGTTTTTTGTAGAATTGACATGTCTTTACAGGCTCACTTGTTGGCAATATACATCTAAATTAAAAAAATTCCTTTCTTTTTTTGTAAAATATTTCACGACAAATTCGCTTGAAAAAATTATACTTGCAAATCGAAATTTTTGAAAATGGGAAAGGCACCCCTTTGTGTTTAAACTTCGGCCGAAGATGAAAAAAGAATTTTTATTATTGAGTTTTTTGTTGATAACTGTAGGGTTGTTTGCACAAGATCGATACGAAGAAGGGTTCATCGCTCGCGCTCGCAAAATTATTGAAATTACAGCAGATGAGTATTATCCTCCGAGCATCAATATTAGCGACCCAGAAAAATATTATTGGCCTAAAGTATTGGCTCGTCTTTCAAGGTATGGCACGAACGATTCAATGGCTAATTATTATATTGATTTATTTAAAACGCGTTCTCCTTTTCATTTTACGTTGGTAGGAATGGCGCGTATCATGTGCCAATTCGGATTTACTCCTAAGATGCTAGAAACCAAAAAGCGTTACCTGCAAGAAGTTTTTGACCGAGATGATAGCTATAATGCCTGGACTGCTGAGGGAACAGAAAATCATATTAATATGTCTCGAACCAGTGGCTACTTGTATGCTCTACAAGCCAAAGGAATGTTAGCTGACGCTGAAAAAAGACAGCAACAAATGGCAAACTGGATGAAAATGTGGGCAAAAAAGCTTTATCGTGCAGGAAATGGAGAATGGAACTCAGATATTTATGAAGTCTATAATTTAATAGGTTGGTTAAATGTATATGATTTTGCTACAGACTATGATGTTAAGATAACAGCCAAAGCAGTTTTAGATTATTATGCTGCTTCTTTAGCACTTCATTATAGCTTTGGACTTCTGGGAGGCTCTCAAATGAGAGGGACGGGAATTGGCAGTGAGCAAAGTGCTACGGTGTATTTATGCTGGCTTTGGTTTGGGGGAGAAGGGAACCCCGCCTTAGTTCCTAATTCTAGTATTATTCAAGTAGTACATGCAGCCCTTAGTACTTATCGCCCTCCAAAAGCTACTTTAGAACTGGCTCTTAAACGCAATATTACTGATGCTTTCTATCAAAACTCTAAGCCAGATTATCTGATGCAACGCCCTTCTTTTATCAAACAAGCTTTTTATATTCAGCCTGAGTACACTTTAGGAAGTTGTTTTGACCCTTATGGTGGTTGGACAGGCGCTTCTTACCAAATGGTTCCGTGGAAGCTCGTTGTTAAGCGCGATGACCAATTCTATCCAGATGATGTTGTAGGAAATGGACGATTTTATGATGAATGGGCTGGACGCATTCGAAATCCTTATACCCAATTAGCACAGTACAAAAATGTATTGGTGCAAATGACCAAAACCCCCTCTAATGCAAAAGACGTATATAAAGCAGTTTCAGAAAAGTGTTTAGTGTGGAACGGTTTATGGGCACGTGATTTTTTTGCTCGTTATCCTACAGAAACTTACAAGAAAGATATTGTTCGCGTCAACACAGGGGCTATTTTCGAAAATAAAAGTTACATTACGTTTCCTCCAGATATTCTGATCGAATACGTAGGAGGAACACATTTTGTATCTTTTGGGAAAGTATTCTTGGCTATTCATTCCATTGGGCAGAAAAAAGCAAGAACCCACCTTCCTAAAGTGCGAAATCAGCGGATTATTTTGATAGATTCTGCTAATTATGACCAAATGTGCGGTTTTGTAATGGAAGTGGGTACATTGCGAGAATATGGAAGCTACGAATCTTTTAAAAATGCAATTCAACTCAAGAAAGGATATAACGGGCTTTTAGCTCAAAAAGAAGGAAAAATTACTTACAAATCGCTGCGAGACGATATTATTGAAGTGCAGTTTGGCGAGGAAGGTACTTTTGAGGAACCTATTGTAGATTGGGGCTATGGAACAACAGAAAGGCAAATTCTTATTGAATCTCCGCCTTTCTTGCAACCAGAATGGCAAAAAGGGAAAGGGCATGGAAGACAAGCTATCTGGAGTGTCAATGGGCAACCTATGCATCCGGGAGAACCTTGGGAAATCTATAACGGTCCTCAACTTTCGCTTAAAAACAGCATCTTAGAAATTCGCTCTTCTACTGAGGTATATCGCGTAGATTTTTCAGGAGAAAAACCTAAATTTCCATAAACATGAAAGTGAAACCTATATGGCTTTGTTTATTGGTAGGAGTTATTGTTAATTGCCAGCCTGACTCGCAACCCACAAAAGGCGAACAACAAAATGCGCAAGAAGATTTTCGCCCCATCGACAAGTCTCTTTCTCCTATTGAAGTAGTAAAAAAAGTAGGAGAGAACATTGTAAAAAGTACTCCTTTTCAGTTTACATTAAAAGTACAGCCAGCTCCTACTAAATTTGATTTTATTCGGTATCTTGACTTTGGACGAACCTTCGATTTGGGGAAGCCTGCTGTGGCTTATGCTCTTACGGAACTAATTGTTCAAAAAGATACCTCTTTATCTTTGGACGTATCGCATAGCGATGGACTCAAAATATGGATAAACAATCAACTCGTATATGAAAAACAAGGGGATAGAGCCTTTAAGATATTTCCTCGAGAACGCGATATTGTGATGCAAGACCGTTTTACTGTCTCGCTCAAAGCAGGAAGTAATCGAATGTTAATAAAATCAGAAACGAAAGGTGAACAGTGGATAGTGATGTTTCAGCCCACTAACTCTCTTGAATGGGATAGTCCCATTCAAAACGTAGAAATTGGAATTCAAAATATACCTTATGTAGAGAGCGAAGTGGCTAAAATTTCTAATTTTTTAGTGATTGGCCCTTTCTCTAACCCTCTACAAAATGGCAAGCGAAATGGTTTGAATATTGAATACGCACCTGAAAAAGAGTTTGTTATAGGGAGTCTTTATGTAGACAACGGGCGTGAAATAGCTTGGACGCTTCCTAAAATTGAGCTGAATGTAGGGTTTGTGAATCCTCATCCGCTTTGGGGAACTTTTTATTCGTATAATTACCATGCTGCTGGTGTAGCTTGGGCGATGGATAATTTAGGAGAATTTGCTAATGTTCCCGAATTTCAAGACCATGCTCAACGATATTGTGATTTTATCTTAGAAAAGAAGCCTTACATAGGCTACCAGGTCAATACGTTGTTTGCATTTAGGGGAGCTCAGCATCATATGTTTCACACGCCTTTGCTCGATTTTACGACAGCTCCTTGTATGCCTTTTATTTATCGTGTGCGCAACAAAAAACCTCTTAAATACCAGAAAGAAGCAGAAGCTTTTGTGGCTGAAATAAAAGACTACGTACTCAACAAACAAGTGCGACTTCCAGACGGAACTTTTACAAGAGAAACTCCTGAAAAATACACTACCTGGGTGGATGATATGTTTATGGGAATTCCGTTTTTAGTACAAGCTGCTTTACACGCTTCTAGCCAAGCAGAACGACAAAAATGGCTCGATGAAGCAGCAAAGCAAGTGATTGGGTTTAAAAAGCAGGTTTGGGATCCTGAAGCCAACTTGTTTCGCCACGCACAATATTCTGAGCGAAAAGCCAATATTGCGCACTGGGGAAGAGCCAATGGATGGGGGATATGGGCAACTACCGAAGTGCTACTTCATCTCCCTAAAGAACATCCGCTTTATAGTCAGATACTAGAAGGTTATCGCCAGCACGTAGACGCGCTTGTAAAATGGCAAGATAACTCTGGTTTATGGCATAATGTAATTGATGATGTAGAAAGTTATCTTGAAACTTCTTGTACGGCTATTTTTACGATGGCGATTGCGCGTGGTATCAATCAAGGCTGGCTAGAACGCGATAAGTATGAAAAGTATGCCTTAAAAGGATGGGAAGGACTTAAAACCAATATTAGTCAAGAAGGAGTTGTGAGGAATATTTGCATAGGAACGATGAGCAGCGATGATATAAATTACTACCGTCAGCGTCCTACCGCCAATGACGATTCCCACGGCATGATCGGACTTTTATTTGCAGGTATTGAAATGGAAAAACTCACTAAAAAATAAGAATTTTATTCTCGCTCGTAATGCAAGAGCTCATTTATGCAGAAAATATTTCTAAAAAATACCGCATGGGCGAAGAAGAAATTTATGCGTTGCGTTCAATTTCTATTCGCATTTATCGGGGAGAGTATGTAGCTTTTATGGGACCCTCAGGCTCTGGCAAGTCTACACTTATGAATATTATTGGATGTTTGGATACTCCTACAAGTGGTACTTATTATTTAGCAGGAAAAAATGTAAGCCGCATGTCAGAATCGGAATTGGCAGAAGTGAGAAACAAGGAAATAGGGTTTGTTTTTCAGACATTTAATCTTCTTCCGCGTACTACTGCTTGGGAAAATGTCGCTCTTCCGTTGGTTTACGCAGGAGTACGCCTCCCAGAACGCAAAAGAAGAGCTTTAGAGGTATTGGCTAGTGTAGGGCTTTCAGATAGAGCTAATCACAAACCAAATGAGCTTTCAGGAGGACAACGCCAAAGAGTAGCTATTGCACGCGCTTTGGTCAATCATCCTAGCATGATTGTGGCTGATGAACCTACCGGCAATCTAGATACTAAGACATCTTATAATATTATGCAACTTTTTGGAGAATTACATCAGAAAGGAAATACAATTATTTTGGTAACTCATGAAGAAAACATAGCAAAATATGCTAAGCGAATTGTACGCTTGCGCGATGGACTTATTGAGTCGGATTCGTCAAACTAAATTTATTAAGATACTACTAAGTATTTTAGAAACTCCCTTATTTTTGTCTGAGCTATAAACAAAAGTTGCATGACAAACCGAATTAAAAACTTTAAGACCAGTGAACAACTTTTTGAACGCGCCCAAAAAACCATTCCGGGAGGAGTAAATTCTCCTGTTCGCGCTTTTCGTGCAGTAGGTGGAAATCCGGTGTTTATTCGCGCTGCTCAAGGAGCTTATTTGTATGACGAAGATAACAATCGGTATATTGAGCTCATCAATTCGTGGGGACCTATGATTTTAGGGCACGCACATCCACTCGTTGAGCAAGCTGTAAGTCAGGTAATGAGAAACTCCTTTTCGTTTGGAGCACCTACAAAGCTCGAAGTGGAAATGGCAGAACTTATTGTAAAGATGGTTCCCTCGATTGAAAAGGTGCGCATGGTCAATTCTGGTACGGAAGCCTGCATGGCTGCTATTCGCGTAGCGCGAGGTTACACAGGAAGAAGCAAAATTATCAAATTTGAAGGCTGTTATCATGGGCATGCCGATTCTTTTTTAATAGCTGCAGGAAGTGGAGCTACCACGATGGGAACTCCTGATAGTCTTGGTGTTACACAAGGAGTAGCACAAGATACGCTAATTGCTCCTTATAATGATTTGTCGTTTGTTGAAAAGTTGATAGAAGCTAATCCTAATCAAGTTGCTGCTGTGATTGTAGAGCCTGTTGCAGGAAATATGGGTTGTGTCCCTCCTAAGAAGGGTTTTTTGGAAGGATTGCGCCACCTTTGTACGCAACACGGAATTGTGTTGATTTTCGATGAAGTGATGACAGGGTTTCGCTTGGCGAAAGGAGGTGCTCAAGAGCTTTTAGGAGTAATTCCTGATATGACTACTTTAGGAAAGATTATTGGAGGAGGGTTGCCAGTAGGTGCCTACGGTGGAAAGAAAGAAATTATGGATTGCGTTTCGCCTCAAGGGAAAGTATATCAGGCGGGAACGCTTTCGGGGAATCCTTTAGCAATGGCAGCCGGTTATGCGATGCTTTCTTATTTAGACGAACATCCAGAAGTATATTCTTATTTAGAAAAAATTGGGCGAGACCTTCGAGAAGGAATGATGCAGATTTCTCAAAAGTTTAACCGAAAGTTTACTGTTAATCAGATTGGCTCTATGATTACTTTCTTTTTTACAGAAAAACCTGTAGAAAATTTTGAAGATGCAAAACAATCGGACTTAGAAAAGTTTAAGCGATATTTTCAAGGCATGCTCAGACGCGGTATTTACTTAGCGCCATCTCAATTTGAAAGCTTATTTCTTTCAACAGCATTGCAAGAGGCTGATATCCAAGAAATTTTGGTTGCACATGAACAGGCTTTGAGTGAGATTCTTTAATAGGGTACTCTAAATTTATATACAATGAAAAGTGCTGCAACTATAAACTATCGTAAAATTGTTTTAGGGGTTTGGATACTCTTTTTCTCAACTATTTTAGGAATTTCTTTGTTAATAGCTTCTATTCATGGCAATTGGTGGGGTTTGTGGGGAGGAATGCCAGATTTTAAGCAGTTAGAAAACCCTAAAACAGGAGTCGCCTCCGAACTAATTTCCTCTGATGGAATTGTATTAGGAAAATATTTTAGAGAAAATAGAACTCCTGTTCGCTATGAGAATTTATCGCCTCACCTGATTAATGCCCTAAAAGCTACAGAAGATATTCGTTTTGAAGAACACAGCGGAATTGATTTTGTTGCTACTTTAGCAATTGTACCTTATTTAATTGTAGGTCGAAAAAGGGGCTCTAGTACCATTACCCAACAGTTAGCTAAAAATTTATTCGATACGCGTTGCATTCGTTCAAAAGACAACGATTGTGATTTTAAAGGAAAATTACTTGACGTACCTATTATTGGCACTATTGGTGCAAAAATAAAAGAATGGATTTTGGCTATCAAGCTCGAAAAATCTTATACCAAGAAAGAAATTATCACCATGTATTTGAATACGGTAGATTTTGGAAGCAATGCTTTTGGTGTTAAGGTAGCAGCACAAACTTTTTTTAAGACAACTCCCGACAAGCTTACAATTTCCCAGTCTGCTACTTTGGTAGGAGTCTTAAAAGCTCCTACGCTATACAGCCCTGTTTTAAATCCTGAAAATGCTATACGCCGACGAAATACAGTGCTTTATCAAATGTACAAATACAAGTTTATTACGAAGACACAATATGAACAATTGATTCAAGAGCCGTTGCAAGTACAACAAACGTATGAAGTAGAGAGCCATAATACAGGATTGGCTACCTATTTTCGTTCGGTAGTAGGAAATTATTTGTTGGAATGGTGCAAAGAAAATGGCTATGATTTGTATTCCGATGGACTCAAAATTTACACTACTATCCATTCGCGCATGCAACAATATATGGAAGAAGCAGTGGATAAGCATATGCGTCATCAACAGAAACTCTTTTTTGAACATTGGAAAGGAAGAAATCCTTGGATAGATGAAGAAATGCGAGAATTACCCAATTTTATGGATATTGCTGTGAGAAGAACAGAGCACTACAAAAAATTAGCACAGCTAAAAGAATACCAAACTGCTGACGGAAGTCCTCATCATGATAAAATCGTATCAAAAATGAAAGAAAAACCCTCTAAGCCTTATAAAGTTTTTACATGGGATTCACCTACTTTCGAGAAAGATACGTTGTTAAGCCCGTGGGATTCTATTCGGTATTACAAACATTTCTTGCAGATTGGTATGATGTGCATGGAACCTCTTACAGGACATATCAAAGCATGGGTAGGAGGAATTAATTATAAGTATTTTAAATACGATCATGTCAAACAAGGTGCAAGGCAACCTGGTTCTGCTTTCAAACCTATTGTATATTGCGCTGCTATTGCAGAAAAAGGCTTTCACCCTTGTTCTAAAGTGGTAGATGCACCTATTACGTTTACAATGCATGATGGTACGACTTGGACTCCTAAAAATAGTGAAAACTATTCTAACAGCGTGCTTACGCTTCGAAGCGCTTTAGCTCAGTCTATTAATACGGTAGCAGCATATCTTATCAAAGAACTTAGTGAAGGACAGGCAGATGGAACAAAAGGAGCTAAAATTGTGGCTGATTTTGCGCAAAACAAACTTGGTATCAAAAGTAAATTAGACCCTATTCCGTCTATTTGTTTAGGCTCGAGTGATGTCTCGGTATACGAACTTACAGGTGCTTACGCTGCATTTGTTAACCATGGAATATGGACAGAGCCCATCTTTATTACAAAAATAGAAGATAGACACGGAAAAATACTGCAGCAATTCGTTCCTAAAACGATTGAAGCTATGAGTGAAGAAATTGCTTATACAATGGTGTATATGCTTAGGGGAACTACTGAAGAAAAAAATGGAACTGCTCAAAGTTTGTGGCAATATAAATTTAAGCAAGGAAATGAAGTCGCCGGCAAAACAGGAACTACTTCTAACTACTCAGATGCGTGGTTTATTGGTATGACCAAAGATTTATGTACAGGAGTTTGGACAGGAGGAGATGATCGAAGCATTCATTTTCGTTCTGTTCAATACGGACAAGGAGCACGTCAAGCAATGCCTGCTTTTGCTTATTTTATGGAAAAAGTCTATGAAGATTCTACCTTAGGCTATCAAAAAGGTGCTTTTCCGCGCCCTAAAACGTATCGTATTGAGCTCGACTGCTCAGAATACGAACGAAGTGTGAATCCAGGCTCTTATGAAGAAAGCATACAACCTTATTCACCGAATAAACCAACCATCCCCGATGATATCTTTTAAACT
This sequence comes from Cytophagales bacterium, assembly GCA_025056215.1. GTDB lineage: Bacteria > Bacteroidota > Bacteroidia > Cytophagales > Flammeovirgaceae > JANWWC01. The sequence goes on along the minus strand of JANWWC010000001.1, from coordinate 858,359 downwards.
GTCAAAATGTCTTGTATTTTAGAAGTGGTATAGTCTTTGACTTCCAACAATCCAAGGAAGTTTTTACAACTTCAGAAAGTAAAACTGTGCAATGAAAAAGAGACATTTCTTATCGTTATTCAAAATTTTGAGCATGTTACCTGATGACGAGGGCGATAGCTCTTTGGGAATGGATGTAGAACAGCCTTCCTCTAATGAAATTTTATCTGAAAACGAAGAAATAGAATTGCCAATTTTACCAATTCGAAACACTGTTTTATTTCCGAGCGTCTTGTTACCTATTACAGTAGGTAGACAGCGCTCGATCCGCTTGGTCAAAAAATTTTATAGAATAGGCAAGCCTATTGGAGTTGTAGCACAAAGCAATCCACAAAATGATGAGCCTACCTTGGATGACTTATACAAAGTAGGCACAATTGCTAAAATATTGAAACTTCTCGTTTTGCCTGACGGAAATACTACTATTATTATTCAAGGCATTCAGAAATTTGAAGTCCAGTCTTTAGTGAGCGATACTCCTTATCTTACGGCGCGCGCTAAAATTTTGAAAGACTTTTTTCCATCTGATAGCAAGCGAGAAACCAAGGCCCTTCTCGCTTCTATTAAAGAGACAGCTCTTAAGATTTTAAATCTCAATCCTGATGTCCCGAGAGAGGCTCAGATAGCTATTCATAATATCGAAAATCCTGAGTTTTTAATTTATTTCTTATGTTCTAATTTGAATGCAGAAACCGCTGAAAAGCAAGCGCTCTTAGAAATTGCAGATAACAAGGAGCGTGCCTCCAAACTCTTGGGGCATTTGCTCAAAGAACTCCAAATGCTTCAGCTCAAACATGAAATTCAAACTAAGGTGCATCATGAAGTGGATCAGCAGCAGCGCGATTATTTTTTGCGCCAACAAATGAAAATTCTTCAAAATGAACTCGGTATAGAGGGAGTAGAGATAGAGCTTAAAAAGTTGCGTGCCAAGGCAGAGCAAAAAAAATGGCCCGAAAAAGCCAAACAGCATTTTGAAAAAGAGCTCGACAAAATTCAGAGAATGAACCAGAATTCTCCGGATTATGGAATTCATCTTAATTATGCTGAGTTGTTGGTAGACTTGCCTTGGAATGAAGTAACTACTGATAATTTCGATTTAAAAAATGCGCGAGAAATTCTTGATAAGGATCATTATGGCTTAGAAAAAATCAAAGATCGCATCATCGAATATTTAGCCGTTTTGAAGCTTAAGCAAGATATGCGCGGACCTATTCTTTGTTTATATGGGCCGCCAGGTGTCGGAAAAACTTCTTTAGGAAAATCTATTGCGAAAGCTCTAGGGAGAAATTATGTACGTATGTCGTTAGGAGGGCTTCACGACGAGGCCGAAATTCGCGGGCATCGCAAAACTTATATCGGTGCTATGCCAGGAAAAATTATCAGCAACATCAAGAAGGCAGGTTCCTCTAACCCTGTTTTTGTACTTGATGAAATCGATAAAATTGGAACTGATTTTAGGGGAGATCCATCGTCTGCTTTGTTGGAAGTCTTAGACCCTGAACAAAACAATGCTTTTGTAGATAACTACTTAGAAATAGAATACGACCTTTCTAGGGTGCTGTTTATTGCTACTTGCAACTCATTGGATACCATTCAACCTGCCTTACGCGACCGTATGGAAATTATTGAGGTGACAGGCTATACCCTAGAAGAAAAAATTGAAATTGCAAGACGACATTTAATTCCTAAACAAAGAGAAGAAAATGGGTTAAAAGCAGTAGATTTTACTTTAGAAAAAGCTGCTATTCAACGAATTATAGAAGGATATACGCGTGAGTCGGGTGTAAGAAATTTGGAACGCAAAATCGGAACCGTAGTTCGCAAAGTAGCAGTTCAAATCGCTACTGAGCAGCCTTACGAGAAAAAAATTACAGCAGAGATGGTCGAAAAAATGTTAGGAGCACCACCTTTTGACAAAGAAATTTATGAAAATAATGAAATTGCAGGAGTAGTAGTCGGGCTAGCGTGGACGCCAGTCGGCGGAGATATTCTTTATATTGAAGCAAGCCTTCATCGAGGAAAAGGTCGTTTGATTCTTTCAGGTCAGTTAGGAGATGTCATGAAAGAGTCTGCAACGGCAGCACTCTCCTATTTGCGCGCTCATGATATGGAGTTAGGAATTGATTATCGAATCTTTGAGAATTACGATTTACATATCCATGTTCCTGCAGGTGCTGTTCCTAAAGATGGACCTTCCGCCGGTATTACGATGCTTACAGCCATGGCATCTGTTTTCACGCAACGCAAAGTGAAACCTAAACTCGCTATGACAGGAGAAATTACTTTGAGAGGAAAAGTATTGCCTGTAGGAGGTATCAAAGAGAAACTTTTAGCTGCTAAGCGCGCTGGCATCAAAGAGATTATTTTATGTGAGCGCAATCGAAAAGATGTAAATGAAATCGATGAAAAATACACCAAAGGAATTAAATTTCATTTTGTAGATACAGTTTCAGAAGTATTAGATGTTGCTCTATTGCCTGAGAAGGTCAAGAATCCTATTCAATTTATCTTAGAAGAGAAAAAGGCTATCTCTGAATCTTAGAAAAAAACCTATAAGAAAGTACTTATAGGTTTTAGGCTAATTTTTTTAAGAGTGCTTGCAGAGAAACGCGTTCTAAAAGCCAATCCTTAACTTTGTCGATAGGCAAACGAAATTGAGATGCATCATCTCGTAAGCGAATTGTTACAGTATCGTCTTCTAAAGTTTGATGGTCTATTGTAACACAATAAGGAGTTCCTATCAAATCTTGTCGTGTATAGCGTTTGCCAATAGCTGCTCCTTCTTCGTAAATGGCGCGCATCTCAAATTTTAAGTCGTTGTATAATTTTATAGCTTTATCGGGCAATCCGTCTTTTTTGACGAGCGGAAAAACTGCCACTTTAATAGGTGCTAAAGCAGGTATAAGTTTGAGATAGATACGTTCTTTTTCATTGCCTTCGGCATCAATGCCTTTATCGGTTGTGTAGGCCTCGCATAATAGCATCAGAAAACATCGGTCTGCTCCTATGGAAGTTTCAATCACATAAGGAGTATAGCTTTGTTTGATTTCTTCATCAAAGTATTTGATTTTTTTCTTAGAATATTGCTCATGTCGGCTTAAGTCGTAGTCGGTGCGCGAGTGAATGCCTTCTACTTCTTTAGAGCCGAATGGAAAAGCGTATTCTATGTCGCAGGCAGCGTTGGCATAGTGAGCAAGTTTTTCATGAACATGAAACTTGAGTTTTTCTGCAGGAATCCCCAAGGCTCGGTGCCATCTAAGTCGAATTTCTTTCCATTTTTCATACCATTCTAATTCTGTTCCGGGTCGAATAAAAAACTGCATTTCCATTTGTTCAAACTCACGCATACGGAATGTAAATTGGCGCGCTACAATTTCATTGCGAAATGCTTTTCCGATTTGTGCAATACCGAAAGGAATTTTCATGCGCGCTGACTTTTGTACATTTAAGAAATTAACAAAAATTCCTTGTGCTGTTTCTGGGCGCAAATAAATTGTGTTAGCTTCTTCTGCTACAGAGCCAATTTGAGTAGAAAACATTAAGTTGAATTGTCTAACTTCTGTCCAGTTGGCTGTTCCCGAGACAGGACACACGATTTTTTCTTCTAAAATCAGGTTTCGGATACTTTCTAAATCTTCTTTTTTAAGGAGTTCGTTAAATGTATCTAACAGGCGTTGAGCTTCTTGTGGTTTGTTTTCTTTTTGATACTGTGATGCTTTTTCTTCAATGAGATGATCTACTCGATATCTTTTTTTAGAATCTTTGTTGTCAATCATGGGGTCATTGAATCCGTCTACATGACCTGATGCTTTCCAAACGGTTGGATGCATAAAAATGGCTGCATCTATTCCTACAATATTATCGTGGAGTTGGGTCATAGAACTCCACCAAAATTGTTTAAGGTTATTTTTAAGCTCTACACCATTAGAACCATAATCGTAAACAGCAGCAAGTCCGTCGTAGATTTCGCTAGAAGGAAATACAAAGCCGTATTCTTTGGCATGTGCAACAATTGTTTGAAAAAGATTTTCGTGGTTTTTATCCGCTGACATGATGTTAAAATTTAAATGAGGTCACAAAGCTACTATTTCCATTTAGAAAAACCCTGCAATTTTAATTTAAAGATTGCATGCGCGCATAGCGCAGAATAGCATACTCTAAGATTTTATCAATAAATTCGTAAGGAGTATATCCGTTGAGTGCTGCTTGGTGGAAGATACAAGTAGCGGGTGTCATTCCTGGAAGAGAGTTTACTTCTACGATAATAGTTTCAACATTTTTTCCTTTGATTCTTACGAAGGCATCAATTCTTGCATAGCCTTCTACGTTTAGTAAGATTGCTACTTTTTCGAGGTCTGACCGCACCTTTGCAGAAATTCTGGCTTGTTCTTCGGGATTAGAAGAAAAGCGTGCAGGCGTAATATTTTGTCCTTCTCCAGCTAGAAATTTTTCTTCCAAAGAAAGTACTTCTCCTATGGCTAATGTTTCGGAGGGTTCAAACATTTCGTAAATGCGTTTTCCTTGTTGATAATGGGTCAACAAGCCTCCTGTGATTTCTAAAAAGCGATCAGCTCCTTCAGATGTTATGAGCGACTCAACTAGGAAACATCGCTTCATAGGGAATTCTTCATTAGGTTGCAATTGTAAAACGAGAGAAGGCTCGGAAAGAAGTTGATGAGTATCTCGAAAAATAAGCGTTGTATAGGCTTCTAATTCTTGTCTGTTTTTAATTTTTTTTACTGCTGAGCTACAACCGTCGTCGACTGGTTTGCAAATAAATGGGTAATCAAAAATGGCCTCAATAGTTCTAAAAAAGGCGACGCGGTCGCGTTTCCAATCGCTTTTGTGTACTAATAAATGTTTGGCTACAGGAATGCCGTGTTCTTTTAAGATCTCGTTTGTTTGATATTTATCGATTGTAATAGCAGAACTTTCTGCATTAGAACCGTTATAAGGGAGTCCGACGCGTTCTAATTCTCGTTGCACTTGTCCATCTTCTCCAGGTCTTCCATGCAAAGCGATGAATACAACGTCTACTAATTGGGCGAGTAGTTCGTAGGTGAGCGGAATAGGTTTAAAAATTGCAGATGCAGCATACTGGGATGTGATATTTTGTGCTGAAGCAATTACTTCCTGAACAATTTCATGCGCAGAATGAGTGAGTGCATATTCAATCTTTTCTTTAATATCATCGGCGTTGTCTTTTAGCATGATATTAATAGGAATTTGATAGAGTTGGTGAGCGCCATCGCTTCCCGTTAAAAAAATTGGAATAGGTAAGTATTTAGAAGAAGAAGCTAATTTTTCATAAACATTTCGACCACTCTCCATCGAAATGTGCCTTTCAGAAGAGTACCCTCCCATGATAACTGCTACGCGAATCTTGTTGTGCTCTTGAGCTCGAACACTTTGAATAGCATTTTCTAAATGGTTGAATAATTTCTGAGTAATAAAAGAATTTTTGCCATTCTGAATTCTTTGGCGCAATGAAGTTTGAATAATATAAGTTAGAAATTGAGAAGGGTTAAGCCCAATTTCAGCTGCTTGATGGAAAAAAAAAGACGATGGCAGCATGCCAGAAGTAGTATTTGGGTCATTTAAATATACTGTTCCGTTAGCAGTACAAAATCCATCTATGCGTGCGTATACGTCGAAATGAAGCTTTTTAAACAATTTGCAACATTCATCTTGGATTTTATGAATATAACTTGTAGGAAGATCAATCGGAGTAATTTTTCGCGCCATTCCTGGCAAGTATTTGCTTCGATAATCAAAAACATCATTTCCTTTGATAATTTCAGTAGGAGGGAGCGCAATAGGATTGCCATTCTCATCTTGAATCACAATACAAGAAAATTCTTTTCCGTCTATAAAAGACTCAAAGAGAACAGTTTGTTCATCGTCGAGTCCCTCTAAGCGAACGCTTTCTTCGCTATTAGCGAAATGATTTTCTAACCACTCTAACAACTCTTGAGGGTGATAAATCAGTTTTTTTTCAGGCTTATTTTTAATAGAGGCAATAATTGGAAAGCCGATACCGTGGCGGATATCTGTCATTTCTTGAATGAGTCTTATTTTTTCTGAAAGGGGTAACATCAACCACGTAAAAGCAGCTAGCTCTTCAAATACAAAAAGAGCTTTGTCCATAGCAACAGCAAAATCGGCGTAATCTTCTTTGCTTTTGATAATACTTACTCCCACCGAAGAACCTTGATGTGCTGGTTTTACTACAAACGGAACTCCTATATCGTAACAGATGTTTTCGAATATTGAAATCTTTTCTTCTAAAGAAGAAGAAAGCCATTTTTTTCGAGATATAGAAGTGAAGCGCGGACGTTCAAAACCTAATTGATGTAATAATTTCGCTTGCAAAGATTTATCTATCCCGAAAGAAGAAGAAAAGATCCCAGCTCCTGTGTAAGGAATGTTATACCACTCTAAAATACCTTGAATATTTCCGTCTTCTCCATAATTACCATGAAGCGCTAAAAAGGCTACATCGAAATAATCTTTAAATTGGTCTGGAAAGATTCGTTTGCCAATTTTGGAGGCGATTTCGTCATATTCTTTTTCAGAGAGAACTCCTAACGATTCGATATAAATTTGAAAAGGGTATTCTGAAGAAGGTAAATAATCAATAGGCGGATAAAAGTCGCGTATGGTTCCTTTATAGATATATTGCCATTCTAACAAGATGAAGTTTCCAATGCTATCTACAAAAATCGGAACGGGAGTAAACAAAGATTTGTTTAAATTGTCGTAAACTGTTCTTCCGCCTGCGAATGAAATTTCTCTTTCTCTACTTTGTCCGCCAAATAAGATACCGATTCTCAGCATATTTTGAAAATTTGGGCAAAAATAGCACGATGTTGTCGTAACTTCTGAAAAATATAGCAAAGAACTTTGTTAGAAAAACTATGTAGTTTAAAAGTTGTTGCTAAACTTCTATTAAGTCCTTTATTTTAATAGGATAAAAATGTAGAGCCTATTCCTACTTTGTTTTCGCACTTTACATCTTTTAAAATTTCAGTAATTTGTTTGATGATAGAGAAGTCCTAACCCTATAGAATTCCCCCCTTGTAGGGTGTGCGCTAAGTCTTCGGTATAAGTAATAAGTAAGTTCCTCGTTAGAAATTCTTGGTCCTTGATCTTTACAAGCAATGCAGATAAATGAATCATCTTTAGAAATATTGCACTTCTACAGTGCTATTTTTGGGAGAATATTTAATAGCATTTGACAATAAATTGTTTATGCATGCCTAATAAGTCCTTTTAAAAAAATCCTTTGGGAATAGTGTCGTGGTAGATGATTTTAATTCCTTTTTCTGACGTTTTTTATCCTAGTTTTCTTGTAGATAATGAATAGGAGACGAAGGAAATATTTTTTTCGAGGTGAAGGTTTATACTTCTAAGTTTTAATGAATCGGTGCGTAAAAGACAAGAAGTCATAGCACGCGAATCTTCTACATTATCCCATATTTTTTCAAAAATTTTTTGATTTTCAAGCTCTAACTCTCTAAGGTTAAGATTTTTAAAATTTGCAACAGACCTAAAATAAAGGCTACGAATATCGCGCGCCACCATATCAATAAAGTAATAAGTATTGTTTTCGTTGAGCTTTTAGAAGCGTTGGTTAATCTTGTGAAGTTTCTTTATTCTTAGTGTGTACCATATTGCACGGATGCCTTTTTGTACCCTCGAGTAAGACCAATAGACTTAGCTAATTTTTCTGCAACAATAAAAATGAAGCGTCTCGTAATATTAAAATAGAGCTCGAGACTCGAGTAGTATCAGCAATAGCATTTTTCAATTTCTTCACAGGTAAGGATGCTATGAAGGGCATGGCTACACAATGTATGAGTTTCACCATGTTTGATATTAATGTTTAGTTTAAAGATACGCATTATTTACGAGTATGCTATGTAAAAGATACATGTCCGAGAAGTTAAAACAAGATTTTTACTAAATTTGAATGAAATAGTGGATTTATGATAAAAAAACTCGCGATAGTAGGCATATGTTTGCTCGAATGGGGCATAGTAAAAAGTCAGTATGTACGAGAAGATGATACTACCTATGTACCTTCTTCTCGTACGTTGAAGCAACGATACTCTCAAAACGAGTTAGACTTTAAACATTTTGCTGGAATACTTTTGGGAAACAGTCTGGTTTTGGGTTCATTAACAGATACAAACTTATATAATCCTAAAGCAGGATTTGCTATACCAGCAGGCTCTTCTTTTACGCTTGTACAACTGAATTTCCGTTTGCAAGAATATTGGGGCGTAGGAGGAAGCTATGGAAATTTCGTGTTTTCGCATAACTCAACGGCTTATGCAAAGTCCTTTTTGCAATTGAAGGGACACAATCCAGAAGATTGGCGAATTCGGATTGATCAGCCTAACCAGATGTGGGGTTCTGTTCACCTGATAGCGGGTTTGACGGGTTACATTCCCTTAGAAAAAAAGATAGTCATGGTTCCTAAAGTTTTTTGGGGAGCTTCTGTATGGGATTCTCCAGAAATTGCTTTTTCTGCGGCTCGTCAGAATACTCATATTTCGTATGTTCAACGTTCTCAGATAAGTGAATCTGCTTGGACTCTTAATGTTGGAAGTTCTTTTCTTTATTTTTTTAGCAAACGGTTTGCTTTAAACGGAACGTGCAACATTTTTTATTCGCTTGCTTCTTTTGGGCGTTGGGAAGCTACTGTACAAACTGAAACTACTCAATCGAACCGATTAGTTTTACAAACAGAAAAATTCGTAATTCCTCAGCGCACCATGAGCATGTGGATGATAGATTTTTCAGTAGGAATAGTCTATCGTTTCGTTAAGAATTCAGGGTTTGATCCCTTGTAATTATGGACGAGAAGGCGCTGTTTCATTTTCCTCTTGTTTTTTAGAGGCGTTAGGAGTATCTCGAGGGTCGCCAAGCCCTAGTTCTTCTAACACAAAATCTGTGTAATTATATACAGGATTGGTGTAAATCATATTTAAATCACTAGCTTTGTCGAAGATGAAATCAAGTTTTTTCTTTTTTGCAACTTTTACGACGGCTTTTTGTACTTTTTCTAGTATAGGTTCGATAAGTTCCTGCCTTTTGATGAACAACATTCCTTCATAGCCGAATCGTTTGTTTTGAAAGTCGCGCAGTTCGTCTTCTTTGGCTTTAATAGAATCTAAGTGCGCTTTTTTCATTTCGGCAGTGTAAAGAAGTTCTTCGGCTAAAAATTGTTCTCGTAGCGCTTGAAGTTCTTTTTTCTTTTGTTCGATTTCTTTTTGCCATATCTCGGCTGCTTTGTCTATTTCTTTGTTAGCTTCTTGGTATTCTTTCATTTTATCTAAAATGGCTTGAGAGTCGATATAACCAAAGCGCTGCCCGTGTAACGTCTCTACTGCCAATAACGAACTAAGGAGTATTGGGCAAATATACCGATAAATTATTGTTCGTTGCCTAATAACCATGCTCTTAATAGTTTATTTTGAGTAGAAGACATATTTTCAATAGGTAACAAGACATTTTTTTGAATGCGTTCGCGCGCTTTGAGTTTGCCTTTCAGGGTTACGATGTAGTCTTTTCCTTTTTTATTTTTTCTAATAACTTCTATTACAAGTTTATCTCCATCTTTTGATTGAGAGATCAATTTTTTGAAGATTTCCATCGCGTTTTGGAGTGTCACATTTCTTCCGTTAATGCTATGGATAATATCTCCTTTTCGATAGCCCATTTTTTTTCCAAAGTCATCCATTTCGCTTACATCGCTGATGATAATATCTTCGTTTTCGTTAATGCCTAATCCGATGTTTCCCAAAGAAATATCTTTTATTTTTCGTTCCTGGATATATTCAATACCTACCCAATTCAACACTTCTTGCAAGGGAAGGCGTTCTTTGCCTGCTACATATTTTTCAAAAAAGTTTTTTAGTGCGGGTTGTTGGGTAATTTCTACGATCTTGTCGAACAATTCGTGATCTTTAAAGGGTTTCGTTTTGCCATAGTATTTGGAAAGATCTAGCATCATATCCATTAGTCCGTACTTTCCATCTGAGAGTTTTCGCAAAGTGATGTCTAAACATAAGGCGATAAGAGCTCCTTTCTCATAAACGTTTCCATATTCTTGTTGGTAAGTTTCTAAACAGTTAGCACTCATTTCAGTAAAGGGTAGGGTATCGTTGTAGCGAGTGCGACTGGTTTCTATTTTTCTTCGAATATTTTCTAAATAATCGTCGAGTTCCATCAAGCCGTAGCGAACCTGTACATGAGAGGCAAAGTACTCTGTGCATCCTTCGTATAGCCATAGGTGTTTTGACATTTTAGGATTAATATAGTCAAAATCATGAATCTCTTCCGAATGGATGCTTAAGGGAGTGAGAATATGAAAAAATTCGTGCGAAGCAATATCTCGAATAGTTTGAGTGAGATGCTCTCCTGATACCTCTGGCAAATAATAAAAAGATGAATGGGAGTGCTCTAAAGCGCCCATGAGTCCAGACCCTCCGAGACTTGAAGTAAGATAGATGATAAAAGCGTACTTTTGAATAGGTAACTTTCCACCCAAATATTTGCGTTGAGCTTCCAGAACAGAAGCAATCTGACTGGCCATAAACTTGGAGGAAAGGACATGATTAGGAGAATAGATAGAGACTAAAATTGAAGCGCCCCCTACGTCTAAAAATGTCGTGTCAGGAATACAATACATCATAGGGGCATCTGCTAATTCCATATAACTTTCTGTTTGGTAGGTATCAGAAGTATCGGTAGTATGAATAGGAATTAAAGAAGTAGAGCCATAAAAATTAGGTCGTTTAAAAATCGTAACTTGATAAGGAATTGATTTCATTCCTTCAAAGTATCCGAAAAATCCAAAGGGATTGATGACATAATTCGTATCTACTTGAATATTAGTTCCAGCAGGTTCAAAAATAAAGTTGTCTTTAGGATTGGCATCCCAAGTATCATCTACTTTGTAACTAATTTCATAAAGGTTTTGAGCGTTTTGGATTTTCCAACTGTTCGTAGAAATTTTTTGAGTTTCTAAAAGGTTTCCGTTTTTGTCGAAAGCTGTAAAATCTGTAATAAATCGTCCAAAGTCGGAGATACTATAGGTTCCTGGAACTACTTTAGGAATATGGTATAAAATTTCATCGCTGTTAATAGAGGGAACTAAGCAATTTACTGTAAGTTTATCGTTTTGTACTTTTCGAAGGTCTAATCTAAAAAAGTATTGCTGTGCTACGACTGTGAAAGTCATCAATAAAAAAGCAAGAAGAGATATTTGTTTCATTTTAAAAAAGTTTAGGCAAAAGTAGTAAAAAAAGGCAACATTCTCACCTGTAATTTTGAGTATTACACAAATTAAAATGCTTAAAGAAATATATTGTTTAAAATTCTGCGTTTTTAGGAGTTCTAGGAAAGGGGATCACATCTCGAATATTGCTCATGCCTGTTACAAACTGGATAAGTCTTTCAAAGCCTAGTCCGAATCCGCTATGAGGGGCGGAACCGAACTTTCGCAGTTCTAAGTACCACCATAATTCTGCTTCGGGTAGTTTTAGTTCGCGAATGCGCGCTAAAAGTTTATCGTAGCTGTCTTCGCGTTGTGAGCCTCCAATAATTTCTCCTATGCCTGGAAAAAGGACATCCATAGCGCGGACAGTTTTTTCGTCCTCATTCAATTTCATGTAGAAAGCTTTAATTTCTTTGGGATAATGAGTGAGAATCACGGGCTTCTTAAATTCTTTTTCTACCAAATACCTTTCGTGTTCAGATTGTAAATCGATTCCCCATTTTACAGGAAATTTGAATTTTCCTTGTTTAGCAGGTTTAGAATTCTCTAAGATTTCAATAGCTTCTGTGTAAGTAAGGCGCTGGAATTTGTTTTCTGTGCAAAATTTTAAGCGTTCTAGCAAGCTAAGTTCATGACGTTCATGAGCGGGTTTTTGTTTTTCTTCTTCACTTTCTCGCTTAGCTAAAAATTCTAAGTCGTCGCTGCAGTTTTCAAGCGCATACCGAATGAGATACTGAAGAAATTCTTCTGCTAAGTTCATATTATCTTCTAGTTCGTAGAAAGCCATTTCAGGTTCTACCATCCAGAACTCTGCCAAATGGCGTGCTGTGTTAGAATTTTCGGCGCGGAAGGTGGGACCGAAAGTGTAGATTTCGCCTAATGCCAAAGCGCCTGTTTCTCCTTCTAACTGCCCTGATACGGTGAGATTAGTAGATCTACCAAAAAAATCTTGTGAATAATCTACACTTCCATCTGGGTTTTTAGGGACATTAGCTAAGTCTAAAGTAGTTACTCGAAACATAGCACCCGCCCCTTCAGCATCTGAACCTGTGATAATAGGAGTGTGCAAGTAAATAAATCCTTTTTGGTGGAAAAATTGATGAATTGCAAAAGCCATAGCGTGGCGAATACGCAATACGGCAGAAATAGTACTAGTGCGTGGGCGAAGATGAGCGATTTCTCTTAAAAATTCGAGGGAATGTTTTTTGGGTTGTAGTGGATATTTTTCAGGGTCTGCTGGCCCAATGATTTCTATAGATTCAGCCATAAGTTCTACGGCCTGTTCACTGCCTTGAGAGGCTACCAATTTGCCTTTTACGCCGATGCACGCGCCGGTGGTTGCTTCTTTAAGAGTTTCTTCGCTCAGAATTGCGTGATCTACTACGATTTGAAGATTGTGAATTGTGGAACCATCATTAAGATGAATAAAAGAAACGTTCTTATTTCCTCGTTTAGTTCTTACCCAGCCTTTTACACAAAGAGAACTTCCTATTTCTGCTTGTCCATTTTTTAAAATCTCTTTGATTTTTGTTCTTAGCATAGCTACGAGATGTTTGGAGAGTTGAAATCAGTTATTCATCTTCCTCTTCTTCATCAAGATCATCTTCAAAAGCATATTGTTCGAAATCTACATGAGGCATGAGTTCTTCTGTAACATAGCTCACGCAATCATCTAAAGCATTCATAAACTTGATAAAATCTTCTTTATACAAGAAAATTTTATATTTTTTACGGTAATATCCTTCTCCATTTTCACGAGCTTTTTTTCGGCTTTCAGTAATGGTAATGTAATAATCATTCCCTTGCGTGGCTTTCACGTCAAAAAAATAAGTTCTTTTGCCAGCGCGTACTTTTTTAGAATAAACCTCTTCTTTTTTCCTTCCTTTGTCCACGTCCATCCAATGTTGAAAAATGTTGCGCTAACTTACAGAAGTGTATAAGAAAAAAAAAGACTATTCTCAAAATTTCATAACAAGTACGATTCTCCTTTAGTGGGAATTTCTACATTGGTGTACCCTATAGTATGTAAGGTTTGTTTAAAATCGTACATTGATTGTTTTTCTCCGTGTGAGAGAAAAATTTTTTGCAAGCGGGAAGAATTTTGATGATGAATAAATTCTATAAGGTCGTTTTGGTCTCCATGACCACTAAGCACGTCGGTTTGCATAATTTTTGCTCGGATTGGTAAATTTTTGTCGTTCCAAATAATGGAGTCGCGAGCATGGAGCAATTTCCACCCTAAAGTGCCTTCAGCGCAATATCCCACCATAAGAATTGTACAATAAGGATGACTGATGTTTCGGGCAATATGCTCTTGAATTCTTCCTCCTTCTAGCATACCAGACGATGAAATAATGATGCAAGGTTCTTGATAGCTTGAAACTTCTTTGCTCTCTTTTGAAGAAGTTACATAATGCAAATTTTCGAAATCGAGCAAATCGCCATGCTTTTTTGTAAATTCCTGTGCTTCTTTACTCAAGTAAGATAAGTTTTTCTTATATATTTTGTTTCCTTCGAATGCTAAAGGGCTATCTGCAAATATTTTGATGCGGGGCAGGCGCTTGTTTTCAGCGAGTTGATGAAGCGTATAAATCAAGGATTGAGTTCTTCCCAAACTGAAAGATGGAATAATAAGCTTTCCCGGCGTATTTACACAACAATCTTCGATAATTTGAGCCAACTCATCAGTAGCTTGTTCGCGTGAAAGGTGCATCCGATTTCCGTAAGTAGTTTCGCATACTACGTAATCTGCTTGCGGAGGAATTTGAGGGTCGGGAAGAAGCGGATAATTTTTTCGTCCCACATCTCCTGAAAATAAAATAGATTTCTTACTTCCTTGCGTTTTCCATTCAATAAATACATTTGCGGCTCCGAGCAGATGACCTGTCGGAATGAACGTAATAGAAATATTTTTGTGAATCGCAAAAGGTTTATTAAAAGCAATCGGAACAAATTGAGAGAGCGCCTCAGAAACGTGTTTTTCTAAATACAACGTGCTAAGTTGATGCTGGTCGTTTTGGTGTTGTTTGCGGCGATGTCCTTGTGATTTTCGTTTATGGATTGCTTTAAGTTTATGCTGATTGATAGAAGCAGCGTCCATGAGCAAAAGCTCTGTAAGTTGCATGGTAGGAGTAGTACATAAAATTTGACCTTCGAAGCCTTCTCGAAACAAATTTGGAATTCTTCCTGAGTGGTCTAAATGGGCGTGAGTTAGAACTACCACATCTACAAGCGAGACATCAAAAGGAAAAGCAGAACCCTGGTAAACTGGATTCGTTTCGGACGGGTTTTCCAAATCATAGCCACAATCTACTAAAATTTGATAGTCTTCTATTTCTAGAAGATACATGCTGCCCGTCACCTGCTGCGCTGCTCCCCAAAACGTTAGCTTCATCCTTCCTCAAATCATGAACAAAACTAAGTAACTGTTTTTTTTTGTCAAAACAATATCGCTAAGAGAGAGTAGAATTATCATCGGTTTTAGGCAAAGGTTTGATTTTAGGTTTGAACATAGGTTTTTGAGAAGGTGCCTTTTCCTTTTCTGACTGAAGAGAAGAATTTTTCTCTTCTGCTTGTGCCGAAGAAACGTCGTTTTGTTGTTGTAAAATTGAGTTCGTATTTTCTTGGTCTTTATGCAAAGGTTTAATTTTAGGTTTGAACGGTTTAGAAACAGAGCTTTCATGACTTACAGCTTGCGCTGAAGTTGAGAATGAATCATCTTGGAGTTGAGCAGTAGATGCTTCATCAGTTTTGTCGGGATGAGGAATTCTTTTTTCTTTAGCTTGTTGAGAAAGTTCATAAATCCGTTTTTTCTCTGAGATTTCGGCTTCAGTCATCGTAGCGAAGGCAATGTTCATATTTCGGACATCGAACTCCGAGAATTCGTATTCTTTCGTCATTGTAAGACACTCTGTTGGGCAAACAGTAGTGCACAATCCGCAAAAACAACATTTAGCCATGTCGATATTGAACTTAGCGGCATAAATTCGCTTAGGGGTACCATCAGATGTATAGCCCCATATTTCTGGAGCTTTGATGGGTTCTATTTCAATGCAGTCTACGGGGCATATTTTAGCGCATTTGTCGCATACAATACAATCGTCAATTTCGTTGTGCAGTTTGTATCTTCCGTTATCAGGAATAGGAAGTTTTTCGTATGGATAGAGGAGAGTTTCTAATCCGTTATTCTGAGAAAAATATTGATTCGATTGTACATTGAGAGGCAATCTTCGTTTTTGGGTAAAGATGCGCCGAAAATGTTTCCATGTAAGCATAAGACCTATTAAGCAAGAAGTCCATGCTTCTTTGATAGCGTGCCAATATGTGCTGTTAGCTCCTTTTTGTTTCATTTTTATTTTTTTTACAAACTTATACTGTTTTCAATAACTTGCGCTTATAAATAGTGATATTCATATTCTTCGATGGTAAACAGAGTTGTCATATGGTCGTAGAAAGTTACTTTTTGAAGTAATCCTTTGGAGTCATATTGAAAATCAACTTCAAAAATTGGATTACCTGCTAAGTTTTGTTGTACGTTTTTGAGTAGTTTTCCTTGCTTATCGTAGGTGTAAGTTTGTACGATTTGGGTTTGTTCTCCTTTCTTTCCTTCTTGAATAATTTCTTTTAAAAGCCAGCCTTGTTTAGAATATTCTTTAACGGAAGAAAAAATGATTTCTCCCATTTCATTCAAGCGAATTTGCTGAACGAGCAACCCATTTTGATAATGGTAACGCACAGAGGTATCTGGTTTCCCATCTGATGCAAAATATTGTTGGCGTATAATGTTTTTTTTCTTATCGTACTGATATTGATGCCAGCCTACTAAAATACCAGCTTCATATTCTTTTTGTTTGACTAACAATCCGTTTTGATATTCATATTCTATAATATCGCGTTCTTGTTGTTCTATCCATTGCATGGTTTGGCGCACTAAATTGCCATTTTTGTATTCATATTGAGAAATAAATCCTTCCAAATTTCCTTCTGGATTATAGTCGTATTCTTCTGCAACGGTGCCATCAGGGTTCAGTTTCACAAGTTCTGAAAGATATTTTTTTTGAACTACGGAGTCGCCCAACATGATAGTTTCATAAACAGCATACTCCTTTATTTTTAACGTTTTGAAAAGAGAAGCCTGCGCGTTCAATGTTTTGTTTTGAGCCGATAAATCAAGGCAAATTGCAAAAACCAAGTAATAACAAAAAAATTTCATACCATAATAGACTTTATTGTACACTCCTTCACAGGGTTTGAAAAAATTATACAGATAAATTTAATCAAATTTTTCAGATTCGTAAACAATCAAGTGGATTTACTTAATTTCTTATTTTGGAGATTGTTAAAATCAAAGATTTACTGTTGAAAGTGATGAACAAATTTTCAAGTTATGCAAAATATTTTCATTTGGCAGCATGAACGCTACACTCTTACAAAATTTTAATTTGTTTTTATTTTGTGATTCTAAAACGATTTTTTTCTTTCTTTTTCGCCAAGTTCAAAGTTTGCTATAAAGATCTCATCTCCCAATTGGTTGGAAGTTTCGGTTTGATTACGCATACCGTACATTAAATTCCATTCTGCTATGTTGGCAAATGAAAATAAATCTTTGATATAGTCGCAATTATCGTAGGTTATCAGCCATTTATGTTTACAGTTTTTCATTATTTCTGCAAATCTTTCGTGGTCAAAAACCTTGTGTAACTTTCCATTTTTGCCATAAAGCGCTGATTTTGTTGCAGACAAATAAGGCTGGTCAAGGAAAATAAAGACATTTTCGCCTTCCGCTTTTACAACTTCTTCATAATCTAAATTCGTTATTTTAATGTCTTTGACAATATTTTTTAGAAGTCCTAATCGTTGAATACTGCTTTCTGTAAATCGTTTTTGAAAGGCTTGTTCTGAAAATCCACCTGCTTCAGTTGTGCCTGAGAATGTAATTCTGTTGAATACAAAAAAGGCACTTGCTTTTTTTAAATCATCAAAACTGCTAATATTTTCACTTAAAAATTTATGCAATTCTTTACCATTTCCAAATTCTTTTTTCCAAGCATTTACTTGATTTATAACGCCTTGCAAGTCTTTTTGTGTGTATTCCCAAAACTTGTATAACTCAAAATACAAATCGTTAATCCAATATTTTCTATCGGGATAAAGTTGTTTCAATGCCAAAAATACTGAACCGCCACCCACAAAAGGCTCTCTAAATTCTTCAAAATAAGGAATTAAAGGCAAAATTTGCTCTAATGCCTTGCTTTTTCCACCAGGAGGGTATCTTAATGGGCTTTTTATCATCGCGCTATCCTAGAAACCCATTTTGAAATAGCAAAATTTAGTCTTTCATCAGAATAAATACAGGAAGTTGGGCAGGTATCAATATCAAAATCTTTGCTTTTAATTATTTTCAATTTGTCGGCAAGAAAAATTTGGTATTGCAGTCCTGTTATGGTGGCTCTAATTTGCATAACTACCAAAAGAAAGGTAAGTTTCTAATAAGAAAAAATTTGGCGATATTATCTAAAAAGCATATTATTGTAAATATCCACCCTATCACTTGTAAATATGAAAATGACAAATTATGAGAAGTCTAAGAGAAATGTATTTTTCTCTTTTGTGTTGATAGTTTTAGTAAGCACATCTGTTTGTTCTCAATATTGGGCATAACCTTACTGTGAACATTACTCCCAAGATAAAACATTGACGGTGAGTGGAGCTGTAGCTCAAAACAAAGTATACGATGGTACGACGTTGGCAGCGATTACGGGTGCTACTCTTGTGGGCGTAGTAGGCAGCGACATCGTTACCCTTGTTGTATCTCCTACTTTTATTGACAAAAATGTAGGAAATAACAAAGCTGTAATTCCTAACATGATATTGAGAGGAATACATGCAGCAAACTATCAATTCATCCAGCCTTATGGAATTACTGCCGATGTTATTCCTAAAACTTTGACAATGAGCGGAGTCTCAGCACAAAAAACATAAACAATACGACGGAACCACTCATGTTGTATTGTGGAGGGGTTCTTGTAGGAGTAATGCCAGGTGATGATGTATTTTTTGTTCGTTCAGGCAGTTTTGAAAACTCTTCTGTTGGAGATAATAAGGAAGTAATTGCTAACTTTGTTAATAGGCAACGATGCGATTAATTACATACTCGTGCAGCCTAACTACATTACTGCTAGTATTACAGCGGCTAAAGTTAAGGTTTCCAGGAATTTCTTTGGCATTTAATTTACTTAATGCATTGAGTCTTATTGTCGAAACTTCTCAATTTTCGGGTTTGGTAGGTCCAGACGATGTAGTACTAACAGGAAAGCCTGTGGCGCAATACGTATTTTCTGGAAATGGAAGTGAGATCATTGTTTGGATTACAGGTTTTATTCTTTCGGGGGCAACTTCTTTGAATTATGTATCAGAAATACCAAAGTTCAAAGTAGATTTGAAAACGTTGCTTGCTCTATCAGAGAACTTGCAACGTTGGCATCTTTACCCAAACCTTGTAGCAGATGATTTGTACATAGATATTCCTGAGCTTATTGAAAAGGTTCTAATAATAGATTATCAAGGCAAATTGTTGAAAGAAAGCGAATCAACTCCTATATGGATAGGAGATTTACCTTCTGGCACTTATTTCGTGGAAGTACGCGCGAATAATTTACGCAAAGTATTCAGAGTATTGAAAGAATAAAATCATCTCAGATTTTTTATGGAAAATTCTTTTAAGAGCTTTTGAAAGGATTTTTTATTTTTTTGCTAAGCAACATTTATTTTGTGAAAGAAAAACTGATAATCCTTTATTCATATTTGTAACGAAATGATGGTTTCACTTTAAACATTTTTAAAATTATGTCGTTAGTAAACAAACCTGCTCCTAAGTTTTCTGCTCCTGCGGTGATTAATGGTGAAGAAATTGTGCAGAATTTCTCACTCGAACAGTACATCGGCAAAAAATACGTGATTTTCTTTTTTTATCCGAAAGATTTTACGTTTGTATGTCCTACCGAAATTTTAGCGTTTCAGGAGAGATTGAAAGAATTTGAAGCCAGAGGTGCAGTGGTGGTCGGCTGTTCTACCGATACAGAAGAAACTCACTTGGCGTGGCTAAGTACTCCTAAAGAACAAGGCGGTATTCGAGGAGTTACTTATCCGCTTGTGGCAGACGTTTCTAAAACGATCGCTTATAATTATGGTGTTTTAGGGGGTGAATATGACTTTAATGAGCAAGGCGAAATGATATTTAACGGCGCTCCCATTGCACTTCGAGGCACTTTCTTGATTGATAAACAAGGAATTGTACGTCATGAAGTTGTCAACCACTTTCCTATAGGTAGAAGCATTGATGAAGAGCTACGCACTTTAAACGCTCTTATTTACACCGAGACACACGGTGAAGTATGTCCTGCTAATTGGAAAGAAGGAGAAGAAGCTATGAAAGCCACTCGCGAAGGAGTAAAGAAGTACTTATCTACTCACTAATATTTGAGTTGTTTAATACTAAACCTAGCAGACTTTTTTCTGTTAGGTTTTTTATTTTTAAGGTACATTTTGATAAAATTTTCTAAGAATTAAAGTATCTCTATCGTAACTAAGAGTAGCAAAAATGCCTACGCCTCCTTTGATATTACTAGCGATGCCTACAGGTTGCCGAAGAGGGTTAGTAACGAAGTCTGCTGCATCGCGAACAGTGCGAAAGTATTGAAATAATGGTTGGCTTAAATGATATAATGTAACGATTGCTGTGTCAGATAAAGCAAAACGATAGCTCGTGCCTAAAGTAGCCCTTCCTGTGAACAACCTATCATCTAAAAGTATATCGGCGCGCTGATTCTCTGGATTAAAAATATTTCCGTGGCTTACTACAAATCGATAGTAATTCGTGCTTTCTTGGGGATCGTTAAAAAATGCAATAATTGAAGAAAGGCTATCAGGCTTCCCATTCAGGATTGCTCCTACTGAGTCGATAGAAATGGGACGTAAAAATATGTCTTCTGCAAATAGTTCCTTGCCGCTTTCTCGGTCGTGTATATAGAGGTAAAATGGATTTTCGTAGTCTACTACTACTTTAGTTGTAGAGCGATAGTTATAGATTTTTCGTGCAGGCAAAAAGAAAAAAGGTTCGTAACGCAAAGTGTCTCTTTTTCCGTTATGAGTAATAACTACTGTTGCATTGGGAACGTCGGGCAAGCTAAAATCTGAGAAATAGGCGACACTGCGCGACAAAAATAGTTGATAGGGCTCTCCTGGAATCAGATAACACTCAACAACAAGTTGTTCTTGATAAGAAGGCAAAACAATATTTACTTTTTTTTCTAAATTACAACTCATTTCTACACAGATGATTAAGCAACTCCAAAGGTATTTTTTTAATTTTTTTGTGTATAGTTTCATCTCAGAAAACATTTTTGCAAATGGCTATATGAATTATTTTCATTGAGTTTTGGGATGTTTTGAAAAATTTTTATTTTCAAAACTGTGGTAATGTTTTTGTAAAACCTGTTAATATTGTCAAAACATAATCAACTATTATTATGCCTGCAAAAGCAGAAAACAATGCGAGACAAGAAAATGTTGGTGCTTTGTTCCAAAATTATTCTCGGAATGATGCTTTTTTTGATGAAATGTTTGAGAAAGATGGTACCATCCGCAAACATTACATTAAGTTGAGTAATTACTTGCAAGATTTTCAAATTCAAGATTTTGAGAATTTGAATGAATACGCAAAAGTTTCTTTTTTTAACCAAGGAATTACTTTCAATGTATATTCTGAAGAAGGAGGAACTGAAAGAATTTTTCCATTCGACTTATTCCCGCGCATCATTCCTAACAAAGAATGGATAAAAATCGAGCAAGGAGTTATTCAGAGAAATAAAGCGCTCAACTTGTTTATTAGCGACTTGTATAATGAAAAAAAAATCTTAAAAGATGGCATTATACCCCATGAGTTAGTTTTTTCTTCGAAGTACTACAACAAATATATGTCAGATTTTCGCCCTTTTGGCAACGTGCACGTGCATATTGCAGGAACTGACATTATCAAACATTCTGATGGAGAGTATTACGTATTAGAAGACAATTTGAGATGTCCTTCAGGAGTGAGCTATGTTTTGGCAAATCGAATCGCTATGAAAAAAACCTTTCCGCATTTATTTTTCAGATACAATATTTTCCCCGTGAACGATTATCCAATGCAACTTTTGCGCATGATGCATAGCATAGCCCCTCCTAATGTTTCTAATCCTACTTGTGTATTGCTTACACCAGGTATGTACAATTCGGCATATTATGAGCATACATTTTTGGCGCATCAGATGGGAATCCAACTTGTAGAAGGAAGAGATTTGTTCGTAGATAAAAACTTTGTTTATATAAAAACAATCTACGGGCCTGAACGCGTAGATGTAATTTATACCAGAGTAGACGAAGATTTTCTCGATCCATTGGTATTCCGAAAAGATTCCTTGTTGGGGATTCCAGGAATTTTTGCTGTTTTTCGCGCCGGAAATGTTTCCATCATTAATTGTCCTGGCAATGGCGTTGCAGATGATAAAGCCGTATATTCTTACGTTCCTGAAATTATTAAGTATTATTTAAATGAAGAACCTATTTTGAAAAACGTACCTACTTATCGCTGCGTAAATGAAAAGGAAATGAAGTATGTGTTAGACAACATGGAAAAAATGGTAGTCAAGCCAGTAGACGAATCGGGAGGGTATGGCGTTTTAATTGGAAATCGCGCTTCTCAAAAAGAAATTGAAGATTATAAAGAAAAAATTAAAGCTAATCCGCGCAAATATATTGCACAACCTATTATGGACTTATCTGTACTCGCCACTTATGCAGAGGATACAAAACAATTCGAACAACGCCACATAGATCTAAGAGTCTTTTGTTTGATGGGCAAAGATATGACTTATGTTAGCAAAGGAGGGCTTACCCGCGTAGCACTCAAGCGAGGTAGTTTGATTGTTAATTCTTCGCAAGGTGGAGGTTCAAAAGATACATGGGCAATGGAATTTTAAAGCTGATTATTTATGTTATCGCGGATTGCTAATCATTTATTTTGGATGGGACGCTATTTAGAGCGCTCCGAACACATGATGCGCTTCATTGAAGTGCATTATATGGCTTCTCTCGATGCACCAAAGGAACAAGAAAGAGAAATTGCGCTTGAGTCTATTTTGAACATGGTAGGTGCCTATGAGTTGTATTTTCAGCAATATGAAACTATTAATGAAAACCAAGTACTAGATTTTTGTACTTTGGATAAGAAAAACAATTTATCTCTTATGAATGTCGTAAGCTTGATGCGTGAAAACGCTCGTGCTGTTCGCGATAAACTTTCTACAGAATCTTGGGAAGCTATCAATCTTTTTTATCATTCTTTGAACGATATTGCTATCAGAAAAAACCCAGGCAAGGAACAAATTCCCCAACTTTATCAGCATGTAATTAATTATACGTACATCATTAAAGGAATTTTTGATAATACATTACTTCGCAACGAGGTGTGGCAATTTGTAAGTTTAGGATTGCATTTAGAAAGATGTATTCAGATTAGCCGTTCTATTAGCATCAAAATGAAGGACATCAGCCGAATTGATAGCTCTGAAGGAGAAGGTTCTATTGATAGTTATCATTGGTCAAATCTGCTAAAAAGCGCTTGTGGGTATGATATGAGTAGGCAAGTATATAAATTAGTACCCAACAAAAAGCATGCTATCGAGTTTTTAGTATTGAACAACAAGTTTCCAAATGCTGTACTGTTAAACTTAGAAATGATAAGCTATTTACTCGATGCTGTGAATCAAAAGAAAATAGAAGATAAAAATTCGTTAGAATTTTTTGTAAGTAAGCTTTCTAATACAATCAAATACCTCACTATAGATGAAATTAACGGTAAAGAAGAGCATTTTATTAATGAATTGATTCTTAAGCTTTATGCTATTGGAAATATGATCGAACAAAAATATTTGATGTATTAAAAAAGGTCATAGTGTGGAAAATATGTGCGAATGATACTTTTTGAGACCATTTCATAAAGATGAGCTTCTTGAGTTTGTCCTAATTGTAGAAGTGTTTCGATGTGATAGGCAAGAGTTTCTTTGTCGTTTTGTCGTGCAGGGCCTGTTTGAGCTTCATAAGCTCCAATGCGAAATGCTTTCTGAATAGTCTCTTCTACCAAAGGTTTGATTATTGAAAAGGGAAGTTGAAGTTCTTGAAGATATTTAGAAGCAATATATAAGAAATGATTCACAAAATTACTTGCCATAACGGCGCTAATGTGCAACCGCAAGCGTTCTTCTGAGTTGATTTCAAATACTTCCTCAGAGAGTTGTTCGGCTACGTGAAATAGCTTCTCAAGAGTAGTTTCATCAGAGGCTTCTACGAAAATTGGTATTTTTCTCCACTCTACTTTATGAGATTTGCTAAACGTTTGCAAAGGATATAGTACACCTACCTGATGAGTGAAATTATTTTGCAATGCTGATATAGGCATAGAGCCAGAACTATGAATTAAAATCGCCTTAGAAGGCAAGCGAATTTGAGACACTACCGAAATCAGAGCATCGTCGGGAATGCAAAGAAAAAACAGATTTGCGGAAAGGTGAGTAAAGTCCATGTTATTAGTAGGAACTGCCTGAAATGAGCGTTTAGCAAGTTGTTCTGCTTTTTCAAAAGAACGGCTGAATACAGTTGTTACAGGAACCCCGATAGATTCTAGTCCCTCTAAAAGGTGCCAAGCTAAGTTGCCTGCTCCTATAATCACAGCTTTATTTTTCAGATACTCCATAAAGTTTCTGTTCAAATGATTTGAATATGCAAATATTACATGATATTTGGAGGAAAGAATTTTTTTATAGGTTTTTCATTTTAAAAACACTTACAACTATGCCTTACGGATTATTAAAAGGAAAAAAAGGAATCATTACAGGTGCTCTCGACGAAAATTCTATTGCTTGGAAAGTAGCGATGCGCGCTTATGAAGAAGGTGCAGAGATTGTGTTGACTAACGCACCCATTGCCATGCGCATGGGAAAAATTAATGAATTAGCAACAATTTGTAATACTATCGTCGTACCAG
Organism: Cytophagales bacterium; assembly: GCA_025056215.1. Lineage (GTDB taxonomy): Bacteria > Bacteroidota > Bacteroidia > Cytophagales > Flammeovirgaceae > JANWWC01. The sequence goes on along the minus strand of JANWWC010000001.1, from coordinate 833,952 downwards.
CAGATGCTACAGTAGTAGAAGATATTGAAAAGCTCTATCGAACTACAATGGAGCGATTTGGAGGTAAGTTCGATTTTTTATTGCATTCCATTGGCATGAGTCCCAACATTCGAAAAGAGAAACCTTACTACGACCTGAATTACGATTGGTTTGTAAAAACATTAGATGTTTCGGCGCTTTCTTTTCATAAAATGTTGCAAACAGCCTACAAGATGGATGCGATCAACGAATATGGTTCGGTTGTGGCGCTTTCTTATATTGCAGCGCAGCGCGTTTTTCCAGATTATACAGATATGGCAGAAGCAAAAGCAATGCTCGAATCAATTGCAAGGAGTTTTGGATACCATTATGGAAAGTTTCGCAAAGTTCGTGTAAATACAGTCTCACAATCTCCTACCGTTACAACTGCTGGAAAAGGCATTTCAGGCTTTGAAGCTTTTATGAAGTATGCCGAAACTATGTCGCCTCTTGGCAACGCTACGGCTGATGAGTGTGCTGACTACTGTATTACGCTTTTTAGCGACTTGACCCGCAAAGTAACCATGCAAAATCTTTATCATGACGGCGGTTTTTCTTCTACTGGTATTGCACAAGAAATTGTAGATAGTTTGAGCAAGTAACAACTTTTTGCAATCACAATAAACGCTCAAAATTTATTGTGATTGTTTTTTTTTAATTCATGAGAATATAGCAAGCGCGGCGCGCTGCATCTTGAGAAGCTTTCTTTTTGCTATACCCGAATCCTTCTGAAATAGCAGTGCCGTCTAAAATGAGTTGTGCTTTGAATTGCTTATTTTTGCTATTGGCATCTGGTAAATATTCGTCGATGAGAAACTGTAACTGACAGCCGTTTTTTTGTGCCCACTCTATAATTTTGCTCTTGTAGTTGTAAGAGTTTTCGATAATTTCTTCTAAATTATAATGAATGTGGAGTAATTTTTCTATAATAAAACGCTGTGTAAAATGAAATCCTCTATCTAAATAGATTGCTCCGATGAGCGCTTCAAAAGCATCTCCATAGATAGATTTATGAGCAGGGTGAGAATGATTGCGTTTGCCATCGAAGTCTACTAAATCTCGCAAGCCTATCTTGATGGCGACATGGTTGAGAGTTTCCCTATTCACAATGCGAGAGCGTATCTCTGTAAGAAATCCTTCGTTGTGGAAAGGATATTGTTTGAAAAGATACTCTGCTACAATCAGACTCAGCACCGCATCGCCTAAGTATTCTAAACGTTCGTTCGACTCTTTGAAGCCTTGCCGTATTTCGACGGCCTTTGAGCTGTGAATCATGGCTAAGCGATACAGTTGTAAATTCTTAGGTTTTTTTCCTGTGATTCGCTCAACAGCCTGAATCAGTTTCAAATCTGCTTCAGAAGGCAACTTCCATAGTTGCTTAAAAAAAGAAAATATCTTTTTCAAGTTTATTTCTCTTTTTTAACAAATAAAATGAAATTATTTCAAATTGGCAAATCTTCTTTTGAGATTAAGAACACAAACGTAATATGTACTTACAAATTTTTAACGAATTTCAAAACTTTTTCCTATTCCAATGATCCATCGAGGAGCTAACATCCGACCTACAGAAGGGTAGAGCCACAAAGGCATATCAATGCGGATTTGAAGAGGTTCGATTTCGAGTGTATCGCCAAATTTGAAGTAAAGAATACTGCCTATTCCTGCATCAGCAGCCTTGTGCCATTGTCCTGAAAATAAACGAGAAATGGTAGTAAGCGAAAATGACTTTTGCTCCAGAGGCATAATACCAGCATCGGCGAATACATATGGCTGAATTCGCAAAAACTTAGAAAATAGCTTGGGTTTCCATTCAAAGTATTTATCGAAATCTAACTCTGCTGATAGTCCTATGCCAGAGTTGCTGATATAATTTTTAAAAGAGCCTTCAGGATTAGCAGCGAATGGGTACAAAGCCATACCACGTACGTTAGAACCTCCACCCATCTGAAAGGCAATAGGATTTTTAGAAGAGGTGATCGGATTGAGCCATTGAGTCGGAATAAAACCTCCCGCACGTGTAAAGCGGTTCTCGATGAGTTGTTCTGGGTTTGCGCCTCCCATATACCAAGCGGATTCGATAGGAGTATCTCCAAAACCGCTTCTTCCAACAAAGCGAGTTCGCAAACGAAACTTCCCGATTTCTTTATTGTTTTGGCTTTCAAGCTCTATAAATGAATAGTTGAAGCTCGACATAATAAAAGGGGTGCGAAACTTTAAAATCGTTTTTCCTTCCCATTCTTGGAAAGCGTATGTTTGCTTTATGCTCCATTCTTGAAAGAAATGATTGCTGCTGATAGTCCACAAAGAAGGATATAATAGGTAATTCTTATCCGTTTCTGTATTTCTTCGCATATATTGCGCATGCCAACTGACAGTAGTAGTATTCGGATTTTTAGCATCTTGTTGTTGAAACAATTTTTCAATGCCCGTTCTCACCTTGATAAGTCCTGCATTCCACATCGTTTGCCTATTAAAAAACATTGTAGGGTATCGCCTTAGAATGCGTTTTTTATAATTAAAATAAACACTTATAGGATGAAAGTGTCGCTTTTGTTCATCAGGGATATTTTGTTGTGGCCAGCCCGTATTGTACCACAAATCTGCTCGATAGATTTTATCCTGTTTCATATAATCGCCTTCAGCGTGAAGACCAATTTGGAATCCGTCGAATTGATTATACCAAATATCAGGTCTTATCTTGTTAGAGTATTCATACCAATCAGGAGCGTTAGGAACGCGACTGTCAAATTTAAATCGATAGTTTCCTTTCCATTTATTATTCGTAAGGTCTATATCTGCTAAGCGATAGCTGGTATCGATTTGAACGTTTTGAATCGGTTCTGGTAAAGAAACGACTGCAGTATACTTAGGTCGAATTTTTCCCCAACCAATCCAAGGGGGGAGTCTTAAAGCGGTCGTTTGTTTGTTGAACCACGAAGTGTTGGGAATGTAGTAATTGTATTTCAGGCCGCTTCGTGTTGTTATTCTGACATCCAAAGGCATTTGCATTTCTCCTTTTCTTTTAAAAGTAATAGCGTATTGAAAAGGAATACTATCATTTTTAAGTTTTCTTACGCGTTCAATTGAATAATCGCAGATTTTAGTGGTTTCGAGCCATTGGTCAAAAAACCAATTAAGGTCTGTTTGTGTGTATTCGATAATAGATTGGCGAAAGTCTTCAAAATAGGGATGTCTGAATTTCCATTTTTCGAAATAATAGCGAATGGCGCGCAAGAAAAGCTCTTCTCCTAAAACGTATTGTAAGTTATAAAGCATTGTTCCAAACTTGAAATAAACAAGTCCATACCCTCCATCTTGCCGAATAGCTCCTCGAAAGTCAGCGGAATGCGTATTGAGAGGATAGTCAAATCCGTCGTAGACTGCTCCGATATATCCGTAATAGAGCCGAAAGTAGCGATGACGATAAGGGTTTCTAAAGCGGTTGATGTACTTGCTGTTGGTCTGAGGGTATTGAATTTCTCCAAAAAATCGTTCTAATGCCCAGACGGTCATGAATTGCGTAAGTCCCTCATCGAGTGCAGCGCGATATTGTTCGTTGTTCGCTACCATTCCATAAAACCAGTTATGTCCTACTTCATGGGCAATTAAAGGAGCGTGAGAAGGGAACTGACCGCCACAAAGCACTAACATAGGATATTCCATGCCGTCTTGCGCATCGGCTACTACTATTTTAGGATATGCATACATACCAAAATCTTCTGAATATAGCTTGATAAGGGCAGCAGTATAGTAAGGAGTCTGTTGCCATCGGCTTGCATGAGGTTCTTGTACTACACAAATAACTTCTATGTTTCGCCACGTGGTGCGTCCAATTCGATAAATAGGCGAGGCAGTGAAAGCAAAGTTATGAACATTTTCTGCGTAAAAACGCCATGATTTCATCTTGCCTTTTTCTTTGGGAATAATAACAGAAGGAGGAGATCCCCATGGTTTTTCCTTAAAGTTTTCGATGTTTAACTTTTCTAATAGCGTATCTGGCAGTACTTCCTCCTTGTTGAGCAACGTACCTGTAGCTTCTACGATGTACTCTTGTGGAAAGGTAAGAGTTACATCGAACGTGCCGAAGTTAGCGTAAAATTCTTTGTCTAAGTGCTGGTCGGTATTCCAAGAGAGCTTGGCATCATAAACAGCAATAATAGGATACCAATGACAGCCATTAAAATGCTTGTATCCATAGCTTTCAAACATTTTGTTACGCCTTCTCATGCTTCCTGCATCGTAATAAGTGCGGAATTGCATTGTGATCACGCAAGAATCTCCCGATTTTAAGGGTTCTTTAAGTTTTACTTGCATGATAGTATTATCAATGGCTGTATCTACTTCTAACCCGTTGACGCGAACATTTTGTACGACGATACCAAGTCCTTTGCTTTCGTATTGTTTGCCAAAAATAGGAGTACGGCGGTTTCCTTCCCAAAGGGCATGGTAATGAGACCCCGGCTGAAAAGCATTTTCGTACAAATGAAAATAAAGTTCATAAAGGTTGAAAGGAGAATTATTCCAATACGTGAGTTGGTAAAAAGTACCTTCGATAATATTAGCGCTGTCGTCAATGGTGGCATGAATCTGGTAATAAACATCTTGCTGCCACGTACCGCGCGCTTCAGGTCGATTTTTCCAGTAATAAGGATTATGCTTGCTTCGATAAGTATTAGGAGGCGAATTCGGATTGTAACTTTGTGCAATCGACTGATAACTCCACGCAAACAAATACAATAAGCAGACAAATCTCATATTACAATAAAAATAATTTTACTATGAGAGTTTTTTGTAGTATTTTACTAAGCCATGTCCTAGGCTAACGTTCTTTGTTTTTGCAATAATACAATTGATGTTTTTTTCTACATTCCAGTTTAAACCTTTTGCAAAATTTAGGATATTTTCTATGAGTTTCTTTTCGAGGAACTGAATTTGTTCGGCTGATCTTCCGAGCTTTTGGTACTCTTTATTATCTTGATTGAGAGCAATCCAGTTGCTAGCTTTATTTTTATCCCAACTGTTGAATATATATTGCCTCATTTCAAGTGTTGCGATTTTTATTTCAATCATTCAACTGCTAATATGAATGTTCTAATCTCGATTTTCAAAAAATTCTACATCTTCTCTCAAGCAAAGAGGAGTAGATTTTTTTGAATCCTTTTATACTGAAGAAGTAAAAATAAACATATCGCAGATTGTTTTTACTTATTTTCTCAGGTACTGAACCTCAAAAAACAGCAATCTCATGATGTTGAGAATCTCTGTATCGAATTGTGCGCAAAGATATTTTAGGCGCATAATTTTTTCCATCGGATGGTAATTTTTCGAACTGGTAAAGGTAAGAGCAAGTAGAAAATATTTCGTAAAATTGAAGTTCGATTATGTTCGAAAAATTAGGAATTATAAAGATGGTTGTTCAGAACAGAGTTTGGAGTATATTGTATGCATTAGTTTAAATATTTTTTATTGCGTCAATCTGTTAGCGTTGCCTTCACTTTAAATGTGTTTGCAAAAACTGAAATCATTTTTCTTAAAGTAAATTTCTCATAGCCTGCTTTTCTCTGTGACTTTCGGACTAAATCCTTTAATTTCAATTGCTAGTCTATCTTTCAGCTTTGTAGGAGATTCCTTGAGATTCAGTTTAAAATAGCTGATTGCGTTTGTGTTGAGCGTTGCAAATAAAATACGCGATGAGATTTCGGCTTGTTTTATCCTTGAATGTTGCCGCTTTCTTTCTGTTTCACCGTTTTGAAATTTAAAGTTCTGAACAACTTAATAAAATTAGCATGTGGATTTATATTTTCGAAGCTTAAATGTGAAAATATTTCTGAGTGTTTAGATAATTCATCTGATTTTAGAAGGTATGTGTTTATGAAAAAAATTTTTAATGAGGTAAACTTCTGGCTCATTAAGTCTGAACCCGATGTATATTCGTGGGAAAAGTTTTGCAGTTTGGGCCGAGATATGTGGGAGGGAGTTCGCAATTTTCAGGCGCGCAACTATCTGCTTAAGATGAAAATAGGCGATTTAGCCTTTTTTTACCATAGTAATCGAATGCGCGCTATAGTAGGAATTGCGCAAGTAGTTCGCGAGGCTTATCGGGATCCTACAGCTCGAGAAGGGAATTGGTTCGTAGTAGATTTTCAGCCTTATAAATCTTTGCATCGTGCTGTCAGTTTAGCACAGATGAAATCTGACCCTCGTTTAAAAGATATGCTGTTAATTCGTCAACCGCGCCTTTCGGTGATGCCGCTTACGAAAGAGCAGTTTTATACTATTTTAGAGATGGCTGAAACTACTTTATAAGACTTTTTGATAAAGTTTCTGGTTGATAAAAAACCTTACATAGATTCCCCAGCTAATTTCTGCTTTTTTTTGTAAAATGTCGTAATAAGGTTCGGTGCGCACTTGCAAGCAAGCATTTTCATTGAATTTGAAAGGCAAGATGTATCGAACGATTACAATTTCTCGGATAGGTGCGTAATAGAGAAAATTTTCAGGAACAAAAGAATAAGAAGAAAAAAGTTCGCCACCCAAGGTTGTAGCGTAGTGCATTCCTTTCCAATAGCTTGCACCCCAAGTTCCAAAGCGCGTAGAAAGTAAGAGTGTAGCGTACCAACCCTTGCCGCGAGTTTTTTGAGTATGAGCGGAAAGCACTTTAAAAAGACTCCATCTAATATGAGAGAACAAAGCAGTAGAATCTATGAAAGAGCTTTCTATGCCTAAAGATGCGTTGAGAGCATTGCGAGCAGGGGGAGTAGTAGTATCGGGAGGAGCAGGAAGATTGATTTGTCCTCCCTGATGAAAGTTAATAGCTTGTAAAATTGAAGAGATTTTTAAAGTGGGTGTGTTTAGCAATGCAAGCGCTGCATTTACGCCACTGACGAATTCCTCTTGAAATGTAACGTTAGGATAAATCATTTTTTCCCAGTCAATCCAAGTATCTAAAAAAAGACGAGAAGAGTTCCATTTTAATTGCAAACCTTGTTCTGTTCGGTGAGAGAACAATCTTTCGAAGTTGAAAAGAGGTTCTATGAGTCTATGAGTTAAAGCGCCTTCTAAATTTCCGAAGATAAATTGAAAGTTGTTTTTTCGGTAAGAAAACCGCATGAAAGGCTCGATAGTTCTCCATTGTGGATTTCCGAAGTCTTTTTGTAAGAATCCTCCTACCTCTAAGATGACGTTTTGGGAAGTATACCAAATTAGCTTAGGGAAAGCTTGATAACCGAAAAATGTTCTTCCTTCTACAATCGGATTAAAGTATTCATTATTTTTATGAAAAGGGAGCAGATCTATCGTAAGATGTAGTTGCTCTTGTGTAGTTTTGTGAGTAGGGATAGTATCGTCAAAAAAACGGTTGTCGAGTTGAGCCCATGAAGGAACGGCAAATAAGAATATCAGCAAAATTAAGATATGCATATGTTGGGTCTATTAAAGTTTGGAGATTTATTAGATTTTTATTTTATCGTTTTTGGAATAGCGAATGGCGCGTGATTAGTATTTGTTTTCTGACTGCATGCATTTTCTGGTTATTTCGTTCTTTGAACAAAATTCATCAAACTACGATAAAAGTTCCTGTTCATTTTAGTACTTCTGGCAATTATACGCAACTCTCTGTTTTTCCTGCTTATATCAAAGCAAATGTAAGTGCTACAGGTTGGATTTTGATGCGTTATTTGTGGTCTTTGCATCAGAGAATTCTGGAAATCAAAATTGAGAATCCTTTACAGGTGCGCTATCTCACAAAAGATGATTTAATGCCTATTTTTGTAGAATCGTTGCCAGAGTTCAAAGTTCATTTTTTAGTTACAGATACAATTCGGATTGCCTACGATTCATTAGTTCGAAAAACGATTCGTCTTCAGGTAGATACTCAAAAAATTGATATAGCAGAAGGGTATTATTTAGCATCAGAAGTGCGAATCGTGCCCGATACGGTAGTGATAGAGGGTGCAAAAAGTATTTTAGCAGAAGTTCCGAATATTCTGTATTTAGAATTGGAGGAGAAAGATATTCAGCGTCCCTACTTAGATTTTTTATCTGTAACGTTACCAGAATTTCCTACAGTAGTTCCAATGATTGAAAGAGTTCAAGTAAGTTTTGATGTACAACCTTCAACAGATAGTGCTAGCCTTTCTAAGGAATTTTGAAACTTTCTATGTAAAAATGGGTTATCTTATTACTTTTGTCAAGATTTCGTAAAAGTTATGTATACTACTCAAGAAATTCAGGAAGAAATTATTAGTGAATTTGAGGTTCTTGAAAACAAAAACGACCAATACCAATATATTATCGATTTAGGAAGAAATCTACCTCCTTTCCCAGAAGAATATCGAAAAGACGAAAACTTGATAAAAGGTTGTCAATCAAAGGTTTGGTTAGTTCCTATATTAAAAGAGAATCGCATTTACTTTGATGCGGATAGCGATTCGACATTAGTAAAAGGGCTTGTAAGTTTACTGATTCGGATTTTTAACGGAAGAACTCCTCAAGAAATTTTATCAACGGAGTTATTTTTTATTGACCGCATTGGTCTGAAAGGAATGCTTTCTATGAACCGAGCGAACGGATTAGCTTCTATGATTCAACAAATTAAGACATTTGCGCGTTGCTATCAGGAGAATGCCCCTTCTTTGCAGTAGATGAAAAAAATCGAGTAAAAAATTTATACTTTTATCAAGAAGAAAGCCGAAGGAAGTCTATAACTTCGCGCTAACTGAATTCTTAGAATATTTTATGAGTATGGAACAAACTTGGCGGTGGTTCGGACCGTCTGACCCTGTTTCAATTCCTGACATCATGCAAGCCGGAGCAACAGGAGTTGTCACGGCCTGCCATCATATTCCTAATGGACAGGTATGGAGCAAAGAAGAAATCTTGAAGAGAATTAATGAAATTGAGTATTATGAAGGAGAAAAAACAGGTTTGCGTTGGGCTGTTGTAGAAAGCGTTCCTGTTCATGAAGACATCAAAAAACAAACGGGCAACTACAAACAATATATTCAAAACTACAAGCAAACGCTTCTTCATTTGGCAGAATGTGGAATTGATACGGTGTGTTATAATTTTATGCCTGTTTTAGATTGGACGCGCACCGATTTAGCTTTCAGAGTAGAAGATCGCTCCTTAGCGCTTCGATTTGATGCAGACGAATTTGCTGCTTTCGAGCTTTTTTTATTGGAGCGACCAGGCGCCGAAAAAATGTATTCCGATCACCAAAAAGAGCGCGCCAAAAAGGTTTTTCAGCAAATGACAACCGAGCAAAAAGAACAACTCATTAAAAACATCATTGCAGGATTGCCAGGTGCGGAAGAACATTATACACTTCAGCAGTTTCAAAAGGCTCTCGACGAGTACAAACATATTAGTGACAAAGATTTGAGACAACATTTATACGAGTTTTTGCGAGAAATTGTACCTGTGGCTGAGAGCGTGGGAGTTCGTTTAGCAATTCATCCTGATGATCCTCCCCGTCCTATTTTAGGTTTGCCTCGCGTAGTTAGTACTGAAGCAGACTTACAACAGTTGCTTGAAGCTGTGCCTTCTTCTGCGAATGGTTTTACAATGTGCACAGGTTCTTATGGAGTCCGCCCTGATAACGATTTGCCTGGAATGATAGAAAGACACGGAAGTCGAATGCATTTTATTCATTTGAGAGCTACTAAGAGAGATGTCGAAAATCCTGAAAGTTTTTACGAAGCTAATCACTTAGAAGGCGATGTAGATATGTACGCTGTTGTCAAAGCGATTACATTAGAGCAAGAAAAGCGAAAACAACAAAAAAGAAAAGATGTGCGCATTCCAATGCGCCCTGACCACGGACATCAAATGCTCGACGATTTAAAGAAGAAAACTAATCCAGGCTATTCAGCAATTGGACGTTTGCGCGGATTAGCAGAACTTCGAGGCTTAGAACTCGGCATCAGAAGGAGTTTAGGACTATAACTTGCTAAAAAGTGAAAATAGCTTATCTTTCTACTTTTTATCCTTATCGAGGAGGCATTGCACATTTCAATGCGCTTCTTTATAGAGCCTTTGAACAACAATCCAATACTATAAAAGCATTTACTTTTACAAGACAGTACCCAGAGATATTGTTTCCTGGCTCTACGCAGTACGTATCGTCTGCCGATAAAGTAGATAATATTCCAGCCGTTCGTGTGCTTGATACTATCAATCCTATTACTTATTTTTCTACAGCGCACCAAATTCAGAAGTTTAAACCTGATATTTTGGTTATGAAATACTGGATGCCTTTTTTTGCTCCTTCTTTAGGAACAGTAGCGAGACTCCTTCGCAAAAAGGGCGTCAAAACTGCGGCTATCTTAGACAACGTAAAACCACATGAAAAAAGAATTGGAGATAATTTGTTGAATCGCTATTTTCTTTCTTCATTGGATTTTGCAGTGGTGATGAGCCCAACAGTAGAACAAGATTTAAAAGATCTATCGCCGTCGTTGCCTTATGTCTTTCATCCACATCCTACTTACAACCATTTCGGACAGAAACTTCCTAAATCTCAAGCACGAGAATACTTTAATATTCCTAATCATGCAAAAGTTTTGTTGTTTTTTGGATTGATTCGCGCTTATAAAGGATTGGATGTTCTCATTGAGTCTTTCAATAGACTTTCAGAAGAATATTATTTGCTTATTGCAGGTGAACCTTATGAAGATACTCAAAAATATCGCGCTTTGGTTGCTCAAAACAAAAATCGAGAGCGCATTTTCATTTATGAAAAATATATTCCTGATAATGAAGTAAATCTCTTTTTTTCTGCTGCTGACGTTAATATACTTCCTTATAAGAGCGCTACTCAAAGTGGTGTGTTAACGATTTCTTATCATTTTGACCTGCCTGTGATTGTCACTAAAGTAGGCTCTCTTCACGATACAGTAGAAAAATATCGCACGGGAATTACAATTCAACATGCTGATGTTCCGCATTTAGTAGAAGCCATTACAAGCTTTTTTCATTCTTCCTATTCTTATGAAGAGAACATTTCTAATTTCAAAAAAGTTTACACATGGGAGAGCCTTGCTGCTCAGATTGTAGAGCATGCTAAAACTATTCGTTGATAGGCTTAACATCTTGTGCTTCGTGCTCGCCTAAACGGCGAACAGTGGTGACTTTAAAAGCATTTCCATTTTCATCGATAAGGCGAGAAGCAGTAACCCATACCCACATATTTTCGCCGTTTTTTCGTTGAACGCGCCACTTTCCAGGGGTTTCAGGCGACCCTTCCAAGTAATTTCTGTGCATTTTTAAAGCAAACTCTCGATGCTCAGGCGGAACGACAATCGTGAAGGGCTTCCCAATGATTTCATCCATTGTGTAGCCATACAAATCACAGTAGGCCTGATTGGCTTTTACGAATTTAGCTTCCTTGTTGGTTACACAGATTCCAATATCAGCGCAATTAAAAATAGAATTGATAAGTTTTTCATTATCAAGAAGTTCTTTTTCAGTCTTCTTTTGTTCTGTAATTTCTAATAGTGCCAAAGATACGCCTTCCGCTTGTCCAGATTTATTGATGACAGGAGTAAAATTGTATTTAAACCATCGCTCTTGTTGTTTTTTGTCTTTAAAAGAGTGTTCTCCTACGACGATTTTAGGAGTGAGTGATTTTTTGAGTTCTTTGTGAAAAAAATCAAAGTCGTTTTCAGGAATAATATCGATAATGTTTTGGTTGGGTTTGAGATGCTTGTCAAATAATTCTACAAAAAGTTTTTCTGCTAATTCGTTATATGCGCTTACTTTGTAATCGGAGTTGATAAGAATAAACGATTGAAGTGTATTGTTGAGCAGTGCTTTTGCATTTTGTTCAGAGATTTGTAAGAGTGCTGCTTGTCGTTCGATTTCTTCATTGGCAGCTTTGAGTTCTGTATAAGCAATCTGAAGTTCTTCGTTGGTACTTTGGAGTTCTTCATTAGAAGTTTCAAGTTCTTCGTTAGAGCTTTGAAGTTCTTCGTTGAGCGACTGAAGTTCTTCATTAGCGGTTTCAAGTTCTTCGATAAAAGTTTGTAGATTTTCTTTTGTGGCAGCCAGTTCGTGTTCAAGTTCTAAGATGCGCGCTATATTTTTATCGTTCTTTTCTACCTGTGTGATGTCTTCTTCTTTAAGTTCTTGTGATTCGAAAATCACCATAAGCATAGGGCTTTCGATAGGAGCATATAGAAGAGGTTTTACACAAATCTGAACTGCAAATTTTTTATCAAAAAAATCAATTTTGCGCTTTTCGCTTTTCACAGATTGGTTTTCTTTAATTGCTTTATTGATAACAGAACGCAATTCGATTTGTAAATCCTTATGTGCTAGTTTGATAATGTTAGAGTTCATTTCTCCTGAAGTAAACCCTAAAAACATTCTCACATCTCCATTGATTTCGAGAATGTCCATCGTATCGTTGATAATTACATACGGATGTTCGAATGTATTATAGAGTGTTTCGCGCACCATTTCAGGGATTGTTTTCTGTTGAGAAGAAGTTCGAGGTTCTATTGTTCGCAAGCGCGTTTGTTGAAGGTTAGGTTTAAAACCCGAAAAGCGAATTGTGTGCAAATGGCTTCCGCGTTTGCGTTGAAAGATTTTATATTTGCCGTCGATAGTTTGAAACAAGTCCGTGAATTGTCCGACAGTTTCAGATTTTCCTAAGAATAAATATCCGTCTGGATTGAGTGCATAATGAAAAATCGGAATGATATGCTTTTGTAGATTTTGCCCGAAGTAAATCAACAAGTTTCGGCAACTTATTAAATCTAACTTTAAGAAAGGCGGATTGTTTGCAACATCGTGCTTAGAAAATAAAACGAGTTGACGAATAGGTTTGATAACTTCATATTGATTTCCCTTTTTAAGAAAATAGCTATCTAAAATATAATCTGGGATGTTAGCTACTACTGATTTGTCGTAAAGTGCTTTTCGGGCGTGAGTGATGGCTTTTTCGTCGATATCTGTTCCAAAAATTTGGATATTGTAATCAGAGAGTTTATTTCCAAGAATTTTAGCTAACAGAATAGCAATAGAATAGGTTTCTTCTCCTGTGGCACAGCCAGGTGTCCAGATTCGAATTTGTTTAGTCGCGCTGTTGTTGATAACGATTTTAGCTAAGTATTTTTCAAGTACTTTAAAGGCTTCAGTGTCTCTGAAAAAGCTAGTAACTCCAATTAAAACATTATCAAACAAGATATCGAGTTCTTCTGGGTGATTTTCTACATACTCTACGTATTGCTCTAGACCCTTCTCTATTTTAAGAGTTGCCATTCGTTTTTCGAGTCTTCGGCAAATAGTAGAAGGCTTGTAGTTCGAAAAGTCTGTACCGCTTCTTTTGGAGAGCAAGTGCAAAATTTTGTCTAGAGCGTTGTTAGGTTGTTGTTTTTCTTTGATGTGCAGAAGAGTAGGAGGAGTGTTTAAAATTTCTTGAAGTTCTTCTCCGATTTTATCGGGAGAAAGCACTAAATCTACTTGTCCTGTTTCGATGGCGGAGATTGGCATTCCATCGTATTTGGCGGTTTGAGGTTCTTGGGCAATGGTAATGCCTCCTGCGTTTTTAATTGCTCGGATTCCGTTAGCTCCATCAGTTCCTGTTCCTGAAAGAATGATTCCGATAGATTTTTCTTGTTTTTCCTCCGCTAATGATTGAAAAAAAGCATCTACCGAAGGTTTAGGTTGCACGCCCGAAGCAGCTTTTTTAAGTTGAATAAAGTTTTGTTTTACTGCAATTTCGCTATCGGGGGGAGTAATGTAAATTTTTCCTGGCACAATATTAAGTCCATTTCGGGCCTCAATCACCTCCAAACTCGTTTGTCTTCCTAACAATTGCACAAGCATACTTTTATAAGTAGGGCTTAAGTGTTGTGCTACAATAATAGCAGCGTTAGGAAGTTCTTTAGGCAGATGAGAGATAAATTCTTGAAGCGCTTCCAAACCTCCTGCTGATGCCCCTACTCCTACAATGTAAAACTCGTTTAAATTTTTTTCCATTTTTAGGTTTGATTTGAAAGATTAAAATAGGATAGTTTGTTTGAGTTTGCTGAATTATTTTTGCTAATATAAAGGTTAAAAGCCTTTTAAACGAATTTTATCTTTCAAGGATTACAATAGAATTTAAAAGAAAATTTGATCAATTTTAAAAATTTTTGAGCCGATAAAACTTCATGTTTTGATAGTAGAGTTTTTCCGAATAATATTTGAATTTTGCTTTTAAATCATTTTGGAATGAATGTGGATAAAGAAATGTCTTTTTTGGACCATTTGGAAGAACTCCGATGGCACTTAATACGTTCGATAATAGCAATTTTAATATTCACTGTAGCCGCTTTTTTTTCTAAGTATTATATTTTTCACGTTATCATTTTCGGACCTTCACGTCCTGATTTTATTACGTATCGGGTTTTGTGCAAACTAAGTGAATACTTTCAGACGCCTGCTCTTTGCATTAACTCACTTCCTTTTACACTTCAGAGCCGCACTATGACGGGGCAATTTACTATGCACATCACCTCCTCGGTAGTAGTAGGACTTATTTGCGCTTTCCCTTACGTATTTTGGGAAATTTGGAGATTTGTTAAACCCGGACTTTATCCACATGAACAGCGCGTAAGCCGATATGCTACTTTTTTTGTTTCTTTTTTATTTTTGAGTGGTGTTCTTTTTGGTTACTTTATCATTACGCCTATTTCTATCAACTTTTTGGTAAATTATCAAATTGATGAAAGCATTCGCAATGACATCGATATTATTTCGTATATCCAAACTATTATCATGATTGTATTAGCATGCGGCGTGATGTTTCAACTTCCCATTGTAGTGTACTTTCTTTCTAAGATTGGAATTGTTACGCCTGCTCTTATGAAAAATTATTTCCGCCATGCTGTTGTGATTATTCTGATAGTTAGCGCAGTGATTACGCCTCCAGATGTGTTTAGTCAAATTCTAGTAGCTCTTCCCGTAACGATTCTGTATGCTTTTAGTATTTTAATTTCAGCAAAAGTGCAGCAAGGCTTAGAGAAAGAAGAAGCTGAACTTGCTAAACGATACGCTTCGAAGGCATTCTCTGAAAAGAACACTCTCCAAATCAAACCACCGGCTAATTCTGTTAACAGACAATTTTAAGCTATGTTAGAAAAAACAAAAACTGAACTTTATATCTTGTTAGTAGCTTGTTTAGCATTTTTTCCTTTTTTAGGAGGAGTTCACTTGTTTGATTGGGACGAAATCAATTTTGCTGAAGCAGCACGAGAAATGATTTTACTCGACGATTATTTAAGAATTCACATCGATTTTCAACCTTTTTATGAAAAACCTCCTTTGTTTATTTGGCTACAAGCACTTTCTATGCGTGCTTGGGGTATCAACGAATATGCAGCGCGTTTTCCGAACGCCGTTTGTGGATTATTTACGCTATTTTTTTTGTTTAAAATAGGGGAGCAACTTCACAGCCGGTCATTTGGGGCTTTGTGGGCTTTGATTTATTTTGGCTCCCTTCTTCCGCATTTGTATTTCAAATCGGGTATTATTGACCCTTGGTTTAACTTTTTTATTTTCGGAAGCATTTATTTTCTTATCCTTTTCCACTGGAAAAAATCAAAAATTGAGTCTATCCACCTACCTTTTCATTTTTATGTTTATGGAGTAGTCGCAGGGATTTTTTGCGGTTGTGCAATTCTTACCAAAGGATATGCTGCGCTTATTATCATTAGCTTAACTTTAGGTATATATTGGATTTATGCGAAGTTCCGATTCTTTATTTCTCCTTTAGAATATTTAGGATTTGTGCTAATTGCAGCTTTCGTATTTGGTTTGTGGCTTTTCCCCGAGATGTGGTTGAATGGAAATGAGTTCGTAAAAGCTTTTTTTATTCGTCAATGGGAGTTGTTCAGCCAACCCGATGCAGGACATAAAGGCTTTTTAGGATACCATTTTGTAGTTCTTTTAGTAGGAGTTTTTCCAGCTTCGTGGATAGCCATTCGTGCTTTTTATCGCTTTCCAATAGAAATTGCTCATCAAAAAGATTTTCGAATTTGGATGATAATTTTGTTTGGAGTAGTACTCGGATTGTTTAGCATTGTCCAGACCAAAATTGTTCATTATTCTTCTTTGGTATACTTTCCTACTACTTATTTAGCTACGCTTGTAGTGTCGCGAATTTCAGAAGGAAAAATCAAGTTCCCAAGCATTGCTAGAATTGGAATTTGGACAATAGGAAGTGTATGGGCAATAGCAGCAATCCTACTTCCTATAGTAGGAAAAAACATTTATTGGATACAAAGAATTACGAAAGACGAATTTGCAAGGGCTAACATGCAAGCGCAAGTAGAATGGGCAATGTGGCACGCTCTTCCAGGAATTGTGCTAATGGTTGCACTTATATACGGAATGAATAGGTTGCAAAAAAAAGAGTGGGAAAAAGGTTTTGGCGCTCTTTTTTTAGGAACAGCGTTGTTCGTACAAGCTTTTCTTTATTTAAATATCAATCAGATTGAAGCAATTACGCAGCGGGCAGCAATCGATTTTTATAAGAGCCTTCAAGGAAAAGATGTATACGTTAAAAATATTTATTTTAAAAGTTATGCGCCCTACTTCTATACTGCTAAAACAAAACCTCAAAACCCTAAGAGTAGCGACGAAAATTGGCTTTTACAAGGCGATATAGATAAAGATGTGTATTTTGTTTGTAAAAATGTAGATGAAAACGAATTGCGTGAAAAATTTCCGCATCTAGAAAAATTTAGCGAAAAAAACGGATTTGTATTTTTTATTAGAAGAAAACCATAAAACATTTTGACAATGAACGTTCTCATTCCGATGGCGGGTGCGGGCAGCCGTTTTCAGCAAGAAGGTTATACAACACCAAAGCCTTTACTCGATGTGCTTGGAAAACCTATGGTAGTACAAGCAGCATTGTCTTTGCCAAAAGGAAATCGATATATTTTTGTATGTCGAGATTTTCATGTTTCTGAGTATCAAATTGATAAAGAACTCAAAAAGTATTTTCCCAATTGTATTGTTATTACTGTAGATTATTTAACAGAAGGACAAGCTTCTACGTGCTTGCTTGCTAAAGAATACATCAATAACGATGAACCTCTTATGATTGGAGCAAGCGACAATGGCATGATTTGGAACCTAGAAAAATTTCATCAGCTCATTCAACAAGCGGACTGCTTGCCTTTTTCGTTTAGGAATAATGTAACGGTAGTTTCTAAGCCACAGCAATATGGCTGGATAATAGTCGACGAGAATTTGAATGTAAAACGAGTATCTGTAAAAATACCTATAAGCGAAAAACCTATAAATGACCACGCCATTGTAGGAGCCTTTTGGTTTAGGCATGGAAAAGACTTTGTAGAAGCTGCCGAGCGCATGATAGCTAAAAATAGGCGTATCAACAACGAATTTTATGTAGATGAAGCCATCAACGAAGTAGTAGAAGCAAAAAAACGCGTCAAAGTTTTCGAAATTGATTACTACATTTGTTGGGGAACCCCTAACGACTACAAAACTTTTCATTACTGGGAAGAATTTTTCAGGCAGGCTGATTTTCATCCTTACGGAAAATAAATGTCAGGAATCTATTTTCATATTCCGTATTGCAAACAAGCGTGTTATTATTGTGATTTTCATTTTAGCACTAATCGCAATACACAGCGCGAAATGGTGCGCGCTATGACTACAGAACTTGAAATGCGCAACGACTTTCTGCAGCAGCCTGTTGAGACTATTTATTTTGGAGGGGGAACTCCTTCGCTGTTAGAAATTAAACAAATAGCTGCTCTTCTCGAAAAAGTATACGCGCTTTTCAAAGTAGAAAGGCAAGCAGAAATTACACTTGAAGCTAATCCCGACGATGTTACAAAAGAAAATCTATCTGGTTGGAAATCTTTGGGAATCAATCGATTAAGTATCGGAATTCAGACTTTTCAACAAAAGTATCTTCATTACATGAATCGGGTACACGACACTTCAACAGCTCAAAAAGCTGTCGAATTAGCTCAAAGCGAAGGTTTTCACAACATCAACCTCGACTTGATATATGGGATTCCTCATCAAACGCTTCAGGAACTTTACGATGACTTATTGAAGTTCGTCGCTTTGCGTCCACAGCACATTTCTGCTTATTGTTTGACAATAGAAGAAAAAACAGTTTTTGGCAATCTCTTTAAAAAAAGAAAACTTACGCCACTATCCGATGAGGAAACGGCTGATTTTTTTGTAAAAGTGTCGCAATTTCTTACACAAAACGGCTTTGAGCACTATGAAGTTTCTAATTTTTGTTTGCCCAACTATTACTCTCGACATAACGCTTCTTATTGGCAAAGTAAGCCTTATTTAGGAATTGGACCAAGTGCACACTCCTACGATGGAAATATGCACCGTTATTCTAATGTTTCGAATAATGCGAATTATTTGCAACTCATCCGGCAAAAAATTTTGCCTTTTCATATTGAAAAGCTTTCTACAGCCAACCGCATCAACGAGTATATTATGACTTCTTTAAGGACAAAATGGGGCTGTAATTTAAAGTATCTTCAACATCATTTTAATTATGATTTATTGGCTCAAAAAGGCAAACTGATTACCCAAAAATACTTAGGAAAATATTTAAATATTGAAAACCATTGTATTGTGCTAACCTTAGAAGGAAAATTGTTGGCGAATACTATTGCCTCAGAGCTTTTTTTAGACGATTTATAGTTTTTGAGCAAATTTTGTTTCGAAAAAGCAAATTCCTTTATTTTTGTGAAGATAGAAATAGTTTTATGTATTATATATTGATTTTCTTTTTGTTGTGTTCAACTCGCAGAGTATTTGCTCAAGAAGAACTATACTACAACAATAAAAAGTTAGGCATAGAAGAGTGCCTTGCAATTGCAGCAGAAAAAGAAAAACTAGGCGATAAAAAAGAGGCGAGCCGTTTCCTCAACCAAGCCGCTACGATATATTGGGAGCAAAAAGAATATGATAAAGCTATTAGTATTTTCGAGCGCTCCTTAGAACTTAACATGAGCATTAATAATTTGCATGGCGCTACGGGCATCAATTCTAATTTAGCCATGATTTACGCCGATATGGGAGAGTACGAAAAATCGTATGAATATTTCAAAAGAGTGTTGGAATATCGCAAAAAAGGAACTGATAAAGTAAGCATCATTTCGGCAAATATTAATATTGCTGTAGTATTAAACAATCTGAAAAGATACAATGAAGCTGCTACTTATTTGGAAGATGCTCTTTCTTTGGCGCGAGAGATGAACGATGCTGACCAAATGAAATCTTGTTATGGAATGCTTTCTGAAACTTATGAAAAAGCTGGGAATGTAGAGCGCTCTATCCATTATTTTAATCTTTATAGGAGTTTTCATGAAATGGTTCAGCGCACTAAAGAAGCTAAGTTAAGAGAAACAGCCGAAGAAGCCCGCTTGCGCGCCGAACTCCTTGAAGCTGAAAAGAAAAACAAAGAACTCGAATTGCTGGTAAAAAATCAGATGATTCAGCAGCAGCAAGTTAAAATTTCTGAAATTGATTCTGCTAATAGAGAATTATTGGAAAGTAAAACAAAACAAGAGCTTATTATTGCTCTTATGGAGCGCGAAAAAGAAATTGCTCGTATGGAAACACAACGCCAACAACAAGAAGCTCAAATGCAAATTAAGTTCGCTAATACGATTCGGAATATTTTTATAGTAGGCTTTATAGTGGTGGGAATTTTTAGTTTTATCCTTTATCGAAATTACAAAGAAAAACAAAGAACCAATGCGCAATTAGCTGCACAAAATGCTGAAATTTTAGAACAACGCGAAAAAATATTGCATCAAAAAGCAGAACTAGAACACGCTTTTGAAATTATTCGGAAAAAAAACGAGGATATTACTGATAGTATCAGTTATGCGCGCCGCATTCAAAATGCTGTGCTGACAGATGTAGAGAATATCAAAAAGTTAGCTCCTGAGTCTTTTATCTTTTTTCGACCGCGCGACATTGTAAGCGGTGATTTTTATTGGTTTTATGAAATTACTCCTAAAAAAGACATGCTTTTTGCCGCTGTAGATTGTACAGGGCACGGGGTCCCAGGCGCTCTCATGAGCATGATTGGCTGTAATTTGCTCAACCAAATTGTGTCTCAGAATATTTTGTCTCCTGAAAAAATTCTTGAAAAGCTTCATCAGGGAATTATCAATAACCTACAAACAGACAATACGCGAGTGCGCGATGGAATGGATGTAGCCCTGATTCGCATTGATAGAAAACGAAAGCTTTTAGAATTTGCAGGAGCTAAGAATCCAGTGTGGTATGTGAAAAATGGAGAAATGATAGAAATAAAAGGAGATAGAAACTCTATCGGGGAAGAGCTAGAAAGTCGCAAAAATGCTAAGTTTACACTCCACTCAGTTCCGATAGAAAATATTTCTTGGATTTATCTTTTTTCCGATGGTTATGAAGACCAGTTTGGAGGTCCTGAAGGCAAAAAATTTATGCGGCGCCGTTTCAAAGAACTTTTACTTCAAAATAGTTGTCTTTCTTCTCAAGAACAACTTCAGCAACTCGAAAGAACTCTTTTGGATTGGATGAAAGATGGATATCAGGTAGATGATATTTTAGTAATGGGCATAAAAGTATAGTTGATATGCAAACCAAATGCTTTCTTATTTTAACTTTTCTTTTACTTTTTAACTTGCTAATAGCACAAACTCCCAAAGAGCATCCTAAAGGGTCTTATGTAGATTCTTTAAACAGATATTACCAACAAGCAGACCTGCCTCTATACGTGTATTTTTCGCATACACCTGATGGACCTCCTATTAAAGTCTCACCTGATGACAGTCCATTGAAAAAAAATGAACTCAGACCTATCTATTTAGACGGGCACGGCAAGCACTTTATTCGACACTTTGACGATCTGCATCAAAATACCGAGAACTATGTAGTGTATGCTGATGGAATTGCGCCTGTTTCCTCTATTTCGCATCTGAATGCTCCCGTGTTTGTAAAAGGAACCACTACGTATTTTGGCAAAGGGCTTAGAATCAGGCTCCAAACAAAAGATGAGATGTCAGGTGTTAATCAATTATATGTTTCTGTTACGGGAGAAGAATATGCTCCTTACAAAGGCGAGTTCGATATGCAAACAGAAGGAGAGCAAAATATTCAGTTTTATGCTGTAGATAATGTCGGAAATGCTGAAAAACCCAAAAGCAGCAAGTTTATTGTGGATTTATCAGCGCCTAAAACTTATTATAATATTGTAGGAATCGCACAAGGCTATATTATCAGTACAAGTACGAAAATTTATCTTACTCCCACAGATTCGATTTCGGGTGTAGCTCGCACCTACTATAAGCTAAACGATGAACCAGAAAAACTTTACACGGGAGGCAACATCAATTTTAGTTATTTACCCGACGGAGAACATACGCTTTATTGGTATTCAATCGACAATGTTCAAAACCAAGAAGAAATGCAATCTTACAAGTTTTATTTAGACAAAACAGCTCCTATTATGTCGGCTGATGTGTTGGGCGATAAATTTATCGTAAACGATCGCGTATATTTCTCAGGGCGTACCAAGCTCAAGCTAACTGCAGTAGATAATAAATCAGGAATCAAAGAAGTACTCTATTCTATTGACGGAGGAGAATATCAAACCTATACCGAACCTTTTTATCTACCCAACAAGGCAGGTTTGCACGTAGTGCGTTATTATGCACTCGATAATATGAGCAACGAAGGAGCCGGAAACCGTTACAGCCGCTACGAAGAGTACAGGCATAATGTAAGTACAGTTTATGTAGATTTAACAGGTCCTACCATGGGTCATCTCTACAACGGACCTAAATTTCAGAAAGGTGATACAATTTTTATTAATAGCCTTACTAAGATTCGCTTAATAGCTGAAGACCCAGAGTCTGGATTGCAAAAAATTACTTACAGCATCAACGATCAGCAAGAAGAAACACTTTACTCCGAGCCTTTTAGTATTCCACAATCGGGATTGTATAAAATAGATTATTTTGGCTATGACAATGTTAATAATCGGAATATAGATAAGTTTATGTTTATTGTAGATAATGATGGACCCGAAATTTATCACCACTTTAGTATCAAGCCTAATCGGCAAGAAAATGGAGTAGATGTTTTTCCAGCATATACTAATTTGTATTTAGCTGCTACAGATTGGATGGTAGGGTGCGAAAACATTCGATACTCTATTAATGGAGGAAAAGAACAAATCTATAATGGTATTATTTTTGGGTTTGAAAAGGGAAAAGAATACACCATTATGGTAAGTGCTGTCGACAAATTAGGGAATCGAACATCAAAAGAAATCAAATTCAAAACAGAGCGTTATTAGTTTTTTGCGTCTGTTTGTGTCGAATCAAAAATTGATGAAGAAGCACTAATACCCAAATTCGATTATAAAGATAGTCTTCTCCTTTGAAATACCTTTCTAAAAGATTTTTGACAATATGATATCGTACCGCTCCACAAGCTATTACGTTTTCTTCTGATAAATAGTGCATAACAATTCCTTTTAATTGATTCTTAAGCCAGGATATGAGAGGAACGCCAAATCCCCACTTAGGTCGTTCAAAGAATTGCTGAGGTAAATAGTCGTAAAGTGTTTGTTTGAGAAGGTATTTTTGAATGCCATTTCGAATTTTGAGAGATTCATCTAAATTAAGAGCAAATTCTACAATTCTATAATCTAACAGCGGCACGCGGACTTCTAATGCATATGCCATGGAAGCAATGTCTACCTTTACTAATAAATCGTCTTTGAGATAGTTTTTAATATCGAATAAAGATTGTTTTTCGGCTGGCTTCCAATCGGTAGGAATATAGCTATTTTCGTCTAATACTATACTAGCTAAAAAATCGGGCATGAGAAGTTGTGCAATTTCTTTTTCAGAGAAGTAATATTGTTCTTGTGAAAAAATGTGGCTTTTCAGACGCTTTTCAGAAGGATAATCGAGCACAAGAGCTGCGCGACGCGCGCGGTTGTCGTTCAAATTCTTTAAAATTTTGATGAGCAACGGACGCATCAAGCGCACCAACGGATGATGTAAGCGTTTAGCCCAAGTGTACATTCCGTATCCTAAAAAAAGTTCGTCTCCTCCATCGCCTGAGAGTGCTACTGTCACCTTTTCTTTAGTTACTTTTGAAACTAGTAGTGTGGAAAAAGCTGATGAGTCTGCAAAAGGAATATCGTAGTAATACAAGATTTGCTCTGCTTGCCCGACTGCTTCTTCCTCTGATAATTCAAATTCGTAGTGTTCTGTGTGTAGGTAGTTAGCAACTGAGCGCGCATATTCTCTTTCGTTAAATTTAGCTTCTTTAAACCCAATAGAAAATGTTTTGATAGGCTGTTCTGAAATATGTTGTGCTACTGCTGTTACTAAACTGGAGTCTGTTCCGCCACTTAAAAAAGCGCCAAAAGGTACGTCGCTAATCATGCGATAAGCGACAGAGCTTTCGAGAAGTTGTTTGAATTGCTTTTTAGCTTCTACCTCATTTGAAAGCGGTTTTTGATAAATGCGTTTTTCAGCTTGCCAATAAGGTTTTATATCAAAGCGTCCTTTGCAAAATATGCCATAGTATCCTGCTGGAAATTTATGAATTTCTTGATATATGGTTTGAAATTCGGGGAAATATCCTAAGTACAAGAAATTGGCAATAGCTGTTTTGTCTAAGGTAAGCGATGGTTTTAAGGCTGTTATAGCTTTAATTTCAGAGGCAAAGATGATTTCTTCTCTTTGATGAATATAGTAAATAGGCTTGATGCCCAAACGATCTCTAAAGAAGTAAAGTGTTTGAGTCTTTTGGTCGTAAATTACGATTGCAAACATGCCATTGAAGCGTTCTACGCAAGTAACTCCAAACTTTGCGAACATCTCTACGATTACTTCTGTATCGGAGGTAGTGCGCAATTTTATATCTAGTTCACGTGCGATTTCTCTATAGTTATAGACTTCTCCATTAAAAATACATACATATCGACCGCATTGAGAAAAAAAAGGCTGGTTTGCTGCACTAGATAAATCTAAAATGCTTAACCTGCGATGTCCGAGAGCTACTCCCGCAGAGGTATCTATAAAAAAGCCTTCTGCATCAGGACCTCGATGCGCAATCGCGTCAGTCATTTTTTTTAAGTGCTCACTCGATAAAGAAGCTGCAAAAAAGCCAGCAATGCCGCACATAAAATTTTTGTGATAATTCTATTTGTTCAAAATTCTTGTTTTTACTGATAGCTTCCAAAGCGTTTTTCAAAAACTAAAGAGCTTTTCGTTCGATTTCTTAGTAAAAGGATTATTCTTTTTTAGGGATCCAATAAATTTCTTCTACATTAGCTTCTTTGCCTTTGTATCTTGCTAAAACAAACAAGTAATCGGATAGTCGGTTGATGTATTGTAAAATTATGTCGGGGACATTTCCTCCGTGTTCTCTTAAGGCTACAATAGTTCTTTCGGCTCTTCTGCAAACGGTGCGCGCTAAATGGCAATAAGAAACTGTGGGATGTCCTCCAGGAAGGATAAAATATCGTTGAACAGGCAATTCCTCTGTCATTTGGTCGATGTTTTGTTCTAAGAGAGCTATCTCATTAGGCTGGAGTTGAGGAAGTTTGAGGTGCGGTTTGGATGCGTCAGCTGCTAAAATAGCTCCTATGTCAAACAAAGAAGATTGAATATTTCTTAAAAAAGCTACTCTTTGCGTGTTATGGTCTGTATCGGCAATAAGTCCTATGTAGCAATTGAGTTCGTCAATAGTTCCGAAAGATTCGATTTGCAAATCGGATTTTGATACGCGCCTTCCTCCATAAAGAGAGGTTGTTCCATCATCGCCTGTTTTTGTATAAATTTTCATGAGTCTTAGTTTTTTCCAATTTTGTAAAAAGACTTTCTGTTGATCCGAAAGGTTTTAGATGCTATTAGCAAGAAAAATATGAAAATGGAAGATTTTCTTATTTTTTAGTCATCAACAAAGTATTTTTCAAGTTGCTTAAGTGGGTTCTTGCTTAGAGAGTAAATCTTATTTTGTAGAATAATGGTCATTACGGTTTATATGCCGAACTTGCGCATGCTATTTTACTTAACAAGCAAGATCTCAGAATTTTCTCGCTTATTTATCAAAAAGTTTGCAAGTTGTGAAGTATGTTTTTGAAATCATTTGAATCCATATATAACTGTACTACATTAAATGAGATTGCGAGCAATTGAAGAAGGCAAAGAGGGCCCTTGGTAGACAAATCCTGTATAGAGTTGAATAAGTTTAGCACCAGCGCGTATTTTTTCTCGGGCGTCTTCTGGCGAAAAGATACCTCCTACGCCAACAATATCAAATTTTCCGCAAGATTTTTGCTCTAATAAACGAATGACGTCTGTAGATTTTGCTGTAAGAGGCTTTCCACTCAGTCCTCCGCTTCCGATGGATTCGATTCTAGATTTTGAAGTTTTCAAATTTTCTCTGCTAATAGTAGTGTTAGTGGCAATCACGCCGTTGAATTGCGTTTGAATCACGATTTCTGCAATTTCTTCGAGTTGTTCTGATGTAATATCAGGTGCGATTTTAAGCAAAAGAGGTTTTGAGCGAGTTTTCTTTTGATTAGCTTCTTGCAAAGTAGAAAGCAAGCGGGTAAGAGGTTCTTTATCTTGGAGTTGCCGCAACTGCGGTGTATTTGGCGAACTTACATTTATCGCAAAATAATCTACATGATCAAATAATTTTTCAAAACAGGTTAAATAATCTTGAGAGGCGTATTCGTTGGGAGTAGATTTGTTTTTGCCAATATTTCCTCCTATCACAATGGATGATTTTCTTTTTTGTAATCTTTTTGCAACGGCGTCTACTCCGTCATTGTTAAAACCCATGCGATTAACAAGAGCGTAATCTTCAGCAAGTCGAAATAATCGCGGCGGAGGATTTCCTTCTTGAGGGCGAGGTGTTACAGTTCCGATTTCTATAAATCCAAATCCTAAACATGCTAATTCGTCTATGTAAGAAGCATTTTTGTCAAATCCTGCAGCTAATCCAATTGGGTTAACAAATGTAATTCCCCATAATTTTCGCTCTAAGCCGATGTGAGAAAATGTATATCTTTTTTGTATTGCTTTCTTTAAGAAAGGAATTGATGTGCTCCATTTTAAAGATTGTAAGGCTATCGAATGAGATGTTTCAGGTTCTAAACAAAATAATAAAGAACGCAATGCGGAAGAATATAAACACATTTTTCAAAGAGTTAATTCACTTGCTAACATAATTGAAGTAATTTGCAACAACAAGCAATCGAGATTTATTCTTTGATGCTTACTTATTTTGAGAAACCCAGTGAATTAGTTCAGCGACTAAGCCTGTCCACCCTGTTTGATGGGAGGCTCCTAGCCCTTTGCCATTATCGCCGTGAAAGTATTCGTAGAACAATACTAAATGTTTAAAATGCGGGTCTGTCGCATACACTTCATCTGTTGCATGAACAGGTCTTTTACCTTGCTCATTGGGTAAAAAAATATTGATAAGGCGTTTCGCAATTCCGATGGCTACTTCTTTAAGATTACACAAATTTCCTGAGCCTGTTGGGAATTGAACTTGAACGGAATCTCCATAGTATTCGTAGTACTGCAATAAAGACTCAATAATCAGGAAATTCATAGGAAACCAAATAGGACCGCGCCAGTTGGAATTTCCACCGAACATACTTGAATCGGAGTCTCCTGGCACGTATTTTACTTCCCATACCTGGTCGCCTATGTAATACCGATAAGGATGTTCTAAATGATAACGAGACAAACTTCTTATTCCATATTCCGATAAAAATTCATTTTCGTCGAGCATGTGTCTAAGGATGCATTTAAGGCGATGCAACCGCAAAAGTGCTAAAAGATGCGAGTCACCATGCCCGACAACATGCCATCTTGAGATAAGTTTGGCTAAGTCAGGGCGGTGTTTGAGCATCCACTCTAAGCGCCGTTGAAAGTCAGGCATTCCTTCTAGTTCGGATGGAGAAAGCGTTTCTACAGCAAAGAGCGGCACTAATCCTACTAAAGAGCGCACTTTTAGGCGATGGCTTTTTCCGTGAGGAGGGTGAAGAATATCGTAATAGAATTCGTCTTCTTCGTCCCAGAGGTCTAATCCAGAGCCTCCTAGGTTGGCTAAAGAACCCGCTATTCTCAAGAAATGATCAAAAAATTTAGAAGCAGTTTCTTGATAATAAGGTTTTTCTTTGGCTAATTCAATAGCAATGCGCAGCATATTAAGGGAATACATTGCCATCCAACTTGTGCCGTCTGCTTGTTCGATAGTTCCCCCTGTAGGCAAAGGCTTACTTCTATCAAATACGCCTATGTTGTCTAATCCTAGGAAACCGCCTTCAAAAATGTTGTTTCCTTCAGCATCTTTTTGATTGACCCACCACGTGAAATTCATCAGCAATTTATGGAATACTTTACTTAAAAAGTCTGTATCGCCTTTCCCATTCATTTCTTTATCGATACAATACACTTTCCAAGCACCCCATGCGTGTACTGGTGGATTAGTATCGCCAAAATTCCATTCATATGCGGGTATTTGCCCATTAGGATGCATGTAGTATTCGCGCAGCATTAATACGAGTTGTCTTTTTGCAAATTCTGGGTCTAATCTTGCTAAAGGAATACAATGAAAAGCCAAATCCCATGCAGCGTACCAGGGATATTCCCATTTATCGGGCATCGAAAGAATGTTAGCATTGTAAAGATGTTGCCAATGGTAGTTGCGAATGTATTTCCGATGTTCTGGAGGTTTAGGGAGAGCAGGGTCTCCGTTCATCCATTCGTTTACGTTGTAGTAGTATCGTTGTTTGCTCCAAATCATGCCTGCATAGGCTTGACGCTGTATGTTTTTGAGTTCTTCGTCTTGAATATTCTTTTGGAGAACGCTGTAAAACTCATTTGCTTCTTTGATTCGTTGAGCAAACACTTCTTCAAACATCTCAAAAGGACGTTCGTATTTTTCTTGACATAACCGCAAACGAATTGTTACGGATTGGTGGGGTTCTATAGTGCTTGCGTACCAAATAGAGGCTTTTGTGCCAAATAAATCTAAATTGATGTATTGAGTATCGAATCCGTTTATAAAAAAATTGTTGATACCATCTTTAAAATATAGCGAATGAGAGTTTGTGCCATCTTGAAAGCGTTTTGGATTTGTTTCATTATTACAAAAAAGTGGTTTCCCATTTCCCTGATAGTAAAGCCAATAATTTCCGTATTCTGGATGCTGAGCATACAGTGCTTTTTGATTGTGCCAATTGATAATAGGGCGATAGCTATAATCTGGGTAACCCCACGACCACGTATTCCGATACCAAAGAGTAGGTAGTAAATGAAGTACGGCAGATTCTTGACTGCGATTATAAGCACTAATTTTGATAAGTGTATCGAAGGGTGACACTTTGGCGTATTCTATAAATACGTCGAAGTAGCGGTTATTGTCAAATACGCCTGTTTCTAATATTTCAAATTCGGGCTCTAACCGAGAGCGCTTTCGATTTTCTTCAACCAGTTTATTATATGGGAAAGTATCTATTGGGTATTTATAAAGCATTTTTAAGTAAGAGTGGGTAGGCGTTGCATCTAGATAATAGTAGAGTTCTTTGACATCTTCTCCGTGATTTCCCTCTGCATTAGCCAGTCCAAAAAGGCGTTCTTTGATGATAGGATCTTTTTCATTCCAAAGCGCTACCGAGAAGCAGAGAATATTTTTGCCGTCTGTGTAGCCTGCTATTCCGTCTTCGCCCCAACGGTAAGCCTTGCTGCGTGAAAGGTCATGAGTTACGTAGTTCCATGCATTTCCGTCGTGCGAGTAATCCTCTCGTACAGTTCCCCACTGGCGCTCTGCTAAATAAGGTCCCCATTCTTTCCAACCGTGGTTGGTAGGAGTGTGGCGCAATCTTTCTCGTTCGGCATCTATCATAGCTCTAAAAATCTTTTTCTAAAATACAACTGAGCATTTAAAAGTAGAAATATTTGTTGCAGTCTCTTATGTGCCCCTTAGAGATAACAAATTTTAAACATTCTTGTCTCGAAAGAGTTATCCGTTATAAAATAAAAAAGAAAATTTTTCTCAAAAAATCTTGGTTTCGATAGAGGTTTTTTTTGAAGTTTTCCAGTAATAATTCGAAAATCACTTGTTTAATTTGTAGTAAATCGCAAAAAAGTTTTAGTTTGTTCTCGTAAAATATAAATTCTATGTCACAGACTGTTGAACTTATCTACGAAGGAAAAAGCTACACGTATCCTATTAAGGAAGGAACAGAAAATGAAAAAGCTATTGATATTAGCAAACTTCGCGACGAGACTGGCCTTATCACCATGGATGTGGGCTACAAAAATACGGGCTCTACGTATAGTAGCATTACTTTTTTAGACGGTGAACAAGGAATTTTGCGCTATCGCGGGTATGACATCGAAGAGCTAGCGGAGAAAGCGACTTTTTTAGAAGTATCTTATTTGTTGATTTTTGGCGATTTACCTACTCAGTCTCAACTTTCGCATTTTGAAGAGCAAATCAAAGCTCACAGCCTTCCACCAGAAGGAATTGTTAAAATGCTTGACCATATTCCTTCAGAAGCACATCCTATGGGCGTAGTAGCGGCTCTTGTTAGCGCTTTGACAGCGTTTTATCCCAAATCTTGGGACTTATCTGTTAATAAAGACGAAATTATGCCCACCATTTACCGTTTGATAGGTATGATGCCCGTGTTGGCAGCCATGTGCTACAAGAACAGCATGAAAGCCCCTAAAATCATGCCTAATCCGAAGTACGATTATTGCTCGAATTTTTTGAACATGATGTTTTCTACGCCAGGGATTTTGTATACACCTTATCCGGTAGTTGCCCAAGCGCTTGATAAACTCCTTATTCTTCATGCTGACCATGAACAAAATTGCTCTACCTCTACCGTTCGGACGGTGGGTTCCTCTCAAGCTGGATTGTATTCTTGTATTTCTGCAGGCATCAGCGCTTTATGGGGCAAGTCTCATGGAGGCGCTAATCAAGAAGTGATCGAGATGTTAGAACAAATTAAAGCAGATGGCGGGAATGTAGCTAAGTACGTAGAAATGGCAAAGGATAAAAATAATTCTTTCCGATTGATGGGCTTTGGGCATCGCGTCTATAAAAATTTTGATCCTCGCGCTAAAATCATTAAAAAAGCCGCTGACGAAGTACTCGGAAAACTCGGAATTTCCGATCCTACACTCGAAATTGCCAAGAAGCTTGAAGAAATTGCTCTCAAAGATGAGTATTTTATTTCTCGCAAGTTGTTTCCTAATGTTGATTTTTATTCAGGAATTATTTATAGAGCTTTGGGTATTCCAGTAGAAATGTTTACTTTGATGTTTGCAATTGGACGTTTGCCAGGTTGGATTGCTCAATGGAAAGAAATGATAGAACAAAAACAGGCCATCGTGCGTCCTCGTCAGATTTATATAGGTCCTAAACAAAGAGCTTTTGTGCCTCTTGCAGAAAGAAAATAAGGATAAATCCGCTAATACAGCGGATTTGTTATTTGTTGCGTATTTGTTTATTTTTTTAGGTGGGATTTTTCTTGTGATGAGTTCATATAATTTTTCTCAAAACATCGCAATTAGTAGAACGGATAGTATTGGAGATGTAGTGCTTACCCTTCCGCTGTGCGAGTATCTGAAGCGGCAATTTCCATCCGCTCGTATTTTTTTTATCGGTAAGGAATATACGAGAGCTGTTATTCAGGCTTGTAAATCAGTGGATGTTTTCTTAGATAGTCAAAAGTTGGATGTTCAAACTTTGAAGTCTTTGCAAATAAGTACTATTTTTCATGTCTTTCCAGAAAAAAAGATAGCTCAAATGGCTAAACAAGCCCAGATTCCAGTGCGCATCGGTACTGGACACCGTTGGTTTCATTGGTTTTTATGCAATCGTTTGGTTTTTTTTAGCCGAAAAAATTCTGAGTTGCATGAAACACAACTCAACTTTCAACTTCTTCGCGCTATTGGTATAAAGTTCATACCTTCTTTGAGTGAGATAGCTTCTTTAAACTTGTTGAATGTCAGCTTTTCTTCTCATGTAGAACAATTTTTTATCAAAAACACTAAATTTCATTGGGTTATTCATCCAAAGTCTCGAGGTAGTGCGCAAGAGTGGGATTTAAAAAAGTATTTTGAGCTCATTGTTTCTTTAAGAGATAAAATTAACTTCTATGTAACAGGTACTCAACAAGAGGGCGAAAGAATCAGGAAAGCACTTCCTCATTTTTTTGAATCTGGCGCTATTGATATGACAGGCAAATTTTCATTAGCAGAACTAATGGCATTTATCAATCAAGCAGACGGATTAGTTGCTTGTAGTACAGGACCTCTTCATCTTGCTGCTGCTCTTGGTAAAAAAACAGTAGGGTTGTACGCCGCTGTTCGTCCGATTCACGCGGGGCGCTGGGGCGCTATTGGGAGAAATGTTATTTTGATTGAAGAAGATTCAGTAGATAATATTACTGTAGAAGAAGTTAGGAAAGCTATCTCTAAGGTTCTTTTTTGTGAGTGAACATAATGGGGTTTGCCTTGTTTTTACATTTTTTGCAGGATATTGCATTTATCGTAATCGCTATCGATATAGATATAAACATCTTTTTGAGCTTTTTGCAACCAACGATCTAAGGCTGCCTGCTTTTCTTCATTTTCTGCAATAAGGGCTATTTTTTGATAATCGTCCGTAAGATTGGCGTAGTGTGGAGGATAATAGGCTTTATAATATAAAATACGTACTGCTTCTTTTCCATCTTCAGTGCGAAATCTTAAAACAGGCGATATACTGCCTACCTTCATAGTATCGAGCACAAAAAAAATAGTAGGGTCTTCAATTTCATCCATAGGAATTTTTTGGCTACCTGTGTTTACATCTTTAAAAAAGCCTGCATTTCCTTTAGTGGTTTTGTCGTCAGAGAATTGCTTTGCTGCAGCGCGAAAGGTGATGCTATCTTGCAAGATTTTGGTGCGAAGGCTATCTAAAAAACGGGCGGCTACTTTAATATCTTCTAGGCTCGATTTAGGGCGAATTAAAATGTGTCTGGCCTGAAATCGGTTTCCCTTTCGGTTAAGAAGTTGTATGAGGTGAAATCCGAATTCAGATTCTACCGGGTCTGCAATTTCTCCTGGTTTTATTTTCATAGCTACAGCCTCAAATTCGGGAACTAATTCACCTCTTGAGCGCCAACCGAGTTCTCCGCCACTTTGGGCTGAACCAGGATCTTCTGAATATTTTCGCGCTGCTTCTGAAAATGTCATTTCTCCTCTTTCAATAGCATATTTTAAAGAAAGCAAAAAAGCGCGTATGTTGCTTTTTTCTTCAGCGCTTACTTGTGGAATTTTGACTATTTGACCTACTTCTACTTCTGCTGCTAAAAAAGGAAGACTATCTGGTGGGATTTTTTGATAGAACTTTTTGACTTGAGCAGGAGTTACCTTGATGTTTTTAGTAATTTCTTTTTGTACTTCTCGCACTATCATTTGTTCTTTTACTTGTTCACGGAGTTCATCTTTAAGTTGGGAAATTGTTTTACCTAAGGTTTTTTCTAGTTTGCTCTCATCGCCAGCTTGAGCAATAAAATAAGCCATACGACGGTCGAGTTCGTTTTCTATTTCTTTGTCGCTTACTTTGATAGAGTCAATTTCTGATTTTGCCATAAGCATCTTGCTCATAATCATAGATTTTAAAATTTCGCAACGAGCATTTTCAGGCACTTTTTGATGACTAGCTTGCATTTGTAAATAGGTTGCTTCTATATCTGATTTCAAAATGATGTAGTTGTCTACTCGCGCAATAATTTTGTCCACTAAAATTTCTTGTGCAACAGCACTTTTGCAAAGCAAATAGGCGCTAATAAGAAACCAATATTTCATAATCTTTTCCTTGAACTGATTTTTCAAAAATTTCTCTTTCGTATTGCTGGCGCAATTCTATTTTGCGTTTATTGATAAGGATGTTGCGTATATTCTTTTCTACCAAATTGAGGGGTGAAATTTCGTTAGAAAACTTGTATTTCAACACGCGAAGCATATATATGTAGTTTTCGTCTTTGGCTTCAAAAAAAGAAGAAGCTCTTAAGGTTTCAGTTTGATTTTTTAGAAGATGAGCAAGAGGAGTTCCAAATAGTAGCTCATCGATATATATCCAGTTAGTATCAGTAACAAAAAACTCTTCGGTATATTGCGCAAGGATAGGAGCAAGAGTTTCTCTAGGAGGTTGAGTAGTCTGTAGCATGATTCTGATTTTATGTATGTACGGAATTTCTTTTGGAATTTTTACAAAAATACCTTGTATAATATTTTGTTTAAGCTCAAAATTTGATTGATTAGAATCATAGTATTCTTTAATTTGTTCGTAGGTAATCGTAGTATCTAAAAATTCTTCCACGAATTTTTTTTCCGCATAATAAATATAGAGTTGTTGGCGATACTCATTTACTTTTTTTTCGATTTCGGATTCATCAGCATCACTAATTAATGATTTTGCTTGCTGCATAAGAAGTTGTTTTCTTAACCAATTGTTAATATACCTTTGTACAATATTAGCGCTGTCTTTGGGAGTGGTAGAAGGTTGTATCAAAGAAACTACCTCTGAATAGTACAACAAGTTGTCTCCTACTTTGGCTAAAACAGTGTCTTTATCTTTTAGCAAGTTACAAGAAGATAATAAAAAAGAGCTCAGAAAAATAAATAAAAATCTCATAATGGATTCTTTGTATAGTTCCTACGAATTTCAAAACTATAAGAAAACTCTCAATAATACCACACTCCGCTGCAACTATCCCGTTGAGCACCTGTTACTGAAGACCAACAATTTTTTTCTTTTCTGGCAGAAAGAACTCCTAAGAAAGCAAATATTAATGCCTCTTTAAAATCTATTATTTTTTTTTCGGGGATTATTATTTCAAGCCAATGAGCGTATTGTCGAATTTTTTCTATTAAGTATAAATGATAAGCTCCTCCGCCCGTAACCAGCATTTTTCCTTTTTGAGGACAGCTTTGGGCAACTTGTTGGGCTATATGTTCACAAAAAGTAGCCGATAAATCTTCTATAGAATAGTTTTTTGATAATATCGGCAGTATAAAGGTTTCAACCCACTCCTTCCCGAGCGATTTGGGGGGAGATTGTTTGTAGAATGGAATTGCATTAAGTTGTGTTAATATCTCCGGAATGGGTTTGCCTTGTTGAGCTAAGGTACCGTTAGCGTCGTAAGGAAGTCCTTTTCGAGAAGCTAAATAATTCAGTACTATATTGGCAGGGCAAATATCGTGTGCAACCCTTTGAGAATTCTTCTCAAAAGATACATTTGCAATTCCTCCTATGTTTAGGCAATATTCGTATTCTGAAAATAAAAGTGCATCACCTACGGGGACAAGAGGGGCTCCTTGTCCTCCAAGGGCTACATCTTGCATCCGAAAATCGCATACTACAGGTTTTTGAACAATTGCTTGAATATGAGCGCCACTTCCTATTTGATATGTAATATGATGTTGAGGTTGATGAAAAACCGTGTGACCGTGAGAAGCGATAAAATCTACTTTCAGTTTATAAGTTTCTATGAATTGCTTTACTTGTTTTCCTATAAATTTGCCTAACTCTACGTGAACTTTTACAAGTTCAATTCCAGAAGCGTTAATCAGGTTATTCAGAAGGTTTTGCCAGTCAGAAGAATAAGGGATAGTGATCGCTTGTTCAAGGCGATAATTCCATTTGTTGGATGTTCTTTTGAATTCACAATAAGCCATGTCGAGTCCATCAGCAGAAGTACCCGACATGACTCCAATCACTTTGTAACTTGTACTAAAAGGCATTTGCTAAAAATGCCTGAGTAAAATCAGGCTTTAATACGTCTTGAAGGTAAACGGCACGTCGACGAGTTCAGAAAACTCTTCCCCTGCTTCTTCCATATCTTCATCGTCTTCGTGGAAGTACCAAGTAACGGAACAACCTTTTATGTCCTCTAATTTGGATAATATATCCAGGATTAATTTAGAGGAGGCAGTGTTAAAATACTCAAGTTTAAAAACGAAATTGGTTTCAGGATTGGCTTGTTTCTGATACTCATCGAGCCAGTCCAAGACTGGTTGAAAAAACTCTGCGGAATCTTCGGGAAGAGAACGCCCCGAAATCTCGAAGATATTATTGGCCTTGTCAAGGATAATTCTGGGAGTATCCTCTGTTCCCTCTAAACTAAGTACGTTCATTTCTGTAAGCGTTATTTTGTTAATCTTTTGATGTATCTCTTGAAATAACTGTTTTCAAAGAAAAGAAAGAAAGTTCTTGATTGATAGGTTCAAAATCGTAGTATAGCTTGTTTCCTGATTTTCTTGCCATGTCTACAAAGCCTAGCCCTGCTCCTCCTTTGTCAGAGAGAGAGCCATTCTTAATGATATCTTTGTAGAGTGCTTTGAGACCTTCTTTGTCTAAAGAATTAACGCGATCTAAGCGCTTGCGCATCTCTGGGACGGCAGAATTGGGTATTGCATTGCCAGAAGTAATAAAATACTCCATATCTTGCTTACCTATCATAAATACTGCATTATTTTTTGCGTTGCTATTTTTATCGTAGTTTTCAGCATGCTTACAAATGTTTTGCAAACACTCCACCATTACATTAAATACCTTTCTTTTGACATTATTGTCTTCACCGTATGCATCCATATTCCGTTCTGCCATTGCTAAAACGGATTTGGTGATGTCTTGATTAAATTCACCCTCATACACCAAAATGATATGGTTGCGCTGCATTGTTCGGTGCAAATCATATATATATTTCATTGCTATTAGGTGTTTATGTATGGTCGGAATTTCTAAGAATCATTTTTGGCACGAAATTTAAAATTTATTTATAAATTTAATCAAGTTTATTTTAAGAATTTTTGATAAATCTGTTGGGGCTTATTTTGAATGAAACTTCATTTTGTAATCGTGCTTTACAGTTCCTTTTAAAATATCGTTAAGTTTCCCTTGTATGAGTTTGCGTTTAAACATAGAAATCCTATCAATAAACAAGATTCCTTCTAAATGGTCGTATTCGTGCTGAATGATGCGCGCTGCAATCCCGTCGTACGTTTCTGTGAATTCTTTCCAGTTTTCATCGTAATAGCGGATTTTTACGGTGCTCTTTCGATTTACTTCAGCACGTACTTGAGGAATACTCAGACAACCTTCCTCATAAGTCCACTCGTCTCCGCTTTCATCTAAAATAGTGGGGTTGATAAATGTTTTTTTGAATCCTTTAATGGACTTTTCTTCCATTTGTTCAGCGTCCACTACAAACACTCTGATGCTCAAACCTATTTGAGGGGCAGCTAATCCCACTCCATTAGCTTGATACATCGTATCGAACATATCGGAAACGAGTTGCTTAAGATCAAAAGAATCATCTTTTTCAACAGGCTTTGCGCGTTTTTTTAGAATAGGATCTCCGTAAGCTATGATAGGGTAAATCATCTTAGTAGTTTATAACCTTGCAAAGGTAATATTATAAACTCAACTTGAAAAAACTTTGTTACAAATTTTACTATCTTGTGCATATTTTAAATAATTTTGTAAAAAAACATTTTCTTTTATGTCAAAAACAGCTTGGATTATTGTATTCATTCTAACGGCTTCTATAGCATTTCCTTTATTTGGTTATTATTTAGATTTTTTGCATCGAAAAAAGATGCTGAATCCTAAGAAGAAAAAGTGAGAAGGCAATATTATTTTTTTTAGTTTTTTTGGCAAATAAAAACAGTTAAATTTATATTTGCGCTCCGTTTTATAAGAGAGATCTTACGGGTGTAGTTCAATGGTAGAATAGCGGTCTCCAAAACCGTTGATGCGAGTTCGATTCTTGCCACCCGTGCTAAATTTGTGTGTGGTTATGCTTCAAAAGATAAAAGATTATTTGAAAGATTCTTATACAGAGATTGTCACTAATGTAACGTGGTCCAGTTTGCCAGAGTTGTATCAAAGTGCTACTTTGGTGATCATTGCTACTTTTATATTTGCTTTGCTTATCGGATTGATGGATTATGTTTTTAACTTAGGCCTAGGGGCTTTCTATAAATCTTTCTAAATTTCTGTAACTATGGCTGAAAATGATGAAAAAGAAAGTTCGTTGGGCTGGTATGTTGTTCGGGCAATTGCCGGTCAGGAGCGTAAAATTAAGGCGTACTTGGAAAAAGAAATTGAAAAGCGCAAGTTACACGATTTTATCAAGCAAATTCTGATTCCAAGTGAAAAAGTTCTGCAAATTCGCAAAACAAAAGATGGAAAAAGTAAAAAAGTTGCAGTAGAAAAAAACTTTTTTCCAGGGTACATTATTATGCAGTTAGACCTGCAAAACGGAGAAATTCCTCATTTGATTAAGAGTGTTCCAGGTGTGATAGGGTTTTTAAATACAGATACTAAAGATAGAACTATACTTCCTAAACCCATGCGAGAAAGCGAGGTAAACCGTTTGCTGGGCAAGGTGGAGGATACCGACCAATACGAAATTAAGCACGATATTAGATTTAATATTGGCGAACAAGTCAAAGTGCTTGATGGGCCTTTCAACGGTTTTTTAGGGACAGTGGAAGAAGTTTTTGAAGAGCGCAAAAAATTAAATGTAATGGTAAAAATTTTTGGACGCAACGCGCCCGTAGAACTTAATTATAGTCAGGTTGAAAAAGTAGAGTAGAGTTATGGCAAAAGAAGTTACAGGTTTTCTTAAAATCCAAGTCAAAGGAGGGCAAGCTAATCCAGCTCCCCCCATCGGTCCTGCTCTTGGTTCTAAAGGATTAAACATTATGCAGTTTTGCAAAGAGTTCAATGCAAGAACTCAAGATAAAATGGGACAAGTGCTACCCGTGGTAATTACGATTTATAGCGATAAATCTTTCGATTTTGTAATTAAAACTCCTCCTGTTGCAGTTCTTATTAAGGAAGCGGTTAAAATCCAAACAGGAAGTGCAGAACCTAACCGCAAAAAAGTAGGGAAATTAACATGGGAGCAAGTTCGCAAAATTGCCGAAATCAAAATGCCTGACTTGAATTGCTATACAATTGAGTCGGCTATGAGCATGGTAGCAGGAGCAGCCAGAAGCATGGGTGTAACTATAGAAGGACCTAAGCCTTTTTAGAAAATCAGTTTTTTATAGGTTAAATCGGGAGGTAATCTACCGTAGACCGAGAAGCGCAAACCATTAAAACTTAAATTTTTATGGCAAAACTATCCAAAAAACACAAAGAGGCGCTTTCCAAAATTCAAAAGGGTAAAGCATACAGCCTTGACGAAGCATGTAAACTTGTAAAAGAAATTACTTACACTAAGTTTAATGCTTCTGTAGATTTAGATGTCAATTTGGGCGTAGACCCTCGCAAGTCCGATCAAATGGTGCGTGGAGTTGTAGCCTTACCTCACGGAACAGGGAAACAAGTTCGCGTACTAGTGCTTTGTACTCCTGATAAAGAAACAGAGGCAACCGCAGCAGGTGCTGAATATGTAGGCTTGGATGACTACATTGCTAAGATTGAAGCAGGTTGGACAGATGTAGATGTTATCATTTGTACGCCTAGTGTTATGGCAAAAGTAGGTAAATTAGGAAGAATCCTTGGACCAAGAGGACTAATGCCTAATCCTAAATCTGGCACTGTTACTTTAGAAGTAGGCAAGGCAGTAAAAGAAGTAAAAGCAGGAAAGATAGATTTTAAAGTAGATAAAACAGGTATTGTTCATAGCTCAATCGGAAAAGTTTCTTTTACCCCAGAGCAAATTAAAGAAAATGCAATCGAGTTTTTAACCACTTTAGCTCGTCTTAAGCCTGCATCTGCCAAAGGCACTTATATTCAAAAAATTTCACTTTCTAGTACGATGAGTCCTTCTATTTTAATTGATAAAACCACTGTTCCAGGAATTTAAACATATTTGAGACATGAGCAAAGATAAAAAATACGAAATAGTAAAAGAACTTACGCAAAAGATTGCACAAACGCCATATTTTTATATCACTGATGCTTCAGGCATGGACGTTGCTTCTACTAACCAGTTCAGAAGAGAATGTTTTAACAAAGGAATAGAATATAAAGTTGTTAAAAACTCTCTCATAAAAAAAGCTTTAGAAGCTAATAGTATTGATTACTCTTCTTTTAAATCTTCTTTAAAAGGGTTCTCAGGCATTTTGTTTTCTTCAACAGGAAAACTTCCGGCTGAGCTGATTTTAGAGTTCCGCAAAAAAAACCCTAAGTTAGAAAAACCTTTGCTTAAAGTTGCACTTATCGATTCTACTCCTTTCGTAGGCGATAAAGAACTAGAAACTTTAAAGAAACTCAAATCAAAAAATGAGCTTATTGGCGAAGTTATCAGTATCTTACAATCTCCTGCGAAGAATGTTGTAAGTGCATTGAAAAGCAGCGGAGCTAAATTGGCAGGCATTCTTAAAACGCTTTCTGAAAAAGAAAATTAATTTCTTAGTATGTGTTACGGTACTAAGATTCTTTTGTAGTTCGTATTTGCTTCCAGTACGACTACTTTTATTTAGTTTAGTTTATTAACTTTTAATTTTATACTACAATGGCAACAGATTTAAATGCATTTGCAGAACAACTTGTTAATCTTACTGTAAAAGAGGTTAATGAGTTAGCCGCTATTTTAAAAGAAAAATATGGGATTGAACCAGCGGCATCAGCTCCTGTAATGGTAGCAGGTCCAGCAGCGGGCGGAGCGAGCGCAGCGGCTGAAGCAGCTCCTGAAAAAACAACTTTCGATGTAATTTTGAAATCACCTGGAGCCAAAAAGCTCGAAATCGTTAAAATCGTTAAAGAGCTTACAGGTTTAGGACTGAAAGAAGCTAAAGACCTTGTTGATGGAGCTCCTAAGCCTATAAAAGAAGGAGTTAACAAAACAGAGGCAGAAGAGCTCGCTAAAAAGCTGAAGGATGCAGGAGCAGAAGTAGAAATTAAGTAATATTTTTTTTCGTAGGCCAGCAACCCCTCTTTTGAGGGAGTTGCTTTTGTATTTCAGAATTAGCTTTATTTATAAATATTCTTTCGTTTCAGATTTAAAATGAGCTAATAATTCTTCGAAAGTCATTCTTCCAAGATCACCTTCAAGTTTTTTGCGAACGGAAATAGTTTGTGATTGCATCTCTTTTTCTCCTACAATAATCATATAAGGAATTTTGTTTACTTCAGCATCTCGAATTTTTTTTCCAATTTTTTCGTCTCGATTGTCAAGAATTCCTCGCATTCCATGTTCGATGCATTTAGTATACACTTCACTAGCATATTCATTGTAGCGTTCTGAGATAGTGAGCACGGCAAACTGCTCTGGCGATAACCAGAGAGGAAAATTACCAGCACAATGTTCGATAAGAATCGAGATAAAGCGTTCGAGGGAGCCAAAAGGAGCGCGATGAATCATTACAGGGCGATGTCTCTGATTATCAGGACCTATGTATTCTAATTTGAATCTTTCGGGTAAGTTATAATCTACTTGAATAGTGCCCAGCTGCCATTTTCTCCCAATGGCGTCGCGCACCATAAAATCGAGTTTAGGTCCATAGAATGCAGCTTCTCCGTATTCGACAGTAGTTTTAAGTCCTTTTTCTTGAGCTACTTCTTGAATAACTTGCTCAGCTTGATTCCACAATTCTTCGGAACCGATGTATTTTGATTTGTCCTCGCGATCTCTTAATGAGATTTGAGCAGTGTACTCTTCGAACCCAAGAGCTTTGAAAACATATTGAACTAGGTCAATTACTTTTGCGAATTCTTCTTTTACTTGATCAGGTCTGCAAAAAATATGGGCATCATCTTGCGTAAAGCCTCTCACGCGTGATAATCCATGCAGTTCTCCGTGTTGTTCGTAGCGATACACGGTTCCGAATTCGGCTAATCGCAGTGGCAGTTCCTTATAAGAGCGCGGACGAGAAGCATAGATTTCACAATGATGAGGACAATTCATAGGCTTAAGCAAAAATTCTTCATCAGCTTCAGGAGTGCGAATAGGTTGAAATGAATCTTTTCCATATTTTTCATAGTGCCCTGAGGTGATGTACAACGCTTTTCCTCCAATATGAGGAGTTACCACTTCTTGATAGCCCGCTTTGATTTGGGCTTTTCTTAGAAAAGTTTGCAATCTTTCACGCAAAATAGCACCTTTAGGAAGCCACAAAGGCAAGCCCATTCCTACAGATTCCGAAAATGTAAAGAGTTCTAGTTCTTTTCCAAGTTTTCGATGGTCGCGCTTGCGCGCCTCTTCTAACATGTGTAGATAATCCCTTAATTCCTTTTCTTTAGGAAAACTTACTGCATAGACGCGTGTGAGCATCTTGTTTTTTTCGTTCCCCCGCCAGTAAGCGCCTGCTACGTTCAAGATTTTGACCGCCTTAATAAAGCCAGTATGTGGAATATGAGGTCCTTTACATAAATCGATAAAGTTTCCCTGCTGATAGAAAGTAATTTGCCCATCTTGCAATCCTTCTATGAGTTCTAATTTATAGGGATCGTTTTTTTGAGTAAAGTAATCAATGGCTTCCTTTTTAGGAACTTCTTTGCGAATATATTCTGATTTTTTTTGGGCGAGCTCTATCATTTTTTGCTCTACTTTAGCAAAATCTTCTTGTGAAAATTTGTAGTCGCCAAAATCTATATCGTAATAAAACCCAGTTTCGATAGCTGGCCCAATGCCAAACTTTATACCCGGGTAGAGCGCTTCTAATGCCTCGGCTAACAAATGAGCAGATGAATGCCAAAATACGGCTTTCCCCTCTGCATCGTTCCAGGTGAGAAGTTTTACGGTTGCATCCTCTTGAATAGGCAAAGTAGCATCACATACTTTTTGATTAATTTGAGCAGCAAGCACGTTTCTTGCCAATCCTTCACTGATACTTAAAGCGATTTGTAAGCCTGTAATTCCTTTTTCGTATTGGCGTACTGATCCATCGGGGAGCGTAATATGTATCATAGTTTGAGGTTAAGTTTTCTTTTTCGTACAACTGAAAAAGTTCTGCGAAGTTAAGGAATTGTTCGGTATGTTTTACAAAAAATTTTAAATTGCTACTCCTTCAAGATAGCAAGAGTTTCTGGAAATTTATCTTATCGCTTTTATTTGTGTTTCACAAAAAGTATTTGAAATTTTGAAATCAGGTAAGTAAATTCAAAAAATGGCAAAAGTAATCAAAATCAGAACAAAAATTACTTCTTTGCTGCTGAGTGTAGTGTTTCTTTCTATAGCAGCGATGAGTTATTTGTTCTATCTGAAAAATAAAGAAACTGTTGAGAAACGATATGCAGAGAGCTTCGCTGTGATTGGGAAGCTTAAATCTAGTCAAATTGAAAATAAATTTCAAGAAATCAATTTTAACTTAGCGTATTTAAGAAAATCTCCTGAAATTATTCGAGGTATTGAAAGAATACACCACGAAAGCAATCATGAGAGTGTTGATTATCTCGAAAAAACCAGATTTTTGGACTCTACAATCATTCCTATATGTAATATTTATAACTATAAAAACTTTTATATTACGGATATCCAACAGCGCTTAATTTATAAAGCGTTTGACAAAACAGTAGAACCTCGTCTAGGGGTTTTATATCCTCCCTTTGAGCAAGTAATTAATGGTTTTTTAGATAGTACTACTTTCGGAGAACCTTTCCGAAGGGGCAATGAAGTGCTTATGTATATTGCGACTCCCGTCTTTAATTATGAGCGTATTTTCATAGGAAATATTATTGTTTCTTATGATATCAGTGCTAACATATATCCGCTAATTACAGACTCGATAGGCATGGGAAGAACAGGGGAAATTTTGTTGAGTCGAAAAGTGGGAAATAGCGTCCGCATTTTAAGTCCTATGAGGCACAACAACGCACAAGTTCTTTCTAAAGTAATGGTATATGGAGATCCTCATTTTCTATCTGTCCAAAAGGCAGCTTTAGGAAACTCATCA
Organism: Cytophagales bacterium; assembly: GCA_025056215.1. Lineage (GTDB taxonomy): Bacteria > Bacteroidota > Bacteroidia > Cytophagales > Flammeovirgaceae > JANWWC01. The sequence goes on along the minus strand of JANWWC010000001.1, from coordinate 790,981 downwards.
GATTACGGGCATGATATCGATTACCGTAACCAAGAAGTATTGGCATACTGGACATTTATTCCTAATGTTCATTGGGGGATTATCATTAAACAAGATCTCGAAGAAATCAACCAAGATTTGGATAATTTGACTAAAACATTTATTCAGTTCGGGAGTATTATTTTGTTGTTATCGTTCTTTATAGCTGTAATGTTTTCCAATTATTTGACTAAGCCTATCGCATCGTTGCGCGATCGCATGGAATTGGTAGCCCAGGGTATTCTTCCTGAAAATATTGAGGTTAAATCGAACGATGAAATTGGTCAGATGGGGCGTGCGTTAGTAGAACTTGTTACAGCTCTTAAGAGAACTACAGAATTTACGTATCAAATCGGACAAGGAAATTTTCAGTACGATTTTCAGCCTCTTAGCAAAGATGATGCTTTGGGTAATGCACTTATTGCTATGCGTGATAATATCCAAAGCTCCGACCAGAAAGAACGTGAACGCACATGGATTGTTTCTGGAATTGCAGAAATTGGACAATTATTGCGCCTTCATGACAATTTAGAAGATTTAGGCAATGAAATCATCGGATTTATTTGTGAAAAAATTAAAGCCATACAAGGTGCTTTTTACGTGGTAGACGAAGAAAAAGAAGGAGAACCTCTCATAGAACTGAAAGCCGCTTACGCGTTTCATAAAAAAAAGTATTTGAAAACAAAGTTTCGTTTTGCAGAAGGACTTGTAGGGCAAGCTGCTATAGAACAAGATAAAATTTTGCGCACTGAGATTCCTGACAACTACTTTTTTATTACTTCAGGAATTCTGGGCGATAAGAAACCCAAATGTTTGCTTATTGTTCCGCTTATCACCAATGAAAAAGTATATGGTGTGCTGGAATTTGCAGGATTTCACCGTTTTACTCCTACGGAAATCAGTTTTGTAGAGGAGATTTCTGTTATTATCGCAAGAACAATTTTTAATATAAAAGTCAATGAACGCACAGTTCGACTATTAGAAGAATCCCAAAAAATGAGTGAAGAACTCAAGCATCAACAAGCGATTCTCAAGCAAAATGCTCAAGTAATGGCAGAAACTCAAGAAGAACTTAAGCGCGCTAACCAGCGACTAGAAGAGCAAATCATTGAAGTGAATCGTACCCAGAAACGCACGCAATTACTTCTTGAGAACGCTTCTGAGATTATTACAATTTATGAAAGGGACGGCAAAATACGATATATTTCTCCTTCTGTTCAGCGAATTTTAGGATATACCCAAGATGAAATGATTGGTATCGATGATGTAGTATATGTGCATGCAGAAGGAAAAGCAGATTTTAAAGGAATGTTCGAAAAACTTGTTGCTAATCCAGAACAAAAAGTTACGATACAATTCACTTATAAGCGAAAAGCAGGAGACTGGGTTTGGCTTGAAGCTACAGGAACCAATTTGTTGAATGACGCTGCCGTACAAGGTTTTGTAGTTAATACGCGCGACATTACAGAACGCCGAAGAGCGGAAAAAGAACAACGGATGCGAAGTCAGATGCAATCTCTCTCTGAGAACTCACCCGACCTCATTACGCGCGTCAATCCAGATGGAATTATTTTTTATATCAATCCTGTAATTACGCAGCTCATTGGTAAAACACCAGAACAACTGCTTTCGCTTTCGCTTAAAGATATCCAACTCGATCCGCAAACTACAAGCATTTTGTACGATACGATCCAAACGGTGTTGAGAGAAAAACAAAAAGTTTCTTTAGAAATAGAGTTTCCAGCGCTCGATGGCCTGCATATCATGCAGGTGAACGCTATTCCTGAAATGAACGATAGAGACAATATCGAGTCTGTTTTATTTGTTGTGCATGATATTACAGAAAGAAAGCAAGCCGAGCTCGAAATTCGAAACACTAATAAGAAAATTACAGAATCGATTAACTATGCGCAACGCATCCAATCGGCAATAATGCCCGATAGTACCGTAATAAAGCGCGTATTTCCTAACGCATATATGTTGTTCAAACCGCGAGATGTTGTAAGTGGAGATTTCCCTTGGCTCATGCAGAAAGGCGACGATATATTTGTTGCAGTGGCAGATTGTACAGGGCATGGTGTGCCAGGTGCTCTTATTTCTTTAATTGGATATTTTTTATTGCGCGATACTGTAAGCAATTATGGACATCTTTCTGCAGGTGAAATCCTTGATAAACTTGACGAAGCTATGACCAGAACTCTTCGTCAAGACGATGAAAGCGCCACAAAAACGCGCGATGGTATGGACATTGCTTTCTGTAAAATCAATCAGAAAACTTACCAGCTTGAGTATTCAGGAGCTCATCGTCCTTTGTTGTATTATTCTAGTTCTGATGGTAGTTTAGAAGAAATTAGAGGTAACAAAATCCCTGTGGGAGGAGGACAACTGTACGAAAACGACCACTTTACCACTACTTTTATTCAACTTCACGAAGGAGATGAAATTTATATGTTTTCTGATGGATTGCCAGACCAATTCGGAGGTACTACCAATCGCAAATTTTCTTTGAAGCGAATTCGAGATATTATTTTAGAAGAAAAGGGAAGACCTATGGAAGATATTAAGCGCCGGTTTGATGAGGAATTTGACTCATGGCGTGGAAACGGAAAACAAACTGACGATGTGTTGATGATTGGAATTAGATTTTGAAACTATGGAAATTGTTATTGATGAAAAATCGGGATATTGTTTTGGGGTAGAGTTTGCTATTCAAATGGCAGAAGATGAAATCAAAGAGTCAGGAACGCTCTATTGTCTTGGCGATATTGTGCATAATAGCATGGAAGTCAAACGATTATATGAGAAAGGATTGCGATTTATAGACCGAGAACAACTAAAAACTCTTAAAAATTCTAAAGTGTTGATTCGTGCACACGGAGAGCCACCCGAAACTTATAGAATTGCTATAGAAAACAATTTAGAGCTTATAGACGCTTCTTGTCCTGTGGTGTTAAAACTACAAAATAGGATTAAGCACGCTTATGACCGTGCTCGACAAAAAAATGGTCAAATAGTCATTTACGGCAAAGACCAACATCCAGAAGTCATTGGTTTAAATGGGCAAATTGATAATCAGGCTATAGTAGTAAGCGATGAGTCTGAGCTAAATGGCATTGATTTTCATAGACCTATTTTTTTGTTTAGTCAAACCACAAAAAGCACTGAGGGCTTCTACAAGTTAAAGTCTGCAATTGAACAACGCATGAAAGAAGAACTTCAGTTGGAAGAAATATCAGAAGAATGGTTAGACGTGAACGATAGTATTTGCCGTCAAGTATCTAATCGAGAACCTCAAATGGCAAGGTTTGCTCAGCAAGTAGATGTTGTCATTTTTGTGAGTGGAAAAAAGAGTTCTAACGGAAGAGCTCTTTATCAGGTATGCTTACATCATAATCCGAGAAGTTATTTTGTAGAAAATGAACTTGAAATAGAACCTTCTTGGATTCAAAGCTCTGATAAAGTAGGAATTTGTGGGGCTACCTCTACACCCATGTGGCTCATGAAACAAGTAGCTGATTACATCCAAAAAATGTTTGTATAATTTTGTTTGCTTTTTTAAAATTATCATCTCAAATTTGCTGGCTAAAAGTGTTTAGTTTGCAACATAAAAATTAATTCTCAAACCCTAAATTCTTACCAACCTTGGCAACGTTCAAAGACGGAAGAAAAAACTTTGCTTCTACGAAGCGCATGCTGGAGTACCCTAATTTCTTAGATGTGCAATTAAAATCATTCAGAGAGTTTCTCCAATTGGATACTCCGCCAGATAAGCGTAAACAAGAAGGGCTTTATAAAGTATTTAACGAAAATTTCCCCATCACCGATTCGAGAGAGAACTACAAGTTAGAATTTATCGATTATACTATCGATCCTCCGAAGTATTCTGTAGAAGAATGCATAGACAGAGGCTTAACCTATTCTGTTCCTTTAAAAGCGAAGTTGAGACTTTCTTGTAACGATGAAGATAACGAAGATTTTCAAACCATTGAACAAGAAGTATTCTTAGGAAATATTCCTTACATGACAGAAAGAGGCTCTTTTGTTATCAATGGAGCTGAACGAGTAATCGTATCACAGTTACACCGCTCCCCGGGCGTGTTTTTTGCACAAAGCAGACATACCAATGGTACAAAATTATATTCTGCGCGCATCATTCCTTTCAAAGGCTCATGGATTGAGTTTGCTACTGATGTCAATAATGTAATGTACGCTTATATTGACCGCAAGAAAAAATTCCCTGTAACAACCTTGCTGCGCGCAATCGGTTTCGGAACTGATAAAGAAATTTTAGATATATTCGGACTTTCGGAAGAAGTAGAAGCAACTGCTTCCAATCTAAAAAACTATATTGGTAGAAAGCTTGCTGCTCGCGTGCTGCGCACGTGGACAGAAGATTTTGTAGATGAAGAAACAGGAGAAAACTCTACTATTGAGCGGCATGAAGTCCTTCTAGAACGCGATCATATTATCGAAGAAGAAGATATCAAGATTATTCTTAGTTCAGGTGTAAAGTCCATCATTTTGCACAAAGAAGACGTAAATATCTCTGATTTTCAGATTATTTATAATACTCTTCAAAAAGATAATTCTAATTCTGAAAAAGAAGCTGTAGAGCAGATTTACCGACAACTTCGAAATGCAGAGGCTCCAGATGAAAACACAGCTCGCGAAGTTATCCAAAATCTTTTCTTCTCCGATAAAAGGTACGATTTAGGAGAAGTAGGGCGCTATCGTATCAACAAAAAACTAAATAGCAATGTTGATGACAACATTAGAGTGCTTACAAGAGAAGATATTATTAACATTGTCAAGTATCTTATCGGATTGATAAATTCTCGAGCTAATGTTGATGATATCGATCATTTGTCCAATCGGCGCGTAAGAACTGTAGGAGAACAACTTTACGGCCAATTTGGTGTAGGATTGGCGCGTATGGCTAGAACTATCAAAGAACGCATGAACGTTCGAGATAACGAAGACTTCAAACCTGTGGATTTGATTAATGCGCGCACTTTATCGTCTGTTATAAATACTTTTTTTGGTACCAATCAGCTCTCTCAGTTCATGGACCAAACTAATCCTTTAGCCGAAATTACGCATAAACGTCGCGTTTCTGCTTTAGGACCCGGTGGACTGAGTCGAGAGCGTGCTGGATTTGAAGTGAGAGATGTTCATTATACTCACTATGGCCGCTTGTGTACTATTGAAACGCCAGAAGGTCCTAATATTGGGCTCATTTCCTCTTTATGTGTGTTTGCTAAAGTAAATGAAATGGGCTTTATTGAAACGCCTTATCGCGTTGTTAAAAATGGAAAAGTAGATCTGGATTCTGTGGTTTACTTGAGCGCAGAAGAAGAAGACCAAAAAAACATTGCTCAAGCTAAAGCTCCTATTGATGATGAAGGTAACTTTTTAGAAGAATTAGTAAAAGCTCGATTTGAGGGAGATTTCCCCTTGGTTTCTCCTTCTCAACTGGATTATATGGACGTGGCACCTAATCAAATTGTTTCCGTAGCAGCTTCTCTTATTCCATTCCTTGAGCACGATGATGCTAACCGTGCTCTTATGGGTTCTAATATGCAGCGTCAAGCAGTTCCTCTCTTGAGACCTGAAGCTCCTATTGTGGGAACAGGTCTTGAAAGGCGTGTAGCGTTAGACTCTAAAACTTTGCTCTATGCTCAAGGAGATGGAGAGGTGGTGTACGTAGATGCAAATGTGATTAAAATCAAGTACGACCTTTCTGAACTTGACAAGATTGTATCTTTTGATGATGAAATTGTAGAACATAAGCTTACCAAATTTAGAAGAACTAACCAGGATACATGCATCAATCATAGGCCTATTGTAAAGGTAGGACAGCGCGTAAAAAAGGGTGACGTGCTAGTAGAAGGATATGCTACTGAAAAAGGTGAACTTGCTTTAGGTCGAAACCTTTTAGTAGCCTTCATGCCTTGGCAAGGCTATAACTTTGAAGATGCTATCGTAATCTCTGAGCGCGTTATTAAAGAAGATATCTTTACTTCTATTCATATTGAAGAGTTCGATTTAGAAGTGCGCGATACTAAGCGAGGAGAAGAAGAACTTACCCCCGAGATTCCGAACGTAAGTGAAGAATCTGTAAAACACCTCGACGAAAATGGCATTGTGCGCGTAGGTTCGATAGTGCGCGAGCAAGATATTCTCATCGGAAAGATTACCCCTAAAGGAGAAACAGATCCAACTCCTGAAGAAAAACTTTTGCGCGCAATTTTTGGCGATAAAGCAGGTGATGTAAAAGACGCCTCTCTCAAAGCTCCTGCTTCTTTAGAGGGAGTTGTCATCGATACTAAACTCTTTTCGCGTCCGCGAAAAGATAAAGAAATGCGCTTGAAAGCTAAGAAGGAGGTGGAGCAACTTAAACAAAGTTACGCAAAAGAACTTTCTGCTTTGCGCGCAACGGCTATTCAAAAACTTACTCAACTTTTAGAAGGACGCATTTCCCAAGGAGTAAAGCACAAATTCGGCGAAGAGGTGATTAGCAAAGGAGTTAAATTCAACTACTCCAACATAAAAGAAAACTTATTCCCTGAAAAAAATCTTTATCGCGATGAAAGCGCTTATGAAGTACCTGAAGAAGTGAACTTTATTGCTGATGTAAATTTAAGTGGTTGGACAGATGACCCAGAAATCAATCTTTATGTAGAAAAATTAGTTAAAAACTATATTCGAAGACGCAATGAAATAACTGCCAGATTTAAGCGCGAGCGATTTGCAATAGAGGTAGGAGACGAACTTCCTTCAGGTATTCTTAAACTAGCAAAAGTATATGTTGCGAAAAAGCGCAAGCTAAAAGTAGGAGATAAAATGGCCGGACGACACGGAAATAAAGGAGTAGTAGCGAAGATCGTGCGCGAGGAAGATATGCCTTTCTTGGAGGATGGTACTCCAATGGATATCGTGCTAAATCCTCTAGGAGTTCCTTCTCGGATGAACATTGGGCAGATTTACGAAACTATTTTAGGATGGGCAGGTCAGAAACTTGGTAGAAAATACGCTACTCCAATATTTGATGGTGCATCTGAAGAAGATGTACTCGCCGAAATGAAAGAAGCAGGCTTGCCTCCTTACGGAAGAACTATCTTATATGATGGCTTAACAGGAGAGCCTTTCGATCAGCCTGTAACCGTCGGCGTAATTTATATGCTGAAACTTGCTCACTTAGTGGATGATAAAATGCACGCGCGTTCAATTGGACCTTATTCTCTTATTACTCAACAACCACTAGGTGGCAAAGCGCAGTTTGGAGGACAACGATTCGGAGAAATGGAAGTATGGGCATTAGAAGCCTTCGGAGCGGCACATATACTGCAAGAAATTCTTACCGTTAAATCTGACGACGTTGTGGGACGCTCTAAGGTATATGAAGCAATTGCAAAAGGCGAGAACATGCCTAAGCCTAACGTTCCAGAGTCGTTTAACGTATTAGTTCATGAATTACGAGGATTAGCTCTCGAAATTACACTCTCATAATTTTAAAAGGCCTTGCTTTTGCAAGGCTTTTTTTAGAAATGTATTTCTTTGAAATTCTTATAAAATATCCGATAATTTTTCAAATAATTCTTTGGAAAAAGTAGGGAAGTTGGCGATGCGAATTTGTGTATCTTTTGCTTTTCCGTATCCTTTCCCCAGGATGAAGCCGTGAGGTTTATAAAGGTTGATAATTTCTTCTGAAGTTCTACCGTCGGTGATGTGCGCTACGATAACAGTGGAAGAGCGATGGGAAGGGTTCTCAACAGCAGGTCTTAAGAAAGAATGCTCTGACAATCGTTGATAAAGCAAGGTGGCTTTATAGGCAGTTTCTTTGCGAATGGTTTGAATTCCTTTAGAGAGCATATCGCTGCAAACTTTTCCTAACAAATAAATTCCAAGAACATTAGGAGTTTCAGGAGTCTGATATTTTGAGGCTTTTTCAATCAACTCAGGAATTTTGTGGTAAGTTCCAATACAAATCCCTTCTTTTTGGAGGGCAAGAGCTTTTTCTACACATCGTTGATTGAATATCCATACGCCCAGACCTGCAGGGAGCCCAAAACCCTTTTGTACAGAAAAAAATACTGAGTCAATCAGACGATAATCGAAATCAGGATAAGGAAGAGAAGAGACTGCATCTACTACAATTAGTTTTTCGGGGTAGTGCTTGCGTAAGGTGTAAATATCTTCTAATGGCATGCTAACTCCTGAACTTGTTTCGTTATGTGTAATACAAATCATTTCTACTTCATCAGGAATTTTCAAAGAGCTAACATCCTCAAATCCTTTTCCAAAGGGAACTTCTGAAGAGAGCGCTTTTTTGCCGAGTTCTAATGATGTCTCGTAAAATCGCTTTGAAAAAGAGCCGTTTATTAAGTGGAATACGTAATTTCTCACGCAATTTTGAATGATTCTCTCCCATATTTCGTTAGCTGAGCCCGTAAATACGACGTAAAAATCATCAGGAATATTTAAAAGAGTTTTCAAATTGTTAACAGCTTCCTTGAAAATTTCCTGAAATTTTGCACTTCGATGAGAAATAGAGCATATATCATGACTGAGAGCCGTTTGAATATGCTGAGGAACAGTGAAATAAAGCTCGCTAGGTCCAGGAGTTAGGTAATAGTATTTCATATAAGGCTTCAATTTGCGCGCTAATCTACTGCCTTTGACTGATTTTCTTGCAAACTGATATTAAATACTTTTGAAATAGGTTGGATAGTAGGCTTAGTAAGGTATTCGTGTGCTGCTTGTGAGAATTGTTCTCCTGTAAGAATGTATTCTTGATATTTATCAGGATTCCAAATTTCAATGCGTTGATCTACTCCTACAATAAGCAGGTCTTTTTCAAGGAGAGCGTATTTTTGCATAAGTCGAGGCAATAAAATGCGGCCTGTTTTATCCATGCTAACCTCTGTGCTTCCTCCTAAAAAGGTTCGTTGTAAGGCCCTGTGTTCTGAGTGGTAGAAGTCTAGCTGGCGCATTTTTTCTAATATGACACTTTCCCATGTAGAGGGTAGATAAAGATTTAAACATGGTTCGAAACCTTTACACAGGATAAGAGTAATTTCTTCTTCATTGTTTTCACTAGTAATTTCGGATTTTAGGCGAGCAGGAAGCACTAGACGATTTTTGTCGTCGAGTTTGCATTCGTATTCACCAAAAAAACCTTTTATCATATTTTTAAGGTGGAAAAAAGTGGAACATTTTATTTATTTATTTATTGCATAGTTCAATTAAATGTTGGTTCATAAGTAAAAAGAAGAAAGAAACAAAGCTCCTTTCTTCTCTTTAAGGAATTATTTGGTTTAATGTATGGCTAATGAATTTAGTTTTCGAGTTTTGCGTTTGGTACAATAAATAGTTGCATAGTTCATACGACAAATATAAAAAGAAATTTTAAAATTCCTACCACAAATTACCATTTTTTTCCACTTTTTTACCTTTTTATAAAGTTGTACTTATCAGGTTTTTTTAAAGTAGGTTTGTTTTGTATTCGAAATTTTTAGTATTTTAAATTTGTGCGTATAATTGAAAGAATAACTGCAACAATATTATATGAGTGAAACCATTATTTTTTCGATGCAAAAGGTGAGTAAAATCGTACCGCCTCAGCGTCAGATATTAAAGGATATTTATTTATCATTTTTTTACGGAGCTAAAATAGGTGTCATAGGTCTGAATGGCTCAGGGAAATCTACTTTATTGCGCATTATAGCAGGGATTGATAAATCGTATCAGGGAGAAGTAGTATTTTCGCCAGGCTATTCTGTCGGATATTTGGAGCAAGAACCTCAACTCGATCCTTCTAAAACAGTTAAAGAAGTAGTGATGGAGGGAGTTCATGAAATTGCTTGTCTTCTTAAAGAGTTTGATCAAATCAATGCGCGATTTGCTGATGAAGATGTGATAAACGACCCTGAAAAAATGGAGTCGCTTATTGCTCGACAAGGAGAAGTACAAGAAAAATTAGACCGTTTAGGGGCATGGGATTTAGATCACAGACTGGAACGCGCGATGGACGCATTGCGGTGTCCGCCTGAAGATCAGTTAATTGCTCATTGTTCAGGAGGAGAAAAGCGCCGAGTGGCCTTGTGTCGCTTGCTTCTACAAGAGCCTGATGTGTTGTTGCTCGATGAACCAACCAACCATTTAGATGCAGAATCAGTGGAATGGCTTGAGCAGCATCTCCAAAAATACAAAGGAACAGTAATTGCAGTTACTCACGACCGGTATTTTTTGGATAATGTCGCTGGCTGGATATTAGAACTCGATAGGGGCGAGGGAATTCCTTGGAAAGGAAATTATTCTTCTTGGTTAGAACAAAAGCGCAAACGTTTAGAGATTGAAGAGAAAACTGAATCTAAACGTCAAAAAGCTTTAGAGAGAGAGTTAGAATGGGTTCGAATGTCCCCAAAAGCTCGACAAGCCAAGTCAAAAGCGCGTTTATCGGCATATGAGAAATTATTATCTGAAGAAGTCAAAGAAAAAGAAGCGAAATTAGAACTTTTTATTCCTCCAGGACCTCGTTTGGGAGACAAAGTGATTGTCGCTAAAGGGGTTTCGAAAGCTTTTGGAAATAAGCTTCTGTACGAAAATCTGGATTTTAATCTGCCTCCTGCTGGTATTGTGGGTGTCATCGGACCTAATGGCGCTGGCAAAACTACTTTGTTTAAACTTATTACTGGACAGCTCAAACCTGATAAAGGAACTATAGAGATCGGACCTTCTGTTCAGATTGCTTATGTCGATCAGGAACACGACAATTTAGACCCTGATAAGACAGTTTGGGAGGTTATTTCAGGAGGAGAAGAAACCATTAAAATTGGAGGAAGAGAAGTGAATTCTCGCGCTTACGTCAGTAAATTTAACTTTTCGGGTGCTGACCAAAATAAAAAAGTAAGAAATCTTTCAGGTGGCGAAAGAAACCGCGTCCATTTAGCAATGACTCTTAAACAAGGAGCAAATGTGTTGTTGTTAGATGAGCCTACAAACGATTTGGATGTTAATACATTGCGCGCGTTAGAGGAAGCATTAGAAAATTTTGCAGGCTGTGCTGTAATTATTAGCCATGACCGTTGGTTTTTGGATAGGGTTGCTACCCACATTCTTGCTTTTGAAGGAGACTCAAAAGTTCGTTGGTTCGAAGGAAACTACTCAGATTATGAAGCCAAGCGAAGAGAAGAACTCGGAGAACTAATACCTAAAAGAATTAAATATAAAGCTCTTCAATGAATGAATACAACACCGAGAAACATAAATAAATAAGTTTCGGCGTTCTGATAAAAAATTTAAATTATAAACTAAGATGTTAGTTTTGCGATGTTTTCATTCCATTTCCCATATTTTTTAAGGAAAAAGTCAAAAGTATCGCCGCGTAATCCTAAACGAATGGTCTCTAAAGGAATTACTTCGTGAGGTGCAATGTTGCCTAAATTTACATTTGAGCCCAATAGCTTGATAAACCAAACTTGTTGTTCTTTTTGAGGAGCCTCCCAGATGATTTTTTCGTAAGGAATTTTGGTGAGAATTTCATCAACAAGCCCCATTCGCACTTCGCCTGTAGAACGAAACAAACCGACAGTTCCTCCTTCGCGAGCTTCTCCAATCACTTTCCAAGAGCCTGCATCGAGCTCTTTCTGAATTTGTTCTATCCATTTATAAGGAGGGATAATTTTTTCTGCATCTTTAGAACCTACTTCTGAAAGTACCGTGACCTGTCTTGAAAGAATGCGGATATATTCACATTTAATATCATGTTCAATGTTAATAGAGCCGTCTGATACTTCTGCAAAACTCATATCGTAGCGGTCGAGAAGTCGCCTATAGTCGTCAAATTGTCCGCGTACGATAAACGCTTCAAAAAGAGTTCCGCCGAAGTAATAAGGGATTCCTGCCTGTTTATAAAGACTGAGTTTTTCGTCTAAACTGGGCGTAAAGGCAGAAGTAGCCCAACCGAGTTTGATAATATCGATGTAGTCGGAAGACGTTTCTAGAATGGCAGCTGCTTCTTTAACAGAAAGCCCTTTATCCATTACCATGGTAAGACCGCTTTCACGGGGCTTTGCTGTGCGCTCTGGAAGGTATTTCAGTTCAAAGTTCATGTTTTACAAGAATGTTTGTACAAACTTACTTTTCAAACGTTAGATTTCAAATTCTCTTTTTATTTGTTTGAAGGAAAGTTCATAAAGAAACAGAAGGAAGTGTATAATAATCGAGCGTATCGCCTGGATGAATTTCTAAGATGCTGTTTACAGTAAGTGTAATGAGAATTTCAGCAGCTTGCTCTTCTGAGATATGAGCTGTAGAAGCTAATTCAAATTTGTTAATCTTATGATGTTGCGCCACGTATTGTAAGGCAACTTTTTCATTTTCTCCGTATCTAACGGGTTTTTGTGGGCGCTGGTGGGTTCTGATTTGTAAAATCTTGCGCATTTCTTTGCTGATTTGTACACTTTTGTCATGTACGCGGTAATACGCTTTGCCTGTTTTTCGGCGAAGGTTATACCATAAGAATATTGGCTTTTGAGGGCTCTCAAAAATTTGAAATGCTAATACATCGCGCGAAGAAGTAATAGGAGTGCGCCATACTTTGTATTTGATTTGTGGACAACGCATCGAAAGTTCTTCTTCTAGACTTGCTCTTTCTTCATCTGGGAATTTCAAGCCGGGAATGGTTTTGTCATCATTAACTCCTAGTAGCAACCAGCCTCCTTTGGTATTTGCGAAAGCTACTACTTCCTTAGCAATTTTAAGAGGGTCTGCTACTTTATGTTTAAATTCTACTTCTGTATTTTCGCCCCCGCGCACCAATCGCTTTAATTCTGACAAAGGAAGCTCATCGGTCGGCGAATCTTTCGGGATAAACATATCCTTTTCTTTTTCTACAAAAGAAAAAATATTCAGATAAGAAGCAAATCAATTTATAATTTAATTTTGTTAGTATTGAAAATGAAATTTAATTTTGCTTGAGAGGTTGTTATATGAAATTTTACGTTACTTTTTTGACTTAAAACAAACTTTTCAAGATAATGAAGAAACTTACTTACCCTTCACAAGATTCTCAAACAGCGCGTTTATTCAAAAACTCTATTTTGGAAAGGCTTACTCGAACACATATTGCAGTACCTTTGGTATTATATTATGGAATTTCGATAGGACTTTTATACTTTGGATTCACATCTCAAAAACTCGAGCTAGGGAAGGCGTGTTTGCTGTTTGCATTTGGTTTTTTAGGGTTTACACTATTTGAATATTTAGTGCATAGGTTTGCCTTTCACATTAAGCCTGATACTCCTCTTAAAAAGAAATTTCAGTATAATTTTCACGGAGTTCACCACGATTATCCCAAGGATAAAGAACGACTAGTAATGCCTCCTATAATAAGCATTGTGTTGGCTTTTTTATTTTTTATTTTATTTTATGTTTTTTTTAAAGATTATGTGTTTGCTTTTTTGCCTGGTTTTTTGAGTGGATACGCTACGTATTTAATAATTCATTATGCAGTACACGTTTTTGCTCCTCCTAAGAATTTTTTAAAAATATTGTGGATACATCATAGCATTCACCACTACAAGGATAGCACGCGTGCTTTCGGAGTTTCGTCTCCTCTTTGGGACTATGTATTTGGAACAATGCCTAAGTATGAAAAATAGTTATAAGATTAGTGTAGGTGTTTTAGTACTGAGTTTTTTAGGAAACTGCAATAATAATCACAATCGATCTGATATTAATGTTAATGTAAGTACTTATCTTGATTCAGTTGCACAAAAAAAACTTTTAGCCAAAATCTGCCGTTACGCTGCCAAAAGACCTAAAAATGTATCTTGTGGAAAACAGTTTGATAGCCAATTTGATGCTTATTATCAAGAAGAGTTAAAAAAATACCGCTGGGAAGGGATTTACCCTGCCTCAAATAAAAAAGAATACTTCTTTTTAGTAAGTCGTTCTGCTCCTAGTCTTTATGAAAAGAGAGTAGCTATCGGAGGGAAGATTGCACTCGACGAAAAAGATAGTATAATATATTATGAAGAGGCGTTTCGTCTTTATAAGATGAAAATAGAAGAAATGAAACGCAAATCTCAAATGGTTTTTCAAGAATATATTGAAGGAAAAGACTTAACAAGATATTACCCTCAGAATAGCTCAGAAGAAATAATAGAATTTCCCGACCAAACCAATTATTTTAATGTAAGTACAGGTTGCTGGGAACAAAAACATTAAAGTATGGAAACTCCTTATCGCCTTGCGCTTTTTGCTTCTGGAACAGGTTCTAACGTAATGAACATCGTTGAATATTTCAAAGAACGCGCACTTTATAAAGTATATTCTAATAAATCAGAAGCGCCTGTTGTTCAAAAGGCTAAAAGCCTAAAAATTGATACAATGGTTTTTAATCGAGAAGAGTGCTATCAAACAAGTTTACTCTTAGATGATTTGAGAGCTTTTAAACCTGAATTGATAGTATTAGCAGGATTTTTGTGGTTAATACCTTCTAAAATTATCAAAGAATTTCCTCGTCAGATTATCAACCTTCACCCTTCTTTACTCCCCAAGTACGGCGGAAAAGGGATGTATGGCATGAAAGTACATCAAGCCGTAGTTCATAACCGTGAAAAGCATACGGGTATTACGATTCATTACGTAAACGAAAATTATGATGAAGGTGAAATTATATTCAGACATGTCATTCTGATTGCGCCCGAAGATACTCCTGAGATTGTAGCTCAAAAAGTGCAAAAATTGGAGCATCAAGACTATCCTGCTATCATTGAGCGTATTCTTCATCATCAACGCCGTATCTGAAAGAACCTAACGTATAATATAAAGAATTAGCATTTGAAGAATTCCAATCAAAAACCCTAGTACTCCTCCTGTTCTTTCGATGAATTTGAGTTCTCGATTAATGACATTCATCAGTACCTTTTCTAATTCTTCGTTGGAAAAGTCTCGTACTTTTTGAGCAACGATTTGTTGAATATCAATAGAATCGAGTTTGTTGCTAATTTTTCCAATAATAGAAGGCAAGGATTCGTCTAAATAGTTGCTAATCTTTTCGCCCAGTTGAGCTACAATAGCCTCCGACAAAAACATTCCTACCATAGGGTTTTGCGCTTTGAACTTAAGAATCATCTCTTCAATTTCTTTTAAGATAGCTCGTTTGATTTCTTGGCGGGTTTCTACAGTATCGATGTATTGCTTTAATTGAGCAGTAGAAAGAAGTTGTTCAGCTACTAATTTTCCTATCTTGTCAGCTAATAGAGATTTTCTTTTAGGAAAGACGCCTTGTAGAGTGATAAAAAATAAATGACGCGGTTTACGTGGGTGAAATAACATTTTGATAGCTAAATAATTTGTAATCCAGCCGATTCCGCCAGAAACTAGCGGCAAAAGAATCCATGCAGTAAGGTCGTTAAAATAGATTTTCATACTTGTTCACAATTTTCAACAAATGTAAGAAGGATTCTTCCATTATGATAAATGAATCTCAAAATCATCGGCGTCAAGTAGAACGGGGAACTTTTGGCGAAAAGCTACTAATTCTTCCCAAGAAAGCGTGTGGTTAAGAATACTTATAGTATCAAACAACTCAGCGACAATTTCTCCTTTAAAGTTCACTATCATTGAACCTCCTTTATATTCGATATCGCGTCCGTCAATGCCAACCCGATTGACGCCGATTGTATAACATGCGTTTTCGATGGCACGCGCTTTCAGGAGTGTACTCCAAACATGTTGGCGAGAAGAAGGAAAGTTAGCCAAAAAAACAGCTACATCATAAGGATTGTCTTTAGAATTGCGACACCACACAGGAAAGCGCAAATCGTAGCAAATAAAAAAAGCAATTCTCCAATTTTTTTGTGTTACAACCAGATGTTTTTTGCCTGCTGTATAATAAAGATGTTCCTCTCCCATTCTAAAGAGATGGCGCTTATTGTAGTAAGAAAAACTGCCATCAGGTTGAACATACACCAATCGGTTGTAGTAGAGTTGATTTTCTGAAACGATATAACTGCCTGCTATACAAGTGTTTTTTTGCTTTGCCATTTGTTGTAACCATCGAAAAGTAGTGAGATTATGAGGTTCTGCAAACTTTTCAACAGACATCGTAAAGCCTGTAGTAAACATTTCGGGAAGAAGCACTAATTCGGTCGTAGGCAAAGAAGCTAATAGTTCTTCGAGATAAGCTAAATTTGCTATCTTGTCTTGCCAAAAAATATCGTATTGCACCAAGCTAACATTTAAATCTTGCGACATAAATAAAAAGCAATCAATCTGATAAGTCTAAATTTTTTTTTCTAAAGCCATTCCCCGTAGTAAAAAATGCGCTCCTGCTGGATTGGTTGCCAGAGGCACGTTGTGCAAATCGCAAATTCGCATGAGCATTTGTACATCTGGTTCATGCGGATGTTTTCCTAGGGGGTCTCGAAAGAAAATGACAGCAGAGAGTTGTTTTTCAGCTGCCATTGCTGCAATTTGGGCATCTCCTCCCATAGGTCCCGAGAGTTTGCATTCTACGTTCAATCCTGCCTGACGCACAAAACCTCCTGTGGTTCCTGTAGCTACAATATCTAAGCCCGAGAGTTCTGCTAAGTGATCTTTTAAGAAAGCTACCATTTCTGCTTTTTTACCGTCGTGGGCAATAATAGCAATTTTAGGTTTCATGGAGTGGAGCGATATTTTAATTTGAGTTGTTCTATGTTTTGATTCAATATAGCAATGATTTTTTGGCATTCGTTGTTTAACAAAGAAGTATAATTTTGTAAAGAGGAGGAATCAATTTTTTCGCATGACAAGTAATTTTTGATTTCTTGCGTAAGTTTATCGAGCTCTTGGAGTTCTAAAAGTTGAATAGCTGTTTTGATTTTGTGTGTATAAAATCGAAAAATTTCAGGTTGATTTTTTTGCACAGCATGGCAAGCGTTCAATTGGTATTCTTCAAAAAGTTTGATATAGAGTTCGCTGACTTGAATTTGAAAATCATATTCTTTAGCTAAACGATGATCTGTTTTATCACATAACTTTTGAAAGTTGATAGGAAGTTTTTCTTGGATATACGGCCTAATTACTTCAAAAAGCTGCTCAGGCGTAAAAGGTTTGGTTAAAAGTCCATTCATAAGATAGTTATGAATTTTTTCTTTTGTTTCTGGCATTGCATCAGCAGTAAGGGCGATAATGGGTAGTTTTTTATAATAAATTCCTATTTGTTGCCTGATAGCTTGTGTAGCTTCAAATCCATTCATTTCAGGCATTTGCAAATCCATGAGCACTACGTCGTAATGGTTTTGGAGAACTTTTTGTAGTGCTTCTTTTCCAGTTTCTGCAATGTCGGGTTGTATGCCAAGCTGGTTTAGAAAACGAGTAGCCACTAAACGATTGACTGCATTATCTTCTACGAGTAATACTCTGCAATCTTTTCGAATGGTATCTTCAGGAATACTTACAGAGTACTGTTGATGAGGTTTGCTATCTTCTTTGCATTTGTTAAAGATAATTTCAAAGCTAAAGGTAGAGCCCTGATTGACTTTGCTTTCTACTTGTATTGATGAATGATAAAGTTCAAGAATTTTTTTGCTAATAGCAAGTCCTAATCCACTTCCTCCGAATTTTCGAGTAGTAGAGGAGTCTCCTTGTGTAAAACTATCAAAGATGTAAGGAATTTTCTCGGAAGGTATGCCTATACCAGTATCGCTAACAGAAAATTTGATTTGAGCAGTGTGAAAAGTTTCATTTACTAACAACACTTCTATTTTGACAAATCCTTTTTCTGTAAATTTAATTGCATTTCCAATCAGATTGTTGAGAACTTGTGTTAGTCGAATAGGATCTCCTATAACCCAGGTAGGAATGTCAGCATCTATGATGAGTTTGAGGTCTATATTTTTTTGAATTGCTAAGTATTTATGCGATTCTTTGATGCGTTCTACAAGGTTTTTGATGTTCAGCGGAACTCTTTCTAATTCTATTTTTCCCGATTCAATTCGATTGATGTCCAGTACGTTGTTAATGATAGCCAACAAATTATCAGCTGAAAACTTGAGATTTTTAAGATTTTCCTGGATTTCTCCTCCTAAATGAGATTCTAAAAGCAATCTGGTAATTCCGATAATAGCGTTCAAAGGATTGCGGATTTCATGGCTCATTGTAGAAAGAAAATGCTGTTTAGAGGCGACTGCCTCTTCAGCTCGTTTTTTGGCTAATAGGAGTTCCGTCTCTCGTTTTTTTCTAAAAGTAATGTCTTGAATTATGCCATATAACCATAAGGTTTTATTTTCAACAATATGCGGTTTAAGAATGATGTTGATGTATATTTCTTCTCCTGATGAAATGATGTAACAAAATTCGTATTGAGATTCCTGATGATGCCGATAGGCAGCTATAATTTTTCTTTTAAGTTGCCATCGATCTTGCAAGGATAAACGTTGGAAAATAATTTTTAGATTATGAGTAACGAGTTTTTTTTCGTATGGGTTACAGATTTTGAGTATATCGAAAAATCCATCTGAAAATTTTGCTTTTTGTTCGTCAATTCGGTAGAGCCAGCTACCGATGTTAGCGATTTTTTGAGATTCTTTGAGAAGCGTTTCATTTTCTCGGAGTTCTAACTCAGTTTGATATTGTTTTGTAATATCTCTTCCTACAGATTGAAATTCAGTAATTTCATCTTCTTTATTAAAAAAGGCGCGCGTAGCCCACTCGAACCAGACGATGCCTTTGGGCGTAATACTAAATTCAATTTCTTTGCTAAAAGGTTTAGAAGGAGAAAAGGAAGCTAAGTAATTTTTTACTTTTTCAGGTTGGTCTGGGCGCAAGAAGTGAGTAAGTGGCATTCCTATTACCTCAGCTGGCTCGTATCCCCATAAATTGGCATAATTTTTATTGACAAAAGTAAGCGTTAAATCAGGAAGAAATCGGCAGATAATGTCATCCTGGCTTTCGACAATAGTTTTATAAAGATGCAAAGATGAAGAAAGACTTATTTCATTTGTTTTTCTTTCTTGGATGTTTTCTTGAATTCCGATAGATTTTAAAGGTTCTCCCAGAGGATCTCGCTCTATTATCATTTCGCGGATATATTGCCATAAATAATTGCCATTTTTGTGTTTAAATCGGCATTCAATGCTTACAATTTCATTTTTTGGGGATTGATGTAATTTTTCTAGAAAATGTGCAAAATTGGATACATCGTCTGGATGTAGGAAAAAGGCTACTAAATCATTTAAATTGCGGCAATCAATCTCATCGGTCGTATATCCAAAAATATCGCTGAATGATTTGTTGATGTATAAAATTTCTCGGTGAGGAAAGGAACAAACATATAAAATATCGGGTGTATGTTGCCAAAAATAACTAATAGCATCAAAAGTTTGATTATTAGATAAAGCTTCTCCTTCTGCCTGTTTAGAAATTTGCATAGAAGTGAATATGTATAAGAGTTTGTAATTCCTTTACATCTGTTGAATTATTTGGTTTAACGCAGTTTTCAGTAATTAGTTTTTAATTAAAAGAAGGATTTTTTGCATTTTTTATGGTTTTAAATACCGTTTAGCAGGTATTTGTATATCTGAAAGCTATTATATATTCCTTTCCAAAAAGTAAAGAGCCTTTTGCTTTTTGAGTGCAAAAGACTTGTAGTGCAAAGTTTTAATTATTAATGTAGTTTTAAATAAATAAGGAACTTATCGATTCGTGGTCCGTGATTTTGCGAATGGCTTTGGCAAAGATATCCGCCATAGAAAGTACTTTTATTTTAGAACAAGTTTGTTTAAGCGGAATAGAATCTGTTACGCAAACTTCTGTTAGTACGGAGTTTTCAATGCGCTCGTAGGCTTGCCCTGAAAGAATAGGATGCGTGCAAATTGCTCTTACAGATTTAGCTCCTTTTTCCATAATTGCTTGCCCTGCTGCACAAATAGTGCCTGCAGTGTCTATAAGGTCATCCACTAAAACGACATTTGCGCCTTCTACGTTTCCAATTACTTGCATGGAAGCGATTTCATTGGGTCGGACGCGATGTTTGTCGCAAATCACGAGTTCTGCTCCTAGATGTTTAGCATAGGCGCGCGCTCTGGTCACGCCTCCTACATCAGGAGTTGCAAATACTAAGTTTTCTAAATTTAAGCTTTGAATATAAGGAACAAAAATAGCAGAGCTCTGTAAATGGTCTACTGGAATATCAAAAAAACCTTGGATTTGGCCTGCATGTAGTTCACAAGTAACAACGCGGCTAGCTCCTGCTGCTGTGAGCATGTTCGCCATAAGTTTTGCTCCAATCGAAACGCGCGGTTTATCTTTCCTATCTTGGCGTGCATATCCGAAATAAGGCATCATCACGTTTACTGTATTTGCAGAGGCTCTTTTAGCGCCATCAATCATCAAAAGTAGTTCTAAAATGTTTTCTGCTGGCGGATAAGTAGATTGAATAATAAAAACATCCATGCCACGAATAGACTCATTGAAATAGGGAGCGAGTTCTCCATCGCTAAATTTCTGAAGAACTACTTCTCCTAATTTTGTGCCGTATGAAAATGCGATTTTTTCCGCTAAATATCGGGTACAAGAACCTGAGAAGATGCGAACTGTCGATGCCATAAAATTGAATTTATTGCAAGTTTGTAGAACATTGTTTTTATTACACAACGTTAAGCATAAAACGACCATATGGCAAGATTTTTCATTACTGGAGCAACAGGTTTTGTAGGAAGTTACATTGCAAGAGAACTTTTAGAGCTCGGACATTCTGTTAAAGCGCTCAAGCGATCCAACAGCCAATTCAATTTTGTGCAAGACTTCGTTCATCGCGTTGAGTGGTGCGAAGGTGATGTGTTGGATACGATGGCCCTACAACAATTCTTTGAAAATGTAGATTATGTTGTTCATGCAGCAGCTATTGTGTCTTTTGCTAAAAAAGACAGAAAAAAAATGTATGAATACAACATTCAAGGAACTGCTAACATGTTAAACGTAGCTAAAAAGTTTCCTATTAGAAAATTTATACACATTAGTTCAGTTGCCGCATTAGGGAGAAGCAAAAAACTGAAAATTATCAATGAACAAACCCAATGGGAAGACTCTGACGAAAATACAGAATACGCAATTACAAAATTTCACTCTGAAATGGAGGTTTGGAGAGCCTCAGAAGAAGGATTGCCTGTGTTAGTTGTAAATCCTTCAGTTGTGCTCGGAAGAGGAGACAAATCGAGGAGCAGTTTACAAATTCTAAGTTTTGCAGAGCAAAAACTTCCTTTTTATCCGATTGGATCTCTTAATTATGTGGATGTAAGAGATGTTGCTCATATAACAGTTCGGTTAGCGTTGTCTGATATTATTAATGAAAGATTTATTTTAGACGGAGGTACCGTTTCTTTTCGGGAGTTTTTTACTAAGATTGCCAAGTTAAACCAATTTTCTCCACCCACAATAGCTATTCGCCCTTGGATGAGCGAGATAGCTTGGAGAGTGTTTGCGGTAGCAAGTTTTCTGACTGGAAAAGAAAGCTTTTTCAACAAAGAAACTGCTCGCGCCTCCATGCAAAATTTTATTTACGATACTTCTAAAATTCGATCATTAGGTTTTCGCTTTAGAACTTTAGATGAAACCTTAGAATGGATTTATAAAAATGAGAAATAGTCTCATAAGATGATACCACACATTCACCAATTGAACCAGATCCCACTTTCTGCAAAAATAGCTCTTTTCTTAATTTTAGTTTTTGGAGTTGCTCTGAGAATTCTTTGCTTCCCTTTTCATAGAACTGATAAAGATGATATTGGTCCTGCTATTACAGTGCTTTCACATTATGAATCATTTAAAAAAACAAATTTGAATAATCCTACCCATGCTCGCTATCATTCAAAATTGTATCAGCTTTTAAGAAAAGCAGATAGCATAGGAATTTTGAAACCTATTGTCCAAATGGTTGTAGTTTCATGGGCATGGAGTTATGCTCCCTTGCAATATGTCGCAATGGATTTATTCATCAATCCTGATATGTCTTACCGAGAAATTTTGTTTTGGGGCAGGCTTCCTTCTGCTCTTTGCGGTTGCTTCAACATATTTTTGATGGCTTTTTTTCTTTTTAGAATCTACCAGCAACAAATTATTCATCATTCAACTGTTGTTTTAGGGACGCTGCTTATCGCATTTTCTCACGAACATCTGATTTTTTCGCAACTCATGCTCAATTATGCAGTAGGAGTTACTGCTCACCTAATTTTGCTTATCATGACGACGTATGATAAAGAAGTGTTAACTTTAAAAGATAAGCTACTTCTTTTTTTAATTCCTTTCGCACAATATCAGGCTTTTTTTCTAGCGATTTCTTTTGCTATAACGGTAATTTATTTCAAAAAAACTCCTTTTTTATCTGCCAAGTTTTTTAAGAATTACTGGGGTTTGGCACTTCCTTTTATCAGTTTCGGATTTCTTTACATCCTTTTTTTAAGGAACTTACATGATTTGGGACTTTGGCCTTGGAAGAATGGATTAATGAACGAGTATGTGTTCGACTCCTCTAAAGCATTAGAATTTCCTCAAGGGTTTGTATACACAGTTTCATTTTTTTTGAAAAAAGGATATGAGACCTGTGCAGCAATGCTTTCTTGTGTGAATGAAGATTCGCCTTTCTATTTTTTACAAAACATTTTTTGGGGAACTACAGGAGTTCTCGGTGGATTTTGCTTGCTAAAATCGCGAAATCTTTTTTTAAATAAATTGTGGATTTACTCAATTGGAGTAATTTTAATATGGATCGTAATGATATGGATACAAAAGTTTACTCTTAGTCCTACTAGGCATAATCTAATCGTGCTTCCTGTTCTGATTGTCTGGGTAATACTAGGAGTGGATTTTCTACAAAGCTTGCGAGTTTTTCGTCAATTTCCTATAGCTTACTTGTTGAGTATAGCGCTTGGAGTTGCCTTTTTAAATAGTTATCCTAAGTTTTGGCACGAAAGAAAAGATAAATTTGAAGAAAAAGAGTTTGAAAAGTATATCGATCTGTACCGTACGAAACAAGTAGTTTGCTATGGGAAAACAGCAACAGGAGAATTATTAAAAAATTTAACAAACTTTTCGGGTATCAAATTTACTACTACTTACGACCATTACATCAGCTATTACGACACAGCTAAAAAAATTCAAATCTTGAAGGTACCTTTTCCTACTGAAAGCTTTTTAGCATATAGCCAACATCTTCCCTTGTCGTTGCCTGAAAATGATAGTTTAAATCGAATGTATTTTTCTGCTCCCCTTCAAACGAACAATTTACAATCGGTTATGTTTTTGAAAGTTCCTCAGTTGAAAGATATTTTTGATAGTATTCCTATGAATCATCATTACAGAATTGTGCCTATCAAACAAATTTATTCAATTACTGAGCTAGAGTTTAGCTCTAAAACAAAATATGGTACGAATGGATACTTCTTATATTTTGTGGAAGTAAACCCTCGTCCTTAAGATATTCTTTTCGTATGCTTTTTAGAACCTTTTTAGTTTTAACTTTTGCCTGCCCATTTGCTCAACTTTCGATAAATGAAAGGCGGAATTGTTTCTCTTGCGATTTTTAAAGCGATGACGCGCCAATTTTTTGCGATTTTTTCGTTTTGATCTCTTGGTTTAAAAATAGTAGTATGTTCTTCTAATCCAGCGATAATCTCATTTTCAGGGCGCCCGTTGGTATAATAATACATTGCAATCGACTTACGACTCATTCCTTCGGGGCAAGTAAGCGGATCAGGATGCCCATGATAAGATGTACTAGTCGTAGAAAAGATTGCCATGCGATTGAAAATAGGAAGAACCTTTACTCTACACGCTTTCATTTCGGTATCCCATAGTTCGAAGTGTCCGCCATATTCTTCTTTCCAATTTTTATTGAGGTAAATCAACACATTGAGTCGGCGCGATAGTTTAGTTTTCGGATGTAAATTAAAGTCGGCATGGATTTTTAGTAGTCCACCTGGTAAGATTTGGTGCAATCCTCCTCCTATTAGGTTCTGGTCGGGAATCAGATTTTGAATGCCTGTGAGTTTTTCTAAAAACTCGATAAAAATACTCGAGTTGAGCATATGAATGAAATGGAGAGTTTTGTTGCCGAACTCCTCTTCTTTATTACAGGCTAATTTGCGTTCGTTAGGAGAGTTGTAGCGTTGCCAGTCAATCTGATGAGCATCGGGGAATTCTTCTAATACTTGCTCTAAGATTTTGTCATCAAAAAAATTATCGATTACAATGTGAGGAAAAGGATAAGCCTTTTGGTACTGAGGAGCAAGTTCCTCAGCTTTTTGAAGCAATTCTTGTCTATTAAAGCGATATTCGTAAAAGTTCATCGTTAAAATATTTGGCGCAAGTTTGGAAAAAAATTACTTTTGAGCAAATCGAGCTGCGATGAGAAGTTCAAGACTTTTATAAGGCAGTCCGAATTGCTTAGCAAGCCCTTCGTTAGTAATTTTGCCGCGATAAGCATATACTCCTTTAGCGAACCACGATTTATTATAAATCATTTCTTCAATTCCGCCGAGTTCTGCAACATCTCGCAAGATAGGGGTTAGGATATTAGAAATAGCAGTCGTAGCAGTTCGAGCTACGCGAGAAGGAATATTAGGTACACAATAATGAATTACCTCGTATTTGCGATAAACGGGGTTGATGTGAGTAGTAGCTTCGGAAGTTTCGAAACAACCGCCGTGGTCGATACTCACATCAATAATTACAGAATTAGGCTTCATAGAAGCTACCATTTCCTCTGTGACAACAATAGGCGTTCTTCCGTTTTCGGGACGCATAGCTCCGATGACGACATCCGCGCGTTGAAGTGCTTCTCTTAGCGTAATGTTATCGATTGTAGATGTATAAATTTGTTGTCCTAAGTGTTCTTTGATGCGTCGCAAACGATAGAGGTGATTGTCAAATACTTTAAGTTCTGCACCAAGTCCTAAAGCTGTGCGAGCTGCGAATTCTGCTACTGTTCCAGCTCCGATAATTACTACACTTGTTGGAGGAACTCCTGTAACGCCTCCTAGAATCACGCCTTTCCCATCGTGTACGCTGCTCAGTAGTTCAGCAGCGATGAGCATCACTGTACTACCTGCAATTTCACTCATGGCGCGCACTAAGGGCAATCCACCTACTTTGTCTTCAATCAATCCAAATCCTATGGCAGTAATATTTTTGCGATTAATAGCGTGCAAATAGTCGGCTGTCATTGAGTTGATTTGCATTGTAGAAATTAGTGTGGTGCCGTGTTTCATCATCTCAATTTCTTCAAAGCTAGGAGGGGCTATTTTGAGAATAATCGGACATTCAAATACTTCTTTAGGAGAATATACAATTCTTGCTCCTGCATCGCTATATTCTTTGTCTTGATGTTTACAAGAGTTGCCCGCCCCTGTTTCGACAAGAATTTCAAATCCATCGTTTACCAGCAAATGAACTGCTTCAGGACGTAAAGGAACTCGCCTCTCTCCTCGCGCAATCTCTTTAGGAATTCCAATCACAAGAGATTTTTTGGGTTTTACCTCTGCTAATTTTTCTTGAGGCTGTATTTGCAAAAGTTCTTCCGTAATTCCTTTTGATATTTCTTTCTTAGCCATAATGTTGAAACGTTAAGGTACGGACATCAGGTTGAGTTGTGGTTTGCAGTTGAATTTTGGTGTATTGAGAAGGTAAAAGGTTAGGAATTTTTTCAGCCCATTCAATCAAACATCGATTTCCAGATTCGAAGTATTCTTCTATTCCTATATCGAGCGCTTCCTCTTCATTGCGAAGGCGATAAAAGTCGAAATGATAGATAAGCTCTCCATAGATAGTTTTGTAGGCATTCACTAATGAAAAAGTTGGACTGCTCACTCCTGAATCTACTTTCCAAAGTTTGCATAAAGCTCGTATAAGAGTTGTTTTGCCTGTTCCCATCGAACCTTCAAACACAATAATAGTAGAATTAGCAAGCAGTTGACTCAACCATCGAGCAATTTGGGAAATCTGGCTGATATGATATTGGCGCGTTATCATTGCAGCGCTTGTTTTTAGAAAGCGGTTGGTTTGAGTTTTAGTCCGCTGTTCTCGGGGAGTCCGAACATCAAATTCATATTTTGTACTGCTTGCCCTGATGCTCCTTTGAGTAAGTTGTCAATTACGACGATAGCGAATAACAAATCTTCATGTTTTTCAAGGTAAACTATCGCTTTATTAGTATTAATTACTTGTTTCAAATCAGGACTTTCATGGCTAATCACTACAAAAGGAGAGTCGTTGTAATACTCTTGATAAAGTTCTTTGGCTTCTGAAAGGGATAATAAAGTTGTTTTAGTATACATCGTTGCCATAATACCACGGGTGAAGGGACCTCTCATAGGAATGAAGTTTATTCGATGGTGAAAATATGGCTGTAGTTGTTTAATGCTTTGAATGATTTCTTTAAGGTGTTGATGATTAAAAGGTTTGTAAACAGATACGTTGCTATCGCGCCAACTAAAATGAGTGGTTTCAGTGGGTTGGTGTCCTGCGCCTGTAGAGCCTGTGATGGCATTTACGTGAATATCGTCGATGAGTTTTCCTGCGTTTGCGAGAGGTAGAATGCCTAATTGAATGCACGTAGCAAAGCAGCCAGGGTTTGCTATGTGCTTTGCTTTTTGAATTTGTGATTTATTCATTTCTGGTAATCCGTACACAAAGTCGTGAGAGGGTTGGTAAATGCGAAAATCTTGACTTAAGTCAATAATTTTGGTTTTGAGAAACTCAGGGTGATCGTGCAGAAACTTGTCTGTAGCGCCATGCCCAGAGCAAAAAAATACGACATCTACCGAAGCATGATAGCTACTGCTAAAAGTGAGACTAGTATCTCCGAGCAGGTCAGTGTGTACTTTCGTGATAGGATTGCCTGCGTTGCTACTGCTGTGTACGAAATCAATTGTTACATGTGGGTGATGAATCAGAATTCTTAACAATTCTCCTGCTGTATAACCTGCTCCGCCGATGATGCCTACTGAAATCATGGTAAAGAAATTTTATGATTGTTGTTCGAATGTTTGAATGTACGAAAAAGAACTACGAAGGTTTAAGGAACTTTATAGTTTTCGTTTTATTTTAGAGTACGCTTTACTTCTGTTTGTTCAAACACCTCGATAATATCTCCTTTTTCGAAATCGCTGAAGTTTTTAATGAGTACACCGCAGTCAAATCCTTGTTTTACTTCATTTACGTCGTCTTTGAGTCGTTTGAGAGAAGCAATTTCGCCTCCTTGATCTCCTCCAAAAATCACGATTCCATTTCTTACGATGCGTACTTTAGCATTTCGCTTAA
The DNA here is from genome assembly GCA_025056215.1 of Cytophagales bacterium. GTDB lineage: Bacteria > Bacteroidota > Bacteroidia > Cytophagales > Flammeovirgaceae > JANWWC01. The sequence continues at coordinate 763,654 of JANWWC010000001.1, read as the reverse complement.
CAAGTCCTTCAGTTACCATACAGCCCGCAATTGTACCTACGCCTCGAATTTTGAATAATTCTCTTACTTCCAAGTTACCGATAATTTTTTCTTCTATTTTAGGAGCTAACATTCCTTCCATCGCTGCTTTTACATCATCAATAGCAGAGTAGATAATCGAATACAAGCGAATTTCTACGTTTTCTTGTTCGGCTGTTTTTCGCGCAGATGGAGTAGGACGCACTTGGAAGCCTATAATGATAGCATCGGCGGTAGCTGCTAATAATACATCAGATTCTGTAACAGGGCCTACGCCTTTGTGTAAAATATTTACATCGATTTCTTCTGTAGAGAGTTTAACAAGGGCATCAGAGAGCGCCTCTACAGAACCATCGACGTCTCCTTTAAGAATGATATTGAGTTTTTTATAAGTGCCTAACGAAATTCTTCTTCCTAACTCGGCGAGTGTGACGCGTTTAGTAGTGCGAATGCTTTGTTCTCGAATGATTTGTTCGCGTTTCATAGCAATTTCTCTTGCCTCTCGCTCGCTGTTCATCACCGTAAATTTATCGCCTGCTTGCGGTGCACCATTAAAACCTAAAATTTGGACGGGAGTAGAAGGGATTGCTTTTTGTAATTTTTCTCCCCTGTGGTTATACATAGCCTTTACTTTGCCATAGTGATAGCCCGCTAAAATAGGGTCGCCGACATGCAAAGTACCTGATTGTACTAGTACAGTAGCTACGTAGCCTCTCCCTTTGTCGAGAGAAGATTCTATTACGGTGCCAACGGCTTTTTTGTCAGGATTTGCTTTAAGGTCTAACAAATCGGCTTCTAAGATAACTTTTTCAAGTAGTTCATCAATGCCAATTCCTTTTTTGGCGGAAATTTCTTGAGATTGCACTTTCCCGCCCCATTCTTCTACCAAAACATTTACTTTTGTAGCGAGTTGTTCTTTAATTTTGGTTGGGTTAGCTCCCTCTTTGTCGATTTTGTTAATAGCAATTACAAACGGGACACCTGCTACTTGGGCGTGGTTGATGGCTTCAATGGTTTGAGGCATCACGTTGTCATCAGCAGCTACTACAATAATTGCAACATCTGTGACTTTAGCACCACGCGCACGCATAGCAGTAAACGCTTCATGTCCTGGCGTATCTAAGAAAACAATTCTTCTTCCATTATTCGTAAATACTTCATAAGCACCTATGTGTTGAGTGATTCCTCCTGCTTCTGCTTCTGCCACTTTCGATTTTCGTATAAAGTCGAGTAGAGTAGTTTTCCCGTGGTCTACGTGCCCCATGATAGTTACGATGGGATCGCGTGGCTTTAATTTATCAGGAGTATCTTCTTCTTCTATTTGGGCTTCTATTTCTTCTTCTGCTGTGACAAACTGCACTTCGAAACCGAATTCTTCTGCCACTAGTTTAATAATATCGGCATCTAAGCGTTGGTTAATCGAAACAAAAGCACCGATTTCTAAACATTTTGCAATCACTTCACTGGGTGTTTTGTTCATTAATGTGGCTAATTCACTTGTAGTAATATATTCGGTTACTTTTAAAATGCCTTGCTCTTCTGCTTGTTCGGCTTGGTCTCTTTCTAAACGGGCTTGTACTTTCGATTTTTTCTTTTCTTTATACTCCAGCTTGGTGGCTTGTTTATTGCCTTTTGAGTGGAGATCTGCTAATGTTTTCTTAAAAGAAAGCTCTATTTCTTCTTGAGAAATTTCTTCTTTGCGATATTTTTCTCGCTTTTCGCGTCGATCTTTTTTACTAATTTTTTCGAAATATTCTTCTTCTAAAAAAGTTGCTTTTTCTGCTTTCCGAAGATCTTTTTGAAGTTTTTCCTTTGAAATTTCTTCTTTTATTTGAACACGGCGACGCTTTCTTTTTCCAGTATCTAATTTATTATTTTCTTCTGCTTCTGGCACTTTTGCTTCGGAGGGGGAAGGCAAAGGCTTAGTAGACATTTTTTTAGGGTCAATGTCAATTTTGCCTATGACAGTAAGTCCTTTTAGTTTGTTATCACTTTGTGCTTTGATTGTATTAGAATCGGAGGAACGAGTTATAGGTTCTGTACTTTCTTTATTTGCTTCAGTTTCTGACTTTTTAGTAGGTTCTTTAAGGTTATCCACTGGATGTTCTTGCAACTCTATTTTAGCGGATTTATCGGATGAAACTATGGTAGAAGCCGATTTTTCTTCTTTTTTTTTGCGCTTTTCAAACTGATCCAGCTCTATTTTTCCTAAAATTTTTGGCCCAGAAAGTTTTTGGGTTTCTGCTTTAATAAGTTCAGGTTCTCTCTGACTATTTTTTACGAGAGTATTTTTATCAGCGTCAGCCTTTTTTTTTGATTTCTCCTCTTGATGAAATCCTACCTTGGAAGCAGCATCTTTTTCAGCTTTAGAAGAAGCAAAATGTTTTTTTAAGATATCTATTTGTTCGTCGGTCAGACGTGCATTAGGTCCCTCTTGGATTTGGTAGCCTCTTCCCTTGAGATATTCGCGAACATCATCTACTGAGACATTAAGTTGGCTTGCTATTCGCGCAATATTGTGAGTTTTTGATGATTCTATCATGAAAAATAATGGATTTTTCTAATTTTTGTAACAAAGATAATACCTATTTTAGAATTTTCTACAAATGTTTGTACATCAAAAGGAAAAAAAATTAAAAAATGTTAATTCTTAGCGCTGCAAATCTAGCAAATAATGAAGAGCGTTTATAAAACTACTACAAGTGTTTTATTTTTTTTTCAGAATCAAAGATCGAAAGTAAAAAATACTCTTCGGTTGTTGAAAAAATGTACCTTGCGAAAGGTGTGGAATTTCTTGAAGTTAGTGATAAGCTTTTATTTATCAAAATGGAGTAAAAAGCCAATTCACTGGGGATTTCCTGTAGCAGTAGCGATTGAACCTACTACAGCTTGTAATTTGCGCTGTCCTGAATGTCCGAGTGGACTTCGTGCATTTACGCGCCCGACAGGAATGTTATCCGAAAGTCTTTTATATCAGATTATCGATGAACTTCAAGATGTTCTCTTGTATCTTACTTTTTACTTTCAGGGCGAACCCTATCTCAATCCGCGATTTTTAGAAATGGTTTCTTACGCAACCCAACGAAATATTTATACCATTACATCCACGAATGGGCACTATCTTACAGATGAAATAGCTCAAAGAACGGTTCTTTCAAGCTTAGATTGCTTAATTATTTCAATTGACGGAGTTACTCAAGAGACTTATCAATCATATCGCAAAGGAGGTAGTCTTCAGAAAGTGATAGAAGGCACGAAAAATATTGTTAAATGGAAAAAACTTTTAAAATCTTCTGTTCCTCATGTCGTGTTCCAATTTCTTGTGGTAAAACCTAATGAACATGAGATTCCTCAAGTTTATCAGTTAGCTCATCAACTTGGCGTAGATGAAGTGCGACTGAAGACAGCGCAAATCTACGACTATCAGAATGGTTCTGAACTCATACCAACAATTTCTCAATACAGTCGTTATGCTCTTGGAAATGACGGAAAATATTACATTAAAAATCGGCTAACACATAGCTGTTGGAAAATGTGGCACTCCTGTGTAATAACATGGGACGGCAAAGTGGTACCTTGTTGTTTTGATAAAGATGCCCATCATACTCTCGGACAACTATCTGCAGAGCAGTCTCTTAAAAAAGTTTGGAAATCTCAAGAATATCGAAGTTTTAGATCAAAAATATTGCAATCGCGCAGCAATATCGAAATGTGTCAAAATTGCACAGAAGGAACTAAAGTGTGGAACTAATATGATGAAAGCGTTCGGGATAATATTTTTTAAGCTCCTCTGTGATGATATTAAAAGTTTGTTGTTTGAGCTGTTCTGTGTGCTGGAGCGTCATGTCGTTTGTAGAAATCGGTTCATGAAAGATAATTTTAATTTTGTGCCAATATAAAAAAGGAGAGATTCCAGGAAGCATTTTCCAATGATGAGGAATCGTTACAGGGACAATAGGAACTCGTAATTCTATAGCTAGCCGAAATGCGCCGTCTTTAAAAGGCACCATTACAGGAGGCTGTTTGCTGTAGATTCCTCCTTCGGGAAAAATACAAACGCTAATTCCGTTTAAAAGTGCTTCTTTGGCTTTTTGATAAGAAGCATAACGACTTTTAGAGTCTTTCCGATTGACCGCTATATGCAAATGGCGAAACATGTGTCCGAAAAGAGGGATTTTCAATAGAGCGCTTTTTCCCACAAATTTTACAAATTCAGGTGCAGCGTAGCACATAAGTGAAATATCTAAATAAGAGGTGTGGTTGGGGCAATAAATATACACTTGATTCTTATTGGGTTGAAATCGCATCTCTATTTCTACCTTTGCGAACATAAGCGCATAGACTACGCGTGCCCAAATTCGGTTGAGCCAAAATGCCTGCTTGTGCCTTTTAGGATCGTACATTACGTACATAAAAAAAGGATAGAGTATTAGCAGGATCAGCCAAAACCAGAAAAAACCTAAAAATCCATAAAAGAGTGCAAAAATTTTTCTGAACATGTTTTTAATAGACCTTTGCTTACAAAATTTGAAAGTAAATTCCACATGATTTGTTTTTTTACAAAAATCTTTTCAAAAAAAGTAAAAGTGTCTACGCAAATTTGCTATTTAAGGTAACCTGCTAAAATTCTGAATTCTGGAACGGGAGAGATTCTTTCGTAAATAATATAGTACATTGCTTTGAGAATGGGCATATCGATATTGTGTTTTTGTGCAATTTCGTAAATGCATTTTACGGCGTAATATCCTTCAGCGACCATGCCCATATCGAGTTGAGCAGCTTTCACAGAATATCCTTGCCCAAGCATCATGCCAAAATGTCTATTTCTGCTAAATTGCGAATAAGCAGTCACAAGTAAATCCCCTAAATAGGCAGATTGATGTAATTTTCGCTTGCGAGGGTGTATAACTTTTAGGAAGCGTTTCATTTCTGTCATTGCGTTTGATACTAAGACAGCTTGAAAATTATCGCCGTAGTTTAAGCCGCGCGCCATACCGCAAGCAATAGCATAAATGTTCTTCATGATAGCACAGTATTCTACTCCATATATATCGGAGTTTGCGGTGGCTTTAATGTATTTTCCTTGAAGCGTTTGTGCTACTTGTTGGGCTAGTTCTTTGTTAGAAGAGGCTATAGTCAGGTAAGACTGTTTTTCCATTGCAACTTCCTCAGCATGACAAGGTCCTGCGATAACTCCTAAATTTTCGTGGCTTATTTCAAAAGAGTCTGCTAAAAAATCTGTAATTACCTTGTTTTCCCCCGCTATCATTCCTTTAATAGCAGAGATCACTTTTTTATTGCGAAAACCATTGATGCCTAAGCTTTCAATCACAGGGCGAACGAAAGCCGATGGAACCGCTAAAATTACTAGTTCTGCATTTTCTACTACTTTATCGAGTTGCCGCATCGGCTTCACTTTTTGCAGGTTGATTTCTACAGAGCTCAAATAGCGTTTGTTATGTCGGAAGGTTTCTATATGACGAATATCGTCTTCGCGCCTTAGCCACCAGCGAATTTTAACTTCTTTTTCTGATAATATTTTCACAAGAGCAGTTGCCCAACTTCCACCACCAATTACAGCAATTTCATTAAAATGAGTAACGTATTTATCGATCACTTTTTATATTTGTTTAAAACTAAATAATGTTGATCCTTTTCAAAAAACAATTTTATGACAAATAATTTGATTTTTAAATCTAATCCGCAAAAGCCTCTCAATAGCTTGCAAAAGTGTTTTAACAGAGCTATTAAAACGTTCAAAAAAAAATTAAAAGAGCCTTGGAATATCAAAAAAAATTCAAGTTTGTTTTCTGAAGACTATCAAAAAATGATTCTTAATCATCAAAAAGCAGAGATTCAGTATAAACTCATTTTTGTGTTATATGATTATTTAAAAAATAATAAGAAAATTGCGCGTAAAGAAAGAAACCTCATAGCGAATTGGATTTCTGACATATCTTTTGAACTTATTAGCGTTTATGAAAAAAATGCACTCCTCCACATTTTTTCTTATTATGCTGGCTTTTCTTATGAAGATTTACGACAACAACAAAGAGAAATTTTATTGAATCTCTTAAAAAGAAGATTACTGAGTTATGCATGGATGTAATAAAAGATTACAACGTAGGTTGTCAGGCGGATTTAGCCAGATTGGTGGGCTATTTTGGATGAACAAAAACAAGAAATTATTTCTGAACAAAAAACCTCTCAGGAGCAATATAGTTCCTTTCTACAAAAAAGCGTTAGAGGTATCTATACAGCGTTAATCAGGCATTTTCACCCTGCTAAAGAGCCTGACGAAAAAGAAAAATACGTAAAAATGCATAACTATTGCTTATCAAACTGGCGATTGGTTGAGTTTGTTTCAATATTATCTCCTTTTAGGCTCAGATAAAAGGATTTGGGATAAAATTGATGATTCTCAAATAGAGGCACTCATTAAGTATTTTAAACTACGAACCCAAAAATTGGAGTACGAATATCGTCGGAATTGTCATGTTTTTTCTTATTCTAAGCCTTTTCATAGAGAATGGTATTTTATATTTCATAATGCCAAAAAGTATTATCGGGAAAACTTTAAATTGTTGCTCCAAGTAAAGCAAAACATGTTGAAGCGCATGCAAAAAGACTGGGAAGAAATACAAAGAAATCCTCATCAGATTTCTATTTTAGCAGAAACTTATAACATTCTTTATTCAGTGGAAAAAGAACTATTTCGCTGAAAAATAAACTAATGTACTCAATCGGGACTCAGAAAAAATTTCGTTAGCAACTTCTTGTAAGATTTCAGGAGTAATTTGTTCGATCTGGCGAAAAATATCGTTGAGAGTAGGTACATAACCGAAATCTAAAATGCTTTTTGCAAATAATAACATGAGACTTTGATTACTTTCTTCAGACATTGCCATTTGTCCCATGAGTTGTTGCTTTGCTTTATGAAGTTGCAACGTAGAAAGTTTCGACTGGCGCAATTTCTGAAGTTCTCGCATCACAAGTTCATAACAGCGTTCATGTTTAGAAGGTTCTGTAGCATAAAAAATAGCGAACTCGCCTACGTCGCTAAAAAAACTAGTGCTAGCTTCGATAGAATATACAAAACCGTGTTTTTCACGAATTGCCATATTTAGCCTTGAATTGGAAGCGGGTCCTCCCAATAAATTTGCTAGTAAAAAGAAAGGAATTCTTTTAGAATCGAATAGTGAATAGCATGTAGTTCCAATCGCACAGTGTACTTGATTTTGTCCTTTGTTTTTTGTTTGATGAACAGGCTTGTATCCAGAAAAAGCAACTCTTTTTCGAAAACTTTGCTTTAGAGGAATTGGTTCTAAATATTTCCTTGCAATGCGAAACGCCTTTTGAAACGAAAGCGAACTGATAGATGCAAATACTAAGCGAGATGTATCCAAATTTTGCTCTATGAACTCATCAAAATCTGACTTTTGAAATCGAGATACACTTTCTACTGTACCTAAAATATTATTTCCTAATGGATGGCTTTGAAAAATTAAATTATCAAAATCATCCGCAATAGAGTCTGATAAGTCGTTTTCGTATGAATGCATTTCTTCTAAAATAACATTTCTTTCTTTTTCAATTTCTTTTTGAGGAAATGTAGAATGGAAAGTGATGTCAGAGAGTATATCTGCAGCTTTATCAAAATGGCTATCCAAAACTGAAACATGAAAGCAAATTTTTTCTTTAGTAGTAAAAGCGTTAAGTTCTCCTCCGAGTCCATCGATAGCATTGAGAATATGGTAAGATTTTCGTTTTTGAGTTCCTTTAAAAGCTAAGTGTTCCCAAAAGTGGGCAATTCCGACTTGATGAGGTTGTTCATCTCTGCTTCCTATGTCTGCCATGATACAACAATGTGCAATCTTAGTGTATTTAACTTGCTTGTGTATAAAGCGGATTCCATTTGGAAAGGTGTATAACTCGTATTCTTTCACAGCAATAGATTTTTGAGCGCAAAAGTAGTGGAACTGTTTGCAATTCTTACTATCCTTGCATACTTTTAGATAAGTCTTCAGGAAAAGCTATATGTATTATATATGTGTGGAATAGTTGGCTACATTGGCAATCGGGAAGCAAAAGATGTGATTATCAAAGGCTTGAAGCGTTTGGAATATCGCGGATATGATAGTGCAGGAATTGCGTTGATCGACTCAAATGAAATTCACATCTATAAAAAACAAGGAAAAGTAGCTGATTTAGAAAATTTTATAAAAGATAAAAATACTGCAGGAAATATTGGCATGGGGCATACGCGTTGGGCTACTCATGGTGAACCTAACGATATAAATGCTCACCCTCATTTTTCGCAATCTAAAAAGCTGGCAATTATTCATAACGGAATTATTGAAAATTATGCTACTCTCAAAAAAGAGCTTGAACAAAAGGGACATACTTTTTTTAGCCAAACTGACACAGAAGTCTTTATTCATTTTATTGAAGATATTTGGGAAAACGTAGGGTGTTCTTTGGAGGAAGCTGTTCGTTTGTCGATGACGCAAGTAGTAGGAGCTTATGCAATTGTGATCCTTTCAGCAGATTATCCCGATCAACTCATTGCAGCGCGGAAAGGAAGTCCGTTAGTGATTGGAATTGGGAAAAATCAAGAAGAGTACTTTATTGCTTCTGATGCAACCCCTATCATTGAATATACTCAAGAAGTGATTTATCTTAATGATGAAGAACTAGCTATCATCAAAGGAAAAGAACTTACTATTAAGAGCATACAAGATACGCTTATTGCTCCTTACGTGCAAACTATCGACATGCAACTCGAAGAAATCGAAAAAGGAGGCTACGATTTTTTTATGTTAAAAGAAATTTTCGAGCAACCTAATTCGATTCGCGATTGTTTGCGCGGAAGGCTTATTCCCGATAAAGACCACGTCGCATTAGGAGGAATTCGCAAGTATTTTTCTAATGTGATAAATGCTCAAAGGTTTATTATTGTAGGATGCGGAACTTCTTGGCACGCTGGTTTAGTAGCAGAGTATATCATCGAAGAGTTTACGCGCATTCCTGTAGAAGTAGAATACGCTTCTGAGTTTCGTTATCGCAATCCGATTATCCATAAAGGAGATGTGGTTATTGCAATTTCTCAATCGGGAGAAACTGCAGATACTCTTGCAGCAATTGAACTTGCTAAGTCGAGGGGAGCTATCATTTTAGGTATATGTAACGTGGTAGGTTCTTCAATTGCGCGTGCTTCGCACGAAGGTGCTTATACGCATGCAGGTCCTGAAATTGGAGTAGCCAGTACAAAAGCATTCACAGCTCAGTTAGCTGTATTGTCGCTTTTTGCACTCATGGTTGCCAAAGCGAAAGGTACTCTCTCCATTTTTCAACTTCGCGATTTGATGCGAGAACTCGACCAGATCCCAGAAAAGGTAGCAGAAACGCTTAAGATTAACCCACAAATTCAACATATTTCGTCAGTTTTTAAGGATGCTCATAACTTTTTGTATTTAGGGAGAGGATACAACTTTCCTGTAGCCTTAGAAGGAGCCCTTAAACTAAAAGAAATTTCTTATATTCATGCAGAAGGTTATCCTGCTGCTGAAATGAAACACGGGCCTATTGCTCTCATAGATGAGCAAATGCCTGTTTGTTTTATTGCTACACGCGATAGTTCTTACGATAAGATTGTTTCTAATATTCAAGAAGTAAAAGCCAGAAAAGGAAAAGTAATTGCTATTGTTACAAAAGGGGATACACTCATTCCTAAAATGGTAGATTATGTAATTGAAATTCCTTATACGGCAGAAGCTTTTATGCCAATATTGGCTGTTATTCCATTGCAATTGCTAGCTTATCATATTGCAGTAATGCGCGGTTGCAACGTGGATCAACCTCGAAATCTTGCCAAATCTGTTACAGTAGAGTAATTAAAAATTAACAGTTTTATTCAAACTCTTTTGATGATTTTACGTTATAATAATACCATATCAATCCAAGGACTTGATTTACTATGTCATCTCACAAAATGAATCTTCATTCTTTTGAGGAAGACGACGATCTAGCGCCCATTTTTACACCTGAGCAGGAACATAAATGGAGCGTGTTTGCGTCAATTACGATGCTTTTATTTCTAACTATATGTTTAGCACTCTTTTTTGCTATCTGGTTTTAACAAAAATCTTATTATAATGGAAAAATCCTACATCGATACTCTCTTTGTAGGATTATTTAAAAGAGTTACTTTACAAGATAACTAAAAATGGAAGAGCCGTCGTAGAGAAGAGCAATTACTAGCCATATCACAAAAACCATTGGCATAATAATAGCGTAAATGAGAGTCTTTACTTCATGGCGTAAATGCATAAATTCGGCTACAATGTAAAACGCTTTGATGATAGTGAGCGCAAAGAACAAAGAAGTTCTTACGATCCCTGGCTCCATTGAGAAAGCAAAAATAAACTCAATGATCGTAACAATTGCCAGGATGAGCGCTACTCGCCAAATTTTAGCTTGATTGGCTTTTCTAATTTCGTCTTGCGAGAGATTTGCATCATGTGTTATTCCCATAAAATTCAGATTTTTAGATCAAGTAAAACAATGTGAAAACAAACACCCAAACTAAGTCTACAAAGTGCCAATATAGGCCTACTTTTTCTACCATTTCGTAATGTCCACGGCGCTCAAATTCGCCCATAACAGTTTGATAAAAAACTATAATGTTTAAAATCACGCCGCTAAACACGTGCAGTCCATGAAATCCTGTAATGAAGAAGAAAAGTGCTGCAAAAGACTGAGGCCCGTACTGATTAGCAAATAAAGTTGCTCCATAATATTCAACTCCTAAACGAGTTAAAAAAGTAGGTTTATCTAGTCCATGAATAAAGTGAGTCCACTCCCATGCTTGGCAACCTAAAAAAGCTAACCCTCCTACGATTGTCCATAACATCCATTTTTCTACCTCTTTTTGTGATTTGCGATGTCCTGCTTCAACAGCCAAAACCATTGTAACAGAACTTAAGATCAAAATAAAGGTCATAATTCCGACAAATACCAAAGGTAAATCTACGCCATGAAAAAAAGGAGCAGCATTAAATACTTTCTCAGGAATAGGCCAATAAGCATCAGAAAAAGTAAATTCAGAAGATTTACCTTCATAAGCAGGATGCATGTATCGAATCATCCCGTATGTAACTAAGAAAGCTGAAAAAGTAAAAGCATCAGATAACAAGAAAAACCACATCATGAGTTTTCCGTAGCTTGCTTTTAAAGGAGAAACACCTCCATCCCAAATTGTGCGTTTTGTAGAAACTACTGCTTGTGCCATTTTCTTTAAGTGGTTTTTTTATACGCTGCGAAAATATACAAAATCGATTATCCTTACAAATCTGATAATAATTTCACAATGTTTTCAAAAAGTCTTGATTCTTTTTAGGAATTTTTTAATCGTTCTTTTGAAACCGAATTAACAAATATTAACTTTGCAAACTGTTAAGTAAACAAGGTACTAAAGAAACACAATCGACGAAATGACTTTAAAAATTTCTTTGAAACTCACTTTTTTGAGTTTAGCACTTGTTGTTTTTACGAGTTTAATACTTTTCCATTTTGCTAACCAAGAAATGCAATCAGTGCTCAGAAAGAGAATCCTTTCTGAGTTTGCAATCACTACTGATTTTTATATTCAGAAAGTAGAACAGTACAATCAACTTCATTTGCAAAATATAAGGTTTTTGGCGAGCGACTTTTTGATAGAACGTTACTTTCTCTATATTGATTCTTTGTCTGAACATTTAGGGCAACTTCAAAAGTTTGATTCTGCTTATGTTGATTTAACAGTATATGATACTCTTTACCAAGAGGTCGCTTCTTCTCAAAAAGTTTTGTCAAACCATTTACAACAAGTAGAATTCTTAAAACAAGTAGATAGAGAAGGTACTTATTGGATTACAGAGCTTGATAGTTTGAATGTTGTTTGCTATGCCGTTCCAATATATCATGATTATAAAAAAGTAGGATTTTTTACGGGAGTGATAACTGCACAAGAGATTAGCCATTTGTTTGATGTAAATCCTATGATAGAGATGAGCGAAATTTCTCCTCTTATTACAGATTCGATTAAAATCTTTTTGGTAGATTCTTCAGATATAATAATATACTCTAATGAATATGCTGCAGGCACCTCTTTGCGCCAAGAAAATATAATTTTAAAAAAGTTAAAGCAAAACCCAGTTTATTATTATGAAACAAAGTCTAAGCTTTATTTTTATGCTCGTTTTCATAAAGACGTTAATGGGTGGCAACTTATTATGAGCATTCCCACCTCCATTGCATTTCGTCCTTTGATAGAGATTCGCAAAAAGTTTACCTATATTAGTGTAATTGTAGTAGCTGTAGCAGGAATCATAGGTTATCTTACCTCCAGAAGATTTTCTCGCCCTATTCGACGTTTGGCAATAGTAGCAGATCAGGTCGCAAGTGGTAATTTTGATGCTCCTATCCAAGTAGAAACCCATGATGAAATTGGATATCTCGCCAAACACTTCAAAGTAATGGCTGCTAACATCAAAAAAAGAGTAAAGGAAATTCAGCAACAAAAAGCTCAAATTGAAACTCAAAAACAAGAACTCGAAAGAGCATATCGAGAGCTCGATTATAAAAATAAACAAACTTTAGCGAGTATTAACTATGCTAAAAAAATTCAGGCCTCTATGATGCCTGATGTGCTTAAACTTACCCAATATTTTGAAGATGCTTTTGTATTGTATTTGCCCAAAGATATCGTAAGCGGAGATATTTATTGGTTTGATGTAGTAAGCGATAAACACACCAACCGCGAATATCTTATGATTGCTGTTATGGATTGTACAGGGCACGGCGTACCAGGTGCAGTGATGTCTATCTTGGGCAGCAATCTTATGACTAATATTGTTACTTACGGACGAAAAACCGATTTAGAAAAAGTACTTACTGCGCTTCACGCAAATATTGTTCAAATTTTGCATCAAGCGGATACTCCTGATAATAGCCAAGACGGAATGGAAATTGCCTTAGTATCTTTAGATCTCGAATCGAAAAAACTTAAGTTCGCAGGCTGCGGACGTCCTTTATGGATTATTAGAAATGGAGAACTTCACGAAATCGAGGGAAATAAGATTACAGTGGGAGGGATTAGTAAAATTTCTCTTAAAAAAGCAGAAAAATTTACAGATTTTGCAGTACAGATTCATGAAATCTCTTTGGTAAAAGGGGACTATCTCTATTTATTTTCTGATGGCTATAAAGATCAAATCGGACAGGAGCGTAAAAAATTTTCTAATAAACGCTTTAAGGAAATATTGCTACAAATTCATAAGTTGCCCATGCATGAGCAACAAGCATGGTTAGAGGCAGAACTCAGAAAATGGCAAGGGGATGAAAAGCAAACAGATGATATTTTAGTGTTAGGTATTAATGTGTAATCATAAAACTTTTTTATTTTTGAAAAAAGCTCTTTCGAATGAATCATTGTATACTATTCTGGCTTGTAATAGTTTTTTGTTGTGTTGTGCAGGGGCAAGATGTTTTCGCTCAAAAAAAGCCAGGGAGAAAGCGCCGCGATATAGAGAATAAAGTAAATGTTATTAGACCCGATAAAAGAAAGCCTCAGGGGAATTTTACAACAGAAATTGAATCTCCTGCCAAGAATCGCCGCGATATAGAAAACAAGGTAAATGTTCCAAATCCAGAAGATAGAAGAACGATAGGAAACCCGACGCGTTCTCAAGAAGAACAGAGCTCTTTCGGCAGCAATCCCAGCAAAGGCACGAGTTTAAGGGATCGGAATCGCCGCGATATAGAGAACAGGGTAAATGTTCCGAATCCAGAAGAGAGGGGCGTAGTAGGGAATCCGACTCAGTTTCGGTATGATGAAAAAGTGATAAACAGCAATCCTAGCAAAGGCATGAGTTTAAGGGATCGGAATCGCCGCGATATAGAGAACAGGGTAAATGTTCCGAATCCAGAAGAGAGGGGCGTAGTAGGGAATCCGACTCAGTTTCGGTATGATGAAAAAGTGATAAACAGCAATCCTAGCAAAGGCACGAGTTTAAGGGATCGGAATCGCCGCGATATAGAGAACAGGGTAAACGTTCCAAATCCAGAAGAGAGGGGCGTAGTAGGGAATCCGACTCAGTTTCGGTATGATGAAGGGGTGATAAATAGCAATCCGAGTGAAGGTACGAGTTTGAAAGACCGGAGGCGTCGCGATATAGAAAACAAAGTAAATATCATAAGACCTGATAAGAGAGAAGTACAAGGAAGTCCTACTATAGGAACTGACCCTAAGAGTAGAAAGCGTCGCGATATAGAAAACCAAATTTACGTTGTGGATCCGGAGGATAGAGGAATAGTAGGCAATCCGACCGTATTCACAAAATCTAAAAAAATAAGAAAAAAAGATATGTATGATAAAAATGAAGCTCAAATTTGGCAAAACACTCGCACAGTTTCTACTCCTAAGAAATAATTATTTTGCAAATGGATTGTTTGTTGTTTTAACTCTGACAAATTTACAGTTTTCTTTTGCGGTATTGTTTTTGGCTAGAAGGTTTATGAACTTAAAGATAAGTAAGGTATGACAGAGCGCGGAACTATTTCAGTGAATACTGAAAACATTTTTCCAATTATTAAAAAGTTTTTGTATTCGGATACAGATATTTTTTTAAGAGAATTAGTTGCTAACGCGACCGATGCTACTCAAAAAATTAAACGATTAGCATCATTAGGAGAGTATAAGCAGGAACTCGGCGACCTTAAAATAGAGGTTGTATTGGATAAAGAAAAAAAGCAAATTCGTATTCTTGACCGTGGCATCGGGATGACTGCGGAAGAAATCAAAAAGTACATCAACCAGATTGCGTTTTCGGGTGCTACGGAGTTTCTTGAAAAGTACAAAACTGCAGAAGATGCTCAAACAATTATCGGCAAGTTTGGATTAGGGTTTTATTCTGCTTTTATGGTAGCTGATAAGGTAGAGATTCTTACGAAATCTTATCAGGAAGAAGCAGAAGCAGCTCATTGGGTTTGCAATGGCACTACCGAGTTTGAAATTACAAAGGCAGACAAACATGAGCGGGGAACAGAGGTGATTCTACATATCCAACAAGAATCCGAGGAGTTTTTAGATAAATGGAAAATCCGCTCTATTCTCCGAAAATACTGCCGTTTTATGCCAATCCCCATTGTGTTCGACGGGGAAACCATCAATGAAACAACTCCTATCTGGACCAAAAAACCTTCTGAACTCACCGACGAAGACTACTTAAAGTTTTACAAAGAGCTTTATCCTGCAGAAGAAAATCCCTTGTTTTGGATTCATTTAAATGTAGATTATCCTTTTAATCTTACGGGAGTGCTCTACTTCCCTAAAATTAAGAACGATATTACACGACATAAAGACAAAATTCAGCTGTATTGTCGTCAAGTTTTTATTACCGATGAGGTAAAAGATATTGTTCCAGAGTTTTTGATGTTATTGCACGGAGTAATTGATTCGCCCGATATACCTTTAAATGTTTCGCGCAGTTATTTGCAGTCTGATAGTAACGTAAAGAAAATTAACTCTTATATTACTCGAAAAGTAGCCGAAAAGTTAGAAGAGTTATTTAAGAACGATCGTTCTTCTTTTGAAGCTAAATGGGAAAGCTTAGGGTTGTTTGTCAAATATGGAATGATAACAGAAGATAAGTTCTATGAAAAAGCTATTAAATTTGCACTTGTAGAAAACCTCGATAAACAGAAGTTTACTCTCGATGAGTACAAAGAAAAAGTAGCTCCTAATCAGACTGATAAAAATCATAAAGTGGTTTTCCTTTATACTACTGATCCCCCTAAGCAAGATGCTTATATTCAGTCAGCTAAGAAGCGGAGCTATGATGTATTAGTACTCGACGATGTACTTATTGATGCTCACTGGGTGAACCGAATTGAACAAAAGCTCGATGGAGTTAGTTTAAAGCGAGTAGATGCCGACATTATTGATAAACTTATTGAAAAAGAACAAAAGCCCCTCTCTGTTTTATCAGACTCAGAAACTGAGCGCGTTAAAGAAATATTTAAAAAAGCCATAGGAGACGATAAAGCAACGGTGGAAGTAGTGCCCATGCCTACTGATGAAATGCCAGTAGTGATTACACAACCCGAATTTATGAGGCGCATGCAAGATATGTATACAGGAAGTGGCATGTTAGGTGCTGGAAAATTACCTTCTTTCCACAACATTTCTGTGAATGCTAATCATGCTGTGGTTCATCGAATTCTTCGCACAATAGATGAGGAGAAGCAAACTCAGCTCGCCAAACAGGCGTACGATTTGGCTTTATTAGCTCAAAATATGCTTAAAGGAAGCGATCTGACTAAATTTATTGAGCGAAGTATTTCTTTACTATAAGAAGTCTACAAGGTTTAAAAAACCTTGTAGGTTATTATTGCATGAATTTGGTCGATATGGTAGATATTATTTTCATAGCATTTGTTTGCCTCACAGCTTTTGCGGCTTTTGCTATTGTTTTGGCGAATCAAATCTTACAGGCAGCTTATTGGCTTTTATGTACTTTGTTAGGAATTGCAGGCATTTTTTTGTTTCTAGGTGCTGATTTTATAGCAATTGCTCAAGTCATTGCATATGTAGGCGGGGTTTTAGTTTTGCTTTTATTTGGAATCATGTTTGTAGGAGCTGATACTGCTACCAAGCGCAAAACGGGGCGTTTTTCAGGTTTAGCTCTTGCTTCTGGGCTTTTGTTATTTCTTATTTGGTTAGTGAGACTTATTCCTTTATGTGAAAGCGAATTTTATATAAATACTACATTGTATGATATTGGATATCAGCTTCTTACGAATTTTTTAGTTCCGTTTGAGATTGCTGGAATCTTGCTTTTAGTGGCTTTAGTGAGTGCTGTTTTTATAAGTGCTAAAAAATAATTTTCCAATATTTTTACTTCTTATTCTTTTTCTATAACTTCGATAAAGAAATTCTTGAACAGAAAAGTACACTTTTTTATAGTAATGATAAGTTACAATACCTTGTACGACGAAATGGTAGCTAATCATCTCACAATTTCTTACAAAGGACATGTAAGTTTCGAGCAAACAAATTCCTTGTTGAAAATGGTAGAGCTTCGGCTCGAGACTACAGAACCTGATGTAAGGGTTAAGAAAAAGGTTTATAGCATTGCAACAGAATGTATACAAAATCTCAGTCATCATATCGATGAAACGTGTCCTTTAGGAAAAAATGGATTTATTCGAGTAGAGATTCTGCCAGATAAGTATTTGATTATTACGGGAAACCATATTTATAATAGTCAAATTGCTCGCCTACGTGAGCGAATCGATTTAGTGAATAGTCTTTCAAAAGATGAGTTGCGTGATTTGTACAAAAAAATGTTAGATAACAACCAGTTCACAGAGAAGGGCACAGCAGGTCTTGGCTTTATTGATATTGCTCGAAAAGCAGACGAAAAAATTGAATACAACTTCGTCCCAGTTCAGAATGATATTTCTTTTTTTACTTTGAAAGTAGAAATTTGGAAAGAAAAATCTAAATAGTAAAATTGTATTTTGTTCAATCTTTCGCGTAGATGGAAACACTTCATATTGAAAAAACGGACACTACTCCTCTTATACATTTTGATTCTCAGACAGGAATAATGACCATTCGCGGGCGTTCAGTTACTGAAAATCCTCTTAGCTTTTATGCGCCTGTTGTTAAGTGGTTAGAAGAATATAAGAATTATCCTAAACAAAAGGTTGTGTTAGAAGTACAATTAGAGTATTTTAATACGAGTTCTTCTAAATGTTTGTTAGATGTTTTTAAAAAGTTTGCTGCAATTTCACGAAGCGGTACTCCTGTTGAAGTAAATTGGTGGTGTGAAGAGGTAGATGATGAAATGAGAGAAGCAGGAGAAGACTATCAAGATCTTGTGGGGCTTCCTTTTAATATTCTTACTATTTCCTGATTAATTATGAATTTGTTTAAGGTGTTTGTGATAGGCTCATGCTTTGTCGCATTGATTTTTGTGCTAAGCAGCTCATGTACGCGAATCGATGCGGGACATGTGGGCATACGCGTAAACTTGTATGGTTCAGAGCGAGGAGTCGACGATGTGACGGAAGTTACAGGAATTGTTTGGTATAATCCGCTTACTACGCGCATTTATGAAGTTCCTACTTATGTTCAGAATGCAGTGTATACGCGCGATGAAAGCGAAGGAAGTTATACAAATGAAGAGTTTCGCGTAACCTCAAAAGACGGCTTAATTGCTAGTTTTGATGTTTCTCTCAACTATTTGACACCGCCCGAAAATGTAGTTAAAATTTTTAAGAAATACAGAAAGCCTGTTTACGAACTCGAAAAAACTGTTTTGAGAAACTACCTCCGAGATGCATTCAACAAAACAGCTTCTCAGTTTACAGCTGATATGCTCTACGAGCGAAGAGCCGAGTTTGAGGCAATTTCAGATAGTCTGATTCGAGCCATTTTAGAACCAGAAGGATTTGTTATCGAACAAGTGGTGATTCTAAACGAATTGCGTTTGCCCGAATCTGTGGTAGAAAATATCAATCAAAAAGTAGCAGCAACGCAGATTGCTATTAAAAAACAACAAGAAGTGGCACAAGCGCGCGCCGATGCAGATAAAAAAATCGAAGAAGCACGGGGAGAAGCGGAAAGTTTGCTAATTCGTGCAAGAGCTGAGGCAGAAGCTAACCGATTAAGACAACAAACCCTAAATCAGTTAATCATTCAACAAAAATGGATTGAAAAGTGGGACGGTAAACTTCCTGTTTACGGAGAAGTTCCTAAATTGTGGAAAGGAGTAGAATAATATGGTTTCAGATTTTGGGAATATTTTATTGTTTATCGTTGGCGCTATTATTTTTATTAGGTTAGGGCTGTGGGTTACGCGCCTTTTTCGTGCGAATAATCCTAACATAGAAAAACTATCTACTTATGAGTGTGGTGAAGAAACGTTAGGGAGTGCGTGGAGACAGTTTAACGTTCGTTTTTACGTTATTGCACTCGTATTTGTACTTTTTGAAATAGAAATGGTTTTTTTATTTCCATGGGCAGTAACTTTCGGAAATGAGCTTTTTTTTGTACAAACAAAAGGATGGGGACTATGGATAGGGGTTTTAGAAGGAATACTGTTTATCGGAATTCTTGGATTTGGGTTGATTTATCCTTGGAAAAAAGGTCATCTCACTTGGATAAAACCTACTATATCGCCCAAAGTACCTTGTGCAAAGGTACCCTCATATCTTTATGAACAAATTAATAAAAAGTATGAACGACATTCGGTTTCCTAATCGAATTTATTTGATAGGGATGCCTGCCTCTGGAAAAACGTCTTTAGGAAAAGCAGTCGCTTCTCTTCTTAACTATTCTTTTTTTGATTTAGATAATATTATTGAAGAGCAAGAAGGTATTTCGGTTCAACAAATTTTTGCTCAAAAAGGTGAAGAATATTTTAGATGGAAAGAAAGAGAAGTTTTACATGCAACATTGCCCAACCGAGCTATCATTGCCTGTGGTGGGGGAACTCCTTGTTTTTTTGATAATATGGCATTTATTAAGCAAAACGGAATTTCTTTTTTTTTGGATGAAACTGTTGAGAATTTACTTGAAAACCTCAAAGAGCAACAGGGGAAAAGACCTTTATTGAATGGTCTTTCGACTGAAGAACTTAAGCAAACCTTGCGAACCAAACTCCAGCAACGCCTTCCTTATTATTTAATGGCAGATTATCGCCTAACTTCTGATGAAATAGAACCTGAAAGATTTCGCCAAAAATTAGTATCTCTTTCGGGAGCTTTTTCATAGTTTATCTTTTTGTTTTAATTCGATACATAAGTTGCCAGCCTATCCAGATATTTATAGCGTCGTTATTAGCGCCGAAACAAGGAATATCGTTTATTGAAAAGAGACTTGTTTCGGGTTGATAGAGTCGTATTTTGATTCTTAATAAAGTGCTTACAAAAAATTGATGAAAAAAGCGCACCTTTGTGCCTGCTACCGCCTCGCCTAACCATGCTCTATGAACTGTAATTGGCATATCTTCTGAGAAAATTCCTAAAACGGCGTCGTAATACGTATATTTTAATTGATGTTGAAAATTTACAAATGCGATTCTGCCTCCTACAAAAAGAGCCTCATCTTGGGTTTGATGGTGAAGAAAATTATAATCTAATCCGATTCTCCAATAAGTTCCGCTATTGTGATATTGATATGTTTGAGAAGGTACGCGCGCTATTACTTGGTTGTTTTGAATAACACTTCTGGTTCCTGTATAAGAACGGTCAATAGAAGCATATCCCCAATCTATAGGAATGAAAAAGCGATTAGATAATAAAATTTCTGAGCATATTTCGTAACCATTTCGTTTGTTTTCGGGCTTGCTTAAAAAAGGAGTGAGAGGCAATAATATATCGGCTCCTATTCTTATTCCACTAATCGGAAGTAGGGTTCTTTTTTTGGAAGATGGTGATACTATAAATTCTGAAGATAGGTTTTGCGAGTGTGCTACTAGAGGTAGCAGAAAGAAAAAAATGAAAAATCGCATATAATTAAGCTCGAATATAAGGGTTATGTATTTTTTCGAAACCGATAGTGGTTGTTTCTCCATGCCCCGCGTACACGATAGTATTATCGGGAAGAGCATAAAGTTTGCGTCGGATTGAATGCTGTATTTTTTCAAAATTTCCACCTGGAAAGTCAGTTCTTCCAATGCTATTGCGAAACAAAACATCGCCCGAAAAAACTACTGGTGTTTTTTCGTGAAAGAGAGCTAAATGTCCTTCGCAATGACCAGGAACATCTAATACTTGAAATGTAAGATTTCCTACAGAGAATAATTCTCCTTCTTTTAAAAATTCATCTGGATATGTTTCGTAGTAGTGTACAAACCCGTACAAAGGGGCATATAAAGGAACTTGTCTAAGCGTTTCTAGAGCATTTTCATGTACGAATAACGGCGCTTTAAAAGTTCGTTTACAAAAATCATTTCCTATTACGTGGTCTACATGGCAGTGGGTGTTGATAATTGCTTTTACGTGCAAATGATTTTGCTCGATGTAACGTAGTAGCTCGTTTTGTTCTTTTTTTGAATAACAACCAGGGTCGAGAATGCAACAAATTTTTGTTGATTCATCAACTACTACATAAGTGTTTTCGTATAAATCGTTGAATACGAACGTTTGAATAAGCATAGAAATTGTAGTTAAGATGCAATTCCAAATTATGATGAAGATATTGTAAGAAACAAATTTAACTTGTTTATTTGCAAAAAAGAGAGCTGTCCGAGTGGTTGAAGGAGCACGCCTGGAAAGTGTGTATACGGGTTAAACCGTATCAGGGGTTCGAATCCCCTGCTCTCTGCAAGTTATTTTCTTGAGAAATTCTTTTTGATTTCAAATAGACTTCTGCCCATAGCTTGTCTAAAGGAGTTGTTATCTTGATGTTTTCTTCATCTCCCTCGATAAGATAAATGGGAATTCCGTGGTATTCGGCTACAGTAGCGTCATCTGTAAAAAATTCTTGATAAGGGCTTTCAAAACAAGGTTTGATAATTGAAAGCTGAAAAGTTTGTGGGGTTTGGACTGCCACATAAGCTGAGCGGTTTACTGCTTGCGTAGCGCCGTTCTGATGTTTGAATCGGAGAGAGTCTTTTAAAGGAACTGAAAGAACAGCATTTCCTTTTGATTGAGCAACTTCAAAACTTTCTATAATAGCTCTTTTACTTACAAAAGGCCTTACCCCGTCGTGAATAGCTACTAATCCTTCGTGGGGGCAAACTGCTAATCCGTTTTTAACAGAGTGAAAACGTGTAGAGCCTCCTCCTACAACTTGGTGAGGAACAGAAAACTCATGCTTTTTGCATAGAAACTTCCACGTCTCTATTTCTTGAGGAGGTAGTACCGTGATAATCTTTATATTAGGGACCGCTTCAAAAAACCTCATTAATGTATGCATCAGAATAGGCTTGCCTTCAATTTCTAAAAATTGTTTGGGAACCTTCGATTGCATACGGCTTCCGCTTCCTCCTGCTACGATGATTGCATACTGTTCCATGAAACTATCTAAGAAAAAGCAGCCGATTTTACTGCCGCTTATCTTTGTTACGGACGACGTCGAAGCGTAGAAGTTCCACCCACCCAACATCCAATTTCAATAGTTTCTCCTAAGTTTCTTCCTTGGGTAAAGATATCTTCCATAGAAGGGAATTGGGCTTCTGCTGCTTTCATGCCTGCAGTATTTCCAGCGCGCTGAAACATATCGTAAGCTGCTAAATAAACAGCGCGCGATTTAACAGGGTCTCCAGGAGAAACGCAATCGGGTCCGCTTCCCAAATATAGATTTCCAATAAAACTATAGGCCTCTGAAGCGGATTTGCTATCTGCCTCTGCTGCTTGTTTAGCATATTCTCTTGCTTTAGCTTTTTGTCCTTTTTTGGCAGCAAGTTTAGCAAGTTCCATCAAACAGTCTGCTTTTCGCTCTCCGTCGGTTGGAGTTGCTAATTCCACTGCTTTCTGATACCAAATTTCGGTGGAATCTAACTCGCCATTTATGCCAAAAAGTTTTGCAATTTTGATAGCAATATCCATGGAAGGCTCTTTTTGTTGAACAAATTTTACAGCGGTTAGGTAGAGCGGGTCTTTGACGCAGCCTTCGCCTTGTGTCATATATTTGATAGCTTTTTTGGCGGTTTCTAAATCGGGATTTTTAGTGAGTCTGTCAGCCATGCGCTTGCGAACATAATTACAGTCGAGCGTTACCATTTTTTCAAGAATACCATCTTCTTTGACTTGCGTTTCTTCGATAGCTTTTTTGATTTCTGGTTTGGTTTCAGTTGCAAGAAGGGCGTTATTAGCGGAGGTTACCTGGTCATAGATAGCTAAAATTTCGTCTTCTGAAAGTTTCTTTTTTTGGAATTGTATTTGAGCGAGTACAAAATAGTAATAATAAGCTATATAACCTGCTTTTGTCCCTATTTTATCAATGATAGTTTTGTAAGTATCGTAAAGCTCGTCGTGTCGTTCTGGTTTTCGATTGATAAGATAAGGATACGCAAGTTGTGCTTTGTAGACGAGTACTTTTTCTTCATCGCCAAAGTATTTCATTCTTAGGTCGAGAAGTTCTAGAATGCGGTCTTGATAAGCTATAATTTTGGCAGGATCTTTTTCAGTGAGCAGCAGGTTTTGATAAATAGTAACACCGTTTTGATAAATAGAGCGATTTAGCTTAGGAACATTTTTGAGTAAGTATTCTAAGGGCTCTACTGCCTCAGCGTATTTGCCTTGTTTTTGAAAATCTGTATAAAGTGCATTTTTTTCTTTAGCAGTGGCAGGGTCATCTCCCCAGTTCCAACCGTCTTGAGCAAATAAAGGAATTCCTATCAGTATGCTGAGAAGAATTGCAATGTTTTTCATATAAAAGAATTTTTAGTTTCAAAAAAATTAAGCACACAATTATAACAAATCAAAGTAATTTACTGGCAAAATTACTTGTAAATTACAAAAAGGTTTTTGAGAGAGTCAATAGCCTCGAGTTTGTTGCTAGATTTATAAATAAAATTTGCAGCTACTAAAATATCCGCTCCTTGTTTGACGAGTTCTTTTCCGTTTTCAATGTTTATACCGCCGTCTACTTGAATAAGCGCATTAGCATTTTGCTTTTCGATGAGCTTGCGAAGTTTGGCTACTTTCTCAAAGGTGTGAGAAATGAATTTTTGCCCTGCATAACCCGGATTGACCGACATTAAGCATACGTAATCTAACTCGCCAATGATATCTTCTAAAACGCTTACAGGAGTGTGTGGATTGATGGCTACACCTGCTTTACAACCTAACTCTTTAATTTGTGTTATTGTGCGGTGAAGATGAGTTACGACTTCATAGTGTATTGATATGCAGGAGGCGCCCGCTTTTGCAAATGATGGAATCAATTGTTCTGGTTGTGCTACCATTAAATGTGCATCGATAGGTTTTTGAGCTATTTGTTTGATAGCCTCGCAAATCGGAATTCCAAAAGTTAAGTTAGGTACAAATACACCGTCCATTACATCGAAATGAATCCAATCTGCATTGCTGTGGTTAAGCAACCGAATTTCATCGCCAAGTGATAGCAAGTCGGCTGAAAGAATAGAAGGAGCAACCATAAAAAAATTTGACTATATTAAAAAGCTGAATAACTCGATATCTTCATTAATAATTTTAAAACGAATGCCTGCTTCTTTCATGCGTTGAACAAGTCGTTCGTAGTCTTGTCGTTGTTGTACTTCGATGCCTACAAGGGCAGGTCCTTCTTCGCGGTTGGTTTTTTTCGTGTATTCAAAAAGCGTAATGTCGTCAGTAGGTCCTAATACTTGATTGAGAAAATTTTTGAGGGCTCCAGCGCGCTGAGGAAATGTAATCATGAAATAATGTTTTAATCCTTCGTATAACAAAGAGCGCTCCTTAATTTCTTCCATTCTCGTAATGTCGTTATTGCTGCCTGAAACGATACAAACTACGTTTTTTCCTTTGATTTGATCTTTGTAAAAATCTAAAGCAGCAATAGAAAGAGCACCAGCAGGTTCTACTACGATAGCCTCTTCGTTGTACAATTTTAAGATAGTAGAACAAACTTTTCCTTCTGGAACTAATACAATATCTTTCAGGACTCTTCTGCAAATTTCAAAGGTAAGATTGCCGACGCGTCGAACTGCTGCCCCATCGACAAACTTATCGATTTGCTCGAGAGTAACAATTTGATTTTGTTTAAAAGATTCGTACATAGCGGGCGCTCCTGCAGGTTCCGCACCAATAAGTTGAGTTTGAGGACTTACTTGTTCGAAATAGCTTCCTACTCCTGCTGAAAGTCCGCCACCACCGATGGGCATAAAAAGAAAATCGATTTCTGTTTCGGCATCTTCTAAGATTTCCATGCCTACAGTTCCTTGTCCTTCGATTACTTGTTCGTTATCGAAAGGAGGAACATATATCATATTGCGTTCTTGACAAAATTTTAGAGACTCTGCATAGGCATCGTCGAAAGTATCTCCTACCAGAACTACTTCTACAAATTCTTTTCCAAAAAATTTTACTTTGTTGATTTTCTGGCGCGGAGTAGGAGTGGGCATAAATACGACACCTTTGATTTTGAGCTTAGCACAAGAATAAGCAAATCCTTGAGCGTGATTGCCAGCACTTGCACAAACTACTCCTTGTTGCATTTCATCGGTAGTAAGAGAGCTGATTTTGTTATAAGCTCCTCTAATTTTATAAGAACGAACTACCTGCAAATCTTCTCGCTTCAAGTAAATATTCGCATTGTATTGTTCTGATAAATTTGTATTTAATTCCAAAGGAGTTCGTTTGACTACCTGCTTAAGGCGTTGATAGGCTTTGGTAATCGCAGTAATCGTAGGAAAATAAACAGATGTCGATTCCTCTGTATTCTGTAAAGTTGATTTTACCATTTTTATAAGAGCCACAATATCATACTACAAAGGTAATACACGTTTTTGTAAACCTAAATCTTCTACAAAGTTTTTCTCTTTTTGGATTGGGTTATATTTGTAGAACAATTCAAAAATATGAAGGAAGCTCAGGTTATTCAGCGAACTTTTGCCTTATCTCACCGAGCACTTTTAGAGTGTCAGCAACGCCGATGGGGAACAGTATTATGGCACCTGCCGAATAGTCAAAAAATCTTTTGGTTTACTGACTTGCAAGGCGGTACTTTAGTAAATCCTGTTCTAGAAGAAATTGGAGCAGGTTTTTTGATACAACCTTTTGAAAAAAACGACCGCGCTTTATTGCTCAAACCAGATATAATAGCTTCGTCTTTATGGCAAGGTATAGAACAAACTCCTCTTTTTGAGATTGAAAAAGGGCAAATCTTTTTAGAAGCTTTTCAAAAGGAACCTTTTTTTTCTTATTCTTTGAACCGAATTGATTTTAAGAGCAGTCTGGACGAAGAGAGCTTTTTTGAAGATATAGTAGAGAAGGCCGTACAACAAATTTCTTGCGGGAGAATGCAAAAAGTAGTGCTCTCTCGCAAGAGATACCAGCCTTATTCTAACTCTTTAGATTTAGCAAAATTGTTTATTGAGCTGTGCAAAGCGTATCCTAATGCTTTTGTCGTACTTTGTTTTACACCTCAACACGGGTGGTGGATAGGTGCATCGCCTGAAATTCTGATAAGCATAGATTCAAAGGGGATTTTTCGGACAGTAGCCCTTGCGGGTACACAGCCTAAATCTCTTGATGACATTCGACAAGCTACTTGGCGTCAGAAAGAAATTGAAGAACAGGCATTGGTGAGTCGTTACATCGTAAATTGCTTTAAAAAAATACGATTACGCGAGTTTGAAGAAGTAGGTCCTCGTACTGTTGAAGTAGGAAATCTTATTCATTTAAGAACTGACTTTATAGTAGACACAAGGGCTGTAAACTTTCCTGAGTTAGGAAGTGTGATGCTTGAGTTATTACATCCTACCTCGGCTGTATGTGGAATGCCTAAAGAACAAGCCCTTACATTTATTCATCAATACGAAAATTATTCTAGGAATTTGTATAGTGGATACTGGGGTATAGTGAATTTCGAACAAGAAACTCATTTGTTTGTAAATCTGCGTTGCGCAGAGCTCTTAGAAAAGGGAGCTTATTTGTATGCAGGTGCAGGCATTACGCAAGATTCGATACCTCAAAAAGAATTTGAAGAAACTCAAATCAAAATGAATGTTATTGGACGTTTCTTATAAATTTTGATTAATGGCGCGCTGAATTATGTACAATAATTTAAATATCAATCGTTTTCGTATATTTTTGATCGAAATTGTTTGATTTTTGATTTGTAAACATTTACATTTGTTTACAAATTATAACAATTCCTCCACTTAAAAACCTTTACTGCCATGAACCTTGTAAAAACTATACAAATTATCACTTTTATTCAAGCATCTGTATTGGTTGCAATATTGCTAATTTATCTTTTTGTTATTTCGTAAAGACGCTTACTATCGTGTTATTTTGCTGGCAATGTGTTTTCATAGGCTTAAACCTACAAGGCGATTTGCCTTATAGGTTTTTAATTTGCTATTCCTGCAAGTCGAACGATGTCTGCAAATACGCCCGCGGCTGTTACTTCTGCACCTGCTCCAGGACCCTTTATGAGTAAAGGTAATTCTGAATAGCGAACAGTTGTAAAAAGTACGAAATTATCGCTTCCTTTAGCATAATAAAAAGGATGCTTGTGGTCGATAGGCTGAAATTTGACAAAAGCTTTCCCGTTTTCTAAGGTAGCAATAACACGGTAAATTTTACCTTCTTTTTCTGCTTGGGCGCGCATAGATTCAAATGCATCGTCGTATTGTTCTACTTTAGCAAAGAATTCTTCAAGAGAGGGCGCCGTAAAGCAGTCTTGAGGCAAAAATGGTTCGCAAGCTACATCTTCAATTTCCATTTTATAACCTGATTCGCGCGCTAAAATAAGAATTTTGCGCGCTACATCCTTAAAACTCAGGTCCACGCGCGGGTCTGGCTCTGTATAGCCTTGTTTTTGTGCTTCTCGGATTACTTGGCTTAATTTTTTTTCTTTAGAAACTGTATTAGAAATAAAGTTGAGCGAACCTGAAAGAATGGCTTCAATTTTAATGATTTTGTCGCCCGATGTGATAAGGTCGTTGAGAGTACTAATAATAGGCAGTCCTGCGCCCACATTGGTTTCAAAAAGATATTTTACATTGTGCTTTTGTGCTCTCGCCTTGAGCATACTATAAATATCGTAAGGACCTGAAGCTGCTAATTTGTTAGGAGTTACTACTGAAATGCTGGCTTTTAGTATTTTGCTGTACAAATCAGCTACTTGTTGGCTTGCTGTACAATCTACAAAAACGCTATTAGGAAGATTGGCTAAAATCATTTCATTGATAAATTGCTCCAGATTTGTAGTTCTTCCTTCTTTTTCTAAAGCAGTTTGCCAATTTTTAATATCTATTCCGTTGATGTTGATAATATGTTTTTGTAGGTTAGCGATTCCACATACTTTAAGTTCGATATGGTTTCTTTGAGCCAAGGTTTCGATTTGGTCTGAGATTTGTCTGAGCAACGTTCCGCCGATGAGCCCTGTTCCTACTAAAAATACATGGAGACTTTTGGTTTCAGAAAGAAAGAAACTTTCATGAATTACATTTAGTGCTTTTTTTTCATTAGCTTTGTTAATCACTAAAGAAACATTAATTTCTGAACCTCCTTGTGCAATAGCTAACACATTAATACCGTTTCTTCCTAAAGCTGAGAATATTTTCCCAGAAATGCCAGGCGTGTTTTTCATTCCTTTTCCAACTACTGCAATGATAGCTAAGTCTTTTTCTACGACGATTTTGTTAATAAGCCCTTGTTTGAGCTCCTGAGAGAACTCTATTTGAAGAGCATTTTCAGCTTCTTCAGCGTGTTTGTTGCTAATAGCAACACTAATGGAGTGCTCAGAAGAGGCTTGAGAAATAAGAATAATATTAATATTTTGTTGAGCTAGAGCTCTGAACATGCGCATAGCGCTTCCGGGAACACCTACGATGCCTCCTCCCGAAAGAGTTACCAAAGCAATATCATTTATAGAAGAAACACCCTTAATAGCTCGATGGTCGTCTTTTGTTTCTTTGGTAATGAGTGTTCCGGGGTCGTTGGGGTTGAAAGTGTTTTTAATAAGAATAGGAATTTGTTCTGCGAAAGCAGGCTGAATTGAGGGAGGATAAATCACTTTTGCACCAAAAAAAGAAAGTTCCATAGCTTCTTCGTAAGTGATTTCTTCGATTTTAAGCGCTTTAGGTACTTTGCGAGGGTCTGCAGTGAGCATTCCATCTACATCAGTCCAAATTTCTAAAACATCCGCGCGTAATGCAGCAGCTAAAATAGCACCTGTATAGTCAGAGCCACCGCGACCTAAAGTAGTGGTTTCGCCTTGTGCTGTTGAGCCAATAAAACCTGTTACTACTTTCAGAACGTTTTTATTTGAGTCATTAAAAAAAGATTGTATGAGTTGGTTAGTTGTTTTAAAATCCACTTTAGCATTTCCAAAATCAGCATTGGTGCGAATAAGTTGACGAGCATCTACTGAGATGGCTTCGATATTGTATTCTACAAAGGTTTCAGCAACGATATAAGCAGATATGCGTTCTCCAAAACTCATCACATAATCTTGGGTGCGCGCAGAGAGTTCTCGTAACATATAAATACCTTGCAAGACGTCTTCAAGTTCGTTCAGCATTTCTTTTACTTTGGCGATAACACCGCTACGACGCGAAGCATGAATTAGTTCATTGACTGCATCAAGATGCCTTTTTTCAATTTCTTTTAAACTTTCTTTATAAGATTCTTGTCGGAGAGCGGCTTGTTGAGCTGTTTGAATGAGTTTGTCGGTAGTGCCTCCAAATGCTGAAACCGTTACAACGCAAGGTTGAGGTTTGCTTTGAACAATTTGTACTACTTGTCGAATTATCTCAGGCTTACCAACAGAAGTTCCTCCAAATTTTAAAACTCTCATAATCAATAGTTTGAATTAAAAATGGATTTAAATTTTTTGCAAGATTGAACAAAAAACGCTCCCTTGCAACAAAGCGAAAAAAAATCAAAAAATCTTCTGAGAAGAACTTATCTGCTATCATAAGAGATGCCGAAGCGATTGTTATTTTTTTTAAAATTTTCATACAGCGAAATAATGATTCCATCCTTAAGACCCATGTCAGGCACAATGATTTCTTTGGCTCCTACCATGTGCAAAATTTCGAGATAAATGCGAGATGCTGGAACAATTACATCGGCGCGGTCGTGGTTCAACTTAAGTTTGAAGAGTCGTTCTTCTAAACTCATATTGGCAATACAGTTGGCTGTTTGTTCGATGTGTTTAAGTTTGACGCGATTGCCTTTTTTCTTTTCTGTTAGTTCGAATAGTTTGTTGATATTGCCTCCTGTTCCGATGCCAATTACAGGAATTAGTGGTAAAAAAGGTTGTGCAGAGAGCCACTCTCGAATTTCTTTCATTTGGTAAAAAAACGTTTCCTCGCTGTAATGCCTTACAGAGCCTAATGGATAAGATTTAGAATTAATTTTTTGCCGATTGACGTAGACATTTAGTTCAGTGCTACCTCCTCCTACATCTATATGTAAATAATTTCCGTCTTGTATATAATTGTAAATTGATTTGTTGATAAGTTCAGCTTCTCGTTGCCCATCTATGATATTGATTTTTAGACCTATGTTATAGTATACTCTTAGTGCAATTTCTTCTCCATTAGAGGCTTCTCGCATAGCAGAGGTAGCACATGCCATATAATCGTCTGTTTCATATAGTTCTACGAAGTTTTTGAAATTTTGCATCAGCTTTACAAACTTTTCTTCATTTTTCTGAGTAATTTTTCCAAATGTAAATACGTCAGCGCCTAAGCGGAGAGGAAAACGTATGTATTCTACTTTTTTGAAAACTACATCATTTTCGTGTATGAGAGCATTAGAAATTTGCATGCGAATGGCGTTTGAACCAATGTCTACCGCTGCTAATTTTAACTCAGAAAACTTGCCCATAAAAGATAATCAGATTCAGTTTCAAAGATAAGATAAAGGCTTTTTACTCAAACAAACTTTGGTTTTGTTTGTCCTGTTTGAGATGTTTTTGTTTTTTGCAAGAAAGAAGTTTAGGTTATGGGAATTCGCTCTTTTTTTGCAAAGCCTTTTGCGGCTTATCTTCATAATCAAACGCTCGATTGGGCACTCAGACCTATGCAAACGCAAACCAACGTTTTTCGACAACTTATCCGACAGGCGCGTAAAACGGATTTTGGAAGAGAGCATGGTTTTGAGCATATTCAAACGATAGCTGATTTTCAAAAACAAGTACCTATTCGCGATTATGAAGCTTTGAAACCTTATTTAGAAAAAGTCATTGAAGGTCAGAGAAATGTGCTTTGGAAAGGTAGGCCTTTGTATTTTGCTAAAACCTCAGGTACTACTTCGGGTATCAAATATATCCCAATTAGTCGCCAGTCGATGCCTTATCACATCATTTCTGCGCGGAATGCTTTGATGTCCTTCGTTTATGAAACAGGGAAAGCTGATTTTTTAGATAGAAAGCTCATTTTTTTGTCAGGAAGTCCGGCTTTGGATTCTAAAAATGGAATTCTTACAGGACGTCTTTCAGGGATTGTTAATCATCATGTTCCTGCTTGGTTGAGAGGCAATCAATTACCTTCTTGGCAAACTAATATTATAGAAGACTGGGAAGAAAAGCTCGACAAAATTGTTGAAGAAACTTTACATCAAGACATGGGCTTAATATCAGGAATTCCTCCTTGGGTGCAGATGTATTTTGACAGAATCATTGCCAAAACAGGAAAGCGCATCAAAGAAGTATTTCCTAACTTTTCTGTATTCGTGTACGGAGGAGTAAACTACGAACCTTATCGAGCGCGTATTGAAGAATCTATCGGACAGCCTATCAGTTCTATTGAAACTTACCCAGCCTCTGAAGGATTTATTGCGTATCAGAATTCGCAAAAAGAGAGCGGCTTATTGCTTTTGCTCAATCACGGGATTTTTTATGAATTCGTGCCATTAGAAGAATATTTTCAGCCTAACCCGCGCCGATTCACTATTGAAGAAGTAGAATTAGAAAAAAATTATGCGCTTATTATGAGTACAAATGCAGGTCTTTGGGCATATTCGATTGGAGACACAGTAAAGTTTGTTGCTAAAAACCCCTATAAATTGTTAGTAACAGGAAGGGTAAAGCATTTTATTTCTGCTTTTGGAGAGCATGTGATTGGAGAAGAAGTAGAAAAAGCAATGTGTTTGGCGCTCGAAAAGTACCCCCAAGTAAAAATTGCTGAATTTACAGTAGCGCCTATGGTAACTCCTTCGGAAGGTTTGCCTTATCATGAATGGTTAATAGCTTTCGTCAATTCTCCCGACTCAATAGATGATTTTGCGGATGAAATTGATATCCAAATGCGAAACTTAAATATTTATTACGAAGATTTGCGAGCAGGAAATATTTTAAGAAGGCTCGTTATTACTTCTTTGTTGCCTGATGCTTTTCAGCAATATATGAAGTCTATTGGTAAATTAGGTGGACAAAATAAAGTACCTCGGTTAGCAAACGATCGAAAAATTGCCGATGCACTTTCTTTATGGAGACGATAAAATTTGTACTCTTGTAAAAATTTTATAATCTTTCAAATGGTTTTACAACTCAAAAAATTTTGATTTATGAAAAAATACAGATTCTTTTTTTTGATGCTCGCCGCAAGCGCTTGTTCCTCTGGTTCTCAGGAAACCACTCAGCAACAAGCTCAGACTTCTTCTCCCACTGTAACAGCTTTTTTTAGCAAATTTGAAAATGCTGAGAGTGGAAAGAGTTACGATTACGATTGGTTTTTTGGATTTACACAAAATAAAGCAGGAAAGGAAATTTCGGCAGAAGAGTGCTCCAAATTTTTGGAAGGAAATCAGATTATCAATCATCCATTTGATGGAAACCCTACCAAAAAAATCACTTGCAATAAAACCTATTATCGAGTAGCAAATGTACCAGGACGTCCAGACATTACGACCATCATATTTTCTGACGGAGAAAAAGAAACTTATTTGTGTACTTACGATACTACAGGAAAGTTTATTTCTGGAATTGTTCTACAATATTATACTACAGAAAAAGAAATTGAAATTTTTCGAAATGGAGGATTAGCAGATGGAGGAACTAAAATCATTTTGAAAGATGCTAAGCCTAACACCAATTTTCCTCCGATGATTGTATATGAAATCACTTTAGATGGAAAAATTCAGCAAGCTCAATAAAGTATGACAATTCTCAATCCGTGGCGCGTACATTATTCGCGCCTTGTTTATGAAAATCCATGGATAAAAGTTCGTGAAGATAGTGTAACAGCGCCTACAGGTAAAGAAGGAATTTATGGGGTAGTGAGCTTTAAAAATTATGCTATTGGCATTATTCCGGTAGACAAACAATTCAATACATGGATAGTAGGTCAGTATCGATATCCATTGAATCTATATTCTTGGGAAATCCCGATGGGAGGAGGGAAAAAAACAGACACACCTGAAGCTACTGCTTTGAGAGAACTGCGGGAAGAAACTGGATTGATAGCTCAAAAGCTTACTCAAATCATGATTCTACATACGTCAAATTGTGTAACAGATGAAGTCGGCTATGTTTTTTTGGCAGAAGATCTTATCGAAGGAAAGACTGAATTCGATGAAACTGAAAAATTAGAAATTCGCAAACTTCCTTTAGTAGAAGCAATTCGCATGGCTGAAAATAATGAAATTACTGATGCCATCAGTGTGGCGGGACTTCTGAAGGTAGCTCGCTTATTTCGTTTCTGAGTCATTCATAAATGCCAATGTAATTAAAAGGAGAAATTTTTAAGAGTTCATCTTTTACTTTTGCAGAAACTTCCAAATTTTCAATAAATCTCTTAAAATCTTCTTTTGTAATTGTTTGCGTAGTGCGTGTAAGTTCTTTGAGTGCTTCATAAGGCTTTGGGAATCCTTCTCTTCGCAAAATAGTTTGGATACCTTCTGCAATCACAACCCAATTTTGTTCTAAATCTTGTTGAATAGAAGGCATATTGAGTTCTATTTTTTCGAATCCTTTCTGGATAGCATCTGCAGCAACAAGAATATGAGCAAGTGGGACACCTAAATTCCTCAATACGGTGGAGTCTGTCAGGTCGCGTTGCAGGCGAGAAATGGGCAGTTTAGCAGCAAAATGTTCTAAAAGAGCGTTAGCAATTCCTAAATTTCCTTCTGCATTTTCAAAATCTATCGGATTAACTTTATGAGGCATCGCCGAAGAGCCTACTTCTTGGGGGTTGATTTTTTGTTTAAAGTAGTTCATAGAAATATATTGCCAAATATCTCTACATAAGTCAATTAGGATAGTATTGATGCGTTTCCAAGCATCACAATAAGCGGCTAAATAGTCATAATTTTCAATTTGAGTAGTATAGCGCGAGCGTTTAAGTTGCAGGCGCTGTTCTATAAACTTATTAGCAAATTCTATCCAGTTGATATGCGGATAAGCTACTTGATGCGCATTAAAGTTTCCTGTAGCTCCTCCGAATTTTGCTGCATATGGAACAGCTAAAAGCATTTTGATTTGTTCTTCTAACCGATAAGCAAATACTTTGAGTTCTTTGCCGACGCGCGTAGGGCTAGCAGGTTGTCCGTGAGTATGTGCCAACATAGGTATATTCGCCCATCTGAGCGCAAACTCATTGAGCTGAGAAACGATTTCTTGAATTGAAGGCAACAAGACTTCTTGAGTAGCGTCTCGCAACATTATTGGAATAGAAGTATTGTTAATATCTTGGGAGGTAAGACCAAAATGAACAAATTCGATTTCATTTCCGATTCCTATTTTAGAAAATTCTTGCTTTATAAAATACTCTACTGCTTTTACATCATGATTAGTGATTTTTTCAAGGTTTTTGATAGTAATTGCATTTTTTTCTTCGAATTGCTTGTAAATGTTTCGCAGTTGAGCTAACGATGAAGAAGGAATGTTTTGTAGTTGAGGAAGTGGAACCTCAGCCAAAGAAATAAAATACTCGATTTCTACCATTACTCGATAGCGAATCAGAGCATATTCAGAAAAGTATTTTGAAAGTAAGTAGGTTTTGTCATAATATCTCCCGTCTATTGGAGAAATAGCTGTAAGCGTTGAGAGTGTTGACATATTAATTAATCTTATGAAAAGAAAACACTAAAATAATTGTCCTTTACCATAATCTCAAAATGTAAAATTAGAAGGATAATATAAAACAGGATGAGAGGGAGAAGCATCATTTTCTAAATTGATGATTTGAAGATAGAGCCAATAAAACCCGTCGGATATTTCATTAGGCACAAAGATGAGTTCTGTAATAGTAGCCTTTAGGCGTGGATTGTGAGGATATTGCCAAAATGCCTTATGAGTAGCGAGAGCACCTCCGTCTGATTCTTTATCTACAGAAGGCAAATCACAAAGCCAATGCATTACGTCGTAATGGGCTAAAAACTCTCCTACCGCTGGTTCGAAATAGGGAGGGTTAGTTGTTGTATATTGGCGATGCTTTTTTGATTCGTCGTTAGGTAAAGTTCTGATGATGAGCGCTTTTTTTGAAAATTTATACCAATACGACGTATGTTTTTGGTTTTCAATATTTTTTTGAATAGAAGAAACTTTTATGACAAAGTCGTTTTCAGTCGTTTGTGGTTGCACAGAAATGAGCAGT
This sequence comes from Cytophagales bacterium, assembly GCA_025056215.1. Lineage (GTDB taxonomy): Bacteria > Bacteroidota > Bacteroidia > Cytophagales > Flammeovirgaceae > JANWWC01. The sequence continues at coordinate 728,366 of JANWWC010000001.1, read as the reverse complement.
GCAGGAAAAAAAAAGCAGTCTAATATTTGATTGATATGCAATGGAGTTGCAGTGAGGTGTCCTAAGCATTCTGTATGAGTTCCGTTGCCGTGTGGAGTTAAAGTAAGTTTTCGATGATTGCAAAAACCTCCGTCTGCTACGCTTCCTATAAAATTGTTTGTGATGATAGTTTCTAGTTTCGGGCTTTCTGCGCCAAAGCAAGTAGGCTCTGTATTTTTTCCAGTGATAGGCAACGAAATAGGAATAGGTTTTTCAAAAAGATTAGGAAGTAAAGGGATCATTTTTATTGCTTAATCAGTTTTTTATCTTCCCATTTGTATTGTGAGATGAGCGTTTGAGCCTCTTCAAACTTATCTGTTTGAACAAGCATAAGAAGGGTTTTGAGTTCAAATTGCGCAAAAGTTTCTGTTTGTTCTTGCCCGAAAAGCAACAAAAGTCTGTTTTTTGCGAGTTCTTTCTGATTTTTTGTTAAATAAATACTCCCTGCAATATAGTTGCAAACGGGGTGGCACGGATATTGAGAAAGTAGAACCTCTGCAAGTTGAATCGCTTGTTCGTAAGAATGTTCGTTGTAGTACTTTTGTAAGAGTGCTAAAGAATCTTCAAGTTTTTTTTCTGTTTCCAAAGAGAACTTTTGAAAAACTTTCTCTTGAGAGCCTGTAAAAGATTCCTCTGCTTTGAAAGCGATCATACTTTCTGGTGTAGACGTAGGTGTAAATATTCTTGGTTGGTTAGGAACACTTGCTGAAGGCGTTGAAGAGTGTATTTTTTTAGAAGAAGAATAAACCACAGAGGGTGGTAAAGGGGTTATTTGAGGCAATTTGGTGGTTGTATCTATTGAACCTTTTTCTTGGATAGTTTGTTGAAAAGAAGTTTCTTGGGTAGTTTCGGATGTGATAGATTTTCGTGAAGCTATAAAAAACCATACTAATCCTGCGATAAGCAATAAAGAAGCTGCAATTCCACTATATGTCCATAAAGAAACTATCTTTTTCCTAGAGATTGCAAAACGTTCATGAACGGTTTCGATAATATGTTTTAAATCTTCAGGGTTTTTCATTTTTTCAATTCCTTCGAGAGCTTCTGCTAAGAATGGATTTTCGGCGATAGCAAGTTCCACTTTTCTTTTTTGATGCTCTGGCAGAGTGTTTTTTACATATGAGATAAGCTCCTCCACAGAAGGGTGCTCAGTTTTTGGGAAAAATTTTTTTTCAAGTGAATAATTGCTTTTCATAAATGCTTTCATTAAAACGTTATTAAGAATATCATCCAGAAAATCGATTTTTGACCGAGCAATTTTTTCAATCTTCGTCTACCATTTTGGATATAGCTTTTAACTTGTTTAGGCGTATATCCTGTAAGGGTTGCAATTTCTTGATAACTTTTTTCTTGTACATAAAAAAGTTCGATACAAGTTCTTTGCTCAGTGGATAGCTCTTCAAGAGCACGGTCTACCTCTTGATAACGATTTTCTGAACTTTCTTCATCTGTAAGATGAATTTCGTGGTAATTTTCCACAAGTTCAGGAGAGGAAAATTCAATTTCTACTCGGTTTTGTTGAACCACTTTTTTCTTGCGAAGTTCCATTAGGCAAAAGTTGCTTGTAACGCGATAAAGCCAAGCAGGAAAATTTTTGACTTCTAGGGTATCAATTTGATCTAATAATTTTTCAAATACCTGAATAACAGCATCCTTAGCATCATCTTCGTCTCTTAGACGGTTCATACAAACGCCAAAAGCCAAGGGAATATAACGTCGAAAGAGTTCGTCTAAGAGAGCTTTGTCATGGCTTTTTTTGTAAGTTTCAAGAATTTCTTCATCGCTAAGAGAAGTTTTAGAAACTTTTTTTCGAAAAATATTCATTTATTACAACTTATTCATGACACAACTTCTGAATTAGCTTATCATCGATTACGATAAATCGAATCGGGTTGAATCCTCTTTTGCGTTGTAAGTTTTGCAAGCGATTGGCGTATCCTTTAATTTTTTGAGGTTTATCCCGTTTTACTTCGCTAACGGCAATTTTAAGAATTTTGGTGAACAAAAAGATATCTTCACACTCTTCTTTGCCCATCAACCGAATTTGGCGCTGGATGCTGCTCATAAGTTGTGCAAACAAATCGTTGTCTCGCATCAAACAGTACTGCAGTGCTAAGATGCATTTGATATCTAACATAGCGAGTGGATATTTTTTGAGAGTCATTTCGTTGATGAGGTTATTAATCCACCGCGCTGCTTCATCATATTTTTCAGCGTAGTAACATGCAAGAGCGCGAAACATTACATAATTCAAATAGCGTGGGACGTCTTCTTTATCGAGTTCGATTTCTTCAAAAACTCTTTCGCACTCTTCATAGAGTTCGTGAGCAATGTTGAGGCGAATGCTGCGCTCTAATTTTGTCTGTAAAAATTGAGCTGGAAAAGTATAAAGAGTATAATTGCTCAATAAAAGAGCTATGTCTTGGTTGATTTCTTCGAAATATTTTTCTGCTTTCCGGTAAACTTTGTAATGGGTATAATATTCTAATCGTAAAAATTCTACTACTAATCTAAGATGAAAGTAAACAGAATCAAGATAATATTGTTCAAAAATTTGTTCTATTTTATTGAGAATATCTTCAATAGGTTCCTGATTATCACCAACAACGTCTTCAGGTTCTACAAACAAGCGGTGAAAAACTGTTAGGCAGTTTTGATAAACAAATAATCGGTGCGATGTATAAAGTCGTGCAATGTTCTCTATTTCTTGTGCAAGCATTCCTAATTCGGCGCGTTCGTTAGGGTCTCCTGAAAGAGTATAAAGTCCATACTTTTTAAAATATTCCGCCAAAATGTCTTCTGCTTTGTCAATAGCAAGCATGCAGGATACATGCTTGTTATACATCTGAGAATAGTGATAGTATTCAGGAGAATGAATGTGAAGGCGTTTCAGCGTTTTGTATATAATGGTGAGTTCATTAGAAAGATCGTAATCGAGAAGTTCTTTTTCTAATTTTTTTAAAGTAGCAATTGAAATAGCTTTTTTTTTCGTAAAAATTACCTCGTTAATATTAGCAACTTTTTTAAGCAAATCTGTGCGAGGGCTTTCCATCTGTTGGAGCAGATACTCCTCAATTTTTTGGTTTAATCGGGAACGCAGTGTATAGTAAGCGTTTGTATTTACATCAAGTTCTTCCATGAGTTTAGCATCATTGTGATGCTTTTCTCGCAAAACTTTTAGTAGCAATGCAGATTTATCAGCACTACTTTTGACAAGTTGCTCATAAATATTTTCATAATCTTGTTGGGAGAGTTGCTTAATAATATGTTTTAATTTTGCCATAACAATTTTAAAAAGTTTTAAAAAATTGGGCTTGGGGTATTGCCTCATTAGTGGAGAATACGAGACTCGAACTCGTGACCTTTTGCATGCCATGCAAACGCTCTAGCCAACTGAGCTAATTCCCCTTAAACACGCAAATATATATTATTTGAACTTTTATTCAAATTTATATAAAATAACTTATCATTTTAAACACCTTCTTACGCGTGTGGATACTTTAGTCAACAATTATTTTATTCTACAAAATTTCCATCAAACTTTTTGTACTCTTCTAAAACTCATGAGCAAAGCATCATTTTTTAAAATGTAAGACTTATAAAAAATGTTATTCATGCTTCAAATTTTACATTTTGGATTTATGAGTATGATTCGCAAATGTAAAGAAATCACAAAAAAAGTTGCATATTCAATAAATTATTTTTTAATCTCTTCTTTTAAAGGCTTGATGCGCAGTTTGTAATTAATTCTTCGAATAGCTCTATCGATTGCTGTATCATAAGGAGTGTATGAGCGCGCTAAAATATAGTATTTTTCTGCCTCTGATAAATTCCCTAAGTAATATTCGTAAGAGTAACCCAACCGCTGATATACGTAAGGCAAATTTTTATTGATTTTTAAAGCATTTTTCCAATAATGAGAAGCTTTAGAATAATTGTAACGTTGGGCAAAATATTCTGCCAAAAACAAATTTGCTTCTACACTTACTTTTCCATTTTCAAGAGCTTTTTGATACCATACAGCAGCGGTATCTAATTTTTTGAAACGTTGCCACATCAAAGCGAACACAAACGAAAAAGAAGTATCAGGCTCACTAGTATGTTGCAAATATCGAGAAGCGTAATCAAATGCTTTCTTATAATCTTTTTGTAAGACAGATAACTGAAAAGCATTAGAAAGAGCAGGGCTATAACTAGAATCTTTCTCTAAAATACTTTGAAGGGTTTGCCACGCAGCTAAGGTATCTTTCAGACTTATTTGAATGGTAGCAACTAAATTTTGGGCATCTAAACGTTGTTTATAAATGTTTTGAGGAAGTTTCAAAATTTCGAATGCTTTAGCGTAGTTTTGGGTATGATAGTATGCTTGTGCGAGTTGTATGATAAATTCAGTATCGTAATATCCTTTTTGAAGGAGAGGCTCTGCAGCTTTTTGTGCCTCCGTATATTTTTGAAGTTGCACAAGTGTTTTGACAAGCCAACTGCGCGTAACATCTTTTTGATTTCCTAATCTAATACTTTCTTGAAGAAGTTTTTGTGCTTGTATCCAATTAGCTCGTTTAGCTTCCAAAATTCCGAGAGCTGCGAGAGCTTCTACATCGGATTTTTCTTCTATAATTTTGTTTAAATATGATATTACATTTGAGGTGTCTACTCTAAGAGAACCTAAAGGGAACTGAGTATCATTGTATTGGTCGTTTTTTTTACAACTTGTAATTAAAAAAAAACAAGAAAAGCCTAAAAAAAATTTCTTAATAAAACTGAAGATGAGAACAAAATCAGCCTGAAAAGAGTTCTGAAATAAGTATGAGATAAATTTTTTCATCTATAAATTTTTTTAACTTATGGTTATCTCGCTTATTAATTCTGATAAAACTGTTTTATTATGTGAACAAGGCGCAAATTTCTTGCAAGAACACCAACTCGTTCATCATTGGCGCCTACATTCAGCAGGATATGCCGTTTTGCAATATATGAAAGAAGGAAAACTTCACACATTCTACATGCACAAATTATTAGCAGAGCACTTTATCAAACGAAAACAAACGCACCAAAAGTTATTTGTGTGCATGAAGAATGGCAACAAGCTGGATTGCCGCCTTAGCAACTTAGAGTGGGTTACGATGTCCGATTTGCGCCGTCGGCAAGAAAGATTGAATAAATTTCGAGGAATAGCCCGAGATGGAAATCGTTTTCGCGCGGTGTTGTACGATAAAGGAAAACGAATTTATTTAGGATTGTTTAATACAGCAGAAGAAGCCGCTTTGGCTTACGACCAAGAATCTTTCAAGCGCTTTGGATTTACTAAAAGCCTGAATTTTCCGGAGTTGTTTTTGGGAAAAGAACCGTTTGAAGTTCAACAAGCTACAAGAACATTGGCGCATTTTCATAATAAAAACCAAGTAGATTAAAAAAGGTGCCTCTTGCGGACATATTCCCAAAGTACGATGGCAGCTGTAATAGAAACATTAAACGAATGTTTTATTCCAAATTGTGGTATTTCGATAACATCCTCACACGCATTAAGAGTTTCTTGTTGGATTCCTTCGATTTCGTTTCCAAATACAAACGCATAGGGTCGTGTTGTAAACTCAAAATGATGAAGTGCTATAGCATGAGTAGTTTGTTCAATGCCAACAATATAGTAATCTTGTTGTTGGAGATAAGTAAACGCTTCAGCTGTATGCGTAAAGTATTTCCATGCAACAGATTCAGTAGCTCCTAAAGCAGTTTTGTTAATTTCTCGGTGAGGAGGACGCGCCGTGATACCACAAAGCACTATTTCGCGGACGTTGAGCGCATCTGCTGTGCGAAAAATAGAACCTACGTTGTGCATGCTACGAATGTTTTCTAACACTAAACAAACAGGATACTTTTCCGATGAGCGCGCTTCTTCTACACTTTTGCGCCCGAGTTCTTCTATAGAAAGTTTTCGAAATTTATTACTCATGTTACTCATAAGGTAACTGCTACCTGAAGTGCTCTTCTGAGAGCGGCTAATTTGTTGTGTACCTCTTGAAGTTCGTTTTCAATTTTAGAAAGTGCTACTACGCCCGCACCCGCTTGATAATGTAAAGTATTGTATTGACTCAGAAATGAGCGTATAATAATAGCATGGTTAAACGAATTATCAAAACCAATATGGCCGATAGCCCCTCCATAAAAGCTTCTGCTCACATTTTCGTATCTATCAATAAGAGTCATTGCCATGTATTTAGGAGCACCTGAGAGTGTTCCAGCAGGAAACGTCCCTCCTACAAGCGCAAACATGTCTTCTTTTTTGACATCAGCAATCACATGTGAAACCAAATGAATTACATGAGAATAATATTGAATATCCTTAAAAGTAGCTACTTTTACGTTTTCTCCATGGATGCTTAGATCGTTTCTCGCTAAATCGACGAGCATAATATGCTCAGAGTTTTCTTTTTCATCTTCGAAAAGTTGTTCTGCTAAGATAGCATCTTTTTTATCGTCGCCCGTACGTCGAAAAGTTCCCGCTATAGGATAAATGCTCGCTTTTCCGTTTCTTACTACTAGCTGTGCCTCTGGAGAAGAACCAAAAATTTTAAAGTTTCCAAAGTCAAAATAAAACAGATAGGGAGAAGGGTTGATAGAACGCAATGCACGGTACAAAGTAAATTCGTCGCCTCGAAATTTTTGCGTGAAACGTCTTGATAATACAATTTGAAAAACATCTCCTCGAAAACAATGGTCTTTGCCTTTTTGAAGTATTTTTAGAAATTCTTCGTCTGTAAAATTAGAAAGCTCTTCTCCGTTTAATTCGAATCGATAAGAAGCGAAATCTTTTTGGTTTAAAAGATTTTTAATAAATGGAAGTTGAGAAGGAGTTGTATCTCCTTCATATTGATTTTCAACTATATAAAGTTCGTTATTATAATGGTTGAACGCTAAAATATATTTGTAAGCATAGTACTGAATCGGCGGGATTTGAGCAGTGGGTTCGATTTTGGTTTTATCAAATGTGATTTCCTCAAAGTATTGGACAGCGTCGTAAGTCATGTATCCAAAGATTCCTTGTGTAATGAATTTGAAATCATGGGGAGCGTGTTGAAAAGATTGAACAAAATCTTGAAGAGCTGTGAGAGCTTGACGGCGATGAGAAAGCGAAAAAGGCTTGGGAATTTGGCCAGGAAATTGACGAACAACCTCTAATCCTTCGATGCGAATAAAAGCAACAGGCATTAGGCAGATGTATGTAAAAGAATGTTCATTGCCGTGATAGTCTGAACTTTCTAAGAGAATTGAAAAAGGAAAATGATCTCGTAATTTTAAATACGCGCTTACAGCAGTAAAAGTATCTGCTAAAATTTTTTCTGTTTTGAGCTGTATATTTATTTTTTTCATAGAGGTTCTAAAATCGTATGCAAATAAAGAAAAGGAAATGATTCTTTTTACAAACTTTCAGCATTTTGTAGGTAATGTTCTGCTTGTTGAAGAATAGAAGCAAGTTCGCCATTTGCTTCCATGCGTTGTAGGGTAGGGTACACTATTCCTATTCTCAGATTTCTTTCTAATTTTTGGCGGTTTCGAAAGTAAAAATGCCAATAAAGGCTATTAAATGGGCAGGCGCGATGTCCTACTTTTTGGTTTTTGTCATAAAAACATTTGTGACAATAGTTGCTCATTTTATTGATATACTGAGCAGTAGAAACATAAGGTTTGGTACCGACAATACCACCATCGGCATACTGACTCATTCCTCGCGTATTGGTGATTTCTACCCATTCGAAAGCATCTGCATAGATGCCTAAATACCATCGGTCTGTTTCATTAGGATGAACGCCTGCTAACAGTGCAAAATTTCCTGTAATCATCAGCCTTTGAATATGATGAGCAAAAGCATTGCGCAAAGAATTAGTAATAACGTCGCGCAGACAAGCCATCCGCGTTTCCCCACTCCAATACCAAGAAGGAAGCGGGTTTTGATGATGAAAATAATTTAATTGAGCGTATTCTGGCATTTTAAGCCAATAAATACCGCGCATGTATTCGCGCCACCCAAGAATTTGTCTGACGAATCCTTCTATTTGCGGAAAAGAGATTTTTTCAGGATACTGCTGCCATTCTGCAATAGCTTGTTCTATTACCTCGTGCGGGCTAATAAGTTTGACGTTCAAAGCAAAAGACAATCGCGAGTGAAATAAATAAGGGTAATCTGTATGCATCGCATCTTGGTATGTACCAAAATACGGAAGCAGATTTTTTAAAAAGTACTCTAAGAGAGCTAAAGCTTCTTTTCGAGAAAGACTCCATGAAAAATTTTCGCTATCTATAGAGCCAATAGTTTTGACGTTTTGCTTTTGAAGAAGCTCTACAAGAGGTTGAACGCGGTGCTGAAACAAAAGAGGAGGAGGAACTTTTACTTTTTCGTCGTAAGGTTTTCTGTTTTCTGCGTCGTAGTTCCATTTTCCGCCCAACGGTTTTTGTTTTGCGTCTAATAAAAGATTGTGCTTGAGCCTCATTTTTCGGTAAAAGGTTTCTAAAAGGTATTGCTTTTGGTCACGGAAAATAAGGCCTAATTCGTGGCGAGTGGTGAAGAAATGCTCTGTATCGAATTCTTGGCAAGGAATTGAAAGTGTAAGACAGAGTTCATGAAGAATTTTATCTACTCTAAATTCGTCTGGAAGTTGGTATTCAAACTTTTGAAAGTGATGTGCTTGAATGAGCCATCGAATATTTTCGGGAAACGATTGACGATTATTTTTATCGTCTAAGGTAATGTAAATTACTTGATGTCCTATCCTTTGAAGTTGGTGAGCGAAGTTTCGCATTGCAGCAAAGATAGCTACTACTTTTTGAATGTGATGAGCGACATAATCAGTTTCGGAGCGCACCTCCATCATAACGTACCAAACATTAGGGTCTATGGTAGCAAACCACGAATGATTTATATTGAGTTGGTCACCTAAAATCAGACGGAGCGTCTTCATTACTTTGCAGGCTCAAATTCTTTTAATTCTGTCGATGAAGAAGGTAGAATTTCTACTCGAACTGTTTTGATGCGTTTTTTAGTAACTGCAATGACAGTGAATTTAAAATGCTGAAACGTAATTTTTTCTCCTGTTTTGGGCAGATATTGAAAGAGTTCTAACAACAACCCGCCTAACGATTCGCTTTCTCCTTTAGCTTCTTCAAAAATTGCATGGTCTGTTTCTAGTATTTTACAAAAGTCGATTAATGAAATTTTAGCATCAAACTGGTAAATGTTTTCACCAATTTGTTTGTAAAGCGAAACATCGTTGTCAAATTCATCGTTGATTTCGCCTACAATTTCTTCGATAATGTCTTCCATTGTAACCAAACCTACTGTTCCGCCATATTCGTCTACCACAATTGCAATATGAACATGTTTAGATTGAAAGTCTTTGAATAAGTCATCAATTCGTTTAGAATCTGGAACAAATAGCACGTTTCTTCGGATAAGGTCTTGCCAACGAAATTTTTCGCTTTCTTCTAAGTAAGGTAAAATATCTTTCACGTATAAGATTCCTTCAATCGAGTCGATAGTATTTCGGTAGACAGGAAGGCGGGAATATTCCCATTTGTTAATTTTGTCCATGAGTTCGTGAAAATCTGTTTCGATATCGATTGCTGCAATATCCAGACGCGTCTGCATGATTTGTTTAACAGTTTTTGTACCGAATTTGACAATTCCTTTCAGAATTTCTTTTTCTTCTTCGGTAGTAGCTTGTGCGGTTGTCATTTCGACAGCTTCTTCTAATTCTTTGGCAGAAACAGCCATTTTTTTGTTTTTACGTCTGAGGCGCTGTTCTATTCCGCCGCTAATCCTGTTGAGCAGAGTAGCAAAAGGTTGCATTAGACGGGTAGCCACTATAAAAAAACGAGCTACCCAACGAGCAAAAGTTAAATTATATTGAGTTACGTATACCTTAGGCAATATTTCTCCAAAAAATACCAAGAGAATAGTCACGACGATAGAAACAATAAAGATGGCGTTTTCGCTGTTTTTCCCGAGCAATTCCCAAGAAAGAAATGTCGAAATAGTGACAATTCCTACATTTACTGTGTTATTTAGCATTAAAATAGTAGCTAAAAGTAGTTTAGGGTTTTCAGTAAGGCGCAAAATATGTTTATCAGCAGGCTTATTGCTTTTTCGCAAATTTGCGAGTTGCACCTGTGAAAGAGAAAAAAAAGCAACTTCAGAACCAGAAATTAGGGCTGACGCTGCTAAAAGAATGCCTATAACTATAAAAAGGGAATAAACAGAAGGAGAAGAAGTTAAAAATATGAGTTTAGAGGATTCCATATTGCAACACGGAGGTTAATCTTCAAAAGCGATGTCGCATCATTTTCGAATAAAGTCGAGCAATTCTCGTTCGATATGCCAATCGCGTGCTAATTTGAGCATCGCTGTTGCTTCCATTTCAGAAATATAACCTTTTTTATTGTTTGCGTTCCACACAGAAATAAGGTATTGTAAACGTTTTTCTTTGTCCATGCTATTCATTACTCCTTCTAAATATTTGCGAGAACGTTCGAAAGCTGTGTAGTAGTCTTCTGCAATAAATTCATGAGCCCATTGAAGTTCTTCTAAGCCGTCAATTTCTTTGGCAGTTTCTTCCAGTAAAGCGCGTTCGTCATCATCTAAACCATGATAATGAAATATCACTGACTTTAGAAGGAGAAAGGCTTTTTTTTCTTCACTTACCATGAATGAACATACGTTTAGTTTTCATTACAAAGATAACAGACGCACAATTACTAACTACTTTTTGATGTAATTTTTTTGCTATTTTCATACAAGCAACTAATTTTTGCCTTCTCAGCTAAAAATTTTATCTCCAAACTGCTATTAGCCACTTTCTTTTTTTTTCTTTAGATTGAAAAACTCCTATAAGACGTTGATTTTGATGATGACTTTGTAAATAGAGAGTTGTAAGTTTTTCGTTTTTAGAGGTTTGTAAGTCTTCCAAAGACATGATTTGATGTGCAGGTTGAAATGTGTTGATATGTGTAAATACGTAGCGAATTTCTTTTTCTGTTTTTTGAAAAATACAAAGCGAATCGTTTTTAAAAACAGCAGTGGTATGAGGCTTCAATTCGAGTGAAACGTCTTCTTTCAGCAGAAGTTGATTGTCCCAAATTTTTTTGCCAGAGGTATTAAAGGCAGCAATTAAAAATTGTTGATAGCGGTAAATATCAGGTTGATATTGAGTAGGAGGCAGGGGGGCATAGAGTGGATTTCCGTCCCAATAGGTCAGGTTAAGTTGCGTACGCGCTGGATAAGGAGTGTAGCGATATCCAGTTACATTTCCACGTGCGAACTCGTAAAACTCTCCACTTACGTAAATAACAGTATCTAATAGTCGAGGAGTGTGCAACAAAAATCTTCCTCCTATAGGATAAGTTTTTCCTTTTTTTTGAAACTTTTCGATTTTAGCTTGTAGTTTCTCTATCGCTTTAGGAGAATAATGCGCAAAGGCTAACTTCCATTCGCTAAAGTCGCAAGGATAAAAGGTAGGAACTTTTTCTTTTTGTAAATCAATCAGACAGATCCCTTGTGTATTTCCTGAGCGGTCGATGCCGTAGTGAGCTACAAGCCAAGTTTGCTTTTCTTCAAGCAGAGCAGTTTTGAAGCTATGAATTGTAAACTGATAGCTTTCTTGGAAAACATGCTGGGAAATTAGAGATGCATCGTTCCGAAAGCGAAAATAAAACGATTTGAAGCGCGCTTGTCCACCGTTTCCTTTCATGCCAATTCCGATAAGACCCTCCTGCGGATTGCTATAAGTTTCTATAATTTTTCCTTCTATTTGATTTATCATAGGGAGTACTCTTACGTCAGGTTGTTGAGTAGGTAGAAAAAGAATCGCAGCGGGTCTCCCACGAATTTCGCCGGCTAACAAAAAAATTTCGTCTGATAGAATCTCAAAAAAATCAAGACTCAAGCGCAGATTGTTTTCGTATCTGTGCTCTATAATGTCACTTTCTACTTGCCAGATTCGAATTGTGTATTGTTTTTCGCTGTTACTACTCAAAACAAACAAGAAATTCTGATAGGCTTTTGTGTGGAGAATTTGTTCTGCTTCAGGGCGTCGAAGATGAACTTGATGTAAAAGGGTTCCAGAAGGGGCATAATGAAAAAATTTCCAGTCCAACCTGTTTTCTTGAGAAGAAGTTACTACAAAAAAGTTTTTAGAGTTCCATTCATGAACGACTTCTACTTTAAGAACAGAATCTGAAAAAGAAATCAATCCTTCGAGTTCTAAAGGTTGACCTTTTGTAGAAAAAGAAGTTAAGAATAAAAGCGCAAAATGTTTCCATTTGAACATGCTGCTTGTTTATTAGGTGAGTACAGCAATAGCCTTTTCAACGCCTTCGCAAAGTTTGTGAATTTCTTCTTTTGTATTATAAAACGCAAAAGAGGCACGTGCAGTTCCTTCGACTCCAAAGCGTCTCATGAGCGGTTGAGCGCAATGGTGCCCTGTTCGGATAGCGATGCCATTTGCGTCGAGTAGCATCCCTAAATCGTAATGATGGATGCCAGAGATTACAAACGAGATAACGCTTACTTTGTTAGGAGTATTTCCAATAATTTTCAGACTCGGAATTTGCTGAAGTTGCTGAGTGGCATATTCAGTGAGTGCATGCTCTTGAAGAGCGATATTCTCGATTCCAATGTTTTGGACATAATCGAGAGCAACACCTAAGCCAATCACGTCAGCAATATTAGGAGTTCCAGCTTCAAACTTGTGAGGAAGTCGGTTGTAGGTAGTGCGTTCGAAAGTCACTTCTTTTATCATAGCGCCTCCGCCTTGATAAGGAGGCATGAGTTCTAAGAGTTCTTTTTTTCCATAAAGAATTCCTACTCCTGTAGGTCCAAAAATTTTATGCCCTGAAAATACAAAAAAGTCTGCATCTAATTCTTGTACGTTTACTTGAAAATGAGGAACCGATTGTGCACCGTCTACCAATACTTTGGCACCTGCTGCGTGCGCTACTTGAATAATTTCTTGAATAGGATTGATAGTTCCTAATACATTCGAAACGTGTGTGATAGCTACCAAACTCGTATTAGGGGAAAGAAAGCGATAAAAACTTTCAATATCTAAAGTTCCATCTTCTAACACTGGAACTACTTTTAAAATAGCTTTTTTCCTTTCGCACAGCATTTGCCAAGGCACAATGTTGGCATGATGCTCCATTTCGGTAATGAGAATTTCTTGTTGAGGAGAAACAAACGCCTCTCCGAATGAAAAAGCTACTAAGTTAATACTTTCAGTAGTACCTTTAGTGAAAATGATTTCTTCAGGATATTGTGCATTGATAAACTTTTGTACTTTTTTTCTAGTTTCGTCAAAAGCAATCGTGGCTTGGTCGGCTAAGTAGTGAGCGCCTCGATGCACATTCGAATTGATTTTTTGATAATAGTTCACAAGTGCATCGATTACTACTTGCGGTTTCTGAGAAGTGGCAGCGTTGTCTAAATATACTAATGGAAATCCGTTTACTTTTTGATGTAAAATCGGAAAATCTCTTCTGTAATGTTCAAGACTGAGCATAATTTTTTTCCTAAGGTAACACCAATTTTGTTAGGAAGGTTTTTAGCCGCTTCAAAATGCTATAAGTTTAGTTTATTTTAAATTTCAAGTGAGTTCAATATTCAAAAGCCAGATAGCCAATATTCCTAAAACAAGGCAAATTCCGATGCCTGTTAGCATCCCTATAATAAAATATTGATGTGGATTTACAGAATGTATCTTCCGTTTGAACAAATTTTCTTGTTGAGCTTTTTCAATAAGTTTTCTGATTTTTTGTATGCTTCCCTTCGGAGAGTCGGGCAACAAATCGAGATTTGCTTTAAGAGCTCTGATAGCTTCATCAATTTCTGCAATGCGGCGTATTTTTGTGATCATTTCATCATCCTTTTGTCTAACACGCAATTCATATTGCTCTAAAAGCCAACGCGAATTGATAGAGGCTTTTTTAAGTTCTTGAACTAATTGTTCTAATTCGATATCCTGGCTAAAATCAGACGTGTTTTCTTTTTTGGAGTTTCCGCTTGTAATGAGCGCTACTAACAAAAAAATAATAGCTAACCCGCAAAAAATAATAATAAAAGTGATTTCTAAATTATTGAGAACAAATTTTTGTAGGTCAGCCCAGTGGTTTCCGTTCATATGCAAACTTTGGTTTTTTGGCAAACATATTTCTCTCAAGAAGTATGCCAACGATTTGAAATTATGTTGAGTCTTTTTTGCGCTAAATAAGAATGTTTGCGTTATTAGCAAAAACTTTCTGGAAATTAAAATTGTAGTAAGATGAGTGAATTAGTTTATGCAAAGCAAGATAGTATTCGCTTTGGAATGCGCATTTTTCGCATGGATAACGCTCAGACATTGGATGTTCCTTATATTTTAAATGAAATTTTGCGCCATAATATTGATGTTGCTATTATTCGCATTCCTACCATAGAATTGACTCACTTAGATAGGCTCGAAAAAACCGCTATTCCGTTCATTATTGCAGATTCTTTAGTATATTATGAAGCAGAACTTTCTAAGATTCCTTATAAGGAGCTTCAAAACAAAGATCTTACCTTCGAGATTGCAGGGCTTGACGACCATACTGTATTAAACGAGATTGTAGCAGAGTGCTTTGGTAATTACATGAACCACTATCGGACCAACTCGTATTTTGATAAAAAAGCTGTTACGGAGGGCTATCAGGATTGGGTGCGCAGCTATGCAGAAGGAAATCCGAAGCGAATTTGTTGGTTAGTGAAACAAAATGGAAAAGTTATCGGATTTACTAATTTTAATTTCGAAGAAAGCGGTGTTTCCAAAGGAATTTTATACGGCGTTACAAAGGAAGCGCGTGGAAAGGGAGTTTTCCGAGATATGATTCGTTATGCTATCAACTTTTCTAAAGATAGAGGTTGTGAGCGTATTAATGCCACCATGCAATTAGAAAATATTCCTGTGCAGCGCGTTTGGCATGAAGAAGGTTTGAATATGCATCATGCAATTAGCACAATCCATATCAATTCTTTATTGACAAAATCTGTATTTGATCCCTTTACAGAAAAAGTAAAAATTTCTCGAGACCAAATGAAATCCCAAAAAGTTACTAACCGCCATACACTTGAAAAAATTAATTATTTTTTTGACTTCAAACAAAATATGGAAACGCGCAACCACCGCTTTATCAATCTAAAACCTATTCAGCCAGAAGTAGAATACGATTTCTATTTTTCATATCCTGCAGCTAGCAAAGGCATGCTGCGCGTGATGGACGACAAAAAAGAAACTTATATCTTGGTGTATTTTGATATCAAACACGGTCTAGCTTAATCAAAATTTACTGGGTTTTTACTTTTTATTTATTTTTAGTTCATCAAGTTATGCATAATAAAAATTAGATTTGCTTAATTCAGAATAAAATTGTATGGGAATTTTCGAGCGCTATCTTACTGTGTGGGTGACGCTGTGTATCGCTATAGGAGTTTTGTTAGGTAATGTAGTAGGAGAAAGTATCCAGGCAATTAGCTCTTGGAAAATTTCTTCTGTAAACATACCAGTAGCAATATTGGTATGGTTGATGATTTATCCAATGATGGTACAAATAGACTTTTCTTCCATTAGTCAAATTTCGAAAAATCTAAAAGGATTAGGAATTACGCTTCTGGTGAATTGGTTGATAAAACCTTTTACAATGGCATTTTTTGCCTGGATCTTTTTTACGAAAATTTTTGATGCTTACATTTCCTCAGAGACAGCGGAACAGTATATCGCAGGAGCTATTTTGTTAGGGGCTGCTCCGTGTACGGCGATGGTATTCGTATGGTCTTATCTTTCTAAAGGCGATGCTAATTACACGCTTGTTCAGGTTTCTGTAAACGATTTGATTATTTTAATTGCCTTCATTCCGGTTGTCAAGCTTTTATTAGGTGTCACTCATCTGACAATACCATATGATGTATTAGTAGCTTCAGTCGTAATTTTTGTGTTAATTCCGTTGTTGAGTGGATATGCGAGTTATCGTTATTTAATAAAGCGAAAAGGGGAAGCGTGGTTTAGAAATCGATTTTTGCCTGCTTTAAAGCCTGTTTCGATGGTCGCTCTTCTGACTACGCTCATTTTATTATTTGCATTTCAAGGCAATAAAATCTTAGAAAAACCTTTTGATATTTTTTTGATTGCAGTTCCTCTGACACTACAAACTTACTTTATTTTCTTTTTTACTTGGTTTTTAGGAAAGAAACTTCAATTACCTTATGCTATCTGCGCGCCTGCCTCTATGATTGGAGCAAGTAATTTTTTTGAGTTAGCAGTTGCCGTGGCTATTTCGTTGTTTGGGCTTCAATCGGGAGCATCTTTGGCGACGGTAGTAGGTGTGTTGATTGAAGTACCAGTAATGTTATCGTTAGTACAAATTGCAAATCAGTGGAAATATTAAAATGAAAAAAAAAGTTTTGGTGCTTTGCACAGGTAATAGCTGTAGAAGCCAAATAGCAGAAGGATACTTACGTCATTTTGCGGGAGATAGGGCAGAAATCTATAGTGCGGGAGTAGAAGCGCACGGAGTCAACCCTAAGGCAATTGCCGTAATGCTCGAAGATGGAATTGATATTTCGAAGCATACTTCTAATAGAGTAGATGAATATCAAGATATAAATTTTGATATTGTTATTACGGTTTGTGATAATGCTAAAGAGCGTTGTCCTGTGTTTCCTTCTCAAGCGAAGAAGTTTCATTATAATTTTCCAGATCCTGCAAAAGCTACAGGAACAGAAGAAGAAATCTTCCAAGAGTTTAGGCGTGTCCGCCAAATGATTAAAGAGTACTGCAAAAAATTTGTAGAAGAAAATTTGTGATTATCCTACCATTAAATAACCTTTAGGATAATGGAATTTGTTTGTTACTACTCGATTACTAAGAGCAAGAGCAAGGGTAAGTGTCCCAATTCGCCCGATAAACATTGAAACAATAATAATGATTTTCCCTAATGTACTTAACTTGGCTGTGATGCCCATGGAGAGCCCTACAGTGGCAAATGCAGAAACTTGCTCGAAAAAAATATTCAAAATAGAAATTTCTGGATTATCTGCTTCAGTAATAGAAAGCAAGAAAATAGCAATTACATTATAAGTAGTAGCAAACATAAATACGGAATAAGCTTTTTTGATAGTTTCATTTTCGATTTTGCGATAAGCAATTACGACGTCTTGCTGCCCTCGAATGGTATCGAAAGCAGATTTTGCAATCAGATAAAATGTAGAAGTTTTGATTCCGCCTGCTGTAGAGCCAGAGCAACCCCCAATAAACATAAGAAAGATCACCAAGATGATGGTAGGTGTTCGCAAAGTGGCGAAATCCATTGTATTAAAACCTGCAGTGCGTGTTGTAACAGACTGAAAAAAAGCTGTATTAAGAGCTTCTATGATAGTTCGGTTAGTAAGTTGGTCAAATTCTAAAATAAAAAATCCGATCAGTCCCAAACTGATTAAAATTATTGTAGCAGTAACAGATACTTTGGTGTTGATGTTCCACAATAGCCAAGGTCGGCGAACCTTAGCCAAAAGCGAATGATAAATATCCTCGATGGTAGCAAATCCTAATCCACCCAGTATGATAATAATTGCTATGACAAAGTGTAGTTGATACATTTCGCGCACATTTAAATAAATCGTTTCACCTTCAGGTGTCATATACCATTCTTTATCTGTATAAAGACTATCAGAGAATAGGCAGAAACCTGCATTACAAAAAGCTGAAATAGAATGAAAGATGGAATAAAAAACTTTGTCACTCAATCCATTTTTAAATTGGAGATTAGGGTCCCACGAAAAAAAAATCAGAATTGCTCCAATAGATTCTACTAAAAGTGTAATAAAAACAATTTTTCGCAACATATCTTTGGCTCCGATAAGAGTTTCACTTCCCAAAAAATCTTGAATAATGGACTGATGTTTGAGACTTACTCCTTTTGCCATGTAAGAAGCAAAGAAAGTAGTAAAAGAAACTACGCCAAGTCCGCCGAGTTGCATCAGCACCATAATTACCAGATGACCTCTGAAGGTAAAGTAAGTTCCTGTGTCTTCTACAGCTAAACCCGTTACGCAAGAAGCACTTACTGCAGTAAAGAGAGCATCTAAAAACGGCATACTTTCTTTATAGGAAACTCCTTCTTTTCCCTGTGTCATGGCGGGCAACATCAACAGGAAAGTTCCCATGCTAATGAGAAGTAAAAAACTAAGAATAAAAGTAGTAGCAGGTTTGAGTTCTAATTCTGAAATTTTTCCGCTCCATTTTACTACTTCCAATCCTACTAACAAAAGCATATAAAAGCTTAAGATGTGCTGATGCGAAAGCTCTGGATTTTTTAATTTTAATAGACGCATCAGCCACAAGTTGGGTATAAAATCAAATAAATAAACGCACAAGCAATGTATAAACACAAAAAAGCACAACAAGAACTCAAATTGTGTTTCTTTAAGGTATTGTTTTCTATTTAACGCAAATATCATGCGCAAAAAATAGATAGTTACAAACACCAAGAATAAGACATCAAACCGTACTAAAACATTTGAAACTTCTTCCTCCGAAAGATGAAATCCGAAGCGATAGATAAGCAAAGAAACAGCTATCAATACATTAAAAATGCTAATAATTTTTAAAAATGTTAGAATAGGCGTACGGATTCCGTATAAAAAGCTATTGACTTTATCGGCGACAGTACTTTTCATCGCGTGTATTGGTGAACGATTTTACGGAGCATAAAAGAATGTTTAGAATTCTTCCAAAATTAGTAAGCAAAAGTAAATCTACAACTTTTTTGCGTCATAAAAGCAAGAGAAAAGATTCTTTCGGAAGGAATTATACCCATTAAAATTTACGATCGATTACGAAGCTAAGAAATTTTTCTAAAGCATTTTTGAAATCATTTCGAGGAAATTGACATAAAATTTCTAACGCTTGTTTTCTATAATTTTCCATAGCTTGTTGAGCATACTCTATTCCTCCTGAGCGTTTCACAAAATCTATAATTTCAGCTACTTTTTTAGGGTTTTCGCTTTGATTTTTAATCATGAAAATAATTTGCTTACGTTCTGCCCAGGAGGCGCGCTGAAGAGCATAAATAAGAGGAAGTGTTATTTTTTTTTCTTTAATATCGATTCCGACAGGTTTTCCTATTTCTGCTGTTCCATAATCAAACAAATCATCTTTGATTTGGAAGGCAACCCCCAGTTTTTCGCCAAATTGTGCCATTCGCAAGGTTATATTTTCATCTGCACCTGCTGAATGAGCTCCTACAGCGCAACAAGCACGTAGTAATACAGCAGTTTTTTGTCGGATGATGGTATAATAAATGTCTTCTGTAATATCTAAAAGTCGAGATTTTTCCATTTGAAGCAGTTCGCCTTCACTCATTTCGCGCACCGCGTTCGAAACAATTTTAAGTAGTTCGAAATCGCGATGTTCGATAGAAAGCAACAAACCACGTGAAAGTAAATAATCGCCTACTAATACTGCGATTTTATTTTTCCAGAGAGCGTTAATAGAGAAAAATCCTCTTCTATAATAGGAATTATCTACTACATCATCATGAACTAGGGTAGCGGTATGAAGCAGTTCAATAAGTGCCGCTCCTCGGTAAGTAGCCTCTGTAATTTTTCCAGAGAGTCCTGCAGATAAAAACACTAAAATAGGGCGCATTTGTTTGCCTTTTCGCTTTACGATAAAGTTCATAATTGTGTCTAGAAGAGGAACATTGCTCTTCATAAATTCCTTGAACTTGCTTTCAAATACAGCGATTTCATTTGCGATAGGCGCTTGTATTTCATGAAGTGAAATTTTTGTCATACGAAAAGGCGATTAGTTAAATTTCGTGGTTTCGCCCAAATTTAGAAGTTTCTATTAGGTTTTTATTAAATTAAATTTTTTGTTTAATGGGAGGGTTCAAAAAATGTAGTGAAGTTTGTTGAATAAAAGACGCAATTAGAATAGGTTTAGGTAATTTTTGAATTTGTGGCAAAGTATACAGTTGAGCATTAGTAGATTTGATGACATTTTGAACATCGGCGCTACTTTCAGTAAATGAAATGCGAATAAAAAGAGTCCAAATAGTTTGATGAGTAAGGGCATGTTTGTGATAAGGAAGCGAGAAAGAAATGTTTTCAGTAGCAAACTTCTGTTTACAAATTTCTAAGATTTCTCGTTCAGAGAGAGGTGCTTCTGTTTCTAAGAGCGGAAAATCATACAAACCTTTCCAAATATCATTTTCTAAGCGTTCTTTCATCAGAATTTTATCTTGATATACCACTACAAAGTAATGGAAGTAGCGGTTTTGAGATTTTATTTTTTTAGATTTTTTAGGAAGTTCATGCTGCTTTCCAAGAATTCTAGCTCTACAGTCATTAAAAAATATGCAGGTGATGCAAGCAGGGTTTTGTGGTGTGCATTGGATAGCGCCGAATTCCATGATAGCTTGATTAAAAATTGCTGGAGAACTAGCAGGTAAGAGTTCTAAAGCAACTTGTTCAAATGTTCTATATGCTGTAGGCGATGAAATATCGCTTTCAATTGCAAACAATCGCGCCAATACTCGATATACATTTCCATCAATTACAGGTATAGGCTCGTCGAAAGCAAAAGAGGCAATGGCTGCTGCAGTGTATTTTCCGATTCCTTTTAGTTTTTGAAGTTCTTGACTATTCGAAGGGAAACGCCCTTGATATTTTGCTACGATGTATTGCGCAGTGTGATGCAAATTGCGCGCTCGAGTATAGTAGCCTAACCCTTGCCAAAGCCTTAATACTTCTTCTTGAGAGGCTTTTGCTAAATCAAATATGGTGGGAAAGGTTTGAAGAAATTGTTCGTAGTAGGCGAGCCCTTGTTTGACGCGAGTTTGTTGCAAAATAATCTCTGAAAGCCATATGGCATAGGGATCTTTCGTTTTTCGCCATGGCAACTCTCTTTGATGACGTTCAAACCAACTAATGAGTTTTTGGGCGAAGGGGTGCATAAATTTTCATGAACTTCCTTGCTGATGCATAAACGTTTGTCAAATCTAAAAGTTTGAAAGCGATGTAAAGAGTATGGTTTTAAAATGATTCTTGTGTCAAAACATGTTTCTGCTAACTAAATGTAGTACTTTCACGCAGAAAAGGTAAATTCCTGCACGGTTTTTACAAAAAGCTTTGCTTTTTCTTTTTCGATATCAGGATAAAGACCGTGTCCTAAATTGGCAATATATCTATTTTTTCCGAATCGTCGGAGCATTTCTTGAGTAAGCTCTATAAGTATTTCATCAGGTGCATACAAAGCGCAAGGGTCTAAATTGCCTTGTAAAGTTTTTTGACTGCCTACTTCTTTTCTGCCGAATTCAGGTGTAGTACACCAATCTAATCCTATTACATCGCAAGGGAGTTTTGCAAGGTCAGCAAGAGCGAAAAAAGCATCTTTAGCAAATACAATTTTGGGTACTTCTGAAATTGCTTCTAAAATTTGTCGAATGTAAGGGATAGCAAATGTTCGGTATTGTTCGGATGTAAGAATACCTGCCCATGAATCAAAGAGTTGAATTATGTTTGCTCCTGCACGTATTTGCATTTGTAAATAGCTAATTGTGCAATCTGTGATTTTTTGCAAGAGCAAGTGTGATAAAAGCGGTGCTTGGTAGAGCATCTTTTTTGCTTTGGAGAAAGTTTTAGAGCTACTTCCTTCAATCATGTAGCAAAAGATAGTAAAAGGAGCCCCCGCAAAACCAATCAGAGGTACGCGGTTATGAAGCGCTTGCTTAGTTAAGCGAATAGCCTCCTCTACGTAATAAAGTTCTTCTACGCAAGAAGCATTTCGCAACTTTTTAATGTCGCTCTCGCAAGAGATGGTCTTAGGAAAATAAGGTCCCTTTGTTTCATACATTTCATAAGGCAATCCCAGCGCTTCTGGAACCACTAAAATATCTGAAAAAATGATGGCAGCATCTACTCCTAAAATTTCTACTGGTTGTACGGTTACTTCGGCAGCGAGTTCTGGATTTTTTACAAAAGAGATAAAGTCAGGAGCTTTTAAGCGCGTTATGCGGTATTCTGGAAGAACGCGCCCCGCTTGTCTCATCAACCAAACAGGAACACGCGATACTTCTTCTCCGCGAGCAGCGCGGAGTATTAAGTCGTTTTGAAGAGGCATTAGTGTTTTAACATCTTTAATAATAAAGATATTTTCTTTTTGAGTTCGCGTCTATCTACGATAAAATCGATAAATCCATGCTCTAAAAGAAACTCTGCAGTTTGAAAATCTTCTGGCAAATCTTTTCCGATGGTTTCTCGAATGACACGAGGACCTGCAAACCCTATAAGTGCGCCTGGTTCAGCCAAATTGAAATCGCCCAACATTGCAAAAGATGCTGTCACACCTCCCGTAGTTGGGTCTGTCATCAGAGAAATGTATGGAATGCCTGCTTCGTGCAACAAAGCTAATTTAGCAGAAGTTTTTGCCATTTGCATCAAAGAATATCCCGATTCCATCATACGCGCCCCTCCTGATTTTGAGATAATCATCAGCGGCGTTTGGGTTTTGAGAGCATAGTCTACAGCTCTCGCAATTTTTTCGCCTACTACCGAACCCATAGAGCCTCCGATAAACTCAAAATCCATGCAACCAATTACGATGTTATGACCATCGAGTTTGCCGTAGGCAGTTCGAATAGCATCTTTCAAGCCTGTTTTCTTTTGACTGGCTGTAATACGCTCGGGATAGGGTTTTGTATCTACAAATCCTAAAGGGTCGTTCGAAGACATGTTTGGGTCGAGTTCTGTAAACTCGTTATTATCAAAAAGAATCTCAAAATATTCTTTTGAGCCTATTCTTACGTGATAGCCGTCATCAGGAACGACATAACAATTGTTTTTTAACTCTCGTGTATGAATAATTTTCCCACTGGGAGAACGATACCACAAGCCATCGGGTGCATCTTTTTTTTCAGTAGTGGGCGTGAGAATTCCTTTTTCAACTCTTTGAAACCAAGACATAATTTTCTAAAAATTAAACATGCAAACTTATTCAAAGAATCGGAAACAAGGCAATATGTTAACATAAAAGGTGTTAAAATTAAACTTTTTTAAGTTTTTTTTGTATTGTTTTGTTCCTAAAAGCCATACATGTTTTAAAATCTTACTCCGATGGTTCCTAACAGACGCAATGTAATACCACTATAATGATAATCTGTCATGCTTTTGTATTCTCGCAAGTAGATGAGTTGTTCATGTTTAAAGAAGGCTCTTCTGATGCAAGGACCTAAACTTATATCTGCAAACAGACGGTCGCACCATTCGTAGCGAAGTCCTAGTGCCCCAAATATATCTCCTCGGTGGACGGTTTCATGGAACCTTTTGTTTTCAATGTAATAGAACGAATTTCGTTTTACCCAATTGAGTTCGTTATAGCTTACTTGTATTCGATGATATCCTACGCCATAACCCACATAAAAACGTTCGTGAAGAAATCTTTTGGGTCTTACTTTTTGCCATAAGTAATTTTTACGCATGATTTCTATTCCAAATCCTTCTACAGCGTCGTTTTTATAAGACTGTACTGTTCTATTTTTCCCGTCAGAAAGGTAATAAATAGGATTTAAAAGAAACGTACTCTGAGAAGTAACAGGAATTTCAAGCTCTAATCGCAATCCATTTATAAACAGGTGTTGCATACTAACGCCTAACGCTATTTTGCGAGGGTTGAAAAAAGTAGTGGAATCTTGTGCGCACGCGGTTATTCCCAATAAAGTTCCAAATAAAAATAACAGCTTTTTCATGAGCGATCTTGAATAGAATAAAAAATATAGCCTACAAGCCATGGATGAAAGATAGCTCCGATTCCAAAAAAGTTCCAAATAGAAATGTGAAAAAGCACACCGAGAGGAAGCAAAATTTTTTGCGATTTGCTCGAAAAAGGAACTAAGACAAAACTTATTTGAAATATAACAACGATAGCTGCCCATACATGTCCATCAATAGGGAAAAGAGATGTGAATTTGGGCAATTTATCATGCACGAGCCCGCAAAAAGGTTCATCTTTCCAAACCATTCCGTTGCTTATTAGTAATTTTTCTATTCCTGATAGTACATAACCGCTAATTGCAGCGATTCGCATCAGTTGGAGTGACCAACTTTCAAAAGTGTCTTTTGCTTTTTGAGTTTCGTAAATTAAAAAAGGCATCAATAACATTAGATAAGTGAGTGGTGCATACTCATGATTTATTTTGCCAAAACTTTGCAAATACCCTTGTAAGATAACAAACAAAATACCCGCTATGCTGGCGCTCCATATTCCTTTGAGATTAAAACTCGCTAATATGAGACTTATCATATAGCTCAACCATGTTACCAATAGCCAAAAGGGCGAGAAATATGGAAGTCCTAACCAAGCAATCCAAGAAACAGGAGAATAGAAGACTTTTAATTTTTGGTAATCGTTCAGGGTACTAAGCCAATCATATGTAAAAAAAGCAACTAACACATAAAATACAAATTGCAGTAACCGAACTTGTTTACGGGAAGTTTTTATAAAAAGCCACTTTCGAAATTTAGGTGTACGAAGTATATTGAACAAACATAAGCCTGCATAACTTACTACTATTAGCCGAAAAATAAGTTGATCTGCTTTAGAGATAAAAAAATCGAGCGGAAAGCGTTGTTTTTCTATGACAAAGCGAGGGTAAACATATTCTATCCATTCGCCAAAGGGAACAGGTTTGCCTTCATAAAAATCAGGAATCAAAGGGCGTATGTATACGCTATATATTCCTACAATTGCTAAGCAACATACACACCAAACTATATGTTCGCGTATAGAAGGCACTCTTCTTTAGAATTTCGTTTTAGAAATGTAACAAAAGAAAAAAGAAACCGCAACTTCTTTCTTAAAAAAATTTGCTTAATAAATTTCTCAAAATGATTAGATGTGTCGGAAAATGAATTATTCTATTGAGATAGAAGCACCTTCTTTCATTTTTTCGGCGTTATCGGCAAGCCTTAATTGTTCGATAAATTCATCGATATCTCCGTCGATAACTGCAGGGAGATTATATACCGTAAATCCGATTCTATGGTCTGTTACGCGGCTTTGAGGCCAGTTGTAAGTACGGATTTTATCAGAGCGGTCGCCACTGCCTACCATCGATTTGCGGGCTGCTCCCATTGCTTCTTCTTGTTTTCTTTTTTCAAGTTCATAGATGCGAGCGCGGAGCACAGAAAGTGCTTTCTCAAAATTTTTGATTTGAGATTTTTCGTCTTGACACTGGGCTACTATTCCTGTTGGGATATGGGTGAGACGCACTGCTGAATAAGTAGTGTTGACCGATTGCCCTCCTGGACCTGAGGAACAATAAGTTTCTTTTTTGATATCGTTCATGTTGATTTGAACGTCAATTTCTTCTGCTTCTGGAAGAACTGCTACCGAAGCAGCTGATGTATGAATTCTCCCTTGTGTTTCGGTGGCGGGAACGCGTTGCACGCGATGCACGCCCGATTCGTATTTTAGTTTTCCATACACATCTTCGCCTGAAATTCGCATGATAATTTCTTTAAATCCGCCAGATGTTCCTTCTGTATAGTCGAGAACTTCTGTTTTCCAATTTTGTTTTTCTGCATAGCGCTGATACATGCGAAACAAATCTCCTGCAAAAAGGCAAGCTTCATCGCCTCCTGTTCCTGCTCGAATTTCCATAATTACGTCTCGACTGTCATTAGGGTCTTTAGGAATCAGTAGCGACTTGAGAATCTCTTCCTGTTCTTCTTGTTTTTTAGTAAGTTCCTCAATTTCCAGTTTTGCCATTTCGCGAAATTCTGGATCTTTTTCATTGACCAAAACTTCTTTGGCACTCCTTAGGTTATCTAAAGTATTTTTGTAAGCAATATATTCTTTTACAATTTTTTCGAGTTCTTTATATTCTTTGTTGAGTTTAGCGAACTGCTTCATATCGGCCATAGCATCTGGCGCTACGATGAGCCTTCCTACTTCCTCAAATCTCTCTTTGATTTGTTCTAATTTTTCTAACATGATTTTAAAAATTTAGCGCAAAGATAACAAAAAGCTATTACTTCAAGGTATTCTAACAAAACTCATTTTTTTGTGAAAGTATAGCCTGCTGAAATCATAATAAAGCGATGAAAAATTTGAATGGCACTATTTTTATTGTCTTCGAAAGTGTAGCTGTTGGCGTACTGAAAAATATCAACTATGCCATGCGCATAACGAATTTCGAGACTTAATCTGAATGGAAACTCATACTTAAGACCTATATTCGCTCCAAAATCAAATTTTTGAAGATACTTTTGGTTTTGTTCGTTTTCACCTCCACTCCCAAAGAAACTTTCTTTATAGAGATGATTGTTGTCGTCTTGGCGTTCGGCAGTAGCATGGAGTAAAAGGCTCGTATAAATTCCGGAGTATAGCTGCAAGCCTCTGAAATTGAATACAAGATTAGCAGGGTAAAAATCCAAGTAACTTGTTCGAAAGAAAGAAGAATATTTTTCGGCGTTTTTATTTAAGAAACTAACACGGCTTCCCCGCTGCGAAAATAAAAGTTCGTGCATCAACCAAAAACGAGGAGTCAATCTTGATGTAAAGCAGATCCCTGCGTGCCATCTGCCTACAGGTTGAGCGGTGTTTTCTGCAAAGATGTATTCTATTTCTTTGCCATACAGAGTAGAAAGAGTGTATCCTGCTTTCATTCCGAAGGTTGTCTTTCCAGCGTAGGGCATCAATGAATCGGGAATTTGCGCTTCTACTTTGTTTATTGTCCATACAATAACACAAAACCCAAAAATACAATATTTCATAAAGTTTAGAAGTTGATATCCCAAATGCCTGCAGCTCTTTCAAGTTCTACTAAGGCAGCTGCGTAATTATAAAGAGTTTGATAATAAGCTTGTTGAATGCCAATATAAGTTCTTTGAGCATTTAATACTTCCAAAAGTGAAGTTTCTCCGCGTTGATAACTATAAATTTTGCCGTCTAGTACTGCTTTAGCTTCTGTAAGCAGTCCGTTTTTGAATTGTTCTACTTGCTTTTGGAGAGCTAAATATTTAAAATAAGCTTGAATGATTTCCACTTGAATGGCCAGTTCGACTTGTTTGTATTGAGCATCTGTTTGTTGTGCAAGATAGTAATTAGCTTGAAGTTCACCTGGACGATTATTAGAAATTTTTAACGGAAATGCGATTTCTACGTTTACGCTTGTAAATGAAGGTGTCGGAGCGATGATATTTCTCACATAAGAAACATAATTAACCCCCGTAGAAATCGAAATGTCAGGAATGCGGTTGCTTTTAGCGATTTGCAATAAGTTTTGTGCAACGCGTTTGCTTTGAAGTGCTGCCAAGAGGTCTGCCCGATTGTTTTGTGCTGTAGTGATGAGTTCTTCGAGGTTAAAGGAACGCTCAAATTTTTCAAGTTGTCCTTGCGGGATAAAGAGAGTATCGGTTTGTTGTGTACCTACTAAGATGGAAAGAGTTGCTAAACTCGTTTTCCACTCGGCTTCTGCCTGAAAAACATCATTGAGCATGGTTTGTGCTTCTAATTTGGATTGGCGTGCATCAATATCAGTAATAATGCCAAGCTTAAAGCGTATACTATCGCTTTGAGCGAGCTGATAAATAGTTCGGTAAGAGCTGATTTGGACATCGAGAAGTTGCCGATTTTGAAGTGCTTGCAAATAAGCTAAAGTGGCATCTGCTCGTAAGTTGCGAAAATAATCTTGCACAAGGTAGCGCACTAGTAAGTATTCACTTTGGGCGAGATTGATACGAGCTTTTCTTTTTTTGCCCAGTTCAACGGTCCAGCTGAGTTCTGAAGTGAAACCGTAGCCCATATTTAGGCGTCGTTCACCGTTATCGAACCAACCAAAACCTATTTCTGGGTCGGGAAAAATGCTTGCGCTCAAAATTTTAGCTTCTGCAATGTTGATATTGAATTTTTCGGCTACATATCCTAGGTTTTGAGTTCCTACTTTTTCGATATATTCTTCATATCTAAGAATTTGGCGAGAAAAAGAAGTGTCAATAGGAATTTCTTGCGCATACAAGGCAGAAAAAAATAGCATTGCAATTGCTACTAAGAGTAATTGCAATGATATTGTTGTTGTAGTTTTGCGATATTTCATACCATTTTTGTGTGTTTTGCTTATTTAGCAAACATTCTGGCTAATTTTTCGCTAAGCAAATACATCACAGGAACAATTACAAGTGTGAGAAATGTAGAAAATGTTAAACCGTAAATTACTGTCCAAGCCATAGGTCCCCAAAAGTCGGCATTTTCACCTCCCCAATAAATATCAGGTTTGAATTCTTGATATAGTCCTACGAAATCTAAGTTCAAACCAATAGCTAATGGAAATAGTCCTAATACGGTGGTAATAGCAGTTAGCAACACAGGACGCAAACGCGTAAAACCAGCCTCAATAAGTGATTGAATTACTTCTTGCCAAGGAAGAGCGTCTTTTTCTGAAAGTCCGAGTTCAGATTTTCTTCTTTCAATAGTCAGATTGGTATAGTCGATTAAAACGATAGCGTTATTAACTACTACTCCAGCCAAAGAGATGATGCCAATTCCAGTCATGATAATAATAAAATCATCTCCTGCAAAAAACAACCCTAAAAACACGCCGATTGTACTAAACAAAATAGAGGTGGTAATGATAAAAGGCTTCACTACCGAATTGAACTGAGACACTAAAATTAGAAAAATAGCAGCGACCGCAATTAGCAACGCTTTCATTAAAAATGCCATAGACTTGGCTTGTTCTTCTTGCTCTCCTCCAAACCGAAACCGATAACCTTCTTTGATTTGATGATTTTGTAAGACGCTCTTGATTTGAGCTACTATTTCATTAGCGTTGTAGCCTTCTTGCACGTTAGAAGACACTACAATCATTCTGTCCAAATCTTTACGGCGTACGGAGCCGAAAGTTGTTGTATTTTCAATAGTAGCTACCGCTGAAATAGGAATTTGATGCCATTTTCCTTTGTTGTCTCGGAAAGTGATTTTTTGTTCAGAGAGTGCTGTCATATCTGTTCTATATTTTTCATCAAGACGCAGCATAATCGGGTAGTCGTTCTCTCCATCTTTGAATTTTGAAATTTCTTTTCCGTAAACAGATGTTCTCAAAGCCATGGCAATTTGAGCAGTAGAAAGTCCATAGCGCCGCGCTGCTGCTCTATCTATATGGAGAATAATTTCAGGTTTTCCGAGTTCTATTTCCATTTTTAAGCCGTCAAGTCCTTCGATGCCTGCTTGCTCAATAAGTTTTTGAATGCGTTCTGCTTCATGGATGAGTGTTATGTAATCTTCTCCTGTTACTTCTATGCTAACAGGTTTGCCTACGGGTGGACCTACGCGATTTTTTTCTGTTTGAATAACGGCCCCTGGGATTTTTTTCATTTCGTCAGAAATTTCTTTGAGAATCTGTTTAGTGCTATGCTCTTCGCCACGGAGCTTATAATCAATGAAATGTACGGTAACTTTGGCGCGATTAGGAGTGAAGTCGGCGCTCATAGAGCTTTCTAATCCCTCACCTTTGGTTCCTTTTCCTACATTTGTAACAATCGATTTTACTATATTTTCATGAGGCTTAAGAATTTGAAAGATGCGTTGTTCGATTTCACGCGTTTTGACGAGAGTAGACTTAGTATCGGTTCCTTGCGGAAGCTCGATAAACACGTTGATAAACTTAGGCTCTGCTGAAGGGAAAAGTGAAATTTCAGGAGCGCGCCAAGTAAATAATGCAATCGATAAAATTAAAATGACGAACGTTCCTACAAAAAAAGCATAAGGGCGATAGCCTGTTAGAGCATATTCTAAGAATGAGCGATAAATTCTTTCTAACCAAACCAAAAAAGTATTTTGAAACCAGTCGGTTAAAGTTCGAAGTAGATATGCGTTGAATAGGGAAATGAGAGCGAAAGTCATTAAAAGATTAGCTATTGTGTAGGGTTTGCCTGTTGCGTACAATACAAGAGCCATCAGAATGGCAATCGCAGAAGCAATAAGAAGTTTATTGTAATTGCGTTTTTCGCCTTTTACTTCCAAGCGCATGAACTTGGCAGCTACTACTGGATTGATAATTAATCCTACAAAAAGCGAAGCAGATAAAACGATGATGAGAGTGATAGGTAAATATTTCATAAATTCACCTAAGATTCCTCCCCAAAAAGCCAAAGGGACAAATGCAGCTACTGTAGTAAGCGTAGAAGAAATGATCGGAAGAGCTACTTCTCCTACTCCTAAGCGCGCTGCTTCAAAATTATCGTATCCTTCTTCGCGCAAGCGGTAAATATTTTCAATCACTACAATACCATTGTCTACTAACATCCCTAAGGCAATGATGAGTGCAAACAATACAACGATATTGATAGTAATTCCAAAAGAATTGAGAATCAAGAAAGAAATAAACATCGAAAGTGGAATGGCTATTCCGACAAACGTTGCATTGCGAAGCCCCATAAAGAACAGCAACACTCCTACTACCAAAATGACTCCAGAAATAATGCTGTTTTCAAGATTTGAAATTTGTTTTTTGATGTCTTCCGCTTGGCTGTTAGTGATAACAATATTCAAATGAGAAGGTAAATAGGTTTTTTGTGCTTTTTGGAGGATGGCTTGAATTTTAGCATCTGCAAATACGAGATTTTCACCTCCTTTTTTGATTACTTTTACACTTACTACAGGTTTCATGCCTTGGGTAAGGAATTCACCAGCAGCACCTAAGTGAGAATAACTTTTGCGCTCTTCGTAGGTATCGATTACTTCAGCTACGTCTCGCAAGAAAATGATGTTTTGGTCTTCATGTTTGACGATAATGTTTGCAATTTCTTCAACAGATTTAAATTCTCCGTCGATGCGGAGCGAACGCCGGAAGCCATTTCTCATAATGTCGCCGCCTGAAATAGTCATGTTTTCGCTCGTAATGGCTTGCTCTATGTCGTTGAAAGTTACTTTCATGGCTTCCATTTTGTAGAGGTCTACGTTGATTTGAATTTCTCGCTCTACAGCGCCGAGCACGTCTACTCGTCGAACTTCTGGAAGCATTTCGATTTCTTCTTCAAGTTTTTCGGCATACTCTTTTAGTTTTTCAATTTCAAAATCGCCTGAAAGATTGATTTCCATGATAGGAATTTCTGTAAAATCGAGTTCCATAGCGACAGGGTCGCGGTCAAGGTCATTGGGTAAGTCCTTTTTGGCTCTATCAATAGCATCTTTTGTATCTTGCAGCGCTTTTCGGATGTCCACGTTTTCATTAAATTCGATGATAATAATCGAAACATCTTGTGCGGAGGTAGAGGAAATTTTTTTTACTCCTTTTACTGCATCGAGCTCTTTTTCGAGTGGTCTTGTAATCAGATTTTCAATGTCTAAAGGAGAATTTCCTGGGTAAACGGTGTTGATGTAAACAGTCGGAATAACAATTTCTGGAAAACTTTCTTTGGGCATATTCAGATAAGCAAATAAGCCCGCCACCGAGATGATAGCTGTTAGAATAAAAACGGATGTGCTATTTCTAAGGGCTAATGTGCTTAACCCAAAATTTCTTTCGTGTTTTTTCATGGTTTTTGTGGTTTAAAGAGCATTCACAATTTCACCGTCCACAATTTCTGTGTAACCTTTGGTAATGATTTTATCTCCTACTTTCAACCCTGATAAGATGTGCGTTTTCTCATCGTAAGATTTTCCTACTTCTACGTTTATTTTTCGCACGACGTCATTTCCTTGTTCGGAGCGCACTACATACACAAACTTAGTACCATCGGTAGATTTTTGAACAATATTCGACGGCACTACGATAGCATTTTTTTGAGTAAAATCGTTAATGCGAACAATTGCTAAAGTGTTGGGCTTTAAATATTCGTCAGGGTTTGGAATTTGAATTTCAATTTTAAAAGTTCTGTTATCGGGTTTGATGTATTGCCCTACCATACTAATATATGCTGTGACCTTTGTTCCAATAGCTGGAAATAAGATATCTACTTTATCTCCTTTGCGAACTACTTTTGCGTAAGTTTCTGATACGTCTGCTACAACATCTACTTGTTTGAGATTCACAATGCGGCACAAAGGAATAGCAGGATTGGCCATTTCTCCTACGTTTAATGCAAATGCTTCTACAACGCCATCAATCGGTGAGACTACCGACGCCTTGCGAAGCATAGTTTTAGCGCTTTCTAAAGATTTTTCTAGGCGTTCCTTGGTGTTTTTAGCTTGAAGATATTGCATTTCCGTACCTATTTTTTGGTTCCATAGATTTGTTTGTCTTTCGTAGGCAATTTGAGCGAGTTCTAAAGATTTTTCCAGTTCTGCAATATTTTTGCGAATGCTCTCAGCATCTATTTCTGCGAGAAGTTGTCCTTTTTTGACAGACTGTCCTTCTTTGACAGCTTTTCGCAATAGAATTCCACTAATTTCAGGATTGACTAACACGTTCATTTCCGATTCTACATTGCCTTGTACATCGATGAAATGTTGGAAGGTAGTATCGACAAGGGTTTGAGTTTCTACAAGTTTGAGTCCTGCTTTAGGATTTGGTTTCTCGATAGCTCGAATATCAGCTTCGAGTTGTTCGATTTTAGTTTTAAGGTCTGCCATTTGTTTTTTATAATCAATAAGCAGCGCTTTCTTGCCTTCTAAATCAGCAGGAATTTGATTTTTTCCACCACAATTCCATAAAAAAACGGAAAAAAGAAGGCTAACATATAAAGGTTTCATATGGCAATAGTTTTAATGATTATTCTACTTTGATTTTTCCAAAAGCTTTTTCGTAATCTGTTTTTGCGATAAGTGCGTTGTAGAGCGCTGAAAAATAATTTGTTTCAGCATTTTTGTAAGAGGTTTCAGCCTCTATGATTTCTAAAGAAGAGCCTACTCCTTGTTCGTATTTTGCTTTAGCAACTCGCATTACTTCGCGTGCCAATTCCATGTTTTCTCGTTGAATTTGGAGTTGCTCTAGCGCGCTTTGTAGGTTCCGAATAGCTTGATTTTGTTCAAGTGCAAAGCTTCGTTTAAGTTCTTTTTGAAAGTTTTCTATTTTATAAAGTTCCATACGCGCTTGTTGCACCATATATTTTTTTCTCAATCCGTCGAACAACGGCATAGAAATAGAAAGCGTGATGTTTCCAAATCGGTGCCATTTGTCGAAATATATATCGTACTCTCTGCCGCCAACGTTATACCCTAAGGGAGTACCCGTTAAGTAAAAGGTAGGCAAATAACCTACATTCAGACGTTTGATGTTCATTCGATTTAATTTCCGTTGTACTTCAAGTTGTTGATATTCAATGCGATCAGTTACAGAGAAATGGCCCTCGTTTAGGCTATCTATATTGAGTTGGATTTCATCGAGTTTTGTAGTGAGCACAATAGGCTCGGTGGCATCAGGCAAGCCCATTTGAAAAGCCAAAAGCATCTTACTCAGTTCGTAAGTTCTTTCTGTGTGAAGAATTTGCTGCTTGAGATTATTTACTTGTACTTGTAGTCTATCTACGTCAAGTTTTTCGGCAAAACCTTGTTGGTAGAGTACTTTTGTTTGATAGAATAGTGTATCTAAACGAGCTTCATTAATCTTAAGCATTTGAAGTTGTGCTTCTGTTACTAATACGCCGTAGTATGCTTTTGTAACGTTAGCAGCTACATCAATTTTAGTCTTTATCAATGATTTATCGGCTAGCTCTGTGTATACTTTAGCAGCTTTAAGCCCTAGAAAAAACGTTCCGTCGAAAAGAAGTTGTTGGATAGAGATACCCGCCATTCCTGTATGGCGAACGCCAAACGCTACAGGAACGATTAAATCAGGTGGAGCTTGCTGAACGAATACATTCGCAGGAATAAACTGCGACATGATTTTGTAGTTATCTGTAATGTTCACGAAGGCGTTGACTTGTGGCAGTCCCATGGCGCGAACTTCTCCTACTCGTCCGCGGGCAGATTGCTGGTCTAATTTAGCGTTTTGTACGCTCGAGTGATTTTGGACGGCATATTCTATGGCTTGCTGCAGTGAAAATTGTTGATTCTGCGCAAACACATGCTTTGTTAAGATGCTTGCAATAGCAGTGTAAAAAACAATCAGGGTAATCGGTTTCATGTGAATAATCTTGAAAACAATTATTAAACTGTATAAAACAAATTTTTGTTAGAATATTCTTCCATAAGTTTAAGACCTTTTTCCGTGCATATGCCCCACAAAAAGTGAAAGAAAAATTGCTTGTGTACTTCTAAGAAATTGTACTTATCAAATGGAAATATCTCAGAATTAAAAGCTAACTCGATTTGGGCTAGCCTTAATTTCGCCATAATTTCAGGATGAATCTCGGAGCGGAACAAGCCTTGTTGTTTGCCTTCTGAAAGTGTTTGAACGAGACTCATTGTAAAAAGCTCATTCTTCTTTTCTTTAAATTTTTCCCATGCTTCAGGGTAAAGACGCTGTACGTCGCTTATCATAGCTGGATTGATGTTAGCAATATCCTTAAAGAAATGTTCGCTTGTCCGCAAAATAATTTCTATCGAATTGATAGATTCCGACCGAACACTTCGCAAAAAATTGATGTGACTTTCTATATCGTATTCTGCAATTGCTATAATGAGATTCTTTTTATCTTTATAATGCTGATAGAGTGTTTTTTTTGAAATTCCTAAATGGTTAGCAATATCTTCCATTCTTACGCTGCGAATTCCTTTGCGTCGAAACAATTCGCGAGCGTTTTGTAGAATTCTTGTTTTAGTTTCTATTTGACTCATAAAACTTTTATTGAAAGTCGTTACAAAACTAAGAAAACTTTTATATTTTCTGAAGTTTCTTTTTAACTTTTATTAGCAATTTTGCACTTACCTTAAAAAGTTGGAAGATTAAGAACTTATCTATCAAAATATCGTATCAAAGTATTATAAAATAACTCAAAAGACCATGAGCATTCTTTTGCTAATAAGCTTCTTGCTAAATTTTGAGAGCTTTTGCAAAGAAAAACTACCGTGTAAGAATTCTACGCCAATAAAAAATGTATTTCAAGGTCAGATTTATAAAATAGAAGTT
Organism: Cytophagales bacterium; assembly: GCA_025056215.1. Classification (GTDB taxonomy): domain Bacteria; phylum Bacteroidota; class Bacteroidia; order Cytophagales; family Flammeovirgaceae; genus JANWWC01. The sequence goes on along the minus strand of JANWWC010000001.1, from coordinate 693,263 downwards.
CGCTCTGATGAACTTGTCTTAAGGCCGTCTGAAGATTTTGTTTTGCATACTGTCAGGTTAGTTTCTACTGATATTAATGTAGTTTTGTACAAAAAATCGTATTATTCCTATCGAGAAGCAGAAAGAGATTTGCCCTTTGTACAACAAAAGTGCGCTTGTAACCCTATTATTAGAGAATACCATTATTTTAGTAAAGCTCTATGAAAAAATTATTTTTGGGAATCGGGTGTATTTTTTTATTTATAGCAAGTCGCGGACAATCTCAAGAAAATGACAATCAAGCAGGTCGATCACTTTCGCAGCGAGCCGAACGGTTTGCTGAAAAAATGAAAAGTGAACTGCAACTCTCTGATGAGCAGGTTAATAAAATCCGACAAGTACAGCTCGATTTTTGGGAGCAAAAAAATAAAATCTTAGAAAAATACACTAAAGAGAAAAAAGAGGTACAATCTGAGTTGCGCCTTTTGCGTCAGAAGCGCCGTCAGGCTTTTCGCGAAATTCTTACAAATGAACAACTCAAAAAATGGGAATCTCTTTCAAAAGCGCGTCGTCGCTCTAAAAAGGCAAATAAATTCTCTCCAAAGACAACAGAAGAAGACGAAAGTGACGAGCCTTAAAATAACTTTCTGTAATAATATAAGGAATCTTTTTGTTGGAGTATGTGAATGAGGTCAGAAAGTATTTTTTCAGGTGCTACAACAGAAGTTTCGTAATATTCGTTAATTCCGTTATCTGTTATTCGAAGGTCGTTATTATAAACTTTTTTTTGTTGAACAGCTTTTAAAAAAGCAAGTCGTTTATCGAGAGCGATCAATTCTGCAATGGAGCGGCATGTTCCGACGTTGATTAAAATATCAGCGTGAAGAGCTTTTGCGTAAAATGTTTCAAAATCGAGCGATAAACTGCCTTCTCCGCCGATGTTTTCCCAAGGATAATGAGCTCCAGCATCTTTCAAAAGTGTAGCCACGTAGCTTCTTCCAGCAGGAACGTACCAAACGCCTTGATAGCCCATGCCCGCAACTACCGTAGGAGAATTTTTAGAAGAATCTTTCTGAACACTCAAACAAAGATGCTGATAAATAGCTGCAACGCTATCTAAAAATTTATCTGCACGTGCAAGTTTATTGGTCATGATGCCTATCACGCGGAGCCATTCACATCTTCCTAAAGGCGTATTTTCTAACCATTCTGCTATGAAAATTATAGGAATTCCTGTTTGTTGAATCAGTTTCCATGTAGCGGGTAGTTCTTCAGGGCGTGAACTTAATAGAATTACATCGGGGCGAAGCATCAAAATAGATTCTAAATCGGGCTGAGAAATACTGCCAAGTTCTCGAATTTGTTTTGTTTCATATCTTCTTCTCTGGTACGGATTACATAAATATTGGCCTCCTAAAATACCAATTAGGCAGCTATCTGCTCCTAACACGTGTAGCATTGCAACATGAGTAGTAGAAGCGCAAATTATTTTAGAGACATTTGTGGGAAGTTTATATAAAATACTATCATTTTCTAAGCGTATTGTCATGAGGTATTGAAAATTTTCGTTGTATTCAATTGAAAAGCGCTGCGCATAACGCACAGGCAGTGTTTTGAGATTGTACGAAGAAGAGTTTTCTGCTGATTGGCATGCATTTATTAACACTCCTAAGACCAACAACCATCTTATTTTTCTAAAAATTTTGATTTTATTTTTACAGGTGGATTCTGTTTTTGTTAGTATCATTTGTTTGAGCAAAAATTGATAAAACAAAGAAACAGGAAAAGTTTTGTTTGTAACAAAAAGATATTGCAAAGTTATTGCGTACATGTATTGTTAAGTTTATGCTTGCCAGTCTTCTGATACGTATTGTTTTAAATGCGGAACAATAGGCGATATTATTACACTTTGCACATGAGCAATGTTACAAATGTAACACTATAAGACCTTGCATTTGTATGTTTAAGCCTGTTTGCTATGCAGAAAGTGCTACAAGTAGTCAGCTTGCAGACATGAGCCCAGAAGCTAGCCAAAAGCATTTCTTCTTCTTTTTGGTACTTTTAAAGGACTAACGATAGAGAATTTTAAGATGTATACACAAGATACGAGTTTTACAGAGCGGATACCCCTGAATGAATGGAATAAAAGTTTTCACGTGTAGAAGATGCTTACTTCTAAAAGAGCTGATTTTCATGCTATTGGGGCTTATCACGTTGAGAATACATGTGCTTTACAAACCCAATCATTAGGACCTAACTTGTTCCTTTTGTGATTCAAGAGCTTACCGTTTGCATAGTACAAAAAGAATTGACTTGTAAGAAAACAATTCAATGTTAACTTTACGATCCTTTTTGTTACCTTGCAAGAGAGTTCGCTTTAAAAAAGAACAGAATTTTGCGAATGAAAAAACTTTTTCATAGGAATTTAATACTAGCAATCGCTCAAACTCTGGAGAAAGTATTCAAATACAATCAGTATGCTGACCGTGCTTTAGAAGAATTGTTTGCTAAAAACAAGCAATGGGGAAGCCGTGACCGCGCTTTTATTGCTGAAAATTTTTACGATATGGTTCGTTGGTGGAGACTTATATGTTTTTGTGCTGATACCGATTATTCAAATCCGAACCAAAATTATTTTCAACTCGTGGGAGTTTGGTTCCTTTTGCAGAATAAAGAATTGCCTTCTTGGGATGAATGGAAAACCTTGTGCCCCTCTCTTATTGCGCAAAAAAAACAACAAGCTCAAAATATATTAGCAGTTCGCTTTTCTATGCCAGATTGGTTGTTTGAGCGCGGACTTTCGGAACTACAACAAAGATGGCTTGTAGAATTAGAAAGTCTCAATCAAATTGCTCCTTTAGTAATTAGGGCTAATCTTTTAAAAACTAGTCTTGAGCAGCTTTTTGATTATTTTAAAAGTCAAAACATTGACTATCAACTAATTCAAGGTTGTCCTGAAGCTATTTTAATTCTGAGACGCCAAAATTTATTTCGTTTGGAGGGCTTTCAAAAAGGTTGGTTTGAGATACAAGATGCGTCTTCTCAACGCGTAGCGCATCTGCTTTCGCCTCAGAGCGGTATGCGTATAGTAGATGCTTGTGCGGGAGGAGGGGGCAAGACACTGCACATCGCCGCTTTAATGAAAAACAAAGGTTCTATTATTGCGCTGGATGTGGAAGAACATAAATTGCAAAATTTGAAAAAGCGCGCTAAAAGAGCAGGAGTTAGTATTATCGAAACGAGGTTAATTCGTTCTTTCAAAATTATTAAAAGGCTTTATAACACGGCAGACCGCTTATTACTCGATGTACCTTGCTCTGGAACGGGCGTTCTGCGTCGAAATCCGGATGCTAAATGGAAACTTCAGCCTTCTTTTTTAGAGAATCTTCAAAAAACTCAGCAAGAAATTCTTCAAAAATACAGTCCTATTGTAAAATCAGGTGGAAAAATGGTATATGCTACCTGCAGCATACTGCCCTCTGAAAATGAAAAGCAAATTCAAACTTTTTTGCATACACAGCAAGGTAAATTTTTTACTTTGCAAGAAGAAATTAGCATTTCTCCCGCTCAATCTGGTTTTGATGGTTTTTACATGGCACTTCTTGCAAAAAATTAGAAAGATTGATATGTGTTCTAAGTGTAAAATATTTCATTTTTATGAAAAATTGTTGTTGATAAGCAAACTTTTTGCAGGTTGTTTTTTTTCTTTTTGTGTGTTTGCCCAAGAAAAATGGACGCTCCAGGCATGTGTAGAATACGCTTTACAACGCAATATTTCTATTCAACTCGCCGAAATAGATGTTCAACAAGCTGAAAACCAACTTAAGCAGTCTTATTACGAAAAAATGCCAGATATCAACGGACGAGCCTCTCACGCTTATAATTGGGGACGCTCTATTGACCCTTTTACTAATCAGTTTCTTAACCGACGAATTCAATCTAATAATTTCTCGATAAGCTCTACTATTGCTTTATTCAATGGCTTTCGACTTCATTATACGATTCAGCAAAATCGAGCTAATGTTCAATCTTCGAGATACGCTCTTCAAAAAGCTAAGAATGAGTTGTCGCTTAGCATCGCAACCCTTTTTTTACAAATCGCCTTACAAGAAAAACAACTTCAGAACCTACGGAACCAAAAACAGATTACTGAAAATCAACTGATTCGCACTCAATCGTTGGTGCGCTCTGGCTCGCTACCTATAGTTCATGAAACCGAACTTCGCGCTCAACTGGCTATCGACGAAACTAATCTTGTGAATGCAGAAAACAATTTAGAACTTTCTTTGTTAGAACTCAGGCAACTTTTGCACATTCCTTTTCACGATCCTTTTGCAATAGAATTGCCTACCTTTCCTGAGCCTCCAGAGCAATTGACTATTCAGACTCCTAAAGAAATCTATGAAGTAGCAGTTCGAGAAATGCCCGAAATTCATAGTGCTGAATGGCAGAAAAAAAGTGCATATGCGAGCGTACACATATCAAAAGCTGCTTTTTTGCCTACGCTTTCATTTTCTGCCGGATTATTTACGCTTTACTCTAGCGCACAAAAACAAAAATTAACTGGATTTTCGACAGTGACTAATAGAGAAATTATAGGATATTTTTTTGATAGCAACCAAACTCCCATACCTGTCTTTCAAGATAGAGCCATTACCCTTCCTATATTAGAACCGTTTACTTTTTTTGATCAACTCGACCAAAGTTTACGGCGCTCTCTTAGTTTTGACCTTACAATTCCTATTTTTACTCGTTACCGAAATAGAGCTAATGTTGTTGCTGCTCAACTTCGAGCCAAGCAAGCCGATTTGAATGAACAACAAGTTCGCTTACAACTTCAACAAAAGATTGAACGCGCTTATTGCGATGTAAAATTAGCTCACAAAACCTATCATTCGAATCGTATGCGAGTAGAAGCTACTAAACAAAACTTTCAAATGATAACCAATCGTTATGAAGCAGGCGCTTTACCTTTGGTAGAATGGCAAAATGCTCGTATCAATTTGTTAAATGCCGAAAATCAGCTCTTACAAGCTGAATTTGACTTTTGGTTTAAAATGAAGATTTTAGATTTTTACGCCGGGAAATCTATTGTGTTTTAAATATGAAAAAACTACTACTAATTGTTTTGACAACGATGAGCATGTTTTCATGCTCTGAAACAGCGGATGAAGAACCCATTCCAGATGTTTCGAACGTACAAGTAGAAAAGGTAAGTATTCGACGATGGGAGAAAGAAATTTTTGCTTTAAAAACAGAGCAAGAGTTTTCTTCATATTTAGAAGAAAATCCCTTATTTCAGAGGTATGTGCGCAGTTTTACACCCGCCGAGACTTCTACTTTATGGAAAGTAATGACTCAATTTAGGTCTTTTCCTCAAACAGATACTCTTTTAGCAGATGTACAACAAACTTTTTCTTCTATTTCTGATATAGAAAAAGAATTTGAGCAGGCGTTTCGGTTTTTAAAATATTATTATCCTGAGTTTAAACAGCCTCAAATTTTTACGATTGTTTCAGGCTATGGAGCTCTCGGCTTTGGGCGAGATATTTTTATAGCGGAAGATATGATGGTAATTAGCTTGGAGTATTTTTTAGGAGAAAAGAAGATGATGTACTATCCTCCTGAAATTCCGATGTATATTCTTAAACGATATTCGCCTCAAACGATCGTTCCGACTACTATTATTATGCTTTCGGCTAAATACAACGCTTACGATTTCCAAGACAAAACACTGTTAGCAGACATGATTTTTTATGGAAAGTCTTATTATTTTACAAAAAAAATTTTGCCATACGTGCCCGATACATTAATTTTAGGGTATACGCGCGCCGAATTGCTGGCTTGTCGTTATAATGTGGACCAAATATGGTCGCACTTTGTGGAGTATAAAGGCGAAAATGGCTACGGGCTTTTTTATGAAACACAAGAGTTTATTAAAAATAAATACGTCGGTGAGCGCCCTAAAACCCTTGAAATTGGCGATGAATGCCCTGGAAGAGTGGGAAGATGGTTAGCATGGGAAATCATCAAAGCCTATATGAAGCGAAATTCTACGATGACTCTTCCAGCCCTCATGGAAGAAAAAAATGCAAAATATATTTTCGAACAATCCAAATTTAAGCCTAAGAAGCCTAATTCATGAGAGAACAATCTTTTATTGTGCGCTTTCTTACTCAAATTGCTGAACAATTGCGCGAATTGCTCTATTTATATGCTCAACTTGCTAAAATTGAACTTAAAGAAAGTGTAGCCCGTTTCTTAGCTGTATTTTTTTTACTTCTCGTATTATTAGGAACTCTTGCTATTGCTTTTTTGTTCGCTTGTTTTACAATTGCTTTTTTTATTAGCGATGTGTGGCAAATTCCGCGTTACGTCGGCTTTGCTGTGGTGACGCTTTTATTTATAGTTTTTTGGGGGATATTTTTTAAATTCAGGTCGACATTCCGTAATCTTATGCGCCGAATTGTTGAAAAAATGCTTTTCGAAGATCAATTTTATGAATAATACGAAAAAAAACATCATAGCAAGACAACAAGAGTTAACAGAGCAACTTCTTGAGAATATAGCAAAATTAGAATTTAGCATCCTTCGTGTGCTCAAAGTTGTAGCTATTTCTTTGATTGCAGGGTTAGTAGCTTATTTTGTCTTTCAATTTTTTTTTGGTAGTGAAAAAGACAAAAATTTCCATTCTTCTAAAGTTCAATATCAGCCATCCTCTTCTATTGTATGGCAATGGATACAAAAAAATATCGGAATCCTTCTTTTAGAGTATCTTAAAAATAAATTGTTTGCTTATTGGAGTGAGCAGCGCAAAGTATCTTCATCAAGTAACTCTTAGAGACTTTAAGAGATTTTATATTTCAATTTCGTTTAACATTCTTTGTAATAGTAAAGATTTATTTTTGGATTAAAATCTTACGATATAGGGAAACTCCGTCGCGGAAGGTTATCTTTACAGTATAAATTCCATTCGGATACTCATTAACATTTACAGAAGTAGCATTTTCGATTTTGTAAACTATTTGTCCTAACGAATTGATAAGTTCTATTTCATAGTGAGAAGAAGAGGTAACTACAAAAAATTCGCTGTTAGTAGGATTAGGATATATTAAAGCATGATGTTCAGATGTGTTCGCAACAGAATAATATACATTTCGGATTGGTGAGTATACAAGTGCAGATTTTTCATCGCGATACTTAAAGCGATAGTAGAATGTTCCTTCATGAGAAAGAGAATCAGTGAAGTGGTAAGAGAATGAATTGCCTTTTAAAGTACCAATTTCGTTCCATTCGATGCCATTTGAGCTTTTTTCTACAATGTATTCGGTATTGATTACAGATGATACCCTCCAATAAAGATGCACTTTAGGAAATAATTCAATAAGTTCAAATATCAAGACTTGGATAGGCAAGGGGACAGCCTCCAGCGTACCAACGCAACTTCTAGCAAACCCTGCTGAGGTTCCTCCTTTAAAGATATTATTATTGATAATAGCGTTGTCTTGTTCATAGCAAAACACAATTTCACCAATAGAATTTCCTCCGATAAATATACTATTGTTAAGAACTGGACTTAATTGTTCATAACAAAAGACATGTTCTCCAATCGAGTTTCCTCCTATAAAAATGTTGTTGTTTAGAATGGCATTTAATTGCTCATAGCACGATACTCTACTTCCAGAAGCGTTTCCCCCTTTAAAAATGCTATTATTGATAGTTGCGTTATCTTGCTCATAACAAAAAACGCGCTCTCCAATAGAATTTCCTCCTATGAAAATGTTGTTATTAAGTACTGGATTAGATTGTTGATAGCAAAACACATTGCTTCCTTCGCTTTCTCCACCTAAAAAAATAGAATTATTTAAAACAGCATTTGCTTGAGAATAACAAAATAGCGATTCTCCTTTGCCTTCTCCTCCGTAAAAAATAGCGTTGTTCTGGGCATACGAGTAGTGAATTGCCAAGATTGAGAAAACCGTCCCGAAATATAGTTTCATTGTAACTACGGTTGAGTTCTAGCTAATCGGATTGAAGCATAATTGTATTTTGTATTTCCTGTTATTTCGAAACTAGCGAAATTTCTATCGGACGTATGAGGTAAGGAGGCAGTAGTAGACCAACTTCCTCCTCTTAAACCAAATGAAGAGGGCCATACAGTGATATCTGTGTTTCCACTAGTATTCAAGACACCATTTCCATGAATATTACCTTGAAAAGAACGATGGGCGGTAACCCCAACGGATGCGATGCACTCGATAAGATTTCCCACCATGTCTAAAGCACCGTAATAAGCAGCTCCTGCTTCTTCTCTGTTAGAAGAGGCGCGCGCAAAGTTTCCGCATCTTAAAGGCCCTTGTACGCTTGCATGGTTATTGTACACTAGGTTGGCGCTCGAAGGTGATGCGATTTCGTTGTCTTGTCCTGGATTCACAATACCAGTAGCAAAAGTTTGATTAGTAGTTGCCCAAGGGCGTTCATTCGAAACTACCATCAAAGGTCCGCGACAAACTTTTTCGTATTCAAGTTCTGTATAAGGTCGTAGGCCAGACCAATCCGCAAATGCGCGTATATCGTCTGCGCTTACCCAATTACAAGCAATATGAAGCCCGTCGCCTGCTTCTCCTTCTGTGTTATTTCCATTAAAATCGTTTCCAAAAACTCTCGGCAGCGTCCCGCCAGGATCACTCATAAGACGAATGCCGTTCCTGTTCTGAATGGTAGCACATCCTCCGCCACCACCGCAGTGATAGTTTCCTACGATAGTAACAGGACTTCTGTTAGCTTGTTGAGTTCGAGTGAGCTTATTCAAAAATTCTTTGTACATGTACTGAGAAAGCTCGTATTTCATAATATAAAAAGCTCCATACCCTTTGGGAAAACTTGCTGCCAAAGTGCCACTTCCTCCGATAGTGTTAGTTCCTGAAGTAGAGGTTCCCCATAATTGAGTGGAGGATGTGTTTCCTATCGAGATGGCTGCTTCTGATGTGATTTCAAAAGGCAAATCTACGTCTCCTCTTCGGAACCGCCCTGAAGAAGTAGAACTATTGAATATGTCGTTATCACCTACAAAAAAACTACCTTGTGGAATATATACCATTTCAATTGCATAAACGCACACTTCTACGCTATCGTAATCTGCTAAACCGTTTACACCGTAGTTCCAACGCAATTGGACGCCGTTAAAGCTTATGTTTCCAATTCCATTGGAAGAGCGATAAATAAAAACGCCTACAGCAGGATTATTAATAGAATCGAATGCAGCGCTCGTGTTCACAAGTCCAGGTGTAATGGTACAACCTGAGGGTGCGTTATGTCCGCTGTTGTGCAAATAAGCATGAAACCATTGCGTATCCCATTTTTTGCGATATTTTACGAAGACCCAAGCAGCGTCCCAGTTACTTTCATAAGTAGAAGTTCTCCAAGAGTTTTCCCAAGATATATCAAATTGAACAAGTGTATATTTAAGCGCTAAATTTTGCCCTCCCACAGCTACATTGTTAATTTGAATATTATTAGCTGAGCATAAGAAAGAGAAAAAATAAATGAGTAAAAATGATTTTCTCATACATCTATGTTTTTAGTAAAAATCAAGGGCTTGTTCTTGCGAGACGAATGCTTACACTACTGTAGCGAATATTGTTAGGATTCACACTGCTTGCAAATGTTCTATCGGATGTATGGTGAATGGTAGTAGGCAGTGTGTTCCCCCAAGAACCTCCTCTATAACATAGAGAAGGAGCCCATCCACTTACATCCGAGTTACCGGCAGCATTTAAGTTACCGTTGCCATGTATATTTCCTTGAAATGTTCTGTGAGTTGGTACTCCTACTGAAACGATAAGCTCCCAAAGATTTCCTCCCATATCTAACACGCCGTAATAGGCAGCGCCTGCTTGTTCTCGGTCTGAAGAAGCTCTTGCGAAATTTCCACTTCTAAGAGGACCTTGCACAGAAGGAGCATTTCCTAAAACGATATTGGCACTTGTAGGAGAAGCAATTTCATTAGTTTGCCCAGGATTTGTAATACCTGTTGCTGTTGTCTGGTTCGTGTTTCCCCACGGACGTTCATTGGCTAAAGGAACCAAAGTTCCTCTACATACTTTTTCGTACTCTAGTTCTGTATAAGGTCGAAGTCCTGACCAGTCTGCAAAAGCAAATAAATCGTCGTTGCTTGTCCAATTATGAGCGATGTACTGACCGTCATTGGATTCGTCTGGTGTTAGATTACCACTCAAATCGTTTCCAAAGACGCGAGGTAGGCTACCTCCTGGGTCACTTATCAAACGAATCCCGTTTCTATTTTGAATAGAAGTACATCCGCCGCCTGAGTTACAATGATAATTACCAACAACAGATATAAAAGTTCTTGAAGACTGTTGAGTTCGAGTAAGTTTGTTTAAAAATTCCTTATACATATACTGAGAAAGCTCGTATTTCATAATATAAAAAGCTCCATACCCTTTGGGAAAACTTGCTGCCAAAGTGCCACTTCCTCCGATAGTGTTAGTTCCTGAAGTAGAGGTTCCCCACAGTTCTGTGGCGGATGTATTGTTAATAGTCAGAGCTGCCTCCGATGTCACTTGAAAAGGCAAATCAGCATCTCCTCTTCGAAATCTTCCTGATGATGTGGAATTGTTTAACATATCGTTATCGCCTACGTAGAAGCTACCTTGTGGAATATACACCATTTCAATCGCGTAAACGCACACTTCTACGCTATCGTAATCTGCTAAACCGTTTACACCGTAGTTCCAACGCAATTGGATGTTGTTAAAACTGATATTTCCGATTCCGTCAGAAGAGCGATATACAAAAACACCTACGGCAGGGTTGGTAATCGAATCGAAAGATGCACTTGTATTCATTAGCCCTGGTTGAAGAGTACATCCACTCGGAGCAGAATGCCCAGTATTGTGCAAATAAGCATGAAACCACTCGTTTGACCATTTTCTTCTGTACTTGACAAATACCCACGCTGCGTCCCAGTTGCTTTCTAAATTAGAAGTGCGCCAAGAATTTTGCCATGATATATCGAAGCGTATCATGGAAAAATCTAAGGTGGTATTTTGATTGATGATTCCTACATTAGTTACTTGTATGTTGTTGGAATATGCAATAAAATAAGCGAAAAAAGCAATAATGAAAAGAAAATTTGTTTTCATGTGTTCTAAATACAAAAATATTCAACTTCAAAGACATCAGAAAATTCTTGAAAAGCTATGCAATAATAAAAGAAAAAATTTAAAGAAAGAAAAAGAAAATATCAAAAATAAGTGTATTTTTGGACAGTACTTAATCTATAGTAAATATGAAAAGAATTATTGAAACAGGTCTTCACCTTGCTCGAACTGATTACGAAAAGCAAAAAGTAATCTTGTGCAATTATTTTATAATAGCTTTTATTTTCATATGTATTACGTATATAGTTCTTTGTTTGATAATATCTCCTCTTTTAATGTTTATTCCATTTATAGGCTTGTTTAATGTGGGAACTTCTTTGCTGTTGAACAAATACGGTTTTTTTAAAATTTCTCGGTTTATTATATCAATTTCATCTACTTTATTAGTAGTAGCAGCAAACGTGGTGATTATTAACAATGAATTATCTTTTACAGGCTCATACTTGTTAGCGTTTTCGTTTGTGCTCACTCCTGTTGCACTATTCGACTTGCGCGAAGAACCTTTTTTTCAAATACTTTCTCTCGTAATTTGTTTTCTTGCTATCTTATTTCGCAACGAACTATCTGAAAACATTAATCTAAATATTGATGGTTCGGTTTGGAATTCCCCAATCATGGATAAAACATCTACTTTTACGGCTATTTTAACGTTTTGTACACTTGCTTATTTATTGCAAAAAATCAATTGGAAATATATGGATAAAAACGAAGAATATATTAAGATAGTAAATGAGCAGAATGCATCTTTGTTGGAAAATCAATCTAAACTCAATCAAGTGATTGCAGAGCTTGAAAAGGAAAAAGAAAAAGAAAAACAAAAACAATGGGCTGCTAATGCACTTTCTGAATTTAATGTATTGCTTCAGAAAACGGATTTAACAGATAAAGAAAATTTCAACGCTATTTTGAGTTTTTTAGTAAAGCGAGTAGGAGCTTCCGTAGGAGCGTTATATTTGAAAGCGGATGAAAATCAAACTGAATTTTTAGAAATGGTAGCTTGCTATGCGTACAACCGGCGAAAGTATTTACATAGAAAATTCGACATAGGAGAAGGATTAGTAGGACAAGTCTTCTTAGAAAAAGAATTAACTATCCTGTACAAAGTTCCTAATGATTATATGAAGATTCGCTCTGGACTTGGAGATACTCCTCCTTCTTTTTTACTGCTTAACCCTGTAGAATATAACCAAGAATGTCAAGGAATTTTAGAGATTGCACATTTAGAAAAACTCGACGACATTAAAATTAAATTTTTACAGGAAGCCTGCGACTCTTTGGCAGTAGCTATTATTAACGCTAATCGCATGAAAGAAATAGAACGATTGCTGATGATTTCTCAAGAACAAACTCAGATGCTTCAACAAAGAGATGAAGAGCTTCGCCAAAATATGGAGGAACTCACTGCTACTCAAGACTCTGTTCAACATAAAAATAAGCAATTGGAAAGCTATTACAACACTGTCAATTCTATTCTCCCCGCTGTAATTGGTAGGTACGTTTACGATGAGGAGGGAAGTATTTTATCTATAAATGAATACATCCAAAGACTTACAGAAAGTTCTTCTTCTTTTTATCGAAAAAAAGATATTTACGAGTTTATTCATCCTGAAGATAGAAAATTAGTGTCGCATACAATCCAGAATAAACTCAAAGCAACAGGAAAGTACGATGTAACTTACCGCATCGTAACAAATAAAAACAATATCAAAGAAGTTTATGAAAAAGGAGTTTTATCGACCACCGAAGATCATGTTAAAGTAGTAGATTTTTCAATCATCGATTTGACTGAAATTTTTCAATGTAAAGGAGAATCTTTCTCTGTGGCTAATGCTTGATATACTTTTTTGTCAAGCCAGCCCGAAAAAAATTTGTTGAGCCATACTGTAAGGATTCCTTGTGTAGTCATAATGAGCAACTTCTTTCGTTGTAGAGTTGCAGTGTAGATGCGTTTGGCGACTTCTTCAGCAGGCATTTCCTTAGACTCGTCACGAGGAGATTCTCCTTGGGGCTTTCCATCTTTTAGCAAAGCACTTTTTCGAATGTTTGATTGCGTAAATCCTGGACAAGCAATTAGAACATGGACACCTGTAGGTAAGAGCTCTGTGCGCAGTGCTTCTAAAAAACCTTGCAAAGCAAATTTAGAAGCAGAATACCCTGTTCGCGCAGGAAGTCCTCGAAAGCCAGCAATAGAAGAAATTCCTACAATACTTCCTTTAGTTTGTCGAATGTAAGGAAGACAGACTTTTGTGGCGTATACAGCCCCAAAAAAGTTGATGTTCATTATTGTATGAATTACTGAGATATCTACTTCTTCAAAAAGTGCGCGCATGCTAATCCCTGCATTATTAATGAGTATATCAATTTTGCCATACTGATTTATTACTTGGGCTGCCATGCGATAATTATCTTGCAGACTGCTTACATCTGCTACTATGCCAATAGCTTGTATGTTTCGATTCTTAAGCTCTTGAACTGTTCGGTCGACTGTTTCTGGATGGCGCCCTGTAATAGCAATTAGGCTTCCTTGTTTGCCAAACTCAAAAGCGAGTGCTTTTCCGATGCCAGACGTTCCCCCTGTAATAATTACTACTTTATCTTTCATAAAAGCTATCTTTTATCATGTTATTGTGGTGATATTGAATGGCATTTTTTAAAAACATTTCAGTTTTTGCACATTCTTCATTGGGTTGAATAGCGATATCGGAAATATTGAAAAACATGCTGTGATTTTCCTTAAAAACAGCGTAAAAGTTTTTTTGAAATGCGTAGTAGTTTCCTTGTATAAAGGTAATTGCTGGGCTCTCGTTCCGACTAAACACTGAAGTTCCGAAGGGTAAAACTTTTTCATGGTGTAGTCCGAGCCAATCGCAAATAGTAGCAGGAAGGTCTATTTGTTGCACGAGCTTAGATGTATCAGGAAATATGGAAAATCCCTTAGGATAATACATCATAAAGGGAATTTTGTATCTACTCGAAAGAAAGACATATTTTGGATCGTCGGTTTCTTGTGTATGATCTGCAGTGATGATAAAAAGAGTATTCTTAAACCATTGATTTTGACTGGCTTTTTCGAAGAACTTTTTGAGAGCATTGTCTACATATCCGATACTTTCATGAATAGGCAAGGTTCCTTTAGGATATTTAAACCACTCGTAAGTGGGGAGTCGGTAAGGAGCATGAGAACTCAATGTAAACAAAACAGCACAAAACGGCTTTTGAAAAGATGAAAGCTTTTGAAGCATGTACATCATGAAAACATCGTCGTAGATGCCCCACGCACCGTCGTAGTGTCGTTCTGCATCGGGAACTTCTTTATCGAATTCATTTTTACCATAGTACTCGAACCCATTTTGGCGCGCAAACATATCGAAACCCATAGTTCCATTTTTTCCGCCGTGAAAAAATGCTGTGGTATAGCCGTGCTTCTTTAGGGTATTTCCTATTCCGCCTATATGATTCGTATGGTACACGGAAGCGATGAAATGTTCTTCCATCAGATGAGGTAGTCCAGCAAGGAGAGACGGGATTGCGTCAATAGAGGTTCTTCCATTCGCGTAAGCATTCGGAAACCAAATACTTGTTTTAGAAAGAGAATCCAAAAAGGGAGTATAGCGTTTATCTCCATTCATGAACCCAATATATTCGGCGGAGAAGCTCTCTAAAATAAGAATTACAATGTTTGTTTTTTGCGCAGTAGAATCAGGTAAGCCGTACAAAGAGCGTTGTTGCCAGTCTTTTTGTTCTGATTCTGAGACAAGTTGCACCATTTCTAAGGCAGATTTTCTTTTTTCAAAGCTTTGTACTAACGAGAAAGGCGTATTTAAGGTAAGTGCTCCTAATTGCGGAGGAGCAAACCGATAAGCTTCTCCCATTTGAAGAGGCTTGAGTTGAATTCCTCCTCTAATTCCTATAATTGAACTAATTATCAGAAGAGGCAAAAACGTAAAGAAATACGCAGGATTTGAAGAAGGATAGGTTACTTGATAAAGGCTTATTTTGCGAAAGGCGGTAATGTACAACCAGCTAATAACAACAATCAACAAGACAATATACCAATAATGTAAAATTAAGTTAGGTATTTGTTCGAGAGCGTCTTGTTTTACTGAAAGCCATTGTTGCCAAGTAAGTCGCTTCCCTGTAAATTTGAAATACTCTGCATCTGTTATATTCAACGAACAGACCAATCCATGACTTATTGCAGCGAGAAATTCTACAATTTTTCGTTTAGTAGTTTCATAGCGCAAATGCACAGGAATAGCCGATAGTATCATCCATATTCCACAAAATATCCAGAACGTAGAAATGTCGAAGCGAATTCCTAAAAGTAGCGAATAGATAGTCTTTTGAAAATCGATAGTATAAAACGAATGAAAATTAAGAAGTAAGAAGAAAATTCGATGTATTGTAAAGAATCCGATTGTTAAGAAAAACCTTGCAAGAAGCACCGCAAATAATTGGTAGAACATAAGTTTCTTAAATATGAATTTTGATTCAAATTTTTATTATTTTGAAAAATAAAACTACCATAAAGACAATTTTAAAGACTATTCGGATGAAAAAATATTTGCTTTTTACTGCGTTGATATTTTCGATTTCTACAGAGACATTAGCACAAACAGAAGAAATGAGTGTTTCTGAACGAATTAACAGATTTTTTTCCCCTATTGTAGAAGTAATGGCGAGCGTTCTTTTTTATGACCCTTTCGAGGCAATAGGAATTTATGACGCTACCGTATACGATGAAAATGGAAAAGCAGTTTTGAATGCCGATGGTAGCGTAAAAAAGCAACCCATTCCTTTGGTGGTAGCATGGTTAATTTTTGGTGCCATTTTTTTTACAATACGCATGAAGTTTATTAACCTTAGAGGTCTTCGACACGCCTTCGATTTGGTACGCGGAAAATACAAAGCAGAACACAGCATGCACCAAGGAGAAGTTTCCCATTTTCAGGCATTAGCTACAGCTCTTTCAGCTACTGTAGGGCTTGGCAATATTGCAGGTGTGGCAGTAGCGGTATCTCTCGGAGGACCTGGTGCTACGTTCTGGATGATAGTAGCAGGTTTTTTAGGAATGACTTCTAAATTTACAGAATGTACTCTTGGTGTCAAATATCGTCATATCGATAAAAAAGGGCGTGTATTTGGAGGTCCTATGTTTTACTTGAAGGAAGGATTTGCACGCATCGGGTTTCCTCAACTTGGGCAGGCTCTTTCAGTCATTTTTGCTTTGCTTTGTATTGGCGGTTCTTTTGGAGGAGGAAATATGTTTCAAGCTAATCAGGCTTTTGAGATGTTAGCTGGTCAAATTCCTGCTTTAAAACCCTACGGTTTTGAGTTTGGGGTAATAGTAGCTCTCATGGTGGGAGCGGTTATTATTGGGGGGATTCGAACAATTGCTCGTGTTACCGATAAACTCGTTCCGTTGATGTGCGGAATTTATGTGGTAGCTTCTTTAGTAATTATCGGAATGAATATTAGTTTACTTCCAAAAGTATGTTATCTTATTTTAAGCAGTGCCTTTTCTAATGATGCTATGTACGGAGGTTTTGTTGGAGTAGTGGTGCAAGGATTCCGAAGAGCCGTTTTTTCCAATGAAGCAGGAGTAGGCTCTTCTTCTATTGCGCATTCTGCAGTACGCACAAGTGAGCCTATCACAGAAGGTTTGGTAGCTTTGCTTGAACCTTTTATTGATACGATTGTGGTTTGCACCATGACAGCGCTCGTGATTATCATTACAGAAATGTACAAGTATCAAGGGGTTACGGGCGTACAGCTCACCAATATGGCTTTTGCTTCACAAATTTCGTGGTTTCCTTATGTGCTTACTCTTACGGTATTTTTGTTTGCTTTTTCAACGATGATTGCTTGGTCTTACTATGGCACAATTGCCTGGGCTTACCTTTTTGGGAAAAAAAAGCGCTCTATTGTACTGTACAAAATTATTTTTCTTTGCTTTATCGTTATAGGAAGCTCTACGAATATGAGAGCCGTAATCGATTTTTCTGATATGATGATTCTAGGCATGGCTTTCCCCAATATTTTAGGATTGGTATTGATGTCAAAGGAAGTTTATGAAGATTTAGAAAACTATCTTGCTAAAGTCAAAAGTTCTTCTTTAAACTCTCGTTAGCCTCTAATTTCTTTGATAAATGCCGGAATAGCTTCTTCTAAATTATCTTGATGTTTCGATAAGAGTTGAATAAAAGCACTTCCTATAATAGCGCCATGAGCATACTTGCAAGCATTTTCAAAGGTAGTCCGATTTGAAATTCCAAATCCTATTAAACGAGGATTGCGCAAATTCATATTTGCTATGCGCTGAAAATATTTAATTTGTTCTTCTGTTTGCTTTTGTTTGGCGCCTGTAATACTGTTAGAAGAAACCATATAAATAAATCCTTCTGAGGCAGTGTCTATTTTGCGCAAGCGTTCTTCTGAAGTCTGTGGGGAAATTAAAAAAATATTATAAATGCCATATTTTTGGTATAAAGCTTTGTAATCATCTAAAAATTCTTGAAAAGGAAGGTCTGGCAGGATAGTACCGTCAATTCCGATTTCGGTGCATTTTTGAAGAAATTTTTCTATTCCGTATTGCATGACAGGATTAATATATCCCATTAAGATAATAGGAAGTGCACAATATGAACGCAAGTCAGAAAGCTGTTCGAATAGTTTTTTGAGAGTCATTCCGTTTTTTATGGCGCGTTGATTGCTCTCTTGAATAGTAGGACCATCGGCTACAGGGTCAGAGTAAGGAATTCCGATTTCTATCATATCTACTCCTCCTGATTGTTCTAAGAGCCGAATAATACGCGTAGTATCGTTTAAAGAGGGAAAGCCTGCTGTAAAGTAGATGTTGAGAATGTTTTTTTTTTGTTGAAAAGCTTGGTCTATTCTATTCATATTTATTTAAAAAACTTTTGCGCCAAAATTGTGCGATAATTTTAGGCTCTCAAAAATACTTTTAAAGAGCTTTCTTAACAATCTTTAACAGGACAAGGCAGGCCACGCCCTTTTTTGATTTTGCCTTTTCTGTGAAATTGCTTACTAGAGTGGCAAGATTGGAGAGAAGCACCTAGAATGCCAATAAACATTAATAAGCACGTTATGAAAGTTCTCATATTTTTAAATTTTAGAATTGTATGTAAATATGGAAAGTTAAAAAATTAAGAGCATTATTTTAAATCAAAAATTTTTAGAATGGCGTTTTATGCATAAAGAAATTGTATTCGCTTTTATGTCTGCAACGTTTATTTATTAAAAATACATTAATAAAATGTAAAGATTATTAATAAAAGATTATATTTTTGCAACCGCTGTCGCAAACTTTTTAATTTACTTATAAAATTTTTATTAGAATCCTACTTTTTTTATAAAGATACCCTTTTTTATGATAATAGAAATTGGGGTGGCACCGCTCTCTACACTCAGCATTATTTTAGCGACTCGTTGAGACAACTGGAAGGATAGCTCTGGGATTCCTTATATCGCTGCTCTTTTGGTTTTTAAGGTAGATGCAACTACGGTCATGGGTACTTTTTAAAGTGGAAGTTTTTTATCAAGCTTGAAACTCATTTTGATGTCGCAACACTTCCGAATGAGTGATAGATATCTTGATAGAAAATGGAGAAGCTTCTACTACTCAAATTAGTGTTGAATTGTTTATAAATCATGAACTTCTCGAGGTTAGAATTTTTAATAATTTGAAATTAGAAAAACGATAAGAAAATCTCGTAGATTTTTTCTTGATTATAAGCAAGTTGTATTGAATTTGGATCTTAAAATTAGCTTATCGGGTTATAAGAAGTGTAGTTAAGAAAGCAATATTTGTTTTCAGCATTTTCATTATGACATTAAGCTTTGTAATGGCTCAGAAGTTTGACAATACTCTTGTATTGACAACGAATTATAGACATGATGGTATGGCGCAAAAAGCTGCTAAGGAAGAAAAACCGTATTTTGCTAGTTTACGAAGGTAAAATATTCAAGCAGGAAACTATGAACCTCAAGCATTTGCAAAAGGGCAAAAGGCCGGAGCAATTATTAATAGGGTGACACCCTTTATTAATAACATACAAATAAGACAGAAGTTCCTGAAGTAAAAACGCAAGAAAAATTCCAGGAAAAAATAGTTATTTCTCAATAATTTTAACATTTTCATTTTTTTTAACACCTCGCCACAACACTTAAGGAGGAGCAACGTTTTTTGTGTAAATGAGCTAAAATAAGGCCGTAATTTGTACTCTCCCTATGTGGACAACAGGTGAAAGCTCTGATTTTCTTCCTGTATAATTTAGAGAGAGTTGCAATCCGTTAGCAAGTCGTTGTATGTAGTTAATATTCCAATTGTAGTTGATGCCTGGAGTTTGTGCTTCTAACATTTCATAAGCAGCAGGCGTGTTTGGGTTGCCTATAAAATCCATCTTAGAACGTCGAACTGAAATCTCTAAGTTTCGGCTGTTGGCTTTGGAATAGCGAATCAAAAAATTGACATCTTGTTGAAAGACTTTTTCTCCCTGTTGAGAGAAATTGTTCTTTTTATTTTTTAGAGTATAGCCAAGTGTGATGCGCGTATAAATGTTGGGCTGATAAGAAAAAGAAGATTCTGTTCCTTGTTCATAAATAAGAAAGTTGCGACTCGGCAAAAAATCTGAACGATTGCTTATTTCCTTTTGCATGAATTCTTGTTTTATGTTAGTATATTGTGAAACGTTCCAGCGTCCTGATAAAAAGTTCTCTCTTTGATATCGCCATTCAAATCCACTTGACAAGAGTTGCTTGTTTTGCATAAAAATAGTTCTCCATTCTCCTCCTATTTTAGGATTTCTTCTATTAAAAAAAAGTGTATTTCTGATAATAGAGCGGTCTGACAACAAATGTTCTTCTCTCTGATTGAGCAGAGGAAGCAAGCGATGCAATGCAGTAGAAGAGGTGTTTTTGCTATTAGTTTGAATAGAGCTTACTAAGGAAAACCTGTGAAAAGTTTTGAAAAGCAAGTTTTTTTTGCTCCAAGTATGAGGAGTTTCGATATTAAGACGATAATTGAGAAGAGTATTAAATGCTTGAATGTATTGGTCTGTAGGCACAAAAAATTTCACAAAGTTTTTTTCGTCGGGGTTGATAGCAATAAAAAACTCATCGAGTTGTTGGATTCCGTCCTTGTTGTTGTCTCGCCAGGTATGAGTGCCGAGTTGGTTTTCTACGCGTATGAAAACAAATTCTCGTTTTAGTTCACGACTTGAACCTGTTTGCCAACTCAACTCAGAGCGAATATTTTTTTGCCAAAAGGTATGATAATAATCTATTCTTCCACTTACGGTTTCTTCCAAAGGGGTAGTAGTAAGATTTGTATTTTTAAGTTTTCGGTAAATAGCTTGTCCGCGCAAGGTGTAGTGTTCTTTGTTTTGTTGAGCACTCAGCTGATAAGTTTCAGAATAAGCACTTTTTTCCATGATCCCGTTTTGTGGACTTTTATCTTCTCGAACTGTGTAATCTACTCGATATTTTAGTTGAGCACTGTCTACGCTTTCTAGGTAAAACGTTTGTTCATGAAAAAACATAGCCGAACTGATTACAGAGTCTGTATCTTTTTGGCGAACTTGGTTGCGATCGAGTTGGTAAACATAGCCAGGTATAAAAGCTTTGGCGTTTCGCCTCGAGATATCTAAACGCCACCTCCACCAATCGGACTGCGAATTATCAGCGCGATTTGAGTGCATCTGAAAAAATTGTGTCTGCAATTTTATTTTGTTGAGTTGTTCATTTCCTAAAAAATGATGTTGCCAGCCATTCATATAGTTTCCTCTTTGGCGATAGACTACTTTGTACTCTGCTTTAAGAGTATCGTTTTGTTTGAGACCTACAACCGATGTCAGAATAAAATCATGAGCTCTTTGAGTAGAATCTTGAGACCAATCGCGGTCAAATTCGATGTATCGAAAACGGTCAATGGGAGAAAAATAGGCTTGTAGCCACTCTATATCGCTTCCATAAAAAAGTCGCGTTCTCTGAGAAAGATTAAGCTGGTTTTGAGAATATGCGATCTTAAAGGCATGTCCTAAATTATCCTGATTATCTTTTGAAGAAAAACGATTTTTATCGAACTGAGAAATTGCCCATTCGGTACTGAAATGTTTGTATTTACCGATTTGTTGAGAGAAAGAGGCTGAAATCAGTTGCTTTTCGTTAGGTGCAATTAATAAACGCACAGGTTCGTATTTTCCTTGCGGAATTCCACCTCTGGGTGCTACCCAAATGTATTCTCTTCCGTTGCTAGTAGGGCTTCCTAAGACATAATTTCCTTGTCCTTCGCCTACCTCTGCAAAAGATGCGCGCAGCAAAGGACGGTCTGTATTGCGGGCGCGTACTAAGATTCGATAGTTTATTCCGTTTACAGATGTATCTCGGTAAGTGTAAAGGATTTGATTGTCTGAAAATGTGTTTACTGTATCTACGTTTTGAGAAATAGCTTGTTGGATATTATCCCCTACAAAGGAGAGAATTTGTTGATCTTGAACAGAGAGTTGTTGCAAAATAGGGCTATTCGGATTATCTGCTTCTCGATAAAAATCGATGTTGATTTGATTATGAGCGCCTATTTTTTGTTGGTGTCTTGCTTGTTGGATGGCTCTCGAATAATGCTGGGATGCAAATTCGAAGTCGATTCGCACGCGTGAAAATTTAGTGATGAGAACGCGAGGCATGAAGGTAATTTCAGCTGTATTATAATCGATAATATAATCGTAATCGAAGCCTCGCTCTAATTTTTTTCCGTCTAAAAACACGCGTTCGGAATTTGCTAAAATGATGATAAATCGATTATTGCCGGGTCCTGTGATGCGGTAAGGACCTAAAACGCCGTCTTGTACTGCAATTTGAGTGGAGTGAAACTGTCCTTTTGCTATTGCAAAGCTCGCTTTGGTAATAGCTTCTTGAGAGCTGCTATCATTTTTTAAGTCCTTTTTGACATTTTGCCAAAAAATTTGTGCTTGCCCGCCTTGAACGTTTTTATAATATCTTAAAAAATAAGAAGAATCGTTTTTTAGAATAATATCTCCCGCCGACAGGCTAGCATATTTATGAGATAGTTGAATAAGAATACGGTCAAACTCTCGAATATTTTGCGTATTTCCTTCGGGTTGGTAAGGAATGTTTTGGTCAGAAATGGTAGCAGTAAGGTGCAAATCGGGTGTGAGTTTTCCATCGAGTTGTAAGTTTAATGAAGAGTTTACAAACATGTTTTGAGTGTTTCCAATAGAGATACCTCGCGTAAGAGAACCCGTTTTCTGAATATTTCCCGTTTGGAAAAATTCTTCTTTGGTACTTATTAGGGTTTTTGATTGGGATTGCATCTGTTCTTGCAAATAGGCGAGTTCATATTTTCCTGTTTGGTAATCAGCCAAAGAACGGTTAGACTGTGGAGCAGTAAACAGAACTGGAAATACTCGATAACATATTAAAATAGAATCCTTCGAAATGGAATCTTCAAAAATAATTTGAGCTTGATTGGCTTGGTTATCATATGAAACTTGATACTTTCCTTTTTCAATTTCAGGTAAATAAATGGTTTCAGGTGCAATCGTGAGAGTATCACTTAAGAGAACAGAAAAGTGATTTTTCAGTTTTTGACAGCGCAAAAGAGAGCTTTGTGCTTCGCTTTCTGTTGTCCAACACATTATAGCTATAAAAATAACTCTCCAAAGCAACTAATGTCCTAATTGAATTGAATGTTTAGAAACTTTAAGCAACAAAATGTCCCGACTTGTTCAGGAAGTCGTACGTTCTTTTATTGGCAATTTATTAAGAATTGTTCTAAAAATAAACCATACTCCATTCATTTTCTATGCTCGACTGCTTAGCAAAAGAATAGCTAAACTTTTTTGTGTAGTCGAATATAGGATATGCTTTTGTACGCTTTACTTTCTAAAAGCTTGTCAATTCTCAACATAAATTTAAGGTTTATAATTGTGCTAAATAAGATTACAATGTATGTTGTTTTTCTCGAAATAACTTGTAGATACGAATGCCTACTACTAATGCGATCATTAAAGCACCTAGTCCTAGAAAACCATAAACAAGGCTCATGTTTTGTTTGACTATAACTAATAGTACGATGGCTACTAATAAAACAGTAGGAACCTCGTTCCACATTCGTAATTGAAGGCTCGAAAACTTAAAAACTCTTTTTCGATGCAAATTATATAGCTTATGCAACGAAAAATGGTATAAGTAAAGCAATAAAACAAAAATGATTTTGATAGCCAACCAACTTGGGAAGGAAGGATATATCCATACTAACCGAATTCCTATTAATAACGTAATAATAGCGGAGGGCATTGTAATTCCAAATAATAAGCGTTTGGACATTACATCAAATTGAGATAATAGAATGTTTTTTTCAGGTTCTGGCTTATCGTATGCTTCGCGCTGGTAAATCAGCAATCTTACCAAATAAAACATGCCACTAAACCATGTTACTATAAAAATGATATGAATAGCTTTTAAGTAAAGAAACTCCATTTAAGACTCTTTTTTTAGGTATTCGGTAGTAATTTCATTAAGTTTTTCTACCTTATAGCGAAAATCTCCTTTTAATCTTTTGCGAATTTCTACCATTTTTTCGAGAATTTCATCAAAAGAATCTGGAATCACTTCCTCTAAAAGTTCTCGAATTCTTTTGGCAATGGTAGGAGATTTTCCGTTGGTTGAAATAGCAATTTTAAGATTTCCTTTTTGTACGATAGAGCTCAGATAGAAGTCGCATAATTCGGGCGTATCAGCTACATTTGTCATCAGATGCATACGAGAAGTCATTGCTTTAATGCAGCGATGTAAGTGACGATCATTGGTAGCTAAAATTACCAAGTCTTTTCCTTCTAAATCTGTATAGCAAAATGGGCGTTCTAAAAGATTCAGATTGCTTTTTTGCTGAGCTATTTTTTTGATTTCTTCTTTAATTTGAGTAGCTACTAATGTAATGGGTGCGTTCGGCGAATTTCTGAGAATAGCTTCTAATTTTTCTAGCCCTACATTCCCTCCTCCTACGATGAGAGTGTGTAAATTTTCTAACTTAAAAAAAACAGGGAACAGCCTATTAGCATCATGATTTGTCATATCTTAAGTAAGGTTGATTTATAAAAGGTTCGAAAACATTTAGCAAAATTACAACTATTTTGTGCTAAGAAATTTCTACATTTCACTTATATTTTCGAGTTATGAATGAATTAGAATGGCATTATCAAATTCTTTTCGAAGATAAAAATCTGATGGTTATCAATAAGTTGGGATATTATCCTTTGCAATCCAACAAGAAAGGAGAGCAAGGTTTATTATCCGTACTGCGTCAAAGAGCTTTAATATATGAAAGTGCCTCCAAAATAGAACATTATCAATTTCCACACAGACTTGACCAGCCCGTAACGGGAGCAGTCATTTTAGCTAAAACCCAAGAAACTCTTTCGAAGCTTAATCGCATGTTTCAGGAAAGGAAGATAGCCAAATATTATTGGGCAGTAACCTCTCGATTGCCTCATCCTTTAGAAGGAGAGCTTGTTCACTATTTAGTTCATCATCAGAGAATTAATAAAACGAAAGCATACTGGCAGCCAGTTCCCAAAAGTCAGGAAGCTATTTTGCAATATAAATATCTATTTAGCTCTGAGCGCTATCATTTCTTAGAAATAAGACCCCTTACAGGAAGACATCATCAGATTCGTGCGCAATTAGCTGCAATAGGTGCACCCATCAAAGGAGATATTAAGTATGGTGCTGAGCGTTCTAATCCGGAAGGAGGAATTATGCTACATGCATATCAAATAGCTTTTGAGCATCCTATTCAGAGAAAATATATTCAAATAAAAGCACTTCCTCCTCAAGGGAATGTATTATGGGAATATTTGTTACAACATTTGGATTTCAGCCATAAAAAATAAAATAAAATAGTTGTAAATTTATAGGTTCTCTCATTAGATTTGGGGCTCCAAAAAACTAAGAAAGTTAAAGAATAAAATTCTCGTCTAGATGCCTACAATACAACAGTTAGTAAGAAAAAGTCGAGTACAAAAAGTTTGGAAGTCGAAGTCTCCAGCACTCGATTCTTGCCCCCAGAGAAGAGGCGTTTGTACGCGCGTGTACACTACTACGCCTAAAAAGCCTAATTCAGCTATGCGCAAGGTGGCCAAAGTGCGTTTGACTAACCAGCAAGAAGTGATTGCTTACATTCCTGGAGAGGGGCATAACTTACAAGAACACTCTATTGTGTTAGTTCGCGGAGGACGTGTAAAAGACCTTCCAGGAGTTCGCTATCATATTGTTCGAGGCGCTTTGGATACTGCTGGCGTAAACGGACGCAAGCAAGGTCGCTCTAAATACGGCACAAAAAAAGCAAAACCTGGTCAGGCAGCACAACCCGCAAAAGGAGCTCCTGCTAAGAAAAAATAAATTGTTTTCATAACCTAACGTTTGTTTCAGATGAGAAAAGGTAAACCCAAGAAGCGTTATGTATTGCCGGACCCCAAATTTGGCGACGTGCTGGTAACCAAGTTTGTGAACAATTTGATGGTCTCAGGCAAGAAGTCTATTGCTTATAAGATTTTCTACGACGCTATTGAGCTTGTAGAATTGAAAGCCAATAAAAACGCTGAGGAAAAAAAATCGGGCTTGGAAATTTGGAAGCAGGCACTTGCGAATGTTATGCCGAGTGTAGAAGTAAAAAGCCGACGCGTAGGAGGGGCTACATTCCAAGTACCTACGGAAGTACGTCCAGAGAGAAGACAATCTCTGGGGATTAAATGGTTAATTATGTTTGCTCGCAAGCGAAACGAAAAAACCATGACCGACAAACTCGCTGCTGAAATTCTTTCCGCATATCGCGGAGAAGGAGCCGCAGTCAAAAAGAAAGATGATACGCATCGTATGGCAGAAGCTAACAAAGCATTCTCACACTTCAAATTACGTTGATTGCAAAGTTGTCAATATGTCAGTCCTTCTTTTAAAACAGGAAGGGCTTTTGTCTTTTTGTCATAAAGTATGTTACTTTTGTTTTTTTGGTAGAAAAATTGTTTTTTTAAGAGTAGTTCAAAAAATTTCTTAGTCATGAATCATCGTAGTTTGGCTTTTATAGTCTTGCTTTCTTCTTTTTTGGGAGGTGCTGTTAGCTTAATAGGGTACAAGCATTTTTTCGAAAATAAGAACCAGCCTGTTTTAGTAGAGGATCGGAAAATTGTACTCTCTCGGCTCGACAAAGATGTTGAAAAAGAAAATTACATAGTGCCAGATGGCTTAAATTTTGTGCAAGCTGCCGAAAAAGTCACTCCAGCAGTGGTCCACATCAAAACCCAATTTAAGCAGACGGGTTCTATAGGACCTAGCCGCCGCATGGATGATATGTTGCGAGAATTTTTTGGCGACGACTTTTTTAGATACTACGGCAATCCCAATGGAGGAGTTCGAGTGGCTACAGGTTCAGGAGTCATTCTTTCAGAGGATGGTTACATTGTAACAAACAACCATGTAATCGAAAATGCGGATAAAATTGAGGTGATTCTTAACGACAAAAGAAGTTTTGAAGCTAAAATTATCGGAACAGATGTTAGCACGGATTTAGCACTTTTAAAAATCGAAGCCAAAGATTTACCCTATTTGGTTTTTGGCAATTCTGATAATGTAAAAATTGGGCAATGGGTCTTAGCTATTGGAAACCCCTTTGACCTTACCTCCACTGTAACTGCTGGAATTGTAAGTGCTAAAGCTCGCAACATCGGCATCTTACGCCAGAAAACAAATCTTTCTATAGAATCATTTATTCAGACAGATGCAGCTGTAAACCCAGGAAACAGCGGAGGAGCATTAGTGGATTTAAATGGCAACTTAGTTGGTATTAACACTGCTATTGCTTCTAATACAGGTTCTTATACAGGATACTCTTTTGCTGTTCCTTCTGCATTAGTCAAAAAGGTAGTAACGGATTTAAAAGAGTTTGGTACTGTTCAACGAGGTTTATTAGGAATTCAAATTCGCGATGTAGATGCGGAAGTAGCTAAAGAATACAAATTGCCTAATGTAGAAGGGGTTTATGTGATTGAAGTAGGAAAGGGAAGCGGCGCTGAAAATGCGGGTATTAAGAGCGGGGACGTAATTTTAGGGGTAAATGGCATTAAAGTAAATAATACGTCAGAACTTCAGGAACTAATTGCGCGCCAGCGACCAGGAGATAAAGTAACAATTACTTATCGAAGAGATAATAAAGTTTTGCAAACAACTGCTATTCTTAAAAATCAAATGAATACTACCGACTTAGTGAAAGCTGATAATAAAGACAAAGCTCGCATGCTTTCTGAGCTTGGCGCTGAAGTTGTAGAGCTTTCTGATGATGATAAGAAAAAATATAACGTAGAAGCTGGACTTAAAATTAAGAAGTTATACGATGGAAAATTAAAAGAAGCTGGCGTAAGAGAAGGATTTGTCATTACAAGATTCGACAAGCGTCCTATTGCAAAAATAGAAGATTTGCAACAAGCACTTAACTTTGCTCGAGGAGGGGTGCTGATTGAAGGGGTTTATCCTGGTGGTGAAAAAGCCTTCTACGGAATCGGATTGTAAATTTGTAAATCCCTTACGAGAAAAATCCTTGTAAGGGATTTTTTTGTTTCTTAAACCAAAATAAATTTCATTGTATGAAGCGATTTTGTTTAGCACTTGATTTACAAGAAGATACTTCTTTAATTGAAGAATATATTTCTCATCATCAGCATGTTTGGCCAGAAATCATAGATGGAATCCGCCAAGTAGGCATTCAGGATATGCAAATTTATCGCACAGGTAATCGAATGTTTATGATTATTGAAACACCTGACGATTTTGATTTTGAAAAACAAATGTCCTTATTAGCTACTTTGCCTCGCCAACAAGAATGGGAAACTCTCATGTGGAAATATCAGAAACCATTACCTCATGCTAAGCAGGGAGAGAAATGGGTCCTGATGGAAAAAATTTTTCAGTTATGATTAAGCGAGTCTTATTACTATTTTTAGGAGGAATTATTTTGTGGAGTTGCCAGGAAACAGAAACATCTTATCAAGCATCTAAAAAGCGGATTGTTTGTACTACAAGTATTTTAGCCGATGCTGTCCGAAATATCGTACGAGATTCTGCAGAAGTAATTGCTCTCATGGGTTATGGCATAGACCCACATTTATTCAAACCTACCCCTCAAACTATTACCGCTTTGCAAGAGGCTGACATTATTGTTTCTAATGGACTGAACTTAGAAGGTAAAATGACAGAAATCTTGCAAAAACTTACATCTGAAAAAAAAATAATTTTTGCTTCTGATGGTTTGGAAAAATCAGACCTTATTTCAGTAGGTCCCAATACGTTCGATCCTCATATATGGCTTTCAGTACCTTTGTGGGCAGAAGCTTGCAAATATATCACTCAAGAAATTGCAGCTGTAGATACTCAGAATAGAGATTTTTATGAAGAAAATTTATTTATTTATATTGAAAAGCTTACAGCTTTACACGAAGATATTGTGATTGAAATTAAACAAATTCCGCCCTCACAACGAATCTTAATTACTGTACACGACGCTTTTCAGTATTTCGGAAAAACGTATGGTATAGAAGTCGAGAGCTTGCAAGGCGTTTCAACTGTTTCTGATTATGGTGTAAAAGACGTAGAAAACTTAATTCAGCTGATTGTGAGCAGAAAAGTAAAAGCTGTTTTTTTGGAAAGCACTATTTCACCTAAGCTAATGCAATCAGTTGTAGAAGGTTGTTTGCAAAAAAAACATCAAGTACTAATAGGAGGTACTTTGTTTACAGATGCGTTAGGAAGTCCTAATAGCAAAGAAGGAACCTATATCGGCATGATGGAAAGCAACTTGCAAAAGATTGTATCAGCTTTGAAGTGAATTAATTTTAAATCCTATTATAAGAATATCATCTGTTTGTTCGCAATCTCCTTTCCAGTCGATAAAAGTATCATTAATTTTCGCTTTTTGTTCTTCCATAGAAAGGGGATATATTTCTAAAAAAAGCTGTTTAAGGCGCTTTGTCATAAATTTTTTCCTAAAAGGACCGCCAAACTGGTCTTGATAACCATCGGAACACAAATAAAAAGTAGTAGGTGTTTTCTCGTGAAGCGTGATAAGATGTTTTTTATATTCTTTTTGTACAGAAGTTTTGGGAAATACTCCTCCTAATGGAAAAATATCTCCTTTAATAATATGTAATCTTTCGTTTTGTATATAATATAACGGATGCTTAGCGCCTGCAAACTCTACTGATTTTGTTTCAGAGAGTTTGTCGATTATGCAAAGAGAAATATCCATGCCATCTTTATTTTGAGTTTCATGCTGTTTGAGAGCAGAAACAATGCCTTTATCTAAAAGTTTTAGAATGCGAGCAGGGTCGTATACTTTGTTTTTGATAATGATTTCGTTGAGCATTTCGTAGCACATCATGCTCATAAAAGCACCTGGCACTCCGTGGCCTGTACAATCTGCTGCTGCAATAAATATTTTCTCTTTGGTTTCGTTAAACCAATAAAAATCTCCAGAAACAAAATTGCGGGGGCGAAAGAAAACAAATGATTCAGGTAGAGTTTTATGGATTTTTTCTAGGCTTGGCAAAATAGCTTCTTGAATGCGTTGCGCGTAATGAATACTCATTTGAATATTTTGATTTTTTTCATGGATTTCTTGGCGTTGTTGTTGAATTTCAAAATACGAGTTAGCGTTTTCCAAAGCAATTGTAATATAAGTGGCTAGATTTTTGAGAAGTCCATGATGATATTCAGAATAGGCGTGAGAATTAAAACTTTGTACTGTCATCACGCCGATGATTTCTTCTTGAGAAAATAACGGAACAACGATTAGAGATAAAGGTATTTTTTCTTTAATAGGTAATATTTTATAAGGAAAATACTGATGGGGTTGCGAAGCATCTTTAATCAAAATATCTTCTCGGTTTTTAATTGACCATAGAGCAATGTGTTTGGTATCGTTGAGAGAAAAAGACATTTTTTCGATACGTTCTCCGTATAAAATTTGGTCTTTGAAGCAAATTTGTTGGTGAGTATCATCGATAATTCCAATTCCAAAATACTCTGCAGGCATGAGCGATTGTACACTTACATATACGCGGTCAATAAGAGTGGTCATATCCAGGTGGGCTGTTATGTCTTGCCCTAAGCGCGAGAGAAGTTTGATATTTTCGTACGCTTCCTGTAGTTGTGCATTTTGATGTCTGATTTCTTTATTTTGTGCTCTAATTTCGGCGAGCATAGTATTAAAGTCGCTAGCTAAAAGTCCAATTTCGTCTTTGCTTGTAATCTCGAGTAACTTATCTTCATTCTCTAGATGATTGTTAATAATATTTCGAATATTTTCTGAGAGCTCTATGATAGGCTTTCCTAGTTTGTTAAGAATCACATAAGCAGTTAGGATGTTAAGGGTAATTCCTGTAATCATCACAATTACAAGCAAAATTTTAATTTGTGTGCCGATTTCCTCTACTTCATTAAAAATTTTGTTATTAATTTCGTGGAGTTTGTTTTCGATATCCATTTCAAGACTTGAAATGCTGTGTTTTAATCCTAAGTTTATATTCAATCCGATATGACGCTCTAATTCTACAATTTCATTAAATAAAATCACATAACGATTCAAAAGATCGTTCACCCTAATTCGCTCAGATTCTGAAAGATTTTTATTTTGAGAGAGTTCTTGTCGTAAAAGAGAAGCTGTCTGTAGGACTTTTTGGACGTATTGTTCTTCTTTTCTGAGCATAAAGTCTTTTTCATGTCGGCGCATGGTTAGTAAAGTAGTATGATTGAACAAATAGCCCGATTTTTCGATTTGATGGATACAACGCCGCATTTCTCCTTCTAATCCGTAATCTTTAAAGCCTCTTTTTTTGCTCAAAAAAACCAAGCTATCAAATAGAATATTGAAGTTTTGAAGTTGATATACAATTTCATCGATATTTTGGTCAATTTCGATTCCTTCTAATTCCTCCAAGTGTTTGAGTTTGGCTAATTTTTGAAATATATCTTGGTGAATAATCTTTCGCTTTAATAAGAATTCACTTGTACCTTGCTCAAAAAATTGTGGGTTGATAGTTTCGTAGGTAAAAAAATCTTTTTCGAGTTTCCCGCAATCTTTTAGGTCAAGGTTGATTTGGGTGAGAGTAGAAACTAAGTTATTGATGCGATTTTCTTTAGATTCGAACCATACTACTGCGATCACCATAAATAAAGATACCATCAAAAAGACGACAAACGCGAAGAGCAATCTTGCTTTGACGGTCTGAAACGAAAAAAAACGAGGCCTAAAAGAAAACTGACTGATGTTCACTTTTTGTTAAGATTTAAGTTTTTTGCCAAATTTATGATAAATTTTTCTTATATATCACATCAAAAAAGAAAAAAACTAATGTTTTTGATTTTTTTATGTTCAAATTTATATTTGCGTTTGGTTTGCGATATAAGATTTTACCTTTCCTTAAAGCAAAAAGTGCGGTTTTACTCTAAAATATGTTAAAATCTTTAATAGATAGTCTTCAAAAACAAAATCAATTTTTATTTTCATGTACACATTAGAAGAACTGGAAGTTAAGTTACTCTCAGAACTGCGCGCTATTGCGCAGGAAATTGGTGTTACTAATATTGCGGAAAAAACTAAAAAAGAGCTAATCCAAATTATAGCGGCTGCTCCTCCGGAGGTTTTTGCATCCAAAGAGTCAAAAGAAAAAAAAGTCAAATTAGCGAAGCGCTCTAAAGAAGAAGTTTCTGATAATCAATTCAATCAAGAAACTACAGAGCACAGAAAAAGAACCCGAATTAGCAAGCGAGAAAATGTAGAGCCTGAGCATCACTCGTCTGTAGAAGCTCCTGTTTTGGACGCTACTACTCAACAAGAAGAAACTAAATCGTCAGATGCTTTTTTAGAAGATATAGAAAGACTACAGCCTACCATTCTTCCAGGAGAAGATATAGAAGCAGCTTATCCTATGCCCGATTTTGATGCTTTGGAAGCTTCTTCTGCAGGCGGGTTCTCTTCTGAGGAACTTTCAGAGGATGAAACAAATGTGCTCAGTATTCCAACAAAGCAAGGTTCGCAATCAAAGTCAACTCCTCGGCGCCCTGATTTGCGAGTATTTGATGGTGCTATCACCTGCGAAGGAGTTCTAGAAATCATGACAGACAATTACGGATTTTTGCGCTCTTCTGATTACAATTATTTAGCAAGCCCCGATGATGTATACGTATCTCCATCGCAAATTAAGCTATTCGGCCTGAAAACTGGAGATACAGTGCGGGGGCAAATTCGTCCGCCCAAAGAAGGCGAAAAATATTTTGCGCTTCTTCGCGTAGAATCTGTAAATGGAAAAACCACTGAACAAATTCGAGATAGGGTGCCTTTTGAGTATCTTACTCCTTTATTCCCTAACGAACGCCTAAAGCTTTCTTATAAGGCAGATGTGTATTCTACGCGAATTTTGGATTTGTTTGCTCCTATCGGGAAAGGACAGCGCGGAATGATTGTTGCACAGCCTAAAACGGGAAAAACAGTTTTACTCAAAGAAATTGCTAATGCTATTGCTAAGAATCATCCAGAGGTTTATTTGATCGTTTTGCTAATAGATGAACGCCCTGAAGAAGTAACTGATATGCAACGCAGCGTGAAAGCAGAAGTGATTGCTTCTACTTTTGATGAGCAAGCTGAGCGTCACGTAAAAGTCGCGAGCATGGTATTAGAAAAAGCCAAGCGCATGGTAGAATGTGGGCATGATGTTGTCATCCTTCTTGACTCGATTACTCGATTAGCGCGCGCTTATAATACTATACAACCTCCTTCAGGTAAAATTCTTTCAGGTGGCGTAGATGCAAATGCGTTGCATAAGCCTAAACGCTTTTTCGGAGCAGCTCGCAATGTGGAAAACGGAGGCTCTCTCACTATCATTGCTACAGCTTTAATCGATACAGGTTCTAAAATGGACGAGGTAATTTTTGAAGAGTTTAAAGGCACGGGTAACATGGAACTTCAACTCGATAGGCGTTTAGCTAATAAAAGAATTTTTCCTGCTATTGATA
Organism: Cytophagales bacterium; assembly: GCA_025056215.1. Classification (GTDB taxonomy): domain Bacteria; phylum Bacteroidota; class Bacteroidia; order Cytophagales; family Flammeovirgaceae; genus JANWWC01. The sequence continues at coordinate 660,006 of JANWWC010000001.1, read as the reverse complement.
TTTTGGCTTCTGGTACGCGGCGCGAAGATCAGCTTTTGGATAAGGATGTACTCGGTCGCGTTTGGATCCTTCGCAAATTTATGTCTGATATGAAAACAGATGAAGCAATGGAATATTTGCTCAATAACATGAGAGGTACTAAAGATAATGAAGAATTTCTCCTTTCCATGAATGGTTAAACGGAAATACGACAAAGTAATGTTCTTGTGACATAGAAAGGTAGCATTAATAAAGCTATTAATGTTGTGCTGATGTTTGTTTTACGATGGTGTGAGCCTTTCGCAAAAGAAAAAAGAAAGGGGTAAAAGCCGTCTAAGGAAATTTCTTCTTATGCTAATAAGAATTTTTGTTTAATCATTTTAAGGGGCAAATTTTCTCTTGTTACTTAAATTCCGCTTAAAAAGCTTCATTATATGAGATAAAAAACTATTTTTGCTTCCAAAAACAAACTAACTTGAAAATGAAAAAATGTATTATTTTGTTAATAACACTATTTTCTTTTATAAGTTGTAAAAGAACCCAAGAAGAAATTCCGCCCGTGGTTGGAGATTCTTCTATTGGAGATGTGGGCATAGACGATGCAATTACTGTGTTGGATGCTAATGGAGTTCCTCAACCTCAGCAACGCACGACGTTTTCAGCATCTTATAAGCCCTCTAATAAAACTGCTAATAGTATTATCGTAGATATCCGAGGTATCCAACCTGTGTATAGAAATGCAGATGCACAATTGCGCTATTTTGCTCAACTTTTGTATTCTGTCAGAGGAAGTAAATATATTGCTTTACCCGGTGGACAAAAAGAATACAGGACTTCTCCCGTAGAGTTTTTGTTCAACAAAGATACCATTAGTTATGACAGAGTGCATAATCCTACTGAAATTCGTTTGTTAGCTTCTGTAACTTTTAATGGAGAAAATAATAAAGGTCTTGAAGAATTTATTACCCGAGAAGAAGCAGGGCCGAACGCACCTCCCGGTATGGCTTTTTTAGTTGAACCTATTAGAATACAAATCGGAATTATTTACCCGAATGGAACTCGCGTTTTGTTGTTTGGGCTTCCAACACAAGTAACTATCAATGTTAATAAAGAATAAAAACTTTTCAATTTGTGGCAAGAGGCTTTTCTATGGGCTTTGGTTATTGTTCAACTTAAACGCTTATGCGCAAAAAATAAGCTATCAATATTTAAAAGAAATCAAATCTGATTTTTCAGTAAAAGTGCATCAAAATACAATTGATGCTCTTTTAGTTTTTGAAATTCCTCGCTTAAGTCCGTTAGAACAAGTCAATAATATCGCTGTGGTTTATACGCTTTACGATTCTATTTTTCAAATTATCGAAACAGATAGCTTAGAAGGAGAAAGACTTTTTTGTTATAAGAAAAACCTAGCTTGGCATTTCCCTTTGAAAATAGAGTATCTTAAAGAACAAAAGCCTTTTTCTTTAGAAATCGTACTTTACGACTTATTAACTTCTCAAAAAGTTCAACATCAATATCTGTTTGGTTCTTCTTCAGTTTCTTCGATTCACGATTCACTCAAATTAATCATTAAAAATGCTCCTACAGTAGGAAATTATGCTGTAAGGGTCAATGATACTTTATGGATTGAAAGCAAGCAGACAAAAGAAGTTTTTTTATATTTTTTTGGTAGGACGTTTGCACCTGCTCTTCCTCCGATGATAGTGAATCATGCAGAAAATATGAACTTTGAACATGACACTGTTTTAGTGGTTCGCACTAATGAACCTTTTGTACTTTCCAAAACAGGGCTTTATTTTTTAAAAGAAAGCATTTTATCTCAAACAGGAATTCCCATTTTAGTTACTCCTGAAGATTTTCCGAAGTATAAGAAAATTCATCGCGTTATAGAGCCTCTTATCTATATTTCTTCTCAGCGTGAAATGGCTGAATTTTACAGTACGGATGATAAAAAAAGAACACTGGATGCATATTGGATAAATATAGCAGGCAATCCTGAGAAAGCCAAAAACCTCATTAAAACGTATTATACGCGCGTTAGTTATGCTAACAAATATTTTTCGGGCTATAAAGAAGGTTGGAAGACAGACCAAGGAATTATTTACATTGTTTTCGGAGAACCTACGCAAATCATTTCCTACGAAAATAAAGAAATATGGGTGTATGGAAAAAATGCTTATCAACAAGAAATAAGGTTTGAGTTTTACAAAAAGCATACGTTATTTTGTAACAATTGCTATGAGTTAGCGCGTAAGGTTGAATATAAAGAAGAATGGTACAACGCTGTAGACAAGTGGCGAACCGGATTTCTTACAAAAGACTAAAAAAGTGAATAAATATTTGACTGTAATTGGAGATGTGCATGGATGTTTGCATACACTACAGTCTTTGTTAGATAAAATTCCGACTGCAGGCAACCGCATTATTTTATGCGGAGACCTTATTAATAAAGGTAAGCGCTCTTACGAAACAGTAGAATTTGTTCGACAAAATAAACTAGAATGTTTGCTAGGAAACCATGAGTTTTATTGCATCCATAGAAAAAACCCGAGATATGGACATTTTTGGCAAGAGCGTGGAGGACTGCAAACTATTGAATCTGTGAGAAGAAATCTTGCTCCTCGCAATGAAATTCATTTAGATATGTTTATTGAACAGCTTGCACAATACTTTCAAACTTTTCACCGAGTTGTTTTGGTAGACACAAATTTTGGCAAAAAGTATTTACTCACTCATGGTGGAATTAGTAAATCTTTTTTTGCTAAAAATCATTTTACAATTGCAAACGTGCTGCAAAACGATTTTTTTAGTTTAGATTCTCCCATTTTTAATAAAGATAAGTTAGCTGTGATTCCCGGATATGTGCAAGTAGTTGGTCATATTCCTACGGCTTTTGCGCCTAAATTAGTATATGGAAATTATTATATTGATTCTGGCGCAGTGTACACTACTAAGCAAGGGATGGGGTATTTGTCTGCTATTCAGTTTAACCTAGAAAAAAATGAACCTCCGACAATTTATCAACAACTTAACATCGACTAATTCAGCGCCAACAGACTCTCTCTACACCTTTCGCTTTTTTATGGTGTGCATAGGCTCGTTTTTGTTTTTTGTAAGTTTTAACATGTTAATTCCCGAACTTCCTTCTTATCTTTCTAAAATGGGTGGAGAGTCTTACAAAGGTTTTATTATTGCCTTGTTTACAGTTACAGCAGGACTTTCTAGACCTTTTACAGGAAAACTCACCGATACGATTGGACGTGTGCCTATTATGGTAACAGGAACTGTATTCTGCATGGTATGTAGCTCATTGTATCCTTTTGCAGAAGTAGTGTTAGGATTTTTAATGTTGCGATTGCTGCATGGCTTTTCTACTGGATTTACTCCAACAGGTACTACTGCTTATTTAGCAGATATTAGTGCTCCTCATAAAAGAGGAGAAGCGCTCAGCATTCAAAGTTTTTTTAGTCATTTGGGAATGGCAGTAGCTCCTTTTTCTGGGAGTTGGATAGCGCAAACATATTCTCTTCCAGCACTTTTTGGAGTTTCAGCCGTTATTGCTTTTATAGCTTTTCTTATGTTAGGAAGTATGCCAGAAACCCTTCATAACAAACAGCGCTTCACATGGAAAATGTTGCGAATTTCAAAAACTGATCTTTTTGAACCTCATGTGCTACAGCCTGCTGTTATTACTCTTCTCACTTTATATGCTTTTGGCGTGATTCTTACGCTCATTCCAGATTTTAGTGTAAGTCTCGGCATAGCTAATAAAGGTATTTTTTATGTATATTACACCCTTGCATCCCTTCTCTCTCGACTATTTGGCGGAAGAGTTTCTGATATATACGGAAGAAAAGTTGTTGTAAAAATCGGAATCATAGGAATGATTGTAGGGCTTTGTGTTATTGCTTATGCAAATAAGCCTGCTACTTTATTTTTAGGTGCGGTTGTTTATGGATTAGGTTCAGGACTCAATACTCCCGCTTTGTTTGCTTGGGCTATTGATCGCAGTTCCCATTTATACCGAGGAAGAGCCTTAGCTACTATTTATATTTTTTTAGAAACAGGCATCGGTAGTGGGGCTTTTTTGGCAGGTTGGTTGTTGAATCAGACGCATCAGTTTGCACCTGCTTTTATTTCAGCAGCATTTGCTTCTGTTTTAGCTTTGTTCATTGCATTTGTTCCCGAAAAATCTTCGTTTAATTCCATATGAAACAAGTGTTTTATTTTCTAGGAATTGTTGTGATTTTAAATTCTTGTCAATCTCGCTTACCCTACGGCACATGGTATTGTTGTGATGTACTTTCTCGAGATATTCCGCAAGTAATTATTTTAGAAAAAAGAGGAAAATGTAAAGTTCAGTACCGCGGCAAGCCTTTTTACGATGTGCGTTATAAAGTACAAAAAAATGCTTTTAGATTGCAAAACGACTCTATTCGCTGGAAAGCAGAATGGAATTTTGCTCGAGATACTCTCATTTTGACTTATCAGTCTCAGCAGTATCATTACACTCAAAAATTTCAGAAACAACTTTCTCAACGCAAAACTATTCAAGAACTTTTGCCTTTGTTAAAGGCTCCTACAGTGGAGGGGCGTTTGTTGGATCTTTCTAATTATTTTAGCAATGGAGATTATGTAGATAGCGAAACCCTTTGTTGGCTTGTAGGAATTTCTCCTTATTCAACTGTAGGGGAAGATTCTGAAATCTCAGAACAGAGAAATTTTATTTATCACATACGGCGTATTATCAAACAAGGAGATTTATTTTTAATAGAGACTTCTCCGAGTCCTTTACAGACAAACATAGGGTATTATGGCGGTAAATACCCGCGTATGCGACAAGGCAGTTTTGATATAGAAGTCGATAGATTGGCTTATATTCAAATTTTGCCACAGACTGAAGGAACACTGATTAAGTTACACGGCGTCAAAATAGGAAAAGGAATGTTTATGTGGGATGCGCCTAACATAGAAATTCAACAAAATATTCTCAAAATTTTAGGCCTTCAACTTTCTATATGTCGATAAAGGGAAAAACATAAAAATTTGACTCATAAAAAGTGAAATTTTATAAAAAAAATTACATTTAGAAAAAAATTACGCAATCATTTGAATTTATCAGTAAAGTTGGGATAAAGAGTTATTGCACAAATCGCTCGTTTATGATAACCGCTTCACCCTCAATTGTTTGCTTGTTTTTTTCTACGTCAAAAATTTGCGTGCGAATCGTTCCTTTTTTCTTGGTTGGATCAATATTTAACACTGTGAAAACGGCTTTGTAATATTTTTTTACGTACATTGGTCTGAGAAATGACATGGACTGAGATACGTAGATGCTTCCTTTTCCAGGAAATTCCATGCCGAGTACTTTAGAAAATACGCTTCCTGCCAAAAAACCATGAATAATCGGCTCTTTAAAAGGAGTTTGGGCAGCAAACTCTTTATCATGATGCAATGGATTGAAGTCACCTGTGAGTTCGGAAAAAGCATTTACTTGTTCTTGCGAAAAACTAAATAAATATTCATAGCTGTCTCCTACTTTTAAAGGTGAGTTTTCCATAGTATTAGAGCCTAAGTAAAAACACCTACAAAACTATTGTTTTGATGTTAAAAAAAAAGTTTTTGAAACAAAAAGTTACTTAAAGGATGTCTATATTTAAGAAAAAATTGTTTTAAAAGTGTAAATAAGAAAAATCTATCTTACATGCAAAATTCTTAAATTCGCATAGAAGATTTTGTAATTCAAAGAAACAAATATATTTTTGTCTCAGAAATATTAAGAACTTCTTTAGGTTCTTAATTTAAAAAAAGCAATTTTTTCATTTTCATATTTACTAGACTAAGGGCTGTGATCATGTCATAGCCTTTTTTATTTTTGTAAAGGTATCTACTGGCATGAAAGTTTTGTTATTAGTTTTAGTTTTGAGTTTTAAGATTCCAATTTTGTTTGCACAATCGCCTGCAAAGCGTGTTACACATAAAAATTATATGTGGTATGGTTACCTTTTTCAGGCGCGCAATACGGAAAGGTGGGGAAGTTGGTTTGATTTTCATTTGCGGACAGAAAATTTAAATCTTAACTCTTTTTGGATTGTTCGAGTAGGGGTTATCTATCGAAATAAGTTAGGTACGATGTTTGTTGGAGGTTACGCTAACTTGCATTCTTTTGAGAATATTAACCGTATCGACCGAAACGAACACCGCATATGGCAACAAGTTCAATGGGTTAATACTTATCCGCGTATGCGCATTATGCATCGCTTTCGTTTTGAACAGCGCTACCGCCAAAAAATGCTTAACGGAGAAATTGTGCCAGGATATAATTTCAATCATCGTTTGCGTTACATGTTGAACATTTCAGTTAGTCTTAATAATAAAAAGCCTAATCAACCGAAGAGCCTTGTGGGCGTACTTCAAAACGAATTGCTCATGAATGCAGGTAAAGAAATTATTTATAATTATTTAGATCAAAACCGCTTGTTTGTAGGAGTAGGGTTTCAAATTACTCCCACCATTCATTTTCAGGTTGGCTACATGCATACTTTTTTGCAACAACCTGCTCCTTCCAGCTACGTAGAAAGTAATACAGCTCGTTTTTTCCTTTTTCACCAGATTGACTTAAGAAAAAAAGAAAATAAATCGAAAGACTCTTAGTTTGTCTTGGTTCTAATTTTTAGCATGAAATGGATTATAACTGTTTTCTGTGGAATCTCTGTAGCGTTTAGCCAGACTATTCGTCTTAAGGGTACAGTGTATGATGATGAGTCAGCGCTCGATGGTGTAGTAATTTACGAAATTTATACTCAAAAATTTACTTTTTCTGAAAAGGGAAGTTTTACATTAGAAATTCCTCCTACTCAAAACATCGGACTTGTTTTCCGACTCTTAGGCTATCAAACAGATACTTTGTATATTTCGGCATCAGCTATTCCTGCTCTTATCAAAAAGCAAATGATCAAAGAAACTAAGATTCTTTCAGATGTAGAAATTTTGGCACCAACTCAAGAGCGAGAGCAAGCAGGAACAATAATCTTACAACCCCGCACTTTGCAAAACATTCCGTCGCCCTTCTTAGATTTTAATCAGGCGCTCATGAGCATCGGTTTAGGAGTCTCAGGGAATAATGAACTTTCTTCTGCCTACTCAGTAAGAGGAGGAAATTTTGACGAAAACTTAGTGTATGTAAATGGTATGATAGTTTATCGCCCTTTTTTAGTGAGAGCAGGCGAGCAAGAAGGTTTAAGTTTTATTAATCCTGATATGGTTAAGTCTGTTGAGTTTTCAGCAGGAGGTTGGCAACCCAAGTACGGCGATAAGCTTTCTTCTGTTTTGAATGTAGAATATAAACAACCGAAGCGTTTTAGTGCGAGTTTTAATGCAGGATTGTTAGGAGGAAGCTTTACAGTAGAGAATACCATCAAAAGAGTTTCTACTATCACTAGTTTGCGACATAAATCCGCTAAATACCTTTTCCAGTTTGGCGGACTGCCTGATATCGATGGAGAGTATTTTCCGTACTTTACAGATGTTCAAAACTATACTCACGTGGTGCTTTCTCCTCTTCAGAAGACATCTTCAAGCACTACTCTTGGGATATTGACAAACTATGCTGCCAATCGCTATGAAGTATTCCCGCAAGCGCGAGAAACAACTTTTGGAACATTGTTTGAAAACTTTCGTTTAAATGTGGATTTCGATGGAAAAGAGCGCATGAAGTACAATACTTTTCAACAAAGTATTCGCTTTCAACGGCGATTTTCTCATCGCTTTCAATCTGATTGGATTGTTTCAGGTATGACCACGCGTGAAAGGGAGTTCTTCAACACAGAAGCGTTTTATGCAATTTGCCGATTAGAAAATCCTACTCTCCAAGATAATAACAAATGCATCAGTACGCGAGGAATTGCAAGCAGTTATCAAGTAGGAAGAAATATTTTAGAAGCACAGGTGTTTGCTACAGAAAACAGAAATCTTTTTGTTATCAATGAGAAATTTACTGCTCAATTTGGTTTGCGATACGAGCAAGAAAGGATTCAAGATTTTCTCAATGAATATCAACTTACTGACTCTGTGGATTTCATTAAAGCGGTTTATTCTTTTCGTAGTCAAGCGTCTCTTTATACGGACCGAACAAGTGGTTATGGGCAACTTACTTTTTCTACTGACACTTTTCACACACTCACAGTAGGCATGCGTTTTAATTACGGCTCGTTGAATAAACAACTCTTATTAAGTCCCAGAGTACAATATAGTTTCCGTCCGCATTGGAGGAGAGATGTTGTCTTTAAGACGGCTTTAGGATTTTATGCGCAACCTCCTTTTTATCGAGAAATGCGCGACCCGTTGGGAAACGTTAATACGCAGTTGCGTGCTCAGCAATCTTTTCATGCGATTGTAGGAATGGATTATCATTTTTGGATGTGGAGAAGAATCTTTCGATTTATAGCAGAAACTTATTACAAAAACCTGTGGAATGTTGTCGCTTACGATATTGATAATGTGCGTTTGCGATATTATGGCAATAACCAAGCTATCGCCTATGCTTATGGCGCTGATATACGTATTAATGGAGAGTTTGTGCGTGAATTAGAGTCTTGGTTTAATATTAGCTATTTGCAAACTCGCGAAAATGTCGGTTTTGATCATCGAAACTGGATTCGTCGTCCTTCTGACCAGCGCATTACGGTATCTGTTTTTTTTCAAGACCATATTTTGCAGAATCCCTCTTGGAGAATGAATATTCGCATTTTGTACGGTTCTGGATTGCCTTTTGGCCCTCCTAACCAACTTCAGTATCGTCAGTTTTTTGAAAAAGGAACTCGCTATTTTCGCACCGATTTAGGTTTTAGTAAAGTCGTTTGGTACAGAAGCAAACAAAAAGTCAATCATCGCTCTTTAGAATCTTGCCTCATTGGATTAGATGTTTTGAATTTACTTAATGTTCGCAATACCGTTTCTTTTACTTGGCTACGCGATTTTGATGGAAATCAATACGGAGTACCTAATACTCTTACGCAGCGATTCATTAATTTTCGAATATTTATCAGGTATTAAGCTATAATTTTAGGACATTTCTTACAATGCTTCCTTTTTTCCTGTATTTCTTACAGCACTCTTTTTTAGAACAAATTTTTTATTTTCTACCTAATTTTTTCTGTTAAATCATTTGTACAGCGACAAGTACAACATTAAGGCTTGCATCGATATGATTTAAGCAGTTTCTACACAATGCTTTCGTGGAACTTTCGAAAAGTTTAGGTTGTATAAAGCTTAAAATTTAAAAAAGTTTGAAAAAATTTGCTAAAATTGTTATATGTAATTCCACGTTATTCTTTGAGAGTTTACTAATTATGTTGAATAAGAATGTTCCTTTCTTGGAAACTAAAATCGAGTATTTGAAGGAAATGGGTCCGCAAAGAGCAATGCTGCTTAATACAGAGCTCGGCATTTTTACTTTCAGAGAACTTCTCGAGCATTATCCTTTTCGCCATGAAGATCGCAGTTGCTTGATTAAAATTTGCCAACTTTCAGATGAAATGCCTTGTGTACAAATTCAAGGACGCATTACAGAAATGCGAATCGTAGGAGAAGGCACAAAAAAAAGGCTCGTAGCTACTTTTAAAGACGAAACTGGTAGCATGGAACTGGTTTGGTTTCAAGCAATTAGCTGGATACAAAAAAATATCAAGCCGTATGTTGAGTATATTGTTTTCGGAAAGGTGACTCGTTTTGGCGATAAGTTTAATATGGTTCACCCAGAAATTGATGTTCTAATATCTGCACAACCTCCAAAATTAGGACTTACACCTATATATCATACTACTGAAAAGCTTAAAAAGCGTGGGTTAGATAGCAAAGGAATTTCTAAATTGCTCGAAGCTTTGATTCCGTTAGCGCTTCCTTATATTCAAGAAACTCTCCCAGGGTATATCTTAGAAAAATACAAGCTTATTTCTAAATCTCAAGCTGTTCAGTTTATTCATTTCCCTGAAAATATTGCACAACTTCAAAAAGCAAAAGCAAGGCTCAAATTTGAAGAGCTGTTTTATATTCAACTCAGGTTGTTGCATTTAAAAACAGAAAGAAAACAAAAATGCGATGGGCAAGTTTTTCAAAAAACGCAACTACTCACACATTTTTATAAAAATTATCTCCCTTTCGATTTGACTGACGCCCAAAAAAGAGTCATCCGTGAAATTTTTCAGGATCTAAAATCGGGCAAGCAAATGAACAGACTTTTACAAGGCGACGTCGGAAGCGGAAAAACAATTGTAGCTTTTATTTGTATGTTGTTAGCAATTGATAACAACGCACAAGCTTGCTTAATGGCGCCTACTGAAATATTAGCTACTCAGCATTTTCAAGGACTGAAGCCTTATTCTGAAATGCTCAACATTTCTATGGCTCTGCTTACGGGCTCTACTAAAAAAACTGCGCGAACAAAGCTATTAGAAGACTTAGAAAAAGGAGATTTGAAAATTATTATTGGAACTCATGCCTTATTGGAAGATAGTGTCAAGTTTCACAACTTAGGGCTTTGTATTATTGATGAACAGCATCGATTTGGAGTAGCTCAGCGCGCCAAGTTATGGGAAAAGCAGAGCAAAACTCTGCCTCATGTATTGGTGATGACAGCTACTCCTATCCCTAGAACTCTTGCAATGACCTTATACGGAGATTTAGATGTTTCTATCATCGATGAACTCCCTGCTGGTAGAAAACCGATTCACACGCTTTGGTTTTCTGAAAAAAATCGTTTGCGCGTATTTGGATTGATGAAACAAGAAATTCAAAAAGGAAGGCAAGTGTATGTGGTGTATCCAGTAATAGAAGAATCTGAACAAAATGCCGATTTAAAGGATTTGTTAAAAGGATATGAAGTGATTTGTCAGGAATTCCCGCAATACAGGGTAAGCATTCTGCATGGAAGAATGAAACCGAATGAAAAAGAAGCTGAAATGCAGGCTTTTAAAGAACAAAAAACTCATATTATGGTAGCTACTACTGTCATAGAAGTAGGAGTCAATGTGCCGAATGCTACCATGATGGTCATTGAAAATGCAGAAAGGTTTGGATTAGCCCAGTTGCACCAATTGCGCGGAAGAGTCGGACGGGGAGCAGAACAGTCTTACTGCATTTTGATATCAGGAGATAAAATAAGCAAAGAAGCGCGTTTTAAGCTTTCTACTATGGTACGAACTACTAACGGCTTTGAAATTGCTGATGCTGACCTCAAGCTAAGAGGTCCTGGCGATCTTGCAGGAACTCAACAAAGCGGCATTCTTCAACTTAGATTTGCAGACCTTTCTCAAGATGCGTTTTTAGTGCAAGAAACAAGAGCAATTGCTCAAAAAATTTTAGAAGACGACCCTCTTTTAGAAAGGCCCGAACATCAAATTCTTAAGCAGTCGCTTTTTAGATCAAAACAAACCATGTGGAGCAAAATTAGTTAATAACGATATAAACAAAAAAAACAGACATTTTTTTTGTTAAAACATGTTAATACAAGATTTTCTGATTATTCTACGCTTGCAAAACTCGATTTTAAAAACTTACTTGAAGAAAATTTGCAGATTACTCATACAATAGTTTTTTTAAAGATATGTGTTAATTAAATTAAAATTGTATGTAAAATGAAAAAACGACTATTCAATATTGCTTTGTTGTTTATTTTTCCTTTGATAGGACTGATACGGATTGCTTGTGCTCAGACAGCTACTTCAAATGCGAGCGGTAATTGGAATAGTGCTATTTGGACTACTGCTGGTGGCTGTACTTATACACCCGGGCAAGGTCTTTCATCAAACTGCAACGTTACAATCGCTAACGGCCACACTGTAACCATGGATATTTCAGACACCATCGCTTCTTTAACCATAAACAGTGGAAATGCTAATTCTACCTTGAACATGGGTAGCATGATACTTTTTTGTTCAGGAAATGTTACGATAAATGCTAACACAGCAGGCATATTCAAAACGCTGAATGTCAACGACGGTACACTCATAGTCGGTGGAAATTTAGCCATCAATGGCGGCAGTGGCGGTGATACACAAGATGCTCGGGTGCTGTTAAATAACGGCATTATTAATGTACAGGGGAATCTTATCTTTGGTCAAGCAAGCGAGCTTAGAAATTATATTCACTACACAGGAACCACGGGCATTGTTCGTGTATCTGGAAATCTTAATAGTAATAATAACAATGGAGGTTTTGGCGATGGTTCTGGAGGTTCTTTTGTAGCTACACCTGTTCACTACGTAGTGGCTCCTATTTCTTTAGCTGCATCGAATGTGCGCACTGATAAATCTAATTTGAGTTATCTTTCTCTCACAGTGCGCTGTTGGCAACCTGTTGTAAATGCTACTGCTACTGTAACTGCTGTGAACAATGCAGGAGGAATTACAGGCATTTCTCTTACCACATCAGGTGTTGGTTATCCTATTAATGCCACGGTGCCTGTAGTTTTATCGGGAGGCTCTGGTAAACATGCTGCTTTTAATATAACCACTACCAGTTTAGGGTTGGTTTCTTCAATTGGAACGGCTGTTTTTGCAGGAATCGGCTATCAAGTAGGTGATGTGGTCACACTTACCTTCAACTCAACCGATTTGTATATTTCTCAGCTCATGAGCACTGCTGCTACTCCTACTCCCCCTCACGTAACTTTTAATGCTAATTATACTATCCCATCAGGAGTAACTCTAACAGTAGATGACAATGCTATTTTGCAATTAGGTACATTAATTGTGAGCGGAGTCGGTAATTTTGTTATGAAGTCGAATAGTATCGTTCGCATCTCGAACGCAACTGGTGTGAATGGTGCAATTACTAACACAGGAACTAAAGACCTGAACAACAGCGGAGCCAATGATACAGGCTTTGATTTTATTGGTACAGCGGGAGGTACAGGAAGTGATATGCCTGCTTCTGTAAATCACATTATTGTAGCAGGTGCAGCGCGTACTCTCTCACAAGCTACCACCGTAAAGAAAAATTTGGCTATTGTGAACAATAATTTTAATTTAAATAATCCCATTACTTTTGGAAATGATTGTAATATTATCAGAAAAGGTACTAGCAATCATATCTTAATCAATGGAGTTAGCTTCCCTGGAAACAATGAAGCACAAGCAAATGTTTTTGGTGTGCGTCATTTTCCATGTGAATATGTAGAACCCGGTTTTCCAAGTGGAGGTTGTACCCCCGGGCTTTGGAACGTACCCACAGGCACGCTCAACGTATTTTACTCTCGCACAGGCGCGGATATTAATATCGGTCCAGAAATTCCGAGAAGAGTGGTTCCTGGGCTTACTCTGAATGTATATGTTAATATGACAGGGAATGCAGCAATTTTTGCATCAAACGATAAATCCTCTTCCGATGGCGTGCAAAATAAATTAGTCATTAATGGTACTTTAGCGTTAATAGACGGAGAACTTCGCTTCGGTTCAGAAACAGCGGGAGTTTTTGGTAAGTCAAGTCCCTCTATTCAATTACCTGAGCTTCAAGTATTGGGCCCTATACGAGTCGTTTCAGGAAGAATTACAGCTCCTAACCCACCTTTTGGAAACTTAATTATTGGGGGAACAGGAGCTATTGTGGGAAGCCCTTTTACTTCTACAGCTACGTTTAATCAATTTACACTCAATCGTTCTGGTGTTACAATAACGATTGGCACAGGCAGTGAAATTCGCGTAAATGAAAAACTTAACTTGTTGGCAGGAACGCTCGATGTAGGCAGTGGGACACTTGTTATTCGCGATTATGATTTTACAAAAGCGGCGCGCGCACGTATTACCGTATCATCTGGACAAGTAACTGGTTTAGCGACAGTTCCTTTCTTAAATGGCTCAGGCTATACCAATCAAACAAATGTTCCCATTCCTGGAGCGGGAACAGGAGGATTGATGAATATTTATACACAGAACGGAGCTGTTACTCACTTAGAATTAGTGAATTTTGGGTCAGGATATGGTGTATCAAGTACTTTTAATATTCCGGGTGGCGATGGGCAGGCTTTTGGTTTTTACAGACAAGGACCTGCCAATTTTGCCACTTTGGTAGTAGGCAGAGGTTTAGATAACAATACAACCTATTCTCCGGGTGGCTTTACTGTTGGGCAACGCGTAGCAGTTTTAGCTTCTGCTGGAGCTACCGTTGGTAATGGCGCAGCACGAATGCAGATTACGAGTGTTGATGCTTTCGGAAAAATTACTGGAGCTACGGTAGTAAATGGCGGTGCGGGCTATCCTAATGGAGATTCTATTCCCGCTATATTAGTTCCTTTCGGTGCTACTACTGCGCTCAATATATCGGGAGGTACACTCAATGTTGGTGCCTCTTCTACACTTGCTTTCGATTTAGAAAACAACACCACCATTTCAGGAATTTCAACTCTTTTTGGGTTTGAGAATCGAGGAAGCGGCACGCTAAATATTACTCAACCGCTTACCATTCTAAATAGGGTGGTTGTAACAGGTTCAGGAAACGTAAATTGTAATGGAAATCTTACACTTGCCAATAACGCAGTGGTCTTAGATACCACTACAGGACCAAACGGAGGAGGAAGAGTTGTAGGTACTTGTAAAATGATTCGTCAAGCAGCGAATCACAATCGCTATAATTATGTTTCCTCTCCTATTACAAACGCTCCCGTTAGTTTACTCACAGCAAATTCAGGGAAAGCAGCTTTTATGTATGATGAAACGCATCCACAATATGCAGGTCCTTCTTGGATAAATGTACCCACAAGTTTTACTATGACTCCAGGAAGAGGATACGCAGCTTATAAAGCAGGAACAATCACTTTTACAGGAACCTTCAATAGTGGTAATGTGAGTATTCCTGTTACAAGAACAGCAAACAACGCCGTAGATTCTATTGGGTGGAACTTGATAGGAAATCCTTATCCTTCTTCGATTTCTGTTCCAAGTTTTATTAATTCCAACTCTTCGTTAGGAATTACGCATGTTTATCTATATGACGACGCATCGGATGTACGAACATCAGACCGCTACGTCTCTATCAATGCTTTTGGAGCAGTAACAAATGTAACATCTCCTACCTATGTTTCTCCTCAGCCCTTCATTGCATCAGGACAAGGATTTTTCGTAAAAGTAAATACAAATGGAAATGTGGTGTTCAGAGATAGCATTCGCCGCACTGTTCACAACAACCAATTTTATCGAGAGGAAGCTGGAAAAGAAAAGGTGTGGATTGCTGCAACTGATGCAAACGGAGAAAATATCAATACTATTTTAGTAGGATGTAGCCCTGAAGCTACAGAAGGAGAAGATCTCACCATGGATGCTCCTAAAAAGAGAGTAGCTCAAGCGGGTGTTCAGTTGTATTCGTTGCTCAACAATCGGCGCTATGTCATACAGGCAAAAGATGAACTTTTAATGGGTAGTACTAAAACGTTCCCTATTGGTATAGAAGTAAAGAATGCAGGTACCTACGTTTTAAGTACTGTTAAGAAAGAAGGATTTGAAGATGCCAAAATACTTCTTGAAGATACTCAAAGCGACGAAGTAGTCGATTTAGAGCAAGGTCCTTATAGCGTAACCCTTCCGAGCGGTGAAACTAACAATCGTTTCCTATTGCACTTAAGCCGCGAAGAAGCAGTACTTTCAACGAGAGTGAATAAAAAATCCGACGTTAGTAGTGTAAAAATATTTAGCGACGGAACATCAGCTTATGTAGACTTGAGCTCGCAAGCAGAGGCTACTATTGCAGTGATGAACACTGTGGGGCAAGTTGTGGTAGCACCATTCATTGCTCAGGGCGGAAGCATTCTAAAATTGAATGCTCCTCTTAACAGTGGAATATATGTAGTGAAAGTAACAACTTCCTCTGGAGTAGTTTCTGACAAAGTCTTAATCAAATAATCGAATTTCTGGCAAGTAAAAAAGTAACTTGCCAGAAAATATTTTTTATAAGTACAACTTATAACCCTAAATTATTTAAAAATGAAAAAAGCGCTTAAAAGATTCCTGTTTTATTTGCTCTTTGCTAGTAATCTTCTTATATCGTTAAAAGTGTTTTCTCAACCTCCACCTCCACCTGATCCTGATGACCCTGTAGTTCCCATCGATGGTGGTATCGGGTTTTTAGCCGCTGCAGGACTTGGTTATGGAATCAAGCAGTATTGCACTAAAAGAAAAAAAACTTAAACCTAATCCCCAAAAAGGGGATTTTTTATTGCTCTTTTTTTAAGGTTATTAATATTAAGACTAATTTTTTTTATTTGCAAGGAAACTTACTTTGTTATGAAAATACTTTATGTTGAAGATGATATTCAAATTATAACATTTATAAAAAAAGGGTTAGAAGAAAATGGATACGAAGTGCATATTGCTTCAGATGGATTGTCAGGGAAAAAATTAGCACTTACAAATTTTTATCATCTTATTATACTAGATATTAACCTTCCTCAAATAAATGGTTTTGAGTTGTGTAAAATAATTAGAGACGAAAATATCAAAACCCCTGTCATGATGCTAACTGCGTTAGGTTCCCCTGAAGAAATTGTACAAGGGTTAGATAGCGGTGCAGATGATTATATTGTAAAACCATTCCGATTTCAAGAACTTTTAGCGCGGATTAGAGCCCTGTTGAGACGCGTAAATCAGGTTGCAGAACATACAACCTTACGATTTGCAGACTTGGAGCTCGACTTATCTTCCAAAGCAGTAAGAAGAGGAGGAAAAAATATTAATTTAACAGCCAAAGAGTTCTTGTTGTTAGAGCTTTTTATGAAAAATCCTAATCGAGTATTTTCTCGCCGAGAAATTATAGAAAATGTATGGCATTTAGAGTTCGACCCCGGAACCAATATTGTAGATGTTTACGTCAATTACCTAAGAAATAAAATTGATAGAGGATTTTCTGAAAAACTTATTTATACTGTAACAGGAATGGGATATATCATGAAACGAGCTAATGAATAAATTATGTTAGAAACACTTCATCAAATAGATCAAGAGCTTTTTTTATTTCTTAATCAATTTCATAACCAAGGCTTAGACGTATTCATGGGAATCATTACTGATAAAAAACCATGGATTCCTTTTTATGTACTTATTATCTGGTTTTTGTTCTGGAAATACAATCGGAATGCTATTAGCATAATTGTAGCGATTGCCATAACCATTACTTTGTGCGATCAATTTGCTTCAAGTTTTTGTAAGCCTTTTTTTGGGAGGTTGCGCCCTTGTTATAACGAGGAAATTAAACACCTTATTCATTTGGTAGGAAAATGTGGCGGAGATTTTGGCTTTATTTCTTCGCATGCAGCAAATACGTTTGGATTAGCTACTTTTTTGTTTTTATTGTTAAAAAAAGAATATCCTTCTGTTCGTTGGATGTTTGCGTGGGCTGCTCTTGTTTCCTATAGTCGTGTTTATGTAGGAGTGCACTATCCTGGTGATGTTATTGTAGGAGCGCTTTCAGGTGTAGTTTGGGCAATAATCGTTTTTTATTTTTATAAACTTTGGATAAAGAAGAGACAAAAATCTTCCTTACAACCTACTAATTAATCTTTATTCTTAAAAAGATAAGCTTTTGTGGCGAATCCTTCGAATCACTTGGCGAAAAGTAGGCGAAATTTTAGAAATTTTTAAGCGCTGGCCGCCAGTAAGAAAAGTAAGCTTTTCAAATTTGAGTTCATCGGTTTCGATAAGCAATCCGCTGATGCTGCCATGAGAAAGCATTGAAATCAGTATGAGAGAAATTCCGTATAAGTTTAGCGTTTGATAACCATATAAAACTCCGTATACTACCAAAGCAAAGGGTAAGCATCCTATTAATCCATTGATAAACAATCGTAATACGAAATTAATTATAAAAGAACGTGATTGTGAGCTTACAAGATAATCGATATACCACTTAGAAATTTTAGAATAAAACAAAGTGATAAAGCCAGCGAAGAGCCCTATTAAGATGCCTACTTGCATCGTTCGAAGCACAACGCGAGAAGAATATTCTCGCCCTTGACTCATGATGTACTCTGGAATTAAGCTATTTACTAAAATATCAGCACTCGACATCAGCACAAGTGTAGTGATAAGATGAACAACAACTCTCAGCGGAATATCAAACTGATGAGCATATTTTTCTAAAAAATATGCACCAAACCAAGTTACAATTAAACTCATAAGCGCAAACATCAGTGGGATGAGTGCCATTCCTATCTCAAACCACGGTTTTTGAGGAAACATCACTTGGAAGTGAATAGCCGACAAGATACTACACAACAAAGCTGCACTAAAAAACTCATATCGGTTTACTTTGATAGAGTGGTTGAGAGAAATTTTAGAAGGAACAAAAATTTTTTCAGCAAACATGATGCTAAAAGAAACGCCTGCAATGAAGGCAGAGATACCGCTTAAGTATTGAGAAGCGTTCCATTTATGAAAACTTCCTATGTATAGCAATGTTCCTAAAGAAGCTATTATAAACCCTAAAAATGCAATACTTAGCGTCGGTTTAGGTCCGAACGCTACTTTTAGCCAAACATTTTCTATATATTTCTGATGAACCAAGCGATATAACTTGAGGAAAAAAAGAATTTCAAAAAAACCCGCCCAAAAACTAAAGAATAAAATAAGAGAAATATATTTGCCAGAAAAAGATATCGCTACAATTCCTAAAAGAGATGAAACGATAAAAATAGTAAACGGCTTGAGCGTTTTGATGTAGCGCAGGTTAATACCCAAGTTTTTAAATGCTTCCAAATTCGTAAAAATTTGGTTTAACATAATTGCATACAAGCATTTGTTTCATAAATTTGAAATGCTTTTTTGCAATGCTATCATTTTGACAGCACTGCAAAATTACTTAAGAACGGTACTTGCTCCGAAAAATTGTTATAGCAAATTGAGCGTTTATGTAATATCCATTAAAAAAAAGCTATTTTTTAACAAATAGCATGCTCATTTTCATAGCCAATCGACCTCAATTAGCAAATGTACGTTATACAATTATTAAAAGTAATATGTAAGATTTTTGTTGTATTATTTTAATAAATGATTGAATTATTTTTATACGAATATGCGAGTGGTCATCGCGGTAGGATTGATATTTGGAGTGTTTTCTTTATCTTTCGGGCAATCTATTGCCCAAAATAATATATGGCAGTTACTCCTTAAAGTAGGTTGGACTCAGAAGATGAGTCCGCAACTTGGTGTAGAAATTGATTATCCTGTATTTAGTTCAGCAGTAAAAGCGCTTAACGGAAAAGAAATCCAGATTACGGGGTACGTTCTTCCAATGATATATGGGCAAAACTACGTAGCACTTTCAGCTTATCCTAATGCGAGCTGTTTCTTTTGCGGGGGAGCAGGCATTGAATCGATTGTAGAAGTGTATCCTATCAGAACAAGGAAGTATAAGCCTGATGAAATTGTTACGTTCAAAGGGATTTTAAAGCTTAACGAAACAGATGTAGAACATTTGATTTACATTTTAGAAAAAGCTCAAGAGTTATTTTAAATATCTATGAAACGCATTTTTTTGATTTGCATTATATGTGTGAGTTGTCGCTCATCGCAAGAAGTAAGCCCTACTCAAGCGTTTTTATCCGCTGAAATTGACGGAAAATTGTGGATACCCTCTAATCCTGTAGCATACATAGACAAGCGAAATCCTACTCGTCAGGTTCTTGTGATTGGAGCTAGAGAAGGCAATGGAGAAGAAATCCAACTTTTTATTTTTCAACCTAAAAAAGAGGACTATTTTTTGGATAGTTTTTCAGCAAGCTATGCCAGGTATATTCCTGGGCAGTCACAGCCTAACGCGGTTTATTCTACTTTATCGTCAGGTACTACAGAGGGACTTATCAGAATTACTTATTATGATGAAAAATATGTCAGTGGAACTTTTTATTTTATTGCGTATAATCCTTTGGATGCTACTTGGGTACATGTCTTAGAGGGTACTTTTAAGAACATATCTGTAGCGAATTTTGTACCTTAGAACGTATTGGTTTATGAATAAAAAACTAACTTTAGTAGGAGCTGGCCCAGGCGATGAAGAACTTATTACATTAAAGGGAATAAAAGCTTTACAGCAAGCTGATGTAGTTTTATACGATGCTTTGGTAAATGAAAATTTATTGAAGCACGCAAACAGCGCTTTAAAAGTGTTTGTAGGAAAGCGTTATAAATATGCAGCTTTACAACAAGATGAAATCAATGAACTTATTTTGTACTACGCTGAACGATATTCGCATGTGGTTCGTCTTAAGGGAGGCGACCCTTTTGTATTTGGTAGAGGATTTGAAGAACTTTTGTATGCTGCTTCGCATGGAATTCATGTAGAAGTAATTCCTGGTATTTCGAGTAGTATCGGAGTACCTACCTCAATAGGACTTCCTCTTACTACCAGAGGTACTAATCAAAGCTTTTGGGTCATGACAGGCACCTCCAAGTCAGATTCTCTTTCTAATGATATCCGATTAGCCATTCAGACTAATAGCACGATTGTTATCTTAATGGGAATAAACCGAATTAAAGAAATAGTTTCTTTATATCTGCAAGCCAACAAACCAACTATTCCAATTGCTATTATTGAAAATGGAACCACTCCTCAGCAGCGCATCGCTATCGGAACCGCATCTTCTATCGTTGAAATAGTACAAAGCCAAAAGCTCACCAATCCAGCTATTATTGTAATAGGCGAAGTAGTGGGTTTATATGAACAACTCATTAAACAAAATGAGTAAAAAATATTAAATTTTGTCATTTTTTTAAATTTCTTATTTGTTAATTTACGAAATATATGTTTATTTTGTAAATATTAACTTGTAATCGTTTAGAACTATGGCAGATAAAAAAGATTTAAACAAATTTTTTAGCAAAAATTTACGCTACCTGCGAGAGAACTATCCCACTAAGCTCACCCAAGAAAAGCTGGCAGAACAACTTACCTTGTTATGCAGGCAAGATGATCCGGAAGCAAAAGAAGTTACGCGCAATAATATATGCTCTTACGAAGATGGTCGTGCCGAACCCAAATTAGAAATTCTAAGCTATATTGCAAAGTTTTTTAATATTACAGTAGACCACCTTTTGCGAATAGATTTAGGAATGTACAAATTAGAAGATATCCAACATAAAGAAGATATAAAAAAATACGCTAGTGGCGAAAAAATGCGTATTTTAACTATTAGCGTAGATAAAAAAGGAAATGAAAATATTGAACTTGTTCCCGAAAGAGCATCAGCAGGATATACGAGAGGGTATGCCGATGAAAGCTATTTAAGAGAGCTCCCTCGCTTTAATCTTCCATTTTTACCTTCCAATAAAACTTACCGCGCTTTTGAGATTAGCGGAGATTCTATGCTCCCTATTCAACCCAACTCTATTGTGATAGGAGAATACGTAGAAAATTGGATTCGAGATATTAAAGATGGCGACGTATGTGTTGTGGTTACTAGAACAGAAGGAATTGTATTGAAAAAAGTATACAACCGCTCTGAGAAAACAGGAACTTTGTTGTTGAAATCTACCAACATGATTTATCAGCCTTATGAAGTATCTATAGAAGATATCATGGAAATATGGAAATTTGTTTTGTTGATTACTAAAAAAATTCCAGAAGAATCTACTTCCTTAGAAGAAATTAAAAATGCTTATTGGCGTTTAGAAGATGAATTGCGAGAGCTCCGCAAACTCGTCACTCGAAATTACTTGAGTTGAGATTTTTTTACAAAATTTTTAGCAGTAGAATCTAAAAAGAAAAAGTTTTGATTTGTAAAATAATTCTTTGTAATTGCTATGGGGTCCGATTTTACAGCAAAAAATGGCTCGATTTAATAAATGTTCACCATGACCTTAGCACAAGCTCAAAAAATTGTAGATGACTGGATTAAAAATTACGGGGTTCGTTATTTTAACGAACTCACTAACATGGCTCTTTTAACGGAGGAGGTAGGCGAAGTGGCAAGAATCATGGCGAGAAGGTATGGAGAACAATCCGTTAAGTCGTCTGAGATTGAAAAAGACCTTGCTGATGAACTTGCTGATGTTTTATTTGTCCTCATCTGCATTGCTAATCAGACTCATATCGACCTTACAGAAGCATTTCAAAGAAATATTGAAAAGAAAACTTCTCGAGACCACCAACGACACCTTCAAAACACTAAGATACGTGAATCCTAGTCAGAAATAAATAATAAATCTGGAAAAAATGTGGAAATGGGAAATAGCATTTTTTAGTGCAATAGGGCTATTGTCTTGCAACCCAAAAACTGAATCTCTCAAAATTCTTTATGCTACCGAGATCGGTGCTGTAGCTGATGGTAGAACGCTTAACACCAACATTTTACAAAAAGCTATCGATCAACTCGCTGCTTTTGGAGGAGGCAAGTTGATTTTAGACGCCCCAGGACAATTTTTAAGCGGTACTTTGTTTTTAAAAAATAATGTCGCTCTTCAAATACAAGCAGGTGCTACGTTGTTAGGTTCTCCCTCCATAGAAGATTACACTCCTCTTACACAAGGACATAATGCCGACCGCCAACCTTATCATTTGATTGTAGCTCAAGAAGCCGAAAATATTTCTATCATAGGAGAAGGTATTATCGATGGGAATGGAAAACATTTTTGGCGCGAGGATAATGAAAAAGATGCACAAGGCAATTTTGTTGAACCTCGATGGATCATGCCTAAAGATAAAAAAGTAAGTCCTCTTATTGAATTAGTGAGATGTAAAAATGTTTTTATAGAAAATATTACTGTAAAGACTGGTGGAGGTTGGAACATCCATTTACACGATTGCCAAAGAGTTAAAATCACAGGAGTTCGAATTGATAACTCATTGTTTAGCCCTAATTCCGACGGGATTGATATTACTGGGGGCAATGACATCACAATTTCAGATTGTTACATACGTACTTGTGATGATGGAATATGTTTGAAGACACTTACAGAGAGCCAGCCATGCCGACGTGTTACAGTGACAAATTGTATCATTCAAACCAGTTGTGTAGCTCTTAAATTGGGCTGCAACGAATCTTTTAAAGATATTTCTGATATAGCTTTTAGCAATTGCGTAATAGATAAATCTTCTAGAGCGATAGGACTTTATACAAAAGAAGGAGGTAATTATGAAAATATCTCTATAAATAACATTGTTGCAAATACGAATGCTCCTTTTGTGTTGAATCGACCTATTCAAATTATGGCGGAAAAACCTAAAGATAACCGTTTGCCAGGTTCTGTGCGAAATATACAAATTAGCAATTTTCAGTGTAAAACTCAAGGAAGAATTTTGCTGACAGCGCAGGAAGGTACATTAATAGAAAATATTTCTTTTAGAGATATTATGTTAGAATATGCCTATCAAGAGAATCCTATTCCTTACATTGAAGGAATTAAAAGCAATCAATATCCAAAAGCAGAGCATAATTTGGAAGCGCGAGGCGCTACAGGGGCTATTGTAGCGGAAAATATTCGAAATCTTGTTGTAGAAAATATTTTGATTACCTGGGCAAAAGATACAATTCCAGCTGACTGGAAACATCCTGAAAGAATTGAAAACGGCGGTAAAAGAATATTCCGTCTCTCTTACGAGAGTTCTCGCGAAGCTGATTATCCTGTCATTTGGGCAAAAAATGTGCATGGAGGCTATATACGCGCTTTTTTAGCAAAAGCGTCTGCTTCTCATGTAACCCCTTTTGTTCTTAAAAACTCTACTCTTTCAGTTCTGAAGTAAAGCTCGAATTCTAAATTATTAAAAGCACCTTGCTTTTGTTGATGACTTGCGAAAAACTATTTCCCAACTGAACGCAAGTTTTTTAGTTCTTTCGGAAATTTAAAGCTTTGGCAAGCAAAAAATATGCTTTAGAGCTTAGCTTGTAAAAAAATTTTATTTTATGCTGAAGTTTTTTATATTTTGTCAAAAAAATGGAATTTATAAAACTTTCAAAACTTCACATACGTTTACTATAATAAAGCAATTGTGTTATGAAAATTGGAAAATATTAATTGCTACATCGAGAGCAAGTAGCGAAAATGCTCCATCAACTTAATGAGTTAGAAAAAGAACTCAATTCTTCTTTGCAACTCATTGAAGATATTGAAAATAATCGTATAAAAG
Organism: Cytophagales bacterium; assembly: GCA_025056215.1. Classification (GTDB taxonomy): domain Bacteria; phylum Bacteroidota; class Bacteroidia; order Cytophagales; family Flammeovirgaceae; genus JANWWC01. Next base: position 635,922 of record JANWWC010000001.1, on the reverse strand, counting down.
ATTGGCATAATTACTATGAAGGTGAATCCACGCGAGCGCTGAAAAGAATGTATCAAAAGATGCAAATACTTGCAGAGGCTGACCGTCAAAGAAGGTGGATCAATGAAGGACTTGCGAAATTTTTAGAAATTCTCAGAAAATATCAACAAAATATTGAAGCACTATGCGATAACATTCTTTCTTCGTTGATAAAGTACGTAAATGCTAATCAAGGCAAATTGTTTTTGGTAAATACGTCAGAGAAAGAGCCTTTTTTAGAATTGGTTTCAACTTATGCTTACAGCCGTAAAAAATATTTGCGTCAAAGGGTGGAGTTAGGAGAAGGTTTGCTTGGACAGGCATATTTAGAAAAACAAACAACTATTTTTTCTAAGCTTCCGCCAAACTATATTAGGATTACTTCTGGGTTGGGAGACGCACCTCCTCAAGAGTTGGCGATAGTTCCTTTTCTGTATAACGACGAAGTATTAGGAATTTTAGAAATAGCTTCTTTTGAAGTATTTCAGCCTCATCATATAGAATTTCTTGAAAAATTAGGTGAAAATGTAGCGGCTGTTATTTTTAATGCAAAGGTACACCAAAGAACAGAAGAGCTATTACTAATTTCTCAGCAGAAAACAGAAGAGCTTCAAGCACAAGAAGAAGAGATGCGTCAGACCTTAGAAGAGTTGCATGCTACGCAAGAAGAACTAAAAAGACAAGCAATTGAAGGAGAACGCATCTTGAAGGAGCGTGTAAAATCAGTCCAAGAAAAAGCATATGAAAAGATAGGACAGATGCGTCAAGAAATAGAACAAACTAAGCGAGAACTTGAAGAAACTAAAAAAGAACTTGATAGAGTGAGAGCTGCATTAACAGAAGCAGAGGAAGAATTAAACAAACTTAGAATACCCTTCCAAAAAACAGCTTAATATAATTTTAACCATTTAAATTTCTACGGCAATGATGGATTTATTAGAATCAGAACGCATTAAAAAAGCAGTAGATGCTAATCCAGAGGATTTTGAGCGCATCATTGAAGACACTAAACTTTGTGTATGTGTAACCGATGAACATGGCATTTACGTTGGCATGAATCAGAACTATCTTGATTTGCTCGGTTACAAAAGAGAAGAAATGATTGGAAAGAGCTTTTTGATGGTTGTTCTAAAGAACACCAAAAAGATCTGCAAAAGCTTCACGATGATTTCATTGATAGTCAGATAGAGATTTTTGACAAATTTGCGATTATCGATAAGCATGGGAACCTCATTCATATCGATGTAGATGCTGGCTTTACGAATAAAATTCATGGAAAACCTCACAAGCTAACATTTGTTCAAAAATCAACTCCATGAATTTTACAAAGCGATAGGTAAACCAATAGATTTGTAAATAACATCATGAATGCGAGTTCTGATATTAAGGGTGATAAGTTTTTTATTGTTTACAGTAGGATAAATCCTGTTTGATAGAAATACGAATACGATATCATAGGCGGGGTCTGCCCAAGCGCATACGCCAGTAAACCCAGTATGTCCAAAAGTAAAATCAGAACAATATTGGGAAATGCCAGTAGCTTTTTTATCTTCTAGGTCAGGTTTATCCCACCCTAAGGCTCGCCTGTTATTATTATGAATGTAAGGACGCGTATTAAAGGTATTGACTGTTTGAGGGGAGAAAAACTGTATCCCATTGTAATAGCCTTCTTGAAGATTCATTTGCATGATAACTGCAACACTTAAAGCATTGGCAAAAAGCCCTGCATGTCCTTCCACTCCTCCCTGAAGTGCTGCTGCAGGATCATGAACAGAGCCGTGCAATAAACCTTGTCTGAAGTCGGTATCCATTTCTGTAGGAGCTATTTGCTCCTTTCGAATTCCTTTTTGGAGAGGATTATAGGTTATCTTGAGAGATAAAGGATTGAAAAATAAACGATTAGCTGTTTTTTCAATAGATTCTCCCGTAATTCTTTCTGCAATTTTACGCATAATCATAAATCCAAAATCGCTATATAAATAGCCGAACCCCCCTTTTGGATTTTTTCGAATAGTAAGGCGTGATTCCCAGATCCAGCGCCATATGCTATCTGTTACAGCAGAGGAAGCGTATAAGTAAGGTGTAACTTGAATAGGAAACTTTTCAGATGGAGTTTCTGAAAGAAAATTAGGGTCGATTTTTTTATTTTTAACAAATTTTTCCCAAAAGGTCATGAAAGCTAATAATCCCGCTTGATGGCAAAGAATTTCTTTGATTATCATATCGCCTTTGTTGGTAGTATCTGTTTCAGGAAGGTAATCTTTTACGGTTTTATCCAAGTCGAGACGTTTGTTGTCATAGAGCCACATAAGAACTTGTAGTGTAGAGATTACCTTCGTAAGAGAAGCAATATCGTAATAAGTTGTATCTGTGATAGGGGAAATAGGTTGATAAGTTTGATAGCCGAACGATTTTTGATAAACCACAATTCCATTTTTGGCTACTACTACTTGTGCACCTGGCATTGCTTTTTGTGTAATACCGTCTAATACAATAGAATCTATTTGTTGAAGAATCTGACTATTCATACCTACAGATTCTGGTATTCCAAATCCGAATCTTTTTAAGCTGCTTAGTTCAATACCTGTTCCTTCTTTAAAGTTGCCAGAAGATACAGGGAGCTTACCATTCGATCCGATAGCGCCAAATAATACTTGTAAAGCTGCTTGTTGGGCTAATTCGTCTTCTTCGTAAGCGCAAATAATATGGGAAAAGTTGTCTAATAATCGAAGACTATAAGGAGAACCAAATGCAATGGCGATTGTTTTTGTATGTTCTTCTAATTTTTTAGCCAATTCTCCGATATGTTGTGGAATTCCATAGTTTTCACTTGCGCGAGAGTTCATGCCTAAGAAAGCAAATACAATGATATCAGCTTTTTTAAGAAGAGAAAACATTCCTATTAGGTTTTCTTTACTGATGTTTTTAGAAATATGATACACTTTCAGGTTTGTATGATATTTGGGTAATAGCTGCAAAAGAGGTGCATTTGCATTCGAATTGCTGCATACTACAGCGATTTGGAGCGTATCACGAGTTTGAATGGGAAGAGCATTTTTAACATTTTTAACTACTGTAATAGCTTTTTGATAAAGTTTTGCTTTGATTTGGAGCGCACTCGTAGTTTGTAAATCTGAATAAATTCCTGCCAGTTCTATTGGTTGGTACTCATGTAGTCCTACATCAAATTTTGCACGCAAAATTTTTTTTACTTTTTCGTTGATTTGTGACTCTGAAATAATGCTATCTGCTAAAGCCTTTTTGAATGTTTCAACAGCTTTGGCTACGTCATTAGGATACAATAGAATATCGTTGCCCGCAATAAAAGCTTGTAGGTCTGCTTCTCCAGGAGCATAGAATTTGGTAATCGCTTGCATGTTGAGAGCATCCGTAAAGATAAGTCCCCGAAAATTGAGAGAGTCTCTTAAAAGAGATTTTACAACAATAGGAGAAAGTGTGGTAGGGCGTTGAGGCATACTATCATAAGCGGGAATATGCAAATGTGCTACCATAATTCCTGCTACACTATCGGCAATAAGTTGCCGAAAAGGATAGAGTTCTATTTCATGGAGTCGTTGCTTGTTGTGATAAAGAATTGGTAATGTATAATGAGAATCTTTGTCAGTATCGCCATGTCCAGGGAAATGTTTAGCAACAGCTAATACTTTTTCGAGTTGAAGTCCTCTAGCATAAGCACTTCCTTTGAGAGCTGTATTTATTTTATTTTCTCCAAAAGAACGCGAACCTATTACAGGATTAGAAGGATTGATATTTATATCTACAACGGGCGCAAAATTGATATGGATTCCTATTCTTCGGCATTGCTTGCCAATTTCCTGGCCCATTTGAAAAATGAGCTGATTATCTTGAATAGCGCCCAATGTCATTTGACGTGGAAAACTCATGGTAGAATCCAGGCGCATCCCAAGTCCCCATTCGGCATCAATTCCGATGAGGAGTTTAGTTTTAGCAAGTTTTTGATAGCGATTGGTAAGAATAGCTTGTCTTATGGGGCCTCCTTGAAAGAAAATAAGACCACCAATGTGGTACTGAGTTATAAGTTTTTCAATTTCTCGGTAGTGGGATTCGTCTTTGTTAGAGTAAGCAGCTACCATAAAAAGTTGTCCTATGCGCTCTTCTATGGACATGTTTTGAAGAATGCTATCGACCCATTTCTGGCGTTGCTGCTCTAAGAGACGTTGGCGGCGCAACATTTCCTCTTTTTCAGCATTTTGTAATTCTAATATTTCATTGAAAGTGCGATGTTCAGCGCCTTGTCCTGCAAAGCAAGCAATCAGTATAGCAAGAAACCACGCTAGGTATTTTTTGGGCATGTTTTTAAAGTTTAAATGGTTGTATATCAGCTTATCAAAACATTAATAAAAAACGTGCCGTTTGTAGAAAAGCGGCACGTATTTTCATGGCTATAAGTAAGATTATTAACTTGCGGTTTCTTTCTGTTTGATTGTAATTGAGAGCGCATCATCATTAGGTTTGTAATCGGCTAAGATAACATCACCTTCTTTAAGTTCGTTTTTGAGCAACTCTTCTGCAATGATATCTTCCAAATATTTTTGAATTGCGCGATTTAAAGGACGTGCGCCATATTGTGGATCGTATCCTTTTTCAGCTAAAAAGTCTTTAGCAGCCGTCGTGAGTTGGAGTTCATACCCTAACGATTTTATTCTACTAAAGAGCTTGTTAAGTGAAATATCGATGATTTTATGAAGATGTTCTCTTTCAAGAGAATTAAAAATAATTATATCGTCTAATCTGTTGAGAAATTCTGGAGAGAAAGCGCGTTTAAGAGCACTTTGAATAGTAGATTTCATTATTTCGTCGAGCTGTTCGGCAGTTTTTTTAGTAGAAAAGCCGATCCCTGCACCAAAATCTTTCAGGTCTCGCACACCAATATTAGAAGTCATAATAATGATAGTATTTCTGAAATCTACCCTTCTTCCGAGTCCATCAGTAAGGATTCCATCGTCAAGGACTTGAAGCAGCAAGTTAAATACATCAGGGTGAGCCTTCTCGATTTCGTCAAGTAATACTACGCTATATGGTTTGCGACGAATTTTTTCTGTAAGCTGCCCTCCTTCTTCGTACCCTACATAGCCGGGAGGCGCTCCGATGAGGCGCGAAACGCTAAATTTTTCCATATATTCGCTCATATCAATTCTTACGAGGGCATCTTCCTTGTCAAAGAGATAGGCAGCTAATGCTTTAGCGAGTTCTGTTTTTCCGACACCCGTAGGTCCTAAGAAAATGAATGAGCCGATAGGTTTTTTAGGGTCTTTCAAGCCTACACGCGTGCGTTGAATAGCTTTTACAAGCTTATTGACAGCTTCATCTTGACCGATAACGCGCCGTTTAAGCTCATCGGCCATTCCTAAAAGTTTTTGACCTTCCGACTGAGCGATACGTGTAACGGGAATTCCTGTCATCATAGAAATTACTTCTGCGATATTTTCTTCTGTGACAGGATAAATTTTTTCATTAGTTTCTTTTTCCCAACGAATTTTGGCTTGCTCTAATTGCTCTAATAATTTTTTTTCCTTATCGCGCAATTGAGCTGCTTCTTCGTATTTTTGATTTTTGACAACGCGATTTTTTTCAGCTTTTACTTCTTCAATAAGTTTTTCGAGTTTCACTATATCATCAGGCACATGAATGTTGTTGATATGAACTCTTGCGCCTGCCTCGTCGAGGACATCAATAGCTTTGTCAGGCAAAAATCGATCAGTAATATACCGGTCAGATAATTTTACGCATGCTTCTAAAGCTTCTGGACTGTAGGATACTTTGTGATGTTCCTCATATTTGCTTTTGATATTGTTCAAAATTTCGAGAGTTTCCTCTGGGGTGGTAGCGTCTACCATTACCATTTGGAAACGCCGTGCTAAAGCACCATCTTTTTCAATGTATTGGCGATATTCGTCAAGAGTAGTAGCACCGATGCATTGAATATCACCACGCGCTAAAGCAGGCTTGAACATATTAGAAGCATCTAAAGAACCTGACGCGCCTCCCGCTCCTACAATAGTATGGATTTCATCGATGAACAAAATGACTTCTGGAGCTTTTTCAAGCTCGTTCATCACAGCTTTCATGCGTTCTTCAAACTGACCGCGGTATTTTGTTCCAGCTACTAAAGATGCTAAATCTAACGTCACGACGCGTTTATTAAAGAGCACGCGCGAAACTTTTTTCTGTACGATTCGGAGTGCTAAACCTTCAGCTATGGCGGTTTTTCCTACTCCTGGCTCTCCGATCAGTATCGGATTGTTTTTCTTCCTGCGGCTAAGAATCTGAGCGACGCGTTCAATTTCTTTTTCTCTTCCAATGATGGGGTCGAGTTTGCCCTCTTCTGCCATCTTGGTAAGATCTCGACCGAAGTTGTCTAATACAGGGGTTCTCGATTTTTCTGTTCCTTTTTGTTCGCTTCTTGAACTTCCAAAAATTCCGCCTCGTTGGGGTTCATCGTCGCTATCATCCGTATCGGAGGCCGCACGAGGAAGCTCTATCGATTCGATACTTTCTTCTAAAGGATGTTCGTTATAATGGTTAAGAAGTTCTTTAATGATTTCATAGGTGATATCGAATTTATGGAGAATTTGGGTTGCTAAGTTATCTTCGTCGCGCAGAATTGCTAAAAGTAAATGTTCTGTTCCTATAAGAGAAGATTTCAGGATTTTAGCTTCTAAAAAAGTAACTTTGAGAGCCTTCTCTGCTTGTTTAGTAAGCGGAATATTAGTAATACTTTTTAAGTTTTTGTTCATGGGAACAGGGCGGGCACATTGTTCGATGTATTGTTTAAGTTCCTCTAAGGATACTTTAAGCTTTTGTATTAGTTGCATAGCAATACCGTCTCCGTCGCGTATCATGCCTAACAAGATATGTTCCGTGCCAATGTAATCATGTCCGAGACGTATTGCTTCCTCTCGGCTGAGTGAGATGACTTCTTTTACGCGGTCAGAGAATTTCACATCCATGATTTTTTAAATTACCGTTTCAGAAAATAAAGTTAACAATTCATCGAACAATCACCAAATAATTTATTCAATTTTTCCTCCAAACTTATCGAAAGGAAGGTTTCCGATGCAAAAAAGCAAGTCTAATACTGATAAATGAGGCACAAACTTATTGCCAAAACATTGCGGGTATTCTATTTGTTTAAAAAATTGTACGGATTCTATTGCTTGTCTGTAGTCTTGCAGAGATGGAATCGCGGTTTTTTGATAATTGGTAGTGAATTGAATAGTGATTGAAGTTTTCCAAATTTGATGCAGACAAGTTGTCAGGATATCCTGATTTAATTCCAACAAAAATGTGTGTTTTTTAAACAAAATGTCATGAATCCAATCGCGAAAGTAGAGAAAAAAGGGGGCTTTCCCATAAGCGGATTGCAAAGCCCGCCAATGTTGAGCATACCATCTGACAGAATTGTCAATTTCTACTTCTGCAATAGATTGTTTGGAATTAGCTCGACGCACGGGTACTGTTAGCCTTTCTATACCATTTGCTGTAAGGATATAGGTGCGGTTTCGGAAGGTCTGTTTCTGAAAATTTTCACAAGCCTCTATCCAAACTGTTGAATGCTTGCCGATTAGCCAAAAATAATAAATGCTGGGAAAGTAACTAGTAGAAATTAGACAAGCATTTTCGTCCATGATAAAAGCTACCGCACAAAAGTAGCGGAGACGGGAATCGAACCCGTGACCTTTGGGTTATGAATCCAACGCTCTAACCATCTGAGCTACCCCGCCGAAACGTTTGCATCGCAAATATCATGAGAATTCGTCATATTTCAAGTAAAATTTGTTATTTCTTGCGCAATTTTTTATTGGAAGTTTGCGAATGCGCTGATTTTAATGGGTTACTAGCTATGGTTTTATTTTTTTGAGTTTGGGCTATTAATAAAAACAGGATGGAAGCCATTAGCAAAAAGTAGCTTTCTGCCCAACCTACTACCATGATTTGATGTATACCAATCACTAAAAATCCGAGTGAAAGTGCTAATAAAGTATAGTAACCAATTAATTTCATAGGCTTTGTGTTAAAGTTATCGAAGTAAGTACATTTTTCCCCAGCCACGCTCAAAAAAACGGTCACCCGCTGTGGAGCGATGTTCTAAAGATTGTCCATTTTTGCGCATGAGAACGCGATACAAATACACTCCATTTGCTAATTGGTCGCCATATTCGTCTTTTCCATCCCAAGCGTAGTGCGTAATATTATTGCCGATGTGAATAGGACCTATGTCGCTTTGTGTAATTTCTTTTACAACTTTGCCGGATACTGTCATAATCTGAATTTTCATTTCATCAGGAATTTCATCGCCTGTAAGAGTAAATACAAATCGCACACTAGTAGAAAAAGGATTAGGGTAAGGGTAAAAATAAGATACCGAAGACTCGTTAATAACTTCAAAACGAACTTGATAAGGTGAGCTTCCCGCGCGATTGCCATTTGCGTCTTTTCCTTGTACTCGCAGCAAGTAGAGTCCGTTAGAGAGGCGTTCGGGGCGGTAAGAAATCTCCAGGCGATTGTTTGCATCAAGTTGCCAAGAAAGGCGCGGATCGCTAAAAGAGATTTTTCGAAAGACAATGCTATCCGATTTTCCGATAGATGCTAAGAAGATATCTACGGCAGAAGTATCTTGCAAAGGGCGAAATTTATTTTCATCTTTAAGGCGAATCTGAATGAGAGGAGTAGGAGAAACTATTTCTCCGTCGAGGATGTAGCGGCCATCAAAAGTAACCTCTAAAATTGGATTTTTTTGATCAGGAAGCACTTTGTATCTAAAATCTAAAAAATTGTTTCCGTAAAATAACTCGGTTTGACGAAAAGGATTGCTACTATCAGGTGAATTCACATATACTGATAAAATATTATCTCCTAAAAAACCTAATGTTTGCAAAGTAGGATTTCTGAATCTAACTTCTTCTCCTGCTTTCAGAGCAGGCAAGGTTTGGGTAAAGATAAGAGTCCTATTGCTATTGGTAAGGTTGTATACTACTTGAATAGGCTGCTTGAAATCAGCAGAAGAGATATTTCTAAAAACAAATCCTAAGCTCATCGTGTCGCCTTCTTGCCTATTTGCTAATTGAGAAGCAAGTGCGGTAGTAGCGCTATCTACTAGTAAGATTCCTTCAGGAATAGGGCTATAATACACTTGCCATTTGTCTAAGGTGTAATGAGTCAGATTAACAGAGTCTGCTTCCATGGTTGCTTGCAAGCGTAGGAATGGATATTGAGAAACCGAAATATCAGCTAGATTGATAAATTTTCCTTCTGATTGGGGGAAAGTGTCTGTTTTTAGAATGGTTTCATTTCCATTGTTATCTACTCCAATAATATCGAGTTTCCATTTATCGCCATTATTATCAGCAGCGGAAAAGCGCCGATAAGCGTTTTCCCATTTTTCTACAGGTCCGATAAGAGGCGTTTTAATGGTACCTACGCGCGAGCGCGCGTTGATAATGATTTCTCCTTTTGCTTGATTGAAGAAACCGTAAGGAACAGTTTGAGAAAGAAGTACTTCTCCTGCTTTTCCGCGACCATTGAACTTGCCAATAATAAAATGAATTTGATTAGCATCGAGACGTTGAAAGTAGTCGCGATCTAAGCCGAGCATAAAGAGGGAATCTACCCCAATTTTGCCTAAACTCACAAAAAAGTTTCGCATGTTTGCTTCGTTGTACCAAGTCCAATCGACTCTTCCTTTGCTCATGATGATAAAATAATCACCTGGTTGCAAAGTGAGCGGATTGGCATTTGTATTGCTATGAACATCAAAAAAGTTGTTTACTAAAATTCCAGGATATAAGTTTCGAGTGCTCAAAACGGCTCCTGGATTTCCAGCGCCGCAGCTTACTCCAGAAAATTGGTCATTATGGCTTCCCATTAATAAGGGCCGCAACGTTTCTTTGTCTAGTCGCGCAATAATAATTCCGTTGTCGCAATCTTTAATTTCAAAGTCAAACGTTCGATTTTGTACTAGGTTAGTAGTGCGCAAAAAAGATGGAACACTATCGCCTCCTGCTTGAATCTCAATTTTGATGCCTTCTGTAAGAACTTTCCATTTTCTGCTTGCTTCGTCATGAATGATATCAGTGAGCAAATTTCTTTTGTATTGAGGAAAATGATTTTGTGACCAGCCCGTAGGACCGTTTGGAATAAAAGTAAATGAACTTTTTCCTGCGATAGTATCATCGGTGTTTCGAAGTTCTGCGTAGCTAACTCTCCAATAAAAAGTGGTAGTGTCTGGAACTTGAGGTAAGCTCACAATCCAACTTGGAGAGCCTACTGCTGTTAAGATAGTATCTTTTTTTAAAGGACTGTTCCATAAGTGAGAGGTGTCGATTTCGATGCGGTATTGACGAGCTTCTGCAAAATTTACCTGATTAAGCGCATATAATCCGACAGTTCGGGTGTTTACGATGCTAAACTCTGGCGGAAAAATAGGGAGAATCGAAGCGCGTAAAAACCGTTGATTGATAAGTTGCGCAGTATTGTTGTTTTCATTCCATTCGTCGATTTGGTTAAGATAATCTAAAGTGATGCTAAACGAGTTAATTCCTGCTGCTCTTTCTTTATCGGCGGCATTTTGTCGGATTGTAATAAAGAAAGTATCTTTATAAGCTATTGGAAGGCATAAAATGGAGTCGTAGCGTGCAACAGAACCATCGCCGAAAGTACGTCTAACCTGAATATAAAAAGGTTGGTGATGAGTAATGCCTAAATTGCTGATAATTAAGCCAATTTGAAAAGAATCTGACGTAGCTAAAAGTTTTCCATCTTTTTCAAAACTTCTTAGAAATAGGTCTGAATCTGTGATTTTATAATCGGGTCTGTTGAAAGGAAATACTTTCCAAGCAGGATCTCCCTGTAAGACCATTTGTTGCACTACAGCGATACGACTTCCGTCAGAAGGAAATTCGTTTACATATCGTCGTTTGGCTTCTGCATAAGCTTCTCCGAAAGGCTTGCTGATTTGCGTGCTATCTCCAAAAATGTTTCGATATAGGCTTTGGCTGTATTGGTAAAGTTGAGGGTCAATGCCAAGAGCGCTATGAGCTACAAACAAACCAGAACCTTTGTTAGGGGTAAGCATCCAGTTTTCTCCGTAGGAAAAAATCCCCTCAGAAATATTTCCTGAGTTACAACCATTCATGATGACAAGCGGGTATTTTCCCCGATTGTTAATTTCAGTAGTAGGGTCTGCAGGGTTTCCTATGTTGACATCAGGAGTTGTAATATCGTTGTGTCCGTAAAGGTTGATAATTGAAAGTCCTTCGTTGATTTCTTGGCTAATGTCAAACGTTTCAATATATCCAGAGGTTTGACGAGAAATTAAATTAAAATTCGCTCCAAAAAATGGTCCTTGAATCAGGTTGCCGAGTTGTTGCATATAGCTGCGGAAGCGCAAGATTTCATTGGCTACTAGAACTTTTCCTCCTGAAAGATGCAAAACATTTTTGCGCCAAAGGTTATCGAGTTCTAATGATTCGTGCTCTCGCACTTTGTTTAAGTAGCTTAAAACATGAGCAGGCGTGGTAGCGGTAAGTCTGCCAGTAGGAATTGCTTCAAACGGATTACTAGGGCGCAAGTTAGCAGTATAACAGTTGTCGCAATGAGGTGCTCCAAAAGTAGGAACCAGATTAGGCATTTCTTCGTCCCATAAAGCAGCATAGTTTCCGCTATAAGAAGAGAAAATGCGCGTAGTAGCTTGATTTGCGATATTTCTCGATTTTCCAATAAGGAACAAAAATTTAGGATTCCCCACCTGAAGACTTAAGCGGCAAAATTGTCGAATGGCCATAGGGTGACGCTCTCCGTAGGCAAATTGATCGTAAAGTTGTTCAACATCTGCTACGATAGGCTTAAAGTTTCCACCCGCTAAAGAAGCGCGATAATTAGCATAATCTTGTACTGGATTTAAGCTTCCTGCTACAGGTTGCATCAACTTGCGATGTGAGATAATTAAATAATCGCGGTCTGCGAGGTTATAAGGAACAAAACTAATTTCTTTTATTTCTTTGATGCGATGTTTATATGGCAAAGTAACAGCAAGCTTAATAGGATTTTGAGCATTAGTGAGAGTCATAAAAGTTTTTCCTCCTGAAAAAAACGCATTGCAAAATCTTACGTTCCAAAAGTCAGTTATGTCAATACCGCGCAATCCGTTAAAAGTATTATCGATTTCCACGTTTACATTAGAGATTGACTGAGCAGGAATATGGTAAATTCGGAATGTATCGCCAAATTGTACGAGCTGCTGAGGATATCGGATTTTTATAGCTCCTACGGCGATATACTCGGTATAAGTTCTTAAATTTACTTGAGAAACGCGAATAAAAACAGCTGTGTCTGTAGCTGAAAATCGTTGTGAAAAATTTCCTCTGAATACCGAGTTTTCGCGATTGTTTACAAATCCATCGCTAATAAAAGTAAAATTGATACTATCGTTGCTCGAAAAAATCTGATAGTGATGCAGACCAGAATTATTTTTCCCATTGACGCGCACTTCCAAAGAAGGGAAAGGAGCATCAGTACCGCTGTAAAGCCTACGCAAGTTAAATCTCCAAGTAGGTTGTTCGTTTTCAGGGAATGGTGCTGATGAGTATCCTTTTCCACTTATCCAATTTGCATCTACGGAACCATAGTATCCAAAACAAGGAAACCCACCGCAAATACCATCAGGTGCTTCTAAAAGTAAAGTACCCCATGCAAAGGCTGATGCGTTAGAAATCAAGTCTTCTCGCATGTGGTAAGCTACCACAGGCAATCCACTCGTGAAATTAGAAATCTGAATACGCTTTCCAGGGGTGTCATCTGTAGTTAGAAAATAATAAGTGTGATTGTCGTAAATATTAACATATGGATTAGGATTCCAGTCTACGTTGTTGTTGTAGAGCATTGCATCCATGAATCCATCATTAGTCATTCCATAAAATTCAATGAAGTCGTTAGGGTTAAAAACTCCGTCTTCTTGCCCTACGATGTTGATAGCAATTTCTTTTCCGCGAAAAAACATTTTGATATTGCGTGGGTCGGTGGCTGTAACAGGAAACCCTACGCGGATTAAGTCTTGAAAAGTAATGCGATAAATTCCATTGCTATCGAGTGTAATTTTCCAGTATCTTTTTCCGTAGTTTATCCATTCGTTACCATAAGGAAGTTGAGACCAAACTTTTGTAATTCCTAAGCAGATAAGCAGAAAACTTACACAAAATTTCATTTTCAGAAGGTTAGTAGCAGTCATAATACATACAATCTAAGTTACTCAATTGTAACCTTGCAATTCAAATTTTTTAGCTTTTAAGCTTTAAGCAGTATATTGTATTGTCGAGCGAAGGTAGATTTCAATTTAAATCAAATTAAAGTAAAAATCTTGCGCTTTACAAATTAGTAATTTGTTTTGCGTATTATCACAAAGGTTGTTGCGATGAAAAAAATTATTTTTTTATTAAGCTTGTTTTCTCAGAGCGTTTGGGGTCAGATAGGTTTGTTGTTTCCTGAAATTGAAGGTATTACGCTCAAAGAGAAAAAAATGAGCATTCCCTCTTCTACAAAAGGAAAAGTTACTCTTGTTGGAATTGCTTATTCCAAAAAGTCAGATGAACTTCTAAAAGAGTGGCATAACCCTATGTACGAAACGTTTATCAATCCTCCTAAATCGGTGCTAGTTCCTACTGATGAGTACGACGTGCATATGTATTTTATTGGAATGTTGCGAGGATTGGCAGATGTAGTAAGTGATAAGATTATTAAGGATATGAAAGTTAAAATTGATAGCAAACTGCATTCGAACGTTCTGGTTTATGAAGGAAGTATCAAAGAATATAAAGAACTTCTTAAACTAGGTGAAAAGGAACTTCCTTATTTTTTTGTTTTAGATAAAAACGGAAAAATTGTTTATACAACGTCGGGAGCTTATTCCGATGCTAAAATGGACGATATCGTTGAAGTAGTAGAGAAATTTTTGGAATAACTCCGCATAACAAGAGACTTCCCCAAAACGGCAAAAATCCTATTTTGTATCTTGTAAGGCTACCAGCGTTTGGAACAGCTAATGAAAGCCATGCTAAAGTGCTAAGGCTAAATGTCACTACTGCCAGGATAGCTAATTTTTCTTTAGGAGAAACTTTAAAGGTTTTTTTAAAGTTAATCATGTGAATAATAGCAAGAACTAAGAATAACATATTTTCAAAAGAAGCCAACGCTTGAAACCAATGTTGTACTTTCCAAATGTAAGGCATCGACAATCCTTGCATTATGCCCAGCGGAATATTCAAAAGAAAACTTTTGATAGTAGGCTGAAATTTGTAAAAAAAGAGAAGATTATTTGGATTAACAGTTTCAGCAATAATGTTTTGATGATTTTTGTAAGTCGCTTCAAGAATGTTTTGAAAATGTAGGTTAGGATGAAAACTCGTTCCGATAGCAGCGCAGCATAACCAAGCAATAAAAAAGGTTATATAAAATTGAAACTGAAACGTTTTGTAAAGATAATCTGCCAAAAAGAAGGCGAGTAGAGTAGGGAAAAGAGTAGCAGCGTAATAATATTTGAGAAAAATCAGTAAACTCGAGAACACTAGTAAAAGCAATACTTTAAAAATAGTTTTGCTTAGCGATTGAGAAATATTTTGGTACCATGAAAACGAAATTCCCACAATGCCACTAATGCAGGTCATCATGATGGTCTCTTTAAGAAGCCCTGATGACCAAACTACAGTAGAAGGAATCCATAAAAAACCTATTGTCAAAGCCGTTGAATGTTGAGGGAAAAGGCGTATGATTTGTAAAAGAGCGTATAAGAGCCCTGTAAAAGCGATAATAGAAAGCAAAGCACTACTTATCCAATAGTTGTTATTTGTGATGCGATATAGTATCGAAACTATTTTGGTCATCAGCATAGCGCGTGGCTTTTCGCAGTGACATCTATCGTATACGTCTTTCAGATGAATAGGCTCGTAGATAGTTCGCATAAAAAGCCAATATTTTTGTGGGTTTTCTTTTGCTAATTGGTTAATAACTTTTGCTTGCCAATCGTATTGCCACGTGTCACCATTGCCACCGTAATAGTATAAATATAGCCAACCAATTCCCCAACCGGCTATTATTTTAAGAACTAGTGCGGCGATAGCCATCGTCTTAAAGTGTGGTGGCAATTTCATGTGTAGCAACGGTTAAAATTTATTTCTGACATCAAAGGAACCTGGTTTTCGAGTACATTGTAAAAGTGTTCTGCTAAATATGGCGACATAGAAACTCCTTTTGTGCCCATTCCATTAAAAATACCGATATTCTTGTACTGAGTATGAAGTCCTACAAATGGTCTTCTATCAAAAGTGGCAGGACGAATAGCTGCATGGTGTTCTACAACTGTGTATTGCCAATGAAACATTTTTGTAAAGCGCTGTAAAATTTCTTGCTTGCCTTTTTCGGTAGGAATTGTGTCGCGTTGGAGGTTATCGTATGTAGAACCTATTTTATATAAGTGATTGCCTAATGGAACTACCCAGATTCCTTTATTTATTACATACGGAATACTCTCTGCATTAGGCGAATAGATAGTAAGAATTTCACCTTTAACTCGATGATACTTAAGATTAGGAAAAAAGGGATTTAAATAGTTTCGTTGTCCTTCGGAAAAAATGAGCTTACGGGCTTCTATACAATTCCAAACAATTTTATCAGAATAGATTTTAATGCTTGTGTAGTCGAGCTTTTCTCTTATAAACATGTGACGTTGAGCAAGGTAAGAATAAGCACATGTTAAAAAAGTATTGATATCCAAAAAGCCTGCTGGCTGTAGAAACATTCCTCCGAAAGGATTTTCAAAATCAGGTAAGTTTAAAGGGACGTTATGAGTAGAAGAAACAAAATGTTTATATCGTTCGTCGTGCTGAGCGCCTAGCCATTTATTTTGGGTTTCTATGTTTTCGAAAGGTACGTAAATGCCGATAGGATACAAGAATTTTTGGTTCCATTTTTGTTCCCATTTTCGATAGTGTTGTAATAGGTATGGAAAAAAAAGAGAAGCATTCCAACTCTTAAGAAGCTTTACTCCCGTAATTGGGTTAAAAAGACCTGCTGCAATGCGCGAGGAACTTGGAAATTCGCCATCGTCTACAAGGGCTAATGAGTGTCCTTTCTCTGATAGGGTAAGAGCTAAATTAGTGCCTGCAATCCCTAATCCAACAATAAGATAATCTACCATTCGTTGAACTAATACTTGAAATCATCCATTTCTAAGGGGATGTATTTTTCAATAGTTCGCTGTGATTTGGAATTCCTTTTATGAAATTCCTTAGAAACTTGGAATTTGTCGGTAGCTTTTGCTTTTGAATGTTTAGATGTTTCTAAACGAGAGTTAACAGAGTTTTCTTTTTTGATTTTTTCTTGAGAGCGTTCCACTAATGGTCTTTCTCCTTTGGAGTGCTTTTTAAAATGCTTTAAGATTTTTTCGGCTTCACTCTCAGGCACGGTTATGAAAGAATAATTTTCCATTACTGCAACATCGTCGATGAGGCGAGAAGGAGTATGGGTTTCATCTTCAAAGAAGTTCACTAATCTGCGTGCAGAGTAACCATCCTTTTTACCAAGTGCAACGAATAAGCGTACTCTTCCACTAGAAGAGCGTTTTTTATCGGTAGAATGATCGGAAAGAGCGGTATAAGATTTTTCGTCAAGTGCTTTTCCGTATAGTTGATGTAGCAACGTTGCTATAATAACGTGAGGTGCTACATCTGTTTGAATAAGTTGTTGAGCTATTTCGTTGTATATGGGTAAATAAGAAGACCTTTGTGCATTTGAAAGAAGTTTTTCAATTAACTTTTTCCTTTTCGTTTCGACAATCTCTTTTCCTGTAGGAAGTTTTTCGAGTTGAATCTTAGTTTTGGCAATTTTCTCGATAGTGTTGAGCTTTTTCATATCAGTGCGCGTAACAAGGCTAATGGCAATTCCTTCTTTGCCTGCTCGCCCTGTACGCCCAATCCGATGGACGTATGCTTCTGGGTCTTCGGGAAGAGAATAGTTAATTACGTGGGTAAGGTTGTTGATGTCTATCCCGCGCGCTGCTACGTCTGTAGCGACTAAGATGTTGATTCTTCTTTTTTTAAATTTTTCAAGAATTTTTTCGCGCAAGCTTTGAGAAATATCGCCGTGTAAAGCATCAGCGTGATAAC
The DNA here is from genome assembly GCA_025056215.1 of Cytophagales bacterium. Taxonomy (GTDB): domain Bacteria; phylum Bacteroidota; class Bacteroidia; order Cytophagales; family Flammeovirgaceae; genus JANWWC01. The sequence continues at coordinate 618,709 of JANWWC010000001.1, read as the reverse complement.
CTCTTTCGATGAGCTGGGAAGCGACTTCGTCGGCGTCACTTTTGGTACGTGTGAAAATCATACCGTAAAATTCTTCGTTCGCATCTATAATTCGGGCGATAGCATCAATTTTTTCTGATTTGGCTATCTGATAGTAAATTTGTTTGACAGTAGGAGCGGTAATTTGCTTTTTTTCGATTTGTACAATTTCAATATTTCGCATAAATGATTTGGCTAGCGACATGATTCGTTCAGGCATTGTAGCCGAAAAAAACAACATGCGTTTTTCTTTTGGCGTGTTTTCTAAGATGCGTTCTACATCTTCGATAAAGCCCATGTTAAGCATTTCGTCGGCTTCATCAAGCACAAAAAAGCTAATTTTATCAAGTTTTAATACATCTCTTTCTAAGAAATCAATTATTCTACCAGGTGTTCCTACTACAATATCTACGCCGCATTGAAGTTCTTGGAGTTGACGTTCGATAGAAACTCCTCCATAGACAGTCGCAACGCGCAACGGTTTTTCTCCTTTGAGAGTTTCTATTTCGCGCGATATTTGTAGTGCCAGTTCGCGAGTAGGGGTGAGAATAAGCGCTTGAACATATGATGCAGGCTCTATAATTTCGATAATGGGAATGCAGAAAGCAGCAGTTTTACCTGTGCCAGTTTGCGCTTGTCCGATGACATCTACATTACCCTGTAATAATAAAGGAATAGTAGCAGCTTGAATGGGAGTAGGTTCTGAATATCCTTTTTTAGCAATTGCTTGTAGAGTAGCTTCTGAGAGCCCGAGAGATCGAAATTTTTCCACGATAAATGAAATTTAAAACTGTACTTATACTCAAAAGGCTGATGTACAGTTTGATGTCTTTCATTTATTTCGAAAAAAACACAGACACGACACTTCTGCACTCAACCTTCTAACTTAAAACTAGTTGCAAAGTTAGTACTTTTTCTTGATAGAGAAGAAAATCTGGCTATAAATTCTGAAAATTGTCTAAATTTTTTAAAATCATCGAATATTTTAGGTGAACGTCAAATAGCGATAAGTTTTCGCTCTAAAATTCGACAAACTATTTTGACAAATTGTCATACTAAAAAACATGTTAAAAACTATGTTCTGCCATGTATCTTTCTTCTATTTTTCGCGTAATTTACAATCCGATATGTCGGTTACGTGCTATTGAAGCAAAACCGACAAAAGTTACGGAGCATTTTTTAAATACGCGCTGTATGAGTTTTGTAGTAAAACACATAGCTCCTGTTTTTTACTCATTTCCAGTGCAATTGTTATTGTTGCATTTTCGGAAAAACATATTTTTAGTGGCTTTTTGGGGTGTCTTGCTAGCGTGTATTAGTGGTTCATTAGGTAAGAGTTTAGGAATTCCTTATTTATTTTTAGATCCAGAGTATCTCAATGAAGTCAGTTGGCTGAGTTTTTTTATCGTTGGAATAGCCTTCGGGACATTTACAATTGTTTTTCATATTACTTCTTACATTTTAGATAGCCATAGGTTTAGTTTTTTAGGAACTTTAAGCAAGCCTTTTATCAGATTTAGCGTAAACAATAGCGTCCTTCCACTGGTCGTGATGATTTACTATATTATCAACATTATTGTTTTTCAAAGGGAGTATGAGCAAGAATCTTACACTACTATTGCAGGGCGAATTATAGGTTTTATAGCGGGTCAGGTAGCTACCGTCGGAATAGCAATGCTTTATTTTAGCATTACTAACCGAGATTATTTTAAATGGTTGGCTAAAAATCTAGACAAACAGCTCAAAAAAAACACTTTTCAGCGCGTCAATGTAATGAATCGCATTAAAGAATCACGTGAAAAAAGTATTGTTGTCAAAACGTATTACGAGTTTCCTTTTTCTTGGAAAACTGTTGATAATGAAGGGTATATCGATAGAGAAGTAATCACGAGAATTTTTGACCAAAATCAGCTTAATGCCATTTTATTACAACTCATTTTTTTAATTATTTTTCTTTTATTAGGAGTATATCAAGAAAACGATTGGGTGCAGATCCCCGCTGCCGCGAGTGGACTTATTCTTTTTTCAATTTTGTTGATGTTTACAGGGGCAGTATTTTATTGGATGCGAGAATGGTCTTTTGCAGCAGTCTTAGTTCTCATTATCGTTTTAACAGTTACTTTTCAGCGTTCTCATGCGCCAGAGAATAGAGCTTTAGGGCTTCGTTATGAAAAATTAGCGCCCTACAATTCAGAACAACTGAAATTGCAAAGCAACGCTCAACATTTTCAATCGGATTACAATCAGACCATCAAAATTTTAGAAAATTGGCGTGCAAAATTTCCTGCTCATCAAAAACCTCCAATGGTATTTTTGTGCGTAAGTGGAGGGGGGCAGCGCTCTGCTATTTGGACGCTTCGAACGCTTCAGATTATCGATAGTGCACTCAAAACGCAAATCATGAAATATACGGTTCTGATTACAGGTTCTTCAGGCGGAATGATTGGTGCTGCTACTTACAGGGAACTTTATTTGAGAGAAATTACACAAGGCTGTATCAACCCTACGGATAAGCGCTATACCGATAAAATGGCTCAGGATAAGCTGAATCCTATCATTTTCAACATGGTAGTAAACGACATGCTTTTTCATTGGAACACTTACGAATACAATGGTCAAATTTATTCTAAAGATAGAGGGTACGCCTTAGAAAGAAAACTTTTAAAAGATACAGATTATTTTTTGGATAAAAAGCTCATAGATTATGCTCAACCAGAACAACGAGGGCTTATTCCTATGATGATAATTGCGCCTACTATCGTAAACGACGGAAAAAAGCTTTATATTTCTCCTCAATACGTATCGTACATGAATACAGATGGAGCTTTTGAGAAAGCTTCTAATACTATTACTCAAATTAAAGGAGTAGAATTTCGCCGTATGTTTGCAGAACAGGGAGCTGATAGTTTGCCTTTTGTTTCTGCTCTTCGCATGAGCGCTACGTTTCCTTATATTACGCCTACTACTGTTTTGCCATCTCAACCTGTGATGGCAGTAATTGATGCAGGAATGTCAGATAATTTCGGAATTTCAGATGCTGTACATTTCTTGTATATTTTTCGAAATTGGATTTCACAAAATACGTCTCGCGTTATCCTATTGTCTATTCGGGATTCTCAAAAAGAACGAGAAACAAGGCAATTGCCTCCGAGTTCAATTTTAGGCGATTTACTTTCTCCTTTAAGCAATATGCTTTCTAATATTGCTAACTTGCAAGACATTCGCAACGATAATGTAATCACTTATGCGCGCGAATGGTACCCTAACTATTTACATACTGTCGATTTTCAATATTTTAGAGATTCAGAGAACTTAGGAAAGCGTAAACGTTCTGCTTCCTTGAGTTGGAGGCTCACTACTCAAGAGCGCGAACATATTCTCAATCAAGTGTATTCCGATTTTAATAAGCGTTCATTGATGACCTTAGATAGCTTACTAAAGTTATAATATGTTTGTTCGTATTACTTCAAAAGCAAAGGAAGAAATAGAGCATATTCTCAAGAACAAAAAGATACCAGAAGGTTATTGTTTAAGAATTGGTGTCAAAGGGAGCGGTTGTAGCCATCAGTACGTAGTAGGCTTAGACAAACCTACTGATTTTGATGAAACTTTTGTAGAAGAAGGATTTCACTATTTAGTAGATAAGCGCCATTTGATGTATTTGGCAGGGGTAGTGCTAGACTTTGAAGAAAGAGATACCGAAAGAGGGTTTATTTTCAGAAAAGAAAATTAGCGCAGTTGTTAGTGTTAGGTTTTTTGTTTTAGGTTTATTTTATAATTTGCCAAAAATTTAAAGTTTTGCTGTCCAATCGTGATACATACCCAAATCCGTAAACTCCCTGAGCTTACGCAGCGCATTATCGCAGGTGTTGTAGGCGCCTCGATTATTTTGGTTGCTATTGTTATCAGTGAATGGGGGTATTTTCTAATATTTGGTTTTATTTCTGTCGCCACTATGTTGGAATTTTATAAACTTATTGGATTAGATGGCTATTTACCCCTCAAAAGATATGGAACAGTATTAGGTTTTTTATTATTTGTGCTAACCTTTTTTATTGAATGGGGAAAATTTAGTCCTAAATATTATCATTTGATGTTTTTAGGGTTCTCTGTAGCATACCTCATTAAACTCTATAAGCCTAATGATCCTACTCCTATGAAAAATTTAGGATTTACTTTTTTAGGCATTCTTTATGTAGGGCTTCCGTTTGCTCTTCTAAATATGGCAATTTTTTACGATGGAGTTTATCATTATGAAGTTATCATGGGCTCGCTTTTCTTGATTTGGGCAAACGATTCGGGAGCTTATTTTGCAGGCAAAAACTTCGGAAAACGAAAACTCTTTGAGCGCATTTCTCCTAAAAAAACTTGGGAAGGAAGCATAGGCGGAGCTATTCTCTCTATTTTGGTAGGACAAGCATTTGCTTATTTTTATAATACACTTAACAATTGGCAGTGGCTGGCTATTTCCGTTATTATTGTAGTAGCTGGAACGTATGGAGACTTGGTGGAATCTCTTTTTAAAAGAAGTATGGCTATCAAAGATTCGGGAGATGCTATTCCAGGCCATGGTGGATTTCTCGATCGTTTTGATAGTTTGATTTTGTCAGCACCTTTTATTGTAGCTTTTATACGCTTGTTTAATTAACTTCGCAAAAATCTTTAGAATTTCATGAAGATTATCATTCCGATGGCGGGCAAAGGCACGCGCTTGCGCCCTCACACTCTCACGACACCTAAGCCACTTCTCAAACTTGCAGGAAAAGAAATCGTACATTGGCTTGCATATGATTTGGCACGCATGACCTCGGAGCCTATTGAAGAAATAAGTTTCATTGTTGGCAGTTTTGGTAAGGAAGTAGAAGAGCGTCTTCTACAAGTAGCTCGCAACTTGGGCACAACAGGAAAAATTTATTACCAAGAACAACCACTCGGAACAGCTCATGCAGTTTTGTGTGCAGCGCCTTCGTTAAAAGGAAACGTAATCGTTGCTTTTGCTGATACTTTGTTTAGAGCTGATTTTCAAATCGATAAAAATAAAGATGCTATTATATGGACGAAGCGCGTTCCCAATCCCTCTTCATTTGGGGTTGTCACTACTAATGAATATGGTGAAATTACATCTTTTGTAGAAAAACCTAAAACTTTTGTTTCAGACCTTGCCATCATCGGAATTTATTATTTTCAAAAAGCAGAACTTTTAAAGAGCGAGATAGAATATCTGATCGAAAACAACTTCCAAGTAAAAGGAGAGTATCAGTTAACAGATGCTCTTGAAAATATGCGTAAAAAGGGAATTAAGTTATACACAGCTACAGTGCAAGATTGGTTAGATTGTGGAAATAAAGAAACTACCGTAGCCACAAACGCTCAATACATGAAATATCTTCAGCAAGAGGGCTACCCGCTTTTATCAAAATCTGCACTAAATGAAAACTCAGTCTTAATTCCGCCTGTTTATATCGGAGAAAATGTGCTAATTCGAAATTCAGTAATAGGTCCCTATGTGTCAGTTGGAAATAATACTAAAATTGAACAATCTGTGGTAATGAACAGCATTATTCAGGAAAACACTCTTATAGAAAATGCGCAGATTGCTAATTCCATGATAGGAAGTTTTGTAAAAATTAAATTAAAAACGTGTGATTGGAATATTGGTGATTATAATACAATTGAACTGTGAAAATGAACCTTCATATTTTAAGCTTATCTGTTTTTATAACTTTAAATGCTTGGGTTTACGCCCAAAAAGGAGCCAATCTACCAAAAGAAGTACCACAAGAGTATCTTGAAGCTTTATTTATAGAAGCTATAAAATACAAAATAACAGATAATTTTTCTCAAGCTCTTAATAAGTTTTTGGAAATTGATTCTTATCGCGCAAATGCTACAGTAAAATACGAAATTGCAAGATGCTACTATCAGATGAATCAAATTGAAAAAGCAATCGAGTTTGCAGAAAAAGCCTTAGCATTAGACAATTCAAAAGCGCTTTGGTGGAGTTGGTTAAGTTCGCTTTATAATCGCCAGAGAAATTTAAAAAAATCCGAACTATGCTTAAAGCAAGCCATTAAAATTAATCCGACAAAAGACTATTTTGTAGGGTTGATTGATCTTTATGAGTCTTTCAAAAAGTTAGAAGATATCATAAAAGTATGTGAAAAATATGAATCTCTCTTTGGATTTGATGAAAAGATAGCATTGCGTAAACAAAGAACTTATTTGCAGTTGAAAAATCTCGAAGCTGCTAATAAAGAAATGGAGCGCATTCTCCTTTTAGGAAGGGAAGTAGAAAGCTCTGTGGTTAATTATATTAAATTACTCATTAGGTCTGATATCAAAGAAGAAGCAGCAGTGCTTCTTTCTAAGTATATTCAAAAATTTCCTGATAATCCTGAACTTCGTTCTTTAGAGCTCAGTATAAAAGGTTATTCATCTTATTCCGATGTAGAATACTCTGATTTAGAATTTTTATTGAAAAATTCAGAGTTAGAAATAGAAAAAAAAATAGAAATCATGGTAAATATTTTGAAATACAAGTCTACTGATAAAGATAGACTTCAGGGATTAGCTTTAGCAAAAGCGTTGGCAAATGCTTATCCTGAAAATAGTCAAGTTCATATTGTGTTAGGAGATTTTTTTAGTGCTAATAACAACATACTAGAAGCACTTGCTGCTTATCAAAAAGCTCTTCATATAGATGGTAATAATCATAGACTATGGCTGCAGTTGCTTGGAATCGAATATTTACTTTCTAATTATGATTCTCTCATTTTACATTCAGAAGAAGCAATTTCTTATTTTCCTAATGAGCCGCTATTTTACTTATATAATGGAATTGGTTATGTAGCTAAAAAAAAATACCACGAAGCATTAGAGTCTTTGAAAGCGGGTTTAATGATTTCTGACAATCAAGAAATTGTCCAATTGCAGTTTTATGCGCAACTCGGTGATGTTTATCACAATTTGAAAAATTATGAAAAATGTGATGAATCGTATCGGATTGTAATGAATCATGATAAGAATAACTTATACGTACTTAATAATTGGAGCTATTACTTAGCTTTACGACGAGAAAATTTGGAATTTGCTGCCTCGATGGCTTCTCAATTAGTAGCCTTAGCGCCTGAAAATCCAACTTATTTAGATACGTATGGGTGGGTGTTGTATGCTTTGGGCAATTATGAAGAGGCTGAAAAATATATTTCACGAGCGCTGTCGCTTTCTTCTTCCCCTAGTGCTACTATTATAGAGCATTACGGAGATGTTTTATTTAAATTGAATCGCAAAGAAGAAGCTGTTAGTCACTGGAAAAAAGCGCTTGAGCAAGGATCTGAAGACTCTTTTATATTAAAACAAAAAATTGTAGAGCAACGTCTCATCGAAACAAAGTAATAAAAGTTAAAATTTTTGTAGCCCCTAAAGAAGCAGCGATTATTAAGATTAATAAGGAATAAGATTGATGTTCAGTTGGGTATCTATGATAAAATCTTCTCCTGTTTCTAACATATCATAGTCATTGGCTTGATAGTACCAATTTACGGTGATTTGCCCTCCGCAGTTATTCTGATAAGCTTTTAGCATCTCTAATATTTCAAGAAAACACTTTGAAGAGGCTGTATTAAAATACGTCATTCGAAAATTTACTGTAATTTTTTTACCAGGCTCTTTTAGATACTGGCTTATCCACGCAAATATAGGATCGAAAAATTCGTCTGTATATTCGTGATAGGATTGCCCTGAAAAATTAAGTACGCCAGTTTGGGCGTTTAATTCTACTTTAGGAATAAATCCTTTTCCTTCAATAAATAGGTCCTCCATTTAAGACTTGTTAGTTAAAGGTACAATACAATTTTGAAACAAATGCAAATTATCAAGAATTGATGCGAACACCAAGCGCAAAAAAAGAATATTTCTCATCAATTGTATGAAAGTGAATATTAAGAGGATTTCCTGATTTCTTTGCCATATCTATTAACCCAACATTTCCTCCTTTTCGTTTTGTAATAAGCGACTGCCTTCTTTCCATATTGTAATATTCGCGGAGTTGCTCATGGTTAAGATGATTAATAAACTTACATTTATCATCGAGAAATTTGACAGTTTCCTTTTTGATAACGTTTCCTGCGCTCAAAACAAGAAATGAAGGAAACTTTTCACACAACAAAATACCTTTTCCATGAATTCTTTGGTCGTTTTTATCTAAAGCGCGTTCGACGGAATGGATTTGTATGTTTTGAGAAAGTTCTACCCCTATTCCAAATGCTAATTTGTTAGTGATTTCATCTGAACTGTTTAAAATTTTCAAAATTTTTTCTGTGAAGCACATAATTACATTTTGTGTAATAATGCCATTAAAAAAAACATGAGAATGAGCGAGATTCTTATCTTCATACCATGTTTCTGGTGGAATTTTTTTATAATACTCGTACAATTTTTCAAGCATACATACAAGTGCTTATTTTATGTCCATTCAAACATCGTTACAGGAGGAATTAAGCATAAAAATGCTATAAGAAAAAAAACAAGCATAAGTTTCCATATCCATTTGATCCAAATGTCATAAGGGATTTTTGCAATTGCGAGAATTCCCATAGTAACTCCGCTTGTAGGAATAAACATATTGGAAAGTCCATCGCCGAATTGGAATGCTAAGACTGCTGTTTGTCGGGTAATGCCAAGTAAATCGCTCAAGGGAGCCATGATAGGCATTGTAAGAGCAGCCTGCCCAGAGCCAGAAGGGACAAAAAAATTAAGAAAGCTCTGTACAAAAAACATCATTTCTACTGTTACAAATTTAGGAAGTCCATCCATAAGTCCAGCTACACCGTAAAGAATAGTATCAATAATTTTTCCATCAGTAGCAATTAGCAAAATACCCTTTGAAAGTGCAATCACCAGGGAAGCGTGAACCATGTCTTTGGCGCCATGAATAAAGGCATCAATCATTTTGTCTAATTTGATGCGGTATGCTATGGCAGAGGCTATTCCCATGCCCAAAAATAGAGCGGCAATTTCGTTGATATGCCAATCCCAGATGCTTACTCCTACGATGAGTAAAATGAGTCCTATAAAAAAAATAGCTAATACGAGTTTCCTTCTAAAAGTAAACTCGAGTTGAGCAGAATGCGCGGATTCCGTCCAGCCTACGGTTCTATCGATTTCATACATCATACTGTATTGCGGATTTTTTTCTACTCGATTAGCATATGCCATTACCCATATTATTGCTGCAACTGTCATGAGAAACCAAACGATAAGCCTGTATTCCCATCCACTGAAAATAGGAACGTCAGCAATTTTTTGCGCAATTCCGATAGTGAAAGGATTGCTAAAAGCTCCTGCAAATCCTGCTCCCGTTGCAATAAAAGGAATAGCAACTCCAACGATGGAATCGTATCCTAATGAAATAGCTAACGGTACAGTAATAAGAATAAATACTAAGTTTTCTTCGCTCATTCCAAACGTAGCACCCGCTAATGAAAACACAAACATTACCAGCGGAATAATAACTTTTTTGAGATAAGGCTTGTTGGCACTTGCTTGAATAATGCTTTGAAGAGAAGCCGTAATAGCACCTGTAGCATTGATAATTCCAAAAGCTCCTCCAATCAGAAGTACAAATCCGATAATTTCAGAAGCTGAAACAAAACCACGAATAGGAGCGAGTAAAACAGCCCCCAAATTCTGTGGAACTTGTTGAGTAGGTTGATAAGAGCCAGGAACTACTATCATGCGTCCATCTTTCTCTACGCGTTGATATTCTCCCGCAGGAATGACCCAAGTTAATATCATAAAAACGACAAGAATGCTAAAAGCAATTACGAGAGTATCAGGTATTTTTTTCATATGCGTACTTTGAAATTAGAAAATAAAAAGAAAACTTTCTTTTTAGCGCAAAAAGAATTTTTCTCCTTCGACTAACAAATGAATTCGCAAGTTGCGCGCCCCTAGTTTCCCATTTTTTTGATATGCAGATCTTTCTGGATTTTCAAACACCATCACTTGTGAAAGACCTACTACCTCTGCCGAATCTCCCTGAACCAAAATAGCTGTCGATTCGTCAATTCCAACTCCAATCAGGTCAGGATATTCTATAATAGAAGTGATGAGACGGTTATGCCTGCTACGAATCAAAAAATGCTGGTCGATAATTCCGCGCTTGATAAATCCGAGTCCGCGTCCAATATCGAGGTTTTTAGCCTCGATTACTTCAAAGGTAGATTCATAATCAGGATACTTTAAAGCATTTCCTGTGATCATTTTCTCACTCATGACAGCTGCTCCCGCACTTGTACCTGCTATGGTGGCTCCGTTTTGATAAGCAGTAAGAATGGCTTTTTCAATTTCAGTACCTCCTACGATATCCATAAATTTGTTTTGATCTCCGCCTGAGATATAAATGATAGTAGCTTTTGAAAGGGAGTCAATTTTAGAAGGAGCAGGTTTTTCTCCTTTTTTGAAGGAAAAAGCTACAATGTTTTTAATGCCTAAAGAATCGAATTGCCTTCTGCTGTAAAAAAGAACGGTGTCTGCAGGGTCGGCGCTTGCCATTGGAAGAATAACCACGTAACCTCCGTTTCGAATTCCAGAAGCATCTACGAGCCTTTTGATTAGAGAAACTGGGCGAGGTCCCCCTCCAATAATAAAAAGTTTCCCTTTGTTGTTGGAAGAGACTTCTGTAGAAGACTCGCTAGGAAGTTCTTTGTTCGATGGGCTATTGGTTGTACAAGCGTACATGTAGCATAAAGTAGTTGCTAAAACTGCTTTTTTTAAATAGTTCTTTAACATACTCGACAAATATTAAGTTGAAAGAATGTTTGGCTTGCAAATATTATAATTAAGGATTAAGTTTTTTAAATCGTTCGTACTTTTTTTGATGTTTTTTTAAATTTTTTTGATTAAATGATTTTTCTTTCTTCTTTTGCAATATCAACCTAAATTCTTTACGGCTATGAAAAGATATTCACACTTTTGCACTTGTTTATCTCCTCCAATAGTTTTTACTTTTTCTCAAATTTCGCTTGTAATTTAATAACTCATTTTTATAGTTTTCAATTATTTCTCAATTTAAATCTACAAACAGATGTTTAAAAAGCTCATTGCTTTCTTAATGATTTATCTGGCTTGCGCGTTTGTATATGCACAAGACAGAATGATAAGGGGGAAAGTTACATCAAAAGATTCTCCACAAGGTTTGCCTGGCGTTAATGTATTGGTGAAAGGTACTACTAACGGTACAATCACCGATATGGATGGAGTTTTTAATTTGAGTGTTCCAGAAAATGCTGTTTTGGTATTCTCTTTTGTAGGATATCAGACAAAGGAAATAGCGCTTAGTGATAACCAAACGGAAGTAAATGTGGTAATGGAGGAAGATATAAAGCTCATGGAAGAAGTAATTGTCGTAGGATATGGTGCCTCGAGCAAACAACTCATTACAGGATCTGTTTCATCTGTAAAATCTGAAGTATTAGTACAAACAGTTACGCCAAGCATCGATGGAGCATTAACAGGTAGAACAGCAGGAGTTCAAATTCAATCTGCATCTGGTACCCCAGGAGCTGCTTTTGCTGTAAAAGTGCGCGGAGGAAGTTCTATTAGTGGAACTGCTAACGAACCGCTCTATGTGATAGACGGCGTTCCGATGACTTCGGGAACGGTAGGTAGTAGTGGTTTCGGAAACGTTCAGCCTACAAATGCGCTCTCCGACTTAAACCCTGCAGATATTGAGTCTATAGAAGTACTGAAAGACGCTGCAGCGGCCGCTATTTACGGAGCGCGTGGAGCAAACGGCGTTGTGCTGATCACAACAAAAAGCGGTGCTAAAGGGAAAACAAAAATTAATGTGAACACTTCTTATGGAATTCAAGAACCGCGCCGCTACTATCCTTTATTGAATGCAGAGCAATATAAACAATTCGCTGCTTCTCCAGACGTAGTAGCAGCTACAGGTACAGTATCTAACTTTGATGGTAACAATAATAACACTGATTGGCAAAAGCAAATCTTTCGCAGAGGATTTGAAGCTCCTATCCAAAACCACGAAATAAGTATGAGTGGCGGAAAAGAAAAAACCAAGTTTTTTACTTCGGTGGGTTATTTCCGTCAAGATGGTATTTTACGGGGAACAAGTTACGAGCGATACACGCAGCGTTTGAATATAGACCATGAAATTAATGACAAAGTTCGCATCGGATTGAAAACAGGAAACACCTTTTCATTCAACGATCGTCAACAGTCTGATAACGACGATCGAGCGCCTATCAACAATGCTATGTTTGCACTTCCTACTGCTCCTATTTACAATCCTGATGGAACTTTTAACACAACTAATGGTGTAGCAGGTACTACTCTTGGAAACATTGCTCTAAACCCTGTCGTTACGGTAAAAGCTCCTATTTTTCTCACAGAAAACTTCCGAAATATCACAAATGCTTATGTAGACTGGGATATTACGGATAAACTCACCTTGAAACATCAATGGGGCATCGATTATGCGACTGTACGCGACCATGCTTTCCGTCCTTTGCTTTTGAATAAAGCATTAGCCGCAACAGCTGATGGACTAGGTGCTTTTTCTAATCAGATTCGTTTGTTACAGCAAACGTACTTGAGTTATTCCGAAACCTTTAATGATGCTCACAATGTGACTTTAATGGGTGGATGGAGTTTTGAGCGCATGAGAGATAGATTCCTCACTTCGGAATCGAGAACCTTCCCTACCGACCTTATCCAATACCAAGATGGAGACCCTATCTTTGGAAGGGCTACGGCAGTAGATGTCGGATTCCAGTCTTTCTTTGGACGGATTCAGTACGATTATAAAGCTAAATATCTCTGGACTTTAAATTATCGTATTGATGGCTCTTCTCGCTTTGGTAAGAAAAATCGTTATGGAAACTTTCCTGGTGTGTCGTTAGGGTGGAGAGTATCGGAAGAAGGATTTTGGCAATCTCTCAAAAAGACCATTAGTGAGTTTAAAATTCGAGGAGGCTGGGGAATTCAAGGAAACGATAGAATTGGTAACTTTAGCTTCCTTTCTACCTACGGAACAGGTTCTACTTATTCCTCTGCTACTACTGTAAATGCAGGAGGTCTTGTGATTACTCGCTTGGCGAATCCTCGCTTGCGTTGGGAACAAACTGAGCAGTACAACGTTGGTGTAGATTTAGGTTTATTGAAGGATCGCGTAACAGCTACTGTAGATTTGTACTATAAGCACACTACAGGTATTTTGTTCTCAGTACCCATTGCGAGTTCGACAGGCTTCACAAGTTATTTGGATAACGTAGGTTCGTTAGAAAACAGAGGTCTTGAAGTATCTTTCAATACTGCGAATGTTAAAACTGAGAGTTTTTCTTGGACCTCCTCTTTCAACATTACTTTTAACCGAAACAAACTCCTTTCTATGTATCCTAACGCGCCAGATTTTCAGTTTGCTAATAATGCTGATGGACTTTCTGGAAGCAATCGCGCTGGAGGAGTTTTCGTAGTAGGGCAACCTATTGGGACCTTTTTCTTACTCCAATATCAAGGAGTGGATCCTGCTACTGGCGATCCTATTTATTTGGATAAAAATGGAGACGGAAAAATTGATCCCGATAATTCTAATATCGCTCTTAATGATAGGGTATTTTATGACCCTAACCCAAGACACTTCGGCGGATTTACTAACGATTTTAAATACAAAAATTTTGATATGAATATTTTCTTCCAATGGACTTACGGAAACCTAATTCATAATCAAAACCGCTATTTGTTAGATGATCCGAGTAGTGTCGGTAGAAATAAAGGAGAAGCTGTTTTAGATAGATGGCAGAAGCCTGGCGATGTTACTTACGTGCCACGTGCTGGAACTCCTTTCGGAGGGCAGGCTACCATTCGTAAAAGCTCGTATGCGTTGGAAGATGGTTCTTTCTTGCGTCTGAAAAACTTTTCTATAGGATATAATCTTCCAAAGTCTTCTCTTGAAAAAATAAAAATTGCTTCGCTAAGAGTTTACATTATGACTCAAAACTTACTAACCTTTACAAATTATAGCGGGTTAGATCCAGAAGTGAACTTTAGCGGACCCACTGCTACTATTCAAGGGCAAGATCGCTATACATATCCGCAAGCAAGAACTTATACACTTGGCTTAAATATAGGATTTTAATTTTATTCACTAATAACGAAACTTAATAATCATGCAATATACTCAAAAATATTTCACCCTCTTGTCGGTAGGAATGTTGCTAGTAGCAACTTCCTGTGAGCGAATTGTAGATACTAAGCCAACCGACCAAGTAGATATTGATGACGTTTTTCGTACTGCCGATGGGGTGGAAGCAGCGTTAACAGGCTGTTATTCCAACCTTCGTTCGCGCGGATTTCATTTTGAAACTGTGATTTTGGGAGAATTAGCTGCTGACAACGCCACTGGAGATCCTTCTTTGGAGCGTGGTCAGTATTTTACAATCAGTCAAAATGCTTATGATCCTACTACGGCTGTGGTTCGTTCTATTTGGGAAACTAGCTACTCGGCTATTAATAGCATTAATATTATTTTAGATAGATTAGCTACTTCAGGGGCGACAGCAGCCGATCGTCCTCGTATTGAAGCTGAACTTCGTTTCTTGAGAGCATTTCATTATTTTAATTTGGTGAAATGTTTCGGAGGAGTGCCTTTGCGTACGAAGGGAAATGTAGAGTTAGATGCCACTAAATCAGCGCAAAACACTCCTAGAAGCACTGCTGATCAAGTCTATAATTTTATTATTAGCGAATTGCAAGCAGCGCTTCCCAACGTTCCGCGTGGAAAAGGGAATGCTTACTTTCGAGCTTCGGAAGGAGCAGTGCGCGCACTGCTTGCTCGCGTAGCGTTGTATGCTAAAAATTATCCACTTGCTATCGAGCAAGCCTCTATTTTAATCGATAGTGCACGTTTTGGATATAAGTTGTTGCCTAATTACACTGCTATTTTTAGAGAAAAACGCAATGAAGAAGTCATCTTCGCAGTAGAATTTAATGCTGGAGCACCCAACAGTATTGGCAGATTTACGTCGGGTGCCGGCACAAACGTAATTAGAACAACTCCAGTTCTAAACGCTTATACTACTGCTGATTCTGTGCGTAAAAGTATTGCAGTGACGAAGTATGCTACTCCTAACGGCGTAGATGATGTAATAATGCTTCGTTTGGCAGAAATGTATCTGATTCGTGCAGAAGCATTAGCTCAATCCAACGGCAGCCGAACTCAGATTGTGGCGGATATCAACAAGATTAAACAACGAGCAGGAGTTCCTCTTCTCACTTCTACTACGCTGAGTTATGCAGAGTATTTAGCTGAAATCGAAAAAGAAAGAAGGTTGGAGTTTTCTTTTGAAGGACATCGCTTCTTTGATTTAGTTCGAACCAACCGAGCTGTTGATGTCTTGAGTTCAAAACCGTCTGGATTTGAATCGTTTAAGCAACTGTTGCCTATTCCTACCTCTGAGATGCTTTTTAATTCGGCAATGGTGCAAAATCCTGGCTATTAGTTAGTTATCATTTTTTCAAAAAAGCGGCTCTTAAAAGCCGCTTTTTTATTAGATTTCTTTTGCCACAATCACTTTAGTGCTTACATGAATCGATATGCTTGTGAGGGTCGCAGTTTTTTGCCTATAGTGTACCGTCCAATTTCTTTTCCTTGCGATATTTTGTACTGCCAGTAACATAAAAGTTTCTCCTATTTTTAAGCTAAGTGCTTGTAGGTCAAAGCGAAATGGAGTATCAAAAAAGAGCAAAAAAGTTTTTTATTCGGTGATTGGATTTTAACAATATTTCATATGCGAAAAAAATCTCTAAAAATTTTTTGCTTCCATTTTTTCCGTGCGGTTTGGCTTTATGATTGGTATTTTTCATAAACCAATGCATGAGCAGCTTCGTAAAGAAAGGTAATAAGGAATCTGTAAGGGTTAGAGAAATGAGTTTACAGAAATCCTGCGGCAAAAGTTTTCTTTTAAAACAGAATGATAATCTTAATAATTTGCTTTTAGGATTCTCGGAGAAATACGAGCTTGGATGCGATATTTTTCCAAAAGGAAACTACAATATTCTAATGAAGCACTATCGGGGACGTATAGAATGAGAAACTTTTTGCATCGAAAGTACAATTCTGCAAATAATATTTCTCAATAAGTATTTGTATTTTAATAACAATATTCTACTTTCATACGCACATTGTTAAATATTTCGATTGATGTTTACGCTAAAAAAAGAAAGCTTTGGTCAGTACGAGCGCATTACATTACAAAACGTCGTTACAGGGCATGCTATGACAATCTTGCCTGCTTATGGTGCTAATTTGATGGGGCTCAATTTATTTCATACTCCTTTAATTGACGGGATTTTAGCTCCAGAAGAAATAGGCAATAACAGGTTTTATAAAAGTGCTTTTTTGTTTCCTTATCCCAATCGTACGCGCAACGGACAATATGAATTTGAAGGAAAACATTATCAACTTTATGTCAATGAAACTACAATTAATACAGCTTTGCATGGATTTGTATATTATCAACCTTTCGAGGTAGTAGACATCATTATGCAACAAGAAATTGCAGCTATAGAATTGCATTATAAGTACCAAGGAGATCAGCCAGGCTATCCTTTTCGGGCTGTTCTTGAAATTATTTATTCGATTTCAGTGCAGCGAGGCTTAAAAGTAGATGTTCGAATTAGAAATATCGGAAACACTAATTTGCCCTTAGGATTTGGCTGGCATCCTTACTTTATGTTAGAGGTGCCTATCAATGAACTTGAAATTCGCATTCCTCGCTCTCAGCGTTATAGGCTCGACCATCAGATGTGTCCTACAGGGGAAAAAAGTTTTTTTGATGCTTACTTACAGTCTACACCTTTGGGAAATAATTTCTTTGATGATTGTTTTGCTATTGAAAAAAATGGAGAAAAGGCGGAAACTCATCTGTATTCCCCGTCTTCTAGAAAAAAACTAATAGTTTGGCAAGAAACTGGAAATAGCAAGTTCAATTATTTACAAATTTTTACTCCTTCGCACCGCAATTCAATAGCCATCGAGCCTATGACTTGCAGTGTAAATGCTTTTAATACTAAAGAAGGACTTATCGTTTTAAAGCCTTCTGAAGTTTTCGAAGGAAGCTTTGGCGTGCAGTTAGAAATTTTATGAAAAACGTGAGCCAATATGAAATGGAAAATAGTAGTCTTTTTACTGTTAATTTATGATGTGATATATTCGCAAAACTCTCGTTTTTTTTTAGATACTCAAATTCCGCTAATTCCCTTTACAGATACTACTCAATTATCTATCCTTAATGCAAGAAATGGAAGCCGTTTTTCTTTTTCTTTTCTGACTGGCGAACAGGGTATTCATACAGGTGCGCTTGGGTTTGATTCTGATGCATTCAGCGAACTATTATTAGAAGTGCAGACCTCAAAAGGAAGGTATTGTTTTCGGACATGCGGATTGCCCTATGGAGCACAATATCTTCTTAATCAGCAAATTAGGTTAGGGATGACATCCGTACAACTTTCAGGAACTACTCCTGATGGGCTTCTCGTAATAGTAACAATTGTCTCTCCTTTTACTCCTTGCGATTCTTTAGGGGATACTACTAAACTAAAAGTTCAAATTGCTCCTGTTTACTACATTCTTTCAGAAATTTTTAACAGATCGGGTAAGTATGTAGAAGGAAATATCAAAGTAGGGTTTCAAAAAATTGCTTATGAATACGGGAGAGGGTCGGCGGTACCCTCTTGGCGTTTTGACGGAAGAAAAAGAAATGAACTTTATTTTAAAGACGAGGGGACCTCTGAAAAAACATTACTTTCGTTAGTTTCGCTTAGTCATCAAAAGCATCAGCATATCAAAATTAACTCTTTTCATACATTGAAAGTTGATTTTTCTTTAGCAAATGGACAAAATTTCATTGATACTGTTGCTTACACTGCTTACCACCCCGATAAGGTAATTCGCGATAAAAAATACAATATGGATTTAAAGTTTTACTACACGCGTTTTTTCCGCAACATCCAAGAGGTGAACGAATATGCACGTCGAGCAGCATCGTTAAATTTGGATTTATCTGCTCGGTTTGAAAAAATTTTGTCGCGCTCAAAGATCGCTCCCGAAGAAAAATGGGTCATCGCATTAGCTTTTCATTCAGATAATGCAAATGCTTTTTTACTTATCGATGAGAAGCAAAGACCTCGCTTTTTATTGTTGGAAGGTAGGTTTCGACATATGAGCACCATCGATGTTGCACATGAAACAGAATTAATGGCTTTGTTTTCGCCTTATCGGTTAAAACTCCAACTCGATATGTGGCTCGATTATTTGGCTCGAAAGGAAGTTTGGACGTGGCAATTTGAAAACGAGTGGGGAAATGTTCAACATAAAGAAGGAATGTCTGCATCGGAATACGGACCTTTTTTAGAGCACGATGTGGGAGATTATCCTTTTGTAGCAGAAACATCGGAGTATAGTTTTGGTCCGCATATGGCAGTAGAAGAGAATTGTAACTTTGCTTTGCTTTTGTATTGGTATTGGAAACTTATGTCTGACGATGAATTTGTAAAGTCTCATTTAGGAATGTTAGATGTTTTATTGCATTCTGTTGTGAATCGCGACACAGACGACTCTGGATTAGCTGATAAAGGTGTAGGCTGGAGTTCATATGATGTAAACGACGCTATTAAGCAATCTCCAGAAAATGTTTATTTAGGAGTCAAGCAGTTATGTGCATATGAAGTGGCAGCTGAAATGTTTGAAAAATTAGCTATCAAAGAACTAGAGCCTAACCCCGAGATAAAGGATATAAAAAGCATAAAAGATGGAGAAGGAAAAGGATATTTTGAAAGTATTCAGTTAGCTAATGAAAAGTTGCGGTATAAACAAGCGATGCGTTATCGTGCTGAAGCAAGAAAGATAGTAAATTCGCTTGTAAAAGCTTTTGGAGAATTAGGTTACCTTCCTGTTTCATTAGATAGAACTTTTCGCGGTTGGAATCAGTATTCGATTACGATTCCAGAAGCTTTGTTTTTGCCAGGCCTTTCTGGCTTTTCTTCTGCTACTATCCAAGAAATTATACCTATGCTCTCTACTACTTACCAACTTGCTTATCAAAAGAGTTTACGTTCTTATGGAGTAAATCTTTCTTCTGAAGAGTCAGTGACATGGTTTAGCAAAACAATGGTTTCGGATATAGTGGCTTCTTATTGGTTTGGCTTGAAGCCTTCTACTGCTATCTTCGCTTATCGCTGGAATAAAAATAATCCAGATGCTTACAACGATGGAGCACTCGGAAACCGACCACAAGATAAATGGAACGGTTTTTGGTATCCTAGAGGAATTTCTGCTTTGGGATATTTATTGCGAGAGCAACAATTTCGTGCTTCTCAGCGTTTGCAATTTTTAGAAGAACTCCGCTAACAGTGAAAAAGCAAACGATTATTTTCATTATTGCGTTAGAGGTATTAGCGCTTTTATCGCTAATTCTGCTCCAATTTTATTGGATTAGAATTGCTATGAATGCTACAGAGTCCGTTTTTAAAGATAATGTGTTATATGCAATGGAGAAAGTTGTGCGCAAGCTTGAGCAACGCGAAGCTCTATTTGTGCTAAAACAAAAAATCAATGATGAAATTAAAGTAGTTGATGATTACTTCACCTTTGATATTGATTCAGCGGGAAATCTTATTTGGAGAGAAGAAAAAACTATGAGCGTAAAGCAACGCATCAATGAAAGTGCCGAGAGCGGAATCACATACGACATAGAGGAAGAAACAAAAACACAGAAAAAAAAATCGATCTCTCGACAAAACAACCCTTCTCGCATGCCAACTTTAATTGGATTTGCTGGTTTTCATGAAACGGATTCTTTACGGCGCAAGCAAGAAATTATTCGACGTAATAAATACATTCGCATGTCGAAAATAGTGGCAGATATAGTAAGCGAACTTATTAATCAAGAAAAAAGCATTGAAAAAAGAGTCAATTTACAATTTGTAGATTCTTTGTTAAAGACAGAATTAGCCAATCGAGACATTCACCTAAAATTTTTTTCAGCAATTCGTTTAGCGAACGAAGCTGTAGTAGAAGTCACTGCTGATTCTACTTACAACCAGCAAATCCTTAAATCGCCATATAAAGTGCGTTTGTTTCCGTCCGATTTATTTGGGAAGCGTTATCAACTAGCTGTTTTTTTTCCTGATAAAGCAGGATATATTTTGAGTAGTATTTGGCTTACATTATTAGCGTCCATTTTGTTGCTTTTATTAGTTACGTTTGTCTTTGCCTTTTCTATTTTTACAATTATACGCCAAAAGAAAATCTCAGATATTACCAAAGATTTTATTAGTAACATGACACATGAACTTAAAACTCCTATTGCTACAGTTTCGTTGGCTACTGAGGCGCTTCTTGACCCTGATATTGCGCAACTCCCTCAGCAGAGAACACGTTATTTAAATATCATCAGAGATGAAAACAACCGATTAGCAATGCAAGTAGAAAAAGTGCTACAAATTGCAAGGCTAGACAGAGGAGAATACGAATTAAAAATTACAAAAGTGAATGTGCACGAAGTTATTGAAAAATCTATCCAAAGCATCGGAATTTTAGTAGAAAGCAAAACAGGCTCAATTAATCTTAAATTAGAAGCCAAGAATCCGATTATTGAAGCTGATGAAGTACATATTACTAATATAATCAATAATTTATTGGATAATGCAATAAAATACTCACCTAATGTTCCAGATATTACAATTACTACACGCGATTCAAATTTAGGAAAAGGAATTAAGATTAGTGTTTCAGACAAAGGGCAAGGAATTCATAAAGATGATTTGGATAAAATCTTTGATAAATTTTATCGCGTTTCAACTGGAAATTTACATAATGTTAAAGGATTCGGTCTAGGCTTGAGCTATGTAAAGGCGATGACTGAAGCTCATAAAGGCGAAATTACAGTAAAAAGTGAACTAGGAAAAGGAAGTACGTTTACAATATATCTACCTTTCAAACATGAATAAACATAAAATTTTGTTGGTTGAGGACGATCCTAATTTAGGACAAGTGCTTTCTGAGTACCTTGAAATCAAGGGATACGTGGTAGTACTTTGCAAGGACGGCGAAACAGGATTGAAAGCTTTCAAAAAAGAACAATTCGATTTGTTGATTTGCGATGTGATGATGCCTAAAATGGATGGTTATACGCTTGTGGAAGAAGTGAGATTGTTAAACGCTGATATTCCGATTATATTTGTTACAGCTAAATCGATGAAAGAAGATGCCATTCATGGATTTCGCGTAGGTGCTGATGATTATGTAACAAAGCCTTTTAGCATGGAAGAGCTTCTGATGCGCATCAAAGCTATTTTGAAGCGCTCTTCCAAAGCGAATGCGGAGCAAGAGCAACAAGAGGTGTTTTACATTGGAAAAACTGTTTTTGATTATAAATCTCAGCGACTGGTAGTAGGAAAAAATGAGTATAAACTCACTACGCGCGAAAGCGATTTGCTGAAGATGCTATGCCTATCGAAAAACCAGGTGTTAGACCGCTCTAAGGCACTTAAAAAAATATGGCTTGACGATAATTACTTTAATTCAAGAAGTATGGATGTATACGTTACCAAACTAAGAAAATACCTTAAAGGAGATACAAGTATTCAAATTTTAAATGTTCATGGGCAGGGTTTTAAATTGGTAGAACTCGATAACAAAACAGAATAAAATAAAAAATGGCAAAGCACAGGTGCTTTGCCATAGGTTTTTAGCTATCTTTTTTATATTCTAAAACTGATTTGTCTATGATATCGCAGCATTCATGCAATTGATCTTCTGTAATCACTAACGGAGGAGCAAAACGAATAATATTGCCATGAGTAGGTTTGGCCAGGAGCCCATTTTTCTTAAAATTCATACACAAATTCCAAGCGGTTTTGCTGTCGGGTGTATCGTTCACTACAATAGCGTTGAGCAATCCTTTTCCGCGCACAAGTTTGATAAGATTAGTTTTTTGAATGAGTGCATTCATTCTTTCGCGGAATATGAAGCCCAAGCGATAGGCGTTTTCTGTCATTTTTTCGTCTTTGAGCACTTGTAAAGCAGTCATGGCAACGGCGCAAGCGAGTGGATTTCCGCCATATGTAGAGCCGTGTTGCCCAGGGCGAATGGTAAGCATGATTTCATCACGAGCGAGCACTGCCGAAACAGGTATTGTACCGCCTGAAAGTGCTTTTCCTAAAATGAGGATATCTGGTTTAAAGCCTTCGTAATCGCACGCGAGTAGTTTTCCAGTGCGTCCGATACCTGTTTGTACTTCATCAGCAATAAATAGCACGTTGTTTTGCTTACAAAGCTCATATGCTTTTCGCAAATAGCCTTCATCAGGAACTACTACACCCGCTTCTCCTTGAATAGGCTCTACCATGAAAGCAGCTACGTTTTTGTCTTGTAAAGCGATTTCAAGAGCTTCTAAATCGTTGTAAGGAATAATCTCAAATCCTGGCATGTAAGGACCGTAATTGCCATAGCTCTCGGGGTCCGTAGAAGAAGAAATAGCAGCCAACGTTCTTCCCCAGAAATTATTTCTTGCAAAAATAATTTTAGCATGGTGACGAGGGACCCCTTTTATTTGGTAAGCCCATTTTCTGGCTAATTTGATAGCAGTTTCTCCCCCTTCTACGCCGGTATTCATAGGGAGTACGCGGTCATAGCCAAAATACTCAGTAATGTATTTGCAATAGAGTCCTAGTTTGTCGTTGTAAAAAGCTCTTGAAGTAAGAGTAAGAGTTTGAGCTTGCTCAATGAGTGCATTAATAATGCGAGGATGACAATGTCCTTGATTAACAGCAGAGTATGCCGATAAGAAATCATAATATTCTCTTCCTTCAACATCCCATACTTTTACTCCTCGACCTTTGGCTAATACTACTGGGATAGGGTGGTAGTTATGAGCACCATATTTATGCTCCAACTCCATTGCAAGTTCTGATGTAATGCTTTGTGTTGTCATAATGATACTAAGTTAAGCGACATAAGGCTAAGCCTTTTGTCAGATGAAACAATAACAGCTGGTTTGGGAATGCAAATATAGGGAAAATAATATAACTTTTATCTTGTTTTCTAAAAAAAATCATGAGCTGCTTGTAAGAGAAATTTCTTTTTCTTCCTCAAATTGATGAATAAGAAACTCTAACATTAAATCAACAATATTTTCTGGAACTTTATCTTTATATGAACTGCAACGCAACCCTTTTACACGTCCACTTTTGGACTCATACACTATATTTGCGATTTGCTTTTCATTATTGTAAATCATGATTTCTGTAAAGCGTTCTTTGCCGTCTGCGTAGGGACAAACAATATCTATGCTAAAATCTCGATGCTTGAGAACCAGTTGCCTGAGAATTTGAAAAACTGTTTCATCAGTGGGAGTTTGGAGCAACACCATGGGACTTAAAGTTTATATTACCATATTTTTTAAATTGAATTAACGTATTTTTAATAAAGAAAGATGCTTGGATGTATATTTTATTTTAAAAAACTATCAATATTTGTCAACAAAAAGAGAATTTTTACATTTGTTTCGCTTTACAAAATCATGTAAATACGCTTTCGAATGTTTGGATTAGATTTAACATTTACATTACTCCTGATTTTCTGCATATTATGTGCTTGTGCTTTCGAATTTATCAATGGATTTCATGATACTGCCAATGCCGTTGCAACAGTAATCTATACCCATTCGCTTAAACCTCGCACGGCTGTTATTCTTTCAGGAATTCTTAATTTTTTAGGAGTATTGATGGGAGGAGTAGCAGTTGCTATGGGAATCGTGAATCTTCTTCCTACCGAGATTCTTACAGATACTAATATCTATCATAGTCTTGCTATGATATTAGCTATTTTGTTTGCTGCTATTATCTGGAATTTAGGCACTTGGTATTTAGGAATTCCATGTTCTAGTTCGCATACGATGATAGGTTCTATTTTAGGAGTAGGTCTTGCATTTCAATTTATTCCAGGTTCTGGGGAAGCTACCGTAAACTGGAGCAAAGCGTATGAAATAGGGCTTTCGTTGCTCATTTCGCCTTTGATTGGATTTTTAGGAACGCTTTTGCTAGTGGTGTTTCTTCGAAATATTTTTAATAAAAACGATCGTTTGTTTACCGAACCTTCTAAAACGCAAGCACCTCCATGGTGGATTCGCATTATTCTGATTTTAACTTGCTCAGGAGTAAGTTTTTCACATGGCTCTAACGACGGACAAAAGGGAGTAGGGCTGGTAATGTTAATATTAATTGCTATCCTTCCCACTCAATTTGCCTTAAAGTCAGTAACGAATCCGTCTGAAATCAAAGGCATTTTGTATGCTTATCAGCAAGTAATTAATCAGATCGATGTAAACATATTATCAGAAAAGTATGCGAAGATTGTTCAAGAATCAAAAATGGAAGCAAAAGATATTGAGGATAGACTCACCCTCGCAGAAAATAATGAGAATATTATTGCAGAAAAAGACCGTGTTGAAATACGTAAAGACGTATTGCTTATTTCTAAACATGCTAAAAAGCTCATTGAAAGCGATGATTCTGGCTTAAATGGACGTCAAAAAGAAAATCTTCATTCTGCTGTCTCTAAGCTTAAAAAGATAACTACCGATTACGCTCCTACCTGGGTTCTTATGATGATTGCTATTTCTTTGGGGGTCGGAACTACAATTGGTTGGAAGCGGATTGTACTCACAATTGGAGAAAGGATTGGAAAGACTCATCTTACATATGCACAAGGAGCAAGTGCAGAACTCATTGCAATGAGTACTATTGGATTAGCTTCTTGGTTAGGATTGCCTGTAAGTACTACGCAGGTGCTCTCATCGGGAATTGCGGGAAGTATGGCAGCACTCGGAGGACTTGCTAATTTACGAAGCAATACTATTCGGAGCATTTTTATTGCATGGGTGCTTACATTTCCAGTCTGTGTAGGGCTTTCAGCAGGTTTATTTTTACTATTCTGGTGGATGATGGGTTGATTTTAGTTTAATTCTTTTAAACTTACAGGTACAACTGTTGAAATGCCTGGCTCCAGCATAGTGATGCCATAGAGCACATCTGCATGAGTCATAGTCCTTTTGTTATGTGTAACAATAATAAACTGAGAGCGATCAGAAAATTTTCTAATAATATTGTTGAACTTATCTATATTAGCGTCATCTAGAGGAGCATCTACTTCGTCAAAAATACAAAAAGGAGCAGGCTTAACTAAGTAGATAGCAAATAAGAGTGCTATAGCAGTTAAGGTTTTTTCTCCTCCTGAAAGTTGATTGATGGTTAAAGGTCTCTTTCCTTTTGGGTGAGCTATTATTTCAATAGGAGATTCTAAGGGATCTTCCAGATTAGAAAGCCGTAAGCTACAATTATCTTCTAAAGTAAACAAGGAGCGAAAAACTTCTATAAAATGCTTTTGGATAGCTTCAAAAGTTTCCATAAAAGTTTGGCGTGCGACAGTTTCAATTTCTGAGATAGTTTTCTGAAGAGAAGATTTTGCCTCTAGCAGGTCTTTTCGTTGTGCGTTGATAAATTCGTAACGCTGTTTGATTTCCTGATACGCTTCTATTGCAGTATAATTAATGGCGCCTAACGAATCCATTTTTTTGCGGATTTCTTGAATTTCGTGTTTCAAGTTTTCTTCATGATATCCTTTGAAGGCAGAGTTAGAAAGTTGCTGAAAAGCTTCCTCTAATGAAATACCAAATTCAGTGTTCAAGTGTTGGCAGATGGAATCTAAATGAAGTTGCTTTTCGGCATATTTTTGTTGCAACTGCATGCTAATTGCGATGCTGTTCTCGCGTTGGGTTCGCAACTGTCTGATGTTTTTTTCTTCCTCATGAATTTTGCTGCGTAAAGCGTAATATTCTTTTTCTGCTTCTAATACAGATTCTGCGAGGCGTTTCTTTTCTTCGTATAACTCATAAAGATGTTCTTTGAAGTCTTCACTCGTATTCTGAATAATTTCGATTTCCAGAGCCACTTGTTCGGCTTGTTGCTGATTAGATAAAAAACGAGCTGAAGTTTGTTGATAGATTTGTTCTTTATATTGAATTTCTTTAGAGATACTTTCGAATTTGTTTTGAAGTTGGTAAAACAAAAGATTTTGTTGGTTGTAGCGAGTTGTCAATTGTTGGTGGTTTTCTAATTCCTTTTCTACTTCTGCCTTAAGTGCTTGAAAATGTATTTCTAAAAGTTCAATTTCTTGTTTTTTCTCATTGATAGTAGGTAGTAGTTGCTCTTGAGTTTCTTTTAGGGAAAGAAGTTGCTTTTGAAGTTGTTCGTGTTTGTCGGTTGCAGTTTCTAGTAGCCGAATATGTTGTTCGTATTTGAGTTGAGTAGTAGAGAGTTCGTAGCGCACTTGAGTAATTTCCTCAGCGAGTTTTTTGAGTTTTTCCCCTGCTAAAGTTGAGCGTAATTTTTCGATTTGTTGTCGAAGATCTTCTATGTTTTCTTGAAGTTGTTCTATTTGGTGGGATAGTTGTTCTTTTTCGATACTTAATTTTTCCAAGTTCTTAATTCTTCCGATTCTTCTGCCTTCAAAAAGTCCTACAGAACCTCCCGAAATGGTAGTAGGTTGAAAGATGAGATTACCCGAAAGGCTGATAAGCGTATCTTCTTTTCCTATGAAAGAAAGGACTTGCAAATTTTCAACAGGTTTAGTGCAGATAAATACGTTTTGCAGTAATTTTTGTACCAATGCAGCGTATTTTTTATCGTATTCTACAATTTCTAAAGCAGGAACAATAAATTCTGGAAGCGATTTTTCAGGAAGTCGAATTTCTTTAGGAAGCTTTCGAAACTTTTCTAAAATGAAAAAATGAGCTTTTCCGACGCCAGAATTCGCCAGGAGTTGAATGGCATCTAATGCGAGCGACTCATTTTCAACTATTAGATAATTTAAATAAGGCTCTAAAAAGCTTTCGATAGCTACTTTGAATTTTTCGGATGTTGTGATAATATCGGAAAAGTAGGTGAGTTGCTTGCCGTGATTCCATTCTTTTTTGAGTAAAACGAGTGCTTGTGGAAATCCTTCTAAATTTTCTACCATAGCTTTCGTGAGGTCATACTCGTTGGATTTGGCATCATGGCGTCGTTGTGCTAATGAAAGTTCTTCTTGAAGAGTGCGCAAGGTTTGTTCTTGCTTGGCAATTTCTGAGAGAAGTAAATTTTCGTCTTTTTGTTTTTGAGCTAACTCCTGTTCCCGTATGTTCAAAGCAGACTGAAGTTCCTTTATTTTTTGTTCGAACGTTTGAAGCGACGACGATTGATGAGAATGAGAATCTTGGTAATTTTTGAGTTCTTGTTCTAATGCTTGAACGTGTATTTGGTTGATTTCATATTCTTTTTGGATTTGATAGAGAGTGGCTTGATTGTGGCGGAGTTGTTGTTCAATAGCAGTAAGGGTTTCTTTTTTTTGTTGAGCGCTTTGTTTTTGTTGATGGTGTTCTTGTTGGACTTTTTCTAACAAAAATTCAGCCTCGCGAAGTTGTTTACTGAGAGTTTCTTGTTCGCGCAATAGAGCTTGCATGTTTTGTTGAGTGCGTTGAGCGATTTGAGCATCTTGCTCTAGTTGTTGTTGTAAAGAAGTAAGTTTCTCTTGAAGAAATTTTGAACGTGTTTGTTTGATTTTAACTTCGCTTTCTATTTGTCTGATTTTTTCTTGGTTTTCGTTGAGTGCTTTTTGTCTAGACTGGAGCCATTTTTCTTTTTGAACGAGCTCATGCTGATATTTTTCGATATTTGCCTCTGAAAAAGCAATTTGTTTGCTTATTTCTGCTTGTAAAAGTTCTTCTTTTTGAATTTGTTCTTGGAGAGTATACAAGGAATTTTGATAGTTTTGAGCATTCAGAACAGCTAAACAAATAGTAGCTTGTTGGTAGTCTTCTTTAAGTTTAAGGTAAGTTTGAACTTGTTTAGCTTGCTTTTCAAGGGATTTTAAGTTTTTTTCTATTTCGAACAACAAATCTTCTACGCGAGCTAAGTCGGTATCTGTTTCTTCTAGTTTGCGAGCGGATTCTTTTTTGCGTTGTTTGAACTTTAAAACTCCTGCAGCTTCTTCGAATAATTGGCGCCTCGAATTATTCTGATCGTTCAAAATTTCGTCGACCATTTTAAGTTCGATAATAGCATAACTACCTGCTCCAATCCCTGTATCCATAAAAAGGTTTTGAATATCTTTAAGACGACAAGGCACATTGTTGAGAAGATATTCACTTTCTCCAGAGCGGTAGAAGCGCCTCGTAACGGTTACTTCGGTATATTGCGTAGGCAAAAGGTTGCGCGTATTTTTGAAACTAATAGATACTTCCGCCATCTGAACGGGTTTGCGTGTACGCGTGCCGTTAAAAATAACGTTGTCCATTTTGTCAGAGCGCAATACGCGAGAGCGTTGTTCTCCCAATACCCAACGAATAGCATCTACTACATTCGATTTCCCACTGCCATTGGGGCCTACTATACCTGTTACTCCTTCGTGAAAATGAAATGATACTTTATCGCCAAAGCTCTTAAATCCTCGAATTTCTAGTTTGCTTAATATCATCAGAGTCAAATTTTTAATATTTCAGTTCTAAGCAAATAAGGAGCATAAATTTTTAGGAACTATATTTTTTGGAATCAGTGTGTCCTAATGATTTATGAGGCGCAATTTTGTCGCGGAGTTTTTGTTTTAATGAAATCAGCTCAGGAAAACCGTTATGGAGTTTTCTATCATGAAAGATTTCGCCATTTAGATATATCCGAAAAGTTCCTGAATCGGAAGACGGTTTGAGAGTGATTCCGTCTAACTCTTCTGTGAAAGTAGTGAGCAATTCTTGAGCTATCCAAGCAGAGCGCAAAAGCCAACCACATTTAGGACAATATTCTATTATAAGATGATGTTTTGAGTTTTCCATAAGTTATTTTTTACGGCTGTTGAGAAAAAAATAATAGCGAACATACTGCATATTTCAAAGATTTACACGAAGTTAGTGCGAGAGTTTTGTCAAACCATTAAACTATAAAATATATGGCTTTCGAACTTCCTAAACTTCCGTATGCGTATGATGCTTTAGAACCTTATATTGATAAGATGACGATGGAAATTCATCACACAAAGCATCATCAAACGTATGTTACTAATCTGAATAATGCTATTGCAGGAACACCACACGAAAACAAGTCTTATGAAGAGTTATTTGCAATCGTAAGCCAATTACCAGTAGCAGTGCGCAATAATGGAGGGGGCGCATGGAATCACAATTTGTTTTGGACGATTATGTCGCCGACACCATCTCAACCAAGTGGAGCACTCGCAGAAGCTATCAATACTCAGTTAGGAGGCTTCGATAAATTTAAAGAAGAGTTTACAAAAGCAGCCGCTACAAGATTTGGTTCAGGTTGGGCATGGCTTATTGTAAATACCGATAAAAAGTTGCAAATCACTTCTACTCCTAATCAAGACAATCCGCTCATGGATGTCGCTGAAGTAAAAGGAATTCCTATTTTAGGATTGGATGTTTGGGAACACGCTTACTATTTAAAGTATCAAAATCGCCGTCCTGAATATATAGCCGCTTTCTTCAATATTATTAACTGGGACGAAGTAGGAAGGAATTATCAAAAAGCCTTGAAGTAAGTTTTTTTAAGTTGTTTTGGAGCCGAACGCTAAAAAAGTTCGGCTCTTTTGTTTTATAAAGGAGGAATGTTTATTTCGTTTACAATTTCTATGGAATTGATTCGAATCACCACATGTCTGCCAGGTCTAGAAAAAGAACTATCACACTGAGAGCCTTTTTCTACAAAGTAATAGAAAAATCGCTGGTTGCGCTGTGCTAATTCTATTTTATCAGGTTTTCCGAGTATATCGAGAAGTTGCTTTTCAGACAGATTCAAAAATTTTTCTTTATGAGCCTGAAAATGAGAAAGTAATTGCATTCGCAATCCGCGGCATCCCATTCTATCCGATTTCCAACTTTGAGAGTCAAACCCTTGAATGGTGGTTTCTGAGCAACTTATCAAAATAAACCCCCATAACCACAAAAATTTTTGCTTCATATCGGATTCGTTTACTTTTGTTGCTTCAAAAATACTTTTTCGTCGATTTTTGTTTAAAAAATGGTAAAATATCTCATCGTAGGGCTTGGAAATATAGGCCCAGAGTACGACAATACCCGCCATAATATTGGTTTTATGATACTTGATGCTTTGGCACAACAACAGTCTGTAAATTTTGATATAGGAAAGCACGCACTTGTGGCGGAATTCAAGCATAAAGGAAAGCATTTTTATTTGGCAAAACCTACTACTTATATGAACTTGAGTGGAAAAGCAGTAGTTGCTGCTTTAAAGGAATATCATATTTTTATCGAAAATTTATTAGTAGTAGTAGATGATCTCGCTCTTCCTTTCGGAAAGATTCGCATCAAGCCCAAAGGTTCTTCCGCAGGACATAATGGACTCAAACACATCGAAGAAATGCTCGGACATCAGAACTACGCTCGCATGAGATTAGGCATTGGCAATAATTATCCAAAAGGCAAGCAAATAGAATACGTTTTAGGAAAGTTTTCGCTTCAAGAACAAGAGCAATTGCCCGCTATTATCGAAAGAGCAACTCGTGCGATTCTTTCTTTTGGTTTGGTCGGATTAGAAAAAACAATGACAGATTTTAATAACTAACGACTCCCAAAAATTGCACTCCCTATCCGAATGAGTGTAGAGCCCTCTTCAATAGCAATTTTGTAATCGTTGCTCATACCCATCGAAAGTTCTTGAAATAAAACATTAGGAGTATGTAAGTTTTTAGCGTAACTATCGAATAAATGGCGCAAGTAACGAAATTCTTTTCGGATTTGTTGTTGGTCATTTGTATTCGTAGCCATTCCCATAAGTCCTAAAATTCGTATGTTCGAAAGAGTAGGTAAGAGTGGATTTTGGAGAAGTTCTTCCAATCCTTTTTCATCTAATCCGAATTTAGTTTCTTCTTGAGCTATGTGAATTTGTAATAAACAATTTATTATTCGATTCACTTTGGAGGCTCTTTTATTGATTTCTTCTAACAAGCGCCAACTATCTACGCTCTGAATGAGTGCTACAAATGGGACAATATATTTTACTTTATTGGTTTGTAAATGTCCGATAAGGTGCCATTCTATATCAGGTGGCATAGCAGGTTGCTTTTCGCACATTTCCTGCACTTTATTTTCTCCGAAAAGCCGTTGTCCTGCAGAATAAGCCTCCATCAAGTCTGGAATTGGTTTTGTTTTGCTAACAGCTACTAATCGGCAAGAAGTGCCTGCCAACAGTTTTTCGAATTCTTTCAGGCGTTGCGCTATCATATCTTCAAAATTGTGTTTCAAAATAACATACGAACTCTTAAACAGAGAAATCCAGAAAATAGAACTTTTTCAAGTGCTTAAGAAAAGAATGTACTTTTATCATGAATTAAAAATTTTAGATTTTCTTAAAGTTTTGAGGAGATAAAATGCTGACAAAAAGCGAGCGCCCTTTGTTCTGCATAAGTAAAAACAGAATTTTGAACGCAAAAGCCTACGTGTCCGCCGCTATGCGTAACTTCTAAGTAGAAGTTATAACTATTTTGAGCTGTTTGATAGGGAAAGCAAGAGGGCGTTAGAAGAGGGTCGTTTGAAGCGCTCAACAACAAAATTGGAATTTTGACTTTATGAATATGGGTTGAGATACTTGCTTGTTCATAAAACTCATCTGGATTGGCAAATCCGTGCAGGGGTGCTGTAATGAGTTTGTCAAAATCTCGGCAAGTTCGAATTTTAAAAATATCTTTTTCGTCAATAGGGAATTTTTCTTTTAAAATTTTTTTCTTTTGTATCACTTTCTTTATCATCTTTTTTACAAATTTATCGTTGTAAAATCGTTTTAGAGGTTTTTCAATTTCAATAGCTACTTCTTTGAGATGATAAGGCGAAGAAATGGCAACTCCTACCTTAATAAGAGGTGAGAGGTGCTCCGCAAATTTTGCAAGGTATCTTATGAGAATGTTTCCTCCCATGCTAAATCCTACTAAAGCAATATTTTGATAGGAGGTAGATTGTAAAATAAAATCTATTGCAAAAGCAAAGTCTTCAGAGTCTGCATGATGATAAAGGCGCGGCTGCCAATTTAGTTCTCCGCTACAGGAACGGCAATTATATCCTACACCGTCCCAGCCATGTTGTTGAAACAATTTGATGAGTCCGCATACGTAATGGCGATAAGAGTTTCCTTCTAAACCATGGAGCACTATTACTAAGTTTGAGTGTTGCTGAGATGTACAGTCAATGTCTAAAAAATCGTTATCTGGCGTAAAGATGCGATGACGCTTTTCATAGGGGAGCGGAATTTTTCGGAACACACTTGGAAGAATTGTTTGTAGGTGACCATTCCAATATCCAAAAGGATTTTTAAAAGGCTGAGGTGTAATAATAGGCATGGTTTAAAAATGCTCAAATTGATGGATAATGTGGAATTATTTTTTGGAATCTGAAGACAAGATCTATAGATTTTAACAAATTTTTAGCAAAACTAATTCCTTAAATCAATTTCCTCAAACGGTGATGGACTAGGTCTCTATAATTCTTACAAATTTTCAACAATCAGTACACGACAGCTGTAACGTATGGAGAGGCATGATAGATTAAAACTAAAAAATGAAACTTTCAATTACTTACTTTTTGAAAATCAATTTCTAAGTCACTTTCAATTGACGACGATATTCTTTGTACTTTTGCCAATCGAATCTTTTGAGAAAATCTGCAGCTGCTTTTGCTCCTCGTACGAATAAATCGACTTTAGCGTAATCTGACATAGCAAAGTTGAGCCAATGGTGCTCGCCTGTATCGATGTGAGCTACTAATTGCCTATACTCAGGGTTTCTGAAAATAAAATCAAAGTCATGAATGTGCCGCGCTGTATCAAACGAAGCGCCAAAAAGGCTTCTAATTCCTTTAATTGTAGTGCTTTCAGTGCGGTCGATGCCCAGTTTTACGCCAAAAGTGGGCAAACGAGGCACGGCATTTGTTTTATGAAATACATTAATAGGAAAATTAGAAACAATTCCTCCATCCACCAAAACTACTTCTTGTGGAATCTCTCCGCGATAGCCTGCCAATTCACTCCATCGTTGTTTGGCTTCTTCGTTGCGAGGAAGGTTATTAAGCCTTAAGGGATAAAAAAAGACTGGAACAGACATAGAGGCGCGAGCAAAATAAGCTGGATTAACTTCATCAGGATTATCCCAATATAAACAAGCCATGCGGGGGAACTCTATTTTGGTCTGAGTGGTAATATCGGCTGCTATCATGACTAAACGAGCCTCCAATCCGTCTATTGTATTTTC
Organism: Cytophagales bacterium; assembly: GCA_025056215.1. Lineage (GTDB taxonomy): Bacteria > Bacteroidota > Bacteroidia > Cytophagales > Flammeovirgaceae > JANWWC01. The sequence continues at coordinate 585,306 of JANWWC010000001.1, read as the reverse complement.
CACTCCGTCCCTAATGTGCAAACTATCGGGCAGTTGAGCTCGCAGTTTTTTGAGGTCTTTCAAGGTTTTTATTCCGTTTTCTTCCAAAATTTCAATGAGCCATGTCAAAAAGTTAATGCCCGGGTTCATGCCGATGTGTTCCCTGATAGTATCTGCAATTTGATAGGCGAACCATGCGTATTTAAATTTCCAAAAAAATCCTACTTCTTTAGGTTTAGAAACAGAAAGCTTAATAAAGTTGATAACGTCTTCGTCGCCGTCTACGAATTCGAAAAAGTTCTTATTAGCCAAATAATGAAGAACTTTATGAGATTTAGCTTCTTGTATTTTTCCTAAGCTAGCCATTAAAATGGTGTTGATAGCACCTGCAGAAGTTCCTGCAAGCCCCATAAACCGAATTCCGACTTGTTCTAAAATGTATACATATCCTGTTAAAGCAATTCCTAACATGCCGCCACCTTCTTGTACTAAGTCTACGTATTGATTTCCTTGGTCATCTAACACGTCTGAAAATTGCTTTTGGTAAATTCCTTCTTGCCGTAGTTCTTCTAACAGACGCAGTACAATTGGATTCTCAGTAAACTGACTTACTTGCATGGTGTATTATAGTTTAAAAAAATGAGCAGCAAAAAATAAGCGATACCAAATAAAAAAACACCGCTTCCGTAAAATTATTGTTACTTTATAAGGAATTTTTGATAATTAAAAACGAGACTGCTTGAATAAATCTCCTTTTGTGAAACTCAAAGCATAGTAAGTTATTTTTGCTAAAAGTTTATAAGCATGTCGTATAAAAAAAGATTAGAAAACGTTCAAGTAGAGCGCTTTGCGGGCGAAGGGCGCTGTGTTAGTCGTATAGAAGAAAAGGTGATTTTTATTGAAGGCGCTATTCCAGGAGATATAGCGGATTTACAAATAATAGAAAACAAAAAGAATTATGCTGTGGCTTTGCCTACGCATTTTCATCAGCGCTCTGCAGACTATGTAGAGCCTTTTTGTGAGCACTTTGGTATATGCGGAGGTTGCAAATGGCAGCATCTTCAATATCATAAACAAATCGAGTACAAACAACAATACGTTATAGAGACGCTCCAGCGTATCGGAAAAGTAGAAATTCAGGAAGTACTTCCTATTATCGGCGCATCTTCTCAAAAATATTATCGCAATAAAATGGAGTATACTTTTACTCATGCGCGTTGGTTAAGTGCAGAAGAAATTCATTCTCAACAGGTAATCGACCGCAGAGGACTTGGATTTCATATTCCTAAGCATTTTGATAAGGTGTTAGATATTCAAACTTGTTATTTGCAAAATGATGTCGCAAATCAGATTCGGAATCGTTTACGAGAATTTGCTAAACAGCGCAATTTTTCATTTTTTCATTTAAAGGAAAAAAAAGGATTTTTAAGAGGAATTGTATTGCGGAATAATAGTGTAGGTCAGTGGTTAGTGCTTGTCCAATTTGGAGAGAATCATGCAAGCGCTATTGAAGAAGTGATGCAATTTTTGCATCAAAATTTTCCTATGATAGTCTCTTTAAATTATGTGATTAATACCAAACTAAACGATTCTTATGCTGATTTACCTGTTATTACTTACTTCGGAGATTCGTTTATAGTGGAAACTATGGAAAATTTTCGTTTTCGAGTAGGTGTAAAATCTTTTTATCAGACCAATTCAGAACAAGCATATGAGCTTTACAAGAAAGTTCGAGAGTTTGCTGGTTTGAGTGGAAAAGAAATCGTTTATGACCTTTACACAGGCACAGGAACAATTGCTTTATTTGTTTCTAAAAAAGCTCGAAAAGTAGTGGGAATAGAATGCGTTCCTGAGGCCATAGAAGATGCAAAAATAAATGCTTTTCTTAATCAGGTTCAAAATGCATACTTCTTTGTAGGAGATATAAAGGATGTTTTAAAAGATGATTTTATTTTCGCTCAAGGAAAGCCTGATGTAATTATTGCCGATCCACCGCGGAATGGAATGTCTACAGAGGTAATCAAAAAGTTATTGGACATAGAAAGTCCGCGCCTTGTGTATATAAGTTGCAACCCTGCTACACAGGCACGGGATTTACAATTGCTTGCTAAAAAATATCGTGTAAAAAAGATACAACCTGTTGATATGTTTCCTCACACCTATCATGTTGAAAACATTGCGCTTTTAGAAAAAGCAACTACCATTTGAATTTAATGCTTTGAACGGTCCCATTAAGAGATACTACTTTTAAAATATACATGCCTTCTACCAATTGCTTTTTGAAGATATGATGATTTTCTTCAGAAGTTGTCTGTGCTACCATTTTTCCACTAACGTCGAACAATTGCAGTTCAGATTTAGGTGAAATGCCTTCTACTAAAATTTCATTATCAACTTTTGAAACTTTGATAGTAGGAATAGTGCCATAGATCCATTTTGCAGTAGAGTAACTACAAGAAGATTCACACAATGCCAAACGATAGTAAGCACTATTAGGTTCAAAATCTTCAAAGTGCGATAAAAGAAGGTTTCTCTCTGTTATATTGAGCCAATCTGTTCCGTTGTAAGATTTTTGAATTTTAATATGGGTAGCGCGGGAGTTAGGAGAAAGCTGATATAAAATGATAACGTATTCGTTTTTGCGCTCTACACGAAAGTCAAGAATATCAGTTAAAAGAGGATTCACACTAAAACTATTAGACCCAAAAGTGAAAGGGCTAAAGGTTGAAAGAGCTGAAGATGTTGTGATAGCACCATTACCTCCTGGACCAATAGTAGAGCCAGGGAGAATTGTGCCACTGTGTTGTTGCCATGTAGTTCCGTTGTAGCGTGCAATTCTCAAGTCAGAAGAAGTAATATCGTCAATCATACTTCTTTCAGCGTTTTTCCAGAAAAGACGCACTTGAGCGGAAGCAGAGCCACTCGTTCTATCTAGATTCCAGTATTCTCTTCCACTTATGTGAGCAAGTCCACTGCTTAAATTATTATAATTTGCAGGCCGCTGATAACGATATTCTGCATCAAAAGTAGAGGTGCCTGAAGGAGAAATGATTCCAATAGGCGCCCATATCAAATTTCCTCCAGAAGTATCTCCTACTGGAAAAATAAAGGTATCGTCTCCGATTTTTCGCATAGTGCCGATTACAAAGCTATTAGGTTTGCCTCCATCGTTGTTATTAAAGGTAGTGACGGTTCCTGAGCCTGCTTGAGCGTTATCAATGAGAATGATTCTTTTACCTGGTGTACTTCCTATTACCCCGTTGTTGAAGACTAACCGACTTTCAATTGTAGCATCAGAAGTAAGCACTACTTGTGGTACTGTGCTAGAAGTATTGTTAATTACAACACGTTTGTAGTTGTTAAAGTCTGTTCCATTGCCTGTAGTATCGTCGCCAATTATATATTGAGGACTTGTTCCGATAAGTTCAAGGGTTGAATTATCGTACATAGCAAAATATCCGAAAGCGTTAGGACGTTTAAAGCTGCCTCCCATCCGCAAAACTGCATTATTTTCTAATTGTACGCGTGTTTGATCTGCTGCTTCGGCTTTCAATTCGATATTGCCCGTTACAGTAGTTGTAGAGTTTTGATAGCCTTTCAAAAATACCCATCGGTTCGACGTAATAACATTATTATCTAAAAAAAGGTTGCCTCCTACACTGAGTTGAGCTGTTGAGCCTGTAGGATTCTGACCTACTTCAATTACTACGCTATCACCCCCATTTCGGATAGCGTATACATCGCTTGTGAATTGGGCATGAGAACTTCCATCAATAAATAGGCGCAAACTTGATCCATTATTAAGGCTAAAAATACCTTTGTCGGCTATTAATTCCCCCCGATTAAGGTCTATAGTAGTAAAAAAGGAGCTGTTTATAGTACTTATCTCAAAAGTATCTGCTACTTCAATTTTTGGAATGGGCGTTGCTGGTGTATTATTAGTGGTAATCAGAACACCGTTCCCTTGTATTTGAGTTACATTAAAATCGCTACATTTTATTTTTCCTCCTTTGTCTAAGGTAATTTCAAGGCGGGTATTGGGTGTGTTACTGGTAAAACTAAATTTTCCTCCTACACCAATATAAGAACTATCTTGTAAAGCTGAAATTTTGATGTCATCAGCAGAAAGAGAAGAGTTAATAGTAAGATTTCCTGAAGTAACCAGTCTGCCTTTTGTGCCCAAAGACGAGTTAGGATTAACAGATATTATTACATCATCTCCGCCTGTATGGGTAACATTCATGTTTCCATACACATTCATTTTAGCATTCCCTTCAATGTCAATAATTACATCGCGTCCTGCTCCCGCTGTTCCACCGTTTGTAAAAGTAGCGTTAGCTGGAGTGATATTCGTTCCTATATTAAGTTCTGCATTATCTTCTAGAATAATTTGTAAGCTTCCTGTGGTATTTTGCCTTGTGAAAGAAGCTCCTCCTTTAAAGTTGACTTTTGCATTGCTAAAAATGTTAATTCTCGTATAACCTAGTTCGTTAACGAAGGTGGTAGTTCCTTCTACATTTACGGTAGAAGTTCCAGCTACGTCAAACTCAATAGAATCGTTATCTGTTCCTCCTGAGCCGAGAGCTCCGTTTAAGTGATTAAAAACTAAATTACCATTTACATTGAGAGTAGGAGTTTCAGTTGCTAAAGAAGCCATAAAAAGACCTAATATAGAAGTGCTGCTGTTTGTAGCAGGTTTGTTGAAAGTGAGATTGCCATTTACTTGCACAGTAGTACCATTACCGTAAATTATTAAAGATGCTTCTTGTGAGCTTGTAGCATGGCTATTGATAGTTAGATTGTTGCAAGTTAGAGTGGCACCTCCTTGAACGGTGAGCTTTGCAGGGAAAAAATTTCCTGCTGTCATTGTAATGTTGTTTACGGTGCGAGAAACAATATTTACTAAAATGTTATAGCCGGGTGAAATAACGTCGTCATTAGCCACAGGATATTTTGGAATATCAGCGGCGCATTGTGCAGCAGGAGATAAACAGACCCAGTGAGTAGGATCTATCCAACTAGGGTTATCTTGGTTGGGTCGATAAAGGCAAGCAGTTTGACTATATATCTTAGAAAAAACAAATAAGAGATTTAACATAAAGTATAATTTTCTCATAGCTCTCAGAAGTTGGGGTTGAAAGATAAACCTACAAGTTATCTCAAAGTTACAAAAAAATAATAAAAGCATTTTGATTTTAATTTTTTTTTTAAAAAATGGTAGTTATCGTTTATTTTTAAAATAAAAAATTAAGATTTATTTCAAATTTCTTAAAACAGGAGTATGCAAAAAGTACAATTGGGTAATTCGGATGTAAATGTAAGCCAAATAGCGTTTGGCGCTTGGGCAATTGGAGGTTGGATGTGGGGTGGAAGTGATCAAAAAGAAGCTATCAGAGCAATTCAAAAATCTATAGAATTGGGAATCACAACCATTGATACAGCTCCCATTTATGGCTTCGGATTAAGTGAAGAACTTACAGCGGAGGCTCTTCGAGGTATACCGCGCGATAAAGTTCAAATTTTAACAAAGTTTGGATTGCGATGGGATTTGCAAAAAGGTGTTTTTTATTTTGATAGCAAAATGAACGACGGACAAGATGTTAAAATTTATAAGTATTCAGGAAAAGAGAGCGTTATCTACGAGTGCGAACAAAGTCTTAGAAGGCTCAAAACAGATTATATCGATCTTTATCAGATTCATTGGCCAGACAACTCTACTCCTATAGAAGAAACATTTGAGGCTGTATCAAAACTTCTTGAGCAAGGAAAGATTCGTGCTGCAGGAGTTTGTAACTATCTTCCCGAACAAATTGAAAGAGCCAGAACTCAAGTGCCTATTGTGTCTAATCAAGTGCCGTATAGTATGGTGGAGAGAACTATTGAAAAGTACACAGTTCCATATTGTATTCAACATAACATTAGTGTTTTGGCTTATAGCCCATTACAACGAGGTCTCCTTACTGGAAAAATTGGCATGGATTATTCTTTTTCGGAAGGAGATCATCGCCCACATACAAAATTTTTTAAGCCACACAATCGCAGCAAAATACTTGAGTTTTTAGAGCTCTTGCGTCCGTTTGCTCGTAAGTATCAAGCTACAATTTCGCAAATAGTGTTGAATTGGACTTTACAGCAACCTGGTATCACTTGTTTACTTGTCGGAGCGCGCAACCCTCAACAAGTAGAAGAAAACGCTCAATCACTTTCTTTTCAACTTTCATCAGAAGAGGTTATTTTTATCAGAAATGAGTTGGAAAAGTTAGTAATTCTTGATTAAGTTTTTTATTGGATAAGGCTAAAATCTTTTTAGCAAAAAAGCGCAATAATCTTTTATGCTGAGCAATTTTCACAGTCAGGACTATCTATAGAACAGACTTGAGACGATGTCGAAACAGGTTCTTTTTTTTGCAATTTGCTTACATCTACTGTAAACTTTACTGCTTCAGAAGCCGGCTTGGTGCGCAAATAGTACATCCCTGTTTTTAAACCTTTTTTCCATGCGTAGAAGTGCATAGAAGTGAGTTTAGAATGAGTGGGGTTTGCCATAAACAGGTTTAGACTTTGACTTTGACAAATAAAAGCACCTCTATCTGCAGCCATGTCGATAATTTTTTTCTGACTGATCTCCCATGCTGTCTTGTAGATTTCTTTTAACTCTTGTGGAATTTGCTTAATGTTTTGAATAGAGCCATTGTTAGCAATGATCTCATTGCGAATATCTTCATTCCACAGTCCGAGTTTAATTAAATCTTTGAGTAGGTGTTTATTGATGACGATAAACTCTCCTGAAAGAACTCTTCTTACGTACACATTTGAAGTATAGGGTTCAAAACATTCGTTATTTCCTAAGATTTGCGACGTAGATGCTGTTGGCATAGGAGCTACTAGGAGAGAGTTTCTTACGCCATGCTTTTTAATTGCTTCACGGAGATTTTCCCAATCCCAATTTCCTGAAGTAGGTTGTACACCCCACATGTCGAATTGAAAGATGCCTTTTGAGATAGGAGAGCCTTCAAAGGTTTCATAAGGACCCTCTTGTTTAGCGAGTTCTAAGGATGCTGTCAGAGCCCCAAAATAAATAGTTTCAAAAATATCTTTATTGAGTTGTTGAGCTCTATCAGAATCAAAAGGCATTCGCAACATGATGAACACATCAGCTAATCCTTGTACACCGATTCCGATAGGTCGATGGCGCAGATTTGAACGACGTGCTTCAGGAACAGGATAGTAGTTAATATCGATAATGCGATTTAAGTTGCGAGTTACGATTTGAGTAACTTCAAATAGACGCTGATGATTAAATGTTCCGTTCTCTACGAATTTAGGAAGTGAAAGAGAAGCTAAATTGCAAACAGCAACTTCTTCTGGTGAAGTGTATTCTATGATTTCTGTACATAAGTTACTCGACCGGATGGTTCCTAAATTTTTCTGATTGGATTTTGCATTGGCTGCATCTTTGTAAAGCATGTAGGGAGTTCCAGTCTCGATTTGAGATTCTAAGATTTTATACCATAGCTCTCTTGCTCTTATAGTAGTTCTGGCTAACCCTTCTCGTTCGTATTTTTCATAGAGTTGTTCGAAGTGAGCTCCATATGTATCGTAGAGACCAGGTGCTTCGTGGGGACAGAATAGACTCCATACGTCGTCTTCTTCTACGCGTTTCATGAATAGGTCTGGAATCCAAAGGGCATAGAACAAGTCGCGTGCACGTCGATTTTCTTCTCCGTGATTTTTCTTTAATTCTAAGAATGCTAAGATGTCACTATGCCAAGGTTCTAAGTAGATAGCAAAAGCTCCTTTGCGTTTACCACCACCTTGATCTACATAGCGAGCTGTATCGTTGAACACGCGCAACATCGGTACGATTCCGTTCGATTTGCCGTTGGTTCCTTTAATGTAAGAACCTTCAGCTCGAATGTTATGGATAGAAAGACCTATACCCCCTGCAGATTGTGAGATAAGAGCGCATTGTTTGAGTGTATCATAGATACCTTCAATGCTATCGTCTTTCATGGTCACTAAGAAGCAAGAAGACAATTGTGGCTTAGGAGTACCTGCATTAAAGAGAGTGGGAGTAGCATGAATGAACCACCCTTCACTCATAAGGTTGTAAGTCTGAATCGCTGCTTCGATATTGTTGTAATGAATCCCTACTGCAACGCGCATAAACATGTGCTGGGGACGTTCTACAACTTTATCGTTTAGCTTAAAAAGATAAGATTTTTCTAAGGTTTTGAATCCAAAGTAATCAAAATTGTAGTCTCGGTTATAATCGATAACAGAATCTAACAAAGCTGCATGATTTCGAATGACTTCATATACTTCGCGCGAGATTAGCGAAGCATTTTCTCCTGTTTTAGGGTCTCGATATTCATACAGCCGTTTCATGGTATTAGAAAACGAGTTGCTTGTCGTCTTATGAAGATTAGAAATAGCAATGCGAGCTGCTAATTTTCCGTAGTCAGGATGGTAAGTAGACATACTCGCAGCTATTTCAGCTGCTAAAACATCTAATGCTTCTGTAGTTACACCGTCATAGAGTCCTGAAATTACTTTGCGTGCTACTTCTACAGCGCTTACATGCTTTTCGTCTAAGCCATAGCATAAATTTTGAATGCGAGTTAAAATTTTATCGAATCTTACACTCTCTCTACGTCCATCTCGTTTGATTACTAACATATGAAGAAGATTTTGGAATTCACTTTAAAGCTCTCTGCTGATTTCTCAAACAATGTGATTTTTTTAACAATTCTTTTGCTAATATAAGTATTTTTTTGATTCTAATAGGTATAAAAACATGTGAATTTGTGAATTAATTAGAAATTTTTTGAATGTGCATAAGGCTTGATAGCAAAAATTTGATTCCTTTAAAAAGAGCAGGTATAGTTTGAGATTTTTGCGCTGTTCTCTATTTTTGCGCGAAAATTGTAAGTCTACATTTATGAACCAGAGTCAAATAAAAGATTTAAAAGCTCGTGTAGAGGCTTTGAGGAGATATCTTTGACTACGATTCTAAAAAAGAAGAGATTCGAAAAGAAGAAGCTCAGACAAGTAGAGCCGACTTTTGGGAAAATCCTAAGCAAGCAGAAGCTATCATAAAAAGTATTAAATCCAAAAAAAAATGGATTGAAGAGTACGAAAAAGTAGAGCGCTTGCTCTCTGACCTCGAGACGCTCTTTGAATTTTATGAAGCAGGTGATGTTTCAGAGACTGAAATAGAGTCGGAGGCTTCTAAAACTGAAAAGGCTATAGAAGCTCTTGAGCTCAAAAAAATGCTAGGAGCCGAAGAAGATCAAATGAGCGCTATGTTAGAAATCAATGCAGGAGCGGGAGGTACAGAGAGTCAGGATTGGGCAGAGATGCTTATGCGGATGTATATTATGTGGGCAGAGTCTCACGGTTATACGGTGAAGGAAGTTAACTATCATCCCGGTGAAGGTGCGGGTATCAAATCGGTAACGCTCGAAATTGATGGAGAATTTGCTTATGGTTACCTCAAATCTGAGATTGGAGTACATCGGCTAGTGCGGATTTCTCCTTTTGATGCAAACGCTCGAAGACATACTTCTTTTGCTTCTGTATTTGTTTATCCTGTAGTGGATGATTCTATTCATATTGAGATTAAAGACTCGGATATTACATGGGAAACTTTTCGCTCAGGAGGCGCTGGCGGTCAGAATGTAAACAAAGTAGAGACAGCTGTCCGGCTCCGCCACGCTCCTTCAGGCATTATTATTGAATGTCAGCAAGAGCGTTCGCAACTTCAAAATAAGGAAAAGGCTCTTAAAATGCTCAAATCTCGCTTATACCAACTTGAAATAGAAAAGCGGAATGCTGAACGAGAGCGTTTAGAAAGTACTAAAAAACGAATAGATTTTGGTTCTCAAATCCGGAATTACGTCCTTCATCCTTATAAGTTGGTTAAAGATGCTCGAACTGGTGTAGAAACTTCTGATACGCAAGCAGTTCTCGACGGAAAAATTGATGAGTTTATTAAGGCTTACCTGATGATGCATTAACATTTTTTGCTCATGATTGCAGTCTCTAATTTATTTCTTCGTTACGCTAAAATACCGCTGGCAAATCTACTTTTTTTAAAAATTTACTAGGTGAAATAGAACCTACTATAGAAAAAGTTCTCATAGAGCCATCTGCGTGCCTTTTAGTACTTAAGCAAACTCACTTTGCTAATGAACCCTATGAAGTTTTGCAAACGGTTCTTATGAGACATGAGCAACTAATATCCTATGTAAAAAGAAAGAAACACTTTACGAAAAAGCTGATTTTATCGAAAAACGATGGTATGCGCGCTTCTGAAACTGGAAGAAAAATTCGCCGAAATGAGCAACTTGGACAGCAGAATCTCACACAACTGAATTGCTTAGTGGTTTAAGAATTCAAGAATCTTTACATCATCTCAAAATGTTTGAGCTAAGCAATAACCCAAAAGTTCGTGTATTGTTAGCATAGGCGCTTTTGGGGAATCCTGATGTTTTGCTTTTGGATGTGAGCCTACCGACGACTTAGATGTCAAAACGATTGTGTGACTGGAAGAATTTTTGGCAGTTTAAAAATACGGTGATTGTAGTTTCTCACGATAGGCATTTTTTGCAAGCTGTTTATAATCATATTGGGGATTGGCTTCGAAAAATTACTGTTTATACAGGAAATTATTCTTTTGGTATGAAGCTAGTCGTTTGGCAGCCTGTCAGGTAGCAAATAAAAATAAAAAAAATTGAAAAAAACGCAAAGAATTAGGAAAGTTTGTCAGACGTTTTAACGCTAATGCTGTTAAATGCATACAAGCCACAGCCGAAAGAAACTTCTTGAAAAATTGAGTATAGAAGAAGTCAACCCGTTTTCAAGTCGCTATCCTGGAATTGTTTTTACACCAGAGCGTGAAGCAGGAGATCAGGTTCTGATGGTAGAAGGATTATCAAAGTCTTTGGAAGGGAGAATTCTTTTCGAAAATATTGTTCTAACATAGAAAAAGGTGACAAAGTCCTGGTTTTTTCTCAAGATAGTTTAGCTATCACCCAATTTTTGAATTGATTACTCAAAAAATTCAACCTGATGTTGGAGAAGTCGAATGAGGTGTTACGATTCAGTTAGAACTTAAAGAAGGAGATTTTTTCCAAAATAGACAAGAATAGCGAAATTATCTTCAAGCATGAAAGTAAGGCGCACATCATTAGTACTGACTAGAACAATACTTTGGGATCATTTATTTAATTAATTTTCGAAATTAACAATTCTAAAAAGTGTAGCTCTAAAGCTGCTAATGTTATTATTAGGCAGAAGCCGTGCGCGGGTAGTTGCAAAGATGTTTTTAATAGTCCTTGAAGTAGATAGTTTCTTATGAGAACATTTAAAATTGACGAGCATGGCTGCTGATATGTTTGCCATGGGAATTGGAAAAGAACAATTCATTGAGTTTTCTCCCAAAAAGTTAGCTCTAGTAGTTATTCATTGGTTGTTTACTTTTTGTAATGAATTTTTCTAAAATCTTTTCTAAAGGAAAAATCATTAGAGAAATAGCGCACTGAGTGGCGAATACTACTACTGGTGTTTCGTCAAACTCTAAGTAAGATGAAATAATAAGATTCAGAAAATCTACAACCAAAATAAGCGTTAAATAAGTAAGCGCTTTTGAAATGAAACGATTGACACTATTGCTCCTATTTAATTTAAAAGAAATGAGTAACAAAGAAGAAAAAAAGATTACTTCCAAAGCGTAAAACCAAGGTTCTTTCCAGTAAGGAGGATTTACTTTGAATTGAATGGGGTTGCAATCAAAAATTTGTCCTATCGCATTTCGAGCGCGTACTTCCAACTGATAATCGCCAGCAGGTAAATAGTTGAAGGTAACGGAAGCGTGATCTACACTCCATTCTGACCAGTTGTTAGTCAAGCCTAAGAGGCGGTACTGAAACTCTGTTGAACGGTCGTCTATAAAATCAGGTATGGAAAAAAGAAAAGTTACGGTGTTATGTTGGTAGTCGAAGTTAAGCTGTTGTATATTCAGAAAATTACCTCCAGCAGAGGTTTTCACTTCTCTCAAAAATACATCATATTCATGTTTGTAAGTAGCTTTCTGAGATAAATCGAGTTGATAAAGTTTTTGATGTTCACTAATAATCCAAATTTGAGTGTTTTTTTCAGTTACAAAAAGTTGGTTTACGTTTTTAAAGAGCCTTAAATACACTGATGTATTTATTTGAGGTAAAGAAGAAAACACATGCCAGTCGCGTTGTTCTTGTACCCAGTAGATGTTAGGTTGCGACGCAATAAATTTTAAAGAACGTTCTAATTTTTGGCTTAGCAAAGAATCTAACATCATGCTATCAGATGTAAGATCGTAGTAGTAAGCTTTTTTGGAAAGAAAGGCATATAATTTATTATCGTAATTAAGAAGCGAAATTTCATCGCCGAACGGGTTATAAATTTCTAGTTCAGCGCTTATTGTCCATTTGTTTTCTATAAGAGTGCATTTTTTTAAGATATCAGTTCCGCTTAGCCAAACACTTCCATGCTTGTCTTCTAAGATAGTATTAATGTAGTCTTCTACATTATCGATGACTTGAAACAGTTGCCATTTGTTTTGTTTGTATTGATAGATGTAAACTTTTTCATCAAAGGTAGAAAGCCATAATTCTTTTTGGCTTGTAATGTAAGCATAAATCACAAGGTGAGAAGCTATTTTTGAGGCTCGATTTCCCTGAATAAAATAAACTCCTTTGTTTGTGACAGCGATTAGCTGATTTTCAAATTCTAAAAGTTGCGTGCATTTGCCTTCTATCTCTTTGATTTTTTGAAAAGCATAAGAAATAGATTTTAGTACTACATCGCTTACGAGCTGAGGAGTAGAAGGTTTTGAAGAAGGCGATGGTAAAGAAGTTTTAGGAGAAGATGTTGTGGATGAATTCAACAAGGGACTAGGGGTGGGCGACTCCTGTTGAGTTTGCTTTGTAGTTTCTTCTTCAGATTCTTCAGAATTTTCTTTATTTTTCTTTTTTCTTTTCTCACGTCTTTCTTTTCTTTTAGCTTCTCGAATTTGCTTTTTATCAAGAGAGGGTTGGGAGTTTTCTTCTTTTTTTCTTCCGAACAATAAATTCCAAAAATTTCTTTTTGGGACATTAGAAGAGACTTCAACCTGAGAAGTTGCAAGCTCTTCTTTGGTGAAAGAAGGCGACTTAGATGACGCCTCGCGGAGTTGTTCAAGTTGTTGTGCTTTGCGTTGTTCTACAAATTTCCGAACTTCTGTATAATCTTTAATTTCAGATAAGACGTAAACTCCTTCAGTTGTACCTACATAAATTTTATTTTGGAATTTAGAAAAGGTGTATAGATTTCCGTGTAAGCCTGGAAAATTTGAAAATGAGCGAATAGGTAATTCATAATCTACGCGAGTAAGCCCGAATTCATGCGCTATCCAGATGCCTTTACTTTTATCTACTCCGATAGCGAGTACTTCATCGTCCGGAAGTCCTGTGTTATAGTTGATATAACCTATAACTTTTTGCGTCATAAAATTTAAGATCACGCAGCCACCTCTTGCAGTACCGATAGCCACAATTTGATGATCTATAGGAAAAAGGTTTTTGAGTCCACTTTCTGCTAAATAATTATCAGCTTCTGTTTTAACGGGGTTTAACGATGTTCCATCGAAGAGAAATAATTTTCCGTCTATGGTACCAATAAGGGTTTTTTCTTGATTAGGAGTTCTTTTGGCAAAGGCTATAAGAGAAGTTGTAAAAGGCTTAGAAAGTTCTTGAAAAGATTGGTTTTGGAGTGAAAACCATTTTCCGTTGATATCTTGTGCGAATAAAGTAGTTTTATGAGCAAATATAGTGCGAAAGTTTTGTTGAGGCGTTCGGTTGAATTGTTGCAAGACTTGTTGGTTTTTTAAGCTTACTTGCGTAATTCCGTTTTCGTGAAGAAAAAATGCAAACTCTCCTACTAATAAAGTTTGTTTTGCATTTGAGATTTCGTCAGAGATTTTTGTGTACTCTTCTTTTTGGTTTAGGCTAGTAGAAATGTAGCCTATGCCGTATCTGCAACCTACATATAACTTTGCTGTGGCTTCCTCGTACGCCATACTTAAAACAGAGCTTGGCGTGGCATTGAGATGCCAAGATTTTCCATCGAATTTAAGAACACCTTGCCGATGAGCGAAACACATTTGCCCACTTATATCTTGAGCAATAGCGCTGATGTTGTTGTCAAAATTAGAAATCGAAGGAGTATAATGAGTTAAATAGAAATCGCCTGTTTGAGCAAACAGATTCGACAAAGATAGGATTGGGAATAGTAGAAATATCTGATGTTTCATGAGTTTTTTATTAAAAAAATAGTTCAAAAATATAGTTTTTGTTAGATTGTAGCAATAATTTTCGAGGCGCTAAATAAATAAAGCAAAAAAATATTTTGCATTTTCAATGATGAAAATGTTTTTTTTGCAACGCGTTTTTTTGAAGAACGGCGGAATTCAAAATTTTAATTGATGCCTTTCTAGTTTTGTATGATTTGGAATAAATTATTCGAGCGCGATGTATTTGGAAATTCACTCTTTTTAAAACGAGTTGTAATAGGATTTTTAGCAGCAGCGACTTTTGGTAGAATCAACATTTGGAACAAATTAAAAGTAGCAGGCTGGGAAAATTTGGATAACCTTCCAGAAAAGAATGTACTGTTTATTTCTAATCACCAAACGTATTATGCCGATGTTATTGCAATCTACCATGCTTTTTCAGCTCACAAATGGGGTTTTCGAAAAATTCCTTTTTTTCCGATTTATATGTTTGCTCCTCGCATTAATGTGTATTATGTAGCAGCTGAAGAAACGATGTATGAAAGTGGTTGGATCCCTAAAATTTTTGCTTTAACGGGGGCTGTTACAGTAAGGCGCTCTTGGAGACACAAGGGGCAAGAAGTCAATAGAGCTCCTGATAAGCAAGCGCCCGAGAAAATTAAAAAAGCTCTTGAATCGGGGTGGGTAATTCATTTTCCACAAGGTACTACGAGTCCTTATGCTATTGTGCGAAAGGGAACGGCACATCTCATTAAAGAATTTAAGCCTGTGGTAGTTCCGATTGTAATCAATGGTTTTCGACGTGCTTTTGATAAAAAAGGACTTAGATTCAAAAAAACCAATACTCAATTGAGCATTACTTTCAAAACTCCTTGGATTCCTACTGACGGTGAAACTTTAGAAGCTATTCAAGAAAGGATTATTAAGCTCATCGAACAGGAAAAACCTTTTATTTTGCAGCAGTTTCATAAAGATAGAGAAGATAATGCGCCTATTGCTTAAAAATGCTCTTATTGTCGATTTGTCGGAACAAAATTTTCTTCACCAAGATATTCTTATAGAAGATTGCATTATTCGCAGAATTTCTCCTCACATTGTAGAACGCGATGTTCAAGTTATTCAAAGCAGCGATTTGTGTGTATCAGCGGGCTGGGTGGATATGAGTGCTAGGTTATGCGAGCCTGGTTTTGAACATATTGATACCATCGAAACGCTATGTCAATCAGCAAAAGCAGGAGGCTTTACACAAGTGGTGGTTTTGCCTAATACGTCTCCTCCTTTACAATCAAAAGCAGCTATAGAATTTGTGAAAAAAAGTTCCCAAAATTTTGGAGTAGAACTACTTCCTACTGCATGTGCTACCTTCAATGCTGCTGGTGAGGAAATGTGTGAATTATACGACTTGCATAGAGCAGGAGCTGTAGCCTTCACCGATGGCATTCGTGCGCTTAATCACCCTGAAGTTATCAAAAATATTTTGTTGTATATCAAGCCTTTTGGAGGGTTGTTCATCAATCGCCCAGAAGAGAGAGCTTTAACTCGGTTTGGGCAAATGCACGAGGGAGCAATCAGCACTCAATTAGGCATGAATGGTATTCCTGAAATAGCCGAAACTCTTCCACTTATGCGAGATATCGCACTTGTAGAGTACACAAAAGGCAAAATTCATTTTTCTGGAATTTCTACTCAGAATGGAGTACAAATTTTAAGACAAGCTAAAGCAAAAGGATTGCCAATCACAGCAGATGTTTATGTGCATAATTTATGCTTCACCGATGAAGCTCTTACGACATTTGATACGAATTTTAAACTCAATCCTCCTTTGCGCACCGAGTCGGATAGAATTTCTCTTTGGGAGGGAATTGCGGATGGTACTATCGATGCAATTGCCTCTGGGCATTTTCCGCAAGATATAGAAAGTAAACGCCTTGAATTTGACTTTGCAGAATTTGGAGCATTAAGCTTGGAATCTTGTTTTGGTGCTTTATTAGCATATAAACCTTCGTGGATTTCTTGGCAAGTAATTGTTGAAAAACTTACATCTGGTCCAAGGAAAATTTTAAATCTTCCTTCTCCAAAAATTGCTGAAAATCAGCCTGCTAATTTGACAGTATTCGATAAATCTTTTTCTTGGCAATTTAATTTGGAAAATATTTTTTCTAAATCTAAGAATTCTCCTTACATTGGCAAAAATTTAGTCGGAAAGCCATTGTTTACCGTTTTTAATTCTTGTAATTATGATTGATAATATTGTAAAACAGTTGTCAAGTTCATTGGGAAATGAATTGATGAACAAATTTAAATTGAGCAACCAGCAAGCTAACCAAACTGTTCAGACAATAGGAAGCTCTGTAATAGAGAACTTACAACAAGAACTTCTCAAAGGAAATCTTGCGCAACTTACATCTTTGTTCACAGACAAAAATTTATCTACTTCGCAAATAGCAGAAAACCCTGTCGTAAAGACGCTGATTTCCACTGCAGTGACAGCGCTCTCTTCAAAAATTGGATTGTCAGCAGCTGTCGCACAGCCCGTTGCGGCGCTTGTTGTTCCTAAAGTGATTGAAATGATAAAAGGTCAATCTAAAACTAATAATATTGCGGATATTATTAACTCTTTAGGATGTACAGATGTCATTTCTAAAGGGATTGCAGGTGGGATTTCAGATTCACTTAAAAAGGGGTTAGGCGGATTTTTTAAGTAACATCCATTTTTGCTTATATTTTTTCGACTTCTATTGAGAGAGTGCCAAAAAAATTTAAAATTCTTAACTTATTGCGACTGTAAACACCGAGAAAAAACACAATCAGTTCGTTCTCTCATGAGTTTGCGTTGTTCGGTAAGGGCAGCGTACTTCTTCGATTTTTTATTTTAATTTACGAGATAAATTGATTTGGAATATGATATTTCTTCTAACTTTGCGCTTCAAAGTTTCCTAAATTTAATTTTCATAAATTTATTTAAAGTAATGAAGTTAGCAGTTGTTGGTGCTACCGGATTGGTGGGCAATGAAATTCTCAAAGTGTTAGATGAGCGCAAGTTTTCGTATGATGAACTGTATTTAGTAGCTTCTGAAAAATCTGCAGGCAAAGAAGTAGAGTACAGAGGAAAAACTTATCGCGTCATGACGATTCCCGAGGCGATTGCTAAGAAGCCTAATCTTGCCATTTTTTCGGCAGGAGGAAGCACGTCATTAGAAAACGCACCTAAATTTGCTGAGGTAGGAACGACTGTTATCGATAATTCTTCTGCTTGGCGCATGGATCCTACCAAAAAACTAATCGTGCCAGAAATCAATGCGCATCTTCTCACGAAAGAAGATAAAATTATCGCCAATCCTAATTGTTCTACTATTCAAATGGTAGTCGTGTTATACCCTTTGCACAAGCGCTACAAAGTAAAAAGAGTAGTAGTTTCTACTTACCAATCCGTTACAGGAACAGGTAAAAAAGCGGTAGATCAACTTATGGACGAGAGAGCCGGCCGTGAAGGAGTAAAAGCTTATCCTTATAAAATTGATTTGAACGTTATACCTCACATTGATGTTTTTTTGGATAACGGTTACACAAAAGAAGAAATGAAAATGGTGAATGAAACCAAAAAAATCATGATGGACGATAGTATTAGAGTTACTTCTACTACTGTTCGTGTTCCTACAATTGGAGGTCATGCCGAATCTGTAAATGTGGAGTTTGAAAACGAGTTTGAGTTGGCAGAAGTACGCGCTATTTTAGAAAAAGCAGAAAACGTTATAGTAATGGATGACCCCAAAAATAACATTTATCCGATGCCTATTATTTCTCATGGAAGAGATGAAACGTTTGTCGGGCGTATTCGTCGTGACGAAACCCAGCCTAAAACATTAAATATGTGGATTGTGGCTGATAATCTCCGCAAAGGAGCTGCGACAAATGCTGTTCAAATTGCTGAATATTTAGTAAAAAATCGTTTGGTGTAAGAAAATAAACCTACAATTGCGGGCTTGTAGGTTTATTTATTTTCTTTAGAAGTTAAACGTCTAATAGTGTAGCTGATGTCTTGCCAAATCATAAGAATTCCTTGTACGCTTGGCTGTTCCAATAAGTTGACAAATGTAATTTCTACCTTTTTCCAATTTCCATTATAATGTCGAAAACGCGTTTCAAATGCAACAGGCTGACGCGTTTTACATGCAATCTGAAAATTTTTATGGATTAAGTAAGTATCTTCATCATCGAAATACTCAAATCCATGCTTTCCTAATCGCATTTCGGAAGAATAGCCAAAGAGCTTTTGCAAAGATTCGCTTTCATACAAAATAATTCCTTCTCGATTGAGTACGGTAATAGCAATTCCTTGATTTTCGACGAGATGTTTATAAAAGTCTGCTTCTTGCTGTAGCTTTTGAATTTGTTCTGCACGCGCTTTTGAAGGATAGAATTCGAATAAAAGCCCTTTTATTTCTTGATGAGGGTGTTTATGGAATGAAATAACTCCATCGGTTTCGATATCTTCCCCAAAACGAGTCGTAAGATGAATACCACAAAAAAATTGGATTGTTTCCGTATGTTGCGTTAAAAATGCTAATTTTTGTAGAGTAGAGGCGTCTTTTTTTTGCATATATGAGTAAAGAGATTTTCCTTTTCGCTCTTCTAACTGCCATCCTAACGTTTTTGAAACTCGTTGATTGTCAAATAAAATGATTCCATTTTTATCTGTAACTACTTGCATAGCACTTGATTGTTCCGACAAAGACCGATAAAATAAATTGTCTGATTTTAATAAAGTAATATCTACTTCGATTATCCATACTGATGAAACGACATCAAAAGAAGCATCCGCAAGGATATATCGTTGTAAATATCGAAGGTCTCCTTTGCCATCGGGGAGTATTTTTTCGGTTGTATACTGGCGTTTTTCTATCAGTTCTATCACGACATATCTTGCGATAATCTCATCGAGAGAAATTGAAATTTTTTCCGTTTTTTCGATGCGATGATATTCTAAAAACACATCGTTGACTTCATACAATGGAATTTGTAGCAACTTTTCAGGGCGGTATTTTAAAGTCGCGATGCTGATAGGTTTATCTGATTTGAAATGAGCAATTCCGATTGGCGAAGATGACATAAAAAAAGAGTGCTCTTTCTGAAAAATAGAAAGGTGGTGAATTGTTTTTCTTTGTTCTATTTCTGTGAGATACATGCTAACGCTTTGGGCTATCCATTCTAAAAGAGCGTGTTGCCGCGAGCTGAATTCGTAAGAACTCTCTGTATGAAAAGCGATTATTCCTCCAAAAAATTGATGTTGGCAATAAATCGGATAAGCTATAGCGCACTGAATCCCAAAATGATACAACCAATCATTAGTGGGTTGTAAAGAAAGCGTAAGAGGTGTGTAATTTTTTACAATATCAAAAAGAGCAGCATACTTGGATTTTTCAATAGTAAAACCTTGATATCGCATTTGTGTAGGAGCAAAATATACTTCTATAGCTTGGAGTTGCTCTTCTTGAGAATTAATTTTCATAATTGTTGCCAACGGAACGGGAAGAATCTGAGTAGCACATCTCGCCAGCCAGGCGAGCTCATCTTGTTGGTATTGTTTTTGTTGAAATTTGAAAAGCCAGTTGTTTTGCCAAATGATTTGGGTATAGTTTCTTTCATCGATAGCAGAAAGTTGCTGAGAGAGTTGTTCTAGATGTTTATTTTGGTTTTCGATATGGGTTATTTGCTGTTGATAGATACGATACAAGCGTCGGAATCCCATCCACCATAAAATGATCATTCCGAAAGCAATAAACAAACACGTGACCCCTACTACTATATAAAATAGGTCATTTTTTTGAAAGTACACATTAAAAAAGAAATAAACTATTAAGGAGAAGAGTATTATCAACAGCAAATAAAAAGCGTTGCATAATTTCCAAGCCCTGACAGGGAATTGCATTTTCATGAGATTTTTTTCGAATTAGTTGTTTTGGAGAAAACAAAAAAAATAATTTTTCTTGAAATTTGTTTTTTATTAGGCTTCAAACTTCTAACTTTGCAAACGCTTTTTTTAAGAAAGCGCATCAATGGTTTAATTGTTTCACTTTAATCTTCTTACTTAACGCGGGGTAAGAGGCGTATTAAAATCGCGTTGTATCATGTCGGACAAAAACTTAAATATAGTACAAGAGGGAGACTTTAATTGGGAAAGTTACAGTGGTAAAAAAGGAGCCGCAGGCACCTATACCAAAGAAGAAGCAGACCGCTTAACAAAAATGTATGAAGGCACGATTACCACTTTAGAAGAACGCAATGTAGTGCCAGGGGTAGTGGTGAGTATCACCGATCGCGATGTAGTAGTAAACATTGGAGCAAAGTCCGATGGGCTAGTGCCGTTGAATGAATTTCGCGACATGCCAGATCTTCAAATAGGTTCAGAAGTGCTGGTTTACGTAGAAAGCCGAGAAGACAAAACGGGGCAAATTGTGCTTTCTCGTCGCAAAGCTAAAATCTTCCAAGCATGGCAAAAAATCGAAGAAGCTTTCCAGAAAGATTTGGTAATTGAAGGATACGTAAAGAGAAGAACAAAAGGCGGTTTGATTGTAGATATTTTCGGCATTGAAGCTTTTTTACCGGGTTCTCAAATCGATGTTCGCCCCATTAAAGACTTTGATGTTTTTGTCGGCAAAATGATGGAACTCAAAGTTGTTAAAATTAACTACTCTAATGATAACGTTGTAGTTTCTCATAAGGTTCTTATTGAGAAAGATCTCGAAAAACAACGCCAAGAAATTCTTAATAATTTGGAAAAAGGTCAGGTGCTAGAAGGCGAAATCAAAAATATGACCAACTTTGGCGTATTTATAGATTTAGGGGGAGTAGATGGTCTGTTGCACATTACTGATATTTCGTGGGGTAGAATTAATCATCCTAATGAGGTGCTTTCTTTGGGTCAGAAGGTGAATGTAGTAGTATTGGATTTTGATGATGAAAAGCGCCGTATTTCCTTAGGTATGAAACAACTCACGCCTCATCCCTGGGATAATCTTGACCCCAACATTGTTCCTGGTACACGTGTGAGAGGTAAGATTGTGAATGTTGCAGATTATGGAGCATTCTTAGAGATTATTCCAGGAGTAGAAGGTCTGATTCATGTTTCTGAAATGTCTTGGTCGCAGCATCTTCGCAATCCACAAGATTTTATTAAAGTCGGCGATGAGTTAGAAGCTGTTGTTTTGACAATAGACCGAAATGAGCGAAAAATGTCTCTCGGCATCAAACAACTTACAGAAGATCCTTGGACAAAACCAGAAATTCTCACCAAATACGCAGTAGGTACAGTTCACACAGGTATTGTGCGTAATCTTACTAATTTTGGTTTGTTTATCGAACTAGAAGAAGGAATTGATGGGTTAGTTCATGTCTCAGACCTCTCTTGGACAAAGAAAATCAAACATCCAAGTGAATTTATCAAGGTAAATGAAAAACTAGAAGTAAAAGTTCTTGAACTTGATGTGGAGGCGAGACGTTTGGCACTTGGTCATAAGCAACTGGAAGAAAATCCATGGGATGTATTTGAGAGTGTGTTCGTAAAGGATTCTGTTCACAAATGCACAATTGTGGCTAAAAACGACAAGGGTGCTATCCTTGAGCTCCCTTACGGAATCGAGGGATTTTGCTTAAGCAAAAATCTTCTTAAAGAAGACGGCACAAAAGCGGACATCGGCGAAACTCTTGACTTCAAGGTTACAGAATTTAATAAAGAAGAAAAGAAAATTCTTCTTTCACATACAGCTACTTTCAAAGCTGATGAGTCTACTTTAATAGCTTCTTCAAAGAAAGACAAAAAACAACAAAAGGATGAAACTCCCTCTTTGAACGAAGCTACTAAGTCGATTGAAGAGATTAATAAAGCTAGCGAAAAGACAACGCTTGGAGATCTTGATGTTCTCTCAAAACTAAAAGATCAACTCGCCCAGTAATTGAAAGCCTTTAGTAAAGTCGCAAGCACACAGATCTTGCGGCTTTTTTGCATTAATTATTGTTTTTATTTTAAAAAGAGCTGTTATAAACAAAATGGTTAGGCTTAGGTTTTTTTAGGCTAATTTTAGGAAGTACTAATTCGAGCAACTGATTGACAGATGTTTCTATAGGTTGTAAATGAGTACGAATGACCAAATCGGGTTTTTGAGGTACTTCAAAAGGAGAGCCTATCCCTGTAAAATCCTTAATGAGCCCGGCACGCGCTTTTTTATAAAGTCCTTTGACGTCTCTTTGCTCGCATACTTCTAAGGGGCAATCGACAAAAATTTCTAAAAACTCATCCTTTTCTAACAGGTTTCGCACCATTTGGCGATCTGCCTCGAAGGGAGAAATAAAAGCAGTGATTACAATAATTCCTGCATCTACAAACAATTTGGCAACTTCTCCGATGCGTCGAATGTTTTCACGTCTGTCTTTCTCTGAAAAAGTTAGATCTTTGTTGAGCCCTAAGCGAATATTATCGCCATCGAGAATGTAGGTGTTGAATCCTGCCTCAAATAAACTTTGTTCTAAGGCATTCGCAAGGGTAGATTTTCCAGAGCCAGAAAGCCCTGTGAACCAAATGCACATCGCTTTTTGTCTTTTTTGATACTCTCGGTCTTGTTTTCGAATTCGCGTTTGGTAGCCAAAAATGTTGTCTAAAATAGGGCTTTTTTGTTCTTCCATACCAAAGTTTGCTTGTGTTGAATTAGTCTTCGATATCGTACTGTTTGATTTTTCGATAAAGAGTGCGTTCACTAATTCCTAAATCTTGGGCTGCATATTTTCGTTTATTACGATTCTTTTTTAAAGCCTTGATAATCATTTCTTTTTCTTTTTGCGAAAGAGAAAGCGACTCATCTTCATAATCGTTTGTTACTTCTTCCACGTCAACAGTAGTTTCTTCTCCGTGTTCTGTAGAAAGTTTAGACTCTTTAGAAGGTTCTATAAGCAAGGGTCTTGCAGGATAAGTACTTGTTTCAGAAGGAGTTTTGATTTCTGGAATATTTTCTTCTTGAAAAAGATGTTTGTTGGCTTGTAAAATTTGATTCGCATTTGCCATTCCGTTTTCTAAGAGCGTAAGCACTAGTTTTTTAAGCTCAGCTACATCTCTTTTCATATCGAAAAGCACTTTATAGAGGATTTCTCTTTCATTCAGGTCTGCATTGCGCGCATTGTCGGAGAGTATCAAGGAGGTAGAAGGCGAAGGCGTAGGAGTTAGATATTTTTGTAAGCGCTCTGCTGTGATTTCTCGATTTATTTCCAAAAGAGAAATCTGTTCTGCAATATTTTTAAGTTGTCGGATATTTCCTGGAAAAGGGAAACGCAACAAGAGTTCTTTCGCTTCGGGAGTAAGAGTAATTGGTTTGATTCGATATTTTTCAGCAAAATCGGTAGTAAATTTTTTAAATAACAATTCGATGTCGTTTCCTCTTTCGCGTAAAGGCGGTACATAGATAGGTACTGTGCTAAGGCGATAATACAAGTCTTCTCGAAATCTTTTCTTTTCGACAGCTTCTAATAGATTGACATTTGTTGCAGCAATGACGCGCACATCAGTTTTTTGAACTTTTGAAGAACCTACGCGTATAAACTCTTTGTTTTCCAAAACGCGCAATAAACGCGCTTGTGTACTTAGAGGCATTTCTCCGATTTCATCAAGGAAAATAGTGCCGCCATCAGTTACTTCAAAGTATCCTTTTCGCATTTCGGTTGCTCCAGTAAAAGAGCCTTTTTCGTGTCCAAAGAGCTCTGAGTCGATTGTTCCTTCTGGAATTGCGCCACAGTTGATAGCAATAAACTGACCGTGTTTCCGATGACTAAGTTGATGTATAATCTTAGAGAAAGATTCTTTTCCGCTGCCGCTTTCTCCTGTAATGAGTACCGTTAAGTCAGTAGGAGCTACTTGAACTGCTACCTCAATAGCGTAGTTGAGCTTAGGAGAATTACCAATAATTCCAAAACGTTGTTTGATTGATTCTATGTCCATTTTTTAAGGTATTTTCAACAAAGATAAGACATTATGGCGTAATAATGCCATAATGACAGTTAATTTATTTTTTTAATTTTTTCGTACATCCAAATCACAATAAAGCTGATTCCAGAAACTACAGCCATAGCGCCCGCTATGGAAGCGTTGAATGCAATCGCCAGCCAATAACCTGCAAAAGAAATAATAATGCTAACGATTACCGAAATGATTAACATCGAAATAAGGCGATGAGCCAGTAAGAACGCAATAGCAGCAGGAACTACTAAAAAAGAAATTACTAAAATGGCTCCAACTGCTTCAAAAGAAACTACTGTCGCCAAGGAAACAATTCCCATAAGCGCATAATGCCAAACAGTAGTTTGGAATCCAGAAAGTTTGGCGAATTCTTCATCGAAAGTTGTAATAAGAAATTGCTTGTAGAAAATGCTTATGGCTGCGATAATAAAAACAAGCAAAATGAGCTGTCTCCAAATACTTACTGGAACACCAAGCCATTTATTTTCCAAAGGGATGTATGCAATTTCGCCATAGAGCACGCATTCTTGGTCGATATCTACATTTCCAGCAAAGAATGAAACTAGAATGATTCCGATAGCAAAAAAGAAAGTAAATACCACCCCAATAGCAGTATCGGCTTGTAGTTTAGTTTTGTAATGAATCCAATCCATCAGAATAGTAGAAAATAAGCCAAAGCAAGTTGCGCTTATCCATATTACCCAAGGGTTTCTTCCGAAGAATAAGTAAGCAATTGCAATTCCTGGTAAGATTGCATGAGAAATAGCATCTCCTACCAATGATTGGCGTCTTAGCAACAAGAAACAACCGGGGAGTGCACACGAAGCAGCTACTAAACTGCCTGCTATAATAATCCAAAAAGCATTTACCACTTTCTACGCTGTAAAATCAGACGAGTGAAACACAAAAAAAATATTACAACACTTCCTAAATATACAACATCGCTTGCGTCAATCAAACCGCGCGCTAATGATTTATAGTGATAATGAATTCCTAGTTGTTGAATATAATAAGAGTAGTTCGACCATTTATCAAGAGAAGCAAGAGCTGAAAATCCATCGTATAACGTATAACAAAGTGAAAATGATAAAATAAAAGCAACAATTTGGTTATGTGTTATTGAAGAAGCAAAAACACCTGTTGATGTAAAAGCAGCACTTAATAAGAATAATCCTATATAAGAACCAATTGTACTTGCAGTATCGATATTACCAGGCGGAAGTCCTAATTTCCATACTATTGAATAATAAATGAACGTGGGTAAAATTGCGATGCAAGAAACCAACCAACATCCTAAAAATTTACCTACAATAATTTGCCAATCGGTGAGAGGACGCGTATAAAGGAGCTCGATAGTACCGCTTTTATATTCTTCTGAAAAAGTATTCATCGTAATAGCAGGAATAAGAAATAAAAATAAATAGGGGCTGATTTCAAAAAATATTTCTAAAGAAGCGTATCCAGATTCTAATACGCTTGTATCAGGAAGTATCCAAATAAACAAGCCTGCAGCTACTAAAAAAACGCTCCATATTACGTAGGCGGCTGCAGAATAAAAGAAGGACACAAATTCTTTTTGAAGTATCGCTAGCATAAAATATTTTTCGTACCTTTGAAAACAAAGATTTGTAAATAAAAATAAACAATGACGAAAATAAAAGAAAAACTTCTTATTTGCTTTTTAGGATGTAGTCTTCCTTTGTTTGCCCAACTTGATTTACAAAAAAGATACTATCCCGTTCGAGAAAATTTCTTGAGCCTTATTGCTGAAAGACCACGCCATGTTCGCTATAATGGAGTTCTGATTGGTGTTCAGAATTTTGAACCAGAAAGAAAAGTAATGCAAGTATGGGTGCCGAGTATGTACATATCTTTGTTGAAGACTGACGCTACTTGGGCGATAGATCGCTCTGAAGACCTTATCTTAATGAACAGTGGAACTAAGCCTTATGATTATTTTGAGTTGGAAAAAAATCCTATCGAAATTCATCGCTTAGTTCACCTTGACGAACAAGTTGCAGATTATAGTTTTATTACAAAAGAACACATGAAGAAAGCGCGCCTTGTGGAAGAAGCTGCTCGTGAAATTTATCGATACTTTTTGCAAAAAAAGAGCGATAGCGTTCTTGCCAAATACATTAATCCCCAAAAGAAATATGTGGTTCTTTTAGAACATAAGCATTCTGATGAAGAACAAGATAGAACAGAAGTTCTCAATGAAAAAGATATTAAAATGTGGTTTGAGGGGAAGCGCTTGATTGATACAAAATTTAGTCGCACCCCTGCATTTATGGTTACTACTACTAGGGAGTCAGCTCATTTTAATTTAGAAGGAATTGAATTTTTACCTCCTTGCTTTTTTATTACTGATTTGTATTTTACTGAAGTGAACAACAAACTTTATCTAACGCGCATTGGCATTTATACCATTCGAAAAGAAGAATTCTAAAAAAAGTAAAATCAAACCCGCTTTTGTTAAATATCGCAAATTTAGAGGTATTAACATCTCTTCGAAATATTCGTTATATGTCTTCTTTACGTACATGTTACGTAAAAGCTAGACTAAACTATGAAATCTTGGAGAGTTTTTTTATGGATTTTGATGTTATGTGGTTGTGATGTTTTTCGCGTCAAGCCACTTGTTTCCTCTAAAACTCGAATCAGTCAATATTGTACTAATGGAGGGCTTTCAGTAGCAGAATTAGAATTAGTAGAAAAAATTCAAACTTACCGAATTTCGAAAGGACTCAAACCTATTCCTTTATCTGCTTCTTTAACTGTTGTAGCTCAGCAACACGCGCGTGATTTACAACAACACAAGCCAGATCAAGGAAATTGCAATACGCATAGTTGGTCAGCAAATGGAAAGTGGAGTGCTTGCTGTTATACTGCCGACCACGCAAGAGCTTCTTGTATGTGGAAAAAACCTAGCGAGCTTACTTCTTACTCCGGAAAAGGATATGAGATAGCTTATTATTATTCTTTAGGAGCTACTCCTGAAAAGGCACTCCAAGGCTGGAAAAATAGTCCTAGGCACAATAGTTTACTTATTAATAACGATGTTTGGCAAAATGTAGAATGGCGCGCCATGGGGGTAGGTATTTACGGCAATTATGCAACAGTGTGGTTTGGAATCGAAAAAGATAAAAATGGACCTCCTCCTCCTTGTAATCGATAAAAACTTTTTTGAATTTGTTTATGATTTTTGTTCGCTTTTACAATATTTGGAAGCACTTCTTAAAATTTAAAGCTACTATGAAATTATACGACGAAATTCCCTCTTTGGACTTGAACGATTTTAAATTAGGAGATTCAGCTAAAAAATCCAAATTTGTAGAAGATTTGGGAAATGCTTTCAACAACATTGGTTTTGTAGCTATTAAAAATCATGGTCTTTCGGACGAACTTCAAAATCGATTGTATGAAGCAGTAAAAAAATTTTTTGCGCTTCCTGATGAAATCAAAAAAAAATATGAACGAGAAGATTTGCATGGACAAAGAGGTTATGTCAGCAAAGGGAAAGAGCATGCCAAAGGGCGGAATACTGCTGATTTAAAAGAGTTTTATCATATCGGGCAAGAAATTATTCCTGGAGAAGAATACCCTGAAGAATATCCTGCTAATGTATTTCCTGAAGAAGTGCCAGAATTTAAAGAACTTACTGTACAGACCTTTCGAATTTTAGAAAATACAGGTCTTACTTTGTTAAGAGCAATTGCATTATATTTACAGCTTCCTGAAAATTATTTTGATGACAAGGCAAGCAAAGGCAATAGCATTTTAAGAGCTATTCATTACTATCCTATTGAAGATCCTGATAGCGTGCCACCCGATGCGGTGCGGGCTGGCGAGCACGGCGATATTAACCTCATTACGCTTTTAATGGGAGCAAGCGCCGACGGACTTCAAGTGTTGCGGCGCGATGGAAAATGGATTCCGATTACAGCATTACCAGAGCAAATTGTAGTAAATGTAGGCGACATGCTCGACCGTCTGACCAATCATAAACTAAAATCCACTATTCACCGCGTAGTTAATCCACCGCGTGAACTTATGAATACTCCTCGCTATTCTATTCCATTTTTTATGCATCCGCGCTCCTCGATGAGTTTAGCTTGTTTGTCTAATTGTATAGATGAGCAAAATCCGAAGCGCTACGAAGATATTACAGCGGGAGAATTTCTCGAACAGCGATTACTAGAAATCGGATTAAAAAAATAAATCGAAGAAAAGAGCCTATAACTTAATATCATAGGCTTTTCAACATTTAAAAATCAATGAGTTCTACGTCAAATTTAAGAACAGAGTACGCAGGAATAATACCTACTTCATTAGGGCCATAAGCTAAAGCAGAAGGAATCAATAAAGTAGCCTTAGCTCCTTTGTTGAGCAACGCGATGCCTTCGTTCCATCCTTTGATAACAGCTCCTTCCCCTAATACAAATTCAAAGGGAGTTTCTCTATCGAGAGAGCTATCAAATTTTTCGCCATTAAGAAGAGTTCCTGTGTAGTGGACTTTTACTTTTTGACCTGCTGAAGGACTTTTACCTTGTCCGGGTTTAATGATAACATAGTACAATCCTGATTCTGTTTTTTGGGCTTTAAGTCGATGTTTCTTTAAATATTCCTGGATAAGATTATCATCAATTTTTTTGTGTTCTTTCATTTTTGCTATCATTTCCTCCCTTTTTTTCGATTCTCTTTCTTGCACTTCTTTAAAAAATTCTTCTTCAGATTGTACTTTTAACACTTTTAGTTCCCATCTTACAAAAGAACCTGAAGCGGCAGGATGAAAGAAGCCTTTGGGGAGAGAATCGACAGGCACTTCGAAACTAACGCTATCTCCTTCACTGCACAAGAGCAGTACTTCATCGATAATTTTGATAGTAGGATCTGAGCTAACTTGATAAGTAAAGGGCTTTCCTAATTGATAGGAGCTTACTAATAAAGAATCTTGATGATTAAAAACATTTAAATGGAAAGTGATAAAATCATAAGGTTGGGCTTGAACTGAACTTGTATCGATGTGAAAAGAATACTTTACTCCTTTAGAAGTTTCTGACTTTTTTTGACAAAACGCTAAAAAAACAGCTATACAACAAATCGAAGAAACTTTAAGATACATCGCTATGCAATTGATTAGAAACTTCGCCAAAGTTACTGGGAGACCATAAGAATTTAAACAATTTCTTTTGAAGATTTTAAATGATTTTAATACCTACGAGCGTTACATCGTCGCGCTGAGACTGGTTTTGTTTAAAGTCTAAAAATCTTTTTTCTAAAATTTCTCTTTGCTCTTGCATAGGCAGGTGAGCCAATTCTCGAAGCCATTTTTTTAGTGTGATGCTTCCAATTTTCTCGTCATTTTCATTGTTTTGGTCGTAATATCCATCAGTAAATTGATAAATAATACTTCCTTCTACAAGAATCATTTCGGTTTGCTCAAATGTTCGATTTTCATTGGTTCTTTGTCGCCCTCCGATGGTTTTTCGCGCAGCTGGTAGTTCGATAAAAGTATTTTCTTGCCAGATGCAGAGCGAACGTTTAGCACCTGCAAAAACAATTCTACGGATACCAAATTCGTTTTTCGAATCTATGCGGCACAAACTCATGTCCATACCGTCGTCGTTATTATTGTCTTCTTGTTTAAGAGCGATGCGGACTTTTTTGTGCAATTCCTCTAAAATTTTAGAAGGCTCGTAGAGATGTTCTACATTAATAATTTCATGAAGAAATATAGCACCAATCAATGACATAAAAGCTCCTGGTACGCCATGTCCTGTACAATCCGCTACTACACTAATCACACTCCCGTTTGGTAGCTCAGTGAACCAATAAAAATCTCCTGAAACAATATCTTTAGGGCGGTATAAAATAAAATATTCTTTAAACCTGTTTTGCAAGATATGTTCAACAGAGAGAATAATATTTTGAATTTTTTGGGCATACCGAATGCTATCTACAATTCTTTTGTTATTAGCACGAATGACTTCATTTGCTTGTTCTAGTTCTATTTTTTGTTGGCTGATTAGCGCATTTTTGCGCTGAGTCTGACGATAAGCCCACAACAAAACTACTCCTAAGACAGAAAGTAGCACTGCTACCCCGATTGTGTAATAGAGTTGTTTTTGTTTGATTTTCAGAAGTTGTCTGTCGATTTCGTCTTGTCTTCGCAAATATTCTATTTCGCGAGCGCGCAAGGCATTGAGCTCTTCAATTCTTTTTTTTTCTTCTTGAATTTGTTGAATGGTTTGTTCTCTTCTTTTAATTTCCTCTTCAGTAGCACTTAGCTTTGCTTGGTAGTCCTTTTCTTTCATGGAAACTAATTGTTCGCGTTCTTGTAGTTCTTTTTCTATCTGGGAAGAAAGTTGCGCCAGTTCGAGTTGTTGCAATTTATCTTCTAGATTGACAAACGATTTGTAAAATTCTAAGGCTTTCTCTTTATCGTTGAGCGCTTCATAACATAGATACAAATTGCGATGACATTCGCTGAGAAGATGTAGGCCTAGGTCTTGCTTCAAAGAAATATGATGAGCTTCTTTAAGTGCTTCAAGTGCTTTTTCAGCGTCTCCGAGGTCTAAATAAATTTTTCCAATTCGTACTTGACAATAAGCTACACTCTTTAAGTCACGAAGCGCGCGCATAGTACGCAGCGCACTCATGTACTCTTTGAGTGCTCCTAAATGGTCTTCATCTTCCAAAAAGATATCTCCTAAGACAATATAAATTTCTGCTATTTTTTTGTCATTACCTCGCGTACTGATGTGTTGTTGATGAAGCCTGTAGTATTCGATAGCTTCATCGAGGTTGCCTTCGCTTCTAAAAGTTTCTGCAATTTGTTGAGAAAGTTCAGCTGCTAATGATTTGTTTTGAGCTTTTAGAGCATCTTGATACTTTTTTTTCAAAGCATCAATACTTTGCGCTTCTACTTGCAAAAACAGAAAAAAAGTGAAACTTAAAATATGGAAAAGTAAAGTTTTCAAAGCTAAAAGTTCTTTTATTTTCAAATTTGTGCAAAAGTTAGAAAAATGAAATCAAGAAATAAAATTTTAGGATTCATAGGAAGTTTTTTATTGTTCTTTGGTTGTTTGCGCAAAGAATATACTACTCTTTTAGTTCATCATCAGTATACTTATCCTTTTTATGTAGGCTTAGACTCTACGCGGCTGGAGTATAGATTTTGTCGAAGTTTTGTTTCTGCCGATTACGAAAAGGCTCTTTTACATTCCTTTACACCTTCTGATATAAAAGATGTAAGAATTCTATCTCTCGAATTACAAAGTAAAAAAAAACTACCTCTTCGCAGTGCTCAGCTTTTTTTGTTTTGCGAACAGGACTCTGTACTCATTGCTCGAGCTAATGCCATTTCTGATGCAAAGGTTCCTCTTTTTTTGTTGCGCTCATCTCTTAAAGAGGTAGCGCTGCGCCCTGAAGTTACATATCAACTTTATATTCAGGTAGATACGCCTATTGTGTATCAAGATACAATAAAGTTAGTGTTTCAAACTCGCATAGAATAGTTTATAAACTAAACACCTCTACCTCGGGGGTAATTTTTTTTATCAATCCTTGTAAAACTTTTCCAGGACCGCACTCAAAAAATAGGGCTGCGCCATCTTTTACCATTGCTAAAACTGATTGGGTCCAGAGGACAGGAGAAGTTAGTTGTTTAATCAAATTTTGTTTAATAAGAGTAGGTTCTGCATGAGGTTTAGCGTCTACATTTTGATAGATAGGACAAATGCCTCTTTGAAAGGAAGTTTGTTCGATAGCTCGAGAGAGTTGTTCGCGGGCTGTTTCCATGAGAGGAGAATGAAAGGCACCACTTACAGGCAAAAGTAAAGCTCTTTTGGCTCCAGCTTGTTTTGCATGTTCGCAAACGGCATTCACTGCTTGTGTAGTTCCTGAAACTACTAATTGTCCAGGGCAATTGTAATTTGCAGCAATTACCACCTGTTGAGTTGTATGGCTTACTTCTTTACAAATCTCTTCTACTTTGGAGTCGTCTAATCCTAAAATGGCTGCCATGCTTCCAGGAGTAGCTTCGCAAGCTTTTTGCATAGCTTCAGCGCGTTGAGCTACCAATTTGAGACCATCCTCAAAAGAAATGATGTCAGCTGCCACAAGCGCCGAGAATTCTCCGAGAGAATGTCCTGCTACCATATCAGGAGCAAAGTTCTCAGCAACTTTAGCAAGTATGACTGAATGAAGAAAAATGGCTGGTTGTGTAACTTTAGTTTGTTTAAGTTCATCTTCTGTTCCCGAAAACATGACATCTGTAATTCGAAATCCCAAAATTCGGTTAGCTTCTTCAAATAAAGCTCTGGACTTGGTTGATTTTTCGTATAAGTCTTTTCCCATCCCGACAAATTGTGAACCCTGTCCTGGAAAAACATATGCTTTTTTCATAACTATAAAAATGTGAAGTATTCTTATTTATTTTTCAAAGCTCACTCTCATATTTGAATTATCCAAACGAGAGAAAAGATTTCTCAAGTAAGCAACATCTTTGGTAAAAATTGGTTTATTTTTATGTCTCTCGACGCTTTTTATATCGGATTTTGGATAATATATAGTTGGTTTACACTTCTTCTCTGGTGGGGTTGGCGATGTCTTCCTGAAGGCTATGGTTCTAAACGAATCGATAGTTCTGTGTATTTCTCTGTGTTAATAGTAGTTCGCAATGAGGCAAAAAATATCTCGCAACTTCTTGAAGATTTGGTGAAACAGTCGTTCTCAAATTTTGAAGTAATCGTAATAGATGATAATTCTACCGACGGCACATTAGAAATTTTAAAGAAGTTTTCTCAAGATTCTCCTTTTAGTTTTAAAATTCTTTCTTATGTAAGAAAAAAAAACTTTGTCGCACACAAAAAGGCATGTATTGCGTTAGGAATCTCTCATGCGAAAGGAAGCTACATTGTAACCACTGATGGAGATTGTCGGGTATTACCTACATGGCTCGAGAGTATAGCTGAAGCAATTTCTGCAACAAATGCGGTATTTATCAGTGCACCAGTTTGTTTTGGCAGCGAGCAAACTATTTTTGAAAAAATGCAGACTATTGAGTTTGCTTCTTTAGTTGGGGCAGGTGCCGCTACTTTAGCTTTTCGACGTGCTACGATGTGTAGCGCAGCTAATATGTGTTATCAGAAAAAAGCATTTTACGAAGTAAATGGCTATGAAGGTTTTGAGCATATTCCTTCGGGAGATGATGAATTTTTGTTTCATAAAATCGCTAAAAGGTATCCCGAAAAAATCATTTATTTAAAAGAAAAAAGGGCTATTGTCACAACTTATCCTGTCAAAACCATTCGAGAATTTTGGAAACAACGAACGCGATGGGGAGGAAAATGGACTTCTTATCAAAATGCAGTAGCTTCTTTTACGGCAGTTTTTATTTTTGTGTTCCATTTCTTGAATTTACTTTCTTTGTTTTTGTTACTTTTTAATCAGCTTTCTTTTGTAGTTTGGGCATTTGGACAATCTTTTAAAACAATCGCAGAATGGTTATTTGTGGGAAGTGTTTTGAATTTTTTTTCAAAAAGGCATCTGTGGATTCTTTTACCTTTAGTGCAAATAATACATTCTTTTTACATTGTAGTAGTAGGCATAGGAGCACTGTTTGTTAAAACTAATTGGAAAAATTAATAAGAAAGCAGAGCAGGTAAAAAATAAATTTTTTCTCATTTTCAAACATATTCTAAAAATCTTCGTAATTACAAGCGTAGCTTTTACTTGGTTTAATCATGTACAGATTGTTTCAACTATCATGTTTCATTTTGTTAACGGGCTTTTTCTCTTTGTATGCTCAACACTATACCTCTGCAACATCTGGGAATTGGACTACAAATAGTAATTGGACGGGTGGAACAGCTCCTCCTATTTCTGGACAAACTTGGGGAACTATTAATGTAAACCATAACATGTATTTTTTAAACGGAGTAAACTACAACTTTGGAGGAAGGAGCTTTTAACATTGCATCAAGCGCTACTCTTATTGACAGTGGAAATTTTACAGTGGTTTCTAGTGGCGCTAGCATGACAATTAATGGGCATTTGATTGTATTAGGAAACTTTTCTTTCGCTGGAAGTGGAGGACTTACTATTAATGGAACTCTCACAGTATTGGGAAATTTTTCGAACTCGGGGGGAGGTAGCGTAACTGTGAATGGGAATTTAAACGTAACAGGAAATACCACTTTAAACGCTAACTTGGCTATCAATCCTGGTGGAGTAGCTAAGTTTAGCAACAATGTAACTGTAAACAACTCAGAGTATTTGCGAGTAGGCACTAATGTAGCTCCTCCTCCTTATGCAGACCTTGTAATTTATGGAAATCTCAATTTAATGAATAGTGGAGATGCATTGTTTAGAAGAAATTCGCGCGTGGCTATTTTCGGGAATGTAGTGGACAATGGAACAGGTGGAACAAATTTTACAGTTCAAAATGGAGGACAAGTGTATGTAGGTGGGAACTTTAATTTTACAGGCGGAGGAAATCAGATTACTAATGCGAACTCTTCAAGTCCATATGGATTATATATTGGTGGTTCTGTGTCTAATACAGGTGGCGGCTCGAGCACTACGTCTAATCAGGCTGATGAGGCTTATATGAATGCTAACAATCCATCTTTTGCTGCCTGGGTGAATGGGTATAAAGTGTTAGATGTTTCTATACTATCGTTTAAGGTAATAGCGCGAGAATCTGCAAATTTACTTACTTGGAAAGTTAAAGGTGATAGAGAAAGAATTCTTATAGAAAAAAGCTATGACGGTTTTTCATGGAAAACCATTCTTGTAAGCGAATATCAGCATTCTTATGATGAATACCTAGACAAAGAGGCTGGAAATGCTTACTATCGAGTAGTCGTTTATGACAATGATGGAAATATACACTTTTCGAAGGGGGTTTACGTTGAAAATTCGGCGGAAAGGAAGAAAATAACTTGTTCAAGTTTAGTGATTGACGAAATTGTTTGCTATCCTTCTTTTGGGGGACCTATTGAAATGATGCTTTTTGATTTGAAGGGCAATCCACTTTTTCACGTTGAATGGGAAAATCAGAATATAATTAGAATTCCTGTTACGCTAGTTCCTAATGTGTATTTTTTAAAAATGAACAATGAGCGTGAAATAGTTTCGTATAAACTTGTTGTGCAATAATTAAAACTCATGTAGTCTCGGGGGAAGGTTCCACCGCACTGAAAACTGCCATATCAAATTGTTGTAGTTGTACTGCAAAAGAGAAGAATTTTGTATTCTTCTTATGGTTTGAAAGTCTATAAAAAGGTTGTGTTTTATCATGTAAGAAATATTCACGCTTGTATAATATAAAACTGTACGGTTGCCTTGGGCAATTTTGTGTCCGTAGTCAGGTTGATTGCTGTTAGGAGCAGGAGAGCGGGTGAGATAATCTTTAAAAATATCGCTCCCAAAATTTTCATGAGCCTGGTCTTTTCCTTGTAGAGCCCAAATTTGTTTGGCTGTCAGCGAGATTCTTGGAAAAGGCTGATAGCGCAAAATACCAATATACTCTCGAAAATTTGCTCCTAAAGCATGTGCAAGGGGTTGATTATAGTGTTGATGGTTCATAAAAGGAGTGTTGATACCAAAGTGCGTATAAGTAAAAGGTCGCACGATGTTGTGTTCAAGCTGGATATCTAAATTTTTTATTTTTAAAACGTCGACATAAATAAGACCCATTTGAAGAGCTTGTTTATTTCCCCACCATCCTGTTTGTTTGAAAAATTCTTTTAAAAGGAGTTCATCTAACACTGCTTGTCCATAAATTCGGAACTTTTTGGCAAGATTCCATTTGAAATCAAATCCCAATAA
The DNA here is from genome assembly GCA_025056215.1 of Cytophagales bacterium. GTDB lineage: Bacteria > Bacteroidota > Bacteroidia > Cytophagales > Flammeovirgaceae > JANWWC01. Next base: position 549,178 of record JANWWC010000001.1, on the reverse strand, counting down.
GACATTATCAGGGTCTCCGAGCCAATGTTCTACAGCTCGATAAAAAATGATAGGGTTTAAATAATCTATTTCTAAAGGGTTGTTTCCCATACTATCTTGGCGACTAAACACCACTGATTCGAATATACTCACTGAAAGATGATTTGTAATGTTTGTCGTGAGTTGATGGAGCGCCAAGTATTTTCGAGGATACCTTCCTAAAACTCTCACGTTATTTGCCATCATTCTTGTAAATAGGTTAGTATAATGCAAGCGCCATACCCTTGTATCTAGTTTTAAAAACAAATAACTTGGAGCATAATCAGATAAAATCAAAGAACGGTAGCCATTTCCTATAAAAAAACGGTCGTGTCCGAATTGGAGGGAGGTAATTTTGGGAATAATCTCAAAAGTAAGATAGCCTCTGGCAGTAAAAAAATCATATCGCGGCGAACTTCGAGAAATATATTCTATCTTGTAGAATCCTTCCGAGGGAATTGCGCGCCTTTCTGCTATTCTTTCGTTTACGTAATAAGGAAACTTGATTTGATTGTCTGTTAAAAAAGTGTAGAAGCCTACTTTATTTCCTAATATTCCTCGAATTTCGGCACCTCTCGTATTGGTGTAAAGGGAAGCAACGTACAGATTATCTTTTCCGTATAGAAACCCTACTACAGGATTTACATGAAGGTCAAAATCTGTTTCTTTGACAGCATATAAATCTCCTTTCGTACGGTAAAGATGCTTAAAAAATGGAAATGATTTTTTAGAAAGCGATAGTGTATCTGAGAGTGTCCATTCTCTATTATCAATTAAGCAATAAGACAAGTTGAACTTATCTGTGCGGCTTAAGGCAATTTCTGACTGTATAACAGAATCTACTAGAGCTACAACACTTTTGCGCGTATAAGGGCGAACGCTACTATTAAAATGTTCGCTGATTTTTTTTCTTTTAATTTCGTATCGATCTACTAAATGGTAAAGGTCTGAATTCAAAGGCACATAAACGCTCTGTGCAAAGAGTTGAAAAGGAAACATGAATAAAATAATGAAGTACTTCATAACTTTTATAAAAAAATATGATTGCTGAACAAAATCAGAAACTGCACCGAAAAAAACAATTTTACTATCTTTGCTAAAAATTTTGCGAAAGAGATGAAATTTTTAAAAGAATATCTCATTTATGGACCGCTGGTTTTGCTATTAGTGTTGTATGTGATAGTGGGTGCGCTTCTTTATTATTTTTTTGGCAAACAAAAAGACCATGAGTGGGATATGTCTCATTACACTACAGTCGTTACTCCTGAAATGCAGAAGCGCATGCGTATCGAAAAGCTAAATATGATGTTTAAACAAGATTCTATCAATCGAAGTCGCTAATGATTATACGAGAAAGTGCTTTTCTTACTTTTCGGTTTCGGTTTGTAAATCGAAGAGGAGTAAGGAGTCCTCTTCTTCCTCTTTCTGGTTGGGTCAGTGCCGAAGCTTTGGTATTAGATAAAAATTATATTTGGTTTCAAGATATTATAAAAGCTATAACACATGAAGATGTAGTAATTATTTTCTTGAAACCTTATGCGACGCTCGGAAAAGGAATTTCTCCCTATATTCTTTCGGATTATTGTGCTCTTCTGCTCGATGTAGAGTACTATAGTTCGGCTCTCCAAAGTATTATTAATAGGCACATCATTTCAATAGAACTTTCAGAAAAGAAACGCAATCTCACAAAAGAAGAAATTCAAACATGGTTCAAAACAGTGCGCTGCTGTGCTTGCGAAGCCATTTTAGATATTTCAGGACTACCTGCCTCCAGACTGTTGTACTGTTCTTATTGTCATTCTCTTATTGATAGACACGGAAATATTCTGATAGGATTTGAAAACTATAAGATTTGTCCAGAAACGGGGTTTTACGATCGCCTCAAGACGCGTTATGTGCTCAATTCCTATTTTTATGGAACAAGTCAATGGCGTTTTTCTTTTCGAAAATATTATGCAGGCGATTATTTTGTGCTCTCTAAATTTGCGGAATTATTGCGCAAAAATAGTTTTTATGTAATAGGAAGCATTACAGCTTTGCTCGAACGTATAAAAGCTTCGCATGGAAGAACTTTGGGAGTTGAAAAATTGCCAGAAGCTATTTTAGCAGCCAAAAGAGGTAAATGGAACGAAGCAGAAATTCTTTTTGAAAGCATGCTTATAAGGACTTCTGATCATCCTGGAGTTTGTTATAATTATGCTTTGTTACTTACTGAAAAAAAAGAGTTTAACAAAGCTATTTTTTATTTAAAAAGAGCGCTCGATGTTTGTTGTAACTACCAACCTGCTCTTGAATTATTAGAAAAATGCAAATTTATATCGTAGGTTCTCCCCAAAATAGAATTACTTTCTTACCTGAGATTTTCCCCTTTCGTATAAGATCGTTGTATTCAGATGCATAGGCATTATATTCTTTGCGAATTTTAAAATCAGAATTATCGTAAAATTTGATTTCTTCGTAAAGTAGTTTTGCTCTGGCATATTTATAAAAGTCAGGAGTTTTTTGAATGAGCCGTTCTAAAGAACTGAGCATCTCAGCTGTTTTTCGATCGTAGTTGTCCATTACTTTTTCGTCTCCCATCGAAATAGAGTCATACATTGCTTCACGCATAGAAGCGAGCTTTTGTTGGGTTTCTATCCATAGTGTTTTGTCATAGATAGGAATGGATTGTTCGATTTCTTTCAAAAGTTCAGCGGCGTTTTCGAGCTTTATTTTCTCAGATTCAAAAGCTTTTTGGCGATAAAGCCGAATACTGTCTTCAAGAGCGATAATATTTGCGTCAATTTTGCTTTCCTGATTTGTTGTATTTCTTTGACAAGCTACAAGTGCTCCTATAGCAAATACAATCAATAGTTTCCACATAGCTTTTAAAAGATTTCAAAAATGTTTTTAACTCCGATCTGTGAAGTTTTCAAAAATCCTTCTCCAAATTCTGTGCCGATACTTTGTCCAAATTCTCTGGCTCTAGCTTCGATAAATTCCATAAATTCAGGAGTTGAAATAAATGTTTTTTGTTTGCTGTCATCTTCTTCCGTAAAGAATTGTGATTTATAAGCGCGTATCGCTTCTAACTTTTTTTTCCAAAACGGGGTGATGTCTACCACAAAATCAGGTTGCAAATAGTTTGCTTGAATGAAATGATATAATTTTTTAGGGCGGAAAGCATTTTGTTGTTGCTGAGAATTAGTAAATGTTTTTATCTTGGGAAGACCACTTAAAAAACAAGCTCTTTTCACTAATTCTGCCGCTCGTTTATGGTCGGGGTGACGGTCAGAAGGAGCATTTGTAAATACAATTTCGGGTCGATAAAGCCTAATTATTTGTATTACCAATAGTAAAGAATTTTGATTAATTTCAAAAAATCCGTCAGGCAATCCGAGGTTTTCTCTTACGGCGAGTCCCAAAATGTTGGAGGCTTCTTTGGCTTCTTGCTGTCTGATTTGAGCAGTTCCGTTGGTACCTAATTCGCCTTGAGTCAAGTCTACAATACCGATTTTTTTGCCATATGAAGAAGCACTTAGCAATGTACCACTGCAACCTAATTCTGCATCATCAGGATGTGCACATATTGCCAAAATGTCTAATTTGATTTCTTTCATACGCAAACATTTTGGCGCAAAACTAAACTTTTATGTTAAAAGTAATTTTAAAAAGGCCGGGTTTTGTGAAGAAGCTAAACATGAAAATTCTGAATATTAAGCGCGTGAAAAATTCATTACCTAATAAAAACACCGACCTTTGAAATTACTACAAAATATTTGAAAATATGTAACTTAGATTTTGTTTTTTTGCAATTGAAATGGTTTTCAGATGAAAAAAGTAGCCTTTTATACGTTAGGTTGTAAATTAAACTATTCTGAGACTTCTACTATAAGCAGAATGTTTCAAAAGCGAGGTTTTCAAAAAGTAGAATTCACTCAAACGCCTGACATATTCATTATCAACACTTGTTCTGTTACTGAAAATGCAGATAAAAAGTGTCGAAAGGTTGTTAAAGAGGCGCAAAGAATCAACCCGAATGCATTTATAGCAGTGATAGGATGTTATGCGCAACTTAAACCTCAGGAAATCGCACAAATAGAAGGAGTAGATGCAGTATTAGGCGCTTCTGAAAAATTCCAACTCTTGGAATTGCTTCATGATTTTGAAAAGAAGAAGCAACCTCAAATTTTTTCTTCTCCGATACAACAGGCTTCTACTTTTGATGCTTCTTACTCTTATGGAGAGCGAACTAGAACATTTCTTAAAATACAAGATGGTTGTGATTATAATTGTGCTTTTTGTACAATCCCTTTAGCGCGGGGGAGTAGCCGAAGTGATACTCCATTCAATATTTTGAAACAAGTCCGAGAAATTGCTTCTTCGGGAGTGAAGGAAATTGTTCTTACAGGCGTCAATATTGGCGATTATGGAATTATTGAAGGGAAACGCCTTTATAAGTTTTTAGATCTTATTCAGCAACTCGATAAAATAGAAGGAATCGAGCGTTTTCGGATTTCTTCAATAGAGCCTAATCTACTTTCTGACGAAATTATTTCCTTTGTGGCGGAGTCAAAAAAGTTTGTACCGCATTTTCATATTCCTTTGCAGTCTGGTTCTAATAAAATTTTAAAGTTGATGCGCCGCCGCTACTTGCGAGAACTTTATGCGGATCGGATCTTTAAGATTAAGCAACTTATGCCAAACTGTTGTATAGGTGTCGATGTGATTACAGGGTTTCCAGGAGAAACACATCAAGATTTTTTGGATACGTATCATTTTCTCAATGAGTTAGAAATTTCTTATCTTCATGTTTTTACCTATTCCGAACGTGCTCACACGCCAGCAATTCAGATGAAAGGTGTCGTTCCGATAATAGAGCGCAACGATCGTACGTCGATGCTTCGCTCTTTATCTGAGAAAAAGAAACGCGCTTTTTACGAGCAGAACATCGGAAAAGTCGCCGAAGTACTTTTTGAAAATGAAGTAGAAAACGGCTATATGTTCGGATTTACCGAAAATTATATCCGTGTACAAGCAAAATTTGATCCTTTGGCAGTTAATGAACTCAAAAGAGTATTGCTCACTGACATTGCTCCTAACGGAAACATGGAAGTCGAAGAATTAGAAACAACTTTTGTAAATCATTAAGAAATTTGTAATATTGAACTGTCTTTTAGAGATGTTAGCTCAGATGGTTCAGAGCATCGCCTTGACAGGGCGGGGGTCAGGGGTTCGAGTCCCTTACATCTCACAACTTATTTTGAAACATTCTTGTGAATTCCTCCGTAGTTAGCTAATAAGTTCCAAGACCTCCTATTCCTTTCCAACTACCTGTTATTAGCTTTAGTTACTTTGCTTTTTGTCGATTAATCGTTCTTATGTTGAGTCGTGCTCTCAAAAAATACGTTCGCTCTTTAGGCGAAAAAAAATACAGAAATGCGTACGGTTGTTTTTTAGTAGAAGGTCTAAAAAACGTAGGAGAACTACTTCATTCAAAAAATTTTGAGATACAATTTATTTGTTACACAGAGAAGTTTTCTGCGATTTATCCGTTCTTATTGAGTTTGTCAATAGAAAAATACCTTTGTTATGCAGATGATTTGGAAGAGATGGGAACGCTACAAACGAATGATGCAGCTTTAGCAGTTGTCAAAATACCTGAAAATTCGCTGTTGTATCCCCAAGAAAACGAATGGATTTTGGCGCTTGATAACGTAAGAGATCCAGGTAATTTAGGTGCAATAATAAGAATTGCAGATTGGTATAACATCCAGAAGATTGTTTGTTCTTTTAGCACAGTGGATTGTTATAATCCTAAAGTGATAGCATCTTCAATGGGTTCTTTTACAAGAGTAAAATTGTATTATTGTTCACTTAGACAATATTTAGAAAGATTGCCGATGTTTCCTAAATGGGGGGCGTATACTGATGAAGCATCAATTTATGATATAAAAATACCTGAAAGCGGTATCCTTATTATGGGCAATGAATCTAATGGAATTTCTCCAGAAGTTGAAGAGATTCTTGATGCAAAAATAAGTATTCCCAGATTAGGAAATGCTGAATCTCTTAATGTGAGCGTTGCTACTGCCATTTTAATTGATAATATAGTAAAAAAATTACGTAAGTAGTTTTTATGTAGAAAAATATTTTTTAATATAAGAAAACAAGCTAAACGATAAAGAAATCTTAACTTTTTACAATTTTACCCGTTTTATAAGTTTGATTCAAAATAAAGGTTTAAATTAAGATCCTGTAATATTTGGAATGGAATATTGAAAAATTACTCTAATGATAATTTAACTTACTTAAATTATTTGTATGAAAAGAAATAATTTTTTAGCTTTGTTTAGAAATCAAAATCTGTCAGTATCGATGAAACGTTTATACTTATCTTTTGGGTTAATGTTAGGCTATTGGAGCTTGTGCGCTCAAACTGGTCCAGGAGGTGTGGGAACCACAGATGGTACATCAGCTTTAAGGCAATGGCTGCGCGCTGATGCAGGTTTAACGTTAGTAGGAGACTCTGTTTCAGCATGGGCAGAACAAAGTGGAGTTTCTGCCACGTATACCCCTGTGAATGCAGACGCTCGGCCTGTTAGAGTGTTGTCCCACAGCGCTTTTAACAATCAACCAGTGCTGCGTTTTGTTACAGGTCCTTCTTTAGGAAAACATATTCGCCGCAATGCTCCGATGAATTATCCTGGAGCTTTCTCGGCTATTTTGGTTCTGAAATCAGACTCTACTCCGGTAGGTGATAGAGGGTTTTTCTTGGGTACGCAAAAAAGTCAGCCAAGCTTAAGAACGAAATTCGGACTGTGGCAAAGTGGATTGTTTTGGAGAAGTATTGGAGGAGCGGGTAGCAATCATGCTGTAGGAACTTGGACCATTGGCACGAATGCGGGTATTGTCGAGTTGTATCGGAGACCCGATAACACAAATGAGTTTTCGTTTAACGGCGGAAGCTATGTTACAATTACTCCTACTAATCTTAATTCTACAGACTCCCTATTGATGACGAGTTTTGATATTATTGGCTGCGATGAAACAAATGCGCCTACTTTTGCTCGCTCTTTTAAAGGATTTATTGGAGAAGTGATTATATATAACTCGTATCTTACCTCAAAACAAAGACTTCAGGTGCTCACTTATTTGTGGAAAAAGTATCGCATTAACTTACAAGGTCAGGATGCTATTCTTTTCAGAAATGCCCATTACAATTTAGATACTTCAGCTAGAAATATTTCAGGCGGATTGTATCTCTATGCAAATCAAACTTCAGGTAATACTCTTGATCCAGGTGAAGAAGTATATGCAGTAAGTAATAATGCTTCTCATGACGTTGTATCGAGTGACTTAGCCGACGCAAACTATAAACGTTGGACTCGTATATGGACTATTAACAAAGTAGGAACTGTTGGAGCAATAATTTCTTTTGGTACGAACGATGCAGGTTTAGGAAATAATAATGCTGGAGGAAGAACAGCGGCAGATTATGCACTTTTATATCGCCCTGGAACATCGGGTTCCTTCTCTGTTGTAACAGGTGTTTCGGCAGTTCTTACAGATACCAACCGCGTAACTTTTACACTTACCAATAGTCAACTACTGAATGGACAATACACATTGGGAATAAAAAAAGGAAAAACGTGGTATAGCTACACATCTGGCAATTGGAATAATCCACTCACATGGACTTTGGATGGAGCAGTTACTCCTTTGTATATCAATCCTTCCAATCAGATTCCAGGTCCGATGGATGATGTGGTGATAATGCCTGGAAAGACAGTTACAATTCCGAATACAGGTTCTGATTCTATCAATATTACGTCTTTAACTGTTTACGGGCGCTTGGACGTAGGCTCCTCTCGGGGTCATAATTTTAATGTAATCAATGGAAATGGTATTATTCGAATTTCTGGTACAAATGTAGGGGGAAATATTGTCGAAAATTTTCCTAATGGAAACATTACAGGGTTGAATGGATTTGCTTCTGCTGGAGTAGGAGGAACTGTCGAATTGCAAGCAGCTAACATACGGCTTGATAAAAAGCGAGTCTTCAATCATATGTTAGTCCGCCTACCGTCTTCTACTGATACAGTTACACTTTTATCTCACATTACTCTTAATGGAAACTTCACCATTCGGCGCGGCATTTTTAGGTTTAATAATAACACATCTACCGTAAACGATACGCTTATTGTGTATGGCGATGTAATAGTAGAGAACGATGGGGGTTCAAATATAGGATATATTCGCGTAGGTACGGGAAATGCAAGGCATGAATTCAGTTTGTACGGTAATTTTACAAACAACAGCGAAGTTCGTTTTACAAATCGCACTGAACCAGCAATTACATCTTATTATAATGCAGAAGCAACAGACGGAATTGTGGATGTAAATTTCTACCGAAATAATGCCGACCAAACCCTTACTTGTAATGGTAAGTGCGTATTTTATAGAATAGAAATAGATAAAGGAACTGATTACAGTTACATTCTCGATATTTTTGCCTCTGATACAAATAACTTTCATTTGCTCGGATTTGCTAATATATATCATCCCGACCAAGCACAGTTGAACCCTAATCAAGTTACAAATGCTTTGGGGTTAGTTCGCGGTACTGTAAGGCTGAACAACAATGTGCGAGTTCCTATGCTTACTATTAATGGGAATTACAACATTTCGGAAGGCGCTAGAATATGGGTAAATGGCGGACATGTGGGGATAAGTGGCTCAAATGCTCTTGTGCCGTACGGAGTATTTAAAATAACTGCCGGAACAGCTAATATATTTGTCCCTCATGGTATTGTTCTTCGAGATGCTGGCTTGATAGAAGTGAACGGAGGTACTTTAAATACGTGGCAAGTCCGTACGTCCGTAATTGAAACTAATGATATTGGAGGGTATGTACAAACAGGTGGAGTGGTAAATGTAGGAAATGGTTCGAGTAATCTTAGTTATTATTTATTCTCCTTAATTTATCCCAACAATACATTTACAATGACAGGTGGGGAGCTTTATGTGTTTGCAAGTAATGGAACGACTTATCGCCGAGGATCAATATTCATTAACTCTGGTCCTGGTTTTTATAACGTAACAGGTGGAACAGTGTATTTAGTGAGCAACAGTACGAATACTCCCAAAGTTACATCAAGGGCTCCCTTCTATAATTTTGTAGTGCGTAGAACTTCTGCAACTGCTAGTAATCAGATATGGCTTGATAGCGGGTCTGCAGGTGATGATCATCCCTACATCTATACAATAGCAAATCCTACCTTAACAGTGTTAAACGATTTTGTTATTCAGAGTCCTTCTACCCCTGGCATGCAAACCTGTATTTTTGACACTAAAGGGTACAATGTAAATGTTTATGGAGACCTTACTATACAAGCGGGTTCTCGTTATGAAGCGGGTACAGGCACTTTAACTTTCTTAGGGAGCGGTACCAGTGTGTTGGACATGAATAATAGAACAGATTCTGTGGTGTTTTATAATTTGGTATTGAATAAAAATAATGCTACCGATGATTTACTAATTCTCAACAGTGCAAAGGATACTTCTGTGAGAGTTCGAGGGGCATTGATAGTTACGAATGGAATTTTTGATTATACGAATCAGCGCATTAGATTAGATTCCACTCTTGATATTACTACTGTTGTGGGGCGCTCTACCTCAACAGGGCTACTTGCTATGAGAAGAACAAGTTCTCAAACTATTTTTTCTCGTTCTCTCAATGCTCAAGTATATAATTTACAAATTAATAATGCGAGTGGAGTGACTCTTACTAATAATAATTTAAATATCTTAGGCACGCTTTCTTTGACAAACGGAGTGTTTAACATTGGAATTTATAAACTTCGCTTGCAGGGAAGTGGTGCCTCTATCGCTGGAAGCGGTTACAGTACATCGAAAATGATCATGACTGCTGGAAATGTTTCTGACGGGGGTCTTGAAATGTATTGCCCAGCAAGTGTGCTCGTTTCGAGGTTTTTCCCTATCGGTACGAATGCAAATGGTGTAACGAGATATACCCCTCTTAAAATTGACTACGCAGCTACTACTGATGATGGCTACATTCAGGTGAATCCTGTAGATATGGAACTTCCTTTGCTAAACCAATCCGTTGCGAATAGTGCTCTTACATATTATTGGAGAATTAGAGTATCTGATTTTAGCGTGAACCCATATGTTTATATGGAAGCAGATTATGCTTCAAGCGATGTGCCTACAGGTGATAATCCTTCTACTCAATATGTTCCAGGATGGGTGATGAACAATGTGCGCGTGATAAATAGTGGCTCTACTCCCGGTGATGGCTATGTGACTTCATCAAAAATTTACTGGGACAATGATGGCTCTGGAGGAATATCGCTTTCTAATAGTTATTTTACTGCCGCGAGACCTCCTAAGTTTGCAGGTACCATCAAGGTGTATTATAGTCGAGCTGTTTGTCCATCAGGATTGAACCACCTTAATTGGAACAACCCTAACCATTGGACGTTTAGTAATAATCATATCGGAGCAGCGGCAGGCTCTATTCCGCAGGCAGGAGATATTGTGGTAATAGGATTCGGGCATCAAAATAATGACCCATCCGCTTGTGATACATGGAGTGGGGGACAAGATGATCACTGGGTAATGATAAATGGCTATACTGCAAATTGTGCTGAAGTGCTCATTCGTTCGAATGGAGGTTGGGGACCAAGGTTGAGGCTTGAAAATAACGCAGTATTAAATGCTTCTAGGCTTGGTTTCTTTACAGGCACAGAAAATAATTATAGCCAAATTGATTTGCGGTATGGAACATCAGGAAATCCAAGTTTAGCTAATACAGACGTAGCTGAGTACAATACTCATCCTAACTATGGAGCTCATGTATATGATTTTTATGTCCTTAGAAATGATACGGTTACACTGCCTAGCAATATAAGTGTATATCCTACAGTTCGTTTTGAGACAGATGTAGTTCCTATTACTCGCATGGCGAAGTTCCCGATTGATGTAGTAGTGAAAGGTGACGTTTACTTAAATTGGGGAGGTTCTTTGCTTCTCAAAAGAAATCTTACTGTAGAAGGAAATATGATTGTAGGAAATGAACAAACAGGTGTTCTGCGGTTTTCTACTGATTCAGCATCTACACTTACCATCTACGGTAACCTAACGGTGGGACCTGCTACTCCATTGCCAGCTACGAACGTTATTGTCGATGTTGCTAACAACGTTCCAAACTCTCTTCTACATAAATTAATAGTGCACGGAAATTTGAATTTGAGAAGATTTCAATCATTTGATTTGTTTGGTGGGAATTCTCCTACAGATAATAATGTAGTTTTGGAAGTTGCGGGTGCAAGCAACACTACTATGTGGTCGGATACTACTGCTACACCAGATTTATATCGATTAGTAGTAAACAAAGGAAGTGATACTACTTCTACATTTACAGCTAACATGAACTTCAACTTGCTAGGCGCTGCTAATGGAACAATAAAACCTCTTGTTATGCAGAATGGCAAGTTCGTGATGAATCATTCCTCTTTGAATTTAAACATTAACTCTGGAGGAGTCCCCAACACGATTGCTGGAAGTGCTGGAATCGTAGTACAACAAGGAACTTTGCGTACAAGTGGATTGAATAACGGCATTATTCTTGATGGTCTTTTGCGTGTAGCAGGTGGAACTGTTAATATCGACAGTGGTTCTATTCAATACACTACTTCTGGGAATTCTACAATTGTCGTTACAAGTGGAACGTTGACAGTCGGCGGGCATGTACGGAGAGATATCAATACACCCACTGGTACGCTTAAATACATACAGTCAGGAGGAACGGCTACTTTTGGAAATACAATGTCAGATGCTACGACGCGCGGAATTTTTGAAGTGCTCAATACAGGAAGCAGTTTTACGCATACAGGTGGTTCGTTTACTATTGTGAGAGGAAATGGCACTAATCCTACAATATCGGCGCTCTATCTTGATCCACAATTTTATTCTGTAGGAACCTCTTCTACCATTACGTTCGGAAATGCGAATACTCCCACAGCACAAGTAATGGGTATCACTTCTAAAATTCCTTTAAGAAACATAGTGGTGAACAATACGAACAATCCTACAGTTAGAATAAGAGTAGACTCTCTATTGCTCAATGGAGATTTAACTCTGAACAGTGGTACCACATTCCAAGCAAATGGTTTTAACTTAGCTATTCAAGGAAACTTCGTGAATAATGGAACATTTGTGTCTGATGGGAATTCAGTAAATCAACAAAGAACCTATTTCTACTCTTCATCTACTCAGACGATTTCGGGAACAGGAACAACTAATTTTTATAATCTTTACAAGGGTAATTCTAATACACTCAATATCTCTAAAGATATTACTGTTCATGGAACTTTATTCGTAGATAGCGGAACGATTGCAACAGGGGCGAATGCTTGTAATGTAAAAGGAAAAGTGATCATCGATGGTACGCATACTTCTACAACAGGAAGAGGAATTGTTTTCAATGGAACAGAACTTCAACTTTTAGAAAGAACTCATCCTGGAACTTCTAATATCGATAGAATTACGGTAGACAATTTGAATGGGGTGTTGATTACGGACGGAGGAGGTTACGTATTTAACATTCTTAAAAAGCTCGTTTTAGAAAATGGTGTGTTTGATATAAGTGGAAATTTCTTAGTGATAGGTGTGAGCGCTACGGTTGAAAATGCAAGCGGAGGAACTGGAGTAAATGACTTTAATGCTACTCGAATGATACAAACTAATAGCTCTTTTACAGATTTTGGAGTGAGAAAAATATTTCCATCAGGACCCTCTACATTTGTATTTCCCGTAGGTCAAAATCTTTATACACCTGTTCGAGTAAACGTTACATCTACAAATAGCGCAGGATTGACAGTTCGCCCTGCCTATGAAATGCAAGCAGGAATCACTGAAGATTCTGAAGCGCCCGATCCCTCAATTGTGGATACGCTAAATGCTTTAAATTATCACTGGATTTTGCGAGGCAACGGGTTTACGAACTTCAATGCTACTGTTACGTTCTTCTATCAAGATACTTTAGTGCGTGTTACACCGCCTTATACAGAAGCAAACTATACTGCCGCTCGTATTTTGTATTCAAGTTTGACATGGGATAAGGCCTACGACTCTACTTCTGTAAATGAAGGCTCTAATCAAATCATCTTTACGTTTACCTCTGCGAATGATGACGGAATTTCAGGTGAGTATCTAGCAGGTGTAAATGTAAATAACAGCAATGTGAACATCAAAGGTGCTATTCCTGATATCGTACCTAAATACCAGACCAATGGAAGTGGCGGTAACTATACAGCTTCTTCGACGTGGACTCCTATAGGAAGTTCTCCAGCTGTTGTGAATGGTGTAGGTCCTGCAGGAGGTTCTTATCTAGTTATTCTTCCTAACGATACCGTTAATATTAATGTATCTAATGTAAGGCTACTCCGCGTAGAAATTGGAGATAGTGCTATGTTAGTAATTAACAGTGGAGTGCTTAATACGCGCCTTGGAGTAGTAGAGGGAAATGGCATGATAAAAGTGTTCAGTGGTGATCTGCCAGCAGGATATTATGATGATTTCTTACCTAACACGGGCTGTACTGGAGCAAGTGGTGGATTAGAATATTCTGGCAACACCAACTACCAGACTCTTTTGTTGTTGCCTCGTCCATTTGTAGGAATGCTAAAGTTTACGGGTTCAGGCGAGAGAGAAATTTCAACTTCTATTACTGTATGTAAAAACATGGAAATTTTAAACTCTGTTAATGTTACTAATGAAGGCAACTTTAATATTACGGTTAAAGGAAATATATACAAATCTGATGCTTCTGACTTTTACGCAGGAACTGGAACTATTATAATGAACGGAACAACCCCTCAAATTTTGAATGGTGATTTCAGTGGTTCGGACTTCTTCTACAACCTGACGATGAATAATGCTGCGGGCATTACTATTGCAAATACAGCGGATCCTTTAAGAGGTATTTCATCCGATAGAAAGGTACATATAGCCAATCAGTATACTATAAGTGGCGGTACTGTAACTGCGAATGCCGACCTTACAATTCGTCGGAATATGACAAATAATGGTACTTTTACGGCAAGTACAGGTCAAACTACTTTCTTTAATCATCCCACCACTCAGACTTATTCAGGTACAGGTACTACCAATTTTGGGAATCTTAGAAAAGATAGTACAGGTACCTTAAATGTAAATGGCAATATTACAGTGAACGGAGATTGGGATATGAGAAGAGGTACTTTTGCCCTAAATGCTAATCTAATCTCTAGAGGAAATATTTATAAATCCGATATAGCGACATTCTCTGCAGGTACTTCTACAGTTACATTAAATGGAACGACTACTCAACGTATTGTAGGACAGTTTACAGGAGCAAGTGTCTTTCGTAATATGGTCATTAACAATTCATCTGATACAGGTGTGAACATAGTGAATGCTGCTGATGCATTACGCGGAATTGCCGCCGGTGGAGATGTGCAAGTAAACGGAACGCTCACCATGACAGATGGAGTAGTTACCACCAGCTCTACGGATAGATTTATTCTCGGACCTTCAGCAACGGGTGGAACTATATCATCGTTTAGCAAGAACAGTTATTTCAACGGCATAGTAGATAAGTACGGCTTAGAAGCTGATGGAACCTTTACCTTTCCAGTAGGAGTAGGTTACAACGCTTTTCGCTACGGACCTGTAGTAATTAGCAATGCATCTGCAGGCGATTGGAATGCTCAGCTATTCCATGGGAATCCTACAACTGTGTTTGGTAGCACTATCAACCCAAGTTTTGTAGCAAATTATCCACTTGCCAATGTAAGCAAAGTTCAATATTGGGTTGTAGAAGGGGTTAGTACAGGGGCGACTGCCAATGTAGGAATAACATGGGACAGCCTCTCTGATGTAGGAAACACTGTTGCTAAACGTGCAGAGTTGAGAGTGATGTACTGGAATGGTTCTATGTGGATAGAACGTAACAGTACGGTAAACGAGGCTCTGCAACGCGTTTCTACTAATGCTCATCCTATTCCATTTAGTTCTAAGCCTATAACTTTAGGATCTCCTAATATTAATAACAATCCTCTGCCTGTTGACTTATTAGATTTTAAAGCCGTTGTATTGTCTGAAAAAGTGCAATTAAGATGGCAAGTAAGTACACTAGCGTCTGTTACAGGTTTTGTAGTATTGCGTTCTGCTGATGGTGCAAACTTTGAACTTTTAGCGAATCTCACGCCGAGTTCCCAACAGCAATACATTTTAGATGACAATAGTCCAGTAGCTGGAACTAACTACTACAAACTTGTGGTGAACCTTTCTGATGGAAGTACGTTAGTTTCAAAAGTGGTGAGTGTAGTCTTTGAAGGAAGAGCAGAAAAAACAGTGCTCTTATACCCTACAACCTTGGATGCTGGGCAGGAAATTAATCTTGAAATGATTGGTTTTGCTATCGGTAAGGAATTTGTCCTTCGTTTGATGGATATAACAGGAAATCAAGTGCTTGAAGTACAAGGTCAATTGCGCCAGGATATTAGTGCTTATACAATCGTATTACCTGACAATCTATCTCGAGGAATTTATGTCGCTCAGATTAAAGTGGATGGTGAAACCTTTGTGAGAAAGCTGCTCGTAAAATAAAATTAACAGCAAAAAATAAATAGTCTGCATTTAGAGTGCGGACTATTTATTTTTGTGCATTAAAATCTGAAGTTAAGAGATTAATAAGTAGCTTATTAATTTTTCTCCACAAGATTGTGTATCAAGGATTTTGTCTTTTGAAGTTTTTGAATCGGCAATATCAAAAGTTCTAAATCCGTCTTTTAAGTACTGACTCACAGCGTTTATAACAGCTTGGCTTTCTGTTTTTAAGCCAAACGAAATATCTAACATAAGTGCTACGGAAAGCACCGATGCCATCGGATTAGCAATGCCTTTACCAGCAATATCAGGAGCTGAGCCATGAATAGGTTCGTAAAGAGCAACTGTTTTGCCGACAGAAGCAGAAGGCAACATTCCCATAGAACCTGCGATTTGTGCGGCTTCATCTGTAAGAATATCGCCGAACATGTTTCCAGTCAGAATTACATCGAATTGTTTGGGATTTTTGATGAGTTGCATTGCCGCATTATCTATAAACATGTGCGTTACTTCTATATCTGGATATTCTGATGAGATTTTTTGTACAGTTTCACGCCAAAGTCGAGAGCATTCTAATACGTTAGCTTTATCTACAGAGCATAATTTTTTTCGACGGGTAAGCGCTGCATCAAACGCCATGCGTGCAATGCGTTCTATTTCATATTGGGCATATATCATGGTATCAACTGCAACAGTGCCATTTTCGCGGCGTTCGCGCGGAGTCCCAAAATAGATGTCGCCTGTCAACTCGCGAAAAAATAAAATGTCTGCTCCTTTAATTACTTCTGGTTTGAGCGACGAGGCATCTAAAAGTTCGTCAAATAACTTAATAGGGCGGAGGTTGGCAAATAAGCCGAGTTCTTTGCGAATTTTGAGCAATCCTTGTTCAGGGCGTACTTTGAGAGAAGGATTGTTATCGTACATGGGCAAGCCTACTGCACCCAATAGAATAGCATCAGCTTGCTTGCATTTGGATAATGCTTCATCGGTAAAAGGGCTTCCTGTTTTTTCTATGGATGCATGTCCGATGAGTTCATATTCAAAAGTAAATTCGTGATGATAACGCTTTCCTACTGCTTTTAGTACTTCTACAGCTACTGCGGTTACTTCAGGTCCAATACCGTCACCTGCTAAAACTACAATTTTCTTGTTCATTATGTAAAATTTTATTTCCAGTTGCAGAAGCGAAAGTACTAAAACTATACAGTTTGATGCTAATAATTTCAAGAAAACAAAATAATCTATAAAATTGATAGGATATATGTTTTTTATAGTCTTATATTTGCATTATCAATTCTAAATAATACTTTTTCTATATGAAATTCTCTTTAAGATTTATTTTGCTTATATGGAGCATACAGGTTTATTCACAGAATATTCTTACAGGCACCGTAAAAACAGCCGCGAATGAGCCTATTGTAGGAGCGGTTATTGCAATTCGCGAAACTAATCAATACACCGTTTCTGATATAGACGGCAATTTTACTCTTAAAACAAAAGAAACTCCTCCGTTTACGCTGTTTTTTAGCATGGTGGGTTACAAAAGTGAAGAAGTAGAAATATATGAAATTTCAGAGTTACCATTAGAAATCATTCTAAGAGAAATTGTTTTAGAAAGTGCTACTATTATTGCGAGTCGTGAGTTTGAAGATGCGCAAGAAATTCCTGTTCCCATTTCGGTGATGAGTGGCGCTTCTGCCGAAGAAGCGGGAGCGTTCAATGTGAACCGCTTAAAGGAATTAGTGCCTTCTGTTCAATTATATTCTTCTAATCCTCGCAACACGACACTTAACATCAGAGGCTTAGGCACTACCTTTGGCTTCACTAATGATGGATTAGACCCAGGAGTAGGATTTTATATTGACGGAGTGTATTACGCACGTCCAGCAGTTACTTCTCTCGATTTTGTGGATGTTGAGCAGATAGAGGTTTTGCGCGGTCCGCAAGGTTTTTTGTTTGGTAAAAATACAACAGCAGGTGCATTTAGTGTCAGCACTCGAAAGCCTGAATTTGTGCCAAGTGGTAATGTCGAAGTTTCTTACGGAAATTTTCATTTCTTACAAGCTAAAACTTCCATAACAGGTGGTATTACAGAAAAAATAGCGGGGAGATTATCTTTTTCTGGAACGCGCCGCAATGGGTTGCTATACAACGAATTGACACAACAAGACGTAAACGAACTCAGCAATTTGGGGATTCGCGGTCAATTGTTGTTTGTTCCCTCTAATAAAGTAGAGGTTTTGGTGATTGGCGATATAAATCGCCAGCGTCCGCAAGGATATGCACAGCTTTATGCAGGTACCGTACCTACGATGCGCGAACCTTATCAGCAGTTTGAAAATATTATCTCAGATTTGAATTACCAGCCTATTCGTCGAAATGCTTTCGAGAGAATTATAGACCATAACACGCCTTGGCGTGCTCACCAAGATTTAGGCGGAGTTTCTATTAATACAGATATCATAGTAGGGAAAGGAAAAATTTCTTCTATTTCCGCATGGCGATTTTGGAACTGGATTCCCTCCAACGACCGCGACTTTTTGGGGCTTGATGTACTCAGAAAATCTGAAGCACCCTCTCGACAAGAGCAATATTCCCAAGAAATACGCTACAAAGTAGATGTTACTCCAAATCTCAACGTAGTAGCCGGGGTATTTGTTTTTTATCAATCGCTCAAACCTATTGGAGCTCACATTGAAGAAGGAGGCAAAGATTTATGGCGTTTTGTGCAGAATAATCCTAATACATCGCTTTGGAAAACTCCAGGACTGTTGGAAGGATATGGAATCCGCTCATATCCCATTTTTGATAATTTAAGCAGTGCTTTTTTTACACAATTCGAATGGAAAATAACTGAAAAGCTAAATTTACTACCGGCTTTTCGCTTGAACTATGACGCTAAGAAAGTCAGTTTTAAGCGCGAAACCTATGGAGGCTTGCAAACTAATAATCCTCAACTACTTGCTATTAAAAATAGTGTTTACACTAATCAATTTTTTGAAGCACAAAACGATGATATCAATTATTCAGCACAACTTACGACAAGGTATCAAATTCAAAAAAATTATCAAGCATACCTTACGTATTCGACAGGCTTTAAACCAATTGGTATCAACCTGGGCGGACTTCCGACTCAAAACGGACAACCGCTTATTGAGTTAGCAACCATTCAGCCCGAAAGAGTGCATCATATAGAAGGCGGTATCAAAACCAAATTAGCTGAAAACTCTATGCTAAATTTGACAATCTATCAGAGCGATGTACGCAATTTTCAGACATTAGTCCAAAGCCCAGAGCCAGGTGTGAATCGCGGTTATTTAGCCAACGCCGACCGCGTTCGCGTGCAAGGTGCTGAACTCGATGTAAACATGGCTGTGTTAAAAAATAAATGGTCTGTTTATGGAGCTGTATCTTATACAGACGGAAGATATGTTTCTTTTACCAATGCGCCACGTCCTTTGGAAGAGACAGGTCATTTGCAGCCATTCAAAGATGTTTCAGGAGGAGAACTCCCTGGTATTTCCCGTTGGGCAGGTTCCATAGGAACTGAATTTACGCAAGCAAATGAACTACTCAACCACGATGGAAAGTTATTTTTAGCAATCGAAACGTTTTATCGTTCGCGTTTTTCTTCGAGTCCTTCTCCATCTAAATATTTGAATATCAATGCTTATTCACTCATAAATGCGCGCCTGGGATTTCGAGCTACCAAAGGAATTTCCGTATTTGTATGGGGAAGAAATCTTTTGAATCAGAATTATTTTGAACAACTTTTGCCTGGTTTTGCGAATGCAGGTTATTACGTGGCAGTAGTAGGCGACCAGCGCACTTATGGAATTACTATCAAACATCAGTTTTAACCTTCAACTTAAAAAGTATGATGAAATTTCGAGTATTTTTTTTAGTGATGTTTTTTT
The DNA here is from genome assembly GCA_025056215.1 of Cytophagales bacterium. Taxonomy (GTDB): domain Bacteria; phylum Bacteroidota; class Bacteroidia; order Cytophagales; family Flammeovirgaceae; genus JANWWC01. The sequence goes on along the minus strand of JANWWC010000001.1, from coordinate 529,586 downwards.
CATATCAAATTTTTGCTCAAAATGGTAATAATGAGATTATTATTACAGGAACTCGATTTACATACTCATTAATAGAGCGATGGGCAGAAGCCTTTTGCGCGCAATATCCGCAGGTGCGAATTCGTATTATTCCGCGTGGAGCTATTAACGCGGATAGCGCCCACTTGATTATCAATGCGCATAAACTACATCCAGAAGAAATTCGCGGCGGTGATTATGTTATCAACGTAGCGCGTTACGCCATTTTACCTATTGCCAATGCAAATCACCCTTTACTGGCTGAATGGACAAAAAAACCCCTAAAAACTAAGACTTTACAACAACTTTATTTCAAGAAATATGATATCTTTTCTGAAGAAGAAGAAAGCAAAAAAAGTAAGAAAGAATACAAGCCCACTGTCTATACGCGTGCACAAAAAGCGTGTGCTCCCTTGACATTTGCTAGGTATTATGGTTTTCAGCAAGAAGATATTTTTGGAAAACTTATTGGAGGCGATGATAAGTATTTGATTACAGCTATCGAAAAGGACACAAATGGCATTACATTCAGCCCTGTTTCGATTATGTTTGATTTAAAAACGAGAAGAATCAGGCCTACCATTGCAGCTATTCCTATGGATTTCAACGAAAATGGAAAACTTGATGAAGATGAAAATTTTTCTTCTCTCGATGAATTGCTCAAGCGCTTAGAAAATGGAAGGGTTAATGTTCCTATAGAGTATATAAATATTTCCTATAGGGGGCAACTGATAGAAAAATATCCTTACATATATCAGTTTCTAACATGGATACTTTCTGAAGGACAAAATTACAATCACCAAGAAGGGTTTCTCAAGTTTGACTCCCAAACTTCATTGTTTAAGCAAATTGAAATCTTGGAAGCTTCGAAAGGAGGACGATAAAAATACCGTCGAGATGACTGGATTCGAACCAGCGACCCCCACGTCCCGAACGTGATGCGCTACCGGACTGCGCTACATCTCGAAAACATAGCAAAAATAGAATTGTTTTAAAGTTTTGTCAAAAATTTGTATTTCTTTGTTTCAACAAAGTTTGAAATTACCACTTATTGCAATTTTTAAATAAGTCAAATTAAAAAACTTTTAGAAGAATTGTAAATTTGTAAATGATTATGCAAAAAATATGTTTACTGGCATTATTGAAGCAATAGGTACTATTAAAAGTTTGCAGTATGACCGGACTAATTTAATTATTGAGGTTGAGTCTTCTCTTTCTTCAGAGCTTCGGGTGGACCAAAGCGTAGCACACGATGGTTGTTGTCTTACTGTTACACAAGTAAACCATCGGACTCACGTTGTAACCGCAATTGCAGAAACTTTACAAAAAACTAATCTTAATACTTGGAAAATAGGAACACTAGTGAATTTAGAGCGATGTATGCCTGCCAATGGGCGCTTTGATGGTCATATTGTGCAAGGTCACGTAGACCAAACTGCCGAATGTATTGAAGTGCAAGATCAAAATGGAAGTTGGATTTATACTTTTGTTTACAGCCCTGAATATGGCAATATGACAGTAGAGAAGGGGTCGATTTGTGTAAATGGAGTAAGTTTAACAGTTGTAAACTCTAAAGAAGATCAGTTCAGCGTAGCGATTATTCCTTATACTTACTATCATACAAACTTTCGGCACATCCATAAAGGCGACATTGTCAACATAGAATTTGATATTGTAGGGAAGTACTTACAAAAAATTTTTAAAAAATACTATCAATGTTAAAGGCTCTGTGTGTTTTTTTTGCGCTCTTAGGGACGTTTGCAGCTTTGGCGCAAGTGCATCCTGATAGCATTTATACGGTAGAGCTTCCTCCTTACATGCTCGAAATAGATAAAAGTGAAATTGTAGAATCTGCAATTCATGCTCCTAACTATTCTCTTTCTTTTGATACAACAAATGCACTTTCTGTAGATGATATCTTATGGGAAATGACCTACATTCCTAAGATGACAAATGATATGGTAAAAGATCGCTTGTCATGTATCGAAAACATTATTCCACTTCATTACAATGAACGCGTTCAGGCATTTATTGATTTTTTTACGTTGAAGCGTCGCGATTTTATTTTGCGTGTCTTAGAAAGAAAAAATATGTACTTCCCCTTGTTTGAAAAGATTTTTGCTGAATATGGAATCCCTGACGAAATGAAATACTTGTCTATTGTAGAGTCTGCTCTTGTTCCGACGGCACTCTCTAGGGCAGGCGCGCGTGGTCTTTGGCAGTTTATGCCTTCTACGGCTCGCCTGAAAGGACTCAAGCAGGATTATTACTTCGACGAACGACTTGATCCAGAAAAATCAACACGTGCTGCAGCGAGCTATTTATTAGATCTTTACAGAGTTTTTGGCGATTGGGAACTCGCAATTTCTGCTTACAACTGTGGACCTGGGAATATTCGAAAAGCTCAAAAAAAAACAGGTAAATTAAAATTTTGGGACATTTTTCCTGCTCTCCCAACGGAAACGCGTTCTTACCTTCCTCAGTTTGTTGCAATTACATACGTATTGCATTATGCAGACGAATATCAATTAATCAACGAAAAGCCTGCTTTCCCCATTCCTGCAGAGGAAGTTTACGTAAGTCAAGCAGTGAATTTACAAATTTTAGCTAAAGAATTGCGTGTTTGTTTAGAAGATTTGCGCTTGCTGAATTTGGCGGTACATCGCGATATCATTCCTCCTTATGTCCAAAATTTTCCTTTGCGTATTCCAAAACTGCGATATCAGGAATTTTTAGACAATCAAGAAAGAATCTTACAAGTAGTAGCAGATGTTTCTGAAAATGCATTAGCGACAAATTTAGGCGCAGTGCGCTATCATATCGTTCGGAAAGGAGAAACGTTGAGTAGAATAGCTCAAAAATATGGTGTCAGCATAGCACAACTTAAAGTGTGGAACCAGTTGCGAAGTTCCTACATCAAACCTGGCAGGCAACTTGTTATTTATACTTTATCTTACAGTTTACCTTCTCAAAAAGATAAGAAATTAAATCCTAAGAGTATTACTTATTCTATTTATACAGTTCGCTCTGGAGATAGTTTATGGCAAATTGCTCAAAAGTATGGCGTAACAGTGCAACAACTCAAAGAATGGAATCAATTAAAATCCACTAAACTAGAAATCGGGCAAAAGTTAAAAGTAAGACCTATTCAATAACTATCATTAAAGTTCTGAGGATTTATACAAAATTCCTAAAAACAAAGCGCTTAAGACTACTGGATTTTTTTGCTAAAATTTGGGTTTTGAAAATTTTGAATACATTAAAAGTAACATTCACATAATTTTTTAAGCTGTCAAAATTGCATCAAAGCTGGTAGGCTATTTTCCGTTTTGAAACTATTGTTTCTTAATTAAAAACTTGTATAGCGTACTTTTAGGATATTTTTCTTTTGTAAAAATCCTTGATAAGCCTAAAAATAACTAAAGTTGATAATGTAATTTTTTTCATGAATTAATCTAGATTGATTTCAAAATCCAAAATTAACAAACTTTTGCAATGAAAAGTTTCTCATTTTGTTTTTGCAGATATGTCATTTTGTCATATTTTAAGTGTCGGCACAGGTATTGAGAAAGATAAGAATAAAATGAGTTTTAAATAATATTTATCATGGGAAAAATTATAGGTATAGATTTAGGAACGACCAACTCTTGTGTAGCTGTGATGGAAGGTAATGAACCTGTTGTGATTCCTAACAGCGAAGGCAAACGCACTACTCCGTCTGTAGTAGCTTTTTTGGATAATGGAAAAGGAGAAAGAAAAGTAGGAGACCCTGCTAAAAGGCAAGCCATTACTAATCCTAAAAATACGGTGTATTCTATCAAACGCTTTATGGGAAAAAGATACAGTGAGGTGCTCCACGAAGTAAAGGCTGTACCTTATACCGTAGAGCGCGGAGAGAATGATACGCCTCGTGTAAGGATTGGTGATCGTTTGTATACACCGCAAGAGATTTCTGCAATGATTCTTCAAAAAATGAAACAAACCGCCGAAGACTACTTAGGAACATCTGTAACGGAGGCAGTTATTACAGTTCCAGCGTATTTTAATGATGCTGAACGCCAAGCAACCAAAGAGGCGGGTATTATTGCAGGATTGGATGTTAAACGCATCATCAATGAACCTACGGCAGCAGCATTAGCCTACGGCTTGGATAAGCGAAACAAAGATATGAAAATCGCTGTGTTCGACCTAGGAGGCGGTACGTTTGATATTTCAATTCTTGAGCTTGGTGATGGTGTTTTTGAAGTAAAAGCAACAGATGGCGATGTACATTTAGGAGGGGATAACTTCGATGAACGAATTATCGATTGGTTAGCGGAAGAATTTATGAAAGACGAAGGTAGACAGTACGATCTGCGCAAAGATAATATGGCATTACAACGCTTAAAAGAAGCTGCAGAAAGAGCTAAAATAGAACTTTCTAGTTCTATGCAAACAGAAATTAATTTGCCATATATTATGCCAATTGATGGGGTTCCTAAGCACTTAGTTAAAACGCTCACACGGGCAAAATTTGAGCAACTTATCGACGACTTAATTAAGCGTATGATGGAACCTTGTGCGCGCGCCATCAAGAACTCTGGCATTAGCGTAGATCAAATTGATGAAGTAATTTTAGTAGGAGGTTCTACACGTATTCCACGTATTCAAGAGGAAGTAGAAAAGTTCTTTAAAAAGAAACCATCTAAAAACGTAAACCCTGATGAAGCTGTAGCGATTGGAGCAGCTATTCAAGGAGGAGTTCTTACAGGGGAAGTAAAGGATGTACTCCTTCTCGATGTAATACCGCTTTCTTTAGGAATTGAAACACTCGGTGGTGTAATGACAAAGCTTATCGAAGCTAATACCACAATTCCGACAAGAAAATCGCAAATTTTCTCGACAGCTTCTGATAATCAGCCGAGCGTAGAAATTCATGTATTGCAAGGTGAGCGCGCTATGGCGAAAGATAATAAAACAATAGGCCGCTTTCATTTAGATGGAATTCCACCAGCGCCACGTGGCGTTCCTCAAATTGAAGTTACCTTCGATATTGATGCGAATGGTATTTTGAACGTATCAGCGCGCGACAAAGGAACAGGTAAAGAACAAAAAATTCGTATAGAAGCTTCTTCAGGTTTATCGCAACAAGAGATTGAGCGCATGCGAAATGAAGCAAAGGCAAATGAAGCAGCTGATAGAGCAGCACGCGAAAGAGTTGAAAAATTGAATCAGGCCGATTCGCTTATTTTCCAAACTGAAAAGCAACTAAAAGAATATGGAGATAAAATCTCAGCGAAAAACAAATCGGCTATTGAATCGGCTCTTAGCGAATTGCGTTCAGCTCATCAATCGCAAAATCTCTCTGCTATTGATAGTGCTACCGAGAAATTGAACAACGCATGGGCAGCTGCTTCGCAAGAAATTTATTCATCAGGAAGCGGAGCGCAAGCAGGCACTTCTCAAGGCTATTCTTCTACCAGCACTGCTAAAGAAGATAATGTTACAGATGTAAATTACGAAGAAGTAAAATAATTGAGTTTGGGTTGTATTTTTGAACCTGTCAAGATAATTTGGCAGGTTCTTATTTTAAAGGGGTTAAAATATGACGAAAAGTACTGTTTTTTTATTTGAATATCTCAACGCACCTTCACCAGTAGGTTTTGAATATACTGGCCAAAAAATTTGGTTAGATTATATCAAAGATTTTACCGATGAGCAATTTACAGATATCTACGGAACCGCTGTAGGTGTTATTAATCCTAACCAGTCTTATAAAGTGGTGATTGAAGCTCATGCAGATGAAATTTCTTGGTTTGTAAATTATATCAACGACCAAGGTTACATTTATCTAAAACGCAATGGCGGTTCTGACCCTATAATAGCGCCTTCTAAATGGGTAAATATTTATACTCCAAAAGGAATAGTAAAAGGTGTTTTTGGTTGGCCTGCCATTCATGTGCGCGATACATCTAAGGATACACTTCCTACAATTGAAAATATATTTATTGACGTAGGTGCTTCTTCAAAAAAGGAAGTAGAAGAAATGGGAATTCATGTAGGGTGTGTAGTGACTTTTGAAGACCGCTTGCGAAAGCTTAACAAAAAATATTTGACAGGCCGCGCTTTAGATAATCGCATTGGGGGCTTTATAATTGCAGAAGTAGCAAGACGTCTTAAAAAAAATAATATTAAGTTGCCTTATACACTTTACATAGTGAACTCAGTACAAGAAGAAATCGGACTAAGAGGCGCTGAGATGATTGTAAGAAGACTTAAGCCCGATGTAGCTATCATTACAGATGTGACACACGATACGACAGCGCCAATGTATAATAAACAAAAAGATGGAGAAATTTCTTGTGGAAAAGGGCCCGTTTTGACGTATGGACCTGCTGTTCAAAATAATGTGCTCAACATGATTATAAAAGTTGCAGAAGAGCGCAAAATTTCTTTTCAACGAGCTACTGTTTCGCGCACTACGGGAACTGATACCGATTCTTTTGCTTATGCTCATGAGGGTGTAGCTTCTGGGCTCATTTCATTGCCACTTAAATACATGCATACTACTGTCGAAACTGTAGCTATTGAAGATATTAAACAAATCATCGAGCTTATGTATCAGTTTTTAATTCAACTGCCCGCTGGCTATGATTTTAGATATATCAAATAAAAAAATTTACCCTATCTTCAAACAATTTTTTTGTACAAATTTTTTATCGTAGAAAAAAAACGCACGATGAAAAAGTTCTTTTTCTTTTTCTTTTTAATTTCGATTACTAGTTGCCAACAATCATCTCAAAATCAGGCTACTATGTCTTTTAGCAATGATACTTCACAAAAAGAGAGCAAGTTCTATGATTTTAAGATGAAATCTCTCGATGGAAAAGAAATCGATTTTGCTCAATACAAAGGCAAAAACGTGCTCATCGTAAACGTTGCTTCTAAGTGTGGTTATACGCCTCAATATGCTGATTTACAGAAATTACATGAGCAGTACGGCAATTATGTAACTGTTTTAGGATTTCCTGCAAATAATTTTGGCGGACAAGAGCCAGGTACCAACCAGGAAATTGCTTCTTTTTGTCGGAAAAATTATGGAGTAACGTTTCAAATGTTTGAAAAAATATCTGTGAAAGGAGAAGATATGCACCCACTTTACAAATGGCTTTCCAATAAAGCAGAAAATGGAGGAATGGTGAGTGATGTTCCTACATGGAATTTTTGTAAATATTTAATAAATAAAGAAGGAAAAGTAGTTAAATTTTTCCCCTCTCGCGTTAATCCATTAGATAGCGAGATTATTTCTATCATTAAGCAGTGATTTATTTTTCCCAAAACTTATAGGGTGGCATTTTCCACGTATTTCCAGTGATTTTATACAAAAACCGAACCCATTTAGGTTTGCTTTCATAAAGAAGTTTGGGTCTTTGAAGATTTTCTACTGAAAAATTCCAAGAAAGTCTCATAATCTCCTCAGGAGAAAAATTTTTAAAATGCTCAAAAAATTCTTTCAACACTGAACGAAACTCTTTAAAATTCCAATAATGTAGGATTTCATTTGAAGTTGTTTGTATCTGATGCTGTTGGAAAAAAAAGGAAAAAGCAAGTTGTTCCACGATGTGTTTGCGAAATAACGGATAAATTTCGTCTGTAAAAGCGAGAATGCGCTCAAGCAGGCTAGTTTCTTTAGCTAAAAAGCCTAATACACCTGCATTATACATCATGGTTTGAGGAGAAACTTTGATATTGGTATTGTCAATCAAAAAAGATTTGTTCTTGAAAAATCTGTTTGTTTTTTTAAGTATGGGATTGTGTTCGCTCTGAAGCGTTCCTTCTGCTTGGTGCATCAACAAAAATCCTTGCTGAATTTTGTCATAAAGCACTTGCGGACTTTGGCGAAAAACAGTATCTGTATCTACATATAAAATGGCAGTAGATTCACACAATCGGCTGCAAAAATCTTTCAAAAGTTCAATTTTTAGGCGGTGAACAAAACCATAGCTTCCCTGCCATTGTTGAATTTGTTTCTGAGAAAGTTCTACAAAATGAATGTTGCAGTAAGTAGGTAATTTTTTTATAAAAAATTCAATCTGATCTGTATAAATGAAAACAAAAGTGGGTTCTTTTGTATTGTATCGTAGAAATGAATAAATGGAAAAAAGAGCTTCATATAAAATAGCTTCTTGGCCGTAAGCCTGATACACTAATGCTTGTAATGGTTGCATATGTTAGATTCTAACTCCTACTACTGTAATGTCATCGCGTTGTTCGGATTGTTTTTGATGTACCTCTAACTCATGAATAAGAATATCTCTTTGCTCATAAGCAGGGAGATTCGCAATTTTGTTGAGCAATTCGATCAAGCGAGAAGTTCCAAATTTTTGTTGAGTTTCATCGCTGAACTGATCTGTGTAACCGTCAGTAATGAGATAAACCATATCTCCTTTTTGAAGAGAGTATTCTGCAGTGGAGAAACTATCTGTTCTTTTTTTAGCACCGCCAATCGCAATGCGATTGCCTTTGAGCATTTCTACTTTGGCTTCATGTCTTTTTCGCACAAAAATATTGCGTTTAGCGCCGCTAAAAACTAAGTGAGTATAACTGTCAGGCAGAGTTTGAAATCTACAAAGTGCAATATCCATTCCATCGCTATTGAGTTTTTCATCTTGTTTGAGTGCTTGTTTTAAGCCTATATCAAGCTGGTGAAGTATTTCAGCGGGATTGTTAATTTTTTTTTGAATAATGATTTCATTTAAAAAAGAGTTGCCAATCATCGACATGAAAGCGCCAGGAACGCCATGTCCTGTGCAATCTACTACTGCTAAATATACGAAATCATCTGATTTTGCAAGCCAATAAAAATCTCCTGAAACGTAGTCTTTGGGTCGAAAGAATACAAAATGCTCTTCGAAGCATGAAGAAAACAGCTTAGTAGAAGGTAAAATAGCCTCCTGGATAGTTTTAGCATACCGAATGCTGTCTGTAATTTTTTGGTTTTTAAATCTTAGGTCTTCAAGAGCTTCTTCTAAATTTTTGGTTGTAATGCTTAATTTTTCATTAATGACCTGTAACTCATTTTTTTGTTTTTTGATGCGCATCGCTACGCTGTAAGACAAAAGCGCTAGTCCTGCTACTAGGATCCCGATTCCGATAGCCCAAAAGAGCTTTTTTCGAATTGCTGCTGCTTCTCTTTCTTTTTCTTCCTCTAACATTCTAACTTGTTCTTCAATAGAGGCAATTTCTTCTTTATGCAAAGAATCTTTCTCTTCGAGAGCTAATCTCATTTGCAAGATAATTTGCTTAGTGCGTTCTTGAGCCTCTAAGTAAGCTTTTTCATTTGCTAAAAATTTCGCTTCCAAACGAGCTAAATATGTACTTAACTCATTTTTTTCCTTTTCAGATAACGACTTATCTGCCGTAATTCGCATACTGATTCTCTTAATTTCATCGCTCAAACGGCGACTATTGTTGAGTAGCATATTTTTTTCTTGTTCTAATTCTTGAATGATATTTTCTATATCTTTTTTAGTTTCAGCAACTTCTACAGACAAACTCGTGTCTTCTTCTACTTGCGATAAAGAAGAGGCTTCATTAGGGTTAGAAGCAGTAGGAGGTACAAATGTATAGTTCGTAGGAGGAGTTTCAATAAGAACCTCTGCTTGGCGACTGCCTACTTGTTTCACTGAAAAAATTTTTTCTTTAGAATGATGAGCAAGGCGTATATAATTTTCAATATTAGACAGCTTGGATTCTGATAGCATTGCAATAGCTTTTCCCGAATGATCCGTAATCAGTTCTTTTCCATCGCAGATGATTGTAAAGTGCGATGCAGGTTTTTTATCTGTAAATTTTACTGCAATAGATACTTCTACGGGTGGATAAGGATCAGCTAACTGTATAGAAACTGATTTGTGAGCGTCATCGTAATTGAGTTCTTCTCCTGTAAATTTTTGTTTATTGACTATTAACACGATAGACGAGCTAAGTTTATAGTCCAACGGCAAATAAAGTTCGAAATATCCTTGTTGATTAGTTTTAACAGGTTTTGTATCATTAAACCCTTCCAAAATGACTTCCGCTCCTGGAACGATTAAAGATTTGTGGTCTGTTATTTTTCCTGTAAAATAGATCTGTTCGGGCTTCATAAGAATTTTAATACCTTTTTGGTCTGGAAGTTTTCCCCAGCCCATAATTTTGAATCCTTTTTTGGTAGCATCTACAATTTCTGGCTTTTGAATAATTTTTTCAGTTTTGATTTCAAATCTACCATCGGCATTAGTATAAACCGTTGGATACTCATCGATTTGAACCTCTACATCTCCAATTGGTTTATTAGTATTGACATCTACTACGACTCCCGAAAAACTGTACATCTGGGCAATAGTTACCTTACAAATTAAATATAAGATCCAAAAGCAATAATTCCATTTCATAAATAAAGTATTGACTACTCCGAATGAAAAGTAATAAAAATTCGGGATAAAATCTATATAGATAAAAATTTAGCGCAATCTATCGACCGATTTGAGGAGCTCGTAATCTTTTCGTATGTATCGGTTAGCAAAGTTGATGAAAAAAATTGCTGCTAATGGAAGAAAAAAGCCTATGCCATACCCTCCTTGTTTTTCAGGGTTGAATAGTTTTTCGCCTACATAAAAAACTTGATAAAGCGTAATTCCCATGATAACTAAAATAAGGAGTATATTAATCAAGTTTAATTGAATTTGTCTCATAAGGTTTTTGTAGCTAACAATAGCACCTACAGAAAGAGAAGAAGATAGAAATGCTAATACACTTATATAGAATACATTTTTAGAAAATTTTAATTCGTCCCCTTGTTGGTAGGTAAGAGTATAAGCATTTAGCTCCGCTACTTGATTAGCTTTCAAATCTGTTTTCCCCCATATTTTTACAAAAAGGAGTGAAAACATACTTACAGCTGCTAAAAACATAAAAATTGTTTGAACGCGTTGTATCATAACGATTAAAGTTTAAATAATCATACCTGCTGCAACAGTTTCATTAGTAGCAGGGTCAATTAAAATTAAACTTCCTGTATTTCGGTTTTTGGCATAACTATCCATACAAAGTGGTGCTGTTGTGCGCAAGCGCACGCGAAAAATGTCGTTCATTTTGATTTCTTTTTCTTGTTCGTTTCGCGTAAGGGTGTTGATGTCTACCTTGTAAACTATTTCCTTTATGACGGCTCTTACTTCTTTAGTAGTATGCATTAAAATATATTTAGTACTCATTACAGGTGATTTAGGGTTAAACCAGCACATCATGCATTCTACGTCTTGTGCTACGCGCGGCTGATTATTGATTTTTACTATCATGTCGCCTCTACTTACATCAATATCATCTTCTAAGGTAATTGTTACTGACATCGGAGGAAATGCTTCTGATAGTGCTCCATCATAAGTATCAATGCTTTTGATTCTAGATTGTAATCCAGAAGGGAGTACTACTATTTCATCGCCTTTGCGAAAGATTCCGCCAGCGACTCTTCCCGCGTACCCTCGGTAATCATGGTATTCTTTAGCATGAGGACGTATGACATATTGTACTGGGAAACGCGCATCAATGTGATTTTGATCGCTTCCGATATGAACAGTTTCAAGATGATACATCAATGTACTTCCTCCATACCAAGGCATATTGGGGGAGCGTTCTACTACGTTATCTCCGTGTAACGCGCTAATAGGAATAAATGTAATGTCTTTTACATCGAGTTTAGAAGCAAATGCTCTGAAATCAGAAGTGATTTTGTCAAAAACAGACTTATCATAATTTACTAAATCCATTTTGTTGACACAAACAGTCAGATGTGGAATTCTCAGCAAAGACGCAATATAAGAATGTCTTAGTGTTTGTTCTACTACGCCGTGCCTGGCATCTATTAAAATAAGCGCCATGTTTGCAGTAGACGCACCTGTAACCATATTGCGCGTGTATTGAATATGTCCTGGAGTATCGGCAATAATAAACTTGCGCTTAGGAGTAGCAAAATATCTGTAGGCCACGTCAATAGTGATTCCTTGTTCTCGTTCTGCTTTCAAGCCATCGGTTAGCAACGATAAATCTACATAGTCTAACCCTTTGCGTTCGCTACTTGACTTTACAGCAGCAAGTTGATCTTCAAAAATAGATTTTGAGTCGTATAAAAGCCTTCCGATAAGAGTGCTTTTGCCGTCATCTACGCTTCCTGCAGTTGTAAACCGCAAAAGCTCCATGTTCAAATAGTCGTTCATAAATCTGGATTTCACACCATATGCGAAATAGCAAAAAATGATGCTTGCTTGCAAATTGTTTCAATAGAGTTTTGGTTGCAAGACATTTTAATTTAAAAACTCACACTTACTCCTACGTTTGCACTGATGGCTTGGGGAAGCGCATTAGTAGGAGTTACAACTCCTTGTCCTAAGTTTCTTTGTTGTCTTCCACTTGTATCACTTCCACCAATAGTAACTACTTCAGGAGAGTAGCCAGGGAAGCGAGTCCACCAATATATATTTTGAACACTCGAATAGATGCGAAGCGTTTTAAGTTTGATTTTAGAACACCACGTAGAAGGAAGTGTCCATCCTAATTGAATTGTTTTAAGCGTAAGGTAGTCGCCTCGATGAAGAAATTTATCATGAGTGCGCGCTGAAAATGCTCCTGTGGTAGGCAAATTGTCGTAGTCGCGGCGGTTTTGTGGATTTTCAAATACTAACAAAGGAAAAGATGCATTAGGATTATCTGGCGTCCAAGTGTTTACGGCGTCTGCTCGAATAGGATTTTGTCCTGCATTAAAATAAGACGTTCGCATTTGAGTTTCATCAAAAATATAGTGCCCTCCTCGAAAGTTGAAGAATACACTTAAATCGAAAGTTCCTACTTTTTTAGATTTATAAGAAAAGTTGTTGGTAATTCCTCCCCACCATCTAGGCAAGCCTGTTTTATCTTTCATGCGAACACGGTGTTCGATTACAGTTAGAGGAGTAGCACGTATCACATTACCTGTTAATACGGTTTCGCCTGTATTTCTAAATCTTTCTAAATCAATTTCATAAATCATTTCTTGTCCGCTTTCGTTCAGTCCGGCGTATTTTGCGATATAAAAAGTACCTAAGCGGTCTCCGGGAGCTGCGTTGTTGTATCCGCTAATTACACCTAAGTATTTGTTTCCAGTAATTTGGTCGGAGACACTTATCACACGTGTATCATTAGTAGTAAAGTTAAAATCTGTGCGCCACTCAAAAGAGGTGGTTTTAATGTTTACGGTGTTAAGAGTATATTCCCAGCCCCATCGTTTCATGTCGCCGATATTTTCCCAATAAGTAGGAATGCCAGCAATTCCCAAAGAAGGAGGAGGATTGACAGCGTATAGCATATCGTCTGTATTAGCTTGATAATAACCAGCAGAAGCTTGAATGCGATTATCAAAAAACGCAAATTCCATTCCTACATCGAGACTTCTTTGACGTTCCCAACCGATAGTAGGGTTGCCGAGTTCATTTAAGAATAGCCCACCAGATCCTCCAGGAGTATTGTAAGTGGTATTTCGGGTATTGGAAGGAATGCTTGCATTTCCAGTTTCTCCATAGCTGAACTTAAATTTCAAGCCCGAAAGTTTCCCACTTTCTTCCCACGATTTCAAGAAGGGTTCATCCACCATGTTCCAAGCAAAAGAAAAAGCTCGAAAAATTCCAAATCGATTTTCGACACCAAAGTTAGAAGAGCCATCCATTCGTATGCTCGTTCCTAATAAGTATCTTCCGCCTAACACTTTAAAGTCGCCGCGCCCTATCCAAGAAAGAAAGTAAACATCAGGAAAATAGCCTGTAGCAACTTGGCCGCGACCCGTGGGTTCCAAACGAGTAGCAGGATACTCCTGAGCGTTTCCTACTGCAATAATTTCAGGAGTAAGAATACCAGGGTCAGGAGTGTAAGCATTAGCCTGTGCTGTATTGTAGTTGATGCGATAAAAAGTGGATGTATTAGTTTCGCGCGCTCCGAATAGACTAATATCTAAAATTTCTTTTCCTTGGATACTCTGTTTAATCTTATAATTCCATCGCACATTTAAAAGAGAGTATTGGTTGTTGACAATTCGACTATTTTCTGATGCAATGTTGTAAGGTGCGAAGTTTCGGTTATCTTGATTGGCAGAGATTAAGCCCGATTGCCATACAGAGTTAACTGATTTCATAAAGTCAATTCCCGCTTTTCCACCAATAGAAAAGCCACCTAAGACTTTTTTTAGTCCATAATCAGCTTTTTCAAAGGGAGTGTATTCGATATTTCCGCTCGATACAGTTCTGTATTCATGATTGATGTTTGAATATAAATCAGGATTTGTTCGAGCCACAACATGATAGTCTTCTAAGGGATTGAGATAACGTCCTGACTGATTAGAATAAACAAAAGTGCTGTCTATGATATCGAAGTAAATAGGATAAATAGGGAGAGCGGTTGTGATAGCAGAACCAAATCCACCACCCGCAATTCGAGGGCGCCCTGTTTTGGTGTAGGAAAACGATGTATTGGCGCTAGCTTTAATCTTTTTAGATACGTTGAAAGTAAAATTTGCACGAGTTGTATAGCGTTCCTGACTACTTCCTGGAAAGATGCCTTTATCGGTTCTATACTGTCCTGAAAGATAAAAGCTACCAGCATCATAACCTTTTGAAGTAGAAATGTTAAAGTCTCTAAAGTTTCCAGTTTGTACAGCTAATTTTTGCCAGTCAGTGTTGATTTGATAACGATCGATTAGCTGGCGAGAAATAGCGCGCGTAGTAGTACCTGCAGCCGCTGCTGAAAGTTGAAAGTTATAATCTTCAGGCCTAAATATGGCGTTGTCAGCATCTCCTGCAACAGGAGAATTCCGAACTGCTTGATCTGCCATTGCTAACCACTGGCGGGCATCGACGTATTCTACCATATTATAAGCTTGGCTTATGCCTGTATTGAAATCTACTTTTGTAATAGCTTTCCCCTTTTGTCCTGATTTGGTTGTGACCAAAATAACTCCATTTGCTCCCCTAGAGCCGTACATTGCTACTGCTGAAGCATCTTTAAGAACAGTGATTGTTTCGATATCATTAGGATTGATAAATGAAAGAGGATTACCAGGCAAAGACCCGCCTACTGCATTATTACTTTCTGTAGAAGCAGTGCTTGAAGTAATAGGAATACCATCTACGATGATAAGCGGATCAGTACCTGCTGAAACAGAGCTAACTCCTCTCACTTGAATGCGAGTGGGAGCGCCAGGCATTCCTCCCACTTCTGTTACGTCGAGTCCTGTGGCTCTTCCTTGTAAACCACTTGTAATGTTAGGAACAGGAGCTTTGGCAATTTCTTCTCCTTTGATTGGAGCGGCAAAGGTTTTATTTTCTTTTACAGAAACTGGCTCTGTATAGCTATCTGCCTGAATCAGAACTTCTTCGAGTTGTTTTACATCAGTAGCCATGTTGATGGTAAAGTTTGTTTGATTACCTACCACTAATACCACATCTTTGTAGCCTACCATTGAGATAATAATTTCAGGATTAGGAATGTTGGCAGGTATTTTGAGAGTAAATTTTCCATCAAAGTCTGTCACTGTTCCTATAGGGGGATTTACACCTTTAATTACAACATTCGCACCAGGAAGGGGGAAACCTGCCTCCATCACGACTCCTGTAATTATTTTATCTTGTGCTCTTGCAGCTATGCTTATTAGCAAAGCAACCCATATGTAAAATATTCTTTGAATTTTCATTTTCATTTTCATTTTTTTCTCGTTTTCAAAAATTTAGAAAGAGATAGTTAAACCGAATTGCCAAGTTCTTACTTGAGGTAAGGAGCCTAATAGAACCCCTTGTCCTATATTCCGATGAAGATTATTTTGACTTCCGTTTAAAACTTCAGGTGTATAGCCATTATATCCTGAAAGTGTTAGCAAGTTGTTTACAGAGGAATAAATTCTTAGCTTTTGCATTTTTAATTTCTTGCAGAGTTGATAAGGCAAAGAATAACCTAGCTCAAGTTGACGAAGACGTACATAGTCGGCTCTCCGCAAGAACCGGTCAGTAAGGCGTCCTGGTTTTCTTCCGTCTAAATCTAATCCTTGTGGATTCAGGGTAAGGGCAGGGTAGGAAGCAGTAGGATTGTCTGTTCTCCAATAATCGTTATAAACATCTTTTCTTATGTTAGAAAGCCCATAATCCAAATAAGATGTGTTCATTTCCTCCAAATCTAATACATAATTTCCTCCTTGAAATACCACTAAGAATGACAAATCGAACCCTTTGTATTCAAAAGAGTTTGTGATTCCTCCCCAATAAGTAGGCAACCCTGTTTTGCCTTGTTGGCGAAAGCGGTTGTTTATTACGTTCTCGTGGGTAGCTCTAATAACGTTGCCCGTTCTTCTGGTTTGACCTGTAGCGAGAAAATGTTCCTTATCGAGTTCATAAATCATTTCTAATCCCGTTCGTGAATCAATACCAGCATATTCAGCTAAATAAAATTCTCCAATTTTAGAACCTTGTACAGCGTAGGTAAGCATATTGTCATAGGTAATACCTAAGTACCCTCTTGCATCTCGATAAGGATCGACGCCTAAAGCAGTATTATCTCCAATTCGAAGGACTTTGTTAGAGTTGGTGGTAAAATTAAGAGTGGTGGTCCATTTGAAGCCCTTTGAAGTGCTAATGTTTAAAGTAGAAACAACCCACTCAAAACCTCTGTTTTCTAATACGGTATTTGTGTTTCGGTATAGCATCAGGGAGGTATTAGACGTTTTGAATGAAGCAGGAAGCGGATATGTAGGCAAAATCATATTTTGAGTAGTACTGTAATAATACGTGAAAGAACCTGTTATTCTGTTTTTAAAGATTGCCCACTCTAAAGAAATATCCGATGTTCGGACTATTTCTGGTTTTAGATGAGGATTCCCTGCAAAAAATACAGAATCTAATCGGACTCCTCTTGCAAAAGCTCCTGCAGAAGAAACTCCTCCTACTATAACGCCAGGTGGAATTAAAGTATCAGCGTTGTTGATAGGAAGCCCATAATCGTAGCGAGTTTGCGTAATAGCAGGATACATCGAAACAAAGCTATTACCTGATTCTCCGTAGCTTGCTCTCAACTTAAGGTATGAAATTTTATCTTGGAGAGATCGCATGAAAGATTCGTTGGAAATAATCCAACCAGCTCCCAAGCCGAAATAAGTAAGGGGATTTCCTCCAAACAAGTAAGCGCGTTCATTGCGCAAGGTGAAACTAGTTAGAAAGCGATTATCTAACATAAGGAGCCCTCTGTAAAACCAAGAGCGAAAGCCATAGTTAGGGTAATAAGCCGTTTCTACTTGCTTGATGGAAACTCCGTCGGTAATCTGAAGATTTCCTACGTCTTGGCGATTAGAGAATATTCGATTCCCACCTATATTAGAAAACCTTGAGCGTTGGTCTATGTTTTCATAACCTAATGTAATGTCTATATACAAAGCGCTATCAAATAATTTGCGTTGAAGGTTTAAATAAGATTGAAAATTAAAGTTGTAAATAGTTCTTTCTTTTTGGAAAGCAGTACTAGAGAGCCCTATAATTCTGCGGGCAGCAGTTGTGTCGACACCTGATGTATCAGGAATATTATCAATACGTTCATCTTTGTAGAAAATATGATTAGCATTGATAAATTCTACAGCTAGTTTGTTAGTAAACGAAAGTCCTTTTAATAAGGTATCTAAATTAAATCTTGTACCTAAGCTTGCATTTGTTCTATATTCTTGGTTTTCATTTCTCAGATTGGCAGGTCTCAAATTTGCAAACAAATTGTTAGCATCGTTAGTATTCCAAGAAGAACCCGCTGAATCTTTAGGAACAAAAGGTAAAGCGGAAAGAGGATATAAAGTGCGATTTCCCGATTGGATGAAAGGTGTTCCTTGAGCAGCCAGAGGCGAACTATTATACATGTACCATCCAAACTCGAGAGGAGAAAGGTGGGTTTGAGTATAAGCAAAATTAAAACCAGCAAAAGCTGCTACTGCAGGAGATACTTGAAAATCAAGGTTAGCACGAGTTGCATATCGTTTCATTTGTCCGCCTGTAAGTGCGCCTATTTGGTCTTGGTATTGTCCTGAAAGGAAAAAAGTTCCGTCCTTAAATCCTCTCATTCCCATAATATTGTATTGGCGAGTAATAGCGGCATTTTGCACGACAGCTTCTTTCCAATTCGTATTGGTTTGGTTAGCTAATTGGCGGGTAAGTGTTCGGTTCCCTGCTGTTGTGGTGTTGTAAGGTTGAAAGGGAGTGAATCCCGTTCCATAGAAATTCTTTTTGCCTTCATCTGCCATTAGCAACCACTCTTGGTTGTTTACATACTCGATATTTCCTGTTATAGAACTTACGCTTTGATTGTAATCGAAAATAGTATAACCTGTGTCTTTTTTAGCTAGTCCTCTTTTGGTGCGAATAACTATCACTCCGTTAGCACCTCTAGCTCCGTATAATGCCTTTGCTTCTCCGTCTTTCAAAAGTGTAATTGACTCTATATCGTGCGGATTGATAAAAGCCAGAGGAGTTCGAGTAGCTCCTAAAGAATTGTTATCGTTAGCAGGGCCGCAAAATTGTGCCATAATAGGCATGTCATCTACGATGTACAAAGGTTCTGAAGCACTATAAAAAGAATGAGTGCCTCGGATAAGTGTACGAACGGAAGCACCGGGCATCGCTCCGCTAAGTTGAGTTACATGTAAGCCTGCTAGTTGCCCTTGTAAGGTAGCGTCTACCGTAGAAACAGGCATTCTATTAATTTCTCTTCCCCACAGTCGAGCATTGGTGTTATAAGTAGTAAAGCGAGTATCAGAAAAACCATATGTTCTTTGGAAAATAGTATCGGCAGGTAGTTCGTCAACGAAAAGTTTCGATGAATCGTTTACAACAATCATCAAAGAATCATTCAAAAGATTGTTAGTCTGTTTTTTTGTGGATTTTGTTTTTTTTCTCTTTGTTGTTACAGAATCTGCAATTTCTTGAGTTTGTATCGCAAGCTCTTGGCTAAAACCTTGTTGGAAAGCAACCAATAGCACTATCATTTTTGCAATCAGTTTCTGCCCTAATCTCATTTTCATATTTTGTTTTGATAGTGTTCAACGATTCAATTTTCAAACGACAAACAAAAAGCTATTTTATCAAAAATCAAAGCCTTCTAAAGTATTGCCTTAAATTAAATTTCTTTTGAATCTGCAAAAAAAGATTAATAAAACACTTCTAATTTAAAAAAAACGATTGTATTTTTAGAAACATTATATATTAGGGAGTTTTTCTTATATGAAAGCTAGCGAAATATTTCAGTCTAAGCAAATAGAATTAGGTTCTTATGATGAGTTTTTGTTCAAGTTAAAGAATTTTAATAATTTTATAGTAGAAATACTTAACTTTTGGGCTATGCACACGCAAGATTTTTGTTATGTGTGCAATGAAGAAGGCTACCTTGAATTTGTAAACTCATCGATATTAGAATTTTTGAAAGTTCGCAAAGAAGATTGCTTAGGGAAGCCTGTCTTTTTTGATATTTATTTTAATTTGTTTAAATGGATAGAACTCAGAGAGCACCTTGAGCAAAATAAATTCATCGGGTATGAAACTAAAATTTTTTGCTCAGCACAAGAATTTGTAGAAGCATATGTAAAAGTATTGTTAGTGGAGTCAGAAAACCTGAAGTATATTGTTTTTATCGCTCAGAAAAAAAGTGATGCTCTCTCTTTGAAAGGTTCCTTTCCGACAGAAATTACTCAAACAATTTTAGATTCTATTTTGGATTTGATCGTAATTACAGATGTTTCTGGAAACATTTTAGATGTAAGAGGCGGGTTAAAAATCCCATTCGATAAAAAGAACATTATTGGCATGAATGTTCAGGAACTTAAGATTCCTAAAAAAATTATTAGGAGTCTTTTTAAAAATATGGAAGCTTGTGCTCATCAAAGAGAAGCCTCCTTCGTAGCAAGTTTTCAACTTCCTGATAAGTCACAATACTTTTTTTATATCAAAACGTTTTACTACAGCAATCAACAATTTATTCATTTAGTACATGATATCACAGAGAGCAAACTTGCAGAGTTAGAAAAAGAAAAACTCTATATAGAGACTCAGCAACTGAACGAAGAACTTATTGCTAATCAAGAAGAATTAAGGCAATTATTAGATCAAACCATTCATGTTAAAAATATTCTAGAAAAAAGAGAGGCTTACTACAAAACTCTTATTGCTTCTTTACCAGATTTTATTTTTGAATTAGATTTGAATTATATTATAGAATTTGCTCACATACCTTCCCAAAAAACAAACGATTTAGTAGGAAGTAGCATTCTGGATTGGCTTCCTATGGAAAACCGCAAAATACTCAAGCGCAAGTTTGATTACGTAATTTATACTGGTGAGACAAATAGTTTCGAATTTATCCACAAAGATGACTCTTCTGTTGCGCGAACATACTTGGCTTACATTGCACCTGTAAAAGATAATCGAGGAAAAATTAAAGGGCTTTTTACGGTGCTTAAAGATATTACTGAAATGAAAATGAAAGAAAGCAAATTGCAAGAGCTCAGCAGGCAATTGAACTCTATTATCGAATATGGAATTCAGAACACTGTTTTATTAGATGTAGAAGGACGTATTATTTTTGCCGATACTCGCACAAAAGAAAGGATCGCTCAACAAGTCGGAAAAGAACCACAAGCAGGCGATTTGTTTAAAGATTTTTTGACAGGAGAATTAGCAGAAACTTTTGAAGAATATTTTCGGCTAGCTGTACAGGGTCAAGTTGTCAGACAAGAGCTTCAAGCTGCAAAAGATATTTGGTTAGATGTATCGTTTTCGCCTGTTTTTGATGAAAAAAAGAAAAAAGTTACGGGTGTAGTAGTAGCAGAACTTAATATCACAGCGCGAAAAATTGCAGAAGCGAAACTTATTCAAACTAATGAGCAATTAGTAAAACATAACACTCAACTCAATCATTACAGCTACGTAGTTTCGCATAACTTGCGAGCGCCTGTCGCTACTCTTTTAGGACTTATCAAAATTTTTGAAATGCAAGGTAATCAGATGGATGACCTTTTATTTAATTATTTCAAAGACACTACTCTCTTTTTGGATAACACAGTGAGTGAGCTCAATCAGATGTTGGCAAGTACTAGTAACTTTGATAAGTTTAAAAAAGTAGTAGAACTACAACCTTTAATGAATGCTATTTTAGCCTCTCAAACTATAGCAATCGATAAAAGCAAAGCCAAAATAAGTTGTCAATACGAAGTAGAATCTATCAAAACCGTAAAAACTATATTTCAAAGCATTCTCGAAAATCTGATTAGCAACTCTGTTAAATATCGAAAGCCCGATGTACCTTTAGAAATTTGCATAAAATTTCACAAAAAAAACAAAGCAATTTGTGTAGATGTTACGGATAATGGTTTGGGTATCGATATGAACAAAAATGGAAAAGATCTTTTTCGTATTTATAAAAGATTTCATCCTCATATTCCAGGCGAAGGAATTGGATTATACTTAGTAAAAACACAGGTTGAAATGCTCGGAGGAACTATTCATGTAGACAGCAAATTAGACGAAGGAACTACTTTCCGACTTATTTTTCAAGAACCTGAGTATCTCTAATCTAAAAAGATTTTTCATACCAACGCGAATAAGTAGAAATATTCGCTTTTAACTGATTGAGAATAGAGTATAATCCAAAATAAGTGCGGTTGATATACAAGGCGTCTTTCACACCTCGAGGTTTTTTAGAATTTTTCATGATAGGATTTTTACTAACCTCTTCTCCGAACGCAAAGACTTCTTGGAAATACTCTTGGTTGCCGAAATCAAATTTTCCGTCATAAAAGGGTTTCCCTAATAAAGCAGTCATTTGGCTAAATATTTCGAAGAGAACGTTTTGTTCCTCCTGAGAATCGTCATCATAAATAAAATTAAGTGCTTTAAAAGTTTTTTCCATTTTAGCGCGATTGATTATAATGTCTTTATCCATGAGAGTAAAATACTGCTCATAGTAAGGAGAAGGAATGATTTTTACGCATCCAAAATCGATAATCCCTAATTTGCCATCTAAAGATAAAATAAAATTACCTGGATGAGGATCTGCATGGACTGCCCGAAGTGTATGAATTTGAAAATCGTAAAAATCCCACAATGCTTGACCGATTTGATTGCAAATTTCTTGAGAAGGATTAGCCGCCAAGAACTTATCTAAATGCATTCCTTCTAACCAATCCATTGTTAGAATTCTCTTGCAAGAATATTCAGGATAATACTTTGGAAAATAAATGTTCGGAATATGCTTGCATGCTTCAGAAAGTTCGATGGAGCGCTTAAGTTCAAGTTCGTAATCCGTTTCGGAAAGAAGCATAGTTTCTACTTCTTCTATATACAAATCAACTTCTTTTTCATTGAGTTGCAAAAGATTGATAGCAAAAGGTTTGACTATTTTTAGGTCGGAGCGAATGCTATCAGCTACTCCAGGATATTGAATTTTAACAGCAAATTTTTTGCCATTTTTAGTAGCTTGATGAACTTGACCTATCGAGGCTGCATTGACAGCTTCTTTAGTAAAAGAATCAAATATTTCTGTAGGACTTTTATGAAAATATTTTTGAAATGTTTTAACAACCAAAGGATAAGAAAGAGGAGGAGCAGCATATTGAGCCATCTGAAATTTTTCAGAATAAGCTTTGGGAAGTAAATTTTTATCCATGCTCATCATTTGAGCTACCTTAAGGGCTGAGCCCTTCAATTCGCTAAGGGTTTTGTAGATATCTTCCGCATTATCTTGGTGTAAATCTTCTTGAGTTCTTGCTTGATTGACTGCTTTAAGAGCATAGTGCTTTACGTAATTAGTTCCTATTTTCACACCCGTCTTAATAAATTTTGCGGCGCGCTCTACTTTTGTAGCAGGAATACTATTCTGTTCTTTCATTTTAATTAACAGTAACTTTTCAAATATAAACTTTTTGAGAGGTTTTCTTGTTTTAAAGCCTTTAACTTTCTCTAATATGCATCTACGTCGATAGTAAATATCACTTTTCGAAATTCTTTTTGAGTCTCCATCGATTGTACTTCTTGCAGAATTCTCTTTTTGTAGTGATGAAATTCTGATAAACCACGCTCTAATTTGATAAGAATATTTTTTTGATAGTAATTTCTTACTTTTTCAGGATAAGAATTTTCTGGACCTAGAACTCGTTTTTTTTCTAAGAATGATACTAAGCGTTCTGTTAATAATGTTGCTGCACTATCTCGAAGCGTCGAAATAGATGATTTGATGATGATTCTAATAATTCTTACAAAAGGGGGATAATGATACCGATAACGTTCTACAATTTCTTTTTTATAAAAACTTTCGTAATCATTTCGCATAACGTCGAGTAAAACCTCATGAGTAGGTTGCACAGTTTGAATGTAAACTTTTCCTGTATGTTCGGAAAGTTGTCGGCTAGCGCGCCCACTTACTTGTGTAAGCAATTGAAAAGTGCGTTCATGAGCTCGAAAATCTGGAAATAATAATAAATTATCTGCTCCTAAAATTACAACTGTTTGTACATTTTTAAAATCAAGACCTTTCGTAAGCATTTGTGTTCCTACTAAAATATCAACTTCTTGATTTTCAAATTTTTCTATAATTTCCTTGTGAGCATGTTTGTTTTTAGTACTATCCGAGTCTAATCGTTGGATACGTGCATGAGGCAAAAGGTGTTGAAGATCGTCTTCTATTTTTTGAGTACCTACTCCTACAGGAGAAATATAGGAAGAATTACATTCAATACAATGTGGTGGAACCGATTGAGTGTACCCACAATAATGACAACGAAGTTCGTTTTTTGTTAAATGATAGGTCAGGCTTACAGAACAATATTGACAAGTAGGAGTCCAACCGCATTCTTGACAGCTTACATAAGGTGCATACCCTCGCCGATTCTTGAAAACTATTGCTTGCCCTTTGTTTTGGATAGTTTGTTGCAGTGCGTCTAACACTACGCGTGCATAACCTTCTTTGAGTTGCTTCATTTTTTGCTCTCGCAATGTATTGACTAAAATTATTTCAGGAGGAGATGCATTTGCATACCTAACTGTTAGTTTTACTAAGCCGAATTTTTGGTTTACAGCCTGATAATAACTTTCAATCGACGGGGTGGCACTCCCTAGTAATACTTTAGCAGAGTGCATAGTGGCTAACATAATAGCAGCATCTCGCGCTTGATAGCGGGGTGATGCTTCAGATTGTTTGTAAGTAGTTTCGTGTTCTTCATCGATAACAATCAAACCTAAACGTTCAAAAGGTAAAAATATGGCAGAGCGAACTCCCACTACGATTTCGTAGGTTTTATTCAAAACACCGTACCATATTTCTGTTTTTTCTGCATCAGAGTACTTGTGATGATAAACTCCTATTTTTCTACCAATATGCTTGCGCAATCGCATTACTAATTGAGGAGTTAAAACAATCTCTGGAACTAAAAAAAGTACCTGATTACCATTTGCAAGGTATCGCTGAATAAGTTGGATATAAATTTCCGTTTTACCGCTTCCTGTGATTCCATGAAGTAAGCAAACATTTTTTTCTTGAAAACAATTTAAAATTTGTTCGTAGGCTTGTTTTTGGTGAGTAGTTAATTCAATAGGAACTTCCTTACTTTCTTGATTCATTTCATGTAAGCGGGAAACAACAACTTCAAAACTTTCCATAACGCCTTTTTTGATGAGCGTTTGAAGAGCACTTTCTGAAATTTCTTGAGACGTTTTAGAAGATAGCAGCTCTTTTTTAGAAATTCCTGAATGGTTTCGTTCAGGATGAGAAAAAACAGGTACTAACGATAGATATCTTAAAAGTACGGCTTCTTTTTTAATATCTTTTTTTTTAGAGAGATTTTTGAATAATTCTTCTAATTTTTCGGAATCTGCATACTGAGTTGTCAGTCGAACATAAGTTTCTTTTTTAGGTCGATAGCTCTCGTGAACGTTTTCAAAAATGAGAACAGCATTTTTTTTAACTATTTTTTGTATGACGTTTATTGGATTTTTAGTTTCTAATAGATTCGCAATCTCTGAGTAACTTAAGCTTTCTTTTTCTAACAGTTTTGCAATAATCTTCCATTCAGTTTCAGAAAAGTTTTCTTCGTAAAAAAAGTCTCGTGGCTGTTGAGGATTTATCTGTAACCTCGATTCAGTGCTAAGTTTAAGTCCTGCTGGTAGCGCCTGATTCATAATTTCTCCTAAAGTGCATAGGTAATAATCAGCGAGCCACTCCCAAAAAGAAAATTGCACAGGAAACAAAATAGGTCGCTCATCCCATATTGAAAAAATAGGTTTGAGAGGAATGCTTTGTTCAGGTTTTTGATGGTGGAGTTTGGCTACAAGACCTGTAAAAATCTTTTTTTTGCCGAATTCTATAATTACCCGCGAACCTACTGAAATTTTAGGGACGATTTCAGAGGGAACCACGTACGTAAAATAGCCGTTCACACGTATCGGAACAATTACATCTGCATAGAGCGTTTCCATGTTTAAAAAGAAAACAGAATCCCAATACTCCCTACAAGTCCGCAATAAATAGCAAACCAAATCAGTTTCCCTCTTTTTACAATTTCTATCATAAACTTACATGCCAACCAACCTACAATAAAAGCAGCCAAAAAACCAGCAATCAGTGTTTCTTCTGAAACGTTCAAATTTGAAGGATTTTTTATTATGTCGTTGATTTCTAATATATTAGCTCCTAAAATAGGAGGCAATACCATCAAAAAAGAAAAGCGAGCTGCTTTAGATTTTTCTACTCCTATTAATAAAGATGTAGCAATAGTAGCTCCAGACCGCGAAATACCAGGAGCTACTGCAATAGCTTGTGCTACGCCGATAACGAATGCTTGCCAAAAACTTACTTCTGTTCCTTGGGGAGAGGCATACCAATAACTAAAAGCAAGCAAGATGGCTGTAACCCACAGCATAATGCTAACCAATAAAACATTGTTTGTGAAAATACTTTCTATCTCATCTTTGAAGAAAATTCCTAAAATGCCGACAGGTATCATAGAAATTATAATTTTTGTCGCATAATGAGCTGAATCGTTCCATTCAAATTTTAAAAGTTCTCGAACGATTTGAAAAATATCTTTATAAAACACAACGCATGTGCTGAGTGCTGTTGCAGCGTGTAACACAATTGAAAATAACAACCCTTCTTCTAAGTGAATGCCTAAAATAGCTTTTCCTAATTCGATATGCCCACTACTGCTGACAGGTAAAAATTCTGTTAATCCTTGTAGAATTCCTAAAAGGATAGCTTCCCATACGTTCATTTTTCCAAATTTTAGAGTTGAGAACGCAAGATAAAAAAACTCTCTGACTATTGTCAGAGAGCTTCAATTTTCATCGTTCTAAATATTGAGTTATTTATTTTACCATTAACTTTTGAATGCTACGCTTATTGCCAATAGTTGTTTCTAAGAGATATATGCCTGAAGAAATCTCCGTTATATCTATTTCATAGTCTGCGTTATCGGAATTTTTTTCAAAGTTGTAAGATTTGATAACTGTTCCTACTATGCTTCTCAATCGAATTTGCAATTCGCCTACATCAGGAATACGAATATTTACTTTTGCCTTTTGAGCAGCTGGGTTAGGATACACGCTTACGTACTCTGATATGTCTTCTAATTGTAAACCGCTCACAAGAATATTTGTGTTAAAAGTGACTGTAGGTAGAGCAGAATAACAAGCATCTTCTGCCGAAATCGTAATGCTTTTGATGTTTGCTATATCAGTGCGAATGAGCGTAGTAGTAGCACTTGGCGTATAAAGCTGAGCCGGACCATTATTAATGGAGTAATACAGTTTATCTACTACGCGTTCAGCAATTCCTCTATTTGCAAAAGTGATGTACATTTGAATAGTGTTATCGCTGCTGCTTCGAATAACATTTGTACGATTAGGAAGAAGGATAACTCCTCCCAGATTAACGGTAGCCTCACTCATAATCGGATAAGTATTATTGATATCAAATATATTATTTTGTCCGCTCAGGTCTGCATAGAGCGTATCGCGAGTTCCAAGAGGAACAAAAGCGTTATTTACTACAATACGAGCTACGCAATTTAGTTCGCGCTCTGTACCCGATGTGTCTGAAATAATTGCACCCGTGAGACGATCTCTTACAGAATAAAACACTTGCAAGCCTGCTATAAAGTTAGGATTTAATTTATTACCATCAGGAGAGGCTACTATTCTTAAAGTTGTTCTGCTATTAGTACTAATATTGATATTTCCGATTTCTCCGCCAGCAAAAATAGCGTTTGCGCCGATGCGGTAAAGCAATTTAAACTTAGGTAAAGGAGTATAATTAACAGTAAGACTGCTTAAAAAGGGTTCAGAATAGCAAACATCTGTAACTTCCGTCTCAACTGCGCGGCTATCGCGAAGTTTAATGGTGTCTGGAAAATTTTGATAACTTGAACTGCCAGCAAAACGATAACGAATAGTTCTGTTATTAGGTAAAGAAGGAAGCGTTAAAAATTGATTGCCTGTGATGCTAACAGAACCATTTTGTAAGACAGTAATAGGAGCCCCTTGTGTAACTGTTCCAAGAGAAGAAGTAATAAAATTGCTTACTCTTAGTGGTACCAACATAGTATCTACTAATCGAACCTCAAGCGAGGTGCTAGTTTGTTCAGCTCCAATAGCGTTTGCAATTACTTGAATTCTACCGCGACAAGTAATTTCAACTTCGTTTCCTGTAATGGGGATTGTAGCGTTTCCAACTTGATAAGACAAGCTCACTATAGGCGTTTGTGAGCTTGTTGCAGTAACACGAATTCGCTCATTTTTGGTTACATTCACAGTACTGCCTGTAATTGCTTGATTATTAGAAACTTTTGTGAAATTGATGTTAATAACATCTACTACTGCATTGACAACTAAATTATTGAGACTGCTAGGTCTGTATCCAATTATATTTGGCTTAGGATAAGCTATCATTCGAATATTATTTACTGCTTGAATTAAAACAATAGAGTCAGCTCGAAGAATTCGCCCTTTTCCTAAACTCGGGCTTGGCTCTGAACCATCTGTTGTATACCAAACGTTTGCAATAGTCGTATCTAAGCCGTTTAAGTTTAGGCGAGCTACGTCGTAAGGTAGGTTAGTGACAGATTTTGAAACGGTAGTAAGCTGGGGTTGAGGAAGAGTAACGACCGGAATATTATTAATTTCGACAGAAACTGAGTCCATTGGGCTTGGTGAAAAACCTGCTTGTTCAAACAACGGAATTGCTCTAAAACGAACAATAGCCGATTTTTCGAGTGTATCCCGCAAGGCATTTGTTCCAAAAACATATGAGCGGGAGGCGAGAGTAGGTTCAGAACCATCAATAGTATAAAAAATTCGGGCAATAGAATTGGTCAAAAAAGCAGTAGAAGCGTTACCAACACCTGCGCGAATCGAATCGAAAGTAATAATTTTATTTGTTCCAAAATTTACGATTTGGATGAGAGGAGTAGCTAAAGTAACAGTTTGAGCGTCGGTGATATACAAAACTGCGGTATCACTATCTAAAAAGTTGTCAGCAAAAGCGCGTGCTGTTACTGTTCCACGCCCAGAAGCTAACACAAAAGAAGATGTATAGAGCTTAGAAGTAGTAGAAAGAGTATCTGTTGAAGGAATTGTTCCATCCGTTGTATAATATATCTTTCTTCCTAAAACGTTGGCAAAAGAGTCGATGCTTGTCCCACTTTGCTGAATTGTAATAATGAGTTGTCCATTTGAGCTAAGACTGCTCTGAATAGAAGGCTTGAGTAATTTGCCAATTTTTGCGCCATCAATAATATAGGAAGCAGAAATAACTTCTCCCAAGACTCCATTTTTCTGAACAACTGCTTTAATTACGCTGCTTCGAGGGACTACTACCGCTCCACTGCCTATGATTCTTTGAGAATAAACAGATGGCTCAGAACCGTTGGTAGTGTAATAAATAGTATCAGAAGAAGATGCTGAAATAGTAATTGTTTGGCTTCCTGCATAAACTCCTGGACGGGGCATAAAATTAGGTCTCAACGAATGAGTTCCTATTTTTGCAGTAACAACAATGCTCGGACGTTTAAATAAGGCATATCGAACAAAACGATAAGTTCCATTAGGCGCAATGGGTAGAACACTGCTCATTAAACGTGTAGAAGAAAGAGAAGGGACAGTTCCATCAGTCGTATAGTAAATGCTATCAGGTCCGTTGAAATCAACAATTATAATTCGTTGATTAACAGTATCTATCTTTACTTGAGGCTCTATAGCACGCCGCGATTCTATAGCATAATTCACTTGTACTAAGTCGCTGCTGTCATAATCAGGATGAAAAGCTCTTGCTGAAACAAAACTACTGATTTGCAAAGAAACTGCATTATCTGCCAAAACAGGGCTCAGTGAATTCACTTGAGAACTGTTGATTGCATATCGAACTATGGTAGCTGGTGGTAAAGATGTTCTATTTGTTACACTGAGTAACACCGAGTCAATATAAAAACCTGCATTTGGTGCTATTACAGGAGCACAAAGTTTTGGTTTTACTTCAATAAAACTTAAAGGACCATTGATAAAACCACAACCTACTCCTGCATCTGCTTTTAAATAAGCGGTTACGTTTGTTCTTTCAGTAAGTGTGAGCAATGAATCATTTCGTACGCGCGAGAAAGGACCACCATTTAAAGATACAAAAATACTATCTGTAGTTTTAAGAGTTCCTGGAACACTTACGCGTAATAAAGCATTTCCACAACTAGAGCTTACAACCCTTGTCAAATTGACAGATGGAACACTACTAGAATAATTAATACGAATCAGTAAAGAAGCATCAGCCTTAGCGTTAAAAACAATATATCTCTTAGACTGACCTCCTACAACCTCGTTCAACTCTGTGAAAGGAATAGCTTGTGAAGCTTGTGTAACAGATAAAATACATACACCTTGCTCTACTCTTACTTTGAGTGTAATGCTATCTTGATAAGAGGGGTCTAAATAGTCTTCTATTCGCATAGAAATTCCATTGGTAGTATCGAGAATAGCTATGCGCAGGTTATGATATTGCTTATGATAGCGATGAACTTGTCCGAAAGGAGCTATCCATATTTCATTTTTCTTGGAAGCTAATAAATTGACTATGCTATCGTATACTGCTGGTGGTACATTACCAGAGGAAATAGGTAATCGAACAGATGCAGTAACCCAACCATTTCCATTAATGGCAGCATTAAGAATTTGCTCAAAACGAACGCCGGTGGTAAGAGTATCTATAGGAACTGTGGAAATAGAATAAAAGTCTTTATTGGTATGAAGGTAATATCCCGCTTGGGAGCGCGAAAAAAATGCCTTTCCACCTTTGAAGCCTACAGAAGAGGCGATTTGTTGGTGTAAAATAGGAGGAGGACTTAGCCATGCGTAAAAAGTAGGGCTATCCAACAAGCTTTGAGCGGTTTGTAGTTCATTGAGTACAGAATCGTTTGTATTAGAAACGAGTGCCAAATCGAATGAACTTGTAGCTCCAATTTCGTGAGTGGGTCTCAATTGATTTTTTACAGCTTGTGTATTAGAAGCTGAAGGTGATAAGAAGAAAGTAGCTTTGATGTTTCGGTTAGAAAGAGCCGTAAGAGTAGAAGGCGAAAAGAAGGATTCATCGTTCCCTTCAAAACTCAAAGAAGCAGCGGCTGCTTTGTTGTCTCTCCAGGGTGTAGGGTTGCTTTCTACGCGTGTATTGAGAGGTAAAGTAGGAACTACTTTGTAGCTTGAAATACCACTTTCACGCAGACAGCCACTTGCATTAGGGTCGAATGCTTTGGCATTAATTACTAAGGTATCTAAAGCGAGCACGACATTATTTTTATTAGAAAATTCATTAGGAGTCGAGCCATCAGCTGTCCAGTATAATTGTCCTGAGCTTACGTTGATGGTAACTCTCTTAAGCGTGGCTCCTCCTTCTTGGATATCTGTTTCTGAGAAAGTAGGAGCTGCTAACGCTGTCGGGCTTATATTAAAGTTAGTAAGAGACGTACTGCGGTTATCGATAGGGTCAGGGTTTTGTCCATTTCTAATACCTAGAGTTCCGCCGTTAGCCACAACAGTAACAGGTTGAAGTCCTGAAATTCCTGTAGGCACGATCACTGCAGCGGTATTATCGTTGATCACTTCTATTTCTTTGGTTGTAACGGCTGAGGAACCGCTTCCAAACGTTACAGCAAATAAGGAAGCTAAATTATTGCCGTTTACAAAGATTCTATCTCCGCTTCTTGCGCAAGAGGGGCTAAAACTAGAGACGCTAATTGGACCAGAAACGCACAAGCGGCGCCCTGGAGGATCTCCTACAACGATAGGATTTGAATTATTGCTTGCATTCAGAACGGGTAAGTTGATATTGTCATTAAAATCTAAAGATGAGTCTGGATGACTATTCAATTTGCAATAACACGGAACTCTATCTACAATTTTCCCTTGATTGATACTGCTATTTCCACTAATTCGACAATTTTCTCCACCAAGCGACCCTCTAACGCGAATAAGGCTAGTAAAACTTGGAGCGCTTGCATCTCCCAAGAGAACATTGTTTGAGATATCTACGTTTTCTAAGCGCCCAAACGATTGTTGTTCGTTCACACCATCTGCAGAAACTAAAATAAAGGGTTGAACCTCTGCAGTTCGAATAGGCGCTGGAGAATTATCATCGTACCATATAGACTTAACTACGTTGTTGCGGAGAACAATTCCATTTATGTTTGAGCGAAGATTTTCAATTTGTATAGAGCCTGTAACAGTGTTGTGGGTAATCTCATAATTACGAATGTTTCTAATGATATCTCCCTCTACCAAAATCCCTCCATATTTCCCTAAAAATAAACTGTTGTTAGTACCTCTTGTAGGCACTACCATAATGTCGTTATAAGTAACTTTAACATCGTATCCTGAAACGTCTATACCTCTCTCTTGAAAATCAGCTGCAGGACCTGTTTGCCATTTTCCTAAGGTTTGACTATATCCTCCCATTGTGTAAGCAGCCCCTGTTCGCTGGATAGCTCCTACTGGTTTGTAAAAGTTATCGCGTTTTATATTTCCTGAAACATTTAATCCTGTACCTGAAGCCATAATACCTGGAAGAGAAGTAGTATAAGTCCAGTTATCTAGCACTTCGTTTCCTTCATAATACCAATAGGGCTCTTGAGAAGGCGAAGACTGATCTGCATTCACTGCTTTTTTGCGGTTAAGTCGAATCCCTATTTGAGCAGAGTATTCGAATCCATTGTTAGTAAAATTATTGGGGAAAGTAGGGAGTGTTCCAGAAAAGGTAGTAGAATTTACTTGCATGGGTACCTGACGAGGAACAGCGTTAAAATTCATAGTAAAGCCTGGTTGTGGATATGAATCATCAGGAACTTCATTTTCATTCATACCTCCAATATCGCCGATTCGATTGTTGGCAATGATAACATTTCCTGTAGCTTCTATGTCGATATGAGCTGCTAAGCGAAAAGGCCAGCGCTGCCATCCTAATTGACCTATAGACGATCTGGGGACTACTTGTCCCGCAGGATTATCTAAGAAAGGTCCCCACAAATGGTCTTCATCTTGCGGATCAGCATGGTTATTAAGCCTTATACCGAATACAATAATATTTTCTTTTTTATCTGGAAAATTTACTAAAGCTCTATGATTATTTTTACTCTCATTAGTTCCACTCAGGTATGGCGATAGGTAAATTCCTGCCCGATTAATTTCTATATAGCAAAGTCCTAAATTATCATCAAAGTTTGGGGAGGTGATTTTCATGAAAGCGGAACGATTAGGCATTCCACTGCCTGAAAGAATAGGATGATACTTAGGAAATACAAATTTTGTAGGTGGTGAAAAAGTTCCTTTTTTAAAAGGTAATGTAAAAACCTGCGATGTATTATAGATGTTGGTATAAGTAGCATTTTGCGAAGAATTTTCGAGTTTTGCTACGTCTTGAGTAGGTGTTTCTCCTCTAAGGATTACTCCCTGTTTTAGTTGCAAGTAACGCTCTCCATTGCTTCCTCGGTTATCATAAAAATTATTTGGATCTGTGGATTCTCTACCGAAGCAATAAGTTCCTGCTGGAAAATACAAGACCCCTCCTCCTGCAGCGCTCAAGCGTGTAATTGCTTCATTAATAATAGGAATATTGTCATTTGCGGCGCTGGGAGTGGTGCCTGCCGGAACGCGAATTGCGTTTTGAGACATATTGAAAGGAGGCTTCGTAAGGTCTTGCGTTACATCATAAACCTTGTCCCAAGGTAAGTTATCTGTCCAGTGTTGACCGACAGGAGGTAAAGGATTGTATGGTTTAGGATATTTGGTGTAAAAAGTTCGGTATGGATTGTCGCGTGGAATTTGTGAGAAGGAAGAAAGACTAAAAAAAATTGCCACTGTGGACACTCCACATGCATAACACATCATTTTCATATCTTATGAATGAGTTTTTGAATTTACTTGCTATTTATACAAAAATAACCGCTTAAAGTAACTTGCTTACCAAGGTTTATACGCATGTTTGTTGGTATTTTCTCGATTGATTTTATAATGGCGTGCTCCTGGGCCATGAGTAGCATTGCTCCATCTTTTGCAATCGTTAGTGCAAGATGCAAAAACAATTATAAAAGCAGCTATTCCTAAAGCTAACTTGGCAGTCATCAGCAATTTTTTCATATCTAATAGGATTTATGTTTATAGTTACAAAATAAATCATAATATAGTGACAAATGCAAGTATTTTGTAGTTTTTATCAACGAATTTTTTTCAAGACTAGTGCCGTGCGGTTAGTAATGTAAAGATGTAGTTTCCCTTGTTCATCTGTTTGGTAAGTCATGGTATCGTCGATTCGGTGGAATCCTCCAAAATCAGCGTGGTCGGAGTTAAGAATAATTTTGTATTTACCAGGTTGAGGAGGAGTAAACTGATAGTCAAAAATGGAGTGCGTAGGGTGCAAGTTAAAAATAAAGATGAGGTTGTTTCTTTCAGCAATAATAGTTTTGTTATATTCATCCATGTTGATTTCACGAGCATGCCAACTGCTTAAGACGTTATTTTTTTTCAGTACATCAATCATTGCTTTATCCCAAGCGTTGAGATATTTATATTTTAAATTTGGATTATCTACTAAACTCCATTGCCTTCTTGCATACTTATAACTCCATCCATTTCCTTCTCGGGGAAAGTCAATCCATTCAGGATGTCCGAATTCGTTTCCCATAAAATTGAGATATCCTTCTCCTCCTAAAGTAGCTGTAAGAAGTCGGATGATTTTATGAAGCGCAATACCTCTGTCTATGATGATATTTTGGTCGGACTCTCGCATATACCAATACATTTCTTTATCCATGAGCCAGAAGGCAATTGTTTTATCTCCTACGAGAGCTTGATCGTGCGATTCTGCATAAGCAATGTGTTTTTCGTTCCATCTTCGGTTAGAGAGAGTATGCCATATTTCGTAAATATTCCAATCTTCATCTCTGACATGTTTTAAAAGCTTTATCCAATAGTCGGGGATTCCCATAGCCAAACGGTAATCAAATCCAATACCTCCTTCTGAAATAGGAAGCCCTAAGCCTGGCATACCGCTTACATCTTCTGCGATAGTAATACAGCCCGGTTTATATTTATGAGCAACAGTATTTGCTAGCTGTAAATAAGTAATAGCTTCTGTATCGATGTCGTACTTGAAATATTTATCGTAATGGTCGAACGCTGTAAATCCGTGATGGGTGTACATCATAGAGGTTACGCCATCGAAGCGAAACCCGTCAAAATGAAATTCTTCGATCCAATAACGAACGTTAGACAGTAAGAATTGAATGACTTCCCATTTTCCGTAATTGAATAATTTGCTATCCCAACCGCTATGATTTCCTCGTTCACCTGCATGAAAATATTGGTAATCAGTTCCATCGAAGCGATTTAGTCCTTCTACTACATTCTTTACTGCATGGCTATGGACGATATCCATAATAACAGCAATGCCCATCGAATGTGCTTTTTTAATGAGCGATTTTAAATCGTGAGGTGTTCCAAATCGGGAACTGGGCGCAAAAAAGTTCGAAACATGATAACCAAAGGAACCATAATAAGGATGTTCTTGTATTGCCATTAACTGGATAGCGTTATAACCTAATGCTTTGATGCGAGGCAAAATATTATCTGCAAATTCTTGATAGGTACCTACTCCTTCTTTTTCTTGTGCCATTCCTACGTGGCATTCGTAGATATAAGGTGTACCTAATGTAGTAATATCGAAGTCGTCACCGCTCCAATCGAATGGTTCTTCGGGTAACCAAAAGGCTGCATCAAATATTTTGGTTCTGTCGTCTTGTAATGCGTAAGTGGTATAAGCAGGGAGTCTATCAATAATACTATCATCTGCGCCGTGTACGCGTATTTTGTATCTAGAACCAGTTTTAAGTTGATGAGTTTTGGCATCTAAGAAAATTTCCCACACTCCTTTTTCTTTTTTTGTAAAGGGGTGAGAAGTAAAATTCCATTCATTAAAATCTCCTGCTAAATGAATCGATTTAGCACCTGGTGCCCATTCTCGAATCCACCAGCCTTGCAGAGATTTATCGTAATGAACTCCAAAGTATTGATGAGCGAGAGTCAAACCATCCCAGCCATTAAAATAACTCAGCAGAGCAGATTCTACGTTATAATAGTTTTTAAGTCGGTATGCAATATCGTGTTCATAAGGTGCTAGCCAAGGGTCTTCTTTTAAAAGTTTGAGTTCTCTTGTTGGTTTTAGTTCGAGAGATGCCATACAAAAACAAGTTACGTATTACGGATTGGTAAGATTAAACAAATTTGTTCGTTTTCCAAAAATATTTTTGATTAGAAAATAAAGAGTACTAATTTTGAACATTCTGAATTTAATGCAATTGATATGACAACAGCTCAAAAAACGTTAAGATACAAAGTAAAAGATATTTCTTTAGCTGAGTGGGGACGCAAAGAAATTCGTTTGGCAGAATCTGAAATGCCTGGACTGATGGCAATTCGCGAAGAATATGCTAAAAGTCAGCCTTTAAAAGGAGCTCGTATCGCGGGCTGCCTGCATATGACTATCCAAACAGCAGTGTTGATTGAAACTTTAGTAGCTTTAGGCGCAGAAGTATCATGGTCTTCTTGTAATATATTTTCTACCCAAGATCACGCTGCAGCAGCTATTGCAGCGGCAGGAATTCCTGTTTTTGCTTGGAAAGGAATGACAGAAGAGGAATACGAATGGTGTATTGAACAAACTTTGTTTTTTGGAGAAGAACGCAAACCACTTAATATGATCCTTGACGATGGAGGAGATCTGACCAATATGGTACTTGATCGCTATCCCGAGCTTGTAAAAGGAATCCGAGGAATTACCGAAGAGACTACTACAGGAGTGAAGAGACTGTATGAACGAATGAAAAAAGGAACTCTTCCTGTACCTGCTATTAATGTGAATGATTCTGTTACCAAATCGAAATTTGATAATAAATATGGCTGTAGAGAGTCGGCTGTAGATGCAGTGCGTCGCGCTACAGATGTGATGATAGCAGGAAAAGTAGTTGTGTGTGCAGGTTATGGAGATGTTGGTAAAGGAACAGCAGCCTCTTTCAGAGGAGCGGGTGCTCGCGTAATTGTTACAGAAATCGACCCTATTTGTGCATTGCAAGCAGTAATGGATGGCTATGAAGTCCGTAAAATGGATAATGTCGTCGGGATTGCAGATATCATTATCACTGCTACTGGCAACCGCGATATTATTGTAGAACGCCATTTCAGAGCCATGAAAGATAAAGCAATTGTTTGCAATATCGGTCACTTTGACAATGAAATTGATATGGCTTGGCTCAAGAAGCATTATGGTCATACTAAGTATGAAGTGAAACCGCAAGTAGATGTCTACAACATAGATGGAAAAGAAATTATTGTATTAGCTGAAGGAAGGCTTGTCAATTTAGGGTGCGCAACAGGACATCCTTCTTTTGTAATGTCAAACTCTTTTGCTAATCAGACTTTAGCACAAATTGAGCTTTGGACAAATGGACATAAATACGAAAATAAAGTGTATACACTTCCTAAGCATCTCGATGAGAAAGTAGCTTACTTGCATTTGGCAAAAGTAGGTGCTGAACTCGATACACTTACACCAGAACAAGCTGCCTACATTGGTGTGCCTATTAACGGACCTTTCAAATCTGAATACTATCGTTATTAACAAAGCATTTGTTTGAAAGGATCGACGTTTTTTGATGTCCTTTTTATTTAAAAGAACTATAAGTAAAAGCTTAGCAACATAATAGAAAGCTATTTTTGTACATCTTTCGCTTTGAAGAAAAAAGCGTATTTTTGAAAAAATTAAAAAGATGACAGCAGAACACGTAAAAGTACTGATTATTGGTTCAGGACCAGCAGGTTACACAGCTGCTATCTATGCGGCACGCGCTGGTTTGAATCCTGTTTTATATCAGGGGAATCAGCCAGGTGGGCAATTGATGACTACCAACGAAGTGGAAAATTTTCCAGGATATCCTGATGGAGTATTAGGTCCTCAAATGATGCAAGATTTTGAAAGACAAGCAGCGCGCTTCGGAACTTCTATTCGTAGAGGTGCGGCTACTAAAGTAGATTTTTCAGGCTATCCACATCGCGTATGGATTGACGATACAAAAGAAATTATTGCCGACGCTGTTATTATTTCTACAGGTGCCTCTGCTAAATGGTTAGGAATTCCTTCGGAGCAACGCCTCAATGGAAGTGGTGTGTCGGCTTGCGCTGTATGCGACGGTTTTTTTTATCGCAACCAAGATGTAGCGGTAGTAGGAGGAGGAGACACTGCTTGTGAAGAGGCTCATTATCTTTCTAAACTTTGTAATCGGGTGTATATGTTAGTAAGAAAGTCCGAAATGAGAGCTTCTAAAATTATGCAAGAGCGCGTACTTAAAACTCCTAATATAACAGTGCTATTCAATACCGAAACAGAGGAAATTTTAGGGGAATCCACCGTGACAGGAGTCCGTATACGCAACAACAAAACTCAAGAGGTGAGAGAACTATCTATTGCAGGATTTTTTGTAGCTATCGGACACAAGCCTAATACCGAGATTTTTCAAGGGCAATTGGAGTTAGATAAAAACGGTTATATTATCACCAAGCCCGGAAGTACATATACTAGCGTGCCTGGAGTATTCGCTTGTGGAGACGTGCAGGATGCTGTATACCGGCAAGCGGTGACTGCTGCCGGAACAGGTTGTATGGCTGCACTTGATGCAGAGCGTTGGTTAGCAATGCAAGAAGTTGCTATGGAAGTCTAATTTTTGGACAGTGCCTATCCTTCAGTATCTTTGTCTTACTCATTTTAAATCTTACGAAAGCGCATCCTTTGACTTTTCTGATACTCTGAACTGTATTGTCGGAGAAAATGGAAAAGGAAAGACTAACTTGTTAGATGCCGTTTATTATCTCTGCATGACGCGTTCTGCCTTTCAACATAATGACAGCCTTTGTATCCAACACCATCAGTCTGGTTTTACTTTGTTCGGAAGGTTTCGCAAACAAAAGGAGTGCTATGAAGTGGGTGTCAGTTTTCAGAATGGCAAAAAAAAGATTCTAAAATGCAATCAAAAAGAATATGAAAAGCTTAGTGAACACATTGGAAAGTTTCCGTGTGTACTCATTTGCCCTTACGATTATTATCTTGTTCAAGGAGGAAATGAAGAAAGAAGGAAATTTTTTGATAGCATTATTTGCCAGACAAATGTTGTGTACATGCAAAATCTGTTGCGTTACAATCAACTTCTTAGGCAGCGCAACGCATTGCTAGCTCATTTTTTAGAGACTAATACATTTGATGAAGATAGGATTCTTCCTTACGATAGTTGGTTGGTTCCTTTGTCTGAAACCATTATGCAACACCGCAAAGATTTTATCCAACATTTTAACCTTTATTTTCAAGAAGCATATGCTTTTTTGACAGATAAAAAAGAAGACGTCGAATTACACTATCAAGCTGATGTAACGATACCTTTTCAAAAAATTTTTCAACAAAATTTGTCTGCTGATAGGCAAGCAGGTCGCACACTCAAAGGAATTCATAAAGATGAATACGCGTTTATTTGTAATGGTTTTTCTCTTAAGAAATTTGGTTCACAAGGACAACAAAAATCTTTTATTATTGCTCTAAAGTTGGCAGAGTTTGCATTTATCTATCATCAAAACCGCGATAAACCTATTTTGCTTTTAGACGATATTTTTGATAAGCTCGATGAACACCGCATCAGAAAATTGTTGCAACTTATCGAGCAAGGTACTTTTGGTCAAGTGTTCATTGCCGATGCAAGTCCAAAGAGAACTAAAGCTTTATTTGCTCAGGGTCAGGCTGTTGGAAATTTTATCTATTTATAAAATTTTCTAATTTTTTTTCGTTATATGAGTAGATATTAGCAAATAACGCACGTGGAGCACTTATCTGAGTATGAAAAAACGAAGCGAGATTTAGAGCGTTTGCGAGGATACATAAAGGAGTTCGAAAATAAGTTTTTAAAAAAATCTGATAACAATGAATATTCTTCTGAACTCGACGAAGGTTATCGTGCAATGCTCGAAATGGGTGGTCTTATTCCTAATCGGCACGAATCACAACAATCTGATGAAATGTTTGAGAGCCAATCTTACATTAATAGTAAAAAGTGGTATTCTCCTAAACCTAAAGGAACTACACCTAATCTCGATGTAACAGATAAGTATAAAATTCGAAACACTGTTTATG
Organism: Cytophagales bacterium; assembly: GCA_025056215.1. Lineage (GTDB taxonomy): Bacteria > Bacteroidota > Bacteroidia > Cytophagales > Flammeovirgaceae > JANWWC01. Next base: position 489,773 of record JANWWC010000001.1, on the reverse strand, counting down.
TAAAAGAGTTTTACGAGGATCCCGAACTCATCAAAGCCCAAATTGCGCAAATGAAAGCTCCTTCTTTAGAAGAATCATGGTGGAAAGTTCCAGAAGATTTAACAATCTCTTTGCAGGATTTTGCTAATACAAAACACGACTTGGAGCGTTACATTGGTGAAAATATAATCGCTAAGATAGGGGGGATAATCGTAGTAATAGGCTTATTTATTGCGTATCGTTTAGCAGTAAGTCAAGGTCTTATTCCTGTGCCTGTTCGCATTGTAGTAGGCTGTGGGGTGGCTGTGGTTATTTTTGTAGTAGCTCATCATTTGGCTAAGCAGAAAAATATACTTACATCTTTTTTAATTACTGCAGGCACTATTTTGCTCTATCATACTATTTATACGAGCTATCACGAGCATAATATGATGTCTGCACCTTTTGCAGTAGGTTATTGTTTAATAGTAGCTTTTATCAACGGAGTAGCGGCATCGCTTTACAATCGTCATTTGCTCATTTTTTTGAGTATGATAGGTGGGTATGTAGCTCCTTACTTGATTTATGGTTGGGCAATGCCTGATATACCTTTTTATGCTTATTTAGCGACTATTTCTATATTGTTTATAGTGATTAGTTATCTTGAAAATTGGAGATACGTGATTATCGCTGCGTTTCTAATATGGCAAATTGATATTTTTAGTTTTTGGGTGTCTAACGATATGTCCGTATATGAAAATGCTTTATTACTATCAGTAGTAAATGGATTTTTTTCACTCATTTTTTTTGTGGGGAATGTTGCTTATACCTTAAAAAATCCTAAGTATTTTTCTCCTTTTCAGATAATGAATAACGCAATTCTTAGCGCTAGCATTGTTTGGGAGTTGTATGGTTTGAAGTACCTGCATGTGAATGGAGGTTGGTATATAGCAGGTTTTGCAACGCTTTTGGTTGTGTATGCATTCATTCTTTTTGGAATAGAGAAGTGGTCTCGCATTACTAATCATTTTATTTGGTGGGCTATTTTATTGGTTACATGGGCATCTGCAAAACTCTTAGAAACTGTTTGGCAAAATATTTTTTGGGTTGTAGAATCTGTCTTGTTAGTATGGTTTTTTATAAGAACAAGATTGTATGTGTTTGGCGCATGTTCTCAAATACTTGTGGTTTTGATTGGAATTCATCTCGCATGGATTTGGAAAACAGTCTATGAAACATCTTTTCCTTATTTCATTTTCAACCCAGCATTTTTCGCAACTTGGGTAGTAGCATTTGGGTGTTGGCAAATCTCTCGCATGTTGCGTTATTGTACCCCTTTAGAACGCGTAGGTTTTTTTCCTGCTGTATCCTATCAACATCTTTTAGAAAGTTGTATAGCAACTTTATGTTATTTAGCAGGATTATTTGAGCTACTTTTTCATGATGTTTCTTTTTTTGGATTTTCGGCGGTTCGTTCGCTATGGATTGGAAATTATAATATGCTGTATTTATTGTTTTTTCGCTTGATTGTCCACCGCAATCCTCAACTGAATTATTTTCGTTTTTCGATCGGTTTGCTGATGTCTCTTGCGGTGTTATCCTACTTATTGTATGGATTGCCCCAGACCTACTATCTTCGAAACCTGTACTTAGAGCAGAAATGCAGTTTTATGCCATTTGCCGTGCACTATATCAATGTTTTGTTGTCGTTTGTTACATTGATTTTGTTGATGAAAGATATTATTAATTCTCCAGAGTATAGAGCAGGATATTCTTTTGTATTATGGGTAATGTGTGGTATGATAGTCATACATGCTACGGTTGAGTTAGAAAACACTTTTGTGATTCTTGTAGCGAAGGGCTGGGATTCGCATCATCATGTACTTATAGAACAAACTCGCCTAGTGGGAGTTACTGTATTGTGGTGTTTAATTGCTTTTGTGTTTGTCGGGATAGGAATGAAGTATAAAATCAAAGAAATTCGTGTAATTGCATTGGTGTTGTTCGGTTTAACGCTTTTGAAGTTTTTATTGCACGATTTTGTTCGATTGAATGTAATTACTCAGATTCTTTCTTTTCTTTTTGTAGGACTTTTGCTTATGTTTGTGGCCCGTATGTATGCCCAACTAAGAACTTGGGTATCAGAAGGCAAAATTGTGGCTGATAAAGATTCTCAGATTTCTGTACTTCAGAAAGAAGATTTAATTAAAAAGTGGTGGAACGAAAAAGTTAAAAAAAGCAATGACTCTCAAAAAAAGATTTGATGGAAAAAACTGTTTATTGATTAAATATTATTAAGATGCACCAAATTAAGAAAAATTTGCATTCATTTTATTTTATTAACAATCCTTTTAAAACGTTGATTATCAATTGATTTTATTAAAATTATTTTTTAGACTGCCAAAAATTTTTTTAAGATACACAACAAAAAAACATGATTTTTTTAAAATATATGCTTTTGATTACCTATAAACAACTATAAAAAGACTTATTTTTGTATTTTTTCTAGTTTTTGCGTCTGAAAAATAGACCTTTGCTATATCCAATTGCTTGATTATTTTTAGACTTTGTAATACTTGTATAATTTTTTGACTCGATGAAATTGGATAAAAAAGCCATTCAAAACACAGCAAACGCTCTGCGTGCTGTATTAGAAGAATTGGAAGGATTACTACAACTATCAGGGGATGCTCACTATTTGCCAGCAATTGTTTACACGTTGGATATCGAGAGTGGAGATGCTTTCGGGAATTACAATGCATTAAAAACGTTAGGTTATGAAACGGATGAAATTGAAAAAAAACAACACAAACTTTTAGAACATCTCATTCATCCAGAAGATCAACATTTGTTAGATGATATTCTTGCGTTTTTTCGAGAAAATCGAGGAGATTTTTGGGTTTCTGCTGTTCGACTGCGAGAATCTCGAAAAATATACCACTATTTTACTATTTCAGCCATAGGGTATGAAAAAAATCAGGATAGGATTCGCCGCGCTGTAGTTGTACTCACCGATATTACGCATTTTATTGAAACTGATAAGCAGTTTAGAGGGCTTGTCAATCAAGAAATTCTCAGCAGTATTTCTAAACGAGAAAAACAAATTATCAAGCTCATTGCGCAAGGATACCGCAACGTCGATATAGCTAACGAACTAGATATTCGCGTGCCTACTGTTGAAACACATCGAAAAAATATTTATAAAAAATTAAAACTGCGAAATACAGCCGATTTAATTACTTTCGCTCATGAAAATCGATTGTTAGACTAAAAAAAATTTTTTTAAAAACATATCTCCATTCCTTAAATTAACGTTATAATAATAATAACGTTTTGAATGTGTTTAAAATGGAGATGCGCAGTTTTCTTGCTTTGATGGGCCTGTTGTTTTCTTTTTCTGTAAACGCTCAACAGGATGTTTCTCAAATATTTGCTAATGCTGAACAATTAAGAAAATCAAATGACCTAATTCGCGCTATTGATGAGTATGATCGTGCTCTCAAAATTGCTCCTGATGATATTCGTTGTCATTTCATGAAAGGCATGTGTTATTTTAGCCTAAAAGACTATGATAATGCAATTAATTCCTTTACACGAGTGACTACTATTAAGCCTGAGCATGTGCAAGCCTATACTATGCTTGCTAAATGCTATCATGAAAAGGATTTGTTTAACAAAGAACTCGAAAGCTATGACCTTGCTTTTAAATATGACTCAGATCCTGCTAAAAAGCTTCAATACAAGTTACAAGATGCAAATTTAGCAATTCAAAAAGAAAAATACGATATAGCACTTAAATATGTGCAAGATGCTAAACAGTTAGATCCTGAAAATCTTCAGGTTTTGTACTACGAAGGACTAGTTTATAACAAGCTAAAACGATACCACGATGCGAAGGCTATTTTAACGAAAGCTATTGCTTTGTTACCTTCTAAAGAACCTAAAGTAATTGCTAAGTACTACTTTGAACTAGGCTTTGCTCATAATAAATTAAAAGAGTACGATAAAGCCCACGAAGCTTTTAAGCACGCTAATTTTGGAGTTTATAAACCCATCATTGCAAAATTAAGCCCTGAGTACTATACGATGGCGGCGCAAAGCTACATGTTGATGGGAGACTTAGACGAAGCCAAACAACTTTTAGATATTGCTTTACAAATGAACCCAGAATATACGCGTGCCTATATATTACAAGCCAACTTAGCGCAACGCCGAACAAATCAAACAGTAGCTATTAATTACTATAAAAAGGCTGCTTCCTTAGAGAAAGATCCTAAAGTTCTCGAAAGTATTCACACAAATCTGATTAGGTTGCTTTTAGACAATGGAATGTACGATGACGTGATCGCATTGGCAGAAGATGCAGTGCGCCACGATGAGAAAAATTTTCATATTTTGTTCGCTGAAGGAATTGCCTTGCACAGAAAAAAAGAACTCTCCAAAGCAGTACAAGCATTTGAAGCACTAGAACAGTTTCATCACACTTTAAGCCCTGATCAGAAGGCGCAGTTTCATTTTATGTTAGGAATTACCTATAAAGAAATGAAAGAATTCGCTAAAGCAAAAGAACACTTCCATAAAGCTATGCATGGTGCTATGAAAGCAATTGCTGAAATCGAATTAGAAGAAATGGAGAGCGCAGCTGCTAATAATAAAACTGATGAACTCATGAGTGGATTCTAAGGAACAGGGTCGTAACCGTGGTTGCCCCAAGGATGGCAACGGCATATTCGTTTGAAACCTAACCACATTCCTTTCCATGCGCCATATTTTTGAACCGCCTCGATCATATAAGCTGAACACGTAGGAACATAACGACAAGATGCAAAGAGGTAAGGCGAAATTCCGAGTTGGTAAAAGCGAACTAATAATATCACTATTTTGGAGAGCAACATTTTCTTTTGATTTAATTGGAATGATATAAACGTTTTCTTAAGTTTGCAAAACTTTTTATAAAAATGGAAAATATCAAGCTCATATCGTTAGAAATTGGAGGCTTGGAAAACGGGAAATACGAGTACGCTTACCAAATCAATAAATCGTTATTGGATAAGTATCAAAACGACATGATTGAAGATTGTTGTCTATCTTTATCCATAAAAGTTAACAAAACATCTTTTAGCATTACGGCTACTATTTCTTTGGAAGGAACTCTTACGCTTGTGTGCGATAGAAGTTTGGATATGTTCGAAGAACCTTTTGACCAGCAACACCAAATTGTTTTCAAGTTCGGAAATAGTTGGGAAGAAGTTACGGAAGATATGTACATTATTCCTTTCGATCAAACTGAGCTGGTTTTCGATCAAATTGTGTACGATATCATTTGTACAAGTTTGCCTATTAAGAAGTTACATCCTCGTTTTAGACAACATCAGCAAGAAAGCGATACCTTCTTTTTCTATCAAACTGATGCATCAACAATAGAAGACTCTGAAGAAAGAATAGATCCTCGATGGAATCTTCTTAAAAAATTGAATTTAAATTGATGTTTGTAATTTTTAAATTTGTTGAAAAATGCCAAATCCTAAGCGAAAGTTTTCGAAAACTCGTACAGCTTTGCGGCGCAGTCAAATCAAATTGAAGCCTGTACAGCTTTCTGTTTGTCAAACTACCTCCGAAGTGCATCAGCGCCACCGCGCTTATTGGGTAGAAGGTAAAATGTACTACAATGGCAGGGTTGTAATCGATAATACGCCTGCGGAAGCAGATGCTTCAGAAAATTAATTGCTTAGACTCTACGATGTTTTGCAGAGACTAACATTGTTAGTCTCTTTTAGTTTTGAAAAAAGTGCATCGAAACAATGTGCCCTGGCGAGTAATGTGGTAACAGATTCACTTATTTAAAAGTAAATCTTCAATAATTGTTAAGGCAGCTTGTCGTCCGTCGAGAGCCGCATTGACCACCAAATCAGCGCCACGAACACCATCTCCTCCCGCATATACACGAGGTTTGGTAGTTCTGTATTTTTCATCTACAATAATAGCTCCAAATTTGTTTGTTTCAATGCCGTTTTCTCTCAAAAAAGCTAGTTTTGCGTTATTAAATCCGAGTGCTAAGATAATAACATCAGCTTCTATCACGTGCTCAGAATTAGGAATTTCAATAATATCGGCGCGACCATTTCCCTCAGTTGGCATACGAAGTTCCATTTTTTTGAATTCCATTCCATATACTTTGCCATTTTTATCTGCCAAAAAACGATTAGGTGAAGTCATGAAAATAAATTCTACCCCTTCTTCTTTAGCATTTTTGACTTCCTTTCTGCTGCCGGGCATATTTGCTTCATCGCGGCGATACACACAACGAACAGAAGAAGCTCCTTCGCGAATAGAGGTACGTACGCAATCCATTGCTGTATCTCCCCCACCAATCACCATAACGCGCTTATCTTTTACGTTGTATTTTTTGTCGTACGGCATTTCAAGAAGTTTTTTCTGAATATTGGTTAGGAAAGGAACAGCCATATAAATATTATCGGTATTATATCCCTGATAATCAAGTACTTTTCCTTCTGTAGCACCGATTCCGATAAATACAGCGTCATGTTTGGCGTAGATTTCTTCAAATGAAATATCTTTTCCCACTTCTGTATTGAGGTGAAGCTCCATACCCGCCTCTAAAAGAAACTGAATTCTTCGATGAACAGCTTCTTTTTCTAGTTTAAATTCTGGAATACCGTAAATAAGCAACCCTCCAGCTTCGTCGGCTCTTTCGTATACAACAGGTTTGATGCCTGCCCGCAGTAAGAAAGTGGCAGCAGAGAGTCCTGCAGGTCCTGAACCAATAATAGCTACTTTTTTGCCTGTCATTTTTTCGGCAAATTGTGGTCTAAGTCCTTTTTTAAATCCATTTTCAGTAATGGAAACTTCTATAGCTCCGATAGTAATAGCTCCGTAACCCTCGTTAAGAGTACAGGCGCCTTCGCATAAGCGGTCTTGTGGACAGATTCTTCCTAAAATTTCTGGGAAAGGAGATGTTTCATTAGAAATGTTGAAAGCTAAATTTAAATCTTTATCAGCGATAAATTTGAGCCATTGCGGAATATTATTGCTGAGCGGACATCCTAAAGAACTGCAATACGGATTCCCACATTGAATACACCGACTTGCTTGTGCACTTGCTTCTTCAGGGGTATATATTTCGTAAATTTCTTTAAAATTTTCGATTCGTTCGTTAGTAGGTCGAACAGTCGGGTCTAATCTTTCGATTTTGGTAAACTCGTACATTGCTCTTATTTTTTTGTGTTGATAAATTAATTACCTTCATTAGGGTTGAGAGGTGCTTTCATATCTTTAGATGTAACTAACCAAAAGAAGCGCAGTTCATCTCGGAAATTATCCAAAATATGTTTAGCGATCTTGCTTTGAGTTCGGAAATGATAGCTTCGCAAAATTTTCTTTAAATAGTTTCGTCCTTCATCACCTTCATCAGTATCGATGCGTTCTACTTTGATGAGTTCTGGGTTCATTTTATCAGTAAAGTTTCCTTTTTTGTCGTACACAAAGGCTACTCCTCCTGTCATGCCGGCACCAAAGTTATAGCCTGTTTCTCCTAAGACCACTACTGTCCCTCCTGTCATATATTCGCAAGGGTGGTCTCCTGTACCTTCTACAACGGCTAATGCACCTGAGTTTCTCACTGCAAAGCGCTCTCCGACGCTTCCTGCCACGAAAAGTTTTCCGCCTGTAGCGCCATATAAGCAAGTGTTTCCAGCTAAACTTAAATGCTTCTCTAAATTTTGAGGAACAATCACGATTTGTCCGCCTCGCATGCCTTTGCCTACGTAGTCGTTAGCGGTTCCTTCTAAGTGAAGATACATTCCATTCGATAGGAAAGCTCCGAAGGATTGTCCTGCATATCCTTTTAAATTAATTGTAATAGTTTCCTTAGGAAGTCCCTCATCTCCGTAATACTCAGCAATTGTGCCAGAGATAAGTGCTCCAAAACTGCGATTCACATTTTTAATTTCTCTATGCACAACAATGGGGTATTTAGGATTTTTAATAGTAGGCAAAACCTCTTCTAGAACTCCTTTTTCAAATTCATTTTTGTCAAATGGTTCGTTGCGAAGTTTTATTTTGCGTTGTACACCTGGCTCGTTCATCAGTACGCTACTAAAATCAAATTTTTGGGCAAATTCGTCGTTTACTACTTTTAAAAGTTCTGTTTTTCCAATGATATCGTTTAGAGAGCGATAGCCCAAGTATGCCAAAATTTCGCGTACTTCTTGAGCAACAGAGCGCAAGTAATAAATAATTCCTTGCACTGTACCCTTATAGTGAGCGCGTAGTTGCTCGTCTTGTGTAGCAATACCCACAGAACATTTGTTCAAATGGCACACCCTTAAGATTTTGCAGCCAACAGCAGTGAGAATAGCTGTTCCGAATCCGAAAGATTCAGCGCCTAAAATAGCCGCTTTGATTACATCTAATCCTGTTTTTAGCCCACCGTCAGTTTGGAGTTCTACAGAATCTCGCAGGTGATTTACTTTAAGAGCGTTGTGGGCTTCAGCTAATCCTAATTCCCAAGGATTTCCTGCAAATTTAATAGAGTTAAGCTGGGCAGCTCCTGTTCCTCCTTCCGAACCTGAAATGATGATTTTATCTGCATAGGCTTTAGCAACACCAACAGCGATTGTTCCTACTCCAGTGCTTGAAACTAATTTTACTGAGACAAGTGCCTTAGGGTTTACTTGTTTGAGGTCGAAAATGAGTTGAGCTAAGTCTTCAATAGAGTAAATATCATGATGCGGAGGAGGTGAAATGAGCGTAACACCTGGAATAGTACATCTTAGAGAAGCAATCAAAGGAGTGACTTTAAAGCCTGGGAGTTGTCCGCCTTCGCCGGGTTTAGCACCTTGCGCAATTTTGATTTGTATTTCATCGGCACTGCGCAAATAGGCAGGAGTCACGCCAAATCGGCCCGAGGCGACTTGTTTGATACGGCTATTTTTGATAGTACCAAATCGGGCTTTGTCTTCTCCTCCTTCGCCTGAGTTAGACATAGCACCGATAGAGTTCATGGCTTCTGCAATAGCTTCGTGCGCTTCAGGAGAAATGGATCCTAAGCTCATAGCAGCCGAAGTGAATCTCTTGGTGATTGATTCGATAGGTTCTACTTCATCGATATGAATAGGCGCTCTATCAGGGTTTAATTCAAAAAAGTCTCGAATAAAACGCAATCCTCTATTGTTGATGCGTTCTTTGAGAACTTGATAGTCTGCAGGATTTAAAGTACGAGCTACTTTGGTGATTTGTTTAGCAACGTCGGGTGAAAAGTCGTGATATTCGCCATTATCCATATATTTATAAAAGCTTCCTACCTCGAGCGGATACATCTTTTTGATAACTTGCAATTTGAAAGCTTCTTTGTGATATTTTCGCAACCGAAATTCTATATCCTCATAAGTAAGCCCTGGAATGAGCCCTATAGAAGCTGGAAAGCACTCGTCAATAATTTGCTGATGCAACCCTATAATATCAAAAAGAGCTGCATTTTGATAGCTTTCCATTGTACAGATGCCCATTTTTGACATATTTTTAAGCATGCCCGCGTTGAGAGCTTTTTGTATTTTTTTGAGAGCAGCTTTTTTCTTTTTAGCTGGGGCTTTTCCACCTGAAAGCCGGTCTGTAATCTGGACACCAGTAGCATAAAGCAAATAAGGATAAAGCGCAATGGCTCCGTAAGCCATCATTACGCAAGCCGAATGTGAATCATAAACTTCACCAGTGATAGCTACAATTGAAACTTTACTTCTGATTTTTTTTCTCATCAGGTAAGTGTTCAAAAACCCGATTGCCATCGGCATAGGAATGAGAAGCGTATTTTTATCTAAACATCTATCGTCTAAGATCACGATATGCACGCCATTCTCTAGAACTGATTTTTCTACTTTAGCTCCTAGCTCATAAAGAGATTCTCGTAGGTTTTGGGTAAACCCTGTATAAAAAACTTGTGATTTAAAATCCTTGTCAAACATCGCTTTGGAGCTTGTTCCGTAAGCCAAAATCACATCCAACTCTTCTTTAGAGAGAATAGGTGACATGGCTTTAATCATTTTAGCATTGGAAGGTTTTTCACACAAGATATCAGAGCGTTGTCCTATCATGACAGATGTGGACATCACCATTCGTTCGCGCAAGGGATCGATCGGTGGATTAGTTACCTGAGCAAACTTTTGGCGGAAAAAATCTGTGAAGTTGCGCTGTACTTTGGAAAAAGCTGCCATTGGCGTATCATCTCCCATAGAACCTGTTTCTTCTTTGCCACTTTCTATCATTGGTTGAATGATTTGCTCGACAACTTCATTAGTGTAGTTGTGATAGCGTTGCATTTCTACTAAGTTGTCGTAGTAATAATCATCAAACTCAATAAAATTTTCATCGGCTTGTTCTATCAGATAAGTTAAATTCTCGTTGAGCCATTTGCTATATGGCTGGGAATTAGATAGGTATTCATTAATATCTTCATTTTTAAGAATTTTTCCGTATTTTGTATCGATGGCAATCATTTGACCCGATTGAAGTTTGCCTTGCTCTAAAATTTCTTCGTCCTGAAATTCTAAGCAACCGTACTCTGAAGAAATCAATACTCGGTTGTCTTTAGTGATAACGTATTTTGCAGGGCGCAGCCCGTTTCTATCTAATACACATGCTAAGTAGCGCCCATTAGTGAAAGAAATAGCAGCAGGTCCATCCCATGCTTCGAAAGAACAAGAGGTAAACTCATAAAAAGCTCTTAGTTTTGAATCTAATTGTGGAATGTTTTGCCAAGGCGCTGGGATTAAACTACGAATAGCTTTAAAGAAGTCGACGCCGTTCATCATCAAAAATTCGAACACATTGTCTACACTGCCTGAATCAGAAGTTCCTTTATCTAGAATCGGAAAGAGTCTTTCAATTTCTTCTGGCGTGAACACTTGACTTGTGAGCGATTCGCAATTGATTTGGAAATTAAGTCTGTTGGCTTGAATGGAGTTGATTTCTCCGTTATGAGCCAATGTTCGGAAAGGTTGTGCAAGTGCCCACTTAGGAAGCGTATTAGTAGAAAAACGTTGATGAAAAAGGGCAAAGCCTGTTTCAAAATCTTCATCTTGTAAATCTAAATAAAACTCTTTAACGTACTGAGGCATCACAAGCCCTTTATAAGAAATTACTGTATCAGAAAAAGAACAGACATAAAAATCTTTTCCTTTTTCTGTGTTGCGGATAGCATTTTCAGCATCTTTGCGAGTCAGATAGACTAAGGGCATGAATCGTTTTCCTGCCATTAAAGAAGCGGGCGCTACTACTGCTTGCACAATCATAGGCATAGATTCAATGGCTAACTTGCCAAGTGCATTTTTATCTGTGGGAACATCTCTGAAGAAAAGAACTTTTAAGTCGTTTTTTTCACATGCTTCTACAAAGAGTTGTTTTTGTTCTTGATGCGTCATAAACATCATAGCCACAGCATATTGCTGAGGAAGTTCTACGTTTGCTTGGAGAGCAATTTTTTTGATAAACTTTTTAGGCATAGAAAACAAAAATCCTGCCCCATCTCCACTTTTGCCGTCCGCTGCGATAGCGCCGCGGTGAATCATCCGACTTAGTGCTTGGATAGCATCAAGTGTCATTTGGCGAGAAGGCGTATTGTTGACGTTTGCAATAAGCCCAAACCCGCAATTGTCTCGAAAGGAAGTAAGTAGTTCTCTCATTCTTATGTTACTTAATGTTAATTGTGTTGGAACCGTAATGTTGATCGTGTTGGAATCGCGCACGTGCGCTTTCGCTTGTGTTTCTTTAGCCTTATTAAAAGTTTGCAAAAATAAACTTATTTCTTTTGATTTCTGATACTTAATCTTGGATTTATTTAAGAAAAAATATAAAAAAACAAGCGAATTTTCGCTATATTTTAAAATGTTCTTTTCAAACGTTTTCGATGAAAAATTTGATTTCTTGAATTCCGAAGTGGTAAAGTTTATTTTCGAGGGCAATAGCGAGTTTCCCGTGATCGTTTATACCCAAGATAGTTCCTTGAAATTTTCCTACAGGAAGTGATTTGTGTGAAATATTTTCATACCAACTTAGTTCTTGATAACGGTATAATGCGCGCGTATAACAAGACTTTAGATAAGAAAAATTTCCTAAGTTTTGGTATTGTTTCTCGATATGAAAACATATGTTCTCTAATAAAGTTGGCAAATCGTACGTTTGTTGGGTTGCTAATTTAAGAGAAGTTGCCGAATGAATCGGAAACTGTGTTTGATTGACGTTCAATCCTATTCCTACGACGCTGTAAAGGATTTTATGGTTGCGAATTTTGTTTTCTATAAGAATTCCGCAAATTTTAGAGCCTTCCAACAGTATATCGTTAGACCATTTGATGTGTATTTTTTTTTGAGGCAATAAGGCAGATAAAAAGTTATACAATCCTAAAGATGTCGCCATATTGAGTTGAAAAGCTTGATGAGCAGCAAAATTTTTAGGAATCCATAGAAAGGAAAAAGTAAGGTTTTGATAAGGTTCCGAAAACCATCGATTATGATGTTGCCCTCTTCCTGCTGTTTGGTTTTCTGTGATGAGCAAGGTACCGTTAGGTAATTTTGTGTTTTGTATAAGGTGGTTGAGAAGTGTATTGGTTGAATTGCACTCAGGTACATTAATTAATTTTTTACCTACAATTTGAGTAGAAATAAGAGGATAAAAACGATTGATTTTCATCAGAGAAGGTCTAAACGAATATAAAATTTTTGTAAATATAGGAAAAAAAGATGGTAGAGTTCTTGTCTGTTTGCAGATAAGTTTTCATTTTAAGGCGTTAAAGTTGCAAATTATGTTTACCGAAAAAGATCTCGCACAAATCAAATCGTTAGGAATTAGTATCGCTAAAGTAGAAGAACAAATTCGCAATTTTATAGAAGGATTTCCTTTTTTGCCATTAGTAAGACCTGCTATTGTAGGTGATGGAATTTCTCGTTATGAAAAAGAAGAGGCTCAAAAATGGGCAACCTTATATGAAACTCATGCTAATAAAGAAAAAATTGTCAAGTTTGTGCCCGCTTCTGGAGCGGCTACGCGCATGTTTAAGCATCTTTTTGAGTTTGATGGTTCTGAAAAGGCACTTGAAAAGCTCAAAACTGATACAGGATTCAATTCTGTTGCCTATTTTATGCAACACATTCGGGAATTTGCTTTTTATGACGATTTAAAATTGGCTTACCAAAAAAAATACAATATCGATATCGAAAAAGATTTGCAAGACACTTCCAAATACGTAGCCATTCTTAAAACTTTGTTAGATGAAGATGGATTACAATATGGTTCTTTGCCCAAAGCGTTGCTCAAATTTCATAAATACCCAGATGGCTCTGTGCGTACACCGATTGAAGAGCACATGGTAGAAGGAGCGCATCACGCCGTTTCGATGGGAAATGTTGTACATTTACATTTTACGGTTTCGCCTGAGCATGAAGCAAAGTTTAAGGCTCGAGTCGCTGAGGTACAAGCAGAATACGAAAAGAGGTTAGGAGTTCGTTTCGAAATTTCTTATTCTCAGCAAAAAAGGTCTACTGACACGATTGCGGTGGACATGAACAATCAACCCTTTCGCGAGGAAGATGGTTCTTTGTTGTTTCGCCCTGCAGGACACGGAGCACTTTTAGAAAATCTTAATGATTTACATGCAGATATTGTTTTTATTAAAAATATCGATAATGTTGTGCCAGACCGCCTGAAAGCAGAATCTTATTTTTATAAAAAAGTTTTAGCTGGTGTTTTAATCCATTATCGAGGCAAAATTTTTGAATATTTGCGCAAGTTAGAGTCTGGAAAATATTCTCAAACAGATATTGAGCAAATTGCTGATTTCTTGCAAAAAGAGCTTTGTACAATTCCGATTAACGGCTTTGAAGAATTAGAACTTCAAGAGCAAGCCGACTACCTGTTTGCCAAATTAAATCGTCCGATTCGAGTCTGCGGTATGGTAGCTAACTCTGGTGAGACAGGAGGAGGACCTTTTTGGGCAAAAAATCAAGATGGCTCGATTTCTATTCAAATTGTGGAAACCGCGCAGATTGATGTAAATCATCCGATGCAAAAAGAAATTATGGCAAAATCTACTCACTTCAATCCCGCTGATTTGGTCGTTTCGCTAAAAGATTACAAAGGGAATAAATTTAATCTTTTGAAGTATCGCGATGATAAAACAGGTTTTATTTCCAAAAAGTCTAAAAACGGAAGGGATTTGAAAGCGCAAGAGCTTCCTGGTTTATGGAATGGCTCAATGTCCGATTGGAATACTGTCTTTGTAGAAATTCCTTTGATTACTTTTAATCCTGTTAAAACTGTAAACGATTTGCTGCGCCCTGAGCATAAAGCATGAAATTATAGGGTTTCAGCAACTGCCGAAGCTCTTTTTTTATTTTGTAACAGGAGGAAGGATACGTATGCTAAAAGCACGACGTATTATTCTTTTCTCGCCATTGAAGTTTACTTCAAGGTTGATTTCATACAAACCTGGCGGAAGTTGGTTGTTAGGCTCTAACTTGATGATACCTAAAGTAGGCTCTACACTAATAATCTCATCTAAATCAGGCATGATGTACTCCTCTCCTTGATAATAAATGCTTGAAAGTGCAAAGGAATGCACATTCTCATCTGCAACAGGAGGAGGACTAATCAAAAAAGAATCTTTAAAAATAGTAACATCACTCGGAAAATATCCTACCAATACTTTTTTCCTTTCTGTATGATGTTCTTCATCGCTGTCTATTCTTGCAAAAGCTTTCATGTTTTTAAAGTTTTATTTGTATAACATAATTCACTTGTATTTTGTTTATGTAATTTTTATTTCAATTTTTTAAAAAAGCTTTAATGCTAATTTTCAAACGATTGCGTTTTTGAGACTTTGGCTTTTTTCTTTTGAAGAAAAATAGTAAAAAATTTAGATGAAATGTCAATTGTTTAATTAAAACCCATCATAAAACATTATAATTTGAAAAACAAATTTTCTTAGATAAAATTTTCTAATTCCCGTATTTCAGGTAATGTTTTTATTAATATTTGTAAAAAAATAAGTGTGTTGCACTTTGTTAAGGTGAAAAATGATCATTAAGGATGAAAAAAAACTTGCTTCAATTTTTTAGAATACTTCTTTGATTTCATGCGTGACGTTTCGAAATGAAAATTTATCCCCGGCTTTCTTGCCCTGCATAGCAGCGTATATAGGGGAGTTCGGTGAGATAGCAAAATATTCGCCATCGGGAGTTTTTATTTTACCCAAACTTACGGAAACAAACATTTTTTGTTTGTCCGTTATTACGACACTTCCAGGCTGAACGGTTTTCCAAACTTTTTCGTAGGGAATAGAAGAGAGAACACTCAATGTAGCGAGATGCTCGGAATATTGCCTTGCAAACATATCGCGATCGGCTTGGCATTGTGCTCGAAAAGATTCAAATTTTTCTTCCGTAGCAGCTTCTTCTTGGTTAGCGCTTTCTTGGGCTGTTTCCATGGCCTCTTTTGCGTTCATTACCAACGATTTTTGAATTTCTTTGCAAGTGTCCAATAGCTTGCGCTTAATTTCAATGAGTTCTTGCTCGCTTCTCATGGTGTTCCTAATTTTTTAACTTACATTGTCCAACAAAAACGAAAAATTTTGTTTAGTGTTTTATATTAGCTCGATTTTTTAACGAAATTTAGGAATCTTAAAATACAAAACATGTTCGATATTTCCAAAATGCATTTCGAGCGTTTGATTTTTTTTACACCAAGGGTAATAAAAACAGATAAAGGATTTCATTTATTGAAAAGTGAATATTTGTTAATGGTACTGTTTCGCAAGAACTTTTGTTAAAAATTTATTATTCTATCCAAAACATATGAGTCCTATCAGTTACGTTACAGCTGGTTTTCAAATGAAGTATATCAGTAATGTGATGTTATTTGAAGACCCAAAATTTTGTAGAGCAATCTGTTAATATTGCTAAGCATTTATAAGAGCAATCTTCTTATGCCTATATTAAAGGCGGTGAATTACATTATTTTAAGGGGTGCATCGTTGATGATTACAGATGCAATAAGAATTTTAAAAACAGAACGCTTTAATTTTCAATGCAGCAATACAATTTTCTTGTTTTACAAAGAAGGAGTCAATATTGATAGTTGTTTAGTTTCGTCAATACAGACGCAGAGATAGAGTACAGATAGTAAATTGAAGTAGTTCCGAAACAAGTTATTGAAGAGATGATTTTAATCTTCGGAGAAGAAGACAATATTTACAAAAAACTTAGCTTTTGCAAATGTGCCAATAATTCAGCAAGTAATTTGTCAATAACCCCAAAATTCTAAAAAAGAGCGAACCCGATTTTAAATAAAATGTAAGAAACCTTTGAAGAACAAGAATTTATTTAGGAACTAGTAGAACGATGGGAGGGGAATTGTTTGTTTTTAAAAATAAACAAATATTTTGTTGAATTATATCAAACAAATCAAGAGCTTTCATAGTTTCATACTAAAACCTGTAATCCATCAAGCGTAAAATTTGTAATCTAACAGGTTGAATGACATAATTAAAGACGTTTCAGTGGTGAATCCTGATTGCATCGAAAGTGGATTTGATGAACATATAAACTTACTGTAAAATTTACCTTAAAATGGAATAGAATAAATTAAATGTGGCAAATAATTTGTTATATTTGTCATAAGATTAAGACTATGTGATAGTAAAAAACATCTAATTGGAATGAAAAAGTTAAAGGTATTATCGATTATTGGAATTCTGATTTGTTATAGCCTTTTTGCACAAAACGACCCTAAAGCCAAAGTGATTCTCGATAAAATGAGTGCGAAATACAAGAACATGAACTCCTTTCGCGCCGAGTTTAAGTATACACTCACTAGTAACACAAACAAAAAGACAGATACTTTTGAAGGAGTCATTACTGTAAAGAAAAACAAATACCGCATCAAAATAGGACATCAAGAAATTTTTAACAATAACAAAACCGTTTGGACTTATTTAGAAGATGCCAAAGAAGTTTCTATTACTAATTTTGAACCAGATCCCAACGACCCTCTTCAAACTCCCACTCAAATTTTCGAAATATATCAAAAAGGATTTAAATATCTTTATTTAGGAGAAAGGGTGATAGACGGAGTAGCCTACGATGTAGTAGATCTTGCTCCTGAAAATCCTAAGCAAAGCAAAGTGAAGTTTTTTAAAATACAGTTACTAATCGATAAGCGAGATAATTCCTTGAAAAGCTGGGAAATGTTTGAAAATCAAAATATTAATCGTTATTCTTTTAGTGTAAAAAAACTTGTTCCTAATGTGAATGTAGATGACAACTACTTTGTTTTTGATACAAAAGCATATCCTGCAGTAGAAGTAGTAGATTTGCGATAACTAATAACTTTTTCTTGTGTTGTGTAGGTTTTTCCTTAGCTTTGTGGCTAAGGTTTTTTATTTTATGCAACGCGTATGGAATCTTTAATTCTCTCATTGCTTATCGGGTTAATAGCAGGCCTTATCGCAGGCAAGCTCATGAAGAGTTCTATGGGCTTAGTAGGTTCTTTGGTTGTAGGTGTAATTGGTTCTTTTATAGGAAGTTATTTGTTAAACTTGCTTGGTATTTCAATTGGGAATCAATTGCTAAATATATTCATTTCCTCTACTGTAGGAGCTTGTGTTTTAATTTTTGTGGTTCGAATGATAAAAAGATAATATGATAGTAATAACAGGTGCTGCTGGTTTTATTGGCAGCTGTATGATTAGTTATCTTAACAACCACCGCTTTAAACACATCATTGCAGTAGATAATTTTTCAAATCCGCATAAAAATAAAAACTTAGAAGGAAAGATTGTAAAGGAATATGTTGATAGGCATTATTTAATCGAATGGATAGATAAAAATCATGAACATGTAGAGTTTATTCTTCATATCGGTGCAAGAACTGATACTACTGAGTTTAATTGGAATATTTTATATGAACTTAACCTGAACTACAGTCAGCAGGTATGGAAGTGTTGCGTAAAGTACCAAATTCCATTGATTTATGCTTCTTCTGCTGCTACTTACGGATTGGGAGAACTAGGGTATTGCGATGATGAAACACTTATTCCAATGCTTAAGCCATTAAACCCTTACGGAAAATCTAAAAATGAGTTTGATAAATGGGCAATTTCACAGCCTGAAAAACCATTTTTTTGGGTAGGTTTGAAATTTTTTAATGTTTACGGACCAAATGAGTATCATAAGGGAAGAATGGCTTCTGTCGTATTTCATGCTTATCATCAAATTAAAAATACTGGAGGCGTGAAACTATTTCGCTCTCATCATCCGCAATATAAAGATGGAGAACAAATGCGCGATTTTATTTATGTAAAGGATGTTCTTGATGTAATTTTCTTTTTGATGAATCACCGCCAAAACTCTGGAATTTATAACCTTGGAACAGGGAAAGCAAGAACTTTTTTAGACCTTGCAAGCGCCACTTTTTGCGCGCTGTCTATACCTGAAAACATTAGTTTTATAGATACTCCTGAAGATATTCGCGATAAATATCAGTATTTTACAGAAGCCGATATGGCTAAGTTGCGTAGTATCGGATATTCTAAGCCATTTACTTCTTTAGAAGAAGGTATTACAGAATATGTACAAGAATATTTAGTAAGAGAAAAGTATTTGTAAATTTGTAACACAATCTTGTATCACCCTAAAACACACTAAAATAAGATGAAAAAAGTTGTGACCTTTGGAGAAATTATGCTGCGCCTTTCTCCTCCAGGTTTTTTGCGCTTTACACAAGCTGAATCTTTTGAGGCTACTTTTGGAGGTGGAGAAGCTAATGTGGCAGTGTCATTGGCAAACTACGGCATTCCTACAGATTACATTACACGACTCCCTAACAATGATATTGCAAAAAAATGCGTAATGGAGCTTCGCAAATATGGCGTAGGAACAAGCAACATTATATACGGAGGAGAGCGCATCGGCATTTATTTTTGTGAAACAGGCGCGGTTCAGCGCGCTTCTAAGGTGATTTACGATCGCGCTGGTTCTGCCATCGCAGAAATTAAGCCTGGTATGATAAAATGGGAAGAAATTTTTAAAGATGCTCAATGGTTTCATTGGACAGGTATCACTCCTGCTATTTCGCAAGGCGCTGCTGATGCTTGTTTAGAAGCAATTCAGGTAGCTAACAAAATGGGAGTGACAGTTTCTACTGATTTAAATTATCGCAAAAATCTTTGGAAATACGGCAAAAAGGCGAGTGAAGTGATGCCTGAGTTGGTAAAAGGCTGTGATATCATTTTAGGCAATGAAGAAGATGCCGAAAAAGTGTTTGGGATACACCCTCAAGGTGTAGATGTTACCAAAGGTCATCTAGAAGCATCTGCTTACGAATCTGTTTGTAAGCAACTAATGGAAAAGTTTCCACGCGCTAAAAAAGTGATTATTACTTTGCGGGGTTCGATATCTGCTTCTCATAATACTTGGTCGGGAGTATTATACGATGGAAAAAAACTATACCAAGCCCCTGAATACCAAATCACGCATATTGTGGACAGAGTAGGAGGCGGCGATTCTTTTATGGGCGGATTGATTTATGGATTAATTACGTATCCAGATAATGACCAAAAAGCCTTGAACTTTGCAGTAGCGGCCTCTTGCTTAAAACATACAATCAAAGGAGATTTCAACTTGGTCACTGTATCAGAAGTAGAAACGCTTATGAGTGGAGATGGCTCAGGACGAGTTTCTCGCTAAGTTGCCATTAGAAAAATAAACGCTTAAGCACCTTATAGGCGTGCCCTATAAGGTTTTTTTGTTATAATTTGCTTCTGAGCACTAAAGTTTGTATAATTGAAAGAAAATGGAAGAAATGCCATTAAGGAAAAAAATTAGCAACCTACAACTGTGTAATCAATACAAAATTTTGTTATATTTTTGCATTTTAGGTAGCTTATTTGTTAATATTTTGAAAACCCTAAATTAACCTGATTTCATTTGAAAAATGTTCAACATCGTAACTCAAACCATTCTTTTGCCTGATGGTAGAAAAATTGAAATAGAAACTGGCAAGTTAGCGCGTCAAGCAGATGGTGCAGCAGTTGTTCGTATGGGAGGCACTATGTTGTTGGCAACTGTTTGTGCTGTTTCTGAGCCCAAAGAAGGAACTGACTTTTTTCCGTTATCCGTGGATTACCAAGAGAAGTTTGCTGCAGCAGGCCGTATCCCAGGTGGTTTTATCAAACGGGAAGGAAAACTTTCTGATTATGAAATTTTAATTTCTCGTTTGGTAGACAGAGCTATTCGGCCTATGTTTCCCGATGATTATATTTGTGAAACGCAAATTAATATCTTTCTAATCTCTGCTGAAAAAGATACCCAACCGGATGCACTAGCGGGGCTTGCAGCTTCTGCAGCGCTAGCAGTTTCAGATATTCCAGTGATAGCACCTATTTCTGAGGTGCGCGTAGCCAAGCATAAAGGAAAATTGATTATCAATCCGCCTTATTCTATTATGAATGAGGTGACGCTTGATTTTATCGTAGGTGCATCAGAAGAAAATATTTTGATGGTAGAAGGTGAAGCCTCCGAGATTTCAGAGGACGAAATGATAGAGGCTCTGCGATTTGCTCATGAAGTTATTAAAGTACACTGCAAAGCGCTCAAAGAACTTAAAGAAAAAGTAGGAAAGCCGACTCGTGCTTACAAAGGATTGCCTTACGATGAAGCCGTTTTCCAGAAAGTATGGGATGCTACTTATGCTCAGATGTATGAGGTGGCTACTTCTAAAATTGAGAATAAAAAAGTCAGAAAAGAGCGTTTTCAAGTAATTGAGAATGCTTTCTTAGAGTCCATTGCAAACGATGAAACGATTGACAAAGAGATGGTGAAGCGCTTTTTGAAGGAAATCCAAAAGAAAGCGTGCCGCAATGCTGTACTCGATACAAATATACGTTTGGATGGAAGAGGTCCTAAAGAAATACGTCCTATTTATACAGAAGTGGATTTATTACCTGTTCCACATGGTTCTGCTCTCTTTACGCGAGGTGAAACTCAGTCACTTACTACTGTAACGTTAGGTACAAAGTTAGATGAACAGAGCGTCGATGCAGCGCTTTATCAAGAATCCAGTAAATTTATTTTACACTATAATTTTCCAGGCTTTTCGACAGGGGAAGTAAAACCTAATCGTGCCCCAGGACGTAGGGAAATCGGACATGGAAATTTAGCGCATCGCGCTTTAAAACGTGTACTTCCTCCCGATAGCCAGAATCCTTATACGATTCGGGTAGTGTCTGACATTTTAGAATCGAATGGTTCTTCTTCCATGGCGACAGTGTGCGCAGGCTCTATGGCGCTTATGGATGCTGGTATCAAAATTAAAAATGCTGTTTCAGGCGTAGCGATGGGAATGATTTCTGATGCTAAAACAGGGCGCTATGTCGTTCTTACAGATATTCTGGGGGACGAAGACCATTTGGGCGATATGGATTTTAAAGTTGCAGGTACTCAAAACGGAATCACAGCTGTCCAAATGGATTTAAAAGTAGAAGGACTTACTTTCGAAATTATGCGAGAAGCGCTTATGCAAGCCAAAGAAGGGCGTCTTTACATCCTTGCAGAAATGAACAAAACCATTTCAGAGCCACGACCTGATTATAAGCCTCAAGCTCCTCGTTCAACAGTCATCGAAATTCCTCTCGACCAAATCGGAGCTGTTATCGGGCCTGGTGGAAAAATTATACAAGGTATTCAGAAAGAAACAGGTGCAATTATTTCTATTGAAGAAACTCCTACTTGTGGTTTGGTAAATATCTTTTGTTCTGATGCCAAAGGAATGGAAAAAGCAATCAAAGCAATTAACTCTATTGTAGCGGTTCCTATAGAAGGTGCCGTTTATGATGGAATTGTTAAAAGCATTCAGCCTTTTGGTGCTTTCGTAGAATTTTTAAAAGGAAAAGAAGGTTTGCTTCATATCTCTGAAATTGACCACAAGCGAATTGACAATTTGGAAGGTGTACTCGAAATTGGAGAAGAAATAAAAGTAAAGCTTCTAGAAATTGATAAAAAGAGTGGAAAATTTAGACTTTCTAGAAAAGCATTGCTCCCTAAAAAATAAAGCTAAAATCAAATTTTTCCGAAAGACTGTGCTGTGAGCAGTCTTTTTTGTTTATTAAAGCATTTTAGAAAATGAAAATACTTTTACTAATTGGAATTTTTTTGTTCTACAATAGCTTGATGGCACAAGAAGAAACCTTTGAGGATACAGTTCATAGCGAGCATCATTTTCAATTGCATGGACATCAACCTTCTAAACCTATTTTTGTTCATTCCAAAAAAACTCCGATGCATACTTTTCAGTACTTTCTTAAGCATCATCGGGGGAAGGTGATATACGTAGATTTTTGGGCTTCTTGGTGTTTGTCTTGTATGAAAGAAATGAAATATCTTCCTGCCTTGTATCAGGCTACTGCCAATAAAGATGTAACTTTTTTATATGTGAACCTCGATGAAAATAAAGAGTATTGGAGGAAGGCTGTGAAATGGGGAGGAATGAAAGGCTACCATTTTAATGCATGGACTCCTGAAGGACAATATAACGATTTGGCTGACTCTTTAGAGATCATTTCTCTGCCTCAATACCTTTTAATTAACAAAAAAGGTGAAATCGTTTCTTATGATGCTCCGAGACCTTCTAAATTGCCCGCGCTTATCAAAGCTATTGATAAGCTTCTTCTTGAAAATGACAAGAATAATGAATAACAATTTCTGCAAAATTTTCCTGATTATTTTCTTAAGATATGCTTTGTTTTCGTACGGACAGGAAGCAGCAGAAGAGTTTTATGCCGATGGAAAACTTAAAGCTAAAGGAGAAATAAAAAATGGTTTAAAAGAAGGCAAATGGATATATTATTATCCTAATGGAGTAATAAACTCTATTCTTTTTTATCTGCAAGGAGACTTGCACGGAACTTGTGAATATTTCGATTTTCAGGGCAAACTTCAGACGGTGGAAACTTGGCAACATGGCGTATTAGAAGGAGAAGCTAAAGAATACTATCCTAATGGACAAGTTAAAAAGGAAGGCGTCTATAAAAATGACTTGTACGAAGGTGTGTGGCTTTTTTATTACGCCGATGGCAAAATACGCCAAAAAGGTACCTATAAAAACGGTCTTCCTCATGGAGAATGGGAAATATACAATGAAAAAGGTATTCTTGTACAAAAAGGAAGCTATCTAAATGGAAAAGAAGAAGGGTTGTGGCAATTTTTTGACGATCAAGGCAAAATTCAGCTGGAAGGAAACTTCTCTAATGGAATGAGAGTGGGCGAATGGTTTAAATACTCGCCCAAGGGGAAGAAAAAACCTTTTAGATACAAAAATTAACCCAAGCGTGCATTTACTTCGTCCCAATTGATAATGTTGAAAAAAGCACTTATATATTCGTTACGTCTGTTTTGATATTTAAGGTAATAAGCATGCTCCCACACATCAATAGCTAACACAGGTTTGCCTTGTGAAGAAGCCGGAACTATTTTTTTCATCAAAGGATTATCCTGATTAGGAGTAGTGGTGATGACTAATTTATTTTCTGAAGTACGAATAAGCCACGCCCACCCAGACCCGAAAACAGACTTCGCTGCTTTATCGAACTGTTCTTTAAAGGTCTCGTAACTTCCAAATTGCGCGTTCAGGGCATCGGCAATCTTTCCGTAAGGATCTCCGCCATTCGGTTTGAGAAGTTTCCAAAATAAGGAGTGGTTATAATGTCCTCCACCGTTGTTGCGCACAGTAGTGTCTGACGGTTCGATGAACGCTAAAAGTTCTTCCAATTCTTTTCCATAGAACTTCTCATCTGCCTTTACGCCTTGATTAAGATTATTTACATACCCTCCATGATGTTTGCCATGGTGAATTTCCATAGTAAGTTGGTCGATGAATGGCTCTAGGGCATTAGAGGGATAGGGTAGCGGAGGCAAGCTAAATTCTACGGGAGATAGCGAATGAGTAGAACCAGAAGAAACAGAAGATGATTTGGGACTGTTTTTAGGGGAACATCCCAACAAAATGCCAGCAGTAGCTGTCGTGCTAAGTTTAAGGAATGTTTTGCGGTTCATCATTTTTTAGTTATCTAATTTTAATACGGCTAAAAATGCTTCTTGTGGAACTTCTACTGTTCCAATTTGACGCATACGTTTTTTACCTTCCTTTTGTTTTTCGAGAAGTTTTCTTTTTCTTGAGATGTCGCCTCCGTAGCATTTTGCCAAAACATTTTTTCGTAGAGCTTTGACAGTTTCGCGCGCAATTACTTTTGAACCAATAGCAGCTTGTATAGCAATTTCAAATTGTTGTCTTGGCAAAAGATCTTTTAACTTTTCACAAATACGTTTTCCATAATCGTAAGCTTTGTCTCGGTGGACGATTGCAGAGAGCGCATCTACTTGGTCTCCGTTTAGTAGAATATCTAACTTTACGAGATTAGAAGGTTTGAAGCCAGCCATCTCGTAGTCTAACGAAGCATATCCTCGCGAAATGGTTTTTAATTTATCAAAAAAATCGAATACAATTTCAGCTAATGGCATTTCGAACTTAAGTTCTACGCGGTCAGTTGTTAAATATGTTTGATTGAGAATCATACCTCGCTTTTCCATGCATAGCTTTATAATACTTCCTATGTATTCTGCTTTTGTGATGATGGTTGTGTTTACATATGGTTCTTCAATGTGGTCGATACGGCTTGGCTCGGGCATATCAGAAGGGGCATTTACTACGACCATTTGACCGTTGGTCAGATAAGCGTGAAACTGTACTGAAGGAACGGTTGTAATCACAGTCATATTAAACTCTCGTTCCAGTCGCTCTTGTACAATTTCCATATGGAGCATTCCTAAGAATCCGCATCTGAACCCAAATCCGAGAGCTGCAGAAGTTTCAGGTTCCCAAACTAAAGCAGCATCATTGAGTTGGAGTTTTTCCATAGAGGCGCGCAATTCCTCAAACTCAGAAGTATCTACAGGATAAATTCCAGCAAATACCATAGGTTTTACATCTTCAAAGCCTTTGACAGCTTCTGCGCATGGTCTTGCTACATGAGTAATCGTATCTCCTACTTTTACTTCTCTTGCTGATTTTATTCCAGAAATTAAGTATCCTACATTTCCAGCGGAGAGCTCTTGAACGGGCTGTTGTTTGAATTTAAGGATTCCAATCTCATCAGCGTGATAATGGACACCAGTACTCATAAATTTAACTGCATCTCCTTTGCGAATTGTTCCATTCATAATTCTAAAATACACTTCAACGCCTCGGAATGGATTGTAAACAGAATCAAAAATCATAGCCTGCAAAGGAGCTTGCGGGTCTCCTTTGGGCGGAGGAATTCGTTCTACAACAGCGCGCAAAATATCTTGTACGCCTAAGCCTGTTTTGCCACTGGCTCGGATAATATCTTCTTTTTTACAGCCAAGCAAATCGACAATTTGGTCGCTCACTTCTTCAATCATAGCATTTGGCAAATCGATTTTATTGAGAACAGGAATGATTTCTAAATCTTGCCCGAGTGCTAAGTATAAGTTTGAGATTGTTTGAGCTTCAATCCCTTGAGAAGCATCTACTACTAATAATGCGCCTTCACAAGCAGCAATCGACCGCGATACTTCGTAAGAAAAATCTACATGTCCTGGAGTGTCAATCAAGTTGAGGATATATTCTTCTCCGTTATAATGATATTTCATTTGAATCGCATGAGCTTTGATAGTAATGCCTCGCTCACGTTCTAAATCCATGTTGTCGAGCAACTGGTCTTGCATTTCGCGTTTGTCTATAGTTTGAGTTTCTTCTAGTAGTCGGTCAGCTAAGGTACTTTTGCCATGGTCTATATGAGCGATGATACAAAAGTTGCGTATGTTTTTCATAATAAAATATTTATCTGGTAGTAAAGCAAAGTTTTAATGAAAACAAGGTTTTACTTGCTTTTTTTACCAAAGTTAGTGGAAAAACTCGTTTGTGAAGTATTGAGTTTGAAAGTTTTTTAAAAACGTTTAAGATTTTTTAGTAAAGATTTGTTTTGAACCGTTTTGCTCGCTGATATTCATAAAGTGAAGGAATATTTATAATTTGATTATGCAATTCGATAATTGCCCAGTTGTTTTTACGGTCTTTGTAGATTCTTGTTCCGTCTTCTCCTATGAAATAAATCGGTTGGTGATAAGGAGAGTACACTCCTACAGCAATAAGGCCAGGGTACTGATTGATATTACAAATATCTTCTACGATTCGGTAATTGTAAGGATTAAGAAGCCCCAAAGCGATGTTCCAAAGTACCAATCCTCTGCCGTGTAGGGGAGAAGTAACACTTTGATTTCCGCCACTTCGCATAACACAACCATGCATATTGTCAAACAAGTTATAAATTCCGAGCGTTCCGTGGCTATCAATCGAGGAAGGTTCTTCAGAAAAAGATTTACTAATAACATTTCCAGAAACAAAGCCATTCAATGAATAAGTATGCATTTGTTGCCCTCCTTGCAATCGGTAAAATAAATTGTAAGTAGAAGCACCGCTCAATACAAATCCGTTATGTCCTGGATTACCTGTAATTCTACAGTCGTAAACAACGCAGTTTTTAGTAGAAACAAAGTGTACAGCGCTGGAAACATTTTCGAACCGAATGGTTCGTACCCAACAATTTACAGCGTAACGCACACGAATAGCGTCCCATCCGTTATCATGAATAGGGTTTTTATGGTGAAAAAATTCTTCTTTCCATGCAGTTCGGAGCGTAAAGTTTTCGATTCCTGATTCATGTATCACTGGAATTTTCCATATAACAGGATTATATTTTTCATAAATATTCCACGTCAAAGGAGCATCGATGGTAACTTGATTTTTTTGAATATCGACGATAGTAATCAGTGTTTGGAATTTATACCCCCAGGCGTCTGTGGAGTTTCCTATGTACAAATGTCCTTCAGAAATTTTATCTTTAGGCAATGGATAAACAATTTCTGCTACCATAGAGGTATCTTCTGATTTTTGAGTGAGCAAGTAAGTTTGTCCAATAAAAAGTTGTTCAGGATTTTTTACTATGAGTTTTGTACTACCTCGCTTGGCAGAAGCTACACTTGTAAGTTGATTAGTTATGTTGGAGATAGGATGATAATCTGATGTGTCATTTTCGAGAGGACTTATTAGAAAAAAACTCGGAAAAAGTCCAGCAAGCCATTTTTTAGAGAAGTCGTGGTAATCAGAAGGAGAGTGGTCATATAAAACAGTACCATCAATGTTTTCTCCGTAGCCTGAGAGTATTACATTAGAATAACGAATTACAACAAATTTTTTTTGAGTATTTACGTCAAAATCAAAAACTCCTGGAGGGAAGGTGATGATTCCTCCTCCATTTTGTCCTACAAAATCGACTGCACGTTGAATGGCTTCTATGTCATCTTTGCCATCGTTAGGAATAGCACCGAAATTGGTGACATCGTAGAAGGTTCTTCCTATAGCCTGGTAGTGGCGAGTGGGAAGTTCCTTACCCTGGTGATAACCTGCATAAGAAAAATCTATCAAGGGGGATTGGTTCGGATTTTTTTCCCATTCTAATAAAATTTTAGGAATTTGCTTTTTTTGTGCATAAGAAAAAATTGCAAATAAAATTAGAAAAATAAAAAGCTTCATTTTTTCTCGGCATTAGCGGGATTATCAGGGTAAGATTTTTTGTCAGTTAATCGGAGTTGCATCCATTGTTTAGAAGCTTCTTGAATGATTTCTTCGTATCTTTCAAAAAGTTCATTCACTTGTTCTAAGGTAACTGTTTCAGGAAATGTAGCTAAATAGCCTGTTGCTACTCGTAAAGCATACAACTGTTGAACACTCAACGTATATTTTACCCAAAGTTCCTTATGTTCATAGAAGGAGTCCCACGTATTCAGGACTACAACAGCGCCTCCCATGAGTAATACCAATAGATTTGTCCAACTGCTATAAACTCCGTTCTGTAGAATACCTGCTCCTCCGCATACAGAAATGAGTGCTGAAAGAATAGTAGAACTAATTTTAAGTCTGAATGCTTTTAGTTTGTTGTTTTGTCTACGTCGGTCGTAAAAAATGAAAGATTCTTCAATTTTATTTTGAAGGTATTGCAATTTTTTTTGAGCTTCTGTTTCCATGTAACAAAAGAGTTTACTTTATTCGAAATAAAAAACAAATCCGATATTTCCCGTTATCATCGTAATAGGAGCATGGCGAGTTCTATATTCGAAAGTAGTATATTCATTTCCATTAGCATCTTTTTTGGTAATGAGTGTAATATCTTCTTTAGCAATAAATTTAGCTCTTCCGCCTTGTGTATATTTTACCTCCGCATCGATTCCGAAGCTTTTTCCAAGCATGATGTTTAAGCCTGCTCCGAAACCATAAGAATAAGTTAGGCTACTTGCATAAGTGTTTTTATTGAGTTGATTGAAAGCATCTGCGCGCAGTTTAGAACGAGTATAAAGATAAATTCCTCCTCCAAAAATATCTAAATAAGGAACGATTTTTGTTTTCCACTGAGGGCGCCATCTTAGAAAGAGGTTAGTGGTTAGAATGTTGTTATTTATAATAAAATCAACATCTTCCATTACGCTATCCGTTACATAAGTATCTGTAAGAGGATCGTATTTGTGTCTAGCTACTTTTCTTTTTTCTGCATTGTCTACTACTGTTTTACCGTAAATGTTGTAGTTGATATCAGCGCCAGCAAAAAAAGAACTTTCATATCCTAACGAGATTCCTAACGAAGAGCCTATTCCTAATCCGAATGTTTGAGGCGGTAGAGTTTGTTGGAACGTTTTAGTAGGAAATGTCAAACTATAATAAGGCAAGAAAATGACATCTTGCGCTAAGACTTTTAGAGCATAGCACGAGAAAAACAACTTAAACAAAAAAATTCTCATTGTTCGTTGTAAAGATCGATATTAAGTTAAAAAAAAGAATTAATTTCAAAAAGATGGTTTTTAAAAAATTGTGCAGAGCCCAACTCTCTGCACTTCACATAGTTGGTTCTAAAGGTTTGATGGAAGTTGGGGAGGTTCAGGATCGGAATTATTTTTTTTAGAAGATTCTAGAGCTAATTTAGCTTTCAGCGCCTCTAATGCAGACGATGCAGACGCGTTTCTGGTTCCTCCTCCGAGCGCTTTTTCAATTTCTTCATCGACGCTTTTGGTAGAATCTGCAATTTGAGCATAAGATTCAGCAAGAGCCTCTTGTTGATAAACTTTTTCACGCATTTTTTCGAGCATAGCTACTGTGCCGTTAGGATCTATATTAGCTAAATGCTTGTTGAGCTTGGCACTTGCCTCACTGACACGCGCGCGCGCTTTTAAGATTTTGGCTTCATTTTCCCAATCAGAAATTTGGGTTTTAAGACGCTGCACGTTAGCTTCCATTTTAGCAACAGCCTGCTCATGAAGGGCTAAATTTTTTTCGTTTACCGCTGCTAATTGGAGAGCTTGTTCTTTTTTGTTAAGTGCTTCGGCAGCTAATCGGTCGGCTTCACTTTGGGAGATAGCTCCTTCTTGTGCTCTTTTTAGGAGAAGGATGGCTTTTTGCTCGTAGTCTTCTGCAAGTGCTCTGTTTTGTTCTAATTCTTTTCGCGTTCTGATAGCAATTGCTTTTACTTCTGCTAATCCTTGCAGAGCTTTGTTAAGGTCTTCTTTCATGCGTCGAATTCCTTCGTCAGTTAGCTTGATAGGGTTCTCTAGTTTATCGATTGCTGAATGGGCTTCTGCTGACCCAATCGTAAATATTCTTTTAAATATTGATATCATGTTTTTAGAAGTTTTAAGATATTGTTAACAAACGAAAATCAGTTTATTGTTGTTTTGAAAATTTGAGAAGTTCCTCATAATACTCGCTCAAGAGCAAGCTCAACGAGTTAATAGAAGCTTCTAACTCGTTCAAGTCTAAATTTTCGAGTTGCAGCGTATCGCGAAACATCACGCGTTTGCCATCAGAGGTGAGTACAAAAGCGCCGTGAATGATATCTGCATTCTTTTGAAGAAGTGATTTGTACATCTCTAAAGAATCTTGCTTCACCTCGAAGAGCATTTGCTCGATTATCAAAATAGGGTCTTCACAATCTATTACTAAGTTTTTGATTCCTTTTGATTCTTTATTAACGATAAGAACTTCCTCAATTTTGTCCTCTAAAACAATTTCATACTCTAAGTCGAGCAAATAATTTTTTACTTTTTCAAAATGTGTCATTGCTTGTTAATTTTTGTAGTGATAAATTTTGCGCGCATTAATACTATGGAAAAAAATAAAATTATCAAATAAAAGTGTTAAAAAAAGCAAATTTTTTTGTTACATTATGCATAACTGGATTGTTTGTTTACGAATTAGTTTATTTTGTGGGGAGGTTTCTGCAAGCTTTTTATCAACGTTCTACTCATGATGCTCAACTTATCTTAAAATGGGTAAAAGAGCATATCCCTTCTAATAGTAAAGTGGTAGGAGAGCCAAAGTTTTATTACGCTGTTCGTCAGTCTGGCAGTCAGATGATGTATGCTAACTTGTTTGGCGAGCCTTTTCAAAGGGAAGAATATCATCGTATCATCTGGGATTATGATTATTTATTGCTGAGCTATTCGAATCGAAATGGGGATGTATATAACTTATATGCTCAAAAGAGCATTTTGAGGGTGGTAGATTCTTTGGTATTAGTGCCCTCAAAAGATGTTGTAATATTTTCTGAACACGAAAAAGAAGGTTATAGTGCTGTTTTATGGAAGAGAATTCGTTGAGCTCTTGTTCAATCCGAGCGAATTTTAGATTTTTAGCGCTTATTTCTGTTCTAAAATGATGGGGTGGCCGAAAAGATTAGTTTTTATTGGGATAACTTTTGGAGCATTGGCTTGTAGCAAGTTTCAAAAAATGATGAAAAGCCCTGATGCGAAGGTGCGTTACCGAGCAGCAGTAGAGTATTACAATAAAAAAGATTATTATCGGGCAGGACAACTTTTAGAAGATATTTTGCCAGTTTTATCAGGTAGTATTGAGGCAGAGGATGCCAATTTTATGTATGCATATTGCCATTATCATCAAGAACAATACACTCTAGCAGCATATTATTTCAAGACTTTTGTTACTACTTATGGACGAAGTCCGCGCGCGGAAGAAGCACTTTTTATGCGCGCTTATTGTTTGTATAAAAACACCCCTGATTATAACTTAGACCAATCGGATACTGATGAAGCTATCGATGCATTTCAGGATTATATCACGCGTTATGGCGATAGCGAACGCTCTGCTTCAAGTGAGTGGGTAGAAAAAGCGAATTTCTGTATGAAGGAACTTCGCACCAAATTAGAAATTAAAGCTTTTGAGATAGCAAAACAATATCTGAAACTCCAGTATTACAAGGCAGCAATTACTGCCTTGGAAAATTTTACAAAAGATTTTCCTGATTCTGAATTTGTAGAACAAGCCGAGTATTTGATAATTTCAGCAAGATATGCGCTAGCAAGCCGAAGTATGGAGCATTTAAAAGAAGAGCGATTTCGCGCTGTGTTGAATTCCTATTACGAATTTGCAGAGAAATATCCGAGTTCGAAATTTTTGAAAAATGCTGAAAACGTTTATCTCAGCGCAAGAAAGCAAATTGAGTCAATTCCCAAAAGCAATAATTAAGAACCTATCCAACAAAATTAGATAGGTTCTTGGTACACAAAAACATAAGCGATAACATCAAACAAATTTTAAGGGTTGATTGGATACTCAAAAATTGTTTTTATTTAGATTAAATACAAATAATATACAAAATTTATTTTGCAGCCAGAAAAATATTTTGAGAGCAGTCTGATTTGGCATAATTTGGGCGCCGAAAATTTTACAAGTTTTATGGGTTTAAAATGTGGGATTGTAGGTCTTCCGAATGTAGGAAAATCGACACTTTTTAATGCATTATCGAATGCCAAGGCGGAGGCAGCAAACTATCCTTTTTGTACGATTGAGCCTAATGTAGGAGTAGTTGCCGTTCCTGATGAAAGATTAGAGATTCTTGAACAACTTGTTAAGCCTCAGCGCGTTGTACCCGCCGTTGTAGAATTTGTGGATATTGCAGGATTGGTGAAAGGAGCTAGCAAAGGCGAAGGATTAGGCAATCAATTTCTTGCTAATATTCGGGAAGTAGATGCCATCGCTCATGTAATTCGATGTTTTGACGACGAGAATATTGTCCATGTAGCAGGAAAGGTGGATCCTGTAGCAGATAAAGAAATTATCGATACAGAGCTTCAAATTAAAGATTTGGAGTCTGTAGAAAAAAAAATCCAACGTATCAGCAAGGCAGCTAAATCAGGTGCTCCTGAATACAAAAAGCAATTAGAAATATTAGAAAAATATAAGTCTCACCTTGAACAAGGCAAAAATGCTCGCGAACTTCAAGTTACAGAGGAAGAAAAAGAAGCGGTGGCCGATTTATTTTTACTCACTGAAAAGCCTGTCATCTATGTAGCTAACGTAGAGGAAGCCTCTATGCATACAGGCAACGTTTATACAGAAAGGCTTAAACAAGCGATTGCAAATGAAAATGCTGAACTGATTATTTTATGTGCTGCTATCGAAGCACAAATTGCAGCTTTAGAAAGCCAAGAAGACCGCCAGTTATTTTTAGAAGAATACCGCTTAAAAGACTCTGGTTTAAATAAACTCATTCGAACTGCTTATAAAACTCTTAATCTGATTACTTATTTTACAGCAGGTGAAAAAGAAGTGCGCGCTTGGACAATTCAAAAAGGCTGGAAAGCTCCCCAGGCTGCAGGTGTTATTCATTCAGATTTTGAAAAAGGATTTATTCGAGCTGAAGTAATCAAATTTAACGATTATCAAACTTATAAAACAGAAGCGGCAGTTCGCGAGGCAGGAAAACTTGCTATAGAAGGAAAAGATTACATTGTAGAAGACGGTGATATTATGCATTTTAGATTTAATGTTTGATATGGAAAACGTACTATTGCGCCTTGCCTTACAAAAATCAGGAAGGTTGAGTGAAGATTCTCTCAATCTGATTAGCCGTTGTGGTATTAAAATGAACAATGGGCTTGGCACACTTAAAACTTCCGCTAGTAATTTTCCGATGGAATTTTTGTTTCTGCGCGATGACGATATTCCAGGTTATGTTGCAGATGGAGTAGCTGATATCGGAATTGTAGGAGAAAATGTTTTATTTGAAAAAAATAAGCTTGTAATGGAAGTCCATAAGTTAGGATTTTCTAAATGTCGACTGAGTATTGCTGTTCCGCGCGAAGTAAATTACAAAGGAGTAAGCGATCTGAATGGAAAGCGGATTGCTACAACCTATCCACGCATTTTGCAGCGATTTCTTGACGAAAATGGAATTGAAGCCAAAATTCATGAAATCAGTGGTTCAGTCGAAATAGCTCCTAATATCGGATTAGCAGATGCAATTTGCGATATTGTAAGTACAGGAAGCACTTTGTTCACCAATGGATTGAAAGAAGTTGAAACAGTATTCCGCTCTGAGGCAGTGTTAATTGGACATCCACACCTTTCTGAAACCAAACAGCAAATCCTTCATAAGTTTCTTTTTCGCATCAAAGCACACCAAACCGCACAAAACAATAAATACATTTTGTTAAACGCCCCTAAAGAAAGTTTGGAAACAATCATTAAAATTTTGCCTGGCATGAAAAGTCCTACTGTGACGCCATTAGCACAAGAAGGCTGGGTTTCTGTGCACTCTGTAATTGATGAAAATGACTTTTGGGATAAAATAGAGCTTCTCAAAGATGCAGGGGCACAGGGAATTTTAGTGATTCCTATTGAAAAAATGATAATATGATTTTAAACACTTGGCAGAATTAAGTTTTTTCACGAAATTGTTCGCGTTTTGATAATTAATATGAAAACTATACTTGTTACAGGGGGAGCGGGATTTATAGGTTCTAACTTTATTCCTTATTTTATTGAAAAATATTCGGATTATTTCATTATTAACCTAGATTTGCTTACTTACGCCGGAAAATTAGAAAACCTTGCAGAAGTAGAGCAACATGCAAGGTACAAATTTATCAAAGGAGATATTTGTAATCGGGAGTTATTAGAATTTATTTTTAAGGAATACGACGTTCGAGGCGTAATCCATTTTGCTGCAGAATCTCATGTAGATAATTCTATTGCAGGACCAGAAGCGTTTATTCGCACGAATGTGAATGGAACGTTTACATTGATAGACGTGGCGCGAAAATATTGGATGGAAGAGCCGTTTGTTTATAAATCTGCTTACGAAGGTTGCCGCTTTCATCATATTTCCACTGATGAAGTGTATGGAAGTTTGGGAGAAACAGGGCTGTTTACAGAGACAACTCCTTACGCGCCTAATAGTCCTTATAGTGCTTCTAAAGCAGCGAGTGATATGATAGTAAGAAGCTACCATCATACTTATGGAATGGATGTTGTTACAACAAATTGCTCTAACAACTACGGACCTAAACAACACAACGAAAAACTTATTCCTACTATTATTCGCAAAGCGCTCGCTCAGGAACCTATTCCGATTTATGGAGACGGCAAAAATATCCGCGACTGGCTTTATGTTCTCGATCATTGCAAAGGAATTGATTTGGTGTATCATAAGGGAAAATCCGGTGAGACCTATAATATTGGTGGGCGAAACGAACGCCCAAATAATTATATTGTAGAAAAAATTTGTAGTATTCTTGATAAAAAGCATCCGCTTCCTGATGGTTCTTCCTATCTCAAATTCAAAACTTACGTAAAAGATCGCGCTGGGCACGACAGGCGCTATGCTATCGATGCTACTAAAATCGAAACAGAATTAGGTTGGAAAGCGACTGAAAATTTTGAAACGGGTATCGAAAAAACAGTAGACTGGTATCTAAAGAAATTCTTATCGTAATCTCATGGAAGTGATTGTGCCTGTTTTTCTGATTTCATTTTTCATTACTTTTTCGACTATTCCAGTAATTATCAAATATTCTGTTCAAAAACAACTTCTCGATAAGCCCGGCGGAAGAAAAATTCATAAAGTAAAAACTCCTGCTTTGGGAGGTATCGGAATCAGCTTTGGTTTTTTAATTGCGCTTTCTTTCGGACTTTCTCTTCAAGAAATTTATCAATATAAATATTTAGTAGGCAGCATTTTGCTCATCATTATTCTCGGAATACGGGATGACCTTCTCCCAATGGGACCTTATTACAAACTCTTAGGACAAATTTTTGTGGGTTTATTAGTGATTTTTTTTGGAAATGTGCGGCTTACCTCCATGCATGGATTTTTCGGAATTGGAGAGTTGCCATTAATTTTAAGTTACTTGCTTTCTCTTTTTGTCATTATTGTTATTACAAATGCTTTTAACTTAATTGATGGATTGGATGGTTTGTGTGGTACCATTGGAAGTATCTCACTAATGATGTTCGGATACTGGTTTTATAGTATTGGCAATGTCACAATGTCTATTCTTGTTGCTTGTTTGTTAGGGGGAATTTTTGCTTTTTTAAAGTTTAATTATTCTCCTGCCCAAATTTTTATGGGAGATACGGGAGCTTTGATGATTGGCTTTGTGATTTCAATAGTCGCCATTTTGTTTATTGAAACTAACTTTCAACTTCCCGTTGCTCACCCTTCTTTTTTTCAGAATGGTATTACAACCTCTATTGCTTTCATGATTTACCCTCTTTATGATACATTGCGCATTTTTACGCTAAGAATTTTAAAAAAACGTTCTCCTTTTTCTCCTGATAAAAGTCATGTTCACCATTTGATTATGCGAATGGGAAATACGCATACGCGAACTACTATCATTTTGGCAATCCACACTGTTTTGATAATTATAGTTGTTTGGTTGATGAAAAACTTGTCAGATAACGTTGCTTTACCAATTTTACTATTACTTTGCATTGCATTAGGAATTGTATTAGACTTTAGGCTTTCGGTAGCCTTTCCGAAGAAAACGCCTAAAAAGAAAATATTTAAATAATGTTTCAAAGTTTTAAAACGCACTTATCGATGAAAATTGCAGTAGTAGGCACAGGTTATGTCGGATTGGTTTCGGGAACATGCTTTGCAGAAATGGGCAATCATGTCATTTGTGTAGATAACAATCAAGAAAAAATTAAAAAACTAAAATCTGGAGTTCTGACAATTTATGAGCCTGGCTTAGAAGTATTGTTTGAGCGCAATACAAAAGCTGGTAGGTTAGAATTTACAACTAATTTAGCAGAAGCTGTTAAAGCTTCTACCATTATTTTTCTTGCTTTGCCAACTCCTCCGGGAGAAGATGGCTCTGCAGACCTTTCATACGTATTGGGCGTGGCAGAACAGCTGGGTTATTTGATAGACGATTATAAAGTTATTGTAGATAAAAGTACTGTACCTGTAGGAACTGCAGAAAAAGTACATGCTACTATTGCAAAGAATGCCAAAGCGAGTTTCGATGTGGTTTCTAATCCTGAGTTTCTGCGGGAAGGTGTTGCAGTAGATGACTTTATGAAACCCGACCGCGTTATAATTGGAACCACATCCGAAAAAGCACGCAAAATTATGCAACAACTTTATGAACCTTTTGTTCGCCAAGGCAATCCGATTTATTTTATGGATGAACGCTCCGCTGAGATGACCAAATATGCAGCCAATTCTTATTTAGCAACTCGCATTACTTTCATGAATGAAATTGCTAACTTATGCGAACGCTTGGGTGCTGACGTTGATAGTGTTCGCATCGGAATGGGGAGCGATAAACGCATCGGACCACGTTTCTTGTTTCCAGGAGTAGGATACGGCGGAAGTTGCTTTCCTAAAGATGTGCAAGCTCTCGGCAAAATGGCTAACGAACACGACTATGACTTTCGCATTTTGGATGCTGTTATGCACGTCAACGACCAACAAAAATATGTAGTAGCTAATAAAATTATTAAATACTTTGGAAAAGAAATCAAGGGCAAAAAAATTGCTATTTGGGGGTTGTCTTTCAAGCCTAATACAGACGACATTCGGGAAGCTCCTTCTATTTATACTATTAATCGTCTTTTAAAAGAGGGCGCTGAAATTGTCGCTTATGACCCGGAAGCAATGGAGAACATGGAAAAATTATTTAAAAATTCTATCAAATTTGCCTCCGATATGTATGAAGCAATCGACGGCGCTGATGCTTTGGCAATCATTACTGAATGGAGTGTTTTTCGAACTCCTGATTTTGACATTATGAAATCCAAACTAAAAAATCCGCTGATTTTTGATGGAAGGAATGTATATAAACTGGAAGTCATGAAAGAAATGGGCTTTTATTACGATAGTATCGGAAGAGCGATTGTAAAACCATAACAAATTGTAATTTATCAACACTTGGTTTTCTATGAAGAGAGTTTTAATTACAGGCGCTGCTGGCTTTTTGGGTTCGCACCTTTGCGACAAGTTTATAGAGAACGGTTTCTACGTTATCGGAATGGATAACCTGATTACGGGTAGTTTAGAAAATATTGAACATCTTTTTCCTAACAAAAATTTTGAGTTTTATCACCACGACGTAACCAAGTTTGTACACGTTCCTGGAGAGTTGCATTATATTTTGCATTTTGCTTCGCCCGCCAGTCCAATTGATTACTTAAAAATGCCTATTCAAACGCTCAAGGTAGGTTCTTTGGGTACTCATAATTTGTTAGGTCTTGCTCGCGCCAAAAAAGCCCGCATTTTGGTAGCTTCTACCTCTGAAGTATATGGAGATCCATTAGTTCATCCGCAGTCTGAAGAATATTGGGGAAATGTGAACCCCGTAGGACCTCGCGGCGTGTACGATGAAGCTAAACGTTTTCAAGAAGCTATGACCTTAGCGTATCATCGCTATCACGGTGTAGAGACTCGCATTGTTCGCATTTTTAACACATATGGACCTCGAATGCGTCTCGACGATGGAAGGGTTCTTCCTGCTTTTATGGGGCAGGCATTGCGTGGAGAAGATCTTACAGTTTTTGGTGATGGAACCCAAACGCGCTCTTTTTGTTACGTGGATGACCTTATTGAAGGAATTTATCGTCTTCTTTTTAGTGATTATACATTACCTATGAATCTTGGAAATCCGAGTGAAATTTCTATTAAAGATTTTGCAGAAGAGATTATAAAACTAACAGGCACAAAGAATAAAATCGTTTACAAGCCTCTTCCGCAAGACGATCCTAAACAACGTTGTCCTGATATTACCAAAGCAAAGCAAATTTTAGGGTGGGAACCCAAAATCGGAAGAGAAGAAGGCTTAAAACGTACTTACGAGTATTTCGCAAAAAAAATTAAAAAGAATGCATAACTGCTCAAATCGTTTTGGGCAGTTTTATTTTCCATGCAATACAAATGCTGACCAATAGTAAGGATGTGCAAATTCTCCGCCTTTTTCTATCATTTTTCTTTTGGCATTGTGAAGATGAATGCTATAAGAAAAAATGCTTTCATCAAGAATACTTTTATAGAAGTCTACCATTAGTTGTGAAGTAGACTCGTCAGCTACTTTCCAAAGGGAAACGATCACGTTTCGAGCACCTGCGATGAGCAAAGAACGCGTCATTCCGATAAGTCCTTCGCCAGGGTTGATTTGTCCTAATCCTGTTTCACAGGCAGAAAGTGTCACTAGGTCAGCAGAAAGTTGAAGGTTTGCAATTTCTGGACTAAATAAGTAGCCGTCTTCTCCTGAAAAATACTCGCTTGCCATTATGATGCAGGAAAAATCTGGATTCCGAGTATGTACAAATCCATGTGTAGCCCAATGAATATATCTGTAATCGCGAAGATTTCCGCTTTTTACCTTTCCTTCATTCGCATCATTTCTGAGATAGATATGAGCTTTTTCTCCCTTTTCTAAGAAAATCTTGGAAATAGATTTTATTTCTGTTTCTGACTGTGGAATAGGGTTTAGCTTATGGTGAGGAATAATTCCTAAAGCATGGAAATCACTCGAGAAATAATGGTTTGCAGTGCTATCAAAAACAGGAGCAAAACCAATAAATTGATAAATATGTTTAGAATCTGTTTTTTCTTTTTGGAATTTATCATAAAATAAAGTAGCTGAGTAAGAATAACTTATAAAGTATGATTTGATAAGGTAAGGCAATGTGCGAAAATCTTGCATAGAATCTGAGTTTATTTTTTGAGTAAGAAGGGCCTCAAATGGAAGAGTTGCTAATTCTACATCTGGGATAATAATGATATGATATACATCTGGCGGAAGGGCTCTAGGAAATAGAATCTTATATAGTTCGTATCCTAACTCTTCATACACCCAGTCGTTCTGATGAATGATACTCATTCGGAAAGCTTTTACCATTTTTTCGAGCTTAGAGTGTTTGGGTTGCACTTCTAAGTAGCTGAATTTTTTTGTGATAGTGTGAATGTAAAGCATCGAATCTTGAATAAAATAACTGCGAATGGCTGTATTTTTGTCGATTATTTTTTGCAAATCTTTGATTCTAAAAGAATTGCTTTTATATTCAATTTCTTCATTTGCAGTGCTTTTTTGAAGTTGTTCCAGATTTCTTTCAAGATTAAAAAGCTCGGTTTGCCATTTTTTTTGAAGGGAGTAATCATTAGAAAGAGCAATTTGCTTTCTTATTTCGGCAATAGAAAGTTTCGTTTTTTTAATTTTTTCTTGAGATTCGGCGGGCAGAGATTCTAATTCAGCAATTTCATCAGCAAGGATAGGCGCTCTGCTTTTTTCAGCAAAATAAAATACTTGGTCTCGGTATTTATTTTTTTTAGTGATTTCGAACAAATATGCGCTGATGCGAACAGCTCCTCCATAAAGCTTTCTAGCATTTTCCACTAATGATAGTTTATCTCCGTAGTTTTTGCGCTTGTGGCGTAAGTCCTCGGCAATTTGATCGCAATACAAATAAGAGTAGAGCGCTGCTTCTAGCTCTGGAATTTGAAGTTTTTTGGGTAGTGATGTGCTGCGTTGTTCTAATGAAGAGGCTTTTAACAAAAAGGTTTCTAATAAAATGTTAGCATCTTGATAGCCGTGAGGCAAAGGATATACAAAAACGTCAGGATTATCAAAACCAATAATATTGGCAATCATAGCCATTTGGGTTTCGTTTAGTGCTTGTTCGTATTGTTTGTTTTTTAAAAAAATAGAAGCGCGCAAATTATATACTCTTGCCATAAAAGGATGTTTGTTACCAAAGAGGAATTTGTAGATATCTATAGATTTTTGAGTGTATTTTAAAACAGAATCTTTTTTATGTTGAAAAAAATAAGCATGCGCCCATTGATAGTATAATACACCTGTCTGAGGGTGAAAATTTCCTAAGCGACGTCGACAAATGCTTTCTGCTTTGCGAAAAAACTTTTCGAACGGAAGTTGCTTGAGAGCGTATATTTCGGCTATAGATGCGTAGATTTGAGCTGTTTCTGGCTTGTTTTCCCCATTTTTAGTTTGTTTGAATGCTTCTAAGGCTTTTTGATACTCAGAGAGAGCAATATCCCAATTGCCTTTTTTAAATTCAATATCTGCATAAGTTTTGAGAAGTATCGGATGGTAACGCTCTAACGAGGGAGTGTTTTTTGCTAAAAGTTGGCTTTGTTGGTAGTATTCATAAGCTAATTCTAGGTTGTTAAGCGAAATAAGTGCTTGAGAAATGAGCAGATAAGGGAAGCATAGCTGCTCATAAGATTTTTCTTTTAAGTTTTGTTGAACATTTACGGCTTGTTGATAATAAGAGAGCGCTTTTTCTGGTTGTCCGATTTGTGAGTAAATATTTCCCGCTAAGAGAGCGGTTTCAGCGATGTCATTGTTTGTTTCAAGGATTTTTGATAGTTGAAAATCTGTTGTGTCAAAAATTTGAAGTGCCTTTTCTGCGTATTGCAAAGCAGAGTCGTATTGTAAAAGCATATATTTCACCTCTCCGAGTTGCCTGTAAGTGTTGGCAATGTCATTTTTACGCGTAGGATAGTAGAATTCAAAAAAAGAAAGACATTGTTGAAAAAATCGAGTAGCTTCGGCTGTATGTCCTGCTAGGCGTTTTTGAACTCCTGCATAAAAAAAAGCTTTGATGCGTTGATAATGATTTTCTGGCAGGTTTTGCGATTCTTGCAAGGCTGCTTTTGATGAAAGCATTAAAGAATCAGGTTCTTCTCGAATAATCCACCATTTAGAAATTTCGTTTTGCACCTTTACATAAGCATCCCATTTTTGAGCGTTTAAAAAAAATTTTTCGGCGCGATGCAAATAATGCATCATTGAATCGAATTTTAGAAGGTTTTGATAATGCATGGCTTGCTGCCAATACTTTTCTCCGTTATTGGTGGGGTTTTGTTGTGCTTGTAAGTGTATTGTTGTACTTATCAATAAAACCCAAAGATGTGAAAGAGAGAGCTTCATATTTTCTAAAAATTCATGAATAATGGACACTCAATATAATGCAAATCTCGCTTTCGGCGCGGACGAAAATCCGCAAACGGTTCTATACTGATTGAAATTTCATGAGAACCTCCGCTTCCTATCAAACGAGAAATTGTTTTGTCGTAACTGTACGTAATTCGAAAATAATCATATCGTAAGCCGACAAGCACTGCTATAGCATCTTGATTAAGGACATTTCGAATAGGGCTTCCCAACAAGGGCAACCCTCTATACCATAAACCTATCATCAAAGGAGATAGAAATAAGTTCGCACCCATATCAGCTTGTTGGAAACCCGCTTGGTATTGATATAAAAGAGCAGGAGTAATACTTTTGGTTTCTTTTTTGGTTTTGCTAAGTACCATTTTATGAGCGCCTTGCAAAGTAAACCGAGGGGCTAATTGAGAAGACTGGTAATAAGTAGGCTCCCCTTCTTTTGGACGGTTCAAATGATAAGTACCTAAGCCTAAAATCCATTTTTTGTTGTAAAGTAAAAATCCTGCTCCTATCGTCAAATAGAATTGATGAGCCATTTGAGGGCGTTCAGCTGTTGCTCCGCCATGTTCTATTTGATCGGCAAAGGTAAGCTTAGAAAAAGAGAAATTTCGATAGTTTGCTCCTACTTGCAGAGCAGGTTTGAAAATCCACTTGCGATTTAGATATGCGTTATAAGTATATGCAGCAGATAAATAATTATGGTGCAATCCTAAGGTATGAATTCTTTCATTGAGAAGTTGCACTCCCCACCCGCCTTTATTGCGCAAGTTATAATCGTACGAAAAAACACTTGTTTCGTAATTCTGAGGAATAGCGCTCCATTGATTGCGATACAGCAAACTGGCGCGATAATGAGGGGTAGTTCCTACTAATGCAGCATTGGTTTGCTGAGGAATAGCATAAAATTGGGTAAAAAGCGCATCTTGTGCTACTGTTATATTTATAAAAATAAAGCTCCATCCAATATTGAAAATGGTTTTCATTTATTTGTTTTTTTCAAATCTACAAAAATGGTTCAAAATTTTAGAAACGCCCTTTTGTTTCTCAAAAAAGTTGCATATTTGTAAGTATTAAACTGGAAAGAATTATGAAAAAAGCTTGTTGCCTATTAATAGTTGTTTCTTTTTTGTGGCAAGGATGTCAAAGTCGCAAAGAAGAGGTAATTTCTTATGATATTGTTTTGCAGAATCCTTTGAACATTCAGCGAAATGATGAGGCAGTGGTCTTTTCGTACGATAAGTTGCAGTCGCTTGTCGGTGAAATTCCTGCTGATAAAATTCCTGTATTTCAAGTAAACGGAAATCCGATTACCTCGCAAATTGATGATTTGAACGATGATGGAGAATGGGACGAGGCTCTGCTCTTGTATTCTTTTCAACCTAACGAAACTGTGAATTGTCAAGTCATTTTTATTTCTAAAGAAAATTTTTCTCCTTTTTCTAATAGAACAGATGCAGCTTTATTTTTGAGTCCTAATCGCGATAAGACGGGCTATCAGCGCGTCAAAACCGAAGTGATGCCTGCTGAAACCTCAAGTGACTTTCAAAAAACAGTTCTCTCTTATCAAATGGAAGGACCTGCTTGGGAAAACGATAAAGTTGCTTTTCGAAGCTATTTTGATTACCGAAATGGGAAAGACATTTTCGGAAAAGTAATTGCCGACCTTTGCTTAGATACTATCGGACGCTCAGGCGATTATCACCAAATGCAGTACTGGGGAATGGATATTTTGAAAGTAGGCAATTCTTTAGGAGCCGGCGCATTAGCAGTGTTAGAAAATAATCAACTATTCCGATTAGGAAAAGCAGACGAAATTCGCTATGAATTCGTGACTTCAGGCCCGATTCGCTCTATGATCCGCTTACACTATAAGGGCTGGAAGTTTAATAACAACAATCTGAATGTAGTTCATCAGATTAGCATTTATGCTGGCAAATACGCTTATAGAAGCGATGTTACGATGAGCGGCTATACTGAAAGCAAAGAATTAGTTTCAGGAATTGTTACAATGAAACTTAAAGATACTCCTGTATTAGAGGAGACAAAATCGTTTGTTATTTTAGCCACTCACGACAAACAAAGCGAGCTTACTCCGGAACCCGATTATTTGGGAATGGGTTTGTTAGTTCCTAAACAGATTTTTATAGGACAAGGAAATGCTCCCGTA
The DNA here is from genome assembly GCA_025056215.1 of Cytophagales bacterium. Taxonomy (GTDB): domain Bacteria; phylum Bacteroidota; class Bacteroidia; order Cytophagales; family Flammeovirgaceae; genus JANWWC01. The sequence goes on along the minus strand of JANWWC010000001.1, from coordinate 446,249 downwards.
AAAGACAAATGGGAAGGAGATGAAATAGTAAATACGTATTACGCTCGTATGCAAGCAGCGCCTAACACGCCTATTACATTTTATTTTTATGCAGGCTGGGAAAAATCGAATCCTGATTTTGCAAATAAGTCTAAGTTTTTGGAGTTGTTGCGCCAAGATGCTGAATGTTTGTCGAATCCGATTATTGTAAACAAGGCTTCATCGCAGTAATTGTTCTACTATACTTGTGGTTTAATATATTCATGCACTTTTTTGTAGATAAGGGGAAAAATGAGCAGTGTAGGAATAGTTGCGCTGATGAGTCTTCTAATAATTACAATCGCTAAAGGTTTTTGAGTTTCTGAGCCTATTCCAGTGAAGATTGCAGCGGGTGTTAAGCCATAGATGCTATGCAGTCATTATCACGGGGAACACGCATGCATCGATGCTGTGGTGAATGGCGTCGTGTAGGCTGTTATATTTTAGACAGAAATTAAGAATTACGCCATTTTGAATACAGACTCCAAAAAGCGCAATAAAATCTACGCTGTGGAGATACTAAAATTAATCCTTCTTGTGAAGAGCAAAGCAAAAGTTTCTCCTGTGATAAACTAAACAAAGTACAATCCACCATCAAAAACTCTTTTCATAATAAAAATTTTTTATTTGCTCGTTTTTTTAATGCAATTTTAATGATATCCTCTTCTATTTTGAAACTTGTTTTTCTTTTTTAGCTCAAAACAGGAAACTAAACATAAGAAATGAAAAAGATTCTTATCTTAAATGGTCCTAATCTGAACTTGCTCGGCAAGCGCGAACCCGAAATATATGGATATGATACTTTTGAGAATCATCTTCAAAGTTTTCGCCAAGAATTTGAAAACATTTTGCAAATCGAATATTATCAATCGAATGTGGAGGGATATTTAATTGATAAATTGCATAGTGTAGGTTTTTCATACGACGGAATTGTATTGAATGCTGGAGCGTACACTCATACTTCTATTGCGATAGCAGACGCAATTGCAGCGATTCAAACTCCCGTAATTGAAGTACACATTTCGAATGTACATGCTCGCGAATCGTTCAGGCATCATAGCGCTATCAGCCGAGTTTGTAAAGGTGTGATTTTAGGATTAGGCATAGAAAGTTACCGTTTGGCTTTGTTATATTTTGCAAGAAATCGACAAAATTTATGAGAGTTGCTCTATTTGTACCATGTTATATCGATCAATTTTACCCACAAGTGGCTATTTCTACACTCGAGTTGCTCGAAAAACTGGGTTGTACAGTGGAATTTCCTTTTAATCAGACCTGTTGTGGGCAACCAATGGCAAACTCAGGTTTTGAGCATCTTTCAATAAGAACAATTCAGAATTTTATCGAAAGTTTTAGTGGATATGAATATATTGTAGCTCCTTCGGGAAGCTGTGTGCTTCATGTTCGCGAGCACTTTAAAATAGCGTCTCAAACTTCTCTCGTCAAACAGGTTCAGGAGCGCACTTTTGAACTTTGTGAGTTTTTGCACGATGTTTTGCAAGTAAAAGCATTGGATGCAAAGTTTCCATATAGAGTAGGGCTTCATCAGAGTTGCCATGGACTTAGAGGAATGCGCCTTGCTCAGTGTTCTGAATTGAATGCGCCCGAATATTCTAAAATTAAACCTTTGCTCAGCATGGTAGAAGGCTTAGAGCTTGTTCCACTTTCTCGACCAGATGAATGTTGCGGATTTGGAGGAACTTTTGCTGTTTCAGAAGAAGCTGTTTCAGTGAAAATGGGAAAAGACCGCATTCAAGATCATCTTGCTCACCAGGCTCAGGTGATTACAGGCGGAGATATGTCTTGTTTAATGCACCTAGAAGGTATTATAAAGCGTCAGAACCTGCCTTTGAAAGTGTTGCATATTGCTCAAATTCTCAATCACGGTTGGTAATTTTATTCTCATTCTTCGGAATCCGAGATATTTGTTATATTGAGCCAAATTTTGCAAAACATGAAACGGTTTGACGCAGAACTAAAGTTTATTGTTATCGTTTTTGTGATGGGGATTTTAGCGCTGTTAAATTATTGGTTTTATATCTCTCGTTTACAAGAGCAAAAAGTAAATTTATTGCGTCTTACCGAAAAAATTAATGCTAACATCAGGCTACTTCCCTTGTATGCTAATTTGTATGTAACTCAGGGAGATAGAGAATTTCTTAATCAAACGAAGATTGTATCGGAAGCTATCGAAGAAGCTATTTTGATGCTTAAGCAGGGCGGAGAATACGAAACGGACAATAAGATATATCATATACATGTCTATAATCTACAAATAGAAGATGCTATTGAAAATTTTTTAAGCACTTTTGATGTACATCGCGATAAAATTGATGTGCTAATCAAGGAAACTTTATACGAAACAGGTGTAAAACCTGAAAAATTATCTTCTAAGGTTGCTGAAGAAAACATAGAAATGGTTTTTGATGAATTTAATAACACAGAACCTGATTATCATAAAAAAGTAAAAGAAAATGTTCTTGCTTCTGCTGACTTTTTAATGCATCACAATCAAGATTTGATGATGGCAAGTTCTATTTTAAAAGATTCTATCACTCAGCAAATCGATAAAAAGATTCGTTTTCAACAAACACTTGCAGGTATTTTTATAATAGGAATTATTCTAATAGGTTTTTTGTCTGTTTTTTTCTTTCACTATCAATTCACAGTGCCTTTAAGAAGATTGGAGGTTTATGCGCAGGCGATTCTACAAGGAAGCCAACACTCTCCTAAAAATCATAATTTTAGAGATTTTCATAAATTAGCCACTCTTTTGAAAAAGATTCAAGAAAATATTTCTGAAGCTATTGCCTTTGCCCAATCTATAGGACAAACTAAAAAAGCCGAATATGACGCACACAAAATAATACAAAATCCAATTGTTCGCTCGTTGGTAGAAATGGAGCAACGGCTTGCCAAACTAGCACAAGAAGAAGAAAGAAGGCAATGGAGTATCACCGGAATTGCTCAGATTTCAGATGTGTTGCGAAACAATCAAGATCAATCTTTTGAAGTACAGTGTTTTGAATTTATTCGTGCACTTATCAAATACTTGGGGTGCAATCAAGGGGGAGCCTATTTAATTAACGACGACGATCCTAAAGATGTTTTTATCGAACTAAAAGCATGTTATGCTTATAACAAAAAAAAATATTTGACTCAGCGTCTGAATCTGCGGGAAGGACTTCTTGGGCAATGTATTTTTGAAAGGGATATTATTTATACAGATGAAGTGCCTAACGGATATCTTTACATTACGTCGGGTCTTGGAGAAGCTAATCCTCGTTTTATTTTGCTTGCTCCTATTCAAACCCATCAAGAAATTTTAGGAGCAATTGAATTAGCTTCTTTTCACCATTTCAAAGAACATGAAATTGAATTTGTGAAAACTGTTACGGAGCGATTCGCTAGCGCTTTGTTGATGTATCGAAATAATCTTAAAACGCAAAAACTCTTAGAAAATTCTATCAAACTCAATCAAGAGCTTCAACAACGCGAAACGCTTTTAAAACAACAAACTGACGAACTGCGCTTGTATCAGGAGGAACTTAACAGAAAAATACAAGAACTTCAAATTGAAACCAATCTTACACGGAATGTAATAGCAGCTATCAACAAAACAAATGCTTCCATTGAGTTTGACTTAGATGGCAACATTTTAGATGTAAATGAAATGTTTCTAGCAGTAATGGGCTACCAACGAGAAGAATTGATTGGAAAAAATGAAAGAATTCTGCTTCCAAATGATCCTAAGCAACTAGAACGCCACAAAATGATGTGGGAGAGCCTTCGCAATGGTGCTTATATGTCAGGAGAATATCAAAGAATAACTCGTTTTGGAAAAGAAGTATGGCTCAATGGAACTTATAATCCTATTTTTGATATCGACGGACGACCTTACAAAGTATTGCAGTTTGCTCAGTTTACTACAGAAGAAAAAGAAAAAGACCTCGACCAAACTAGTAAAATTAATGCGCTGAGCGAAGTCTTTCCATTGTTAGATTTAGACTTGGAGAGAAAAATTAAGCGTGTTAATCCCCTATTTGGCAAAGTACTTCATTACGACAAGTTTGAATTTAAAAATAAAAATTTCTTTTCATATGTCAAAATTGATGAACTCTCTGAAAGCGTGAAAGATATTTGGACGCAAATCGTAGAGCAAGGAATTTCTAAATCGATTGTATTGCCTTTTTATACCAGTGATGGTAATATAAAGTACTTTTATACCAACTTCAACCCTATTCGCAATTTAGCGGGCAAGATTTACAAGGTAATGGTGTTCATGGTAGATGTCACAATTCAAAAAAATCTCGAAATCAGCTTATTACAGAAACAAAATGAGCTTTCTCAGTTTATTAACGAGTTAGAATTTTTATATAAACATATCAAGTTTCAAAAAAGAGAGCTTGAGAGCCGCATCAATATGGTGAGTAAAGCAGCAGATATTTTCGAATTAGACACAAATGGTAAAATTATCTTGATAAATGAAAATCTTTGTAAAAGAGTAGGAAAACTAGAGAATCAGATTCTTCATTTGCCATTTTCAGATTTATTTCACCCGGAGCAGGATATTTCTATTTTTCAGAAGCTCATTGATACTAAAGTCTCTGAAATTCATAGGCAAATAATTCGATATATAAGCGGAAATCCTTCCTTGCCTTTCTGGGGAGATACTACTATCGCACCTCTTTACGATGAGTCTGATAATTTTGTAAAATACATTGGGGTGATCTTCGATGTTACTTATCAAGTATTACAAGAACAACAACTTATCACGAGCTTAGCAGAAGAGCGCGTTAAAAATTCTATCCTTCAGTATGAAGAGCAGCCTTGGCTAGCGGTTGAAAGCATGCTCGATAGGCTCTTTTCTTCTGATATACCACCTGACCATGATAAGGTGCAGCGAATTTTAGAAAGTAGTTTCTTATCTGTTTTAGTGTTATCTAAAGATGGAACTGTTCTGCAAGCTAGTGAAAAAGCACTACAAGTATTACAATATGAAAATCAAAAAGAGCAAATTCTCAATAAGTCGTTTAAGGACCTGATTCAAGCGCAGGACAAAACACTTCTTATTACTATTGCTAAGATGCTCAAAGGAGATGTATTGCAAACTGTTTTGTCTTTTTATACGGGGAAAGGTGAAGTCTTGGAATTAAAATGTTATGCTTTTCCTATTTTTCAAGACGATGCTCCAAACGAAATTATGATTTTCTTATTCTAAAAAAATAACTTTTGTTATATAACTTTCGTAATAAAAATGTGATATTTTTGGAAAAAAATCATCAAGCCACATTTGGTTATGAAAAAAGCGCAATTATGGGTATTATGCGCATTCATTATTTTTAAAAAAGGATTTACACAAGAACTTGGACGTCCTTTTTTGGATAACTATCACCCGAGAGAATATTTGGCGCACTCTAAAAACTACGCTATTGTACAAGACAGAAGGGGAGTTTTATACATCGGAAACACCAACGGTATTTTGGAGTTTGATGGCACCACCTGGAACATGATTCCAGTAAATAATAACGAAGTAACTGTTCGTTCTCTTGCAATCGATGAGAATGATAACATTTTCGTGGGTGCTAAAGGCGAAATAGGGTATTTATCACCTACAGCCAACGGCAAAATGAAATATGTTTCATTGCTCGATAAGTTGCCACCTGAAGAACAAAAATTCGAAGATGTGTGGACTACCCATGCTACGCCTCAAGGTGTATTTTTTCTTACAGATAACTCTTTGTTTAAGTTGCACGAGGGGAAAATACAGATTTTTAAGCCTCATGCTACTAATAATTATTTTTTTCTTTCTTTCTGGATAAACAATCGATTGTATGTACACGAAAGAGGGCAAGGGCTTATGCAACTGAATCACGATGTATTTGAGCCTTTGCCTGGTTGCGAAAGTTTAAAGAATGAACGTCTTTACGTTCTTTTGCCTTACGACGACCATAACTTGCTAGTTGGATTAGCCGGAAAACCTTTATACATCTATAATGTATTCAATGCTAAGTTAGAACCTTTCGAAAATGATGCAAACGAGTTCTTAATCGAACATAGCATTTATTGTGGAATTCGCTTACATAACGGTAATTTTGCTTTTGGCACAACTCGTGGTGGGGCTATTATTATCGACCCGAGAGGGAAACTAGTGAAAACTATCACATCAGAAGATTTTTTACAAGACCAAAATGTCACTTATTTGTTTGAAGATGCTCAATACGATATTTGGTTAGCTCTCGGGCAAGGTATTTCGCGCGCTGAAATTAATTCTCCTTGGCAACAATGGGATAGAGCAAGCGGACTTATTGGAACAGTTTACTCCATCTTGCGCCACCAAGATGTACTCTATGCAACTACAAGCCAAGGACTTTTTTATTTAAGTTATAACAAGTTTTTCCCTATTGCTGATATCCAAGGTCAAACGTGGGATTTGCTTTCTTTTAAAGACAACAACAAGTCTTCTGTACTCTTAGTAGCAAATCAGTACGGACTCTACGAGGTAAAGGATGGAAAAGCGAGCCTTGTGCGAAGTAGTAGAGCTGTTTTTAAGTTGTATCATGATTTTTTTGAGCCAGATGTTGTCTACCTAGGAACACGCGATGGACTTGCCAAAATTAGGCGACATCAGTCTCGTTGGGAAGATGAAGGAGTGATCAAAAACGTGCTCTCTACAGTTCATACCATTGTTTCAGAAGACGATGGCACCATGTGGCTCGGAAATTGGTATGAAGGTGTTGCAAGGCTTACTAGAAAGCTCGATGGCAAAAAAACAATTTACGAAAAACAGTTTTACGATACGGCGGCGGGGCTTCCTACGCCCAATCGCATGCAAATCTATTTGCATAAAGGAAAGCCTATTTTTGCTACCAAAAAAGGAATTTTTAAATTTGATGAAAGCCAACAAAGATTTTTTCCAGATACTACCTTCGGCAAAATCTTTTCCGATGGTAAACATGATATTTTTCGAATCTCGTATGATATCAACGGAAATATTTGGATTTCTGGATTTAATAGCATGAGCGGAACAACAGGAATTCTTACAGAAACTCCTCGAGGCTACTATTTTTATCCTACTCCTTTTTATCGGTTGCCTTCTATGGAAATTGAGTATATCTATAACGAGCCTAACGGAATGACGTGGTTTGGAGGGTCGGAAGGTATTTTTCGCTATAACGGCAATCTGAGAAAGGACTACGATGCATCTTTTAATGTACTTATACGTCAAGTAGTGCTTAATAACGATTCTGTAATTTTTTACGGGAATTTCTATAAAGAAACTAAAGAAAATGGAGTAGTGAATCGTTCCATTAGCCTTGTTCAAACACCTGAAATGATTCCACAACTTAGTTATGATGATAACAACATTACTTTTTATTATACTGCTCCTTATTTTGAAGGAGAAACAGGTACTCTATACAGCTATCTCATAGAAAGCAATCAGGAAGCAGGCAGTTGGTCTGCATGGACGCACGACATCAAAAAAGAATATACTAACCTTTACGAAGGGACCTATACTTTTAAAGTAAAAGCGCGCAATATCTACGGTGTAGAAAGCGCACCAACTTCTTTTCAATTTAAAATTCTTCCTCCTTGGTATAGGACACCCATAGCTTACTTAGGGTACGTGTTAGGTGCCTTTCTTTTTATTTGGGGAATCGTTCGTCTAAATGGATTGCGCCACGAACGCAAAAATAGAATTCTTACTACATTAGTAGCACAACGCACAGCTGAGGTTGTCAGGCAAAAAGAAGAAATTGAAATGCAAGCTCTTCAGTTGCGCAAAAAAAGTGAAGATATCGAAAAAAGTATTAATTACGCTAAGCGCATTCAAACTGCTATGCTTCCTAATATCAAAGAAATTCATGAAGCACTCCCAGAGTCTTTTGTCTGGTTTAAGCCGCGCGATGTAGTAAGTGGAGACTTTTATTGGCTCGCTCAGAAAAATGGACACACCATTATTGCAGCGGTCGATTGTACGGGACACGGTGTTCCAGGAGCCTTCATGTCTATGATTGGAAGCGGTATTCTTCATGAAATTGTTCACCAACTTGGAATTTTGGAAGCCGATAAAATTCTTAACAATCTTCATTTAGGTGTGAGAACCTCTCTTAAACAAGATGAAACAGAAAACCGAGATGGAATGGATTTGGCGCTCTGCAACATTTATCGAAATCATAAAGGCATTATAGTAGAATATGCTGGAGCTAAAAATCCGTTATGCTACGTTCAAAATGGAAATTTGGTAGAGATCAAAGGGGATAAATTACCAATTGGAGGAATTCAAAAAGAAGATGAACGCATTTTTCATAAGCATGAGCTTATTATCAATCAGACAACCATGTTTTACATGTTTTCTGACGGTTTTCAAGACCAAGTGGGAGGTGAAAAAAAAGAAAAGTTTATGTCCAAGCGCTTTAAAGAGCTTTTAGTAAGCATTCATCAACTTCCCGTAGAAGAGCAAGAGCAAATTTTAGAAAGCACTATGCGCAACTGGATGAACGGATACAAGCAAGTCGACGATATGCTCGTGATCGGATTTCGCATTCGTCCTTCAACTACTTGATTTTTTCCAATCTTTTCTTTAAAACACAAAGTTTTTTAATTTTGATGCCTATATTTTTTTGATTTACATGTTCGAAGGCAAAATTATCATCTTTTCAGCGCCGTCAGGAGCAGGCAAAACCACACTTGTCAAATATCTGTTAGCCCATAATTCTGACTTAGCTTTCTCGGTATCGGCTACTACTCGCGCTTGTCGCCCAGGAGAAGTACACGGAAAAGATTATTATTTTATTTCAAAGGAAGAATTTGAAAAGCACATCGCCAACCACGACTTTGTTGAATATGAAGAAGTATATGCAGGTACTTATTATGGAACCTTAAAATCTGAAATCGAGAGAATTTGGGCTCAAAACAAGCACGTTATTATTGATGCTGATGTTAAAGGAGGGCTTAATATCAAAAAACAATACAAAGAGCGAGCTCTTAGTGTATTTGTACAACCTCCTAACATTCAAATTTTAGAACAACGTTTGCGAACTCGCAATACAGATTCTGAGGAGAGTATTCGCAAACGCATGGAAAAAGCTATCTCAGAAATTACTTTTGGAGAAAAATTCGATGTCGTAATTCTTAACGACAACTTAGATAAGGCATGTGCTGAGGCGCAAGCCGTTTATGAGCGATTTAAAAATCAATCCTCGCAATATGCTTCTTAAAACAAAAGCAATTGTTCTTCATACTATCAAGTTTCGAGAATCTTCTATAATTGTTCGCGTTTTTGCAGAGTTGCTAGGCATAAAAACTTATATTGTGAATCAGGTAAGGAGCTCTAAAAGTAAGAAATTCTTATCTGCATATTTTCAGCCACTTACTTTGTTAGAAATGGTGGTTTATCAAAGAGATACGGCAAATGTTCAGCGAATTGCCGAACTCCATCTTTGGCAACCCTACCGAACAATTCCTTTTTCTATTGTCAAACAAACGCAAGTTCTGTTTTTAACAGAAATAATTCATAAAACCTTGAAAGAAGAGTCTCCTCATGTCGAACTTTTTCATTTTATAGCAAAAAGTTTGTTGTTTTTAGACCAGCAAAAAGAGCATTTTGAAAATTTTCATCTCATTTTTTTAATTCGATATAGCTATTTTTTAGGATTTGGAATGGATTCTGCAGAAGAAATAGAAAGCCAACTTCGTCAATTTATCCCTTTTAATGAGCAAGAAATGAAGGTCTTGGATGTGTTATTATCTTGCGATTATGCCGATTTAGTAATTTTGGAGCCTCTTTTTCGGAGAAAATTACTCGATGCTATTCTTATATATTATCGTTTGCATATGGAGAGTTTGGGAGAAATCTATTCTCTAAAAATACTCAGAGAATTGACATGATTACAAAAAATATACTTTCTATAATTTTCGCTTATGCTTTTTTGAATCTTGCAATAGTTTGGAAACATTTTAATAAACGCCATGTTTTTTAAGAAACTTTTTTAACACATTATGGCTTTATCTTTATATCAGAAAGCGCCCGATTTTAGCTTACCTGCAACTGGTAACAAGATTATTACACTGAGCAAAGATTTTGCGAACAAATCTGTTATTTTGTATTTTTACCCTAAAGACTTTACTCGTGGTTGTACGGCAGAAGCCTGTTCTTTTCGCGATAGTTTGTTGGCTTTACAAGGTATCGAAATACCTGTTTTAGGAATTAGTCGAGATAGCATTGAAACTCACGAAAAATTTAAGAAAGCATACCAGTTGCCTTTCGATTTGCTATCAGATCTTAAAGGAAATGTTATAAAACAATACGACGCTTTTTTATTTCCTATTTTAGGAATTGTCAAAAGAATCAGTTATGTATTGGATAAAGATCATAAGATTGTGGGAGTTTACGAGAGCATGTTTGATGCTAAAGCACATGTTAAACATACGATAGAGATATATCAACATAAATTATAAAAAAAACATCTGTTTTTTTGAACAATTCTTTATGAATTGTTTCCTGAATTGAGCAACTTCGTTACTAAAGAAGGAGCTTTTAAAGATTCTCTTCTAATTTTTTGTTGAAGTTTTAAAAATCCGTCTATAAGAGCTTCGGGGCGCGGAGGGCATCCTGGCACATATACATCAACAGGAATAATTCTATCTACTCCTTTTACGACGTGATAACCGTGCTCCCAATAGGGTCCGCCGCAGTTAGAGCAACTACCCATAGAAATTACATATCGCGGTTCTGGCATTTGTTCATACAAACGTCTAACGCGGTCAGCCATTTTAAAGGTGACCGTTCCTGCTACAATCATCACATCGGATTGCCGCGGAGAGGCACGTGGAATGATGCCAAAGCGGTCTAAATCGTAGTTAGAAGCGTAAGTTGACATCATTTCGATAGCACAACATGCCAGTCCAAATCCCATAGGCCACAACGAAGACAATCGTGCCCAATTGAATAGGTCTTCTATTGTGGTAAGAATAATGCCTCCTATTGCAAAATTTTTCTCTGGAACTGACGTCATAGCGATTAAAACAACTTCAAAGTTAATAAATTTAAAGTGAGCTCATCAAAAGTTTTTCTTATGGATTACATTTCCCATACTTTCACGATAATTTGATAGTATAACGGAATTCCTACTACGATGTTAAAAGGGAAAGTGATTGCCAACGCCATTGGGATATAGATTCCAGGACTTGCTTCTGGAATAGCGATGCGCATCGCAGCAGGTACCGCAATGTAAGAGGCACTTGCTGCCAAAACTGATAAAATTAAAGCATTTCCTACGCTTAATCCGATAAGGTAAGCAAAAGATATCCCTATAAATGCATTGATTACCGGAGCAATAATCGCAAATCCTACCAATAAAAAACCTGATTGAAAGATTTCTTTCATTCTTTTTCCGGCTTGTAAGCCCATCTCAAGTAAAAAAAAGCACAACATACCTTTAAAAATGCTTTCTGTGAAAGGTGTGATCGTATGTGCTTGTTTTTCAGATGAAATCATTCCAATTAGTAGGCTTCCTAATAGAAGGAATACTGAGCCATCAAGAAGCGCTTCTTTGGTCGTTTGCCAACGCGAAAATTTAGGAACAATTTGTCCTGCATGTCCTCCTTCTTTTTGTAGATACTTTCGCGTAAGATACACACCAATAATAATAGCAGGCGACTCCATCATCGCCATTGCAGCCACCATGTGTCCGCCAAAATGTAGTTTAATAGAGCTCAAAAAAGACGCAGTAGTAATGAAAGTGACAGCACTTACTGAGCCATAAGTAGCAGCGATAGCTCCTGCATTGTACAATCCTACTTTTTTTTTGAGAATGAAAAAAGTGTAAAATGGAATAAGAGTAGCAATAAAAATGGCAGCCAAAAGAGCATACATTACCTCTAAGTTGAATCCGCTGTGTCGTAATTCTTCGCCTCCTTTAAATCCTATTGAGAAAAGAAGATAGTAAGAAAAAAAGCGAGGGAGAGGAGGAGGCATTTCAAAAGTAGATTTGAAGTATACTGCTAAAAGGCCGAGAAAAAAAAACAAAATAGGAGGCTGTAGGATGTTGTTGATAATGAGTTCTGTATTCATGCTATATATTGTTGGCCAACAAATATAGTAGCGAATCTTTTTATAGCCAAACTTATTTGGATAGCACCAAGAAACTGTAGACTAATAGCAGTTTTCACTATAATATACATCACCTGCTTTAATTCCGAGATTTCCGGCTTTTTTCCAGTCGGAGCAGGCTCCTTCATTATCTCGAATCATTTCTTTAGCAATTCCTCGATTTAAATAGGCATCCGCATAATTCGGATTAAGTTTAATAGCATCGTCACAATCCAAAACAGATTCTTTGTATTTTTGAAGCTTATAATAGGCAACTGCTCGATTGTTGAAGGCATAAAAGTAGTTAGGCTGTATCTTTAGGCACTCAGTAAAATCTGCAATGGCCCCTAAGTAATCTTTGTTTTCGAGCTTGGCGAGCCCTCGATTGTTATAAGCAATATAGTTGCGATTGTCAATTTGAATCGCTTTGGTATAATCGGCGATAGCGTCGTTAAGTTTTTTAAGTTTTAGGCGAACAGATGCACGATTAGCATAAGCAATTGAAAGAGTGGCATCTAGTCCGATTGCTTTTGTATAGTCTTCTTCTGCTCCTTTATAATCTTCTATCATGCGTTTGGCACTAGCTCTGTCGTTATAGGCATATGCAAACTTATTATCTAACTGAATAGTTTTGTTAAAATCCGCTATTGCGTCTTGATATTTTTCAATCATAAACTTAGCAACTCCTCGAAAGTAATAGACTTGGGGAGTTTGAAGATTGCGTTTGATAGCTTCATCAAAAGCTTCAATTGCCATATTGTAGCGTTCTTGTAAAAACAGAGCTCTACCTTTTCCGTAATAAGCGGTGGAAAGGTTGTTATCTGTCGAAATGGCTAAATCAAAATCTTTAATGGCTTCCTCGTATTTTTCTATTTCTAGATACACTGCTCCTCTGTTGGAATATGCTTTGGCAAATTCTGGATTAAATCGCACTGCTTGTCCAAAAGCTTCCAAAGCTTCCTGATATTGTTTTTTATCTGCAAGTTCTACGCCTTTGTTGTACCATTCTTCTGAAACTTGAATTTTTTTAAAGATGACCGCTTCTTTCATGATTTTATCTAGCGACTCAATTTTTACAATTTTGCCGTCTACTTTTGCTGTTTCTGGGTCGATAATTTCGATATTTTTTTGACTATAAGCGCAGTTCCAAATAAAGAAGCTTGAAATTATTAAAAAGAATCGCATAGCAGACGAAGAATAACATTGCTGTTTCGAAATTATCAAGTTAAGGAAAAAAACAAAAATTTTTATTCATAAATTGTTCTTGCAAGGATACTTCTCCCTAAAGTAACCTCATCAGTATATTCGAGCTCGCTCCCGATAGGAACTCCTCGCGCAATAGTTGTGATTTTAAGATTTGGAATGGATAAATCTTTTAGTTTCTTAGTGATATAAAAAGCAGTTGTTTCAGATTCCATTTTAGAATTGAGTGCCAAAATCACTTCTCGAATGGGTTCTGTCTTGATGCGTTCGATGAGGGTATTGATGTGCAGTTTTTCAGGAGATATGCCGTCTATAGGAGAAATAACTCCTCCTAATACATGAAATAATCCGTTGTATTGATGTGTGTTTTCGATTGCTATCAAGTCGGTAATTTGTTCTACTACACAGATAGTAGAAGTGTCGCGGAGTGGATTTTTACAAATTTCGCAAATAGGCTCGTCAGAAACGTTATGACATCTTTTACAATATTGAATGTGCTCTCGAAGATTATTGAGAGCTTGTGTAAAGCGATGAGTTACATGAATTTCCTGTTTTAATAAAAATAACACATGCCTTAAGGCAGACTTTCTACCGATTCCTGGAAATTTTGCGAATTCTTCTACTGCCTCTTCTATTAAACGAGATGAAAACTTCATTTTTTTCTGAAACTACACCGAAATTTAATGTTGAAACATGTTATGAAAGACAAAAGTTTAAAAAATTATCTTTCGTGCAAGCCACATTCTTTTTTGGATTTATCTTCCCACCACCAGCGTCCTGCTCGAAAATCTTCTCCTGGTTTTATAGCTCTTGTACAGGGCGCGCATCCGATACTAGGGAATCCTTTGTCATGCAACACATTATAAGGAATATGGTTTTTTCGAATAAAGTTCCACACCTCTGCTTCGGTCCATTTAAGCAAAGGATGATATTTTACAATTTGATTGCTTTCGTCCCATTCTAAAGTAGTCATTTCTAGGCGATTCTCCGATTGTTCTGCGCGAATGCCTGTTATCCAGCATTCCATCTCTGCTATTGCTCGCTTGAGAGGTTCTACTTTGCGAATATAACAGCATTCTTTTCGGTTTTCTATCGATTCATAAAAACTGAACGCTCCCTTTTTAGTTACTAATTCTTGCACTTTGTGAGTATCGGGGAAAAATACTTCGATGTTCATTCCGTAGTACTCATTTGTGCGCTGAAGAGTTTTATAAGTTTCTTCATATAATCTTCCAGTGTCCAAAGTAAAAATTCTAATAGGAATTTGGTAGCTCCGAATGATGTGAGTAATTACTTGGTCTTCTGCTCCCAAACTTGTAGAAAATACAATTTTATCTTTGAACTCATTAGCAAGATTTTGCATAGAAGAAATAATATCATCCTCTATCACAGCGCTTTCAGCGCGTTGAAGTAAGTTTTTGTTAGAAGCGTTCGCTACAATATTCATTGCTTTCATGGAAGTTTACGGCAAATTTAGAGAAAATAAATCAAAGCGTAAAAAATTAACTTGCTCTGGCATCAATTTATTTCTATGCTTGATAAGTTTTTAAATGAGAGCGTTGCGGATTGCTACCAATTCCGAAAGGTAATTCTCGCGTGTCTATAGCAATGACTCAGTAACGGTTTGAAAGCTATTTACGGTGTTCGATGAGTAATTGCATCAAGTTTCATATTTTGTATCGAGTTGATATGGTTTTAACATAACAACCAATTTGAGCCGCCTTGAACTTTAATTATTTCAATACTGTATTGTGTCTCCTACATCTTCTCTTACTCTTAAATTTTAGTTTCCGCTGTTGTTTTTTTTAAAAAAAATAGATCATCGCTCATATCAGCTTCTACTTGTGAAAATACGCTATTTTTCTCAATATGGATGTTGCTAATATCTCTAAGTAAGTGGTAGGATTGGCTCGGCGGTCCAACATTCGAATTGACAGTCTTTCCTATGATTCTTGCACCATTCACTAAAAAACCTCCACTGTTTTTTATGAACTGCATCGGTTGGTGGTTCTATAGAAACTAACTCATCTGTTGTATTCTTAAAAAATGCTTATTAAAAGTAGTTGCCCACTTGTAAGAGTAAATTGTACATCCAATTCCTAATACGTGGTCCCTATAATTATTTTTAGTAGGCTTCGCATACGCGAAATTACAGAGTATAAATAACTAACTAAGTATCATTATTTTCATTCATTTAGAAAAATCTCTTGCAAGGATAGCGCTCTTATTTAGTTTTGCGTTTTATAATTTAGAAAAGATTTACATAACGTCTTTTGTTTTTTTAATTTCGTTGAAGCAATCAGAGTCATGTTTTTATGTTGCAAGATGCATATTTAGCTTTATGCAAGAAGGAAATAGAAGAAATTTTTGGTTATGGAAGTAGCGAGGCGTGGACTCATCGCAATTTTGTAGATCTTTCTGAAAAAATATACCAGAAAACAGGTATTCAATTAAGCACTTCTACTTTAAAAAGAATATGGGGAAAAATCAAACCCTTAGACCGTCCTCATCATACTACTACGCTCGATGCATTAGCTATGTACTTAGGATATACTAATTGGTCTGATTACAAAGAAAAGAAAAAACATTTGGTTTCGGTAGATACTCGCGTCTCGAATCATTCATCTCACTCGTCGAGTCCAGTTATTGAATGTAACAACGATGTTACCCTTGAAAAAGAAAGAGATGAGATTCTAGAAAATAAATCTAAAAAAAAAGGAACTTTTATTGGTTCTAAGCGACTAATTTGGTTATATGGATTTATTGCTTTATGTGTCATAGGAATTGCAACTATTGTTTTTGTATTTTTCAGAAGAGATTATGAGACTGCACCTGTTTTTTTCAGGCACAAATATCTAACTTCACCAGATTCACTACCTGTTTCTATTTTATTTCAGTTTGATATTCGACATTTAATGAATCTTCCTAAAAAGGTAATTGCTTTTGGAGATGGCTCTTCTTACGTTATAAAACTTAATGATACTGAAATGATTCATCAGTTTTATCGAGAAGGATATTATCCCGTAAGGCTTTACATCAATGAAGAAATCAAAGCTTTTATTCCCTTAACTATTTCTACTAAACAGTGGTATTTGCAACTCGTTACCGATAGAGGAAATCCAGTAGAAATTAAAAGGCAGCCTGTAAAAGATACTTTGCTTGGTTTTTCTGTAGAAAAATATAAGAACGAAACTGAGAAGTTGATTACGCACTATAAATTAGCTATTGAGAGTTTATCTGAGTACGATTTAGATAATTTGGTGTTCGAGGCAGATTTTAAGTCTTTCATTTTAGAAAAAATAGAAACTCCTAGATATTTTCTTCAAATTCGTTTACAAGGAGATGTTGAGTCTATTTTTTTACAATTCAAAAGTTATTACAACAGAGGTTATAACAGAGTTTCTGAAAAGGATATTACTAACGATGTGGCAGAAAAATCTGTTTTCATGCAGAGTTTTCAGGATTGGAAGAAGATGACTATTTCTACTCAGAAAAATCAGTTTACAGTTTTGGAAGATAATGTTCCGATATATCAAACTTCTTACAAAAAACCACTGGGTAGACTTCGACAAATTGAAATTACTCTCTCTGGAGTAGGTCAAATAAGGAATTTAAAACTAAAATAGTATCACTATTTCTTATACATTCTTAAGTCAGATTCGAAACAATAAGATTGAGCGCAAAGTTAAGAGTACAAACAGACTGATTTATGCGCTTAACAGTTTGCCGAAAAGAACATTTTAATGCTGCACATCGACTTCATAACCCTCATCTTTCTGATGAAGAAAATCAAAAAATATTCGGGAAATGCAATAATTTTTATTATCATGGGCATAATTATGAGTTAGTAGTAAAAGTAACTGGCGAAATAGACCCTGTGACAGGGTACGTAATAGATCTCAAATTGTTAAGTGACATCATTAAAGAGGAGGTGATAGACAAGTTTGATCATAAAAATTTAAACTTAGATACAGAAGAATTTAAAAATCTTAATCCTACAGCTGAAAATATTGCAGTAGTAATTTGGAATAAAATCCGCAAGCATTTAAAACCAGAACACGAATTAAAAATTATTCTTTATGAAACCGAACGAAATTTTGTGGAATACCCTGCCTAAGCAGAAAGAGAACGGTATCAAAAAAGAAGACGTTTCTTATTTAGTTTTTCAAGATGACGAAATAGGAGACGAGCATATTAGTACATCTGCTGAAACTCCATTGCTCCCTGATGCTTTTGTGATGAGCGATGAAACAAAAATTGAAAAAATAGCGGAACATTTTCGTGCCATAATGGAAATTTTAGGGTTGGACCTTACAGATGATAGTTTGCGCGGAACTCCTTACCGCGTCGCAAAAATGTATGTCAAAGAAATTTTTAGTGGCTTGAACCCTAAAAACAGACCTGACATCAAGCTGTTTCAGAACAAATACAAATATAATCAGATGCTAGTAGAGAAAGATATTACTTTCTACTCTAATTGTGAGCATCATTTTGTTCCTATTATTGGGAAAGCTCATGTAGCTTACATTTCAAATGGGAAAGTGATAGGGCTTTCTAAAATCAATCGCATTGTGCAGTATTATGCAAAACGTCCACAAGTACAAGAGCGACTTACAGTTCAAATTGCACAAGATCTTAAAAAAACTCTTCAAACAGAAGATGTAGCAGTAGTGATTGACGCCAAACATCTTTGCGTTTCAATGAGAGGGGTAGAAGATATCAACAGCTCTACAGTTACAGCTTATTATAGTGGAAAGTTTCAAGAGGAATCTTATAAAAATGAGTTTCTTCAATACATAAGCTGAACCACTCATTGTATTTTTTATTGTTCAAAAAATCGTAAAAGCAGGTCGCGCTTCCACTTTCAAGATGAAGCATTTTCTTTATCTTTGCTTCAAGATTTCACTGCAACTAACTATGTATCAGCTTTATAATGGTCTTAGCTTTCCAATAGGAGCCACTGTGTACCCAGATGGTGTCAATTTTTGTTTGTGGTCTAAAAATGCTACGGCAGTAGAACTGCTTTTATTCGATACTCCTGATTCTTTGTATCCTTCTACCATTATTACACTAGATCCTCAAAAAAATAAAACTTTTTATTATTGGCATATCTTTGTAAAAGGTCTAAAAAGTGGACAAATATACGCTTATCGCGTGTATGGTCCTTCTGAGATTGCTGAGGGACACCGCTTTGATGGTAGTAAAGTTCTTATTGATCCTTATTCAAGAGCCATTTCTACACATCTCTACAATCGAGAAGCGTGTAAGCAGCCTGGCGATAATGTAACCAGTTCGATGCGCAGTGTAGTAGTTGATCCTTTTGAGTATAATTGGGAGGGAGATGTGATGCTTCGTCACGAGTACTCCCATACAGTGATTTATGAACTTCATGTAGGAGCGTTTACAAAACACCCTAGTTCAGGTGTAGCGCCTCACATGCGCGGAACTTATACTGGTTTAATAGAAAAAATTCCTTACTTAAAAGAATTGGGCGTTACTGCAGTTGAGTTATTACCTGTCCAACAATTTGATCCTTATGATGCACCTGTTGGAAAGACAAACTTTTGGGGTTATAGTCCTGTAGGATTTTTTGCTCCTCATGACGGCTATGCTTCTCAAAAAAATCCGTTAGATGTGGTCAAAGAGTTTAAAGACATGGTAAAGGCATTTCATAGAGCAGGCATTGAAATTATTCTTGATGTAGTATTTAACCATACTGCTGAAGGGGACCATACTGGACCTACTTTTTGTTTTAAAGGAATTGAAAACCGCGCCTATTATATGTTAGAAAGCAATAAAATGTACTATAAAAACTTCAGTGGTTGTGGCAATACTATCAATGCCAATCACTCAGTAGTGAGACGTATGATTATGGATTGTTTGCGCAGTTGGGTGATTGAATACCATATAGATGGCTTCCGTTTTGATTTAGCTTCTGTAATGGCGAGAGATTCTAAGGGTGTTCCTTTAGAAAACCCTCCAATTTTATGGGAAATTGAGTCTGACCCTGTGTTGGCAGGCACCAAAATTATAGCAGAGGCGTGGGATGCAGGAGGTTTATATCAAGTGGGTTCATTTGTAGGAGATAAATGGGCTGAGTGGAATGGCAAATTTCGCGATGACGTAAGGCGTTTTGTAAGGGGCGACACAAACACTACTTGGGCATTAGCCGAGCGCATCAGTGGCAGTGCTGACGTTTTTATTTCAAAAGTAAGAGACCCTAATCGGAGTATTAATTTTGTTACGTGCCACGATGGCTTTACTCTCAACGATTTGGTTTCTTATAATTATAAGCATAATGAAGCGAATGGAGAGGGGAACCGAGATGGTTGTAATGAAAACTATAGCTGGAACTGTGGAGTAGAAGGACCTACTGACGACCCTGAAATTGAAAGGCTTAGAATTAGGCAGATGAAAAACTTTTTCTGTTTACTCTTTCTTTCCCAAGGAACTCCTATGATGTTGATGGGCGACGAAGTGAGAAGGACGCAATACGGCAATAACAATGCTTATTGTCAAGACAACGAGATTAGCTATTTCAATTGGGATGATGTAGAAAAGAATCGAGACTTTCTCAATTTCGTCAAAAAGCTTATCAAGTTCGCTGATAGCCACGAAGTTTTTCAGGAAAAAAGGTTTTGGAAAAAATATGGCTCTAAAACGGATGCTCATGTCGTATGGCACGGTGTCAAGTTGGGTCAGCCCGATTGGGGAGAACACTCTCATTCGCTTGCATACGAATTAAAACATCCTGATAGTGAAGGACATATGCATATCATGGTAAATGCTTGGTGGAATCCTTTGACATTTGAGATTCCAGCACTTCCTGTTTCAGAAGAAAAAGTGTGGAGAAAAGTGATTGATACATTTCAAGATTCTCCTGATGATTTTAAAGCTACTGACGAGGCTCCCTTGGTTACTGATGGAAAATATACCGTTCAGCCTCGCAGCATTGTAGTACTTGTCGCCAAATAGCAATCAAATGTTTAAAAGATTTTTTAAGGTCTCTAACGTATCAGCTTGGGAAGGAAGTTTGTCTTTGCGCCACCTTAAAATGCGAGGAAAGCGAACTGCTACTCCCGATTTATGACGAGTAGAAGGGGCAATTCCTTCAAAACCAATTTCAAAGACTAACTCAGGTTTCACAGTTCGGACAGGTCCGAATTGTTCAAGGGTATTTTGTCGAATAAATCGATTGACTTCTTCGAACTCTTCGTCAGTTAAACCAGAATAGGCTTTCGCAAATGTTACAATTTCGTCACCGTTCCAAACTCCAAATGTAAAATCTGTATATAAACCTGCCCGCCTACCATGACCTTTTTGAGCATATAACAAGATGGCATCAATAGAATAAGGTTCTAACTTCCACTTCCACCATCCTCCTTTTTTCCTGCCTTGATGATAAGGAGAATTTAAAAGTTTTATCATAAAACCTTCAGCGCCTTGTTGCCTAGTTTGAGAACGCAAATCGTATACTTGATTCCAGTTTTCAAATATATAACTCTCGGAGAGTTTCCAACTAGGAACAGATTGCATTCTAAGTGCAATATTTTCTAATATTTTTCTTCTTTGGGAATATGGCATGTTTCTGATGTCTTCGCCTTTATATTCGAGAACGTCGTAAGCCATAAAAACAGCGGGCATCTCTGCAATCATTTTTTTGGTAAGATTTTTTCGAGTGATTCTAGTTTGAAGAGACTGAAAAGAAAGAGGTTTTCCATTCCGAAAACAGAGAATTTCGCCGTCTAATACTGTATTTTCTGGAAGGCAAGGCGTAAACAAATGGAGTTCTGGAAATTTTTCTGTGATAAGTTCTTCACCGCGAGACCAAATAAAAAGTTGACGGTTTCGAAAAATGATTTGTCCTCTTATTCCATCCCATTTCCATTCTATTGCCCAATTTTTGGCATCTCCTAAATTTTCTATTTGATTTTCTACTGGATAAGCTAAGCAAAATGGATAAGGTTTCGAGATATCAGCTTTTAAAGATGTGTTTATGAGTTCTTGAAAAGAGACGTTAAATGGTGACCAATTTCCTGTGAGTTGATGCACAATTTGATTAATATCTGTTTGAGTAGCTTCTGCTAATGCTCTTACGGCAAGTTGTTGAGAAATTCCAATGCGGAGCCCTCCTGTTAAGAGTTTGTTAAAAAGAAACCTCGATGTTTTGCTTAAGCTACTCCAAGCATATTGAATAGCTTGTTTTCGCTCTAACTCCGACATTTTTTCTAAGGAAATAATCAATTTTATCCATTCAGAGGCACTTTTTTCTATTTCTTCGTCAGGTTCTGGTAAAAGAAGAGCAATGGTTTCTGCTAAATCGCCAACAGTGTGATAACATTCTTCAAACAACCAAGATTCTATTTGAGCAAATTCCGCTGCCCATTCTTTTAAAAATGAAATAGAAAACGGACGTTTGGGGCGCTTGTCAAAAACTAAAGCCAAGAACCAGCACTTGTCATCGTCTGGAGCGGTTTCAAAAAAAGTTTTTGCTAAAGCAATTTTTTCGTTGGTTTTGTTAGTTTGATCGAGTTGATAACAAAGATTTGCTAAGTTTCGCATATAAGGGTGCGTTAAAGAATAAAATCTTTGTTTTTAACCAAACTCAAAAAAGAAAAGTTTATACAGCTTGAAATTTGGGCAAAGAAAAATAAAAAATAGAGCCTTCTCCCACTTTTGAGGTAACCCATATTCGACCGCCGTATTTTTCTACGATTTTACGACAAATTGCTAAGCCAATTCCCGTACCTGAGTATTCTTCTTTGGTGTGTAGTCGCTGAAAGATTATAAAAATCCGTTCAAAAAATTTTTCTTCTATTCCAATACCGTTGTCTTTTACAAAAAAGACCCATTCTTTTTCTTCTTCGTAGACGCCTACATGAATGCGCGGCAGTTCGTTAGACTTGCGATACTTAATCGCATTACTAAGAAGATTTTGAAAAACTTGGAGCATAAGCGTTTCATTGACCCATAAGGTTGGCATTTTATCGTAGGTGATAATTGCTTGCGAAGATTCAATTGTATTGTGTAAGTTTTTAATAGCGTTTTCTAATGGAATAGCCATGTTTACTTCAGCTAAATATTCCTTTTCGGTACTGACACGCGAAAATTTTAATAAATCTTGAATGAGATTTCTCATTCGTGTAGTGGCTTCTAAAATAAAATTTAAGTATTCTTGGGTTTCGTTGTCTATTTTTCCGCTGAGATTCTCTGCAATAAGTTCGCTAAATCCTGAAATGGTTCGCAAGGGTTCTTGTAAGTCGTGAGATGCTACATAGGCAAAAGTTTGAAGTTCTTCGTTGCTGATTCGCAATTTTTCACTGTATTCTCGCATTTTTTCTTCTGTTTGGCGAAACTGAGTGATATCGTTCATAAGCAAAATGCAGGTGGGAGCATCAGTGTTGGTTTTTAAAAAGTATAACTGACATTGTAGCCAGATTTTTCTTCCCGTGCTGTCGATGTAAGAAATAAAATTCGCGTAATTTTGTTCTTGTTCAAGATTGCTTTTTAGCTTTTGGGCTTCCCAACTGTTTGGTTCATCTAAAAAGTCAAAGGGTTTTCCAAAAATTTCTTTAGGTTGTTTGCCGACTAATCTCGCATACGCAAAGTTTGCATATTCAATTTTCCATTCTTTTTGATTTTTTTTAAGAATTACCACGTTATGAGTAGTGGCATCTACTACTTTTTTGAAGTATTGAAGTTTTTGAACAATATTTAAAGTAGGTGTAATTTCTATGAGGTTTAATAACCAAAAGTCTGCTGCATAGAGATTTGTTTTTTGTAAGATACCACTTAAAAAGTGAATTTTACCACTTAGGTCGATGGCTCTTAACTCGATAGTAGTGAGTTGTTTTTGAGAGCTTGTCAATTCAAGAAGGGTTGTCCAATCATCGGTATGGAGGTATTCGAGCAATTTTTCAGAGAGTTGAGCACTATTTTGAACTCCTATTACTTTTAAGAAAGATTCAGATGCAAAAATAATTTTATAGTCTTGAGAAATCAGTAAAATAATGTCTCTGGATTTTTTAACTAATTTACGGTAGTTTTTCCATAAAAGATTTTGATAATCGTTCTTTTTTTGAATTATTTCTACAGCTTTGTGCACAAACTTTTGAGCTATTTCGATTTGAAAGGGTTTCCATTTGTCGGCTTCTTGAGTGACGGTTTTTGTCCAAATAGCAGTAGAAGAAGTGCTTGGATGAAAAATAAGTTCTTTTACAGTGCGTATTTTTTCAG
The DNA here is from genome assembly GCA_025056215.1 of Cytophagales bacterium. Lineage (GTDB taxonomy): Bacteria > Bacteroidota > Bacteroidia > Cytophagales > Flammeovirgaceae > JANWWC01. The sequence continues at coordinate 422,698 of JANWWC010000001.1, read as the reverse complement.
TGCGAAAGCAAATAAGTTCTACATCTTTTAAAAAAAACCATAATACGCCTGCTGCTATGTTTTTACATCGACTCCAAAAAGGGAAATGTTTTGCCACAGCATGTGAATACCAACAATTCGAATGCAAAAAAACTTCATTTTCTAATTTATTTCTTAAGGCATAAATTTGCTCTTCTGAAGGAATATTTCCCCAAATGAAAGACTTGAAAGAAGTGTTTAAAAGAATACCAGAAACTTCCAATAAATCAGCTAATTTATCTAATGAAAACTCTTCCTTTTCTAACGATGAAGTGATTTGTTCGAAAATGATATTATTTTTTTCTTGGTGAAGGATTTTTTGCTTGAGTAAAATGCACTCAAGATGCTTTTCTAAAAAGCGAACGATATGAAAAATTTCTTTTTCGTGAAGTTTTTTTTCTATCGCCAATCCGAATTGTTCACTATCGATTTTAAGTAAAAAACACTCTACTTCTTTGCCCCAAAACTGTTGAAAAGTATTTTCTATAATTTTTTGAGAAGCAATAGCAGAAAAAATCGCTCCTTTGGGTTGAAATTCTTTTCCGTTTTCGAAGGCAGAGAGGATTTCGACTTGGTTGTCTGATATCTTAAAAAAACTTACCCATTCATAGAAAGAACTCAAATATTGCGTAGCCCATTCTATAGCCTCAGAAAAATTGACGATGTTTTCAATATCATAAAACGATTGTGCGACAATTTTCATCGTTAAATATCTCCAAGTTGAGGTCGAATGACAATTTCTTCTACGACAGAATTTTTAGAAAGTGCATAAGAAGCGTAAACAATTTCTGCAATATCCTCTGGTGTTGCAAATCGAGAACTCGGAAGATTGATTCCTTCCCAACTATCTGTAAGAGTAGCACCTGGCATTACGGAAGTTACACGTACATTGTATGGTTTCATTTCCTCTCGCAAGCAGCGCGAAAAGCCTAGAAGCGCATGTTTTGAGATAGCATAAGAACCTCCATTCGGATATGCCATGAAGCTTGCTACTGAACAAATATTAAAAATATGTCCGGATTTTTGTTGCATAAACTCGCTAATCAACGATTTTGTCAAAAAATAAGCACTGTATAAATTGGTTTGCATGAGTTTTTCTAGTACATCTTCTTTTTCTTCATAAATAGCACCAGGTATAAACTTCCCAGCATTATTTACGAGTACTTCTAAAGGAATTTTTAAGCTTTTGATAAAATCAGCAAATACTTTTACTTCAGTTTTAGAAGAGACATCTGCAGTATAAGTGTATATCTTACTTTCTGGAAATTCTTGTTCTATTTCTGTTTTTAAAATAGCTAAGTCTTCCCAGTTGCGTGCGCAGGCTGCTATGTCAAATCCCTCTGAGGCAAACTTTCGAACAAGCGCTTTTCCTATTCCACGAGAAGCGCCTGAAACCACTGCTAATAAATTTCTTTTCATGGTTATTAAATTTATAAAGAATTCATATAATTTTTGCAGAGATTTACTTTAAAATTCAAATTTTTGGAAAAAACTCACGAAAAAGCAACCTGAATTTGATATTAAAAAACTTTTGTTACAACGTGTTACCTTGCAAAAATTAGGATGTTCTTTTTTAGAACTTAAAAGCCTCGAAGTTATGAAAGAATTAAAAAGACTCACTACTGATTTAGTGCTCATGAGTGAAACAGATGCGGGCTGGAGTGTAATTCCTGTTGGCGATGATTTAATAAAAACCTTAAAAAATTCCTTTCCAGAAGAAAATATTGATTTTGCGTGCGTAGAAGAGCGCAATCCGTGGGAATTTTTAGAGCGCCTTGCTTCTCCTCAAGATTGGTGGGACGAATTTATGCAAGAACAAGGCGTAAAATATGCTGAACTTTTAGAGTACATTCGAGAAAATTTTAATAACGTTCGACTGCTTCGATTTGGTAAAATAAAAATTTTAGTAGTGCTACTTTTAGAAAAGAAAGAAGATAGCTCAAAAATTGCATTAGTTTCTTGGGTAGTAGAAACCTAAGCACATGTAGCTTTCAAGAGGTTTTTTATTAAAAATCTTAATCAGAGTTGAATATTCATCGATTAAATTATTCTTTTGCGATACTCAAATTCTGCAAAATGAATGACCAAAAACGAATCGACCCTTCTCTTTTCATAGGAACTCATTACCTTGGAAAACCTGCTGAAATCACCGATAAAATCGTTCACCGCAGAATCGGATTAGTTCGTTCATTTCCCGATTTTTGTGGCAAACAATACGACATGGTAGAAGTAGGATGTGGCTCAGGTGCTACGATGCTTTTAATGGCAAACGACTTTAAGACTTGTACAGGTATTGAACTTTTTGCAAAACATCGAGAAAAGTATGAGAAACTATTTCAAGAGTTAGGCACTCCTTCAAATTGTACATTTCATATTCTTAACATAGAGCAGGAAGATTTTCCTCAAAAATTTGATAGGCTTATAAGTTTTGAGGTGATTGAACACTTAGAAAGTGAAGAGAGTGTGGCAAGATTTGCTGATTTGCTTAGAACTGGAGGCCTTGCCGCTATTTCTGTGCCTAATAAATGGTGGATATTCGAACAACATGGAGCTAAATTACCTCTATTGCCTTGGAATAGGGTACCCTTTTTTTCATGGCTCCCTACGCCCATCCATGAAACTTTTGCCAATGCGCGCATCTATACTCAAAAAAGAATTAAAAATTTATTAGAAAGTCATGGATTTCAGGTTTTAAAAATGGAATATATTACTGCTCCTATGGATGTTTTGAAGCCTGGTAGATTTAAAAGTTTTGTTGTAAATCACTTTTTCAATACAGAAACGACCAAAAATCCATTAAAGTCTACTTCTATTTTTGTAGTTGCAAAAAAAAGGTAGTTTTTATGTTGGCAATAGATTTGAAAGGAAAGCGCGCCGTTGTATGTGGTGCTACGCAAGGAATTGGTTTGGCTTGTGCACAACTGCTTGCTCAAGCGGGAGCAGAAATTGTTTTACTTGCTCGCGATGAACAAAAAATCAAACAAGTCGTTAGAATTCTTCCTAATTCAGTTGGTCAAATTCATACATATCAAGTTGCTGACTTTGAAAAACCTACTCAAGTAGAGCGCGCTGCACAGCAGATTGCACAAAATAAAATACATATCTTAGTAAACAATACAGGAGGGCCTGCACCCGGCAAGATTTTAGAAGCTACTATATCAGAATTTTTAAAGGCTTTTGAGATGCATCTTATTAATTTCCAAATTTTAGTGCAAAGGTTTGTTCCACTCATGAAACAAGAGAATTATGGCAGAATTATCAATATCATTTCTACTTCTGTCAAGACTCCGATTCCAGGTTTAGGGGTCTCAAATACTATTCGCGGAGCAGTAGCTTCTTGGGCAAAAACTTTGGCGGGCGAATTAGCTGTTTATAACATTACGGTTAATAATGTCTTGCCAGGTCTTACTCAAACTAATCGCTTGCAAACATTGATTGAAAAGCGTGCTAATGAAGCAAAGATTTCTTTTGAAGAGCAATCATCACTTTTAAAACAAACCATTCCTGCTAAGCGATTTGCTTTGCCTTCAGAAACAGCAGCGGCGGTAGCATTTTTAGCTTCTCCTTTAGCAAGTTACATTACAGGAATTAACCTTCCAGTAGATGGAGGATTAACTCCTTGTTTATGACATCTCGACGTTTTCTGTTTCTTCATTTGGCAGAATATGAAGACTTTCTCCTTCGAATTCTGTCTTAACAGCAGAAGCTTTTAATCCTAAACTTTGCAAATATCTACCAAGTACGTGCGCATAGCCGTGAGTTACGTATATTTCTTGTGCCTCTGTAGCTCGAATAGCGCGAAGAAGTCCATTCCAATCGGCGTGGTCAGAAAGTGCAAAACCGGCGTCAGTGGCTTTTCGCCTTCTGATTCCTCTAATGCTCATCCATCCAGAAACAAAAGCAGTTTGGTAAGGCTGAAATTTTTTTAACCATCGAGAGCCATCAGCAGAGGGAGGAGCAACTATCATGGCGCCGTCCCAGTAGCCTTTGGGTTGAGAAGGGCTCACTTTTTCAATAGGATATTCGTACTTTATAAATGGAGAGTTTTCTATGACATTCCATACACTTCCGTGTACGCCGATGCGTCCGAAAGCAGGATTTAAATTTTTGAGCAATCGTTGAGCTTTCCCCAGAGCATACCCTAACAAAATAGAGGTTTTCCCATTGGCTCGGTTGTATTGCCACCATCGATTAATTTCCTCGAATATCACTTGTTGGGGTTTCCATTGATAAATGGGCAAACCAAAAGTAGATTCTGTGACGAACACATGACATTTGACAGGTTCAAACGGAATACAAATTTCATCGTTTTCGAGTTTGTAGTCTCCTGAAACTACCCAGCGCTCTCCTTTGTATTCTACTAATACTTGCGATGAACCTGGAATGTGTCCAGCAGGAAATAAAGTAACTCTTACTCCATTTCGATAAATCGTTTCTCCGTATTCTACTCCTTGAGCATTTATTTTGCCCAATCGAAGGTATAAAATAGGAATGCTCCAATGATGAGCCAAGTAGTATTTCATTCCTTTGCGGGCATGGTCGGCATGAGCATGAGTAATAACAGCGTAATCTACGTTTTCCCAAGGGTCTATGTAAAAGTTTCCTTGTGGACAAAAAATTCCTTTGTCAGTAAATTCTAAAAGGGGCATACTTTTCAAGTTTCTGTTTAATACAAAAACTCGATTTCAATTCTTCTGTTTTTACTTCTTCCACTTTCTGTGCTATTGTCATAACGAGGGCGTTCACCCCCGTATCCTATCGTTTCAATTCTATCTTTATCGATACCTCTTTCAGTGAGATAATTTTTTACAGTAATAGCGCGTCTTTCGGAAAGCGTCTTATTGAGCATTGGGTTGCCTACATTATCTGTATGTCCATGGATTCTGATTTTTAGATAAGGGTTCTTTTGAAGAATTTTTACAATTTCATCTAGTTCATCGTAGTAATCTGCTAATAGTTCATAGCTGCTTTGTTGAAACTGAATTTTTTTAAGTTCAAATGCTTTACCTGGCGTTGCAACTTCACTTTGAAATTTGATTTGAGAGATAACAGTTTCAGGTTCCCAAATGCGTATTGTGCCGTCGTAGCTTGCTGTAGCAAACATTTGTGGATTCTTGGGATTGGCTCTGCAAATCCTTACGATGGCTGTATGTCCTTCTAAAATAGCTACTACGCTGTCTTTTTTCCAGTCCCATACTCTTGCATGGTTGTCCCAGACTCCTGTAATAAGATATTTTCCATCTGATGAAAAAGCAGCGCCGCTGTAGTTTTCAGGTTTAGAAGCCTGGATTTGTTTGATGATATCTCCTTTGGGATAACTCCAAATGGTTACTTTCCCGTCATAGCTCCAACTTGCAACAGAATTTTTATCAGGTCCTTCGGCCACATCGTTAAGTGCCTGATGTGGATACAAAAATGCGGAAGTAATTTGTCCTGTTTCAATGTTGATAGTAGGCAAATAATTTCCTACTGAAACAATCAAATGTTTTTCATCGGGGGTGATACATCCTCCTGTAATGGTTGTATACCAACCTTCTTTAGGGTTTGTGCTGGCTAATCTTTTAGCTTTTTGTGGCTTCCCATTTTCGTTTTTGCCGAGTTGTGCCTTCATGACATAGCCATTATCTCCTCCAAATAAAACGTATTGTTCATCTGGAGAAAATACGACAAAAGAAACAGAAATGAGAGTAATGGTATCCTTGGGTTTTTTAGGATCAAATACCATGAAAGGCTCGTTGAGATAAACTCCTTCTAAGCTACCATCTTTCATGTTCCATACGCGTACACTCCCATCAGCAGAAGAAGAACCTAATAATCTTCCGCTTTTACTAAATGTAACCTCAGTGAGTCCATCGACATGACCTTTTAAGCGATATTTCAAATTCCCAGATTCTACCTCCCACACATAAACATCTCCGTTTCTGCCTGCCCCTGCAATCCATTTGCCGTCAGGACTAAACCTAAGATTTTGAATTCCTCCTGATTTTTCTGCTACTAAAGTTCGGGTAGAAATGTATTTTTGTGAATAGGCATAAGGTAAAAAGTAAAGTAATACAAAGAGCATTCGGATAAAATCCATCATCATTGTTCTAAAAAATTAGCGAAAAAACTACTTTTTTAATACTGAAAAGCGAAAGTTTTTATATCGCCTTACGAAGTTATTAGCTTACAGTTTTTCTTACAACTTTTCTAGAATATATTAGTAGTTGATTTTAAAAAGTATCAGCGAGAATTCTTGAAGCAATTATACTTTCTTTTAAAAGTTATACTGAATTTGCAATCAATTTTGGAAAGTAGCTTATTTTTGTTTGAGCAGTAATGTGGCTTTTATTGTTAAAACAATAGCTGCGCTTAGTTCTATTCTATTAGTATCTTGTTCTGTACTTGATATTTTTCTGTAAGAATTTTTATTATGTAAATCCCTGGATTATTTACTGATACGGTAGCTCCTTTGCCTATAAAATGTCCACTTGAGTTGTATACAAATATTTCGCAAGGTGAGTTACACTCTGTATAAATTGTTTTATTCACAAAGTAGCTCAATGCTGATGTGAAGTGATGATCTTCTTTTAAAATTTTTGCAGGAATTTCGACATTGAGAATAGCGGTGTCAGAAACAGTATTTCCGCAGAAATTAGAAACTATTACGGAGTACTTTTTCCCGTTATCTGCAAGAGTGGTAGGCGGTGTGGTATAGTAAGCTGAGTTTTCTCCTACTGTATTGCCTGCTTGTTTCCATTCGTATTTCAAAAAATTTCCTAGTGCTACTACGCTGAAAGTAGCAGTTGAATTTGGTGCAACAATTTGATGAGTAGGATGGACAGTAATTAAAGGAAGTGAAGCAACGATAGGATGATTTCCTTTTATAATTCCGTTAATAGAACCTTCACAAGAAAGAATAGTTCCGTTATTTTCGATGCTATCAGTAGCTGCAACGCTTCCGCTTGTATGTATGAGGAGGGTATCGTCAGCGTTTATCACAATGCGCGCTGCTGTAATATTTCCATGAAATTGTGTATAAAAATTTCCGTCGATGATAGCTTTTAGGTTATGGTTAGGAACTCCATTGCTCCAAGCAAAGCCATTCCATATAGTGATAGGATAACAAACATCAGAAGCCATTTCATCCCCATAAATTGTCCAATTTTTTGCAATAAGTGCGTTTCGCCAAGCAGTAGCGCTTGGGCTATACTTTAGGCCACTTGCTCCTAACGTTCGGTTAGAAGGAGTACTTGGAGAATTTGCCCACCCTGAAAGAGTAGCAGAGTAATGGAAGCAATCCATACCGCTTTTATTGAGTAGGTGTGTTAAATTTACATTTGAATGTAATTTCCAATTGCCTAACGATTGATTGAAAGAAACAGCGCTGTCGAACATATTACTCATATCGATTACATTACTCACATTCCAGTTATTTAATGGTTGGTTAAAAGAAATAGCATGGGCAAACATTCGGTTCATTTCGGTTACGTTACTCGTGTTCCAATTATTCAAAGGTTGATTAAAAGAAGTAGCATAAGCAAATGTTCCACTCATATCGGCTACGTTGCTAACATTCCAATGATTTATAGGCTGGTTTAGGGAGGTGGCACCTGCAAACATATAGCTCATGCTCGAAACGTTTGTGAGATTAGGAGCATCGGTAGCAGAAATTTTCAGATTAATACATCCAGCAAAAGCATTTGCCATGCTGCTCCATAACACATTTCCCCATTGCGTGACATCAATTAGTTTGGAAGCATCGGGATTTTGCAAAACAATAGAAGAATGAAAATGCATATTAGCAAATCTTTTAAGATGAGTTGGCGAGATGCTGAGCGTGAGAGTATCATGAGAGGTAGTAGTAATTCCTGCAAGTGTAACCATTCCTATTGTGGTTTGGGAGAAAGTTCCATTGCCGCTGTTCCCTGAAGAAGTGAACCACGTATAATTTACTGGACCCGTAGTAAGAGCATAGAATCTGAGAGTTGATGCTGAACTATCGAAATACCATTTTGTAATGAAATTTCCTGGTTGTGCGTTCGCTTTTTGGAACAGTATGGTAAATCCAATCAATAATATGAATTTCATTTTGTTGATTTTATAAACCCTAAGATAAATATTTCAAGGGAATAGGAAAACCAAAAATAATTTTTAAACTTGTCAGCGTAAACAATCAAAACTATGAAATTTCTCGCGTTAATAACTTATTGTTTAATATGTTTTTTAGGAAAATTGTCTGCCCAAAAAAAGACATTGCCTTCTACTAAACCAGATTTGAGGCGTGGACTTATACTTTATTACAACGCTGATAATCAAGCAAAAGATGTATCATCGTCGGCACTTCATGGCAATTTGTTGCAAGGGGCAGCTGTTCAAGAAGGAAGATGTGGGTTTGCTTCTTTTGCATTCGATGGTGAAGACGATTACATCGAAACACCTTCTTCTCCTATTTTTCAAAATCTTTACAATGGATTGACCATTTCAGCGTGGATACATCCTAAATCACTTTCTTTCGTAGGGCTTGCCATGATAGCAGGGCGTTGGGCGTTTGACAATAAAAAAGACCAGTTTGCTTTGTTTATCAATGCAGAAGGAAAGGCAGTTTTTGTAGTTGCTTCACAAGGAACTGATGAAGAAGGAATTTTTAGCCGTACAAACTTGATTTTGAACGAGTGGACACACGTAGTAGGAACGTGGACTCCTGACGGAACACTCAATCTTTATATCAATGGAAAATTAGACAATACAGCCAAACAGCATGGAAAAGGATTTAATCGAATCAGTGACGTTACTTTTAAAGTGGGAAGGCAGGTAATAGGAAGAAATCGTCCTTTTAAAGGATTTTTAGATGATATTCGTTTGTATAGTCGTGCCCTGAATGCTGAAGAAGTTTCACAGCTTTATAAAATGGAATTTGATATTTGTAACCAAATAATTTTAGAAGGACATGTTCTTAGTACTAAGGGAAACACTCCCGTGAACGGAGCTGATGTAGTAGCTGAAAATTTGGACACAGGAGAAGAGGTTGCAAGAATGAACACCCAAGAAAGCAATCAATTTAAGCTGAAATTATCTGTAGGTGGTGAATACGCTTTGTACGCTGTTAAAGAAAATTACTTGTCTCTGAACGAAAATATTCAAACTGAAAACTTGCAGCCTTTTAGCGTAGTTCGTCGCAACCTTTACTTAGTACCTTTGGAAGTAGGAGAAAAATTGCGACTCAACAATATCTTTTTTGATTTCGACAAAGCTACCTTGCGACCTCGCTCGCAATACGAGCTAAATAGACTAGTAAAGTTATTTGAACGTTATCCGAAATTAAAAATAGAAGTAGCAGGTCATACAGATAGCAAAGGCTCTGATGATTACAACAAGCGTCTTTCTCAACAACGCGCTGATGCTGTAAAAGCTTATTTAGTAAACAAAAAAATTTCTTCTTCTAAAGTGGTTGCAAAGGGATATGGAGAGGCACAACCAGTAGCTACTAACGATACAGAAGAAGGAAGGCAACTTAATCGCCGTGTTGAAATTGTCATACTGGAAAAATAGCGATGTTGAAAAAAATCAAGACTTCATTTTTTTGCCAAGAATGCGGCTATGAGTCGATAAAATGGTTGGGGAAATGCCCTTCCTGTGGAAGTTGGAACTCTTTTGTAGAAGAAAAGCTAAATTCCGACTCTTCTCATAGAGGTAGTTGGAAGCCACGCAGCAACTACGCGGAAGGAAATTCTAAGTTAAGCGCAAAACCTCATCGTCTCTCAGAAATCGATTATGCAGACCAACATCGCATTTATACGCCCGACGAAGAACTTAATCGCGTGTTAGGAGGTGGAATTATGCCAGGCAGCATTGTATTAATTGGAGGAGAGCCTGGTATTGGAAAATCTACTCTTATGCTTCAAATTGCTTTGATGCTCTCTTCTCAGAGAGTTTTATATGTATCAGGGGAAGAAAGCGAACAACAAATCAAAATGCGCGCTGAAAGGTTAGGGATTACGTCAGATAATTGCTTTATTCTTACAGAGACCAATACCCAAAATATTTTCGCACAAGCTGAAATTGTTCAACCTCATCTTCTGATTGTAGATTCTATTCAGACTCTTACATCCTCCTATCTTGAATCAGCGGCAGGCAGTGTTTCGCAAGTGCGAGAGTGTGCTGCTGAGCTCATCAGCTTTGGTAAGCAGACTCATACATCTATTTTTATGATTGGTCATATTACAAAAGAAGGCTCACTTGCAGGTCCGAAAGTATTAGAGCACATGGTTGATACAGTTCTTCATTTTGAAGGAGATAGACATTTGAGTTATCGCGTATTGCGCACCGTGAAAAATCGATTTGGTTCGACATCCGAACTTGGAATTTATGAAATGTGCGGAAATGGATTAAAACAAGTAAAAAATCCCTCAGAGATTTTACTTTCGCAGCGAGATGAAGCGCTTAGTGGTATTACGGTTGGGGCAACCTTGGAAGGTAATCGCCCTCTTTTAATAGAAGTACAATCACTTGTAAGTGCTTCTGTTTATGGAACTCCACAACGCACCCCTAATGGTTTTGATGCTAAGCGCTTAAACATGCTTTTGGCTGTTTTGGAAAAAAGAGGAGGCTATAAGCTTTATGCAAATGACGTATTTTTGAATATTACAGGAGGTATTAAGGTTGAAGACCCTGCCATCGATTTAGCAGTAGCAGTTTCGATAATTTCTTCTTATGAAGATATAGTAATCCCTAATCGTTTTTGTTTTGCAGGAGAAGTGGGATTAGGTGGAGAAATACGCGCTGTGAGCCGCATTGAGCAACGCATTGCAGAAGCTCAAAAACTTGGATTTACTGATATGTATATTTCTAAATATAATCTTAAAAATGCGCTTTCTAATCTCTCGATTACCTTGCATTTAGTAGGAACTTTAGAAGATATCGTTCGCAAACTTTTTAATACTTTATAAGGATTGCTTACTTGCAAAGGAAAAAGCGTAATATTGCAACAATGTTTGACTTAAATAGAATATGATGGCGCATACAACCGAACTACAAGAAAAAATTAGTCAGGTTACTGCCGAAATTTCTAAAGTAGTAGTAGGGCAGGAGTACATGATTAATCGCTTGCTTATCGGGCTATTTACCAACGGGCACTTATTGTTTGAAGGAGTCCCTGGATTAGCTAAAACGCTCACTGTTAGCACATTAGCCAATGTCCTACAACTTGATTTTAAGCGTATCCAATTTACGCCCGACTTACTTCCTGCTGATTTGATTGGAACCATGATTTATAACCAACGAGAAAGCAAATTTGAAGTAAAAAAAGGACCTATTTTTGCAAACCTGATTTTGGCAGACGAAATTAACCGCTCACCTGCTAAAGTGCAAGCTGCTTTGTTGGAAGCTATGCAAGAAAAACAGGTAACCATTGGCGAAACTACTTATAAACTCGATGCGCCTTTTTTGGTGATGGCTACTCAAAACCCTGTGGATCAAGAAGGAACTTATCCTCTCCCTGAAGCGCAGGTAGATAGATTTATGTTAAAAATTTTCGTAGACTATCCCGATAAAAAGTCAGAGTTAGAAGTGATGCGTCGCATGTCGAACGTTTCCTTTAAAGCGCAATTAAACCCTATTCTGTCTAAAGCAGACATTTTTACTATACGCGATGAAATCAATGCAGTAAATATAGCACCTTCGTTGGAAGAGTACATTATTGAAATTATCTTTGCAACACGCCGCCCTTTAGAGTATGGATTAAAAAAAGAAGCGGAGTATCTGCGTTTTGGAGCTTCTCCTCGTGCCAGCATTAACATGCATCGTGCAGCCAAAGCAATTGCGTACTTGCATGGCAGAAATTATGTAATTCCAGAAGACATTAAAGAAGTTGCTTATGATGTTCTCAATCATCGCATTATTTTAAATTATGAAGCAGAAGCTGATGGTGTCACCTCTAAGCAAATTGTTGAAAGCATTCTACAAAAAGTTCGCATCAATAAATAATATATGAAGATGAAAAGAAAAGTGTTAAAAGTTCACCCTGCTGATAACATTATCGTAGCACTTACAGACCTTAAAAAAGGCGAGACACTAGAGTTAGAAGGACAATCTTACACCCTAATAGATGATGTCCCTCAAAAACATAAGTTTGCAGCAAAAGATTTTGCTCCAAACGACCCTGTTATCATGTATGGCGTGTTAGTAGGGCGCGCTCAAGAACCTATTCGAAGAGGAGGAATTATTACAGTAAAAAATTTGGTTCATGCTGCTGAAGAATTTCACGGAAGAGCAGGCAATTACACTTGGCAAAAACCTGATGTTTCGCGTTTTGTAGGGAGAACTTTTAACGGTTATCATCGGGCAGACGGAAGTGTCGGTACGCATAATTATTGGATTTTTGTTCCAATGGTATTTTGTGAAAACCGAAACCTGATGGTAATCAAAAATGCTTTTGAAAAAGAGCTTGGTTATGCAAAATCAGATAAATATTATTTATTAAGTAAGAAACTTTCTTCGCTTTATAAGCAAAAAGGCTCAGCTACAGCGGTCTTAGAAGCAGAATTTGACATTACAGAAGTACAAGACAAAACAGAAAGATTGTTTCCTAATATTGATGGCATTAAGTTTTTAATTCATCAAGGCGGTTGTGGTGGAACACGAGAAGACTCTAATACATTGTGTGCTTTGTTGGCTGGATATATTACGCATCCTAACGTAGCAGGTGCAACAGTTTTAAGTTTAGGTTGCCAACACGCTCAAGTAGAAATTTTGGAGAAGGAAATCAAAAAAAGAGATGCTTCTTTTAACAAGCCTCTGCTCGTGTTTGAGCAACAGTCGTATTCATCAGAAGAAAAGTTGCTTTCTGATGCGATGAAAAAAACTTTTGCACAGTTGATTGAGGTGAATGAAAAATCAGTTCGCCGTCCGGCTCCTTTATCTAAGTTAGTATTTGGCTTAGAGTGCGGTGCGTCCGATGGTTTTTCAGGAATTTCAGCAAATCCAGCAATGGGTTATGCAGCGGATTTGTTAGTAGCACTTGGCGGTGCTGTAATGCTGTCAGAATTTCCTGAGTTGTGCGGAGTAGAGCAGGATTTAATCAACCGAGCCGTATCTGATGAAGTAGCAGAAAAGTTTATTCGCATTCAGCGTGCTTATGAACGAGCAGCTAAAGCAGTAGGAGCTGGTTTTGATATGAATCCTTCTCCTGGCAACATCAAAGATGGCCTGATTACCGACGCCATTAAATCGGCGGGCGCAGCCAAAAAAGGAGGTACTTCTCCTGTAACTGATGTGTTAGATTATACAGAAAAACTGACTAAGCCAGGATTAAATTTACTTTGTACGCCTGGTAATGATGTAGAATCTACTACAGGGTTAGCCGCTTCAGGAGCTCAAATTATTATTTTTTCTACAGGTTTAGGAACTCCTACAGGCAATCCTGTAGCTGCTACTATTAAGATTTCTTCTAATTCTCAATTAGCCCAAAGAATGCCCGATATCATCGATCTTGATTGCGGTGGAATCATTAGCGGAGACAAGACAATTGAGCAAGTAGGAGAAGAAATTTTAGAATTCTGTATTAGAGTAGCTAATGGCGAAGTGCTTACAAAGGCTCAACAACTCGGACAAGATGATTTTATTCCTTGGAAAAGAGGTGTTTCACTCTAAACTTTTGATTTAATTTCTTTCACTTCAAATTCAACAACTATGGAAGTACGTTATGCAGCAAATCCTATTGATGCCAAACATTACACAACAGAACGTTTGCGCAAAGATTTTTTAATCGAAAATATTTTCGTTCCTGATGAATTTACGAGTGTATATTCTCTTTATGATAGAATTATCGTAATAGGTGCAATGCCTGTGAACAAAACGCTTACGCTTCCCGCTTTCGAGAGTCTTACGCGCGCTGAGTATTTCTTAGAGCGCCGAGAACTTGGCATTTTTAATATTGGTGGACAAGGAGTAGTAACAGTAGACGGAACATCGTATGAATTAGCTTACAAGGACTGTTTATATATTGGGCAAGGAAATAAAGTCATCACATTTGCAAGTAAAGACAAAAACCGACCTGCGGAATTTTATATGAATTCTTGCCCTGCACATAAGTCTTATCCTACTGTGAAAATGACAAAAGCAGAAGCAACTAATATCAATCTTGGCGATCAAGCTACTGCTAATAAGCGCTCCATTTTTCAGTACATTCATGAGAACGGCATTCAAAGTTGCCAGCTTGTAATGGGCTTTACAGAGCTTCATCCGGGTAACGTTTGGAATACATTTCCACCTCATACGCACATGCGTAGAATGGAGGTATATTTTTATTTTGAGATTCCTGAAAATCAGATAGTCATGCACTTTATGGGAGAGCCTACCGAAACTCGCAATATTGTGGTAAGAAATAAACAAGCTGTTATATCGCCCGAGTGGTCGATTCATTGCGGAGCAGGAACATCCAATTATACTTTTATTTGGGGAATGTGTGGCGAAAACAAAACTTACACCGATATGGACCCAGCGGGCACAAATATTTTGATGTAAGTTTATGAGAACTTTCAGGGTTTTTCCCGAAAGTTTTTTACTCTAAAAATTTGTGAAGCACCGATTTCCAGCGTTGATACGCTTCTAAATAGGCATTTTTTTCAGCATTGATAGGCTCTATTCTTTTAATTACCCTTAAAGAAGCAAATGTTTCTTCGAGAGAAGAGTAGATGCCTGCTCCTAATCCTGCGCCGCGTGCTGCTCCTTGTGAGCCATCCGTATTATAGAGTTCTACTTGTGTTTGAGTAAGTGTAGAGAAAGCTGAAGCAAAAAGCGGACTTAAAAACATATTGGCATTTCCTGCTCGGACAGTTTGCGGGCGAATTCCCATGGTTTGCATTACCTCAAACCCGTAGTTAAGTGCAAAAACGATACCTTCTTGCGCTGCTCTAAACAGGTGCGAACGGTTGTGTATGTTAAGTTGTAAGTTATAAATCATAGCACCTGTTTCTTTGTTGGATAAAATTCGCTCTGCTCCGTTTCCGAAAGGTAAAATGCAAAGACCTGAAGATCCGATAGGTGCGTGAGAGGCTATTTCGTTCATTTGAGAATAATCCAAATAGCCACCTCCTATTTGGGCTTTCATCCAACTGTTCATAATTCCGGTTCCGTTAATACAAAGCAATACACCGTAAGAAGGAGTTTGAGCTGTGTGATTGACATGTATAAAAGTGTTTACTCTTGAAAATCGATCGTAGTTAGGGCGGTCATTTACTCCATACACTACGCCTGAAGTTCCTGCAGTAGCAGCTACTTCACCCGCTCGGAGCGCGTTCAACGAAAAAGCATTATTAGGCTGATCGCCTGCACGATAACTAATTGGAATTCCTTTTGTTAAGCCTAGTTCTTTTGCTGCAGAAACAGAAAGCTCGCTTTGTATGCTAAAAGTGGGAACAATATCAGGAATATAAGAATGTGGAATTTGGTAATAGTCTAAGAGAAAATCAGCTAAGCGGTCTTCTTGAATGTTCCAAAAGATTCCTTCTGAAAGTCCTGAAACTGTTGTGTTGATAGTTCCTGACATGCGCGCAGCAATATAATCTCCAGGGAGCATAATTTTGTAAATTTTATCGAAAATATGGGGCTCATTTTCTTTTACCCACCGCAGTTTAGATGCTGTAAAATTGCCAGGACTATTAAGAAGTTTTTCTAAGCACCTTTGTTCTCCTAAAGCTCGAAAGGCTTTTTCGCCGATAGAAGCGGCGCGTCCGTCGCACCATATAATAGCCGGACGTAAGACTTGCAAATTTTTATCTACTGCTACCAATCCATGCATTTGATAAGAAATACCTATTGCTCTGATTTGACTTACGTCTACTTTCGAAGTAGCTAAAATTTGGTGCGTAGCGATTTTGAGATTTTCCCACCATAAGTCGGGATGTTGTTCTGCCCACCCTGGCTGGGGAGCATCTATTTTCATTTCCACGGTCGGAGAAGTGGCCGAAGCTATTGCCGTACCGTTTTCAGCTTGCAAAAGTGTTGCTTTTACTGAAGAACTTCCGATGTCGTATCCTAACAAATACATTTTTAAATAAATAGTTGGTTTTACAAGTTTAAACGATTTCTGTTGATTTCTTGAATGTGACTTGAAATTTTGTGCGCTCTAAAATATGAATTTTAGGAATATTTTGCATCTTACATACAAACAGATCTCGAGTATGAAGCGAATTCTTTGTTTTTATTTGTGCTTTTCAGGAACCTTTTTACTATCTTCAGGACAAACTCCTACTTTGCGCGTTCAACTCGGCCATAGCGATTGGATTTCTGATGTAGCTTTTAGTTCTGATGGAAATTTTTTGATTACTGCTTCTGATGATAAAACTCTCAAAATTTGGGAAACGAATCAATGGAGATTATTGAGAACTTTAGAAGGG
The DNA here is from genome assembly GCA_025056215.1 of Cytophagales bacterium. GTDB lineage: Bacteria > Bacteroidota > Bacteroidia > Cytophagales > Flammeovirgaceae > JANWWC01. The sequence continues at coordinate 406,304 of JANWWC010000001.1, read as the reverse complement.
CATCGAGCTAAAATCAACACTATAGCCCTGAATGCTGATGAAGAGACGATTATTTCAGCAGATGCGCGCGGGGAGATTATTTTTTGGAATTTAAATGATGGATTAAAACTCAAGCAAGTCGATATAGGGGAAGAAGAAATCATTCAGTTGTACTTCGTACCGCAAACGAATGTTTTATTAGTGATTACCGATGAAAAAGAAATCATTGCATTAGATACAGAAAAGAATACCATCATTTGGCAAGTAACTGAAACTTATCAGCCTCTTTGTATAGCTGTTTCAAAAGACAATAAAATAATTGTTACAGGAGCAGAAAATGGTACTTTTGCATTTCGCAATTGGCACGATGGAAAAAAACGCCGCGAGATAGAAGCGCATATCGGCGCTATCCAAGATGTTTTGATTACTCCTGAAAATCAGATTATTACGGCAGGAAAAGATAAAAGAATAAGAATGTGGGATAAAAACGGGGAGCCATTAGACGATTTTCAGGGGAGCAAATCTGCCATTACTGACTTAGCCATTAGTGAAGACGGACAAAAACTCGCCTCTGCCTCGGAAGATAAAACTTTCCGACTTTGGGATATTCCTACAAAGACTCTGATTCGCGTAACAGAAGCTCATACTTTTGCTGTTACTTGTGTTGCTTTTTCGCCTGATGGTCGTTTTGTAGTGAGTGGAAGCGAAGATAATACTGCGAAAATATGGGAAAATTCTACTGGGGAACTCGTAGGAGTAGTAGGATTGAATCGAAACTTTGCTCTAGCAATTCAGTTTGATGAACAAGGCGAAAAATTGGTTATTGGAAATAGAAGCAGAGTTGTGCAAGTGCTTCATTTTGAAAGCGGTAGAATTATTAATACATGGGGAGGGCACCAAAATAGTGTTACTACTCTTGTTCAAAGTAAGAATGGTTGGATAACAGGAAGTACAGATGGGAGCGTAATTGTTCGGCAACTCAGCGGAGAACCTCTTTTTACACTTGCTACTACTTCTAAAGAGATTAATGGATTAGCCTGGCTTTCTGGAAAAATAGGGGCGACTTCTCAAAACAAACTTTTTTTATGGAATGAAAAAGGACAATTAATTCGCCAAATAGAAGGAAGAAATGGATATTTGAGAGCATTACAAGCCCATTCTGAAGCGCGACGTTGGGCTTTAGCCAGTGGAGAACTCCGAACAGAAGCAGGAATACATAACCTTGTTTTGCTCACCGAAAAGGGGGAAATAGCCCAAACTATTATTGCTCACAAAGGAATTATCAACCAAATTCAGTTTAGCCCTTCCGGAATGTATGTAGCAACTGCTTCTTACGATAAGACTGCAAAAATATGGGAAACAGCTACAGGCAAACTTATTCGCCAATTCATAGGGCATACAGAGGCAGTTTATTGTTTAGCATTTCACCCTGGAGGGCAAATTCTTGCTACTGGTAGCTTTGACAAAACTATTCGCATTTGGGATATTCCTTCTCAAAAACTGTTGGCTACTCTTCAAGGCAACGAAGGTTGGATTTGGGCACTTGCGTTTTCTCCTGATGGCAAATACTTGGTTTCTTCTTCTACTGATACCAAATTAAAAGTGTGGGAAACTTCTACTTGGAAAGAAAAATTAAGCTTTATTTTACTTAATAATAATATTGATTATGTCATTACTACACCAGAAGGAATTTTTGACGGAACACAAGCTGGCATTCAGCACGCTTTGCATTTTACAGATAATAACACAGTAATTCCTCTTAGTTCTTTATATGAAAAATATTACTTTCCAGGACTTTGGCAAAGAATTTTTCGCAATGAAAAGCTTTTTGTACATCCTTACGCTTCTGGTATGCTTCCAGCACCTGAAGTGCGATTCTTATTGCCAGACATGCAAACGCGTGGGTTTAAACCGAGTACGCCTCTCCTTAAGGTTTCATCAGAAAGGTTCGTAGGAGTTCTTCAAGTGGTAGACAAAGGAGGAGGAATAGATGAAATGCGACTGTTTCAAAATGGAAAGTTGGTAGTTTCAATGCCTAGAAATTGCTTTCATAAAACAATTCAGGATAATGTGTACCAAGTAGAGTTTGAAGTTACGCTTGCCAATGGCATTAATGTTTTATCTGCAACGGCTCTGAATAGCCAACGCACAGAGTCTTTACCTACTCTTTTGCATGTTCAATACGAAAGCGCTTCGACTGTTCCGCAAGCAGATTTGTATCTTTTAGTTGTTGGCGTAAATGAATACAAAAATCCGAGATATAATCTGAATTTTGCTCAAAAAGATGGGCAAGCAATCGCTCGGGCATTTAGCACATCCGCTCGCGGTATATTTAAACAAATTTACATTCAAGAATATTACAATCAAGAAGCTACTGCTGAAAATATTCGAAAGTATTTTGAAAGACTTATTTTACAAGCTAAATTAGAAGATGTTTTTGTATTGTATTTTGCGGGACACGGCGTAATGAGCTCGGAAGATGAAAATGGAGTGTTTTATTTGTGTATGTATGAAACGACTCAACTGTATGGTGCACCACAAGAATTAGAAAAATATTCGATTTCAGCTGTAGAATTACAGAGATTTAGCACGCGTCTCAAAGCGCAAAAACAACTCTTTTTGATTGACGCTTGCCAGTCTGGTGGTATGATGCAAGCTTTTTCTAAACGGAGCGTAGCAGAAGAAAAAGCAATTGTTCAACTCGCCAGAGCTACTGGTTTGGCGATTATTGCCGCTAGTGGGCAAGCGCAATATGCATCAGAAGTACAATCTCTTGGCCACGGTATTTTTACGTACAGCGTATTAGAAGGTCTGAAGGGTGCTGCAGACGGAGGCGTTAAAGACGGTAAAATTACCGTTGGAGAAATCAAAAACTTTGCTTCAGACCTCGTACCAGAGCTTTCCTTGAAATACAAAGGCACGCCGCAATACCTCACTGTTTTTATGTCAGGTCAAGATTTTCCTATAGGCATTGCACAGCCGTAAATTCATATTGTAGCTTCTTTATGGGAAACTACCTCTGTGAGAGGTTTTCTTGTTCTAGGCGTAATCTCGCGCGTATAAAACGGTTCCGAAAGAGTAGCAGGATCTGCTAAGTAACCTAAAGCAGTAAAACATACAGGTTCATACCCTTGCGGGATTTTAAAATGCTCGTATACTTTTTTAGGCTCAAAACCGCCCATAATGTGCCCATAAATATTCATGGAAGCAGCTTGAATGAGCATTTGGGTAGTAGCTGCTCCCACATCATACCAAGCGTATTTATTGGGTACGTTCCCTTTTTCGTGATGAGTTTTTGCTAAAATGAGCACCAATACTGCAGCATTTTTAGCCCATGCCTGATTGCCTTCTACCAAGCAATCCACAAATTTGGCAAATACATCGTCATGGTGATGAGCGTATACAAAATGCCATGGTTGTTCGTTCATACTGCTCGGAGCCCAAACTGCTGCTTCAAAGAGCGTCATAAGATTTTCGTGACTGATAGGAGTTTCTGCAAAAGCTCTCGCGCTCCAGCGACTTCTCAGCAGCTCCAAAACGGGATATTGAGTTTTGGCAATTTTTTTAGAAACAGACTCAAAAGTAACGTTCGTCATACTTGACTTTTTGTTTGTATAACTTTTTTTGAACTATTTAGTTTGAAGTTTGCAAATAAATTTAGCTATTTCTACACCACTCAGCGGCTTTTTCTATATGATGAAAATATTCTACTTGCAGAGGCTGTTTCCATTTAGAAGATTCCTCTAAATGCGCAATGCTCTCATCGATAATCGCTAGTTTCTGACAACCGTTTGCAATTAGCTTATCTTGCCATTCAGTATAAGTCCATGTTAAATTTTCAGGAGTAACATGTTTTAAATGTCGTCTATCAATCATCAAGAGTTTGAGCTGTTTAGCCTTAATAAGGTCTAAAATCTTTTTCATCGCTTTCAGATAGCGACTTTCATCAGTATCAGAGAGCCATTCACAATGAAGCAATAGCGGTTCCTTCTCGTACATTCTGATTTTGCAATACTTTTCATTGAAGTAAATCATGTAATCTTCTTCTAAAGTTGTCATGGCTTTATCTGGATTTGAATGTTTTGAATTTGTATTTGTGGAATGTTTCGATTTTCGCAAAATGTATAATTATGGGTAGAGCTCCTATGTTCAGTATTTAAATAGACAATTTCTGTTTTGAAAGCCATGAAAGGTCCTCCTACTTTGCAAGCGTATAAAGGAGTAAAAGTTATGGCTACTTGCTGCTCCGTTGTATTTTGAATTTTAATAATAGAATTGACTGTTGGCGAAATTTTGGAAATGTAATGAGCTACATAAAACTCGACTCCTTCTTGAGAAGCAAGCATTTTCCACTCCTCTGTTTGAGCATTCAAAAGATGCGAAGAAGCTATGAAAAAATTCGCTATAAACAAAACCTTTTTTATCATGCAGATGCTAATGAGATTTGTTTCATAAATTCGATTGAAAATTTATTAAAAAGTTCTGGTTTTTCAACGTTTACAACGTGTCCACACTCTTTAAATATCTCTAAAACAGCATGTTTGTGTTTTTTAATGAGATTTTTTACTTGAGGTAGAAACATATAATCTTCTTCTCCCATTAGGTAGAGCGTAGGCACGGGAATTTCTACTTCTGTAAAATAACGCAATAACGGGTTTACTTCTGCTGTGAGTTTGAGCCATCGCAGAAATTCTTTGTTGGCAAGTCTTTTAGCTTCCTTTACAAATAAATTTCTAGATTCTTCGTGCCTTTTGCGAGGCATGAGAATATAAGCAAAGAACTGATACAACCAAATGAAAGGAACCACTCTTTTGAAAGTATCGGCAATAAACATCAAGATTTTTGAGCGCGTATTTAAACGTGTAACAGCGCCTCCTAACACCATACTTTTGATGCGTTCGGGAGCAATTTCTCCTATAGTGCGAATGACAATGCAGCCTAACGATATCCCCACAAAATGAGCTTTTTGGATATTGAGATAATCTAAAACTTCTATTACATCGTAGCTAACATCGCGAAAAGAGTAGTTTCTGTTTGAATATTCTTTAGCAGTTTCTTTTGATTTTCCATGCCCGCGCAGGTCTACTAACAAGACGTTGAAATGCTCTTGGTAAGCGCGAAGTTGCTTAAACCAAATAGAAGAACTTCCTCCTGCTCCGTGTATCAATACTACCCAATCGTGTTTTTCACTCAATACGTAAGTTTTATGATACAGCATTGGAAAATAAATTTTAGCTAATTACCTCCATTTCGTCTAAAACGCTTTGAATTTCTTCCATACGCATCAAATCTCCTATTTTTTCATAAGAAAGAATAAGATTTTTAAGAGTTCTTCTTATAATATCGATGTGTGAGCAAGGTTCATAATAGGATTCGTCGTGAGCAAGGTTGAGATGTTTAATGTAGCTTTCTACATCTTGCCTTGTAAAAATAAGTCCACGATTAAAAGTATTGATGTAAAACTGAATATTTTTATCTTTATAAGTGAGAATAAACAAGTTAGGCAAATTAACACCATAAATAGGCATTTTAAGGCGTTGCGCTAACAACATATACACAACGCACAAAGAAATAGGATTACCTGTGCGTGTTTCTAGCACTTGATTGAGCATCGAATTGGAAACGCTATAAAAGTTTTTAGTGTTAGCTTTAAAATTAAATTTTCCAAAAAAAATATTATTGAACATTTTAACTTTATCAGCAGGATGCATTTCTTCTTTAAAGTCTATCCAAATATCGTAAAAAAGTTGTTCCATTTGATAGCGAATTTCATGATAGGTCAAGTCGGGATAAGAATAAGTAGCAATAATCCACATTCCTTCAAGTAGGTCTTTTCCGCCGCGGCTTACCCAATTAAACAAACGTTCGCGAAACGTTTGAAATTGCATAGCATGAATGAGATCTTCTATTTTTTTTTGTACATTGGGCATTGAAGTTTTATGCCAAGCTTCTTCTAAGAAAGGAATAGCTTCCTTTCCTAAAGACAAAATCTTTTTTTCGACCAGACCTACTACTTCTTTATCGTCGTCGTCCAATAATGATATCAACGCTGCTAATTCTTTTTCATTCATAACATTGATAACCTATAGCGTTTCAAAAATAATTACTTCCTAATAGAAAAACTTCAAAAAAATAAAAAAGTTTAACATTTCAGTGTTCTAATTGATTGTAATATTGTACTATTTTTATCATATCCTCGGGAACGGTAGTGTTAAGTTTATAATGTTTGATATAGTTTTTGATTTCTTGTTTTTGCTTAGGGAGAACCTTTAAAAGGTCGTTTAGTAAATTTCCACAATAAAAAATTTCAGCATATTGATTCATAACATAAAAATCGTACTGCAAAAAGTAAACTCGGTAGCTTCTTGTTGCAGGAAAAAAAGGATTATTAATCACTTCTATGCGCTCTAAAATACGTTCTCGGGAAAGAAGAGAAAGTGCTTTTCCATCAAAGAGCAATTCAAAAAACATTTTTTCTATTTGTCCGTTAGAATTTTTGAACTCTAATGAAAAAAAGAACCTTGTTTTGCCTGTAATAGCGTCTCTAAACTGAAAAGCAGTAGCATTTCGAGGACTAAAAGTTTTGTTTAAACTGTCATTTACTAAAAACAGTTGGTTGTTTTCTAAGTCGTATTTTAAAGTTCCATAAAGTGTTTCTCCTGAAATTAAATCTATAATACCTTCGGAATGCCATTTTGTCATGGAAAATTCTTGAGCATATAACGAAAAAAAACTTATTACTAAGAAAGATTGTTGTAAAATGGTTCTTTTCATATTCATACTAAGCGGTTTTTTCTTCCTTGAGTTTTTGAAGAGCTAACATTTCGTCGCGTAAACGAGCTGCTTCTTTAAAATTCATGTCTCTTGCAGCTTTCTCCATGAGTTTGAGAGTTTTTTGAATCTGTTTTTCTAAATCAGTGTTATTCATTTTAGCAATGACAGGGTCTGCTTTTATGTTAATCTCTTCTGGTTCTATATAATAAGATTTGGAAGAATGAAGCTTATCAGCTACTTCTGTTTGTTGTAGAATGGCCTGTTTGGATTTTCTGACAGTTTGCGGAACAATGTTATGTTTTCGGTTGTATTCTTCTTGGATTTTTCGACGTCGGCGAGTTTCATCGATAGCTTGTCGCATAGATTCGGTAATTGTGTCAGCGTAAAGAATTACTTTACCGCGATTGTTGCGCGCTGCGCGCCCTATAGTTTGAATTAGAGAACGTTGATTGCGTAAAAATCCTTCTTTGTCAGCATCCATAATCGCTACTAAGGAAACTTCTGGCAAGTCTAATCCTTCTCGAAGAAGGTTGACACCCACTAAAACGTCAAACATTCCTAAACGAAGTTCTCTTAAGATTTCTACGCGCTCTAATGCTTTGATTTCAGAATGAATATACCGCGTGCGGACGCCCACTTTTTCTAAATACTCTGAAAGTTCTTCTGCCATTCGCTTTGTAAGGGTAGTGACTAACACTCGGTCTCCATTTCTGACTGTATTATCGATTTCATCGAGTAAATCATCGATTTGATTTTTAGAAGGACGTACAAAAATTTCGGGGTCTAAGAGCCCTGTAGGACGAATGATTTGCTCTACTACTACTCCTCCTGAAGCGATAAGTTCATAATCGCCAGGTGTAGCGGAAACGTAAATAGTTTGTCCTTGAAGTTGTTCGAATTCGTTGAAAGTAAGGGGTCGATTGTCTAATGCAGAAGGCAGTCGGAAGCCGTAATCTACTAAGGTTACTTTTCGTGCGCGGTCACCTCCCCACATAGCGCGTATTTGCGGAACAGTTACATGACTTTCATCTATTACCATTAAATAATCTTTCGGAAAATAATCTAACAAACAAAAGGGACGTTGTCCGGGTTGGCGCCTGTCAAAAAATCGAGAATAGTTTTCAATTCCTGAGCAATACCCAATTTCTCGTATCATTTCTAAATCAAATTCTGTTCTTTCTAAGATTCTTTTGGCTTCTAAGAATCGTTGTTCGCGCTCGAAAAATTTGACGCGCTCCATGAGTTCATCTTGAATTTCGCAAATAGCTTGTTGCAAAACGTCTTTCCCTGTAACAAATAAGTTTGCTGGAAAAATCGAAATAGCTTCTTCTTCGCAAATTTTTTTGCCTGTTTCTGGGTCTATGCGCTGAATGTTTTCTATATCATCGCCCCAAAAGATGATGCGATAAGCAAAATCGGCATAAGCAGGAAATATATCGACTGTATCTCCTTTTACTCTAAAATTGCCGCGCTTAAAGTCAGCAGTTGTGCGGTTGTAAAGAATTTCTACAAAAGAATATAGTAAAGCGTTGCGAGAAATGCGTTGTCCTTTTTTGATGCGTATTACATTTTTATTAAATTCTTCTGGATTCCCAATTCCATAAATGCAAGAAACCGAAGCGACTACAATCACATCGCGCCTTCCCGAGAGCAAAGCTGATGTAGCAGAAAGTCGAAGTTTTTCAATTTCCTCATTAATCGATAAATCCTTTTCAATGTAAGTGTTAGAAGTGGGAATATAAGCTTCAGGCTGATAATAGTCATAATAACTTATAAAGTATTCTACAGCATTTTCTGGAAAAAACTGGCGGAATTCTCCAAATAATTGTGCGGCAAGCGTTTTATTATGGCTTAATACTAAAGTAGGGCGTTGCAATCGTTCAATGACGTTTGCTATTGTAAAAGTTTTTCCTGAGCCCGTTGCTCCTAATAACACTTGGGCGCGTTCTCCCTGTTCGATGCCTTGTACAAGTTTTTCGATGGCTTGTGGTTGGTCTCCAGTAGGCTGGTAAGGAGATACAAGTTTGAATGGCATAAAAAGAATTTTTATTTTTGTAAAGATAAGATAATTTTTCTTCAATTAATTTCGCACATTCACATTAAAACATTTATGACCTATGAAACTACAAAATGTTGCTGCACTTTTATTAGGAACTTTATTATTATACGCATGCTCTTCTTCTCAGCAACAAGAGAACACTACAACCACCGCAACTGATTCTGCAAAGATAACACCTTCTAAGCCGCGCGCTGAGCTTATCAAAAAGTGGGAAACAGATACAGTACTTACTACGTGCGAATCTGTATTATACGATGAAGCATCTGCTTTGTTGTATGTTTCTAATATCAATGGAGCGCCTCTCGAAAAAAACAAAAAAGGATTTATTTCACGTTTGAAAACAGATGGCTCTATTGAAAACCTTTATTGGGTAAAAGGTTTGAACGCTCCCAAAGGAATGGGAATTCTCGATGGAAAACTCTACGTAACTGACATCGATGAGCTAGTAGAAATTGATATTCAAAAAGCTAAAGTTTTAAAAAAATATCCTGTAAAAGGAGCGAAGTTTCTCAACGATATTACAGTAGATGCAAACGGAAAAGTAGTCTATTTCTCTGATATGGAAAACAACAAAATTCATACTTTTAAGAATGGAAAAGTAGAGGAGTTTCTTTCAGATACTACTTTAGGAAAAGTGAATGGCTTGCATTTTGAAGTAGACAGGATTGTGTTTGCTACGTTTGGGGATGCTAAACTCAAAGCAGTGGATTTATCTACTAAAAAGGTAAGTATCTTGGCGGATGGCATTGAAACAGGAGATGGTATAGCAGATATAGAAAGAGATGTTTATTTAGTTTCTGGGTGGAATGGAGAAGTATACTTCTTCGAAAAGGGAAGTTTAACAAAGCTTTTGGATACTAAAGAAGCAAAAATTAATGCTGCAGATATAGAATATATTACGACCAACAAATTATTGCTTGTTCCTACATTCTTTAAAAATACGGTGGCAGCTTATGAATTGGTGATTAACAACAATCAATAAAAAATTTGCCTATAAAGTCTTCTAAAAGGCTTTATAGGTTTTTTCTTTTTCATTAAAAGCGGGGTCGAGATTTGAACTATTTTTTATAAAGGCAAACTTTTGGAGTTGCTTTAGGAAATAAGGCCAAGGTTTGTGAGTAATTCATTCCGCTAAATTCGCTGTGTTCTAAATACAAAAGAGGTTGCTCTAGCGTCTTTTCAGGTACACAAATAATAGGATTTTGATTAGAAAAAGCCGCAAGACTATCGTAAAAATTATACCTTAAAACTTTGTAAAACTCATCTTGTAAGATATAATCCGCTTTTGACGAGTCTATACAAGTAAGGCTGTGGCATGGAATAATTGTTACGTTTTGAGATAGAAAAGGAGCTATTTGCAAACTTGATGTAGTGGCTAATCGCACAGGATGAGTAGTAGGAAGGTGCTTAGCGATCTCAGAGTAATGAGTCTTATTCGCGTATTGCCAAATGTGGCGATGAATCATTTTGGTTTGAATAGTTCCGAGAACAAACACACAAACAATTAAAATCCATTTAGATATAGAAGCGATGAGCTTACACAAATAGTCAAATCCGAGAAAACCTGCAATAGGATAAAACCATAATAAGCCACGCGGAGCTTTTTGTAATACTGACATTCCTATAAAAAGCAGTGCACATATAGTGAAGAGCTGAGAATCTCGCTCTTGAAAACTATCGAGATTGATTGAAAATCTGCCTATTAATTTTTTAAGCGAATACAACAAAAATACTGACAACAAAAGCGGCTCAAAATGATACAAATATTTTAAATAGTACAGTATATCAGTTTGAAAGTGGTAGATATGCTGATAAGGATTCACATTTTTTACAATTACCGTGATGTACAATGCTTTTAAATAATTTAAAGGAGAAACTTTCAGTATCCAACCTAGTAAAGAATATCCCACAATCACCGCAAAAAGTGCTGTAAACAGCCAAAACCAAAATTTTAAATCTTGTCGATTATGACGAAAAAAAGCAATAATCGGAATAAGAAGTAATGTTTTATAGTTAATTGTAAATAGTAATCCGAAATAAAAAATTATTCGAAGATTTTTGTTTTTTAAAAACGCATCTAACCAAAGAGCAAAAATTAATAAGCTCAAACTTTCAATCGCGATACTTCTTGAAGAGTATACTAAAAAGCAAGAAGAGCCTGCTAGTAAAAAAACAATGTTGTTGCGATAACTAGAATAGGGCAATACGACATTCTGAAGCAGGCGTAAACCAAGTACTTGAAAAAAGATGTTGACATACTCTAACCATAAATAATTAGTGCTTATAAGTGCAAAAGGAAAGAAAAAAAAATAAAAGCTTGGACTTGCATGGTGAAAAATATGCTCAAAGTTTGCATTTGTCATTTCTTTGAGAATCATCCAATTTTTACAAGCGTCGTAATCAGGAAGGCCTATATTTTCTAATTTCCACAATCGCAAACCGCAAGCCCCCAAAAATACTACTATTTCTATTAGTAAGCATTTTTGGAAATAGTTAAGTGAAATCATAGGAAAGTAAAAAAGATTTTACGTGCTTAGCGCCTAAATTATCAACGCATTCTTTAGAAAAGCAAATGAATCACCTTCCGAAGAACCCAATAGGCATTTTTGATAGTGGAATTGGAGGGCTTACAGTGGCTCATGCTGTAAGCGAACTTTTACCTAATGAAAACATGATTTATTTTGGCGATACAGCTCATTTGCCTTATGGTGAAAAGTCAATAGCTGCTATTCAAGCCTATACAGTAAAGATTTGTGATTTTCTATTGAGCAAAAAGTGCAAGGTGATTCTGATAGCGTGTAATTCAGCATCAGCAGCAGGATTTGAGTTAGCCAAAGAGTATGTAGCCAGTCGTGCTAAAGTGCTTAATGTAATTGATCCAGTAGTAGAATACGTTTCACAAAAATATTCTTACAAACGAGTTGGCTTGATAGGCACTCGCGCTACTGTGAATTCGAGAGCGTATCCACAAAAGTTATCGCTTCTTAATCCTACTATAACGCTTCAATCGTTAGCTACTCCACTGTTAGCTTCTATGATTGAAGAAGGTTTTTTTAACAATTCAGTAAGTAAGGCAGCGTTAGAAGCTTATTTATCAAATCCTGTTTTGAAAGGCATAGAAGCGCTTATCTTAGGTTGCACACATTATCCACTTATCAAAAAAGAAATTGAAGCATTTTACAAAGGAAAAGTAGAAGTAATCGATGGGAGCTATAAGGTAGCAGAAGCTCTTAAAAATTACTTGACAGAAAATAGACTATTAAAAACCACACTCGGAAGCCGAAAAAAGTTCTACGTTTCTGACTTTACAGAGTCGTTTGAAGCATCTACTAAAATTTTCTTTGGAAGAAAAGTTCATTTAAATTTTTATCGCTTATGGGAGTGAAAAAAGCATCGCCGTTAGCAATGCTTTTCATAATTTTTTTGATTTAAGCAAGATTCAGTTATAGAGGTCTCATGTCAAAAGTATAGGTTTTAGCAGTAACTACGTTTTCTCTGCAATTAATTCCTAGCACGCAGCCTTGCGTAGAAAACGAAAATCTTAGGTTGTTATTGTCAAATTGGGAAGTTACTAAGCGAATATTTTCATCTACTAACAAAATAATGCTCTTAGCTTGGTCGTCAAAACGCCAAATTCCTGCACTTGTTCGAAAAACACCTTGAGAGGCTCGAATGTTATAAGTGCCTTCTGGTGCGTCTTCACGAGAAACTGCAAAAGTAATTGCCATATCTTTCAGAACGCGAACACTATCGTCTACTTTTGTACCATTAATAATCACGCTGGACTTAGTTACGTCTACATTTCCGCTTTCATCTGTTTTCAGCACCCATGTTTTAGAGCTATTATTAGTAAGCTTCCGGGTAGCTGTCGGAGCAGGAACGCGTACATCGTTCTTTCCACCACAGCTCCATAAGACGGATATAAAAATTCCCGTTAAAATTAGATTTAAGTACTTCATCTGACTTTCAAAGATTAAATATTATTTTACTACTAATATGCGATTGTTAAATACTTCTTTATCGGCAACGGCACGCAGCAGATAAGTCCCATAAGGGAGTTCTTCAACCGAGATAGCGTATTGTTGGGCAGAGAGTTGCTTTATGTTTGCATTTATTGGATGCCCATAAATATCAATCAGAGAAATTTGAACAAAAGACGGAGCAAAATCGAAATCGACATAAATATAATATTGAGCAGGATTTGGAAAAACTCGCATAGTTTTTGTGGAATCTTGTTCTTCAGTTTTTTCAAGTTTTAACAGAGGAACATCTTGCTGGCAAGACGTTTCATAATAACGTCGGGCAAACTCTTGTGCAAATTGGTTAGCTATCATTGCATCATAAATGATAAGCGTATTTTCATCATTGAAAGTGTTAGCCCTATTTGTCCAATTATGAGAGCCTGTGATGACAGCAGTATTAGCAGAAGGAACATCAGCGTCTATAATCACATATTTATGATGCAAGTCATAGGCTTTATTCGACTGAAAAACGAGCAAATTTTTAAATCCATCATGATCTTTGTCCGAGGTATCTCGCAAATAAGTGAATTGGTTAGTGCCACCTATATCTACATCTGCATCGTTGTTAATAAGTCCTTTAACGATATAAGACCCTTTTCCACCTGAACGGGCTACACTAATCAGAGCATTTGAGTAAACAGATTGCGTGAATACATTAGCAATAAAGCGTATGTCATTTTTTACAGTATAAATTTTATTGATAATAGCGTCTTGTGTTCCATCAGAGGGAGAAAAATAAAGTTCTACCTTTCTTCCTCCAACAATGTATTGAGTAGGGGTATTAGCCAATTTTCTTGCTCCAAATCTTGCATTAGTAATATTAGGGATTTCGGTCTGACTTCCCCACATTTCTTCAAACTCTACAGTATAAGCGCGTGCCAGAGCTTGGTCTTGAATGAATACAAAATTATTAGCATCTACGTTCAAATTGCATTGTGTAAAATTTCCAGATCCTCCGATTACCCACGAATTTAGGCGAGATTCCGCATCAATTACAATGAATTTATGATGCATAATTCCATCATTTTCAGCATCTTGAGGTCGCCTTATCGCTTTAAACTTATTGGCATTGACAATCTGATTAAAGGCTCCTGTATTTGCCTCGAAATTAGTGATATACCTCACTCTCACGCCTCGATCGTGAGCGCGCATTAGAGCATTTATTATAGCGGTTGCGCCTAGTCCGTTGCGAGTGGTTCTGGTACCAGCTTGTGGAATTCCATTGGCACAAGGTGATGTTTCATCTGTACAAGCAGCATCAGACGTATTTAGGTTGTAGATAGCTACATCTACGGTAAAATTGGCTCTATCAATGTAGGCAGCGATAGTATCAGCAATAGCATTAGTAAAGATGGCTGTATTTCCTGGGAAGGCGCGCGCTGCTTCTACAGGACGGTTGAACATTACTTTTATTTGACCGCTCGAATTGGATTCAGTTGCAAAAACCGCTGTGGTATAAGCAGTGTCTTGATCTTTGACAGCCATCAAATTAAATTCGTATAGAGCACCAGCTTCTAAGTGTTCGATATTAGCTTTTCCTACAATGTCGTTGTTTTTAATGACAGGCAAAGTAACAATATTAGTTTTTCCTAATTGATTATAAGAAACCACTACGTCGGCAGGCTGGGATGTTTCCCAGTTGATTTCCATGCGGTAGGGCGAAATGTTGGTAACAGTTGTTTGAAAGAATGTAAGAGAAATTTCTAAATCTTCTTTAAACATAGGACAAATGTAATAAAAATTATCTACGCGGCGAATGATTCCGCGAATAGCTACGCGCCCACTTGGGATTTGCGTGGGGGTGCGTATAAGATCATGGGATTGATCTCGAAGTCGCATTTGTACGCAATTCGATTGAGTGCAAGAGCCTGTAGAGCGTCCAATCCGATAATCTCCTGTAGAGTCCAAATCAGACGGAGTTCCTACGGGAGCAATGAAGCGTTTTCTGCCGTAAGTAGCTGTGAAAAAAGCACTATCTATTTCTACGACATAGGCCTCAAACTCAGGAGCTAAATCTAAATTTCGCAATTTGGGCGGTTTGCGAGGGTTGCGTTCGTTGAACTCTTTCATCATGTCATTGAACGCTTTTGTACTAGTTCTCCAAGTAGGATATTTAGCTGTAAGTTCATCTACTAAGGATTTCAAAACATTGATTTTAGCGCCCGAAGCATCGCGAATAGGTCGAATAAATTCTGCTTCTCGACCTGCTACGGGTTGAACTTGCAACATTCCTCGGAACACAGTGATTTTTCCAATCACTTCTAAACTATCTCCTCGATGAATAGATTGGACTATGCGCCTTGTAGTAAATCCTTTAAACTCTCCTTCTTGAACAATAGTTTTGTTGATAGTAAAATCATCGTCTATCAGAATAGCTCCTGTTCCGTCTGAAAAGCCTCTAGAGCGAAAAGCATTATAAGAACGGTCAATTCTATCGAAAAAAGTACCGTTTAAAGCAATCCCTCGCAAGCGAACCACTGTGTTCAAAGGAACAGTGCGGGCCTGCGCTACTGTTATCAACTCTTGCGCCGATGCTAAAAAAGTTGAGAAAAGCAGACTCAAAAGGATTAGTAAATGCTTCATGTGAATAAAATCCTTAATGATCATGTCAAAATGAAGTTTTATCGGGAAATAGTAACTTTAGAGTGTTGACGATAAGTTTTGAAAATGTATACGCCATTCGGCAAATGGCTCACATCTATGAAGTTGATACCTTCATAAAGCTCGATATTTAGCAGTAAGCTACCTGCAACGTCGTATACTTGCAAGTGTTGGTTTTCGGACGTTTCTACAAACACTGTATTAAGTGCCGGATTAGGATAAATATTTAAATATGCTTTTGGTTGAGAATCTTCTTGTCGTTCTTCTGTCGATTCAGTTGCAGTGAGTACTTGAATATCAGAAGAGGTGCGAGGCAAAATCATATAACCATCGTCATAGGGGCTTGTAGAATCTATCTGAGTTACAAACCCAGTGACATTAATAAGTTTGTTTGTAAATCCTGCAATAGTAGAAGCTAAAGGCAAATGGTTAGGAATCCACATTAGCAATTCATTTTTTCCGTCCCAGAGAGTGATGAGTTTGCCTTGATTGGCTTCTAAAATTCTTCGAATAGTTACTTTTTCTAATTTAATTAAATCACTTTCCATCATTTCGTCTAATTTGGAAAGTAAAATGCTGCGCGGGGAGACAGTCGGAGTATTTCCAACTACAACAATGCTCGTAGGTTCGAGAATTGTTAGACCATTTATAGTTTTTACTGTTCCGCTAACACGGATGTTATCGCCTTCTCTTACTGTATATCCTGAGAATGGCGAACTTGTTTGAACTGTAATAGCTTGTCTTGTTGAGATGTCAATAACTCTAAACTCTAATTTTCCATCAGTAGCATAATTAATGCCGTGAACTGTTCCCGTAATATTAGCTACCAAAAAGAGATTATATTTAGAAACTCCCTCTAATGTATTTTGGCGCAAATCAGCGATTTTTAGACTCGTACGAACTTCATCGTCTACAATAATAAAAGTATGTAAAGCACTATCGGGTTTGATTTTGGCACCTCCTTCTATAGCGCGGATTGTAAAATAGAGTGTATCAAAATCTTCTTCTATGTTATCATTAAGAAGATTTACGACTAAACTTGCCGATGTAGAATTAGACGGAATGGTAAATATAATTTCATGATTTTGTTCTGCAGGGATAGTAGTATAATCCGTTCCATAAATTGCGTTCGCACTTTTGGTTACTGACACGTATACTTTCTGGTCAAATGGCAAAGCTCTTGATGTTCGAACTGATACTTCTGCATTGGTACTATTTTCATATTTATATTGCCTTAAAGATGTTAAAACTGCTGTAATTTCAGTAGGATCTGTGACGCGGGTTGTAGTAACGCGCACAATATCGATAGTAATGCGGGCAGCTTCTGAACTATCAGAAACGTAGTAGAAAGCAATGCTAATAGTTTTGTTGCGATATGCTTCTAAGCTAATGTTTCTATATTCGCGCCAATTAGCAGACTGACCCGATACGATATTAGAAGGAAGTGTATCCCACGTAGCTGTTTTAGGAGAGTTTCCAAATACGTAATTATCTGAAATGAGAACTCGTAGGTCTCTTCCTGTAAACTCTTTTCGTAAATAAAACGAAAGGAAAGTTTCTGCGTTCGGAAGAGCAATTCCTCGAGTAATGAGCCAATCTTCGTTAGGAACATTTGTTACTCCGTTGTATCCGCTCATTTGAGCTCCTGTTGTTTCATCGAGACCTCCTCTTCCTGTTTCAAGGCGACATCTCCAAGCTTCCGATCCTCTTACGCTGAAAGAAAACATATTAATATTTGGGAAACAAGTTGTGTCAAAATCCTCGTAGAAAAGCATAGTGGGAGAAATTCCCTCGGAGCCTATCACGTTGAGAATAGCAGTTTGAGCTTTCAACGATGTATGAGTAATTACACTAGATAAACTTACAGGATTTCCGTTTGAATTGATAATTGCTTCAGGCTTGAACCTTACATAAATTCTTTGAGAAGCGCTGAAAGCAGAAGGTGGCAATACAATTCTTTTAGAATAGGTTCCTAACGAATCTTGCGAGATTTCGAAATGAGTTCCTGCTGTAATTCTTACACTATCCAAGAGTGCCTGTGCACTAATATGATAGGCTCTAAACGAGGAGTGATTGCCAGAGCGCACAATCCCAAAACTGGGTAGAGAAGTTGTAGAGAGGATAATTTTAGGACCTTCTTGTCCTTGAAGTGGAAGGTTGATAGTTTCTGCTCCAGTAGAAGAAAACATCAAATTAGCCCTAATGACAGCACCGTTAGCCATTGTGGGCTTAAACCGAACAAAAATGCTTCTTGAAATAGTGCTATCTGCATTTCTTGGCAGAGCGAGAACGTTGTTACCTGTAATCGGATTTGTGAACGATGAACTTGTATCTACCTCGAAATGAAGGGGTACTCTTATTCGTATGCTATCTATAAGTTTATATCCGCTAATTCCAATTTGTTGAGCTACGCTAGCATTTCCTGCGTTCACGTTCTCGAAAATGATTCCTGTAATTGGAACAGAAAGAAAAATAGTAGGTTGTGTAATGGTGTTGGTTAAGATTTGAATATCCTCGGGAACGCGTGGCTGCAATTGAAAGGTGTTTCTGTAATTTCCCAACACGCCAGTAATGCTTACCATGGCGCGTGGCACTGGCATTCCCACTAATTCATGGACTGCATCGCCAATGCGCAACACGGAAGTTTGCAGACTACTTGCTACACTTGGTTTTTGAATCTCAAAATTTCCTGCAGAACCTCCTCCTGCAAACACTGCGCGCGGATCTGTAATCAGGACGCTATCAATTCTAATTAATCGCCCTTCGTTGGCGAGATTAAATTCATCAAAAGAAATTACTTTTAAAGGTTGAGGCTCTGGATTTCCAGTAGAAAGAATTGTAATAAAAAACGGATCTTCTGCAGTAAATGGCTGCACTTGAAGCAAAGAGTCGAATTTGTTGAGCCTTCCGCGAATTAACACGCTATCGCCGCGCTGTAAGCTAGTGAGTTTAGTTCTATTTCCGCCACTGGCAATTGCATCCACTACTATTCCAGCAGTGGTATCTTGTACGTAACGCGCTCGGAAATAACTTCCAAAAATGTCGTTTCTCGTACCTACTTTTCCGGCTGAAACAATGGCGCGGAAAGCGACACTATCCCCAACTTTTTTCTGTCTTGCTTGAGCAATGGTAGTAATCGGAATAGCTGGAGGCGTTGGAGCCAAGGTAGTTATTTGTACACTTGGTACCGTGCCATCAGTTTTGTAGTTGATGCTTGCTCCACTGCCCGCAAACGGGTAAACGTTAAATCGATAAGTAGTAGCGGGCGACAAGCCATTAAAAGTGGCGGATGTTGCCAAAGCTCCTGCTTTTATTACTAATGTAGAAGTAGGCTCGTCTATTCCGTCTGTTGGGGGAGTAGGTGTGGTAGTCGATGCTTTGATGAGATAACCGTCAGCGGGGTTTCCACCAGTGGGTAGCTGCCAGTTCAGGGTAATGCTATTTTGTGAATTAGCAGTTCCTGCAAGGTTGATAATATGATGAGATGGTTCTGTTTCTAGTGCAACAGCTGCCGAAATTGTAAAGTTTACAGTAAGGTCGTCAATGCCGAGCATGTGGTCTGTACCGATGTTATCTCTATCTACCCAGCGAATCCAAATTTGCTGTCCGAAGGGCACGTTAATTCCTGTAATAGTGTGAGAAATAAAAACTCGATTAGGAGTTGCATTGCCATCTAATCCACCGGGTGTTCCTCCGTTAGTAGGAGTAACAAATCGCAAGTTATCTACTGTAATCCAATCTGTAATCGAATCCGTAATTTGAGTTGGATTAATTTTATATTGAAAAATCAAAGAATCCGGGTCAGTTTTAGTGTTTCTCCATTGTTCTCCTGTATAGCTGATTTGTATAGCGCTAATAGTAGAGTCGGCACTTACGTTGTTGATAAACCTAACGCCGTAAAACATCCAACGAGGTGTTCCAGAAGATACCGAGCCTAAAGCTCTTTCTGTGCTATTAAGTTGTCCTAGACTATAAATTCCTCCTCCATAGCTACCAGAAGAAAGGTCGCTTCCGTCCGAGATGCGTACGACAAAAGAGCCTGATGCACTTCCTACAAACCAGCCTTCAAGTGTATTGTCGTTTTGCCATGTAAAACTTTGATTGTTTGTTGCGCTAGTAGGCAATGTGTTGAAGTTTTGAGTGTAAGTTCTCAAAGATGAAGTAACAGAGATATTTGCAAGAGGAAGAGAACCTACTTTTGTTTTTCCTGAAATAGAAGGCGCACCTGTTGTTTTATAAGTAATATTGTTGCCTACGGTAGTGAATGGGTATACTTTGAAGTTATAAGTAGTATTAGGAGATAATCCCGAAATAGTAGCAGTATTCCCTGAGACATATAAAAATATTCCAGTAGTTTCTACGGTATTATTGGTGGGGTCAGTAACAGCTGATGTGGAACCTTTGACTAAGTAGCCATCGGGAGCTTGCGAGCCAGGAGCAGAAGGTGTCCAACTCAGAGTGAGGCTTGTAGTAGTGCTATCTGTAATAGAGAGTCCTGTTACATGGTGACTCGGTTCAGATTTTAAAGGTGGAGAAACAAAAATATCTGCTGCGTAGTGAGGTAAAAACTGATAGCCACCTACGTAAGGCGTCGATGTTCCAGCGAATTGTCCTCCAAATCCTCGGATAGTAATGCCAGAAGTGACTGTTCCAAATACTTCTGTATAGGTTTTTTTAGCTAATTCTGTAAATCCATCTATACGCATAATAAGAGGCTTATTAGCAGGTCCGTAAGTAATGTTGACATTGAATCCGCTAGTATTCGTAGAATTTCCTATCCATTGAGATGTGTTTGGAATGGTTACATTTGTAAGTTCGATGTAATCGGATTCAGTAAGTTCTCCTATCGTATCAGAGCTTAATCCAAGTACTAGGCGAGGAGTTTTTCGAGGGCGCCCTGAAGCAATTAAAATTACAGTATCGATACTTTGAATTTGAGTAAGTCCTCTAAATACAGATACTTTGCCGCGCAAAAGTACAGAATCTCCCTCCTGAAATTTCGTTCCAAAGTCTTTATAAACGTGAGGAGGATTTGTATTAGACGCATTTCGCACTGTAACACCTGCTGTTTCATCTATTAAATAATACTGGAATCGATTGGTTTCTGTAGAAGTGGAAGCTACTGTATTCGCTCCGTGAAAGGTTCCTCTCAACACAACTGTATTGCCCATTTCAGTGGGTTCTCCATTCGCTTGGATGGGTCGTATGGTCGAAATAGGGACTGGCGTCAAGGGTGCAGAAACCTTTGTCTTTCCACTGACACCTGGTGCGCTCGCTATTTTGTAATCGATATTTGTTCCTGAGTTTGTATAAGGGAATACTTTAAAATTGTATTGGGTGTTAGGTGTAAGTCCGCTTATTACAACGGTGGTATTAGTAGTATAGGCAAAGATGCCGCTTGTTTCCACTACTCCGTCAGTTGGATCTGCGACAGTAGAAGTAGAGCCTTTTACCAAATAGCCATCAGGCGCTTGGGAACCAGGAATAGAAGCTGTCCAACTAAGAGTAAGGCTTGTAGTGGTGCTATCTGTAATAGAAAGCCCCGTAACGTGATTGGAGGGCTCTGGCTTAATAGAAGAGAATTCATGATAACCTAAACGAGGATTTGTATTGGGCGCTGCAGTTTGGACTGCGGTATTAGAAAGCCCATCCCACTCTGAGAGTGTAAAGTTTATATTAGGGCTCGTCACGGTAGCTTTTCTAACGAATGATGTATCTGTTCCCCAATTTCCTAAGCTTCCTAGTACATCAATGCGATTTGTCCAAACACTACCAGGCATAGTATCTGTAGAAAGCACTAAAATGTCATCTCCATTAAAAAAGCAGGCAGGAGTGCTATCACCTAATGCACTTGCATAAGAAGGATTAGGAGGAGCAGTTCCATTTTTTAGCAAAATGATACCTCCTGCAGGAATTATTCCTGTGAACTTGTATTGTCTGCCAGGTGTAGGAGTTGCAGTAGTAAGATCGGTGGAAGAAGTGGTATTGCCGAAGTAAGCTACAAATAAAGGATTTGTATTAGCGTCGAAAGAAGTTGAGCCCACATTTTTAATCTCCAACCACTTAGAATTGTCACCTGTTTTTCCTTCGTAATATTGCGTAAACATAAACTGAGGTGTCGCAGAAGATTTCGTCTTTCCACTGACACCTGGTGCGCCCGCTATTTTGTAATCGATATTTGTTCCTGAGTTTGTATAAGGGAATACTTTAAAATTGTATTGGGTGTTAGGTGTAAGTCCGCTTATTACAACGGTGGTATTAGTAGTATAGGCAAAGATGCCGCTTGTTTCCACTACTCCGTCAGTTGGATCTGCGACAGTAGAAGTAGAGCCTTTTACCAAATAGCCATCAGGCGCTTGGGAACCAGGAATAGAAGCTGTCCAACTAAGAGTAAGGCTTGTAGTGGTGCTATCTGTGATAGAAAGCCCCGTAACGTGATTGGAGGGCTCTGGTTTGATGGAGGAACTTCCGAAAGTAGCTGTAATAGAAAAGTCGTCAATTGCTAAACCGTCATCATTTCCTATTTTGTTCAAATCTACCCAACGAATCCAAATTTCTTGCCCTGAAGGAATGGTAAGATTAAGCGTATAACTTTTTGTAATGCGATTAGTCGGTGAATTTCCGTCTAACGCTGAAGCCGATGAAGAGGAAACAAGAGAAGTGAGTGTATCGATACTTGACCAACTCGTAAGAGGTCCTTTTATAGAATCTGCATTTAAAAGGTATTGAAAATATATTGTATCTTTGACGTCAGACCCTCCGTTTCGCCATTGTTCTAAAACAAAGTTTATCGATAAGGACGTAATAGGCGACGATGTTTGATTGTTTTTAATGCGTATGCCATAATATACTCCTGGAGTAGGAGGAGTTCCGCTAATTGTGTTAGAAGCAATAGAACCCAATGAGCGTTCGGAAGAAGAAGATGTTCCAAAGCTATATAAAGCACCTGTAGTGCCCGAACCATTGTCTGCGCGATATTGTGTGAGAGTTCCTGTTTGAAATTGAGCATACCAGCCTAAAAGCGTGCTGTTATTGCTCCAAGGATTTGAAGTGCCTGTGTTAGATAAAGCGTCAAAGTTTTCACTATAGGTATTAGAAGAACTTGTAAGGTTGATTTGTGCCCACAAAGCAAACGCTAAAAATTGGCATACTCCGAAAGCAATCAAAGATATACGTAAAAACATCGGACGTTACAATTTTATTTCGAATTCAAAGTAACATTAGTATCCTTTGCATTCAAAATTTAGGAGTTTAACCTTTTGTGAATAGTAGTAAAATTTTTATGCTCATAATTGTTGCTGATCTTTGTTATAGAGCTAAAATGCTATCATCGAGCAGAATTTGTAATCACAGATTAATACTTAACTTTCTTAGAAGCAGCCGTGATTTTGGCAAGAAAATATCATCTTTACAAAAATCTATTCGGGAGCTTGGTAGCAGGTTTTCGGTATTGCGAAGGGAGTTAATCTGACTAGGCGAGCTACGCTTAACTTCTCTCTGCTTAGTGTAAAGAATACTCTGTAAGTTATGCCATTGCAATCTATCGGGAGGCGCACACAGAATAGAATTTTTTTCCTGCAAGAAACAATCTTGTGCCTCAGAATTTAGAAAAACGTAGGTTCTTTTGTTGTATGCAAAAGAGGGAAATCCCCAAGTGTTAAATAAAAATGGGGCTTGCTTTTACGCTTCATCTGAATCAAATTCATCAAATAGGGTAGGGGAAACTGTTTCAGTTTCTTGTTCTACTGCCTCGATACGCGTTACTGATGCAATTTCATCTCCTTCATTCAGTCGAATGAGACGAACCCCTTGCGTGGCCCTTCCAATTACAGAAATGCTTGCCATAGGCATTCGAATGGCAATACCATTTTTGGTGATAATCATTAAATCGGAACTATCGTCCGCGACGAGAATGCCGGCTAACTCTCCTGTTTTTTCAGTAACTTTTAGAGTAGTAACTCCTTTTCCTCCTCGATTTGTGAGGCGGTAATCTTCTAATTCAGTGCGTTTCCCATAGCCTTTTTGAGAAACTACCAAAATGGTAGCGTGAGGATTAGAGGTTGTTACCATTCCAATGATTCGATCTTTCTCTACGTCGAAATCCACTCCGATAACTCCAGTAGCATTGCGGCCCATAGGGCGTACTTTTTCTTCATCGAAACGAATTGCCATGCCGTTGCTTATACCTATGATTACATTGCATTTTCCGTCTGTGAGTTGCGCATCGTAGAGTTCGTCGTTTTCAGCAATATGAATGGCTATGATGCCACTTTGGCGAATGTTAGCATACTCAGAGAGTTCTGTTTTTTTGACAATTCCTTTTTTAGTGCACATCATCACATAATGCGAAGTGATGTACTTTTTATCTTCAAGAGTCGGGACATTTACTACAGCTCTTACAGCATCGTCGGGTTCAATGGCTATTAAGTTTTGAATAGGTCTTCCTTTCGAGGTTTTATTGCCTTCAGGAACTTTGTAAGCTTTTAGCCAATAGAGTTTGCCTTTTGCTGTAAAAATGAGCAAATAGTTATGATTTTTGGCGACAAACAAATGAGTAGGGTAGTCATCTTCTTTTGCTCCCGCACCTTTTGCTCCCACGCCCCCGCGCGATTGAGTGCGGTATTCGCTGAGAGCGGTTCGTTTGATATAGCCCTCGTGAGTAATAGTAATTACCATTTCATCGTTTGGAATCATGTCTTCGATGTCCAAATCTTCTGCGTTGATTTCAATTTTACTTAAGCGCTTGTCGCCAAATTTTTCTTTGATTTCATTGAGTTCATCAATAATAATTTGATAACGCAAGTCTTCACTTGATAAGATAGCCTTTAGGCGTTCAATTTTTTGAGTAAGTTCGTCGTATTCTTGGCGAATTTTTTCACGCTCTAATCCAGTCAGTTGTTGTAATCGCATTTCTAAAATAGCATCTGCTTGGACGTCTGTAAAGCTGAATTGTGTAATGAGCTCTGCTTTAGCCTCCTCTTTGTTGGCAGAAGCGCGTATGAGTGCAATGATTTCATCCAATACGTCAAGAGCTTTCAAGAATCCCTCGAGAATATGAGAGCGCTTTAATGCTTTTTCTAATTCAAATTGAGTGCGTCTGACCACTACCTCGTGCCGATGTTCTACATAATACATGATGATCTCTTTGAGATTCAACAACATAGGACGCCCTTTCACTAAGGCGATGTTGTTGATATTAAAAGAGGATTGTAATTCTGTCATCTTGTATAGCGTATTGAGCACTATTTGTGCATCAGCATCTTTTTTAAGTTCGTAAACAATACGGATGCCTTTTCGGTCTGTTTCATCTCTGATTTCAGCGATTCCTTCAATTTTTTTTTCGGCTACGAGTTCTGCTGTTTTTTCAATCATAGTTGCCGGATTGCACAAATAAGGTACCTCTGTTACTACAATCTGTTCTCTTCCCGATTTATTTTTTTCGATGTGAGCTACTGCTCTTATTACTACCCTTCCTTTGCCAGTTTCATAGGCTTTGCGCACGCCTTCGTATCCGTAAATGATTCCTCCTGTCGGGAAATCAGGAGCCTTGATGTATTGCATAAGTTCTGCAATCGAAATATTCCGATTGCGTATGTAAGCAATAATACCATCACATACTTCTACTATATTATGAGGCGCCATATTTGTTGCCATGCCTACTGCAATACCTGAAGATCCGTTGAGCAACAAGTTAGGAATCTTGGCAGGCAACACAGAGGGCTCTTGGGTAGAATCATCAAAATTAGGCTGAAAATCGACTGTATTTTTATCGATATCTGCAAGCATTTCTTCTGCAATCCGGGTAAGGCGAACTTCTGTATAACGCATAGCTGCAGGAGCATCGCCATCCATGGAGCCGAAGTTTCCTTGTCCGTCTATAAACGGATAACGGAGCGACCACGGTTGTGCCATTCGTACGATAGTATCGTAAACAGAAGAATCACCGTGAGGGTGATATTTACCAAGTACGTCTCCTACTACGCGCGCCGATTTTTTATGAGGACGGTTGTAACGCAATCCGCCTTCGTCCATTCCGTAAAGGACACGACGATGAACAGGTTTAAGACCATCTCTTACATCAGGCAAAGCACGGCTTACAATCACCGACATCGAATAATCGATGTATGCTGATTTCATTTCGTCTTCGATAAAAATAGGAATGATGCGTTCGGCATTTCCTGAAATTTCTGTGCTTTCTAAGTTGTCCATTCTCTTTTTTTTCCTAATCAAAATAGCGCTGCAATTTACACATATTAAATGTTACACCAAAAAGACATTTTGTAAACTCTCGAGTTTAAAAAAAACTAGTCCCGCAATTATAATTCTGTAGGTATTCGGCAAGGTTTAATCGAATTGCTTAAGAAGGGTACTACCAGAACATTTAAAAGCATCGAACAGGTTTATATGCGCAAGTTGTTCGGATTTTTATTAGCTGATTTTTATTAAATAATTTAAACTTATTTTTGTTTGTAGCACAAAAGAAAGGTTATAATGTAATGTTTGAAGTTAAAAAAAGCCTTTGCAAAGAATGCAGAGGCTTTCATATTTTAAGAGTGTGCAATTTCTGGAATTCTTTGGGTTATCATGTATTGAGGAATCGGAAGATGGAAATTTTCTAATATGCTCGGAGCAATAGCACATGTAGTAATGCCATGGATTCTTTTTTTAGGTTGTTTGTTTTGAGAGTCATAAATGAGCAAAGAGCCTTCTGGCACGTGATAGGCTGTGCTTCCTGTGGCATCGTCAATAGCTTCATTCGTTACTCCAAAATCTTCTAACTTGACCTCTTTTCCTTTGTAAATAGCGATGTTGTTGGGAAGATTTCTATGTCCTAAATCTAAGCTAAAGAATCCATCTTTTTCTCGATATTGCAAAGGTTTTCCTGCAATGTACAATTGGTTGAGATTTTCCTTGACAAGTTGCACTTTTTCACGAACTTTGACTTGAAAATTGTATTGCGGATGCATAGCAGCGCGAGGCTCCCATTCATGGGGTGAAAGTCCTAAGAAAGAGGTCCACTTCGATAAATCTTTGCAGAGAGTTTCACTTTTTACTTCTTCTGCTTCAGTAGCTTTTTGTCCCATGCTACTGGCTACTACTAAGATGTACTCCGGATTTTGATTTACGAAATTGACAAGAGCAGAAAGAAAATCGTCTGCTTTATGCATAACAAAGTCTATTTCACCTGCATAAGTGGTTTGCCACGATTTGTCAAGGTTGTATTTTTCATATTGTTCTGGGAAAGCAGCTGCCCAATACCTGTGCATCGAGGAAGCGCAATGGTTGGAAAAGAAAGTAGAGAATTGAGGTTTTTTTTCTTTAAGTAATTTCAGATAGATATCAAATGCTAAAACAGACTGATAAGTTCTGCGCCTTGTTTTCATCCAAGGTTTTGTGCGTTCCCGAACCAGTTGCGCTGCTACTTGAGAAAGTGTTCCGAGTTTAATACCTAAGCTCGGGAGCGCAAAAGCTAATTCTGAAGCAGCTTTTAAATCGATGCTTGTATCTACATTTCTGCCTGATTTGCGCGACATCGCTAGATTAAATTTTTGAAATGGAATGATGTTTTCAGGGTGACTTCGGCTATCTCCCGCAAAAGGGTCTGGTACATAAAAGCTATACTCTTGATAATCATCTGGAATGGGATAGCTGTGCATAGACATAAATACGCCTGTGGAGATACCATTTTTCTTCAGAATTTTCCAAATAGGAGGAAATTCTGCGTCGGGTTTTGATAAGTCTTCTCCAAAATCTTTGATTCGATGCTTTGCATTCGTAACTCCTCGATGTACTGTCGGCCATGTAATCCAAGGAGAGAGGTGTCCTTCGTCTTCACTGATTGTTTCGTATTGTGCCATGATTGGCAACAAGCGCGCTAAAGTAGAAGAAGGATATTTTTTAACATAGTAGTCTATGATGCTAAAAGGAACTTCGTTCAACTCAAAAAAAATGATGTTTCTCATAATAAAGGTTGGATTTTAAGAATATAAAACGTTTAAATTGTTTTAATATTTTTTGTAAGCTATATTTGCAAAGCAATATAAGATATATTTTCGTTCTAACGAAGTGATATTTATCATTTTTCCTTAAAAACTTTTATAGGAAGAATTTCTTTGTGGATGTTTGAAGTATTTTTCCAAAAAATTCTTAGATAAAGTAAAAATGTTGTATGCGAAAGAGTGAATCACCCGAAATTTATCACGGTAATCCGAAAGAGTCTCATCAGATGGAATTAAATACGCAGCGCCCCCCTCTTACATTGAAGGAATATGGCAGAAATATACAAAATTTGGTGCGTTACATTGCGTCTTTGCCAGACAAAGAAAAGAGGACGGAATTGGCTCATACCCTTTTGCATTTGATGAAAATTATTAATCCTGCAATAAAAGAAAATCATGATAATCCTCAGCGCATTTGGGACCATCTTTATATTATGTCCGATTTTGAGTTAGACATCGATGGACCTTATCCTAAGCCTGATAGGAGCATTATCAACCAGCGTCCTATGAAAATGGAATATCCACAGCAGGAAATTAAAATGCGCTACTATGGCAAAAACATAGAAAATTTAATAGACAAAGCTGTTACTATAGAAGACGAAGAAAATAGAAAGGCTGTACTGGCTTATATTGCTCGCACCATGAAGGTGTTTTATGCCACTTGGAATAATAAAGATCACACTGATGATGCTACTATTCTCAATCATTTGAAAATACTTGTCAATGGGCGAGTAGAAGTACCTGACGATCTTCTAGCCGATAGCCAAGAGACGCGTTTAGAAGCCAAGGAGCGCAACCACAATCATGCAGGCGTGCACACTCCTCGTCAAGAAAACGGTTCTAATAATAAACGCCACAAGAAAAAGAAAAAAAAGAAAAATCATGGAAATCGATGAAGGAGTTTCGGTGGCAATACTTTGGATTGCTTTTTCTTGTGGTAGGCATCATCGTGTACGAGATTTATAAGTTTTTTGTTTTTCGCTCTAATTTACCCGCCCAAGAAAG
This sequence comes from Cytophagales bacterium, assembly GCA_025056215.1. Lineage (GTDB taxonomy): Bacteria > Bacteroidota > Bacteroidia > Cytophagales > Flammeovirgaceae > JANWWC01. Next base: position 377,865 of record JANWWC010000001.1, on the reverse strand, counting down.
GTTAGAATACGAGACATTTCATATCGAATTGCCAGAAAACCTCGATTTTTGTGGAGAAAAAGTTCCATTAAAAGAAAGTGATGTCCGTGAAAGACTTGACCGTGAGCTTTACATTAATGTTTATTGGTATTCCTCTACTTACTTGGTGATTAAACGAGCCAATAGATGGTTCCCGCGTATTGAAAAGACTCTCAAAGAACAAAAGGTACCAGATGATTTTAAGTATTTAGTGGTTGCCGAAAGTCAACTGACAAATTCCGTTTCGCCAGCAGGAGCCACTGGTTTTTGGCAACTTTTAGAAGAAACTGCTATACGATATGGACTAGTAATTAATGAAGAGATTGATGAAAGGTATCATTTAGAAAAATCTACTATTGCAGCCTGTAAATACTTAAAAGAGGCGTATAAAAAATTTGGTAGTTGGACCCTTGCTGCAGCTGCTTATAACCGTGGCATGCAAGGGATCGAAAATGCTATCAAAGAACAACAGGTGACCTCTTACTACGATTTAGCGCTTAACCCTGAAACTTCGCGCTATGTTTTTCGCATTCTAGCTTATAAAGAAATTATGACAAACCCTAAAAAATATAGATTCAATCTCTCGAAAAATAGTTTATACTACCCTGAGCCTGTTCGATATATCGAAGTAACCAAATCTATTCCGAATTTAGCTCTTTTTGCAAAGGAGCACGGCACTAATCTAAAATTGCTTAAGTTGCATAACCCTTGGCTTCGAAGCGATAAGCTAACTGTTAAAGAAGAACAAAAGTATGTTCTTGAAATTCCTCAGTACGAATCATCAGAAGAAGACGAAGAAATATTATGAAAAATCTTTCTTGTATCAAAGCAATTATTACAGATGTGGACGGTGTTCTTACAAACGGAGAAATTATTTATGACAATCAAGGCAATGAATTAAAAATTTTTAATGTAAAAGATGGCTTTATTGTAAAGCCTATGCAGAGATTAGGATTTTTAGTAGGTGTAATTACAGGTAGAAATTCAAAAGCAGTTCAATTTCGTTGCCAGGAATTAGGATTTGATTTCCATTTTCATGGAAGTGTTCATAAAATAGAATTTTACGAAGAAATTAAAAAAAAATATCGTCTCTCTGATGAACAAATTTGTTACATAGGAGACGATTTCCCCGATAAAGCTATTTTAATACGTTGTGGATTAGCCGTCGTGCCCGCAGATGCATCAGAGGCTATTAAGCCTTTTGCGCATTATGTTACATCGGCTCAAGGAGGAAAGGGAGTTCTCAGAGAAGTCTGTGAGTTTATTCTCAAGGCGCAAAACTTGTGGGAAGCTTTTCTTGAACTTTATTAAAGTTTCTAATTTAAAATTGGAAGCGTAATATTTTTGCCAAACAAAGTTGATTGTAAAGTTTATTTTAGTAGTGAGCGGTTTTTTTGAATAATACGTCTCATATGAATATTCGAGCCTCTATTTTAATACGCCTTCGAATTGCTTTTCTTTTAATGGTGCTTTTTGCAACTCTCATCCTTGTGAAAATTTTTCATATCCAACTAATAGAAGGAGACAAATGGCGCAAAATTGCATCGGAAACTACCCTTCGTTATATGGATGTAAAAGCTACTCGAGGCAATATTTTTAGCGACGATGGAACTTTATTGGCTACATCTCTCCCATTTTACAGACTCGGATTTGACCCCGTAGCGCCTCCCGAAGACCTTTTTAATGCTTATGTTGATACGTTAGCTTGGTTAGTTTCGAATTTTTTTAGAGAAAAAAGTCCTTTAGAATGGAGCAATGAGCTTCGCCAAGCGCGTGCAGAAGGTAAAAGGTATAAGTTGCTTAGTAAGCAATATGTCACTTATAAACAAAAAAAACAGATTGAGCAGTGGCCTCTTCTAAAAGAAGGAAGAATTACAGGAGGAATTGTTTGGGAAAAAACTGAAAAACGATTTCGACCCTTTGAAGATTTAGCAAGACGTACCATTGGATTTATTTTAGAAGACGACACGACAGACATTCTCAAAGGGCGAGGACTCGAGTATAGTTTTCATAAAGAACTATCAGGCACCAATGGAAAAGCTCTTTTTCAAAAAATTGCAGGAGGGTTTTGGAAACCTGTTGGCGGAAATGCTCTTACACAACCTCAGAATGGCATGGATATTCATACCACACTCGATATTGAAATACAAGAATTTGCACATCAAGTCTTGAAAGAAGCTCTTGAAAAGCATCAAGCAAATTATGGTTGTATAATATTTATGGAAGTCAAAACAGGTGAAATTAAATGCATGGTCAATTTAGGAGAGTCTGAGGGGACGTATATAGAAGATTATAACTACGCTGTAGGTAGCCAAGGAGTTACAGAACCAGGGTCTACTTGGAAGCTTGTTACCATGATGGCAGCTCTCGAAGAAGACTCAGATTTAGAGCTTACTGACTCTGTTCAGACAGGGGATGGAAAGTATCTTTTTTACGAAGATTGCATTATGACAGATGCTACACCTGTAGGATATGGAATGATTTCAGTTCAAGAAGTTTTTGAGCGCTCTTCCAATATTGGAGTCTCCAAGATTGTTTTTAAAACTTTTGCAGATAAGCCTGAAAAACTTATCGAATACATCGAAAAATGGAAGTTTCATCAGCCTTTGCCGTTTCAAATGGAGGGAGTAGGCACGCCTTTTGTGACACGTCCTAAAGGGCAAGGCTGGTCCGGTTGCTCTTTGCCTTGGTTGGCTATCGGATACGAGGTAAAAATTTCTCCTTTACAAATGCTTACTTTTTACAATGCTGTTGCTAACAATGGGAAGATGATTCAACCTATTATTGTCAATAAAATTACGCGAGGGAACCAAGTGATTAAGCGATTTTTTGCACGCACACTCAATGAAAAGATATGCTCACAGAAGACTCTTGAAAAAATACGAACGATGATGGAAGGCGTTGTTTTAAGAGGTACTGCTAAATCGATCCAGAACAATATGTTTAGCATTGCAGGCAAGACTGGTACTACCCAAAAACTAAAATTCGGACGTTATACTCAAAGCTATTATACATCTTTTTGTGGATATTTTCCGGTAGATAATCCTAAATTTAGCGGTATTGTAGTAGTAGACGAGCCTAAAATCGGAGGTATGTATGGGGGTTCTGTAGCAGCACCTATTTTTAAACAAGTAGCTCAAAAAATTTACATAAAAAGAGTTCATTTGCCCCTCCAAAAAGACTCTGTTGCTCATCATTCCGCTCCTAAATCCGCCACCGGCTATTCAGAAGATATAGAATACGTACTCGATGAATTCGATTTAGATTATGAAAATAAAAATGAGCAAGATTGGGTAAAAGTTAGTACTGCTGCTGACACGGTTGTTTTATCAGATACTCCCACAAATGCAGGTGATGTGGTTCCAGATGTGCGCGGAATGACATTACGCGACGCTCTCTTCTTGCTAGAAAACAAAGGAATGCAAGTTCGCGTTATTGGAAAAGGACGCGTTCTCAAGCAATCGATTCCTGCTGGAAGGTCTGTCAAAAGAGGAATGCAAATCGTTGTTGTTTTAGGATAGAATTAATTATCGGTAATAAAAGATTTTCCAATTTAAAGGAATTATTTTCCAAAACTTTATAGTCAATTAACTAAGTTGTAAAGAAAAACTATCCAATGCGAAATCCTATTACTAATATATCGTCATTTTGCTCGTTTTTACCTTTCCATTCGCTTAAAAACGTTTCTAGGCTTTCCTTTTGTTGCTTCATTGGAAGGTTAGCCAATACAAGAAGTTGATTGCGAAAATTTTTAGAAGTAAGCTTTTTGTTATCTTTTCCGCCGAATTGGTCCTGAAATCCATCGGAAAAAATATAAAATCGTTTTTCGAGAGAAATAGATACGGTGTGTTTTGTGAAAGTTCTTTCTTTTTGACTGAGCCCTCCAATTCCTAAAGGATCTCCCTTAAGTAAAGAAATTGTTTCATTTTCGATTATTACAAGTGGATTCTTGGCTCCAGCATATTCAATAATATTATGATTTTTATCCCAAACACAAATGGCAATATCCATTCCATCTTGGTTGTGAGTATTTGCTTGTTGTAGCGTATTGAGAATGCCTTTATGAAGACTCAGCAAAATTTCTGATGCATCTGTAATATCTTTTTCAAAAATGATTTGATTGAGTAGCCCAACTCCAATCATACTCATAAGAGCTCCTGGCACGCCGTGTCCTGTACAATCAGCTGCTGCAAGAATTACTTTTTGTTCGTGTTGCACGCAGAAATAAAAATCTCCGCTCACAATGTCGCGAGGTTTGTAGATAACGAAATGTTCTGTAAACAAGCTACTCAAAAAATCTGGTTGTGGAAGAATAGCCTTCTGAATCCTTTCTGCATAACGAATGCTCGCAGTAATATCTTGATTTTTTTCTTCAATAATTTGTTTTTGCCGCGCAATTTCTGAAGTTCTTTGTTCGATGATTTTTTCTAAGCGTTCTTTATCCTTTAAGAGTTTATAAGAATAAACCTTCACAATACCAACAATTGAAATAATTACCAACGTTGTGTAAAAGAGATAAGCCCACAAGGAACGATAAGGAGGAGGAAGTATTCTGAAGTGATACTCTGCTATGGGAGTTTCAACTCCATAAATATTTTTAGCTTTTACTTGAAACGTATAATTTCCTTCAAAAAGATTCGTATATTCTTTGCGAGTTTGTGTGGTCCAGGCTGACCATTCATCGTTATCGCCGAGCAAGCGATAGCTATACTGATTTTTATGTTCTTCGATGAAAAAAGGCGAAGAATATTCGAAAACAATTCGATTAAAGTTGTAACTGAGTTGTGTTAAAGAGGAATTGATACCAGCACCCATGTAGAGAGTAGAGTCTTTTCCTATTTCAATTTTACGAATTGAGATTTGAGGAGATCGCTGAAACATCGAATCTAAAGTGTTGTAAATGTACAAACCATTCGACCCACAAATCCAAATAGAACCTTCTGGATGTTGGAAAATTTGTTCAATTTTCATAAGAGGCAACCTATGAAAAGGAAGAGCAGTTGCCGAAAATCCTTTTTCGTTTTTTTGTAAGTAGAGAGGAGACCCTAAAATCATATCTGTTCCTGAAATCCAATAATTTCCTTTTCCGTCAGGACAGATAATTTCAGTTGCACGTCCGTTGGTTTTTGCTTCAAATTCTTTTCCGAATTTCGTGTAAGGCTCAAAACTTTCGGTGTTGAAGTTGTAGAATAACAAACCATCGGAAGTTCCTACTACAAAATCGCCATCGATGTTGTAAAATCTCGGATAAGCATACTTAAAGCCGTTTTCTTTATTAAAAATCTTTTTTTGAAGAATTTTTCTAGAAGTATCGATTGTAAGGCACATAATTCCGTTGGCAGAGGTCCCTAACCATAAGTTTCCTTGAGCATCCTCTAATAATTCAGTGATTTTTCCTAATTCATCTGTGATGATACCTTCGTTTACCCATTGATTTTTTTCCCACCTCAGCGAAGATAATCCGTTATACATTCCTAAATAAACGCGGAAAGGTTCTGACTTTCTTATTACTAAGCGATAAGTACTTCGGTTAGCAGCAATTTCTTCTAAACAATATTTTTCAGTAGAATCGAATACTACTTTAGTAGCAGATTTTTTAAGATTGGCTACAGGAGTAATGCGAAACACACCGTACGAAGTCCCTAATAACAACTGCTCTTCGCCCTCTGAAGGCGAAAATTTTATCACTCTCCATGCTTGTCCAAAATTATTTTCGTCAGCTGTTTTTCGGAGTAATTTGAATTGTTGTCCTTGAAGGTGATAGCTTCCTCGGCGTGCTGTGGTAATAAAAATATCGTTGTTATGTACGAACACTCCTCTGACTAAACTTGTCAGACCGTTATTCTCTCCGAACTTTCTCATAGGCTGATACAGCTCGCACTTAACTAAATCTCCGTCCATTCCTGCCCAAATATTTCCGCATTGATCTATTAAAACGCTCCATATAGTAGCGTGGCTTTCTTGTCCATAGTTTTCAAATTCGATATGTTCTATAATATCGCCTTTTTCATCTGTAATAAGAATTCCAGTTCGATAAGTAGCAAACAGAAAATTGGCTTTCCCTACAAGAGGCTTGGGCAATCGGATGGCTGTGTAGGCGCGAACCCGCTTGAAGATTTTTTCTACAGCAGTAGGAAAGTAAGTGATTTCACCTGTCGAGCGATGAAGTAATAGAAGTTCAGGGTTGCGGGTAATCACTAAAAAGTAATTTTCGTCATAAGGAAGGATTTGGTAGACGTCTGCTCCAATTTTTTCATAAGGGCAAAACAAAGAAAGCTGACCCCCTTGCACCTGATAAATACCTTTTCCTATTTCATACAAAAAGATCCGATTTTCAGCTTTAAAGAGTAAAAAAAACTTCTTTTTCTCGCTCTGGTGGATTATTATGCTATCTTTCTGGCGATGAACAATAAAAAGTTTTTCGTCTGTTAAAAAATAAAGAAAGCTATCAGTTGCGATTGAAGACCATACATCAGTAAAATTAAGATGCGATTTCTCTTTGATTTTGGGCAAGAAAGATTCATAGACCAGTTCTCCTATTGCATTAGGAACTAATTGACCAAACTCTCCCTTTCCACCTACAAAAATATTTCCATGTGCATCTATATCTATAGAGCGAACATCTGCGCGGTTAGAAATTTCAATTTTTCGCCAACTTGTTCCGTCGTATTCTACGATTCCTTCTGTGGTTCCTGCATATAGTTTCCCATCAGGGCTTTGTGCTAAACTCCAAATAGAAGCTTTCACTAAGCTTGTTTGTGGTGAATATCTTTGAAAAAGTAAGCTCCCTCTTCTTTGGGATGTTGCTAAATGGCAATAAAATACCAAAATAAGAACTATAAAACGCATTATTTTATTGTAAGTTTGTAAAGAACTAAATTTATTCGTATTGCGGATAGCTCCCTACCCACTTAATATTTTCACGAAATTTTTCCAAAATAGTTGACACACTTGGATGTTGACGATGTTCACAAAAGTCAATTAAAAAAAGAGATTTAAATTTATCAGCTTCTTTAGCAGGTATACTCTCAATTTTAGAAAGATTGATTTTAGCTTTACGAAACTCATCTAAAAAGTCTGCTAAGCTACCAGGTTGATCGTTTAATTTGACAATAATTGTAGTTTTGTCATACCCTGAAGAATTATTTTCACATTTTTTAGCGATAACGACAAACCTCGTTCGATTGTTAGTAGAATCTTCTATATTGTCGTAAAGAATAGGAACGCGATACAATTTAGCGGCTATTTGCGAGCATATAGCAGCAGAATGCTCTTCAAGAGAGGCTATTTCCACTGCTTTGGATGTAGAGTTTACTTCGATGATTTCAACTTCTCTTCGCCGGATTCGATCTCCAAAATATTCATCTAGGAAGTTTTTACACTGTCTGAAAGCAATGTCTTTAGAATAAATTTTATTGATACGACTAATTTTATCTTCTTTACTTGCAAGTGTAAAGTGAATAGGCATATAAATTTCTGCTACAATTTGTACATCTTTTTCATTAAGCAAGTTGATAGTTTCGCGCACAGTTCCTTCCTGATTGTTTTCAATGGGCACAACTCCAAAGCGCGCCCTTCCAGCGTCTACGCTGTCAAAAACAGCTTTAATATTAGGTAAAGAGTGATATTCGCTCAAAGCTCCGAAACGACTTTCTGCTGCTTGATGCGTAAAACTTCCTTCGGGACCTAAATAGGCGACAGCTTCAGGAAGTTCTAAGTTTCGGCTTATTGCAAAAATTTCCATGAAGACTGCTTCAATGCCTTTTTTAGTAAGTAGTCCTCGATTTTGAGCAGAAAGTCGGTCGATGATGGCTTTTTCTCGCTCTGGTCGGTATATCATCGCGTTAGATTGGCGCTTAATTTCTCCCACTTGTTGCACCAGTTTCATGCGCTCGTTAAGAAGTATCAAAATCTGGTCGTCAATATGGTCTATTTGACTTCTAATTTGAGCAAGTTGGTTGTCGATGTTGTCTGACATGGCATTTAATTTTCTTTGCGTGAAAAGAAGTTTTTCATAAGTTGTACTAATTTATCGGTAGTAGTAGCAATTTCTGTTTCTTTGGTTTTGATGTTTTCAGAGTATTGCGCCACCTTTGCGGCATTTTCTACTTGCCGCGTAGCTAATATTCTGCCTATATCTTGTAAAATCTCTTGTCTTTTTTCTAAGATAGGCAATAAATCATCTTTAGAAATTTCGAATAAAGTTACTTCGTTGAGCGCCGTAACGGTAGCTTTTCTTTTTTCTCCTGTGAGTAGCGCCATTTCACCAAAAAAAGACCCTGAAGTAAGTTCGGCTACTTTGAGTTGGTTGCCATCTGGCTGCTTGATAAGAATGGCTACTCTTCCACTTTCAATAAAAAACATCGAATCGCCTTCTTGTCCTTCAATGACGATTCTTTCAGGAGGACCAAAAATCTTCCTTTGTACGCGACTGGCAAGCAATTCGAGTTCTTCCTCTGTAAAGACAGTCAAAATTTCTATCTTTCGCAATTTGGTAATAAGGTTGGTTTGTTCAGATTTATAATGAAGCATTGAGTTTTGATTTTCTGACATACTATCTCGCATCTCGAAATGAGCAGGATGTAAATTGATACGATTACGGTGAAATTCATACCAAATAGCAGTAAGTACATCATCTCGAATGCTATCGCTTCCGGGGCGAAGTGTCCACAATTCGAAGCGATACCGGATGCCAGAATCTTCAAAATTGGCTAACTGTACTTTAGGCTTAGGCTCTTTAAGAATATGAGGAGAATGATCTATAGCGCGCGCAATAATTTCTTTAGCCGTTTGGGGAGATACATGATAAGGTACTATTACCCACATTTCCATCATCCGCTTGGGCTCTGGCTTTGAATAGTTTGTAATGGCAGAACTTGCCATTAAACTGTTAGGCATAATCAAATAATTATTAAATTTTGTTAGAATGGTAACGTTCCGCCAGTTCATATCGACAATAACGCCTCTTACTTCTTTGATTCCGCTGGGTACGTTGCTGATGATAACTGTATCTCCTTTTTCAAAACTATTGCTAAGGTTCATGGAAAGACCTGCGAAAACACCTCCGAGTGTTGCTTGTGCTGATAAACCCAAAACGATAGCCAAAGCTCCTGAAGTGGCGAGTACGCCTGTGATGGGTTGATTGTATACCAATCTAAGAATAAGCATAATGGTAGCGGCGTACAGCACGACATCGATAAAATCGCGGACGAGTTTGGGCGCTGCCGAATCCGAACCTCTTCCCAATATGCCGCGCCATACAAAATAATGCAAAGAATTGCTAAAAGTATAAGCGATAGAGAGCCACCACACGGTACCTAATCCATTTAAAAAATATTTTTGTGCTTTTTCAGTATGCGATACCCATTCGAACCATATATCCTGAAATAAGTAAGCAAAGGAAGCGCTTATAAATACTGCGCTACCGTAAACAATTCTGCGTTGCTCTCCGCTAATTCCGATGATATCAACAATTTTGGAAATGAGAATCAGCCCTACAATCAGCGTTCCGTAATCGCAGAAAAGGGTAATAAAATCCTGATATGCCATGTAAACGGACTTTTCTATCGAAGCAAAAGTAAAAAAAAATGTAATGCATCAAAAAAGTAGAAATTGAGGTTACGCATTCTTACAAGTTATACTTCGACTTTCAGAGTGGTGTGTTGGATGTCTCTTTTAAGAAATTTAAGAAAAATTACTATTCGCTCTTGTAAAAATCTTGTCCGATTTCTGAGTGAGATGGACTAATTTCTTTTAAAGCAGGGAGTTCATCTATCGAGTTAATGCCGAAGTAGGTTAAAAAATGCTGTGTTGTGCCATAGAGCAAAGGACGTCCTATGTTTTGTGACTTTCCTTTAATTTCGATTAATTCGATATCTAATAATTTTTTGATTGCATAATCAGAATTTACTCCTCGAATAAGTTCAATTTCTGTTTTGCTAACGGGTTGTTTGTAAGCAATAATTGCTAATGTTTCGAGTACTGGTTTAGAAAGGCGTTTGTTAGCATTTTGTTTCAGCCAAGTACTTATTGTATTTTGGTACGCCGGCTTTGTCATAAAGAGATAGCCGTTGGCAATGTGAAGAATTTCGAAAGAAAACTCTTCTGATTGATATTTTTGAACGAGTTGATGGATTGCTTGCTCGATTTCTTGTATATCAAAATTTTGGCAATAAATATCTTTTAAGCAATTAGCAATTTGCTCCAAAGAAATTGGAGTTTCACTCGTAAAAATGAGGGCTTCGATATGTCTTGTTAAAAGATTCATAGCAAAAAGAGCAAAAGCTCTTCTCAAAAGGCTTTTTTAAATTTGTATTAAGATGTGGTTTCTTTTCTCATGGCCTTATAGGTGTTGATAAGACCATTAGTGGAGCTATCGTGTGAGCTAATAAGTTCGTCATCAGAGAGTTCTGGGATGATTCGGTTGGCTAGTTGTTTGCCTAGTTCTACACCCCATTGATCAAAACTGAAGATGTTCCAGATGATTCCTTGCACAAAGATTTTGTGTTCGTACATAGCAATAAGACTTCCTAAAGTGCGAGGGGTGATTTGTTTGACCAAGATAGAATTTGTGGGTTTATTTCCTGTAAATACTTTAAAAGGAGCTAAAAACTTAATTTCTTCCTCTGTTTTACCTGCTTTTTGGAGTTCTTCTACTACTTCTTCATAAGTTTTGCCTTTCATGAGAGCCTCTGTTTGGGCAAAAAAGTTAGAAAGCAATAATATATGGTGATTGCCAATAGGATTATGAGAAATAGCAGGCGCAATAAAATCACATGGAATGAGTTTAGTTCCTTGGTGTATCAGCTGATAAAATGCATGTTGTCCATTTGTACCGGGCTCTCCCCAGATAATAGGTCCTGTTTGATATTTTACTGGTTTTCCGTTACGTCCTACGCATTTCCCATTGCTTTCCATATCTCCTTGTTGAAAATAAGCTGCAAAGCGATGTAAATATTGGTCATAGGGAAGAATGGCGTGCGATTCTGCGTTATAGAAATTGTTGTACCAAATTCCTAATAATGCTAAAATAACGGGTATATTTTGCCTAAATTCAGCGGTACGAAAATGATTGTCCATGGCGTGCCCGCCTTCAAGAAGCGCTTCAAAATTTTCAAAACCGATAGTGCAGGCAATAGAAAGACCAATCGCAGACCAAAGAGAATAGCGTCCTCCCACCCAGTCCCAAAATACAAACATATTTTTAGAACTAATTCCAAATTCTTTTACAGCTTTTTCATTAGTAGAAATGGCTACAAAATGTTTAGCGATATGTTTTTCGTCTTGCGCTGTTTGTAGAAACCAGTTGCGTGCGGTTTTGGCATTGGCCATCGTTTCTTGAGTAGTAAAAGTTTTGGAGGCTATCATGAAGAGAGTTGTCTCAGGATTGAGCTTCTTAAGCGTTTCTGCAATATGACTACCATCTACATTAGATACGAAGTGCGCTTTTATATTGGGTTTCCAATAGGGGCGAAGTGCTTCCGTAACCATAACAGGTCCTAAGTCTGAGCCTCCAATGCCGATATTGACAATATCAGTGATAGGTTGGTTAGTATATCCCTTCCATTTTCCAGAAATTATTTTCTCAGAAAATTCTTTCATTTGGGCTAATACTTGGTTGATTTCTGGCATTACGTCTTTTCCTTCTACCAAAATGGGCTGATTAGAGCGGTTGCGCAAAGCGACGTGTAGTACAGCGCGTTTTTCAGTAGCATTTATCAAATCACCTGAAAACATTTTTTCGATGCTCTCTTTTACACCGCATTCTTCGGCTAATTGAAGCAATAACGAGAGTGTTTTTTCTGTAATTAAGTTTTTAGAATAGTCTAACAAAATGTCTTCGAATCGAATAGAAAATTTTTCGAATCGCGCAGTATCTTTTTCAAAAAGCTTTTTGAGATGCTTTTTTTTCATTTTTTCATGGTGAACTTTTAGCTTTCGCCAAGCATTTGTTTTGGTTGGATTAATAATCGGAAGCATTGTTTTGCTATTTTAAGTGTGTCGCAATTTTAAGATAATGTTAAAAAAAATCATTGAATTACAAGTTAAATTTTTAGGATTTGCAAAAAATTTAATAAAAAAACGCACCCTTGTAGGGCGCGTTTGCCTTGAAAAATAAAATACATATTTGTTAGCTCGATTGTCCGCGCAATCCTCTTGGAACTTCAACAGAGGCAACGGGAAGAGTGGGAGTATTTAAAATCTCAAATTTATCTGTTTTTATATCTCCTACGCGGATATTTTTACCTAAATCGAGATTTGTAACATCTATTTCTACATAGTCGGGCAGGTTTGCGGGAAGCGCTTTAATTCTTACTTTGCGGAGTTTAGTAAGAAGTCTGCCTCCTTTTTGTACGCCTATAGCATTTCCCACAATTTTGATAGGAACTTCTATTTTTACAGGCTTGTTATCGCGCAATTCTAGAAAGTCGGCGTGTAAAATAATTTCACTCACAGGGTGAAATTGCACATCCTGCAAAATGCATCGAAATTTGTCGCCCTCGATGTTTAAGTTAATGATATGAACTTCAGGTGTGTATACTAATTTGTTGAACAAAAACATGGGCGAGTAAAAATGCACTAACTTTTCTCCGCCATACATTACACAAGGTACATTTGCGGCTTTTCGCAAATCTTTTGTACTGCGCTTTCCTGTTTGATGGCGGTAATAGCCAATCATATCTAAGCTTTTCATTTGTGTTTTGGTTTTTTGTATACTTTAATTTTTTACGGTACTCGGTTTTCCTTCCTCATCCCGGTTTTGAAGGCGCGCAATGTTCTGAAAAATTCTGGATATAATCAAAATATCGAACAATATTTTAATATGCTAGTTTTTAATAGGGTGCGAGCTTTTATGAAGATTCCTTTTTTTGAAAATTTATTTCATATTGCCAAAAATAGAACATTCTCTGGTGCAATCTTCGTAAGATAATATCAAAAGTCACAAGATATGAAAAATTTGGTTATTGTCGAGTCGCCCGCCAAAGCTAAAACTATAGAAGGTTATCTTGGGAAAGATTTTACTGTCAAATCGAGTATGGGACACATTCGCGATTTGAAAAAAGGAAATGATGCTGTTTTAGTAGAAAAAGACTTTGAACCCGTCTATGTAATCTCTGACGATAAGAAACAAATTGTAAACGAACTCAAAAAATTAGCTAAGTCTGCTGAAAAAGTATGGTTAGCTACTGATGATGATCGAGAAGGAGAAGCTATTTCGTGGCATTTAACAGAAGCTCTTGGATTAGATCCCACTAAGCCGAATCGCATCGTTTTTAGAGAAATTACTAAAAATGCAATTTTAAAAGCTATTCAAAATCCTCGTCCTATTGATATGGACTTAGTAAATGCCCAACAAGCAAGGCGCATTTTGGATAGATTAGTAGGATTTGAAATCTCTCCAATTTTGTGGAAAAAGATTAAAAATGGGCTTTCTGCTGGGCGCGTCCAATCGGTAGCGGTCCGATTGATTGTAGAGCGCGAAAGAGAAATCGAAAAATTTGTACCTACTTCCTCTTACCGAATAAGAGCGGTTTTCCAGCTTCCCAATAACAAAAAACTCATTGCAGAACTTCCGAAGCATTTTGAAACTTCTCAATCGGCAGAATTTTTTTTACAAAAATGCCTCGGTGCCATTTTTAGCATCGAAAATTTAGAAACCAAGCCTGGCAAGAAAAGTCCAGCGCCTCCGTTTACTACTTCTACTCTTCAACAAGAGGCAAGTCGTAAGTTAGGTTTTTCAGTTGCTCAAACTATGGCAATTGCTCAGAAACTTTATGAATCTGGCAAGATTACTTACATGCGCACGGACTCTGTAAATCTATCTGAAGAAGCATTAATGGCTGCCGCTACGACCATCGAAAGAGAATTTGGAAAACATTTTCTTCAAACAAGGCGCTACAAAACAAAATCTGAAACAGCTCAAGAAGCGCATGAAGCTATCAGGCCCACTTATTTCGAAAATGCTACTATCGAAGGAGAACGCAACGAACAACGACTCTATGAGCTTATTTGGAAAAGAACTATCGCATCTCAAATGGCAGATGCTCAAATTGAAAAAACGATCGCTACTATTGGCATTTCTACTACTCCAGAAAAATTAATAGCTAGCGGAGAAGTAATAAAGTTTGAAGGATTTCTTAAAGTTTACATAGAATCTACCGATGAAGAACCCGAAGACGATGAAAACTCAGAATTAAGTTTTAACAAAGGAATGCTTCCTCCGCTCAAAATAGGGCAAATTTTGCTTTTAGACCATATGAAAGCGACAGAACGTTTTTCTCGCCCGCCTGCTCGCTATACAGAAGCAAGTTTGGTGAAAAAATTAGAAGAAATGGGAATCGGACGTCCCTCTACGTATGCTCCTACTATTTCTACTATTCAACAGCGCGAATACGTAATAAAAGAATCTCGCGAAGGGAAAGAAAGAAAATATACAGAATATACACTCGCAAATAACGTTATCAAAAAGGAAATAAAGACAGAAATCACAGGAACTGAAAAAGCAAAACTTTTCCCTACGAATATGGGAATAGTAGTAAATGACTTTTTAGTAAAATACTTTCCTTCTATTGTTGATTATCATTTTACTGCAAACGTAGAAGAAGAATTTGATAAAATTGCTAATGGTAGGATTGACTGGCGCGATATGCTTAGAAAGTTTTATGAGACCTTTCATAAAACTGTAGAAGAAACAGAACATTCAGTAGATAGAAACGCTGCAGGTAGCATACGCTTTTTAGGAGTAGAACCTACTACTGGAAAAAACGTGTATGTTAAACTTGGGCGCTATGGCGCTTATGTTCAGATAGGCGACAATGAAGATGAAGATAAAAAATTTGCGTCTTTGCGAAAAGGACAATTTATCGAACACATTACGCTGGAAGAAGCTATTGAACTTTTTAAGCTTCCGCGATACATAGGAGATTTTGAAGAAAAACCTATTACCGCTAACATAGGTCGATTCGGACCTTATATTAGCCATGATAATAAATTTTATTCTCTCCCGAAAGATATTGATCCTTTTTTAGTAGATGTTCAAACAGCAATTTCTATTATTCATTCAAAGCGAGAAGCTGATGCTAATAAAATTCTTAAAACTTTTTGTGAAGACAAAGATTTGCAAATTCTCAATGGACGTTGGGGACCTTATATCTCTTACAAAAAAGAAAACTACAAAATCCCTAAAGATAAAAACGCATTAGAACTTACTTACGGAGAGTGTATTTCCATTATTGAAGCAACACCGAAAAAGAAAAAAAACGCTGATAAGACTTCTCCTACTAAAGCTAAAAAGTTGTCTAAAAAGCTATCAGCCAACGAAAAGGAATGATTCTTTTTCTACTTTTGTCTGTCCGAAAAAACAACACCTTTTAATCTATAAACATGGCTTTAAATTTTGTTTGGGTAGCTTTTTTTATCATTTCTTTTGCAGTAGCGTTGTCGAAACTTATTTTTTTAGGAGATTACCAAGTATTTCCGGCGCTGGTGAACTCTACTTTTGAAATGTCTAAAACTGCTTTTGAAATTTCTATTTGGCTCACAGGAGTGATTTCTTTTTGGTCTGGACTAATGAAAGTAGGAGAGCAAGCGGGGATGGTAAAGCTGTTGGCGCGCTTTGCAGGTCCTTTTTTTAGTCGTTTGTTTCCTGATATTCCTAAAAATCATCCGGCTATGGCGCCTATTCTGATGAACTTTTCCGCTAACCTTCTCGGATTGGACAACGCTGGCACTCCTTTAGGGTTGAAAGCTATGCAAGAACTTCAAAAACTTAATCCTAATCCGCATCAAGCGTCTAACGCTCAGATTATGTTTTTAGTTATTAACACTTCAGGACTTACTATCGTTCCTATCAATATTATTATGTATCGCGTACAATTAGGTTCACAACATCCTTCATCTGTTTTTTTGCCTATTTTGATTGCTACTATTGCTTCTACTTGTGCAGGTATTTTGTCAGTAGCGCTTTATCAAAGAATTAGAATTTGGGATAAAGTTTTGTTGACCTATTTGGGAGCCGTTATCAGTTTGGTTATAGCAATAATGTACGCCTTTCAGGATATGGACAGTAAGCAAGTTACAGAAGTTTCTACGCTTATCGGAAATATTGTAGTATTTACGGTGATTATCAGTTTTATAGGATTGGCAATTTATCGACGCATTAATGCTTACGAAGCTTTTATTGAAGGCGCTAAAGATGGGTTTAGTACTGCTATTCAGATTATTCCTTATTTGGTAGCGGTTCTTGTCGGGATTGGTCTCTTTCGCACCTCGGGCGCATTAGAGGGTTTTGTAGAAATGGTAAGATATATTGTAGAGGCTTTCGGTATCAATAGCGAATTTGTAGCAGCACTTCCAACCGCTCTTATGAAACCGCTAAGCGGCTCGGGAGCTCGTGGAATGATGATTGATGCCATGAAAACATACGGCGTAGATTCTTTTGTAGGGCGATTGGCTTGCACTTTTCAAGGAGCAACTGATACCACATTGTATATTATTGCTGTTTATTTTGGTTCAGTAAACATTCGCGATACTCGCTATGCTATTACATGCGGCTTATTCGCTGATTTTGTCGGAATTGTTGTTTCTATTTTAATGGCGTACGCTTTTTTTGATTAATTCTTTATAATTTTCCGAACTTTTATCCAAATTGCTTGCCCATTTTAATGTTGCTTTTATGAACAAATATAGCCGCATTCTTACACAAGATATCACACAGCCAGCTTCTCAAGCTATGTTATACGCTATTGGCTTGAAAGAAGAAGATATGGCAAAGCCTCAAGTAGGTATCGTTAGTACAGGATTTGAAGGAAATCCTTGCAATATGCATCTTAATCAATTAGCAAAGTACGTGAAGGAAGGAGTTCAGTCTGTCGATTTAGTAGGACTTATCTTTCATAGTATCGGAGTAAGCGACGGAATTAGTAATGGTACAGATGGAATGTTATATTCTCTTCCTTCTCGTGAAATTATTGCTGATTCTATTGAGTGCGTGGTCAACGCCCATTTTTATGATGGTGTGGTTGCTGTAGTAGGATGCGATAAAAATATGCCTGGCTCTATGCTGGCTTTTGGAAGATTAAATCGACCTGCTATCATGGTATATGGCGGAACGATTGCCCACGGCGAATTTGGTGGACGGCGAGACCTCAATATCATTTCTGCTTTTGAAGCTTTAGGAGAATATATTGCAGGAAAGATTTCTGAAGAAGAATACAAGGGAATTATTCAGCACTCTTGTCCGGGGGCAGGTGCTTGTGGAGGAATGTATACTGCTAATACGATGGCTTCTTCTATTGAGGCTATGGGGCTTTCTTTGCCGTATAATTCATCAATTCCAGCAGAGTCACCTGAAAAGTATCAGGATTGTGTAAGAGCAGGTAAAGCAATGCGCTATCTTCTCGAACGTGATCTCAAGCCTAAAGATATTGTCACAAAACAATCAATCGAAAACGCTATCACGCTTGTCATGGCGCTCGGCGGTTCTACAAATGCCGTATTGCATTATCTGGCAATTGCTAAAACTTTTGGGATTGAATGGAACTTAGATGATTTTCAGCGTATTAGCGACAAAGTTCCTTATATCGCCGACCTTAAACCTAGTGGCAAGTACATGATGGAAGATGTGCATGCGGTGGGAGGAACTCCTGCAGTCATGAAATATTTGTACGAATGTGGATTTATACATGGCGATTGTATGACTGTGACAGGCAAAACAGTTGCTGAAAATCTAAAAGACGTTGCCTCTGTAATGTCCACTTCTCAGAAGGTTATTTTACCAGTAGAAACTCCTATCAAGCGAAACGGACATATCCAAATTTTGTACGGAAACTTGGCTCCTGAAGGAGCTGTAGCTAAAATTACGGGAAAAGAAGGAGAATTTTTCGAAGGAACAGCTCGATGTTTTGACGGAGAAAAAGAACTTATCGAAGGCATCAAGCAAGGAAGAGTGAGAAAAGGAGATGTGGTCGTAATTCGGTACGTAGGACCCAAAGGAGCTCCTGGAATGCCTGAAATGCTCAAGCCTACTTCTGCTATTATGGGAGCAGGATTGGGCAAATCGGTGGCTCTCATTACAGACGGACGATTTTCAGGGGGGTCTCATGGCTTTGTAGTAGGACATGTTACGCCTGAAGCAGCTGTCGGAGGAAATATTGCACTCGTTCGAGATGGAGACATTATTCGCATAGACGCTGTAAAGCGAACGATTGATATTCTTATTTCAGAGGAAGAACTCGCTACTCGGAGAGCTCAATGGAAAAAACCTCATGTTGAATTGAAAGGTATGCTCCGCAAATATGCTAAACTAGTTTCTTCCGCCTCTACAGGCTGTATTACAGATGGAGAATAATTAAAGTTTTAAATTTTTCTTTATGTTAAGAACTCATACTTGCGGCGAACTTCGCTTAAGCGATAAAGGAAAAACGGTAACACTTTGTGGGTGGGTCCAACGCATTCGCGATAAGGGGAAACTTCTCTGGATAGATTTGCGCGATCGATATGGAATCACACAAATCACTCTTGAGGAAGGAGTAGCCCACTCTCAACTTTTTGAGATTGCTCGAAAAATCAATCGAGAGTTTGTTTTGCAAGTGGTAGGAACTGTCGAAGAAAGAATTTCTAAGAATGATAAAATTGCTACAGGTGATATTGAAATCAGACCCACCCAAATTGTAATTCTTAATCCAGCTAAGCTTCCTCCTTTTCTTATTGAAGATGATACCGATGGAGGCGATGATTTGCGCATGAAATACCGTTATTTGGATTTGAGGCGCAACGTAGTGCGAAATAATCTCATTTTGAGGCATCGCATGGCAATCGCAGTGCGCAACTATTTGGATAAGCTCCAGTTTGTGGAGGTAGAAACCCCAGTACTTATTAAATCTACTCCCGAAGGAGCGCGCGACTTTGTAGTGCCCTCTCGAATGAATCCAGGAGAATTTTATGCGCTTCCTCAATCTCCACAAACTTTTAAGCAATTACTCATGGTTTCGGGTTTCGATCGTTATTATCAAATCGTTAAATGTTTTCGAGACGAAGATTTGCGAGCAGACCGGCAACCCGAATTTACCCAAATAGATTGCGAAATGTCTTTCGTTACGCAAGAAGATATTCTCGATACTTTTGAAGGACTTATTCGCTATTTATTCAAAGAAATTAAAGGAATAGAATTACCTGCTTTTCCGCGCATCACTTACGCCGATGCTATGAAATACTACGGGAACGACAAACCTGATTTGCGTTTTGACATGAAAATTTGCGATCTTACTGACCTTGCTCGCGGAAAAGGGTTCCAAGTATTTGATTCTGCTGAAGTAGTATTAGCCATTTGTGCCAAAGGTTGTGCGGATTATACGCGTAAACAACTCGATGAACTTACAGAATGGGTAAGGCGTCCACAAATTGGAATGAAAGGATTAGTGTGGGTAAAGTGGTCAAACGATGGACTTAAATCGTCAGTAGATAAATTTTATTCACCTGACGATTTAGAAAAGTGGGCAATCCGTTCTCAAGCTCAGCAAGGGGATTTGTTACTACTGCTTTCTGGGCCTGAAAAAACTACTCGCAAAGCGATGAGCGAGTTGAGGCTTGAAATGGGTGAGCGGTTAGGGTTCCGAAAAAAAGATAATTACAAGGCTCTTTGGGTAGTCGATTTTCCACTTTTAGAGTGGGACGAAGAAGCAAACCGATGGAATGCTATGCATCACCCTTTTACATCTGCCAAGTCAGAAGATATTTCTTTTCTCGAAACTAATCCGGCTGCTGTTCGTGCGAATGCTTACGACATGGTTATCAACGGGGTGGAAGTAGGAGGTGGTTCCATCCGTATTCACGATAGGGCGATGCAAGAAAAAATGTTCGAGCTTTTAGGGCTTTCTCCGCAAGAAGCTAAACTCAAGTTTGGCTTTTTAATGGAGGCATTTGAATATGGAGCACCTCCGCACGGCGGTATAGCGTTTGGATTTGATAGGCTTTGTGCTCTCTTTGGAGGAGCTGATTCCATCCGTGATTTTATTGCATTTCCTAAAAACAATCATGGACGCGATGTGATGATAGATTCACCTTCCGAAATTTCACAAGAACAGCTTAAAGAATTACACATTGCTGTTACTTTTGTGAAGCAAACATAAGAGTTTTAGTTAATTTCGTAGAATCCGTATGTTTGCCCTATGCGAATGGCGTCGGTATAGGGCAAAATTCCGTCAGAGCAAGTAGCGTCAAACAAGCAAGTAGCAGCGGCGCATACTCCTAGTTGGAGCACTTGAGTAATGTCCCAATTTTCATGAAGTCCGAACAATACGCCAGCTGCAAAGGCGTCTCCTGCGCCTGTAGCCCCCTGAATTTTTTCTTGAGGTACTTTCACACTGCCCTGTACGGTTATTTTCCCATTTTTTTCAACTGCAAGAGCTCCCTTAGGAAAATGCAAAAATACGGTTTTTCTCACTCCCATTTCTAGTAATTTTTTTGTTGCTAAAATTGCCTTTTGAATATTTACTTCTTCGTTTTCTACAATAGAAATTCCTGTAGTTTTAGATGCTTCATACTCATTGGCAAACAGGTAATCTACAAACGGAAGTGAAGGAGGAATTACAGTCTGAAAGCGGTTACTACTTTCGCTTACTAAATCTACAGAAGTAAGATAACCTTGCTGTATTGCTGTTTCAAGAAGGTAAGAAGCTTGTGTTCGTCCTAGGGAGTCAATTTTGTCTAATTCGTCCAGAAGAAGTAAATACCCTAAGTGAAAAATTTTTCCATGAAGATGAGCAAAACTACAATGTTCTCTTCCAAAAAGCGCATTTGCGCCGCGGTGATGAAAGAATGTTCTTCGGCCTGTAGCTTTTACTGTCATTACATCGGTGTAGGAAGTAGACTGCAATTGAGTTTTTTGCAGGCAAGAAACGTCAATACCAAGGGTTTGGCATTCCTTTAAAATGTATGTTCCATTCGCATCGTCGCCAACCAGACCCATTCCAAAGAGTGGGAAGGACGCTTTCAGTTTGACAAGATCTTTAAGAATATTGTAAGGAGAACCTCCATTAGCTGATGATTGCGATAGAATATTGGCTAATGCGTCTTGCGGTGGATACTCATCAATAATTTTTACATGATCTACAATCCAATTACCGGCGGCTACAATTCCTTTTCTTTCCATATTTACGGAGTCATCTGAATTTTGATGAATGTTTGTAAGATGAGATTTTTAATATTCTTTAAATAATGAAAACGGTATTTGCTTATTTACGCGGTATAAACAGTAATAAGGAGTTCTTGCCAAAAGGATGTGTTGCGTATTATCGCGCAACGAAACCTGTGTAAGAACATAGTCTACTTTTGAACTATGAATTTCTATCCAGTCGCGTGCGTTAAACGAGTATAAGATTGGATAACCATACTGAGATGCTAATGGGAAGCATAGTTGATAGGGTTTGTGATCACCCATAAAAGAATAAGAGACTAATATGGTTACCGGATGGTTTTGAGTAATATAGTTTGAAATATTGCGAAAGGCTTCTCTTAGTTTGGTGTTTTCTTGAAAATTTTCATAAGCTTTTCTTCGCTCTTGGATGTGCAACTGTAACGTCTGAAACTGTGAATATGAATTTAACAAGTTAATAAACAATACTAAAGCATATCCTAATTTGAAATCAGAAAGTACGGCAACTCCTATGCAAAGATACAATGATGCTGCTAAGGAGCGTTGTTCTCTCCAAGAATGAGCATCGTAAAAAATAAATAACAAAGCTAAATTAACAAATACTACAGCAGATGCAGCTAAATAAAGCTTGTTTTGCCTAAGATTTCCAACAAACCAGTAGTAGACCATAAAAACAACGACGAGCCATTTAGAAGCAAAGTAAAAAAAGTTGGCATCTAACTTAGGATTTAAAAATGTTTTGATGTTATACCAAATGTGGCTAATGAATAATTCTAACAATTGCTTTATTGTTCCGCTTTGAGCAGTAGTAGTAACTTTATATAAAAATCCTAAAGGATAAACTCCATTAAAAAGACGGAAAAATAGATAAGCAACATAGCTAACAAGAAGGTAAACTATTATAAAAGCTATTTTTTGAGATAATTTTTTTTGTGTAGGTAGCAAAGCAATTAGCCAAAAAATCCAGTTAATCCTAAAAAAAGAACCTATTAAAACTGTTAAGATAAATAAATTTCGATATAAGGATTTGTTTCTCGTTTCGGTATAGGTACGATGCAAAAACAAAATTGCTAATACGCACAGAGGTAAATGAACATACTCTTGCATGTAAGTGAGCAAATAAAAAGAAGGTACATAAGAAGTAATTAATAAGCCACTTAATAAGAGCTTTTGTAAAAATTTAGTTTTTCGGGAAATAAAGATGAGAATAATAGCAATCAGTGTGAGAAACAAGTTGATATACGGAATAGCTGTGTTTTCATGAAGTCCTAAAATAATGGTAAAAATGCCATCTATGAAGGCATACATAAATCCATGAGGTCCGAATTTTCCTATTTGTGAATACATTTCATTCATCACAATAGGAGAAGCTAAAGAATTATGAAGTAAAAAAGAACGCAGATGTACATGATACATAAACTCATCTGTCCAGCAAGGAAGGTATTCATTTCCTATCTGTCCGAGGACAAAAAATGCATATACTAAATATAACAAACCTGCTATTCCTGCTATCCAAGCTAATGATGCCTCTATTAATTTCATGGCTTACAAAAGAGTTGTTCACCTTTTTTCTTCGAAAGTGAAGAAAAAAAAATGTAATTTCAAAGCTCTTTTTTTACAAATTCTCAATCAGTGAAATGCCCAACCTAAAGAAAGTTGAATCAAGCGATTGGCAAGTTTTTCTTCTTTGGGATTCCATTGATTACTTGCAATGTTGTTCATTCCTTGCATGTATCGGAGGTTAATGCTGATACTCGTGTTAGGAAGTTCATATCCGAAGCCGAAACATAGCCCAAAATCGGTGCTACTCAGTTGTTGGGTAATGATGTAAATGACTGAGTCACCTATTTGTCGGTTAGCCTCTAATAAAATGCTTAATTGAATACCTGCATCAAAATGAAAGTTTTCTATAGGATAGTACTTAGCGATAATAGGGAAGTTAGCGTAAGAAAATTTGTAGTTGATTTGGTTAGGGTTTTTGTCTGAACGGTCATAAGCTCCCTGTTTTGAATACAAGATTTCTGTATGTATTCCGAAGCGCTCAGAAAGCTTAGCATTTACAAAGCCTCCCAAATGATAAGTAGGTTTGTACTCTGCAGAGTAAACAACTGGCTTATCATCTTGCGCGTCTCCTACTAAGGTAGACATGTTGAGCCCTCCTTTAACGCCATAGTGAACCTCTTGTGCTTGTAAACAGTAAACTGAGAATAAACCCCATAAAAAGATAAATATCCAAGTAAATATTCCTGTACTCATCTTTAATTTCCGCTCATTACTATGAGTTGTTGTTTAGATTCAAATGCTTTTTTAATGAATTCTCCGCCATCTTTTACCACGCATGTTGAAAAGTTTTCATCGTCTACCGATTTGATTTTTAGAATCCCTATTGGGCGGCGTCTTTCTACAGTTTTACCGTCTATTTCTACAAAAGTAATTTCAAAAACTTTGAGCTCTTGTTTAGGTTGAAGTCCTTTGTCAGAGCCGGCAGTCACGACAACGCTTTTAGCTCGTTTTCTGCTGCTTTCTGTGATTTCAAAAATTCTCATCACGACAGGAAACTGTTTGTCAATTGCTTGCATAACTTCATCTAAAGAGCCTTTGATAGCATTTGCGATTGCTTCATCAGGAGAGCCATAGACTCCTAAGCCCCATAACCCTCCACTACGATTATCAATAATAGCAGTTCCCAAAATTTTGCCTGTCTCTACATCGATAAATTTGAAAGTAAATGAAATTTGGGCCGTATATCCATCGCGCTCCCTTCTGGTAGTAGTTACTACTTTGTTGGTAGATTTATCTGTATATGTTCTATCTACAACGTTACTGTAGTGTTCTGTGACACCTACGCTTGTAAGATTTCCTGAAATGATGTATTGAGCGCCTAATTTTTTTCCCTGTTCTACTACAAGCCCCTCAATAAAGCTTTCTCCTTTCTGTAGATTTTCTTCATTAAAAATTGCATCGAAGTGAGTTCTGTCTACTACTGTAAAACGATTAAGTTTGACAACAGCGCTCACCACTATTTCAGTAACGCTTCCTGCGTACATTCTTGCATTAGTGCTACCAGATGCCGTAAAAGGAACTACTGCAATTGTTTTGCGATCAGTATCCTGTGCAAAGGAAAAATAGGGGAAGGCTAACAGCCAAAGAAGTATGCGTTTCATAACTTTTCACCAAGGTTCTTTGCAAAAAAACAAAATAAAAATAAAAAATAGAACTTTAAAAAGGCTTGAGAGTTAATTAACTTTGCGATAATTATTTTTTAACTCTTCTTAGGATTTTATGAGTATCCATTCCGAATTTTTTTTGAGTGGCGTAACGCATCAGTATCTTAATATTTTCAGCCGAAAGAGGAGGACATTTTAAATTGCCTTTTTGAAGAACGATTTGCAGGTTACTCGTATCGAATATCTTAGGTTTAGAATTTAAATAAGGATTAAAGATAGCTCCTACGCGGCTGTGGTATAACCTTTCAATAGGGCTAACATCTTTGGGAATCTCATGCACTTGTTGAACTCCTGAAATATTCATTACTTCCAACGTAGCGTCTAAGAATACCTGAAAGTTAGTATTTTTCTCGTGAACAAGATGAAAATGGTCGTCGGGCGGATTTTGTACACACACTTGGTAAAGCACTTTTACTAAGTAATCAACTGGTACAATATTAGCACTACTTTCAGGGTCAAAAACAAGTCTTAAGTTTAGATTAACTGGCGTTTCAAAAAAACGATCGGTAGATTTTAAGATACGCAATTTTTCCATGTAAAGAAATGCAAAGATTTCATAAAAGACATCGAATTTATGGGCATGTCCTAAAGGTTTGTGTAGTAATCTTCCGCACACAATTCCTGGGCGAAAGTATCGGCATCGTATGTTGTGTTTTTGTGAAAATTCTTTTACAGCTAATTCTGCTAACAGTTTCGATTTTTCATAAGGATTATTAAAATCTTGCGTAGGATTGAGATAAGTTGGCAAAATTTTACCAGAGGTTTTTCCACAAACAAAAGCAGTGCCTATGTAATCAAACTCCTTAATTTGACATTTGGCGAGCAATTCTAAAAGTCGTTTTGTACCTAAAAAATTTGCTTGCATCACGCGTTGTTCTGTAGCAGGGGTATTTCTTAAGTCGGGCAAGGCGGCAAGGTGAAAAAAATAATCGATAGGAGTTTCTTTTATCTGGGCTAATTCTGATGGATCGACAATTGGAATATGAGCCTCTAAGTGGGTATGAATGTATTTTACTTGATTTTCTAAGAAGCAAAATATTTTGTCGTATTCTGTTGGATCGAGGTTCCAGTAAGAAAATCCTTCAGAAGCAATAATATCAGTAAATCTTTGTTCTAAAGAATGCTTTTCATTGTTTCTTCCTAAAATGAACAACCTGATATTTTCTAATTGGTGTAAGTTTTGTTGTATAATTTCAAAAATTAAATGTCTTCCTACTAAACCTGTCGCTCCAGTAATAGCAATATTTGTCATCTTTTGCGCAATTTGTTCGGCAAAAATAGTAAATAATGAGAATTGAAATTTCTTTAGCTAATTCTCTCAATATTTAAGTTTTTTTCAATGTATAGATTGCTGTTTGGATTATGAGATTTTATGCTAATAAGTGCTTTTGCTTTTAGTTCGGAAGTTCTTGATAATGTGTGAATTTTTGCTCTAATTTATTCAAAGGAATACAGCCATCTTCAAGTAGGATTTGATGAAACTCTCGAATGTCAAATTTTTCTTTTCGAAAGTTTTTCCAATTTTGAAGGAGTTTAATTATTTTTTTGTATCCGTACAAGTAGGCAGTAGCTTTTGCTGGGAAAATAATACATTCGTCTACTTCAGCCATAATTTCGCGCTGTGGCTTAAGAGTAATTTTTTCAAGAGTTTGAATGGCTTGTTGTCTTGTCCATCCGTAACGATGAATTCCTATGTCAGCTAGTATTTTAGAAGCCAGGAGTAAATCGTCGTATAAAACGGCTAACTTTTCATAAGGAGACTGAAAAAATCCAGAATCTAATGCCATGTGTTGCG
Source organism: Cytophagales bacterium (assembly GCA_025056215.1). GTDB lineage: Bacteria > Bacteroidota > Bacteroidia > Cytophagales > Flammeovirgaceae > JANWWC01. The sequence goes on along the minus strand of JANWWC010000001.1, from coordinate 351,671 downwards.
CATAGTGGTTCCACCCTTCAGAAAAAGCATAAAGTTCTATTGTTCTTCGAAAAGTAGGAAGATGTTTTGCCTCTATTTGAAACGATACTTGGAGATGATGTCCTGGAAAAATAAATCGCGCTACTAAAGGTCGGATTCTGTATTTGGGAATTTCGGGCCAATCGATAAGGTTGAAAAGCATTTTAGCATGTCTTTGTTTGTCAATTGCACATGGAACATATTCTACAAGAGGAGAATAAGGTTCCATAAGCAAATTCATTCTTAAAATATCCACCGCTATATTAGGAATCGCATAAAAAAGACGCTCTGATTTTTTTCTAAATTCCTCGATATCATGCCGCAAGCTGTCAAAAAATTGCAATTCTCCTTTATTATTGGGTTTATGCATAAATCTTTTATCATTAGCGAGTTGTTGCATAATTTTGTTGATAGGCATTTGGGAAGGGTATCCTAGTTGGTTAGTGATTTCTCTCATTTTAGCTTCTGTTTCTTCAATTTCGATTTCTGCCATTTGGTAAAGGGAGTCAGCAGAGATCTCTTCTGTAAGATAGAATCCAAGAAGATGTGTATAATAGATATCGCCATTTTCATATTGTGAAAGTCCTGCTTTTTCGTCAGCAATTTCCTTCAAAAAAAGAATTTTTTTTAAATATGCTTGGTAAGCAGGAACAAGTTCATCTTCAATGATTTGTTTAATTTCGTATAAGAATTCTGATTGTGCTTCTGGTCTAACACATTCGCACTGCTCTATTTTTTTTAAAAAATCTTTGTATATGATGTTCTGATGAATGGAATCGAACGACAAAAAAAGGTTAAGCTGATATACAATATGTTCTAAAATAAATCGAGGAGGTAAAACGACATTATTTTTTACAGCAAGAGCACTTTCACTTTCTTCATCGTTCTGTAAAATTTTTTGGATTGATTGTTCTAAACGGGTAGCTATTTTTTCTACTCTTTTAATGTAGTTCTGTGCGTCTTTCAAATTTTTGATGTGATGAATATTCAACAGAAAATCTGGCAAATAAACATGAGGACCATCGAGATGGTTGATTTCATGGTGAAAGTTAGCAAATTGTTCACGTTTGATGATATGATCTTCCAGTTGTTTTTCAAGAATTTCAATTGATACTTTTTCTTGAAAAGATTTTGTTTTGTGCTTGAAAGCAACAAGTAAATCAAAACTTCTGTTAATAAACGCTTCTTTTCTCTTTGTATTTTCTTCTGAAAAGTCGTCTAAATTTCCTGATAACATTCCGAGTGTCCATTTTTCGTATAGATGGGTGCGTGTCATGAGCTCAGGAGAAAGTAAGTTTTTTTCAATAAAGTAGCGTTCAAAAAATGAACTTAGAGAGAAAGGTTTGAACCAAATGATGTTGATAATCCAACCGATTACTAATAAGAGTATCACCCCTGTAATTCTCCGAAACCATTTTTTATTTTTCTCTGTCGAGCTCATGATTGCAAATGTCTTTCTTTTAAAGCCAAATTAGGAAATGTTTATTTTAGTCAATAAAATTGTTGTAACGAACTTTAGTCTTTTACGCTATGAAAAAATATTCTTTTTTTTCTCTTTTGCTACTAATCTCTTCTTGTGGAGATTTTAAAATAAAGAATTGGGAGCCTCACTTGTTAGGTCCTATTGCTAAAATGGAAATGAGTATTGGCGACGGAACAGAATACACCATCCCTTACGAATTCCGCGAAGGAGCTACTATTCGATTAGGAAACTTAGCTACCAACATAAGCAATGCATTCACTTTGTTAAGTGTGCCTAATGTGGAAATAACGCTAGGAAACGTAGGACCTTTTCGTTCCTTAGAATCAAATACAACAGCTGAAGCTGAAATGAAGACAGCTCAAATTGAAGTGATTGTTGAAAATAAAACAGGAGTTGTAATTGTAAGAAATTCGCGGATTTTGGTAATAATTCCTACACTTTCTGTGCCTTTGATTAGCGTAACACTCAACGAAGATATTTTTCCTCAACAGAAAAAAACAATTGCTTCTGTAACGATTGATAGCGCTTATAAATCTACCAAATTAGGAGGTGTTCAAACAATATTACTTAAAGATTTTCTCTCAGTGTCTTTCGAAAATTTGAGGGTAGCAAGTACTTCTCAACCTGTAAATGCTAACCAATCTGTAGAGTTAGAAATTGCCGTTTCGAATCCTACTTTTAAATCTATTACTCTTAAGCCAGAAGCAAATGAAGAAGTTTTTACAGCTTCCGATAAAGTAGAGGTAAATTTTTCGGGTGGAGAAACAGGAGTCGAAAATATCAAAGATTCGCTAATTATTTTCATGTTTAATCAGACACCCATTACATTATATCCACAGATTTACTTGTATGAAAAAGAAACCGATAATATTCCATTAGATTCGTTATTTGCTCCTACTGCCAGTGGAAGATTTGCTGTTCTTGGAAATACATCCCGCGATACAGAAACTAGATATGCGATTTCTGTCCGCACGTATTTTGATAAGCTGAAGAAAGCTAAATACATGAAAGGTTCAACAGGCATTAGATTTCTTACAAACAGTCCTAACGATAGAATAAGAATTACTGATTCTCAAATCGTGGGATTTCGTGTAGTGATTGATAGTCGCATTTCTGTTAGTAACTAAAAAAAATTTTTACCTTCAAACTTTTCTTTCAACATGAGAACTTTTATTCTTATAATTACCTTAGGAGGAGTTATTTTTAGTGCTGTTGCACAATACAATTTGTCATCCTCTTGCTTGTATCACCACGACGTATATGCATCTCGCTTGATGCCCTCTCAGCTCAATTTAGGCACAAAAAATGTTCAAATTTCTCTTCCAGGATTAGGAGGAAGCTATTTGTATGCCGGAAATACAATTATAGGGTTTTCTCAAATCGCAAATACTGTTTCTTCTAATTCTTTGGATATGAAGGACTTGTACGAAAATGCTGATAAAAAGCGGCTCATTATGGGTTTAGGAGGAGAACTGCTCGTTTTAGGTATCGCAGCACAAATTCCTATTACTCAAGAGCGCAAACTGAATCTTAGTTATAGCGCAAGCCAGCGAGCGGCTGCATATCTTGAGCTTCCTAATAGCGCTCTTGAATTTATTTATAAAGGAAATGGTACGGAATTTCGGGGAAAAACGGCAAATTTGGGTAAAATCACTCTTAGCGGTTCAGTTTTTGCGCAGCATGCGGTTCAACTGGCAATGCCCATTTTTGGAAATGATGGTACAAGTTATGGAATAGGATTAAGAGCAGGAATAGGATTAAAAATACTTTCTTCTCAAGGAGGAGTTTATATGAAAAATGCAAAAATTGATGTTTATACAGAACAAAATGGAAACTATATCGTGTTAGATAGAGATTTTTCTTTATCTTATACTGATTTCCCTAATCAGTTCAACATACAAAGAAGGCAAGGAAGAGGTATTGGTTTCGACATAGGTACAACGCTGTATTATGGAGAGCACTTAGAATTTGTTAGCGCTGTTACAGATATCGGACGTTTGAGTTTTAATCAGAATGTTGTTACTTTTAGTCGAACAGGTGTTGATACAGTCAGAGGGGTTATAACCTCATTTTTAGGAGGAGGAAGTGGAGTAGATATTAATGCTACTACCCAAAACCTTATTGAAGTAAACGAACAAAGAGGAGGTACTTTCAGAATGCCACTTGGCGCAAGATTACTTTTACAGCCCCAATACAAAATTCATCGAAAAACTACCTTGAAAGGGAGAGAATACTATAAAAGACGTATTTTCTTAACTTATATGCAGGGACTTCAGAACTCTATTTCTACTACTACAAGACCTTATTTTAACTTCGCCTACAACCATGCTTTCGGTAGTGCCTTTAATGCTGGCTTGTCGATAGGATATGGTGGAATCAACAGAACTATCACTTCTGGTTTGTTTGTTGGCGTCACAAGTGGTACTTTTAAATTTGGACTGGGGAGCGATAACCTAATTGGCTTGGTTGTTCCGTCTTTAGGAACGGGTGTTGACATAGGTGCAAATCTTATATTAGCATTTTAAGACTTCAAAAACTCCTGACAACTCTCAAATAGTTTTTGAACACTTCTTTATTTACTGACTTATCTGTAAAAATTTCTAAAAGAGAAATTGCATTGCTATTTAAAAAGTGTTCAAGATTTTCGTAGAGTTGCTCTTTTGTCCTTACTGAAAAGTATTGGACACTAAACTCGTGGCAAAGCATTTGAGCGTTTAAAGAATGGGATGTTTCCAAAAATTCTAATTCTGGAAGTCTATCAGGTCCTTCTATCATGCGAAAAATACCACCGCCTTGATTGTTAAGTAATACAATGTGAAAGTTTTGAGGTAAATGGCGAAGCCAAAAAGCGTTTCTGTCATAAAAAAATGCAATGTCACCAATGAGTAAAAAATGTTGTTTATGAGGAGTCACTATAGCATGCCCGATGGCTGTGCTTGTACAGCCATCTATTCCGCTAGTACCTCGATTAGCAAAAACTTCTACTTGTTGAGTAGCAGAAAGCCCAACAAAATTCGCATATCGAACAGGCATCGAATTTGCTAAATGTAAAACAGCGTTTTGAGGAAGTTGGCGCATCAGTGCAGCTACTGCCTCGAATTCACTAAAAGGTTGGGATTGAAAGTATTCTTTTTTGACAGATTCAGCAGTCATATCTTTTTGATTCCACGCTAATGCAAAGTCGGGATTTTGCCAAGAAAAGATTTGAGATAGTTCTCTTAAAAATTCAAAGGGCTCTGCGCGAACTACGGCAGATAATTTTTGGAATGTATCTGCTACTTCTCCATGAGGTTGGATGTGCCAATGCTGAAAATTATTTTTTCGTAAAAATATTTTTAGATTTTTAGAAATAAGAGAGTTTCCCACTGTAATAAGCAAATCTGGTACAAGGTTTTGTATGTTTAAGTCGTTATCGCAAAGAAATGCATCTTGGTTGCGAATGGTTTTTTGAGAAAAATGCGTATTTGAAATAATATCGCCCACTATTACGGCGGGAAAATTTTCTAATACATCAATCAAAAAGCGACAAGGCAACAATTGCCCTAATACCAACAATTTTCGAGAAGATGATTGCCAAATTTTTATTAGTTCGTCAGGGAGAGAGTATTTGCAGGTGGGAATGTATTCGTTAAAAATTCTAACCGAATTATCTATTTGAACCCTATCTTCTACTTTAGGATAAAATGGTTCTCGAATCGGAACATTAATATGCACTGGAGCAGGCGGAAAGCTGGTAGCAAGATTAATAGCTTCGTTTGTAATTCTGTTGATATACCATTGACTATCAACATTCTCATAATCAACAGGTAATTGATAGCTTTTTTTAACATGGTTGCGATAAATTTCTGCTTGTCGGATAGTTTGTCCGTCGAGTTGGTCAATCCATTCGGGCGGACGGTCAGCAGTTAATACTAGGAGAGGAATGTTTTGATAGTAAGCTTCTGCAATAGCTGGAGAAAGATTGAGAGCTGCTGTTCCCGAAGTACATACCACTGCTACAGGTTTTTGAGTAGCCTGCGCCATGCCAAGTGCAATAAAACCAGCGGTTCGTTCGTCGGTTACGCTCCACGAGCGAATAGAAGGCTGACGAGAAAAAGCAATAATTAGCGGAGCACAGCGCGAGCCAGGACACAACACAGCGTTGCTAATTCCTTTCAAAGCACATATTCTAGCCAAATCTACAATAGATTGAAGAGCATACGAGCTCATTCTTCAATAATTTTTATTTCTGTTCTTCTGTTTTTTTGACGATTTTCTTCAGAATTGTTAGGAAAAGCTGGTTGATATTTGCCATAACCTTTTGCAATGAGTCTTTCAGCGTGAATTCCTTTATCAATCAGATACTGTTTTACAGCGTTAGCCCGTTCTTGTGAAAGTTTTAAGTTAGCTTTGTCATTACCTATGTCGTCGGTATGTCCACCGATTTCAACTTTCATTTTTGGGTTTTCCGATAAAGCCTTATGAAGTAACTGCAATCCTTTTTCTGATTCTGGCTTTAGGGTGGCCTTTCCTGTTTCGAAATAAACATTTTCTAAAATATACTTTCTTATAAATTTGGGTACTACAGCGATTGTAAGAGGTTGTTGAAGTTCTAGGTTTCCTTCTTCATCAGGGATTTCGATGGGTTCTGTAAACGGAAATCGTTTTCCTCCTTTTTCTACTACTACAATCACAGAGGCACCTTTAGGAAGTCTCGTTTTCCAAATGCCTTCTGAATCGGTACAACCTTCTTTTTTTTCTTTAGTTTGAACGTCAATAACTTTTATGAAAGCTCCTTCTTCGGGAATTTGGTTTGCGTCGGTAATTATAAAAGTAAGTAAAGCTGAATCTTCTGTAGCCGTAATCGTAAGCGATTCAGGAAGTTCTAGCTTCTTGGGTTTTTCTTTTTGTTGGGCAAACGTTTGTCTAAAAAAGAAACTCGCCAATATTATCAAAAAAAATTGTTTCATGATGGGTATGCTATTTTAAAGGAAGTACATGATAGTTTCTCAATCCATTAACCGAAACACTTTCCACAAGTTTAGATAATGTATCAGACGTAATTGAAAAATGTAGGTTAGGGTAAATTCCGTATAGAACAATTAGGCATGTGAGAAGAATAAGCAAAGATTTCTCTAAAAGGCTAACGTCTGAAAAAGAATTAATTTTATCATGATAAAAAGTCCAGAATTTACGTAAAAACATGCGCTGATAACACCAAAGATAATAAGCAGCGCTGATCACAAGCCCTAAAGTTGCAAAAATAGGCAGCGCGGCAGGTAAAAGTCCGTTAAGAGCATTTGAAGAAAAAGCCCCTAAAAACACAAAGACTTCTGCTACAAAACTTGAAAAGCCAGGCAAACCTATAGAAGCAAAAAAAGCAACTGCTACAAACCCGGCGTAAAGGGGCATTTTTTGAAAAAGTCCGCTGTAATGGACTATTGTTAAATCTTTAGTGCGCACATACAACACACCAGATAGTAGGAACAACATCGAGGAAATGAGTCCATGGCTAAACATCTGAAAAACAGCGCCATTCATTCCTTCATGCGTTAAGGAAGCAATCCCTAACAACACAAAACCCATGTGCGATATAGAAGAATAGGCGATCATTTTTTTTAAATTTTTGCTTCCTAGGGCGTTTAAACCTGCATAGATGATAGCAACTACGCCTAAAAAGCCAATAAGTTTTGCAAAATGAATCGCCCCCTCTGGAAAGATGAGATAGCCTACTCGAAGCAAGCCATAACCGCCGATTTTTAGCAAAATTCCTGCTAACACTACTGAAATAGGAGTAGGCGCTTCTACATGTGCATCGGGTAACCACGTATGAAGCGGGACAGCAGGTAGTTTTATCAAAAATCCAACTAACAACAATAGAAAAGCAAATAAACGAGGGTGTATACCCATTACATAATTCGGATTTTGGAGTGACAAAAAGGAATAGGGAATAAAATTTCCAGGGTCCCCTAAATGAATAAAACTAAACGTGTGAACAAGGCGTTCTTTAGGAATTAGGTTTTGCCCTATCATCGTTTGAATTCCAATTATTCTTCTTTCTTGTGATTCTACTGCTGGCATATCCAGCAGATTAGCAGTTTCTAAAGGGTCTATTGCTGAAATGTACAAACCTATCATTACAATTAAAATTAAAATCGAACCAAGAAGCGTATAAATGAAAAATTTAATTGATGCGTATTCTTTGCGTTCACCTCCCCAGATTCCGATAAGAAAGTACATAGGAATAAGCATAAACTCAAAAAAGACATAAAATAGAAAGAAGTCTAACGCTAAGAAACAGCCCATAACAGAACCTGAAGTCAATAACAATAAACTATAATAAGCGCGTATTTTATGCTGAATTTCCCAAGAAGCCATTACTGCCACAAACATTACGATGGCAGTGAGAAGCATCATGCTGGCGTTGAGTCCATCTAAGCCGAGAAAATATTCTATCTTTAGTATTCCTAAGCTGCCTAATCGAATGAGAACCCAATTGTATTGCTCTACAAATTGAAAAGCCTCTACAGGAAAAAGTCCATTTTGAGTGGAAGAGTTTTTTTGAAAAAGTATCAAAACATATACGCTTATAATTGTTTGAATAGAAGCTACAATCAATGAGAGAGAGCGTGCCCATTTTTCTTCGCTTTTAGGCAATAACGCTACTATTAATGCACCTACAATCGGAATGAAAATAGAAGCAGAAAGTAGAAACTTCATATAAAGCTACTTATTTAGGCTGTTTTCCTGTAAAATACTTAAGTCTGATGATTTCTTTTTGAGTAAGGAATCTCCATTTTCCACGTCTTAAGCCTTTTTTGGTGAGGTCAGCGTAAACAGTTCGGTCTAATTTTGTAATTTCATATCCTAGGTGTTCGAAGATACGTCTTATAATTCTATTTTTTCCAGAGTGAATTTGTATTCCTAACTTTTTTCTATCTGGCGAAATCACTGAAAGCCCGTCTAATCCGACTTCTCCGTCTTCTAAGGAAAAGGATTTATCTCTAAGTTTGGCTTCGTCTTCTTCTGAAAAAGGTTTGTTGAGTTCTACTAAATAAATTTTTTTGACTTTGCTTGAAGGATGAGAAAGTTTTCGAGCTAGTTCTCCATCATTCGTGAGAAGGAGCAATCCTGTTGTCATGCGATCAAGCCTTCCTACGGGATAGATTCTTTCTTCGCACGCATTTGCTACTAAATCCATCACAGTGCGGCGACCTTGGGGATCATCTACAGTAGTAACGCAGTCTTTAGGTTTGTTTAACAAAATATACACTTTCCGTTCTGCCGACAAGCGCTTCCCATTGTAAGTTACTACATCGTTGTAGCGATGAACTTTGTAGCCAAGCTCTGAAATGGTTTGTCCATTTACTTGAATTTTGCCTTGTTTAATTAGTTCATCAGCTTCACGTCGGGAACAAACTCCTGCATTAGAAATGAAACGATTGAGTCGAATGTATTCTTGCGGAGGGTTAGAAGATGAGACAGCTTTCCGATAATTTTCAATTTTATCGTAATTATAATCGGGAAGTTTTGCTACTTTTTTAGGAGTATTCGCATGCTTGCGAACATTCTTTATCTTCTTTTTTTGAACTACATCTGTTTTTTTATCAGAGGATGCTTTCAGTTTGGATAGCTTACTTTTTACTTTCTTCTCGTTTGAAGAAGTAAAAGTCAAATTTTCACTATCGGAATTTTTATTACCATAAGTCTGAAAGGATTTTTTTTTGTTCGATGAAGTAGCGCGAGATGATAGAACTTCTTTCTTACTCGGCAGAATATTATTATTTTGCGACTGTCTCGTTCGGAATTTAGAAGAGTTTTTCATTTTTTAGTTAGTAAGATTAGTAAGAACAGCGTGCAAAGGTAATATTCTTCTTGAATATTTTTAATTATTTACAATATTTAGTAAATTTCGGAGGTATTTTTGGAACATTCCAAAAATTTTTTGCGTCTTTAGAAAAGATTACATGCATTATGGTAAGACTATTACTTTGTTTTTTATTCTTATGGAATGTCGGTTTTTCATTTGGAGTCGGGTTGTACAGGGAAGAGCGAATGCTTAGAGTGGATGATGTAGCGGAAGATGAAAAATTGTATTCGAGTAATTTTTTTAGTATTTCGGTGGGCTATCCGAGCGTAGCAAGTAATTTTTTGTCATTTGATTACTCTCTTACCGATGATACGAAGAACATTAAAATTGTCATCTCAAATGTGTTGGGAAGTGAAATTACATCAATCAAATTGTTTTCATCTCAAACCAAATTAAGAATCAACTTGGAACAGATGGCAGATGGAATTTACTTTTATACTTTGTACATAGATGGTTTAGCTTGTGCAACTCGAAAATTTTTAGTTAGAAAATAGATTATTTTTTTGTATTTGATGTTTGTAAATTTGGCTGAGCACAACAATTCGTGGATTTCTCAAGTACATCGAATGGGAAAATTCACGGAGTTATGTTATAACATAGTCGAGGAAAAATTTTATATCCTTCCTACTTTTGTTTACGTTTTTGATTCCATTCCTCCTTCTTCCCTGCCTGAGTATATTCATTTACATACTTTGGCGGAATTGGTTCATTTCAAAGACAGATTTAAAATAGAATCAATTCCTTATCAGATAAAAAGGGGGATTTCTAAATGGCAATTTACTGTAAGGAGTTGTTCTACTTCTAAACGATGTAAATACCTTCATTTTAAGGCACAAGTACTTTATGATTCTACTCATCGTCCAGAAAATGTTATTTTTTGGGTGCAAGATGTTACTTATTATTATGCACAAAGGCAAAAACTCAAACGTTACGCTCAAATTGCACAGCATTCTTCGCAATCAATTATTATTTTAGATGCACAACAGAAAATTGTTTGGGTTAATAAGCGATTTGAAAAACTTTCGGGTTATAGGCTTTCAGAAATTAAGGGAAAATATCCGGGCGATTTTTTGCGCGGAGAACTCACTGATAAACAAACTTCTACGTGGATAAAAGTTAGTCTTGATGAGCAGAAAAGAGTTAGAACAGAGCTGCAGCATTATCGGAAGGATGGTCAAACTTATTGGGTGTCAGTAGAAATTTTACCTTTATATAACAAAAAAGGAAAATTAAAAAAGTTTCTTTGTTTGATGACTGACATCACAGAGCAAAAAAAAATGGAAGGAGAAAAAAATGAGTTAATTGTGCAACTTATCGACAACAATAAAAATCTTGAACAATTTTCATATATCGTTTCTCATAATCTTCGCGCACCTGTTGCAAGGATTACGGGTCTTACTCATTTGTTTAACAAAGAACAGCTTCATGACCCTGTGAATCTTAAAATTATCAATTTTCTGCAAGATTCTGCCCAACAACTCGACCAAGTCATCAAAGACTTAGGTTTAATCCTTTCCTTGAGACATCCTGAAAAAAATTCTTTTACTAATGTGGAAATTTCTAAGGTAGTTGATGAAGTCATTAAAGAGCTTAACCCTGTAATTCGTAAAACAAATGCGCTTATCACCACTGACTTTGAAGAGCAAAAAGTAATTTTTGGAATAGAGAATCATCTCAAAAATATTTTAATACAGCTTATTTCTAATTCTGTAAAGTTTATTCGTCAAGATAAACAACCTCATATCCATATTAGCACAGCTAAGATGCCTAACAACTATATTTGTTTAAGAGTGAGCGACAATGGCTTAGGGATTGACTTAAAGCATTATGGCAATCAACTTTTTACGATATACAAACGCTTCCATCTACAATTCGAAGGTCGAGGAATTGGGCTGTACATCGTAAGGACTCTCGTGGAGTCCATGAATGGTTACATTGAAGTAGAAAGCGAAGAGTGGTATGGGACAACCTTCTCTATCTACTTGCGGAAGAAGTAATTTGCTCGAAGGGAAAGTTCTTTTGTTGGGGAAAATTTGCTATTTTTGTAAAAATTTTTGGGGCTGTGGGAAATATTGTTGCGATTGTTGGAAGACCTAACGTAGGAAAATCTACCCTTTTTAATAGACTCGTCGAAGCGCGTATTGCTATTATGGATGATCAGCCAGGTGTAACGCGCGATAGGCATTATGGTAAAGTGGAATGGCGAGATTATCAGTTTACAGTAGTAGATACAGGAGGATACGTCTATGGGTCAGAAGATGTTTTTGAATCTGCTATCCGAGAACAAGTAGAAATTGCTATTCGCGAAGCTACAGTCATTTTATTTGTGGTAGATGCACAACAAGGAGTACATCCTCTTGATAAAGATTTTGCTGAAGTGTTAAGAAAATCGCAAAAGCCAGTGCTTTTAGTTGCTAACAAAGCCGATACAGCTCAAGAACTTTTAGCAAGTCATGAGTTTTATTCGCTTAACATCGGAGATGGTGTATATCCAATTGCTGCTATCAGCGGCTCAGGAACAGGTGAACTTCTCGACCAACTAATCAAGTATCTTAAAAAAGATTTTCAGGAAGATAGCTTTCCTCTTCCGCGTTTGGCAATCATTGGAAAACCTAATGTAGGAAAATCATCTTTTGTCAACGCACTTCTGAATCAGAATCGTAGTATTGTAACAGATATTGCTGGAACAACGCGCGATGCTATTGATTCGCTCTACAATTATTACGGTAAAAAATTTATTCTTACGGATACGGCCGGATTGCGTCGCAAATCCAAAATTAAAGAAAATATAGAGTTTTATTCTGTTCTGAGAACTATTAGAGCAATTGAAAATTCGGATGTTTGCATTGTCTTGATTGATGCCACACAGGGACTCGAATCGCAGGATATGGGCATTATTCATTTGGCGCTTAGCAACAAAAAAGGTGTTGTTATTATGGTAAACAAATGGGATTTAGTTCCTAATAAAACTTCAAATACTGCGCAACAAATTGAAAATCAAATAAGAGAAAAGTTAGGAATTTATAATTACTTGCCCATTGTGTTTAGTTCCGTTGTAGAAAAGCAACGAATCATGAAAGTAATTGAAAAAGCTATCGAAGTATATGAAAACAAAAATTTGAAAATTCCGACTTCTAAATTAAACGATATTTTACTCCCAGAAATTGAGCGTTATCCACCTCCTACCTATCGCGGGCATTACATTAGAATTAAGTACTGCACGCAACTTTCTACTAAAACACCAGCATTTGCCTTTTTTTGTAATCATCCTAAGCATGTAAATGAAACTTATACGAGATTTTTAGAAAACAAAATTCGGCAACATTTTGGGTTTCTTGGAGTTCCCATCAGTATTTTTTATCGTCAGAAGTGATTTTTGCGAAGACTTGTATTTTTTTGCGATAAATCTCTTTTATTTTGAAAAATTCTAATTAGCTTGTTGCTCGAAATAAATTCGTTGAGACTTACAGCAAATGCTTTTTTATGAGAGTATTTTTTTTGCATCTTTTTGCTTTATTTTTCTCTTATAAAGCGCTTTCCCAGAGCACACAAACCATCAAGGGGCGCATTGTAGATAAACTCACCCAACAGCCGTTAATAGGAGCAAATGTAGTTTGGATGCTTAACGATAGCCTTATCGGAGGCGGAGCTACTACGGATGAAAATGGGTTTTTCAGAATCGAAAACGTAGCACTAGGAAGAAGAACTGTTCGCGTCACTATGGTGGGATATGAAACTCAGCTAATCACCAATTTATTAGTAACTTCAGCCAAGGAAATCAACCTTGAAATTCAACTTATAGAATCAGGCACAGAACTTCAAAGCGTAGAAATTATCGCTTATGAAAAAAATGAGACTATCAACGATATGGTGGCTGTAAGTGGAAGGACTTTTGCTTTAGAAGAAACAGAACGCTACCCAGCGAGTCGCCAAGACCCTGCTCGCATGGCGTCTAATTTTGCTGGAGTGCAGGGAAGCAACGATGCGCGCAATGATATTGTTATTCGCGGAAATTCACCCGTCGGATTGTTGTGGCGATTAGAAGATATCGATATTCCTAATCCTAACCATTTTGCGGTGGCTGGTACTACAGGCGGACCCATCTCTATTATCAACAACAAGTACTTAGCAAACTCCGATTTTATGACAGGTGCTTTTCCTGCAGAGTACGGGAATGCTTTGGCGGGAGTTTTTGACCTCAGAATGAGAAATGGGAACCCAGAAAAACATGAGTTCACAGGTCAAATCGGATTTTTAGGAACTGAATTTGCTTGCGAAGGACCTCTTCATAAAAATAAGCGAATTTCTTATTTAGCAACTTACCGTTATTCTACTTTTCAGCTTCTTAATGCAATGACTCTACCTTTGGGAACAAATGCTGTTCCACGCTATCAAGACGCTGCTTTTCGAATAAATATCCCTGAAACCAAAGCGGGAAAATTTGCTGTTTTCGGAATTGGAGGAATCAGCGCTATTGACATTGTATTAAGTCAATTCGATAAGCCTGTGCGCGAACTTTATGGTATTAACAATCGAGACCAATACTTTAGAACTGGAATGTTTACCGTCGGAACCTCTCACCAAGTTAATATTGGCAAAAATGGGTTTTTGAGAACAGTCATAGCACAGTCTGCTCAACGGATTGGTTCCCATCACGACCTTATTTACAGAGATAGCACTTTTAAAGCCACGCTCATCGCTCCCGTGTTGAAGTACCGCGCTTTAGAGCATCGCTCTCAGATTACTACGTATTTAAATCATAAAATTGGGAAACATTATTTTAAAGGAGGTATTTCATTTATTAATATTCGATACATCTTTGACGACAAAAGCCGAAACGATACTTCGCAAGTATTTGTTACGCGGGCAAATGATGACGTTTATGCTCAACTTATTCAGCCTTTTGTTCAGTTAAAAATCCGCGTTACGGACCGCTTGACAGGACACCTTGGACTTCGTTATCAACTTTATACGCTTAACAATTCTCAAGCCTTAGATCCTCGGGCTGGCATCGTATGGAAACCTCATGCCAAGCATACGTGGAGCGCAGGATTTGGTATTCATAGCCAAATTCAACAATCTCATATTCTTCTAGCAAGATTTTATGAGCCTGTTCTTCAAACTTTTGGGCAGCACAATCGCCATTTAGGCTTTTCAAGAAGTAATCATTTTATCATAGGATATGAATATGTAATCCGAAAAGATCTGCGTTTCAAAACAGAAGTGTATTATCAATATCTCTGGAATATTCCAGTTGACCAAACAGTGCTCTCATCTGTTTCTTTACTCAACCAAGGCGCATCATTTACAAGATTTTTTCCTCTCAACAAGATGCATAATAAAGGTACAGGAGAAAACTACGGTATAGAGTTTACTTTTGAAAAGTTTTTTTCTAAAAACTACTTTTTGTTAATTACACATTCCCTCTACAATTCTACTTACCGTGGAAGCAATGGTATCAAGAAAAATACGGATTACAATGGGCATTATGCAAGCAATATTTTAGGCGGGTGGGAAAAAGCATTAGGTACTTCTAAAACGAACATCGTTACGCTGGGTACGAAACTAACTTTTGCCGGCGGAAGGCGATATACACCTATCGATCGCGCCGCAACTATTGCTAATAATGGCGAAATAGTGCTAATCGATTCACTTAGAAATACAAAGCAATTTCATGATTACTTCCGATGGGATATAAGGCTTGCATGGAAAAAAAATGCGAAAAAATTTACTCACGAAATTGTCTTAGATTTGCTTAACATTCTCAATACAAAAAATTTATTGGACTTTACGTATGCTCCTAATCCTACTGATCCTAATGACGACCCTCTCAAACCGCAGTATCAACTTGGATTTCTGCCTTTGCTTTATTACAAAGTAGATTTTTGATGATAAAATCACTTGGTTTATTAATTAAACAATAATGATTTGTATTTTTACGTGCAATTGTTCTATTAACAAATAGTTTAACTATTTAAATTTGCATTTTAGAAGATTACTTTTTTTATTAGTGTAAATTTTGTTTCAGAAGTTTTATTGTTTAATGTTTTACACCTTTTAGATATGAGAACACGTCGTGTATTAATCTTCAGCGCTTTGATAGCATCCTTTTTGTTAGGACTTACGAATTGCCGAAAAAAAGATAAGTCTCCCGCTCCTGCTCCTTCTACTACTGGCACAACAACTGCTGGAACAACTACTGGTACAACAACTTCTACTACTACGAGTGGCACAACTTCTACGACTACTACTAGCGGCACTACGTCTACGACTACTACGAGTGGCACAACTTCTACGACTACTACCAGCGGTACAACTTCTACTACTACCACTAGTGGTACAACTTCCACGACAACTCCTCCTGCTGCTCCTTCTAATGTCCAAATAACAGTATTGAGTTCTACTTCTATTCAAGTAACTTGGACTGATAACAGCAACAATGAAACAGGGTTTACAGTTACAGCAGGTTCCGCTACTGCCTCTGTAGGAGCCAATGTTACTACTGCCACTTTAACTGTTCCTGCAGGCACAACACTTACTGTTTCTGTTGTAGCTACTAACGCAGCAGGTAATTCAAGTGCTGCTACTGCCACTGTTACTACACCAGGTGCTAATCAGTTTGCCACTGTTCAACTCTATGGAACATGGAATTTTACAGCCGTTTCCACTAATGCTTTTACTGGTACTCTTACTATCAACTCAAACGGAACTTATTCCCTTACAAACACTTCAGGTGTAAACCTCGACAATAGTGGAACTGTCTCTACTTCAAGTGGAACATGGACATTTAATATGAGCACGGGCGTTCTAACTTTAAATAGTAACTTGAACACTTCTCTTACAGTGACTCTAGTGAAAGGAACTCCTAATACTGCTACTTATCAACCTTCAGGTAAGACGTCTCCAATTACTTCGAACTTTACGGCCGCACCCTGATTTTTGAGAAAATAATGCAAATCTTCTCGGTTGTCTCTCTTCAAAACAAGACAGCCGAGTTTTTTTTTTACAAATGGAATGCGTATGTTTGCGCTCTCGAGGCGATGTTAATTTATTTTTTACTATGAATAAAGAGCGCATTTTTGTGTTCGATACCACTTTGCGCGATGGTGAACAAGTTCCAGGCTGTCAGCTTACTACACAAGAAAAAATTGAAATTGCTCGCGGACTCGCTTTGTTAGGAGTCGATGTGATTGAAGCAGGTTTTCCCGTTTCGAGTCCAGGAGATTTTAATTCGGTTAGAGAAATTTCTCTTTTGTTGAATGAAATGTATAAAAATCGGGAAATTTCAGAAATTCCAACTGTGTGTGGATTGACACGCGCCGTGGAAAAAGATATCGAAGTAGCTGCTGATGCGCTCAAGTACGCTGCTAAACCTCGCATCCATACAGGAATAGGAGCTTCAGATTTCCATATTCAGTATAAATTTAATAGTACTCGCGAAGATATTTTACGAAGAGGGGTCCACGCAGTTCGTTTTGCTAAAAAGTTTGTGGACGACGTAGAATTTTTTTGTGAAGATGCAGGGCGTGCAGATAATCTGTTTTTAGCTCAACTAGTAGAAGCTGTAATTGATGCAGGTGCTACAGTGGTGAACATTCCTGATACAACTGGCTACTGTATACCTGATGAATATGGACAAAAAATCAAATTTTTACGCGAAAACGTCAAAAATATCGATAAAGCAATTATTTCTGTTCATTGCCACAACGATTTAGGTCTGGCAACTGCTAACTCTTTAGCAGGCATTCGCAATGGAGCTCGGCAAGTTGAAGTAACAATCAATGGAATAGGAGAACGAGCTGGCAATACATCCTTAGAAGAAATTGTGATGATTTTAAAAACTCATAAAAACTTAGGATTTGAAACACGCATCAATACTCCTCAAATCTATCCGATGAGCCTGAAAGTATCTCGTTTAATGAATATGCCAGTACAGCCTAATAAAGCCATTGTAGGGCGGAATGCTTTTGCACACTCCTCAGGGATTCATCAGGATGGAGTTCTCAAGAATGCACTTGTCTATGAGATTATCGACCATAAAGATGTGGGTGTACCTGATAATGCTATTTTGCTAACGGCACGTAGTGGTCGTGCTGCGCTTCGATACCGATTGGAAAAATTAGGATTTAGGCTCTCTAAAGAACAAATTGATGAAATTTATCCTAAGTTTTTAGAGATGGCTGACAGGCGTAAAGATGTTAATGACGGCGATCTATTGGAGCTCATGGGGGTTGCTAAGCCTACTGAAGATATACAAATTAAATTACTAGGTTTAAACGTAGTATGTGGAAAGATTTCTACCTTGCCGATGGCAGCTGTCCAAATGGAATACAAGGGAGAAATTATTACAGAAACTGCCACGGGGAATGGACCCGTAGATGCTGCTTTTAAAGCTATCAATAAAATTGTTACTGTAAATGCTGAATTAGACGAATATGTAATTCAATCGATGTCGAAAGGTTCAGATGATGAAGGACGTGTATACGTAAAACTGTTGTTTGATGGACAAGCTTATTTTGGCTTCGGAGAAAGTACAGACGTAGTTCTAGCCTCTGCAATGGCATATATTGATGCGCTTAACAAAATCATTTAATGTATGAAAGAGTTGCACTATAAAATTCTAACAGCAGGCTTCTTTGCATCCGAGGCAGAGCAACTAACCCATATTTTAAAAAAGTTAGGGAAGCGCTATGAAGTAATTGCACTTGATAAAACAGATAATATTATCGAAGCTCTCGAAAAGAATAAGCCTGATGTAGTAGTAATAGAAGGTAAAAACAATGGATTAGACTACTTAAGAGCTATTAAAAGAGGAAACAAAATAGTGCCTGCTATTATTTGTCTAGAACAGGAAGCAACTACAGACGACATCCGTGATAGCTATACAGCAGGTGCCTCAGACTACGTAAAAAAACCTTTTGATGCCGATGAAATTCAAAATAGAGTAAAGTCGGCTATCCGCATGCACGATTTGCAAAAAAAAATTCTACAACAAAACCAGCATATTCGCGCTCAAAGTATTGCACATGCTCGTGTTAAAAAAAGAATTTTTAAATCTTTTTTAGTGTATGCTGTGGTAGCTTTTTTAGTTTCTGTAATTAGTTTTTTGTTGTTTCAAGAAATGGAACGTAACGAGCGCGTTATCACAAAAGTGAATGATATTCATAAAATGATTCTTTTGGTTAGCGAACACGACCAAGAAAATTTCAATAAGTCTACTTTTTTTAGGAGTTACTTCGAAGTAGGGCAAGAATTTGTTTATTCCTCTCATAACGAAACTATTGATTCTCTCAATCGCCTGATTGCAGAACTTGAAAATATGTCTCAAACTAAAAAATTTGATGTACAACCTGATATTGTAGAATTGAAACACACGGTCGATTTATATGATGGTTTTTTTGGAGAATCGCTCATGAGCTTTTCTTATAATCCCGATAAGACCGAGCGACAATTTGCGCAACGTTATCACGATATTTGCCGCGCTGCTGGAAAAATGCAATTTCAAATCGATAAAATTGCTTCTAAAGTGCAAGAAAGAAAAGAACAAATCGTTTCTCGCTTTAGGTTTTTGAATGTAATTATTGTAACAGGTTCAGTAATTCTTACTTTGTTATTGACAATTTCGATTAAATTTGTATTTTCAGGTAACGAAACAGAAGAAATTTCTCGATAGTTTGGTTTTTAGTTTTAAAATATCATGAAACAATTCTTTTTTGTTGCGCTAATAGCGCTAAGTGTGGTTGTTAAATTATTTGCACAAGAAAAAGGTTCGCTTAGCAAAGCTCAAATGTATTTAGAAAAATCAGATTTGGCGAATGCCAAACGTGAGATAGATGCTGTTTTGAATGACCCTAAACAAGCTGAAAAAGGGAAAGTATGGTTTACCAAAGGTCAAATTTATCAGGCAATAGCCATTTCAGATAATCCACAAGTAGAAGCACTTGCACCTAATGCTTTAGAAACTGCAATCAAAGCTTATAAAAAAGTCGAAGAACTCGAAAAGCCAACCTCTTTTTACGTGCAGCGTTTAAAAGAAAATACAGTCGACCCTGCTACACTTCAATATCTTCCTCCTATTTATGTCGAATTTGCAAACGCTCTTATTAACAAAGGTGCTGTTTTAGTAGAGAAAGAAAATTATATGTCTGCTATCGAAAATTTTGAAGGAGCGATGCTAATTAATCCCAAACTCGACACTTTGATGAATTTATATATTTTTCAATCAGCTTATCAAGTGCAGGAAAATGAAAAATTACCTCAGGAGATCCGTGAGAAAGCAATTGGAAAAATGGTCGCTGCTGCTCAAAAACTTATCGCTTATCAGTACAAAAAGGAGTTTATCTATCAGGTAATGGTAAATTATTACAATGAAAAACAAGATTATGAAAAAGCACTCGCTATAGCTAAAACGGGTTTAATGCTTTTTCCGAAGGATAAGTATTTGAATCAACAACTTATTAATATTTTTGTTAAAACAGAAAAATTACAAGAAGCCATCAAAGAATTACAAAAAAGCTTATCCTCAGAGCCCAATAATGTAGATTTACTTTTTACGCTTGGAGTATTGTATGAAAAAGCAGGTGATGTAGCAAAATCTGTAGAATCCTACCAAAAATGCTTGAATATCGATCCGAATTATTACGACGCGCTTATCAATACAGCAGTTTATTACTTTAATTTGGGCAACAGCAAAATAAAAGAACGCAATAATTTGTTTGATGCTAAAGGTAAACCTACAGATGTAGCAAAAGTTAATAAACTAGACCAAGAAATTAACGAACATTTTCGCCAAGCGTTGCCTTATTTAGAGCGTGCCATCCAACAGAAAGAAGAAAAAGATGTAGTGCGTACGCTTGCCTACATTTATCAACAGTTGAAAATGAATGACAAATACAATGCGATTAAAGCAAAAATTAGCGATGATGATGAAGATTGAATAAAAGAAAGGAGAAAGTATTACATTTTGCAAACGATCTTATTCGCATCAAAACGCAATTCGATAAGTTCAGCAAACTAGCTAATTCCACATAGCAATAATAGTTTCACCTGCAATAGTTTTTTGGTTAAGTTCTACGTTAATTTTTGCATCTAACGGCAAAAAAATGTCTACGCGTGAACCAAATTTAATAAAGCCTAATTCGCTTCCTTGTTGAACGATCTGATTTTCTTGAACATACCAGCAAATGCGCCGCGCGATGGCTCCAGCTATTTGTCTGATAAGAATTTCTTTTCCGTTTTCGTGTTGTATGACAATAGTAGTTCGTTCGTTTTCGATGCTTGATTTAGGATGCCACGCCACAAGGTACTTTCCAGGGTGATATTTTACCATTTTTACAACTCCTTTAATTGGATTTCGATTTAAGTGTACGTCGAAAGGAGACATAAAAATAGAGATTTGTATGCGTTTGTCAGCAAAATATTCGGTTTCTTGTGTTTCTTCGATTACTACTACTTTTCCGTCAGCGGGAGCAAGAATGTAGTTTTCATTTATGAAAACATTTCGATTAGGATTGCGAAAAAACTGCAAGAAGAATAAAAAAACTATTAAACAAAATCCCATTGCGATTCTTTGTAAGAGTAAATTTTCTGGATAAAAATATTCTATAGGTCCATAAAGAATGGTAAGTACAATAAGTACTATCAATAAAGTAGCGTAGCCTTCTCGGTGAATTGTCATGAAAATAAAAATTTGTTTTTGCGAATATGGCATATAAAAATCAAACTATCGATTTTAATAGAGAAAAAAACTTACTCTTTTGGAAGCTAAAATGAAAATATTAAATTTGATGATAGAAGGGAAACAACCAAACAATTCATCTTTTCGTAATGTTGATCAAAAGAAGTTTGTTCATAAGCCAAACGACTAAACACGTATATGATAGCCGAAGAACTTATCAATCAAGTGATTCCTGCGTTGCGTTGTACGGATACCGTAGGAGAAGCACTCGAAAATTTAAATGAATATAGAGTGAATGAATTGCCCGTTGTGCATGATAAAGAATATTTAGGATTAGTCTCGGATGCTATGTTGCAAGAAGCCCCTGGAAAAGATGTGATGCTTTCTGAAATACCGCTTTCTCATCAAAATGCTTATGTGCATTCTTCTCAACACTTGTATGATATTATTCGAGTGGCTCACGAAAATAATATTGATACCATTCCGATTTTGAAAGATGAAGACAATACTTATGCTGGCTCTGTTACGGTGCGCGAAACAGTAAAAGCGCTTTCAAAGTCCATGATAACCAACACGCATGGTGGTATTCTTGTATTAGCAATGCGTTATATAGATTATTCTTTAGCGGAGATTAGTCGTTTGGCGGAATCAAACGGTGTTAAAATTCTTTCTGCAATTACGGAACCCGATGAAAAAGACCCTGAATGGGTAAAAGTCACTCTTAAATTTAATACAAATGAGTTGCGCTCTGTTATAGCTACTTTTGAGCGCTATAATTATCGTATTATCGCGCGTTTTATGGATACGAATAGTTATCACTTAGAAAGTGAACGTTTAGGAATGTTATTTAGATATCTTGAACTATGAAGTACAAATTTTTATTTCTCTTCATGTTGCTTATTTCGTCTGTTGGAAGAGGAGCTTATATTCTTCTTCCCATGGACGAAAAACAACAAAATCATTTGAAAGCTTATGGAATTGCCTATTGGGTCCTTAAAAAAGGAGGAGAAGCAGAATGGTTGCTCAACTATCGAGGAGGAAGCTTTATGTTTCCTTATCAATCGTCTTATGAAAGTGAAATTATTGTTCGTGGGGTAAGCTATGAAGTCATTTCAGACGCGCAAGCTATTCAAATCAAAACTTACATAGCCAGCCCTGATGTTAATATGGACGTAATGAAGTTGGATGTAGCTCCTAAAATAGCGGTATATTCTCCTAAATCTAAGCAACCGTGGGATGATGCTGTAACTTTAGTGCTCACATATGCAGAAATCCCTTACGATGTGATTTACGACGACGAAGTGATGAACGATAAGCTCCCCCAATACGATTGGCTGCACTTGCATCATGAAGATTTTACTGGACAATACGGAAAATTTTATGCTACTTACGGCAGGGAACGTTGGTATTTAGAGCAGCAAGCTGAAGCAGAGGCATTAGCCAAAAAGTACGGATTTTCTAAGGTATCCCAACTGAAATTAGCGATTGTAAAAAAGATTAGGGATTTTTGTGCAGGTGGAGGTTTCTTATTTGCCATGTGTTCAGCTACTGATACGTATGACATCGCTTTGGCTGCTGATGGCGTAGATATTTGCGATTATATGTACGACGGAGATCCACCAGACCCTCAAGCACAAAAAAAGCTTGATTTTAGCAAAACTTTTGCTTTTAAGGATTTTCAATTAAAAATGAATCCTTATGAGTATGAGTACTCTACTATTGATAATCAGGCTTTTGAAAGAAATTTAGATGAAAATAACGATTATTTTAAGTTATTTCAATTTTCTGCAAAGTGGGACCCCATTCCTACTATTCTTACTCAGAACCATGTGAATCTAATCAAAGGATTTATGGGACAAACTACAGCTTTTAAAAAAAGCACCATTAAATCGGAAGTGATTATTATGGGAGAAACAAAGGAGGCTAATGAAGCTCGCTACATACATGGTACTTTTGGAAATGGAACATGGACTTTTTATGGAGGACATGATCCAGAAGACTATCGCCATTTTGTGGGAGAAGAACCTACTGATCTCAATTTACATCCTAATTCGCCGGGTTATCGCTTGATTTTGAATAATATTCTTTTTCCTGCAGCTCGAAAGAAAAAGCAAAAGACATAGATAAAAATGTCTTTTCTTAAAACAAATTTGTTGCACGGTAACTTAATTTTATGTATTACTTTAATTTAGCAATTCTTTTCTGTAAAAAAATCCAATTTGGCTATGGCAACTCAAAAGACAGTAAATGAACCCATCCTACAAGAAAACAAAGATAGATTTGTTTTGTTTCCTATTGTTCATTACGATATATGGCAATTTTTTAAGAAAGCGCAAGCTTCGCTTTGGACCGCTGAAGAAGTGGACCTTGCCAACGATCTAAAGGATTGGAATAACCTTAACGCTGGAGAGCGTCACTTTATTTCTCGGGTGTTAGCTTTTTTTGCTGCAAGTGATGGCATTGTAAACGAAAACTTAGCTATTAACTTTATTAATGAAGTGCAGTATACAGAAGCAAAGTTTTTTTATGGACTTCAAATTTACATTGAAAATGTGCATTCAGAAATGTATTCTCTTCTTATAGATACGTATGTTAGCGACCCGAAAGAAAAAGATATGCTCTTTCACGCTATAGAAACTATTCCTTGTATCCAAAAGAAAGCAGAATGGGCGTTGCGATGGATCAAAAAAGGTACTTTTACAGAGCGACTAATAGCTTTTGCAGCTGTAGAAGGAATTTTCTTTTCTGGAAGCTTTTGTTCTATTTTTTGGCTTAAGAAACGCGGATTGATGCCAGGCTTAGCGACGTCTAATGAATTTATTTCAAGAGATGAAGGATTACATCGCGACTTTGCTTGCCATTTGTACAACTATCACATTGTCAACAAACTTCCTCAAACAACTATTTTAGAGATTATTCAAGATGCTGTCAATATTGAAAAAGAGTTCGTGATCGACGCACTTCCCGTTAGACTTATTGGCATGAACGCTGAGTTAATGTGTCAATACATAGAATATGTAGCAGATCATTTGCTGTTTTCATTAGGATGCCCTAAGCTGTATAATGCTACGAATCCTTTCGACTTTATGGATATGATTTCTTTGGAAGGCAAGACAAACTTTTTTGAAAAAAGAGTTTCTGAATATCAAAAAGCAGGTGTCATGTCACAAGAAAAACTCAAATTCTCAATTGATGAAGATTTTTAAGTTTTTAGTCTTTGAAATATATCTTTTGGGAGCGTGCGTTAATTCGTACGCTCAACGCATTTCTGAATTAGAGCAAAAATTTCCGATGGATAGGCGTTTAGCTGCCGAAATCAACGATTCTACTCTTTCTCAGTTAGAGAAAGAAGTTGTTTATTTTATAAATTTAGCACGTCTTTCACCTTCTATTTTTGCTGATACTTATCTTGAGTATTTTATCAAAGAATACCGTTTAGACAAAGAAAATCCTTACATCAAATCACTTTGGAAAACGCTTAAGTTAGCACGCCCTGTAAGTCCGTTGCTCTCTGATGTGAAAATGTCATTAGCTTCTAAATGTCGCGCTAAGGAACTCAAAGGACAAATAACTCTTCCTTTTGAAAAAAAAATTTCTTCAAATGTTCAAGAAGAAGGAATTATTCCGCGTCGCTCTTCTTCTCAGGCTCAATCTCAAAATACAACAAAAACACCGACTGGTTGCTCATTAGAATTAGATTATTATGCAGAATGCTACGCTATTCAGAAGAAAACGTCACTTGAAATAGTATTTCAGTTGTTAATAGATTTCGACAACAAAACTTATTCTAATCGTCAAATTTGTTTAAGCAATGAATTTTCAAAAGTAGGTATTTGCATATGTCCGCATGAAGATTATAACACTTTGGCAGTATTGGATTTTAAATAATATTTTTATATGTTCGCCTCGTCGTTTTAATAGGATGGGAAAGCTTCTGAAAAACATAATTTTAACTTTATTCCTTGTATTTAATAACACAGGAGTTTATTTTCACTTCCATTATTGCAAGGGTACTTTAAGTAAAATCTCATGGAACGCGGACTCACATCCATGTTCTTGCCATCATTCCAATTCAAGTTGTTGTCGAACAGAAGTTAAATCGCCTCAAACGTATCAAGCATCTCAAAATATTACTGTTTTTCAAGTTGGATTTCAAAAGATTTATCCTTTTACAAACTTTTTTCAAAAAATTCTTCATATTTTAAATTTTGAAGCAGTTTTTCGCTTTTTCCGAAAGTTATGGAACCTTCTTTTTCTTTCTTTATACCTTAAATATTGCGTTTTGATAGTGTAAAACTTTTCTACAATCTCGAAAGACGATTATCATTTTCTATTTTTTCACTATCAAAACATTATATAATCATGAAAATTACTTTATCGATTATTGCTTTGTTATTAGTAAGCAACCTTCAAAACTTTGCTCAAAATCAATTATTTGAAAAGGTTGCTCCTGCAGTCAGGAAAAAAATGAATTATGCGCTCTATAAGTATTATGATGTAAAAGATGCATTTGTTGAGTCTAACTCTTCAAAAATTGTTGCAAAAGCAGAGCTATTCAGCAAAGCTTTGCAAGAGATTCCTACCGACATTATGGAAACAGAACAAAAAGAATATTTTATGGCTCAAAAGGCTATAATCGATAGTCATATTGTCTTTTTGCTTCGAACTACTTTTATTAGAGAGCAACGTGAACATTTTAATCAAATTTCATTAGCTTTTTATAAGATTGTTAAAAGCTTCAAAGCAAATCAGTTCGAGGCTTATCTGCAATATTGTTGGATGGCACGCGAAGGGGATACCCAAGATGCTTATTGGATTTCGTCCGAAAAGAAAATTGTTAATCCTTATTTACCTGAAACTATGCTTCATTGTGGAAAAATAGCAGATAGTTTTTAACTTAAAAACTCTAGGAACTATGATTACTCAATATCGCATATTAGGAATGACCTGTGAAGGCTGTCAAACAAAGATTATCCACATTTTGGGTGCTTCTAAAAGAGTAAAGAATGTAATGGTAGATTTTCCAAGTGGTAACGTTTGGATAGAAAGTGAATCACCTCTCTTACTTTCAGAACTTGAAGAGTTGTTTTCTTCTTATCCCCAATACACTGTAGCTCAACCAGAGAACGTGGTTTCGATTCCTATTCAGGATACTTCGATATCATCTCAGGCGTGGTGGGTAGTTTATCGACCTATATTGTTGGTTTTTGCATATCTTATAGGAATTTCTGCATTGATAAGCATTTTATATGAAGAGAGTTTTATGTTTTTTATGCAGGTATTTATGAGTGGATTTTTTCTTATATTCTCTTTTTTCAAAATGCTCGATTTGCCTGCG
Organism: Cytophagales bacterium; assembly: GCA_025056215.1. Classification (GTDB taxonomy): domain Bacteria; phylum Bacteroidota; class Bacteroidia; order Cytophagales; family Flammeovirgaceae; genus JANWWC01. Next base: position 325,306 of record JANWWC010000001.1, on the reverse strand, counting down.
TTTGCTGAAAGTTATGCTGCATATGATATTATAGCAAAAAAATGGAAGGTTTGGGGATATTTCTATGCTTTTATAGAGCTTGCGCTTGGAATAGCTTATTTGTTCCCCGATGTTTCGATAATAGTGCACACTGTTACTTTGTTTATCATGAGTATCAGCATAATAGGAGTAGTAAATTCTCTGTTAAAAAAGCAAAAAGTTCGTTGTGCCTGTTTAGGAACTGTTTTTAATCTCCCGATGAGTATTGTTACGGTTATAGAAAACGGAATAATGATAATAATGAGTGCAATAATGCTTGTGAAAGGCACACTGCTCTGAAAGTTCAAATTTTTTAGTCTTTAAAATGAAAAAAATCATTTTCTTATTACCTTTAGTAATAAGCATAGTTCATAATTCTTATTCGCAAAACTATATTAAAGGAATTGTATTAGAAGAAACTTCTAACGGCAACTTCTTGCCCATTGTAGGAGCAAGTGTTTATTGGCTAGGTACTACACAAGGAACTGTAACAGATACAAACGGTATATTTCAAATTCCGTTCAGCGTGTTATCTCGTCATTTAGTGGTGAGTTTTGTGGGATATGTAAGCGATACTATTGCAGTGTTTAATCCTGGAATGATGCGCGTTATTTTAAAAACTCAAAAAAGCGAGTTGAAAGAAATAGATATCATGGCAGAATACTCGGCTACTTTCCAAGAGTATTTAAATCCGATTTTGGTCAAACATATGACCGAAAAAGAACTCTTTAAAGCCGCTTGTTGCAATTTATCAGAAAGCTTTGAAACAAATCCTTCAGTTGATGTAGCATATAGTGATGCTGTGAGCGGTACTAAACAAATTGAACTTTTAGGGTTAGCAGGTGCTTACACACAAATTACAGCAGAAAATATGCCTTTTTTGCGCGGAATAGCTACTTATTTTGGTTTGAGTTTTATTCCTGGAGCATGGATTGAGAGCATTCAGCTATCTAAAGGGGTTGGTTCTGTGGTGAACGGATTTGAATCGATTGCAGGGCAAATTAATGTAGAGCTTCGAAAACCTGAAACAGCAGACAAAGGTTTTTTTAATTTGTATGGTGCAAATATGGGGCGTATTGAAACAAATCTTAATATAGCTCGCATCTTGCCAAAAGCAAAATGGTCTTTTGCGGCGCTTTTGCATGCATCGAAACTCTTTTTAGAAAATGATATGAACAATGATAAATTTTTGGATATCCCTAAATATCAACAACTAAATGCAATACATCGTTGGACATATACTAATCAAAAAGGATTATTGGGTCAGTTTGGATTTAAGCTCTTACAAGATAATAAAACAGGTGGAACACTTTCTTTCTTAACAGATTCAAATGCTTATTCAATCTTAATGAATACTGTACGACTTGAGACGTTCGGAAAGGTAGGATACGTTTTTGAAGGAAAAAAGTACAAGTCTGTAGGATTACAATCTCGAATCACCTACCACGATTTGAAAACAAATTTTGGAAAAACTTTTTACAACGCTTCACAAAAATCGATTTATTTGAATTTTATTTACCAATCTATTATATCCAACACAAATCATAAATTTAGAGTAGGAAGCAGTTGGATGTACGACGATTATAGCGAACACTATCAAGCGCAGTTGTTTCATCGCAGAGAAATAGTAGCGGGTGTATTTGGTGAATATACTTTCAACTATTTGAACAAATTTCAAACAGTGGTTGGACTTCGCAACGATTTTCATAATCTATTCGGTTTTTTTGTTACACCTCGTTTGCATGTCAGATACGCCATTGTGCCTAATACTGTTTTAAGAATCTCAGCGGGGAGAGGGCAGCGTACTGCTAATATTTTTGCTGAAAATACCGCAGTTTTAGCAAGTTCAAGAAAAGTACAAATCTTACATCCAATACAAGGAAAACCCTATGGATTGAATCCTGAAGTAGCTTGGAACTACGGACTAAGTGTCTCTCAAGACTTTACTTGGCAACAGCGAGAAGGGAATATTACATTTGAATTTTTTCGTACCGATTTTAAAAGTCAGGTAGTAGTAGATTATGATGCTTCTCCACAGCAACTTTTGTTTTATAATCTCTCTGGGATTTCTTTTTCTAATAGTGTTCAAGCTGAATGTAATTATGAATTGTTAAAAGGGCTCAATATTCGTTTAGCATATCGCTATTTAAACGTGAAAACTACTTATCGCAATGAGTTACTAACAAAACCATTTGTAGCACCTCACCGCAGTTTTTTAAATATTTCTTATCAAACAAGAAACCGTTGGCAATTCGATTATACGGTTTCATGGATAAGCGCTAAACGTCTTCCCAAAACCTTTACAAATCCGCAAGAGTTTCAAATACGCTCATATTCTCCTTCGTTTTTTATTCATAATGCTCAGGTTACAAAATCTTTGAGCAAAAAAACAGATATTTATGCAGGAGGAGAAAATATTTTTGATTTCAGACAACTCAATCCTATTATAGCAGCTCAGTTCCCATACAGTCCGTATTTTGATGCTTCAATAATATGGGCACCCGTTATTGGCAGGATGCTTTATGTAGGATTTCGCTCCAGGTGGTAACTTAACTTTATATTCATAAGAAATTCATTCAAAATTGTTTAGGACTATTTAGATAGTCATCTACTTTTGTTTTACCTTTAATTGAATTTACTTAACTTAATTCTGCTTTGCATGAAAATCATTTTTTTTCTTTTGATAATTGCTTTATCAAAAGGGTATTCTCAGACGAATTTTATTACGAAATGGCGTTTTACGAATCCTACGAGTCAACTTCGGTTTTATGCGCAAACAGCGGGGGGCGCTGTTAATTATACATGGATTACATCTCCTTCTAATCAAAGCGGAAGTGGAAGCTTTACACAAAGTGCGGCAGGTTTAGTAACACTTACAGGCTTGAACATAGCAGCCAACGACACTCTTATATTCAGCTTACAGCCTCAAAATTTAAGAAGATTCTTTAATGCTGATAATTTTGGAATAAAAAGCGCTGATTGTCAGAGATTAATTGATGTTTCTCAATGGGGGAGTGTTTCTTGGAGCAGCATGAGACACGCTTTTTACGGCTGCATTAATCTTCATATTTCAGCCACAGATATTCCTGATTTGTCTAATGTTACCGACATGAGCGGAATGTTTCGCGAATGCGCTTCTTTGAACCATCCTAATCTTGTCAACTGGAATGTAAGTAATGTTACTAATATGAGCCATATGTTTGCAGATGCTATTAATTTTAATCAACCAATTGAAAATTGGAATGTGAGCAATGTAACTAATATGAATGGAATGTTCTCAGAAACAGGAGTTTTTACATTTTCGAACTATGCTTTTAATCAGCCTTTAAATAATTGGAATGTGGGCAATGTAACTAATATGAGAGCTTTATTTTCAGGGGCTAAGAATTTTAATCGCCCTTTGAATAATTGGAATGTGAGTAAAGTAACAGATATGAGTTTGATGTTCGAGAGAGCGTCCTCTTTCAATCAACCCATCGGAAATTGGAATGTAAATAGGGTAAAAAATATGAGTTCTATGTTTGAAAAAGCTACTTCTTTTAATCAGCCTATTGCCAATTGGGTTGTAGATAGTGTAACGAATATGAGTAAAATGTTTAAGGATGCCACTTCTTTTAACCAACCGATTGGGAATTGGAATGTTTTGAATGTTGTAAATATGAGTGAGATGTTTTATGGAGCCTCATCATTTCAACAAAATATTGCTAATTGGAATGTCTCGAACGTTACTAATATGATGGGAATGTTTAGAAAAGCTACCTCCTTTAACCAGCCGATTGGAAATTGGAATGTAAGCAATGTTACTAACATGAGTGATATGTTTAATTATGCAGAATCTTTTAATCAGCCAATTAACAACTGGAATGTGGGAAGTGTTACAAATATGAGCTATATGTTTTATAGTGCTACATCATTCAATCAGCCTATTGGAAATTGGAATGTTTCAAATGTGAATAATATGTCGTTCATGTTTTTTGAAGCAGGGGCTTTTAATCAATCTCTGGGAAGCTGGACTTTGAAAAATGGTGTAAATATGAACTTTTTTTTCAATAGTTCCGGAGTAGACTGTGCAAATTACTCTGCAACGCTCATCGGATGGGCTTCTAATTCAAACACTCCTAACAACATTACTTTAGATGCTACTGATAGGCAGTATGGGGCAACGGCCATAAGCGCTCGAAATGTACTTATCGGGAAAGGATGGGTTATTCAAAATGATGTTTTTTCAAACATTTGTCTTCCTACTACTGTTTGGAGTGGCAATTTGTGGAATAATGGCGCACCTAATAATACGATGCATGCAATTATTAGAAATTACTACAATACATTTTTGCATGGAAATATTACTGCTAAAGTATTGAGTGTTGATGTAAGTGATACTTTATTTGTAGCTAATAACACCACAGTTTCAGTTTTAGATACTATTTTTAATGATGGTAAGATTCTTTCTTGTGGCGGTACCATTAGTGGCTCTGTTGTAGGGAATGCAATTTCTTCGGCTTCTTTTCCTATTATTACTACTCAACCTACTAATCAGATTGTATATGAATCTAATCCATACGCATTTAGCGTAGTAGCTTCAGGTGGAAACCTAAATTACCAATGGAAGCAAGGTGTTCATCAAGTAGGAGGAAACTCGCCTTCTTACTCAGTAACTTCTGCATCAATTTCCGATAATGGAAAGAAGTTTAGTGTTATTGTTTCAAATTTTTGTGGAAGTGTTCTTTCTGACAGTGCGCTACTCACTGTTCAAGCAGTAATTACTTCTTCATCGAAAGAGGATTTCTTACAAACTTTACCTATGTCTTATTCTGTTGGAAAAATAATTTATACAGAAATTTCTTGCCCCGCTGAAATATTAGTATACAATACAGCAGGTCTGTTGATTGGAAAAGGCGAACAAGTGTTAGTTTCTACGCCTGGTATTTATGTAGTAAAAATTATCTCTTCAAAGAATATTCGCACAATAAGAGTAAATATAAAATAAGTTTCTAAGGTTTTTTTTCGAAGATTAACACTTCATAAGGCTTTAATTCGATCCAAGCATCAAAATATTTTCCAGAAAGAAGGTCTTTTCCTGCAGGTGAAGGGAGCATAATCTTTTTAGTCTCATTTGCAATATTTACAATCACTGTTCCTTGTGAAGTTCCTTTTCTTGGTACAACGATAACATCTTTATCTCCATAGGCGAGTGGCTGAATCCCTTGCTCTTTTGCAATATAGAGAAATAATTGCGAAAGATTTTTTCTACCTATACCTGTTCCTAAAAAAACAACTTTTCCTTTTCCGACCTGATTGGACGCAATAGCAGGTTTTCCCGATAGAAAGCCGTTTTGGTAAGTTGCCCACGTTGTTCCTTTTGTAGAAAGAGCTTCTGTCCAAAAATTACATATTGCATCTTCTGTTTGAAGAGGCAAGTTCCAGTTAAGTTTGATTTTTTGCTCTGCTTCTCGTTGCGTAGCTCCTAAGGGCATTCGAGCTTCAACTGAGATCCCAGTCCAGGTTTCCCAATCTCCTGTTGCATGTTGAGTTTGTGCTGCCAGGCAGCTATCGCGATAGCCCACCATAGGGCCTAGTACCAAAGTACCTCCTTCTTCTACCCATTTTTTAAGCTTGGCTCTAAAGGATTCTGGCACATAAGGCATGAATGGTATGAAAATGATTTTGTAGCTATCTATGTCATGAGAAGGAGCAATTACATCGCGATGTAGATGAGCGTCTAAAAGAGGTAAGTAAGCGTTAAAAGTCCAATCTTCGTAATATTTGATATTACTTGCATATTGTTCAATTTTGAAAGCGATATCTGCTTCATGGCTGTAAAGAATAGCAATAAGAGGTTTTTCTACAGGATTGTTAATTAAAAAATCAGATGTTTTAGAAATATCTTCTCCTAACTTTTTGATTTCATGAATGTTGGCAAAAGGAACTCCCCATGTGTGGAGAACAGCGCCATGTACCATTTCTTGCCCTGCAGGGTGTTGTCTCCAAAGCCAAAACATTGTTCCTTGCGCACCGAGTGCATATTGCATCCATAAGGCTGCATTCATGCTGTTTGGATAATCGTGAAGTCTCCAAGTTTGTCCTTTGTTGCCTCCTCCTGAATGGTTAGGAGCGGTTTCAAAGAGCCAATAAAATCCTTTGTTATAGCCTCTCATGCGGTCGCAGTTGCTTACTATGCGGTCATAAGCCTCAAAACTGTGGTAGTTGTTATGAGACATAAAATCTAAATCTTTGCATAATTTTTCATAATCTACCATTTGTCCAGGCATTCCGTCGTGAGTAATGGGGAGTTTAGAATATTTGCGAATGGCTTTAAGTTGTAAATCTTGATATTCTGTAATCATATCGTTTGTAAATCTGTGCCATTCAAATCGCAAAGAAGGATGGTACCATTGATCATCTCTTGGAAGCGGAATTTGTTCGAACTTGTCGTATTCTTGGCTCCACAATACGTTTACCCAAGCGCGATTGAGGTTCTGAATGGTTTTATATTTAGTTTTTAACCAAGCATGAAATCTTTTTTTAGTTTCCTCAGAATAATCGGGAGTATGACCAAACTCATTGTCTGTTTGCCAGCCAATAACGCCAGGTTTATTTCCAAACTCTTGTGCCATTTTTTCACAGATTTGAATTGACTTTTTGCGATAAATTTCACTCGTGTAGCTGCAGTCGCGTCGAATGCCGTGGGTGGCGCGTACACCGTTGTACTGCATGAGTCCGATTTGAGGATATTTTTCCCACATCCAAGCAGGCGGAGTAGCTGTAGGAGTTCCCAAAATTACATCTATTCCCTGAGCGTGTAATTTTTCGATGATGCGGTGTAGCCAAGCAAAATCATATTTTCCTTCTTGTGGTTCCATTTTAGACCATGCAAACTCTGCCATGCGCACTACATTCATGTGTAAGTCTTTCATGAGCGCGATATCCTTTTCTATTTCTGACTCGCTCCATGCTTCTGGGTAGTAAGCTACTCCGTAATATAATTTTTTTGTTCCTATAAAGTTTTGTTCTAGTCGTTTTTGTGCGTACAGATTGATTGCAAATAAGGCAAGGCATAATAGTTTGTATTTTCTCATTTTCTTTATTATTAGATAAGTTAAAACCACAAAGTAAAATAAACTACAAAAACTTTCTTTGCATAAGATGAAATAAATTTACTTTGCAAGTTAAAACAAGAAAACAAATTTTTGAGAAATGGAAATTTTACAAGTCAATCATCCCACAAAAAGAGTTCGGGCTACAATTCCATTGGCTTCTAGCAAGAGTGAGAGCAATCGCGCTTTAATTATTCAAGCGCTGTCAGGAAATAAAATTCATTTAGCCAATCTATCAGAAGCTCGAGATACTCAAACCCTCATCAAACTATTAAATTCAAAGGAAGAAGTTTTAGATGTAATAGATGCAGGAACTACAATGCGCTTTTTAACTGCTTACTGTGCCGTAACTAACCGCAAGTGTATCCTTACAGGGACGGAGCGCATGAAACAAAGACCTATTAAAATTCTTGTAGATGCTTTGCTCGAATTGGGAGCAGATATTGAATACGTCGAATCAGAGGGATTCCCGCCGTTGCGGATTAAAGGATTTGAACAGAAGAAAAATGAAATTTCTATAAAGGGCGATGTAAGTAGCCAATTTATTTCGGCGTTGCTCATGGTAGCTCCTATTTTACCTATGGGACTGAAACTTACCCTTTTGGGAGAAGTAGCCTCACGCCCTTATATTGAAATGACGCTTGAACTTATGAAATATTTCGGAATAGAATATATTTGGCATTGGAATGAAATTGTAGTAGAACATCAAGCGTATAAGCCCAAAATTTATGCAATAGAATCAGATTGGTCGGGAGCAAGTTATTGGTATAGCATTGCCGCCCTTGCAGAAGAAGCGGAAATTACACTTTTAGGATTGCGCAAGGATTCTTTACAAGGGGATAGTGTAATCATAAAGCTCATGGAGCACTTCGGCGTATCTACTGATACAGTAGAAGGAGGAGTAATCTTAAGGCGCAAGCCTGTGCAAGATAAAGAATTCGAATTTGATTTTACTCACTGTCCTGATATAGCACAAACAATCGCTGTTTTATGTGCAGCGCGCGGAATTCCTGCCAGATTGTCAGGGTTAAGAAGCTTACGTATTAAAGAGACTGACCGTATTGCAGCGCTTGAAAACGAACTCGGGCTTTTGGGAGTTCACATTGTGGTAGAAGGAGATGACTCAATTATTATTCCGCGCTCTAAAATTAATTTTGAGCATCCACGCATTCATACTTATGAAGATCATCGGATGGCAATGGCGTTTGCTCCTCTTGGTTTGTTACACGAAGTATTGATTGAAGATCCGCGCGTAGTAGTAAAATCATATCCTGCTTTTTGGAGACATCTCGAAACAGCAGGGTTTGAATTGACATTAAGAGATTAAAAACTGGTTACCTTGTTTGCAAAAAATAAATTGTTTTTTTAGAATTGCATCTCGATTTTAAAAAAATCAAATTCAAATGAGAGTCTGTGACATTACAGGAAAGCGTGCAAGAGTCGGGAACTCAGTATCGCATGCAAATAATAAAACGAAGCGTCTGTTTGTGCCCAATCTTCATAAAAAAAAGTTTTATATCCCTGAAGAAGACAAATGGGTGGAACTAAAAGTGTGTACAAAAGCGCTTCGCACGATCAATAAGAAAGGAATTTCTGCTGTATTAAGAGAAGCTATTAAAAAAGGAAAATTAGCATAAGTTGTTATGGCAAAGAAAGGAAACAGAGTACAAGTGATACTCGAATGTACAGAGCACAAGGCATCAGGCATGCCTGGCATTTCTCGCTACATTACTACAAAAAATCGCAAGAATACACCCGAGCGATTAGAGCGTAGAAAGTACAATCCAATTTTAAAAAGGTATACTATTCACAAGGAAATTAAGTAATTCTTATGGCAAAGAAGGTAGTTGCAACTTTAAAGAGAGAGGGCGGTGTAAAATACGCCAAAGTAATTAAGCCAGTGAAATCTCCATCAGGCAGCTATTCTTTTAAGTCTGAAATTATTCCAGAATCGGAAGTACAGGCTTATTTTAAGAAATAATTGCTATGATTTAGAAAAATTTCTTGATAATGAAGGGCGATTTTTAACGCCCTTTTTTAGTAGTTATCATCATAATCATCTTCAAAGTCTTCGTCCTCATCATCGTATATTGCTTCATCAAAATCTTCTATGCTCGATTCGTCAAAATCTTCTTCATCAAAGTCTTCGTCATCGAAATCTTCATCGTCAAAATCATCATCAAAATCTTCGTCGTCAAAATCATCATCAAAATCTTCGTCGTCAAAATCAGAGTCTTCATCATCAAAATCGTCGTAGTCATCGTCTTCGTCATTTCCGCCTGCTACAAAGTAAGCATTAGGGTTCAACGACATAAGCAACCCATCCATGATTTCGGGCATTTCTAACATCGTAAGATTAACTGTCATGATTCTTAAAGTTTATTTAAGAGAATGTTTTCGACTCAAATTAAGGCAAAATCAGTTTGAAAAGTAAAGCAAAAGCAAAAAAATTATTTTTGATTTCTTCTTGAAAGTTCATCTCTAATTTTAGCGGCTTTTTCATAGTCTTCTGCTTGTATGGCTGCCTCGAGCAAGCGAGTGAGTTGTTCGACATTCATTTCAGTTAAAGATTCTTCAAAAGAAGCCTGTTTAGATGTTTTAGGAACAGTTCTTTTAGAACGAGGAGTTTGTGATGAGATATCTTCAGGAGTGTCTTTTTTATCGTCTTCAGGTTCGTCTTGTAGGATGATTCCTGCTTCTTTCATCACAGCTTCGTAGGCGTAAATGGGCACGTTAAATCGAATACCGATAGCGATTGCATCTGACGGACGAGCATCTATTTCTGTATAATTACTACCATCGGAGAAAGAGCAACAAATTTTTGCATAAAAAACACCTTCGTGCAGGTCAGAAATCACAATTTCGGATATTTTGATTCCGAATGCGTGTGCGAAGGATTTGAATAAATCATGCGTCATAGGGCGATGAGAAGGAATTTTTTCCATTTCAATCGCGATAGCCTGTGCTTCAAACATACCTATAATAATAGGTAAGCGCCTCTTTCCGCTTTCTTCGCCTAATACTAATGCGAACGAGCCAGATTGAGAATGGCTTGCGGACAATCCTAAAATTTCTAATTTCACTTTTTTATCTTTCTTGCTCACTCGTACCAAATGTAAAGGTTCGACGAAAAATTCTCTCCAAATTTTCAAAAATCATCTCCAAAAAAACAACAAACTTTTTATTTATCAATTTAATAAAAGTCTTTAATCGATGTATCGTTGAAGTAACCCTTGATAAGCATCGATACGTCTATCTCTTAAAAAAGGCCACATACGCCGCACTTTTTCAGAGCGAGTCATATCGATTTCTACTACAGAATTTACTTCTTTATCAGAAGGCAGTTCGGCTAAGAGTTCTCCTTGTGGACCTGCCACAAAGCTATTTCCCCAAAATAAAATACCTTTGGTTACACCCGAAAAGTCTGGCTCAAATCCTACTCGATTGACGGCAACCACTGGTAATCCGTTAGCAATCGCATGAGCGCGCTGAGAAAGTATCCATGCTTTTTGTTGACGTTCTTGTTCGTCTGGAGCATCTGTTGTTTCCCAGCCGATTGCCGTGGGGTAGAGCAAAATATCTGCTCCTGCTAAGCTCATCAAGCGCGCTGCTTCAGGATACCATTGGTCCCAGCATACCAAGACACCCAACGTTCCTACTGACGTTCTAATGGGTTTGAATCCTAAATCACCAGGTGTAAAATAAAACTTTTCGTAATAAGCAGGGTCGTCAGGGATATGCATTTTTCGGTATTTCCCAGCAATGCTTCCATCTTTTTCGAAAACTACTGCAGTATTATGGTACAACCCTGATGCTCTTTTTTCAAATAAAGAAGTTACCAAAACCACTCTGCATTCTTTTGCAATTTTGCCAAAAATTTCGGTAGAAGGTCCTGGAATTTTTTCCGCCATGTCAAACATTTCGGGAGATTCTGCCTGACAAAAATAGATATTTGTATGTAACTCTTGGAGTACCACGAGTTTTGCTCCTAAGGAAGCACATTCTCGAATACCTTCAATACTTTTTTGAATATTTTCTTGGCGATTCGTACTACAAGTTTGTTGAACTAACCCAACAGGCAAGATATGACTCATAAATCAAAGCATTTTACAAAGCAACAATAGTTTGTTAATTTTTTATTTTTTTAACTTTTCTTTAAATACTTTTTGAAATTTTTCCACTTTAGGAGCTATGACAAAAGCGCAATAAGGTTGATGCGGGTTGTTATTGAAGTAATTTTGATGGTAGTCTTCTGCAGGATAAAAAGTTTTTGCAGGGCTAATCTCGGTTACAATAGGATTTTTAAAAATTTTAGCTTCTGTAAGTTTTTGCTTGACATTTTCTGCCAGTTCTTTTTGTATAGGCGTGTGATAGAATATAACAGAACGATATTGTGTTCCTATGTCATTTCCTTGTCGGTTTAAGGTAGTAGGATCGTGAGTTTGAAAAAAGATTTCTAATAATTCTTCATAAGAGATGATAGCAGGATTATAGGTAATTTGGCAGACTTCTGCATGTCCTGTTTTTCCACTACATACTTCTTTGTAAGTAGGATTTATAGTAGTTCCGCCCATGTATCCAGATACGACTTTTTCTACTCCGTTTACGCGTTGAAAAATGGCTTCTACACACCAAAAACAGCCTGCTCCAAATGTTGCGACTTCCATGTTCAATGATTGACGATTGGTCTTATTTTGTGTTTCTATTTTTTGGCAATACGCCAAAGTTGTTAAAAGAACGAGCGTCCAAATTGTTTTCATAGTTTGATTTTAGATAGAAACAATTTGCAGCACTCTTAAGTTTCAAATAAGGAAAAAATCGAAAAGCCCTAACAAAATTTGTCAGGGCGAGTTTTTAAGAAAGTTTTTCCAAAGCAATCTTAATTCGTTGGCAAGCTTCTTTAAGTTCTTCATCGGAAGCAGCAAAAGAAATGCGGATGCATTTAGGCTCTCCGAAAGATTCTCCATCTACGACGGCTACGTGTCCTTCATTGAGAAGATACATTGCTAAGTCGGGAGAGTTGCGGATAGTTTGTCCATTGTAAGACTTTCCAAAGAAATCACTTACATCGGGAAAGATATAGAAGGCTCCATCGGGTGTGTAAGTTTTTACACCTTTGATTTGATCTAGTAGGCTTTTGACTAAGTCCCTTCTTCGTCGATAAGCTTCATTCATTTCTTTTGCAAAAGAGTTATCCCCTGTAATAGCAGCTACCGCAGCGCGTTGTGCAATAGAACAAGTTCCTGAGGTGTACTGTCCTTGTAGTTTATTAGCAGCAGTAGCAATATATTCAGGTGCAGCGATATAGCCCACTCGCCATCCAGTCATGGCATATCCTTTAGAAAATCCGTTTACAACAATGGTACGCTCTTTCATAAAAGGAATTTGTGCCATGCTGAAATGAGGAATTCTTCCGAAATTGATATATTCATAAATCTCGTCTGCTAGCACTAAAATATTTTCGTAAGGCTTCAAAACTTCTGCGTACGCGCGCAACTCAGCTTCGCTAAAAACAGCACCTGTAGGATTGCAAGGAGAAGAATACATTACTAAGCGGGTTTTAGGAGTGATAGCTTTTTGAAGTTGCTGCGGAGTTACTTTAAAACCCGTAGAAATATCTGTTTTGAGCTCAATAGGGATTCCGCCTGCCAGTTTGACTTGTTCAGCATAAGAGACCCAATAAGGAGAAAATATTAGCACTTCATCGCCTGGATTGACTACGCATAAAATTACATTAGCGAGCGATTGCTTGGCTCCTGTTGAAACAACAATTTGCTTAGGAGAATACTCTAACTGGTTATCTTTTTTAAGTTTTTGAATAATTCCTTTTATAAGGTCGGGATAACCTGGTACAGGGGAATAAGTAAAATATTTTCCTGAGTCGATAGCTTGCTTGGCAGCTTCACAAATATGCTTGGGCGTTGGAAAATCGGGTTCGCCTACGTTTAGCTTTATTACATGAATTCCTTTTTCTTGCAGTTCACGCGCTTTTACTGCCATTCCTAGAGTAGCTGATTCGGCTAACGCGTTGATACGGTCTGAGAGATATGCCATACAGAACTTTCCTTTAAATAATTTTTGAGACGAGTAAAAATAGAAATAACCTTACAAAAATATAAAAACTTTATAATTGTCTCCTTTAGAAAAAACCCGAAACCTTCATTTCGGGTATACATGCTACTGCTTTTTTTTGGATTCAAATTCTGCAATAATAGCCTGCACATCTACTTTGCGAATCACTGGCTTTGCATTCATGCGCTTAGCTGTTTTTTTCTTAGCTTGAGGCTTCATGCGCTTAAGAACATCTCTTTTTGATAAATTCATACTCTTTTTATTTTAACATCAAACTTAATCAAAAGGAGTGCAATGATAGTATTTATTTTTGAGAAAGAACATATTCTCAAACGAATTATTAAAAAATCTTTTGAAGAAAAACTCTAGAATCTATCTTTGCGATTTGAAAAGCGGACGAGTTATCCGCAAGAGGTAAACACTAAACTTGTTTTTTCAATGGTAAGAATCAGATTAGCGCGTCGCGGACGCAAAAAGGTAGCTCTTTACGATATTGTAGTTGCCGATTCTCGTGCACCAAGAGACGGAAAGTTTATTGAAAAATTAGGAACTTACGATCCTAATCCTTTTCCGCATAAGGTAACTGTAAATCACGAGCGCGCAGTGTATTGGCTAATGGTGGGAGCACAGCCTACTGATACAGTTCGTTCTTTGCTTTCTCGTGAAGGAGTCATGCTTCGGAAGCATTTGCAAATCGGTGTAAACAAAGGTGCTATCACACAAGAAGTGGCAGATAAGCGTTTTCAAGAATGGAAAGCTCAAAAAGAACAAAAGTTAGCTCAAAAAATAAAAGAGCATCAAGAAAAATTGGCTCGTAAAAAAGCAGAGCAACAACCAAAAATCACTACAGAAGCGGAGTAATTTCTAAGCTACACAAATAACAATTAGGCTTTCTGCGTTGCAGGACGCCTATTTTTTTCTAAATATTTATCTTTTTAATCACAAAATTTACAAAAGCTTTTTGTATTTTCTTACTTTTAAGAAACTTGTTTTTATTTCGAAAAATTAACTCGCTTAAAATTATTGACTAAGTTTTTAAAATGAAAAAAGTAGCAATTGTCGGTACGGGATTGTTAGGTGGCTCCTTTGCTTTAGCCCTGCGCGACTTTTTTAGTGGCATTTCCATTACAGCAGTAAACTCCACCACACAAACTACAGAACGTGCTATAGAACTAGGGATTGCAGATAAAGGTTCAAATCTGAAAGAGGCTTGTCGAGAAGCAGAACTTATTGTTTTAGCAGCTCCTGTTACTGTTATTTTGCAAATCCTGCCCGAAGTTTTAGATTACATTACGGCCTCTGCCGTAGTGGTTGATTTTGGTTCAACAAAATATGCCATGTGTAAGAGAGTGGCTTATCATCCTAAAAGAGGGCGCTATGTAGCTCTTCATCCTATGGCAGGAACAGAAAACTCTGGACCAGACGCAGCTTTTAAAGAACTGTTAATAGGAAAAAAACTTATTATTTGCGAGCAAGAAAAATCGGACTTTGACGCATTAGACACTGTTCGCTATCTCTTTGGAGCGCGATTCAGCATGGATATTTATTATATACAACCCGACAAACACGACGTTTATTTGGCGTATGCTTCTCATTTGAGCCATCTAACTTCTTTTGCACTCGCTAATACAGCGCTAAGAAAGCAATATTACGAGCCTGACATATTAAAGTTTGCTGCTACGGGGTTTCGAGATACGGCGCGCTTGGCAAAAAGTCCAGCTTCTATGTGGGCTCCTATTTTTGAACAAAATAAAGAAGCTATCTTAGAAGCACTTCAAGAATATATCGACGAACTAAATTTTATAAAAGAAAAAATTCAAAACAACGATCAAAGAGAAATTTATCATTACATTGAAAAAGCTAATAGAATAGCTCCTATCATAGATCGACTTACTCCTAAATAAAGAAATGTTCGTAAAAAAGCTATCTTTGCAAATATAAAAAATGAAAAAACTCTCTGCTTTGTGCTTTATATATAATAGATTCGTTGTTTTATGCTTAGTTAGTTATATAAGTTTTGGGCAAGACGCTCAGTTTACTCAGTTTTATGCAACGCCGTTGTATCTGAATCCGGCTTTCGCTGGCTCTACACAACAGGCGCGCGCCATAGTAGCATATCGCAACCAGTGGGCACAACTTGATGCAAATTTTGTTACAACACTTGCGTCTTATGACCATTATCTGGAGCGTTATAACATTAGTTTGGGTTTTTTAGCTCGAAATGACCAACAAGGTATTCGTTCGTCTACTCTACAAAACAATGAAATTTCAGCTATCGGAGGATACTATGTAGCCTTTAACAAAAAATATCAAATGAGTTTTGGTTTACAGATAGGCATGGTGAGCCGAAATTTGAATTATAGCAACTTACTGTTTGCAAGACAGTTTAATTCGCTTACTAATCAGTTTGATAAAAATATGCCTTCTGGTGAAAGTTTTGCAAGTGAGCGCGTCAACTTTGCAGATTTTTCTACAGGAACTGTTTTTTATAGCCACAATTTTTGGATAGGCTTTTCTGCACATCATCTTACCCAGCCTAACCAGTCTTTTCTTTCATTAACCGACCGATTACCGCTCAAAGGTTCTTTACACGGTGGTTATGTATTAGCACTTCATAAAAAAACAATTTTTCATCCTTCAATAAGAAGGTACTTAATTCCAGCGTTTCACTACAAATTTCAAGGACAATCAGACCAAATGAGTCTTGGTGCTTATGCAATCATACAGCCTGTTTTAGTGGGGATGTGGTACAGAGGAATTCCTTTAAAGCGTTATCATAAAACTTTTATAAATCAAGATGCTATTTCTTTTTGTTTAGGTTATCAGACTGGAGCACTAAAAGTAGCCTATAGTTACGACATTACTATTTCAGAACTGGCGCGTTATGGCGCGTCTTCTCATGAGATTACACTTTCTTATCAAATCGAAGTAAATCATAGCTACGGAAAAAAAGGAGCAAAAAATATGTTAAAAAAGACAATACCATCTCCTTGGCAAATGCTTTCTGCACCGAGAATGTGGTAATTTTTATTATTACATACTATCGAATTTTGAGGGTAGCGATTGTGATGATAGCCAATAATAAACTGATAATCCAAAAACGCGCGACAATTTTAGGCTCTGGAATATTTTTTTTTTGGTAATGGTGATGCAGAGGAGACATCAGAAAGATGCGCTTACCTTCTCCATATCGAGCTTTTGTATACTTAAAATAATATACTTGTATAATAACAGAAAGGTTTTCGATTAAAAAAACTCCACATAAAACTGGAATAAGAAGTTCTTTTCTTATAATGATAGCTAACACTGCAATCACAGCCCCAAGCGAAAGGCTTCCTGTATCCCCCATAAAAACTTGAGCTGGATAAGAATTGTACCATAAAAAACCGATACATGCTCCTACAAGTGCCATACAAAAGATAACAATTTCTCCTGTATGAGGAATAAACATGATGTTTAAATAATCCGCAAAAATTACATTTCCTGAAACATAAGCTAGTATTGCTAAGGTGGTGATGATGATGGCTGAAATTCCTGCTGCAAGCCCATCAAGTCCGTCGGTGATATTAGCACCGTTCGATACAGCTGTGATGATAAAAGTAACAAGAAGCACATAAGCGACGGGAATTAGCGAATCAGGTAAAAAGTCGAACAATTCTTCATAGTCTAATTCATTATATTTGATGAAAGGAATAGTGGTTTTAAGAGATTTTACATCGACGTAATGTTTTTTTTCTTCAGCTTCAAATTTGTATTCGTGGTACTCTTTGTGCTTAAATTCTCTTATTTTAATGTATGGATTGGTGTACATAACGATTCCTACTATAATGCCAAGCCCCACTTGTCCGATAATTTTAAACTTTCCTTTCAGTCCTTCTTTGTTTTTAAGAAAAACTTTAATGTAATCGTCGGCAAACCCTAGCAGTCCACACCAAAGTAAAGAAAGGAGCAAAAGCAAGATATAAACATTTTCGATTCTTGCAAAGAGTAGGGTAGGCAGCATTACACTCGCTAAGATGATGATACCTCCCATAGTAGGAGTGCCTTTTTTTTGTAGCTGACCTTCCAATCCTAAGTCGCGGATGGTTTCTCCAATTTGTTTTTTTTGTAAGAATTTGATAATTCTCTTGCCAAAAATTATTCCTATTAGCAGTGATGTAGCAGCTGCCATAAGGGCACGAAAAGAAATGTATTGGAACAAACCTGCTCCAGGAAAATCGAATTGTTTGTCGAGAAACTTGAATAAATGATAAAGCATTTTATACAAGAAAGTTCTCCTCATTACTTTTGTAGCAAAACTAAAGCAAATGATACAAATAATGCTTGATAATTCTAAAAAAGTTTATTTCGCTTCAGATTTTCATTTAGGGTACCCCGATGAAAATGAAAAAAAACATCAACATGAACGTTTGATTTGTAGTTGGTTAGAACATATCCAGCGCGATGTCGGGCATTTATTTTTAGTAGGTGATATTTTTGATTTGTGGTTTGAATACCGGCACGTAGTTCCTAAGGGTTTTATTCGCTTTTTAGGAAAACTCGCTGAAATGCGCGATAAAAATATTTCTATTACGATTTTTACAGGTAATCACGATTGTTGGATGTATGATTACTTCACTACAGAACTAGGAGTTGAAATATACCACCAACCTAAATCGTTTGTTATTAATCAAAAAAAATTTTATATTGCTCACGGAGATGCTCTCGGTCCGGGAGATTATTTTTATAAGTTTATTCGCACTGTATTGTTTCGAAATCCATTAGCCCAGTACTTGTTTCGCACGGTGTTGCCTGCTGATATTGGAATGGGTCTTGCAAAAGCGTGGGTAAGGCATAGCTACCGCACAAAGCAAAGAGAGCCAATCCAATTTTTTGGAGAAAAAGAATGGCTCCAACTGCATTCTAAACAAATTCATCAAACTATGCCACACGAATTTTATATCTATGGACATCGCCACTTGCCTATGCGGTTAAAAGTAGATTTTAATGCGTGGAATGTCAATTTAGGAGATTGGCTCAATTATCGAACTTTTGCGGTGTTTGACGGACAAGAATTACAGCTCCAACAATGGAACGGAACATTTGCAATAGCTTTTGAAAAAAACTTTCATGAATTTAACTATTTTTCAGAATAAAGTTTTTTTACAATTTTTAATTTTGAAAGTTGTGATATTAAAATTGTTTTTGGATGAAGGGAACTTTCTTTTTCGGGGTTACTTCTTTTTTTTATTTGTGTACTGTGAGTTATTCTCAGAAAGCGCCTAATAAGTTTGAACAACTCGAGACTCTTTTGCCTACCCCTAATGCTTACCGAACCGCCTCAGGTGCTCCAGGTCATCTGTATTGGCAACAACGCGCCGACTATGAAATTCAGGTTACTCTCAATGAAAAAGAAAACGCAATCTACGGAAAGCAAATCATCACTTACTATAATAACTCTCCTGATGAGCTTACTTATTTGTGGCTCCAACTCGACCAAAACGAGCGAGAACATCATGCACACACTTACCAAGCTATGCCCGATAAACCTGTAGGAGATAAAATTACGGCTTATGACTTGCGCTATGCCGATCGAGAATATTTCGATGGAGGGTTTAAAATCGAGTATGTCCGTTCTTCGGAAGGTAAAAATTTGCCTTATACAGTTGTAAACTCCATGATGCGAGTAGATATTCCTACTTCTCTTAAACCAAAGCAATCTATCAAATTTTCTATGAGTTGGAAATACAACATCAACGATTTGAATAAGTTACACGGTCGCTCTGGTTATGAATATTTTCCGAAAGACGGCAATAGTGTGTATGCGATCGCGCAGTTTTATCCGCGTATGTGCGTATACGACGATGTAAAAGGCTGGAACAATCGACAATATTGGGGAGGTTCAGAGTTTGCTCTTTCGTTCGGAAATTTTACTGTGAGTATTACAGTCCCAGCTGACCACATCGTGGGAGCTACTGGAACGCTGCAAAACGCCTCAGCGGTATTAACCTCCTTACAATTAGAGCGTTGGAAAAAAGCTCAAAACAGCTCAGAACCTGTATTGATCGTAACACCAGAAGAAGCAAAAGCAAAAGAAGAAAAAAGGGTCTCTGATACAAAAACTTGGATTTTTAAGGCTGAAAATGTAAGAGATTTTGCTTTCGCCTCATCTCGCAAGTTTATTTGGGATGCAATGAGTGTATCCATCGGAGGCAAAAATATAATAGCTCAGTCGCTTTATCCTAAAGAAGGAAATCCTTTGTGGGGAAAATATGCTACGCATGTAGTAGCCCATGCGCTCAAGGTTTACAGCAAATACACTATCAATTATCCATATCCACAATGCACGGCAGTTCATGTCGATAATGTAGGAATGGAGTATCCTATGATTTCTTTCAATTTTGGAAGACCTTTCGAAGATGGAACTTATACCGATAGAATCAAATATTCGATGATTGGCGTTATTATTCATGAAGTAGGTCATAACTTTTTTCCAATGATTGTAAATTCTGATGAACGCCATTGGTTTTGGATGGATGAAGGCCTCAATTCTTTTTTAGAGTATCTCGCCGAACAAGAATGGGAGCGAGGTTTTCCGTCCAGACGAGGACCTGCTCATAGTTTGTTAGTGCAGTTTATGAAGTCTGATAAAAAGACACAACAACCGATTATGAGCGACCCTGAAAATATTACCAATGTAGGCGGAGTCAATTATACAAAAGTTGCTGGTGCGCTCAATATTCTGCGCGAAACAATTTTAGGGAGAGAATTATTTGATTTTGCTTTTAAAGAATATGCGCGGCGGTGGGCGTTCAAACATCCGAGACCTGCTGACTTTTTCCGAACCATGGAAGATGCTTCTGGCGTAGATTTAGACTGGTTCTGGCGAAGCTGGTTTTATACTACTGACCATGTCGACATTGCTATTGAGAAAGTTACAGCTTTCCGACTTTTTGACGGAAATCCTGATAGTTTGGCAGCTTACAAAAAAAGAGAAAAACAAAACTTTCGATATATTAGTGATATTAGAAACCAAACTGCTATTCGCACGACTTATCTCGAGGAACGACCGCATTTAAAAGATTTTTATAATGACTATGACGCCGAAAAACCTACTCAACAAGAGTACGAAGAATTTGAACAGTATGTAGCTAACCTAACTGAACGAGAAAAATCTCTTCTCGATTCTGCTAAAATTTATTATGAAATCAAACTTAAAAATATAGGCGGAATTCCTTCTCCTCTTATTTTCAAGTTTACTTTCGAAGACGGAACAGAAGAAGACTATCGGTTGCCTGCTGAAATTTGGCGCACGAACAACGAAGAGGTGTATAAAATATTTCCTTTTAAGAAAAAAGTAACCCACATCTTGCTAGACCCGTATTTAGAAACAGCGGATGTCGATACGTCGAATAACGCTTGGAGCGCCTCTATTCCAGTGAGGGCAGTGTTCTTACAACCTTTACCAGTTCCTTCTACAGATAATCCAATGAGAAATGCTAAAAACTAAATATCTTTACTATGAAAACATCTACTAAAAAACCTCGTTTGCATCGTGAACTTGCTAACATTGATATTACTATCAATATGTTGGGCGAGATTAACCCTAATTTTGATATAGACAAGTTAAACGAGTTTCTCAATAAGAATCTTGACGATAAAAAGCTCAAAAAAGAAAAAAATTTGGAAACTAAATAGTGTAAATGTTATTTTATGTTTGTTATAGTTTATTAAAGTGAAAAAGCTCTTAATTTGGGCTTTGGGAGCTGTGCTTTTCTATTTGGTATTTTCTCAGCGAATTCCTTGCAAGTATTCAAAAGAAGACCCTACTAAAAAGCAGATTCTATCTTAAGTTCTAATACTTTGGGAGAAAAATAGGAAAATTGCATCAAGAATGCGGAACAAAAACATACACCGGGCAGCAGAAGCTGTGAATTTCACATAAGATTGAAATATTATGCCTTGCAAATTCAAGTTAAAAGTTTTGGGTTAAAAAATTAACCTTTTGTGTAGTTTCTTTATAGGTTTACGTCATATTCCGACTTGAGTCTTTTTAAAGAGATTTTCTTGGTTTTCAAGGTAATATAGATAGGCTCAACAGGCATTCCACTAGATAAGACTTGCACGGATGCAATTTTATCAACAATTTCTATGCCTCGAATTACTTTTCCAAAAATTGTGTAACTTCCATCGAGATGAGGGGCTCCTTTCTCAGATTGCACGATGTAAAATTGGCTTCCACTCGATTCTCGCTTTGGATTTATGGCGTCCATTTGGCGCGCTGCTGCTACTGTTCCTCTTTCATGTCGAAAGTGGGGGATAATTTCTGCAGGAAGGGTATAGCCAGGCCCTCCGATACCGATACGCGTAGAATCAGCTCCTGGCTTGGTGTAAGGATCACCAGCTTGTATTATAAAATCTTTGATTACGCGATGAAAGCGAATGCTATCATAAAAACCTGATTTTACTAATTTTAAAAAATTGGCTTTGTGTAACGGTGTTTCGTCAAACAAAAAAATAGTAATCTCTCCGAATTTAGTAGAGATAATTACCAATTCAGTCTTTTTTCTTTTAGGAATAGGTTCGCTCGTAGCTCCAATAGAGAATAGACATGTTCCTAAAAGACTGCTAATAAGAATTTTGAGTATGTGGGTTGTCATAAGTTTTAAAAATTAACTTTATCTGAATAGGAAAGTAACCAATATTTCCTACTCAAGCAGTGGCAACATCTAAAAAACCTAAAATTTTAATCAAAAAAAGCCACTTGCTGCTTTACTTTTTCTTGGTACTTTTGATGAATTTGTTTAGCTGTTTGAAGTCCTTTTTCTCCGTAGGCCAAAATACAAACAGTGCCTCCAGAGCCTCCTCCTGTAATTTTTGCACCGTACAAACCATGCTCAGGGCCTAATTCTTGTACCATTTCTACTAGGGTATCTGTGTTATCATCTCCAAGGCCACAGGCAGCATAACTCTCATGAGATTGATACATCAGCTCACCCATAGCAATAAGTATATCGTGTTTTTGATTTTCTGATGAGGAATGAAGCCCCATTAGCAAATGTTGAAAAAGAATTACGCGATAGTTTTCATGAATAGGATGCATGACAGCATTGCGAAGAACATAATTTTTAGGTGTAACGCTTGTTACGTTATCGATGATGGTGCCAAAATTTTTGAGAAAGTAAGTCCCCTCCATGCTAAAAGGAATATCTCTTCTATATTTTTTTTCAAATTCTGAAGGAGAAATATTTGCTAAATAGCCATGATAAGGCAGACTATGTCGGTCGTTAGTAGCTTTTGCATGAAGAAGTTGCGACTCTGTACACCCTGCTTTTAGTGCGATAATGGTATACCCCATGAAAGCAGCAGTGCGAACATTTGTATAAGAAGTTCCTTTCACTGAATGACTTACGCCACTGTCAATTCCTATAAAATATACATCTTTAGGAATTTCTATTAAGGGATGCAAAATATCAGGACGGCAATCGATTGGCAGCAGAGCATTTGGCTTGCCAAAGTGACAAGCAAGCTGATCCATCAGACCACAAGGAGCACCTGCAATAAAGTTTTCGGCTTGTTGTGCCAGACGAGCAAGTTCTGTCCCTTCAAAAGAAAACTGATAGGCTCGCTCAATAGCTCTCATAGTAGCAATTTCCAAAGCTGCTGATGAAGAAACGCCTTTTCCTATCGGAACATGAGATTCTACTAAAATATCGAATCCTGATAAGTTAATCTTTTTGATATATGCTACTACTAGAAAGCAACCTATGATGTAGCTTGTCCAATGAATTTCTTGATGTTGGCGAAAGAAGTCTTGTGCATGTGCAAAATGAATTTTTTGGTGCTTTAAAATTTTATCTAGATGGATTTGCGCTTCTTTGGAGGAGTCTTTAAAACGTGAAAGGATGCGAAATTGTTTATCTGTCCGAAATGCGATTTTGACAGTTGTTTTTTCTCGGATAGCTTTTTGCAATACTCGTGCTCCTGAGTAGTCAGCGATTCCACCCATAACATCTAGTCTGCCAGTGGCTTCTCCTTGAAAAATCACTCGATTTTCTCCAAAAAAAGATACTTCGATATTTTCCATAGCAGGTCAGAAGATTGATTGGTTCGCAAGCAAAAATCAAAAAAAATCTTGAAACAAAAATCTAAGGAATTGAATTTTCCCAGCCATTTTTGCCTAAAAGTGGAACAAAAACAAATACTCCAAAATCTTCTTGCTCAAACTTGTTCTCAGAAATCTTATGAACGCGTGTCATGCGTTGTTTGTGTTTTTCTCCGACAGGCGCAACTAAGTATCCTCCTACTTTTAATTGTAATAATAGTTCTTTAGCAATAAAAGGCATTGCTGCTGTTACTAAAATTTTGTCATAAGGAGCGTATTCAGGAACGCCAACAGAACCATCTCCATGCAAGAGAGTAACTTGAAAGCCAAGTTGTGAAAGCAATATTTTTGCTTTGACATATAAAGTTTGATGATATTCTATTGAAACCACGTGCGCTCCCAAATAAGCTAAAATAGCAGTTTGGTAGCCTGAGCCTGTGCCGATTTCCAAGATTTTTTCTCCTTTTTGTACGTCTAAAAGTTCTGTTTGTCTGGCTACTGTATAAGGTTGTGAAATAGTTTGTCCTACATCTATTGGAAATGGTTTATCTTGATAAGCATGGCTCTCAAACGCGCTTTCTATAAAAAAATGTCTCGGTATTGCGCTAATAGCTTCCAAAACGCGCTTTTGCGAGATGCCTTTCTCGATGAGGTGTTCTACTAATTTTTGCCGCAGCCCTTTATGTTTATACGTATCTACTCTTTGCATAGCTCTGCTCTTTATACAAATTTACAAACATTCGTTGCTTTAATGTAGACAAAGGGAGCTTTTAAGAATACGAGAACGATTCTAATATTTTTTGAACTTGTGAAATTTCTTGGCTAACATCTGTTTCCTTGATTTGCTGAAGTGTAGAAAGCAAGTTTTCCAAAAAACTTTTGTAAGGTTTGGATTGTGAATAAAAAGGTTGATGATGAAGTTGTTGTAAAATAGCCTTCCATTTTTTTATCCATGTTTGAGCAGACTCATCTAAAAAACATTGTGAGAAGTGTTGACAAATATATTCAACTGCTTGCGCTGTAGGATGAATCATATCAGGTTCGTAAAATCGATAATCTCGCAAATCATCTAATAGAATTTCGTAGGCAGGAAAATAAAAAATGCGCTCATACCGTGATAAGAAATGACATGCCAAACGCAAGACACTTTTGCTTACAGCGTTTCCCAAAAGTGTGTCTTTGAGATGCCTTACAGGGCTTACTGTTAAAATGATATGTAAATGAGGATATTGATTCAGAAGGTTTTGAATACCTTGTACAATTTCATCGACCTCTAACAAGCGCTTTCTGAAATTATCCGAAGGAAGCTTATGACAGTTAGCGACTGTTTGGTTATCGGATTTCCATTCATAAACCCATGCTGTTCCAAGTGTAAAAATCAAAACGTCTATTTGTTCGAGGCGGACTTTATCGAAAGTTTGTTGTATTTTTTGAAAAAGATTTTCTCGACTAGTAGCCCAAAAAGAACTGTGAAAATCTAAGTGATGCCAAATTTCATCTCGACAAACAAAGCGATGTGGATTAATATTTTTTTGCGTGAGCAACTTACAAACAGATAATGGATTAAAAATTGTTCCAAATGGGTTTGTGATAGTTTGAAACTTATAATTGAATAAAAAATTTCCGATATGTTCCGCAAAACAGGAACCCATTGTAAGGAAATGATGTGATAAATTGTATTGCTGAGATGCAAATGCTACTGGAATAATGGTGCGAAAGTCCATAATCAGTGCGAAGAGTGAAAGTTCCTACATTTGAAAGATCTTTAAACTTTTTGTATGCGTCTTCTGGAATTCCAATCTTTATAAAAAAGCATTTTTAAAGCTTTTCCAATATCAGTTTCATAGTTTTATTTCGATGTCTTTAACGGCAAGGAGGCAAAGTTCGTTGTAATTCTCTTTTGGAATTTTTTTTAGTCCAAAGAGAGATTCTGAGTTTGTTTCTTTAAAAATAAAAAACCTGCACTCTTGTGCAGCTCGGAAAACTATTGCATAAGAAATGCACGAGGGGTAGCTACTGAAGCTCCCCATTCTTTGATAAGCGAGCCATCGATGTTGTATATCATCACTTTGCCATTGTTTAGAAAATATCCGTTATCTGAAATAAAAATTCTGCGATTGCGACTGTCAAATCCGATGGCTTCAAAAGAATTTCCACTTATAAGCAATGAGCTACTGATAGTAGTAGCATCTAATCCGAAGCGTGCAACGCCAGATTGAAGAATTACGTAGGTATCGTTTCCGCCTGTAGCGATGGAACCGTTCAAGCTCAACTTTGTAGGAGCTTGTACTTTGTTTTCAACAGTGTTGTCTGAAAGTTTGATGCGATAAATAGCCGAATCTTTCTGACAAGTTACTAATAAGCGATTTCGGGCGTCTATAGCGAATAATGATGGATAACCCCCTACTGTAATAGAATCACTAATTACATCAGTATTGGGATTGATAACGTATATTTTTGTGCCGACTGTCGTTCCATAGATGTTGCCTTGAAGTGCTACGTATATTTTGCCATTAGCATTAATAATTCCTTCGGGACGCATATTAAAAGGAAGCAAAAAGTTTTTTACAATTGTCTTGCTATTGAGATTGATAACGCGAATTTTAGGAGAAGGACTATTAAAAGCCGCATCGTATTCTCCCCAATCTGATACGTATGCCTTTTCTCCAGAAATAGCTACATAACGCGGATTTTCTAGATTAGTTACCGAGTCTACGTTAGAAAAGGTTACCAAATCTACAATTTTGAGTTGCTTGCTCATAGAAACAGTAATCGCCATTTTAGTACCTCCAATTGCCATATCCCAAGCAGCTGTTCCAATTGTTTTTCCAATTTTTCCAAATAAATCTCTGATGAGCGAATCTCCCGTAAAACTGTAAAAGTCTAAAGAGCCGCTTCCACTTCCGAACGGTCCTTGGTATAAGATATACACACCGTTCTGATACTTAAAGGGTACTAAGGGCTTAGGATTTTCTGATTTTTCTTTTTTACAACCCCAAAATCCGAATGAAAACACTAAAAAAGCTAACTGAACAATACGATAGTTTTTCATATGATTAAATTTTAAAAGTGAAAGAATTTAAAAATTTATAAAAGCATAATGCGCTGGATTAAGTTCTGCAGCAAAGGAGTGGGTGATCTCTCCTGTTTGAGTGCACAAGTAGACAACACCCGTATTTACAAAACTACGAGCATCTGAAAAAACAAGGCTTTTTATTTCTTTAATGTAGTCTAGACCGTAAAGAGTTTGTACTTCGACAAAAGGAGAAAAACTGCTGATTAAATCTCCTGAAAGTGGATTATAGCGTTTTACAATGATATTTTTATGTTCTTGTTTGATTCCCCATAGTTCGTTGTCTACAGCAAGGTATTGTAGATCGTCTTGTAAAGAGAAAAAAAGAACTGTATCTGCTAATGTATTGAGAGCTATCCATCTTTGAAGAATTTCGGAGTAATTCCCTTTCAAACAAATAAAAATACGGTTTGGAATTTGATTCGTAGAAACAATTTGAGTCGGATTGATACCGATAGTTATTTTTTTGACTAATTTCAGAGTGGGTAGTTCAAAAATAGTAAGAGTAGAATCGTAATTAGGAAAATCTTTTCCACCTGAATTTGCAACATAAAGTTTTTGATTTTGAATAGCAATTCCCTCAGGATTTCGACCGCTGTAAACTGTTTGAACAATTTCGAGGGAAGCTGTGTCTAAAACAATCACATTTCCATCAAAGCAAGAAACGTATACTTTCCCTTCATGAAACACCATTTGACGCGGTTCGCGCGCTAATTTTCTTTCGTTTAGAATGGGAATGCGTCGAATGAGTTTAGCTGAAAACCTTTCTGTAACAAAAATTTGAGAAGATACTGTCACTAGAATGTACAGTTTGCTGCCATAAACGCCAATATCGTTGCCTGTATCTCCTAAGCGCTGTTGATTTACTTTTCCGAAAAAATCTTTTTCAACTATTTTGTTATCGAGATTGTATCGAGTAAGCGTAGCATTGTTATGTTGAAACAAGCCTTCGTTGAGTACGTATAAAAATCTCCCTTTATTCTCGGTCTGCGGAGAAATTTTTTCTTCAGATGACTGGCAGGCTGTCCATATAAAAATCCATGCGATCGCGCAACGTTGGACCAGTTTCATAGGATAAAAATTTTTTTGATAACAGAAACTTCTGAAGTGATTTGCAAGTAATAAATTCCTGACGGTAAAGCAGGAAGCTCTGCAAAAAAGGAATTACCCTCTTTTTTAAGATGAAGTTTATAAGTATACGTTGAAACAGGGTTAATCAGAATAGCGTTGTAGATTTGCTCAACTCCGTTGATTTGAAAAGATGCCGCACTTTCAATCGGATTAGGTGCAATCCAAATTTTTTGTGCGATCTCCTTTTGAAGACTGGCAATTTCTCTGATTTTAAGATGCACAGCAGCATATCCATCGCCTTTTCCACCTGCATGAACTTGCGCAAACAAACAAATTGGAAAGAGATAAAAGATTACTGTAAAAATACTTTTCATTTTATTCAAAGGTTAAAACTCCTCTTCCTCCTACGGTTGCTAAGCGTTGTGGAATAGTATAGATATAATATCTATCAGCTATTGCGAGGTCTCTGAAAGGATATGTCAAATTGTCGCTAATAAAGCTATTCCATGCCCCTCCTCTCAAGCCGATACCATTTCCATTTAAAAGAATTTCGGCAGGCAGGGCATCAGAAAAACCTTCTTCAGTAAGGTTTCCATCGCCATGCTGTCCATCAAACTGAACGCCGTGAGAAGAAAGGTTAATGACTTGTTCCCAAACATTTCCACTAAGCTCAAAAATACCCCAGTAACTTGTGCCACTCTGAAGCCGATTTGGTTGAGAAAGAGCAGCAAACCCACATCGAAGTGGACCTATAATACCTTGTTCATGAGCCGCGCGACCCGATAGTACTACCCCTGCTCTGAAGGTAGCTATCTCTGCAACGAATTCAAATGGAGTTCCGTCTTGTAAAATTGTTTTTGCGCGTACAAACTCTTCAGTACCATGGGCTAATTGTCTGGGAAAGGGAGAAGAGAATCCTAAGCAAGCTTTTTCAAATTCTAATTCTGTCATAGGGCGCAGTCCCGCCCAATCCAGATAAGCCATTAAATTTTGCCAATGAAGAAAATTGCAGGCTCTATGTTTTCCATTGGTTTCTTGTAGGAAACCATAAGTTGCAGGGAGCCAAGGCTCAATGCCTGAACGAAGGATCACAATGTCGTTTCGAGCTGAATGGCTAAAAGATTCGTATAAGGCAGGCGTTCCCCAAGGTGCATCTGGCGAAGAAACGGTATGCTTTTTTTGTTGTTGAAACGTAAGTGTGTTCAGAAAGTCAGCAAACTGTTCTTGGCTGATTTCATATTTCATGCAGTAAAAAGCTTTAAAACCCTTCGGAAATTTTGCAGGAATAGGCAAATGAGGAGCTTGGCTGGTGAGCGATTGAGGATGAAAGTTGTTTTGTTCTGATTTAGCAAAAAGATTTTCAATAGTACCTTCATTTTCAATCTGATAGGGATTTCCGTCTTTTGTTCTTAATGTATATTGACTGACGCTATCTCCTACATAAAAACTTCCTTCTGGAACAAATACCATTTCAGTGCCGAATAGCCGTATTTCACTTGTTTTCTCTGAAATAGGATTCACTAATTCGATATAAATTTTATCTTGAATATTTCCTTCACCAATATTTTTGCGGCGAATCAAAAAACCGATAGGCTTCTGAATAACTGTTTCTGTTTTGATAGTGTGAATACGTTTAAAAAGAAGAGATGACCAAATACCGTTTTCTTGGATTTTGCCCCAAATCCAAACAGCATCATGGTTATAAGGAGCCTTCGTACTGTCGTAGCGCCAAGAATGTTCCCAAGAAATACTTACTTGAATTTGTTTTTCATCCACTAAATTTATTTCGTACAGTAAAAGATTATTAGATTTTGCTTCGAACCAAATAAAAACTGCCCAAAGCCACCATCGACTTTGCATTATCTTCATTGCAAAAACAATTATTTTTATTAACACATCTTTTCACCCGAAAGATGTATTAAAATGATATTGCTTTGGCAGGTCTCCCGGCTTATCGTTCATTTAAGTCGCCTTCCCATTCCGAAGAACAGTGGCAAGGGTATTGACCTAAACTCAAAAAAATACGATTCACGGTTGCGGGGACAGCTCATGATTTGCACATGATTCCCTATTAAGTCGCTTCTCGAATGAGATTAGACACCGAAAGCGTTGTAAAAATAAAGAAAAATTGACAATCTTCAAAAAAACTTATTTTATCTACGCAATAGATTCCATTTAAACCCTATTGAATCCAAAAAATACAAAAGGGATACGCGCAAAACTCCTAATCCATAGATTAAGCTTCTTTTGAAATTGATAGAAGAGGCATCAGGAAAATATTTAGTAGGACATGTCACTTCAGCGATTTCAAAACGGTTTGCAAAAATTTGAGCAATAATTTCGTTATCGAAAATAAAATCGTCTGAGCATTTCTCGAAAGGAACTGTTTCTAAAACTTTACGTGCATAAGCGCGATAACCTGTATGATATTCGCTGAGCTTTTGACCCATAAAAAGATTTTGTGTAAAAGTAAGAATTCTGTTCGCTATGTATTTATAAAGTGGCATTCCTCCCTGGAGCGCTCCTCCTCCTAATATGCGAGAACCAAAAACAACAGGATACAAACCATTGCCAATGATGCTGATCATAGCAGGAATTAGCAAAGGAGTATATTGATAGTCGGGATGAAGCATAATGATAATGTCTGCTCCTAATTCAAGTGCTTTTTTGTAACACGTTTTTTGATTGCCTCCGTATCCTTTGTTCCGCTCATGGCGAATAATATGTTGGATGCCCAATTTTCGAGCTATTTCAATAGTATTATCCTTGCTATAATCATCTACTAAAACGACTTCATCTACCCACTCAAATGGAATTTCTTGGTACGTTTGTTCGAGGGTTTTAGAAGCATTATAGGCCGGCAAAACTACTACTACTTTTTTTCCTTTGTACATATTCTAAAAAATCTACTTGCCTCAAACTTAATGGCTTGCGCTAATTATGCGAAAATTTCATCGGATTTGTAGAAAATCTGGAGGCAAAATTACTTTATCAATGCCATGAATAATGCCATTCGAGGCGCGCAGATTAGGGTGAGTAATACGAGCGCGATTATCTCCCACAAATACTGTATTCAAACCTCGATTGATGGTAAGAAATGGTGCTGGTGGTAAACCAACGGTAGCTTGTTGAAGTGGAAAGACAGCGTATTCTGTTTGAAGGTCTTGCAAAAACTTCTCCATAGTAATCGCATTGTTGATATCGGCCAAAAGATGCATGCGTAAAATTTCAATTAGAACATTTGTTCCTTTAGCGGTTGTATAAACAGTATCTGTTTCTGTTTTTCTAAATTTTCTCCACATGATGGGCGCAATCGAATCTATTGATGGGATCTGATAAGCTAACATAAATCTCGTCACTGCTAAGTTGGAGGGAGCAAAAAAGGTGGCACCGCTTTGTACTCCTGCTAATACATTAAAAATTTGAGGGCGATTTTCTAAAATTCTATACAAAGAGTCGTACCCATATAATTGCAATAAGCTTTGAATATTAGTGTTGACACTTCCTCCCGGAAACAGTACTTTATCAATTGCATGCACTACTACTTTATTTCTTCCAATAATATTACTTTTAGAAACAATTACGCGAGCTGTGTCTGAAAAGGTAGCGGAAGTAGTGTTAATAATTTTAATATCGTGAGCGTGGTTAGCCAAAACTCTTAAAGATGCACCTGCGCGCAAAGTAGGGTATATCCCTGTTTTCAAAGAATCTCTTCCTTGAGAATCGTTGTTAGGTAAAAATAAAACACGCGATGGAATAATGTGAAAGCGAAGCAGATTGATTAACCTTCGATCGCCTAATGGAGCCTTCCCAGAAGGCGGCGGATTTTCAGAATAATTTCCTCCTATATCTGCTACTGTAGAATAGTTAGGAGTCTTAGAAAGAAAATCTGCAATTGCTTGATTAGTTGGCATAAAAACTGTGAAAGAGTCTAATTCGCTTAAAATAGAAATAATCGTATCGCGAGAGTAAACAAAAGCGTCAACCGCCTGGCTCAAATCGGCGATTGCTTTTACTTTTTCAAATGTAGAAGGAACTTTGCTTGATGGAGCAATCTCTGAAATATCCTTTTGCCAACTATCACAAGATTCCAATAAGATTGTAGCTAAAACTATCCATCGCAAAAAAAATCGAACTACCAGGCGCATTTTCATATTCATCTTTGAAATAGCAACTTTTTCGAACTTAACCGTATCGTCGTGCAATATAAATAAAACGCAAACGCTTTATAAAATATATTGAGACAAATCTTTGTTTTTAACGAGCTTAGAAAGCTTGGCAATTACCATTTCTTCCGTAATTTCTATAGTAGTATTGCCTTGGATTTTATCTGGAACGCCAAAAAGAATTTCGTTAAGCAGATGACTCATAACAGTATGCAATCTTCTTGCTCCTATATTTTCTAATTCCGTATTGATTTGGAAAGCGAAGTCAGCAATTGCTTCAATAGCTTGAGGAGTAAAATGAAGATGTACATTTTCTGTTTCTAAGAGTGCGATGTACTGTTTGGTAAGAGAGTTTTGAGGAACTGTAAGAATATTAACAAAGTCTTGCTTTGTAAGGCTGTTTAGTTCTACCCGAATAGGAAATCTCCCTTGTAGTTCAGGAATCAAATCGGAAGGTTTTGCTACGTGGAATGCGCCTGCTGCAATAAATAGGACATGATCCGTATTGATGACACCATATTTGGTATGCACAGTACATCCTTCTACTATGGGAAGTAGGTCGCGTTGAACTCCTTCTCGGCTCACATCAGGACCAGAAGTATTACTTCCCCTTCCTGCTATTTTATCAATTTCATCGATAAAAATGATGCCTGAGTTCTCTGCCCATTTAAGTGCCTCAGACTTAATTTCGTCGAAATCAATGAGTTTAGCAATTTCTTCTTCTAATAAAATTCTTCTAGCTTCGCTAATGGGTACTTTTCGTTTCTTAGTTTTTTTAGGAGCAATCCCACTTAACATTTCTTGAAGATTTATTAGAGACGCTTCATCAAGTATATTACCTCCCATAATACTGACGCCTGTAGTCACATTAGTTTCTACTTTAATTTCTACTTTTCGGTCTTCTAACTCTCCATTGCGGAGTTTTTCGGCGAAACGCTCCCTTGTTTTAGCGTTTAGTTCTTTATCAGAGTCGGAAGCAGAATCTTTAACGGGAGGAATTAGCAAGTCTAGCAACATATTTTCAACTGTTTCGAGTGCTTTTTCGCGCACTTGCTTTTCTTTTTCCGTTTTTAGCATTCCTACCGCTTGCTCGACAAGGTCGCGCACCATGCTTTCTACGTCTCTTCCTACATAACCAACCTCTGTAAATTTGGAAGCTTCTACTTTTACGAAAGGAGCTCGTGCAATTTTGGCTAATCTTCTCGCAATTTCGGTTTTCCCGACACCAGTAGCCCCTATCATCAAAATGTTATTCGGAACAATTTCTTTTTGCATGTCCGATTTGACTTGCATGCGTCTCCAGCGGTTGCGCAGAGCAATTGCCACGTGTCGTTTGGCTTCGTGTTGCCCAATAATGTATTTATCCAATTCATCAACAATTTGTTGAGGCGTAGGAAAGTTTGTCTCTTCTATCATAGAGGAAACTTTTGTCATAAACCGGGATAATTTATTCTAATGATTTCTCTTGCTGAGAAAGCCATCTATTAAAAGTTAGAAGCAAAATAATGGTGTAAATTCCTAAAGCAAATAAAAAGCCTGCTAAGATTGATTTTAAAAGGAGATTAATCCATTCGTTCCCTAGTATCCATTGATAAAGCGGACTTCTTATTTGAAGCTTAGTTGCAGTTGAAAAGGTTTGTAAATAATTTAGAGGAGAAATAGCATTCAAATAATTATCTAGTTCTACATATTTGTTATATAAATCAATAATCTCGCGGTGTAGTTCAGTGGTAGGTAAAAGATTAAAATAAATACCTTCTTTGGTAGCGAAAGACTGGTAGAAAGTTCCTTTTTCAAGAGATGTATTCAACGTCGTTCTTAGTTGTTCAATAGAACGAATCTCTGCCAGATAACGCTCTCGACACAAAGATTGACTAATACTATCGCGATGATACAATTTTTGAATTGTTTCTATAGATTGAAAATACTGAAATAAAAGATGTTGAATATCCTTCAGTTTATCGACAGAAATGGAATCTCTTAGGATACATTCTATTTTAAAATATCCATCTTCGTATCTAAAATAGTTGTAATCAACAGCAGATGGTTTGTAAGAAGTGTCAACTTTTACGTAAAGGATTGATTGAAGTAAATATTCATCGTACTGGTTTCCCAAAATTTGTTTGAGGTAATTAAAATTTTTTTCTTTAAAGATTTGGTTGAATTGTTCAACTGTTTCTAAAAATATTTTACCTCTTAAATAGCGACTATATACTAAAGCTGTAGTAGAATAAAGATTATTTGTCCATAAATTTCGAAGAAGGTATAGAGTCGAACCTACTCCAAATGCTATAAGCAAAATGCGAGCATAGTGAATCCAGTCGCGGCGAACTTTAAGTAAAATGTTGATCAAAAACTTTGCAATAGATTGCAATAAGTCAAGTAAGTTGATTTCTTCGGCTGCGTTTTTTTCGTTTGACATCGTGAGTAGATTCTCTGTTGTGGGATAACTCGAAATTTAATGCAAGTATAAGAAGCTTAATTTACAAATGAAAAAGAGATTTTAGAAAGCATTTTCATTTCTGCGTAACATAGAATCTACTGTAAGAAAAATGATTTTGATATCAAGAAAAATAGACCAATTTTCGATATAGAAGCGGTCGAATTTTACTCTGTTCTTCATTTTGATAAGCGATTCAGTTTCACCGCGATAGCCTTTTGCTTGTGCTAATCCCGTAATGCCAGGTTTAACTAAATGACGCGCCATAAATTTTTCAATTACTTTAGAGTATTCTTCTGTGTGTTTGAGCATATGCGGTCTTGGTCCCACTACTGACATATCGCCAATCAGTACATTAAAAAATTGAGGTAGCTCGTCTAAGCTCGTTTTTCTCAAGAAAGCGCCAACTCTGGTAATTCTTGCATCTTTGCGAGTAGCTTGTTTAGTGTCTGAGTCATCATTCACGTACATAGAACGAAACTTATAACACCAAAATGTTTTGTTGTTTTTCCCTGTTCGCTTTTGTTTAAAAAAGATAGGCCCTTTGGAGTCAAGTTTAATTAAAATAGCGATAATAGGCATTAGCCATGATAAAATAAAAATAATGACAAAAAGAGAAAAAACGATATCAAAGGCTCGTTTAATTGCTCTATTTTTCCAATTATCCAAAGGAATGGAAGTAACATTTAGTACTGGTATATGGTCATAATGCTCTACTTCTACAGTCTTGTAAGAAAAGCCTCGGAAATCGGTGAGCAATTTTACTTTAAGCAAATTATCATCTGCCAAATCTACTAACTCTTTGATAACAGGGTATTCTACATAAGGAAGACAACAATAAATTTCATTTACCTGATTTTCCTTGATATATTGTTTTATATCATCAAAAGTTCCGAGAATTTGTTCATTTTTAGCTTTATTATCGAAAAAACCTAATAGACGATAACCGTATTCGGGATGAAGTCGAAAAAATTTTTTGAGCTCTTGAGCTACTTCGCCATATCCTACGATAATGACGTTCCTGTAATTGAATCCTTTTTTTCGGTAGATGCGAATAAGGTAAATAATAGCAATTTTCCACATTACTAAAAGGGAAGTGAGCAAGATATAGGTAAACAGCATATGTTCGCGAGAGTAATAATATGCTTTGTTTACCACAAAAAAGATCGCTACCAAGAATAAGTGAAGAATAATTTGTGTGAAATAAGCGCGCAAAATATCTGGAATACGAGAAGCTCGGGAAATATTGTGAGGCTTAAAAAAAGCCGTTAAAGAAAGCCAAGCGACATTGTACCAAATCAGCAGATGCAAATAAGGATATTGTAAAATACCTTGAACTGTTTCAAATTTTAGGTAATATGCAATAACAAAAGAAATATTTACAGTAGATAAATCTCCTAAAATATGAATAAAATTCAAGTATTTTGAGTATCTGTAGGTTTGCATCACTGACAAAAAAGTTTGATGATTCGCTCATGTTCAAGACAAATATAGAAGGTTTTTGCCACGCCACCAATTAAATTTTAACATTTTTTAAGAGTTTAATTACAACTTTTTTAGTTGCTTCACTTTAATATTTTAACATAGTTTCAAAAATTTACCAACAAAAGTCGGTTTCAAGACGCTTTAAATTTTGTTTTAATGAGGTTGTATAAACAGATAAAATTACCAACATTTTTTTCCTGCGATCGAACTAGAAATTATAATCAGCAGAATCAGCAAAAAAGATAATTTTAAATTTTTAGAAACAAATCAATCATTACGTATGTTTTGCAACAATGTAAGTTTTCTGATATGTTTTTAGTTTTCTTTAAAAAGATTGAAATGCTCTCTTGAATCATAGGAATTTTATATTTTTGCTTTTTGTTTTTATTAGTTTTATTGCTGATGAGTTTTACAATCCTATTGCGATGAAAAATTACCTTGATCTCATTCAACAAACATTTGATTTTCCAACCAAAGAGTTTTCTGTGCGTAATAACGAACTTTATTTTCACGATTTTAATACTATGGATTTAGTTCGTAAATACGGAACTCCTCTGAAAATCAGCTATTTGCCTGTAATTACGGATAAAATTAAATCTGCCAAGCGCTTGTTTAACAACGCTTTTAAAAAGTACAATTATGAAGGAGACTACATGTATTGTTACTGTACAAAATCTTCTCATTTTAAATTCGTACTTGAAAAAGTGTTAGATGCTGGCGCTCAAATTGAAACTTCATCTGCTTATGATATAGAAATTATTCGGAGTTTATATCGTTCTAAACTTATCGATAAGCAGACTACAATTCTATGTAATGGCTTCAAACGAGAATCTTACATGCGTGGCATTTCAGATCTGATTAACGATGGATTTGAAAATGTCATTCCCATATTAGATAACATGCAAGAATATTATTTTTACAAGCAACACATTAAGAAGCCTTACAAAATGGGCATTCGCATCGCTTCAGACGAGGAACCTAATTTTGATTTTTATACTTCCCGTTTAGGAATTCGTTACAGTGATATTACGCGGTTTTATGTGGAAGTCATCAAACAAGATGAGCTTGTTCAACTTAAGATGTTGCATTTTTTTATCAATTCTGGTATTCGCGATACAGCTTATTATTGGTCTGAACTTTCGAAATTTATTTATAAATACTGCGAGCTAAAAAAAATATGCGATACTTTAGATACTGTCGATATTGGTGGAGGATTTCCTATTCGGACCTCTTTAGCTTACGAATACGATACAAAATATATGGTAGAGCAAATTATTGAAAATATTCAATGGGTTTGTAAAAAGAATTTTGTTAAAACTCCTAATCTTACTACTGAATTTGGAAGCTACACTGTTGGAGAAAGTGGAGCCACTTTTTTTTCTATTATTAACCAAAAATTGCAAAATGATAAGGAACTTTGGTACATGATAGACGGTTCTTTTATTACACATTTACCAGATACGTGGGGAAAGAATCAAAAATTTATTATGCTTCCTCTCAACTATTGGGACAAAGAATACCAGCAAGTACATTTAGGGGGGCTTACGTGCGATAGTGATGATTATTACAACTCCGAGGTTCATAGCACTCATGTATTTTTGCCGGTTCTCGAACAAGGTGCAGAACCTCTGGTAATAGGGTTCTTTCATACAGGTGCTTACCAAGAATCTCTTGGAGGAGTTGGAGGAATCCAACACTGTCTAATCCCTGCTGCCAGGCACGTAATTATCGATTTAGATAATGATGACAACATCATTACAGAACTTTTTAGCGAAGAGCAACCTCCTGATCAAATGCTTAAAATCTTAGGATATAAATAATACTTGCTATGCCAAACCTAAAAGAAGGATACGTCTTCAAAGGTGATGAATTGTACAAGGAGAAACTCTATTCTCTGAAGCATTTGCATACGCCTCCTATTGCTAAAATGATTGCTTCTTGGATTTTTGGAATAGGGCTCATGGGCTTTGTAGTACTTTTTATGCCTTGGCAGCAAAACATAATGGCCGAAGGAGAGCTAACAGCCCTGCGCCCGAGTGAACGGCCTCAAACAGTAGAAGCTGTGATTGCTGGACGAATCAAACAGTGGTTCGTAATGGAAGGGCAATATGTTATGAAAAATGATACAATTGCCATCATCTCAGAAATCAAAGAAAAATATTTCGACCCAGAACTTCTCAAACGCTTAGAAGAGCAAATTAAAGCCAAACAGGAAAATATTGAATCTAAAGAAGCAAAGGTAGAAGCTTTGGTGCGTCAGATTCAAGCCATGAAAACAGGATTAGAGTTTAAGTTAGCGCAAAACAGACAAAAAATTATTCAAAAACAACTCAAAGTAACAAGTGATAGTAACGATTGGGTAGCTGCTCAGGTCGATTATCAGATTGCTAAAAGGCAAATGCAAGGCTATCAAACTATGTACGACAGCGGTTTGATTTCATTAGTAAAACTTGAATCAGTAAGAAGTAAACTTCAACAATCGGAAGCTAAACTAATTGCGGCAGAAAATAAGTATTGGGCTTCTCGCAACGATTTAAATATTGAAATTATTGGAATTAACACATTAGAAATGGAAACATTAGAAAAAATCACAAAAGCAGAATCAGAGCGGGAAGCTACTTTAGCAGATATTGCTGATTCTCAAGGAAGTTTGGCTAAGCTAAAAAACGAATACGCAAATATGAAAATTCGAAATCAGCAGTATGCTATTCTTGCCCCTCAAGATGGCTTTGTAGTCAATGCCTTAAAACAAGGAATCGGAGAAACTGTAAAAGAAGGAGAACCGATTGTAACCATTATGCCTGATAATCCACAAAAAGCAGTTGCTCTTTATGTAAAAGCTATGGACGTTCCACTTATTTCTGTAGGAAGACATGTTCGTTTGCAATTTGATGGATGGCCTGCTTTGCAATTTACAGGATGGCCTTCTGTTTCAGTAGGTACCTTTGGAGGAAAAGTACAAGTGATAGATTATGTAAACTCCAAAAATGGGAAATACCGCATTTTAGTTGTACCTGACAAAAATAGTTACGACGAAGATTGGCCTAAAGAGCTCAGAATTGGCTCAGGAGTATTTGGATGGGTTATGCTCGATGATGTGCCAGTATGGTTTGAAATATGGCGCCAACTTAATGGATTCCCTCCTAGTTTGCAAGCTTACCAAAAAGGAGGCGCGCCATTAAAAATTGGAAACAGGACTAAAAAAGAAGAAGAAGCAGAACAAGAAATTAAATAAAATAATGTTCTTTTTCAAAGAAAGCATTCGAATAGCTTTTGACGCGCTGAAACAAAAT
The DNA here is from genome assembly GCA_025056215.1 of Cytophagales bacterium. GTDB lineage: Bacteria > Bacteroidota > Bacteroidia > Cytophagales > Flammeovirgaceae > JANWWC01. Next base: position 286,510 of record JANWWC010000001.1, on the reverse strand, counting down.
ACTTTGCGTTCGATACTTTCTTTATTAGGCGTAACAGTAGGCGTTTTTATAGTAGTATCTGTGCTCACTATTGTAGAAGCACTTGATGCAAGCATTCGTAAAAGTCTTTCTTTTTTAGGAAGCGATGTTTTGTACGTCGGAAAATTCCCTTGGAAGTTTGATAGAAACTTACCTTGGTGGAAATATTTAGGACGTCCTAATCCTACTTTAGAAGAACTTGATTTTTTAGAAAATAAACTCCGTTCTGCATCTGCTATTTCTTTATATGCCGTTCAGGCAGGGCAAACAGCGCGCTATCAGAATAATTCTGTTAGCAATCTTTCTGTACAGGGAGTTACATTCAAACAAAATGTAGTAGCTTATTTGCCAATAGTACAAGGAAGATACTTTACTTTTACTGAGATTGCAGGAGGGTATGCCGTAGCTATTTTAGGAGCAAATATTGTTACTGAACTTTTTGGCAATCAGTATCCTATTGGCAAAGTGTTTAAAATTAAAGAGGTTCCTTTTAAAGTGATCGGAGTGTTTGAACGTCAGGGCGAAAATCTTTTAAACTTTCCTAGCAATGACGATATATGTATGATTCCTTATCAGCTTTTTACCAAAATATTTGCTTCACAACAAGTTGCGAGCACAGTTTTAGTAGCCAAAGGCTATGACAATGATAATAATTTGGAAACGTTAGAAAGCGAAATACGCACATTATTGCGCGCTAAAAGAGGTATTAAGCCTTTGCAAGAAGATAATTTCTCTATTAATCGTCCAGAAATGATAGCAGAAATCATTCAAAACATTATCACAATCCTGACTATAGCAGGTTGGTTTATCGGTGGCTTCTCGCTTTTAGTAGGATGTTTTGGAATTGCTAATATCATGTTTGTCAGTGTCAAAGAGCGGACACATATTATTGGAATTCAAAAAGCTCTGGGTGCTAAAAATTCTTTTATTCTTTTACAGTTCTTATTAGAAGCAATATTCTTGAGCTTGGCAGGAGGAATTTTAGGGATTGTACCTGTTTTAGGAATAAGTTGGTTTTCTACCGAGGCATTTTTGATTTCTCTATCTTGGAAAAAAATTGTATTAGGAAATGTAATTGCTACTTGTATTGGGATAATAGCAGGGATTGCTCCCGCTTATCAGGCTTCTAGGCTTCATCCTGTAGAAGCTATTCGTACAGGAATTTAATTGAATTTTCGGATATTTACAAAATGAAAAGATTCCCGTTTCATTTTCTAGTTTTGTTAATTTTTAGTTTTTCTCTTATAAAGGCTCAAACTGTGCCTAAGTATAGCAACGAATTTCTTTCGATCGGGGTAGGTGCGCGAGCTTTAGCAATGAGCAATTTGCAGAGTTCAATAGCCAATGATGTTACAGCAGGTTATTGGAATCCTGCGGGATTGGTGAAACTTCAACAGCAGTACGAAGGTGCCCTTATGCATGCATCTTATTTTGGAGGAATTGCCAATTACGATTACGCAGCTTTTGCAACACAAATCGATTCAGGAAAAAATGCTATAGCACTCTCAGTAATTCGATTTGGAATAGATAACATTCCAGATACGCGATTTTTGTTTGATACGGAAGGGCGCGTCAATTATGCCAATGTTCGTTCTTTTTCTGCGTCTGATTATGGTTTTTTGTTTTCTTATGCATCGCAAACATCTTTTTTAAAAAATCTTTGTTGGGGAGTTAATTTTAAAGTTATTCATCGCAATGTAGGACAATTTGCCAATGCTTGGGGAATGGGGCTTGATGCTGCATTCCAATATACTTTGCAAAAATGGCAATTTGGAGTAACTGCTCGCGACATTACAGGTACTTATAATGTGTGGAACTATAATCCTGAAACTTTTCAAGATGTTTTTGCAGCTACAGCAAATCAAATTCCCTCGAATAGTACTGAAATCACTTTACCTCGTCTCGTGGCAGATGCAGCTTACAGTGTCGTTACGAAAAACTTTGGTTTTCTTGCCGTAGCTGGTTTTGAAATGACTTTTGATGGGAAACGAAATACTCTTGTGCGTAGTCAATTGGCTTCTATAGAACCTAAAACAGGCATTGAACTTGACTATAAAAAAATAGTTTTCCTGCGAGGAGGGATTGGCAATTTTCAGCGCATCAAAAACTTTGATAACTCGTTGTTTTGGAGTTATCAACCTAACTTTGGAGTAGGATTTCAGTTTAAAAATTTTACGATTGACTACGCTTTAACAAACGTCGGAAGCATAGGACAAGGCCTCTACTCTCACATTTTTTCTCTTAAAGTGAGTTTTACTCCAAAGAAATAAAAAACTTTATCGCGGAACAGTAAAGTACATAATCAGGGTAATAATCGCAAACGTAATATTAGGAATAAAGGCTAATAGCAAGGGTGAAATGTTTGCATTGGCTTGCGCTACACTTCTGCTTAAAAATACAAATAAAATAAAGGCAAAGGCTAAAGCTACTCCAAAAGCAATCTGATACCCTGTACCTCTTCTGGATTTGCGCGCTGAGATGATGACTCCCATCATAGTAAGAATGATAATTGCAAAAGGATAAGCATAGCGTTCGTATTTTACGTTTAAATACATGTTTACGTTGTCCGCTCCTCGCAAGCGAAGGTCTGCAATGTATTGATCTAATTCATTCATGGTGAGCATTTCTTCTAAACCATAAGACGATTGAAAATCCTTTTCTGTAAGATTAAAAACCGTATCCAAATTAGTGCCGTAATGCAATTTTTCTTGAATACCATCAAAAGAATATTCCATGTATTTATCAAGATGCCATTTGCGTTTAAGAGTATCCCACTGAATAATATCAGCGGAGAGTTTTTTGATAAGTTTTTGATTTTGAATATGCTCTAATGTGAATTTGAATCCTGTATTGGAAATGTTGTTATAGCTTTCTAAATAAACATACGTAGAGTCGCTTACGCGATAATGCACATTTCTCCCATCAAAGTAAAAAGGATCTTTATAATATTGATTTTCAAAAGCAATTTTTCTTTTGGCAGTGATCGGAACAGCCCAGCCTACTAAATAAAAAATCATACATCCTAACAAAACGGAGCCAAAGAAGAAAGGAGTCATAAAGCGCAAGAAGCTCATGCCTGAACTAAGCATAGCAATCACTTCGGTGCGAGCTGCCAATCGTGAGACTACCCATACTGTCGATAAAAAGACAAAAATAGGACTTAGCGCATTGATAATAAAAGGAACAAAACTTCCAAAGTAATCGAACAAAATAGCGTCCCACGGTGCTTTGTTTTTTACAAAGTCTTCGCTTTTTTCAGCATAGTCAATCACACAAATAACAGGGATGAAAATAAGGACTGAGAAAAAAAAGGTTTGAAAATATTGTTTAAGAATGTACTTGTCTAAAATTTTCATAATACAGCTTTTTGGTAGGTTTGCAAGCAGCGTTCCCGTGCGGTTTTATGTTCTACAATAGGCTTAGGATATTCTTCAGTAAAAAGTTCAGGAATCCATTTTTGAATGTAAAGTAAATGTCTATCAAATTTTTTAGTTTGCTCAAAAGGATTAAAGATTCGAAAATAAGGAGTAGCGTCGCACCCTGTTCCTGCTGCCCATTGCCATCCTCCGTTGTTGGCGGCAAGGTCGAAATCTAGTAATTTTTTAGCGAAATAAGCTTCTCCCCATCGCCAATCGATAAGCAAATGTTTAGTTAAAAAGCTAGCTGTAATCATGCGTACGCGGTTATGCATATAACCAGTTTCATTGAGTTCGCGCATACCAGCATCTACTATAGGATATCCCGTTTTTCCTTCGCACCAGCGCTGAAATTCCTCAGGACAATTTCTCCACTCGATGCGATCGTATCGAGGTTGAAATGATCTTTCTACTACATGAGGAAAATGATAAAGAATCATCATATAAAAATCGCGCCAAATGAGTTCAGTAAGCCACTTTTGACTCAATTCTAATCCTTTTTGCGCTAATTTTCTAATGCTAACCGTACCGAATCGCAGATGAACACTCAATCGCGTAGTGCCCTGAACCGAAGGGAAATCTCGTTTTTCTGCATAATTTTTTAAAATATCTTCTTTTAGTTGCTTAGAAGGAAAGCGAATTTCTTTTACTTTTTGGAAGCCGAAACTCTCTAAAGGCGGCAAAGGCTTAGGAGATATTTTCAAGAAATTGTGAAAGTATTTTTCAGTAGGGTAAGATTTAAGATAAAACTTCTGATTAGTAGCCAATAATTGATGCCATTTCTTGCTATACGGTGTAAATATAGTGTAAGGTTTTCCGTCATCTTTGAGTATTTCGTTTTTTTCAAAAATTGTTTGATCTTTATAAGAATGAAAACCGATACCGCATTCGTGTAAAAGAGCATGAATAGTTTTGTCTCTTTTTATAGCATAAGGTTCATAATCATGATTTGTAAAAACATCGGAAATTTCATACTCTTCAATGAGTTGTTTCCATACTTCTTCAGGTGTACCGTATCGAACATCGAGCGATGTTCCCAACGAAATAAGTTCAGATTGTAAGTTTTGAAGCGATTCATAAATAAATGTGAGTCGTTTATCAAATTTGTCATCGAGTTTTTCTAAAATATGCTTATCAAAAATAAAAATGGGAAGCACCGGATTACTAGATCTAAGAGCGTAGTACAATCCTGCATTGTCATCCAAACGAAGGTCGCGTCTAAACCAAAAAACATTTATCATAACAAATAGCTTTAATGCACGATTAAACTTTTTTGCTCTCAAAAATGTTTTATTTATGGTCTAATGTATTTAGAACGATTCTAAATTAAGAAAAAGCTTTAAATTTTAACAATTTAGGTGACAAAAATCATGTTTAAAATTTAATAGTAATGTAATTTTGCTCTTAAGTAGTAGGGAAGTAAAGGCGATGGCACCATTTTATTTCAAAGCAATTTCCGTGAATTACAAGCAAGCGGGCCTCGCGGTTCGCGAGAAGCTCTCTCTTTCTGAAAGAGAAACTAAAACTCTTCTTCACCAATTAAAAGACATTTTAGGAATTTCAGAAGCACTTGTCCTTTCAACTTGCAATCGTACGGAAATTTACTATCTCTCTGAAAAAGATTATTTTAGCTCTATTATTCATTTGTTATGTCAAATAAAAAACATTACTAATCCAGCGGAATACCATAAATATTTTATTAGTTTTAATCAAACTCATCAAGCAGTAGAATACTTGTTTCGTGTTTCGATAGGGTTGGAGTCTCAAGTAATAGGCGATTTGCAGATTAGTAATCAGGTAAAAAAGGCTTATCAATGGACAGCTGATGAAAATATGGCAGGTCCTTTTTTGCATCGCTTATTACATACGATATTTTTTACTAACAAGCGCGTTGTACAAGAAACAGCTTTTCGAGATGGTGCAGCCTCTGTGTCTTACGCTGCTGTAGAACTTACAGAAGAACTTTGTCATTCGATTATTGAGCCAAAAGTTTTAGTAGTAGGACTTGGTGAAATAGGAGCAGATGTTGCGCGCAATTTCAAGGCATCGGAGCGCTTTGCTGAAATTACCGTAATGAATCGCACTTTTGCAACAGCCCAACAAATTGCTCAGGAGTGCGGATTTAGGGCCTGTGCGTTCGAACGGCTTTGGCAAGAAGTCGAAAAAGCTGATGTTATCATTTCTTCTATGTCGCTTCCTTCTCCGTTGTTCGATAGCGAATCTGTTCAAAAATTGAATTTTGCCTTCAAATACTTTATAGATTTATCAGTGCCTCGTTCGGTAGCGCGCGAAGTAGAAGAACTTCCAGGTGTACTTGTTTATGATATCGACCATATTAATATAAGAACAAGTGAAGCTCTTGAACGTAGAAAGAGCGCTATTCCGCAAGTAGAAAGCATTGTAAATCAAGCGATTCAAGAGTTTTTAGATTGGTCTCGGGAAATGATTTTTTCGCCTACGATTCAAAAGTTAAAGTCAGCACTCGAACAAATCCGACAAGAAGAAATTAGCAAATACCTCAAAAGAATGGATACAGAGGAAGCTCAAAAAATAGACATGATTACTAAAAACATCATGCAAAAAATTATCAAACTTCCTGTTTTACAATTGAAGGCTGCTTGCAAGCGCGGGGAAGCAGAAACGTTAGTAGATGTGCTGAACGATTTGTTCAATTTGGAATCTGTCAAAGAGCATAAACACTAATGTTTGGTTTTTAGAGTTACCCAAAGATTAGTTCCTTTTGTAGATGTTTCAATTCCTATATTAGCTTCCATGAGAGAAGCCATTCGTTTGGCAAGTGAAAGTTTAAGACCTTGTTGCGCTTCAGAAAGCGTAGTATCGTCAAAAATATTTTGCAGCTCATCATCCGAAAGCAAAAATCCGTTGTTAAAAATGCTGATTTTGAGAAGATTTTCTTGTTGCTTCTCTGCTTGAATTTTAATGCGAGCTGCTTTGTGAGTATAAGCAATGGAAACTTCTAATAAATTAGATAGAACATTGTGTAGCAAGCGTTTATCAAAATAAGCTTTAGGAAGGTTCTTGTCGTATTTGATATCAAAGAGAACATCTCGTGTAATGGCCTCTACAATAAATTTATCGATAGCAGCATTAATAGTGTGATAGGGATTTTCCCATAACATCTGAATAGGAATGTTGCCTTCTTGAAGTTGAGTTGTTTCGATGATAGACAAAATATTGTCTAACATAGAACCAGAGGAATAATGAATTTGAGTAAGGTAGTTGAGTTGAGTAGCAGTAAGTTTTTGTTTGTCTTTCAACAAAAGTTCGGTTAGAGCAGTGATGGAGATAAGAGGATTTTTAAGGTCGCTTACAAGCACATTTACAAATCGGTATATTTGTTGGTTTTGAAGAGCTACTATCTTTTTTTCTGTTTGCAGCGCCTCAATAGTTTGTTGAAGTTCTGTTTGGATGCGCTTGCGTTCGACAGCATACCAGCACGTTTTATAAAAAAGCTCTATGGAATAATCGTTTTTTACTAAATAATCTTGTGCACCAGAACGAATGGCTTCTAAACCTACTTCTGTATTAGTGTTGCCTGTAAGTACTACAACAGGAATGCTTGGGAATTTGCTTTGTAAATAGTTTACTCCCTCCATTCCCATGGCGTCGGGAAGTGAAAGGTCAAGTAAAATCAGATCAGCAGGTCGCTCTTCAAGATATTTTGTAGCATCTTTTAAGGTTTGGCAATGACACAAATTAATTTTACCGTAAGGAGAAGAAACTTCTAATTTTTTAGCAAGTAGTTTAAAATCTGCGAGATTGTCTTCAATATATAAAACACAAATTGTCATTGGCAAGCTTGTATACAACCAAAATTTACTACTAATTATACTAAAAAAAAAAACAAAAGTTCAAAAATTTTGGCAGTGTTTTTGTTAAAGAGGTTGGAGTTCGTTGATTCTTTCTTCTGCCCAGCGAAGAATTTGTTCTATCTGTTCTTCCATGGTAGTACAAGAAGTATCGAGTTCGATGGCGTCCTCTGCTTTGCGGAGTGGCGACTCGGCACGAGTAGTATCGATAAGGTCTCTTTTTTGAAGATTCTCGATAATTTCTTCTAAAGATACAAATTCGCCTTTTTCAAGAAGCTCTGTTTGTCGGCGCTTTGCTCGGACTTCTATGTCAGAAAACATAAAAATTTTGAGTTCTGCATCAGGTAAAACGACAGTTCCGATATCTCTTCCATCCATTACGATTCCTCCTCCTTGCGCAATCTTTTTTTGTTGCTCCACTAAAAATCTTCTAACTACCCCTAAAGCGCTCACTTCACTGACTTTATTAGAAACCTCCATGCTTCGGATAAAAGGTTCTACTGGCTCATTGTTGAGATATACTTCTAGTTTGCCGCTTTCCGGATTTTTTTCGAAACTTAAATGAATATAAGGCAAAAGTGCTTCTACTTGTGATTCATTATTCAAATCGACATTAGTGCCTAGTAAGTAAAAAGTGACGGCACGATACATAGCTCCCGTATCTACGTAAATATAATTCAAGCGCTTGGCGACCTCTTTTGCTGTAGAACTTTTCCCACACCCTGCATATCCATCGATGGCGATGTTAATTTTTTTCATGATACAAGTGATAGGTTTTCCAAAAATGGTAAATTTCGCTCGAAGAATCAAATTAGAAACAAATTTTTCGCATGATATCAATTGAAAATCTCTATGAATATTTTTTAGAGGTACATCAAAAAATCAGCACTGATACGAGAAACATCCAACCTAAAAGCATGTTTTTTGCTTTAAAAGGTAAAAATTTCGACGGAAACACTTTTGCCCAAGAAGCGCTTCAAAAAGGTGCAAGCTATGTTGTAATCGATAATCCTGCGTATTTAACTGATGAAAGATGTTTATTAGTAAACGATGTCCTTACTTCTTTACAAGAACTTGCTAATTTTCATCGAAAATATTTTCAAATTCCTGTTATAGCAATTACAGGCTCTAATGGAAAAACTACTACAAAAGAGCTTATTACAAAGGTTCTTCAAACTCAATTTTTAACACATGCCACAGCTGGAAATTATAACAATCATATTGGATTGCCACTTACGTTGCTTAGTACACCCTTGAATGCTCAAATGATAGTATTGGAGATGGGAGATAACAAATTGGGCGATATAGCACTTCTTTGTAAAATTGCTCAACCTACTCACGGAATTATTACTAATATCGGTAAGGACCATATCGAAGGATTTGGCAGTTGGGAAGCTAATATACGCGCAAAAAGCGAATTGTTCGATTTTCTTCTTCAAAATCAAGGCGTTCCTTTTATAAATACTGATGATGAAGTACTAGCCAATATGGCAAAAAGATTTCAAAATGCTATTTTATATGCTGATAACCATGAACATGCTCGGTTTATAGAAACCTCTCCCTTTATTGTTTATGAAAGCAATCAGATACGTGTCCAAACGCAGCTTATCGGAAAATACAATTTTGCAAATATTCTGACTGCTATTGTCATAGGAAAATACTTTGGTATTCAAGAGACTAGTATTCATCGCGCGATTGCTTCCTATGTTCCGACAAACAATCGTTCTCAACTTCTTGAGAAGAATACGAATCAAATTGTAGCAGATGCCTATAATGCTAATCCGTCGTCGATGGAGGCTGCTTTAGAGAACTTCGCAGACTGGAAAACCAACAAACATAAGGTAATTATCTTGGGCGATATGTTAGAACTTGGAGACATTGCTGAAGAAGAGCATCTTCATATTGTACAAAAACTTTCGGTTATGGATGCTTCTCTAAAAATTTGCATAGGTGAACACTTCATGCGGCAACAAACAGATGGAATTTTATTTTTTAAAGAAAAACAAGAAGCTATAGAATGGTTAAAAAATAATCCTATTCAGAATGCTCTGATTCTATTGAAGGGCTCTCGAGGAATGAAATTAGAAACTCTCATAGATGTATTTTAGGAGAGCCATGAGTAAGCAGTATTTTTTTAATTTTTCTAAATTGCTATAAGTTGTACAAGCAGATGTTTTAGAAAGTATGGAAATAGGAAGATGCATTTGTTGGATAGGGATAAGTTTGCTAATGGCTTGTCGTTCTGAAATAGAAAATTCATCTACTTTTGTAAAATATTATGGAGGAGCATACGATAATTTATTTGGCGATGTAATTGCAATGCCTGATAACTCTTTTGTGTTAGTGGGTACTACTCAGTCTTTTCAGGCAGGAATTGTAGATACTACGCGCATCAAGCCTTACGACGTGTTATTAATTCGGACCGATGCACAAGGCAACGTAGTTTGGCAAAAAAATCTCGGATTTACTGGTACATCAGAAAAAGGAACTGTTATCAAAATCACGAAACAAGGTAATTTTATTATAGCTGCTACTGTGTTTGAAGCAGGTAGTACACCTCCTAAATATTATATGCCTATTTTAAGTGAAGGACGTTTTTACGCTCAAATTTGGGTTACGCAGGTAGATAATAACGGAAACATTCTTTGGCAAACTATACTTGGAGATTCTTCAAAAGTAGCTTGTCAGGTAGTCGATATTATTCAATCTTACAATGGAGATTTTATCGTGTTAGGAAATATTGATTCTTTAAAAAATGATGTATTTGCACAAGATATGTACGTTGCACGCCTTGATTTAGATGGCCAACTATTATGGCAAAAAAAATACGGCAACGATGGCTTCCGCCACGATTTTAGTTCTATAGTGCGTGAAGTTCCCGATTCTGATGGAGAAATGATATGGTTAGGAAGCGTACAAGCAAGCGCAAACGATAATCAAAATTACGATATTCGCCTTGTAAAAGCAGATAAATTTGGCAATTTAATTTGGGACTATGTTTACCCGCAACCGCCTCATCGGGAATTTCCTACGGCTCTTCTTTCTTTTGCAAATGGCTATAGAGTAGTAGCATGGAGCGAACGAAATAAAATAGCAAACAGTCAAATTCTTGAAATTTCTCGACAAGGAGAACTTATGGCTATTCATGACGTTGAGTTTAATGGATTTTTAAAAGCAGGAGAAGCCGTTTCTACTTCTGAGAATTCTTTCGTATTAGTAGGGCAACATTTTCTTGGAAATATTGATGCCCTTACGCAAGGTTTTTCTATTGCAGAATGCTTAGGAAATGGAAAACTAATTTTTAAAGAAAGTTTTGGAGGAGAGCTTAATATTGCAGAAAACCAAATTTTGCCGCTTTCTTTAGTAGCACTTCGAGATGGTACGTTTGCAATCGGAGGAACTTTGCGCTTCGGACAAAACAAAATGTTATTTCTTGTGAAAACCAATCGGTGGGGAAAGATATAAACAACTAACTCGTTTGAAAAGTAACGATAAAAAGATGTTGAGTTTTTTATTAAATTCGCATTCATAAAAAAAACAATTTTAATTTTTTTACATGGCATCGTCCAATTTTATTGATTATGTGCGCATTTTTTGCCGCTCTGGTAGAGGAGGAGCAGGTTCAGTTCATTTCAGACGTGAAAAGTACGTGCCCTTTGGAGGACCTGATGGCGGCGATGGAGGAAGGGGAGGGCATATTATCGTGAGAGGGAATTCTCAACTTTGGACGCTTTTGCATCTCAAATATACTAAGCATGTACATGCAGAAGACGGAACAGCTGGCTCAGGACAGAATTGCACTGGTAGAGAAGGGAAGGATCGCATTATAGAAGTTCCATTAGGAACAGTTGTGAAAGATGGAAATACACAAGAAAAATTATTTGAGATTACACAACACGGCGAAGAGCGCATTTTGTTAGCCGGAGGAAGAGGGGGGTTGGGTAATTGGCATTTTCGAACCTCTACCAATCAAGCTCCTCATTATGCGCAACCTGGTGAGCCTGGCAAAGAAGGTTGGTTTGTTCTTGAACTCAAATTACTAGCAGATGTAGGACTAGTAGGTTTCCCTAATGCAGGAAAATCGACATTGCTCTCGGTAATAAGTGCTGCTAAGCCTGAAATTGCCGATTATCCTTTTACGACTCTTGTGCCTAATTTAGGAGTAGTACCCTATTACGACGGAACATCTTTTGTAGTAGCGGATATTCCTGGAATTATTGAAGGAGCAGCAGAAGGGAAAGGATTGGGATTGCGATTTTTGCGCCACATCGAAAGAAATTCCATTCTTTTATTCGTCATTCCTGTAGATAGTCGAGATATCAAAAAAGAATATCACATACTTCTTAACGAGCTTAAGAAATACAATCCTGAACTACTCGATAAACAAAGAATTCTTGCAATTTCAAAATCGGATTTGGCTGATGAAGAATTGAGAACGGAATTGGCTAGGGATTTGCCTTCTCTTCCATATGTATTTATTTCTTCTATTACTGGATACGGAATTCAAGAGCTTAAAGACCTTATATGGAAAAGTCTCCATGCGTAACAATCTCCTTCCAATAAAGGGGAATTTTTATTCTATGAAGCTTCCCATTGTACAAAATTTAGCAATTCGCTGCCTTTTTAGTTCTTCAGGAGACAATTTAGAAAGTTCTTCTGTTTTGGAAATGATATAATTTTTGAGTACTTGAGCTGCTTGTTTAGCGTTGGTATGCGCTCCTCCTAAAGGTTCCTCAATAATATCATCAATAAGCTTGAAAGATAGCATATCTTTAGCGGTTAATTTTAGGGCCTCTGCTGCTTGTTCTTTGTAATCCCAACTTCTCCAAAGAATAGAGGAGCACGATTCAGGGGATATCACCGTATACCATGTGTTTTCCATCATTGCTACTTTATCGCCAATGGCGATTCCTAATGCTCCGCCAGAAGCTCCCTCTCCGATGATGATACAAACGATAGGTACGTTCAAGCGAAACATCTCGCGCAGGTTTTTTGCAATAGCTTCCGCTTGTCCGCGCTCCTCTGCTTCTAAGCCAGGGTAAGCACCAGGAGTGTCTATAAGTGTTACGATAGGTTTTCGGAACTTATCGGCCAACATCATAAGGCGAAGCGCCTTGCGATATCCTTCAGGGTTTGCCATTCCGAAGTTTCGCATTTGACGCTGCTTAGTATTTCTACCCTTTTGGTGTCCGATAATCATGTAAGTTTTTCCATCGATAAGTCCCCACCCCCCTACAATAGCTTTGTCGTCTTTTACGAGTCTATCTCCATGAAGTTCTATGAAATCAGAGGTAATTTCATAAATATAATCAAGCGTATAAGGTCGGTCGGGATGACGCGAAAGCATCACGCGTTGCCACCTTGTTAAATTGTTAAAAGTATTTATTTTGAGTTGTTCAATTTTCCCTTCCAATTCACTTACTGCTGTACTAACATCCACATCGTTTTCTTCAGCGATTCGCTTCATCTCAGCCAGCTTTTCCTCAAGTTCTATGATAGGTTTCTCAAAATCTAAGTAGTTAGACATAGTGCTTGCAGAGTGTTGTTTGAAAAATGCCTGCAACAAAGGTAAATGAAAAACAAATGAATTTCAAAATTGCTTCTAACATTTAAAAATGTAATTTTGCTAAAAGCGTGTTTTGAAAAACAATTTATAGCTCAAACCTATCATTAGAATAAAATTTAGAGGGCTACTTCGCTCAAGAATTTGATACGCATAAGCCTAAGTTCCTCTTCTGTGATGTCATCATCAGCAAACGCTTCCATAGCATCTTTAATGCTATCATTTTCAGCATTCATAAAATATTCGTAAATTTCCTGTTGTTTTTCTGGGTCAAGAATTTGATTGATATAATAATCAATATTGAGCTTAGTACCAGAGTAACAAATATGTTCGATTTCTTCAATAAGTTCGCTTAGAGTGATATCTTTTGCTTCGGCAATGTCGTCTAGATCAACTTTTCTATCGATTTGTTGAATAATAAAAATTTTGGTTTTCGATTTGTTTACAGTAGTTTTTACTACAACGTCGTTGGCAGTTTCGATTTCATTTTCTTCGACGTACTTAGCAATCATTTCTACAAAAGGTTGTCCAAATTTTTGAGCTTTGGCTTGTCCTACACCATTTACACGAGCCAACTCCTCTAAAGTAGTAGGGTAGGTAGTTGCCATTTCTTCTAAAGAAGCTTCTTGAAAGATTACATACGGGGGCAGCTTTTTCTGTTTTGCAATCTTTTTGCAAAGCGATCTAAGCATTTCTAGCAGTACTTCATCTGCTGCACTTGCTTGAGGAGTATGCATACTGTGAAGAAGTTCGCTATCTTCTTCGATTTCTGCGCTGTTGTAGTCGTGATCTTTTACAAATTTGATATTGAATGTATTTTCAATGAAGTCTTTTCCTTTGTCAGTGATTTTGATAACTGTAACATCGTCGGTATCTTTAGCTAAAAATCCATATATAAGCGCCTGACGTACCACTGTTTCCCATAATGAAGGGCTTTCTTCTTTGCCAGTGGCAAACTCAGGTAGTTTATCATGTCCGTAACTTTCGATGTATTTATTATCGCTCGTGTTTCCTGTGATCACATCTACGATGTGGCGAATTCCGAAGCGCTGACCTGTTTTAACGACAGTATTAAGAACAGTGAGTAACATTTCAGTTGCATCGAACTCTTCAGCTTTCCCTTCTTCTTTTCGCAAACAGTTATCACAATTTCCGCAGTCATGAGGCATATACTCTCCGAAGTAGTGGAGAAGTTGCCTTGCTCTGCATACTGAACTGTTTGCATAATAGGTCATTTCTTCTAAAAGAATTTTTGCATTGTCGCGTTCCGTAACAGATTTGTCTTTTTGAAATTTTTCGAGTTTATCTATATCCTTAGGACTAAAAAACATCAAACAATGAGAGTCGAGTCCATCTCTTCCTGCCCTTCCTGTTTCTTGATAATATCCTTCTATCGACTTGGGAGCATCGTAATGTACTACAAAGCGTACATCGGGTTTATCAATGCCCATTCCGAAAGCGATTGTGGCGACAATAACATCGCAATCTTCATTTAAGAAAGCATCTTGGTTTGCCATGCGTTGAGCAGAATCCATGCCTGCATGATAAGGAAGAGCTCGAATATCATTTACTTTAAGAAACTCAGCGATTTCTTCTACTTTTTTGCGGCTCAAGCAATAAACAATACCAGATTTTCCTTTATGCTGTTTGATAAAGCGAACAAGTTGTTTTTTGCTATCAATTTTGGGTTTTACTTCATAATACAGATTACTGCGCAAGAAAGAAGAAAGAAACAAATCAGCATTTTCCATGCGAAGATTTTTTTGAATATCTTGCCGCACTTTGGGAGTAGCAGTAGCGGTAAGTGCTATAATAGGCAAATTGTTTCCTAAATGGTCAATAATAGTTTTAATGCGTCGATACTCTGGCCTAAAATCATGTCCCCATTCAGAAATACAATGCGCTTCATCGACGGCAATAAAAGAAATTTTCGCTTTGCGCAAAAATTCGATGTTTTCTTCCTTCGCTAAGGATTCAGGAGCCACATAGAGCAACTTTACAGCTCCTGCTAAAGTTTCTTTTTTTACCTTTGTGATTTCAGCTTTTGAAAGAGTAGAGTTCAGAAACTGAGCATTCACTCCAAAAGCGTTCATTTGGTCCACTTGATTTTTCATCAAAGCAATGAGTGGAGAAATCACGATAGCAGTTCCTTCTAATACGATAGCTGGTAGTTGATAACAAAGCGACTTGCCTGCTCCTGTAGGCATGATTACAAAAGTATTTCTCCCTTGCAAAATATTATGGATGATTGCTTCTTGGTTGCCTCGAAACGATACATACCCGAATACTTCCTTTAGTTTCTCGCGGGCTTTTTCCATTAAATTTGCACTTGAATCAACTTCCATAGCGAAAGGATTTATGAGGTTTATTCAAAAGAATACAAATTTCTACATCACTATAAATAATCACAAAAAAAATAAAAAATATTGCTCTCAATTTTGTTGAATCATATCAGAAAATGACTCTGCAAAGCTATTACCTCGATTGGGATTCTCGTTTTTTAGGTTTCCCAGTCGGTAAAATTCTTTTTACAAACTTTGCTTCTTTTGAGGAGCTTTGTGCGCTTATTCAGCAAAGCTCTTTTAGGCTCATTTACTTATATGACCTTTGCAGAGGTATTCTTCCTGAAAAAATACGTGAATATAATAATTTTTATCAGGTAGATACAAAAGTAACATTTGAAAAAAAAATAGAAAAAGTGTTAGAAAGTGCATATGAACCTTTTGTCATTCAAACGTACTCTTATGAAACTATTCCTCAACAGTTGTATGAGTTAGCTATACTAGCAGGGCAATATTCTCGTTTTTTGCGCGATCCTAAGTTAGGACCTTCCATACAACAAGCCTTATATCGGAGATGGTTAGAAAATTCTTTACAAGGTTCGTATGCAAACCAGGTTTGGGTAGCTACGTACAAAACCCAAATTGTAGGATTTTGTACACTCCAAGTTCAGGAAAATTGTGCACAAATCGGGCTGATTGCTGTTTCACCTGCTTACCAAAAACAAGGAATTGGCAAAAAACTTCTTCAAACTGCTGAAAATTGGTGTGCTCAGCAACCACATCTCACAACTTTAAGCGTAGTTACCCAGCAAGAGAATTTAAATGCATGTCGATTATACGAAAAGTACGGATTTCAGCTTGCATCTGTTGTTCCTATTTACCACGTTTGGAGATATTAAATTGTAGAATTATGTCATCGTTGCGCTATCTCGATTTTCAAGAAACAATTATTGCCTTAGCCACTCCGCCAGGGAAGGGAGCTATTGCCGTCTTGCGCATTTCTGGGAAAGAAGCCATTTCTATTACTAATCGTTTTTTTAAAGGGAAAAATTTAGAAAAACAGCCTTCTCACACTGTTCATTTTGGAGTTTTGGTAGACGGAGAAGAAATCATAGATGAAGTATTGGTGACTATTTTCATTGCGCCCAAATCCTATACAGGCGAAAATGTGGTAGAAATTTCTTGCCATGGTTCTTCTTATATTATAAGAAGAATTATTGAACTGTATCTCAAAAATGGCGTTCGGCATGCTAAAGCGGGAGAGTTTACGCAGCGTGCATTTTTGAACGGAAAGTTGGATCTTGCTCAAGCGGAAGCTGTTGCAGATCTTATCGCTTGCGAAACAGCACTTGCACACCGAGCTGCCATTCAACAAATGCGAGGAGGATTTTCTGCTCAAATCAAAGAACTCAGGCAACAACTTATTCAGTTCGCTGCTTTGATCGAATTAGAACTCGATTTTTCTGAAGAAGACGTAGAATTTGCTGATAGAAGTCAGTTAATTGAGTTGGTCCATAGAATTCAGTCCGTTATTAAGGAGTTATTACAATCTTTTCAATGGGGAAATGTACTCAAGAACGGAGTAACAGTAGTAATTGTAGGAAAACCTAATGCTGGAAAGTCCACTTTGTTGAATACTCTTCTTAACGAAGAAAAAGCAATTGTTAGCGAAATAGCAGGCACTACGCGCGATTGTATTGAAGATGAAGTAGTAATAGAAGGACATTTGTTTCGTTTTATCGATACTGCTGGCTTGCGAGAGTATACTTCAGACCGCATCGAGGAAATCGGCATTGAAAAAACGAAAGCTAAAATGCAACAAGCAGATATCATTCTTTACTTGTTCGACTTGCAAAATACTCCTGTAAAAGAACTTTTGGAGGAAGTTCATCGCCTTGAAGCACTTAAAAAACCTTTTTTATTGGTAGGTAACAAAATAGATGCTGTTACAAAAGAAACTCTTACAGCATTAGAAGATCTGTCGCTAAATTATCAGGTAGTGTTTATATCGGCTATTCAAAAAATAGGGATTGAACGTTTAAAAGCAAGTTTTATAGAGATTGTACATCGACAAGAGTTTCAAGCAAGTAATGTTATAGTAACAAATTCTCGCCATTACGAAGCTTTGCAGAATTGCCAAAAATCGCTTAACGAAATTCTCTTAGGGCTTCAAAGCAAAATTTCTGGAGATCTGTTAGCCATTGATATAAGGCAAGCGCTTTATTTTCTTTCCGAGATTACAGGAGATATAACCACAGAAGACCTTTTAGAACATATCTTTAGTAAGTTTTGTATTGGGAAGTAACCACAAAAACAAATAACAAATCCATAGAAAACTAATATAAAGTTCCTGTAAATAAGAACTTTTTTAATGATTACAATGTAAGTTTTTTTTGTGTTGCCAACTTGTTTTATGGGATATTTGTACCTTTGTTGTACCTTACTATGAGTTGAAAGGATAGTTTGTACTTCGACTCACTTTAGGTTTAGAATATGCCTTATCTTGCTTTGATTTTTGCTTACTGGAAAAAAAATTACGGGAGAATATTGCTCAGCGTGTTTGTCATGAGCGTATGTTTTGGAGTGATTACAGTAATTAATTTGTTACATGCGAACATAGAAAACAGACTTCTGCAAGAACTTCACCGCACACATTTAATTGTAGGAGCTAAAGGAAGCCCCTTACAACTGTTGCTCTCTTGCGTTTTCCATTTAGACGATCCTACGGGAAATATTTTGTTGAAAGATGTAAAAAGTATTTTACATCATCCGATGATAGAACGAGCAATTCCAATTTCTATTGGAGATTCTTACAAAAATCATCGGATTGTAGGAACATCTCCTCAGTTAATAGAGCATTATCGTGCTTCTTTGTCTGTAGGAAGAATATGGAAAAAACCTATGGAAATCGTCGCAGGAGCCTATGCCGCGCGCCGACTCAATCTTTCTTTGGGAAATACTTTCCATAGCACTCATGGAATAAATTCAAAAACTGAGCATACGCACGAAAATTTGTCTTATTCTGTTGTAGGAATACTCTCTCCTTGCGGACTTACTATTGATAACTTGTTACTCACAGATACTTCCAGCATTTGGCTCACTCACTTAGAGCATGAAACACCAGAAAATCAGCACACTATTGAAGCACTTCTTACATCAATTCCAGAAGATGAAAAACAAATCACCGCATTATTGCTTACTTTTAAAACACCTGCTGCACTAATTCAATTTCCTAAATGGATAAATCAAAAAAACAATCTTATTACTGCAAATCCCGCTTATGAGATTGGGCGTTTAAATGCTTTGATAGACAAAGGATTAGAAATAGTTTCTTTTTTAATTGGAATTTCTTTTGTAACATCTTGCATTACAGTGATTGTTACTTTGTTTTCACTCCTTCAAGAAAGAAAGACAGACTTGGCTTTATTGCGTCTTTTAGGAGCTAGTCATAAACAAATTGTAAAATTTTTGTGCATAGAAAGTGTATTAATAGTTTTCACGAGTTGTGTGTTAGGAATGACCATTGGTTTTGTTTTTTTATTTTCTTTTTGGGAAACTTTCAACTGGAAATTTTGGCCTACTATTGCGTTGTTGCCTGCTGTTAGCATCGTAGTAGGAATAGGAATTGCTCTGCCGATCGTTGTAAGAACTTATCAAAGAACAATAATTCAAATTCTCAATCAAAGTTAAGCAAAATGAGTTAAAAATTTGTTATTTTTACTAATAAATAATTATGTATGACTATTAAGTTTCTCTTTTTAATATTGTTTGTTATTTTCCTAGGAGGGTGTAGCTCTCAGTCTCAGCAAAATACTAACAACGGAATGCCTGTTCTTAGTGACATCCAAGTAGTTTTTGTTACCCCCTTGCAATTAAAAAACTTAGAAATAAAACTTATTAAACCCGAAAAAAAAATTCTTACTGAAGAAATTCATTTAAATGGGAAAGTACAGTCTTTACCTAATAACCGAGCGATTATCAACTCTAATATTAGTGGAATTGTAGACAAAATTTTGATTCATGAAGGGGATATAGTACAGAAAGGTCAGGTTTTGATGATATTATCGAGTATGGAATTTATTGAGCTCCAAGAATCTTTTTTAACTGCTAAAAGTGAAAAAGATTTGTTGGATATCAAATTTCGTCGTCAAGAAGAAATGATGCGCAAGGAAATTGGTGCGTTAGCTGACTTTCAAACTATAGAAGCGCAAAGACGGGAGGCAAACAACCGGAAAAAGGCGCTTACCGCCAAACTCGAACTTTTAGGAGTAGATGTAAAAAAGTTGGAAGATTCTGCCCAAGCAGTAGTAAGCCCCTATCTCTATATCAAATCTCCAATCAATGGATATGTTACTAATTTGCCTGTAGCTATCGGACAACTTATCAAAGGAGAAAATGTATTAGTAGAAATTGTTAATACGGATGAGCTTGTCGCCGAAATGGCTGTGTACGATAAGGATTTAGATGAAATAAAAGTAGGTTTAAAACTACAACTCGATTTTGTGAATCATACTTTTCCTCCTGTAGAAGGTTCAGTTACACACATTGCGCGCAGTATTGACCCTGTCACAAAAGCAGGAATGATTTACGTATATTTTAAAGCACCTAAAAACCATTTAGTATTGCCCGGAATGAGCGTTCACGCTACGCTTTCAGAAAAACAATCTGAACAAGCTACTGCTTATTTAGCTCCCTTATCTGCTTTCTTAGAGCAAGACGAATCTTATTACATTTTTTATACATCAGAGAGTAGCGAAGACGAACATAAGCCTATTAAAATTCGAAAGGAAAAAGTTTCTATTGAAGAACGGAACGATGATGTGATGGAGTTTAATTTTCTTAACCCTGCTCCTCCTTCATTCTTGATTGCTAACGGAAATGTAGCAGTTTTAGAAAATTACTTGATATCTCAACAACCGTGAAATTATTTTGGAGAGAGATTGTTGCCTGTCTTTCTAAAGAATGGCTTCTTGAGTGGAGAAATCGTTTTGCGCTCAACGGATTATTACTTTACTTAGTATGTATTATTTTTGTGTGCTACCTAAGTTTTCGCTTAAAAAATCAGATGCTGACGCCTTCTACTTGGAACGCTTTATTTTGGATAGCAATCTTATTTGCTTTGGTAAATAACAGCATAAAAAGTTTCAATATAGAATCAGATAAAAGATGGTATTTTTATTATTTTTTATTCCGACCTGAAAGCATAATAATAGCGAAAATGCTTTACAATGGATTTTTTTCCGTGGTAATAGGATTAGTCACTTGGTTTTTGTATGGGATTGTGATGCAAAATCCTGTTCAAGATACTTTTTTATTTCTTGTCAATCTTGTAAGTGGATGTATGGGTATTGCTATCGGTTTTACAATGGTGAGCGCAATTGCTCACAAGGCTCAAAATTCAGCAACTCTAACCGCTGTTTTAGGCTTTCCGCTTATATTGCCCGTTTTGTTACTTACTATCAAAATCTCAAAACATGCTATAGAGGGACTTGAAAGAAGTTTAGTATATCAACAACTTATTACTATTTGGGCTATTATTTTGATTAGTATTGCAACTTCTCTGCTTTTATTTCCATTCAGCTGGAAAGAATAGCTTTTTATAAAAACAATTTTTCAGTTTTTTAGTTTCACTATCAATCAAATATTTTCAGTCGTGGAATATCAAAGCATTCCTTTTTCGCAACGCCTCCGGCTATCTAAGTTAGCCGAGCTAAAAGCAGTAGGGTATCAACCTCGTTCTATTAAAGAAGAAATTCGTCAGAATTTAATAGCCAAACTCAAACGCAGAGAACCAATATTCGAGGGCATACATGGCTATGAAGATACTGTAATTCCTGATATGCAACGTGCTCTACTATCTAAGCACGATATTATTCTACTTGGGTTGCGCGGACAGGCTAAAACCAAAATGGCGCGTTTAATGGTAGAACTTTTAGATGAATACATTCCCTATATTGCTGGTACAGAGCTTAACGATGATCCTTTTAACCCTATTTCTGCCTTAGGCAAACAACTACTTGCCGAAAAAGGAGATGAAACTCCTATTGCGTGGCTTCATCGTTCTGAAAGGTATTTTGAGAAGCTAGCTACTCCCGATGTTACAGTAGCAGATCTCATCGGAGATGTAGATCCTATCAAAGCAGCTACTTTAAAACTTCCTTATTCTGATGAGCGTGTGTTGCATTATGGAATGATTCCACGAGCGAATCGCTGCATTTTTGTAATTAATGAGTTGCCCGATTTACAGGCTCGCATTCAAGTGGCTTTATTTAATATCTTACAAGAAGGAGATGTGCAAATTCGCGGTTTCAAATTACGACTTCCATTAGATATACAATTTGTGTTTACAGCTAATCCAGAAGATTATACCAATCGCGGAAGTATTGTAACTCCTCTCAAGGATAGAATTGACAGTCAAATCCTTACACACTATCCTAAAAGTATCGAAATAGGTAAAAAAATCACGCAACAAGAAGCAGAAATCAAACCTGAACAGAAAGAAAAAATTTTTGTGCCAGAAATTGCGAAAGATCTTGTTGAGCTTATTGCTGTGGTAGCACGCGAAAGCGAATTTACAGACACCAAAAGTGGCGTATCTGCCCGATTGACCATTTCTGCTTATGAAAATCTACTTAGCACTGCTGAAAGACGCCTTTTACTCAACAACGAATCTAAAACTTTTGTGCGCGTCAGCGACTTTTGGGGTGTCTTGCCTGCTATCACAGGAAAAGTGGAGTTGGTGTACGAAGGAGAAGTAGAAGGAACTGGAGTCGTAGCAGTGAAACTTGTAGGAAGAGCTATCAAACAACAACTGCTCCGATATTTTCCAGACCCAAGTGCAGAAATGAAAAAAAAGGGAAAAACATCAAACGTATATCAACCTATCTTAGATTGGTTTTCGCTCAATAACACTTTAGAAATCTTGAACGATTCGTCTGATAAAGAGTACAAATCTCAACTGCTGCGAGTAGAAGGACTCGCCCACCTTGTAAAACAAAAATACTCTCAAGAAAATGAAGCTACTCAGTTCTTTTTAATGGAACTTCTTTTGCATGGATTAGCAGAATACGCGCTTCTAAGCAAACAGTTTCTTTCTGTCAGCACTGCTTTTCAAGATTTGCTTCACAAAACGTTTACGCAATCTGAAACAGTGCATACTTCTAATAAGTTTTTGGATGAAGATGATGACGACCATTTTTCTACAGGAAGATTCCGCTGAATCATGAGAAAATCGTTACTTAAATACAAAAATTACGAAGTGCATTCTATTACAACAATTTTTGAAGGAAAAATGAATGCAAACATTGCTACTTGGGTGATGCAATCAGCAATGAGAGGAAAATTCATGACAGTCGCTTTGTATGAGCACGATTATACTATTGAATTAGTGAGAAAAAGTAAAATACTCAATATTAATTTGCTATCAGAAGAACAAACTGCTCTAATTACTAAACTCGGCAGAAAATCGGGCCGAGATACAGACAAATTTAAAAGATTGCCATACGCCTTAGACAACAGAAATTGTCCTTATTTAACCCAAGCCATCGGATTCATACAATGCACTGTATTGGATGAAGCGCGTTCGGGTGACCATACCATCTTTACTTGTCCCGTAATTGGTCAGTTTTTGCTTCATCCTAATAAAAAACCCATGACCTATCATTTTTTGCAAGAAAAAAGACTTGTGCGCAGCTAAGTTACTCTTTTTCTACGTAATCTTGAAGATAAGAAAATCGTCTTGTAAGTTTTCCTTCCTGGCAAATGGTAGCTCTTTCGAGAATGGAATCTGCATCGTGCCCAAAACACGGAAATATTTTTTCACAAAAAGTTTGGCTAAATGTAGAAGATGCTTCTATTGGAAGTTCATTAGGTAAATTATCAATAGCCATTACTGTGATATGATCTTTAGAAGAAAACGGTTTTTCGATAGTTTCTTGAGTAGGAGAGTAGTCGTAAAAAGGATTTTCGATAGTAGTGGCTTGCATCGTTGAAGGAATAGAGCCATTTATGTCGCATGTGATATCTGCTATCAATCGAATTCGGAAATCAGGTCGTTTCATTTCTTGTCGTGTGAATAGGAGAGGAGCGCGCGGATCCCAAAAAGCACAGGCGATGAGCATATCTGCTACTTTAGCATATTTCAAAAAACTTGAAGAATATTCTTGAGGATTTTTATAAAAGTCTTGCTGTTCGAAGGAGCCGTTTTTGGTTTTAAAGTGATAATCAGCCATAGAAAGTTGCGTAAAAACAGCCTCTGAGAACGATTCAGAAAGAAATTCTTTGGGAGTTACCTGACGAATATTTAATTTTTCTAAAGTTTCTTTAGCTCCTTTTCCGACGCGCCCATCGCCTGTGATGACAATTTTAACGGAAGAAAGGGATACTTTTTGAAGTTGTTCCCACACTTCTGTAAGGTTTTTACATTGATAAGCAGGTTTTAGAAAAAAAGAATTTTCTCGTATTCCCCATCCGCGCAAAGCGTTGTAAGCGCCTACAATGCCAGCGAAGCGCCCGAAAGCGATAAGTCTTTCTCCGTTAGGCGTTGTAAGTGTTTCCCAGTCAATAAGTCGAATTTTTTTTGCTAAAATAGCTTGCAATAATTTTCGATTATGAGGTTGCTTTTTGATAGTATGTGAGAAAAAAAGATAAGTTTTTTCAGGAATTAAGTTTTTTATAGGAACTTCTTTAATACCTAATAAAATATCGCAGTGGCTTAAGTCTTCTGTAAGTATGGCGCCAACCCTTTGATATTCCTCATCTTTGAAACAACGAAAGTCGCTTGGTTGTACGAAAATTTGTAGATGAGCATACTGTTCGAGTAATTGTTTGCAACTCTGGGGAACAAGTGCTACGCGGCGGTCTACAGGAATTTTCTCTTCGCGAAGGATACCAATTTTCATATTTTAAGAAGTTCAGCATAAATATTTTTGTAAAACTCTACACCTTTGTTTATATGAAAGTATTCGAGAGCGTAATTTCGCAAAGATGTTTTATCAGGTAGTTTTTCAAATCGCTCAAAAGCAACTTTGAGAGAATTTTCTGTAATATTTTCCATCAGATAGCCTCCTTGCGGATATTTAGCAATGATAGCGTCTAAATCTCCAATTCCTCTTAAAGAAATTACAGGAATACCCGAGGCCCAGTATTCGCCTAATTTAGTAGGGCTTCTTCCAATCACCGAGAAAGTAAGTTCGTACAAAATCAGACCTATATCAGATGCTTGCAAATACGCATATACTTCTGGAAAAGGTACTGAAGTAATAATAACGCGCTCTTGTGGAATTTGGTAAGTTGCTAATTTCTCTTGAAAGTCAGAGGAAGGCGCGTATTTAGAAAGCATTAAAAAGTATGAATTAGGTTGAGTTTGTATCCATACTTTTATAGTAGTGAGAAAATCTTCTATTTTATAGTTTCCTCCTATAGAACCGCTGTACACCAATACGCTCGCTTGAGGAGGAATATTGAGTCTTTTTCGAGTAATTTGTCGAGTTTCTTCTGAAAAAGGTGGAAAAATATCAAAATCTACACAAGTAGGAATCACGCCTATTTTATTACTTTCTTGCCAACCTTTTGCAACAATATAATTTTTGCCTGCGTGCGTAAGAGAAATAACTTTATCCGCTTTTTTAAAAAATTCTTTTTCTTTTTGCTTAAAAAATTGATAAATCGGATAATAAAACCACGAATTCCAGGCACCACTTTCCTTTTTTTCGTCAGCCCACCATCCTCGCATATCAAAAATGAATTTTGCTCCTTTTCGTTGAAGTTCTCTTCCGATGAGAGCAGGAAGATAGCCTCTGCAATGTACAATATCATAGCGATGACGAGCATGAAGCTGAAGAGCTGTTTTGAGCCCGTTTCTAAGGTCTTTCAAGGTAGAAAAAATAGGAGGTTTTTTAGTATAAGAAAGTGGCATCCAACGAATATTTTTGGAGGCGATTGCCTTTTGAACTATTTCTTTCATTGTTGAATAAACTTCAGGTTTTTCAAAGCTTATAATATCGATCTGAGTAGTTGAGTCCGCAATTTTGGTAAGATAAGCAATCACCTGAGATAAACCAAGAGAGTCTGTCATACCATCGTAGGAAACATACAAAATTTTCATTGTTTTTTAGGATTCAAAATGTGGTAGTATTTTGATGAGTCGGATAGAATTTCGATAGCTTTTGTTACATCTTCGTCGTCGAGCAAGGAGAGATGCGATTTGCCTACTTCATAAAAATAATACAACGCGATTTGATTTTTGATGGCTTTGATAATGAGACGTTTGTTCTCGTCAAGCAATCTGATTTTGATATCATTTATTTTATTTTTCAAAGCTTCTACCTGTAAAGAAAGTTCTTTCTTCACCCATTCACTCTGAAGTTGGGTGGTTTGCGTATCGAGTTCTTGCACAGTCTCTTCAATAGGAATTTTACATTCTGTAAGTTTGGGTGTTACCCATTTTTTGAATTCTTCATAATCTTTGTCTGTAAAAACAATATGTTCAGGCGATTGTGGGGCGGGCTTTTGTTTAATAAATTCTAATACAAAATCTGTGATAACAAGCTCTTTTGTTAGCTTGTCAATTAGTTCGAGAGGCTCTTTGGGAGTGGTAGTAAGAATATCAGGTAAGATGCCTCCTTTTTCATCAACAATTCTTCCATTTTTTGTTCGAAAAACAGTTGAGGATTTTTCTTGTTGAGATGTTTCGTCTTTATTTGAATAATTAATTTTTTGAATACATCTCCCGCTGGGAATGTAGTAGCGCGCTACAGTAATTTTAATTTTTGCATTGTAAGGCAGGGAAAAAGTCGATTGCACTAATCCTTTTCCGAAGGTACGTTTGCCAATGATTACAGCTCTATCGTAATCTTGCAACACACCTGATACTATTTCAGATGCGGAAGCACTTTGTTCATTTACGAGCACAGCTAGTGGGATTTCTACGTCTAAGGGTTGGTTGAGTGCTTTATGAGTTTTATTCCATTCATTGGTTCGTCCTTTTACGCTCACTACATCTGTTCCTTTAGGGAGAAAAAGATTGATAATATTAACCGCCTCTGAAAGAAGCCCTCCTGGGTTGTCGCGAAGGTCTAAAATGATTTTTTTAGCTCCTTTGTTAGTTAAATCGAGAATAGCCTGTTTTACTTCTTTAGATGCATCAGGATTAAAATCTTTGAGTTGTACGATGCCTATGTCATCTTTTACGATTTCGTAATGGCTTACACAAGAAGTTTTAATATGTTCTCTTGTGAGTGATATTTTTAAGATTTTTTGAGATTGATTTTGATTTTTTCTAATAAGAAGCTCTACTTTTGTACCTACTTGTCCTCGAAGAAGATTATTGATGTCGTGAACATTCTTGTTTTGAAGAGAAAGCCCGTCGATTTGTAAGATTTCGTCTCCTATTTTAAGACCCGCTTTTTCAGCAGGAGAGTTTTTGAGTAGATAATAAATCATAATCTTTCCTGAGGAGTTTTTCATGATATCAACTCCTATTTCTCCGTATTTTCCTGTGGTTTCGGTTCGAAAGTCTTCCACTTCATCTTCTGAGAAAAAAGTAGTATACGGGTCGAGTAAGTAGAGCATTCCTTCGATTCCGCCTCCTATCACTTCCGATGGATTAAGTTCATCTACATAATACCGATTCAACTCTTTGTAGACAGACGCAAAAATTTCTAAGTTTTTGACTATCTCAAAATATTTGTCCACAAAAGGACTCTGAAAGGAAAATAATAAAAATAACCCTGTTCCTGCTAAAGCCAACATCGTCGTTCTAACCCATCGAAATGACATACAGCGATGAAATTTAGTTTTACCACTAAAACGCATTCTAAAAGAAAGTGTTTTGCTATTTGTTCGAACTTCAAACAAACTTTGAGTACTACCCAAATTTTAAACAAAACTTGAAACAAAGTCTTTATTTTCCAAAAATACGTTTCTCATTTATGCAAAAAAAATGCGATATAATAGTAATAGGAGGAGGTATGGCGGGGCTTTCGGCAGCAAGTTGTCTTGTGCATGCAGGAAAAAAAGTTCTCGTTTTAGAACAAAACTACTTGCCTGGAGGTTGCACAAGCTCTTATTGGCGCAAAGGATTTGTTTTTGAGAGTGGCGCTACCACAATTGTAGGATTCGACGAAGGTATGCCACTTGCTTATCTGTTTCATAAAATTGGAGTTTCTATTCAAGTGGTAGAGCTTTCTATTCCCATGCGCGTAAAGTTGGCTGATGGTTCACTAATTACTCGATATTCCGATTTGAATCAGTGGATACAAGAATGTGAATATCATTTTGGCACAAAAAATCAAAAAAGATTCTGGCACTTTTGTAAAACTATTAGTGACTTCGTATGGAAAACTTCTTTGCAACAACAATACTTTCCACCTTCTCATTGGCGAGATGTAGTAAAATGCCTTGGAAATCTTAATTTCGAACAACTCTATTACGCTCCATTAGCATTTGAATCGATGCAACATCTTCTTGAAAGGTTCGAATTATCACAAAACGAAAGGTTCGTTCAGTTTGTTAATGAACAACTTATCATCACTGCTCAAAATTATGCGTCTCAAGTAAACGTACTGTTTGGAGCTACTGCACTTTGTTATACGTTGTATGGCAACTATTATATTAACGGCGGGCTTTTTAACTTGGTAAATCCCTTATGCGAATATATCAGAAGCAGAGGCTCTTCTGTGGAACTTAGAAAAAAAGTTACGAAAGTAGTAGATGAAGGTTCTCATTATCGTATTGAGATTGAAAAACACAGTTCTTTGATTGCAAAAAAAGTTGTGTTTGCAATTCCATTGAATAATGCTCTAGAAATATTTCAAGGAAATGTTCGTTCATCGTTAAATAAAGGGCTCATGAATGCTACTCAATTGAACAGCGCCTTTCAGATGGGAATCGCTTTCCGAACTCAAAAACATTGGGATTGTCTTCATTACCAGTTGCATCTTTCTTCTAAACTTTCAGCTCTCATAGGTTCAAAAAGTTTATTTGTAAGTCTCTCACATCCCCAAGATAGGACGCGCTCTGATGTCTCTGGGGTAACCGTAGCCTCCGTAAGTACTCACATTCATCAACTTCCCAATTATGCTTTAGAAAAGCAGACTGTAGCAGAATCAGTTCTCGAATTTTTAGAAGAACAAGGCTTTTTTTGCAGAAAAGAAGTCATTTATTACCATGTAGCTTTGCCTGATACATGGGAAAAATGGACACTCCGAAAATGGGGTTTCGTAGGAGGATACCCTCAATTTTTTCATATTAAGCCTTGGCAAATGAACGAACATCGCTTAGACAATCGTGGAGCCTATATCTGCGGCGATAGCACTTATCCAGGACAAGGGATTCCAGGTGTCACATTAAGCGGAATTATTGCTGCCAATAAACTTCTTCAAGATTCTCAATAATTATTTACTACCGAATACTTTTCGCAACAACTCCGTAACCCGAGCTTGCGGATTGAGGCGAATTTCTTTTTCTATATCCTTAATTTTGATAAAAACACCATTTAGCGCTTTGGTAGTTACGTACTCTGAAAGTGAGACCGATTGGAGCCTACTTAAAATTGGAAGTGGATTAGAGCTATTCAGCAAATTATAAGCGCGCGCTGCAATATTATAGATTTCTATTGCTTGATTGTATTTTTCATAGAAGTGAGTCCACATTTCGTTAGCAGAATATGAACCTATTAGTTTTTTGTTAAGAGAAACATCGATTTTAGGTTGAAAACGAAATTTTAAACTGTCGTAAGTTTTTTGCTTTAGATAAGTAGTAGCAGCTGAATCTGAGCCTCGCAAGATTCCAAATGCGTCTGAAATATTCATAGAAGTAATAGCATTTTTGAAAATAGGCAGTGCTTCTACTACTGCGTCTTCAGCAGCTCGATTGAAACTTTTGATAAGACTATCTTCTACGAACGTTTTTAAAAGAAGTTGATAAACTTTTTCTCCTTCCGAGTTGCTTCGCAATTGCACAATAGCTCTTTGAATTTCATCTGGCAAAAGAATTCGCACCACAGAGTCACCTAAAAATCCGTTTGGTTTCATAAGTTTGGTAACGGCAGAATCTGTTCCTACATTCAGTGCTTGTTTGAGACCTGCTACCACTTCAGATTCTGAAAGCTGTGAGTTTTGAGGAGAAAGCAAATCGAGCGAACAAGCACTTAAACCCCAAATTCCTATTCCAAACCAAAGTTTTATTAGAAATCCTTGCATTTTTAATTAAAATTAAAGTTTTACAAAACTAACAAGTTTTTGCAACTTTTAAGTATCTTGCTTACAAAAAGAGCGACCAAATTTTTTTCTTTTATTTGAATATTCTAAGATTCGTAAAAATTAGATACCTGAAACTTTTAAGTGAACCAAAATGTCAAAAAACTTGTCAAAATGCAATTTTTATCAAAATAAATCAATTTATGCTTTTAAAATTGTGAGTTTACTTAATCAGCATTATTTTCTTGCGCGAAGGATTTGTTAAACACGCTCGTGTTAAAGGATGATTCTTACAAAACTTGTAAATTCTTTATAGAATCTTACTTAACATAAGCGCTTACAAGAAATTTTTCAAATACTTGTTTAGATTTCCCAAAATAAGAGCGTAGCACTGTTTCCTACAGATTAACAGCTTAGGCGTTTCTGTGATAATTTACACTTCTGCAAACTACCCAAAACGAGTACAAGTTATTAGTCCTGCATAACGAGCTGATTTTGTTCATTGATAACCAGCCACTTGTGTGTTATTTTTCGTACTGAAGGACAACAGGGTAGATCATCATTTTTCCATATTAGGGAAATACTTCCAAAAAACAATGAACATAAATTTTTAGTAAAAAAATTGCTATAATCAGACAAACAAAATTTTTAAAATCTCGTTCCTACTACTACTTTCAGCTTATGTTGATTCGTATTTCCTTCATTATCAAATGTTTCTACCCAAATCATATAATATCCAGTGCGCACTTTTTTACCATCGTCGTCAGTGCCGTCCCATATGTAAAAGCCATTTGTGGAGAGCAGCTCGTTTTTAAGCAACGTGCGTACAGGACGACCTTGTGAATCGTAAACTGTTGCATTTGCCAATGTATTGTTGGTATTACAATCGTATTTGATGGTAGTAAAATCTTGTACACCATCGCCAAAGTATGGAGTAAACACGACTGGGTCTATTGTAAAACAATTTTTTGAATATCCTTTTCCTTCAGTCAGGAATTGCGAATTGCGATAGCCAGGCGTTCCGAAGCCTACATTAGCAGAAGCAGACTTCCAACTATTCGGATTGTTGGTAGGCGCGTTGAAACTGATGCGCTCCAAACTAACTCCTTCTACATTGTCAATAAAACTAAGATGCATTTTTTCGTTGTAGTCGAAGCGTTGCAGCGGTATTGTATCTGTTGTTCCAAATAAGAGAACAGTTCCTTCATTATCTGGATAAGTAGGAAGAGAAGCCTCTAAGAAATTTTTGAAATAGTTTGATGCTGTTGGATATTGAGATTGTAGTTGCAAAACATCAGGAGTAATAGCGACGTAACCGCCGGGCGGAAGGATATAAATGTCTGTTGTAATGGTTTTGCGTTCTATTTCGCCACGCGTATTGATGCGTCCTAATGCCCAGTTTTGCAGGTTGATATGCTTAAGCGAATTGTTATAAAGCTCTACAAAATCAACACCTCCTGCAGGCGGGTTAAAAAGGATTTCATTCAATAGAATATCGCCTCGAATGCCTGGCTCAGGAATAAAGAAAGTAGCTTTTTCGGGATTGTTGTTTGCAATGCGATTGCCTGAACAGTCGGAAAGTCCTGCAACAGAAATTGTGTAAGGCTTGCGCGTTTCAAAGGGTTGATTAGTAGTAAGAGTAAGCACATTGGTTTGCGGCACGCGAAAACGTATGCTTGTGATAGGTGCGCTATTGTCAAAAGCATATTGGGCGGAGGCGACACTAATACTGTCTAATTTTTCATCGAACACAAGTTGGACAGTAATGGAGTCCATAGCGTTGGCGCGAATGAGCTTAGGAGCACGTTTGTCCGTGGCTGTTCCTTTGTTGGAGTTGGCGCGTCCGGGCGTGCCTCCACTCATATCTGCAGAGGCTATCCAGTTTTCAGCCTCCAAGCAAGGGGTTCCGATATCTATCATTTCCAAAGACCAGCCGCCACCTTTTTTCTTATCATCTCGATACCATTTGTCGGAATAAGTGATTTCAAAAATGAGGCTTCCATTCGGATTGCGCAAAACAACAGGTTCTCCCGAATTGTTAAACTCCGTAGTTGAAAGGCTTGGAATACCAATCACCTTGCCAAATCTCGTAAATTCACTCATAGCCGAAGGAGCCGTAACGATTACATATTCTTTGGGTAAAATGACGCTAGCAG
Source organism: Cytophagales bacterium (assembly GCA_025056215.1). Classification (GTDB taxonomy): domain Bacteria; phylum Bacteroidota; class Bacteroidia; order Cytophagales; family Flammeovirgaceae; genus JANWWC01. Next base: position 255,047 of record JANWWC010000001.1, on the reverse strand, counting down.
GAAAACGCCTTACAGCACTTCCTACTATCAAAAACATACTGTCTAATTCTAATATCAAATCTGTTGGATTATAGATTTCAATAAATTCAAAGTTTGGCATTTCAGTACCTGATGCAGGATTGGGGTTGGCGAATATTTCAGTAATGAGAATTTGATTAAAGGTAGGTCTTATTCCTTTGCCGAACTGGGTGGTATTATTTTCTAAGGGGTTGCCAGCGCAATCTTGTAGATTGATAGCCCGCGCTGTATAAAGCTTATTAGGTTGAATAGTAGGAGAGAAATCTAATCTGATGCGGCTGCTATTGACAATTTGCGATGCACTAACTGCTAAATTGTCAGAAAGTAGGAAATTGTTTTTATTATCTAAACCGATAGGTTTTAATTTTTCTGAAAAACTGATTTCAACCGCGTTATTAGAAACCAAACTTGCACCCACTACATTAGGGCGTTTTGTGTCTGGGTTAGCTCTAAACACGCTGTTGAGTCTGCCGGGTGTACCTCCTTTGGCATCGATGGAAGCAGTCCAGTTGTCGCCCTCTAAACAAAAACTGGCTGTATCAATCATTTCCAAAGACCAACCTCCCGACGACTTAGCACTGTTGCCGTACCAATCGCTTGAATACGTAATATCGAACACCAATTCGCCTTGTGGGTTGGTTATCATCACCAATTCATCGCTTACATTAAGTTCATCTACGCTGATGTTCATGCCGATTGTTCTACCAAAAGGCTGATAATCCGCTACGCGAGAATTGGCACACACGATTACAAATTCTTTTGGTGCTAACACTACTTTGGGGAAGGTAGCTACTTTTGTCCCAATAGTTAATTGACTATTTTCTAAATCAATATATTGGTTGGTGCGGTTATAAAGTTCTAAGAATTCTGTTTTGGGAAGTCCTACTTGCGGCTCATAATCTGGAAAAATTTCTGTAATGATAATATCATACAATTTGGGTTGAACGCCTCTTGCGAATGTCCGCGTTTGAGTACTGCCGTTCAAATTGCCCGAACAATCTACTACGTCGCTAACTGAAAGCGTATAAGGAATACTTATTTCTATACTGGCAGAAAGAAGCAGAGAAACGCTGAAATCGTCGTTTACTAATACTTGCTCTACTGTTACATTTCGATCGACAGAAAAGTTAGATTCTGAGATGTTATCAAAATTCATTTTTTCATTGAATGTTACGGTGATTTCGTTGTCATTTGTTACAGCGACGTCTGCTATTATGGGAGGAATATTGTCAGAATTAAAGGCTCTTACGCTGTTAGGAGCACCAGGCGTTCCTCCTCGCGGATGTACAGAAGCAGTCCAGTTGGGTGATTCTACGCACGGGAAATCGGTATCTATCATTTCTAATGCCCATCCTGATTTTTTAGCGTTATCTCGATACCAGCTATCAGAATAGGTAATGCTAAAAATAGTTTCTCCATTCTGATTGACAAGGCGCACTAGTTCGCCCGTATTGTTGAGTTCTGATGTTGAAAGGTTTCGCAGTCCGATAGTTCTGCCGTAGGGTTGCCATGTACTCACTGCTGCAGGAGCAGAAACAATCAGATATTCGTTCGGAAAGATTTCAACACCTTCAAAGGTGCGTATAGCACTTCCTATAATGAGCTGAACGCCGTCAAGGCTCAGCGGTTTGTTGGTTCGGTTATACAGTTCTAAATATTCATATGTAGCCGAAAGGGAAGTAGAGGAGGAAGCCGAAGGAGATGGAAAAAGTTCTGTGATAATCACCTCATGGCGTTGGGGAATGTTGCCCGCACCAAATTGAAATGTATTGGAAATGATAAGATTTCCAGCACAATCACGAAGATTTTGCGCTCTAATTTCATAGACGGAATCTAAGCTAATTTCTGGCGAAAGGCGCAAACGCACGCGTTTTTGGTTTAAATAAATCACTTGGCTAACGGTTTTTCCTCTATTTATCAAATAGTTTGAAGGATTTCGGATGCCAGTAGTATCTAATCGCTCTGTAAAAGCTACTTCAATCATAACAGAAGAAAGGCGAATCACTTCGGCAATTTCTGGGCGCGTATTGTCAGGATTAGCGCGTCTGACGCTGTTAGGAGCTCCTGGCGTTCCACCATTCGGATGAACAGAAGCAGACCAATTTGAAGATTCTACACAAGGGAAGTCGGTATCTATCATTTCTAAACTCCAACCTCCATCGTCTTTTTTGGTGTCGTTGTACCAAGAAGATTTATACTCTACAGCAAACATCAAACTACCGCTCGGTGTGAATAGAGCAAGTTGTTCTCCGCTGTTAGTAAGTTCTCCTGAGCTACTCGAAGTCATGCCAGGCAAGCCATACACTTTGCCAAAATTTTCAAAAAGAGGCGTAAAGGCAGGTGCACAAACAATCATGTACTCGTTAGGGAGGAGAGAAACGCCTCCGAACGTTCTGTCAGAGCCGGTGTTGAGTTTTGTGCCGTTCAAATTAATAATCCTGTTGGTACGATTATAAATTTCGATAAACTCGGCGTTGGGCAAGCCTACTTGCGGCGTAGGGTCAGCCATGATTTCTGTAATAATTACGTCGTGATAATTAGGTTCAGTTCCCAATCCGAATCGAAATGGACGCACGTTGAGTAAATTGCCTGCACAATCGCGAACCCCTGAAACTGAAAGGGTATAAATTGTATCTTGCACAAGAGGCGATGTGAAGTTTAGGCGAACGGCTCTATAACTTGTATCTACAATTGAACTAATGGAAATACCTTTGTCTATCTGATAATTTGCAAGTGTTGTAAAGGCTGTCAAGCTCATCTTTTCAGAGAAATACACGATAGCACTGCTTTCACTTTCTGCATACACGCCTTGTACGAAAGGAGCACGCGTATCTTGCACAATGTTACTCATAGAGTTTCTGCTGCCCGGCGTTCCACCAATCGAATTGTTGGAAGCCCCTGTCCAGTTGCCTATTTCTAAACAATAGCGCGCTGTATCTATCATTTCCAGAGAGTAACCTCCGTTCGCTTTGAGTGTAGAGCCGTACCAATCGTCTGTATAAATCACATCGTGAATAATTTTGCCATCTGCTGCTAAGAGTTCTACGTTTTCGCCTGTTTTGTTGAGTTCGTCAGAAGCCATACTCGTAGCAATGATGACTTTTCCAAAAGTAGAAAGTTGCGTTGCTCCAGTAGCAGAACAAATAATGCCGTATTCGTTAGGCTGAAGGGTAGTCGCTGTCAAGTTTCTGACTGCCGAACCAATACGGATTCGCATACCCGATAAATCAATAATTTTTCCACTTCTGTTCAAGATTTCTATATATTCAAATTCTGGCAAGCCAACAGAGGGCGAAGGAGTTGCCATAATTTCTGTAATAATCAAATCATACACATTGGGTGCAACACCAATAGAAATAGAAACGGTGGTTGTTGGCATCGTATTTTGCGGGCAGTCGCGTATGCTGCTGATAGTGAGCGAATGTGTTTGTTGAGCCAAAGGCGAACTTACAGTAAGAATGGCAGAAGGATTATCAGTTGAAGCAGTTGCCGAAGCTAACGGAACAACTTGATTGGCTTCGTTGCGCAAAACAAAATTTCCTGTAACGATTGTTGAAACATCTATTGGTTCAGAAAAAAATACGGTAATAGTGGTTTTGGTGTCGTTGGTTTGAGTACGAACCACGGAAGGCGGTGTAAGGTCTGGTGCGTTAGAGAAAACGGAGTTTTGGGAGCCGGGCGTTCCGCCACGCGTGTCTTGCGAAGAAGTCCAATTAGAAGGCAGTGAAAAAAAACAGGGTGAAGAGAAGTTTATCATTTCGAGAGACCAACCGCCAGCGCGTTTAGTACTGTTTTCATGCCAAGCGTCGCTATAATTCAACTCGTGCAGAACAACATTTGACGGATTGCGCAATGTGAGTGGCTCTCCCGTATCGTTGAGTTCGTTAGTTGCCCAGCCGCTGAGCGCAATCACATATCCGAAAGCACTGAATGATGAAGCCGTACTAGTAGGCGCGACAATGGCGTATTGTCCAGGATTGAGAGCTGAATCAGGAAAGGTAGCTGTTTTAGTTCCTGCTGTAATCGTACAATTTCTTAACGTGATGCGATGATTGGAACGATTATAGATTTCAAAGTATTCGTTGGCAGGCATACCAGATGGAGCAGGGTTTACATCGGCAAAGATTTCCGTAATAATCAAATCGCCGAATTGAGGAGAAGGCAACGAAACTTCAAACGTGCGCGTTTGCGAAGTGCGAACATTTCCAACAGAGTCCGCTATATTGAGAACTGTTAAAGTATTTGTTCCTATACTAGGAGCAGAAGCAAAAGTAATCGTTACCAAACTGCTATCAGGAGAGTTTCGGATAGCAGTGGAAGGATTTGTAGTTCCGTTCAGCAGAAAGTTTGATGTTTGAACAGATGAAGCGCGCACAGGTTCTGTAAATCGAATGTTGAAAGTTGTTGCGTTGAGTTGTGTAATATCTGCAATAGAAGGTGCGACAGTATCTACAAATACGAAGTTTCGCATTAAAATATTATCAAAGGCAAAAGCACCGGCGCGCGTGCCAGCCGAAAAGCGCGTTTGCATTCCAATGTAAGACGAGGTTGTGAACTGGTTGTCTGTTGCTGTACCTTGTGAAACATTATTGACAAACAACTCCCAAAGTCCATTTGTAAGCCGAATAACGCGAACACTTATGTTCACATTACCGTTGGGCAAAGGAGAAGAACTTTTCAACAAGGTAGGTGTAGTTCCTGTTTTGAAGAGAGAAACCATTGTATCGATTTGCAAATAATAACCGTTTACAGTTCCGTTGAGGTCGTCAATATCAGAAACCAAGTAGAAACGGCTGTTGTTGGTAGAAACTGTTACTGTGCGCGGATTAAAATAAATGGCATGTACAAAAGTCCACTCTATAGGTGCACTGTTCAAATTGACGGTTGAGCCAAGTGGAGCAGAAATGTAAGTGGGAGAAGGCAAAGCATTAGAGCGCGACACAGAACGCAAAGAGTCGTTATTTGAAATCGTAAACAACGAGGAAAGGGTGGTAAGTCCTTGCGCATCTTTAGCAGTCCAAGTGTTAGGAGAACTTGAAAGTGAAGCATAATTAAAATTGTCGCTAAACAAAACGCCTGACACTACTGTAAAACTGCGTGTGAGTGTTCCTGCTAAATTATTGGCAGTATCGCGTATGTTATTAATGGAAAGCGTATTGCTTCCATCTGGCAAATCGCTCGAAAAGGTGAGACTTACAACAGAGCTATCCAATGCGTTGCGAACTGCTGTGTGCGGATTAATAGAGCCATTCACTACGAAGTTGGCGGGAATTACAGTAGAAAGCATTACAGGTTCAGAAAATTTGAGTGTAAGCGTTCTAGCATTATTTACGGTGACATTATCTAAGGTCGGAGGCGTACTATCTACGGGCACGATTTGGCGCAAAACAAGACTATCAAAAGCGAACTGTCCACTGCGTGCATTAGAAGAATAGCGTATATTAAAGCCTATTCTTTCGGATGTAGTAAAAGCAGTATTGTTGACAGTTCCTTGCGAAACGTTGTTTACAAAGAGTTCCCACGTGCCGTTGGTTTGCCTCGTTACGCGCACGCCTACGTTTACTAAACCATCAGCCAAACGCGTCGAAGAAATTAGAGGAGTAGAAGAGGATGTGGCGTACAAATATACCATAGTATCTACGCGAACGTAATAGCCGTTTGCACTATTCAAATCGGTATTGTTGGAGGCTACCAAATACACTCTGGCGTGATTAGTGGCAGTGAGGGCAGCAGAAAGCGGTTGTGTATATTGAATTTCTACATTGAAAGTCCATTGCAACAGTTGGCTGTTGAGTGCTAAAGAAGAAGATAAAGGTGCTGATAGGCTTGTATTGCGATTTCCCGTTCCTGAAATAGTGCGCGATTGGAGCTTTGTGCCTGTTACACTGAAAAAAGAGTCGGGAGCCGTAAAAGAACTTGCGCTATGTACAGCTGTCCAACTATTGAGAGAACTCGAAAAAGACGTATAATTAAAATTGTCTTGAAAAAGAATTTGAGCAAATGAAGAACAATAAAAACCTACGAAACTACCGATGAATACTATCTTGAAAATACTCATTGAAGTTTTTATTTGAAGATATTCAAATTTCTGTAAAAGAATGATTTTATGCTCGTCGAGAAAGAATATTTAACAGAATAGTAATAAAAGGTTCTAAGAAAAGCTAAATATCTTAATAAAGCTTTTTTTAATGAAACTATTCTGTAAGGGGAAGCAACTGAAAAGATTTGCGATGTAGAGGGGTGATTCCCAGTGTAGCAATTGCTTTTCGATGCGATTTTGTAGGATATCCTACATTTCGTTCCCATTCATAACCAGGATAGAACAAAGCGTACTGTTTCATAAGATTATCCCTGTGCTCCTTGGCTAAAATGGAGGCCGCTGCAATTGATAAATATTGACTATCTCCTTTTATAATGCAAACATGAGGGCAGCTTTGATAAGGTTTGAAATAATTTCCATCGATGAGCAATAGCTCTGGCTGAGGAGTTAAATGAGCAATTGCGCGATGCATAGCTAAAAAAGAAGCCTGCAAAATATTAAGCTTTTCAATTTCTTCTACGCTTGCTTCTCCGATGCCATAACTTATGGCATGCTTGGAAATGTATTGGGCGAGAAATTTTCGCTGAGATGCAGAGAGTTTTTTTGAATCTTTGATAGCTTCACAATAAAAATCGCTCGGAAGAACGACAGCAGCAGCTACTACGGGTCCTGCAATACACCCTCTTCCGACCTCGTCTACACCCGCTTCATAAATTCCTCCCTGATAATGTGATTTAAGCATATGGCGAAATTATCCTGCTTTGTACAAGTACTTTTCTGAAAGGTGCAAGTAACAATAACTTTTGAAAAGTAGCCATATTTTAGCAAGATCGGGCACTCTGATGCGCTCTTGTAATACTTTCTTTGCTTCTACTGTTTTTATTTTTTCAAAAAGCTTTAAGTAATATACATACGCAAGGTAAACACCTGTTCTAGCTGAGAACGGGAGTTTTTTAATACCTTCTAAAGCAGCATCAAAATCTGCTTGAATATCTTTTTCGATAAGCTTTTTTGTTTTTTCGTCAAAATTTTCAATATTAAGATTAGGGAAGTAAATGCGTCCGCGTTCTAAATAATCGCTTTTCATGTCTCGCAAAAAGTTTACTTTTTGGAAAGCAGCGCCGAGTCTCCTCGCAGGTTCTTTAAGATTGTTATACAATTGCTTATCTCCATTACAAAACACATGTAAGCACATCAAGCCGACAACTTCTGCTGAGCCATAGATGTAAGTTTGATAAAAATTTTCATCGTAAGTAGATTTATACAAGTCTAATTCCATGCTATAAAGAAAAGCATCGATGAGCTCTTTTTCGATATGATACTGATTTACGGTAAGTTGAAATGCGTGGAGTACTGGGTTAAGACTAATCCTTTCTTCTATAGCGCGATAGGTTTCTTCTTTGAAATGCTCAAGTAGCTTCTTTTTATCGTGATGATGGAAAGTATCTACAATTTCGTCGGCATACCGAACAAATCCATAGATAGCATAGATAGGTTGATGAAGCGATTTGTCTAATACACGAATACCTAAAGAAAAAGAAGTACTATAGCGCTGGGTGATAATTTTGCTGCATTCGAAAGTAGTAGTATTAAATAATTTAATGTAGTCCATGCATTAGCATTTTTTTTGCTAAAACTATAATTTTAGATAATTGTTTGAATAGTTTTTGCTATAGATGAATTTTTTCAAATTCATGCTCATGAAGTTTTAAATAAGATTCTAAGATTTTATTTGCCTCAGCAGAGTAAGGTTTTGTAGGAATATTTTGAATAATCTGATAATGAGGAATGCTTAGTTGTTTGTTTATAAAACAGAATCCTTTGTATACGCCTTTGTCTATCCAAATCCAACTTGCTTCAGACTGATTTCTCCCTTTTCCTTTTAAAAGAAAAGATTCTTTTTGAAAACTCAGCAAAGCTATTGTAAGGCGTTTGTTATGCGCAAAAGCGGATTCTTTTTTGCAACAGGCTCCTAAACAATTTCCTTTGTCGTAATCGTAACAAGTCGTAGAGGTGGAGTGTAACCCTATCATTTTAGCGCAAAGTTTGTGTTCTTCACTCAATTTTTTCAAAAAGGCTCTGCATGCTGATTCGCTATCAAAATAAAACATAGGAGCGCAATGGTTACTTCTGCTGAGTTTGTTGATAGATAATCTATTATATCCAAGTTGGTCTTGATACTGGAAAATTCCGTATCCTAAAAAAGAATTTTTAAGCGCTCGGTTGTATTTAGGATACATCTTTTGAATTTCCTCGCATTCTCTTAACAATGCAATTAGTTCGTGACCTGTCTCCTCAAAAGAAATGTCGTAAATTTCAGATATCATAAGAGGATCCTGTTGAGTAGGGGAGCCTTTAGAAAAATGTTGTTTGATGCGCTCTTGCAAGTTATTAGCTTTTCCTACATAAACAATATTTCCTTGAACATCGTGAAAAAAATAAATGCCAGTACTTTGCGGAATTTGGAGTATTTTCTCTTCTGGAATTGAAGGAGGAAAGTAAAATTTTTGGGCAAACGATTCTAACTCTTTTAGGATTTCTTGGTAAGGAACTGATTCTAACAATTTCGAAAATAATAACGCTGTTGCTTGTGCATCTCCAAGTGCGCGATGTCTGTTTTCAATAGGAATTTTTAAATGCTGACAAATCGCTCCGAGATTGTATTTTCTTAAACCAGGGAAAATTTTGCGAGATAATCTGATAGTACAGAGATGCGCTCTTTCGAATGCATAGCCCAAGTTTTTAAATTTGGTTTGTAAGAAGGTATAATCAAAATGTGCATTATGAGCGACAAAAATTTTATTATCTGTGAGTTCTAAAATTTGTTTAGCAATTTTATCAAATGTAGGTGCATCCGCTACCATTTCATTAGTAATACCAGTAAGACCTGAAATATAGCTAGGAATAGGAATTTGAGGGTTTACAAGAGACTGAAAAGAATGGATAATTTGTATTCCGTCATGAATTACTACAGCAATTTCTATCAATTCGTGTTGGGCAGGCTGCCCTCCTGTAGTTTCAATATCAACGATAGCATACATTTTAACCTTTTTTAAGGAAATTTCATATTAAGAATGCTTGTGAAGCAAAAATAATTATTCAATTTAGCGCAGGCAATTATCAACCGGTTATTTAGCTATGGTAAAGTATCGTTATAAAACAACATTCTTTCCAATTGAGTATGCAGAGCGTTGGAATCAGTACGACGAATTACTCACACCTAAGATGGCAAAAATCGACAGCCTTATCGGAAACGAGCGCTACGAGCGTATGCTCGAAGAAATGGGTGAACAAGGCTGGGAATTGGTGAGCGTACAAGCTGTGTTGCGCGGTGAGTACGACTATGACCGTATCGGAGATGGAGGATATGGTTATGGTTATTCGCTTACAGATGGTTACTTATTCTTTTGGAAAAAAGAATATGTAAGCGATCACGCACTTGGATAATGCAGTATTGGAACCACAAGACGTTATCTGATTTAAGAGAGTTATCAGCATCAGAAGAAGAATTCAGGAAACTTTTATCTGAGTTCTTTTCTGATGCTTTTCTTTTATTACAAGAAATTCATAAACAACATTCTGCTAATAGTATTCGAATCGGACTGCATACCTTAAAAGGTTTGGCGCGCACATTTGGAGCGATTGCTCTTTTTGAGAAAGTAGCCGAATGTGAAAAAGAACTTCTCGCTAACCGTTCTTTAGGTCAAAAAGAATTTGTAGAATTGTTGCAGATTTTAAAAGAAACACAATCAAATGTCCAAATTTAAGCGTATTTTATGAAACTATCAGATGCAAAAGTATTGATAACAGGAGGTTCATCTGGGATCGGATATGAAACAGCTCGCCAACTCAAAAACCATGGCGCTCAGGTAGTAATCTGTGGAAGAAATCGCGAAAGACTCGAAAAAAGTGCTCACGAACTTGGAGTTCATTTTTTTAGAGCAGACGTAGCCATAGAAAAAGATGTAGAAGATCTTGTTGCTTTTACTGTCAAAACTTTAGGAGGATTTAATACCCTTATCAATAATGCTGCTCATGGTTATTTCAGCATGCTTACCGAAATTGATACACAACGATTCAACGAACTTCTAGCTACTAACGTTACAGGAGCGATGTTGGTAGCACGCGAAACTGCTAAGCATTTTATTGCCAATAATTATGGAAATATTGTCAATATTTCTTCCACTGCTGGAAAAGCAGGATTTGCAGGCGGAACAGCTTATGTAGCTTCTAAATTCGCTTTGGCAGGAATGACAGAGTGCTGGCGAGCGGAACTTCGCAAGCATAATATTCGCGTAATGTTGGTCAATCCAAGTGAAGTACAAACCAATTTTGCTCAAAATTCGGGAAGAGAACCTAAAGAATTTAATCCTACGAAACTTCAAGCAACGGAGGTAGCTCATACTATTCTTTCGATGTTACAACTCAATGATGTGGGTTTTATTACAGAGGCTACCATTTGGGCAACCAATCCTAAATAGTTTTTGAAAAAATATTTTTTGTTTTCAGAAACGATAGTTTTTTTTGAAAAGATAAATTCACTTTTTACGATCACACTACAACGATCAAAAAATGGAAAATTTTGCTACAATTGATATTATCGTTTTCTCAATTTATTGTATCATTATTGTGGGGGTAGGTCTTTGGGTGTCTCGCGATAAAAGCGGTCATGAAAAAACATCAGAAGATTACTTCTTGGCAGGCAAAGCTCTTCCTTGGTGGGCTATTGGGGCGTCCTTAATTGCTTCCAACATTTCGGCAGAGCAATTTATTGGAATGTCAGGTTCGGGATTTGCTTTAGGTCTTGCGATTTCTACTTATGAGTGGATGGCTGCTGCTACTTTAGTGATTGTTGGAAAGTTTTTTCTACCCATCTTTTTAGAAAAGAAAATTTTTACTATGCCTCAATTTTTGGAGATGCGCTATGACAGCCGCGTGCGCACTATTTTAGCAGTTTTTTGGTTGGCAGTTTATGTATTTGTCAATCTCACCTCTGTCTTGTATTTAGGAGCGCTGAGTATTAACACTGTTTTTGGAATAGATTTACATTATGCTATCTTCGCCTTAGCGCTTTTTGCTTTGGTGTATTCTATTTATGGCGGATTAATGGCTGTAGCGTGGACAGATATTATTCAAGTAATTTTTTTGGTAGTCGGAGGGCTTGCTACTACTTACTTAGCTCTTAATTTGGTGGCTCCTCAAAAAGCTCTTTTAGGTTTTTTTACGCTCATCGAAAAAGCTCCTCAGCATTTTCATATGATTCTTGAAAGTAGTCACAAAAATTACATCGATTTGCCAGGAATTACAGTTCTGATTGGAGGAATGTGGATTGTAAATCTAAATTACTGGGGTTGCAACCAGTATATCACACAACGCGCATTAGCCGCTAAATCTTTAGAAGAAGCCCAAAAAGGAGTCGTATTTGCAGGATATCTTAAGTTGTTAATGCCTTTGATTGTAGTCATTCCTGGAATTGCAGCATACGTGCTCTATCATGAAGGAGTTGATGTAATTGTTAACAACATGAACATTGAAGGTACTCCTAAACCCGACAAAGCATATCCGGCATTGTTACAACTTTTACCTCCAGGACTCAAAGGGGCTGCTTTTGCAGCACTTTCGGCAGCTATTGTTTCTTCTTTGGCTTCGATGATGAACAGTACCGCCACTATTTTTACACTTGACATTTACAAACATTTTTTTGATAAAAATGCTTCAAACAAGCGTCAGGTAGCCGTAGGTAGAATTGTAAGCTTTGTTTCTTTGTTGATTGCTTGCGCTGTAGCACCCCTATTAGGAAAAATCGAACAGGCTTTTCAATTTATACAAGAATTTACAGGCTTAGTAAGCCCTGGCATCTTTGTCATTTTTGTCTTCGGATTCTTTTGGAAAAAGGCTACTGCTAATGGTGCGTATGCAGTAGCAATCACAACACTACCGCTTTCTTTTGGATTAAAAATTATGCTTCCTTCTATGGCTTTCTTAGATAGAATGGGAATTGTATTTGTTTTGTTGTCTTTTATTATGATGGGGGTAAGCGCTTATGACCACAGGAGTACCGATGAGCACAAAGACGACAAACTTTTATTGACCAAGACTTTGTTTCACTTTGCGCTATTTTTAGTAACTTTAGTACTTTTCTTAGTAGCTCAATCAAAAGGCGTGAATGTTGATAGCATTTTAGGAAAAATATTGATACATTTGCTTGTAATTGAAACTTTAATTTTAGCTTTATCAGCTTTAAGTACTATTAAGGACGATAAAAAATCGATAATGTATGGAACGCACCTATTTGTAACAGGCAGGGCTTTCAATATAGGCGCTAGCGGGATTCTTTTGATTCTCACAGTTCTATACGCGGTATTTTGGTAAATTTTAATACTGCTCATTTGTCTATGAAACCAACACAAGTAACGCTAAAAGATATAGCACGAAAATTAGGGCTCTCCACCTCTACTGTATCACGTGCGTTGCAAGATCATCCCGATATAAGCGCTAAAACTAAAGAAGCCGTTCAAAAGCTCGCTCAAGAGTTGGACTACCAACCTAATATGTTGGCGCTCAATCTGCGCAAGAGCAAGTCTAACATGATTGGAGTAGTAGTGCCCGAAATTGTCAACCACTTCTTTTCCACAGTATTGAGTGGCATGGAGTCTGTCGCTTATGAAAGAGGGTATAGGGTCATGGTTTGCCAGTCAAAAGAAAGTTATGAACGTGAAAAAGGAGATATTCAAGCGTTGGTTTCAAGCCGAGTGGATGGACTTCTCATTTCGGTAGCAGCTACTACCACCGAATACGACCATTTTGAAAGGCTTGTATCTAAAGGAGTGCCTTTTGTGTTTTATGATAGAGTTTGCCGCGATTTTGATGTAAGCACAGTAGAAGTAGACGACCATGAAGGAGCTTTTAAGCTTGTAGAACATCTCATTCAACAAGGTTGTACTAAAATTGCGCATATCAGCGGACCTAAAAGTTCTTCTATCGCTTTAGAGCGTTTGAAAGGATATGTAGCCGCATTGGCCACCTATAAAATTCCATTGGACAACTCTCTTATCTTCCAGAGTGATATGAGTTTACAAGGAGGAATGGAAGCAGCAGAACAAATTTTAAGCTCTGGAAAAGAAATAGATGCTATTTTTGGAATGAATAATTTAGTAACATTAGGCGCTTTTTATAAACTCAAAGAGAGAGGAATTCAAATTCCAGAGGAAATTGCTTTAGGGGGATTTACAAACGATCCGCTTACTTGTGCTGTAGAACCTCCTATTACAGTAGTAGCTCAGCCAGGTTTTGAGATTGGAGCTACTGCTATGCGTTTGTTAATTGAACGCATCGAAGCAATCGAAAAACAAAAAAATCAAGAAAAAATTACAATACCTCCTCCTGTTCATATTAAGCTTAAAGGAGAATTAATCATTAGAAAATCAACTTTAAAACGCGGCTATTGAAAAATTTGTAATTTTTTATTGTTCATTTTAGATTCATTATTATTTTTCAGCCGGAAATTTAATTGTTTAACTACATCAGTTTTAAAAATGAGAAAGGTTATTTATAGCTTAGTTGCTTGTACGTTTTTTGTATCAACAATTCTTTACGCTCAGGATAATGCGCAAACTCCTGCGAGTGAACCCAAAACAGAGGCGAATTCTACTACTACATCGTCTTCCGCCTCCACACCAGTGCAAGAAGAAACTTTCCATCAAGCTCTCAAAACTAAATTTATTGAGGGAGGGTGGGAGTTTATGTCTTTAGTGCTCATTTGTTTAATTTTAGGGCTTTCTGTAGCTATTGAACGGATTATTACCCTTAACTTAGCTACTACTAACACCACAAAGTTGGTGAAAAAGGTAGAAGAGGCACTCGAAGAGGGCGGAGTGGAAGCTGCTTTGCAAGTTACTAAATCGACGAGAGGTCCTGTAGCTTCTATTTTTACACAAGGGCTTATGCGTATGTCAGAAGGTATTGAAATGGTAGAAAAATCAATTATTGCTTATGGATCAGTAGAGATGGCAAAATTGGAAAGAGGGTTAGTTTGGATTTCTCTCTTTATTGCGCTTGCTCCTATGCTCGGATTCTTAGGTACGGTTATCGGTATGATTCAGGCTTTTGACATGATTGAAGCCGCAGGTGATATTTCTCCTACTGTAGTAGCAGGTGGTATTAAAGTAGCTCTTATCACTACTGTAGGGGGGCTTGTAGTAGCGATTATTCTCCAGTTGTGTTACAATTACTGCTCTTCCAAAATAGATGGTATTGTGGGTAGTATGGAGGAAGCTTCTATCTCACTAGTTGATGTACTTATCAAACATAACCTCACCAAAAAGTAAAAAATAACTTTTCAATTGATATGAAAAACTTATTAAAGCCAGCCGTCATTATTAGTTATGTGTTCGTGGTAGTGTTTGTGTTGGGATCTTTATTTGCCATGATTTCAGGTGGTGACAGCCTAAAAAATTTTATGGCGGATTTTGCTTTGCGAGAAAGCTATGTGATGATCATTTTAGCTTTTGGAGGTTCTCTTCTGCTGCCTATTTGGGCAAATTTAGATAATCTTAAAACGTTTACAACCATTGGAATCGGAATCGGCACTATTGTAGTTTTGTTTCTGATTGGCTATCTGATATCTGATGGCTCTGTAAGTGAAAAATTCAAAGAAATGGGAATTACAGAAGCAACCTCTAAAACCATTGGGGCTTCTCTTATTATGACTTATGTCATGATATTTACTTTATTGGGCTTGATTATTTACGGAGAGATAGTTAAATTTTTTGACCGTTAATCTTTTATCAGTATGATTAGTAAAGGAAAAAAAGAACGCGCTAAACAAGAAATTAATGCCAGTTCAATGGCAGATATCGCGTTCTTACTTCTTATTTTCTTTTTAGTAACTACTACTATAGCATCTGAAAAAGGAATTACGGTAGTACTTCCTCCTCATCCCGATGACGCTCCTGAAACAGACGTTCAAATAAATGAACGCAACGTGTTTAATATATTGCTCAACTCAAAAGATATGCTTTTGATAGAAAATGAATTAGGAGAAATCCATATGATTAAGAATATGGTAAAAGAGTTTATTTCTAATAATGGTAGAAATCCTAAGCTTTCAGATAGCCCTAAAGATGCTATCATTTCTATCAAAACGGACCGAGGTACGAGCTATGAAAAATATATAGCAGTACAAGACGAGGTCCGAAGAGCTTATAACGAACTGCGCGCTGCCTTTCTGCAAATGAGCTTGGAGGATTATTTAAAACTAGATGAAAAAAATCCAGAAGAAAAGGAGTTGTTAAAAAAAGCTAAGGAGGCTTTTCCATTGCAAATTTCAGATGCAGATGCTAGTGCACCTAAGAAAAAATGAATTAAAACGATAACTCTTATGTCGAAGTTTAAGAAAAAATCTAAGACAAGCCAAGAAATTCCAACGTCTGCATTGCCAGATATCATTTTCATGCTGTTGTTCTTTTTTATGGTAACAACAGTTTTAAGAGAAGCTACTATTTTGGTAGAAAATAAACTACCCAGCGCAAGTCAGTTGCAAAAACTTGAACAGAAGTCGCTCGTAGCAAATTTGTACTTAGGGAAACCTCGTGAAACAGATCGCTTTGGCTCAGAACCTCGCATTCAAGTGAATGATGTACTTATCGAACTCAATAAAATTGAACAATGGGTGTTACAAGAAAAAGATAAATTGCCAGAAGTTGATAGGGACAAGCTTACTATTTCTCTTCGCATAGATAAAGAATGCAAAATGGGAATCGTAAACGATGTCAAATTACAATTGAGAAAAGCAAAAGCATTGAAAGTTAATTATGCAAGCGTTCAAAAAGCAAGTTGAGTTTTCAATGTTGTAAAACTTTGCCTGCAATTATTTAACTTGCAGGCTTTTTTATTTAAAAGCACATATATTTTCTTTTTAGAATTATTTTTTGTCATTTTACAAAAGTTTCAAGAGAGATTTGAGTTATGAAAATGAAAATACGCATTTGTTTTATTTTAATAGCGTCCACTTTAATTTCTTGCAGAAAATCACAGGAAGAGACTCCTACTCCTTCAGTATACCAGCAAACTTTTGTAAACGGTAAGATTTGGAAGCAAACTCGTGGTGTTCCCCTTGTAAGACTTCTGCAAGGAAGAGATTTTAATGACATCAATATAGATAGTTGTGAAAAAGATAATTTATTGATTTTTAACCAAGTTTATAAGGTCATTATTGCTGAAGGTCCTACACGATGCAATGAAAACCAATCAGTAAGCCACACCGACTTTAATAATGGCGGAAGGGTAGTAGATTGGGAAAATAAAAAAATGAACTTCGGCAGAATTTTTGGGTTCTTAGGAGTAAGAATCGTACAACCTGAAGACATAGTTTTTGATATTGTTGATTTTTCGTCTACCTCTTTTCGTCTAAAACGAGGAAGTGATGAACTTGTTTTTGAAGCACTCTCAGATACAATTTTGGGTTATAACGCTCCTTACTCCTCTACTTTAAGATGGTCGAGCAATTTTCCAGTAGCTGGAAATGTTACTCAAATTTTTACACCTCTTATTGTGGCTGGTTTGCAAGGTGGTAAAGCTGATACTTTATTTAATGCAATTACACTTTCTTCAGCAGATGGAGGTGGGTTGTTTCGTTATCAATATTTACAAGGAAATCATCCTAATAACTCTTTTGTGAGAGATAGTCTAAACAATCCTATCACTACCAAAGATTACTTGCAAATAGATTCTTTAATGTTTTGGATTTCACAAGTAAGGCTCGTATTTCCCGATGGAAGTAGTGCACCTATTGTCAACTCTTATCATTTAGTGGAGGCTACTAACGATGGCAATAATAATGCAGGGAGTCGGTTTACTTTGCGAGGTGTATATCCAAGTGGCAGTTTTAATGGAACTGATACTATTAAATACGTGGGAATTCGATTCACTATCGGATTGCCTAACAATCTTCCCGCGGAAAACGTTGGTGATTTGAATAGACGCAACGAAATGCGACTTCCCAACGGAGAGATTGCAACACTTGCTCTTATTGGAAAATACAGATACTACGACCCATCAGTCACAATCAACCCCAATAATTTTAGCGGGTTTCAGTACGATTCGGCAAGATTCGATATGCGATATAAAGTTGCTGCGCATGAACATACTATTTCTTTTCCACAACCTCGCATTATTCGCGTAGGTCAAAATCTTACTATAGATATTAAAATTGATTTCACAGACTTGATAATAGGAAATAATTTTGCGAGTGTTGAACCTACAGTGCTAACTACTAATAAATCTGCTTCTTATCCTCGAGCAGTCTACAATTTTAATAATACTACTCCAGATCCATTCAATTTAGCGTCTAAATTATCGAATGTTCTTAGTCAGAAAGTAGCTCTTCATAAAATAAATTAGGGATTAGTGGGTTCAATTGAGTTAAATTGCCAGCTTCAATTTTTGTTTGAATAACTTTTTACGAACCACATTTCTAAATAGCCTTTTCCTTTTGCGGCTACATCTCCTCTATATTCTACTTCAAAATGCTCGTCATTTCGAATAAAGCTGTAAGTAGTAGCAGAAATATTAACTTTTCCCACTTCTCCGCTTGATTCCATTCGAGCAGCTATGTTAACAGCATCTCCCCAAATATCGTATGCGAATTTTTTAGAGCCTACTACACCTGCAATTACAGTACCTGTATTGATACCTACTCGTACATCAAAAGCAGGTTTTCCTTTTGCTTCATTTTCAATTTTTCTTTTCTTTATGAACTCTACCATTTCTAATGCAGCAAGTACTGCTCGTTTAGGAGCTTCAAAATCGCGATGTTCATTTAATCCGTTAGCGCACATATAGGCATCTCCGATAGTCTTAATTTTTTCTAAGCCATACTTTTCCACTATTGCATCAAAACCTTTAAAGCAAGCGTCAAGCTCCTCTACGAGTTCGCCGGGTTTTTCTTCAATGGTAAGTTTAGAAGTAAGTTCTGTGAATCCTTTAAAATCTGTAAAAATAATGCTCGCCATTCCATAAGTGCGCGCCTCGTATTTGCCTTTTTGTTTGAGCTCTTCGGCTACTTCTTTAGGGAGAATATTCAGCAACAATTCTTCTGATTTTTGTCTTTCCCGTTCTACTTCTGTTTTTTGTCGTTCGATAATTTCATTTTGTTGCGCTAAGAGTCGATTTTTTTCAGCTAGTTTTTTGCGGTCGCGTGCTACCTTAATTAAAAAAGCAATTACAACGATAATGGCAAAAACACTTGCGCCAATTCCATACATGAAATATCGCTGCGAAATTTCATAAAGTTTGATTTTTTCTTCTAGTTCAAGAATTCTTTGGCGTTCTGCTTCAAGAGCTTGTTCTTTTTCTCTAGCTTTCTTTTCAAGTTCTTTTCTTTTGCGCGGGTCGGTCTCGCGCTCTGCTTTTTGTCGGATTTCTTCAAGTTCTTTTTCCTTTCGAAGAATAGCATCTTTTGCTTTAGAAACAGAATCTGAGATGATTGTTACTTTTTCAGCTACTTTTGAGTTCATAATAGGAATAACAGGCGTCTCAGTAGGTGTTTCCACTATAGAACTGCTATTTGTGATAGAATGAACTCCATTTGTTTGTGTTAATTTAGCGGCTTCCTCTTTTTTGCGAGCTTCTTCTTTGGCTTTTTCCTCTGCTTCCCATGCGTCCAACTTAGCTTGGTATTTTGCTTCATTATTAGTATCTCCTATATCTGCATACTCCGCGATCAGAAAACTCCACATGTTAGCAGCATTTTCTAAGTCTTTATTTTTTTCGTACAAGAATGCCAACCGTTCTAGAGTTCGAATATA
This sequence comes from Cytophagales bacterium, assembly GCA_025056215.1. Classification (GTDB taxonomy): domain Bacteria; phylum Bacteroidota; class Bacteroidia; order Cytophagales; family Flammeovirgaceae; genus JANWWC01. The sequence goes on along the minus strand of JANWWC010000001.1, from coordinate 236,183 downwards.
CGCCTTTTGATTTTCAGTGCCGTCCATATATTGATAAGTATTGCGGAGATCCATCAATGCGGTTAATTCCGCTTCTTCATCGCCTCTTCTGCGAAAGTACGCTGCTACTTCTTCTTTGAATCTTACAAAACCTGCATCATTGTCAGTTTTATCATAAAGGCGGTCTAAGAGTTCATTTGCTGTTTCGATTAAATCGATGTCGTTAATATTGAAAGCTATTTTGAGAGCTTCTGTTAAAAGTTTTTCAGATGTGGTATAATCAGCTTTTATATCCAAATAGATTTCAGCAGCTTTTACTCCTACATTTGCATAAAGTTCTCTTTTGGAAGAATTTTTATATAAAACATAAGCATTTTTATAATGTTCTAAAGCTTCATCCGCAAATTTTTTTCCGTGGCGCGCAAAATGATCGCCGTAAGCTTCTTCGGCACGCGCTTCTAAAAGCTTATCGCCTATTTCTGAAGCTAAACGAATTGCTTCTTGGTATTTTTCCACTGCTTTTGCATTAGCATTGCGAGCAAGAGAATATTCAGTAGCAAGTTCTATAGCCAAACGCGCTGCTTCTGATTTGTTACCTGTATTTATTGCGTTATAGAACGCTTTTTCTTTAGTATTATCTTCCTCAGCATACAAATTGAGCAAAATCAAAAAGAACAAGAAAAATGCTTTTACTTTCATAAGAAGGATTATTTGTTACTGCTTTTCAAAGTTGCAAAGTTTTTCAACTAACCTCAACGAATTAGCATTTTTTATTCAAGTTCGGAGGATATTTTCAAGATAAGATTTTGGGAATATCTTTGAACGACAAAGTCAAAATGGTTCTTGAAAATGAAAAAGAGTGCTGCTCTGATGGGCGTTTTTCTATTAGGAATTTGTACGACTCTCATCGCTCAACGCCTTAAATTTACTATCAATGAAGGCTGGAAATTTCAGAAAGGGGAAGTTCCTTTAGCAGAACAAATTTATTTTTTTGAGACTGAAAAGTGGCAAACTGTTCATCTTCCTCACACATGGAACAATATAGACGCACTGGATGATGAAGATGGATATTATGCAGGAATTGGTTGGTACAGAAAAATTTTTATTCTGCCTCAATCTGCTCAGAACAAAAAAATATACTTATTTTTTGAAGGAGCTAACCAAATTACTGATGTATTTGTAAACGGAAATTTTGTAGGAAGGCACGAAGGAGGATATACTGCATTCCGATTCGATATTACTGATAAGATTTTTTTCAACCGTCCGAACTTGCTCGCTGTGCGCGTAGATAATCGCGTCAATTCTGATATTGCACCGCTTTCAGCTGACTTTACATTTTTTGGCGGTATTTATCGAGATGTATTTCTTGAAATAGTCGAGCCTCTCCATTTTGAAATGATGAATTACGCCTCTGATGGTGTATTTGTAAGAACACAAAAAGACAAGGACCAGCGAAGTTTTGAAGTGCACCTAAGTGGAGAATTAAGAAATGAGCATAAAACTTTACAAAAATCCTTTATTCGTATTACTTTAAAGGATAGTGCAGGGAGAACGGTCGTTCAGAAAACCCAAGAAAAACCAATTATCCTAAAACCGTTTGAAAAACAATCTTTTTATATATCTTTTGGAGTGGAAAATCCAAAGCTATGGTCTCCCGAAAGTCCTTATTTGTATAAGGTAGAAGTAGAACTTCTCAACCAAACAAAAGAAACTCGACACGATTTTTTAAATATTACAACCGCTTTTCGGTGGTTCAGACTCGATGCACAAAAAGGATTCTTTTTAAACGACAAGCCTTTAAAACTACTTGGAGCTAATCGACATCAGGATTACCCAAGTTTGGGAAATGCGTTGCCTGATGAGCTTCATCTTCAAGATATGAAGTTATTGAAGGAAATGGGTGCTAATTTTATTAGAATTGCTCATTATCCTCAAGACCCTGTTATTTTAGAAAGTTGCGATCGCTTAGGGATTATTGCTTGGGAAGAAATTCCGATTGTGAATGAGATAAGTTATACAGAAAGATTCAAGCAAACTTCTTACACGCAAGTGGTAGAAATGATTCGCCAACATTATAATCACCCTTCTATTGTGATGTGGGGTTTTATGAATGAAATTTTACTAGCTCGTTTCCACCAAAAAGAAGTATTCGAAGCTAACAAATCTCGCATTGCTAGTTTGGCGCGCTATCTGGATTCGGTGGCACGCGCAGAAGATCCTTATCGCTATACAGTAATTGCTCACCATAGTGATTATGAAGCTTATAAAAGTTTGAATCTGATTGATGTTACCCAAATTTGTGGATGGAATTTATACTTTGGATGGTATGTAGAAGGATTTGAAAAATTTGAAGAATTTATAAAGCGCGCTACTACGGAGTTTCCCCAAACTCCTATCATTATTAGCGAATATGGCGCTGGTTGTGATGAGCGCATTCATGCGCACAATCCTTCTCGTTTTGATTTTTCTGTGGAATGGTTTGAGTTGTTTCACCAAAAATATTTAAAAGCAATTTTGCAAACACCTCAAGTTACAGGCGCTGCCATATGGAATTTCGTAGATTTTAATTCGGAGGGAAGAAAAGATACAAATCCACATATCAACAACAAGGGGATTCTCAAGTATAATAGAGAGAAAAAAGATATTTTTTACTTCTACAAGGCGATGCTTTCAGAGGAACCTGTTCTTAAGATTGCTACCTCTGACTGGAGGCTTCGCACCGCAATAGTGCCTAAAAATGAAAGCGTAGTTTTACAACCTATTACCGTTTATTCTAATTGTAGCGATGTAGAACTAATGCTCAATGGAGTTTCTCTTGGCAAAAAACAACCTGATTCACTTAAAAAATGCGTGTTTGATGTTGCAATGGTAAATGGAAGAAATGAGCTTTCATGTAAAGCTATTGGAAAAAATGGTAAAATCGTCAAAGATTTAGTATGGGTAACAATGAAGTTTATTCCTGAAAATCTTGCTGATGAAACATTTGAAGAAATTAATGTAAATGTAGGAAGCCATTTCGATTTTGTAGAACAACAAAAAAATTTAGTATGGATTGCAGAAAAACCTTATACAAAGGGAAGTTGGGGTTACATAGGAGGAAACCGATTTATGACGTGGAATGGCTCTCGCGTAGGAACTGAGAAAGAAATTTTTGGAACCGACAGAGAACCGCTTTATCAAACGCAACGCGATAGTTTGCAAGGATTTCGTTTTGACGTAGCTAACGGAAGTTATGAGTTAGAACTTCACTTTGCGGAGCTTTTAAGCGAAAAAGAAAAAAAAATCATTCTTAATAACTTAGAAGCTGATGCAGCAAAAGCCCCTGAACTTATTCAACGCGAGTTTGATGTATGGATTAATGAAAAACTTTATTTAGAAAATCTTAATATTGCCAAACAATATGGAGAACATAGGGCAGTAGCCTTTAAGTTTCATATTTTTGTCGAAAACGATAAAGGAATAGAAATAAAATTTGTACCTAAGAAGGGAAATCCTATTCTGAATGGAGTTCGGCTCAGAAAACTACCTTAGCTTTAATTTATTTGATAAAACCAGAAGATCTCAACCAATTCTCAGCATGCTTGTACCATTCGGCATGAACGCCAAGTTGTCTTCTTAAGCCATATCCATGTCCACCAGAAGCGTAAATATGCAGTTCGGCAGGAACTTTCGCCTTTCGAAGCGCTTCAAAAAACAACAAACTATTCTCAACAGGCACCGATGCATCATCATAAGTATGAGTGATAAAAGTAGGAGGAGTTTGAGAAGTTACTTGCAGTTCGTTAGACAACAAATTTTTAAGTTCTTGAGAAGGAATATCTCCTAACAGATTTTTTCGGGAAGTGTTATGCGTAAAACTATCTTGCATTGTAATTACAGGATAGACGAGCATCATAAAATCAGGGCGAACAGAAATCGAAAGCTCTTTTTCTTCAGTAGGGGTGTAGTAGAGTTTGTCAAAATGAGTTCCAAGGGTAGAAGTCAGGTGCCCTCCTGCCGAGAATCCTAAAACGCCGATTTTTGCAGTGTCTAAGTTCCAACGTATTGCATTTTGTTTAACTACTACCATTGCGCGCTGTAAATCTATTAAAGGAACTGGATGCTGATATCCGTTTGTTCCTAAGCGATAATGAAGTACAAAAGCTGAGATGCCTAGAGTATTTAACCATAGAGCAACCTCTCGCCCTTCTTTTTCAGTAGAAAGGCGTCCGTAAGCGCCACCTGGACAAATAATAACTCCTGTCTTTGAATTAATTTCTGGAGGAGATAAAAATATTTGCATCTTAGGAATATCTGTTTCGCTATTTCCTTTTGCAAAAGCTGGCCTCTCTTGCCATAGCAAAAGGGTAGTATCTGCCTGGATATACATGCCTAAAATGATATTTATTCAGATGATTCGTTGATACAAATCTGCATGACCAATTGCTCTAAGTATTGAAAAGAATCTAATACTTTATAGCGTTCCTCTTCTTCATCGATTTTTTCAATAAAAGTTTCTTTTTCGAGCTTTTCTACGATACTTCGTATGATGTTGATAATATTATCGTCTCTTTTGCTAGTGCTGATATTCTTGAGTTTTAGGCGCAAAACAGGGTTGTCTGCACATTCTTCTGCTATTTTGGCGGGAGTGAAAGTATCGCCTACTTTAATTTTAGAATCTAAGCTAGCAAACAAGTCTAAGATATCTATATATCGTTCAAATTGTAGGAGTTTTTCGGATATATCACTAGTGCTTTCTTGTATTTTGCTAAAATAAAAGTACCCATTTCCACTTTCTAAACAAAATCCAATAGCTTGAAAATAATCGTAAAGCAAATCGAAATTATCTGGATTCTTGAGAAGGTCGTACAAATGAGCATATTTGCCCATAGAACATATAAATTGACCTTTGCTTAAAATTTCAAAAATATCGCGTGTCTGCTTAGGAAGATTCATAGTTTGCTAAATTAAACCTCTAATTTAGCAAAATGGATTGAGTTATTCAAGGGAAATTCCTTTTCTATAGGCGTATTTTATTAATCCTATAACAGTATGATTGTTAGTCTTTCGAAGAATATTTTTGCGGTGAGTTTCTACAGTTCGCGGGCTAATAAAAAGTTTTTCTGCTATTTCAGCGTTTGACATCTCTTTAATAATACATCCTAATATTTCAATTTCGCGTTTAGTAAGTTCTTCTTCTTGATGTGGAGTTTCTTTTTCTAAAGCTTTAAGAGTTTTTTCACTCAAATACAGACCTCCTTGCATGACGATTTGAATAGATTCTAACAATTCTTTTTGTTCTATGTCTTTGTTGATAAATCCGTTAGCGCCTAATCGAATAGCGCGCTGAATAATTTCGGGTTGGTTATAAATGGAAAGCATTAAAATCTTTGCTTTCGGACAAAGTGACTTTATGACGGGAATAGCATTTAAACCAGAATTATCAGGCAAATTTATATCGCAAATCACCAGATCAACTCTTTGAGTTTCTAGCATTTGAATAACTTGATGATAACTATAGCTTTTAAAAATTTGAGAAGTTTTTAGTTTTTCATTCTTGGCGAAAATTTCAACAATTCCGTCAAGAAAAAGGCGGTGGTCGTCTATTAATAAAATTTTCATGACTTGAAATAATTTAATTTTTTGATTACAAGATTCAAAAAGATTTAAAATTCCACAAAAATGACAGTACCTTTTTTGGGTTTTGTATCAATTTCGAAAACTTTTGCGCCTAAAGATTCTGCTCTTTGTTTGATGTACCATAAGCCATGTGCAGAATCTGCTACCTGATGGAAGTTGAAGCCAATGCCGTCGTCCTCTATCAAAAGAAAAATAGAGTTGTTCTCGTTCGTAAGCTGAATACTAATGTATTGAGCATGGGCATGCTTTAAAGCATTAGTAACTACTTCTTGTAAAATGCGAAAAATTCCGACTTTCAGTTCACGGCTGATAGATTCTTCTTGAAGAGAAACATAATAGTAAATCGTAGGGGAGGAATAATTTTTTTGAATTTCTGATATAAATTCAATAATTGCAGCTCTGAGACCCACCTGAAGCAAGATACTAGGCGCTAAGTTATGAGAAATCAAACGAACCTCTTGAATAACTTTATCAAATAAAGAATTAATAATCTGAAATTGAGATAAAAAAGTATCAAATGAAGAAATTTCAGAAAGACGAAGTTTAATTATTGCAAGAAGATGCCCCAAACCGTCGTGAAGTTCTGTTCCGATTCGGACGCGCTCTTTTTCTTGCGCTTCAAGAATGGCATCTACTGTTTTTTTCTGCTGTTGATGGATGGCTAACAAAAGTTTTGATTTTTCATCTTGAATTTGCTTGAAGCGATAAGATACGCCATAAGCAACCATAATAGTATGAAAAGCAATTGCATATGGTTGAAGAAAATATAAAAGTGGAACATCAGCAACGACTTTAAAATTTCGCAATAAAACTAATATCGCTACAATAAGCAATGGAAAAATAGATACTAGATAAAACTTCGCATTCAGATTTTTTTTTCTCCATAATAAAATGGCAACAAAAATGATAATAAAATTGACAATCACATGCAACACGTTAGAAAAAATGACTAACGACTGTTTATAAGAGTCTAGAAAATTAAAAAATACTGTGGATAACAACAAAAAATAAAGAAAAATTAAGCCTTGCAAAAAGGTATAAGCCAAAGCGTAATGTTTTTTGATTTCAAAAAAGTGACAGAAAAAAAGAGTCATAAAAACATGAATCAAAATAAGAGCAATAGCGCGTGAATGAAATTCAAATTGTGGATAATGACTCCATATCATTGTAAAGCCGTAGCCTGCCGCACTCAGAACAAAGAATAAAAGCGAAAGAATATATAAGCAAAAAAACAGAGTTATTTTATTAAAAGTACTTATGTAAGTAAGCACCCCTCCTATGAAAATAACTAACAAAAAGCCTATCAGTCCTCCCCACACAAAATCTTTTGCAGTTCTGTCCTTCAAGAATACTTCATATGATTTTAAGTAGATAGGCAATCTAAGCGAAGCAATTCGATTGCTAGCTGTAATCCAGTAACGTTTTTTTTGATACGGTTCTATTTTCAAAGGAACAGCACAACTAGAAACCTCTAAGAACTGTTTATCTCGTTTATGAAACTCCGTAAATATGCTGTATTCAACTACAAAAGAAACAAGAGAGTCGGTTTGTTGGTAGAGCTTTAATTGTTCAATAAAATGTTGTTGAATATCTAAAACCAAATATTGCGTTTCTGAAGTAGTGTTATGAATTGCAAAAGTAAAGTAATGATAATATTTTGAATATCCAAAGTTCACTTGTGCATTCTTCAGAGGACTAAAAGCTGAACTAATCAAAATGATTTCATCAATTCTTTTTAGACTAGTATCTTTCCAATAATATATGCAAGAATTTAGAAATTCGCTACTGAAATTTTTATCGATGAGCAGTTCTTTTGCGCTTACACATGCCGAATAAAACCATACAAAGGTTCTTAAAATATTTCTGAACAAGCTCAAGTAAAATTGCAACTTTTGAAACATAAAAACAGTTTATTATTAATCGTGACTTTTATTTAAGATGATATTCGGGAAAAAAAATAAATTGTATAAATTTAAAGAATTAAAATTTTTTACATCGCCCAGCACGCTTGTAGATGGGAAAAGAAAGTATAGAAAAGTATTTGATGTAAATGAACTGGGCACACTGTTCGTGGAGGTTAGTTTGTTTAACAAAAAATTTGATATAGAAACGTGGACTGCTTATGTAGCTGTTAAGTTTTTTAAAAGTGATAATTACGACAAGCCATATGCAGAAAACGCTATACAGTCTGAAGTATACCCTAGCGATGCTATAGCTCGTTTTTATGTAAATGTTAGAAACTATCGAGGAAGCCATTTTTGGTCTGCAGGAGAATACCTCTGTGAAGTGTGGATAAACGGAGAATTTGCAGGAAAAGATACTTTATACATTCATAATGTCGGCATTACCAGCGAGGACGACAATCCCTATTTTATGCTCAAAAAAATTTCTTTGTATCGGGATTCAAATCTGCCTTCCTCAAATGGACGATTGTATTTAAAAGAATTCGATGCTAACACGCCTGCAATAGGTATTGAAATTGCTGTAGAGGGCCACTTTAATACATCTCCTCTCACATTAGAATTCATTTTAAATTGTTATGATAGCAACGGCTTTTTAAAAATCTCTCAAAATGAACTTGTCGTTTTAAATCCTCCTCTTAAATACAAAGACACTCTCATACACACCACATTGTATGCCAACGAAATTCCTTGGCCAAAAGATATCTATAGATTAGAAATTATTTTCATGGATATTCTAATAGCAGTGCTCTATTTTCGAGCAGGCTGGAAAGATATTCCAGGAGAAGTAGAATTTACTGATACTATATTAGAAGATTTTTCAGAGCCTTTCGATAGCTTTGATACGATGTTTAGCGGAACCCTTGAAAGAAAAAGTGCTAAACGAGAAGAAAAACACGCGCCTGTAGAAGAATCATTAGAAGTTTTGTTAAAAGAGTTGGACAGTTTGGTAGGGCTCCATGAAATTAAAAAACGCATTCATGACTATGTGGAATACATTGAATTTTTAAAACTGCGCGAATCAATGGGGTTCCAAGAAGATAAAAAGTTTAATTTGCATTCGGTCTTTTTGGGGAATCCTGGTACGGGCAAAACTACGATTGCTAAACTTATCGGCAAAATTTATCATAAATTAGGATTGCTCTCTAATGGAACTGTACACGAAGTAGGGCGGAATGAGCTGATTGGACAATATATCGGACAAACCGCTCCAAAAGTGAAAGAAATGATTGAAAACGCTCGCGGAGGAGTCCTTTTTATTGACGAAGCTTATTCCTTAATGCGTTCTTCTGACGACGAAAGAGATTACGGCAATGAAGCAATTGAAGTGCTCGTCAAAGAAATGTCTGATGGGGAAGGTGATATTGCAATTTTTGCAGCGGGCTACCCTAAAGAAATGAATGTTTTTCTTAACTCTAACCCAGGATTGCGCTCTCGCTTCGGACTAACTCTTGAATTTCCTGACTATCTCCCTCAAGAACTTTTAGAAATTCTTGAGAAACTTGCAGAGCAAAAGAAAGTCAAGTTTACTGAGGAAGCCAAGCAGCTTTTGCATAGGCATATCATTGAAGAATATCGCAATAGAGATAAGTCTTTCGGAAATGCGCGATTTGTACAGAATTTAGTGGAAGAAGCCAAAAAAAATCTTGGATTGAGGGTGATGCGCAGTGTTCCTGAACAAGATCGAACATTAGAAATAGTTCATACAATTACCCGTGAAGATGTAATGCCTATCCTAGAAAAGAAAAAATGTGCTCTTCCTAATATTCCTATTGACGAAGCAGCATTACAAGAAGCTTTATCAGAACTTGACTCGCTGACGGGTTTAACAAAAGTGAAAAAAGAAATCAAAGAACTCGTTCAACTCGTTAGGTTCTACAAACTTACTCATAAAGAAGTCTTAGGAAAATTCTCTCTGCATACGGTGTTTAAAGGAAACCCAGGCACTGGCAAAACTACTGTAGCGCGCATTATTGCGAACATTTACAAAGCATTAGGCATTTTAGAACGCGGTCATTTAGTAGAATGCGACCGGCAACACCTTGTAGCGGGTTATGTAGGACAAACCGCTCTTAAAACTAAGGAAATCATCGAACGTGCCAAAGGTGGCGTTTTGTTTATCGATGAAGCTTATGCGCTTGCTCCTACGGATGCACATCACGATTTCGGAATTGAAGCCATTGAAATTTTGCTCAAAGCGATGGAAGACTATCGCTTCGAGTTTGTGGTGATTGTAGCAGGTTATCCAGAAGAAATGAAAAAATTTTTGGATGCAAATCCAGGCTTGAGATCGCGTTTCGATCGTGAGTTTTATTTTGAAGATCTCGATGCTGAAGAGCTTTATCAAGTAGCATTGCGCATGCTGAGCAAAGAAAACCTTACTCCCGACCCCCAAGCCGCTCAACATCTTCAAAAGTTTATTAACAAGCTTTATCAGCAACGAAATAAGTTTTTTGGGAACGCGCGCTCTGTTCGTAAAATTGTCGAAAAGGCTATTCGCAACCAACACATTCGACTCTCTAAAATTTCTGCTCAAGAATACGATGCTCAGATGCTTTCTACTCTTACCTTGGAAGATGTTGAAGAATTTAATGAGCAACACGAAATGTTGGCTTCGTCTAAACCTATTGGTTTTTAAAAATATGAACACTCAAATTGGTAAAAGCGTAGGAGAGGCAGTTCGACTCTTAAGAAAGGGCGAGCTTATAGCGCTACCTACAGAAACTGTTTATGGGTTAGCAGGAAATGGTTTTGTACCTGAAGTAGTAGCCAAAATCTTTGTAGTGAAAAATCGTCCTTTTTTTGACCCTCTGATTTTGCATACAAGTTCTATCGATAAAATATACAGCTTTGTAAAAGAAATACCCTCTCCTTTACAAAAGTTAGCAGAAAAATTCATGCCTGGCGCGCTTACTCTTGTACTTCCTCGTCTTTCTATTGTTCCTGACTTGGTAACTAACGGACTCGATACAGTGGCTGTGAGAATTCCATCGCACCCATTAGCCCAAGAAGTGTTGCAAAAATTGGATTTCCCGTTAGCAGCTCCAAGTGCGAATCCTTTTGGATACATTAGCCCTACAACTGCACAGCATGTTTATGATAACCTAAAAGGAAAAATTCCTTATATTCTTGATGGAGGAACCTGCAACATAGGAATAGAATCTACCATAGTAGGCATTGAAAATCATAAAGTTACTGTCTTTCGGAAAGGAGGTATTTCTCTCGAACAAATTCAAGATGTGCTCAAAGAACACGTAGTTGTCCGCTCTTATTCCTCTTCTAACCCGAAGGCGCCTGGAATGCTTTTGCAACACTATGCACCTAGAAAACCTCTGAAAGTGGGAAATCTTACAGAACTTTTGCAACACTATAGCACTTATAAGGTAGGGATTATGAGTTTTTGCCAGAAAATTGAAAAGGTGCCTGAAGAGTATCAGTTTATACTTTCCTCAAAAGCTGACTTACAAGAAGCCACTCAGCGCTTTTTTAGTGGACTTCGTTACTTAGATGCTCAAAACATCGATATTATTTTAGCAGAATTTTTACCTGAAAAAGGACTCGGTTCAGCTATAAACGATCGATTAAGAAGAGCTTCTTGTTAAGCTTGTAAAAATGAAAGTACTTTTTAATTTGTATGAATTCTCAAAAAGTCGTAATCGTCGAATTTTATGGCTCTCATTATGAACTCCTGTATTCGCACCAGTGCCTTTGGGAAGCATTAGGATATGAAGTTCATTTTTTTCTTAATCAAAGACTCAAAGATAAGGTTTCTGAGCTTTGTTTGGAACGATGTTCTTTCTTTTCAGATAAAACGTATTGGTACCTCATAGAGCTATTGTATCAAATCTTTAAACATAAATTTCAGTTTGTAGTTTGCAATACAGCTCACGGAATTCGCATGCGCAACTTCGTTTTGCTCGCAAAATGGATTCCTAGCCTAAGAATTTTGGGAGTTTGCCACTACGTAGATAAACTTCGCAAAGGAACTACTCAAAAGATCATCTCTTGGGGCACAGAAAAGTACTGGATTCTTAGCCGCATGTTTTTTGAAAACGGTTCAATAACAGACACATCAAAAGTTGATGTTCTGTATGCCGTTTTTCGAAAGTTGAAACCTCTTTCCAAGCAAAATTTCACTGATAAATTGAGAATTGCTTTGATCGGAGAGATTAGCCCAGATAAAAAAGATTTTGAAACTCTTCTTCGAGTGCTTTCAGACCAAAAAAATTGCTTGAACAACAAAATAGAATTTGTATGCTTGGGAAATGCTCGAACTCCTTTTGCACTGCAAGTTCGAGAAAAAATCGCTTCAGCGGGACTTGAATCTTTCTTTGTCTTTTACGACAAATTTATACCAGATGCCGAACTTTTGAATGTTTTATTAACTTGTCATGCGATTGCAACACTCATTCATCCGAGTCAATCTGACATTTTTCGAGATTACTTGTATTCAAACATCTCAGGAGCATATAACTTGGCGTATTGGGCTTCTATTCCTTTATTGCTTGAAAAGTCATTCGAGAAATATTCAGATTTCCAAAACATTGCGTATTTTTATGATCCCTCTGAACTCGGAAAAGCATTGCTAGACTTACAATCGAACAGGCATATATTGCTATCTTTGCAGAAAGGATTTCAAACACATTACCCTAAGATTAGTTTAGAATTTCAAGTGAGGCGTATGAAAAAGTTTTTAAGGCTTTCTCCTTAAGAAGTTACTTTTTAAAAACAAATTTGTAGCACTCTTAAAAATAAATGATTCGCAGAAGATATAGCGACGTAGAAATTATCGATGCTATTCGGAAAGGCGAAGAAACATCCGGAATGATAGAATATTTGTACAACAAGCATTTACCCAAAATAGTGCAATATATTCGCAAAAACAACGGAACGCGCGAACAAGCTTTTGATATTTTTCAAGATGCTCTTTTATCGCTCTGCATTGAAATAAAAAAAAATAGATATAAGCAAGAATATGAGTTAGGTGGGTTTTTGTTTCAAATATGTAAAAATAAGTGGATCAATGAAGCAAAGAAACTACAAAAAATGTTAGTTTCAGATCAAACACCAGAAATTACTTACGAACAAACAGCGCTCGACATCGTATTATCTGCTGAAAAACAATCAATGGTACAACAGGCACTTTCTCAAATCGGTGAAAAATGTCAGCAACTTTTGATTTATTCGACTTTTCACCGACTTTCTATGAAAGAAATTTGTGCTAAAATGGGATTTAGTACAGAAAACGCTGCAAAAACTCAGAACTACAAATGCAAACAAAAACTCTTAGAAGTTATTAAAAGGAATCCTGTTCTATACGAAACATTTTCTAAAAGCTAAACATCGCCCATGAATCAGGAAGATATTCAACAATATGAAAAAATCGAACGCTACTTGCGCAACGAGCTCTCGGCTGAAGAATTAGAAGCTTTTCAAACAGAGCTTCTAAAAGATACTTCACTACAAGAAAACGTAGAACTTCATAAAATTTGCGAAGAAATTCTATTTTGTGCAGGAGTAGCAGAGCTACAAAAAAAATTAGAGCACCAAAAAGAACTTTATATTCAGAAGCAAGCTCAAAAAAAATTATGGCTTGGCGGAGCACTTATTTTTGTAGGAACTGGAATAATAGGCTCGATAGCCTATTGGCAATCCATTCAACCAAACAAATTATCTAAAGATTTAATCCAAGAAAAAGCTATTTCTGAATACCTTTATAATGCTACAGATACACAAATGACTTCACCACAAAGCCTTACAACTAAGAGAGAAATATCTTCTTCTCAGAACTACAACAAGAATTCTGCATCTATATCACAACAAAACTTTTCCAAAGATCTATTTGCAGAACCTCTTTCAACAGAGTCTCGGCCTATCTCAGAACCGAGCATTACTTCTTTAGCAGAAAGCCAGAGTACTCCTGTACTTGTCAAACCTGATATACCTAAAACAGAAAACCAATCGACAGTTGCGCAAGAAGAACTAACTTCATTAAGAGAAATCAGTTCCTCAGAAAACCCACTGTACGAACCGTTAAAATCACAATATCGAGAGTTTATTTTTGCTCCCTTGAACGGAGAATATTGGGAATTCCCTGTTCAGCAAGAAGGGGCGCAATTACAGATTTTCGATAAATATGGAGTTTTAGTATACTCTACTACTGTAACAGGATACAGCTATCAAGACCGGTGGGATGGACGCCGCACAAATGGAGAAGAATTGCCTTTAGGTGTTTACCAATATCGATTTGTATTGTTAGATCGCTCGGAGCAAATCGGTTCTATTACGATAGTAAAGTGAACAATGCGTCTGAAAGTTATTCTAGTAAAATAAAAATGGCGACCTTAGAAAAAGTTTGACAAAATATAAAAACTGGAGCTAAAATTACTCAATTTGGATTTTTGTGCTAAAGTTTTCCTGTTTTTATTGTTGCATCAACCTTTTCAAATCGGGAATAAACTTATTAAACATCTTTACTTTGTCGCTTTCTTCTACGTTAGTTTCACTCAATACATAACAACCGTCTGTATCGATTTCAACGATTGCCCTTCCTTTTTTAATGGGGTGCTTTATTGTAAAGGCTCCATCTTCATTGGGTGTGATAAAAATAAACTTCGATATGTTTGGTATGGTAAATGTTTGTTTTCCCATAACATTACACCAAATTTCGGCTGTATGTGTTCCTACTTCGTAACTTGAACCACTATCATTGTCCCAACCAGATAATTATCAACATGAATTTTATAGATGCATGGAATAATTTATTACAACGAAGAAAAGACGCATAAATGGAAAGTATCGTTACGGCAAAACTTTTCTATGCAGACCCTTAAAAGATTCTCCATCTTGGGCAAAATATAAAACTTAAATGAAAAATTTTCAAATGATCCAGATCGCTCCAAATCTCAGGTTAAGTCGTAACTAATACACACACAAACACAATGTAAAAACAAGTAATGTAAGTGATATTCTGAAGAAGTTGAAAAAAGTATAGAACAACTTTTGTGTTTTCAAATTCTCAATAATACTTTCGGAGTCCTTTTGAAAGCATTTAAATTATGCCTATTGATAAATTTTTTAGTATCAATCCGTACACACAAGAAATAATATATGAACATCCTGCCCACACTTCGCGAGAAATTTCTTTAGCACTATACAGAGCAGAGAAATCTTTCATCTCTTGGAAAACTAATAAGAATCGATTTAATCTTCTTGAGAAGCTAGCTTCTGTGCTCCAACAACGCAAAAAAGCTTTATCCGAATGCATCACATTAGAAATGGGAAAACTCATTTCAGAAGCAGAAGCAGAGGTAGAAAAAAGTATTCAGATATGCAAGTACTATGCTCAACATGGAGAAAAGTTTTTACAACCTGAAAATATTCATAGTGCAAGGATTAAAGCGCAAATTTATTATCAACCTACAGGATGTGTACTAGGGATTATGCCATGGAATTTTCCAGTATGGCAAACAATGCGATATGCAATTCCTACTTTATGCGCAGGAAATGTTACCATTCTAAAGTTAGCTCCTAATACTTTTG
This sequence comes from Cytophagales bacterium, assembly GCA_025056215.1. Taxonomy (GTDB): domain Bacteria; phylum Bacteroidota; class Bacteroidia; order Cytophagales; family Flammeovirgaceae; genus JANWWC01. The sequence goes on along the minus strand of JANWWC010000001.1, from coordinate 221,082 downwards.
AGTGTGCAAACCTTTTAGAGAACATTTTTAGAGAGGCAGAATTTCCTGAAGGAACCTTTCAAAGCCTTCGAATAGATGTTGAGCAAATTGAGCAAATTGTAGCTTCACCCATTGTGAGTGGCGTGACGCTCACGGGGAGCAGCCGTGCAGGAAAAGCTGTTGCACAATTGGCAGGTAAATACTTAAAAAAAACAGTATTAGAACTAGGAGGTAGTGACGGGTTTTTAGTAGATGCCTCTGCTGATATTGCACTTGCAGCAAAGGTAGGAGCACAATCTCGCTTGATTAATGCAGGTCAAAGCTGTATTGCTGCTAAGCGATTTATTGTTCACCAGGATGTATTTGAAATTTTTATAGAGCTGTTTATCAAACATTTAACTGATGTTAAGATAGGGAACCCTTTAGAAAATACTACTACTTTAGCACCTTTGGCGCGACCAGATTTGTGTCAGAACATCCGACATCAATTTGAAGCATCTTCTTGCGTTTCAGACGTAGAAATATTATTGCGACCTCATTCAGAGAAGAATTTTTTTACCCCTGCCGTGCTAAGTGGAAAAAATATTACGCAGACCATTGCTTTCAAAGAAGAAACGTTCGGACCACTTGCAGTAGTAGTAAAAGCAAGTTCTATGGAAGAAATGATAGACTTGGCCAATCAAACCATATATGGCTTGGGATGTACTATTTTCACAAATCCAGAACATGTTGATAAGTGGTTATCAAGGGCATCTGATTTTCAGGTAGGACAGATAAGTTTTAATGCTTTGTTGCGCTCAGATTGGGAACTGCCGTTCGGAGGAATTAAACAATCGGGTTACGGCAAAGAACTAGGGATCGCGGGAATGAGAGAATTTTTAAACTTACAATCTATCACTTTTTAAAAAAGAAAACATCGCATAAATTTTTTCTTGTTTTTATACTTAAAATTTTTTGATTTTATACAAATATTTAGTTGAATTTTGCGTTTACAGTGTAAAAGTTTCATTAAAATATTAAAGATATGGGATTGTTCAATAAAAATTCTGTTCAAGCTCAAGAATTAGGGCAAAGTTCAAGTAATATCATCGGAAAAGGCACTACAATTATAGGAGACATTGAGTCAGCTGGAAACTTGCGTATAGATGGTAAGTTGCGAGGGAATATTAAATGCAAGGCAAAAGTAGCACTAGGAGAAGGTTCTATTGTAGAAGGAAATATCATTGCTCAAAATGCTGAAATTCAAGGAGAAGTGCAAGGAATTATCGAAGTAACAGAACTTCTTATCCTTAAGCCCTCTGCAAAAGTAATCGGAGATATTTTAACAAGTCGTTTAATAGTGGAGGATGGTGCTATCTTTATGGGCAACTGCAAAATGGGGAATCGAGCTCAAGCTACTTCACAAGCTCATCTAAATGGAAGCCATGATAAGGAAAGAAAACCAGCAACAGTTCAATAAATTTTTAGTGTATTCAACGATGGCATTCCAAATGTTGGGAATTCTGCTCGTTTTTGTGTGGTTAGGTATTCAATTAGATAAATATTTTCAAACTGAAAAACCATTTTTTACAGCATCTTTGGCATTATTTGGAGTTTGTGGTGCAATGTACAAACTCATACGCGATATGATGACTAAAATGAATTCTTAAAGTTGTTAGTTAATTTTTTCCCTATTTCTGATGTTCATATATGGGCGGTGCGTCCTATTTTGTCAGAAGATATCCATCAACTGACAGAGCTCTCCTCAGTAGATAGGGATTTTTTTCAATTTATTCATCATCCTATCAAACAACTTGAAACAATCGCTTCGCGGTTGACGGTTAAAGCGCTTTGCAGCTATTGCGGAATTAAATATCAAGGGGTTCGCAAAAATCAATTTAATAAGCCAGAATTGGTGGGTTTGCCTTACTCTGTTTCAATTGCTCATACAGAAGGGTGGGCAGCAGCTTCGATACATCTTACTCAAAGTACAGGAATTGATATTGAGTACCCTTCCTCTAAAATTGAAAGAGTAATTAACAAATTTTTACATCCCTCAGAGCAAAAAATGATTACTACCTCTAATCTAAATTTGTTGTGCAAATTCTGGACAGCCAAAGAAGCGCTCTATAAATTATACGCGCGCAAAAGATTAGACTTTAAAGAAATGATTCGAATTCAACCAGTAGGAAATGAGTTGAAAGGAATCATTACGGGTGATTATGAAACCATCTACGCTGATTTGTATTTTTTTGAATGGGACAATGCTCATGTTACGGTCGCTCAGCCAAGCGTATGGTCGCCCCTACTGCCGTAATTCCTTGCAAAGTATCTTCTCGCATGTATTGGCGTAGCTGGATGGTATAATTCCCTTCTAAAAGATATCGAGAAACAAACAAAGGAATAAGGTGATCGTAAAAACTGCCTACGCTTCTTCCTAAGGGGAAACCAGTTTTTTGATCCATCAAAAAATGTTCATGTAAACCTGAATCTAATACAACGTCGTTATAAAGGAATTTATATTGTACATATAGGTTTGCAAAGGGATATTCTACGGTATTTCTTATGTTATAGAAAATATCGTACTTGGCGTTTTGTTTAACAGAGAAGTGGAAGGTATAAATTGAATCGTAAATCCATTGGTTTTCAAGAGTATTATAATAGCTCTCAAAAATAATATCAGACCTACAAGATATCATCATTAATAAAACCCCAATACAATAATGTAATTTTTTTGCCATGTTTTTAAAGGTTTTGAACACTTAAAATTTTTGCTCAAGTTTCGTATAATAAGTGCAAAACAAACCGTTCAACTGATGATGAAATTTTTCAAAGGTATCAAAACTTTTTGCGAATCATCCAATAAATTTGTAGTTTGAATTTTAAAAACAAGTTTTTTATGTATATCATCAAGGTCAAAGGTAAAGCCAAAATCCCTGATTATATTCAATTGCGAGACGATAATTTTGTACTAGTTGCATATTTTAGAGCAGACCGTCCCCTTGCAAAAATGGAAAAATATGGCTTGGAAGGAAAAGAATCTTATTTAGAAAAACTTATCAAAGAATTGCCTTACGGCAGACTTCAACGTTTAGAATTGCCATGAGTTTCGTAGTGAGTGTGCGAAATTTGTATGTAGAACATCGCCAGAAACAAGTACTTAAAGATGTTAGTTTCGATGTAGCAGACGGAGAATTTTTGTATCTTATTGGCAAGACAGGAAGCGGAAAATCGTCCTTACTAAAAGTATTATATGCCGATTTGCCTATTCATAGTGGCTGGGTAGAAGTAGCAGATTATGATTTGACACTCATCAAGCATCATCAAATTCCGTTTTTAAGAAGAAAACTAGGCATCATCTTTCAAGATTTCGAGCTTCTTTACGACAGAAACGTTTTTGAAAACTTAGCATTCGTATTGCGCGCGACTGATTGGAAAGATTCTCGGCAGATTCGACAACGCATTGAAGAAGTACTTGAATCTGTAGGACTTTCTGATAAAATAAAAAATATGCCTCACCAGCTTTCTGGAGGCGAACAACAAAGGGTGGTAATTGCTAGAGCCCTGCTCAATCGCCCTCGTTTGCTTTTAGCTGATGAGCCTACAGGCAATTTAGACCCTGTCGTATCAGCTGAAATATTAGAATTGTTCAAAAAGATTCATCGCCAAGGAGCAGCGGTGATTATAGCTACTCATTACCATAACTTTTTGAAACAATTTCCTTCTCGCGTCTTATACTGCGAAGAAGGAATAGTTAGAGACATTGAAAAAGAATTTGTAGTTAAAAGAATGGAAGAGTCTTTCAAAAAATTATAAGGGTTTTTGTTGTTCTCGCATTAAAACTTGAATTTCTGTAATAAGGCGGTCTACATCTTCGCGAAGTGTTCCGCTGTAATACCCTCTAATTCTTTTTTGTTTGTCTACCAATACTAATTTATCGCTATGAATGAAGTCATTAGGACGATTTTCATAAGGCTTTGCTACAACATAATACCCGCAGCGCGCTAACTCATAGATACTATCTTTATTTCCTGTTAAAAATATCCATTTATTAGGATCAGCTTGGTATTTTTCAGAGTACATTTTTAGAACTTTAGGGCGGTCAAATTCAGGATCTACGGAGTAGGAGAGAAGCAACACATCAGGATAATTCTTAAAAGTTTCCTGTAAACGATACATTTGGCGAGACATATCCAAACAAATGTTTCCACATCGCGTAAAGAAAAAAGCGGCTACATAAATTTTTCCCTTTACAATTTCTTCAGAAACTTCTACGCTATCCTGATTTAGTAACCGAAAGGGCGGTATGCGGTGAACTCCATTTACTCGATAGTCTGGGCAATTTATGTTCTGAGGGTTGAGAATGTTCAACGAATCAAAAGGATTTACTTCTGGAACGCGATATACATTTCTTCCTGCAACATGCAGAAAAATAAAAATAAAAGCAGGCAATAGTAAAATAACTCCTAGAATTAAAAACTGAATTTTTCGATTCATATTAGCTTTGTTTTTAGAAAAACAACGCAAATTTACAAATTCTTGTTTGAAAATCTTTAAATTCTGATGAGCCTAACTATGTCTGCTCCATTCTTACAAAGAGTAGCTGAAAAATTTTTACAACGCAATCGCAGCCAAGAACAAAGAAAAGGCACAGAATATGTGATATTGCCTACACAAAGGGCATGTTTGTACTTTAAGTACTATTTATCAAAAATATCTCAAAAAACTATTTTAGCGCCTGTTATTCTTACTGAAGAGGCTTTTTTTAGTAGTATATCGCATTTAGAAAAACCTGACGATTTAACTTTAATTTTTGAATTGTATTATACTTATAAAAAATTTGACCTTAATAAATCTCATGATTTAGAAAATTTTGTGCCTATTGGCATGGCGATGCTGCGCGATTTCTCAATGATAGACAAACACCTGCCTCCTCAAAAAGCTCAAAAACTCTTAGAATATTTGCGCGACGTGAAGCGAATCGAAAAATGGGCAGAAGACCTACACTTAGAAAAAAATCTTACCAGGTATAAATATCTCAACGAATATTTTAAATTTTGGGAATATTTTTATGAGACATATTTTGAGTTTAAAAAAAGCTTATTACAAAGCAATAAAGCCTATCTAGGTTTAATTTTTAGACATGTAGCAGAAAATATCTCTCAAATTATTAAGGAAGAAGAAATAGAGTTTGTAACTGTAGCAGGATTCCACCAGTTTTCGCAATCAGAACAACAAACGTGGGCGTTTTTACATCAACAAAACAAAGTTGATTTTTACTTCGATACGGATAGGTATTATTTAGATAACAAGCACCAAGAAGCAGGATATTCTTTGCGAAAAACCTTCGAATGGCTCCAAGAAATCGGCTATGCGATTGATACTTCTTTTCATAGAGATATGATTAGAAGCTCTCCAAAAGAAATTGTAGTGATTCCTGCTAACTACTCAGTATTACAATCTAAAATCGTAGGAAACCTGCTGCTAGAGACACAAAACCAATGGAAAAATCCAACCTTCCAGCAAACGCCAAATCAGATTGCTATTGTACTTCCTGAGTACAACTTACTTCATACTCTTTTACATTCTCTTCCTGCCTCGTTCATAGAAGCACAAGCTCAGCTTCTACAAGAACAACAAAGACATCTTATTAACATCACAATGGGCTTTCAGATGCGGTATTCGCAAACATACGAATGGATAAAGCTCTTTTTTGCGCTTCAAAAAAAATATCAAATTTCAAAAGGGTATTATCATGAAGATGTAGTTTCTGTTTTGTTGCATCCTTTTGTACGCCATATTGAAAATCCTGAGGCACTCAATAAAATTTTGCTTCATATCAGAAACGATGGGTTGGTATTTGTTCCTGAAGAGGTATTTCACCAAGCACCTTTTGTATTGCTTCTTCATGTTTTTGTTTGGTGTGGCAACGATACAAATAGCATTTTACAGCACATTAAAGAATGTATTTTTATTATTTATCAGCATCTTGACGCTCCTGAATATGACGCTGAGCGCAGTTTTTTATTAAAACTTTACACTTTTCTTCATCGATTTGAAGAATTCTACCGAAAAAGCTCCCACAAAGAATCTTTAACAGTTAGCGTTTTAGAATACTTTTTGTCGGAGATGCTCCGCAATGTGTCTTTGCCCTTTACAGGCGAACCTATTAGTCCCATTCAAGTATTAGGACTATTGGAAACTCGCACACTCGACTTTGAAGAAGTAATCATTCTTTCTTGTAACGAAGGAGTTTTACCGCAAGGAAAAATTGCCGATTCACTTATTCCTTTCGATTTGCGCAGAATGTTTCATTTACCTACTTACCAAGAAAATGATACTACTTGTGCCTATTTATTTTATCGTTTGTTCGAACAAGCTCGAAAAATCATGCTTCTTTATGTGGATGCAAAAGATAGTGTAAACTCGCAACTCAAAGAACCGAGCCGCTTTTTACTACAGATTCGCAAAGAGTTAGCCTCTTTACCTAATATTACTTTTCGGTATGTGCAACCTGCTGTTGTTTTGCCTGAAAACTTGTCTTTACCAGGAATTCGCAAAACTCCTCAAATCGTTCAATTAGTTAAACAAAGGTTGTCAGAAGGAATCGCTCCGAGTGCACTTATTACTTTTCTGAGAAATCCGAGAGAGTTTTTTACTTCTTATATCATGAAAATTGATGAACTCAACGAAATAGAAGAAAACATTGATAGCCGCACTTTCGGTACTCTTCTCCATGGCGCTCTAGAATTTATCTTTCAAAACTTTATTCAAAACAAAATAAATGTGCAAAATCTAAATGAATTAATTGAGAAGCCTCAGCATATCGACCAAATTGTAAAAACAGTTTTTAAAAAATACTATAACAACCTTCCTTCTCAAACAGGAAAAAACTACTTAGCTCAACAAGTGGCACAAAAGCTTGTACTTAAATTTTTGGAACAGCAAAAAAAAGAAATAGATAGTGGAAATTCTATTGTAATTCTATCATTAGAAAAGGTTTTGTATCATGAGATTTCTTTAAAAACAAATCATAATGATTCGATTGTATTGAAATTAAAAGGTATTGCAGACCGAATTGATCACTACAACGGAAATATTCGAATTGTCGATTATAAAACAGGTACTTACAACAAAAAAAGCTTAGAAGCTACTTCGCGGGAAGAACTTCTTAAAGACGACGAAAAAGGAAAGATTATTCAGTTGATGCTCTATAGATACTTGGTTTATAAAAATAACAAAGCACAAAACGAACAACTTCCCTTTTCTGGATTTTACTTTTTTCGAAAACTCGGAGATGGATTCATTACTTATCAACTTCAGGACGAGCCGCAGCAACCAATTTTGTTCTGTCAGTACGTAGAAGAATTTTTAGCGAAATTAGTAAATTTAATATTAGATACATCTATCGATTTTATAGAGAAAGAAAAGTAGGCTGTTGGCTCTGTTGAATCCATTGATGATGTAAGTCGAGTAATTGTGCCAAAATAGGAGTAAAGCCGTCATTTTCAATACAAGTATGGACTTTTTGACGAAAAGTAGCTTCAGGGAGTTGTTGATTCATAATTCTTTTGATGTCTTCTTCAGTACGGTGCGGGTCGCGTTGCAAGATGCGCTGCATTCTAATCGATTCGGGAGCAAACACTCCAACGATACAATCAAGCTCATGAGCAAATCCCGATTCTAACAAGAGTGCAGCTTCTCGAATGATGTACGGAACCTTTCCATCGTATTCTGCTTTCCAATGCAAAAAATCTTCTCTTACTACAGGGTGGACAATGGCATTCAATTTTTGTAGTTTAGAAGGATCTTCAAATGCAACTTTAGCTATGTACAATCTGTTGAGTTGTTTTTTATTGTTGAAAATAGTGTAAGATTCATTTCCAAAAATACGCTGAATGTTTTCTATCAAAAATGAGTTTTCGCTCATAAGGCGTTTTGCATGAAAGTCAGCATCGTATACGGGAGCTCCTAAAGTTCGAAAAACTTTACAAACTACCGATTTCCCGCTGCCTATGCCACCTGTTATGCCTACTTGAATAGTCTTATAAAGATTCATGTCTTTGAGAAGACTTTTCTTTTTCAAATGATAAAATAATTTTCCAAATATCCTGTGCAATTTCTTTTTTAGACTTTAAAGGTAAAGAAATTTCTTGTGTAGGCGTAATTACCACCACCTGATTAGTATCGTACTCAAAGGTAGACTGCGGATTTTCAATAGAATTCATTACGATAATATCTAGGTGCTTACGAATTCTTTTAAGGCGTGCATTCTCGAGTGCCTGTTCTGTTTCCAAAGCAAAACCGACTGTAATTTGATGTTCTTTTTTGAATTTGCTTAACTCTTGAGCAATATCGGGGTTTTTAATGAGTTCTAAAGTAACAGTTTCCGAAGATTTTTTCATTTTCTGAGAATGTACAGTTTTAGGTCGATAATCTGCCACAGCTGCACAAAAAATAGCGTAGTCCATCAATGAAAAAAGCTCTCGACTTTTTTCAAACATCTCGAGTGCTGTTTTTACATGAATTTGATGTATCTGCGAATTAGAAGTCTGAGAACTTACACTTCCGACAATAGCAAACACTTCTGCTCCTAAATTGTGTGCGTGTTCAGCCAAAGCAAATCCCATTTTTCCGCTTGAAGCATTTGTGATATATCGAACAGGGTCTAAGTATTCGCGAGTAGCACCTAAAGTAATCATTACCTTTTTTCCTTCAAGTGGGCGATACGGACAGAAAAATTTTTCTATTGTTTGGATAATATGCTCTGGCTCTGCCATTCTTCCTTTGCCATACAATCCACTCGCTAATTCTCCGACTTCTGCATCAATCAGATAATTTCCTATTGATTGTAAATATTCGATATTTCGCTTTACGGAGGGATGTATCAGCATGTCCAAATCCATGGCAGGTGCAAAAAATACAGGGCAACGCGCTGAGAAATACACAGCTGTTAGCAAATTATCGGCAATTCCATTTGCCATTTTGCCGAGCGTATGAGCAGTTGCTGGAGCAATAATCATGACATCTGCCCATAATCCTAAAGCTACGTGGTTGTTCCACTCTCCTTCTGTTTTTTTTTGAAAATGAATGAGTACTGGTTTTTCTGAAAGAGTAGATAAAGTAAGCGGACTTATGAATGCAGTGGACTCAGGAGTCATAATTACTTGAACTTCTGCACCTTGTTTTTTAAACAGCCTAATCAGATGAGCAGATTTGTAAGCAGCAATTCCTCCACAAACTCCTATTAAAATTTTTTTAAATTTTAAGCTCATTTGTCTACTTTTTAAGTTTTTCTTCGTTAAAGGTAAGCGGAAACAAACTAAAAACTAACTCCAAATGACGTCAAAAATAACTCTTATTGCTGATAGTGGTTCATCGAAAACAGATTGGAAGTTATTTATTCCCGACGAAGCAAAAGTATACGAGTTCCGCACAAAAGGTCTTAATCCTTATTATCTTTCTGCAGAATCTATCTATCTAACCATTGAAGACGAACTAGAACTCCCTATTTCTGAAAAAAAAATCGAAGGAGTGATATTTTTCGGAGCAGGTTGCAGCACGGAGTCTAAACGAAAAGATATGAAAACGGCTTTAATCGCTGCTTTTCCGAATGCAGAAATTGATGTAAAATCGGATATTGAAGGCGCAGCTTTAGGAATTTGTCCAGATAAAGACGGAATCGTTTGCATCTCAGGCACAGGTTCTAATGCCTGCGTAGTTCATCGAGGAAAAATCGTAGAGCGTGCTCCTTCTTTAGGAATATGGCTCGGCGATGAAGGCAGTGCAGGACATATCGGAAAGCAACTTCTCAGCGATTATTTAGCAGGAATAATGCCTCCCAATGAAACTCAACTCTTTCAAAAGAAATACCCTGAAAGCAAAGAAGGAATGTTAGATAATGTATATCGCCATAAATTTCCTAACAAATATTTAGCTTCTTTTGCTGTATTTGCTTCTGAAAATGTTACAAACTACACTCAGCAAGTTGTTAAACAATCGTATCAGCTTTTTGTAGAAAAGTATCTTTTGCGTTTACCTGCGTGGAAAAACTACCCTGTTTTTTTTGTAGGAAAGACTGCTAGTGTTTTTTCTGATATTGTTCGCGAAGTGATCGTAGGTTTTGGGGGAAACTTAGCCGACATCATTGAAACTCCCATCCATTTTATTGCAAAATCTTATTACAAACAAAACTAACTTTAAGCTTGATAGTAAGGACTGATAAGCAAATAAACCAAAACACCGCTAACAGCAACATACAGCCATATAGGGAAGGTGTATTTCACAATACTTTTGTGTTTTGGAATTTGACGAGAGAGCGCATAATAAAATGCAAGAAGCACTAAAGGTACAATTATCGCTGCTAAGGTAATGTGTGTGATCAGTAAGAAATAATAAATAGGTCGGATGATTCCTTCTCCTCCGAATTTGGTGGGAGCAGCCTGATAATGGTATACAACATAAGATACCAAAAAAACAGACGAAAGCACAAAAGCAACCATCATCATAACTTTATGTGCTTTTTCATTTTTAGAGCGAATAAAAAAGTAGCCAATGATTAAACAAACAGTAGTGGCTGTGTTTAAAATACCGTTTAAGTGTGGCAAAAAGGAAACATCTAAATTCCCCAGTTTTCCTGTTTGAGGAATGAACAACAAAAATGCTACTACAATCGGGATAAGCACCGAAAGAATTCCAATCCCAATGAGAAATTTCTTATCTTGTGTAGATTGAGAAACTTTTTCCATAGAATTCAAATTAACTTTTATTTATTAACTCTTTTTTTGCAATCCTGTTTTCGTAATTATTACACTCTCTTGATAGGTGTCATAATCTGTGTTGATTTCCCATAAATTATGGCAAGCGTCATGAATAATATTTTCAGCAGCTAACAATCCCATCAAAATGGAATGGTCTTGATTGTTGTATTTAAAAGCTCCGTAGCGTCCGATAGGATATAAGTTCTGAATAGTGGCTAAGTATTTTTCTATTGGTTTGAGAATTTCTTTATAGCCAGCTTTGTAAACAGGATAGCATTTTGGAATTCGAAGTACGTATCCATCTAAAATATTAGCTCCTTTGATTAAGCCAGTATTTCGAATATCTTCTTGAGCAATATTTATCAAAACTTCATCAGGGCTTTTCCATATTTCATCTATTTCATAACACCAATATTCGAGTGCTAAAATAGTTCTCTCTGGATTTCCGATAAGCGACGGAAGCCAGTTGTTGAAATTTGTGATTCGTCCAGTTTTAAGTTTTTCAGAGTGAATATACAACCAATTATCTGGAAAAAGACAATTCGATTCGATATTAAGATATACAATAATTGTGTTTCGATAAGTAAGTTGAGAAGCTTTTGCTTTTATATCGTCGGGCGCTTCGTCAAGCCTTTGAGTAAGTTGGGTAAGAGGCATCGAAGAAATGATATAATCGTATTCTTTTTGTGTACCGTCTACGAGTTGGAGCCCTTTTACTTGACGATTTTGCGTTAAAATTTTTTGTACAGGTGTTTTTAAAAAAATTTTTCCTCCCCTTGTTCGAATGGCTTGAGCCATTCTTTCATAGATCATTCCTGTTCCATGAAGCGGATAGGCAAATTCATCAACCAATGTTTTATGATTCCCGGATTTTGCAAAGGCATTTTTAATAGCTTCTGAGAGCGACAGTTTTTTAATGCGCTGCGCCGCAAAATCAGAATCTAATTCATGGCAAGGAATTCCCCACAGCTTTTCTGAATAAGTCTTGAAAAAAATTTCGTATAAGCGCTTGCCAAAACGGCGGATAACCCATGTTTCAAAATCATTTTTGAGAGGAGTAGGAGAGACTTTCTCTTTTAAATAACTGAAAATACAATTAACAGTTTCAAAAGGTCCTAAATTGGCAAATGCGTTAAAAGGTTTAAGAGGATAAGCAAAAAAACGGTTGTTGTAATAAATACGCGTCAGCCGTTTGACCATGTCGTAATCGTTCTGAGCTACTTCCAACCATATTTTGTTTACACGCTGGTCATAACTAAAAAAACGATGAGGACCTACGTCTACTTTACTTCCCCACAACTCAAAAGTACGGCACATACCGCCCACATAAGGACTTAATTCATACAAGTCGACGTTAGGAGTATGCTTAGTAAGTTGATAGGCTGCTGTCAATCCTGCTGGGCCTGCTCCAATTACAGCAATTTTGGTATTTTCTGTTATCATGTTTCTGATACTTCAAAGCAAAACTAATATTAAAAAAAACTATCCCATAAAAGTTTTAGAGATTTTAGGGCAATCGTTAAAAAGAGGAACTTATAAGTAGAACTTTATTTCTTGTGAGTTTTGGATAATCCATAAGATTTTTACATATTGCATAAGCAAATATAAACCAAATATCCTTCCCAAAAATGAACAACAGCATTACCACAGAGGAAATCCGTACTTTTATTCAGCATCTTCCTAAAAATTGGTTAGGTCAGATAAATTCCAAGCTTCTTATAGAAAAATTAGAAATGTGCGCTCATACTATTGCATATTTGCAAAGCCAACTAAACAAGATACAACAAGAAAAAGAAGAACTTGAAAGAGAATTTCGTGAAAAAACTACTGTTCTGGTAGAAAATATGCGTTTACAAGAAACGCGCAATCAATCCTTGCTACACGACGCGCAACGCAAAGCCTCTTTAATTGTACAAGAAGCTGAAATCAAAGCAGAAAAAATCCAAGAACAAGCGCAAAAAAAAGCTCAAGAACTTTTATCTGAAAAAGCCAATCTTATTAAGCAACTCGAGTATGAACATCAAAAAAAACTACAAGACTCCTATAAAAAGTTAGCTCTTGAAACAGCCCAGCACAACCATCAACTTGCACAGCAGCGCAAATTAATGTACGATATGCTCATGTTTTTAAAAGAAATACTCTCTCCTATAGGTGCAATTCATTATAAAATTAAAGAATTAGAAATAAATCTTACACAAATGCCTTTTCAAGAAGATGCAATCTTTCTAAACAAAGAGAGCATCAAGAACTAATTTAGAGGTCTCCTTGCAAATACTGAATCATTAAAACAGCCTGATTGTAGTTGCGAAGAGTTTCTAAGTAATTAAGTCTAATTTGATAAGCTAACTCGGAGTTTTGGATGTAGTTGTAATATGGAATATTTCCTAGTCGATAACTTTCCTTAGCGTTCCGAAGAATTTCAGAGGCTTGCGCCAATCCTATTTCTTCGTAATATTGGAGCGCTTCTCCATACTGGCGATAACGAGAAACTGCCATGCTGTATTCGTTGTTAAGTTGCAAAGCAGAAGCTAAAGTTTGCAATCGAGAGATTTCCAAATTTTTTTGAGCTGCTTTTATTCTCGAGGAGTTCAACCACTGAGCTAAAGGAAAAGAAATACCTAACCGCAATCGGTATTCTAACGGTGTATTGTCTGCACCTTGATTCAGATAACCTATAATGATGCCCGGCAGGCGACTCCTTTTTTCAGATTGCAATAAAAATTCATTAAGACGCTCCTGCTGCTGATTAAAAGACAACAAGGGATTTTTTAAAATAGCAGTAGAGTCAAAGATGGGTTTATCTATAAGGAAAGGCAAGTGGGTAATTCTTTCATTAGGAATTAAATTTTTTTCATAAGGCATTCCAATAATATAAGCTAACTGCGCTTGTACGCCTCGAAGCTCAGCGCGAGAGGCGTCGAGTTGCGTTTGTACTTGTTTGTAACGCGATTCAGCATTTAATTGCTCTAATTTTGTAATTTCGCCTAACTCTCGCCGAATGCGCGTAATTTCTACAATGTTGCTATAGAAAGTATCTTGCTCTTGTAAGATTCGAACGCGCTCAAGGAGATATTGAATTTCGTTATAAATAAAAGTAGCATTGTATCTCAAACGCTGTAAAACGATTTTTTTCTCTATTTCGCTTAATAAAATCCGCTGCTTTTGAGCATTCACTTGAGAAGCAATAGCCCCAAGATAAGGAATATTTTGCAACACACCAGGGCGCAAAACATCACCTGTGGGAGCCTCCCACAAAATTTCGGTATTAGGAAGAAGATAAGGCGATCTTTTTAGTGCAATTTCTCTTTCTACTTGCTTTTCTGAAAGTAAAAATGACGGATTTTGTTTCTCTACGATTGACAAAACTTCTGATAAAGAAATATATCGAGCAGTAAGTTTATTGTGTGATTGGTTTTCTGTAAAAAGTTCTTCTTTTTCTGAAGAGAGAACTTGAGCGCACGCATAAAAAGAAGCCATCAGGCATGTCACCCTCAAAACTAAATCTATAGCCTTACTACGCAATTTCTTCATTACTAATGCTTTCTATTTTTTCATGTGCGTTAAACATACAATATAACACAGGTAAAATAATACAAGTGAGCACTGTAGCAGTGAACAATCCGCCAATGACTACTGACGCTAATGGCTTTTGGACTTCAGCACCAGCAGAATTTGACAGTGCCATCGGCAAAAATCCTAATGCTGCAACAAAGGTAGTCATCAAAACAGGGCGCAAGCGATTTTGGATTCCTACTAATACTCTTTCTTGCACGTCAAAAACGCCGTACTCATCGCGAAGTTGGTTAAAATAACTCACCAGTAGAATCCCATTCAATACAGCTATTCCGAATAACGCAATAAATCCGACGCCTGCAGAAATGCTAAAATTCATTTGTCGAACAATCAAAGCAAATACGCCTCCTACTGCTGAAATCGGAACAATAGTATAAATTAGTAAACTATCTTTAAAATTGCGAAACGTAGAGTATAAAATAGAAAAAATAATTAATAAGGCTACGGGTACTACAATCGCTAATCTTTGTTTAGCGCTCGTTAAGTTTTCGAAAGAACCGCCATATTTTATTTGAAAACCTTTGGGTAAAACGATTTCTTTTTCAATTTTTCGGCGTATTTCAGCTACAGTAGACTCCATATCTCTTCCGCGCACATTAAACTCAATGTTAAGAACACGGTTCAACCCTACACGTTTGATCTCAGCAGGTCCTATTTTTTCTGTAATATCTGCTAAAGCAGAGAGCGGAACAGTATGTCCATCAGCTGTTGTAATTAACAAATTTTTCAGATTGCTGATGTTAGCCCGGTCTTTTTCAGAGAGTCGAATGGTTAAGTCGAACCTTTTTTCTTTTTCATAGATTGTACCTGCTACTACTCCTGCATACGCCATTTGGATTGCTTTGTTAATACTTTCGACACTTATACCGTACACAGCTAACTGACGGTGATTATACTTGATATCTATCATAGGCAACCCAAACAACTTAATTTGTTGTAAATCAGTAACTCCCGGAACATTTCGTATTGTATTTGCGATTCTTTTGCCGATTTTCGCTAATGAATCGAGATTATATCCAAATAGCTGAATAACTACATCTGTCTTAGCGCCAGACATCAAATCGTTTACGCGGTTTTCAATAGGTTGCATAATAGCGAAAGAAACACCTGGAAATGCTTGAAAGTCTTTTTCAAAGAGTGAGGCTAATTCGTGTTGATCTTTTGCTTTTGTCCATGTGCTTTTATCCGTTAGCACGACAACCATATCAAACATCTCCATAGGAGCGGGATCGAGTGGAAGTTCAGAAGTTCCAATTTTAGATACGATGCGTACGATTTCATCAGGATATTTCTTGAGCAACATTTCTTGAAGTTTGCTGCTTAGCTCTTCCGTTTGGCTCATGGCTGTTCCTACAGGGAGAGTTACTGTCACGACAAAATCTCCCTCCATGAGCTTAGGCAAAAACTCTCCGCCGATTTGTCTGAACCCTAAATATCCTGTTAAGAGAACAGCACACGCTATTAGAATTGCTAAATATTGCTTTCTAAGAAGAAAAATTAAAGCAGGCTTCAAAATTTTCGTATAAATGCTTTGGATAATGTGCTCAGAAATACCATGATCATTCGGATTTTTAGGTGGATTTAAGAGCAATGAGCACATCATCGGAATATAAGTAATTGAAAACAATAGAGCTCCTCCAATTGCGAAGCTAATCGTTTTAGCCATAGGAGCGAACATTTTTCCCTCTATTCCCGTAAGAGTCAAAAGAGGAAAATAAACAATCAAAATAATAAGTCCTCCAAACACCACAGATTGTTTTACTTGCTTAGAAGCAGCAGCTGTTAAACGGTCTTTTTCAGCTTGGCTAAATTTAAGGGTAGGGAAGCCTTGTTCGTTAGATTTTAGAATTCTGCTAACATACGTTCCGTATACCATCATAACAGATTCTACTACTATGATAGCGCTATCTACCAATAACCCAAAATCGATAGCGCCTAAACTCATCAAATTTCCCACCACTCCAAACTGATTCATCAAGATGAAAGCAAACAACATAGAGAGCGGAATCAAAGAAGCAGCAATCAGACTTGCGCGCCAATTTCCTAAAAATACTAAGATTACTCCCACTACAATAAGTGCCCCTTCAATTAGATTAGTAAACACAGTTTTAATAGCAGCATTTACAATTTTTTCTCTGTCAATAAAAGGTTCAATAATCAAACCTGCAGGAAGAGATTTCTGAATTTCTTGCATCTTTATTTTGATGTTCCGAATGACTTCGTTGCCGTTAGCTCCTTTCATCATCATAATGATACCACCTGCTACTTCACCTTTTCCATTCATGTTCATCATACCGTAGCGGATGCTGTTGCCAAATTTTACGTCAGCTACATCTTTTACTAAAATGGGTGTATTTCCGTTGAGCTTGATAACAATATTTTCAATATCTTCCAAGGAGGTAGCCAAGCCAATTCCTCGAATGACAAATGCTTTTCCCGCCTTTTCGATATAAGCTCCTCCTGTATTCTTATTGGAATTATCTAACGCATAAAATAACTCTTGCATAGTAACTCCAAGAGAACGCAGTCTTTCTAAGTCTATCTGACACTGATATTCCTTTCGATATCCTCCAAAACCAGAAACTTCAGCAACTCCCGGAACAGAAAGAAGTTGTTTTCGCACTACCCAGTCTTGTAAAGTTCTTATTTCCATAAGGGAAAACGACTTGTCTTCCCAGTCAGTTGTTCGAATAACATATTGAAATACTTCTCCTAAACCTGTAGAAATAGGACCCATAAAAGGTTTTCCGAATTCTGTTGGGATTTCATCTTTAATCAGTTCTAAGCGTTCTGAAATTTGTTGTCTTGCCCAATAAACATCGGTTTCATCGTCAAAAATGAGTTTTACTACCGATAGACCAAACCTTGAAGTAGAGCGAATTTCTTGAATACCTCTGATGTTGGTCATTGCCATTTCAATAGGTGCCGTAATAAAGGTTTCTGTTTCGACAGTCGCCAGATTGGGGCATACGGTGATAATATCTACTTGATTGCTTGTAACATCGGGAAGGGCATCAATGGGAAGCTTGACTAAAGAATAACTTCCCCATATGACTATTGCTGCAGTAAATAAAGCAATTACAAGCTTGTTTTTAATGGAATAATCTATAATTTTGTCTATCATACAAAAATTGCTCGGCAGCAAATTTGGCGATTATGTGTTTCTTTACAAAAAAACTACAACAATTTTGTCTCATGAGAGTATACATAATAAGTGGGTTATTATTATTGCTCCACAGTTGCAATTCTTCTTCTCCTGAGTCCTCATCGACAACTTACACCAATCAAGCACAAAAAAATATAGAGGAAGAAAAGAAAAACGATGAAACACACATCGAAAGCTCTTCTTCAGAACAATATCTGAGTTCTCAGATCACCTCCCAAAATCTTCTTAATGCCCAAAATCGAAAATTCATTCGCACCGCTGAAATTCGCATGAGAGTAAAAGATGTTTATCAATATTCTCTTGAAATAGAAAATATTGTTATGAGAATGGGAGGCTTTGTTATATATACCCAATTGCGCAACTCACAAGATTACACTCAAACTATTCCTATTAGCAAAGATTCAGTTGTTGAAATTACATACTACACTGTAAACAACGACATAACAACCCGTATTCCAGTAAACGTATTGGATTCTGCCCTGCGCCTACTGGTATCAAAAGCAGATTATTTAGACTATAGAACCATACGCGCCGAAGACGTAACTCTTAGAGAACTTTCTAATCAGCTTACTATTAAAAGGTCAAAAAAAGCGGATAAGCGCCCCGAACGCGAAGAAGAACGCGACCAAGCTATTATAGACAACTTGCGTTTAGAAGATGAAATTAATTATGCAACGCTTAATATTTCTGTTTATCAGCGCCAAACCCAAATACGTCAGACTCTACCCAATATACAGCCATCTATCAAGGAATACGAACCTTCTTATTTTTCTAAACTAAAAGACGCTTTTTTAGACAGCTTTCGTATTATAGGAGAAGCAGTGCTCTTTTTAGTACGCATTTGGCTTCTCCTAATTTTGTTTGTAGCCTTATATTGGGGATATCGAAAATGGTGGAAAAAGTTCTAAAATTTTAGTTAACCACAACCATAAGTGGAACTAGATAGCCTTCAGCCGGGTGGAAAAAGTTCTAAAATTTTAGTTAACCACAACAAATAATTTGTTACATAATTTATATTATGTTTAGTAAAGTCAAGTAAATGATATTTCCAGAACTTTTTTCTTCTTGATTTTAATAGTCCATTTCGTCCATGAGCTTGTCAATTGCCGTCATGCATAAAATCATCACTTATTGCGCATTTTGTATTGCCGATAAAATTAATTGATTTTACGAAGATAAAACTTGGGTAAAAAAACTCATGACAACAACACTTCCTCTGCAAAAACTTTATCTTTCACCACCACCAACGCCCACAGATGTAACATTTACTTCCCTTGCAGGCTTTCATCTTTTTGAAAGTACGTTAATACTTGACTCTTTGCCTCCTGCATTGTTTCTGAAAGTAAATGTTCTTCTTCTTTTTTTCAAATATTTCAACTCTATCAGAAACTCTTGATGTTTGAAAAGATTGTTGGGACGAACCAAGAGTCGCAAGTCCATATACACTCCCCCTATGATTTCTTGCTCACTGCGGACATCAAAAATATTAGATTGAACTAAAACAGCAAATTTATGTTAAGTAAGATCCTTTTTTTCGTATTTTTCTGGCAAAATTGTTATAGCAATGCAGATTTAGTTTGTAATATTGAGATAAAGTTTGATTGATTCGAAATGAAACATAATAATCAGCGGAGCTTGTGGTATTATTTTCGCCCTGAGTTTAAAACTGTTCAAGGCAAAATTACAGCTTCTCTTCTCATAGTAGCTTTTTTAATGCTCTCCATTTCTTGGTATCCTATCCATGTCTATGAAAAAGTGCATCAACGCTACGAACAAATTATTGCTGGAATTATTCCTACAAAATACTACTGCAGTGCTATCGAAGTAATATTAGCAAAAACTAACTCAGCGCTAGATAATTATTTGCTCACAAGCGATAAATATTTTGTGCAAAAACGCAATCAAATTTGGCAAAAAGACTTTCGAAGCGCTTTAGATTCATTGCTTACTTATACTAAGTCGTGGGAGAATAACGTAGCCACTTCTTTGGTATACGATATTAGCGTAAAAGCAAATTCTTTGCGAACTGAACAAGATCTTATCGAAAGAAAACATAGCAATAAACTTGTGTCCGATGATTTGTTCGGAGGAGAAAGCAAAGAAACAAGAATGGAACAACTCAGTAGAATAGATATTCTAATAGAAGATATTATTAATCAGCTCGAAAACCTTATCGAACTGCAAGAGGAGGAAATAGTAAAAATTGAAAAACAAAACCGAGAAGACCTTACCAACTTGTTTTATGAAATGATGATTCTAATTTTATTTGTTGTAGCAATTGGTATCATCATAGGCTCTTATACGATTATTACAACATTGCAGAGAATTAAAGAAATCAAATACGCTACACACGAGATCTCTATAGGACAACTCCCCGAAAAAATTCCTACAGGAAATGATGAATTTAGCTCTATACTTCAAAATCTTAACGTGTTAGTGCATAACTTATCTATCGTAAAACAGGCTGCTATTGCTATCGGAAAAAAAGACTTTTCGAGCGACTTTAACGCCTTTCAGGGAGAGGGAGTTCTCGGAAAGGCTCTCGCTGAAATGAAGAATAGTTTAAAAGCTATTGCTGAAGATGACGCTAAACGCAATTGGGTGAATACTGGTATTGCCAAGTTTGCTGCTTTACTTAGTGAACATGCTAACGACTTAGACAAACTCTGTAACGAAGTTATCTTAGAATTAGTAAAATATTTAGGCGCTTCTCAAGGATTAATTTATGTAAGTCCGCCTGATAGCTTCGGACAAAAACTAGAGCTCAAAGCGTGGTACGCCTACGACCGCCACAAGTACAGACAGCGCACCGTCGAAAAAGGAGAAGGCATCGTAGGAGAAGTGTTTCAAGAAAAAAAATCTATTTACATCACTGATGTTCCAGATCACTATTTGTATATTACTTCAGGATTAGGAGAATCTAAACCAAGAGCATTATTCGTAGTGCCGCTCAAGGTAGGCGACACAGCTTACGGTATCATTGAGTTAGCTTCTTTTAAATTATTCGAAAATTACCAATTAGAATTTGTTGAAAAAATATGTGAAAGTATTGCTTCAGCAATTATTAATTTAGAAAACAATGAAAAAACTCGCAAGCTTCTCGAAACCGCTCAAATGACCACTGAAATGATGCGCGCTCAAGAAGAAGAAATGCGCCAAAACATGGAAGAACTCCAAGCTACTCAAGAAGAACTCAACAGACAAAAACGCGAACTCGACGCTTTTGTGAATGCTATCAATATTTCAACTATTCTTATAGAACTCGATACTACAGGAGTCATTACTTATGTAAATGAAAAATTTTGCAACACATTTGGCTACTCTTCAAGAGAAGTTATTGGGAACCATTACTCTTTTTACGTTCCTAAAGAAGAGCGTGAAAATGCAAATATCTTTGAGCAAATTATACAAAATCCTACTAAAGAAGAATATTTTATGCGCGATGTACGTCGCCTCCGCAAAGATGGTTCTTCTGTTTGGCTTCGAGTGTATTATTTCCCCATTCTCGACACAAACGGAAAAGTTAAAAAAGTAACCTGTATTTGTGCCGATATCACTCAAGAAATCGAAAACAAAAAATTGCTTTTAGAAATACAAAACCAAGATATTACAAAAGCACAAGCTACTATTTTAAGCCAACAATCTCAAATTGAGGAGCTCAAACGTAAAATAGAAGAACTTAGTACCTATAAATCATGAATTCTACACTTTCAGTCTCAGAGAGGCTCGAAGCTTTTCAAAAACTAGGAAAAAAACTAGCTACTCTTTCAGAACAACAAATTCAAGAATGGTGTTATAAATCGCAAGCTAAAAATGCTTGGTTCGATGAGTTTCATGTGCGCTATGCTATCGAAAAAATCGCTTGCATGCTCCAAGAGAAAGAACTCGAAATGTGGGTAAGATATTACCAAATACCTGAACGCTGCGATTCTAAAAAAGTGGGAGTGATAATGGCAGGAAATATTCCCGCCGTTGGGTTTCACGATTTTATATGCGTACTCATGAGTGGGCATCAAATACTGGCTAAGCTTTCTTCTATAGACGACTTCTTATTAAAAGCTATCGCACAAGAACTCATTTTTATACAACCTAAATTCGAAAGACAAATCGTTTGGGCTGAAATGCTAAAAGAGGCAGATGCATTTATTGCTACAGGAAGCGACAATTCTGCGCGGTATTTTGAGTATTATTTTCGAAATAAACCGCACATTATTCGTAAAAACAGAGTGTCAGTAGCCGTTTTGCATGGAGATGAAACTGACGCTACCTTAGAACTTCTTACAAAAGACATTCTTTTGTATTATGGGTTAGGTTGTAGGAATGTCGCTAAAATTTTTGTTCCCCAACATTTTAGCATTGAGAAATTTTTGGCTATTGCAACACCATGGTCAAAAGAATGCCACCAACACTATAAATATGCTAATAACTATGATTACAATAAATCTATTTACCTAGTCAATCAAATTCCTCATTTGGATAATGGCTCTTTAATTGCATTAGAAACTACAGAACTAGTTTCTCCGATTTCTGTTGTTTATTATCAAAAGTACCAAAAAATAGAAGAAGTTTTTAATCAACTTGCTGAGTTCAATCACAAAATACAATGTATAGCATCGGAAAATGGTTGGTTTCCTAATAGCATTCCGATAGGTCAGACGCAATCCCCTACTCTATTCGATTACCCCGATAATATCGATGTAATGCAGTTTTGCTTAACTTTACCCTCATAAGAATAAGTTATTTAACAGCTACCAAGTTTAAAGAAGGCTTTTCTTTTCGAAGTAAAATTGCGTTATTTGAGAAAAATTTTTGTAATATGTCAGAAAACACATACAACCGCGAACAACTCTATCGCACAAACTTAGTAACTATTTATACGGAAGCCAATCCTAATCCAAATAGCATGAAGTTTATGCTCAACTTCATGTTATTGCCTGCAGGTGAAAGCATAGATTTTCCTGACAAAGACTCTGCTGAGCTCTCTCCATTGGCTCAAAGTCTTTTTAATTTTGATTTTGTAGAACGCATATTTTTTATGAGCAATTTTATTACCATCACAAAAAAGGAATCTGCTGATTGGTTTGAAATTTCTCCGATTCTTAAAAAACATATCAAAGAATACATCGAACAAGGAAATAAAATTTTTACCAAAGATCCTTTTGCTGATGCGTCTGATATTCAAAGCGACGATTCAGAAGCTGTGAAAAAAATAAAATCTATTCTTGAAGAATATATCAAACCGGCTGTAGAAATGGATGGAGGCGCCATTCGGTTTCATTCTTTTGATGAAAGTAGCGGATTATTAAGAGTAGAACTTCAAGGCTCTTGCAGTGGCTGCCCCTCTTCGATGGTTACTCTGAAAGCAGGAATTGAAAACTTAGTCAAAAAATTAGTTCCTCAAGTAAAGGAAGTTGTCGCTGAAGGTATATAATGTTCTACATTCCAGAAACAGAGCTCATTATTAATCCTGATGGTTCAATTTATCACTTAGGAATTTGTCCAGGACAAATTTCTAATATTATTCTTACAGTAGGTGACCCAGAACGAGTAAAACAGGTCGCGCATTTTTTCGACAAAAAAGAGCCTATTACTTGCAAAAGAGAATTTGTAACCCAAACAGGTGAATATAACGGAAAACGAATTACAGTTATGTCCACGGGCATGGGAACCGACAATATGGACATCTTTCTTAACGAACTAGATGCTCTTTTTAACATAGATTTTCAAACTCGCACCATAAAATCTTCTAAAACAGTTCTTTATATCATAAGAATAGGAACATCAGGAAGTATTCGTCCTGAAATAGAGCCAGATGCATTATTGGCTACTCATTACAGTGTAGCCCTAGACATTCTCCCACATTACTATCAAATTGAAAATTCATACTTGGAAATCTCTCTTAATTTGCAAAATCATCTTCGGCTTTCTTATGTTCCTGTTGTCAGTTGTGCTTCTGATTTGCTACTTAAAACTGTAGGAGAAGGTTTAATATGGGGCACTACTGCTACATGTCCGGGTTTTTACGCTCCTCAAGGAAGAACTTTACGCCTAAGCAGTAGATTTTCTAATTGGATAGACAAACTTCAATCTTTTCACTCTCAAGGTTTTAGGATTACCAATTTAGAAATGGAAACATCCGCTTATTACACTTTAGGAAAGTCTTTAGGGCACGAAGTTCTCTCTACGAATGCTATTTTAGCTAATCGAATTAACAAAAAATTTTCAAAAAATCCTGAAAAAACTATAGAAAAACTAATCTTACATGTACTCGAAAAAGTTAGCCAGAAAGATTTAGGAAAAATAACTGATGCGAATTAAAAATTCTGTATTCTTGCAAGAAAGTTTGTTAATCTTAGCCATATGAAAAAATATACATTCACCGCCAAAAGCGATACACGCTCAGGTTTTGGGAAAGGACTCTTAGAATTAGGTGAAAAAAATCCTAATGTAGTAGCTCTTACTGCAGATTTGGCAGGTTCTATGAAAATGACTGAATTTGCTGCCAAATATCCCGATAGATTTATTCAATGCGGAATTGCAGAGGCTAACATGATGGGCATTGCAGCAGGTTTAACCATCGGAGGAAAAATTCCTTTTACGGGAACATTCGCTAATTTTTCTACAAGTCGCGTTTATGACCAAATACGCCAATCGATTGCTTACTCTAAAAAAAATGTAAAAATTGCAGCATCTCATCATGGTTTGACTTTAGGCGAAGACGGGGCTACTCACCAAATGTTAGAGGACATAGGTATGATGAAAATGCTTCCCCACATGACAGTAATTTGTACAGCCGATTTCAATTCTACCAAAGCTGCAACTATTGCTGCAGCATATTACGAAGGACCTGTATATTTACGCTTTGGCCGCCCTCCTGTACCGATTTTTTATCCTGAAAATATGAACTTTCAAATCGGAAAAGGTATTCTTTTAAATGAAGGCGATGCTGTTACAATCGTAGCAAATGGGCATCTTGTATGGGAGGCTATCGTAGCGGGTGAGATTCTTGCAGACCAAGGCATAGAAGCAGACATTATTGATATGCATACCGTCAAACCACTGGATACAGAACTTTTGATTCGCTCTGTAAAAAAAACAGGATGTATAGTCACCGCAGAAGAGCATCAAATTAACGGAGGGTTAGGCGAAACTATTGCTGGCTTTTTATCGCGCAACTTGCCTACTCCTCAAGAGTTTGTAGCCGTTAATGACTCTTTCGGAGAAAGTGGAAAGCCAGATGAACTTCTAGCGAAATACGGACTGAAACATACTAATATTGTAGAAGCAGCTAAAAGAGCAATAGCCCGAAAAAATCGTTAGAAATTTTTGACTAAATTTGCATCCTACTACTATTCTTTAAAGAGTAGGTCGGGAAGTAGCATTTTTATTATTCAAACTTGAAAAATGTTGTAAAATGAACATAGAACTACAACTTGCAAGTGATATTTCAAACGCTTTTCAATTGCTTTTTGGACTCTCTTTAGAGGCTTCTGCCATTCAGTTGCAACCGACTCGAAAAGAATTTGAAGGAAATCTTACTTTTATTGTCTTTCCTTATGTTAAGCAGACTCACAAAAAACCAGAAGAACTTGGCGAACTTATAGGAAATTATTTGATAAATCACACATCTTACGTGTCGAAATATCAAGTCATAAAAGGCTTTTTAAACTTGACCTTGCAAACAAAAAGCTGGATTCAAATTTTTTCTGAAGGAATCGATTTTAAATTCGCAAAGCGCTCAGAAAAAGTAATGGTCGAATATTCATCGCCTAATACTAACAAACCTTTGCATTTAGGTCATCTGCGAAATAATTTTTTGGGTTGGTCAATTTCGCAAATTCTTAAAGAGGTAGGTTATGAAGTCATGATGGTGAATTTGGTAAACGATAGAGGAATCCACATTTGCAAGTCTATGTTAGCCTACCAAAAATTTGGCAACGGAGAAAAACCTTCCTCTACTCTTAAAGGCGACCATTTAGTGGGAAAATATTATGTAATGTTCGACAAATGGTACAAAGAACAAGTAAAAGAAATTGCTGCGAAACATCGCCAAGAAAATCCTTCTCTTTCAGAGGAGCAAGCCGAAGAACTTGCAGAAAAAGAAGCGCCTGCTATTCTTCAGGCACAAGAAATGTTGAGAAAGTGGGAAGAAGGAGATCCTGAAATTGTAGCGCTGTGGAAACAAATGAATAGTTGGGTGTATGAAGGTTTTGAAGCCACATACCGCAAGATAGGAGTACATTTTGATAAAATTTATTACGAATCAGATACGTATCTACTCGGCAAAGACTTAGTGCAAGAAGGATTAGAAAAAGGTATCTTTTACCGCAAATCAGATGGTTCTGTTTGGGTAGATTTAACTGCTGAAGGGCTTGACCATAAACTCTTGCTTCGAAGCGATGGTACTTCGGTATACATTACCCAAGATTTGGGAACTGCTGATATGCGCTATCAAGATTTTCCAATGAATAAACTCATCTATGTAGTGGGGAACGAACAAGAGTACCACTTCAAAGTATTGAAGCTTATTCTTCAAAAATTAGGTCGCCCATATGCTGAAGGCTTATACCATTTATCTTACGGAATGGTAGAATTGCCCGAAGGCAAAATGAAATCCCGCGAAGGTACTGTGGTAGATGCCGATGACTTAATCGAAGAAATGATAGAAACGGCGCGCGAACGAACTTTAGCTCTCGGGAAAATAGAGGGATTTACCGAAGAAGAACTTCAAAAATTGTATCACGTTTTGGCAATGGGAGCTCTCAAATATTATCTGTTAAGAGTGGAGCCATCCAAAAAAATGCTATTTAATCCTAAAGAATCTATTGATTTTCAAGGGAATACGGGAGTTTATATTCAGTATACATACGCTAAAATTGCATCTATTTTGCGAAAGGCAAAAGCTGAAAATATTTCGCTTTCTTTTACAGAACTACAAGACTTTTCAGACATAGAACCCATAGAACAGCAACTTATTTCTGCAATAGTTCGCTATAAGCAAAAAGTAGAAGAAGCTGCACAGGAATATGCTCCTTCTATAATAGCAAATCACGCTTACGAAACAGCCAAAACTTACAATACTTTTTACAATACATTTTCCATTTTAGGAGAATCTCATCCTCTAAAAAAACAATTTAGGGTAATTCTTTCTTACTATGTAGCAGAAGTTCTCAAGCGTTCTTTTAGGTTGCTAGGAATTGAAATGCCTGAAAGAATGTAAAAAAGTTTACTACAAATCTTTAATCGTGATTATTGCCTTTTTTATCAGGGATATGAAATGGAAACTTTGGGAAACATTTTTGTGGCTTTATCTTGTTTGCTCCATTTTCATTAAAGAACTGATGACTTTTAAGAAATAACAAGTAGTAAACCTTCAACATTTTTCATTGGTTTCCGTAAATGCTCTCTATGCGAGTAGTGTACGCTGACTGAGCCAGTAAAAGAAGATTCACATACAAAATGTGCATAAAATTGACTAAACTGAGAAGCTTACGCATGTAATACTTCATAACACCCTGCAAAACATATCAACAAGGTGAACTTTTTGAAAAGCATACTCGAATACAAGAATGCTCAAGTAACATAATAAATTTTGTTTGAAAGATTTATTGATATAATTCTCTAACTTCATTTTTGAGATACAGAATAGCGGTTTCAATAGGATAGTGCTGCGCTGATGCGTAATTATCAAGAATATTTTTTGCTAAATCGATTGCCTTGTTTTGTGAAGATAGTCCTTCTGCAGAACGATTGATAAGTGAAATTATCTCTTCATAAGCAACTGTAATCAAATTCCATGCTTCATTGCTCATATAAACTTGCTGAGAAAGATTGTGATTATATTCTTCTCGAATGTTCATTACGAGATAGCTTTGAAAAGCGATCGCATCCAAATCGGTATCGCTTAATCTTGTAATAAGATGATTAGGCTTAATTCTTTCTAAAAAGATTACCATTCTTTCATATGCCTGTAGCCTTAAAGAAAGCGTTTGTTCATGCGTTTCTAACCGAATTTTGGCAAGAGAAGTTTCGTAGTATTTTTCTAAAAAGGATTTGACTACCAAAAACATGCCATACAAAACTATAAGAGAAGGTAAAACAATTTTGGTTATTTCGATAAAAGCGTCCATAACTAACGAGATGCTTCGAACTTTTCAATTTCTGGTTTCAAGCTCAGTAAATAATCTATATCGTCGTACCCTTTGATAAGACATAATTTTTTATAAGGGTTAATTTCGAAGGTTTCTAAGAGATCAGTCCCTAAAACAGAAACTGTCTCTGCAGGTAAATCTACTCTAACAACAGTTTGTGGGTTTTCTTGAACAAGTGTTAAAAGCTTGTCTAAAAAAGATTGAGATACTACTACAGGTAAAACACTGTTGTTGAGAGCGTTATTTTTAAAAATATCAGCAAAGAAACTAGAAATTACTACATCAAATCCATAATCTTTTAAAGCCCATGCAGCATGTTCGCGGCTAGAGCCACAGCCGAAATTTTTTCCTGCTACTAAAATCCTGCCTTTATAAATAGGATTGTTGAGCACAAAATCCTTTTTAGGAGTATTATCGCTGTGAAAACGCCAGTCTCTAAACAAGTTTTCGCCGAATCCTTCGCGCGTAGTGGCTTTCAAGAAGCGAGCTGGAATAATTTGGTCTGTGTCAATATTTTCGATAGGCAATGGTACGCAAGTACTTTCAATAATTTCCATATTAACCTTACATTTGTCTCACAAAGCTAAGAGAAAAAAGCAGAAGTTTTGTTTGATATTCAAATAAATTGTTTTATTCTACATATAAAAAAAGTCCCTTTAAATATTCATTCTCTGGGTGAAAAATATTGATAGGATGGTCTGGGGGCTGAGTTGTTTGATGTAGGATTCTAACATTTCGTCGAGCATCTGCAGCTGCAGCGAAAACAATTTTTCTAAAAAGCTCTTTATCAATTTTTTGTGAACACGAGAAAGTCGCTACAATGCCCCCTGACTTTATTTTTTGAAACGCCTTTAAATTGAGCTCTTTATATCCTCGTGCCGCATTTGATACGGCTTTAGCGGTTTTTGCGAATGCTGGAGGGTCGAGAATAATCATATCGTATTGATGATGAGTTTGTTTGAGAAAATCAAATACATCTTCACAAAAAGCCTCATGTGCTGAAAACCCATTTAATAACATATTTTCTTTTGCTAGTTGAATAGCTGCTTTAGAAGAATCTACCGAATGCACGAGAACAGCTCCTCCACAAAGCGCATATGCACTAAATCCTCCTGTATAGCTAAAAGCATTTAAAACGGTCTTTCCAAATGCGTATTCTTTTACTAAACGTCGAGCATCTCGTTGGTCGAGAAAAAAACCCGTTTTTTGTCCTTCTGCAATATCTACCTTAAATACGATATTGTTTTCTTTAACTTCTATAATAGTAGTACCTATATTTCCTATCCAACCGGAGTCAGTTTGAATTTTTTCTATGGAGTGAGATACATCTTTAGTTTTTAAGTAGATATATTGAAATCCGAGCTTTAAGAGAGCTTCTACAATGCTTTCAAGAATGAGCTCTGTTCCTCGAATTAGAATCTGCAAAACAACCGTTTGGTTATACACATCGGCAATAACACCAGGGAAAAAATCTCCTTCCGCATGTAATAAACGAAAACAGTTAGTAGTTTGAAAATCGATGAGTTGCTTTCTTAATCCAAAAGCTCTTTGAATTTTATGAAACCAATACTGTTTATCAATCGTTATGGGATAAGATGTGAATTCAAACACTCTGCAAACAATTTGATTCTTAGGAGAAAAAAAACCATATCCTAATAGCTGTTGTTGATAATCGAATATTTGCACAATTTCCCCGTTTTCTGAGTTAGGCAGGTCTTTCACAGCTCCTGAAAAAATCCAAGGATGTCGATTGTAAAGCGCTCTTTCTTTTCCTTTCTTTAGAAGAAGTTTTTTCATTTCTAAAATGGTAGTAATTCTAAAATTTTATTCAAGTTGCCTCCGAGTTGATACACTGCATAACTAAAAATAAACGCCCAAAAAAAAGCACTTACAGACATATAAGGCAATATTTTAGTATATCGCTCTCCTAAAGAAACAGCGATAATCGTTCCGCCTATAGGTGTGAGAATGAGAGGAGTAAAAAAAGCAACTCCCCAAATTCCGTAGCGTCTCCATATTCGGATAATCATGCGGTTGCGAGATGTAAATAATTTGCGATTTTTAGGAATAAAAAAATTGTGTATTTTTCTGCCTGCTATGCTTATTAGCCAAACCGTTGTTATCATACCTAAAGCTGTACAAAGCGAAGTTTCAAACAAAGAAAGTCCTATACTATATCCTGTAATAGGTCCGAAAATAAATTTTAGCCCACTAAGAGCTGCTGTAAGAATATATCCACTGAGAATATTCCAGTTCATTAGAATTTTTTTCGTAAACTACGATGAAATTAACACGATTTTTGTTTAATGTTTAGAAAATGTTTTTTATTATGAAAATCATATTTTTTTTAGTACTATTCAGCGTCAGCTTTAAAAAACTCTTGGGACAAGATTATTATGTGTTACAAGTATCGGGGAAAATACGTAATCTGACCGCTCAACAAGATTTAGAAAAAGGAAGTACTCTTAAAAGCAGTGACAAACTTCGCTTTTTCTCCACAAGTTCATACGCAGTAGTGTTGGACAAACATGCGGGAAGAAAAATAATCGATGGGCACACTCTTAAAAAAGAACCTTCCAAAAATGAACTCATTGCGTTTGTAAATGATGTTCTAGTACCCACCGTCACTAATCGACAACTGAGTACTCGCCACTCTTCTGACCATGAAATAACTGACTTGCAAGCATATTTCGGAAAAGGTAAGTTTTTATTCTTAGGAGATACTTTTATTGTAAAGCTATCTTCTAAAAGTTTTCAACTTGACTCTAATCGGATTATAGCCATTCGGTATTATTATGAAGATCAGTCTATATATAAAAGAGTCTCATCCTACGAAAACAATTGGTTGATTTTCGACAAAAAATTTATTCTCACCAATGATAGCGTCGCTATCAATCCACATCATGTCAAGCAATGCGAACTCATTTATTTTGATAAAACTACGAAAGAAAAAAAAGAGCTCGCTCGTTTTGAACCGTTGTTTGCATCTGACGATCAAATTTTTAAAGATTTACTATCTATAAAGTCTTTCTTACAACACGTAGAAGAAGAAAAGCTTAAGTCAGAGGTGTTGGAATTTGTTCGTCAGAATTATGGAAAGACGGATGAACTTATCCTTGAAAGTTGGCTAAAAAAGCAAAAATTTTTCGAATAAGAAGCATGGAACTCCTTTCAGCTTAACTGCATCTGCAAATGATACGATTTTTGACTCTACATAAAACGTTTTTTGAACTTATTAACTCTTAAGGAGTTCTCTTAAGAGGTAATGTCGAACACCTTAAAAGTCCTCCCAATTTGCTTACTTGGTCAAAGCTTACTTCAAGAGTATTTATATTTCGCTTGTGAAGTTCATCGCGAAGCCTTCTAAAATTGCGTTCGATAACCACCGTAGAAGGTGAGATTGAAAATATGTTTGGAAACATTTCGTACATCTCATCAGATGAAACACGAATCAGTTTTTCAGAAGGAAACAGCTGATACAAAATATCAGGTCGTTTCACAAAACCTTCTTCGTAAATAATGGCACAATCCTTTCCTACAGGCTGAAATGCGCAATCTAAGTGTAACACGTTAGTGCGGGGGTCGTCAGTAGCGCGAATATATAGCGGAATCACTTGCTTTTGTGGTTCAAAATGCTCTTTTAAAAACTGATAACCCTTTTCTTGGGTGCGGTCGCCAATTCCTACAAATACGTACTGGTTATATAAAACGATATCCCCTCCTTCTAATATAATTTCCTCTGGAGCTATTAATATGTGAGACTCAGGAATTTGTTGTACAATATACTGCAATCCTTCATATTCGACCCTTCTATTTTGACGCAGCAAATTTCCTTTTACAAAAGTATTTCCAATAACGAAACCTAAATCTCTTGTAAAGATTTGCCCTGTTTCTGGTAGATTTTGAGGGCGAAACACGGTTACTCCTCTTGCCTGAAGAACATTGCAAAACTCATCTAATTGTTCTTGTAGTTGTTCTTCAGTAGGCATTGTGCCTTTTTCGATATGTTCTCTCACCTTAGGATTGTTGCCTGGAGAGACTTTTCTTCCATCAAGAGCAGTTCCTACTATTACTGCTTTTAATGTATCTGTTTCGTTATGAACGTTCAAAAACATTGTTGTAAATAGTTAAAAAAGTTTAGCTCAACATTTCTATCGCTAGCAATTCTGAAGCTTGCTTAAGGTATTCTGCATCAGCTTCTGTAAGCGTCAAAAAAGAAGCGACTTCCAAAACACCAATTACTGTAGCTTGAGAATGATTCAGAATAGGATAAATTGCCATGCTTTTGGCGGTAGCTTTGCCAAGACCAGAATAAATCTCTATGTAGCCTGCTGGTACATCGTTAATTACAATTGGTTTAGCTGATTTAGCTACTTGTCCGGTAAGTCCTTCACCAAATTCAATTCTAAAACTTTTACTGTCAGGCTTTTCATAAGCAAAGCCTGACAAAAATTCTAAATATCGAATACCATTTTCATGAACAGTTTTATATAAAATTCCTACTCCTATTTCGAGTTCTTTGCAAATTTGGCTGAGCATTTGCGCTAATACGGTTTCACTCCCTGCTGCGTAAAGTCTTACCGTTTTAAGGCGTTGAATGCGAGCGTGTACACTTTTTTCTTCTTCTTGGTTTTGTTGTTGTTGATTAGTGCTTACAACGCGCCGCTCCACGTAAATTACTTCTGCTTTATCTTGACTATTGAGACGCTCATTCATCAAGTAAATGAGTAAAAAAGCTATTAAAGCAAAAAATCCTAATGAAATATAAAGTGGTATGCTGGCAGTATATGCCTGTGTTAGAGGAATATTTCCGGGAATTCCTAATTTCCATAAAATAGTTTTAGGTAAGAAATACAGTTGAATTGCTGAAATAATTCCTATCACAATAAGCAATCCTCCTAAAAAGATGTTAATAACTCTCTTTGAGATTTTCATGAGCCTTTAAAATTGAATCAAGTTCTAAAAAAAGTTCTACTATTTCATCTGTTTTGAGGATATAATCAATTTGAGTAGAAGCAAGTGCTGCATTAGGCATAGTATTGATCATGCTTTCTTCAGGGTCTTGCACGATTGTAAGACCTCCACGCTGCTTAGTTTTTAACATGCCATAAGCTCCATCTTTATTTGCGCCTGAAAGAAGAATACTAATTAATTTATCTTTGTACGCATAAGAAGCGCTCTCGAACATAATATCAATAGCAGGACGAGAATTATTAACGAGTTCTTCTGTAGAGATAGAAATCGTATTGCCCAATTCTATAGATAGGTGATAGTTAGCGGGAGCTAGGTATACTTGTCCGCGTTTAATAGTTTCTTTATCTGTAGGTTCTACAATCGGTTTGTTACTTTTAATAGAAAGAGCTTCCACAAATCCGTGTCTTACATGTTTTAATCGGTGGAGACATAAAAAAATAGGTAGCGGAAAGCTTTTAGGAATTTCCGAAAGTATTTTGGTAATAGGCTGGAAACTGCCAGCGGAGCCTCCAATTACTACTGCTTTATATTTTGGACTTAACAAACTAAACTTGGGCATTAGTCCTTAATTTTTTTATAGATTTTTTCTTCATTATTCACTACAATAAATTTATTAGCAATATCACACCAAATCAGCGATTCTTTAGAGCCAATTGCTAAATAACCGTATTTAAACAAACTTTCGTGTAATTTGTAAAGGACGTTATTTTGTAATGTTTGATTAAAATAAATCATTACATTACGGCATAAAATTAAATCAAATTTAGAAAAGACAGGGCCTTGAACTAAATCATGCTTGCGCCAAGAAACAGAATCTACCAATTCTCGATTAATATAAGCTATATTATCTACTTCTTTGTAGTATTTGTCTAAAGAGGCAACTCCTCCAAATCGTTGATAATTTTTAATATTAACTTCCATATTTTTGATATTGATAGCTCCTTTTTTTGCTTTTTCAATAATAGAAGTATCAATATCTGTAGCGATAATTTTTGCTTTATCGAGGATACCCATTTCAGAAAGAAGAATATTCATCGAAAAAACTTCTTCACCTGAAGAACAACCGGCATGCCAAATGCTAATTTTGTTATGGTTTAGAAGAATACTTGGAATAATTTGGTCTCTAAGAGCTTTCCAGAAGGTAGGATCTCGAAACATTTCCGTAACGTTTACTGTGATTTCGGAAACGAATTCTTCAAAAAATGAAGGCTGAGTGTCCAACCTCTGGATAAGAGCATCTACCGATTTGAATTTGTAAATTTCAATAACGCGCTTGATTCTTCTTTTAAAAGAAGACATTGCGTAATCCTTAAAGTCATATCCATACTTATCTTTGATAAGTTGCGTGAGCTTGCGGATATCAGCAATTTCAATATCATCCTGTTGGGTTTGCTCTGGAAACATAATAACACAAGTGCATTAATTATTTAAGTTCAAATTTATGGAAAAACTTATAATTTTTTTTGAAATTCTAAGAAACTCTGTTAAAAAAACTAAAAAAGCGAGCTTTTACTCGCTTATTGGGCTATGTCGTAGCAATTGCTTACCTATCAAACTTAGCGATTTGAATATTCATTTCCTTTTTCAAGCTATTAATAGTCTCTTCTGGAAGGTTTTTTAAGTCTAAAATCATCAGTCCGTCAAGAGCATCATTAAATTTTGGGTCAATGTTAAAGCTGATAATTTTTGCATTTTGTTTGATGTATTTTTTTAAAAGTACAGGAATACGCTGTCGATGTTGTTCTATTTCTCCAATGAGTTTGTCTAACTCGGTCATATCTTTGTCTTTAAAATATTTTTCTGCTAATATTTCGGTGTCCAAATTTTCAAAGTTAGGTTCGAAATCTTTGCGAGGTTGAACAAGTTTGGCCAAATTTTCATCGTAATAATGCTGTTTGATAAACTCAATGAGCAAGCTCTTTGAAACATGAGAGTAAGAATTGCTAATACTGACAGGACCGAGTAAGTATTTATATTCTGGATTTGTAAGTAAGAAATATAACAGTCCTTTCCACAAAATAAACAATGAAAGCGGCTTGGCTTGGTATTCTTTTACAATAAAAGAGCGCCCTAACTCAATAGACTGACGAAAGATAGGCTCGAAACTTTTATCAAACTTAAACAAACTATTTACATAAAAGCCTTTTTTACCATATTTATTGAAAATATCGTTTCCTTTTCCCATGCGATAAGCCCCTACAATTTGCTCTTTTTCTCTGTCAAATAAGAAAAGATGATGATAATATAAGTCGAACTCATCTAAATCCACTTTTTTATTAGAGCCCTCCCCTACTTCGCGAAAAGTAATTTCTCGCAAGCGTCCAATTTCGTTTAATATGTTAGGAATTAAATCGGCTGTAGCAATATAGAGTTCATAATTTTTTTGTGTATGAATTTTACAGGATGCTGGAAGCTTATCTAATTCATTGAGAATAAGTTCTTTTTCTGTAGGAGGAATAATATCCTTCGGCTTAAATAAGCGAAAACCACCCTTAAAGAAGCGTTTTACCTTCAACCCCGAGCCCAATGCATAGGTTTTGGCTCTTAAATATCTACCTAGCTTAGAAGTCTTATCAAATTGAGAAAGTTCTTTAGGTGAAATAGGAGAACCTATTCGAGTAACGAGCGTCGAATTTTCTTTTTTAAATAGTTCTGTAGGAATTCGAGCTGTTCTTAAGTTTGGATGGATGAGCCCTAAGAGATGAAATACAAGGCTGTTGCTGCCTTGGAAATACATAGGTAACACTGGTACGTTAGCTTTTTTAACTATTCGGATAGCAGCGTCTTGCCATTGTCGATCAGTAATCATTCCAAATTCGCTTTGATAAGTAGACACTTCTCCAGCAGGAAACAACCCAATAGGATGTCCTTCTTGGATATGCTGAAAAGTTTGGCGCAGCCCGCTCACACTACTCGCAATCTGTTTGTTATCAAAAGGATTTACAGGCATAATAAAATCGCTTACGGGCTCAATTTTTTTAAGAAGAAAATTAGCAGGAATTTTAAAGTCGGGTCTTCGTTCTCCGAAAAGTTTAATCATGACTAAACCATCTAACAACCCAAATGGATGATTAGCCACTACAATAAAAGAACCTTCTTGGGGAATGTGTTTTAAATCTTCTTCAGGAATATCAATTTTTACTTTTAACCTTTCTAGAGCAGCATTTACAAAATTTACACCTTTGAAAATAGAAAGTTCTGCATAAACTTCATTAAATCGGTCAAAATCGAATAACTTCATAATGAAGTCCGCCGTGAACTCCAAATGAAATTTATCGAGTTGTGCTGCTGAAATAATGTGTTCTTTTTCAATGAGTTCCACTTTCTAAAATTTTAAAGAGTTGATTGTGAAACAATTTATAAATTTACTTAAACATACGAAAAGTTTCCACAAAGGTGAAATCAATAGAGTGTTAATTTTTTTTAAAATTTTAAGAATCAAGCGGCAAATTTTCCTCTTTTTGAGCAGGAAGTTGCACTTCTTTGAGCTTTTTTTCAATTGCTTTTGAACGAGCTCCAGCTTTCTCGAGCGTTGAAGTAGCTTCTAAAAGTTTTTGCTGTGTTTTTGTTAACAATTCTCCGAAGAGACTAAATTCCGTTTTAACATTTTCTAGTAATTGCCACACTTCGCTAGTGCGTTGTTGGATGGTTAATGTACGGAACCCCATTTGTAAACTATTCAAAAGGGCTGCTAAGGTCGTAGGTCCTGCAATCGTAACGCGAAACTCTCTTTGAAGTTGTTCAAACAACATTGGTAAACGCAAAACCTCTGCGTACAGTCCTTCTGAAGGAAGAAACATAATGGCAAAATCTGTAGTAAAAGGAGGCGATATGTATTTATCTTTTATTTCTTTGGCAAAAAGCTTGATTTTGTTATAAAGATTTCTTCGCTTACTTTCTACTTCATCGGCATTAGCGCTTTCATAGGCATACAGAAGCGCTTGATAATCTTCTGTAGGAAATTTTGCATCAATAGGAAGATACACAAATTGTCTTGTATCTTCTTTTGAAGGAATTTTGATGGCAAACTCTACAAATACGCGAGGCTGATGAGGATTAGGATTGATATTTTTTACGTATTGCTCAGGAGAAAGCAACTGTTCTAGAATAGCTTCTAACTGATATTCCCCGAGCAAGCCTTTTGTTTTGACATTAGTAAGTACTTTTTTAAGGTCCCCGACTCCGTTTGCCAACGCCTGCATTTCTCCCAGTCCTTTATAGACTAACTCTAATCGTTCGCTTACTAATTGAAAAGATTCTGATAACCTTCTTTCTAAGGTAGATTGAAGTTTTTCATCTACTGTTTGGCGCATTTGTTCGAGCTTGCGCGAATTTTCTTCAAGAAAAAAGTGAAATCGCTGTTCTAATTTGAATGAATTAGATTGTAGTTCGGCGATAGTATCTTTTGCAAAACGTCCGATTTGATTCGTGAGATTTTCAAGGTGTTGATTTTGCAACAAGACATTTTCTGTCAATCTTTTGAGGGTAGCATCTGTAAAAGCATTCATCGCTTGATTGATTTCAAGCCTCGATTCATGCATTTGTCGGGAATTTTCTTCTCGTTGCAAGGAAATAAGTTGATACAAGTTCTTAATTTCATCAGAATTTATGCGAGAATCAATTCCATGAATTTTGTAAATACAAAAGATGACAAGAAAAACTAGAATAACCAACAATAACTCCACAAGCGACATAATTTTATTAATAAAAAAACGGAAATCTTAGAAAACCTCTAAAATTCCCGCTCTTGTACACCATAGGGGAATCGAACCCCTGTTACAAGAATGAAAATCTTGTGTCCTAACCCCTAGACGAATGGTGCATCTTTTTTGCGCTGCAAATATATTTTGAAAAACCTTGAACACAAATTTTTTTAATAAAATTTTATAGACTCCTTCTCAAATCGAGTGTGTAAGGATACTCTGGATTGATTTTTTCTGCTGGAGGAGTAAATACTAACTGATTACTTCCCTGTGGGAAAAATCTTCTCATTTGCGAATATTGCGCTGGTGGTGGAATCAATCCAACAGTATGATTATAGTCCCAAAATCGGCTCACGCGCCTAGATTCTGCTTCGTAACTATTAATAGGAAACGTGTGATATGCCCTTCCGCCAGGATGCGCTACAAAGTAAGTACACCCTCCGATAGAACGTCCATTCCAAGTATCGATAATATCGAATACTAAAGGAGAATGAGGTAAAATAGTAGGATGTAAAGCAGACGGAGGACACCAAGCGCGATAACGAACCCCACCTACGTATTCTCCAAATGTTCCAGTTCCACGCATCGGAATTCGTCTGCCATTACAAGTAACTACAAAACGTTCTTCCACCATGCCTGTTACTTTGACTTGTATACGTTCCACAGAAGAATCCACATAGCGCGCCGTACCAAAACTGGTAAGTTCTTCGCCGAGCACGTGCCAAGGCTCAATAGCAGCGCGAATTTCCATTTCAATGTCTCGCACTTTTACAGTGCCATGTTTTGGAAAGCGAAATTCAAAGAACGCATCCAACCATTCCATGCGAAAAGGATATCCCGCTCGGTTTAGGTCTTCTACGACGTCTCGCATATCTTCTCGCACAAAATGCTCATACATAAACTTATCGTGAAGTTCTGTTCCCCAACGCACCAATTTATGATGATAAGGTTGTTTCCAAAACCAAGCAATCAAAGCTCGAATCAAAAGCATTTGTACCAAACTCATCTTAGGATGCGGAGGCATATCAAAACCACGCATTTCTAAAATACCCAATCTTCCCGACATAGAATCAGGATTGTAAAGCTTATCAATACAAAACTCTGTTCGGTGCGTGTTGCCTGTCAAATCTACAAGCAGATGGCGTAAAAGTCTATCTACTAACCAAAAAGGTGGATTAGAAAAACGACTCAGTTCATCAAAAGCGATTTCTAATTCATAAAGCCGCTCATCTCGCCCTTCATCTACGCGAGGTGCTTGGCTAGTTGGTCCGACAAATGCGGTAGAAAACAAATAAGACAAACCAGGATGATGTTGCCAATAAGTGATAAGACTTCTTAATAAATCAGGGCGCCGCAAAAGAGGAGAATCCGCTGGTGAAGGTCCCCCAATGGTAATATGATTTCCGCCCCCTGTTCCAGTATGGCGTCCGTCAAGCATAAATTTTTCTGTTCCTAAACGGCATAATCTCGCTTGTTCATAGAGCTCTAAAGTAGTATTGACGAGTTCTTTCCAAGAATGTTGTGGGTGAATATTCACTTCTATTACACCAGGGTCAGGCGCCACCACGATTTTTTCTATTCTATAGTCTGTAGGCGGAGCGTATCCTTCGATAAGAACTGGCATCTGAAGTGCCTCAGCAGTGCTTTCAATAGCTGCAAGAAGATCTAAATAATGTTCTAAATAGGAAACAGGCGGCATAAACACATAAAGCCTTCCATTTCGAGGTTCAACGCACAATGCTGTTTTAATAATTTGCACATATTCAGTGTGTACTTCTGGGTATTCAGTAACTTCTTTTTTTACAGTAATTTCTTCTCCATTCTCTTCATAGATTTCTTTTTCGATTCGATACGTACCCATCACTTCCTTTTTAGATGGCATAAAGAACTCTGATGGTTGTTCAAGTCGCTGCTCTACAATTTCTCGAAAGTTTGTCTGAAGAGGAGGTAAATCTGCAAATAAACTTCGTTGTGGAGTAATTTCTTGCTTTTCTGGTGCTATCCACGGCAAAGCTTTAAGAGGAAGTCTCAAGCCAATAGGAGAATTACCAGGAATTAAAAATAAATTTCCACGCCTAAACTCCCATGTACAACTTTGCCATCTTTGAAGGCTATAGTTCCATTGAAGAGGAAGAACATATCCTACTGGTTCACCAATGGAGGCGAGGTCTTTAGCGAGTTTCTGACGCACAGCATCATCTTTTAAATTATATTTTAAAGGATTTATGTTGATAGGGATGTTTCCTTCATCGATAAGCAATTGCAAAGGATCTTCGTAGGCCTCTGAAATATTTAGCTTACTTATGGCCAAACGCCTACAAAGTTCATTCATAAATTGTTGAGCATGCTTGGTAGTAAACCCATAATCTTGATAATCTTTTGCAAACAAATCGGGATTATGCCACATTGGGAAACCATCTTTTCGCCAATAGCAAGCCAATTGCCAACGAGGAAAAGGTTCACCAGGATACCATTTCCCTTGTCCGTAATGTAAAAGTCCTCCTTTTCCAAAAGTATCTCGCAGTCGAAGAATAAGTTCACCTGCTAATTTTCTTTTTTGAGGTCCGTCAGCATCAGTATTCCATTGAGCTGACTCCATATCGTCTATAGAAACAAAAGTAGGCTCTCCTCCCATTGTGAGTCGTACATCCATTGCGTTGAGATCGGCATCTACT
The DNA here is from genome assembly GCA_025056215.1 of Cytophagales bacterium. GTDB lineage: Bacteria > Bacteroidota > Bacteroidia > Cytophagales > Flammeovirgaceae > JANWWC01. Next base: position 181,122 of record JANWWC010000001.1, on the reverse strand, counting down.
TTATAACCTAAAGCGTTAATAAGTTCCCATTCAGTTTCTGAAAATGGCTTAGTTACGCGTGGATCCTCATGAATGCGAGTAACAGTATTGCTGAAAGTAAATTCTGTTTCTACTGCTTCTCCATAATACCCTCCTGTAACAGGGGCGGCACTTGCAGGGTTTGGCGTACAACAAAGAGGAATATGTCCTTCTGCTGCAAATAACCCTGATGTAGGGTCAAGGCCTATCCAGCCAGCTCCTGGAATGTACACTTCACACCAAGCGTGCAAATCTGTGAAATCTTTTTCAGGTCCAGAAGGTCCGTCTAATGATTTTATATCGGGCGTTAGCTGCACTAAATAACCCGAAACAAAACGGGAAGCAATGCCGAACCGTCTCATGATTTGAGCCAAAAGCCAAGCACTATCTCGGCAAGAACCAGTTTTAAGAGTCATAGTTTCTTGGCACGTCTGAATACCAGGCTCTAACCGAATATTATAAGCAATTTCTTGAAAAACAGCGCGGTTTACGGATACTAAAAAATCTATAGTTCGAACTTTTTGTTTAGGTCTAATTTTCTCAATAAACTCCAACATTGCTGGACTATCATCAGCAAGTTCGGTATAAGGAGTAAGTTCTTTAAGAAGCTGAACATCGTACTGGAAAGGGTAATCTACAGCGTACTGCTCTACAAAAAAGTCGAAAGGATTAATAGTGGTCAAATCAGCAATCACTTCTACATCTATCGAAAGCTCTTGTACAGGGTCAGGAAATACTACACGTGCCAAATAATTGCCAAAAGGATCTTGTTGCCAATTCAAGAATTTTTTTTCAGGCTTAATGTTGATGCTATAAGAAAGTATTTTAGTACGGCTATGAGGAGCGGGACGCAACCGAAATATATGAGGAGTTAGTTGTACTAACCGCTCATATGCATACCGCGTTTTATGAGAAATAGCTACTATAATGCCCATATTGTATTTTTCTTAAAAATTAACATAATGTTTTGCAAAATAAGCAACAAAAAGACAAAATAATTAAAATTTTTTAAAAAATCTGAAGGTGAAAAATAAAAAAACACTGCCTTTGTAAAGAAGACAGTGTCTCGTTAAAATCAACTCATCAACTATTCTTTTATCATTTTGAACGCTTGCTGATTTTGTAAAGTCTTTACTTTTATCAAATAATATCCGTGAGGAGCCTTTGAAAGCCAAGTATTTATATGATGATTGAGTACTTCTTCTGTTTCTTCTACTAAAAGTTGCAGTGCTCCATCAGCAGAGTAAATTGACACTTCTGCGCGCTCGTCATCTATTTCAAGGGTTACATTATCGCGCATCGGATTAGGATATAATAAGATTTCTTTTTCTACTTGCAAGTATATTACTGAACTATACAATTCTTTTCCTTCTTTGGAGCGGAACCTCAAACGATAGTAGGCTGATTGCAAACCAACGTCGATAAATTCAGAAAGAGCTGTAACATTTGACAAAGGCATAAAAGTAATTCCCTCAAATGATTTTTCGAGAACTACATCACTTGGATTTTCTCCTGAAAATCTCCAGCGCAGTACTATCTGATTGTTTTCTATTTTTCCACTGAAGAAAATTAGCGTTAAAGGAAGTGGATTTGAGAGATCTGAAATCGTCCAAAAAGAAAACGAATTAGTAGTAACAGTAGCACTTCTTGGATTACCTGATGCTGTGAAAGTAGAGCCTACTCGCACCCAAAAAGTATCTGTTTCATTGCGTTTCCATACTTGCATATTTGCTAGGTTGCGATTATTATCATCGTCAGAAGGCCAGCGAAAGGTTACTGTAACATTCGAAGCAGGTTGGGTAGTAGGAACAATATGCCAATAACGTTCGATGCCTCGAGTATTGATAGGAGAAAGCACGGAACGCGTCGCACCTGCATATCTTGTAATTGTAACGTTTCCTAAGTTAGTAGAACTTGTATTGTTGATAAGCACCCCAATACCTCCCACATCTCCGAAATTAGTATTGGCTGGAATAGAGCGCGTTACACGAAGGATGCCATTTACATAACGATTATTAGCTCCGCTGGTTTCTCCTATCACGACACCTGTTGTACCTAAGTTGAGAGTATCATTTCCTGTAAAAATCCCGCCCGAACCCGCTTGAAATTGCACGGTATCACGTACTAAAAGAGATTTTGCAATTGAAGCTCCATTTAAGCGACTCATCACAATAGTTTTAAGGCTATCAAAAATTTCAGGAATTACTAGACGCTCTGTACTTCCATTTACCTGACTTACTACTAAACGTGCATTCGCACCACCTCTCATCGTTCCATCAGTTTGTATAATCGAATTGCGAAGCGTGAGCGTATTGCTACCAATGTTAAACTCTCCATTTTGTAAGATAAATTGGTCTTCAATAGTTAGATTAGAACCTAAAGTAACACTTCCGCTTACGCGATTCAGAGTAAAATCATCAAGCGCACCAGATGAAGGCGCAAAACGGATTGTCCCTACATTTCCGGTTCCGTTAATTACGATATCTGAATTTGTGCCAGAAGCAAAAAGGCTTCCATTAGTTCCTGTAATATCACCGTTTTCAATAGTAAGTTTAAAGCTATTGAGATTTAATGTTCCATTATCTAATGCAAGAGCTGTTCCACTTTCTCCGCGCAAGGTTACGTCTCCTGCCATCGTGATAGTAGCGCCACTTCTATTGATAGAGATGCGTTCATAACTTCCCGATGGTAAGGTGGCGTTTCCGCTTCCCGTAAAGGAAATTTGAGAATTGGCAGCATCTGCATTAAGAGTTCCAGATGTTAGGGTTAGATTTGCATTATTTAAAGTGAGCAATTTACCATTAAGGTTCACTTCTCCACTTGTAAGAGCTAAAGAATTAGTTATCGTAATGCTATCATTAAAAATGACTCCACCAGGGTTATTGATTACAACGGTATGGAATGTTTGAGTGGAATCACGCGTATCGATAATAGTAGGCGTAGTGCCTAGTATTTCTAAAGTTCCTCCTGAATGTACGAATTGACCACTGTCATACAGGTTTCCGTAAAGCTTGAGTACGCCATTTCCTAAAGTAAGCGAACGACCGCCTTGGACTATAAGATTTTGGCACCACGCTGTTTTAGAAGCCGTATTAATTGTCACATGATTTGATGCAGAAGAAGGAATTATTACGTTGTCTGTAAGTTCTGGGATTGATAAACTTTGCCAATTTGCACAGTTATACCAATCTGTTGAGGCGCTCCCTACCCATAGCCCCTTTTCAAATCCGCCAGGATTGACTGTAATAGTTCCGGAAGGTTCGTTAGCATTGTAGTTAGAACAATTGCCTCGATTCACCCAATTAGAAGAATTGCCAACTGCTAACACCCACTCTCTTTTAGTTTTAGGAGTAGTCAGTACCGAAGATGAGATAGAGCTAAAATCGGTAGCAACTGATGGAGCTATGTTAAAACACTCTAAATTGGGATATAGCTTCGATTTTTGAGAAGAATTACAGTTAGATGTACACCAAGAACCTGAGGAAGAAAACCCAAAAAGAATCCTTCCGCCTACGTATTCAGCATCATGGCTACCAAGAGATGTACCACTATTCCAAGTTCCGCCTTGCATAAAGTAGACTTGATCTCCTCCACTGTTCATATTAAAACTAGTGGTTCCAAAGTTTAGGTTTGTAACGCTCCAATTGTTATCTGGAGAAACACCAGAAGGAGTTCCTGTATTAGGCAATTTGATTTTAATAATTGTATTTGCTGGAATAGTTGATGTAGTACGAGTAAATCGGAAAGTACCTTCACTATTTCCCCATTTGCCATTGTCTAATCTGTCATAGCCATTGTCTGTAAGGTCTATACTTGTTCCTACAGTGATATCTTTAAAACACACAAAGCTAATGTAGTCATCTGGTTGCCCACTACAACCATTATCGTTTGCATTTACGCCTAATATTAGGAAATCTCCTACATCAAGAAAAGCGCCGTCTACAATTTCGAGTCTGTGGCGTTTTTGAGTATTATTAATTAAAATGCCGTTAGTAGCACTCACAATTTCGAAAGTCACACTATCAGGAGATTCGTTGAGACCTAATGCATCCTCTGTAACAGTTACTGTAAATGAAACGCTTGCAGCATTTACGCTCGCATTCACCGTAATCGTATCAGACACTACAGCAGGCGAAGTGATATAATCGTTAGGGTGAGTTCCTCCATAGGTAGCGCCTGCATGATTGGTAACTTTTATTTTGATAGTAGAAGCTAATGGCGTAGCTGGTACTATGTCCATATATACAGTATAAGTTCTTTGAGCTGTTGAGCCCGATTCTCCCATGATTTGGAGAGGTGAACGCATGCTGATCACAGAAGGCTCGTCATCATCATGAATAGTGAGAGTAAAAATCTTATTGTTATTGTCGATATGGATGGGTCCAGCATTTGTAATAGTGAGAACCACCGTTTCGTTGTTTTCATCAATAGCATCGCGCAGAATATTCACGGGAATATTCAGGGTAAAAGGTGTACTAATAGAACTCAAAGGTGTTCTAATTACAAGAGTAGATGCGTTTTCAGTAATTTTAGTAAATCCACTTCCAAGAGTTCCGAATGTGAAATCGTTCGAACCTCCCCAAGTAGCTGTTCCACTAATAGCAAAAGTAATATCTTGGTTAGTTGGAATATTTCCAAATAAGCGCAAAGCGATATTATAAGTAGTTGTTCCCACACCTGTTCCTTCGCTAATGGACGATTCTGCAATATTAAAGCGCACAGAGGGGGAGACGATATTATGAGCGGCGCCGCTTACAATGCTAATAGTTCCCCAGTTAGGTGTTCCTACGAAATGAACATGCTCTTTTACGTTAATTTTAGCACCTACAGTTTTTCCTGCTGCACTCTGATTGATACTAATATTGGCAGTAACGAAGAAATAAGCAGAGTCGCCCGCCGCAATTACTTTCGTAAAGCCATCTACATAATTAGAAATAGCAGTAGCAGACGTAAACGAAGCGCCTAATGACTCATCAGATGAAGCGTTGAAGACGCTATCCGCGGAATACCAAAGACGAAAAGCAGTTACATCATTAATATTGTAACTTCCTAACGTAGTAACAGTAATAGCGTTGATAGTAGCTGATGTGCCCGTACTTTTTACCTTGATTCTATACAGAACGTTGTTCATAGAGCCTAATGGCAATTCCAACGATGGAGTAGGATCGTTAGCTGTAATACTCACAGAAGGCGGAGTTACTCCTGTTCCATTGAGAGCAAAGTTGTACGGATTTTCGTCTGAATCGTTGTTAGTAAAAGAAATGTTAGCGCTGCGTGCTCCTGTTGCGCCAGGAGTGAATCTCAATATAAAAGAGCCTGTCGAGAAAGGAGCGATATCTTCAGGAAATTCTCCTTGCAAAGTAAAATCAGAAGGATTAGAACCTGTGAAACTCGGATAACTCAAACTCATAGGGGCGCCTCCTAAATTCTGGATAAGAAACGTTTTTTCAGCATAAGAATTAGTAGAAACGCTTCCAAAGTTCACACTTCCTGTATTATCAGGAATATCTGAGCCGCTTTCTTGTACGTTGATTTCAGGTGTACACAATCCTGTAAGATTGATAGTATAAGTACCTTCATTAAAATCATTATTATTAATAGTAAGCGTTCCTGTATAACTTCCCGATGTGGCTGGAGTAAATCGAACAACGAAAGTAGCAGAATCTCCTGGAGCGACTGGAGAAGCCGGAGAACTGACCAAACTAAAACCAGTTCCTGAAACTGTAGTACTGGTAATTGTCAAGTTGGCTCCTCCTAAGTTTTGAATTACGAATGTCATATCGTGGTTGTTAGCCAATAGGCGTTGCCCGTATGCAAAAGTGCTACCTGAAGCGTAATCGGTATTGTTTTGTTTTACATTAATTTCAGGAGCACATACCAAATAGCCGTCTGTAATTACCATTGCTGTGGAGCCTGTGTTATCAGTAGTATTGACACTTCCCCAAACTCCGTTGTTACTAGTGTAAGCACATCCTACTAAACTTCCATCGGTTCGAGAGCGTTGTTCGATTCTTCTTACTCCATTTGAATTATCGTTGGGAAAAATAATTCCCCACGCTCCGTTTGTACCATCTACATGCGTATCATGAAAATCAACATAGTTAGCATCAGGCTCATCTAATCCGTTACTTTCTAAGTAAGTACAAGCAATAGGTCGTCCGCTGCCTGATGTATTGTCAAACACGCTTACGAAATTTTTGGGTGTTCCCATGGAAGTACTTCTAATTCCGGAACCGTTGCCCGCTCCAGTAGAGGTACTAAAATTGAGTACATTCAAAGAGCCTGATGTAGTAAGGCGAATATCTGCAACTCCGTTGTTCGATGTGTCTATTATAAAGCGAATATAAATGTTGTTGTTAGGAGCGAACCGGGTGTTGCCTGTAGGTTCAGTAATAAACCAACCTGAGTATTCGCCGAACGAGTTTGTTGTAAAGGAAAAATGAGAACCTGCTGTACTTAAAGAGGGGCTTGATGTGCGCGAAAAATTGCCAGAGCCATCTACAAAGATGCAGTTTCCTGCTCCATCAGTAGTAATTCCATCACTCGATACAATTACTTGATTAATCACGCGGTGCGTTCTGTTAGGATTTAAACCGAAGAATTTTACGTAATAAGCCGTAGGAATGCGATTGTTGTTAGTTCCATCGAGACCCTGTATAAACTGAGGAAGAATAATTTCAGAAAGCCCGAAAAAGCGCTGAGTAGTAGATGTATCGGGGCTCAACGTCATTCCTGATGTGCGAAATACTCGAAAACGAGCTGTATCAGCCTCAGAATACAATACGCCTGAAATAATTACTGTATTAGAGCCACTCGGAATAGTTCCTGTTAGTGTACCTGAAAGGTTTCCATCTCCAATTACTTTAGCAATTTGTACATCTGTGTTTGAAGTAACATTTTTAGGAATTCCCGCATTATCTTGCGATTGCACAGTAATGCGAAAAGGCTGTCCTGCTGTAAGCGCAGAAACAGGACTTACAAAATCAATAGCCGTAATTTTGAGACGTGTGGGAGGAGAAGCTGGAACAACTTCGCCCGTACTTAAAATTTCTGCACCTGACCCAAAGCCTGAAAAATTGATTTGTGAGAGTTGAGCAGTAGTTAATCCAGAGGAAGAGTTTCCTACAAAAATTCTTCCTGCAGTTCCTGCACTACCTGCAGTGCCTGTCCACCCTGTAATAGTAATAGTTTTACCAGAGGTCCAAGAGACGGCATTGCTAGCAGCAAATACAATTGTGTGAGAGCCTGTTCCTAAAGCAATTGTAGAGTTTTCAAGTAGCTGTAACGTCCCAAGTGAATCGCTATATCCAACACCACTGCCAGTGGAGAATGTCCCACCATTTAACACCATATTGCTGTTGTTGGGAATATCGTGGCTGTTTCCTAGTCTTAAAGTTCCTGCATTGATAATAGTAGCGCCTGTGTAAGTATGAGTACCTGTACTTAGCACATCGAATACCAAAACGCCATCACCTGTTTTAGTAAGGTCTCCTGTTCCTGTAATCACGTTTCTTGCTGTAATGGTTCTGGTAGCTCCTACATCGAATGTGCCACCACTTGCACCGAGCGTAATTCCTCTGTTAGAATCAAAAGTGATATTTCCATCTGTTGCTTGAATTGTTCCTCCATTTAAAGTAATTTGATCAGGAACAAAGCTTCCGGGATTGGTTCCAAATCTTCCTTCGCCTGCTGCATTAATTGTTCCACCGTTGATGATTGTTTTTCCTGTATAATTATTAGTTTGGTCGAGTTTAAGCGTTCCAGCGCCCGTTTTGATAAGTCCACCTGAGCCCGTCAAGCCATTGGTAGAGGTAATAGTAAAAGTTGTTCCCGATGCTACATCAATAGTGGAATTTGCATGGTTGAGTGTAAAGACTTTTGGACTGCTAAACGTTGCTGTAGTGGCGAGTGTAGCATTGTTGATTGTAACATTACTGCCCGAAGCGCCCAAATTGTTGTCGGCACTAATAGAAAGAATGCCGTTAGAAATAGTAGTTCCGCCTGTATAGGTGTTGGCTCCCCCCAACACTGTTGTGCCCGCCCCATTTTGGGTAAGGCTTCCGTTTCCCGAAATTACACTCGGAAGTGTTAGCGTTGTAGCCGCAGCAGGAGCAAGAGTAAGATTATTGCTCATGAGGTTTATTCCGCCAGTGAGAGTTCTATCTCCGCCAGATGTAGCGATAGAGTATCCTGAAGCGTTCACACGCATTCCTGCAACAGTTTGATTAGCATTTAGGGTAACAGTTCCACTGCTGCCTTGAAAGATAACAGAATCTGTAGCAGACGCTGTAGTAAGAGTAGCACTTCCGTTGTCATGAAAAGAAAAAGTAGTTCCCCACGTGCCAGTACCTCCTACTCCGTTTCCTGCTCCAGCAGAAACATCCCAAAACTTATTAAGTGGTCGGATATCTATATTATCAACCGCAAAACTGGGTCTTGCTCCAGTTCCTGAAACTTGGCGAGAAGCCCATCTCAGTTGAACTACTGGCTGATTATTACAAGCGCTTGGCAAGATTACAGATTTAGTTTCAAGTTTCTGTGGCGTAGTTCCGCTGGTTTGAGGAGTGGTATTGTTTTGATACTCTTGCCCTGTGAGGGTGGTCCATGCGCCGGTAACTCCCACCCGATATTGTAAACTTACTTCATTGATGCGAGTATTAGAACTCCCATCATAAGGATTTCTAATAGTCATGATATCGTATTGTACTTCAATATTGTAAGCGTTGGAGGTATTAATAGCCAAAGTGAGAGTTAAATCGAGAGAGCCAGTATTCAAAAATCCGATTTTACCATTGTAGTTGTAGACGTTTCCTACATTATCAGCTGCTGTCGCATTCTGTACTAAAGACCTATCACTCGTAGGTCCAGTTGTATTATAGGAAGCACCTGGAGACGTTGAAATTGTATGACCTTGCCACCCCGCTGGGTAAGTAGTAGAGCTATGCGTTAAAGAAGAAAAATCTTGCGTGTAAGGAATTGCTTGAGGAGTAGGATTAGTTTGAGCGAAAGATGTAAGTGAACATAGTATCAGTAGACAAAGTAAAAATGTTTTCATGCGCAAAAGAGTTTAATTTTGGGAAATTCTTTTGAGTGTACTTTGTTTTAAGACGTACTCTCGCATATCCAAATTCCTTACAAAGTTTAGCTTTTTTAGAAGATTTTAAAAAGAAAACGAGTTACGAAATCGTAAACAGAAAAATAATTTTTTTTAGCCCTTCCCCCAATTCTTGAGTTCTTCATCAGACCACAGTTCAGGAAAAAAGATATTAAGTTGATAGCGAGGAGGAAGATACTTTTGCCAATTTGTGCCGCCTGTGGAAGGAATAGTAGTAGTTTCTTCCTTCTTTTTTAAATATTTCACAGCAGACCGATAATGTACGAGTGGCCAATCTACATTCATAAGAGTATCGAACAAACGCATTTGCTCTACGATTTCTTTTTCTAAAGGTGATTTTTCTTTGATAAAGTTTTCAAATAGAATTAATAAATTTTTATTCCGATATTCGCGCGCTGTGTAGAGCAAAATTTTTCCATATTTTTCTTCAAACATTTCGAGCGTAAGCGTCTTTTTGCCAGTTTCTTTTTCGATAGCACCTTGTTTCCAGTACACTTTGGGAAACATTTCTTCAATGGTAGTGTCGCGAGTGATGAAAGGACGATGCACGGGAGCTACTAAGTTCTTAAAATCAGTAGAAAGAATCTCAATAATTCGATACTGTACCGATTGAAAGCCACTTGCAGGAACAAGAGCTAACCGAAATTTTAAGAACTGCTCTTTATCCATATTTGCCATTACCACATCAAAAGAGCTAATCAAATTGCGCAAATATCCGTTTACACGCTTTAGGTTTCTTAGATAAAGCTGCGCATCGCATGAATCTTCTTTTTGGCAAATTTGTTGTATATCGTTGATAATAAGCTTAAAATAAAGCTCTGTGATTTGATGATATACTATAAAAACCATTTCATCAGGAAACGACGTGCGCGGAATTTGCAAGCTCAACAAAGCATCGAGATTGATGTAGTGCCAATATGTGAGATGATTGGCATATAACATTCCTTCTAAATGAGTTTTTAAATCTTGCCCTACTGCTTCATATTTCTGAGAGAGCAGTAGTAATTTTTCGAGTGTGGTTTCATCAAATTTTTCGTAGAGATTTATTTTTTCTTGGTTTTCCATTGTACTGTATTGAGCAAGTGCATCATATCTTGTTTAACAAATTCTATAACAGGCGCTAAAGAATCGTTGCGAGTATTAGACGGAAAATAAAGTGCAGCGCGAAGAAAATGTTTAGAAGAATCTGTTACAAACCATTGAAATGTACTCGGTACATCCCCTTCCAATTCTGCTATAATGGCCGCATATCCGAAAGGAGTTTGTGTGAAGTATTCTTCAATAGCAGTAGCTTTGATATGATGCTTGTGAGTAAGCTTTGAAGAAGTATTAAAATACATAGGAAGTGTATCAGGATGGACAATATGCTTATATGCGATACTGATTTGCGCTGAAAACTTGGGATACAAAATTTCGTACCAAAAAGGTTCTGTCATAAATGAACGATCGGGCATGATAACAGAATGCTTAGAATATTCAAATGAAAAGGGCACTCTCGCTGAATCGAAGAGCTGATATTCATGAGCGGGCAGTTCTATTCGGTGGTAGCCTCGCTTTTTAGGCAAATAAGTTTCCTCCTCAAAAGAACAACCTACAACCATAAAACTTCCCCACAATAGAAAAATGAAACGCATATATAACAGTTTCTTAATACTGCAAGTTTACAAAACGATTTTCTTCTTGCATGATTTGCAAGACAAAATTTCGCATCAAATAGATTTTGTTATTTTTCTGCACTATCTTGAATTTTTCTGCCTTTTTCGTCCCAAGCTCGAAGGACTACAGGAGCGCCACAATTTTCATCAAAAGGGTTTTTACAATACTGCAATTCTCTTTTTTTGTTTTTAGGAGGAGGAGCATCGTAGTATTCGTACCATTTTCCTACGCGTTCACCATCTTGATATTTTCCTTTTTCTTTTAAATTTCCACTCGGATAATACGAAAGATAAATACCATCTCGAAATCCATGCTGAATAGGATTTACTTCTTGGACTTTTGTTTTTTGCGCGTCGTAGTAAGTAATTTCAGCATCACGCGGAAACCCTTTGTAGAAATATTTTTTATCGCGCAAAAGCATTACATTAGCTGTATAAGAAGTATCTTTCGTAACAACGCGCGTTAAAGGATACTCATAATATTCCCACCTTCCATGCTGCCCTCCAATATAAAAATATCCTTGTTCAATAGTTAACCCATTTTGGCGAACGATGTAAGGACCGTGCAAGACCATTTTTTTATCTTCAGGCTTGTACACATTTTGAGATACTTCGATTTGCCGTGTCTTTAAATCGAAATAATATTTATCATGAATGTAAGGATTAGGCGCTTGGTATTTCTTGAGAACATGAAACTCAATATATTTTATTTTCTTGCCTTTGCCTTCGCGAACAAATAATTTCCTGGTTTTAAGGTCATAGAATACATTTTTTCTCTCTTTTGTTTTGCGTTGTTTTTTTTCTTTTTCTTTGGCTGGATTTAGTTCTATCGTAGGGCGTTCCCACGATGAAAATTTTTCATCTAAGCTATCTTTGTTCGCTTTGTCGAGAATTCGTTCTTCACCGGGCTTGATAGGTAAATCTCTCTGTTTAGGCTCTAAGAAAGGAATTCTTTGTGCAACTGCTGTACCACACAAGCTAATTAAAAAACAGCATATTTTGATTTCTTTCATAGCTTAGTCTTTAATTTGAAAAATTGTTTTTCGCATCCGTTCCAAGCTTAATTCCGTGCTAATTAAATATTCCATGGTATGGACAATGTGCGAAGGAATATTTAAAAGCTTTCCACTCTTTGCAACAGCATTTTTTTCTTCATCTGCATAGTCGCCGTCTGCCATTGCCATTTTAATAGCATTATAGAGCAAAGTGCGAGCAATGTTTACACTTTTGTAAGTAGAAAATTTTTCAAGATACTGAAATAAATTTACTCCAATGTAATTAAAATTTTTAATTTTTTCAACTACTTCATCAGAAAATTGAGCGTCGCGCACTAAGGTTTTAATAAACCAATTTCGCTCAGCTTCTGAAACTAATCCGTCAGAACCTGCTATGACCATCAGAGCGCAACCATAATAATACTGCATTTCTTCCGTCATACTAAAAATTCCGAGAGTTTCGCGCACTGCAAACCCAAGAGCCTTCTCTCCAGGATTCAACTTCAAAGCATGATTGCTATCAAACTCAAAAATAGAGCGCTTTAAACTCCTCAAAGAAAATTCTGTACTTACTATGCCATCTATTGTTTTCGCCAAATACATAGGAATTTGCAAATACTTAGAAATCGTCTGAAGATTCTCTTTTTCAATTTTGTGATAATTTGGGTTTTGTCGAATCATGCGAATATTATCAAAAAGAAGTACTCTTTTTACGTCGAGTTGCGTCGGAAACACAATCTGCGGAAGAAGTGAAGAAATATCTGAAAGAGGAGATAATTGTGCAATGGCCTCTGCAAAAGCTTGATTATGAGAAGGATCTATCGTAGAAATCCATTCATTTTGAAACCAATCTATTTCCTGTAAACTAGGAGTTCTTCCCATATGGGCTAAACTCAATAGTGCCTGCGCATATTTTATCCATGTTTCAGCAGGTACATGAGTACAATGATAAATAGACTTAGAGAGCGTAGAACCTTCAATTAGAACAGGTTGCATTTGAATAGCAATTTTTTAATTTTTATCTTGTCTATACGTTTTTTTATTTTTACCTTAGCTAAAAAATTAGTTGATAAACAATTTTTTTAACTACAAAGTTATAGCAATACGTTGTTGAAAACAATAGCAATTATTATAGGGGTTTTTCTTTTAGGAATAATTTATATGATTTTCTGGAGACAAGAACTCCAGTACCTGCAACCTACGCCCGTACCTAAAGGCTTTCAACCGAATGTAATAGATAGTACTTTTTTAGTTTCAATGTTCAAAGACACCACTCCTATCTTTCTTTACTTTTTTAATCCTAACTGTCCTTGTTCAAGATTCAATCAAAAAAACTTTAGAAAAATCTATAGAACTTTTCGAGAAAGAGTATCTTTTTATGCAATTATCGAAAAAGACTCAAAAGATGCAATTTCCTATTTTGAGGATCAAAACGCTCATATTCTCATAGATTCAACAAAAGTTTTTGCCCACAAATTAGGCATTTATTCTACTCCACAGGTTGTGATTCTTGATGAGAAAAAACAAATTTACTACAGGGGTAATTTCCAAAAATCCAGATATTGCACAGATAAAAAAACTGATTTTGCTTTTTTAGCACTCGATGCTCTCCTTCAAAAAAAGCCTTTACCAAACTTTAGTAATTTTGCTTTTACTCCATACGGATGTTCTATCTTCGAAGAAAAAGATGATTGGTTTTCAACAGGATGGGTTTTTAAATGATGATAAACAATGGAAACACAACTGCTCACTCAACAAGAAATAAAAAATCTTTTTAAAGAAATTTATCGAAAAGCCGATAAATTAATTGAGAAGGTTTTATGGGCTTATGTTCTATTTTCGCTCTTTTGGAGTATTTTTTATGATACGTGGTTGATAGGAATTAGTGTAAGCACAATCTGCATGGCTTTTTATTATTTTTCAAAATACGTATTACCTAATAGTACATTCTACCAATACGTATCGGCGAGCATTCAAGCTATTTTTGTAGCCTTGTTCATTTACCAAATGCACGGACTTTTTGAAATGCACTTCTTTGCTTTTATCAGCTGCACAGTTCTCATCATCTATCAAAATCCGTTCTTGCAAATCCCTTTCATTAGCTTAATAGTACTTCATCACGGGTTATTTGGCTATTTGCAGTACATCGGCTATCGAGAAATTTATTTTACACAATTGGACTATATGGATTTGCAAACTTTTATCATTCACGGATCTCTTGCCGGTATTATTAGTGGTATTTCAGGAATGTGGGCTTATACACTTAAGAAAAACACTATAGAAAGAGCTTTAAAACTAAAAATTATTCAAGATAAAAGTTGTATTTTAGAGCAACTCAATAAAGAATTACAGGTGAGAGAAGAAGAACTCAAACAAAACTTAGAAGAACTCAATACGATGCAAGATGAGCTAATTTCAAAAAATCGCATGATTGAAAAGCATATCAACAACATTCGAGCAAGTATCAACTACGCAAAGCGCATTCAAGAAGCTTTATTGCCTTCGGAAGACTTTTTTAAAAAGTATTTACCCGAAAGCTTTGTGTATTATCGCCCTAAAGATGTAGTAAGTGGAGATTTTTATTTTTTGGAAGAAAAAGACAACAAAATTTATTTAGCTGTAGCAGATTGTACGGGACACGGCGTACCTGGTGCATTTATGTCTTTAATAGGCTCAGAGTCTATTTATCACATTATCAAATCATTTTCTACTGAGCAACTTACAAGTAGTTTTATTCTTAATCAATTGCAGAAAAAAATAGAGGGAACTTTTTTGAAAGAAGAAGAAACTATCAAAGATGGTATGGAGATAGGAATTTGCGTTATTGATCTTCAAGCTCAGACCATCGAGTTTGCTGGTGCTAAAAACTCGCTCATTTATTTTAAAAACAATACAATTCATATTGTAGAAGGCGATAAAATAGGAATAGGCTACAACTACAACAATAAAATTTCAAACAACCTTCAATTCAACTCTACTCAAATTTCTTATCGCGATGGCGATATTACTTTTTACTTGTTTTCTGACGGATACAAAGACCAATTTTATCACCAAAACGGTAAAAAACTCAATATGAGCGGATTTAAAGAACTTCTTATAAATCTCTACGAAAACCCATTGGAAGAACAGCCTACAATTCTCGACAATTTTCTTACACAATGGGTAGGAAAGAAATCTTTAATAGATGATATTTTAATAGTAGGTGTAAAGCTTCGAGCAAGAACACCTCTTACTTTTCAAAAATTAGAACTTCAAGCTATTGAGTATAAGTTGTGAGAAATTCAAATAAGCTTAAAAAATTAGGTGTATTAGAAAGCACAGAATAATGTTCAACTACTTTTCTTCTTGCGGCTATTCCCATCCGAACGCGCAACTGGGGTTCTTTCAAAAGGGCTACTAAAGCATCTTTCCATTCTTGGGGAGAATCGCATAAAAATCCGTTGACTCCATTATCTACAATCTTGGTATTAACTCCTATAGGAGAAACGATTGCTGGAATACCGAGTGCCATGTATTGAAGTGCTTTAAATCCGCATTTTCCTTCAGACCAAGCATCGCGCACCAACGGCATAATTCCTACATTCATTCGCAATAAATCTTCGATTTCAGTATCTTTGTTCCATTGTATGTATACCAACGAACGAAGAGAAAAATTTGGCTTTTGATTAGAAATTACTAAAAATTCGAAGTCGTAAGATTGTTCTAACTCCTGCAAAATAAAAACTATTTCTCGAAGGTAGCGCAACGTTGTATGCGTTCCTGTCCACCCGATTACTAATTTTTCTGTATGCTGGTCTTTGATTTTGTTGTGATAGTGTTCTGTGTCAATAGTGGTGGGATTTACTATAATTTTTGCTTTAGGATTTTGTTTTCGAGCGTATTCCGCTAAATATTCGTTTCCTGCAGAGATTACGCTGCTCCACTGCATGATGTAGTTCACTTTGGAGTACATTTTTATCCAGTGTATCCATCGGTTAGCTTCTGAAAAATTAGGAAGCCAAATTGCATCATCGAAATCGTAGATAATGGGCTTTCGAAAAATTTTTGCTATCAAAAATTCAAAAATAGGAGGTCCTACGAGAGTCGCTTCTCGAAAAATAAAAACACAGTCGTATTGCTTGAGTTGCTTGAGCAATCTAAGTCTTCTTATAAATCCTCTACAAATCCCTAAAACTTTATTGATTATATGCCCTTTCTTGTAAAGAATGTTCCATGTGCAAAAATCAATAAAAGGCTGATGGGAATGGTTATAACCATGTTCAGTGAGAATATGAAAATATTGTTCGTAGCGAAATCTTTGTCCAGGTGCTGTCCCCAGAGGATAAGTCGATAAGAATAAAATATTTTTCATTTTTTTCTTTTTCCGATAGCGTGCCAACAAGGCATATGAGGAGATACCACGATGTCAGCTAAGCCTGCATTTTCCATCATCTTTATGACTTCTTGCTTGGTAAAACGCTGCTCCAAGGGGGTACCAAAGCGGTCTAAAGCGTCATTTCTTATGATATGAAAGCTTTTGTTGATATAATAAAACAAAGGCACTTTTTCGTAGTATTTTTGGGTGGGAAACAACTTTTTTACAAATCTCGCCAACACTACAAAAGGCATGTAGCCCAATATTGCAATAATATCACAACACATTTTTTTGAGCGAATTAGGAAGTCGAGAAATCCACCACCGAAAAAAGTTGGATATGTAAAACAATCCTTTGTAATAAAAAGGTCTGTTATCAAGCGCATAATAAAGATAGATGAGACAATATCCACCAATTTTCAATTTCTTAACCAACTTATTAAGAGCCTCTTGCGTATCAGGAACATGGTGAAGTACTCCCAAACTCATGACAAAATCGAAAGATTCATCTGGAAAAGGAATGCTCTCTACGCTTGCTTGTGAGATTCGTATGTTTTGAACGTCGGTGGTAAAATCGACTGCTGAAAACACTGCCTTGCTAGGATCTATTGCTTCTACAAATTTGACTTTAGAAGCCAAATACTTTGCCCACCTTCCTGTTCCACAACCTAAATCTAAGGCAATTGTTCTTTCTTTATCAAAAATCTGAGGTGGAACAATATCAAAATATTCATCTCCTGCAGCTTGAATTTCTGAATTCGAAAAAGATGCAAACTTTGTCCATTCCTCCCCAAAAGCATCAACAGTAGCCTGGTCGATATTTTGTTCTTTTCCTGTAATAAAACTACTGATTATTTTACCATTGTACACAATATTTTGAATAGGTTTCAAGGAGTAATTAATCATTTTCAATGTTTTTAAGCTAATTGCTTAGCAAACTAAAAAATATTATCCTTTTTAAACAAAATTTCTCAAGAATATCATATATTTTATTAATTTCGTTATACGATTGTTATGAACTGGGCAATTATATGAAAAAGCTACTTACACTCCTGTTGTTTGTAAAAATTTGGCATTTGGTTACTTCTTGCTCTTCTGAAAATGCAGAAATAGAAAGATTGAAACAAGAAAATGCACAACTAAGACAAGAAATCATTGATAACCAAAGCTTTACTAATAAAATCGCTAACGGAGTAAACGAGCTCATGTCTTTATTAGATTCTTTAGAAAAAACTGAAAACGAAGTATATGTAAGTCTAGAAGGAGGCACTAACTACCAAGAACTCAAAACGCGCATTGAACATTTGCATCAAAAATTTCATAGCTCTAAAAATACTCTCACTACCATTGAAACTGCATTAGAGAAAGCCCGCAAAGAAAACAATGAATTATATCGAACTATCGACAACCTAAAAAATAAATTAGCTGAAAAGGAAAAACATATTCTTGAATTACAAGCCCAAGTTGAAAAGTACAAAGAAGATAATCGCAAACTGATTACACGCGTTGATATCATGAAGGAGATGCTTCAAAAACGCAACGAGGAAATCTTAGCAAAAAAACGAGAACTAACAACTTTGAATAGTAAAATCAATGAATTAAAATATCAACAGCTTCAAATGCAAATAGAATCTTATATTATACAAGGAGATGCCGCTTTTGAGATAGCAGAACGAACTCAATTAGCACCTAGAAAAAAAAGAGAGGCTTATCAGCAAGCTTACGAGTTCTATAAACGAGCGTATGATAGCGGAAGAACAGACGTACTTGAAAAAATGAAACTAATTGAACAAAAATTGTAATTATTTATGAATCCATCTCTAAAATCAGACTTTATAAAAAAATTGTATCAACAACATCGCCAAGCCCAATGGATGCCTCTTTCTTCTTCTATTTGTCAGATTGTTTCAGGACTCTTAGAAGGGCTATTTCCTGCTATGGCAGAACGCAAGTTTAAATCTGAGCGCGAACTGAGCTTATTTTTTGACTCTCTCTTTATTGACCTTGAATCGGTATTAGATTCCATGCAAGAATATTTATCGGATTCGTCAGAAGATATTGTACACCACTTTCAACAATTGTTGCCCGATACTTATGAAATTCTTCAAACAGATATTCAAGCCATTCTGTCAGGTGACCCTGCTGCCAAAAGTGAATTTGAAGTAATTCGCGCCTATCCAGGTTTTTACGCAATCGCAATGTACAGAATTGCCCACTTGCTGGATAACTTAGACGTTCCGATGTTGCCTCGCATCATCACAGAATTTGCACACTCTCGCACAGGAATTGATATTCATCCTTCTGCCAAAATAGGTTCTCACTTTTTTATCGATCATGGTACAGGAATCGTTATCGGAGAAACTTGTGTGATTGGTCAAAATGTAAAAATTTATCAAGGCGTTACATTAGGTGCTTTAAGTGTTTCTAAAGAAATGGCAGGGCAAAAAAGACATCCTACCATCGAAGATAACGTAGTAATTTACTCAGGTGCCACTATTTTAGGAGGTAAAACTGTTATCGGACACGATAGTGTAATCGGAGGAAATGTATGGCTCACTAAAAGTGTGCCTCCTTACACTACTGTTTATCATCAAGAACAAATTAGAATCAACAACGATAAACGTTTAGATACCCAAACGCAACAAATGATGTATTTTTTTTAATGTTCCACCTTTAAGCTACAAACTATGAAAGCAATTATCGAACGACAAACGTACACCGATAAACAAGTTTTAGGAGAACTCACGCTTTACAATCCTAATGGACAAGTTTTGTTTAAATGCAAAACACTAGAACTCCCATGGAGAGACAATCAACCTAAGATTTCTTGTATTCCTACTGGAAATTATCGCGCCGTTTTTAGAGGAGCTAACGAAGGCTCAGGAAAGTACGGGAACCACTATCGCATTTTTCAAGCAGATGGTGTCAGCGAAGTACCAGGAAGAAGTTTTATCTTAATTCATCACGGCAACACCTTTTGGGATATCAAAGGTTGTATTTTGATAGGGGTTTCTCATCAAGATTTGAATAAAGATGGCTACTGCGATGTAACAGCTTCTCGTCCGACAATGGCAAAACTTGTAGATATCGCTGGAAAGAATGGTTTCGATTTAGAAATTAAAGGAGCTCAACCAGAATATGGAATTGTGCTTCGCGCTTCCAAAAATCCAATACCAGACCTTCAGCCCGGCGACCGCGCCACTATTATTGCGAATCAACTTAACATAAGACAAGAAGCGAACGGAACAGCGCCCGTAGTTGTTCGACTACAGCGCGGAAGTGTTCTCAACATTCTCGATGCAGAGGGAGCTTGGGCTCACGTAAAAGTACCTCCTGTAAGAGGATGGGTGCACGAGCGTTTTGTAGAAGAACGAGGTTCACTAGGGGAAGTAACAGCAGGACCTCTCAACATTCGAGCGCGCGGCGAGCAGTCTGCTCCTCCCGTAGCTCAGCCTTTAGCAGTAGGTACAAAACTAGTAATTTTTAGAGAAGTAAACGGATGGCTCGAAGTAGAAACTGAAACACCAGAAGGTTTTGCTGCTACAGCTTATTTGAGAAAAGTATAACGAGCGAATTTAAACGTTAGAAATAAGCGTCGTCAGGGTAGATATTTATCTTCAATTTGCCCTCTTGTACTGAAAATATTTTCCAAAAAATTTCAACTTTTGGGCTAAGAATGTTTTTTAGCTCAAAATTTCTAATCAATACTATCTTTGTCTTTCTAAGGGAGATAGCTAATAAAAGTTTAATAATTCCAACATTTAAAATATGGCAATACTTGACTTTGTAATTCGACTTTCTTTAGGAGCAATTCTAGGAGCAGCAATCGGATTTGAACGTCAATGGCGTCAGCGAAGTGCTGGCTTGCGCACTAATACGCTTGTAGCTTTAGGTTCTACTGCTTTTACTCTAATCTCTTATTCGCTTACTTCTTCAGAAGACGGTACTTATAAAGGGGACGCAACACGTGTTATAGGACAAATCGTCACAGGCATTGGTTTTTTGGGAGCAGGTGTCATCATGAAAGATGGCGTTA
Organism: Cytophagales bacterium; assembly: GCA_025056215.1. Lineage (GTDB taxonomy): Bacteria > Bacteroidota > Bacteroidia > Cytophagales > Flammeovirgaceae > JANWWC01. The sequence goes on along the minus strand of JANWWC010000001.1, from coordinate 160,950 downwards.
ATATCCAAGGGCTTAATACAGCAGCTACCATTTGGTGTTCGGCGGCAGTAGGTGCGTTTGCAGGAGCAGGTCTATTTATTGAATCTGTTATCGTTGCTTTTGCAGTGATGCTTTCTCATCTTATATTGCGACCTGTAGGATTGTTTATCAATCGACTTACCTTTCAGAAAGAAGAAAATAGTTTGCATTTTTATTCTATCAGAATTCAATGTAAAGAACAAGTAGAAAATCATCTGCGCGTGTTACTTTTAAATTCTTTACAAAAAGATAAAAATCTACAATTGCGCTCTTTAAAAAGTAAAGACGGAGAAAATTCTTCTATTACCTTGATAGAAGCAGAAATTTTAGCAAATGGAAAGCATGATGCCGAAATGGAAAAAATCGCCGGATTGCTTACTTTGGAGTACGGTGTAACAGAAGTAAGCTGGGAAATCAACGCTAATACAGAAAAAATTAATTCGTAACACCTATGAATATCAAAGAAGTAAACAAACTCAACAAAGAATTATTACTTGATTACCTTCCTATCATGAAAAAAATGCCAGTGGTAGAGGTAAGCGAGATTTTGCAAGAAATAGATGAAACTTACTTAATAGAAATCTTAGACCATTTTTCATTAGAGCAGCAGGGGCTTATTTTTTCAAATTTTCCAGTTTTAAAACAAACCAAATTATTTAAATCGCTCCCCTTAAAGCAATTTGCTTCCATTTTTGAACATATGCCATCTGAGAATCGCGCAGACTTTTTTCAACAACTCTCAACTAAAGAGCAGTCCGCCTTATTACCTTATTTATCTAAACATGTGCGAGAAGATGTTATCCGATTAAGTGCCTATCCCCCTGAAACGGCAGGCGGAATTATGAGCACAGATTTTGCTACTGTACAAGGAGAAATGAGCTGTCATGAAGCTATTGCCAAAATCAGAAGCGATGCGCCTTCTAAAAAAACAATTTACTACACTTATGTAGTAGATGAAAATTTAAAAATGATTGGATTTATTACTTTGAAAGATCTTATCATGGCTGAGCCCCATACCAAAGTATCTGAAGCCATGCATACCGATTTTATATTTGCATACGTAGACGAAGACCGTGAAAAAGTTGCCCAACTTATTGAAAAATACGATTTAGTTGCAATCCCTATTCTGAATCGAAAAAATCAGTTAGTAGGCATCGTAACACATGAAGAAGCTATAGACATCATCCGAGCAGAGCACTCTGAAGATTTACAAAAATTTATGGGCATTGCTCAAGCCAATGAAAAATTCGATTACATCCGAACGAGCTCTTACAAACACTTTAAAAAGCGCGTCGTTTGGATTGTTTCTTTAGCAGCAGTAGGAATCATCTCAGGAATTATCATTCATCGCTATGAAGACGCTTTAGAAAAATTACTTATCCTGGCGCTTTATATGCCTATGGTGGCAGATACAGGCGGCAATGCAGGAAGTCAAGCTGCTACGGTAGTGGTAAGAGCCTTAGCTTTAGGACAAATCGGCTTACAGCATTGGTGGCGAGTACTCTGGAAAGAAACAAAAGTTTCTATTTTACTAGCGATTTGCCTGGGTATTCTCGCTTTCGCAAAAGTCGTGTTTTTAAGTTGGGAAACTCCCATTCCTTCAGAATATTCTTTAGTAGTAATCGCTTCTATGATTTCTTTGGCTTTGTCTTTACAAGTAATTTCCGCTACAATTATTGGAGCAGGATTACCTTTACTCGTAAAAAAAATGGGAGGAGACCCAGCAGTAGCTGCAAGTCCAGCTATTACTACTCTCGTAGATATTACTGGACTTCTAATTTACTTTGGAACAGCTTCTTTGTTTTTTTCGTTGTAAAAAGTTTTACTTTAAAATTGAGTATAAAATTGTCATCCGACTTTTAGTCTATTTCATTTTTTCATCCTTCCTAAAAGACGAATTTTTTAAAGGCTATCTAAAAAGCAAAAAAGTTATCCTATAGTGCATTCTGTTTTTTTGTAGTTAAATAGCTTTTTCTTGGGAGAATATGCAATCTTACATGCAGTAAGTATCAACTCACGCATAAATCACACCTGCACTTTATCGTATTGTATTTGATTATCCTTTATAACAAGATATTCGCCTGAAATTCCGAGAGTATCAATCAACAAAATTTTATTAGTAAAAAAAGTAATGTGGTGAACAGATGTATGCCCTACTACATGAACAAAACCTTCTATTCCATCTTTAGATAAACTTGTTGGGCGCACCCAAATAGGAGTTTGGCATATATCGTCGCCTGTATAAGATTGGTTTTTGCCAATAGTAAACGCAAAAGCTTGCGGATTTTTAATAAATAATTCATTGACAAACTGTTCAACAGGAATAGAATCGTCAAACAAAAATCCTTGATTGAACAACCATGTTCGAGTAATTCCGGCGTGTGAGAACAAAAAGTGATGATGCCTATAACAAGCCTGTAGTTCGCGATTTTGTAAAGCATCTTCTAAAAGAAGGCGAATAGGCGTGCAGAATTTTTCTTGAAATCCGCTATACCTATCGGTAGTAAAAGAAAGGTAGTGATAATCGTGGTTTCCTATTAAAAGTGTTATTTTTTCTGGAAAACTGCGCTTATACAACAATATTTCTTGAAAATTATCGAGTTGTTGCTCAGGAGAAATGTTTTCATGTGTATCGAAGTAGTCACCTACAAAAACAGCTTTGTCAAAATCGGTTGTGTCGAGAACTGATTTCCACGAATTTCTGCCGTGAATATCTCCAAAAGCAATTAATTTCATGGTGAAAAAGAAATTATAGATTGAACAACATACTCGATCTCTTGCTTGGTAAGCGATGGATAGAGAGGCAATCTCAGCAAGCAATCTGCAAACCTTTCGGCTTGCAATAAATCCACTTTAGGATAATTTTTCAAATAAAAAGGGCTTTGATGCAGCGCTGTGTAATGAAAAGCTGTTTCCACTCCATGTCGCTTAAGATGCTGCATCAGTTTGTTTCGATGTCCGATATTTTGACATAGAATGTAAAATATATTTCCATTGTGTTTCATGTAAGAAGAAATATGCGGAAGGCAAATATTTAAAGATGCAGAAATTGGCTGAAGAGTTGCGTAGTAATCGTACCAGTTTTGAAGCCTCTGAAAAGTAATATTCTCGATTTCCTGCAATTGCGCCCATAAAAAAGCAGCTGATAATTCAGAAGCTACAAAAGAAGAACCTACGTCTATCCATTCGTATTTTTGAATAACACCTTGCAAAAATGCCGCTCGATTAGTACCTTTTTCTCGAATGATTTGCGCTCTTTCTACTAAACAAGGATTATTAATAACTAATAGCCCTCCTTCTCCGCACGAAATATTTTTAGTATCATGAAAAGAAAATGTTGCCAAATCTCCAAATGTCCCTAAAGGACGTTCTTTGTAAAACGCATGAATAGCCTGCGCCGCATCTTCAATCAGAAACACATTGTGAGCCTTTGCCAGAGATACGAACGCATCCATATCTGCTGCACAACCAGCATAATGCACCACTACAATAGCTCTCGTTCTGGGCGTAATGAGTTTCTCGACAGATTCAACGGAAATATTCGGATGATGTGGTTGACTATCCGCAAAGCGAATAGTAGCGCCTCGCAACACAAAAGCATTTGCAGTGGAAACAAACGTATAAGCAGGTGCAATAATCTCATCGCCTGGCTGAATATTAAGCAATAATGCGCATATTTCGAGCGCATCTGTACAGGAGGAGGTTAAAAAGTTATGACTAAATCCATACTTCGATCTAAAAAAACTCTGACATCGTTCTGCAAAAATACCATCACCCTGAAGGTGATGTGTCTGCATCGCTTCTTGCAAAAAAAGAAGTTCTTTTCCTGTGTAATAATTGCGTTTGAAGGGAATTTGCATCATCTTTTAAATTTATATATACCCTCAAACACAAATTCTGCCGGACCAATTAGATAAATATTTTCAAATCCTTTCTCTGTTTTTTCAAAAGAAACGCTCAAAATGCCTCCCTTCGTGTATACTTTAACAGGGCTTTCAAACCCTTTAAAATAGGTAGTCAGCGCTACTGCTGTAACACCTGTCCCGCAGGAGTACGTTTCGTTTTCTACACCTCGTTCGTAAGTGCGCACGCTTACTGTATTGTTGCGCCCTAGTTCTGCAAAATTTACATTCGTACCTCCTATTTTATGGTAGTAATCATCATAACGAATTCTTCGTCCTCTTTCGTATACGTTGAGCTCATCTAATCCTGTAACGAATTCGATATGATGTGGGGAACCTGTATTAAGAAAATAGTAAGTAGAAGAGCTTTCTATTTCATATACATCTTGCATTTTAAGATAAATAAGGTTCTCTTTCATGTAAGCTTCGTGAAGACCATCAGAAGCCACAAAAAATACGACTTTATCCGCAGGGATAATCCCCAGGTCTTTAGCAAACTGTACGATGCAGCGCCCTCCATTTCCACACATAGAGCCTAGCCGTCCATCAGAATTGAAATAAACCATTTCAAAATCGTACTGAGAATGGTTGCGCAGCAAAATCATACCATCTGCTCCAATTCCGAAATGGCGATGACACATCTTCTGAACAAGCGTTTGTTGAGATATATCAAAATTATTGGAGCGGTCATCAATTATAATGAAGTCGTTTCCTGTACCCTGATACTTGTAAAAGCGTATTTCCATTGGTTATACAATAAATTGCACAAAAATAGCAATACGCTCTAATCATTCAAGACCTTAGGAGCATGTGTTTGCGCTTCATACTTATCGTAGGCAGCAATAATAGATTTCACTAAGCGATGTCTCATTACATCTTTTCCTGAAAGCTCCACAATTTCAATGCCAGGGATATCTTTGAGAATGCGCACGGCTTCTACTAAACCTGATTTTTGATTTTTAGGCAAATCGATTTGAGATATATCGCCCGTGACGATTGTTTTAGATTCAGGGCCCATGCGAGTAAGAAACATTTTCATTTGCATCGGAGTTGTGTTTTGTGCCTCATCCAGCAAAACGTAGGCGTTATGGAGAGTTCTTCCTCGCATAAAAGCCAAAGGAGCCACTTCAATAATGCGTTCTTCGAAGTAGTATTTGAGTTTTTCGGAGGGAATCATATCATCGAGAGCATCGTAAATAGGCTTCAAATACGGGTCAATTTTCTCTTTCATATCTCCAGGAAGAAATCCCAGATGCTCGCCTGCCTCCACTGCCGGACGTGTAATTACAATTTTTTTGACCTGTTTCATTTTAAGCGCTTTGACAGCTAATGCCACAGATACGTAAGTTTTACCTGTTCCCGCTGGACCTAATGCAAACACTAAATCGTTCTTTTTGACCGCTTCTACTAACTTAATTTGATTTTCTGTTTTAGGGCGAATACCAAATCCTTTTGTTCCATAGAGGATAATATCTTCTTCCTTTTCAGTAGGCACAAACACGGTCGATTGTTCTTTTTCCTTATGAAGATATTCGTCTATATTTTCTTTTGTGATTTTGCCAAACTTATGATAGTGAGAAACTAATAAAGAAATGACGTCGTTAATGCGTATAATTTCAGAGCCATTCCCTTGGATTGTGATTTGATTACCTCGCGAAATAAGCTTGCTTTTGGGAAAGGCAGCAGCTAGGTGTTTGATATTTTCGTTTTCTGCTCCCAAAAACTCCAACAAAGAAATGTTTTCTAAAATAATAACTTTTTCTACCAACGACAAATCAGGTTTAATGTTTATGAAATTTATACGCAAAATATGCAAGCGAAGATAAAAAAATCAAAATTTTTTTGCGTTACTTCTTATCTCTGAAGTTTATTTTAAAAACTAAAAAAATTCTTGTCCTCTACTTTTTCAAGATGATGAGTCTTTTGAGAAAAATCTCTTTTATTTGAGCATGCTTTTTTATTTCAATTGTATGAAATTTTGTTTAACGCTTTCATTATGTGCGATAGCGAGCTTTTTAAAAAGTCAGAATCTTACTCGTTATTCTACATCTCATCAAGTGGGATGGTATAACTATTTTGGAACGTTTCAACTTTCAAATGCTATTTCTGTGCATACCGAATACCAATGGCGGCGCAGCGCTTGGATAACACAATGGCAACAAAGTTTACTCCGCGTTGGGATCAATTACCATATACACCCTAAATCAACCCTTCGAATCGGATACGGTTGGATAGAAACTTTTGCGTATGGAAAAATTCCTATTCACCCGATGGGAAAAACCTTTACGGAACATCGGTTGTTTCAAGCACTCATCTTTACAGATAAAATAACAAATTTTGATTTTTTACACCGTATCAAATTCGAACAACGCTGGTTAGGAACTTATTCTCAACCAACGCTCACTCAAGAAGATAAATATACATTAGCATTTCGGGCGCGCTACATGTTTAGAACGCAGTACTCTTTCAAAAAAAACATTCAAGATACTCGTTTTATTTATTTAGCTGCCTACGACGAGGTTTTTATAGGTTTTGGAAAAAATGTAAATGAAAATGTTTTCGATCAAAATCGTTTGGCATTATTGATAGGCTATCAGTCTGACGTTGTTTTCAAGTTGGAAGGAGGTTATTTTTATCAAATTTTGCAACTAGGAAGAGAAATCAACAATCAGAGCATTTGGCAATACAACCAAGGCATAATTTTGAATCTTTATATTCAAAAAAAGTTGCGCAAACAACCAGAAAATTATTTAGAAAGATTATGATACGACATTTTGGCAGAAATACAAAAATGGCTTTATATTTGTTCAAGATAAGTGTTGAAACAAACCTTCCACAACAATGATGTACGATCCTATCTTATTGATAATCGCAGTTATATTTATGATTGTCAGCATGCTAGTAAGCTGGCAATTGAAGAGAAAGTTTCGCGAGTACTCTGAAACTCCTTTGCGGAATGGTATGAGTGGCGCCGAGGTAGCGCATCAAATGTTAAGAGATTACAGAATTTATGATGTAGAAGTTACTTGTATTCCTGGAGAACTTACAGACCATTACAATCCAGTAGAAAAAACAGTCAATCTGAGTGAAGAAGTGTACTATGGCAGAAATGCCGCTGCTGCTGCTGTAGCTGCTCACGAATGCGGTCACGCAGTTCAACATGCAACTGCTTATAGCATGTTAGAACTTCGGTCTGCTCTCGTACCAGTACAAGCAATTAGTGCTACTATTTTAAATATTATTAACGTGGTGCTCCTTTTGGGAGGTATTTTTGCATCTCAAATCATTCCTATCAAAACGGCTTTGCTTATCATCATAGCATGTAATTTAGCATTTACACTTTTTGCCGTCATTACGCTTCCTGTGGAGTTCGATGCGAGTAAACGCGCTTTGCAATGGATTGAAAGAAATCGAATTGTTACTGCTTCCGAGTACGATATGGCAAAAAGCGCTTTGAATTGGGCAGCTCTTACCTACGTAGTAGCGGCGTTAGGAGCTATTGCTCAACTGCTCTACTACGTTATACGCTATATCGGTCTTACCCAAAATGAAGATTAAGAAATTTGAAGTTATTTCATATCAACATTCTATGCGCGAGCAATGGAACAAATTTGTTCGCGCATTTTCTGTTTTTTTTCAATGGCAAAGAGATTATTTAGAGTACCACGCAAACCGGTTTCAAGATGCTTCTCTTTTAGTATTAGATAAAAAACAAGAAATAAGAGCTATCTTTCCTGCAAATCAAAATGTAAACGCGATTCATTCACATGAAGGACTTAGCTTCGGAGGAATTTTATTTTCAATCCCTATTCACATCTCTGACTTAATATCCATCGGAAAAGAGATTTTGAATTATTACAAAGAAAAAAAAGTTCAAAAAATATACATTAAACCGTTGCCCTGGTGGCTTACTATTCATCAATCTAATTTAGAAGAACTTCTATGGCAACAACTTGGAGCGATATTGTATAAATCAGAATTCAATCTTATGGTACCTCTTCAGGAGCCCGCTTCTTACCAGTATCGGAGAAAACGCATGATGCAGAAAGCACAAAAAGTTGGTGTTTCTGTCTCAGAGAGCAACGATTACAGAGAATTTTGGCAAATACTTACAACAAACCTTCAAAGAAAATATCAAATCGCACCTGTTCATAGCTTGCAAGAAATTGAAAAATTACAGTCTTTCTTTCCAGAAAATATCAAATTGTATGTCAGTTACTTGTCAAACCAATTAATAGGAGGCATTGTTTTATACGATTATTCTCCCCTAATAGCTCATGCTCAATACATCGCGTCAAATGAAACTGGAAGAAAATATGGTGCTTTAGATTTTCTCGTTCATGAACTTATAGAAAAATATCGCTCTCATCGAAAATTTTTCAGTTTAGGAGTTAATACTTTACGACCTTCTGACGCATTAAACTGGGGTTTAGTAGAATGGAAAGAAGGCTTTAGCGCCAAGCCCTATGTACAACATCAATTTAAGATAAATCTTTCTGAGATGACATAAAAGCATAAGGAGAATGATAAATAGCTTCAAATAATTGCTTATTGAAAGTAGTAAAATTAACGTTTCTTCTTTTCATTACAATTTCAGCCGTTTGTTGTGCTTTTGAAAGTTCGTATTTTTGAAATCCTTCAGTTCCTCCCCATGCAAAAGATGGAATGTGCTTAGGCGGAAACCCTGCTCCAAATATGTTTGCCGAAAAACCCACCACCGTTCCAGTGTTAAACATCGTATTGATGCTGCTTTTAGAATGGTCTCCCATAAACAAGCCACAAAACTGTAAGCCTGTTGGAATCATCTTATTTTCAGCATAGCTCCAAACGCTCACTTCCGAATAATTGTTTTTAAGGTTAGACGTATTCGTATCTGCTCCTAAATTACACCATTCACCCAAAACGCTATTTCCTAAAAAACCATCGTGCGCTTTGTTAGAATATCCAAAAATGACAGAATTGCTGATTTCTCCTCCCACCTTCGAATAGGGACCTACAGTAGTATCTCCGCGCATTTTAGCGCCCATATTCACTGTAGCTCCTTCGCAGAGAGCAAACGCTCCTTTGATGATAGATCCTTCTTGAACTACAGCATTCTTCCCAATGTAAATAGGTGCATCAGAGGCATTAAGAATAGAAGCCATGATAACAGCTCCCTCTTCAACAAATATATTTTCTTTTCCATACACTATTACATGAGCGTCTGAAATGGGTTGACTTTTTCTTCCTTTGGTAATTAGTTTAAAATCAGAAATAATTTGAGCTCTATTCCACTGGAAAATTTGCCAAGGGCGCTTTAAGAACAATACCTTTGCTTTGTACTTTTCTGTTTTTAATCTGGATTGAAAAAGTTCTATTTCTTCAAAGCTAGTGAGTTTCTCGCATGTCCGAAAACCGACGATCATTCCATTTTCATCGCTCAGAAGCGTATTCAGAGGAAGAGTTTGAATAGTATCTGCAATAAAACTATCTGGAATCACAGATGCTCGAATATACCAATTTTCAGAAGCCCAAGTAGTCGGAAATATTTCTTGAAGATATTTCTCTCTTGCAAGCACACTAATTTGAGAAGGTACTGAAATATAATAAGACCATTTTTCGAAAATGGTCAAGATACCTAAACGAATATGTGCAACAGGACGCGAAAAAGTAAAGGGAAGTAGCTGAGTTTTAGCTTGTGGTGTATCAAATAAAATAATGTTCATTGCTTAGTTTACGTTTATTAGAACAAATATTGTTTTTTTAATTCGTATTTGCAAAGGTGCTATTTATATGAGATTTATTTTTTATGCCGCCCAGTTTTCATTATTTTTTATTACGTTTTACTGCTTGGGTTGCTGTGCCTTGAGCGACATTGATGAGCACATCATTATCTCTATTCAACTACAAAGAAACTTGGATTTCCCTGCACACTTTTTTTATCATTTATTCTTAGTGCCTTTCTCTGTTTTTTTTGATAAAAATTTCCATTTAATGCTAATAATTTCTGTTTTCTGGTTATCTCTTTTCAAAACTCTCACGGCTCTCATTTCTGAAAAAATTATTAAAGAAGAAAACAAACTTTCTTATTTCAAAATAAATGCTTTGGTTGTGTTACTGAGTTGGTCTGCTTCTATTCCGCTTCACTGGAAAGAAAGAGATTGGTTCCGAGGATTAATTGCATTAAACACCTGGCACAATCCTACTAATATTTTAGCTCTGCTTTTATCTTTATTAAGTTTTTGGCTTATAGTTAATTACTTTGAAAAAAAGCAGTACATCAAAAGAATAAGCGTTGCAATCTGTTTAGGTCTTCTGACGAAACCTAATTTTTTTGTTTGCTTGCTGCCAAGCATTATGCTATTAGCATTGATAAAAATACCTAAACACTTTTTACGAATTTTGTTGTGGTGGGTCGTACCTGCTTTACTTATCATAATCGCACAATTTTTATGGGTATATTATGGTAATTATCACGACAAAGGAATCACGCAAACACAAATTCAATCTTCTATTGGCTTCGGATTAGGCGTGGCTTGGAGGTTGCACTCTGGCAATATTCTCGCTTCTATCTTAGTTTCTTTTTTTGTCCCCGTATGGTTTTGTACTTTTTATTTTCAATACATCAAATCTGAAACATGGTTTCAATTGCTTGCTCCTACTTTCGTCATAGGAATATTATTGGCTTATTTTGTTCACGAGAACGGTATTCGATTGTATCACTTCAATTTCAGTTGGCAATTATCGATTGTTAACTACATCTTTCATGTTTACTGTTTTCGTAAGTGGATAAAATTATGCTCAAAAAAATTGCAATGGTACGATATAACAGGAATTATATGGGTCTTAATAAGTTTTATGAGTGGAATTTCTCATTTAGTAGTTACTTGTTTAGTAACATAAGCTACCTTGGGTTTAGTTGGTTCTTCGGGCAAGCTATCCTTAAAGAAATAGCTTACCAATGGCATGGCTGTAACAGAAGAAATAATAATCACTGCACCTGAATAAAAATAAATAGTCATCAAGACATCTCGACCATTGATAAGCAAGTCGAAAATAATTCCGTAGACAGGACTTAGGTTTGTAGCCAGCGAGATTGTAAAAGGAGAAATTGTTTTCATGATACTAATAATAATGTAATTAGCTAATACAGAAAAAATAAGCGCTAATAAAAATATCAGAAGGAAACCTTTAAAACCAGCATCAAAATTAAGAGACGAGTTTTTAGAAAAGAAAAAAGCATAAAAGGGTAAAAACAAGAGAGTTCCTAAAAAGGCTCCTATCATTTGATAAAAGTTTACTACCATAGGATTGAATAAGCGCGCAAACTGAGAGTTAAGAACAGTCACCAGTCCACTAAAGGCTGCAGCAATAATGGCTAATGCCAAACCCCATTCATAGTCAAAGTTCGTGCTAAAAATCATGTAAATTCCGAAGACAGCATTCAAGCCTGTCATAAATTGATAAAAGTCCACTTTTTTCTTAAAAATAAGAGGTGCAATAAAAGTAACCCAAAGCGGACTTGTAGCAAAGCCTACTAAAGCAACAGAAGCATTTGCCAGCTTAGAAGATAAAAAGTATAAAGTCCAAAACATGGCTGTAAGAAATCCTGCCAATAGCATCATAAAAATGGACTTTTTATCTAAGTTTATAGGCAACTTTTTATAGAAAACAAAAAAGAATAAAATAATTACGGCCATTAAGGAGCGCAGTAAAACTATTTCGAAAGATGGAATAGGAATGAACAAAATGACTGTCGGAATTAAGCTACTAAGCATTACTAAACCGTGGAGCTTAAAATAATCTGGATGTATTTTCATTGTTGTTTATTTAGAGTATAATTATTGTCTTGCTGCAACAATTGAGTCATACTTAGCAAGATATTGTTCCCATGTTATCTTTTTGTAATAATCTTCTCCAAAAAATAGAGCGACGCGATGGAAGCTTGCTGCGTCTTGGTAGCCCGGTAGGGGCTGAATGATTCTAAATTTCTCGTCTAAAAAAACAACTGTAGGAAAACTTAATCTTCCTTGCAAAAGCGCTGCTGCTGCCTCATGATATCCCCTACTGCCTTGTGGCACATAGCGATACACATCATTTCCTAGACGAATATCTGTTTTTTGTTCTGCATTTAGTTTTACGCAATAATACTTCTGATTCATATAGTTGGCAATGATAGGCATGCTAAAAGTAGTTGCTTCCATGCGATGACACCACCCACACCAATCTGTATAAACATCTATAAATACTTTCTTAGGCTCTACTTGTATTTTTTGATATGCCTCTTCTAACGTAATCCAATGAATTTTAGCCGTACTTGGCGAACGGTGTTCTGTAACTGTGCGCGCTGCTCCTACTAACCCAAAGCATAAGAGCGCAATCCACACTATTTTTTTCATGTTCGTTGTTTTTATAAGTTAACGCAAAAATAACATTTTTTTGTTTCATTTAAAAGCAAAAAATCCGCCGCAAGCGCAGCGGACTTTTTATAGTAACTTGGTTTAATCCTTTACAATCTTGATTTGTTGCGTATCATCACCCCAACGCAGTGCCACGATATACATACCTTTCGATACAGCAGGAAGCATCTTATTGAGAGCGTCGTTTACAGATGCTACTGTACCCGATGCAGAGCCGATTCGTTTGCCTGTAACATCCATCAATTCCATATAGAGTACATTTCCTGACTCGTCGAATTTTCCTGTATACTGAAGGGTTACGCTTCCTTTTGTCGGATTAGGATATATCACGAAGGAAGGCTTAGCCTGCTTTCCTGACGGAACAAAGACAACATGACTATATTGCACTTTTCCGCCATTAGTATATATCTTCAGACGATAATAAGAATCGTACTGAATTGATGGATCGATATATCGATAAGAGGTAGCCCGACCAGCATTTTTAGCTTCTACAAATCCGATTTCTTCGAAATCAGCTTGATTGTAAGAGCGCTCAATGCCAAATCCTGCTAACTCGTATTCGGTTGAAGTGCCCCACGTCAAAATAGCATCGTTGCCTTCTTTCACGCCGCGGAAATGAGTGAGAACAACAGGAAGCGGAGATGAACCACTGCCTACCCCGAATACAGAGAAGCGGCGAACATTTCCAACAGCTAAACGATAAGGATCTGCTTCAGTACCTGTTCCAGAAGGAGCAGTATTGAACGTATAGCCTGCGAAGTCGAGCATTTGCTTCCATGTATTATCACCTGGAATGTGGCGATTATTAGATATATAAGCGTTTGCAAATACGAAGTTTGGCGTAGTATCCTTATTAGTGAAGCTCAAAACAATTTCAATAGAAGGCAATCCAGAATCAGCCGTGTTCAAATAGTAAGGGTCGATTTGCCATGTGCGGTTGATTATCTGACTAGCAGGTAATAGAGTACCGCTCAACCCATTTGAATAGACCCCTTGGAAGGTGCGCACTTCGAAATCTACACTACGAGTACCTGTATTGCGCAAAGTTACAGGAGCATAGGTAGTATCATTTCCTATTGGGAATATTGCGTCTGTACCTCCCATTCGAACACGTCGGCGCACAAAACCCGCTCCCGTTTCACTCACCTGGTTCGGAGTTACTACGTAGTTGCTGGCGTTATCTCCGCTTATAGAAAGAGTGGAGTCGAGAGTGAGTTTTTTGTCGTTAAGGTAGAGCTTGCCCTTCGTGAACGACAAAGAACTGTTTAGTGTCAGGTTTGTTTGGAGACTTACGCCGGAGTCGCTATTAATTCCTAATCCATTCAAAGTCAATGGAGTAGTGCTAATGAGTGGCTGTCTGACTTTTGATGACGCATGGGTGTTGAGGTTGTATGCCATCCTGAGCATCGAACCAGTGTTTGAAATAACTGTTCCCTGGTTGTTGAAAGAGTCTGTTACAGCCAAATCAGCACCTGGACGCAAGCGCAAAGTACCCCTGTTGCGAACGCTTCTTGCTTCAGCAGGCAATGTAATGCTGGGGAAGTTACCACCCACTGGCGAAGCAGGTATCAGTATATCGGTATTTCTATCAGGAACGCGGCATGTCCAGTTAGACCGTTTGTTCCAGACAGTGTCGTGACCTAACCACGTGTTCACTCCGCCTACAATTCGAATAGCTTGAGAGTCTACTCTTATTGTAAGAACAGGAGGAACACTTACCAAACGCCACCCGTCTATAGGTATATGAGTGTTTATACTACTCTCAGAGCATAAACCTGTAATAGTGATGGTTAATGTATCTTTAATTCGCCAGCTTCCATCAGGAGTCGACGGATTCATTGCTCTTCTCCATGTACCTCCTGATTCCCAATTAATTCCAGAGAACACATGAGTAGAAACGCTATCTTGTACAGAGAATTGTCCTCCTCCGCTACAAAAATCGGATGTAGCTCTATTAAATCGATAAAGCCAATAACTACCTGGTGTAGGAACACCAAATCGGTAAGTAGCGATATAATTCGGTTGATCAACAGGAGGAACATTTCCCATACTAGAAAATATCAATGCATTTCCATTTACTCTTGGATCCATTCCATAAGTAGTTACTCTATCTGTCGTAGGGTTTTGGATAATGACTCGACCATTTGTTACTGTGAAGCTATGAGTGCCCACACCAGGATCTGTAGTAGGATTGTCCATGACCGAATCAACCAATAGTGGACCCGTCACATTAGCAATAGGAATAAATCGAATAGCATCTATCACCTGTCCATTTCCGCTCTGAGTGCCACTCGAATCTAATGTTCCGTTTAAGAAGAATGCAGCTGTAAGTGGTACTACTCCACTACCCGATAAACGATTTGAAGTAGCAAATACATCAGAGGAACCTGTTGATCTTCCTCTTCCGATAATCACATGATTATCAGATGGTGATGTTGTAAAGGGAAATGCACCTATAGTGACCCATTTACCTCGATTGGCAGCGTTTGTCACATCCACATGGATATCTCTCCTAAGACCGCCATACGTGACTCTAAAAGTGGCCCTATCTGTATTATTAATTGTAGGAGAACTAGAAGTATTTACTGTATCGGGAATATATGCTTGAACGGCATAAATCCCTGCTACTGGAAGAGATGGAGTGAACCTTGCACCCTGAGTAAAAACGACGTCTGAAGTTGTTAAGTGCATCATGTTACTGCCGATGCGTCCTACTGTTCCTGAAGGAAAAGTATTGTTAACACCGCTAGGCGCTGAATAAGGATCACTATATAAACCTACTAAAGGATTAGGGTCGGAATTATCTATCCTTACGTACGCTTGGTTGAAAGAGCTTACACTGCCGATCACCGGCGGATTAGAGCTCACTACTCTCACTTTATAATTTCCACCCGATACCAAACTTTCAGGAATTTCTAATTTAATAGTATCTGGCACGCGCGATGCAAGCGTTCCTATGGTAGTGGGAGAAGCAAAACTGCCAGAAGCATCAGAGAGCTGAACAGTAAATACATTTCCTACATTAAAGCTGTCGAGTGTGGAAGTAAAGGTTATTCTCGTACCTTCTGCACCACAAAGTGTATCGTTTGCATTTACAATCAATTCCCCTGTTGTAATTACTGCAATCGACTGACAGGTATTGCGGTTTTTCAATCCATTTGTAGCCCAGCAAACAGAATTTTTCATCAATCGATGCATGTTGGGATGCAAGTTATTAAACAGCCCTTGATAAGAACCAACAGAATGCCTTTGCGTCCATGGGAAACCTACTCTTCTAGCAGGAGCTGTCGTTTTTCGTTGAACCCATAACATATCGGCTTTTAATACCTTTCCACTACCGCAAGTTCCACTTTGAAAGATTGTAACATAAGTAGTATCGGTAGGCAAATTGAAATCGCCCACTTTAACGATATTATAAGAAGCGGTTGTGGTGCTTTCTTGATTATAAGAAAAGACCGTATTTCCTAAGGAATTTCTGACCCTTACTTTTGCATCATTGCAATCGTTAGAACTTCTATGGCTTCCAACGAATATTTCATACACTCCAGGCACTCTTGGAATATAAGCAAATCGAACGGAGTCTCCTGCTGTTGGAGGATTATTAGTACGATAGGCATTACTACCGAACCTATTATCTGTGGAACCTTCTGTTGTCCACGTTCCAAAAGCCTTGACGTTAGGCTGAGAGAATGAAGCATTTTCTAAATCAATAATATCGATGTTTGCATACAAAGTATCACCTTTATCGTAATAGAAAAATGTCGGATTAAAGGTAGTTGTGGGTTTTCTACCTCCTGCGAGGTATTTAATATTAGCACCTTGGAAAGGCAAAAATCTAAAGAAAGTTATACCTGCTTCCAAATTGTCACTTAAAGAGGCAGGAATATCCCCCGTATTTACCCCTATCGTCAAAGGATGTGTGTTGTCATATATGCGAATAGTACTTTGGGAACTTACGTCTGTTCTTCCTGCTTGTCCTACTCCTAGTTCATAAGTATAATTAGATGCGCCTCCGAATCCTGCACCTTCTCCGATTTCTCCTCCCATAAAGATAATCGGGGTATTTAATCCGTCGAGAGCTCTTCCCCACGTAGTTTTTCCAGTAGCATTGCTTGTTATGATTACGAGACCTTTGCATTTGAAATCAGCTTGTGTTACACCTGCTGATGCATCTCCATCGATGTAAACCACCGTATCTGAGTTTCCATACCAAGCTCTCAAAGAGTCTAACAAAGCTTGATCGCTACCATAACCACTTACTGCAGCAGGTGTTCCATTTACTTTATTACTAGTACCTGATGCATTACCTACCACAATAATCTTAAACGGCTCTGGTGCTACCACATAAACTCTTGGAGTGGATGTTCCTACAGCATTAGGAGCAGAAGATTTTGTTCTTATACTATAACAATTGCCCGAAGTACAAGGCGTTAGAGATGATGGAATAAGCACTTTCACAAAAGTATCGAGCGATGTAGAGGTAAATGTTCCTAATATTGTTGGATTTGCAAATGAGCCAGCACTATTAGATAGCTCTACTGTATAAACGTTGCCCGGATTGATAGTGCCAGACACCTGGATGCGTATGGTCAAAGAGTCTCCATAACACGCTACTGAGTCTATTTTTGTAGTGGTGATGGTAGGTTGTGTACACGTATTATTCGGGAAGCAGAGAGCTCTAAAGATGAGAGAGTCTCCTAAGGCATTTGCGTTGTTCACTGCTGCAGCGGAGAAGCCCAATCCAATTCGCAGTTCGGGTGCGATAGCGCCGCCCACCATAGTAGCACCTGCGTCGTAAGCAAATATGACTCGGTTAGAACTAGATAGAATAGACGCTATGTGAGTAGCACTTGCAGCAGGAACTCCCCATCCAAATGCAGATGCTGAAGTGACAGCAACTTGATTTCCTGTAGGAACTCCTCCATTCAATCCTGTATAAGTAGCGGGTACTCCGTTAGATGTCGAGATGTTGAGTTGAGTTTGTCCTGTAGTAGTTCCTTGAGAAGAAGTCATATTAAGCTTGCCAAACAAGCGAGAATCCATTACTACCATTTTGGAAGGCAAGCTGCGGAAGGCTGTATCTACTAAAGAAGTATCATTAGTATTACTAATCACTACGAGTGCTTTGCAAGTAGCATCGTTGATTGTGTAATTGTTATCTTCTTTAATAGTTACATTGTATCCCATTCCTTGCAGGATATTTCTAATTTTAGTTTCAGCCGCAGTAAGAACAAGACTATTTACGAGCATGAAAGCTTGAGTAGCCGGTGGCGTCGTGCTAACTGTAACTGATAAGTTAGACGTAGCGGGGGTGGCACAACCAAATGATGCACTAACACTTACCATACCTCCCGTACTACCCCACTTCACGCGAATAGATTTAGAGCCTTGTCCTGAAAGGATGGTTGCTCCCGCTGGAACAGTCCATGTGTAGGATGTGATAGAAAACACACCTGGTTCAGGAGGATTTATGCTGTAAACGCATTCGTAATTGGGACATACTTGAGTTTCTCCTGTAATAGGTCCAAGAGAATAGCCAGAACCTACTACATTGATACTATCTTTATAGAACTGTTGTGAAGACGATGTCCTCGTTTCAGAACCTTTTTGGATAGTAATTGTAAGTCTAGGAGTTTTCAGACCTGTAGTGTTGTAAACAATTCCTGTAGGATTGGCTGCGGTAGAAGTGGCTGGTGACGCTCCACTTCCAAATTCCCAGAGACGAGAAGTAACAGTCCATCCACTCGGAATAAAGGTTTTATCGGTGAAATTAACTGTACCTGTCGCAACACACGGCGTTTTGTTGCTAATAGAAAACCTTGCATTGAACTTCAACTCGTCTGGAGGAACGACAGAATCTCCTGGAAGAACGGTTTCTATGATACTATCGCGCTTAGAAGTTTTCCAGATATCTCTATACCAAACTGCCAAATAAGAGTCGAAAATAGAATTATCAGCAGGGTTAATAGGGTTGGCTATAATTGGTTTACGAGTATGCATATTTCCTGCAGTCACTCGGCCCACAAAGGAAAGAGTGGTATCCCTAATTCCGATCCCTACTCCACGTCCACGACCTGCAGTTCCTTTTGCAAAAACTCCCCAAAACGTCTTAGTGCGATAAGTAGGCGAAACGATCAATAATGCCATGTCTTCTCCTGTATAAGGAGCGATAGGCTGTCCGTTCACTTTTTGAATATCTCTACCTGTTCCATTTACACAGCAAGCAGACGCACCTGCAATATACACATAACCGTCTTTATCGGCATGAATATAGCCGTCTTTTACACGATAAGAGTTTCCAACACCGTTTGACTGGTTGCGAGGAATAATATACTGTCCTTTTTCTACTAAACCAGTATTGGGATTTATAGTAGCAAAATACGCCAAGTGAGCAGCGCTTGTGTTAAAAGGCTGGGAGAACTGATCTGATTCAACAAGCTTCCTTACAGACGACATAAGAGACGTGTTGCAATCATCGCCCGTTCCTTGAGTTCCGTCAGCTCCTAACTCAACAGAAGTTCGTCCGTTCCAGCGGAAAATACTATTTCCTCCTGCAGCTTCTCCCATGAAATAGAGCTTGCCGTCTTGCCCTACATTGATTCGGTATCCACGCGTATCGGCTTGGTCGAGACCTAACAAATTACCATCAATACCAAAGGTATTTGGAACGACTTGGGTAGGAGAAGCATTTCCTAAGTTAGCCTTAAATCGCTTGATAAAAGCAAATTGAACTGGTAGGCTGGCAGTTTCTCCACAACTATTCGGAACACCTCCTAAGTTAGAGTTGTTGAATCCTGCAAAGAAAGCGGTATCGTTCTTTATTGTTACGTCTTCTACGTAATTATCGGTAAAAGTATGAGTTCCAGAACTATCGGTTCCATTCGCATTCCAACGTCTCCACGTTTTACCTCTCAAAATTACAATGCTTTGGTCATTAGAAATGTCGCAAAGAATAGAACCTGCTGGACGTTCTGCAGAACCTGCTTCATAAATAGAGCCAGGACATTGATTGCGATTGCGTCCCCACAATAAATTTCCAAGTGAATCTAGCACGCGAAAACCAAAAGTTCCTGACACTACCATCCTAAAAGGTGAGTTATTCATCACCTCGAAGTCATGAATAGTATCGTTTACAGCAGTTCCTACGTTAATAACTCTAATAATTGAATCACCTCGAGCATTGAACTGCAGTATTTTCGCTCTTGTACTAGAAACAGCAGCTGGAAATTGTGCTGTCGCTGGCAAATTATAAGTAGCATAGGGATAAGGCGAAGTAACACCTGCAAAGTTACCCGCTACAAAGTGGTTCATGTTACCTGCTACACCTGTGTTCACTACTTCATTATGACCCGACGGGTTAGTACTATCTCCCAAGAAAGTAGCAGATTCTACGCCAATATTTCTTACAGTAGCAGGGCCGTCGATATCTACTACTAATCTGTAAATACCTTCGTCCTCTGTAGAACCAGTGCAAGTAGGATCATTAAGGAAAATTCTTCTGACCGCATACAGCGTTCTGCCTTCGTCTGGAGATGTTAAATGAGTAACAGGCTTATTCTGAAGACAAGTTCCATAATATTCGGGCTGTCCAATTTCTTGGGTATTAGGTCCATCTACCCTGTTAAGCCCTAAACGGACTATTTGGAAAAATCCATTTTTCGTAAAGTAAAGTTCGGAATTTTCACGTCTAGCGGCACGATATACCCACCCACTTCCGATCCATTCGTAAACACCATTTTCAGAGGAAGCGAACAAGCGCGTCCTATCGTCGGAGATGATAATTTTACCTGAAGGGCCTTGTGGAATGATGCTTCCACTTCCATTTACACTTCTCGCAGATGTCCAATCTCCTGGGTCGCAAATATCAGCTGAAAAATCCACAAAATCAGGGTGATTTACATTTACAGGATTTGAGTTGCCAGTAGCATTTTTCCAATCTGGTCCTTGCGAAATATTTCTCCATCCTGGACCATTTATAGTAGCTTTTGTTACAGGGTCTGTCCAAGAAATGTTGCGGGGCTCATATACCCACACATAAAAAGGAATACTATAATCTCGTCCATGAAAAGCTCTTTGAAAGAAATACTGAAACAAACCACCAATTGGTGCGGTTACTATATACGACGAGATACCCCCTGTGCTCGACGTATTGCAAGTTTGAGGAAGGCCTTCATCTGGAAATGTACCTACAACTGTAACACTTATATCAGTTGCTTTATTAAAAGACGAGCCTCCTACATAGAACTTCACAATTCTGTTAGAGTTTCCACAAGGATTAAAAGCCCACGCATAAATTGTATCTCCTACTGCTTGTGGAAATCTTAAGTGAGTATATTCTCCAAAATTTATATTATCTATACAACTCATTCCAGGAATTTCATTACCCTTAAGATTTGATACCACAGTTTGCCATCCATTCGGGAAACTCGTATAATTAGTAGTATAGCGAAGGATGTTATTTCCTTGCGTAATAAATATATCAGTGCCGTTTGTAAAAACGTAAGAGGGAGCTTGAGCCAAATCAGCTACCTTTAGCCATAGATTGCGCACTGTATCGTGTTTAAAGAGCCCTCCATTACACGCTGTAGGATTAGAACCAGCATTTCCGTAAGTAACATAAGCGTATACCTCCCCTCTTCTAGAAAGAAGTTGTTCCACTGTAAAATCGTCTACAGTTTGCTCTGCTTCGCCTCCTAAATTAGCATCGTTGCCATTATGTATGGAAGCGCACTTTGCAAAACCTTCATTTACTCTTATCCACGTATTTAGCTGGGCATAACTTGCTTGCCCTAACATCAGTAGAACAAGCATCAATTGAGTAGAAATTTTCATTTTCATCAATTTTTGAGTTAAACAAGTTATTCAAGACAATATTACAAAATTTGAAAAAATAAAGCAAAAAATTTGCATATAAAAAAGCAACAAAAATTTGGAGTCACCACCTTTAAAGTGAGTAAGATTGGAAAACTTGAACAAGAGAAGGCAAATAAGAGATTCCAAACAAGTTAAGGTGTACAATAATCGGATAGAGCTGATACAATGAAATTCTTTGAACAAAGTTTGAAAACAAAGGATAACAATTTGAATAAACTTGAAAAACAGTATCATCAAATCCGCCCAACCACTTCATAAAAGAGAGTTCCATTTCACGATGTCCATAATAGATAGCAGGGTCAATCAATACAGGAATTCCATCAGGAGAAACTAAAAAATTGCCATGCCACAAATCGCCATGTAGTAAAGCAGGAGGTTCCTGAGGAAATAGGTCTTCTGTTGCTTTTTCTAGTTTATCTAATTTGTACAAATAAGATTTATCTATTAGTTGTTGGTAGTAAGCTAACTCCATTTGAGGGCGAAGTCTTTCTTCAAAATAAAAAGTATGCCAACTATCGTGAAAAGTATTTTTTTGAGGCAAAGAGCCTATGAAGTTATCGAAGTGTAAACCGAATTGTGAAGACGTATTTCGATGAAGTTGAGCTAACTGCCAACCAAAAATTTCCCAAAAGTCTTTTCTTTTAACACCAAATCCTATGTATTCCAAGAGTAAGAAAGATTTTTCAACCACCTTTCCTACCCCTATCACTTCAGGAACTCGAAACGTATTGGTTTTTTTTAGAGTTTCGAGTCCTTTCGCTTCTGCATCAAACATTTCAATAGCATTTTCGTGCTCATTCCATTTAATAAAAAAAGTTCCTTTGTTTGTCTGAACCTTAGCTGCAACATTAATACAACCCCCTGCCACAAACTCATAAGATTGTACTTCAGCCAAAATTCCGCATTGAAGCAAAGCAGATTCAAAAAAATTCTCGTAAAACTCCAGATTCATCATCTTAGGTTGTCGTTAAGAATATCAATTAGAGGCGAATTCCGATCACTGTAATATCATCGCGTTGGCGCATTTTGCCTTGATGTTCTTTTAAAGCAAATAAAATACGCTCTTTTTGTGTACGCATATCCAACGATGAGACAGAGGCGAGAAGTTCTTTAAAATTTTGCGTTGTAAATTTTTGGCGATGAATATTATTTTGATCGGGCAATCCATCAGAAAATAAGTAAAGGATTGTTTTAGGTGGAAATATGAATTCATATACTTGAAATGGCTTATCTTTTCTTTGCATACCACCTATCGATTTGTTATCGCCATGTACCACTTCCAAAGATTGTGTTTCTGGATGAAAGTAAAACAAAGGACGCTTTGCACCACTAAATAGCACTTTATTCGTACCATCAGATAATTTTTCAATAATGCAAAAAGCTATATCCATACCGTCATCGTTGGTAGATGTATCTTGTTTGAGCGTCGTTCTAATACTTGTGTTGAGTTCTTCTAAAATAAGAGAAGGATTATGGATTTGGCGCTGTACAATAATTTCTTTAAGTGCTGTGTGACCCACTAACGACATAAAAGCTCCTGGAACTCCATGTCCTGTGCAATCTACTACAGCAACAGCATATACGTTCGGTTTTATTTGAGAAAACCAATAAAAATCTCCAGATACAATATCTCGAGGTAAAAATATTAAAAACGAATCAGGAAATACCGACGTCATCTGTTGCAAGGAAGGTAAAATAGCATCTTGCATGGTTTTGGCATAACGAATACTCGCTTCGATTTCTTTTTTTTGCTCAGCAAGCTCTAAGTTAATTAATTGGAGTTGATCGCGCTGAACTAAGATTTGCTCATTTTTCTCTTCTAACTCTGCTTTTTGATGTACCAGTGTTTCGTTAATAATGCGCATCTCTTCATTTTGTTGGTTGATTCGTTCGTTTGTCCTTAAAAGTTCTTCTGATTGCGCCTTAAGTTGCTCGTTGATAATCTGAATTTGTTCATTTTTTTGCAAAAGTTCCTTGGTGCGTTCTTCTACTAATTTCTCCAATCGTTGGCGTTTCATTCGGTTCAAAATAGCCTTATAGCTCAGATAACTTATCACACCAAAAAGGATAAACAGAAATGTCTTAAACCACCATGTTTGCCAAAAAGGAGGTAGAATGTGCAACGTAAGCGAAACAGGCTGTTCTGTCCAAAGTCCGTCGTTGTTCGACGCTTTAAGTTTAAAAATGTATTTTCCAGGTTCAAGATGAGTATAGCCTGCAAATCTTCTTCGAGATGATGTATAAACCCAGCCTTTGTCAAAACCTTCTAATTGGTATGCGTATTGATTTTGTTCAGGTCTTGCAAAGTGAAATGCTGAAAATAAAAACGTAACCGTATTGTGTTCGTAATCCAAAAAAAGTTCTTTTGTTTCAGTAATACTATTTTGAAGAGGACTATTAGGTTCTCCAATAGGTACTTTCTGATAGTTAATTTCTATATCGGTGATTGATACTTTAGGCGGAATAGGATTGTTTAAAATTTCTGCAGGCTTGAAAACTAATAATCCATTATTGGTACCAAAAAGCATCTCAAATTTCTTGGTTTGGCAGGAGGCTCGCAAATTAAACTCGGTGCTAGGCAATCCGTCTTTTACTCCATAATTTTTAAATGTTTTGGTCTCATAAATAAAACGAGAAAGCCCTCGATTAGTTCCTATCCAAAGATACCCCCTTTCATCTTGCTCTAATGACACGATATTATTACTTGCTAAACCATCTTTTTCACGATAATTTATAAAACTTTGCGTTTTTTCATCAAAATAACATATGCCTCCTTCTTTAGTACCTACCCACAATCTTCCATCGTGATCTCTCAATAAAACGACAGTCATGTCATCAGAAAGGCTTTTAGCATCTTTTTTGTTATTTCTATATCTTTTAAAAATACCATGACGCCTTTCAAAAATGTTAAGTCCGCCACCCCGTGTAGCTATCCACAAGTTGCCACTCCCATCTTCTACAATATCAGAAATATCATTAAAGCTCAAACTAAACTCATTTTCAGGATCATGTATAAATCGCTGAAAAATTTTTGCATCTTTATCGTAGTAACAAAGTCCTGCACGAGTGCCTACCCATAATAGTCCAGCATTATCTTCGTAGATCACTGTTACAGGACTATTAAAAATAGTAACAGGGTTATCTTTCTCGCTTTCAAAAAACTCGAAGGAGTCTTTGCTTCTATTGTACTTTGCTATTCCGCTTGGATAAAATCCTACCCATAACTGTCCTGCCCGGTCTTCGTATAAATAAGTAATGTTAGAACTGATGAGTGCGCCATTTTTCTTATCGGTATCGTATAACTTAAAATGATTATTTTTGCGATCGTAGCGGTTCAAGCCTTGTGAGGTACCTATCCACCAATAGCCTTGCCAATCTTCAAGAACTGTTTTAACATTGTTTTCAACAATAGAATTAGTATCTTCTAAATATTCAATTACACGAAATCCTTGGTTGTATAGGTCTGCTTTATGTAGTCCTGTGGGTGTACCAATCCAAACTGTACTGGCATAATCTACCGTAAGTGCAGTGATTCTATTATTATTCAAACTTCTTTTGTCGAAAGGATTCTTTTTAAAAATCTGAATATTATTATTGAGCAAGTTAATAATTGCTAATCCGTTAGAGGTTCCTACCCATAGCCTTGCGTCAGAAGTTTCAACAATGCACCCACGCGAAATATTGCCAGATGGAATTACATTTGATTTTTCAGTATAACTTACAGGCAATCTTTCAAAATATTTGTGCGCAGGATTAAATTTTGCTACTCCTCCCCCTAGTTCAGATGATACCCAAATTTGATTTTTAGAATCTAAATACAAATTTGATATCAATCCTTTAGGGACGGATGTTTCATCGTTAATATCGTACTGAAGCGTTTGAAAAGTTTTTTTTCGATAATCGTAGATAGCTAGTCCATGTAAGGTTCCTATGTAAAGGAAATTATCTTTTTCCAAGAAACAAGTTACTTGTTGAGAAAACAACTTTTCAGCATTTTCTTTGGGAGCTTTAGGATGGAAGTAAGAAATAAAGATTTCTTTTTGACGGTCGAGCTGGTATAATCCACTATCGTTAGTAGCAACCCAAAAATTACCGTAAGAATCCTCGTAAACACTCCAAATCACAACTGGTGCGGAAGGATTGATAATGTAATTTTTAAAGTTATCTTTTTTCCAATTGTAACGACTCAATCCGCGATTAGAACAAATCCATAAATTCTTTTGTTTATCTTCGTAAATTTGCTTAATATCGTTTCCAATAATCGCAGAGGAATCAAATTCATCGCGCTTGTAGATTTCCATTTCATATCCATCAAAGCGGTTCAATCCATCCCGCGTGCCAATCCAGAGATATCCTCTTGAATCTTGATACAATGCTTGAATATGATCGTGTGAAAGTCCGTTTTCGATAGTAATATGCTCCATTCGAAGCCTTTCTTCTTGGCAGTAAGCATATTTGAGTATACTAAGCCCTAAAAATACACCGATAATGCGGGTTTTCATGTTAGCTAAAATTTATTTATAAAAATATTGCTTTTTACACATGCTTTAGAACTATCTCAGCAATATCCAAAACTTTGATTTCATTTTCTTTTTCAAATTTTTTAACACCGTCTGTCATCATGGTCATACAAAAAGGACAAGCTACAGCAATCGTTTTAGCTTGCGTTTGGATAGCCTCTTTTGTTCTTTCATGGTTGATATCTGTTTTTCCTTTTTCAGGTTCTTTAAACATTTGAGCACCACCTGCTCCACAACAAAGTCCGCATTTTCGATTGCGAGACATTTCTACTAATTCTGCGTCGAGAGCCTCTAAAATTTGACGCGGTATTTCATACACTTGATTGGCCCTTCCTAAATAACAAGAATCGTGATAAGTAATTTTTTCTCCCTTAAAATCTCCTGTTTCTTTCAGCCTTACTCTACCACTTTGCAAAAGTTCTTGGATATATTCCGTATGATGAACCACTTGATACTTTCCACCAAGTTCAGGGTACTCATTTTTCAATGTATTGAAACAGTGAGGGCATGCAGCTACGATTTTTTTTACTCCATAATGAGAAAAAGTCTGAATATTTTGGTGTGCTTGCATTTGAAATAAAAACTCATTACCGGCTCGACGAGCAGGATCACCACTGCAAGTTTCTTCACTTCCTAAAATAGCATAAGATATTTGGGCTATTTCTAATATTTGAGCGATTGCATACATTACGCGTTTGTAACGAGCATCGAAGTAGCCGGCACAACCTATCCAAAGCAAAACATCAAAATTTTTTCCTTCTTGAGCAAGCGAAGAAGCCAATGGAAATTTAGGTTTTTCCAAGTTCATATTTACTTTTTCTAATTTTTATCTTGCTTAAACGAAAACGATTGCGCTTAGTTACTCAAAGATTAAATAAAGAAGTTTATTCTCGAGTAAAAAACCGAATCATCAAAACCATAAGCGCAATAAGAAACATGATAATTGAAATTTTGTTGATTCCATGCATCACACGCAGATTAAAATTATGTTTAGCAGAATCATTTTTGCGAAACACGCGAAAGAAGTACATAAAAACCTCTCCTACACTAAAGTATTCGATAATACTATTTTGGAGCTTGAAAGATTTTTTTATTTTATCCATAAATTAAAATTTAGTTAAGATGTAAAGAAAATATGAAAATATTGAAAAAACAGATTTCTATGCTAAAAGTTTGCATTTTTATAAAACTTTCAAAAAAAGTTAACAAATTTTGATTTGAATTGAAATTTCTGTTATTTAGAGCAAACTTTTTTGAAAGCTTTAAAAGGAGAACCCGAAAATCCTTTAATAGAGTAGGGGAAAAACTTAAAATTAATAGTTTCAGCTATGAAAAACAAAATTCTAAGCTATCTTTCAATTCTTCTATTAGTTTTCGGATTAATGTTCTGCAAAGGAGACAAAGGAGACACAGGTCCACAAGGTCCACAAGGTCCAGCAGGTCCACAAGGTCCAGCAGGTCCACAAGGTCCTACAGGTGCTCAAGGTCCAGCAGGTCCAGCAGGTCCACAAGGTCCACAGGGTCCAGCAGGAGCCCAAGGTCCACAAGGTCTAGCAGGCACTAATGGTATTAATTGCTGGGATATCAATAAAAACGGCATAAATGATCCCAGTGAAGATGTAAATGGAGATAACGTTTTTGATACTAACGATTGTAAAGGTCCAGCAGGTCCACAAGGTCCACAGGGTCCACAAGGTCCACAGGGTCCACAGGGTCCGCAAGGTCCGCAAGGTCCAGCAGGTTCGGGAGGAGCTACTCTTTTTGTAATGGATACGACTTTTACAAGTACGTCAAACGGAAGAGAAACAGTAGCTATAGAGTTAACCAAAACCACTCACTTGCTAGACTTGAACATTGATACTCCTAATTACATGTTATTAGCCTATATTCGCGTAAATGGTTTTGGAAACAATAGAAATAATGTTTGGACCCCTCTTCCTTATACATGGTCTGGAGGTGCCAATAAAGATACTACTCTATCGCTTGGATACAGATTCTTGCCAGCAGGTGGAGGATTCCCTGACGCCATCAATATACGATGCCAATTTATGCCTTTCTTAGCAGACCCTACTAACAATGTAAAAAATTTTCCGGCACGCATTATTGCTTATAAGATAACTAAATTACCAGGAACTCGTCAAGAGTTTATAGATCCACTCGAAGGTATTGACAAAAATGATTACAACGCCGTTGCCCGAGCTCTTGGCATAAAAGATTAAACAATTCAATTTCTTTGAAGAAGCGGACGTAATAAAAAGTCCGCTTTTTTATTTGAAAAACCATCAGTTTGAAAAAGCCATACATTTTTATAAAATTGCAGAAGCTCTTTCGATGTATGCATCATGAATATATTGTATCGCATTTTGGTTGGATTTACAGGAATATTATTTGTCTTCTCAGGGCTCATCAAAATTAACGACCCGATGGGGACAGCTATCAAACTGGAAGAGTATTTTGAGGTTTTTACAAATGATTTAGCTAATTTTTTTCAGGCGTTTGTTCCTTTTTCATTGCCTTTAGCTATTTTTATCTGCACGTTAGAAGTAGTTTTAGGGATAGCTCTTTTAGTTTCTTTCCGAAGAAAAGATGTCCTTTATGCACTTTTAGCACTTATTCTATTCTTTACTTTTTTAACTTTCTATTCTGCTTATTTTAATAAAGTAACCGACTGCGGTTGTTTTGGAGATGCTATCAAACTCACTCCTTGGCAATCGTTCGCTAAAGATGTGATTTTACTCGTTGCAGTCGTAGGAATCCTACTTCTTGGTAAAGAGAAAAACATCAATCAACAATCAAAATGGAGTTCAATAGCAGTAGTTGCAAGCGTTTTTTTTTCGTTAGGAGTTGCTTTCTGGTCGCTTCAACATTTGCCTATTTTCGACTTTCGCGCTTATAAAATAGGAGTCAATATTGCCAAAGCGATGCAGCCCGAAGAGGCACCCGATATTGAATACATTTTTTTGAAAGATGGAAAAGAGATTATTTCTAAAGAATACCTGCCCGCTGAACAAGGATACGAATACAAAAGTTATCGAATTAAAAATCTCGAAAAGACTCAACCTAAAATCAAAGATTACAATATTACTGATATAGAAGGCAACGATGTTACTCAACAAACCTTGCAAGGTATTTATTTATTGGTAATTTATCATAAAACAAAAGATGCTGAAAAAAAAGTAAGTATTCCCATTAGTCAATTAGCTTCGTTTTTAAAAGGAAAAGTAAATGTCATCGCTGTAACCTCCGATGGAAGTAACTTTGAAGATTTTCGCCGCGAAACACAACTAACTATCCCGTATTATGTAGCAGATGCCACTATGCTCAAAACTGCTATGCGTTCCAATCCGGGACTTATGCTGTTACAAGATGGATGGATACGCGCAAAATGGCATTATAACGATTTGCCTACGGCCGAAGAAGTACTTCAAAAATTACAGTAGTTATTCTTTTTAATTCTACTTCTGACCTTTTTTTAGCCTTGTGCACCGAGAACCTGCGTAAAAGTAAAACGTCTTGTTTAACTTAAAAATGATTCGCTTTTGAGCACCTATTCCTTCCATAATCCTGTCCAAGAAGTTGAGAAACTTTGTCAAATAATCATTAGTATTAAAAACACATATAAAAACGCTTGATTTTTCATAGATGTTTGAACAACATAAGACTCAAAAGTGACTCTTTCGTATACGTTCTCATTTTTATAGGAGGAAGCAATAAAGCAAAAGACAAAAACATGAGTGAACTTAAAACTTTTTCACTACTTTGTAAATCATTTTTACCTTCTTTTTCGCATCCTACTCGACGAGGATGAATAAGATGAAGAACCACTGCGCCGCCCTGCTACAGTGTGCTGAGTACTCGCACTTCGCTGAGTGCTTTCAGCTACTTTAGCCTTAAAAGTATTAGTTTGAGCGTATCTTTTTTGCTGGTGGTCAGGATGATTAGAATAAGTTCCATATTGAGGTCTTCCATCAGGAAGTGTAGGTCCGTAATAAGGCCTTCCCATCTCTCGATATCTACCGTAATCCTCGTAATGAGTTCTGGGAACAGGTGTAGCCAACATTCCTAAAAGATGGCTCATCATTGCATATTGTCCGTAGAATTCCCAAAAAGAGCTGCCGTCTGGTTTCGTTACCCAGTGTCCATATTGAGGATTTCCTACGTAATTAGAGTATCCTGGAGGAGCTACTTGCTTTTTTACGACACCATCCTTTTTAGAAGCGATTTCCATTCCCATATCGTTTTCATGAAGCAAAAAAAACTTTTTTGGAACCTCGTACCAAGGCGTAGTATCCTGGCGAATATTTCCATTTCCATCGTCTATAATTACTTTGTACTGATGTTTATACACGTCTGAAAAAATACCCTCTACTGACATATCGTACAATATGATAGTAAAGTTTTTTTCTTTATCGAGGGATTTAATAAGTTCGTCCAAAGGAGTCTTCCCGTGTTGCTCTGCCGACGAGCAACTCATGAACCACGTAATCATCCAAAAATAAAACAACCAATTTTTTTGTTTTCTTGTAAACATAGCGTTCCATTTAAAACTTCTATATGTTATACGAAAAATGAAATAAAAGTTTCATTTTTAATCTTCAAAAAAAGATGGAGTTTGGAAAACTTCATAATATCAGCCACGTAAATTTTACGCTCCCGCCTGATTCGCCTGAAAACGAACACTTATGGAAACAAATTTCAGCAAATGGGAATAAAAATGCTTTCCATTTATTTAGGAAGCACGGGGTGGGCAAATCCTGAATGGAAAGGAATTTTATATCCTCCAAAAGCAAAATCCAACGAATTTTTAAGATATTATTCTCAACAATTCGATGCTATCGAACTTAACGCTACTCATTATCAAATACCGACGGAACAACAAATTAACAATTGGAAATCAGCAGTATTTTCTCATTTTCGATTTTGTCCTAAGATGCCGCAAAAAATAAGTCAATATCAGAAACTTGCTCCTACTCAAGAGCTCGAATTGTTTTACAATCGTCTTTCGCTTTTGAAAGAAAAAATTGGAATCTTATTCATACAACTACCCCCAGAATTTTCTCCTGCTGAACTCCCTAGATTAAAAAATTTTTTTTCTTGCCGCTCTCCTGTTCGAATGAATTGCAATGGAGTTTCGCCATAGAGAATGGTTTTCAAATTCTCTTGCTGCATGGGAAACACTTATAGAATATCAAGTTTCTACAGTAATTACAGACGTAGCAGGTAGACGCGACGTCTTACATAAACGCCTTATTACGCCATACGTAATAATTCGTTTCGTAGGTAATCAACTTCATCCTACAGATATTCAACGGCTTCATGCATGGGCAGAGCGCTTGGCTTATTAGAAATCTAAAGGTTTGCAAGAAGTATACTTCTTTCTACATCAATCTGACATGAAACATATTCCTACTACTTTTGAAATTGCTTCTTCTGTTTTCAAATCTTACGAGCTTCCTTGCTGTACTCCGCGATACATACAAATGCGTTTGTTCGACTAAGCAAAAGCAACTTAATCCATGCGAGCAGAAAACTGGCTCAAATAAATTGATTTTTCTATTCTTCATTTTTTAACTTTGCGCAAAACTCAAAAATATGGCTATCACGGTTGAGAACCTAACCAAATATTACGGCGTTCAAAAAGCAGTAGACAACGTAAGCTTTACAATCAATACAGGAGAAGTTGTAGGTTTTTTAGGTCCTAACGGTGCAGGCAAAAGCACTACAATGAGAATGATTACTTGCTATTTAGAACCTTCCAGCGGTGAAATCAGGTTAGACAATTTTTCAGCATCTCAACAACCCCAAGAAATCAAAAAAAGAATTGGATATTTACCTGAAAATAATCCACTTTATTTGGATATGCCTATAGTGGATTATTTGAGATTCTGCGCAGAACTTCAAGGTGTCCCTAAAGCAGAAATTTCGGGAAGAATCCGAAAAATGATTGATGTTGTTGGGCTTAAACTCGAAAGATATAAAAAAATAGGAGAACTTTCTAAGGGATATCGCCAGCGCGTAGGGTTAGCTCAAGCACTTATTCACAACCCTGAAGTATTAATTCTTGATGAACCTACTACTGGTTTAGACCCCAACCAGATTATCGAAATCCGCCAACTTATCCGAGAACTCGGAAAAGATAAAACAGTAATTCTCAGTTCTCACATTCTTCCAGAAGTAGAAGCTACTTGCGATAGAATTCTTATTATCAATAAAGGAAAAATCGTAGCAGATGGCACCGCCGAACAACTCCGTTCTCAAGCACAAGGTTCGGAACTTCTTACCATTCGCATCGAGGGAGATACAAATTCAGAAATTCTTGCAGCTCTTCAAAATTTAGAAACCATCGAAAAAATTAAAGAAGTTCCCAATGAAGAAGGAAAATTCTTAGTTACCTCCAAAAAAGATACTTCTTCGCGCAAAGATATTTTTAAACTTTGCGTTGAAAAAAATTGGTATCTTCTTGAAATGCACGGAACAGAAACCTCTCTCGAAGATATTTTCAGACAACTCACTAAAAATTAACTTACTATGAGAAGTATCCTTACTATTGCCAAAAGAGAATTCGCTGTATTTTTCGATTCTTTGATAGGCTATGTGTTGCTAGTAGCTTTTTTAGGAATTAGTGGATTTTTTACATGGCTTTACGGTAATACTATATTTATAATGAATCAAGCCAATTTGCAAGTATTTTTTGCAGTAGCTTACTGGACGTTGTTCTTTTTCATTCCAGCTATTACGATGCGTACATTGGCAGAAGAAATGAAAACAGGCACTATAGAACTTCTTCTAACAAAAGCGGTCTCCGAAAACCAACTTATTTTAGGAAAATACCTTTCTTGCATGATGTTAATTGCTGTTGCATTAGTAGCTACCCTTCCTTATTATTTTACAATCGAAATGCTAGGGGATGCGGATAAAGGCGCTGTCTTTGGAGGATATATAGGATTATTCTTGTTAAGTTCTGCTTACGTCGCCATTGGTATTTTTGCAAGCAGTCTGACGAATAACCAAATTGTAGCCTTCTTGATAAGCTTATTTGTGGGATTATTCTTTCATTTGCTATTTGAGATTATTAGCGCCAACTTTACAGGAAATCTCGGAAAAATTCTCAACTATTTTTCAGCATCTCAACATTTTGAATCTTTAGGACGCGGCGTCATCGACAGTCGAGACATTGTTTTCTTTGTCTCTTTGACAGCTTTAGGACTTTATTTAGCCCAATGGTCTGTTATGAAAAGAATACGGTTCTCTTAAACCTTTATAGTCTCCGCAAGAACAATTTGCTTAAGAGTCTCAATCCATTTAGGATGCGTATTGAGGCTCTCTACCAATTGAAGATGTCCTCCCGTTTTCTTATGAAACATTTCTGCATAAGTTTCTCCAATTTCTATAATTGTTTCTAAACAATCTGCTACGAAAGCAGGTGAAAAAACTAACAAATTTCTCACCCCTTGAGAAGCTAACTTTTCGAGGGTTTCATCTGTATAAGGCTGTAGCCAAGGGTCGCGACCTAAACGAGATTGAAACGTAATTGCATACTGATTTTCATGTAATCCTAATTGTTGTGCTATCAACCGAGAGGTACGCACGCATTGCGCGCGATAGCATAATCTGTTTTTGTAAAAATAAGGCTCACAACATTGATAATTGGGTTGAATACAATGATGATTTTCTTTCTTAAGATGTCTTTCAGGAAGACCATGATATGAAAAAATAACAAAATCGTACTTTGTAGATTCTAAATACTTTTTACCCAACTCTGCGAATGTTTCAATCATCAAAGGATGCTCAGCGTAAGAGTCTACAAACGTAACCTTAGGAATAACCAATTTCTTCCGCAAAATTTTCATGACTTTTTCGTGTACGGAACCGCTGGTAGCAGATGCATATTGCGGAAAAAGTGGAAGCACTATGAGATGAGAAACCTTTTCTGAAAAGCCCTCAATTGCCGACTCTATACTCGGTTCTTGATACCGCATACCAAAGCGCACTTCAAATTTTTCGCCAAGAGCTTCTTGTAGCAACTTCCTTACAGCTAATCCATAATAAAGCAAAGGAGAACCACCCTCCTTGAATACTTTTTTGTATTCCTTTGCTGACTTAGGTGCTCGAAAAGGAGCAATAATTCCATTGACAAGCAAAAATCGAAATGCAAAAGGAATATCGATTACGCGCCTATCCATTAAAAATTCTCGTAGATAACGCCGAACGTCTCGAACACTCGTAGTCTTGGGAGTCCCCAAATTCACCAACAAAACGCCTGTTGTTGTATCCACTCTTTTAAAATGAAAAATTTATGATACAAAAATATACACTTGAATACAAAATAATAGGAATTCTAGCTCTAAAATTTAAATTAAACATATATTAGCATCATCTAATCTATAAAAATCATTTTTCTTCAACCACAAGATTAGCACAACCAAATTTATGTATAAGCGATATTACTACCTTTTATTTCTCAGTATTACTTCTGCAACAGCCCTTTCTTTGGCTTGGTACCCTTATTTCACAGCATTAGTGTTTGTAGGTCTTGTGCCTATATTAGAAGCAGAGCGCTACATCTATGAAAACTTTGTATCACCTCAAAAAGTCTTTTTTCTCTTTTCTTTTTGTACCCTTCTTTTATGGAACATAGGCGTATATTGGTGGCTATGGAATGCTTCAGGATTTACTACGCTCGCCGCTTGGATAGCCAACGCACTTTTGCAATGCATTCCTTTAATGTTATTTCAGTGGGGTAAACTGCGCATTCATAAAAAATCTTTTCAAAAAATCTTATGGATATGTTGTTGGTTAGGATTCGAATATCTTCATTTAAATTGGGACTTCTCGTGGGTATGGCTCAATTTAGGAAACGCTTTTGCTAATACACCTTCATGGGTACAGTGGTATGAATATACAGGAGCTTTAGGTGGAACTCTTTGGATTCTTATTGTAAATTGGCAAATCAATAATACTATTCGAAAAGCAAAAGGATTAGTTTTTACGTTTTTGACAATTATTCTTCCTATTCTTATATCTTACATCATACTTTGGAGAATCAACATTCAAGGAAAGCCTATTGAAGTAGTAGTAGTACAACCTAATATAGACACCTATACCGAAAAATTCAACTACAATGCAAAAACCGGCGAACCTAATCCTAATAGCATGCCTTACGATGAACAAATTCAACGAATGTTGCAAACTGCTCAAACAGTAACCACTGATTCTACTATATTTATCTTATTTCCTGAAACAGCCTTGCACCTCTCTAAAAATGAATCTTATACCGACAATTATCCAGATATACGCTCTTTTCGGCATTGGCAAGAATTGCATTTTCCTAAATCTTCTATTGTTGTAGGAGCAGATACTTATCTGAAATATGATAATCCTCAAACTTCAACCGCCCGTTATTCAAACGAAGTTGGCTACTACGATGTGTTCAACTCCGCTATTTTTTTACAAAAAGATGCTCCTGCTCAACATTACAAAAAATCAGAACTTGTGATCGGAGTAGAAACTATTCCCTTCCCTACTCTTTTTCGTTGGTTGATGCTTAATTTAGGAGGCACTGTAGGGAGCTTAGGAAGGCAAGCTCATCAGGTTCCATTCTGCCGAAAAGATAGTATTTGTATCGCACCAGTGATTTGCTACGAATCTGTATACGGAGAAACTGTTGCCGAGTTTGTGCGCAACGGTGCGCATTTAATCGGAATTATTACTAACGACGATTGGTGGGGAGATACTCCGGGGTATCGACAACATTTGGCTTTCGCACGCCTGCGTGCGATCGAAACACGGCGATACATTGCACGAGCTGCTAATACAGGAATTTCGGCCTTTATTACACCTACGGGGCAGTTTCTTGAAATGTCTTCTTATAAACAAAAAATAGCCTTGCGGCAAACTGTCTTAGCTTGTAACCATCTCACATGGTACGCAAAAACGGGAGATTCCATCGGGAAAGTAGCAGCTTTCTTGGCTATTTTTATGCTGCTTTCCGTGCTAGTAAAGAAGCGAACTTCTTTTCGCAAAAGTAGGTTGAAACATTTTTAAGAACCTTTATAATTGCTCTGTTTCGGAATCGTTTTTTTCTTTTTTATAAAGAAAAACTGTAGCCATAATTGAAAGTAGAAAACCAAATACAACGTTGGAAAAAAAATTAACAATTCCTAGCCCAAGAGGCGTAAACAAATAATCCCTATACAAAACAATCTGCAATTGCTTTTCTTTCTCTGAAAAAATGGATGTAGCCGAAATTTGGCTTTGTATAACAGAAACAAGCCGACGAATCTCGTCCATATCAAAATATCTTATGTAAAAATAGGTATAGATAGCAACTATAAAAGAAGCTACTACATTAATAAAAAAACCAATTTTCCAACCTTCTAATCTGCTAAGCAATCCATTTTGTTGTTTTCTATACTCGTACAATCCTGCAAAAGTTACTATAAACATGAGCAAATGTGTTACAATAAAGCTATATTGAGCAACATAAGACGTCCAGAAAATCAAAAGAGCGTGGATTACTAAAGCAATACCCAATGTAATCCCGTACAAAAAAATTATTCTCCAACAATAATTCGTTTTTTCCATGCACAATTCAACTTTCAATAAGATTTTTCAGAAAGATGCAACCATTCTTTTAACATTTCCAAAGTTTGGTAATAAAAGTATTGAATATGAATACTTAAGTAAGGATATTCATCTGAAACAACAAAATTCAAAGGAAATTTTTCATCAGATACTTCACTTGTTTTATAAAAAGCTTCTAACTCCTCACTCCAAGGCATACTTTCATTATGCAAACGGTCGAGAGAGGTAACATAGTATTGGAAAGGTTCTTCTCCTGGGTAATTCCTTCTAAAAACGTGTAAAAATTCTGTTTGAGTAGCAGGCAAAATCCCCACAATATACGACGGATTTTCTAAGTTAGGAGTGTGTTGTTTAGGAATGGCATATACTACATACCGAAAGGGCTTTTCTCCATCTTTTGCTTCGCTCGGGGAAAGCCATGAGAGTTTGTTTCCTAAAGGATGTTCTGTAATATAAAGCTGGACTGGAGGTAAAGGGGGGATGCTGTCTATCCATGGCATGGTAGGCGGTAAAGCAGGATATTGGTAAAATTCGTCACGCAAAAAATCAAAAAATTTTCCTTTATTAAGGGCTAATTTGCTGTAACTATAGAAAACACTTCCGAGCGTCTCTTTCCGACTTCTTACAAATCTCACTTGTTCGTACATTTCTTCCTTGTTTTGCCACTCTCCCTCTTCTATCATATAACGATACATCGCATGGCTAATGTAGAGATGTTTTCCGAAACAATTTTTTTCCCACCACTGCACCATTTTTTTAAAAGGTGCTCGCTCATATTTAGTATGCTGATATAGCTGAGGTGCTACGTAGTCTATCCAGCCTTTTTGAAGCCATAAACGCACATCAGCATACAAATGATCGTAACAACTTTGCCCGATCCGAGTTTCTGAGCCTTCATCACTTACAGATTTTTCTCGCCAAATTCCATAAGGACTCACTCCAAATTTTATGCGCGGATTAATAGAACGAATTATTTCACTTACTTCTCGAATGAGTTGATTTACGTTGTTTCTCCTCCAATCATCAAGATAACTAAAGTTTCCTTTGTATTTATAGAAGGTAGGATAATCTTGTGTAAAAAGTTTACCATTAGGATAAGGATAAAAGTAATCATCGAAATGAATTCCGTCTATGTCATATCGACTCACAATGTCAGCAATCACGTCTACGATAAATTTACGCGCTTCTGGGTGGCCAGGATCAAAATAAGTAGCTCCTTCATACTGAAAAAACCATTCAGGCTTTCTTTTGGTAATGTGCTGAAAACAAACATTTGATGAAGAAGATTGAACAGCACGATAAGGATTTAACCATGCATGGATTTCAATTCCTCTTTTATGGCATTCTTCCACCATAAACGCTAAAGGATCATAATAAGGACGAGGTGCCTCTCCTTGCTTACCTGTAAGCCATTCTGACCAAGGCTCTAAACTGCTCTCATAAAAAGCATCTGCAGCAGGACGAACTTGTACGAATACCGCATTAAAACGAGCATTCGAAAGACGATTAAGAATCGAAATAAACTCTTCTTTTTGAGCTTGTGTACTCAAAAAACTATTACTCGGAAAATCCAAATTGTTGACAGTTGCAATAAATACAGCTCTAAATTCTCTTTTAGGAAATGTATTCTGACAAATAATTTCTTCGTTTAAAAAGGATACTAGAACACTACAAACTAAAACAACACGTACTATCAAAAGAAGCATCTCTTTTGCCATAATGTGTTAAGTTTTTAGACTACTGAGTGTGTATAACTGCCCATTCTGCAATTGTTTTAAATGTTTCAGGAGCGTATCCTTCTATTTCTGTGAGTTGCACATCTCCTCTGTGAGCTCCTAAAAGTAACAAGTGATTCGCTTTTTCTAATACTTTTATCTCTTTTTTAGGATTTTCAGAAAGATATTCTTGAAGCATTTGAACGTTTTTAGAAACATTTAACAAAACATCATTTTTCCCAAATAATGCCAACAATGGAATTTGGTACTTTCTCCACGCGCTCTCAGGGTTAAAGTCTTTATTTAATCTCCAAAAATGGATGTATTCTTTATTTCCAAACAGGGTTACATATCCTTTCCAAGGCTTAGAAATAGCAATATCTGATAATTGTTGAAAAGAAAGAGAATCTTTTTTTCCCTCAAGGTAAGAAAACATAGATTCTTGATATTCTAATGCTTGTTGAATATCTGGATAAAGAAAACCATCTGCTTTCATGCGTTTTTCGCATGCGATAAGTTCTTGTTCTTTCATAGGTATCACAGGAGGGCTAATCGCAACTGAAAAACGTATAGACGGTATTTTAGAAACCACCAAAGGCAACACGTATCCACCAAGTCCTACTGTCAATAAACCAATTTTAGTGTTGTCAATTTTCGAGTTCTTAGAAGCTTCTTTAATGATAGCAATGGCGTCGTCAGCTAAATCATAAAAAGTAGAACTTCTAAAATCTCCTGAGGATTCTCCACATCCACGCTTGTCATATACGAGAGTTGCAATTCCTAAATAAGGAAGTACTTGAATGTATTCGTCAGGAACATTTCCCCGAAATGCTTCGCCTGAGCCTGGAATATATACTACAAGAGGAAATTTTTGATTCTTTTTAGAAGGCAAAGTAAGGCTTCCTGCTAAGGTAATATTTTTATTTTTTGCTCGAATTGGCTGTTCTTTTAAATCGGGAAGGCGCTTACCATATTTGATCAAACCCGATATCCTGAATGTGAGAGTGCTATCAGACGTGACAACAAACCCGATCTCTTCGCGCGGGCCTCCCACGTTTAGCATTCGAGTACCCGCTCTATAGTTACGTGGAGCTATCGGGAAAGCGACCCGTTGTTTGCATGTAGTAAAATCTAGCAGTCTTACTCCTGTAAGAGAGGCATCTAATAAAAAAGGAGTAAGTTTAATAAAATATCCACTGTCTAATTCATAAAATCCAATAAAATTATTAACTTCAAGTACAGAGTTCGAAGTTACTTTTACAAGGCTAAAAGCATGGTTTTTATTCTTTTCTTTCATGATACCATATAAAAATAAGTTGTTTTTAAGTTCTCCTGAAAAAAATAGTTCTTCTGCTTCTTCGGAATTTCCTTTAAAAGTGACCACATGATTTTTTTGATTGAAATCTAGTATAGGACTATTTAACAATCCCCGATAATAAATTGAAAACTTGGGTAAAGAATCATACTCTACACTCATGAAATCAGGATAAGAAGTAGAAGAAATTTCTCCTACCCATCGCCCCGAAAACGCAGCAGCTATCTTAGACGTATCCGACGTATTTTCGACTTGATTAGTTGAACGAGCGCATGCATTTAACAAGAAAAGAATACTAAAAAATTTCGCAAGTCTTTTCATGTGTGTACATTTAAGTGTTCTTTCCTAAAAAAGATAAATCCATTTTAATTTGAGAAATTTATCAAAGTAAAAGATAAAAAAACCCAAACTTTTTGAGTTTGGGACAATTTTTCTGTTTAAAATTTTCAAGATCTATCCTCTCTCTGCTGTAATCATGCGCTGCTTATAAATAGATCGCAAGCGCGCGTTTCTTCTTACTACAGAAGGCTTTTCGTAATAAGACTTATTACGGATAGCTTTGAGAACACCTGTTTTTTCAAACTTTTTCTTAAAGCGCTTTAATGCTTTATCGATAGTTTCGTTTTCTTTTACTTTAACAATAAGCATTGTAATATTTGTTAAACTTCAAGGATGCAATAATGAGTAAAAATTAAGTTTTTAGCAAGTTTTTTGCTAATTTTCTTTGAGCAAAGAATGAACAAACTTCTTCTAGAGAAAGTGTATTCAAAATATCGGAAGGCGTAAGTCCTGCCTTGCGAGCAATGCGCACCCCATAATGAATATCATGATATCCTTCAATACGGTGCGCATCGGGGTTGATACTCAGACGAACACCTTTTTCTGCAGCTTTAATTGCCCATCGCCAATCCAAATCTAACCGATAAGGGTTAGCGTTGATTTCAATCACCACATTATTTTGAAGTGCTAAATCGATGATCGTTTCTACATCTAAAGGATAACCCTCTCTTTCTAATAGTAATCTTCCCGTAGCATGCCCCAATATAGTAGTGTATGGATTTTCTAAAGCGCGCCCAATCCGACGAGTAGCCGTTTGTTTATCCATCTTTAACCCTGAATGGACTGAAGCAATCACAAAATCAAACATAGCTAATATCTCATCGGGATAATCTAACGAACCATCAGCTAGTATATCAGATTCTATTCCTTTCAAAATGCGAAAAGGCGCTAATTCCTTGTTTAAGTTTTCAATTTCGTGATGCTGCTTAAAAACACTTTCTATGCTGAGCCCATTCGCATAAAAAGCAGAAACAGAATGATCAGTAATTCCAAGGTATTCAAATCCTAGTTCTTTGCAAGCGATTGCCATTTCACGTAGCGAATTTTTGCCATCGCTGTAAGTACTGTGACAATGCAATACTCCCTTTAAATCTTGGTAGGTAATATAATTTTTAGTAATAAAAGAAGGCGCAAACTCTCTTCTTTCAGGAATGATATAAGGTAATCCGACAGATTGATAAACTTCTTCTTCACTCTTAAACGAATGACTTCTAATTATTTGTATCAAACTTTTTCCATCTTTTATTTCTGACGTAAGATGTTCGGCAGCAGCAGTATAGCGAAAAACAGTGTTTATCCAATTTTTTTCTTCGCATAAAATGATTTGAAAAGGAGTTTGCGTTTCATGAACACTTCCTCGCAATATAAACGGATTGGAAAAAGGCAAACTCAAAATAAAAACTTTGCTTTTTTGAATTGCATTTTTATAGTGATCATACAAAAAAGGATACCCTACTACCAAATCAAGACTTTCGACGACTTCACACGAACGCGCTGTTTCCCCTACAATTGCCGTTCGAGGGGATTTACCAGCTTCCTGTTGTACATTTTCTATAAACTCTTGTAGAATTTTTATATATATATCTGCATCACTCAATCTTAACCGACACGAATTCTTGATAACAAAACGAACAGATTCTAAAATTTGAGCTTGGGATTTTTCGCCAAATCCTTTCAAGCGAGCAATAATCCCCGTTTTACAAGCCATTTCTAAGGCTTCAAGAGAGTCTATTTTTGCTTCTTTCCATAAAGTTCTAATTTTTTTGATTCCTAATCCAGAAACTTGCTTCATTTTAATCACTCCTTGCGGCGTTTGAGAAACAAGTTCCTCTAAAAATGGAAACTCATTTTTTGTAATCATTTGAAAGATGGTAGTAGCTATAGATTTTGAAAAGCCTATTTGTTCTATTTCTTCTACGCTTTTACAAGTATCCAAAGAAAAAGGCAATTGCTCTATTTTCAAAAGAGCTTCAGAAAATAGTTTTATTTTTGTTTCTTCTACATTGTGAAGTTCTAAAAGAAAAATCAGTAGTTCAAACTTGCGAATGATATCTTTATGTTTCATGCGAATTTATGCATCTTTAAGAGTTACGACTAAAGAATTTACTTCTTTAGCTACTACCACTATTTCTTTCCCCTTTTCAATAAAGGACCCGTCCGAAATAGCATCGTAAATTTTCCCGTTTATAATTACTTTACCTCCAGGGCGAAGAACAGTATAGGTTTCTCCTGTCTTGCCAATGAGTTCTTCTGAGTAAGTAGCAGAGGTATACCCTTCTTGCGTTCTAAGAGTGGTTTGCAACGCTATTTTTTCAAAAAAATAGGATTGAATAATACGATTACTTCCTAATACAATAAGAAGCATTGAAGCTACAATTCCGCCCATAGTCACCCAAACTGCCGATGATAACTGTTTACTATCTACAGTAGAGAAATCAAAAAAGTCATTTTGAAGCATAATAAGCAATAGAGAACCAAATGTGAGGAAGATACCTGCAATTCCTACTATTCCAAAACCTGGTAATACAAAAATTTCTGTTGCTATCAGAATAATCCCTCCTAAAAGGGAAATAATCTCCCAATACTGAGCAAGACCATTCAAATAATAAGGAATCAAATAAATTAACCCTGCAACGATGGCAGCTAAAAGAGGAAAACCTACACCAGGAGTTTGAAGTTCATAATAGATGCCTCCTAAAATAATCAAAATCAGGATGCTGCTCACCACAGGATTTAAAACCCATGCAATAATTTTCTCTACGATATTTAATTGGAATTTATAAATTGTAAAATTTTTAAAACCGTTTCTCTGGATAACTTCCTCTATAGAATTGAGCTCGGCTTCGCAAAACCCATGCTTAATAGCTTCTTTTGTAGAAAAGGTAAGGACTTGACCACTGTCAGTAATTCCAGGAATACGAATGCTCTCATCTACCATCGCTTGAGCTATATCAGGATTTCGCTTTTTAGCTTCGGCAGTAGCGCGCATCTTGGCACGCATGTATGATTGATACTTATCTGGCGCTTTGCTTCCATCAGTTCCGTTTACTACAGTGGCTGCCCCTATGCTCGCGCCAGGAGACATGTAAATGCTATCTGTCGAAATGGCGATAAGCGCTCCAGCAGAAGCTGCGTTTTCATTAATAAATGTTACAATCTTATATTTTGATTTTAAAATTCTTTGTCGGATTTCATCTGCATCATTCACAGTTCCTCCGTAGGTGTTCATGTCAATAATAACCAAATCAGGATTTTGTTTCTCCATTTCTTCGAAAGCCAATTTTACATAGCGATTCATCGGCGGGTCTATCACATCGCGAATTTCGATAACAAAAATTTTTGCTTGCTTTTCTTGCGCTATGCTCATTCCTGGAAAAAGGAGGCAAGCCCATAAGAATCTTATAAGATATGAAATAATGTTTTTCATAATAAAGGATCGTTTTCTAAACTATTCAAGTTAATTTAAATACGTCTGATTTTTCGAACAGTTGCAAATAGTAGATTCGAAACCCTATTCGGGTCTACTCATGGGTCTTTTACGCCAAAAATCTATACACGCCTGCAAAATTGCTGCTGTGCGCTCTCGATTGCTGCGCAACATTTCTATAATCATATAATAAAAAATCGTTAAAAAAGATTTCCAAAGATGCTGATGAAAATATTTTTGAAAAAACCTAAATTTATTATAAGTCATAAAATAAGCCTGCCAATAACCTTTGCCTACAGAACCACCAATTTTATCATACACAACCGCATTTTCGCATACACGCAAAGCCCCACCTCTTTTTAAAAAATGATAACACCAATCAGTTTCCTCCCAATATAAAAAATAGTCCTCTGCAATAAATCCATTGATACAAAAAGAAGATAAATGTGTGAACAAATTCCCTCCATGAATATAACGAAGCAAATGAGCGTCTTTCCTTTTTTTTATTGAACGAACTATTCCCCAAGAATTGTAAGTACCTCCTCCATACATAACAACTTTGTTTTTATAAGTATAAGAATACGAAACTCCCCCCCAAACGGTAAGCGGTATTGCATTTGCACAATTTACAAAGGCAGAAATCGTTTGATCTGTTACTACAGTATCAGGATTTAGTAACCATATATAAGCATCTTCATTTATTAAATGCTTGATAACAAAATTGTTACCGAAAGCAAATCCGCCGTTATAACCTGTCTGAACCAAAGAAACCTTGCAGAAAGTGAAAACAAGTTCACTAATTTTTTCATTGAAAACAATGTTTTTTTGAGCCAATTTTTCTTTCAAAACTTCATACGCTCCATTCGGAGAACAGTTATCTGCAATAACAACATGATAATTAGGATAATCAGATTTCAAAAGAGTATCTAAACATTCGAGAGTATCTTGCCAATTCTGATAGTTAAGCAAGAGCACGTAAACCTTTTTCATCAAGAAGGATTGAATTTAACTAAATGCTTCCAAATATATCGGAAATAAAACAACTGCAACTTTCTTAGAAAGAGCTTTTTTAGCGGTACCTCAGG
The DNA here is from genome assembly GCA_025056215.1 of Cytophagales bacterium. Taxonomy (GTDB): domain Bacteria; phylum Bacteroidota; class Bacteroidia; order Cytophagales; family Flammeovirgaceae; genus JANWWC01. The sequence goes on along the minus strand of JANWWC010000001.1, from coordinate 116,772 downwards.
TAAAGTATCACTTTCTACTACAAAATAAACGGGCAATTCGAGTTTTTTGAATCGATTTACGTACATAAAAAGATGTGTGAGGCGCTCTGATAAGTATCCTATAACGCGTCTTTGATTGGGATATTGGCTAATATAAGCTCGTTTTTCGAACTCTTCTAACATTGGAAAAAGCCAATTCATATACTGCTCAAAAATATCGCGCCGCGTAATCATCATATTATAGCAATTGTACTGATTAGAAAGTTCGAATACTTCCCGTACATGCGCAAAGTAGGAAGGGTGAAGTTCTTTAAGAATTTGCATCATAATATCCCAATCTTCTGGAATATGACAGTCGCGAAAATCTTTTTTAACGCTCGAAAATAAAACGCGCTTCCTAGGTAAGATTACATCGTATTGTTTTAATAGAGTAGGCAATTTTTCTATGTTGCGCGTCACCATTTGAATCTGAGTGGGAGTAATTTCATAAACGCTTTGTTTTCCTCCATCGAACTTAAAAAATCTTCTGTAATGAGAAAGTCCTATATATTCGAACGATTTATCATTTTTCCATGCCCAATAATAAGCTGTTTGTTCGCAATAAATAGGATTTTTTTCAGAAATATTTTCTCCTGTATCATCTCCTAAAATTCCTAAATCTGCCTCAGAATTTTTTTTTCCTACATGAATAGGTACAAAATACTCATGCTGCGGACGCGGAAAATTTTTGTGATAGGCAACGTAAATCTTTATTTTGTTTGTTTGATTCATAATTTAAACACTTTAACGAAGTTTCAAACCAACTTTATACCTTTCAAACATCAAAAGAAACACCTTAAATTTTTAGTTCCGACGCTCAATTCCATTCTTTTTAATTATTTTTGAAAAAAACAAAGTTTTTTATTCATAAAATTCAAAAGCATGAGAGTACGTTTAGTAGCTTTTTTTTGTATGAGCTTTCAAATTTTGTTGGCTCAAACAGATATAGAAAAAAAAGGAGTAGAATTGCTTTTAAAACATGATATAGAAGGTGCTCGCAAAATTTTTTCTGAAATATTAGCTAAAGATACCGCTAGCATAATTGCAAATTATGGTATGTCGAAGGTGCTTTATGAAGAGGTCTTACTTCTCAAACAAAAAGAAGCTACTATTTTAAAATATAAAAATCTATCAGAATATTTTGAATTGTTGAAAAAGGCTTACTCGTTAGCAGCGCGAGCAGAAGCATTTTACAAAATTTTGCATTTTGAAAAACGAGATCAAATTAGAAGAGTTTTGCAAGAAACAGAGGATGGAATTCGCACGCAATTTATGCAAACTATTATTAGCGAACATTTTAATCTGATTACTACTGCTCCTTATCGGAAAAGTACTGCTACTTTGTTTCAGTCTCAAATCTATGATAGGTTTAAAGACGCTGAATTAGTAGAAGACTTGCGCGAAGCTCTTTTGCTACAGTGTGCAGATTTTCTCAGTTTTTACCCTAAATCAAATCATCATTATAAAGTAGACCAATACAGAAAGGAACTTCTTAGCGAATATATTTCCAAAGAATCGCTAAGACAATTCGGCGACAGAAGCGGAAGCCGCTACGAACGCTACTGTGATTTGGTAATTAATCATTTTCAACCTAATGAAATTGCTCATATTCTACCAGAATACTATGGTTTAGAGTACGGTTTTGGCAAAACAAACTACCAAGAAAAAGAAGAATATAAGAAACTTCTTCGTTTAGCACAGTCTTTTCATTTATCTCCTTTAGAATTTTTATGCAGACTGAGCTTGCATTATGAAGGTTGCACACCTGCGAATGAAAAACTTTACGATGCGCTAATTCGCACTTTTGCTCCAGCTGACATTGCTTTTGTGGCAGTTCAAAAAATGGCTACTCCTTTTATCAATAAAGAAAATTGGAAAAAAGCATCAGAGATTTATGAGCGGTACAAACCTTTATTTGCTAATCAAACTCAAAAATTCAACCAAATTCTATCTATTATCAATTCCCAACAAAACACAAAAAAATTAATCAACTTAGGTCCTAACATTAATTCTGCTTCTAAAGACTATAATCCGGTGATTTCGTTAGATGGAAATACGCTATTTTTCACTCGCAAAAATCCTGAAACAGGAGAAGACATCTACATCGCAACAAAAAAAAATGGACAATGGCAAAAAGCTGAACTTTTAGAAGGTGTTATCAATACGCGTTCGCACGAAGTTCCTCTAAGTATATCCGCTGATGGAAAAACTCTTGTCATATATGGCAATTATGCTATCTTACCTCAATTTTCTCACCTTCTTAGCAAAGAAAGCAAACTAGGAAAAGGCGACATCTATTTTGCAGAATTTTTTGATGGAAAGTGGGGAACAGTAGACGTTTTTAAATATCCTATTAATACCCCAAACTACGAAACAGGTCTTTCTTTTACAGCCGATAAAAAAGCTGTTTTGTTCAGTTCTGATCGAAAAGGCGCTGTGGGTGGTTATTTGCCCAATTATCATCCTGATTATTTGTACTATCATGGAGCAGGAGAGTTTAATTTGGATTTGTATGTTTGTACTCGCAATTCCAACGGCACGTGGAATGAACCCATCAATTTGGGAAATGTAATCAACACTCCTTTTGCAGAAAAAAATCCGATTCTTCATCCTGATGGCAAAACGCTCTATTTCAGTTCCGATGGACATCCTGGCTTAGGAGGATATGACATTTTCATGAGCAAACGTCTCGATACAACATGGACTAATTGGAGCAAGCCCATCAATCTCGGCAAAAGCATTAACAGCCCCTACGACGATGTGTTTTACATTGAAGGCAGCGGACGTATTGCATTAGTCGTAAGCAATAAAGAAGGAAATTCGTTCGGAGATTTAGACATCTATGCTATAGAAATACCTGAACAATTTCAGCCTGAACCTATTGGAATTGTCACAGGAACTGTAGTAGACAATTATGGAAAACCAATTACTACTGAAATACACTGGGAGGAAGATGGAAATCCTAAAAATTCAGGAAGAGTATACAACAATCCTAACGATGGTTCTTTTCAATTTTTTGTACCTGTAGGCAAGAAATATTACTATTACGCTAGTTCTGACCCTTATTTTAGCGGTTCAGTAGAAATAGACCTAAAAGGCAATAAAACAGCTCAAGTAATTAAAGATAAACCATTAACTGCCATTTCATTTAGCAATGACGACAAAGAACATCAGCCTTTTATTATGCGCAACCTGCATTTTGAAACGAATAGCGATATTATTCGTGCGGAATCATTCTATGATCTCAACCGCATGGCTCAATTTCTAATAAAACATCCGGAACTTAAAATCGGCATTGAAGGACATACTGACAATGTAGGAAACGATGAAGATAACGAAGATTTATCAAGGCGGCGCGCTGAATCTGTGAAGAAATATCTTATTTCTAAGGGAGTATCTTCTAAAAATCTTATCGCAGTAGGCTATGGAGAAAAACGCCCTATCGCTCCTAACGATACAGAAGAAGGAAGACAACTTAACCGGCGCGTAGAATTTAAAGTGCTCGACTAAATTTTTTAGTATTATTTTTGCTTATAAGTTTTTAATACTACATCTTTGCAATCCAAAATTTAAAGTGTTTGAAATGAAGCCTAACATTCACCCAGAATATAGACCTGTTGTTTTTATGGATATATCGAGCGGCATGTCTTTTTTAACGCGCTCTACTATTTCTACCAAAGAAACCATTAAATGGGAAGATGGGAATGTTTATCCTCTTGCAAAAGTAGAGGTAAGCTCGGCCTCTCATCCTTTCTACACTGGTAAAAAGACCTTTACAGTAAAAACAGGTCGCGTAGAAAAGTTCAATCAAAAATATGGAAGAAAATAATTTTTAAAGTACTTGACGCAAATTTCAAATCAACTATTTTTGCGTGTCGAAAATTAAAAAGGTCGGTGCGATAGCTCAGTTGGTAGAGCAAAGGACTGAAAATCCTTGTGTCGGGGGTTCGATTCCCCCTCACACCACAAAAAGACTGCTATAAAGCAGTCTTTTTTCTTTTAAACGCAAAAAGATATGTCCGAAAAAGTAGCTGTCGTTATTTTAAACTATAACGGACAACGTTACTTAGAAAAATTTTTACCGATCGTGATACAACATACCCCTGAAGCAAAAATTATTGTAGCTGATAATAATTCAAGCGACAATTCAGTAGAATTTGTCCTTAAAACATTTCCATCTGTTCAACTCATTGTTTTAGATAAAAACTATGGCTTTTGTGAAGGCTATAACCGCGCCTTAGCCCAAATAGATGCAGAATATTATGTTCTATTAAATTCTGATATTGAAGTTACTCCTTGTTGGCTTTCGCCGTTGATACAACTTATGGAGACTAACCCTCGAATAGGCGCCTGTCAACCTACCCTACTTGCGTGGCATCATCGAAATGAATTCGAATATGCAGGGGCTGCAGGCGGTTTTCTAGATATTTTGGGCTATCCCTTCTGTCGAGGTAGAATTTTTCACACTTTAGAAGAATATAAAAAACAATACTCGACAGCTCCTATTTTCTGGGCGAGTGGAGCTTGTCTGTGCGTTCGCGCTCAATTGTATCATCAATTAGGTGGACTAGAAAAATTATTTTTTGCTCATATGGAAGAAATCGATTTTTGCTGGCGTCTTCAAAACTATGGTTTTGCGGTATGGCATTGTGCTGAAAGCATTGTTTACCATGTAGGAGGAGGAACTCTGCATAAAACCAACCCTCAAAAAACATTTTTGAATTTTCGAAACGGGCTAGCACTTCTTTTTAAAAATCTTCCCATCTCTTATTTATTTCCTGTCATTTTTGCAAGGCTTATTTTGGATGGCATTGCTGGTATTCAATTTCTTTTCAATAAAAAATTTTCTGATACGTGGGCAATTTTGCGAGCTCATTTTGCATTTTATCAAATGATCCCTCAGCTGTGGAAAATACGAACTAAGTCGTCTACTCGCTCTCTAAAAAATGCATATCCCTCGCTTTTTTATCGCGTTCCAATTGTTTGGAAATACTTTATCGAACAAAAAAAGTACTTTTCTGAGCTTGATTTTAACAATTTTAATAGGGCTTATTTTGCGTACACAAAGACTTCTCTTTACAATTTGTAATATGTGTTTTCAATCAGTACGAGTACATCTCTGAGAATTTTCAATATGTTCACACTTTCTTTCACGCTGTAAATTTGTATTGTGTTCAATCGCAAAAATGCAAATTATCTCGCATACTTGAAAATGAAACTTCCTTCACCAGGAAACTCAACATAAATGCTTCCTCTCTTTTGAGTTTATGAGTGAGCAATCAATAATTTCTAAACCATTACAAGGATGCCCACCAACGTGTTCTAACATACATAGATTATCAGGAATCTTAGATAAATCCGTATTCGATAAACCTTTGATAGTAGTTTTTCATTAACGATTTATCTGCAATAGACTTCTTTGTCTATTCCATTATAAAATCAAACCACTTTGGAAAACCATTTCCTATTTTCAAAAGGCGAACCATTACCTCACGCCTGCGTCTAAAAATAAAATCTAAACTTTGATAGCACTATGAACTTTTAAATTAAGAAAGCAATTCTGAAAATTAAGAATCGTTCAATAAAAGGAAGCAGTTAATATTTCCATTTTTCATAACTTTATAAAATTACCAAAGTTTTAGTTTGATTTTGTTAAAAATGATACATAAACAATTCAAAGGTGTAGTACTTTTTTTCTTCTTTATAGGAATCGGCGGTTGCCAAGTATACCACGATATTACTTCACAGTATAACGCATGGTTTCTGGCAAACGAACGCATGACCGAAGTAGAAAACGATTTGCTTTACAATCCTATCAACAATTATAGCGATGTACTACAAGTTCTTGCTACGCTCGACACAAATGCAGGAAAAGCTCGCAAAGCAGACATGGATTATGTAATTAAAATGGCGTCTAACCCTATTCAATACCATCCTCGCAGCAAATGGGTAGACGATTGTTATAACCTTATCGGAAAAGCGAGGCTTTATCAAGGTGATTTTGAGAACGCTCTACGAACTTTTAAATACGTGAATGGTAATTCTACTGACCACAATGCTCGTCATACTGCTCTTAATATGATGATGTGGCTTTTTATTGCTAACAACGAAAAAGCTAACTTTGAACAAGTCAAAACATATATTCAAAGAGAAAACAAACCTTTTTCTCGTGAAAATATACTATTTTACCATCTTATCAATGCTCATTATTACAGAACAGAATACAAACTCGAATATGCTGCCCAACATTTAGAACTTGCTTTAGCGGTTGCTAAAAATAAAAAACAAAAAACTAGACTTCACTTCATTTTAGCTCAGATTTATGAAAGAACAGGTGAAACTCAAAAAGCACTTTCACATTATGATAAAGTTCTGAAGTTGCGTCCAGATTATGAAATGCGTTTGTATGCAAAATCGATGAGTTATGTACTGAAAAACTACAAATCACTAGATGAACTTCAAAAAGCAGAAAAGTTTTTTGAAAAAAAAATCAAAGACGATATCAACTTTGATTACCGCGACCGACTTTATTACGAATATGCTCAAATGATGTATAAAGTTGATAGCATTGACAAAGCACTTCAACTGCTCGAAGAATCCATTGAGGTAAGCACAAAAAATAAAACACAAAAGGCTTATTCCTATTTGCGCAAAGGAGAAATCTTGTATGAAAAGAAAAATTTCGAACTCGCAGCAGAATACTTTAACAAAGCCCTAGCCGACTTGCCTGAAACAGACCGACGTTATGCAAGCAGTAAAGAGAAAGCTGAAGTCTTACAAGAATTTGTTACTACTCTCAAAAAAGTACAAAAAGAAGACCGTTTACTAAAGCTAGCACGCATGTCTGAAGAAGAAATAGAGCAATTTTTAAATGCAGAGATAGAAGCCGAAAAAGAAGAAATTCTAAAAAAGAAAGAAAAAGAGCGTCTTGCTGCCAAAAAATTGAAAAGACCTGTCTCTCTAGACTCTACAGGGTCTTCCCTTCCGAGTATCGATAAAAAAAAGGAGAATGTTTTTCCGCTCTACTCTGAAGAACTTCTTGCTAAAGGTTATACTGCTTTTATCAAAAAATGGGGAAATCGGCCGTTGGAAGATGATTGGCGAAGAAGCAACAAACCTGCTCGATTTGCCGAAAATCCAGAAAGAGAGAGTAGAGAAAATGAAAACGACAGACCTTCATCCCGTTCACGAAATAATAACTCCGCTCGAAAACCTAAAGAATCAGATGATATTTTTGCATCTGTGAAATCTTTAGAAGAACGAAAAGCTGAAATTCCTCGAACACCAGAAGAATTAGAAACCTCCAAAAAACGCTTAGAAGAAGCCCTTTTTCCACTCGGAAAGATCTATTGTTACAAACTTAAAGAAATTCCTGCTTCTCTCGCTACTTTTCAAAGACTCTTTGATGAATTTCCTAACAGCGAAAAAACTCCTGAAGCTTTGTACATTATGTACTTAATTTGTTATGATTTTCCATCGTGCAATGCAGAAACTTACAAAAATTTACTTTTAAAACACTATCCCGAATCTTTTTATGCCAAAGTGATTATAAATCCTAATTATATCGAAGAAAAAAATGCTGAAAACAAGTTTGTAGAGGCTCAATATAAAAAAGCTTTTGAGCACTATAAAGAAGGAAATTACGTAGTAGCGAATGGAATTCTACAACAGCTACAAAAAGACTATCCGAAGAATAACATATGGGATAAGATTGTTGTTTTGCAAGCTCTTACGCAAGTGCGCATAGATGGCGACTTAATAAACTATTTCTTAACCCTTGACGATTTTTTAGAAAAAAATCCTTCGTCCGAGATTAAGCCTTTTGTAGAAAAACTCATAAAGAGTATTCCTTCAGAAATACAAGATAAAGCACTTACCATAAAAAGAGCAAAACAATTGGATAATAGCAACTTGCAAAATTAAACAAAATGCAGTTTCAAATTGCTCTTATTAGCTGATTTAAAAAACTGTTAGAAATTTTCAAAAAGCTTTTCTTTTATAACGGAATTTAAAAATCATTAATTTTACATACATTACTAAAAACACAACATGATAAGTCCACTATCTATCCAACGTGTGCAGCAAGCAGCTGATATTTTAGATGTAGTCCAAGATTATGTTTTTTTAAAAAAAAAAGGTACTAATTACTGGGCTTGTTGTCCTTTTCACAGTGAAAAAACTCCTTCATTTTCAGTTTCACCAGCAAAAGGAATTTTTAAATGTTTTGGATGCGGTAAAGGAGGTGATGCAATTACCTTCATCCGAGAAATAGAAGGAGTAAACTATGTAGAGGCCATCAGAATGCTAGCCCGGAAGTACAATATTGAGTTAGAGGAAGACGAATTCTCTCCACAAGCATTGGAAGAACATTCACAGCGAGAAAAACTTTACATCGTTTTATCGTATGCTAAAAATTTCTTTCAGTATCAACTCCAAACACCTGAAGGAAAAACAGTCGGAATAGGTTATTTAAAAGAAAGAGGATTTAAAGATGAAATTATCCAAAAATTCGAGCTTGGCTACGCACCTAACAGTTGGGATACTCTCAAAAACGACGCGCAAGAAAAAGGCTACAGCCTTGAAATTCTTCAAAAAGCAGGTTTAATTACTACTAATGAACAAGGCCATCAATACGACTGTTTTCGAGGGCGCGTAATATTTCCGATTCACAATCTTTCGGGCAGACCTATTGCCTTTGGAGCAAGAACTCTCAAAAAAGACGAAAAACCTAAATACATCAACTCACCTGAAACAGAAGTTTATAAAAAAAGCGAAGTTTTATACGGCATTTTTCAAGCTAAAAATGCTATTCGCCAGCAAAATAACTGTTATTTAGTAGAGGGTTACACAGACGTGATTTCTATGCATCAGGCAGGAGTAGAGAATGTAGTAGCCTCTTCTGGTACATCCCTTACCGAAGGTCAAATCCAACTTATAAAACGATTTACAAATAATATCACCATTCTTTACGACGGAGATACAGCAGGCATCAAAGCATCCTTACGCGGAATTGATATGTTTTTGTCTCAGGATTTGAATGTGAGCGTGGTTCTTTTTCCAGACGGAGAAGATCCTGACAGCTTCATACAAAAAAGAGGAGCAGAAGCATTCCAAAAATTTCTTCTCGACAATAAGCAGGATTTTATTCAGTTTAAAGCACAATTACTTTTGCGCAACGCTAATAGTCCTCAAGAAAAAGCATTTGCGATCAGAAGTTTAATAGAGAGCGTCGTTCAAATTCCTAATGTAATTAAGCGTTCTGTTTTTCAGAAGGAAATTGCTAAAATATTCAAAGAAAGTGAAGAAATTATCGTTCGAGAAACCAATCGGTTGTTACTTCAACAAATAGAAGCAAAAGAAAAACGAACTCAAATAACTCAACTTTTAAGAGATAAGAAATCTCAAAAAACTCATGAAAGTGCTACTCTTTTAGAAGATACTCCTTCTCCTACGTATGAGCATGAAGCTGTTCCGTCGGAACAATTTCCTGAATTCATTGATTTTCGATTCCATTGTTCGGACGAACCTCAAGACGAAAGACAAGCGCAAGAATACGAAAACTTGCGCATCTTAGTGCTTTATGGCTATGTAGAGTTTGAAGGTCAAAAGCTTTATAACTACTTATTTCAAGAATGCAATAATCTCTGTTTTACCAACGATTACTATGCTTCTATTTACAATACATATGCGTATGAAGTAAGTCTTGGAAACGACGTAAGACCTGAAAATTTGATTCATCATCCAGACGAAAGATTTGCTCAATTTGTAGTTTCTCAGCTTTCAGAAAAGCACACCATAAGTCCACACTGGGAAAAACAAGGAATTGTCGTTCCTAAAAAAGATGAAAAAATTGATGTGCTTTCTTATCGCAATATTCTCAAAAGAAAATTTGCAGAGCTAAAAGTAAGTTTGCAAAAAATACTTGAAATGATGAAAAATGCAAAAACACCCGAAGAAGAATATCAGCTTTTAGAACTTTATGAATTTTTCAACACTTCAAAAAGACAAATAGCACAAGAGCTAGGGATTGTAATTGGTTAAATTACAAAATTTTATCGAGTAGATGGGCGTGGGAAAGCTTTCTTTACTCGCAATTCTCTTCCGTTTAAGATTCTTCCATCGATAGAACTTACGGCTTTGGCTGCATTTCTTTCGTCTTCCATTTCAACAAATCCGAATCCTTTAGATTTTCCGGTTTCTCGGTCTTTGATGATTTTTACAGAAGTAACTTGACCATACTCAGAGAAGATTTTTTCGAGCTCGCTTTCTTTCGTAGAAAAAGCGATGTTAGCAACATAAATATTCATTTAAAAAAACATTAAAGTAAAACAACATGCTGCAAGGTAAACAAATAATTTTGATATTCAATACCATGCTCTATTTAAATTTTTATGAAATCAGAAGTACAAGCAAGCTCATATACATCAAAAGAGCATTACAGAAGTGATAAAAAATTGTGAATTAATATTTTACATCTTGATTGCATGTATGATATCCTATAAATTTCTTCAAAAAAACATATGCTTCTTTTCGTACTAGGTGGTTTAGCACTTTTTTTATTCGGAATTAACCAACTTGCAGAGGTAGTTCAATCATGGGCGGGCGAAAATACACGCTATTGGCTTCTTAAGTTTACAAAAAATACTTTTTTGGCGATTTTAACAGGTATCTGGATTACAACTTTATTAGGTTCTTCGTCAGCAGTTATCATTCTCACTATTATTTTGGCAGAAACGCGCCTTCTTTCTGTTAAACAATCGCTTGGAATTGTTTTGGGTGCTAATATTGGTACTACGATGAGTAGCCAGATAATCGCAATAGACATAGGAAGGTATGCTCCTATCTTAATGATAATAGGGCTTATTATCGGTTGGATTAGTCAAAAAAGCACCTGGAAGAAAGGAGCAAATACACTTCTTTTTTTAGGTATTTTATTTTTTGGTTTGTTTGTAATGGAAGAAGGGGTAGAGCCTTTAAAAAATGATAAAACCTTTTACGAATGGCTCTCCAAAAGCCAAAAGCCTACCATAGGAACTGTAGTTGGCGCTTTTGTAACGCTCATCATTCAATCTTCTTCGGCTACTGTTGGTATGGCAATTGTATTAGTTAAACATAGCATTCTCAGTTTAAAAGGTGGAATTGCCATTATGATGGGAGCGGAACTCGGAACCGTAGCCGACACATTAATAGCCACAATTGGAAGAAGCTTAAGAGCTTTCAAAGTAGGTATTTTTCACTTTCTGTTCAACCTAATATCTATTATAACAGGTTTACTGTTATTCGATCCTTTTTTTAACTTTGTAGAGTGGGTGAGCATTTCTAGCTCACCAGAGAAAGCACTTGCTAATGCCCACACTCTTTTTAATGTGTTAGGCGTTTTATTATTCGGTTGGACGATTGAAGTTGCTGAAAAATTAGGTTGGCTCTCTGAGAGAAAAACGCTTCACACTGACTCTCTTTCTATTCCGGAGAGTTTGTCTAAATAGACCATTAGAATAGATATATCGGCAGGTGAAATTCCACTGATGCGCGACGCTTGTCCAATAGTTTGAGGCTGAAATTTCTTTAATTTTTGACGTGCTTCTGCTGAAAGAGCTACAATCTCATCGTAATTCAGTTTTCCGGCGATATGCATGTTTTCATAACGGCGCATTTTTTCAGCGGTTTTTGCCTCCTTTTGAATATAGGTTTCGTATTTAACTTCTATTTCTACTTGCTCCTTAGTGAAACGGTCGTACTTGCTGAGTTCTTTTGAAAGTTCCGTGTTAAGTTGTGATAAAAGATTTATGTCAAAATCAGGGCGTCGCAGCAAAGTAATCGCTTTTACTTTTTGTGAAAGTTCAGCAGTTCCGAACTCTCGGAGTTTTCCGTTTATCTCTGAAGGATCTAAGCTCAGTAGACTTAAAAACTTAGTAATTTTTTGAATATCTTCTTTTTTCTTTCGCATACGTTCATATCTCTCTTGCGTGGCTAGACCAATTTTATATCCTTTTTCTGTCAATCTTAAATCGGCATTATCCTGGCGAAGCAAAATGCGAAACTCTGCGCGAGAAGTAAACATTCGGTAAGGTTCTTCAGTACCTTTGTTTACTAAATCATCTATTAAAACACCGATGTAAGCTTCCGAACGGTCGAGAATAAAAGGTTCTTTGTCATGAACCTTATTATGTGCATTAATGCCCGCTATAAGTCCTTGACAAGCAGCTTCTTCATAACCAGTTGTTCCGTTAATTTGTCCTGCAAAGAAAAGCCCTTCAATTAGTTTTGTTTCTAAAGTCAATTTAAGCTGCGTAGGAGGAAAATAATCGTATTCAATTGCATAACCAGGGCGGAACATTCTGGCATTCTCGAAACCCGGAATTTTCCTCAAAGCTCTGTATTGAATGTCTTCTGGCAAGGAAGTAGAAAAGCCGTTTACATAAACTTCAATTGTATTCCACCCTTCTGGCTCAATAAAAATTTGATGGCGGTCGCGTTCTGAAAAGCGGTTGATTTTATCTTCTATTGAAGGACAATAACGCGGTCCGACTCCCTTGATGCGCCCCGTAAACATAGGGGATTTATCAAATCCTTCTTTTAAAATTTCATGAACTTCAGGATTTGTATAAGTTATCCAGCAACTTTTTTGCTTTTTTAAAGGTTGTGTTTCATCTGAAAACGAAAACTTATCATCTGTTTCATCGCCTTTTTGCTCTTCTGTAGCCGCATAGTTGATAGTTCTTCCATCTACGCGAGGAGGAGTTCCCGTTTTCATACGGCCTGCTTCAAAACCGAGTTGAACGAGTTGCTCAGTGAGTCCCGTTGCAGCTTTTTCACCTGTTCTTCCACCTCCGAAGTTCTTTTCACCTACGTGAATAACTCCATTGAGAAACGTACCATTGGTAAGCACTACAGCCTTTGCATAGAAATCTACACCGAGCATTGTTCTTACCCCATATACTTTTTTATCTTTCACATGCAAGGCGCACACCATATCTTGCCAAAAATCTATGTTAGGATTGCGTTCCAAAGTAAGCCTCCACTCTTCAGCAAAGCGCATCCTATCCGACTGAGCACGCGGACTCCACATAGCAGGTCCTTTCGAACGATTGAGCATGCGAAACTGAATCATAGTTTTATCAGTAACGATGGCAGACATTCCTCCCAGCGCGTCAATTTCTCTCACGATTTGGCCCTTTGCTATGCCTCCCATCGCAGGATTACAGCTCATCTGTCCAATGGTCTGCATGTTCATAGTAATTAGCAAGACCCGGGAGCCCATTCGTGCAGCTGCATGCGCCGCCTCGCACCCTGCATGACCTGCACCTACTACAATCACATCGTACGTAAGAGTATCCACAATATGCTAACGTTTTTTGCAAATTTACAAAATTTTCATTGCGAGCAGATACTTTTTTATAGACTTTTCTTATAGACCCAATTCGCTACTTTTAGAACTAATGTTAGTCTATCTGAGGCTCTACTTTACAAGGGTAGTCGAACAAGCATCGCGATTTGATAATAGAAGCTACTCCTTCAGGGACAAGTTTTTCCCAACCTTCTTCTCCTTTTTTGATTTGAGCTAGCACATTGTCTGAAATAATATCGAGATGTTCCTCTACGTAATCCTTGATATCTTCTACTTTATTATTCACTACTAAATATTCTAGTAGATCTATGAGCGTAGGAGGAAGTTCGAGAGTATAAACATTGACGATTTCTTTTGTTCCTGGCTTATAAGAAGGATAAACAAACATTTTTACATTATTGCTAAAAAGAGTTCCGAAAGATTCTAAGATACCTCCTTTTAATCCATCATAATTTTTTTCATCAAACAAAGATAAAAGATTGTACACTCCTAGCACAATGCCGATTTTTTTCCCTCGCGTAAGTTTGGAAAGAAAAGGAACAAGGCGATAATAATGTTTCACATTAGAAATCATAACAGTCTGCCCTAATGAACAAAGGATATCAGCTCTGTATAAAAAATCTCGCTCATCGATGTTTCCGTCTTGATTGCCTGCTGCAGCAAGTTGGTCAAGAGTAAGCTCACAAATAATAACTGTGTTTGTTTTATCTACTTCTGGGTCTTTGTAAAATTGTTCTTTTCCTTTTTGAATCATATCCATGTTTACGAGTGTTACGGGGCGAAAGCGACCGCGCACAATCATGACATTTTTTTTATACAAAGCATCCGCTGGATGAAGGACGTTTCCGTCGGGGTCAAACATGGTGATATTAGTAAGTCCTAACCTGACGAGCTTCAGGCTTAGCAATCGGTTATCAATATGGTTAAAGTCATCTCCTCTCAATTCGAAGTAATCAATTTCAATGCGATGAATCGTAACTTCATCAAGAAGTGACTTCATAAATACTTCAATATCATTTCGATAATAAAAGCAAGCGTAAATAAGGTTAACTCCTACAATTCCCAGAGCATTTTGTTGCCAAACAGGATCGTTGTCTTTCATTTTAACATGAATAATACAGTCATTTACGGGTCCGTTAGGTCTTGTTTGGAAGCGAACCCCTACCCAACCATGACCTTCATTAGTTCGTTTGAAATTAAGCGCCTCTACGGTATTCGCAAAAGCAAAAAAGCAAGTTCTATCAGCGCGATGAGGCAATCGTTTAGGGAGGAGAGAGTATTCTTTTTCGAGCATCTTTAATAAACGAGGCTTACAGACGTAACGCTTGTTTTCTTCTGGCCCGTAGATAGCATCGCTAAATGCCATGTCATAAGCCGACATTGTTTTCGCTACCGTCCCAGAAGCTCCGCCTGCTTTAAAAAAAATTGCAGCCGTATCTTGCCCTGCTCCAATTTCAGCAAAGGAACCATAAATAAATTCATCCAAATTGATTTGCAATGCTTTTTCTTTGCTGCTGAGTGGTTTATGTTCCATAGCTTAGTTGTTTTATACTATGCAAAATAAAAAATAATGACGCATTTTCTAAGAAAAAGTCTAATAAATTTAAAATATGCAAAATTCTTAGAAGTAAATTTTGTTAACTACTGAAATATAGCTATATTTGCATGTTGGATAATTCTATGCTAAAAAAGTCTTTTCAATATTTAACAAAAGGAACTTGTTTTCTTTTCGCGTTGGTAATAGCAAGTTTACTAACTGCGAATCCTGTTGCAAGTTCATTTTGCTTGAAAGAAGTAAAAGAAACAAGAGAAGCTAAGCAAGAAGAATGTAAAGTCTGTGAAGATGACGATGCAAGTGAGCTTTATAAGGTCATTTTCAAAAACAAAGTTTTGAAGCTTTCCTCCCCACCTGAGCCTATAAAAACGTACTGTATCAAGGTAATTGCCCTTTCAGCACTAAAGAAATTCGCTGCTGATACTATATGTAATTCTTTTTCTTATCCTTGTTTGATTGATATTTTTGGGAATATCCCTCGCTACATTGCCTTCCACTCTCTCATTTTTTACGAGGTATAGCCTTTCCTTTAGGTGATTTACAAAAATAACGGCTATATCCTTTTAACAAACTACGCAAAAAATTTTGCTCTTCCCTTACAATTTTATTTTTAAAAAATTAAAATCATGAAAATACCCATTCTACTAGGGAGTTTGATGTGCGTAATATTTTGCATAGGCTGCGACTCGCACTCGCTCCACCAAGAAACAGTGGCGTATCCTGTTATTTATCCTGCTCGTCAAGATACGTCCTTCTTTAAAGAATACGTTTGTCAGATTCATTCCTTTCAGCACATAGAAGTACGCGCCCTAGAAAAAGGTTATTTAGAAAACATCTATGTAGATGAAGGACAACTTGTTCAAAAAGGACAGGTTTTATTTAAGATTATGCCTTTAGTATATCAGGCAGAAGTACAAAAAGCAGAAGCTGAGCTTAAGTTCGTAGAAGTAGAATATTTAAATACTCAGCAATTAGCAGAAAAAAATATTGTTTCTCCTAATGAATTAGCTTTAGCCAAAGCTAAATTGGAAAAAGCCAAAGCAGAGCTAGCCTTAGCGCGCACTCATTTGAGTTTTACTGAAATACGCGCACCTTTTTCTGGGATTGTAGGCAGATTCCATGCTCGTTTAGGAAGCTTACTAGACGAAGGGGAACTGCTTACTACACTTTCAGATAACAGCAAAGTATGGGTGTATTTTAATGTGCCGGAAGTTGAATATCTCGATTTTGTTACTAATTACAAAAAAGATAGCCTGCTAAAAGTCAAACTTCAGATGGCAAATAGAAAAATGTTTGATTATGACGGAGTAGTTGAAACGATTGAAGCTGATTTTGATAATGAAACAGGCAATATTGCTTTTCGAGCGACATTCCCAAACCCTAAGGGAATCTTACGACATGGAGAAACTGGTAATATTCTGATGCCTGTCAGCCTAAAAAAAGCTTTGCTCATACCTCAAAAGGCTACTTTCGAAATTTTAGGAAAGCATTACGTATTTGTAGTAGATAAAGATGATGTCGTTCACATGCGAGAAATTTCTATAAGCAACGAACTTCCACACTTATTTGTGGTTTCGAAAGGAATCACTGAGGAAGACCGAATTCTTTTAGAAGGATTGCGCAAAGTAAAAAAAGGAGATAAGGTAATGCATTATACAGTACGTCTGCCCGAAATATTACAAGAACTACGACAACTCCATGCCGAATAACAAATTATGACAACTAATTTTGTTCACAGACCAGTTTTAGCCATCAGTCTGTCAGTAGGAATTATTTTTCTAGGACTGTTGGCAATGGAAAATTTGCCTGTTTCTCAGTTTCCTGAGATTGCACCCCCTCGCGTATCCATATTTATCGACTATCCAGGAGCAAGTGCAGATGTGTTAGTCCAGTCTACGCTCATTCCGTTAGAAAGAGCTATCAATGGTGTTCCAGGAATGCTCTATATGACATCGAGTGCAACCAGTGCTGGAGAAGCCACCATTCAAGTAGTTTTTGAGCCTGGAACAGACCCTAATGCTGCAGTCGTCAATATCAAAACAAGAGTAGACCAAGTGATGAGCAATCTTCCTCCATTAGTACAAAGAGAAGGTGTTATTATCACGCCGATTCAGCCTAGTATGTTGATGTATGTAAATCTGTATAGCACAGACCCTAATGCCGACGAAAAATTTTTATTTAACTACGCTTATGTAAAAATTCTTCCAGAAATCCAACGCATTAAAGGCATGGGAAGAGCCCAGATTTTAGGAAGCCGACAATACGCCATGCGAATTTGGCTCAATCCCGATAGGATGCGTGCCTACAATGTTTCTACAGAAGAAGTGATGGAAGCTATAGGAGAGCAAAGTATTATTGGAAGACCTGGAAGACTTGGTCAAAGCTCAGGAAAAACACCGCAATCCCTTGAATATGTACTTGTCTATCGAGGCAGATTCAATAAACCAGAAGAATATGAAGACATTATTATCCGAGCAACTCCCGAGGGAGAAGTGCTGAAGCTAAAAGATATAGGCTATGTAGAACTGGGAAGCGAATTTGTCAACATCTATTCTAACAAGGACGGATATCCCTCTGCTTCTATTGTTCTCAAACAAAACGTAGGCAGCAACGCCCAAGAAGTCATCGCACAAACAAAAGCTAAACTCGCTGAGCTGAAAAAAGATTTTCCACCTGGCATGGATTACGAAATTAGCTACGATGTTTCCAAGTTTGTAGATGCGTCTATCCAAAAAGTATTGCAAACGCTTGTTGAGGCATTTATTCTCGTTGCTCTTGTGGTCTTTGTGTTTTTAGGAGATTTTCGTTCTACTCTTATTCCTATCATTGCAGTTCCTATTTCACTTGTCGGTGCATTTATTTTCATGAAAAGTTTTGGCCTTACCATTAATTTGATAACTCTTTTTGCTTTGGTACTCGCTATTGGAATTGTAGTAGATGATGCAATCGTAGTAGTAGAAGCAGTTTATGAAAAAATGGAATCAGAACATTTACCACCATTAAAAGCAGTTAAAAAAGTACTTTCCGAAATTAGCGGAGCTGTTATTGCTATTACACTTGTAATGGTTTCAGTATTTGTACCGATTACCTTTATGCCAGGTCCTGTAGGAGTGTTTTATAGGCAGTTTTCTATTACGATGGCAAGTGCTATTGTGCTTTCAGGAATTATTGCACTCTCGCTCACACCTGTACTTTCTGCTATGATTTTAAAACATAAACATGAAAGGTTTGCTAAAAAAACTCTTATCAACCGTTTTTTGATAAGTTTCAATCATCATTTTGAAAGTTTGACAAAAAAATATACACAACTTTTGGAAAAAATTACGCATCGACGTTGGCTTACAGGAATCATTTTATTGATTTTTCTTGTGCTCATTTATGTTGTAAATGAATTTTTACCTTCAGGCTTTATTCCAAGCGAAGACCAAGCGATGATTTATGCCATCATTCAGACACCGCCTGGCTCAACTTTAGAACGTACAAACGAAGTATCTCAACAACTTCAAAGAATAGCTAAAGAAATTGAAAGTATTCAATCTGTAACTTCATTAGCAGGATACGAAATTCTTACAGAAGGGCGAGGCTCTAATGCAGGAACATGTCTGATTAATTTAAAGCCTTGGCATCAAAGAGAGCAATCTGTCAAAGAAATTATAGAAGAATTAGAAGAAAAAACTAAAGACTTTGGAGCAATCATAGAATTTTTTGAACCACCTGCTGTGCCTGGATACGGTTCATCGGGAGGATTTTCACTCGTGCTACTCGATAAAAATCCTACTGTAGATTATCAAGAGTTCGACAAAGTTAATACGCAATTCATGGAAGCATTAAAAGCAAGAAAAGAATTGAGCGGATTATTTACTTTTTACGCTGCTAATTATCCTCAATACGAGATTTTAATTGATAACCAGACAGCTATGCAAAAAGGAGTTTCTATCGGCAAAGCAATGGAAAACTTAAATATTCTCATTGGAAGCACTTACGAACAAGGATTTACGCGTTTTAACAACTTTTTTAAAGTCTACACCCAAGCATCGCCTGAGTACCGCCGCTTGCCATCAGACTTACTAAAACTATTTGTAAAAAATGAAAAAGGGGAAATGGTTCCTTACTCCTCGTTTATGACGCTTAGAAAAACACAAGGACCTAATGAAATCACGCGATTTAATTTATATACAGCATCTTTCATTCGAGGAGTACCTTCTGAAGGATATACTACTAGCCAAGCAATTAAGGCTATCCAAGAAGTTGCTAAGCAGACTCTTCCTCAAGGATATGATATTGCTTGGGAAGGGCTTTCTTACGACGAAGTAAAAAGAGGCAACGAAAGCATTTACATTTTTGCAATAGTATTAATATTTGTGTATTTAGTGTTGGCATCTCAGTATGAGAGTTTTATTCTTCCGTGGGCAGTTTTGATTTCTCTCCCTCCGGGTATTTTTGGTTCTTTCTTTTTGCTCAAAATAATGGGCTTGGCTAATGATATTTATGCTCAAATAGGATTGATTATGCTTGTAGGGCTATTAGGAAAAAATGCGGTTCTTATCGTAGAATACGCTGTTCAGCGAAATCAACAAGGGCTTCCGGTTCTTCAAGCAGCAATTGAAGGAGCAAAAATGCGATTTCGCCCTATTCTGATGACTTCATTTGCTTTTGTTGTAGGCTTGATTCCATTAGTACGCGCTACTGGCGCTGCTGCTATTGGGAATCGAACCATCGGCGCTTCGGCTTTAGGAGGTATGCTCACCGGAACTATTTTTGGACTCATTATCGTGCCTGGCTTGTATTATATCTTTGGAACTCTTAATGAAGGTAGAAAGCTTATTCGCGACGAATCCTTAGAGCCACTCTCCGAAGAAATTGTACATCAAGCAATTGAAAAAGAATCTTTTCTCCATAAGGTCAAAACATTTTTCAAACATCACAAAAAATGAAAAACATTTTTATGCTTTTCGTGAAAGTTGCGGTGCTATCTTCATGCGTACCACAACTTTTTACACAAACTTCATCTTTTTCAGAATTACCTCCTCAATTTCAACAAGATACTTCTTCTAAAAATATAGGATTAATTTCATGGAAAGATTATTTCGGCGATAAATACTTGCAAAACCTCATCGAAACCGCATTAGAGCAAAACCAAGAGTTAAAAATTTTTCTACAAGAAATTGAGATCCAAAAAAGTGAGATAAAAGCTCGTAAGGGAGAATACCTTCCTTTTGTAGAACTTCGCTCAAATGCAGAGTTGGATAAAGTAGGAAAGTATACCCGCAACGGAGCTTTAGAAAATCAACTTAATATTTTGCCTAACAAACCGTTCCCTACTCCGTTTTCGGATTTGATGGTCGGAACGGTTGCTTCTTGGGAAATAGACATTTGGAAAAGATTACGAAACGCCCGAAAATCGGCAGTTATGCGGTACATGGCTTCCCAAGAAGGGAGAAACTTTTTAGTAACTAATTTGGTAGCTGAAATTGCATCGCTGTATTATGAACTATTAGCATTGGATAACATACTAGAAATCATTCAACAAAATGCTACTATTCAAGAAAATGCTTATCAAATCATAAAACAAGAAAAAGAAAATGCTAAAGTAACACAATTAGCGGTAAATCGATTTGAAGCACAAGTTTTTAACACTAAAAACTTAGCTTTTGAGATCAAACAGCAAATTGTTCAAACAGAAAATCGAATCAATTTTTTGTTAGGACGCTTTCCGCAGCCTATCGAAAGAAATTCAAAATCATTTTTTGAACTATCACTTGATTCAATAGAAATAGGTCTTCCTTCTCAACTTCTTTCTAACAGACCAGATATTAAACGCGCAGAGTTAGAACTAAAAGCGTCAAAATTAGATGTAGAAATTGCAAAGGCAAACTTTTATCCATCTCTTCGCCTTGTTGCAAGTGCTGGCTTTCAGGCATTTAGCCCTAAATACATCTTTGAGCCTCACTCTATTCTCTACAGAATTGGAGGAGAAATTTTATCCCCACTCATCAACCGAAATGCTATTAAAGCCGTCTATCTACAAGCAAATGCGCGCCAACTTCAGGCGCTCTATCACTACCAACAAACTATTCTGAACGCATTTGTAGATGTTTTGAACCAGTTAGCTTCTATCCAAAATTTTCAAGATAGTTATAAAACCAAACAAAAAGAAGTAGAAATTTTAAACGAATCTATTGATATAGCCAGTAACTTATATCGCTTTGCACGTGCAGATTACATGGAAGTTCTGCTTACTCAACGAGAAGCTCTTAACGCCAAACTAGAATTAGCCGAAGCAAAGCGGCGCTTATTGTTTTCTAAGGTAGGCATTTATCGCGCACTGGGAGGGGGCTATCAATAGGCTAGAATGCTGCTCAGCCATTTTTCTGTTTCTTCGACAGTTCTACCAATTCGCTCTGCATAGTCTTTTACTTGGTCTTGTGCAATATTGCCTAGCCCGAAGTAGCGTGCATTTTCATTTGCAAAATACCAACCGCTCACGGAGGAAGCCGGATACATGGCGTAATTCTCTGTTAGGTAAACCGTTGTATGTTCGGTAGCTTGTAGCATTCGAAAGAGGGTAGCTTTTTCTAAATGATCGGGGCAAGCTGGATAGCCAGGCGCAGGTCGAATGCCTATGTATTTTTCAGCGATTAACTCTTCGTTAGTAAAATTTTCATCAGGAGCATAACCCCAAAATTCTTTGCGGACGCGCTCATGCATGCGTTCTGCAAAAGCTTCTGCAAAACGGTCGCCAAGAGCTTTGACCATGATGCTATGGTAATCGTCGAGCTCTTTTTCGTATTTGCGCGCTAGTTCTTCTACACCTATTCCCCCTGTTACTACGAAAGCACCAATATAGTCTTTGATACCTGTTTCAGCAGGAGCAATAAAATCAGCTAAACAATAATTAGGACTCCCACTTGCTTTTTTGATCTGCTGGCGAAGATGATGCAAGACATAAACAATTTCTGTTCGATGCTCATCATCGGCATAAATAGCAATATCGTCGTCTCGAATGGTGTTAGCAGGGAAGAAGCCTATTACAGCCTTTGCGCAAAAGAGCTTGTTTTCTACAATCATTTGAAGCATTTTTTGAGCGTCTTGGTAAAGGCGCGTAGCCTCCTCTCCTACCACTTTGTCGCAAAGAATATCAGGAAACTTTCCTGCCAACTCCCATGATTGAAAAAACGGAGTCCAATCAAAATAGTTGACTAATTCTTCTAAAGAATAATTGTCGAATACCTTGATTCCTAAAAAGCTAGGCTTTTTAATCTTTTGGCTATACCAATCAATTTTGAATTTATTAGCGCGCGCTTCTGCAAGAGAAATATAGTTTTTAGTTCCTTGCCGTTTGTAATAGTCTTGTCTGAAACGTTCGTATTCAGCTTTAATTTCATTGCGAGCTTCTTGCTTTACTTTGGGGTCCTTGCTCGTAAAAACAGTAGCTACTGGCACAGACTTAGAAGCATCAAGCACATGAACTACAGCACCCGAATAAACAGGATCAATCTTTACAGCTGTGTGTGCTCTCGATGTAGTAGCTCCCCCTATAAGAAGAGGAATTTTCATACATCTTCGCTCCATTTCTTTAGCAACCTCTACCATTTCATCAAGAGAAGGCGTAATAAGTCCAGAAAGCCCAATAATATCTACTTGATGTTTTTGAGCTTCATCGAGAATTTTTTCTTTTGGAACCATTACGCCTAAATCGATAATTTCAAAATTATTACAAGCTAACACTACTCCTACAATATTTTTTCCGATATCGTGAACATCTCCTTTGACCGTAGCCAACAAAATTTTAGGAGGCTTTTCAGATTCGTTGAACACACCTTTAGCTTTAAGAGCTTCTTTTTCGGCTTCCATAAAAGGAAGAAGGTAAGCAACCGCTTTTTTCATAACGCGCGCCGATTTCACCACCTGAGGCAAAAACATTTTTCCAGCGCCAAACAAATCTCCTACCACATTCATGCCATCCATTAAAGGACCTTCAATCACGTGCAGCGGGCGCGAGTATTTTCGCCTCGCTTCTTCTACATCTTGCTCGATATAAGCATCAATACCTTTTACAAGAGCATATTCCAAACGTTTTTCTACTGTATTGCTTCTCCATAGCTCTTCAGCGCTATTCTTCTCTTTTGATGCGCCTTTGAGCGTTTCTGCAAATGCCATAAGGCGCTCGGTAGCGTCATCTCGTCTGTCTAAGAGTACATCTTCAATATGTTCTAATAAATCTTTAGGAATCTCGTCGTATACTTCTAATTGCTGGGGGTTAACGATTCCCATATCCATTCCTTCGTTAATAGCATGGTATAAAAAAGCAGCATGCATGGCTTCTCGTACGCGGTCGTTTCCGCGAAACGAAAAAGAGACATTGCTTACACCCCCCAAAACATGAGCACCTGGCAAATTTTCGCGTATCCATCGTGTAGCCCGAAAAAAATCGATGGCATTTTTGCGATGTTCCTCCATGCCAGTCGCTACAGGAAAAATATTAGGGTCAAAAATAATGTCTTGCGGAGGAAATTTTACTTTATTCACTAAGATTTTATAAGCGCGTTCACAAATTTGAATTCTTCTTTCGAACGTATCCGCTTGTCCGATTTCATCAAAAGCCATCACTACAACAGCCGCTCCAAACTTTCTGATTGTTTTAGCCTGCCGAATAAATTCTTCTTCTCCTCCCTTCAAACTAATCGAATTTACTATGCACTTTCCTTGTACACATTTCAGGCCCGCTTCGATAATTTCCCATTTTGATGAATCTATCATGATAGGAACACGTGCAATATCAGGCTCTGCTGCTAACAAATTTAAAAAACGAACCATAGCAGCTTTACCATCTATCATACCTTCGTCCATGTTTACGTCGAGTATCATAGCGCCGTTTTCGACCTGTTCGCGCGCAATAGCTAAAGCTTCCGAGTAGTTTTCTTCTTTAATAAGACGAAGAAATTTTTTAGAGCCTGTCACGTTGCACCTTTCTCCAATATTTACAAAGCTAGATTCAGGAGTAATAATTAAGGGTTCCAATCCGCTGAGTTTGAGAGGGGGCAAATCATGCTTAGGAATAAATCTTGATGACGACATACAAAGCGTTTTGCGTATTTCATACACACGCAAAATTAATCAAAAAATGAGTTTTATTAGGTTATTCAGGTATTATTCTGCCTATTGCGAACGCGATCACGAATTTTTGCTGCAGTCTCAGAAAGCTTAGCTTTATCTATTTCGGTATTTTTTTGATTGCCAAATTGCATAAAATCCCAACAAGTAAGTGGACAAAAGATTTTTACTTTGCCGAACCGTTCCTTGTAATACCGTTCCATCGTAGCTTTTTTTGACTTTTAAAATTTAAAAATTTTTGGTTCAAAAATCAATTATTTTTAAAATGTTTTCTTAAAAATCTTTCTTTATGCCAAAAAGAATTTGCATACTTATTCCTTGTTATAACGAAGATCTCATTATCAACCAATCACTCGACGAATTGTTTGTTTTTTTGCAAAACTTGATAGAAAACCAACTAGTAGCGCCTTCTTCTTTTATCGCAGTTGTAGACGATGGAAGCACAGATGCTACGTGGCAAAATATCCGAGAATATCATTTTCAACACCCTCAGTACAATTTAAAAGCCATTCGACTTAGCCGCAATCAGGGACACCAAACTGCACTTTTAGCAGGTATGCTACATTTTCAACCTCATTACGATTGCGTAATTACACTCGACGCCGACCTACAAGATGATTATCGTACTATCGTAGAAATGGTTCAACTTTTTCAACAAAATGTAGAAATCGTATATGGTGTAAGAAAAAAGAGAAAAACCGACAGTTTTTTTAAAAAATATTCTGCTATTCTGTTTTATAAATTTATGCAATGGTTAGGAGTTTCTATTATTGAAAATCACGCCGACTTTCGACTCACTTCTTCAAAAGTAGTAAAATATTTAGAGCAATTTAAAGAAACTAATTTATTTTTACGCGGAATATATCCTTTATTAGGATTTTGTTCTGCCTGCGTATACTACGACAGATTGCCAAGAAAACAAGGGAAAAGCAAATATTCTCTCGCTAAAATGATAGCTTTTGCTCTTGAAGGTGTCACGTCGCTGAGTGTGAAGCCTTTGAGAATTGTTACTTGGCTCGGCTTCAGCATTTTTTTGATAAGCATTGCACTCAGTTTGTATGCTCTTAAAAGCTATCTCGAAAACAAAGTAGTTCCCGGTTGGACTTCTACTGTACTACCTATGTATTTGTTAGGAGGAATTCAATTATTAGGAATTGGAATCATAGGAGAATACATCGGCAAGATTTATCAAGAAGTAAAACAAAGACCGCGTTATTTTATAGAAAATGAAATATGACTGGAAAAATCATCCTTTTGTAGTAGATTGGTTAGCAGGCAAACAAGAGTTTATAATGCGCACTTCTGGTTCAACAGGAGAGCCTAGGCCAATCATAGCGACGCGTTCACAAATTCAAGCCAGTGTGAACGCTACACAAAAAGCACTGCAACTTTCGAGCGAATTTAAAGCACTTATTTGTCTTCCTTTGCAATTCACTGCAGGCATAATGATGTTGGCACGCTGCCTTATTGTTGGCATGAAGCCTATTGTAGTGGAACCTTCTTCCAATCCTCTTATAAAACTTGAGGAACAAGTTGATTTTGCAGCATTTGTTCCGTTGCAACTTCAAAATATTTTGCAAGATCCTGAAAGTGTAATAAAACTTAATCGCATGAAAAAAGTTCTCGTGGGAGGAGCTGCTCTCCCTGAAAGAGTTGTCCAAAAGCTTCAATCTTTATCTGTCGAAGTTTGGGCAACTTACGGTATGACTGAAACAGTCTCTCATATTGCTTTACAAAAATTAAATGGTTCTGATAAACAAAACTTCTTCGTTGCTTTACCCAACGTGCAACTTCGCACCAACGACGAAGGATGTTTAGAAATTTTCGGAGACGTAACCAATTTTCAATGGATTACAACTCGGGACGTAGTAGAACTCCAAGAAAATAAGCGTTTTTTCAAAATCATCGGAAGAGCAGATAACATTATTAACTCTGGAGGAATCAAAATCCAACCCGAAGTGGTTGAGAAACAAGTAGAAACTTATTTTCAACAACACGAGAAAATACCTATATTTGCAGTTAGTTCACAACCTGACGAACTTTATGGCGAAAAACTAGTTTTAGTAATAGAATCGTCTTTCCGATTTCAAATCAATTCTGATGAATTGCTTTCCTTTCTTAAAAAACATCTGCCACCTTATCATGCTCCAAAAGAAATTTTTTACATAGAACAATTTCCCATTACTTCAACAGGTAAAATAAACCGCCAAGCACTCAAAAAGTTGTTCATATAATTTTTATTGATAAAATCCTGCTAATTTTATATGCTTGCGCAAATTTTTACAATATGAATTTTATCAAACAAATTATTGCTGTTATTATAGGATTTTTTATTGCACTAACCATTTTTTTAGCTATCAGCTTTATAGGATTGATAATCCTTATAGGAATTGCTACAAAGGTTCAAATCATTCAAGACTTCGATGATAAATCCGTACTAAAAATTACTCTTTCAGGAGAGATTAAAGAAAAATCTGACGACGATGATCCTCTTGAAATGCTTAATTTTTTAATAGGAGATGAAACTGAAACTCCTATTGGACTCTTAGATATTCATGATGTAATTCGACACGCTAGCGAAAACAGCCAAATCAAAGGAATCTTATTGCATCTCAATACGGTAAATTTGCAAAGTGCTTCCCTTGAAGAAATCCGAAAAGCATTAGAAGATTTTCAAAAAAAAGACAAGTTTGTAATTGCGTATGGCGAATTTATGTCAGAATCGGCGTATTATATCGCCTCTGTAGCAGATGAAATTTATTTACATCCCGAAGGATTTTTAGAATTTAATGGTTATTCAGTAGAATCTGTATTTTTGAAAGGCACATTCGAAAAATTAGGAATAAAACCTGAAATTTTCAGAGTAGGCGCTTATAAAAGTGCTGTAGAACCTTTTTTACTTGATAAAATGAGCAAAAACAATCGCGAACAAACGCTTTCGTATGTAAATTCTCTTTATCTCACTTACTTACAAAATATATCAAAAAGCCGTCAAAAAAACTTACAAACACTCTGGAAAGTTGCTGATGAAATGTTAGTTCGCTCTGCTGATGAAGCTGTAAGTTATGGGCTCGTTACCGAAAAACTTTATTATGATCAGGTTTTAAAAAGAATCCAAGATCTATTACAAATTTCGGAAAACCAAGATATCAGATTTATTTCTGCAGAAAACTATTATCGCAAAATAATTGCTTCTGAAACAGAGATCAAGCGATCCTTTTCTTCTAAGATTGCAGTATTAGTCGCTGAAGGAGAAATTGTTTATGCAGGAAATCAACCTAATCAAATTAGTTCAATTAACTTCGTTAGGCAATTGCAAAAATTGCGCAAAGATAGTACAGTAAAAGCGATTGTTTTGCGCATCAATTCACCTGGAGGAAGCGCTTTAGCCTCTGACAATCTGTGGAGAGAAATCCATTTAACATCTGAAGTCAAACCTGTAATTGCTTCTTTATCCGATGTAGCTGCTTCTGGAGGATATTATATGGCGATGGCTTGCGATTCTATTGTAGCACTTCCTAACACTATCACAGGTTCTATTGGAATTTTTGCTATCTTATTCAATACTCAAGATTTCTTCAAAGAAAAATTAGGTATTACTTTTGACAATGTTAAAACAGGAAAGTTTGCGGATATTGCAGAAGGATTTCGGCCTCTTACCGAGACAGAAAGAAATATTATCCAACAACAAGTAGAAAAAAGCTATGAGACATTTACACAAAAAGCAGCAAAAGACCGAAATCTTCCTCTTGAAAAACTGCTTGCCGTAGCAGAAGGAAGAATCTGGACAGGAAATCAAGCGCTTAAAAATGGATTAGTAGATATAGAAGGAGGAATTTTAACTGCTATCAAAATAGCTGCTGAAAAAGCAAATGTTGCCGATTACCAAGTAGTTTATTATACAGCCGAGCGAGACCTATGGGATAAACTCAAAGAAAGTGGGTTAAGTTATATGAAAAATACAAAATTATTTTCTTATTTTTGCAAAATTGAGGAGGAGATCCTAAGCCTCATTCAGGACCCAGATATAAAGGCACGAATGCCTTACTTGACTGTTAAGCTGTAAATTTTTTTAGTTAACACCTATATATGAACACAAACTTAGAAAAAGTACCGTATGCTGTTTTTGATGACTCTAAGTTTCCTATTATTAAGGTGATATTCTCATCTAAAGAACCTTCTGATAAAGAATTTGATGAGTTTTTAGCACAATTTGAAATCTACCTAAAACGACAAAAAACTTATTTAGTGATTTTCGATACGCGTCTTTCCTCATCTTTTCCTAATCGCTTAATCAAAAGAATAGCCGCGTGGATGCGTTTTAATGAAACCAAAATTCGCCAGTACGCCGCTGGTGCTGTTTTTATTATCAACAATTTATCAATTCGTATGGCGTTAAAAACAATATTTCTTTTAAAAACTCCTCCGATTAGTGTGCACATCGCAGCTACTGAAGAAGAAGCTTTAGCATGGGTAGAAAATATATTAGAAAATATTCAAACTCACGATTAGTGTTCAGGCAGAAACAACATCAAAACAATTCCACTGAGCATAATGTATTTACAAAGGCTGCTAAGTTCATGATATGCTTTTTTAGTATCAGCCCAATACAACTTTTTGACAAAATAAAACAAAGGCAATATCATAAGAATTAAATACCATCTCATCACCTCTATCTGCAAAACATACCCTAGGCTTATCATCAAAAAAACTAAAATCAGTAATAATATGTAAATCAAAGCTTTGGTTTTTCTAATGCCCCATACAATGGGTAAGGTTTTACAGCCGAACTGCATATCTCCCCGAATATCTTCAATATCTTTGATAATTTCCCGAATAAGCGAAATAAGAAAGCTAAAAGCAGCAAACGTATAGATAAGCAAATGATGCTCTTGATAGTGAAAAATTAGTACGAAAATGGCTTCAGAAGTTAGCAGTGCCACTATCAAGTTGCCAACAAGAGGTTTCCGCTTGAGTGCATTCGAATAAAGCCAAAGCCAAAAAGCTAGCATAAAATTGATAAAAGCGATTTTCCAACTCAACAGTACACCGAGAAAAATTCCTATAACATTTAAAAGTTGATGTAAAAGCATCGCTTGTCTTCTGCTAATTATTCTTCCTATAATCACACGCTCAGGCTTATTAACATTATCAATTTTAATATCATAATAATCGTTGATGATATAGCCCGCTGACGCCATGAGCACCGTAGAAAGAGTAATCAAAAAAATGTCTTTTTCAAACAAAATTGTCTTCCAGTGCGATTTAGGTCCTACCAAACAAATTCTGCTTATGTACTGAGTGAGTACAATAATCAATAAATTTTTTAGGCGAACTAATTTTGCAAAAGCAACAAGGTAAGCAAACATTATAAAATTTCTTTGAGTTTCGCTTCTAGCGCTTTCCCGCGAAGATTTTTCGCAATAATTTTTCCTTCTCTGTCTAAGAGAATAGTTTGAGGAATCCCTTGAAGGTTATAAAGCTCTACAACAGCAGAATTCCAAAACTTTAAGTCTGACACGTGGAGCCAAGTCATTTTATCTTCTCGAATAGCTTGCAACCAACTTTCTTTGTCTCTATCCAAAGAAACACCATAAATTTCAAAACCTTTGTTTTTATATTTTTTGTAAGCTTCTACTACGTAAGGCGCCTCCTGGCGACAAGGAGTGCACCAACTTGCCCAAAAATCTATCAAAACAACCTTGCCACGTAATGAAGAAAGCGCAATTTGTTTCCCATCAGGAGCAGGCAAAGAAATATCAGGAGGAATTTGTCCTATGTCTAATTGCTTCATGCGCGCTAAACGATTTTTAAAACTTGCGGCTACTGTAGAATTCGGATAAAGTTTTGCTAACTTTTCCGCATATGCATAAGCTTCCGATGCTTTTTCGTCTAAATCAAGCAACTGTAATGCTAATATCACTATTAACGAGGTGTCGTACTGCTTAACGAAAGAAAATACTTTTCGGTTCAATTCTTCTTTAAAAACTTTATAGTCTGCATCTGCCTGAGATTCATTTTTCTTTCCTTCATAATAAGCATTTCGGATTTCTTCGTATTGCTTTTCGAGCTCCTTTTCTAGACTTCTAAAAGCAAGGTATATTTCAGTATCGGGAGAACCTTCTATTTGCAAAGAATCATTACTCGAGAACTTTAGAAATACATTCGTATTTCGCAAAAATAAGGTTTGCTCCACGCTACCAAGTTTAACGAGATAAAAATCAGGTTCTTTTACTTTTACGCGCAAGCTAAAATTACCTCCATCATCTGTTTTAGTTTGAGCGACTTCTTCCCTGCCTCCTTCTATGAGTTTGTACAATGTAACATTCTGACCAGATTTATATTCTCCGCAAACAGAAATACTTATAGCTCCATCTTGATGTTGCTGTGGAGGAGCGCAATCAGTTACTTTTTGGCAACTTATTATTCCAAAAACAACAATACATACGCAACTGAAAAGAAAAAGGAAATGTCTCATGTCAGAAAATTAGCAGTTCAGGCAAAAATATTAAAAATTAAAGACGAAAATACTTTTTTAATTGTCCATATGAAATTTCTTTTCCTGGCGTTTGAAAGCAAACTTAAGAAGCAAAGGAGTTGTGAGCGTAGTAAGAACCCCCATAAGAACTAAAATCGAAAATACCTCAGTACTAATCAACCGATTTCTATAAGCAATATTAGCAATTACAAGTTCCATAATTCCTCTTGCATTAAGTCCTACCCCTAATGTAAAAGAAGTTCGTTTGCTAAGCCCTACGATAGTTCCTCCCCAAAATCCGCCTATAATTTTAGACAAATACGAAACCAATATTACAGCTATCAACAAGCCAATGTTCTGAATAGAAGAGACATTGAATTCCAGACCAATACCTGCAAAAAAGATAGGAGCCAAAAAACCAATCGCCATGTTACTGGTCGTATTCTCAATGGCTTTTAGATTTTCTTTTCCGATGAGTGTTTCACTAATTAACATCGAAGCAAAAAAGGCACCAATAATAAAATGCAAGCCCAAGTTTTCTGTAAAAGTGGCAAACAAGAGCACAAAAGCAAAAAATAAAGCAAACAAAGGTTCTTTGCCTTTGAGTAAGCTCACCATCTTATCAAGAGATTCTTGAATGTAATCTCCTTTTTTTAAGATTCTTTTTATAAACAAATAAGCGAGACTTAAAAGAGTAATAAACAAAACGAGCTTTATTAAAGAAAGTGAACTCGCCTGTAAGACAGACGCCAAAGACATATCAGTATCTTTTATGTTCAGCAATACACCTAAGATGGATAGAGCTAAAACATCGTCGAAAATAGCTACAGATATGATACGTTGCCCAATTTCAGAGTTGATTTTTTCTAAATCCATCAAAATTCTAATGCTCACGGGGAGAGCTGTAATAGCTGTACACAAACCGATAAAAATAGTAGTCATAATATTTTGTTCAAACCAATAGCCTACCAATACCCCTCCTAACATTGGTAAAAAAAAAGCAAAAAAAGAAACTAAGATGTTTCGTCCTCTCAAAGAATTAAGAATATCATCGATATTGATTTCAAGACCAGCTAGAATTACTAAAAGAAACACCCCTAACTCTGAAATTACCTTAATATCTTCAGTGCGATGAATCAAATTCAGTAAACTAGGACCTAAAATAATACCTGCAATAATCTCACCAATCATAGAAGGTTTATGAAACCGCTCAAGGACTTCTCCAAAAACTTTTGCTGTTACCAATAAAATAAGCAGATTTGTAAAAAAAGGGAACTCGAACAACGGTTCATTCATAAAATCCACGCATTCAAAATTTATGGCAAACTAATAAAGCAAAAGATTTAATAAAAAAAAACACAGAAAATTGCGTACATTTACAACGTTTTTAATCAAACTTTTTCAAAATGACAACGTTCTTTAAGTTTTTGATGTACTTAACCTTTGTAACAATGCTTCACAAAACAACAGCCCAAAAAATCGCATTTGCTATTCATGGAGGCGCAGGAACCATTTTAAGGCAAAACATCTCAGAGCAACAAGAAAAAGAAATCAAAGAAGACCTTTACAAAGCACTAAAAGCAGGCTATGAAATTTTAGAAAAAGGAGGAACGGCGTTGGACGCTATAGAAATAGCTATCAGAATTTTAGAAGACTCCCCTTTATTTAATGCAGGAAAAGGGTCCGTTATTGCAGCAAATGGCAAAATAGAAATGGACGCTTCCATCATGGACGGCAAAACACTTAGAGCAGGATCCGTAGCTGGTGTAAGAACTATTAAAAACCCGATTACAGCGGCACGCGCTGTTATGGAAAAATCTAAACATGTGATGCTCACAGGAAAAGGAGCAGAGGAATTTGCCGAAATGCACGGAATTGAAATCACTGACCCCTCTTATTTTTTTATTAACAAACGCATAGAACAACTTAAAGAAGCCAAAGAATCTGAATGGAGAGGCGATAATAACATACTATACAACGACCATAAATACGGAACCGTAGGAGCTGTAGCTCTCGATAAATATGGAAATCTAGCGGCAGGTACTTCTACAGGAGGCATGACAAATAAAAAATTTGGCAGAGTGGGAGATTCTCCTATTATCGGAGCCGGAACGTATGCAGATAATCGTTCTTGTGCTGTCTCTTGTACAGGTCATGGAGAATATTTTATTCGCTACACCGTTGCACGCACAGTAGCTGCTTTGGTAGAATACAAAAGGTGGTCTCTAAAGAAAGCACTTCATTACGTGCTATTCGAAGAGCTTCTTCCTAACGGCGGAAGAGGAGGTATCATCGCCGTAGATAAAAATGGGAACATTTCTACACAATTCAATACAGAGGGTATGTATCGCGCTTGGATAGATCATAAAGGAAACTACGAAATTAAAATTTATGAATAAAACTTAAGCAGCATCAAAAAAATGCTGCGCTATTTCATTCTTTATCGTAACGATGTCTTTCGCTCTTTTGAAAGTAATTAAACGGAGTAATTGTGCCTTCAATCACAAAAGCGCGAACTCCATGAGGAGAAATTTCAAAAGAGAGAGGTATGTTTTTTCCCAAGTCTTGATGCAGCCACAAATCGCGAACAGTATATTCTTTTTTTAAGTCAAAACCTATTCCAGCGAGGTCTATCGTTCCCTTTCGAATATTTTGACTTCGATTGAGCAAAGCCACTGCTACTTTGCCCGACATAGTAGAAATAAGAGGTTTTGCCCACATTTCTACGCTATCTTTTGAATATACTCTTCTGGCTTGATAAACATAATCCGATTGATTAAGAGCAATCAATTCTTGATTAGTAATAATACTAAAAGTAAGGCTGTCCATTTTAGTAAGGTCGTTCCCTAATATCAAAGGAGAGTGCATAAGACACCACATCGTAAAATGAGTCTTGTCTTCTTCATACGACATTCCTCTTCCCACTTGCAACATATCCATATCGTTGTAGTGTCCTTGAGAGCTATACATCCATAAATCAGCATTTAAATCGATAATTTTTAAAATGCTCTCAAAACTAAGTGTGATATCCCCAGAGATTCTCCAGGAATCTGCCAAATAAGTTACCCATTTACCAGGAAATTCCCAACGACATACATTTACTTTGGCTTGAGGTTTAATGCTGCGAATCATTTGAATGATAGATGTATAACGCGTTTGTTCGTCTAAGTCGAGCCACCACCCTCCACACCAATCTACTTTGATAAAATCGTAATTCCAATCAATAAGTAAAGTTCTAAGATCTTCTTCTTGATGTCCGAATAAACCATTTTCTACTCCTATTGTATCGTCATCGCCATAAGAGCCGCACGTATAAATTCCTGCATCAGTATAAATGCCTGCTAACAATCCCTTGGAATGAATATAGTCTGATAGTTCTCTCATTCCTTTAGGAAAACGCTTAGGATGCACCAAAATTTTTCCGTTTTTATCTCTTCCTCCCCAAAAACCGTCATCAATATTGATGTATCTATACCCAAACTTATCTAATCCTAATTTTTTGAGAGCATCCACCTGCGATTTGATGATTTCTTCGCTAATATTTACATGATAGTGATTCCAACTCGACCAACCCATCATTGGCTTTTTATTAACTACAAAAGCGTCAGGTTGCTCACAAGAAAAAAAGAAGATTCCTAGCAGCCACAAAGCAAATTTTTTCATAATCTGATAATTTTAAACTACTCTACAGTGACTTGATAAAGTCTTCCTGAAGGCAAAGAAATTTTAACAAGACCATTTTCATAAGAATGCTCTACTACTTGCTCATCTACTTTCACGCGCATTGGATTTGTGTCTGCGTAAATTCCTATAATTCCACCATCTTTTATATCGAAAGAACAAGCGTTATTTTGGTAACGGATATTTTGTACAGCTGCTACACCGTTGTATTTGTTCAATAGTCCTAACGGTATAATTGATTTGCTTTTTGGAAAAATCCAATAAAGCGCCACTCCCATACGAGGAAGTTCTATTTTTTGAGCGTAGGTCTGAATTACTTTCTGCAGCTTTTGAGCTTTAAAATCAAAAAATACAAATTCTTGATTTTCAAACTCTTTTTCTTGAAAGCGTGGAATATCTCTTATTTTCCATTCAGTTTGTTGATTTTCTGCATCTGTAGCATGAAAGATTGCTAACAAAGCTGCATTACCACTATAAGAAAACGTTTTTAACAAACCACTTCCTTGCACTTGAAACAAGCAATCTTCTGTAGGAACGAGTGGCGCATCACTTCTTAAAATTCTACCGTCGTAAATGACGAGCTTTCTTAAAATATCAAAATTTTGTTGTCCAGGGACATCTGTCACGTAGATAGGTCCTCCTGAAAGTGCCCTTGCAATTGCATGGTACTCTGCATGGGGATGATGTGACTGAAACATATCGAAATCGGTGTATACCATCTGACCAAACCACAATGCATTGTAAACTGCTGAAGTCACGTGAGCTGCAGCATTTCCATGTTGCAAATCGTAGGTTTCATCTTCTTTGTAAGGGAAAAAGTCTTCTACAGTGCGAGCTACCGCAGAATTTCCAAAATTATAATAAGCATCGTTAGTCATATCCATGCAGTTGATTACTGCATCATTAAAATATTGATTAGCAGCCTGATGAAAAGATCGATGTAATTTTTCTGCTAACTCGAAAATAGGTACTTGACCTTTGGCGATTCTTTCAGTAATAAGCTGATTATCTACCTTCACGAAGCTAACTCCCTGAGACGATAAATATTTGTACCAATCCTCAAAGAACTTAAAACCTTTATCAGTGCGAGGGTCTGCAATATGAAAAGTGTCAATTCCTTCTTTTTCGAGTAGCCATGTTTCTTGGTCTAAATAAGTAAATACAGGATATTGAGCATATAGTTCTCCTTTAGGATGAAGTCCTTTCCAATAGGCATTTAAGGTATGCCACACACCTACATTGCGCAAACCTTTTTCTTTTTTGAGTCGAAAAATCATATTTTGGAAGCCATTAGGGAAACGCGATTTTTCTGGGCGAAAAGAATACAATTTGCGTTCCGGCTGCATATCAAGCCAACCATCGTCGATAAGAAGATTTCCTATTGGAAAATCATTTTTACAAAAAAAATCTATGGCTTGTATTATTTTTTCTTCACTCATTTGGTCGTACATAGCATTCCACGTACAATAGCCAATGTATTCGAAAGGTTGCGGAAATAGCTTTTTCTTTCTTAGATTCTCAGGGCGTCCCATTATTTTCATAGCATTTTCATAGACTGCCTCAAGAAGTGTATAAGGGTTTTTGCCATATCCTACTACAGCGGCGGGAAACTTCTCAAACGAGCGCTTTACTCCCATAGCTGACTCTAAAACAATTTTTCCACTTTGTTGCCCAATAGTAGTTCGAAAGCCATTTCCACAAAGAGGCACAATCGCCCCATAGGTATTTTGAGCACTTTTCCAAAGAAAGCATTGAACATCATTTGCAGGCAATTGAGGGAAGCTATCTATTCGAATAGGCTTTGTCCAAGCTTTCCAGGGTCCATAACGATAGAAGGCTAATCCAACTAGGAAATCAGAAAGTTCCTCAAAATACATTCGAACAGTATCACCTTCTGTTTGCTTAGAGTTATAGAGTTCTATTTTGAAGAAATCTGCTTGTGGAGTAGAAATTTTTTCTTGAATAATTTCGTATTGACTATCGCAAGTAAGAGAAAGTTTTTTATCGAACAAACTACAACTTCCTAACATAAGAAAACCTGGAAATATAAAGATAAGCCTTCGCATTTTGAAGAATTTTTTAATTAAGCCTCAAATTTTTTGTTGTTGCAAAATTTCCTATAGAAGGCTCATTTTCATAAGCCTTACGAAAATTCAAAATATTCCATCTAGAGCAGCTACACCTGGAAGCACTTTTCCTTCCATATATTCCAACAGAGCGCCTCCTCCTGTAGAAACAAACGACACTTTATCTGCATACCCCAACATATTTACAGCTGCTGCTGAATCTCCTCCACCAATAAGTGAAAAAGCTCCTTTTTGAGTAGCTTCTACTACAGCTTCTGCTATAGCTGCGGTTCCTTTAGCGAAATTAGGCATCTCAAAAACTCCCATTGGACCATTCCAAAGAATAGTCTTAGATTGCTTGATTACATCTGAAAACTCTTGAATTGCTTTAGGTCCTATGTCTAAGCCGCTCCAGCCATCCGGAATAGAACGATTTTCTGCTATTTTTGTATTTGCATTGTTATCAAATTTATCTGCAATGACACTATCAGCTGGCAAAATAAGTTTTACTCCTTTGGCTTTAGCTTTTTCTACAAGGGAAACTGCCAAATCTAATTTATCATTTTCTACTAAAGAATTGCCCACATTCCCTCCCATCGCTTTGAAAAAGGTATAAGACATCGCTCCTCCAATAATGAGATTATCTACTTTATCTAATAAGCGTTCTATGATGAGAATTTTATCTGAAATTTTAGCACCTCCCATAATCGCCGTATAAGGTTTAACTACGCTGTCCAAAACTTTGGAGGCATTCTCAAGCTCTGCTTGAATTAAATATCCGCAGACAGAATCGGGCATGAATTTAGCTACTACTGTGGTAGAAGCGTGAGCGCGGTGGGCTGTCCCAAAGGCGTCGTTTACCCAGACGTTTCCATGCTTTGCTAATTTTTGAGCAAAAGCTTCGTCTCCTTTCTCTTCTTCTTTATAAAAACGCAAGTTCTCTAATAATAAAACTTCTCCAGGTTTAAGGTTCGAAGACATTTCAAATGCCTTTTCACTGATGCAGTCATCTGCAAACTGAACAGGTTTACCTAACAAAGAAGATAACTCTCCTACTACATGTTTAAGAGAATATTTTTCTTCTGCGCCTTTAGGTCTTCCTAAGTGAGACATCAAAACAGCACTTCCTCCATCAGCAAGAATTTTCTTAATCGTAGGAAGCGCTGCTACAATTCGCGTGTTATCAGTTACTTTATATGAAGAATCTAACGGAACATTAAAATCTACGCGAACCAATGCGCGTTTACCTTGAAAGTTGTAGTTACTTACGTACTTCATTTGTTTTTTTGTTTAAATTTACGAAAGCAAGTTAGATGAATTTTTTTGAATTTGAAATGCAAAAAATTTGAAGAAGAAATTCACTTGCTTCTAAAACTTTTTCGTTGCAAAAACGATTTCTTAAAGAAACTTAATTTATGAAAGGAACACGTTTCACAAAATATGAACCACCACTTGACTTAAGCGGACAAACTTTCGAAAATCTGCTTAAACTATTTCTTCAGTTGGTTACAATCACTTCTGGAAACGTATCGCAAGCACTCGAATGGCTTACCTCTTTGGATAGGCAATATGGTTTGACAAATGACCAATACGGAATTGGTGACTTTATTGAAGACTTAAAAAGCAAAGGTTATCTCGAAGAAAAATCAGAAAGCTTAAAATTAAAAATCGAACTCACTGCAAAAAGTGAAATAGCAATTCGCCGAAATGCTTTAGAAGAAATTTTTGGCAACCTAAAAAAATCGAAATTTGGAGAACATGAAACTACTTTCGGTGGCATAGGCGACGAAATAGCAGCAGACAAACGCCCCTACCAATTCGGCGATAAACTCGAACAAATCGATATGACTGAAACGCTGCGAAATGCACAAATTAACCACGGCGTCGAAGAGTTCTGTTTAACTGAAGAAGATTTAGAGGTCAATCAGCGAGAGCATAAAACTCAGACCTCTACTGTTTTAATGATTGACATCTCTCATTCGATGATTCTCTACGGAGAAGACCGCATCACACCAGCTAAAAAAGTAGCCATGGCACTTGCTGAACTTATTCAACAACGCTACAAACACGACACACTGGATATTATTGTGTTTGGCAACGATGCTTGGCAAATACAACTAAAAGATTTGCCTTACTTAGAAGTAGGTCCTTACCACACCAATACAGTAGCAGGTTTAGAATTAGCAATGGACTTGCTTCGAAGAAGAAAAAACACAAACAAACAAATTTTTATGATTACAGACGGGAAACCTACTTGCATCAGAGAAGGTTTGCTTTACTATAAAAATAGCTTTGGGTTAGATAGAAAAATTATCAACAAAACTCTCACATTGGCAGCTCAATGCAGAAAACTTAACATCCATATTACAACTTTTATGATTGCTTCCGACCCTATGCTTAAGCAGTTTGTCAAAGAGTTCACCAGAATCAACAATGGAAGCGCTTATTATAGTAGCGTAAAAAATCTTGGAAATCTTCTTTTTGAGGACTTTAAAAGAAATAGAAGAAGACTCTATTAACACATGTTTATTTACTCTGTTTGGCATAGTTTTGTTCATCTTCTTTATCCGCATACTTGCATAAGTTGCAATACTGCTCTTTATTCTCATGAATCTATCATTTGCGACGCCTGCCGCTTCTTACTTCCCAGATACGACTTTGCAAAAAAGATTTATTCACCAAGACTTATCGGAAGCACTTTATTTCAGTTTTGCATATCTTATCTTGTATATCAAAAATACAACAGTAAAACTCAAAAAATATTGCAAGCTCTCAAATATGACGGACGAAAAGAGTTAAGCTATCAACTTGGCAAATGGTTCGGGCAAGAACTTGAACAAAACGGATTATTTTTAAAAGCAGATTACATTATTCCCATTCCACTGCACCCTAAAAAGCTCAAAATTAGAGGATACAACCAAGTAGATGGATTTGCACAGGCGCTTTCAGAGACGTTTCAAATTCCATGGAAACACAACATTTTAATACGAAACACTTTTACTCAAACCCAAACAAAACTTTCCAGAGCACAACGCTGGGAAAATGTAGCTAATGTGTTTGAAGTAAAAGAACCTTCTGAAATCCAAAATAAAAATGTATTATTAGTAGACGATGTATTCACTACTGGAGCAACTGTAGAAGCAGCTTCTGTAGCGCTCCAAAAAGCTAATTGCAGCTCTATTGGTGTCGTTACGATTGCATCAGCGTAAACACATCTAAATGTTTTAAATAAGGCTTTTAAAAACTAAATGCTTTTATTTTTGTTTAAAAGGTTTCTGTAAGTTTTTTAGCAGAAAAATAAAAAAGCCGATTAGAAATGTAATCGGCTCTCCTCTAGACCTCAACTTTTATCCTTTTTTAGAAGGTTTTTGAACTCACTTCGTTCAATATATCCAAGATTTCATCTTGGGATTTGCCTAACTTTGCTTGCAATCGGCTAATAAGTTGGTTTTCTTGGCCTTCTCCAAAGTTTACATCCTCATAAGAGAGCGAGCTAAAACGATTGCGCAAATGTCGGCTGATTGTATACCAATTTCCTTTTATAAATCTGTTCATAACTGTGAAAATTTATTGGTTAAGGTACTTTTGCTTGATTACACGACAAATTTAAGCAAATAGTTTCATAAAAAAAAGCTTTTTTAGACCATTTCAATCGTTTGCATCACCCTATTTAGGATTTGCAACTAGTTTAGATTTGAACTTATTTTTCTTAAAAAATCGATGATTTCTAAAAAGGTAGTTCATTTTTCAACCTATCTTTAAAAGAAACATAATTTTTTTTCTAAAAATGCTTTTTTTCATAGCGCTATAAGAAAACGAGAAATATTAAAATTTAACAATTTTTAACAAAATGATTTTCACTATCCAACAAGCTCACCAAAAAGATAGGAATCTCTTCGATAGATAATACATTATGGACAGCATTCATTTCAATGGCTGCTTTAGGCATTCCGAAAATCACAGAAGATTTTTCATCTTGTGCAATTGTAAACCCTCCTTTCTGATAAATAGTTAACAAGCCTTGAGCTCCATCTTTTCCCATGCCAGTGAGTAAAATGCCAATGATTTGATTGCCAAACAACTCAGCAGCACTTTGAAACAAAGCATCAATCGAAGGATTATTATAAGCGCTAAATTGCTGATGAGTAGTTTGAAATCGCAAAACACCTTGGGATTGAGTCAGAATCGTATTGCAATGAGTTGGCAATAAGTAGAACGTTGTTTCGTTAACTTCTTCGCCATCAGAAGGTACTTTTACGCAAAATGGTAAGATTGAACTCAAGCGATTGGCAAAAGAGCTCACAAATTTTGGGTGTATATGCTGAGCAATGATGATAGGAATCGGAAAATTAACAGGAAGTTGGGTCAAAATCGCTTCAATAGCTGACGTTCCACCCGTAGAGGCTCCTACTACTACCAATCGATAGTGAATTTTTTTAGGAAAAGTATGAGAAGCATTTATTCCTTTAGAAGAGAAATGTTTATACTTTATTTTTTCTCCTATTGCACTTCGAATAGCTTGCAAAATTTCGGGAAGTACGACGCGCAAGCCTCCTTTTATGTTTGAATCGGGCTTATTGATAAAACCAAAAATACCGTAGTTTACAGCAGAAAGAGCTATTTCGTCGTTAAGTCGATTGAGAGAACTTAGTACAATAATAGGAAAACGATCAAGAGGTACTAATCGCTCAATTGCGTACAACCCATCATAAGGAGACATCAACAAATCCGTTAAAATAACATCTGGCTGAAGTTGTAAAGCTTTATAAACAAGTTCTTCTCCGTTAGAAGCTGTATCTATTACTTTTATGTCAGAATGTTCTTCCAGCATGTTTGTAAGGAGCAGTCGAATGAGCGGAGAGTCATCAGCAATTAAAACTTTTATCATAATTTAGTGGGTTTGCTACAAAAAGCGCAAATGCCTGATGCTAAATAACGATATTCGCGTGTAATAAATCCATTTGGCATTACAGGATCAGAAATTTGTACTCCTTCTATGCAATAAGTTTTTGAACAACATTCACAGTAAAAATGAACATGATTGTCAGAATGAATATGTTTAAGAGGTTCATGCCGACAGATAGCATAACGCTCAACTCCTGCATAATCAGGAACTCGATGAATTAATCCTACTTGTTCAAAAACTTTAAGAGTACGATAAATAGTTACGCGATCAGTGCCTTGAGGTAGAATTTGCTCTAAATCTCGGTGAGAAAGAGCGTAATTTTTAGAAAGAAATATTTCAAGAATTTCCTTTCGGATAAAAGTTTGCCGTAATTGGTATTTTTGCAAAAGCTCGTCTGCCGTAAATTGATCCATGTTGAAAATAAATCTTTTAAATATTTCTTTTAAAAAGCACGTTTTTGCGTAATTTTGTTCAAAAATAGTTTATCACTTAGTTTGAACCTAAGCGCGATGGAAAAAAATCAAGAAAAAAAATACAGTGTGTTGCTGTATTATTGTTACACTCCTATCGAAAACCCGGAGCTTTTTAGAGATGAGCATCATCAATTGTGCTTAGATTTAAATTTGTTAGGCAGAATTATCGTAGCCCACGAAGGATTAAACGGAACAGTTTCTGGACTTATAGAGGATTGTGAGCGCTACATGCAAATTGTAAAAAGCGATTCTCGATTTGCTTCGATAGATTTTAAAGTAGATTATGTAGAAAACCATGTATTTCAAAAACTCCACGTTCGAGTCAAGCCAGAAATTGTCCATTCGGATTTGCATCATATAATGCCAGGCAAACATACTACTGGGAAATACGTAGAACCTTATGAGTTCAAAGAACTTAAAAATAGAGATGACGTCGTTCTATTAGATGTTCGCTCTAATTATGAGCACCAACTTGGAAAATTCAAAAATGCTATTACACTCGACATAGAAAATTTCCGAGAATTTCCACAAAAAATCGAAGAACTCGAAAAATATAAAGATAAAACTATCATTACTTATTGCACAGGCGGCATTAAGTGCGAAAAAGCAAGCGCTTATTTGATTGAAAAGGGATTTAAAAATGTGTATCAACTCCATGGCGGCATTATTAAGTATGGTTTAGAAACCGATGGAGAAGACTTTGAAGGCGAATGTTATGTTTTTGATGGAAGAGTCCATATCCCTATCAATCGCAAAAATCCTACTGTAATTAGCAAATGCTACGTCTGTGGAACCCCTTCTTCTCATTACGTAAACTGTGCAAACGAGCTTTGCAATCGCCACACAGCTATCTGCGAAAATTGTATGGAAAAAATGGAAGGTTGTTGCTCAGAAGAGTGTCGTCAATCCCCTAAAAAACGTCCTTGGAATATGCGAGGTTATTACGTTAAACAATCGAATGGTTACAACCCCAGGCGTTTCTCTAAAAGATATAAGCCTCTTCTTTCAGAAAAATCAGTATGAAGTTTAAACTTCTCTTTTTGTTAGTGCTCACTTTTTGGATAACCCATGCCGTGGTGTATGGTCAAAGGTCTCAGTCACTTATCAGAAAAAGTCCGCTCGGAATGGAGATTTTTAAAGAAGATAGTTTATACATCAAGTTTACTTACAGTAGAATGAACCGCCAAAAAAAAGTAGTATTCGGCGGAATTGTTCCTTATAAGAAATTATGGCGTTTAGGCGATGACGAAGCACCTGAAATTACGCTTACTCGTTCTGTTTATATCGAAAATCATTTTATTCCTGCAGGAACTTATACCCTGTTTGCTATTCCTGATACTTCCCAGTGGACTTTGGTCATTAACAAAGAACCTGGGCAATACGGCTTGTTTAAATACGATCCAAAAAAAGACCTTTGCCGCATCAATTTGCCATTATATCGCTCGCCTAAAAACTTCGATGATTTTACTTGTTACATCGATACCACTCAAACAGGCATCGATATTGTTATGATTTGGGAATCTACTGTAATGCGCATTCCTATCCATTGGAAACCATAATAAGATTCATTACTCCTGTTGTATATAGGAAGTTACTTTTTAAATTGCAACTGTTGTTTTAATTTATGTAGCCATGGCATCAATAGCAAACACCAATAGTGGAAAATCAGTTCAGCTTATTGTTTTCAAATTAGGTAATGAAGAATACGGCTTTCGTATAGATTCAGTAAAAGAAGTTGTCCTTACGCCTACTACCACTAAAGTTC
The DNA here is from genome assembly GCA_025056215.1 of Cytophagales bacterium. Lineage (GTDB taxonomy): Bacteria > Bacteroidota > Bacteroidia > Cytophagales > Flammeovirgaceae > JANWWC01. Next base: position 73,368 of record JANWWC010000001.1, on the reverse strand, counting down.
CTCTTACGCCAGCCTACTTAGTAGGAGTTGCTAATATCCGAGGAGAAATTCTACCTGTTATCGATTTAGCTAAAAGGCTATGCCTTCCTTTTTCTTCTTCAGAAGCGAAGTATACACTCGTAGTAGAATCAGGAAAATTTAAACTCGGCATTTTATCAGCAGAAGTTCCTAATACGCTCACAGTTAATGAAAACGCTATCGACACCCAACTTTCAGCTTTAGAAAATGTTGAGACAGATAGAAAGATCGTTAATGGACTCGTAAAACTGGGTACGCGTCTTATCATTTTGCTGAATGTTCATCAACTCGTTCTGAGAGAAGATTTTAAAAGTTCACCTGCGACTTCAGAAATCTCTTCTAACCCTCAATAGGCGGGATTTTCAAATCCATCATCTATCAACAAAGGTTCTGTTTTCGCCGCTTTAACAGCTAATTTATGAGATCTTTCATTTTCTTGAATACCACTGTGTCCCTTAACCCACTCAAAACGCACTTTATGTTTTTTATATACTTCAAGAAAACGCTTCCACAAATCGGCATTCTTTTTACCCTTAAAGCCTTTTTTTTGCCAATTTGCTAACCAACCTTTTTTTGCTGGATTAATTACATATTCAGAATCAGAAAAAACTACTACCTCTGTTCCTTCTTTTTTAAGCGCTTCTAATCCTACAATAACGGCAAGAAGCTCCATTCGATTGTTGGTAGTAAGTCGATAGCCTTGAGAAAGCTCTTTTCGAAGTTGATGTTCAGGTGAAATCAGAACTACTCCATATCCTCCTGGACCTGGATTTCCTAACGATGCGCCATCAGTGTACATTAAAACCATTTTCATACATATTCTTCTATAGGCACACAACTACATATAATATTTCTATCGCCATAAGCACTATCGATACGTCTCACAGTCGCCCAAACTTTAGATTGATAAAGATAAGAAAGCGGATAAGCTGCTTTTTGACGACTATAAGGGAAATTCCATTGATCAGACATCACAAGCGCTTGTGTATGAGGTGCATTTTTAAGAACATTATTCTCCTTATGAGCTATTCCTTCTTCAATTTCTCTGATTTCAGCGCGAATAGAAAGCAATGCGTCGCAAAAACGGTCGAGTTCCGCTTTCGATTCGCTTTCAGTGGGTTCTATCATCAACGTTCCAGGCACCGGAAAGGATACTGTAGGAGCATGAAAGCCATAGTCCATAAGCCTTTTTGCAATATCTTCTACTTCTATTCCAACCTTTTTAAACTCTCGACAATCTATAATCATTTCATGAGCGCACCTTCCATTTTGATTAGTATATAAGATTTTATAAGCTCCCTCTAATCGAGATTTAACATAATTAGCATTAAGAATAGCCAACTTGGTGGCACGTGTCAGACCTTCGCTTCCCATCATAGCAATATAAGCATAAGAGATAGGCAAAATAGAAGCACTTCCCCAAGGGGCTGCTGATACGGGTGTGATAGCCCGAGAGCCTCCTGTCTTTATAATAGGATGCCCTGGTAAAAAGGGCTCAAGTTCTTTTGTACAGCAAATAGGTCCCATGCCTGGTCCACCGCCGCCGTGAGGAATGCAAAAAGTTTTATGAAGATTTAAATGACAAATGTCAGCACCGATTTTTGCAGGACTTGTCAAACCTACTTGTGCATTCATATTTGCACCGTCCATATATACTTTCCCACCATATTGATGAATGATATTACATACTTCTTGAATATGCTCTTCAAACACGCCGTGCGTAGAAGGATAGGTAATCATTAAAACTGCTAACCTATCTCGGTAAGTTTCTGATTTCTTCTTCAAATCAGAAATATCCACATTTCCTTTTTCATCGCATTGAATGACAACAACTTGCATGCCAGCCATCACGGCACTCGCCGGATTAGTTCCGTGTGCTGAAGAGGGAATAAGAGCTATATTCCGATGAGACTCTCCTTTGGCTTTAAAATACGCCCGAATGACCATTAATCCTGCGTACTCGCCTTGTGCTCCTGAATTAGGTTGTAAAGAAACTCCAGGGAATCCTGTAATCTGAGAAAGCCAATTTTCTAAAGTTCGAAATAATTCTTGATAACCTTTAGTCTGGTCCAGAGGAGCAAAAGGATGAATATTGCTAAATTCAGCCCATGTAATAGGAATCATCTCGGTAGTAGCATTTAGTTTCATCGTACAACTACCTAACGAAATCATACTATGCACCAAGGAAATATCTTTATTTTCAAGGTGCTTCAAATAGCGCAATAGCTCGTGTTCAGTTTGATACTTCTTGAATACAGGATAATTCAAAAAATCGGTGCCCCGCAAAAAACACTTTGGTAAAGTCAGACAGACCTCTTTGCTCATCGACTCAAGATGAGGAATTTCATTTTTAGAAAAAGCTTCCGCAAAAATGCTGACAATCCGTTTTACATCTTCTAAATTGTCTGTTTCGTTAAAAGAAATTCCTATGCAATTTTCTGAAACATATCTGAAATTCACTTTTTGACGTTCAGCAACCTTTTTAACCAACGAACTTTCAGGTACTTGAACAAAGATAGTATCAAAAAAATGTTCGTGTAAAATACTAAACCCGAGTTTTGAGAGAGCTTGAGCAGCAATTTTTGCATAACCGTGTATGCGCAAAGCAATTTTTTTTAATCCTTCTGGACCGTGATAGATGCTATAAGCAGCTGCCATCACAGCTAGCAGTACTTGAGCTGTGCAGATATTAGAAGTAGCTTTTTCGCGTTTGATATGCTGTTCCCTGGTTTGAAGAGTCATTCGATAGGCTGGTTTTCCTTCAGCGTCTTTTGAAACTCCGATAATTCTGCCAGGCATAAGGCGAATATAACTTTGCTTGGTGGCAAAAAATGCGGCATGAGGTCCTCCGTACCCCATCGGAATTCCGAAACGTTGAGAAGAACCTACCACAACATCCGCTCCCATTTCGCCAGGAGTTTTTAAAAAGGTCAAAGATAACAAATCAGCAGAGACTGCTACTTGAATTCTTTGCTCTTTTGCGGACTCAATGAAAGATGAATAGTCAATTATCTGCCCATCAGTAGCAGGGTATTGTAGAAGAACGCCAAAAATTTCTTTTCGCGTAAGGTCTAATCTTTTGTAATTGCCAATTTCCAATTGAATTCCGAGAGGCTCCGCACGCGTTTGTAAGACACTAATCGTCTGAGGATGGCACAAATCTGATACAAAAAACACATTAGCCCCTGGTTTTTCACGTCCTGCTTGAGTAAACAGCATCGTCATTGCTTCCGCTGCTGCAGTTGCTTCGTCAAGTAAGGAAGCATTTGCTACCTCCATGCCCGTTAATTCGACAATTAGCGTTTGAAAGTTGAGCAACATTTCCAACCTTCCCTGAGCGATTTCAGCTTGATAAGGTGTATAAGCAGTATACCACGCTGGGTTTTCTAAAATATTTCTCAAAATGACTGTGGGCGTTATAGTTTCATAATAGCCCATACCGATGTGCGACTTAAAAACAAGATTCTTTTGAGCAATCTCTTTAAAACGCTGCAAAAATTCGTATTCGGATATTGGCTTAGGCAATTGAAGTGGATTCTCTAAAAAAATTGAATTAGGGATTGTTTGAGAAATCAGTTCTTCTAACGAAGACACACCTACCACAGAGAGCATTTCATCGATATCTGAAGCAGTAGCATTGTGTCTTTTTTCGAAAAGATCGGGAGATAAATCAATTTTCATAGAAATCGCTAAACCTAAAGAATAAGAAATTATAATTTTTTAACAAAATTAAGAATGCTTGCTCAGATAAGCAAAATTAACCTGAATAAGTGTGTTTTCAAGGATCATCAAAAATGAGTTCTTAGATTATAATAAAATCGAGTTTCATTCGTATTTTTCCGCCCAGTAAGAAAAAATTTATTCACCCAAACCAAACATAAACTACAATGCAATACGATGTTACAGTAATAGGTTCAGGTCCTGGAGGATACGTCGCCGCAATACGTTGCGCTCAATTAGGCATGAAAACAGCTATTATTGAAAAGTATAATACGCTAGGCGGCACTTGCTTAAATGTAGGATGTATTCCCTCAAAAGCCTTGCTCGACTCTTCTGAACATTTTCATCAAGCCAAACATCAATTTAAAGAACACGGCATTCTGTTCGATAATATAAAAGTAGACATGGCGCAAATGATTCGCCGAAAGAATGAAGTCGTAAGCAAAACGTGCGAAGGCGTTAAGTTCTTAATGAAAAAAAACAAAATTGATGTTTATCACGGACATGGATCTTTTATAAACAAAAACACAATTCGAATCTCTCCAAAAGAAGGGGAAATCAAGCAAATTACCACCCAAAAAACAATTATTGCTACGGGCTCAAAACCTATTATCGTACCTGGCGCTTCTTACGATAAAAAACGCGTAATCACCTCAACCGAAGCACTTAACTTAGAAGAAGTTCCTCAAAACATGGTTATTGTTGGTGGAGGGGTAATTGGCATGGAACTCGGTTCAGTGTTTGGAAGACTCGGCACAAAAATTACTGTTATTGAGTTTACGGATACGCTCATTGGAAGTATGGATAGGACAATGGGAAAGGAACTACAAAAAGTACTTGCCAAACTTGGGTTCGACTTTTATTTTAACACAAAACTTACAAAAGCACAAACAGTTGGAAATGAAGTGCATATCACCGCCGAAACTCTCGAAGGCAAGTCGTTAGAAATGAAAGCTGATTACTGTTTGCTCTCTATTGGTAGAAAGCCTTATACCGAAGGTTTAGGACTCGAAAATGTCGGCATTCGATTAGACAACAAAGGAAGAATCGAAACAGATGCCAACTTACAAACAAACGTACCAGGCATCTATGCCATTGGAGATGTAGTTAAAGGAGCAATGTTAGCCCATAAAGCAGAAGAAGAAGGCATCTTTGTAGCTGAAACAATCGCCGGACAGCGCCCTCATATCAACTACAAACTTATTCCCAACGTAGTATACACATGGCCCGAAGTAGCAGGAGTAGGTTATACAGAAGAAGAACTCAAGGCAGAAGGAAAAAAATACAAGGTAGGTACTTTCCCATTCAAGGCGCTCGGAAGAGCACGCGCTTCTATGGACTTAGATGGCTTAGCAAAAGTTCTGGCAGATGCTTCGACAGATGAAATTTTAGGAATCCATATAATAGGACCACGCGCAGCAGACATGATAGCGGAAGCTGTCGTAGCAATGGAATACCGCGCTTCTGCAGAAGATATTGCCAGAATGTCTCATGCACATCCTACTTTTACAGAGGCGATTAAAGAAGCTTGCTTAGCAGCTACCGAAAACAGGGCACTTCATATTTAAACAAAAAAGCTAATCTTTAAAGATTAGCTTTTGAAATTCAAAATCAAAATCAATCTCCATCGCCACTGCTGTAAGTGATAGAAATTCCTGTAGCGCTTGCAATCCGCGCTTTCATATAGGCTTGCATCTCTCTTGACTTATTAGCAAGTGCATTAAACTCATTAGAAGTTAGCACAGAGGCGTTCCAGCGTGTCTTTGGTACTTTAGAAAGCGCATCATAAAATTCATTAAAGAGCGCCTTTGTGCGATTCGCAGCTTCAATTGCATCAGGAGTAGCAATACTTTTTAAATACTCTTCATATCCTAATCCATCTACTCCGTTAAGGTCTTTTCCATACCACAATCTTTCTATTGTTTTGGTATGCTCCAAAACTAATTCATGCGAAAATCCGCTGAATCGCGCTTCAACAAGTTCAGGTCGTAAAGAACCGATATTTAAACCAGCTCCCATACCTGCAGGAAACAAAATTTTAAAGTTTTTAATTCGCTCAAAGGAGGCAGCAAAGGCGTTAAAGTACAAAGAAGTAGGTGAACCTGCACTTGTGCTTCCACTCGAAGCAAAATCTTTCGCATAAAAAGATTTCCAATCGCGATGAACTCTCTCAATGCGCACTTTGATTTCCTGTGCAATAGACTTTAAAAATTGTTTTCGCGCATTTGCATAGGATTGGGTAGTATATCGCGCTACTACTTCTTCTTGCCTATCTAACGAATCGAATAATAAATAATCAAGTGCTTGGAAGCCTTTAGTATCATTAGGATTATCTATAATAGAAAATTGATTGTTTCGAATGAGGTTTTCAATACCAGGTTGCGTAGCATTTCCTTCAATACGAACTGGAAACGTATTGATTATGCTCTCAAGAGGATTTCCTAAAAACTCACCTGGTCCAAAATTAAAAGGAGTACACAACATCCAACGCAAAATAGCATTTTTCCAAGCAGCCTGAGCTTGAGCAAGTGTCGATATCGTAGGGTTATCAGCAAAATAGTTCACCTTATTAACCAATGTATCAACAGCGAGCTCTACTTTTTCAAAAGAAGGCAAAATAATTTTTTCTGCAGTGTACTTGAGCCATTCTCTTCGTTCAAAAGAATCAGATTGGATTTCTTTTTTTTGATTGCTGCACGAAGAAAGCATTAATATAAATACGATTGAGCAAGAAACGAGAAATAGTTTCATAAGTTGAAGATTATTGAGATTGAAACTAAAATAAAGTATCGAAATAATAACTATTCTTCGTTTAATACAGCCAAACGCATTCGAGAAGCGCGGTCGTTTACATCGTTTCGGGCGAATCGTTCTATCTGAGCACTTGTGAAACCATAAATGTTTTGCAATTTTCTAGTAAATTCATCTAATTTAGCTAATTCAGAGTTGCTTCCAAAGAAAGTATAAGCGGTAGCTGTTCCGTTTTCGTTTGCTTTAAGAATAGAAATGAGTTCATCGATTTGAGCGTCAGTAATTTTTTTATGCTGCACAGTCTTCAATCCGAGTAAAAACCCTACCCCTTCCGACCACGAGTGTTTAGTACGCGCTAATACCCTGCTATCATTTTTGTTAACAGCATTTTTTTGAAAATCATGTTTTACATAATTAATAGCAGTAGCAGCCAAAGCTTTTTCAGCATATTCTATGATCTTATTAATAGCATCGTCTCTATCGGCGTTATATCGAGAGCCTGCCTTAAGAGCTGCTTGTAGACGCAAAAAATTTTCTTTTATAAGCGTATAATATCCTTTTCCATCGCGCTCATCAGCATTATCGCGGCGCGCAGCATATACAGCCACAAATCTATCTACATTATTTCCTGTTCCCAAACCATTAGGAAACGTAGGATGCATTCCCAAAAATTGCATGGCACGATTTACATCTCGAAGCGTTAAATCTGGCTTTCTAAGAATTTGCGTAGCTTGGTTGTACATAATAGCACCGAAAGAACCTTTTTCGATGAGTTGCTCTGTTTCAACAGCATGCTTTGTATAAAGATAGCCTACTCCCCTTCCATTGCTTATAGAAGTAGCTCCTACTCCACCTGTAGATTTCGGAAATGCACTAGTAAAATCGATTGTATCTGTTCCTTGAGAAGCTTCTACAATTTGGTCAAAAAAGCCTCCTGTTTTTTCAATCAAATTTCGATAGTAAGGAGTTGAAAAACTTTTAATAGCGTCGTACCCAGCGGCGAGGGTAGTTCTATTTACTAAGTTTCCTTGTGTACGCCCTTTTTGCATCTCCAAAACAACGTTGGTTCTGAAACTGGTCTGTGCCGATAGAATATCAGCCACATCCGCAGAAAAGGTAGAGGTATCGTAGTTTGTAGGTACCATCAAAGCAGGAATCGTCTCCTCTTTTTTCTTACAACCCAGTAATAACCATGAGATTACTATCAAGCTCAAAAGAATTTGTTTTGTATTCATAGCTTTTATTATTAAGGTTTACGCAGCAAACTTATTTATAATAAATCTAAATACAAATAATTTATTTAAAATTATTCTAAATAAAAATAGTTGTATCTTCAGCAGAACTTTATAACACGCACAGGTTTCTATTTTTTCTATATAGAAATAGAGGTTTAATAAACGTTTTTGTATTTTTGGGATATTTAGTAAGTTCTATAACAAAGAAAGCTATTTATGCGCTCGCAGATTTACCAACGCTTTTGTGAACTTCAAAAACAAGAACACAAACAAATTGCCTTGCTTATTGACCCCGACAAATCCGAAAATTGCGCTTCTCTTGTTAGACAAGCAGATAAAGCGGGCGTAGATATCTTCTTAGTAGGTGGTAGTCTAATTTTTCACGGAAATATTTCAGAAACTATTCGAACTATTAAACAAAACACTCAAAAACCTGTCATTATTTTTCCAGGCAGCAATCTTCACATTTGTAAAGAAGCTGATGCTATTTTGCTGCTCAGTTTAGTATCAGGCAGAAACCCTGAGTACCTGATTGGCCAACACGTAGTAGCCGCCCACGCCCTTGCACAATCTGGGCTGGAAATTATAAGCACTGGCTATCTTCTCATCGATGGAGGAATTCCTACGACTGTTTCCTACATTTCTAATACAACACCGATTCCCCAACATAAACCCGAAATTGCAGCTGCTACCGCTTTGGCTTCTCAACTGTTAGGAATGCAAATGATTTATTTAGATTGCGGCAGCGGAGCACAAACTCCTATCGATCAGCGCATGATTCAATTAGTTCGCCAAACTATTCGTCTTCCCCTTTTAGTAGGAGGCGGTTTGCGCTCTGCTGAAAATATATTATCTGCTTGGCATGCTGGTGCTGATATTTGCGTGGTAGGAACAGCTATCGAACAAAATCCTTCCGCTCTCGAAGAAATGATGCAAACACTAAATCAGTTTAGAAATATTGCTCTTGTTCATTCTTGATGTACCTTTGTCTGCAAGATTGTTTTCCCTATAAGCAAACTAATGTTAAAACTTAAAAGCGTTTGCTATTATCTAACTAATTTTTTTTTGGCTTTTGTGCTATTTATGAGCGCATTAGTGTTTTGTCGCATTCTTTATGCACAAAAACCAGATACTCTTAAACTCCCAAAACCTGTTAAAAGAGACATAGAAACCACTATTGTTTACTCTGCCAAAGACTCTATGCGTTTCGATATGAGAGAAAAGCGCATGACAATGTTTGGAGGTTCAAAAGTGAACTATGGAGAAATGTCTCTTGAGGCTTCACAAATTATCATTTACTACGCCGAAAATACTGTGCAAGCAAAAGGCGTACCAGATAGCACAGGAAAGCTCAAACAAGTACCTGTCTTCAAAGATAAAGATCAAACTTTTACCTCCGATAGCATGATCTATAACTTCAAAACAAGAAAGGGAGTCATTCATCACATTATTACTCAACAAGGCGAAGGTTACCTGATTGGGGAGCGCGTTAAAAGAAGCCCCACACAAGAGCTATGGCTTCGAAACGGAAAATACACTACTTGCAATTTGGCAGAGCCTCATTACGCTATCGTCACAAAGAAGATGAAAACAAAGCCAGGAAAGTACGTCGTTTCTGGGCCTTTTAATATCGAACTCAATCGCGTTCCTACTCCTATAGGCTTTCCATTAGGAATGTTTCCTATTCCTAAGAAACGGCAAGGAGGTCTCATTTTTCCGACTTATGGAGAAACCACCGATAGAGGCTTCTTTTTGAGAGATGGAGGTATATTCATTCCTGTAAACGAATATATCGGATTAAAAATGTTAGGACAAATTTATTCGCGCGGTGGTTATGGCTTTAGCACTGATGTAGAATACAGAAAAAAATATGCTTTTGATGGAAGGTTTAATTTTTCCTACAACTACAACGAACGGGAAGAACCTAACTTAGAAAAAACCATCTTTAAAGATTATTGGATTCGATGGTCTCATAACCCCCAAAGCAAGGGCACTGGCAGATTTTCGGCAAGCGTAAATGCAGGTTCTTCCAACTTTAACCGACTAAATTCTTTCAATATCAACAATGTGATAGCACCAGCATTCAGCTCAAGCATTTCTTATTCCAAAACATTTAGTGGAACTCCTTTTTCAATGTCCGCTAATTTACGTCAGAATCAGAACATTCAAACTAAATTTGCTACTCTCTCTCCTTCAATTGGAGTGAACATGAACCGCATTTTTCCGTTCAAAAAGCTTAGCCCTCGCAAAAATGTTCTCACACAAACTAACTTAGCTTATTCATTTAACGCTCAAGGAGAAATCAGAAATACGCTTTCACAACCAAGTGCAGGCAACTTTCTTTCTAATCGAGAACTTCAAACAATTCAACAATTGCAACAAAACTTTGGCAATAACTTACCACTCGATACACTGAATGCTTCTATCAATCGCGCGCGGCAACCTCTTCGATTCGACACGTTAGACCTTTTTACTAATCTTTTCACTTATGCCAAAGCGGCTCAGTATAGCGCTTCGCATCAAGTTCCCATTTCCACCAATATGACATTAGCTAAATATTTCACGATTACTCCTAATTTTAATTTTCAACAAAATTTTTATCAATATCAGTTCCGATACACTTACTTGCAAACAACTATTCCTACACAAAAACGACTTCCCAACGGAAACTTACAAGATACGAGTGTTTTGTTTTATGGCGTGCGACGCGATACAATATTTTCTCCTTATCAAACTTATAGTTTCAATCTCGGAGCGAACGCTACTACTCGTCTGTATGTTTTTTACTATCTAAAAAGCCAATACATAAGCGCTATTCGACATATGATTACTCCTACAGTTGGCTACAGCTGGCGCCCCGATTTCTCTACAGACGCATATAATTTTTATCAGCGCACTCAAATTGATCCTACAGGCAAAACAAGTCCTTTTCCAAGATTTGTAGGACAAGGTCCGGGAAGTGGTAGAAGTAGCGCTTTCAATATGAATTTGAGCAATCAAATAGAAATGAAAGTGCGTTCTAAAAAGGACACAGCCCAAGAGTATGTCAAAGCTCCTATTTTAGATAATCTTTCCGCTACTGCTTCTTATAATGCAATCGCCGACTCTTTCCGTCTATCTAATATTAGTTTAAATGCTCGAACAGTAATTCTTAAAAAAATTAATATCGCTTTTAATGGTACTCTTGACCCTTATTTATATTCTGATGAAGTAAAACGGCCTGGCTATTATCGTCAGATCGTTCCTAACAACCTCGGAGGATTTTCAGAAGAATATTTAATACCTGGTTTTAAATTGCCTACGCAACGAAGGCAAGATGTTTATGCTTGGAATCATGCACAAGGCCTTGCGCGCTTAGGAAAGCTTATGAATGCTAATATCGCTGTAGGAACAAGTTTTGCATCACCACAAGCAAAAAAAGACAAGAAAAAAGCCTTAGAAAAAAAATATGGACGCCCCCTTACACCCGAGGAAGAACAAATTCTACAAGATATAAAATATAATCCAGGCGCTTACGTAGATTTTTCGGTGCCTTGGTCGCTTAGCCTAAACTATACATGGAACTTTACTCAAACACTGAACCCCAATACAGGAGAATTTGTAAGAAACGAGTTTCAAACTTTTCAGTTTTCGGGAGACATAAGTCTCACAGAAAAATGGAAAATTACGTTTAGCTCTACCTATGACTTTAGAAAAAAAGATTTTGGTTTGTCCAATATCGGAATTTTTCGAGATTTACACTGCTGGCAACTTGCTGCTACATGGGTACCGTTTGGGCCCTATCAATCTTATACGCTCGATATTAATGTAAAATCTTCAATATTACAGGATTTGCGCATCACCAAACGAAACACATGGTACGACAGAAGACCAGCATTCTAAATTTTCCCAAAAATTTTTAAAATTCGACTATAAAAATTTACTTATTCAAACTTTTCCCCTTATCCAATTAAAACTAAAAATTTATTATCGATGAAAAGAATTAGCTCATTACTCGAATACCTTACCGAATATGAAAAAAGCCGGCAAAATCCAGAGGCTTTTTGGGCAGAAAAAGCAGAAAGTTTTGTGTGGCATCAAAAATGGCATACCGTTCTCAATCCAGATTGGAATTTTATTAATCACAATGTAAAATGGTTCGAAGGTGCTAAACTCAATATTACCGAAAATTGTATTGATAGACATTTAGCCCAAAAAGCGCATTACCCAGCTTTTATTTGGGAGCCTAATCAACCTGATGAACCTAGCAAATATATTTCGTATCAAGAGCTACATGAGCAAGTATGTAAAGCAGCTAATGTATTGAAAAGAAATGGCATACAAAAAGGCGACCGCGTTTGTCTTTATATGCCTATGATACCTGAGCTTGCAATTGCTGTACTAGCTTGTGCACGCATCGGCGCTATTCATTCAGTAGTATTCGGCGGATTTTCTGCTACAGCGTTAGCTGGCCGTATCGAAGATGCAAAAGCTAAAATGGTTATTACATCAGATAGCATTTTGCGCGGAAACAAAATCATTCCTGCCAAAGCCACTGTTGACGAAGCACTTTCCATTGCAAAACAAAGCATAGAGACTGTATTAGTAGTCAGAAGGAGCAGAGAAAGCGTAAAAATGGAATCCTCCCGTGATAAATGGTGGCACGAAGAAATTCAGTTAGTAGATGCCAACTGTCCTGCTGAAAGCATGGATGCAGAAGATATGTTGTTTATTCTCTATACGTCGGGTTCTACAGGAAAACCTAAAGGCGTAGTACACACTACTGCAGGCTATATGGTGTGGGCAGCCTATACTTTTTTAAACACATTTCAGTATCAAGATGGCGATGTATTTTTTTGTACCGCTGATATTGGTTGGATTACAGGACACACTTACGTGCTATATGGAGCACTTCTGAATGGTGCCACTTCGGTAATGTTCGAAGGAATTCCGACATTTCCAGATGCTGGAAGATTTTGGCAAATTGTAGAAAAACACAAAGTAAACATTTTCTATACAGCTCCGACCGCTATTCGTTCGTTGATGGGCTTTAGTTCTGAATACGTTGAAAAGTACGACTTAAGCTCATTGCGCGTACTAGGTTCTGTAGGCGAACCTATTAACCAAGAAGCTTGGCATTGGTTTCATGAAAAAGTAGGAAAAGGGCGATGTCCTATTGCTGACACTTGGTGGCAAACCGAAACTGGTGGTCATATGATCACTCCTATTGCAGGAATTACTCCTCAGAAGCCTTGTTATGCCACACTCCCGTTGCCTGGTGTGTTTCCTGTTTTGTTAGATGAAAAAGGAAACGAACTTCACGGAAATTCGGTAGAAGGAGTTTTGTGCATCAAGTTTCCCCACCCTGCCATTTTCCGCACCACATATGGAGATCATCAGCGTTGTATAGAAAACTACTTTAAAGCTTATCCAGGCTACTATTTTACGGGTGATGGTGCAAAACGAGATGAAGACGGATATTATAGAATTATTGGGCGAGTAGATGATGTGATTAACGTTTCAGGTCATCGAATCGGAACTGCAGAAGTGGAAGATGCTATTAACAAACATGTAGCCGTGATCGAATCAGCTGTAGTAGGCTATCCGCATGACATCAAAGGACAAGGAATTTTTGCTTACGTCATTTGCGACGAATCTCTGAGAGCTAATTTATCCGATGAAGAACTTCAAAAAGAAATCATTAACACCGTCTCAAAAGAAATTGGGCCTATTGCAAAACCCGATAAGATTCTCTTTGTACCAGGTCTTCCTAAAACGCGATCTGGCAAAATTATGAGACGCATCTTGCGAAAAATTGCCGAGGGAGACACCTCCAATTTGGGAGATACTTCTACGCTCTTAGATCCTCAGATCGTAGAAATTATCAAACAAAAAGCATTCGCTTCATAAGTAAAAAAATAGCTTGCCAGAAATTTCTATGTTTCTGGCAACTTGTTAGATTGTTAATAATCCTATTCTTTCAAGATTTTCAAAGTAACAGCTTGCCCTGATGTTATAACTTTAAGCAAATAAATTCCCTTCGGTAGGTGGTAACAAGGAATTACTGTATCGGAAGAAGCATTTTGTTGAAGAAGCAGATTTCCCGTTAGATCGTAGAGAAAGAGTGCCACAGGTTGTTGTATTCCTGAAACAGAAAGAACTTCTTGAACAGGATTTTTCACCATCAGTTTAGAATCAAAAGAATCTTCTACAAGCAATGGAGGACGAACGTGAATTTGTCTTAAAGCTGTATCAGCGAAAATTCCTGCTCGAGCTACCAAACGAACTGTATAATTCCCAGGAGTTGAAAACCTTTTGCCAGCATTCAAAGACTGAACTGAGTCTGCTCCTCCAAACAACCATACATAAGAAGATGCGAAAGAGGATGTATTTACAAAAGTAACAGAATCGCCTGCATTGATAGTATCGGCCGAAACACTAAAAGAAGCAGTAGGAGGGCTTACTGTTAGAGTTCGCGCTATAGAATCTGAGCCGTTGAGCGTAGAAGCAACAAGTTTAACAGAATAATTTCCAGGATTTGTAAATCTCACACCTGCATTTCGCTGATTAGAAATCAACTGATGATTAATGTACCACGCAAAATTGCTCGCAGAACGAGAAACATTTGTAAAAGCTACTGTATCTCCAACGCCCACATTTGTAGCAGAAAGAATAAAGTTTGCGCGAGGAATTAAAATTCCTACTGGTAGTTTTCCACTTGTTCGATCAAGATAGCGCATTTGCATAGAGCCAAACCCCACTAAATCGCGGATACGTGTGCTTGTGCTACTAAATCTACGGCTTACTTCTTCAAAATGCGTTCCTTTATTTTCTAATACAATCGCTGGAACTCTTCCAAAAGATGAAAAAAAAGTGGTATCATTTCTGACATCGTATTTAAGAAAAGTTCCTTCATTAAGCCATATCCCAAATCGCAAGGAATCTTTTGTCATAATAAAAGGAATAATATTAGCTTGATTTTCCCATGCGTTGTTAGTAGAACTTGTATAAAGGTCATAATCGAAAGCGCGTGCAATGATGCCGCTGGTTTGTAAAACGCCCAATCCTTTTACGTATGTAAAGTTTCCATTATACGACAAAGAGTAATTTGTATGAATTTCATCAGGAGCAGTAGTTGCACCAGCATAATGGCTATTTTCTCCTATGAATACATTCGTTACCCCATCGGATTTTATTGCGTTGCTTAGCAAGTTACCTAACGAAGTAGACATAAAGCTCGACAACTGAGAAAGTGTATTACCTACAAAAACAAAAGTATGTGCATTTAAGATTTGTGTTCTAAAATTGGCTGTATCTGTGTTAGAAGTAATTGCCTGTTGCACTACAACATTTGTAAAACCGCGAGTTTGTAAGTTAGTGCGTACCGAATTGGCATTTGTTGTGGAAGTACCTGTAATAATGAGCACTAGCTTATTTTTAGGAGGTGCACCAATGCCATTTGCTAGGCTATCAAAAAGTTCTGCGTTGGATATGATGTCATTCGCTCCCGAAAGGTAGACAGTGTAATTTCCAGATTCAAACGGTACACGCGGCACAGTTTGCATTTTTTTATCTGGAGCACTGCGTACCTGAAACGTCGTAAAATCAATAGTATCGCCGTTGACAAGTGAGATTACATTCATGGAATCAAACGCCAAACTCCTATGGCTCGAACCGTATTGTGGAAAATTGTTTATACGGTGGTTCTTGCCAAATCCGAATATCTGCGTAGTAGCAGTTCCCCAAGAAACTCCTATATTTCCTGCAATACACATCGCATTTTGGTCAGACATACCGATTCCCATCACGGGATATTTGTTCTTAATTTTTTCCCAGTTTCCCATCATCGCTATTAAGCGCGGGAAACGCCCTCTCTCTGAAAAATGAGTATCAAAAATGTAATTGGGAAATGTATTGAAAAAATCGTCAGCCAGGCCTGCATTAATACGGCTACTATTAGGATTTTCAAGTGCTTCGTCAGAAAGAAGCGAACCCGAGTGATTGGCTGTATATACTACCGAAGAAAGAATATGCATGCCAGCAGAAGTTCCTCCTAAAACACCTCCTTGTGCAAACTTATCTATACAAGCGCGCATCACTGCCGTATCTTTAAAATATTGATAGTACAACGATTGGTCGCCACCCCGAAAGAATATAAAATCAAAGTTCATAAGAGAATCGTACATTCCTACTTGCGAGCGGCTGCTAATTGTAATATTAATAGCATCTACAGCGCCCAAATTTTTGAAATAATTTGGCAAATCGTTGGTTGCTGAAGATGTGCTAATTACTGCCACGCGCTTGTTGGCTGATTGTTGTATTGCCCAACGATAAGCAGTATCGCTCCAAGAACCTGCTTGTAATGCGCCCCCCGAAAGATAAGCCTCTGATCCGCCTCCTACGATAAGCAATTTCCCTTGTCCTAAGGTAATTCGCACAGAACATATTGCAAAAACAAAAACTAATACATTTTTCATATTCTGAAATTTAAAAATGGTTGAAAGACCTTCTAAATTAAAAAAGATTAAGAAAAATTCAAATTCTCACTCCAATAAGTGTAACGTCATCTCTTCTTTCTACTTCATTTTGGTGCTGATTAAGCGCATACTCCAATAAATCTCTTTGTTCTTCAAGTGGTTCTTCAGCAATTTTTTTGAGTAGTTCCATCAAACGAGCAGTACCAAACTTTTTGCGTTCATGATTATTTTGGTCGGCATATCCATCTGACATTAAATAAAGCACGTCACCATGTTGCAGAGTAATTTCTGTTTCTGTAAACTTTTTATCTTTTTTTGACATTCCACCAATAGAGCGATTATCTCCTTTTATTTCTATAATTTTTGCACCTGTTTTTTTATAAATCCAAAGGGGTCGTTTAGCACCCGTAAATACAATCCTTTTAAGATTTGCTTGTTTATCAAAACGCACCAAACAAACATCCATTCCGTCGTCATTAGCCTTTTGGTCTTGTTTTAAAGCGTCGCGCACCATATCATCGAGAGTTTCGAGAATTTGGGCTGGATCCGTTACATTCATTACGTTTACAATTTCTGTAAGTGAGCTGCTTCCTATCATGCTCATGAATGCTCCAGGTACACCATGTCCAGTGCAATCCACTACAGCCAAAAACAAATATTCGCGCACCTGAGAATACCAATAAAAATCCCCTGAAACAATATCTTTGGGTCGAAATAAACAAAAAATTTCAGGAAAAGCCTTACTAAGCTCTTCTTGAGAAGGTAGAATTGCGTTTTGAATAGTACTCGCGTAGCGAATGCTATCCATAATTTTAACATTTTTTTGTTCAATAGTGAGATAAGCACGAATATTTGCCAAAGCAATTGAAATGTAAGAACCAAGCGAACGAAGAACCGTAAGATGCTGAGGGGTATATGCATTTTTCTCAAAACTCATCACTTCTAAAACACCCAATTCAATATTTTCAATTTTAAGCGGCACTAAAATTACTGACTCAGGAACATGTGTTTTGTCAACTCCCAAATGCTTCACAAAGCGCTGATTTTCTGGCAAACTAAAATCGTTAATCAAAATTTCTTTATCATTTTTTAAACATTCTACTGAAAGTAAATCAGGATTATTTAAAGAATCGTAGGTCGTAGGCTGCTTTTTTCCATTTTCAATAAATCCAGAGAATTCAATTCGATTTGCTTCTAAGTTCAACAATCCGATACCAAATCCGTCTGCTTTCATTAGTTTGTTAACATTGTTATAAACAATTTTGATAAGATCTTCTAAATTGAGAGTCGCTGTAATTTGTTGTCCAATCAAAGAAAGCACTTGCACGTCGTTATAAGCCTTCTCGACCTTTTGTTTTTGTTTTTCCAAATTCTCATTTTGCATTTGGATCTCTTCCTTTTGTTGTTCTATCTCAGCGGTGCGCAACTTCACAATTTCTTCTAGTCGTTCATTTTTCTTCTTAAGATTGTAAGTGTAGTATTTTACAATTCCAAAAACGAGAGCAAACGACGCTAGTACATACATCAAAATAGCAGCTTTGTGCCTATACCACGGAGGTAATATTTCAAAACTATACTCTGTTATTTCGCTTTCTTGTCCATACACGTTGCGAGCTCTTACTTTAAATTTGTACTTTTTTTCAATAAGGTTGGTATATTCTTTTCTGTTCTGATTTGTCCACTCAGACCACTCTCGATCAAAACCTTCTAAGATATAGCTATATTGATTGTAAGAATTTTCTTCGTAAAATACTGCTGCAAATGTAAACTGAATATCATTTTTCTGATATGGAAAAATTACTTGTTGCTTTCTTGGTTGATATTGCAAAATTTCTCCTGTTTCTGGATCAAAAAAAATACCGTTAAAATAAGGTTCTCCGTTGACTTCGATTTTTCGAATCAAACAAGGAAATTTTTGATTATATTCTTTTTTGTAATTACCATTAAATCGAAATAATCCTTCTGAACCTCCGATCCAAGTTTGGTTATCAACGTCGTGATAAATCACTTCTACTTGCATAGCGGGCAGTCGTTTAAAAGATGTAGAGTTGGCTACATATTCTTTTCCGCCCGCAATTTCACGCAGTAGTTCAATAGGGCTTTCTTTGCTATCAAATCCTGCAATCCAAATCTCTCCTCCTGTTTTAGGGGCAAACGAATACACATCAAGACTCCCATCAGCAAATTTTTCTCCAAACTTAGGCTCTGGAACAAATCTATCGGTTGCAGCATCATATCGAAACAATCCTTTGGGTGTTCCAAACAAAATCTTTCCATAATACTTATAAGTCTGAATAAAACGCGGAGAGACCAATCCATCTTCAGTACCATACCTTCTTACTTTAGCATCTTTAAAGTCATACCGAATTTCTATTTTCATGACACCGTCAGAACTTGTACCAAGCCAAAGAGTTCCTGGTTTTTCTTCTGTAATAGAAATGATACTTCCTTTCAAGCTATCTAAATAAGCAAGTACTTGATATTGTTCATTTCCTTTGTAGCGCAGTATCATCAACCGCTTTGAACCTCCTACATAAATCAACGACAAATCTTGAGAAGACTGTGTAATCGAATACGCTGCTCCATTATACAGCGCAATTTTTTTAGCTACTTTGTCTTTAACTTGAAACAAACCTTGCGTGTTTCCGAGTAAAAGAATAGGTTCAAGCTCTTTTTTATCAAACTTAAAAGAACGCACAAGCCAATTTTGCCCACTCACGCTGCGATTATCGTTGTGATAAATAAGACGATCAAAGTAATTTTCCTCTAAAACAAACGCACCATCTTTAGTAGTTACATAAATGCGTTCACCATGCCGAACTAAAGAAGTGACAATTCCTTTCAATCCATTTGTTTCGTTCCAAATTCTCCAGGGAGAATTAAGCTCTAATCGCGTAATTCCCTTTTGCAAAGAAAGCCAAATGGCTCCTTCGCGATCTTGCATAGCATTCCATACATTTCCATCTTGAAGACCCGCATTTTCTTCATTAATATGTTGAATGATTTTTCCTTTTTTATTTAGGATAATCACTCCGCCTCGTGTCAAGTACATCAAATAAGTAGGTTCTTTATAGATATTCACAGGAAGAGGAATACCTCCAACAAGTCTATTCTCCCTTATAATCACATCTGCTTCTGAAGGAAGGGGCTCTATTTCACCTGTTTCTATGTTATAAATTTCCAAAGGATTACTTAATTCACGAGAACACACTAAAAATCGTTTAGCATCATAAGGTAAAACGGTATTTACGCTAGAATAATTAGAGAAATGGCTTCCGTTGGGCATGCTTACAAAATTACCCTGAGAATACTTTACCAGGCCGCGTCCCCCGCCGTTTTCTAAGCAAATCAGCTCATTTCCAATTTTATACATCAAATAAAAAGTTCCTTTATTTTCAGGAAAGATGACGTTGATTTTTTTATATATATAATGAAAAATGTAATAATCTGATTGAAATAAAATGCTGCCATCTTCTAAAGCAGCTACTGACCATATTTCCCCAAAAGATTGGATATTCTTATCAGGTATTTCAGGCAATAATGAAACATACACTATTTTTCCTACTGAATCAGGAGCTAAATAGCCAAACTCATTTTTAGCACCTACATAAACAAATCCTTTTTTGTCTTTTGCTAACGAACGCGCTCCTGCTCCTCCTGGGAGTTTGATGAGATTCCACGTAGTTCCGTCATATTCTAATACGCCGCTTCCCGTAGCAAAATACATGATTCCACGATTATCTTGAATAGCTTGCCACGTAACAGCGCGAACATTATATTCTTTAGGTGTATAGTTTCTAATAAAAACATTTCCTATTTCTTGTGCTCGAATACTGATGATACTCAAAAATAGTATAAATAACAATATTTTCTGAGAAATACATTTTAACATCATGATAGAACAAATTCATAGCCGTATGTTGCAAATATGTTGATTATTGAGAAAAATTCAAATTAAGTTTTTTTAGATTAAAAAAATATCATCAAAACGATTTCTTTTTTAGAATTTTGATATCTAAAAAGCCTAACTCCAAAAGTTATTGATTACTTAGAGATTCATTTCTAATTTTAAAGCTTCAATTTTATAATCTGAAGAAGTTCATCGTTACATGAAATTGGACGAGTATAAAAAAATTCTTGCTCTTACTTTTCCACTTATCATTACCCAAGGCGGGCAAGTGCTTACAGGAATTGTAGATAACATTATGATAGGCAACTACAGCACAATTGACTTAGCTGCTTCAGCATTTGCCAATAGTGTTTTTAGCAACTTTTTAGTGATTTCCATAGGATTCGCTTATGGCATCACCCCCTTAGTAGGAAACGCTTTAGGTAAAAAAGACTTTGAATCTATTAATAACATCCTTTCAAATGGCCTGATTATCAACATTATATTTTCAGCTCTTATAACAATTCTTCTTTTTGCTTCTTCGAATTATTTAAAATATCTACAACAAGAACCACAAGTAGTTGCAAGAGCTATTCCTTACTATCATCTCTTAGCAACTTCACTCATTCCGTTAGCGATCTTTTACACTCTTAAGCAGTTTACTGAAGGAACTTCTCGCACCAAACCAGGCATGTTATTTACATTAATAGGTAACGTAATCAATATTTTATTGAACTACATAATGATTTTCGGAAAACTTGGATTTCCTCCTTTAGGACTCGTAGGAGCAGGATGGGCGACTTTGTTAGCAAGAATTTGTATGGCAATTGGCATGACCGTTTACGTATTCAAAAAGCAAAATTTTCAAAAGTTGTTGCAAGAATTCTCAATACTACATGTAAATCTTTCCATTTGTAAAAAAATACTCAACATAAGTATTCCTATTGCTATACAATTCTGTCTGGAGGTCACTGCTTTCAATGCTGGTACGATCGTAGTAGGTTGGTTAGGAACGGTTTCTCTTGCAGCACACCAAATTGCCATGTCTCTTGTGAGCTTACTATTCATGACGGCAAGCGGTTTTAGTCAAGCAGCTACTATTCGCATCAGCAATTTAATAGGAGAGCAAAACATATCAACTGCAAAACAAGTGTTTCAAACTTGTTCGCATTTGGTTCTCTTTTATATGACAGTTGTCGTTCTCATCACCTTTTGGACTGCCCCTTCGATTGCTTCTTGGCATACGTCCGATAAAGAAGTGATAAAAATTGCTACAGAGCTTATCGTCATAGCATGTTGTTTTGAAATTTTTGACGGTTTACAAGTAGTTTTTATAGGAGCTTTAAGAGGAATCGGAGATGTAAAAACTCCCTTTTGGGTTGCTCTATTAGCTTATTGGATTGTTGCTTTACCGATAGGATATGCGATAAGTTTTCAACTTCATGCAGGGGCTACAGGAATTTGGATAGGTTTCTTAATCGGATTAGTACTAGCGGCTATTCTTCTTTTGGTTCGCTTTAAGCGCAAAATTTCTATTTTAGAAAGAATGCAACAAAAAAGTTTAAAAAAAGAAGAGATTTATTGATGAATATCTAAATAAAAAACTATATTTGCGCTCCTTTCACAAATCAAAAAAACAGACTGCGATGGACCATCTGATTAGATTAGTAGAGCAAGAATTTCAAAAAAAAGCTGCTGAGCATCCTAATTTTTCTGCAGGCGATACAATTAACGTGCATTGCATTATCAAAGAAGGTGGGAAAGAGCGCATTCAGCAATTTCAAGGCACTGTAGTTCAACGTAGAAATAAAGGCACTGCAGGAGAAACTTTTACAGTTCGCAAAGTATCAAATGGAGTCGGAGTAGAAAGAATTTTTCCTTTGAACTCTCCTAATATTGCTAAAATAGAAGTGATCATGCGTGGTAAAGTGCGCCGCGCTCGTCTGTTCTATTTGCGAGGCAAGATGGGTAAAAACGCTAAAATTAAAGAAAAGTTAAATTTTTCAAATTCTGATTAACAAATCTACCTGCAGGCAATTTGTTTGCAGGTGCTTTTATACATAGGGTTGAGAGTCAGTTTTTTTCCTGTAGCCTTTTTCGATTAAATAAATGCTAAGAAGTATCAAAGCGCTTCCCAAAAAAACTTGCCAGTTAATTCTTTCGTTTAAAAAGTACCATCCAACTATCATGGCAATTATCGGATTGATATAAGCGTGCAAGGTTACCAATACAGGTTCTAATCTTTGTAAGGCATAGTTGTAGGCGCTAAAACACAAAATGACATCTACGAAAGATAAAAATGTAAATCCTAATGTTGCCGAATAAGAAAAAGGCAAAATAAGTTTAACGTCTTCTAATAAAAAAGCTATAGGAACTGAAACAATTCCTCCAAAAAGAAACTGAATACCAGTGCTTACAATGGGGTTAGTGTTATCTTTTCGTTTTTGAACGTGTAATACTGCCCAACCCCACGCTATATTTCCTATACATACTCCCGCACAACCTATTAAAGTCATTACATCGTAAGAAAAGTACATTTGTTGTGCAACTAATGTAAAAATTCCTACGAATCCCATTAGAAGCCCCAAAACTATCCAAACATTTGAAACTGCCGTTCGCTGAATTTTCTGAATACAATACACCCAAATCGGAATAGAACTCGTGAGCAAAGCAGCTATACCACTCGGAATATAATTGAGAGACCATACAATCACATTGATACTCACAACAATAAACCAAAAACCTGCTACAATATCATGTTTCCAATCTATTTTAGTTTTTCTTAGAGAGGGAAAAAATACCATTAATATTACTACTGACAAACCTGCCACTATCGAGCGAAGTGCGCTCAGCATAATGGGGGAAATATAATTGAAAGTAACTTTGTAGGCTAAAAAAGGAAAACCCCAAGCCACATAAATTAAAAACAGAGAAACCCCAAGCCAAAACTTATCTAATATGCGATTCATCATAAGTTCATAATTTTTCTTTTATTCAAACCTAAATCAAAAATAAGAAAAAGAATGATTTTACATTTGCTTAAAATGTTATTATCCATTTAATTGGAGAAAATTTATGCACAAAGTATGGTTCATCATCCAACGCGTTTTTTGAATAAAATAGTAGTAATTACAGGAGGAGCCAAAGGAATAGGAGAAGCTACTGCAAGATATTTCTCAGCAAACGGTTCTCAAATAGCTATTTTAGATATTGACGAAAATAAAGGAAAAGAATTAGCAAACGAACTAAACATCAAATACTATTTTTGTGATGTATCAAAAGAAAATCAAGTAAAAAATACTTTTTCAAAAGTACAATCGGATTTAGGAAATGTAGATATTCTTATCAACAACGCAGGAATTCAGCGCTACTCCACCGTTACAGAAACTACAGAAGAAGAATGGGATTTAGTAATGAACGTAAACCTAAAAAGTGCGTTTTTATGCGCTAAATATGCCATTCCCCACATGTTACGAAAACAAAAAGGAGTTATTATCAACGTAGCAAGTGTTCAATCGTTTATGAGTCAGGCAAGGGTAGCGCCCTATACTACTTCTAAAACAGCCTTGCTAGGACTTACTAGAAGTATTGCAGTCGATTACGCTCCGCAAGTGCGCTGCGTAGCAGTATGTCCTGGCACTGTAAATACTCCGATGCTTCAGCATGATGTGGCTCAAGTTCCCAATCCAGAAGAAGCGCTTCAAGCCTGCAGAGATATGGCACTCTCGAAGCGCATTGCCGAACCCGAAGAAATTGCGAATTTGATAGGTTTTTTATGTTCCCCAGAAGCTGATTTTATCACAGGACATGCTATCAGAATTGATGGTGGATTAGGCGTTATGATACCTTCTGAAGTTTAAACTTATAAATGAATATGATAAATATTGCTGATATTAAAATCTTAGTAGATGGTATTGATCATCCCGAATGTGTAGCAGTAGATAAAAACAATAACATTTGGGCAGGAGGAGAAGCAGGACAAATTTACAAAATTTCATCTGATGGAACTTTTCAAGAGGTGGCAAATACTAAAGGATTTATCTTAGGAGTACAAGTTTCTCCAGATAATACTTGGTTAGCCGCATGTGATTTGAAAAATAAGTGCGTTTGGAAACTTGATATACGAACTTATCAACTTTCTGTATTTGCAAAAGGTACTGCTGACACTTCTTTCAGAATTCCTAATTATCCTTGTTTTGATGAAAATGGAAACTTATACGTGTCAGATAGTGGAGGATTTCGAGAAATATCTGGAAAAATATTTAAATTCGATACTCACGGAAATGGCGTCGTTTGGTATTCAAAACCCTTAAACTTTGCCAACGGATTAGCTATCTCTCCTGATAATCAATTTCTTATGGTAGCATGTACTTGGTTACCAGGAGTTATGAGAATTCCGATTCGCCCTGACGGTAAAGCGGGTGAGGCAGATATTTTAGTAAAAACGCCCGACAAAACACTCCCTGATGGATTAGCATACGACAAAAAAGGAAATTTATATATTAGTTGTTACGCTCCTAACACTATTTTTCGCTTTGACACAAACCATCGCTTAAGTGTATGGGCAGACGATTGGGAAGCTCATACTTTATCCAACCCTACAAATATGGCTTTTTCGACTGACAATACAAAAATGTATGTAGCAAACTTAGGTAGATGGCATATTGCACAAATTGATATAAACTCTACTATTTGAAACTAAAAAACTAATCGAATGAAAATTGTAGATATCGAGTCTTATGTATTGGTAGCACCAGATTTGCGTCAAGATGCTACTTCTTCATCTCAAGATAATTTGGTAGTAATAGTTCGAACAGATGAAGGAATTTATGGTGTGGGTGAAACAGATACAGGTCCATACATTGCTAAAAGTTGCATAGACTCCCCTGGAAGCCATACGATGGCAAAAGGAATGAAAGAACTTCTTATTGGTATGGACCCTATGGATACTTCCGCCATTTGGGAGAAACTCTACGTCTATACAGCTATGAGTGGCAGACGTGGAGCGGTTATCTGTGCAATGGGAGCAATTGATATGGCTCTATGGGATATTAAAGGGAAAGCTCTCAACTTACCTGTTTATAAACTGTTAGGAGGAGCTCAAAAAGAATACATTATTCCATATGCTTCTTTGCAACCCAACGGCAACACTGTAAAAGAATATAAGGAGTCGTTAGTAGCATGGGCAAAAAAGGCAAAAGAATACGGCTATAAAGCTGCTAAAATGGAATGTACCCTCGACGGACCTTATAATCACAGCGGTTTAAAAGGAACTGATGAGGAAATGACCGATATTATTCGAGCGTGTCGCGAGGCTGTAGGAAATGACTTTGAAATGATGGTAGATGTTCAGTATTTATGGTATGATGCCCATAGCTGTTTGCGCACCATTCGAAAATGGGAAGATTTAAATTTGTTCTTCTTAGAAACTCCGTTGCGAGCAGATAATCTGGAAGGATACGCTATTTTAGCAAGAGAAGCTCCTATGAGAATTGCGGCAGGAGAATGGCTCAACACCCGTTTTGAATTTATTGAATTGATGGACAGGGGATTAGTCCATGTAGCACAACCAGATGTAGGACGTGTAGGCGGACTTACCGAGGCAATGCGCGTCTGTCATTTAGCACAAGATAGAGGACGGCTTATTGTGCCTCATTGCTGGAAAACAGGCATCGGAATTGCTGCTACAGCTCATATGGCTGCTGCTATCCCGCATTGTCCGTTCATTGAATATCAACCTGCGGAACTTTGTGAATCTATCTTAAGAAAAGAACTCACGCCCGACCCTCTTGTAATGAAAAATGGAAAACTTCTTTTACCTGATAAACCGGGGTTAGGAATCGAACTGAATTGGGATGCTATGAAAAAATTTACAGTAAAAACATAAAAATCTCCTTGCATAAAAGCAAGGAGTTCTTTTTAAGATTCTACAACCTTCTCAACAAGTACAATTACTTTATTGTCTTTCATTTCTACAATTCCTCCATCAATCTGTAGAACAATAACTCCAGATTCTTTGCTATTGATGCGCAATTTACCTTTGCTTAAAGAGCTGATAATAGCAGCATGGTTATTTAACATTTCAAAAGAACCACCCGCTCCCGGTACTAAGACGCCGTTTACTTCTCCAGAGAATATTTTTTTATCGGGTGTTATAACTTCGAGGTACATTGTTACAAAAATTAATAAGTTAATAGACATAAATTCTCAAAATGAGAATCGATAATCATGCTTTAGATTGCGCCAACAGCTTCTCTCCTTTTGCGACAGCATCTTCAATTGTTCCAACCAAATTGAAAGCTGCTTCTGGGAGATGATCGTACTCGCCGTCTAAAATAGCATTAAACCCTCGAATAGTATCTTTAATATCCACAAGCACACCTTTTAAGCCTGTAAACGCTTCTGCTACGTGGAAAGGCTGAGATAGGAAACGCTGTACGCGTCGTGCACGATGAACTATTAATTTATCTTCTTCAGAAAGTTCATCCATACCCAGAATTGCAATAATATCTTGCAGTTCTTTGTAGCGCTGTAGTGTCATTTTTACGCGTTGCGCACATTCGTAGTGCTCCCTACCCAAAATTTCTGGTGTCAGGATGCGAGAAGTTGAATCCAAAGGGTCTACAGCAGGATATATTCCTAGTTCTGCAATTTTACGGCTTAATACAGTTGTGGCGTCAAGGTGAGAGAAAGTAGTGGCAGGTGCAGGATCCGTTAAATCGTCAGCAGGTACGTAAACTGCTTGTACTGAAGTAATAGAACCTCTCTTAGTAGAAGTAATTCTTTCTTGCATGGCACCCATTTCAGTAGCCAAAGTAGGCTGATATCCTACAGCAGAGGGCATACGCCCTAAAAGAGCAGATACTTCTGAACCTGCTTGTGTAAATCGGAATATGTTGTCTATAAAGAAAAGAATATCCCTTCCTTTTCCTGTTCCGTCGCCATCGCGGAAATATTCTGCAATAGTAAGACCTGAAAGAGCTACTCTCGCGCGCGCTCCTGGAGGTTCGTTCATTTGTCCAAAAACAAAAGTAGCCTGTGACTTAGCAAGTTCGTTCATATCTACTTTAGTCAAGTCCCAGCCACCTTTTTCCATTGAGTGCTTAAATTCGCTGCCATATTTGATAATTCCAGCCTCAATCATTTCGCGCAGTAGGTCATTTCCTTCACGAGTGCGCTCTCCTACCCCAGCAAATACTGAGAGCCCAGAATAGGCTTTTGCAATATTGTTGATAAGTTCTTGAATTAAGACAGTTTTTCCTACTCCAGCGCCTCCAAACAAACCGATTTTTCCTCCCTTGGCATAAGGCTCTAGTAAGTCGATTACTTTGATGCCTGTATAAAGAACCTCCGTAGTGGTAGAAAGCTCTTCGAATTTAGGTGCTGGACGGTGAATAGGAAGCTTTTTATCTCCTTTAGGTTGTTTAATTCCATCAATAGCTTGCCCCGTTACATTAAACAAACGCCCGCGAATATCTTCTCCCACAGGCATTGCAATAGGTTCTCCTGTATCAATTACATCCATTCCACGCATCAATCCTTCTGTTGAGTCCATAGCGATGGTGCGAACGCGATCTTCGCCAAGATGTTGTTGTACTTCCAATACTAACTGCTGCCCGTTCGGACGTTGGATAACGAGTGCATCTAAGATTTTAGGTAGCTTTCCACCCTCAAAACTTACATCTACTACCGGACCGATTACTTGAGTAACTCTGCCTATATTTGCCATTTTTGCGTAAAATTTGCTAAAATTAACTCTACTCGGACAAAAGTATACTTAGGAAGTTTCAATTCCAAAGCAAACAAGGCGAAACTTTTAAAGAATTGTGATTTTTTAGATTAGAATTTCATTAAAATAGTCTTGCCTCATGTACAATATCGCTATTCACGTGATAAAAGGTTTGATGAGTGTCAAAAATTTCTTCATCAGGCGCTCTTTCTACTTTTTGATAAGTTCCATTCTCTTGCATAATATAAGCATTTACGTTGTCGCGCAAACAATACGCTAAAATGTTGATAGCTTCTTGTTTGGCTCTAATATCTTTGATAGCAAAAAGAATTTCTATTCGTTTTTCAAAGCTTCTCACCATTGTATCAGCACTTCCGCCAAATACCTTGGGATTTCCTGCATTATGAAAATAGTAAATTCTGGAATGCTCTAAAAATTCACCTACAAGAGAACGCACTTCAATATTTTCACTTAAGCCCTTTCTTTGAGGACGCAGACAACAAACTCCTCTTACGATAAGCTTGATAGGAACACCTGCCTGAGAAGCCTCATACAAGGCATTAATAAAAGCAGCATCTTGCAAGGAATTTATCTTAATAACAATTCCTGCTGGTAATCCCTTTTTTGCATTAGCAATTTCTTGGCGTACTAACTCAATAAGATCTTCTCGCAAATCGTGGGGAGCAGTAATTAGCAAATTATAACTATCAGGACGCGAGTAGCCCGTGATAGCATTAAAAAACTCAGCTATATCGTGAGCATATTCAGGGTCAGCGGTAAGAAGTCCTACATCTGTGTAAAGCTTAGCGGTTACTTCGTTGTAGTTGCCGCTCGACATATGGACATATCTTATCACTTCATCACCTTCGCGGCGAACTATCAACATCGCCTTAGCATGTGTCTTGAGAGTGGACATGCTATAAATCACAAAACATCCAGCTTCTCGGAGTTTTTCCCCTTGCATGATATTGTTTTCTTCATCAAAGCGTGCTTTGATTTCAAAGATAACAGAAACGTACTTTCCGTTTTCGGCTGCTTTCTTAAGAGCTGCTGTCACGCGAGAGTCTTTTGCAAGGCGATAAATTGTAATCTTGATTGCTAAAACATCTGCATCTTCCGCAGCAGCCTCTAAAAGATTAACCCACAAAGGAGCATTAAACGGATGATGCAGCAAAATGTCGTTGCGGCGAATCTTTGCAAAAATATCTTCATTAGCGAATACAGGATACGTAAGCGGATTGACAGAAGGAGGATGCTGGTAGCGCTGCGTTTTAAACGCTTTATGGTTAATAATTTGCCATAAGCCTGTATAATCTAAAAGACTATGAATCTCAAAAATGTTGGTATCTTCTATGTTCCATCGCACCTTTAAACGTTCCATCAACCATCGCGAGTAACCTGGTTCTATTTCTACGCGAACTACTCTGCCCGTTTTGCGATTTTTTACTCTTCTTTTAATTTCTTCTATAAAATCAGATTCTACGTCTTCTAAATCTTCAAAATCAAAGTCGCCATTACGTGTAATGCGAAATAAACTAATCGACTCAATTTCTGTGTTGCGAAACAATTTTTGAATATTTGCTTTTACGATTGCTTCAACAGGAACGAACAAAATTGAATTATCTTCTTGTACAATTTCAAAAAAGCGCGGAATATTTTGGGGAATCTGAATAAAACTATTTTTGCGACTTTCTTTGTCAGAAAGTTTCCTATCAATAATCACCACTCCAAACACCAAAAGCTTGTTCATGATAACAGGATACGGATGATTGATATCCAATACCATTGGCGTTAGCATTGGAAAAATAGTGTTAAGAAAATAATCATCTACCTTCTGACGCTGTTCTTTAGTAAGCCGAGAGAGTTCTGAAACAATTTCAAAACCATGAGCACTAAACTGAGGAACAAACTCTTGTTGATAGTATTGCGTTTGTTGTTTGACAAATTCTTTCACCTCCGCAAAAAGCAATTCCTTAAAATCATCTTCTCGCAATCCGGAATAATCAGTTCTTTCTTTGTCGTAATCTAAATAGTTATACAAGCTTCCGACGCGAATCATAAAAAATTCGTCTAAGTTGGAGGCAGTAATTGCCATAAATTTCAATCGATCCAACAAAGGACGCGACGTTACTTTGCATTGGTCAAGTACGCGATAATTAAACTGCAACCAACTCAAATCCCGGCTAATGTATTTGCCAGATTGTATTAGTTGATAAATTTTTTCTTTAGAAAGCATATTTACAAAATATAGGATTCTAATATTTTAAATGAGGTTTCAGGAATTAATTCCACTTGTTTGATATCAGCAGGCAACAAAACACATTCGCCTTTTTGGACTCTTTGTTCTTCGGATACATCGTAACGAATAGTAAAACTTCCTTCCATACAGACGTAAATTACAAAAGAATCTAGGCGAGAATAATTTCTGGTAATCGGTCGTGAAAAATGCAGCAGATTCGTAGTAAAGTATGGACAAGACACAAGTTCTACAATTGCGTTTTCCTTTTTTTCATATCGCGTTTTATATTCAGGATATACATCAAAATCGATGGCGTCTAAGGCCAATTCTGTATGAAGCTCTCGCAAATTACCTTTTTCATCTCTTCTGTCAAAATCATAAATTCGGTAGGTAATATCAGAGCTTTGTTGGATTTCTGCTAACAATAATCCTTTTCCTATGGTATGAACGCGCCCGGCGGGTAAAAAAAATACGTCATCAGCCTCCACTGCTTCTCGATTAAGAATTTGTTCTAGCGTTTTACGTTCTAAGTGAGCTAAATACTCTTCTTTAGTTACTCTCTTTTTAAATCCGCTGATAAGAGAAGCTCCTTTATCTGCTTGCAAGATGTACCACATTTCTGTTTTGCCGAATGAATTGTGACGCTTGCGAGCTAATTCGTCATTCGGATGTACTTGTATGGAAAGATCATCGTTAGCATCTATGAATTTTACCAGCAAAGGAAACTCATCTCCAAACTTTTTGTAAATTTTATGTCCTACAAGTTCTCCTTTGTAAATATCGATAAGTTCAACAAGATTTTTTCCTTTTAAACCTCCTAATTGCACAACTGAAATATTCCCTTTTACCCCTGAAATCTCCCATGTTTCTCCGCAATTAGGCAAATTGCCAAAATCTTTTCCGAGAATTGTACGAATTTTTTGCCCTCCCCAAATTTTGTTCTTAAAAATTGTTTCAAATTTCAAAGGATATAATCTTACTTTTGCTAATGTCATAGTTTGAAGGTTCTTTATGAAACTCTTTTTTGCAATTATAAAACTACAATCTAAAACTCACAATTTCGTTTCCTAATAAGAGCTGCCTAAAAGTCTCTATCCCTTATTAAGGGATTCAAATGGCAGGTTAATCGAAGAAAAAACCCCGTTCATCGAAATCAACTTTTTTCTTGAAAATTCTTGCTTACTTTTGAAAAAATAATTTGGAGAAATTGTTTTTAAGGATTATTTGGTTGTAAGAACTTGTTTAGCGTCTAAGCAAGTTCTTATTGTTTTTTTATGATAATTTCACAAGAACGAAATCTATTCCTATTTTAGCAAGCAAATAGGAGCCACAAATTTTAAGCGCTGTTATGATATTTTTGATGGAACTTACGCTATTATCTGACTTAATTATTGTATTAGGAATAAGCGTTTTTGTCATTTTGTTACTGCATCGTCTTCAAATTCCTACAATTATTGGTTTTTTAATAAGCGGTGTGATTTGTGGCCCTCATACGCTCAATCTTATTAAATCAGAAAGTCAGGTAGATATCCTTGCAGAAATCGGCGTGGTACTACTTTTGTTTACAATAGGACTAGAATTTTCGATTGCTAGCCTGATGCGCGTCAAAAAAGCAGTTTTGCAAGGTGGATCTCTGCAAGTGCTTATTACACTGGTGATTTTTGGAATGCTCTCTTACTATTTGAGCTACGATTATTTACCGATTGCGATTTTTTTAGGATGTATGTTTGCACTTAGCAGCACGGCTATCGTACTGAAAGTCATGCAGATGAGTGGAGATGTAAAAAAAGAATTCGGGCAAATCACATTAGCCATTCTTATTTTTCAAGATATTGCCGTGGTTCCAATGATGTTAGCCATTCCTATTTTGGCAGGGGAAAATGTCGATTTGTGGAACGATCTTTTATTTCTTGCTTTGAAAGTGTCTGTTATTATTTTGTTTTTGATTGTTAGTATTAAATATGTAGTTCCCAAATTGCTGTATTACATTGCAGATACGCGCAGTAAAGACTTATTTATCGTAGCCATTGTAGTCATTTGTTTTGCGATTGCCTGGCTTACAGCCCAAGCAGGATTATCTTTAGCTCTGGGAGCATTTTTGGCGGGTTTGGTCATTTCAGAATCGAAATACGGATATGAAGCTGCTGGAATCATTTTGCCTTTCAAAGAAATTTTTACAAGTATATTTTTTGTTTCTGTAGGAATGTTGATTGACGTAAGTTTTTTATTAGAGCATTTCTTTGAAATCATCTTTATTACTTTTTTAGTGATGACTGTGAAGGCTATGATTGGAGGCTTTGCAGCAAAAACTTTGGGAATCAACACCTATGAAGCCATTTTGGTAGGATTCTCGATTTGTCAAATTGGAGAATTCTCTTTTGTGCTCATGAAATCAGGAGTAGATTATGGCGTGCTTCCTATCGAGTTAAACCAGTATTTTCTATCTATAGCAGTTTTAACAATGGCAATTACGCCTCTTCTGATTAACAAACAACACACTGCAGCAAATTGGCTCATTAATATTCTACCCGTTTCAAAAAAAATAAAAAAACGCTTAAAAGGGCTCCCTACTACGTCCGATGCTCATAATGTAAAGCAAGATACTCTCAACCAACACATCGTTATTATTGGATTTGGAATGACGGGAAAAAGCGTCGCTCACGCTGCTCAAAGTTGCAAAATTCCCTACGTAGTTATCGAATTAGACCCTCATATTGTAGAAGTAGAATCGAAACACGGAATACCTATTATTTACGGAGATGCTGATAACGAAGAAGTGTTGCACCATGCAAGAGCTCATAGAGCAAAATGTATTGTAATCACTACGAGTGCAAATTCGGAAAAAACAGAAGTATTAGCCTATCGACTTAAAAAATATAGTCCTGATAGTACCATAATAGCCAGGACACAACGAAACAAAGACGCCGATTCTATTAAAAGACACGGCGCCGATATCGTAATTGCTGATGATGTAGAAGCTAATCTAGAAGTACTCATGGAAGTGATGGATTTATACGACATCTCTGCACACGAGGTGTACAGCTTTGCTTCTTATATAAGAAAGCTATCAGGATCATAAAACCATTTCTAAAAATTAGGCGTCAAAAGGTAGCGACTATAAAAATCATCGATAATAGCGACGGCTTCCGAAGGAGTATCTACAACGCTAAACAAGTTCATATCCTGCGGAGAGATGTTTTTCTCTTGTTGTAACATCACTGTTTCAATCCAGTTAATGAGTCCACTCCAGTAAGACTTTCCAACAAGCACAATAGGAAATCGCGCAATTTTTTTGGTCTGAATCAAAGTAAGAGCCTCGAAAAGCTCATCAAGTGTTCCAAATCCGCCTGGCATGACAATAAACCCTTGTGAATATTTGACAAACATCACCTTTCTTACAAAAAAGTAATCAAAAGTCATGTTTTTGTCTGGATCTATATAAATGTTATGGGTCTGTTCAAAAGGAAGCACAATATTGAGCCCCACAGACTTACCGCCTTGACTATGAGCGCCCTTATTGCCAGCTTCCATAATACCAGGTCCTCCTCCAGTAATCACGCCATATCCGTGTCTGACCAACTTTGCAGCTATTTCCTCTGCCATCTTATAATAAATATGGTCTGGCTTAGTGCGTGCAGAACCGAAGATAGAAACACAAGGCCCTATCTTGGCTAACTTCTCAAATCCTTCTACAAATTCCGCCATTACTTTGAAGATGACCCAAGAGTTAGCACTCTTAATTTCGTTCCAATCGCGTTCTTTGAAAGCCTGTTTAATTCTTTCTTCTTCTTGAAGAGTTGATTTGTTGTCATCCATACCTAATTTCCTTCTAAAACTTCTACCTTAACCACGAAATAAGGAGTATCCCCTCTCCAAAACAATTTAACAAATTTTTCGTGATATACCAGTTTTACGCGATACCCTTTCAAAGCAGCCTCTTCTAGTTGTTTAAGAATATCTTGCCGGTCAGCTTCTACTGAAAATTCCCACACCGAAGAGGGCATTCTTTTACCACCATCGCTCGTAATCCCTTCTACGTTCAGCTCTCCTTCATAGGTTTTGAAAATGTATCCTTTTCTGCTTACTTTCATGACTACTCCTGCGCGAAATCCTTCGCTGTAGTTAGCATAATACAAAAACAATATTACAAAAATTGAAACTGCCAATACAGTTATCAAAAAAATCCAAAGTGTCTTTTTCCAGTGCATTCGTCATTCTCTTAACTTTTACAAAGAAAATAATCAAAATGTTTTCAGCAAATATTTTAACCGAATCCTATTCAGAAGATACAACTTTTGCATCGTAAAGCTTTTGGGATGCATCTGATAAAACAAGTCTTTCCATTCATAAAAAAGCTCAGGATCTTGTTCGCAAAACTTTTGAGCATCAATATTCTTACTTGCAAGATACTCTTCAAAAGAAAGATTTACTTCTTTCATGATCGCATAAATGCAAGAATGTCTGCCAAACTTCTCGAATAGAAGGATACGTATTCTTTAAAACAATTTCTTCGACTTCTTGTTTGGTGAACCACTCAGCTTTTTGAATTCCTTCTACGACTTGTGGAATCGGTGCAGGATTTTCATCTATACAATCTGCTAAAAACCATTTTGTATTTTTAAAGACGTGGTTGTTTTCCAAAACGTACGTGTGGTGAGTAACAAGTAATTCAGAGCGCACTTTAATATTAAGGTTACATTCTTCTTTTACTTCGCGGATAGCGTTGAAAACAGGATCTTCTTGATCTTCGAGTTTTCCTTTAGGGAGGTCCCAACTTTCAAATCGGTAAATAAACAAATACTTGTCTTGATGCTGCACTAAAGCACCCGCTGCATCAACAATTTTAAAATGACTCAAGAATTCTTGTAATATTTGTTCGTAATGAGGTTCAATAAATATAAAATGGGAATGACCTGTTATTCTATTTTCAAAAACGCTTTCATAAATCTGCCAAATCTGAGAAGCAGAAGCCGAATTATAAACCACTGCATCTTCAGGCAAAGGATTGATTTGTTGAGCAGAAATTGTAAAGGGGTAATTTTTTACATAAAACCTCATATTTTTAGCGTATTAAATTAAACATGCGGCTAAATCTTATTTTATCCAATAAACTTACGTTAGGGTCGTTATCTATCGATAACCAAATCACGAATCCTTTTCCTAAAATATGATCTTCTGGTACAAACCCCCATATGCGCGAATCCAAAGAATTATGGCGATTATCTCCCATCATAAAATAGTAATTTTGCTTTACTTCATATTCCGTGACTTCTTTTCCATCAATAAAAAGCTTTCCATCTTCAATTCTGGCATTCTCGTTAAAATCGAACTTAGTAATCAAATCGCCATAAAAAGCCAAATTGTCGGAATTAATAGGAATTTTGTCGCCTTTTTTAGGGATATAAAGTGGGCCAAAATAATCTAAAGTCCAGTTAAACTTATCGTTATAAGGATAAATGCGCTCCTGAGTTCTGTCAGGCAAAAATCGAATTTTAGATACTTCCCTGACAAACTCAAATTGTTTAAGCCTCTCAGCTTTTTCGGCTGTAGTATGAATTCGATAAACGCCATTTCCTAAATTGTCGTAATCAGTGATATCAAGTTCTTTAAATTTGCGATGTGAGATTTCCATCGTAGCTCGCACTAAGTAACTCGATTGCATCTTAGGAGGCGGCGCTAACACTTTCCCATTAATATAAACTACTCCGTCGATAATTTGAATAGTATCTCCTGCAATTCCTACGCAACGCTTAATATAATTTGTTTTCAAATCCACAGGGTATTGTGTTTCAACAGGATAATTAAAAACGACTACGTCGTTGTTTTGAATAGTTGTAAAGCCTGGCAAACGATACTGCTTAAGTTGTATCCAATCTAGGTAAGAAGGAATTTCAGTACCCCATATTTTTTGATGTGTGAGAGGAAGTTGAAGAGGAGTTTTAGGAGTTCGCGGACCAT
Source organism: Cytophagales bacterium (assembly GCA_025056215.1). Taxonomy (GTDB): domain Bacteria; phylum Bacteroidota; class Bacteroidia; order Cytophagales; family Flammeovirgaceae; genus JANWWC01. Next base: position 37,373 of record JANWWC010000001.1, on the reverse strand, counting down.
AATGAAATTTACTCACAAATAAAAAATCCCCTACTAATAATGATTTTTCCATAGAAGGCGTAGGAATCGTAAAGGCTTCTAACAAAAGCCATCGAATGAAAGTCGCAGCAAAGACAGCAAAAAGAACAGAATCAATCCATTCTCTCAACGGACTTTTTACTTTTTTTTCTCCTTCTGTCTTTTTCCAGAATTTCCAATTCATTGTAATATCTGTTCGATTAGTTCTACAAAATAAATGAATCACAAATAGACAAAAAATCTGTTACAATAAGAAAAAAAACCATTAAAAGCACTACTTTTGCAATATAAAAATGGCACGGTTTTTGGGTTATGTTATAAAAAAACATATGAAAACATGAATTGGTCGGCAATTGCGTTTGCATTATTAGGGTTTATAATGAATGCGTACGCGCAGAATTCTTCTACTACAAACGCAAAAGGTACTTATAACGAAAAATCGTTAAGACCTATTCGCAAAGAAGACCAAATGTTCAGAAAAGCCCTTTGGTTCCGCATGGATTTGCGTGAAAAAATGAATCAGTCGTTTTTTGTGCCTAACAACGAATTTAGCAAACTACTTATCGATGCTGTTAAAAAGGGAATCATACAACCTTATCGGAACGATTCGTTAGAGACTCGCATGTCTTTAGAGGAATTTTTAGAAAACTTGCGCATTCCTGATTTTCAGCAAGATGACGAGTTAGCTCTCGAAATGAGCAATGAAGATGTATGGGGAAATAAGAAAAAAAATAAACCTAAAGAGCAAGCAGAATATTTTCCAAGACAAATTTATATTGTAGAAATTCGAGAAGATCTCATTTTTGACCGCGTTCGTTCAAGAATGTATCACGATATTCAGGCAATTACTCTAATTATTCCTGGTGAACAAACTCCTACGGGACTCGACAAAGTGTTAGCCTCTTTTTCTTATAAAGAACTCGTAGAGAATCTTTTTAAACCTATAGACCCCAATACAGGAAGGCGCGTTGAAAATCCTAATGCTATTTGGTTCAATCCGCACAATTCAGCTGCCCATCTCAACTTAGCAGATGCCTTTGAGCTCAGGCAATTTTCTGCGGGATTAGTAAAATACGAAAATCCTAAAAACAAATCTATTGTAGATACTTATGGCTCTGGAAAGCGAGGGCTTATTGCAAGCGAACAAGCGCTTATGAAACTCATTGAATACGAAGCACTTCTTTGGTCGTATTAAAAAGATATTTTTATACAATCATCAAATATTTCAATGCGCTTTGTAGAAGTAAGTATCATAAAAATAGCGTTGCCAGCACTAATATTTTTTTCTTGGTGCGTATAAAGATGATGCACCACCCAGTGGCTTTCTCGCTTAAAAATAAGCGAATTTTCATAAAAACTAAACCACTCCACTCCCTTTGCGGGAATGGTCTCCAAATAGTTTCCCATATTATCGAATACTAAGATTCCATGAGCTTTTTCTGCGATAAACAATTTATTTTGATATTCTCTCATAAATCGGATATCTGTCTCAGGAGTAAGAAGGGTTAAATCTAAAGGCGAGGCAATCAAAATATTTTTTTGAGAAAATTGGTACTTTTTAAGAGTAAAGTCAATTTCATCAAATAACCAAAGGTTTCCGTCCGCCGAAAGTGTAGCAGCACGCACAAAGTGTATGTTCTCTTGTCGAAATCGATTGTTCTCAGGTTGTCCTAAGATGCGATTTAAAAGCACGTATTCCTGTAATTCTTGAAAAAAAACAAAAATTCGCATCGTTTCCCACGCTTCTAAAATAGTAGGAAAAGATTTTTTTTGAGGAGAAAATGTTTGTATAAGTTTTAAGTTCGTATCGTACTGATACAAGTTACCTTCTATATCTGCAATGAATAGCTGTTCGTAGCGATTCAATGAAACCTGAGCAGGTCTGTACAGCAACTGAATGCGAATAGAATCTGCAACTCCTCTTGAGAGGCATAAAACAAAAAACAATATATTTACGAAAAAATAAGCCACTCTAAATAATTCGCAGAATGATAAAGCCTCTCAAAAATAAACTTCTGTATTTAATTATAAAAACGTACGTGCACTATCTGATCAAACGAGACTTTGAAAAAGTTGTTTTTAACACTCCAACTTTATCTCCTCAGAAAAGTATTTTACTGTTAGGTAATCATTTCAGTTGGTGGGATGGCTTTATTCCTTTTTACTTGAACAATTTACATTATCGAAAAAAATTCTATATTTTGATGTTAGAAGAAAAATTGCGACAGTTTCCCTTGTTTCGCTTTACAGGAGCTTATTCTATTCAAAAAAGAAGCCGCTCTGCTATAATGTCTCTTCGATATACAGCTCAGCTTTTAGAAAATCCTAACCATTTAGTAGTTTTTTTTCCACAAGGGAAAATACAATCGATTTATCAAGACAATCCCACCTTTGAGAAAGGTCTTCAACGAATATTAGAACTTATTCAGCCTTCACGAACTCAAATTGTACTCTCTAGTACTTTACCTGATTATTTGCAGCATCGCCGCCCTACTTTATATGTGCGTTGGCAGGTACTACCATCTTCTGTGTTTGAATTTGAAGAGTTGAAACGAAGCTTTCAAGAACATCTTCTTAATTGCAAAAAGTTACAAAGTCTATATGAAGCATAAAATTTAAAAAGGTTGGCTATAAAATCCAACCTCTTAAGAGCCATATTCATAAAGCTTTTCATAATACTGAAAAGCCATGCGGTCAGAATCAAAGTAGGGAAGAATATCTGTCATGCTTTGTTTGATGATGTTGAGCCATTTATCTTTTCGTTCGTAATAGGTCGGCAAAATTTCTGTTTCTAATACGTCGTACAATCCTACAAGGTCAGATGCATCTTGTTCGTGGATAGGCACCGTTGGATCGGCTAAAGGAATGATAAAACTATTGACTCCATGTTTAGCGAACTCGCGAATCCACCCGTCGTAGGTAGAAAAGTTCACCGCTCCATTCATAGCTGCAGTCATACCCGATGTTCCAGAGGCTTCGCGCGGTACCCTCGGAGTGTTGAGCCAAACATCTGCTCCTTGCTTGAGTCGTTTAGAAAGTTGTAATTCGTAACCCACCAGAACTGCCATGTTAGAATAACGCTTGCTTATATGAACAAGATTATTGAATACTGATACGGCGCCGTAGTCCATGGGATAAGGCTTGCCAGCCCAAATAATTTGAACGGGATACTTTGTATTTCGGATTAGTCTTTCAAACCTAGATTCATCGCGAATGAGCAGGTCAGCACGTTTATAGGCAGCAAATCTTCTTGCCCAAACGATAGTAAGAACATTCGTATCAAACAATTTGCCTGTTTGGTCTGCAACAACTTCAAAAAGAAGTTCTTTTAAAAATTGCTTTCGTTCAATAAGAGCTTGGTCATCGCCTTTTTCGAGTGCAGCATAAAGTTGCTTATCTGCCCAGTATTTTTTATTTTGGGCATTGGTAATCGAAATAATAGGACAAATGTTATCATAAGACTTCCACATTTCACGGGCTACTTCTCCATGAAGCTTTGAAACACCATTGGCTACATGACTCAATCTAAGAGCTCCTAAACTCAAATTAAAAATATCTTCCTTTATATGCCCTGTGATTTTGCGCACTTCTTCTAAAGGTACTCCCGCAAAAAATCCCATTTTTTCCAAAAAGCGAATATCGTGTTTTTCATTACCTGCCTCTTCTGGAGTATGGGTGGTAAATACTAAGAGTTTTTTTACTTTTTCCAAACTTTTATGCTTCTGATACAAATAAAAAGCACACGGAAGCGCATGAGCTTCATTAAGATGATAAATTTCGGGATTAAATTCGATAATGTCGCACAATTTTGCACCCCCAATTCCGAGAAGAATTTCTTGTGCAACACGGGTTTCCGTTTGGGCGTCGTAAAGTTTATGAGAGATGGTTTGTGCTAGATAGTCATTTTCGGGAATGTCGGTAGTCAAAAAAAACATGGGTACAGTATTAAATGTCTTTGGGTGCAAATACCACGCTTTTACCCATACAGTATGTCCGTTGATAGTAATTTCAAACTTTATTCCAGTATCTTGTAAGAAGCTGTAAACTTTCTCTTGAAAAAGAGAATCCATAGACTGATCGCCGCGGCGCACTTGGTCGTAATAGCCATACTTCCACAAAATACCAATTCCAATCATATTTTGCTTTTGGTCGTAAGCGCTTCTCATGTGCGAACCAGCTAAAAAACCCAAACCTCCTGAATAAATCTTAAAAGGTTGATGAATAGCATACTCCATACTAAAATAAACAACCCTCTTCATAAATTTAGGGTCTGGGTCGTAAGGATGCTGGAATTGTTTGAATTTACTCATAACACCAATGATAGTTGATAAACTTAATTTTCTAAATAATATCTAACGAGTGTTAAATTTTACGGGTGAAAGCTACTGAATATTTCAAAAAATATACTAAATTTTAGAAAAAAACTTTTTAAAATTAAAAACTACAATTAGACACTAACGAAGTGGCTGTCCGATGATGAAATGAAATTGTCCTGTTCGCGCTTTGTTGCCAAAAGCATCATCAAGCCCATATCCGTAATCAATTCCAAGCATTCCGAAAGCAGGCATAAAAATGCGCGCCCCTACCCCTACAGAACGATAATTTTTAAAGGGATTAAAATCAGATGTGCGCTCCCAGTTGTTACCCATTTCAAAAAAAGTATGGACAAAAATGGTTGCTGAAGGATTGAGCGACAACGGATAGCGAAGTTCAGTGACATATTTTTGAAAAGCAGTTCCTCCATAGCTTACTGTCGCATTCACAACAGGGTCAAAACTTCTAAACTGGAAGGAATTATCTGAATAGCCTCTAAGTCCTATGATATCAGTTCCGAGTAAAAATCCGCCGAAAAACATACCATTTCCTCCAAGAACAAACCTTTCAAAAGGTCCTACTCCTTTGTTGTTGTTATAAGCTCCTAAATACCCCCAATGCATTCTTGTATTAAGAACGAGTTTGTCTACAATTCTCAAAAACCAAGAATTATCCAACATAAATTTAAAATATTCAATATTTCGATAAGCTTCTTCGCGAGAAAGCAATTTGTAATCGCGCTTAGGTTCTAATAAAGAATACGGAGGAGTAAAGGTTGCACTCAACGAAAGACTCGAACCGTTTCGAGGATAAGTAGGATTGTCCAAATTATTCCGCGCAATGGTAAGATTATAGTTAAAATTATGGCTTATTCCTGTGTTATATCCTGGAGAAATAGAGTAATTATTCAGTTCATAAATGGTATAGTTCAAAGAGCTTCGCGTTGTAAAATAATCGTCTGGAAACTCTAATCGCTTACCAACACCTACAGAAATATTAGATAGCTTGAGACTTCCCGTTCCTCCCCGAAATCCGAAAGTTTGAAATCCGCCGCCAATACGTTGAATAGAACGGCTCATGCTCAAAGAAAAAGAATTAGGTTTTCTACCTCCTAACCACGGTTCCATAAAAGAAAAAGAATAGTTTTGAAAAAAGCGCCCGTTGGTTTGCGCTCTGATAGAGATGCGCTGAGCATCTCCCGATGGAAGCGGCCTCCATTTTTTGCCATTAGGAATATTGCGAACAGAAAAATTATTAAAAGTTACTCCTAATGTTCCGATGAATCCGATAAATCCGCTATATCCGCCAGAGAGTTCAATTTGGTCGCTAGCCTTTTCTTCCACAGTAATTTCCATGTCTACTGTAGAATTTACTGGATTAGGTTTAGGAACAATTTGTATTTTTTCGGGGTCAAAAAAACCGATAGTAGCCAGCTCTCTTTGGCTTCGAATAAGGTTAGAGCGGCTAAACTTATCACCAGGGCGTATGAATAGCTCTCTATAAATTACATGATCATTAGTTTTGGTATTGCCGTTTACCGTCACTTTGTTGATAGTAGCTTGTTCTCCTTCGTAAATGCGGAGTTCTATATCAATAGAATCGCCTACTACTTGCGTTTCAACGGGTTCTACAGAAAAAAACAAATAGCCGTCGTCCATGTATAATGAAGAGATATCTGTCCCGTTCGGATTGTAATGAAGGCGTTTACTCAGTTCTGTAGGATTATAAATGTCTCCTTTTTGGATTCCTAAAATTCTACTCAGTCCTTCGTCGGTATAAAGATAATTTCCCTTCCAGGAAATATTGCGATAATAAAACTTTCTTCCTTCTTCTATTCTCAACAAAATAGAAATTCTTTCTTTTCCTTTATGTACTACCCTAAAAACAGAATCTGATACAATTTTTGCGTTTCGATAACCTTGTTCATTGTAATATTCAATAATCTTTTGTTTATCTTCCTCGTAATCTTTCTGAATTAGTTTAGAAGAAGCTAAAAAGCGCCTACTCTCTTTAGTTTTCTTCATTTTCTTGCGAAGCTTTCGAGGTGAAATTTGCATAGAAGTTATGATTTCTGGAACGTAGATAACTCGGCTTGCGCTAACACGAATGCGATGACCTTGCTGAACTTTTTGTTCGAGTTCTTTAAAAAGTACTGGTGCTTCTTGTATAAGCTTTTGCGATTCTTGCCAAGACATTGAAAATAAAAGCTTACCTTTAGCATTTGGCGTTGCAACGCGTGGAAAAGTATTCTCTATTTTAAATCTTCGCTTATAATATTTATTTTGTGCTTCGTCATATCCTACTACTTCCCGATGTTCTATAATAGTAATAGTGGAACGCTTCCGTTCTTCTTGCCTTTTTAAAACTTTTTGCTGACCAACCTGAAGCGTATCTGCGTCTACTCTTTCGAAAAGAATGTCTTGAATGCGTACCCGATTTTTTTTGTTTACAAAGATGTTGAGTATTACACTATTATCAGCAAGTGTGTCCTTTTCTTGGACCATACGCACTTCTACATTATAAAATCCTTTGTCAATAAAATAGGCTTCAATAGCTTTTTTAGCATTTTTCATCATTGCATCAGTAAGAATGCGCCCTCTTACAAGTTTAGTTTTTTCACTAACTTCTTCTATCTGCCCTTTTTTGACACCATAGAAATTAAATTTAGACAATCTCGGACGCTCTTTAAGCCTAAGAAGAAGAATGACTTCATTACCTCGAATTTCTTTTATAAAAATTTGAATATCTGACAAAATCCCTTGGCGATACAATCGCTTAATAGCATTAGGAAACTCATCGCTAGGAATTGTAATTTTTTTCCCTTTTTCAAACCCCGCAATTGCTATCATAGAATTTTTATCTAAATATTCTGTTCCTTCTACTTCGACACCCGCAATTATGTATTCTTGAGGAAAGCTATAATCAAATTCACGATAAGGTTTGAAAGAGGAATACAACCCCGCTCGATTTTGTGCAAAAAGTGGTAAAAAGTTAAACAACAAAAAAAACGATAGAAGCTTTAAGATGTATTTCAACATCAGAAATTTCATAATATAACATGGACTAACAAAAGCGCTAATGCGCTGAAAAACAATATTTTTTTATTTCAAGCTGACAAAATTAGTGTTTTTGTTTGATTCATAAAGGGAATCATCATATAATTTTGGAAAATGAGAAAGAAAAACAAACTTTGCAAAAATTCTTCGGGCTATGCATTTTTCTCTCGATAAATCTAAAATCCCACAACACGTTGCGATTATTATGGATGGCAATGGAAGGTGGGCAAAAAAACAAGGCGCTGCCCGCTTGTTCGGACATCAAAATGCTATAGAAGCTGTCAGAAATGCAGTAGAAGGCTGTGCAGAACTTGGAATAAAAGTACTCACTCTCTATGCCTTTTCTACAGAAAACTGGATGCGTCCTCAAGAAGAAGTAAACGGACTTATGCAATTACTCGTAAACACCATAGATGCCGAAACATCTACTCTGCTTAAAAATAATATCAAACTTGCTGCTATAGGGGATCTCTTATCTCTCCCTAAAAACTGCCAACAACAACTTCAGGAAGCTATCCAAAAAACATCTTCTAATACAGGCATGACCTTAGTTTTAGCCCTAAGCTATAGCGGAAAATGGGATATTACAAACGCTATGCGTCTGATTGCCTATCAAGTACAAAAAGGCACGCTCTCGCCCGAAGATATAAATGAAAGTATTATTTGCCAATATCTTCAAACGCATAACTTGCCTGATCCTGAGCTCATGATTCGCACCAGTGGTGAACAAAGAATTAGCAATTTCATGCTATGGCAGTTGGCTTATTCTGAACTTTATTTTACAGATGTTTTATGGCCAGATTTTCGCAAGGAACATCTCTATTTAGCAATTGCTGATTATCAAAGCCGAGAAAGAAGATTTGGCAAAATTAGCGAGCAACTTTCATAATTCGTGAAAGTGTGTAGCACAATGAAGTTCCTTTCGCAAGAACTTTGCTGTATAACTATAAGGATGTTGTGCTACTTCTTCGGGGGTTCCTTGGCAAACAATTTCTCCTCCTGCAGAGCCTCCTTCAGGTCCTAGATCAATAATATAATCCGCAGTCTTAATAACATCGAGATTATGCTCAATCACAAGAACAGTGTTTCCTTTATCTACTAACTTATGAAGTATGTTTAAAAGATGAACAATATCCTGAAAATGAAGCCCTGTAGTAGGCTCGTCTAGTATGTAAAGCGTTTTACCAGTATCTTTTTTGGAGAGTTCAGTAGCTAATTTCACTCTTTGCGCCTCTCCTCCAGAAAGAGTAGTAGCATGCTGCCCTAGTGTGATGTATCCCAACCCTACATCATAAAGCGCCTGAAGGCGTCTAAATATTTTAGGTTGATGTTCAAAAAATTCTAAAGCTTGCTCTACGGTCATGTTAAGAACATCGGCAATCGATTTTCCTTTAAAACGGATTTCTAATGTTTCGCGATTATACCGTTTTCCTTTACAAGTCTGACAATCTACATATACATCGGGCAAAAATTCCATTTCAATCACCTTTTTACCTGCTCCTTCGCAATCTTCACATCTTCCTCCTTTTACATTAAAGGAAAATCTTCCAGGCTTATAACCTCGAATTTTAGCTTCAGGCATCTGAGCAAATAACATCCGTATATCGGAAAACATACCCGTATAGGTGGCAGGATTAGAGCGAGGCGTGCGTCCGATGGGAGATTGATCAATTTCTATCACTTTATCAATATGTTCTAATCCTTCGATTGTATCATAAGGAAGAGGTTCTCGTCGAGACTGATAAAAATGTCGATTAAGAATAGGGAACAGTGTATCATGAATAAGCGACGACTTGCCACTACCTGAAACTCCTGTAACGCAAACCATTTTGCCTAAAGGAAGTATAAAATCCACATTTTTCAGATTATGGCCTCTTGCTCCATAAAGCCGAAGAAACAAACCATTTCCTTTTCTTCTTTCTGCAGGAATTGTAAATTGAAGTTCTCCGTTAAGATACCGAGCTGTAAGAGAGTTCTGTTGTAAAAATTCTTGAAGAGTTCCCTGTGCGATGATTCTACCTCCATGAGCACCTGCTCCTGGGCCGATATCGATAAGATAATCGCTTGCAAGTATCATATCTTTATCATGCTCTACTACAATAACGGAGTTTCCTAAATCTCGCAGGTTTTTCAGCGCCTCAATAAGTTTTTGATTATCCCGCTGATGTAGTCCAATACTCGGCTCATCCAAAATATACATCACTCCCACTAACTGAGACCCTATCTGAGTAGCTAGTCGTATTCTTTGAGATTCTCCTCCTGAAAGAGTTCGCATAGGGCGGTTGAGCGTCAAGTAATCTAATCCTACATCTAATAAAAATTGCAATCTTTTGCGGATTTCTTTCAAAACATCGGAAGCAATGAGATTTTGACGCTCCGAAAGACGGCTTTCTATTCCATTAAGCCATCTTTGAAGCTGAGCAATATCCATTTGTGATAGTTCAGCAATATTCTTATCGTCAATTTTAAAATAGAGTGCTTCTTTTTTAAGCCTGCTTCCTTGACAAGTAGGACATACTTTTTTAACTACAAAGTCTTCTACAAATTTTTGTGTATTTTCACTGCCTTCTTCATTTGCTCTACTCAAATAAGGAATAATTCCTTCATAACGGGTATCCCATGTGAGAATTCCCGCTTTAGCAGTAGAAATTTCCACTACAACATTAGAACCATACAAAATTTCTTGCATCACCTCTTGCGGTATTTCTCGAATAGGCGTGTGTATAGAAATTTGATGCTTTTTGAGAATAGCTTCTATTTTCTTAAAAACCCATGTTTCGCGATATTCACCTAAAGGAGCAATTCCTCCTTTCGCTATACTTTTGTGCACATCAGGAATTACTAGATTTATATCTACTTCTTCTATTTCTCCCAATCCGTGGCAGGTTTCACAGGCTCCATAAGGAGAATTAAATGAAAATAAATTAGGAGCTGGCTCACGGTAAGAAATACCTGAACTAGGACACATAAGCAACTTAGAAAAATATCTTACAAAAGGAGTATTTTCTTTTTGCTGCTGTTCAGGCAAAAGAAGCATCATAACTCCCTCCCCCAATTGAATAGCTTTTTTAATAGACTGCATCAAACGATGGCTTTCTTCTCCTTTGAGGAAGACTCTATCTACTACAATTTCAATATCATGAACTTTGTAGCGGTCGAGTTGCATTTTAGGCTGAATATCAGAAATCATGCCATCAATCCGCACTTTAGTATATCCTTTTTTGGCAATTTCTACAAACAACTCCCGATAATGACCTTTTCTTCCTCTGACAACAGGCGCTAAGATGATCGCTCTTTGATGAGAATAATTTTCCAAAATAACTTGAAGAATTTGTTCTTCTGTCATTTTCACCATTTTTTCGCCTGTTACGTAAGAATAAGCTTCGCTTGCGCGCGCAAAAAGAAGGCGAAAAAAATCGTAAATTTCAGTAGTAGTTCCGACCGTAGAACGTGGATTCCGTCCTGTGGTCTTTTGCTCTATGCTAATCACAGGGCTTAAACCATTGATCTTATCTACATCAGGGCGCCGAATATCTCCTATAAAACTACGTGCATACGCCGAAAAACTTTCCATATAGCGGCGTTGCCCTTCTGCATACAGAGTATCAAACGCTAATGAAGATTTGCCAGAACCACTTACACCTGTAATAACTACCAATTTTTTTCTAGGAAATCGAACATCGATATTTTTTAGGTTGTTTTCTCGCGCTCCATAAATTTCAACGAACTCTTCTTCAGACATGTAATGATTGTCAGAAATTATATCTTCCATATGGTTTTATTGTTCGTAATAAACAGGTGAAGTTAGTTAATAGTTTTGAAAAAGTTAAACTAAAATAATCTTGTAGATTTTTTTGTTTGTACTATCCTGTTTATTCTGAACTGAGCTTTCTTAGAAATATCGAGCTAAATAAAAGTAAAACCCAGAAATATTTTTATCGATCTAAAACTCAACAGATCTTCATTTTATAATCCCAACGATAAGATTTATATTGCACGAATTAAACAACTGTATCGCATAAAAAGCTCTACTACGAGTGGTTCTGCATTGATGCAATCATACACTCCATCTTTCAAGCTTTCGAAGAAAATGAAAGCTAGCACTAATGAAAAACCTGCAACTCTTGAGTTTTTGTTAAGAATAAAAACTTTAAAAACTAAGAAGCACCTTTAAAGAAAGGTGCTTTTTTTCTTCTTTTAAGATTGCTTTTTAGGCTGTCGCAAAAACATAATCAATGCCAAAACAAAGGCTATTGCTAAGGGAGGCACCATGAACCCAATAGCAGCCGTCGAAAGGCGAGAAAGTTCTGCCATGGTGGAAAATTCTATCATAATCTATAGCATTTAAACCTTCTTGCAACATTAACGGATATTGCTCGATTCCACAAGCAGTTTTATGCAAAAATTTATAGCACGCTTACAATCTTTGAGATCTAAGACAAACAAAACTTTTTGAAGCAAGCAAAGAAATTATCAAGATTTTTGGCAAGGACAATACAACCTTTTAACTTTGCAGCTTAATAATGCGGGATGTAGCTCAGCCCGGTTAGAGTACACGTCTGGGGGGCGTGTGGTCGCTGGTTCAAATCCAGTCATCCCGACCAATGAAGCGAGAACATTTTAAAGTTCTCGTTTTTTCTTTGTAGGAAGTTCACGTTTGGTTTGTTAGGAAATTAATAGCATTTTATATTTGTTCGCATTTGTTTGATTAGGAAACACTCTCATGTTAAAATTCGTACTACGGCGTATCGCATATGGAATACTCGTCCTAATAGGCGTTATTCATGTAGTATTTTTTCTTTTTCACGCACTGCCGGGAGACCCAGTTGCTTTAATGACAGGACAAAAAGCTGACCCCGAAACCAAACTCGCTATTCGTAGAGAACTGGGACTGGATTTACCTTTGTATCAACAACTTGCTCTTTATCTTAATGACCTCTCACCTTTATCCATTCATGAAAATACTCCTTCTAATCAAAAAAAATACGAATACTATCCTCTTTTTAAAATAGGTAATCATGTACTCGTCTTAAAAACACCTTACTTAAGGCGCTCATTTCAATCTAATAAGAAAGTAAGTGAAATTCTGATTGAAAACCTAGAAGGGACCATTTGGCTAGCCTTGGCTGCAATGATGTTTGCCACTTTTTGGGGTATTACTTTTGGAATTATTGCAGCGCTCAAACAAAATACTTTCCTAGACCATTTTCTTATTATACTTTCCGTTCTCGGCATTTCAGTTCCTTCTTTTGTGGCTGCCATCTTAGTAGCAATGACCTTCGGCTATTACTTGAGCGACTACACAGGTTTAGGAATTACCGGACAACTGTGGGTAGATGATCCTATCTACGGACGCGAACTCCATTTAGAAAATATCATCTTGCCAGCTTTTACACTTGGCATCAGGCCTTTAGCCATCATTATGCAGCTTATGAGAAGTTCTATGCTCGAAGTGCTCACGCAAGATTACATCAGAACTGCAAGAGCCAAAGGATTAAGTGGCTTTAAAGTAATTGTAAAACACGCACTCAAAAATGCACTAAACCCCGTTATTACCGCTGTTTCTGGATGGTTAGCTTCTTTGTTAGCAGGTGCTTTCTTTATCGAATACATTTTTAATTGGAAAGGATTAGGAATGAAAACCATCAGTGCTGTACAATTTTTAGATTTCCCCGTAGTGATGGGCTCTACTCTTTTAATAGCAATTATTTTTATTATTATTAATATCCTAGTAGATATTCTTTATGCAGCTATCGATCCTCGCGTAAGGTTACACTAAACGAACTATGAACCTTTCTTTTCTACAACGCCTACAAGAAGAATTAAACCATAGAAAACAAAATCAGAACTTTAGAATTTTGCCATCAACTACGGCGGGAATTGATTTCTACTCCAACGATTATTTAGGAATGGCTCAAAACGACGAAATAGCCCGATTGGTAATGCAGAACTATTCCTCAACTCCAGATAAAAAAAAATTAGGTTCCACAGGCTCACGCCTTATTTCAGGAAACTCTGAATACTTCATCAATCTTGAAACGTTTTTGGCTAATTTTTTTCATGCAGATGCTGCTTTGATTTTTAATTCTGGCTATACTGCTATTTCTTCTGTGATTGCTACTCTTCCTTCAAGACATGATACTATCTTGTACGACGAACTTGCTCACGCTTGTATGAAAGAAGGAGCGCGGCTCTCTCTAGCCAAACACTATAGTTTTCGGCATAACGATATGAACGATCTCGAGAAAAAACTACAAAAAGCGCAAGGCACACCTTTTATTGTAGTAGAATCTGTTTATTCAATGGATGGCGATTTTTGTCCACTTCCTTCAATTGTTACTTTAGCACAACAATACAACGCTTGCATTATCTTAGACGAAGCTCATAGCACAGGAATATACGGAACAAATGGTAATGGTTGGGCTTGCCAATTAAAATTAGAGTCTTTTATTGATGTTCGAATTTATACTTTTGGAAAAGCTATTGGAGCGCACGGAGCTGTAGTGGTAGGATCTCAAACTCTAAAAGATTATCTTATCAACTTCGCTAGAGGATTTATTTATACAACCGCTATGCCTTTGCATAATTTAATTACTCTTCGCACTATCTTTGAATATCTTCTTGCCCACTCTGAACCTCGAAAACAACTTCAAAAGATCATTTCTATTTGGCAGAATTCTATTCAAAGCAAAGAACTTCTTCAAGTATCTTCTAATGCAAGTCCTATTCAAATTGTTAAAATTCAAGGCAATACACCTTGCATTCAAACAGCGGAAAAACTACGAGCAAAAGGATTTCTTGTGAAAGCTGTACTTTCTCCTACTGTAAAAAGCGGACAAGAACGCATTAGAATTTGTTTGCATGCATTCAACACCGAACAACAAGTCGAGCAGTTAATCGATAGTTTGCAACAAATGCTTTCTCCTTAAGAATTAACGCAATTCCAAAAACTTCTCCGTACTCCTTCAAGATGAATTTGCAACCATCGATTGTGTTTCATTTTTAACGATTACAAGTAGATTGGTATAGGATGTCTTCTCCTACGAAACGTTTCCATTCTTTTTCGGTCATATTGCGTGAAAGTCGCTGACAAACTCGATTAGAGATTTCTTGTAGTGAAAGAGAATAAATTCTTATAGACTTATCTACGCAACCCGTTACAACGTAATCTGCTTGAGGACTAAACGCCAAACTCCAAACCCAAGAGAGGTGGTCGTTGAATACAATTGGGATATTATCCCATTCGCCTACTATCCAAATTTTGGCAGTACCATCAAAACTAGCACTTCCCAAAAAAGAAACTTTTTCCGAATTAGGAGAGCTAAACTGAAGATGGCTTATCCATGTTTCATGCCCTAATAGCTCTGTTTCTAATCTGTTCTCTTTCAAATTCCATATCAAGATTTTTCCGCTTTGAAAACCAATAGCGAGCCATTGATTATCAGGACTTATCGCAATAGCATTTCCTTCATCTTTTAGTGTTTCTTTTATTAAAAAGGCAGAAGATGCTTTAGGAAGTATTTCAGCTATTTTCACAAGTGCACTTTTGCATAAATAAATGATTTGATTCTGAGAAGTTGCTACTATTCCTTTGATTTTTTCTTTCTCTTGAAGAATGAGTTGCGTTTGTAAAGACTGTAAATCAGTCATTTTAATAAAGTTATCCCCTCCTGCACTTACTAAGTAGCGGCTATCAGGAGAAAAAACTAATGCTGCGATCCCCTGTTGATGTATTTTGAGCTCCTGTACGAAAGCTAAAGTTTGTGCATTATAGAGCAAGATTTCAGATTCGTCGTTGCCAATAGCTAACCATTTCCCGTTAGCACTTAATTGCATGACTTTATGAATGCGACTTTTAGAAGACTCGTAAATAATTTGTGGCTTAGATTGTACATCGTGGGGCAACTTCCACATTAATATTCTACCATCGCTCCCAGTTGTAAAAAGTGCTTTACCACTATTATCAAAAACTATTGCTCTCACTGCATCGGAATGCCCTTTAAGGAGATTAAAATCAGTTCCATACAAGGCTTTTTCAGCATAATAAAGTCCTGCAAGTATATCAGGATGATAAGGATTTCCTTGATAATTAGCATGAAAATGATACGCTTGTTGCGCCAAGAGCGCTTTCAGTTCGGCATCTTTAAATTGCAACGACTTAATTGCCATCGACTGAGCAAGTGTAAGAAAACGAAGGCGATTAGCATTAGCTTCAGCTTGTAGTGCCCTTCTACCTTCTTGCTCAGCGCGTAAGGCATTCTGCTCTGCAATCTTGGATTGTTGCTCAGCAACTTTAGTTTGATAGATAGCTCTTTGTTCGCTTAGTCGGGCATTCTCTTCTTGTTTTTTGGCTTCCAAGAGCGCTTTCTCTGCGAGCTGCTTTTGATAAAGCGCTTCTAAAGCTTTTTGCTCAGCAAATTGTTGTCTGTTTTCAGCAATTATTTTTTGTTCTTGCGCTTCTCGCTGTTTATTCAAAGCAATCATACGCTGGCGGTTAGCTTCGAGAGTTTGCTTTTCTGCTTCTAATCTTTGTACGATAGCTTCTTGCTCAGAGCGCTCTGCTTGTGTTTTCTTCAGGTAAGAATAAATAAGCATGCAAATAGCCAACAATACGCAAACAGCCATAAAAATGGCAAATGAACGCGCCTTTTTTAGTCTTTGTTTTTGAATGCGGTCTTTTACTCGCTGCTCTTCTTCGTAGTCGTTTTGGCTGATTTCTAAGAATACCATCGCTCGCTCAAAAGCAGGGTCGTGTCGTTGTGCCCAAGCGAGATTAGGCTTATTTTTTTCGCGCCAGTTAAGAGCTACTAATAGGTCGGGAGGTCTCCAAAGACGTGCTTTTCCTAACTGATAAGCCTGCGCTGCCTCCGAAAGCTTAAGATACATTTTTACAGACTCTGCTTCTTCTTCTACCCACTCGCGCAGTTTATCCCAGATACGCATCAAGCTTTCGTGAGAAATATCGACTACTGTTTCTGCATGAAGCACAGCAGGATACATAGGAGTAAGTAAGGTGCGCCCTGGCTTGCGAAATACTTCAATTACTTCTTTCACTTCTTCAATAGAAGAGTCTACAATCTGAGCGATATATTTAAGTTTAGTGGGACGCCGAACGCTTCTTCCGTCATTTCCCTTTTCTGTAATAGCTTTAAAGACCTTTTCACATATAATTTTCTGATTTTCTGTTAGTTCTTCAAAAGCTTCCTTCGCATGAATGGAAAGAGCAGAAGCCATTGTTCCAATAGCCTCATAATGCGGAATATCAATAGGCTCATTAGGTGAAGCGTGCCGTAGCCAGTAATCCCAGGTGCGCATTAGCGCATGTTGCATAATAGGAAGTTGGTCTTGATTATCTCCCAAATCGTTGAGAAGTTGCTGAACTAAGCGTTGTGTAATTTTAGCTCCACTCACTGCAATCGGACCCAAAATAGCCAATCGCTTCTGCTCCCGCGTCATCTGAGGAATCAAATAGTGACTTTTATTGATATACTCTGTTAAATCTGGAAATCGAGCGCAATCTCCGATATAATCGGAGCGCATTGTCATCACTATATAAATTGGAACCTCCGTCTGCGAAAGCGCTTTCGTAATAAGACGAACGTAGGCTAAAGATTCATCAGAGCGCTGCAAAAAATTTTCTTCTGCATTCACAAATCGAAATAGCTCCTCGAATTGATCTATAAGAATTAAAAAGTATTCAGAAGGATTTTTCCACTTTTGCTTACACAACTCCACTAAGCCTTTGGAACTACTTTTTAAAACAGCCTCGCAGTATTCTCTTCTAAGACCTATTTCTTCGTTAGACATATCGCCATTGTCGAGCCTGGCAAAAGCCTCTGCCATATTTTGAAGCGGAGAAACTCCAGGGCGTACTATTATCATTTTCCACTCAGCAGTCGAATGACGCAAGAAACCTGCCGATAAACTTGGTAACAAACCACAATACATAAAAGAAGATTTGCCACCTCCCGAAGTACCGAGAATAGCAATGAATCGGTTGTTTTCTAATTTATTTAAAACTTCATCTAGTTGTTTTTCTCTTCCAAAAAATAAATGGGATTCTTCAGGAAAAAATGGACGCAGCCCTGGGAATGGATTTTCTCGCGTTTGAGAATAGATAGTAAACGTCGTATGTTCGGGCGCAGCGTAGCTCATGCAATTTTTTGCCTAAATAACGCAAAAATATTCAAAAAAAGTCAATTTTGCTTAATTTGTGTCTAAAACAATTACAGCCCCTTCTTTGTTGCCTACTTTGCGCTCTTTGCCATACTGAATTTCATAAAAAATTTTATAAAAGTAAGTTCCTGAACTCACAGGACTGCCAGCCCACTTGCCATTCCAACCCTCACTTTTGTTTGTATAAAACATGACTTCTCCCCAACGATTGTAAATAGTCATTTCGTAGCGAAGAATATTCTTACCAAGTGGCTCGAATACGTCATTTATGCCATCTCCGTTGGGCGTAAAAGCATCCGGCAAGTTGATTTCATTGAGGCATTTGTACCAAATCTCTATAGTATCGATGCCCTGACAGCCATTAGTGTCTGTCAGAACAGTTATGTATTGACCATTCTCCTCGAAAGTTCTTTTCATTCCACTAATTCCATCACTCCATTGAACAGTTGTTATATTAGGTTGATTGATAGAAATCTCATAAAAACCATTCTCACAAAGAGGTTCTACGAAATGGGGGAAATTCAATTTTGGCAACGGATAAATTGCTTGAACATCTATGCTATCAACTCCTTTGCAGCTATATTCGTCGGTTACTGTTACAGCATAGGTATTCACTTGAGCGGATATGCGAAGAGTAGGCGTAGTGTCTCCCGTATTCCAACGATATTGGCGGAAAGCAGGATACACAGAAAGAATATCTGTTTCGTTTTCGCATATGCCTTTAATAACCTGCTCTTGACGCGAAGAAAAAATAGTAGGGCGCGGCGACGAGCGACCTTTGATTACCAAACTATCTTTGTAGAAGCGAGGAGGAGAATACCTATTATCTGAAACCACTATCTCATACTTTCCTGTATCATCAACCACCAAAGAAGCTCGATTCCCAATAGGTTTTTGATCTTTCAACCATTGGTAGTATAAATTTTGAGAATCTTGCAAAGCGATGCTACTAATAAAAAATGGAAAATTATCAGAACAAACAACGGTATCGCGGAAAGGTAAATTTATTAAAGGACGATACAAAATGTATAAGTTCAAAGTATCTGACGATACACATTTCCAGTTATCAGTAGCTTTTAAAATAAGTTTTAAAACAGTATCTTGCAAGAAATTACGGCTTATTGACGTTTGATAACCTCCTGCACCATGATTCCATTCGTAGGTTACATCAGGCTGGTAAAAGTAATTACGAATTAAAATGGGTTCAAGGTCTCTCCAAATCAGAGTATCGCCTCCTAAATAAACAATCGGCAATGTTTTCACTTCTATTCGAATCGTATCTCGACTTTGGGCTCTTTCGCCAGGTATCAAAGAATCAATTGAAGTTAACACAATAAATTGACTTTTATTAGGGTAGAAAGTATAAGTAGAACTTATAATACTGTCCTGCCAAACATACCGCAGATTTGAATTCTGAGGTAATTCACTTCTCTTATTGGTTAGCAACAATGGAGAAGTATCTTTACAAACAACAGTGTCGTTCCCGAGAAAAACGATGGGTTTTTCATAAATTAGTATTTTTACTGTGTCTCGAAAAGCACAAGAAGCATTTAAGTTCGTGTTAATACTCAAAACTTCGTACTGTAGTTGAGTATACTTAGGATAATCCGTATTGATTTCCATCGCAAAACAATGACCCCAATACGTCGTATCACCTATCCTCCTCCACATCACGCGATGAAACAAATCTACCGAATCTACCTGCAACTTAACTAACGAAGAGCGTTCTACTATCGTATCCATCAAACTCACCTTGTAAAACGGCAACTCTGAAACATAAAATCTCGTCTTGCTTTCTATAGGAACAGAAAACGCCGTATCCCTTAACAACAACTCCACTGTATCAGGGTGGTAAATCACAAGCGAATCAACTCCTCGATAATTGTCCCAATAGTACTGAATCGAAGTGCTGTGACTTCTATCTCTCCCGCGAAGCACAACTGGAAAACCTCCCTCACAAACTCCTATAATCGTATCCCACGGAAGTCGAGGACGTTCAAATATCTCAACCCGAATCGTATCTGAAGATGAACATCGAGCAGAAGTAGAATAGTCTGTAGCTACTACCCACACCGTATAAACACTGTAACTCGGAACATCTATGTCCATCATCAAAGTATCGCGGTTTCTCAGCGAATCGCTGTTCCATCGATAAGCAGTCGCACTACTGTGGCTAACGTGGCGAGCATTCAACACAAAAGGAACTCGGCTCCTTTCAAGCAATGTATCGTTTAAAAAAAACACAGGCGGACTCACAGAGCGAATAAACATCGTATCGCTAACAGAAAACGTCCTCCCTAAAAATGTGTCAATCACCGTCAGTACAACAGTATCAGTTTTGTTAGCAGTAGGAACATATCGAATCTGTGAAACCGTATCACCCGTGCTCCAAAGATAACGGACTGAAGGGAGGTTGGTAGTATCAAGATTAGAAATTATAAGAGTATCTATACTTCCGTTGCAAAAAGTTGTATCGGCAGGAAGTTTCACTCTAGGAGCTTGATAAATCACAATCGAGACGGTGTCAATAGTTTGGCAAAAAGGCTTCACGTTCGTAAGGTTTGGACCTATTACCGAAGAACTTCCGCTAATAGCTGTAAGAGTGTAGGTCATTACCGTTCTTAGAGTTGTATCTACATTGATAGCTAAGGGATTTGTAAAAGGATTTTGATGGGTAGAAATGAAGAAATTAGAATTTTCTAGCCATCGCCATTCGTAGCGAGGAGGAAATCCAATGTTGGTAGGAAAAGATGTTGTGCGCAAAAGAAATGGAGCAGAAGATTTTTCTACAAATTGAACTCTTTCTCCTAAGTCGAATTGAGGTATAAAACCAGTATTAAGTTCTACCCATAGTCTGGCAAAAGTATCTGTTTTACAACCTGTTATAACGTTTTTAATTTCAAGAGGGACTGTAATGATAGAAGTATTTTGTTGGTAAGTTGTAAAATAAGAAAACGTATCTGTGAAAGAGTGATTCCATCGGTAAGCGTATATATTTAAGCTATCAGCAGGATTTGCACGAAAGGTATAAGGAAGGTTATAAAAACAAATTGTATCTTGCAATCCTAATCCTGCTTGTGGTGCAGGTCGGACTGTTACTGTAATAGTATCGTTTCGGAAGGCTTGTGCAGAAGTAGAAAAATCTGTTACCTTTATTCGATAGCGAAACGTACCACTGCTCCTATTCTGCAACATAAGCGTTTGATTTTGAGAAATCCGCTGATTTGTTTGCAGGTCAAACCATTCATAAGCATAATGTGTATTTGCCTTTAGAGTATCATCGGGTGGAATTTGAACTGTTACAGCAAGCGAAGTATTCTGACAGACAGTAGTATCGCGTTTTCCGTTCCATAGCTCAAAAGTAGGACGCTTTACAAATCGAATCTTTACAGAATCCTCTAATATAGGACAACCAGGCGCATTATATTCAAGTTTATAAATTCCAGAATCAGAAACCACAATAGAACGGCTCACAGAATCAATTAAATTTCCATTGTGAAACCATTTAAACAATTCTCCTGCGTAGCTATTACTTGTAGTGGGCGCCAAAATAACAGGTTCACCTTCAACGGCTAAAAGATTCTCTGGAAGATTAATAGGACTATAATCAGAAAAATATCCGTAAGTGGCGCTTGCTCCTACATTGTTGAGCATTCCCATGTGAAAAAGCCCTTTTGTATTGATAATTTGACTAGCTCTGTTGCTTCCATGTGGAATTCTGGTGTCGCCTGTCGGAAAATCAAAACGTGCTGCAACCCATTCGCCATTAGTACCTGGCACTTCTCTAAAAGAGGAAGCACTCAAAATATCGAGTGTATCCATAAAAGTATGGAACACAGTCGAGCGCGGAACGATTAACCTAAAACCATCTTGATTACCGTTTTTTGTAAGCAACATAATCGAAAAAGTAAGTCCTGTAGTTCTGACAAATCTTTGAGAATTAGTACCCGTGCAATTGATAGGCGGAAGCACTGCGTCGCCTTGTTCTCCACCTGTAGAAGTAGGAGTACTGATTCCTGACAAATGAACTGCATAAACAGGTTTATCTGCTCGAACATAGGTGGCTACGTCGTTCACATTCATCTTAATGCTAAAAGTACTACCTGCTTGCGCTAAAACTGCAACAGGTGTTGAAGAGCCATTTACATAAATTCTCGTATCTGGTTGAGTAGAAGTAACATAAATCACTTCCTTGCCGTAGTTTTCTCTTCCTGTTACGGCAATATATTCTGTCCCGACAACTGAAACGGGAACGAGTTGGTCTCCTACCAAATCCCAGCCACTTGTACCTGTGATAATAGAATCGTCAGTATAAACTACTGCAATAGGCTTATCGGATTCTATTTTTGTTCCTGTAAGTTTGTTAGCAAGTGACGCAACTCCAGTACCTACTACAGCTCTACAAGAAAAAGTTTGTCCTCTATGAAGTACGACAGTAATCACATCCCCTTTTTGGTATGCAGGTGTAGTCACAGAAACATGAGCACCTCTTACTCGGTTAGCGAGCGTAATTTTTACTGTAGTATTATCCTCTATTGCTACAATGTCGAAGGCAGCACTTCCTCTCTGATTGCGAAACTCGTTCTGAGAAGGAATGTAAAATAAGCGTCCTAAAGCATTATTTCCTTTTAAAGGAAAGATTTCAGGGTTATTGTTGCTCGCTTCTTCGTAATAAGCAGTAATGGGAGCAGTAGCCTTGATAAAAATACCTTTGTTAAGAACAGTGTTAGGAGGCCAATTTTCTGCATCATCAATATCTTGAATAGTATCTGTGCGAGTTTCAAAAGCTCCCAAGTTAATAATTCGGGGTTTGAAAGAAGGATTAGCAGGACGGGAAATCGTAACAGTTGTCGGCTGATTTAAAGAACTTAGTCTTATAACTCCCGGGCGATCTCCGTGTAAACCTTCTAGAGCAGTGCGCCCTCGATTAGTAGCATCTGAAGAAGAAATTACCTCAGGAACGACAAACCAAAACTCAGTACCTGTTTGAGCGTAAGAAAAACGAATGAGTAAAAGAATCGAAAATATTTGTAAGATCTTCCATCGCTTGGCAATTATCATGCGTCATGTCTTTCATATTTACTCTTTCAAATATAATACATTTTTAAAATTTTCTAATCAGAAATTAGAATTGATCTTTTTTCATAAAAATTAGGATTAATTTTAAAAACCATTTTTCCGATATCATAAGAATACAAAATAGTTGGATACAAAAAGTCAGCTTTTATATTCAAAACAGAAGAGACATCATCGCCAAGCAAATAATGAATATAGTTTTCAATTATCTTGATAGAAATCTTTTTTTGAGTAGCTTCATGTAATGTATTCACAAGCTTTTTTGTGAGAGTTTGTCCTTCCATAGAAGGAACAAATTGTCTTTCAGCAATTTTTTGTTCGAGAAGACTGGCTTGTTTTAAGGTCTTAGGAATCAATCTTTCATCTATTCCGAGCAGATTTCCTACTACATTCCACAAATGTAAGTAAGATTCAGCTTCTTGGAAAGAAACTTTCAGCTGAATTTTTCGCAATCCTCTCAGAACAATAAGAGAAAAAGCCAAATTTGTTCCTGCCATATCTTCTTGATTAATGGGAAGTCCCCATGAGATTTTCCAAGAAGGTAATCGACAAATACAATAACGTATCCAAGCATGAAGAAATCTTATTTTTTGAGTAAACTTAAAAATTTTTCCATCTATCCAATGGTCGTATTGAGTAACGTTCCAAACAAATTCTGCTGTTTCATACAATCTTTTTAATGTATCAGAGCGCAAGCGCTCCGAAAAATAAAGCACCTTTACTCCTTTAGCTGCTGCATAGCAATAAGGTAAAGAGTACAATCCCAACATTGTCATGATAGGTTGAGCATATTTCGAAAAAAAGTCGGTCGCTATTTTGATTTTTTGAAAGTCTATCCATGCAGGAAACTGTTGCATCTTCTCCCACTTCAATTGTAATTCGACAGGAAGATGACTCAACAAGTTGGATGTATCTTGAAAAAGTAAGAATTGAACCAAATCTTTATTTACACTTTTTGCACAAAACTCGACAACTGGGTCCGCTTGTTCATCTCCTATGAATCGATATTTTTCTAAATTGTCGTTCTGAATCATATGGTTATTTGCATTCGTCTTTGCATAGAAAATTCTTTGTAGAAAAGATTTGTTTACGAAGTACAAGAAAAATAAGACCCTCCTGGAGTAAATTACCTTAAAATACGGATTGAATTACATCAATGAATTTTATAACGTTGAATTTTAAATCACTCTAAAAATGAAAAAAACAATTCTAAATCTTTTTTTGCTAGCTTTTACTACTTTGAGTTATGCTCAACCAGTCGGCTATGTAGAAAACGTGTATAAGTTTGGTGAAAGTGGAACGTATTGGAGTTCTCGTTCTACAAATGAGTTGATAGTAAATCCTAATTACGGAGGCGGATTACTCGTCAATGCTTTCAGCGATGTGCATACGATTTTTAGCTCTATGAAACCTATTCCAGAAGGTGAAGAAATAGAGTTTTACACCACTTTGGAATTTTTGGAGGGCGACGGACGATTCGGTGTAGGCTTTGTAACTTCTGATAATCAAATGTTTATCTTAGAATTTGTCCGCACTACGGGACGTTATATTTTCACGACAAGACCCACCAGTGGAGGAAATGCAACTATCTTATTTTCTGATAATATTTCCTGGGACGTTCGTTCAAAATTTGGCGTAAGAATCAAAATAAATAAAGAAAAACAAATTAACGTAGAAGCGGCGAACAACGCACTGGGTTGGGCAAAAAGAAATTTTAGTTTGCCTATCACACACGCTGGTTATATTGCATCAGGAAGAGCTATGTTCAAGTCGTATTCTTTGCGGTTGCACAACCCTGCCAGAAAACCCAAAGAAAAGCTCATGTACTCATCAGCCATTACTGACTTTGATGACAATAACACACCTATCACGCTGTCAGAGAGGGGACTTACTTTATGGACCGATACAGGCGACTCGCTCACTACACTCCATAAGCCTAGTTATTTAGTTTTTTTAAGAGATGGCTTACATCGTCCTTCCAAAACGATTACTTTTATAGAAAGGCGTAATAAAGACAGAGTAGTAATTATCCATAACTACTTGAAAGGCGAAAAATTAGCTGAACATTCGTTTCCATCAAACGGAGATGAGAGCGTCAAATCCTTTAATTATCAGGATAAACTGTTGGTGATAGATATGAACACCTCTACTTTACACAGCTTTGAAATAAAAACAGGACAAAAAATAGAATCTAAGAAAATTAAAATTCCTAAAAAAGGTGGCTATGTAGCAGCAATTTTTGATGAATCACATTTGCTGTTTTACAATTATAAAGAAGGTACAAAACTTATTAACTTTATCACAGGTGCTGCACAACCCTTTCCGGATTATAAAACAGTCTGTGAGAACGGCGATAAAGTCTATGCTGCTAAATATAGGGAACTTCATATTTTAGACAAATCTACTAAACAAAAAATACAAACCATACCTTTAAAAGAAACTTATGAAGATAGTTACCTCACCCAAGACAAGCGATATATCTTGTTGTGGGGAGGCAAAAACTTAGAATTGATTAATTTGCAAAACCAAAATACAGTTTATCAAAAATCTTTCAACGCAGAAATAGGAAGTGTAGCAGTGAACGAAGAAACAGGCGTAATTTTTTTAGTGAGAAAAGATAACGATGGAAGCAAATCGTTTTTTCTCAATCTTGCCACTGGCGAAGAAATTGCAAGAGTAGGTTTTGAGAATTGGTAAAAATTAACATGAAAAAGATACTTTTTGTTATTTTATTTGGAAATCGTTTGTTGTTTGGGCAAGCGGTTTCTTTTGAATTTTCTGCGAACGGAAATACTTATCAATATAATGCCAAAGGCATGGAAACTCTTTCTAATCCGTTGCTGACTCTAACGGTTTGGGGAAATGATTGGTTTTTGTACGATGCCAACGGGCGTTTTGACGGAACAGAAAACGGATTGAAAAACGCTCTTCTCGTAAGTGGAACCACCAAAACACCTTGTTCCAAACAACTCCCTACTTATACAAAATCCTTGGCGTATTGGACATTAGATGCCTACAGCATAGATATTTTGGCTGAACAAGTTGCCAAGCGCGTAACGCCCAAAGTAGCTGCACAAGTAGTTTTTCGTCCTTCTGTGGTAGTAGAGCCACAAAAGCATACCGACGAAATCATGAGTATCTTATTTAGCCAATCTTTGAACGTCATTATCACCCTTTCCAAAGATAAAACGATTCGACTTTGGGACGTAGAAACAGGAGAAAATATCCGAACCATTCGCACTTATAGCACATCAACCGAGGAAGGACAATTCTTCCGCGCAGTGCTTTCTCCCGACGGCAAACGTATCTACGCAGGTGGTTTTATGGATAAAAACAAAGGTGCTTTTGTAGGTAGCATCAAAGTGTATGACCTTACCAACGGTGAGCTTTTGGGCGTACTCGATGGTTCGCCACAGTCTATCAATACGATAGCCTGTTCGCAAGAGTTTCTTGCCTCAGGAAATAACGATAAATCTCTTTATATTTGGAATCAAGCATATATTCAAAAAGTATTTTCTCAAAAACAAAACCGATTTGTCAAAGCACCTGATAAAGTGTTTGAAAGCGACGTTTCGGGAGTAAGTTTTTCTCCAGATGGCAAGTATTTGGTAGTAAGCCGATATGCTTCTAAGTCAGTATATTGGGCTGAACTCGTTTCTGACGGAGAAACTGTAAAGTTTGTTAATGAAAAACAATTAGACCCCGGTAAACATAACAAAGCACTTGTTTCAGTAGCTACCTCTCCCGACGGAAAATATGTACTTTCATCAGACCCTAACCATACGCATTTGTGGGATATACAAGGTAATCATATTCGACTCTTTGCGGAAGCGAATATGAGTGTAGAAGGAGCGATTCGTTTTTCTCCCAGCGGAAAAGCTGTTCTGCTAGGAAACGCTGTATATTCTTTTCCAGAAGGAGAAAAGATAGGTTCTTATAGCGGACCAGGAAAAACTAATAACTTTCTCGATGATGAAACTATCGTTTTTCGCAATTCGGATAACGAATTAGTGTTGTGGAATACAAAAGAAGGAAAACTCATCAAAAAAATCGGAAAAGTTGCTCCTACACAAGGTGTTGCATTTTTAGGCGATGGATTAAAAATTGCACTTTCATCTTTTTTTCCGCGAGATATGCAAGGTCAACCAACCGAATACCCTGCTGATAAACACTTAGCCGTATTCGACTTTGAGAAGTTACAACTTATCACAGAAAATCTTCCTGTAACTGCATTGCCCAACTACTTAAAGCATAAGCATAACGGAGTACAACTTGCACGCTACATCAACAACCAAATACTTGACTTAGACATTTTAAAAGTAGGTGAAAACTTCATCAACACAAAACGAAACTACGGCACTGTTAGTACATTTACCTTTACACCTAACGGAAATATTCTAGTAGGTTTTACTTTGAATTTAGTGCTATTCGATGCCAGTGGAAACGAATTAAGGCGTTTTAAAGGACATTCGAGTGGTATTAAGAGCTTAGCCATTTCGCCTAATGGCAACTATGCTGTAAGTCTGGGCGATGACCAAACCATTTGTCTTTGGAATCTTAACGAAACTGGACAAAAAATTAACAACCAAAATATAGTGAAGCCACTCGCTTCCTTGTTTGTTCAAGACAACGAATGGATTTGTTTTGATACCAAATTCCGTTACGCTTCTTCTAAAAGAGGAGGACGCCTCTTTGGCTTTGTAGAAAATATGTCGCGTACAGAAAATCCGCAATTTTACACGATGGAACAATTTGATTTGTTGCTCAATCGCCCTGACTTAGTAGCCAAAAGCCTCAAAGTTGCGGATGAAAAGTTTATGAACCAACTCTACAACGCTTATCAACGCCGCTTGAAAAAATACAATTTGAAAGAAACTGACTTACGATTAGAACCTAATCCTATTAAAATAGTTATCAATAGCCCCTCGGGAAAGGTAGATAATCCGAACATAAATCTTTCATTTACAGCACAATCGGCAGTTCCTTTGCAACGCTATGACGTATATATAAATGATGTCCGCATAAAACGCACCGATTTGACGAATTTAAGTTTGAACATCAATGAAAGCTTTACTACTACGCTTTCTCATGGAAGAAACAAAATACAAATAGTGGCGTTCGACCAAAACGGCAACCAATCGCCCTATGAAACTGTACGGCTTTATTATCAGGCAAAAGAAA
Source organism: Cytophagales bacterium (assembly GCA_025056215.1). Taxonomy (GTDB): domain Bacteria; phylum Bacteroidota; class Bacteroidia; order Cytophagales; family Flammeovirgaceae; genus JANWWC01. The sequence goes on along the minus strand of JANWWC010000001.1, from coordinate 9,552 downwards.
CCAAACTGCCTGTGCTTTATTACGTTTCGATAGCTGTTTCTCAATACAAAGACGCTTCTTACGATCTGACTTATCCAACTAAAGACGCAACTGATTTGCTCAAGCAATGGCAAGGAGCGACTGGAAAAGTATTCTCAGAAGTTAAATTTTTGCAACTGCACAACCAAGAAGCTACAGCAATCTCGCTTCAAAAAGCAAAAACGTTCTTATCTCAGAGCAATGTAAACGATTATGCCGTTATTTTTGTAGCAGGACACGGTTTAATCGCCGGCCAAAATTGGTATTTTGCCACCAGTACAACAGATTTTAGCAACCCACAAAACGGCGGTATTTTGTACGAGCAATTAGAGGGTTTGTTTGAGCAAATTCCAGCGCGTAATCGACTGATGCTATTAGATGCTTGTCATTCAGGCGAGTTGGATAGTGAATCAATCACAGTTGCAGCCTCTGAAAAGAATGCAGAAAAAACTTCTGTAAAAAGCAGAGGTTTTAAAACCAAAATGGTAGTGCAAGAAATTTCTTCTACAAGTTTTTATCTTCTCAACGATTTATTTCCAGACTTAAACAAAGGCACAGGTGCAGCAATTATCAGTGCGGCAGGTGGGGCAGAGTTTGCTTTTGAAAGCGATGTGTGGAAAAATGGTGTCTTTACGTATTCATTTATCGAGGGAATCAAATCGGCAAAAGCAGACTTGAATCAGGATAAGAAAATCACCGTAGGAGAATTGCGCAAATATGTAGCCCAAAGGGTATCTTTTTTAACAGAAGGAAAACAAAACCCGACCTCGCGCGCTGAAAACCTGGAAAACGATTTTAGAATTTGGTAAACGTTTTTCTTAACAGCACGTTTATGTTTCTTTCAATATTCGTTTGACAAAATTTCAAGCGCCATTTTAATTTTTTTATTGTTTGACTAAAAAAGATTTCAGATTATTGTACATTAGTGTATGTGTGTATGAAAATGGGAAACGAAACTACAACAGTAATGACTGCTAAAAAAGAAAATTATACTTTCCCTTACATTTTAGTTACGACTCTTTACTTTCTTTGGGGATTCGCTCATAGCATTCTCGATGTGCTCAACAAACACTTTCAAGAGGCGCTAGGAGTTTCTCGCGCAGAATCTGGACTTGTTCAATTTTCTGTTTATGGCGCTTACTTTTTAATGGCGATTCCTGCAGGGATCTTTATGAAAAGATACAGTTATAAGCATGGTATACTAGTAGGACTTTTGATGTATTCTTTCGGAGCATTTTTGTTTTATCCAGCAACATTTATACAAAAGTTTTGGTTTGTGTTGATAGCACTTTTTATTATTGCCTGCGGTCTTACTTTTTTAGAAACAGCAGCTAATCCGTATGTGACAGTTCTTGGCGATAAAGAAACAGCAGACAGGCGCATTAATTTTTCTCAAGCATTTAACAGTATTGGCTGGATAACAGGTCCTTATGTAGGAAGCATGCTCATACTTTCAGAAGAAAGCCGCATCTCTGAAAATCAATTTAGTTCTTTGGCTACTCCTTATCTCACAATTGGATGTGTAGTCCTGATAGTAGCCTTCTTGTTTTATAAAGCTCACCTACCCGAAATTTCAGAGAATGTAGATCCCCATGTTGCCCTTTCAGAAGAGGACACTGCTCCTATTTTTCAAAAAAATAGTCTTTGGGAATACAACCACTTTAAATGGGCAATTTTTACCCAATTTTGTTATGTAGCGGCACAAACAGGTATTTTTAGTTTTTTTATTAATTACGTAACTGAAACAGGTGTCGTGGCTACAGACCAAGAAGCTGGCATTCAACTCTCTTTATTTGGAATGGGTTTGTTTATGATAGGAAGATTTTTCGGAGCTTATTTGATGAAATTCGTAGAAGCCTCTCGTTTGTTGAGTTTATACGGATTCGTCAACATGTTGTGCATGTTGTTAGTAATTTTAGGATTAGGAGTTATTTCTTACGTTGCGCTTTTGGTTACTTTTTTCTGCATGTCTATTATGTTTCCCACAATTTTTTCATTAGGAATTAAACATTTAGGAGTTTTTACAAAACAAGCAGCTTCTTACATTATTGCTGCCATCATTGGAGGAGCCCTATCGCCTATATTGATGGGTTATATTGCTGATAAAACTAATATGCAAACAGGATTTTTTATTCCGCTCTTATGCTTTGGAGTAGTTACTTATTTTGGAATGGTAGGAAGTCGCTATAAATAAATTTATAAGCACTCAAAGCAACTTGGCAAAATATTTGCACGTAATATGATTAAACAAAGATTTAATTGTAATTTGTGGTCAAATTAAGCTAATGTGAAAAGGTTTTTGCAGTGCAAAAACCTTTTTTGTTTTGAATTTAAGAATTCTTCACTTAGTTTGCAGAATGTAGTTTGATGCACTTGAGTTTTCAAAAGAATTGAAGTATGCAAAACTCATCTACTCTTACCTCAGAAGAAATCGAATCCATTTTAAAAGAAATATATCAAAAAGCAAATCAAGCCGTCGAATATGTTCTGGGAATTTATATTGCTTTTTCTTTCCTTTGGAGTGTTTTTTAAGATACATATCTATGGGCAATAGGAATAAGTTTGTTTTGTATCTTATCATCTTATATTAGCAAACACAAATTTGCTTGCAAACCACTTCATCAGTACGTTATCACCTTCAATTTCGCATTATTACCAGATGCACGGATTGCTAGAAATGCATTTTTTTAGCTTTACTACTTGCGGCATACTGATTATTTATCAAAATCCATGGTTACAAGTCTTTTTTATTAGTCTTATCATGGTACACCACGCCATTTTCGACTACCTGCAAATATAGGTTATCAGATTTACTTTACGCAGTTTGAATACATGGATTTGCAAACTCTCAGCATTCATGCGTTTTTAGGAACTACTACAGCCATTATTTGTTCAATCTGGGCGCATAAATTCAAACTACAAACTTTGGAAAATGCTAAAAAACTTAAAACCATTTCACAACAACGCCGAGAACTAGAAATGGCTAATCAAGAGTTAATTATTCGAGAGGAAGAGCTCAAACAAAATCTCGAAGAAATTACAACTCTCCAAGAGCAACTCTTACAAGCTAAAGACAAAACTATTGAAAAGTACTTGAAAAATATTCAATCAAGCATTAATTACGCTAGCCGCATCCAATATGCTCTTTTGCCAACAGACGAATTCTTTAAATCCTGCCTACCCGACAGTTTTATATATTATCAACCCAAAGATATTGTAAGTGGTGATTTTTATTTTATCGACAAGATTGGAAATAAGGTGTTTTTAGCTTGCGCCGACTGTACAGGACACGGTGTACCAGGAGCTTTTATGTCTTTAATTGGCTCAGAATCCATTTATTACGTACTTAAATCTTATGAAGTTGAAAAGCTAAATGCTGTATTTATTCTTCAAGAACTCAATAAGAAAATAAAAAAAGCTCTCTTAAAAGACCAACAGAGCCTTCAAATTAAAGATAGCATTGAAATTGGTTTATGTGTAATCGATACGTTACAAAAAAAAGTAGAATTTGCAGGTGCCAAAAATTCTCTTATTTATTTTCAAAAAGGCGAGCTTTTTTATATACAGGGAAGTAAATGCTCTATTGGATACAACTATGCTAATTATGCCGAAAGTTTCTCATCTCACGTGTTTACCTATGCGCAAGAGGAAACCATGATGTACCTATTTTCTGATGGCTACAAAGACCAATTTCACCATCAAACGGGCAAAAAAACTCAACTTAAAAGGATTTAAGGAAGTATTGCTAAATATTCATACAGAACCCATTGAGACGCAACCTATAATGTTAGATCAATTCATAAAAGACTGGAAAGGAAAATCAGAACAAATCGACGATATGCTTATAATTGGCGTTCGGTTTAAATGAGAAGAAATGCTTATGTTTTAGACTCATCTATGATTCTTGATTTTGTTGGATTTCCATTCGTTTAGCTTGATTCCAATACGTATCCATCTCATCAAGTGTCATTTGTTGAAGACTTTTACCTTCGCGTCGCACTTGAGTTTCTAAAAAATTGAACCTTCGAATAAATTTTTGATTTGTTTTTTCCAAAGCATCTTCGGGATTGATTCCTAAAAAACGCGCATAATTAATAAGAGAAAACAATAAATCGCCAAATTCGGCTTCTGCTTTTTGTAGATTGACAGATTGAGCATTTTCTGAATCGAATTCTTTTTTAAATTCAGCAAGCTCTTCTTCAACTTTTTGCCAAACTTGTTCTTTTTTTTCCCAGTCAAAACCTGCTCCGCGCGCCTTTTCTTGAATGCGATAAGCTTTTACCATGGCAGGTAATGACTTAGGAACTCCTCCCAATATAGTTTTTTCTTGATGAGACTGATTTTCTTTTTCTGATAATTTGATTTGTTCCCAATTTCGCTTAACAGTTTCTTCATCGTCAGCCTTAGTATTTGCATAAATATGCGGATGACGGCGAATCAACTTTTCGGAGAGAGCTTCTAAAACATCTATAATATCAAACGCACCCATTTCAGAAGCTATTTTAGAATAAAAAACAAGATGTAAAAAAATATCACCTATTTCTTTCTTTATTTCTGAGTAATCGTTTGCGATGATAGCTTCGCTTAGTTCATAAGTTTCTTCAATGGTAAGATGCCTCAACGAGTGAATAGTTTGCTTTTTATCCCAAGGACATTTTGCGCGCAAATCTTCCATTATTTGAAGAACATTTAAAAAAGCATCAGCGGCTTTTTGTTTCCATTCAGGAGAAAGTGTATTGAGAAAAGTATTTTTCATAAAGGTATTATATTTAAATTGATTTTTGTACTTTTTCAATAAAAAATATTCAAAACCAAACATTAATTTTTTCTTATTCAAATTTCCTAAGAATCTTAAAAAGAATCATTACGTTTTTTTTTTTAATCATCATATTTTCTTATAAATTTAAGAGGCTTGAACTAAATTTACTTTTGAAAAATGAAATACGTATTATCTATTGCATGCATGCTGTTGTATTTATGGGAGGTAAATGCACAGCCAGGTCATTTCATTACCAAGTGGTATTTTGCTAACCCAACGCTTAAATTTAATTTTTATGCGCTTACTACAGGCCCAGTGAACTACACGTGGTCTACTTCATCAGGAAACAGCGGAAGTGGAAGTTTTAATCAAAACCCGCTGGGAATAGTCACAATATTTGTTACCACTGGTGCTAACGATACTTTAACTCTTAGCATAGAACCTGCTAATTTGAGAAGATTTGCTAACAATGACTTATTTCCAAACCTAGATGCTACTAAACTTATCGATGTAACGCAGTGGGGTAACGTACAATGGAGCAGCATGGAAAATGCCTTTTGGGGTTGTACAAATTTGAAAATTTCAGCTACAGATGCTCCTAATCTCTCGAATGTAACAAGTATGTTTAGCATGTTCTATGGAGCTTCCTCTTTCAATCAGTCTATTAATCACTGGAACGTAAGCAACGTGCAAAATATGAGTATGTTATTTTTCAATGCTACTTCGTTTAACCAGCCGCTTAACAACTGGAACGTAAGCAATGTAACCAACATGATGGGAATGTTTGCAGGAGCTACCTCGTTTAACCAAAATATTAACAACTGGAATGTGAGCAACGTGCAAATGATGGCAAACATGTTTAGAAACGCTACATCGTTTAACCAGCCACTCAACAACTGGAACGTAAGCAACGTAACAAACATGGTGGCAATGTTTAACGGTGCAACAGCATTTAACCAGCCACTCAACAACTGGAATGTAAACAATGTAACTATGATGACATTTATGTTTGCTGGTGCGAAGTCTTTTAACCAAAACATTAACAATTGGAATGTAAGCAATGTAACCAACATGATGGGAATGTTTTCTGATGCATCTTCTTTTAATCAGCCACTTAACAACTGGAATGTAAGTAATGTTACGAGCTTTTCAGGTATGTTTCAAAAGGCAACATCTTTTAATCAACCCATTGGAAATTGGAATATAAACGCTTTTGATTTAAGTGCTATGTTTGATAGCGCTGTTGCTTTTAATCAGCCTCTAAATTGGAATACAAGCAACGTTCAATCAATGGCTAATATGTTCCGAGATGCTAAATCTTTCAATCAGAACATCAATAGCTGGAACGTAAGCAACGTATTTACCTTTGGTGGTATGTTTTCGGGTGCTACTTCTTTTAACCAACCTCTCAGTAACTGGAACACGAGCAACGCGATAGATATGAGTTATATGTTTGCAGGAGCTACTTCTTTCAATCAACCTCTTAATACATGGAATTTGAACAATGTTTCAAGTACAATAGGCATGTTTCAAAGAGCTACATCTTTCAATCAGCCTCTAAATAGTTGGAATACGAGTAGCGTTATTTCTATGAGTTTTATGTTTGATAGTGCTATTTCTTTCAATCAACCTATAAATAACTGGAATGTTAGCAATGTGACAGATATGGCGTATATGTTCCGAAATGCCAAATCCTTCAATCAACCTCTTAATTCTTGGGGAGTAAGCAGCGTTACAAACATGAGCTATATGTTTGCCGGCGCTACTTCTTTTAACCAACCTTTGAACACTTGGAATGTGAGCAATGTAACAGATATGAGCCATATGTTTGATAGCGCCGCATTCTTCAACCAACCGTTGGGTAGTTGGACGTTCAACACCGCTGTAAACTTAACTAACATGCTCAGAAAAAGCGGTATGGATTGCATTCAATACTCTGCTACGCTTTCAGGATGGGCAAGCAATATGAGCACTCCTAACGGTCGCACACTAGGAGCAACAGGTTTGAAGTACAGCCCTAGCGCTGCAGCTTCAAGGAATACTCTTATTACAGGGAAAGGATGGTCTATTACAGGAGATGCGATGGCCTCTTCTGCATGTCTCCCTACTACTAAGTGGAATGGTACTGCGTGGAATAATGGTACTCCAGCAGCAGGTATGGAAGCTGTTATCGAGGCTAATTACAACACTCAACTTCATGGCAATATTTCAACAGCGCGCGTCGTAGTAGATGCAGGCGATACGCTATTCATCCACTCAAGTGGAAATATTACCGTTACTGATAGCGTTCATAACAACGGAGTAATCCGCTCTTGTGGAGGCACTATTAACGGACCTCTAAAAGGTAATGCGCCTCAAGTAGCATCTGCTCCTAGCATCACTACTCAACCTGCTAATCAAACAGTTGTAGCTAATAGTTCGGCTACATTCAACGTAGTAGCTTCTGGTGGCTTTTTAAACTATCAGTGGAAACAAGGACTTACTAATGTAGGAACAAATGCTTCCTCTTACACTACACCGCCCACAACGCTTGCAAACAGCGGCAAAAAATATGCTGTCATAGTATCTAACTTCTGCGGCAGTGTCTTATCAGATAGTGCTACTTTGACAGTCAATCCTGCTTCCTCTATATGGAACGGAACTAGCTGGAGCAACGGAGTTCCTAACACTTCTACAAATGCCTTCATTAATGGAAAGTACCAAACTAACGTACATGGAAACCTTAGCGCATACAAAATAATTGTAAACGATACTCTATTTGTGCATGCAAGTGGAATCGTAAGTGCAGTAGACTCTATCAAAAACAATGGTGTGGTGCGCTCATGTGGCGGAACGCTCTCAGGTACTTTTGCAGGTAATGCAGTCGCTTCTGCTACTACTCCCGTAATTACAGTACAACCTACTAACCAGACCGTTACGCAACCTGCTACTGCTACATTTACCGTAACCGCAACGGGTAACTTTTTATCTTATCAGTGGAAACAAGGCAATATAAACGTAGGAACCAATAGTAACTCTTATACTACTCCTCCTACTTCTTTTGCAACTGATAATGGCAAAAAGTATGTTGTTGTAGTTTCTAACTTCTGCGGAAGCGTTACATCTGACAGCGCTACCCTTATCGTTCAAACGCTTACATCAATTCCTGCAGAAGATGGTATAAGTACATTGGCAGTAAGCTACTCTATCGATAAAACTATTTACACAGAGGTAGCTGTTCCTGCTGAAGTTCTGGTTTACAATGCAAACGGTGCAATCGTAGGAAAAGGAACTGCGGTGCAAGTCAATGCACCAGGAATATACCTCATAAGAATCATCACGGAAAGAGGAGAAACGAAAGTTAGCAAGTTGCTTGTGAAATAACTTATGAATTAATATCAGAAGTTAAACATCCGAAACTTTCAGGGAATTTTCTCTGAAAGTTTTTTTATTTTTATCTTAAATCCATAATCTCAACAAATTCAATTATTACTATTCATTTTTTACTGAACATAAGTGGCTCGAGCATCGTGTCTTAAATTTAGTTGTAAATAACTCTTTAAGTTTAAATTAGATTGGCCCTTTCTTTCCAAAAGTTTTGCTACTGATACTCCCAATTGTCAGCGATCAAATCAAATAAGCATTTATTTTGTATTGATCAATAAGAACGTCGTAAAGGCTAACCCATTTTCAACGATCGGTTTAGATTTGAGAACCTTTTTTAAAACTAGTTTCTTGCGGATTTTCTGAGCGTCTTACGAGCTCGTATCCATTTGCATATTTAAGTAAATATTCTGGGTATCGAAAACAGCTTGATAATTTGTTATTTTATGTTCAAAAAATACTTTGTTATGTATTGATTTGCTTTCGGGATAATGCTCTATTGACAACTCTCGCCTGATAGGTATTGGTCTAAGGGTTAGCGTACTGAAAATCTGTCGCCTAATCCACTATTACAGCTTTTCTTTCAATCATTGCTATTGCTAAGAAAATATATTAATTGCCCTGGCCTGCCATAGACAAACTTTCAAATATTTGCTGCATAGGTTTTCCTATTCTAACCTTGTATCTGTAAATAATGCGCTTTTGAAAGCCTTTACAATGGCTTTGAAGAGTATGAAAATACATAGAGAAAGATAACGCCGCTATTGATTTGATAATTGTAGTAACTCAAAACGGAAAAGTACTTCTACTAAAAAGTCAAGACTTTGAACATCAAAAGGCTTACTGAATAGAAAAAGTTAAGGTATTAAAAGAATAGGCTGCAACAGTTTCTCGTCATCCAGACGACCATTGCAGCCTGACGTACTGAAGTACAATGCAAATATACAATACAATTACAAATTTCTAAAAAACTTTTGAAGTAGGTGCCCTATGGGGGAGGTCTTATTGGTATCGCATTCCAGGGCAGAGCGGGTATGTCCGCATGTAATGATACTTCTATTCTATAGACTTTTCAAATTTTCCTTGATAATTTTTTCAATTTTTTTCTCCGAACTTTTTTTCATGCCCATGAATTGCCGTTTCGGCATACCGTCTAATCCTTCATTGTGTCTTTTTGCGTATTTTGTATTATTCTGTCGCCTTGTATTACATAGCGAATGCTCCGCAACAAAACACCCCGCCCCACCAATGTCGCTCTACTCACATCTCGCGAGCTGTATCCCTTCAAATAACCAGTTCGTTTTTTGAATTTTCTTCCAAGTTTATCTACAATCTTGTATTTCTTGGGTCCTTCTTTTTTGCGCTTCGGAAGAAGCCATTTTTCTCCCTCCCAACTACCGCCCGCATTCATA
>JANWWC010000017.1 GCA_025056215.1 Cytophagales bacterium | reverse complement strand
ATATTCATTCTCGGTTATTTCAGTAGGAGGACGCCGCCAAAGAGGGTTAGTATCATTAATAATTTTACCATCAAACTTTATTTCTATAGGTAAAAAGCGGCAATATTTTTTAAGAATTTCTTCTATACGATAATTTTTAAGAAATTCCTCATGCTCAGAACTTATATAGAGGACAACATCAGTTCCTCTATCCGCCTTTATAGTTTCTTCTAATTCAAATTCTGTATTGCCCTCACAGCTCCATCTTACAGCAGAAGCCCCTTCTTGATAAGACAAAGTATAAATCTCTACTTTTTGAGCTACCATAAAAGCAGAATAAAACCCTAACCCAAAATGTCCAATAATCTGATTGGGAGAGTCCTTATATTTAGCAAGAAATTCTTCGGCACTAGAAAAAGCTATCTGGTTAATATATTTTTCTACTTCTTCACCCGTCATTCCTATTCCTCTATCTCTCACAGTAAGGGTCTTAGCATTTGCATCTATAATAACCTCAATCGTCAAATCTCCTAGCTCTCCCTTAA
>JANWWC010000016.1 GCA_025056215.1 Cytophagales bacterium | reverse complement strand
GAAATAGTGAAAAAGGCTCAAAGTACTTTGCCCAATAGCCGAATTTTGAGCAATAAGGAATTTTTACATATTCTTTCACCCAAGAAAAGAGGTATTACGCAAGCTATTAGCAAAGCAGAAGGTAAATGGATAGTATGCACCGATGCCGACTGCCGACTGCCGACTGCTTGGCTAAGTACCATTTTAGACTATTTTCAACAAAGCGGGGCTTATTTTGTGAGTATGCCCATAAGATTTGAAACCAATCAACATTTTTTTTCGCAATGGCAAGCCGTAGAACTTGCCAGCCTCATAGGTACAGGTGCAGTGTGCATTGCATTGCACAAGCCCACTATGTGCAATGGTGCAAATATTGCCTACCAAAAGAATGTTTTTGAGCAAGTAGGTGGTTTTAGCGGTTCGGAGCATATTCCTTCGGGAGATGATGAATTTTTAATGCATAAAATAGCCCAGCAATTTCCTGAAAAAGTACATTTTCTCAAATCGCAGTCGGTACTTGTAAGCACACAACCCAACGCAACTTTCACCGA
>JANWWC010000015.1 GCA_025056215.1 Cytophagales bacterium | reverse complement strand
TTTGGCTTCAAAGAGCAAGTTGCCTGATTGAGAAAGTCCATCGTTTACTTGGTCCCACATCCTTGTAAAGGACTGGGCTTGAGGGTGTTCGATAAGCAAGTGTTGCAATTTAGCACCCTTGAGCTCTTCCTGAGAATAGCCCAGCAAATTGGCAAAATATGGATTGACGGAAATAATAATTCCTTCAGGGAGGATTTCAGCCATGCAAAGCGAAAAGTTGATAGCTGATAAGAGGGCATTAATTTCAGCTTCTTTGCGGCGCATTTCTTATTGAGTTGCCTGCAGTTCTTCCATGTTTTGGCGCATTTCTTCTTCAGCGGTGCGCAACTGTTCGGTTTGCTGTTGAGAAAATTCTAGCAAGCGCTGAGTACGCCGCGTTACTTGGGCATTGGAAATGACAGGGGCAATATTTTCGCTTAGCTTTTCTATAAATTCTACTTGATAGGGTGGGAAGGTATGAAAAGCAGCCAGTTCAATCATGCCTACTATTTTGTCGCTGACTTTTAAGGGCACAATTAGCAGCGAAGAAGGACTTTCAGCACCCAGCCCTGAACTAATGTAGGAATAATTCTTAGGCAGTCCAGTATACTGAATGGTTTGTTTTTCAAAGTACATTTGCCCTAACA
>JANWWC010000014.1 GCA_025056215.1 Cytophagales bacterium | reverse complement strand
GAAAGAACCAAAGAACTACAACAAAAACAAGAGGAAATTCTTGCCCAAAACGAAGAACTCCAACAACAAAGAGAAGAAATTATGGCTCAAAGAGATTTTATTGAGATGAAAAATAAAGAACTTACCGAACTTAATGCACACATGAGCCAAAGTATCCAGTATGCTAGTCAAATACAAAGAGCTATCTTGCCTGCTGAAGAAGTTATTAGAAATTATGTGCAAGATTTTTTCCTAATTTACTTGCCCAAAGATGTAGTTTCGGGAGATTTTTATTGGTTTTCAAAAATAGATAATCATCTTTTCTTTGCCGCTGTGGATTGTACAGGACACGGTGTTCCTGGTGCTTTTATGAGTATGATTGGAAATACTTTGCTCAACAAAATTATCAATGAAAATAAAATTCTTGACCCTGCTCACATTCTCAATGCTCTCAATGAAGGAATAATTACTTCGTTACGTCAGAGGGAAACGGGAAATAACGATGGTATGGACGTGTGCCTTTGCCGAATTGATATTGTGAATGAAGAACAATTTGAGTTATATTTTGCAGGAGCCAGACGACCACTGTACATTTTCAAAGATGATGATATAATTGAACTCAAAGGTTCGCGTAGCCATATTGGGGGTAGTGGAT
>JANWWC010000013.1:330-786 GCA_025056215.1 Cytophagales bacterium | reverse complement strand
CATAACTGTTTTTTACTTTAGCTATAATGTCCGAAAGGTTATCGCTTAGTTCTTGCAGGTTCCAATGTAAAGCCGAACTATGGTAGGCTGAGATTTCCTTAATTTTACCCAAAACGTACTGATTATCAAACTTCTGATTAGTAATTTTGTTTTCATAGTTTTCGTTTTTTTCTGCATCGCTGTAGTACGCCAAAATCACATATACATCAAGCAAAGACATCATAGAAACCGTATCCCACTGAATAAAATCTCTGTTGCCATCTAAGCCTTCGTCTTTTACTGCAGGAACAACCGTTATTCTTTTGCCATTCGCCAAGGTGTTATACACTCTTTCGTAGGGATATGACCTTGTACGTTTAGGAGAAACCCATTTTGAAATAGCAAAATTTAGTCTTTCATCAGAATAAATACAGGAAGTTGGGCAGGTATTAATATCAAAATCTTTGCTTTTAATTA
>JANWWC010000013.1:0-320 GCA_025056215.1 Cytophagales bacterium | reverse complement strand
TATGGCAAGAAAAATTTGGTATTGCAGTCCTGTTATAGTGGCGCTAATTTGCATTTTTTGGAGTTTGGTTTTTGCAAAGTTACGAGGTTTTTTGATTTAGTGTCGCTCCTTCAGATATTGCACAATTACCTAAATGTAAACTCACGCATATCTTCGTGGCAATATTACGTGTCTGCAAGCATATAAGTAAGGGCGATTGGATATTTTACCGTTTTGATAATAAGTCGTTAGCTGCTAGCAGAAATGCAAAAATACACTCGTTTATGAGATACGAACAACAGCAACGAAAGTTTAAAGTTCAAATTATAAAAAAACAGCTC
>JANWWC010000012.1:318-907 GCA_025056215.1 Cytophagales bacterium | reverse complement strand
CTTGCTCCACCGCCTTTTTCTCCAACACCTCGCGCGGAATTTTCTTGAACTTCACCTGCACCTTATTCTGCTCGGCAAATTGCTTGGCGGTTTCATTGACATCGAAGGCAAATTCCCACCCCAAAAAGTCAATCCCAGTCGTTTGGGCGGCTTTCTCTTTGCCCACAAGTTTCCAAAATTCCAAAACCGTTTGCCGCACATCTTCCACCGTTACGGGCGCTTCGACCGACCCCACATGCACCAGCCGCCCCGCCTTCGCCCCGTGTAGCCACAGATACCCTTCAAGGCTGTTGGCGTGATAGAGATCGAGAATAAACTTCCGATACGCCTTCTCCTGCGCCAATCGCCCCTCGAGATTCTCAAACTCCGCCCGCGCCCACGCCTGACGCTCATACTTGCCCAAATTCTGAACCACAAACGGCTTGACGTTTGGAATGCCCAAGAGCCGCTTGCGCGTCGTGTGAATCGCAAACCGCCCCAAATCGCACGCAATCCACCGCCGTCCCAATTTCTCCGCCACCGCCGCCGTCGTCCCGCTCCCGCAAAAACAATCCAACACCAAATCCCCTTCATTCGAACTCGCCTTGAT
>JANWWC010000012.1:0-308 GCA_025056215.1 Cytophagales bacterium | reverse complement strand
TTTTGAGTGGCATATTCAACACGTTCAGATGAGTTTGATGAAAGAGCAGGTATATCGTTCCAAAGATTGCTGACTTTGCGACCTTCATATTCATCGGCATACACCTTATATCTTGGCTTGCCACCTTCAGTCCAATAAATCAAATATGGATTTTTTGCTAATCTTTCATCAAAGGTTTCTTGCGTCCATATCCAGCCTAAATTAGTAGTAACTTTTTTTCCTTGAATGATTCTCACCTCATTTTTGCTGTAGGAATTTGAAGATTTCTCTAATTTCTGATGATTGAATCTTCTTCCCGTTTCTGGTTC
>JANWWC010000011.1 GCA_025056215.1 Cytophagales bacterium | reverse complement strand
ATTTTTCGCCTAAAATTTATCTCTTGCCAAAGATAAAGAAAGCTTTGCATAGAAAGTTTTGCCATCGCAATATTTCCTACTCTGCGTCCTTTCTTCGTTGTAAAACGTTATCCCTTCATCTAAATCTCCCTGTAACTCCTCTACTGAAAAGTACACATCATCCTGCAAAAATAACTGCATAATTCTTGCTGAATAGGTCATTTGGAATCCGTTCATCAATACTGCCTTGAAGCCTTCGAGCTTTTGTCCTGGAATGCTCCATCCCTTCCGCAGTTCGCATGCATGATTTAGGCTCTACCACAGCATTCGCAATATGCACAGAAAGGGCACATCATGGACTTGAAAGAAAGGCACACTTTCTCGTTGACCAAGTCGGCAGCAGTAAGAACATTTTTACCAAAAGCCGCTTCAGTGTAAGTGCCTATGAAGATTTGCTGATAAATTCTTTTCACGCCTTTGATATCACTCGCATAAATTTAGGAGTCTTGAGACCCAGATAAGCCAGGGTGCTCAGTTTCTAATTTCTCCTTATGCATTTCGTTTTTCTTTCTTGCGCTCCAGGGCTATGAGTGCGCTTCGGTAAGGCATCCTTCTTAAACCCCTTTTGCTTCCACCGCTTCGAGATGCTTGACAAAGGTCGCTACGTCGTGCCGTAGCCATGCGCGTTGCAATCCATGAGCCAAGTAAAGATCCTTTTTTTTTCAACTCGTTTACGCGAAACTGACCCCAAGCAGGGTTCTCAAGGGCTATTTTCATCACAGATTGTTCTATATATTTCTTCTATTCTGTTCTTCAGATTGGGCTTCTTTCGGCTTATCTCTCGCAGTGCCATTTTAACGCTCATTTCCTACATTTTTGTTTGATGCGATAAAAACTATCATAGCTGCAACGAATCATTCTACAAGCTTGGGAAACGTTCTAGTTTTAGCAGTTCCACTTCTTGTTTTGATGAGCTCAGTTTTCGGTATTCAACTTCAGATAGCT
>JANWWC010000010.1 GCA_025056215.1 Cytophagales bacterium | reverse complement strand
TTAAGCGTTTTTATAGCCATTCATCCTATGAAACGGTGGACCGTGAAAACCTTAAATATGCAAAATAAAATTACCAAAAATACCCCGCGATTTCTGAGAATTAGCAAACCTAAAAACTCATATTTAAAGGTTCAGAATGAGTTCTTCCTATAGATTTTCATTCTCCTCCAAAAACTTTCTTCCTTTTTCTGTAATGGTCCAAATTCCTCTAGGAGAGTACCTCTCTAGCAATCCTTCTTCTACCATACTTTTTCTTTCCCAGCATGCAGCATTCCGCCATCTTATCTTTTTTCCACCCGACGGTAGCTCTTCAAAATCAGCAGTTTTCAGCTTATGTTTTACCTCCTCGTAAACCTCATTTAGAACATTAGAGGTTTTTGCGCTCCCACCTAGTTTTACCAAAGCGCGCAAGATAGGAATTCTAAATTCTTTTTCGAGAGTGCGATCAACTACTTGGCGTCGATGGCGACCAATGGAAAAACCTATAGGTTTTGAAACAAGGCATGGAGACGATCCTGCTACCTTTTCCTCTAAAATCATCGCTTTCTTGACCTCAGACTCAGAAAACTTAGAAGAAAGTCCCGAGATAACACTCTCTTCAAGTTCTCGAATTTTCTTCCATTCCTCTAACTTAGCCTCTATTTCGCTTTTAAGTTCCATTATCTGCAGTATTATCTGCAGTACAATTTTTGCTTGCCACGTTCTCTCTTCGAGTTTACATACTTCGATTAACTTCATGCCCTTCTGTAAAGCATCTTTAGAACAGGTTTCTAATTCTTCAATTAGGATTTCAAAAGCTTCTTTTACATTATCAGACTTCATTTCATACCTCCCGCAGTTGTTTGCTAAGATTCTAACATACAGGGCTTAGCCTTGCCTAAAAAATAACTCTCTGAAAAAGACTCGAAAATTTTGGCATTCGCCTAAAGGAAATCGATTTGCCTATCACCTCAGCTTTATCTCTACTTCTGCTTTTTTATTACATAACCTTTTATCAAGCACCTAATACTACTCGTACACTTCCGCTTATCTCAGCCGATATAATCAACTATAATTTTCTTTATCTTGCCTTCTCTGTTTTGCGTCATCTTTTTTATTACTTTCGGTCTATCTAGCCATTTCGGTCTTGCAGATCTGTATGGCGAATAGAGGGAGAAAGAAACAGCCGCATTATCGACCTTATCCATCGCCAGGAGACAATGAGTTTTCTGAGATTTCCGATTGTTTGTTACATTGACATTGATGATTCTGAGGCTGTTTTGCGTACCATCAAAATGACTGATGACAATGTGCCGATTGATCTAATTATTCATACTCCCAACGGCTTGGTCCTAGCAGCTGGTCAGTTAGTTAATACCGACATGCCACAAATAATTTATGAAATCATGGCACTCTATCCCCAGACAACGCAACGACGCCCATCCGTGGAATATATTCCCGAGCCACGTTCACGTCATCGCAGCTAAGTTCATGTTTGATGCTGATT